>CAWJXG010000001.1:0-2282381 GCA_963846815.1 uncultured Acidobacteriaceae bacterium | reverse complement strand
AGCCGGATGCTCTGCCATTGAGCTACTGAGGAGTGGCAGCCGATGGATTCGGCGCGGCGCAGATCAAACTTGCAACCACAGTATAAGTGCGTCCGGCTTGCTTCGTCAAAGCGGAAACCTGACCGGAAAACGGCCAGGGTAGCCAATTCCGCATCAGCCGCGGCGCGGTTGCCGGCATCCGTCTCGGCGTTGCCCGCAGTGACTTTGTGCTTGCGATCTTCTGGCTGGCGAATCGCGATCTGAGTGGCACAATTGAGTAAAGCAGCAAAACCAGGAGGGCGAGTTGGACTGGCTCGACCGGCGGTTCGCATTCGAGCGTCACGGTACCACTTTCACGCGAGAGGTCGTAGCAGGGCTCACCACCTTTACTACGATGTCTTACATTGTGGTAGTGAACCCGGCGATCCTGGCCAATGCCGGCATTCCCGAAGGGCCGTCGTTTGTTGCGACAGTTTTAGTCGCGGCAGTCGGCTGTTATCTGATGGCGTTCTACGCCAACCGTCCCTTCGCCATCGCACCGTACATGGGCGAGAACGCGTTCATTGCCTTCACCGTGTGCAAGGGATTGGGAATTCCCTGGCAGACTGCGCTGGCCGCGATCTTCATCGCAGGACTGCTCTTCCTGCTGTTGACCGTGCTTCGCCTGCGGCAGTGGATTGTCGAAGCCGTCCCACTCTCGTTGCGCTACAGCTTCGCAGTCGGCATCGGTTTGTTCCTCACGTTCATCGGACTAAATGAAACTGCCCTGGTGACGATCGGAGTTCCCGGAGCTCCGGTGCGGGCCGGACATCTCACCTCGCATCCAGCGCTGGTGGCGATGTTCGGTTTCATCCTGATTTCGATTCTGGTGATCCGGAAGTTTCCCGGCGCCATTCTGGCGGGCATCGTGGTGACGGCCATCGTTGCTTTCGCTACGGGCGTTGTTCCCGGCCCGAAGCAGTTGATGAGCCTGCCGCCGTCGATTGCGCCGATTGCCTGGCAGCTTGACTTTCGCGGAGCGCTCACGTGGAAAGCGTTTCCCGTCGTGCTCACAATTTTCATCATGGCGTTCGTAGACACCATGGGTACTCTGATTGGGCTCTCGGCACGCGCGGGTTTTCTTGATGAGAACGGAAACCTGCCGCATATCGAGCGTCCAATGCTGGTCGATGCCTTCAGCACCTGTTTCGCGCCCGCCCTGGGGACTACGACTGCCGGAGCCTATGTAGAGTCGGCCACCGGTATCGAGTCCGGTGGGAGAACCGGATTCACGGTGCTGATCACAGGAACGTGCTTCCTGCTCACGCTATTCTTCGCGCCCTTTATCGGATCGATACCGCCGCAGGCGTATGGGCCGGCATTGATTGTGGTCGGCTTGTTCATGTTGTCGCCGATCGTTCATATTGATTTCGGCGACTATACCGAATCGATTCCAGCATTTGTAGTGGTAGTGCTGATGGCGTTCACATTCAATATCGCCATCGGGATTACGGCGGGATTTGTGATGTATCCCTTATGCAAGCTGGTTGGAGGAAAGCGCGCGGCCATCAAGCCTGCACTCTGGATACTCACGGTGTTGTCTCTGCTCTTTTTTATTTTCTATCCATATGGGTGAGAAGAGCTTCGGCTGTGGCTGCTGCGCGGCAAAGAGTTTGCATCTTACCGTGAGTGCAACTTCCGTACCGCGGTTTTCCAGGATCTCTGTTTTTTCGAAATGTAGTGCTGTGTACTTTCTGCATGTTGCTGTCTGGCAGCGTCCGATTGGCCGCCCAGGATGTGAAGTTGGGCCTGGATGTTTCTCCCATCGTTCCCGCAGACACTCACACCCTGTACATTCCGATTACCGGAGAGCAGAGGGTGGAGTGGTTCACCAACTCAACTTTCGGTTGGGAGAGCCTGCTGGTCGCCGGGCCGTGGACATCAGCCTGGGGAACTGCCATCGACAGCCCGCATGAATACGGGCCACACTGGGATGGATTCGCCAAGCGTTATGCTGTCCGTCTTGCGCAAGTGACGGTCAACAATGGGATCAACACTGGGGTGGGATCGTTTCTAGGAGAAGATCCGCGCTACTTTCGCACCATCGATCAGCCCTTCAAGCAGCGCGTGCTAAACGTACTCGACCTTACCTTCCGCGCCTATCGCAGCGATGGGCAGCGGCATGTCGCGTACGCCAGGCTTTCAGCGGATGTGGCCAGTAACTTCATCGCGAATAGCTGGCTGCCTCCCAGCGAGAGCGATTGGCAGAGCGCGACCTGGCGTTCGCTAACAGGAATCGGCAGTATCGCCGCAGGGAATGCCATTCAGGAGTTCCTGCCCGACTTGTTGCGGCTCATCCGGCACAAGCACGCGTACAGTCATTAGTGTTGTCTATAGAGCTGCAACGTTGCGCTTCACGGTCAGGAAGAACGTTGCCAGCAGGATCAGCAACACTCCATTGACGCCCAATATCAGCGGAGCGCTGAACATCGTTATCAGCCAGCCGGCCGCGAGGTTTCCCATTGGCATGCCTCCGCGGAAGGCGCAGTTGTAAACGCTCATCACACGGCCACGCATGTCCTCCGTCACATTCAATTGCACAAGGGAGGTCACGGTAGCGAAGACCCCCATCATGGAGAAGCCCACCAGCACGAGGAAGGCAAGATTGATGGGCAGCAGCTTCGAGGCGCTGAATCCCAGGATGCCGGTTCCCAGGCAGACAAGCATGACTAGCGCCAGACGTCCTTTGTGGCGAATGTTGCCGAGGCCGGCAATCAGGAGTGAGCCGGCGATCGAGCCAACGCCCAGCAGCGACAGCCAATTGCCGTAGGACTCAGGGCCTCCATGGAAGAGACCCACGAACACCGGAAGCTGCGAGCGCAGCGGCATGCTCAACGCGGTCATGAGGAACGCCATAGCGATCAGCGCCTTCATCGCTTCCTGATGGTGAACGAACTTGATGCCTTCCTTCAGGCTGCGGAACATCGAGTCGGTGGTTTTCTGGGGCAGGAAGCGGGTGGTAATCAGCGACAGCGCCACGATGGGCGCGAGAAACGAGACGGTGTTCAGGCCGAAACACCAGGCTTCGCCCAGCTTGGCCAGGGCCTGTCCGGCCAGCGCGGGCCCAATGGTCACGGCCAGATTGAACTGAATGGAATTGAGCGCGATGGCGTTCGGCATGTCCTCGCGGTCGACCAGGTTGGGGATGAGTGCCTGATACGCCGGACCGCCAAAGGCCTGGGCAAGGCCCGAGACGAACGACAGACAAAGAATCTGCCAGATGCGTACCATCCCGGTCGCCACCAGGATAGTGAGCAGGGCGGCGCTGGTCAGTTGCACGTATTGCGAACCCAGCAGGATTTTGCGGCGCTCAATTCGGTCGGCGACAACGCCGCCCACCAGCGAAAAAAGGAAGATCGGAATGCCGCCAAGAAACTGATCGAGTCCCAGCAGAAAAGAGGAATGCGTCAGGCGGTAGATGAGCCAGCCTTGCGCTACAATCTGCATCCAGGTGCCCACGCTGGAGGTGCAGGCGCCCAGCCACACCAGGCGAAAATCGCGATAGAGGAATGCCTTAAAAATTCGGCGAAGCGCCGACACGCGGATGGGCACGGGCTGGGCCGGAGTAGTCAATCTTTAGACAGTATCAAACCTGGAGTAAGCCTTGCTGACGGTGCAACGGGAATTGGCGTCGGCAGCCGATTTATGTGACGAAGCGCACCTCGGGCAGAAAAATGGCGGAGGTTTAAGCCTCCGCCTCAGCGTAGGGTTGATGAATCAGGGGTGAAGGGGAACATAAAATGGCTCGTCCCGGCGACCGCTCACGAGCTTGTAATCGGACGGGACCTGGAACAGGGAAGCGTCGGGATCACCGCGCGTCACGCTGGCGACCTTAATCGTTGCCGTCCCCATCATCGGGTCGGTATGGATGATCAGCAGGGGCAACTCCAGATCGGTAGAGAACCAGCGCTCCGTGACTACCTCGATCGGTTTTTCGTTGCCGATTTCGCCCGCAGCTATCGTCCGAGTGACTTTCATGCCCTCGGCCTGGAAGCCAACGATGGTTTTGGTGCCCAATTGTTCCTGCTGCACCGACTTCGAAAGCATTCCTCTGAGCATTTCTCTGCCCGGCCCATTCGGACCATGAGGGCCTTTGCGTTCGGGACTTTCCCGCGCCGTCTTGTTCTCGGGATCGAGCGTGTAACGATGACCTGAGACGGGGTCGTTAATGGTAACGATGGTGTGCTTGACGGTGCCGGTGGACGGCGTGCCAATCTCAACCGTGATGTCGCGGCGCACACGGCCCTGCGCGTCCCGGTATAGCGTCATCTGCGAAGTTCTGGAGATACGATTCCCGTCTGAGAGAACGGTTTCGTGGCTTACAACAATCTGTGCGGTCAGCGGAATGCCGGTGACAACCTTCCCCTCGCCGATTTCAAGCGGCATGCCTCCGCCCATCGGGCCGTGCATGGCCATGCCCGGTCCCGGAGGAGGTGGCGGTGGTGGCGCGCTGGGGTCTTGCGCTGCAACCGGTTTTGTCATGCCCAAAACAAGCAAAGCCCCGGCCAGCAGTGACAGACAAGAACGAGCCCACGTTTGCAAACTGGAACGATTCATAAAACAGTGCCCCCCTTGCTCTTCATTGCTGCACGATCCGGATGGCGCGTACCAGCCCGTCATCGCCCACAATGACATCGGCCATTACAGGCTGCGAGCTTGACGACCCGTAGGCTGCGCTCGCCGGCAGCTGCATGCGCACGACCTGCTCATCGCCGGAGCAACTCAGCGGGTCACACAACATCAGCGGAGTGTAGCCCTGCGCCTGGGCAAGCTGCGTAGGTGACGGACTGGCTGCCGTCGGCTGTTTTTCTGCTACCGTCTCCTGCTGCTTTGCGGTATGCGATTCGTCGACGCGGGCCGCTTGTACAGGCCGTTCGGCCACCGGTGGGACCTTTGGCGTCTGCAGCACCTCGGGTTGAGCTGCCACTGGCTGCGGCACAATAATTTCGTGCTGGGCTGATTGGGCCGGCGTCCTCCCCGAGTGCTGCCAGAACCACAGGCCCAGTCCGATGGTGACTGCCAATGCTGCGGCGACGGCAGCATAAGCTCCCCATTCGAAGAAACGGCTCAGGCGAAGGGCAAACGGCTGGCGAACCGTCCCCTCCAGATCGGGCGATGCCGCCGGAATACTTTGGCGGAAGACCCGCATGACGGCATACTCCACGTGGCTGGGAGCTTCCATCGCCGCCGTGCTGCTTCCCAAGGCCTGCATGGCTCCGGACAGGGATTGCTGCTGCTGGAACCACTCGACGCAGTGCGGACACTCGCGTCCATGGGCGAGCAACTCATAGTCGGTGGAGCGGCCCAGTTCGACCGGGGTCAACTCCTCAACCTTCTTCGCAAATTCACGACACGTCATGGTGTACACCTCGCCGCCAGCCCGGAAATATCAGGCGCGACGGCAGCCGAGTTCCGCAGTTTTTTGGCGAGCATCTCATGCGCACGGTGAAGCCGCGAGCGGATGGTCCCGATCGCACATCCCAGCGCCGATGCCGCTTCGGCATAACTCGACTCCTGCAAGTCACACAGGACAACCACCTCGCGATAGTGCTCGGGCAGCGACAGCACAGCCTTCCAAACGGCGCCGGAGACCTGTCCGCGAGCGATGCCTTCCACCGTGTCGCTCTCGGCGACCAGCGTATCGGCATGATCTTCCGCCGGGCTGGTATGAAGCGACTCGGTATAGCTGCGCTCGATGGCGCGCCGAACGTAGTTGCGGGCCACACCGAACAGAAATGCCCCCAGCGGCGCACGCGAGGGGTCAAAGTCACGCCCGCGCTGCGCCAGAAAGATGAACACATCCTGGGTGACGTCCTCAGCGATCTGGGCCGAGCCGCTCATGTGCAGCGCGAACCGATAGACAGGCCCTTGCCGCCGCCGGTACAGGGCGGTAAAAGCCTCTTCGTCGCCGCCCATGGCCTGCGCGAGTAGCTGTTCGTCGGTCTGTTCGGTCAGCATCGCCAATCGCTGGTTGACCTGATTTCGACTTGCAATTGTAATTCCGCCCGGCCAGGAGCGAAGTTCCCAAGTTTTCTCGGGACAAATCGAGCGGCTGCAACAGGTACAAGCATAAACCCGGGAAAGACCTTCAGGTTACTTGAGGCATTAACACCCGGGCAGGGACGATCCCGGTGAACAGGAGGGCGAACAACGTCACAGTAGCTCGTCATTGGCCAGCCGGCGGATGATCTCGCGATCGGCGTCGAGGAAGTCGAGCTTCAGCAGATCCTGGCGCTGTACCCACCGCATGTCGTGGAAGATTCGGTTCTCCAGTTCCCCTTGGAAGCTGTCCACCCGGAAAAACTGCAGATCGACAGAGTTGCCGTTGAGATACGTGTGGCTGACGATTGCCACCCGCGTACCGATCTCGGCTTCGATGCCCAGTTCTTCTTCCAGCTCCCGGATAAGTGCCTGTCTGGGAGTCTCGCCCGGCTCGATCTTTCCGCCCGGAAACTCCCATTTGAGCGGCAGCGCCTGATGCTCGGTGCGCTGGCAGCAGAAGATCTCGTCGCCCTTTACCATCAGGCCGGCAACGACTTGTTTTCTCGTCGCGGAGTTCTGCGCAGCGTGGGAAGAGGTTGCGTTCGGATCGGCCGGAATTTCACTCAAGCGTTGTTCTCCAGATAGCGGCCCACCAAAGCAGCGCAGTGCTCAACCAACTTGCGATCGTCGGGACTGAATGCCGCAGGCTGGTGACTGTCGATGTCCAGTTCGCCTACGACCGATCCTTTGACAAAGACCGGCGCTACGATCTCTGACTTGGTCTCGATTGAGCAGGCAAGATAGCGCGGGTCGGAGTTGACATCATCCACAACGACGGTATGCCCGTGCGTGACCGCCGCGCCGCAAATCCCCTGGTTCAGCGGAATGCGCTTGTGCGGCGTCTCGGTGCCCACGTATGGGCCGAGCACCAGCATTGGCTCCTCGCCCGGCAGGCCTTTCTCGATCATGTAGAAACCGACCCAGTTGAAGTGGCTGAGCCGCTCCTGAAGCCGGCCGACAATCAGGCTCATCAGGTAGTCGGCCGAATTGGCAGCTTCGGCGAGGATATCAATTTCGCGCGCGAGTTCCTGCTGGTGAGTGGGCATAAGCACATTACAACATAGCCACCAGCGATCAGCTATCCGTCACCAGCTCGGGGCTGGGAGCTCAAGCCAGTGAATCTTTAATCCTTCGTATACCGCGAGATTTGTCAAAGATGTCGGGACGCAATGCCCATGCGATGGCACGCAAGCCGTCGATCAAATTGCTGGCAGGAGTATTCAGCAGCTCGTCGTTGATACAGAAGACGCGGCCCTGGCGAACCGCGGGCAGGTCTTCCCATTCGCGTTGTTCGATGATTCTCTGCAGCGGCACGCGGTCGCCCGCACCACACCAGGCGGCGAGAATAACTTCCGGCCGGGCGTTGGCGACGTCTCCGGCTGATGTAGTTTTGCCGGGTTCCCCCAGGAATTTCCCGCCCGCGACTTCCACCAGTTCAGCCACCCACGGCTGCGACGCGATCAGCGGTTTGCCCCATTCTTCGCAGAAGACGAGAGGATTACGGTCGGTTGTCACCGTCAGCGTGCGTACTTTTTCGATGGCGTCGCGCATGCGGCGAATGATGTCGTGTCCTTCTGAAATGGCATTCATCGCGCCGGCGATGACCGTGATGTCGCAATAGATGTCATCCAAGGTTCGCGGCGCAAGCCCGAGGAACCGCACGCCTGCCTTGAGAATTTCGGCTACGGCTTCGAGCTGATATGGGACTGAAGCAATAACGAGATCCGGCTTGGCGGCGATGATTTGCTCTGCCTGAGCCGACCATGAATCGGCGACGATGACGCGCGCGCCATCAGCCACCTCGGGGCAAACGTCGGCGCAATATTTAGTGCAAGCAACGAGGCGGTCCAGTCGTCCCAGGTCGCGGAGCGTGACCGTGGCGCTGGGCTGAAGAGAGACGACGCGGCGGGGAGTGTAGTCGTTCATGGACGTAAATCGATTATAAGAAGAGCCGCTGGTAGAGTGGTTGAACACAATGTACTCATCTCAACTGCTCGATCATTTCGAACATCCGCGCAACGCCGGAGAGCTTGCGGACTCCGACGCGAAGGTTCGGGTGGAGAATCCTGCCTGCGGCGACATCCTCGAACTTGCGGCAAACTTGCACGACGGCCAGATCGTCGAGATTCGCTTCAAGGCGAAAGGCTGCGTTCCTGCCATGGCATGCGGATCATTGATCACCGAGCTAGCCCGCGGGAAAACTCTGAGCGAGGCGACTGAGATCGACAGGGAAGCGGTCGTTACGAAAATTGGAGGCCTGCCGCCGCAATCGGGACACGCAGCGCAACTGGCGGTCGATGCCTTGCAAGCGCTGGTGAGAAATCTCGCAGACGGTACGGGATAATCCACCCAGAAAGATTTACGGAAGCAGGTATCACAATATACCGGCATCGCGCGCCCGTTCGAAGTCTGAAGCGAAGACGAAGGCGAAGAGCGGTGTCAGAGAACGCTCCGGAACCGCTCCGAGATCGATTCTTCACGCCCTGATTCACAGGGACGGTGCCGACTTGAAGCCTTGGTTTTTGTCCCGTTGACGGCCTACACCGTCTCCAGCTCTTCTTCCAGCAACTGCTTGTTGTGCAACTCGGTGTAATAGCCATTCATCTCGATGAGTTCGTCGTGAGTTCCATACTCGACGATTTCACCGTCATGCAAGACGGCGATGCGGTCGGCATTGCGCACGGTCGAGACGCGATGCGAGATAAAGATCGTAGTTCGGCCCTGCATGATTTCGCGCAGGTGGTTCAGGATGCGGTCTTCCGTCTGGGTATCGACGCTGGCCAGCGCGTCATCGAGAACCAGAATGCGCGGATTACGAATGATGGCCCGTGCAATTGCCGTGCGCTGCTTCTGTCCTCCGGAGAGCGTGATGCCGCGCTCGCCGACCATGGTGCGATAGCCCTCGGGGAAGCCCTCAATATCATCGGCGATGCTGGCGGCTTCGGCGGCACGCCGAATCTGCTCGTCGGTGGCGTTCAGCACACCGAAGGCGATGTTATCGCGAATGCTGTCGCTGAAGAGGAACGTCTCCTGCGGCACGAAGCCGATGTTCGCGCGCAACATCTCCAGCGGATATTCGCGAAGGGGTCGGCCATCGATCAGCACTGAGCCCTCGGTCGCGTCGTAAATACGTGGAATCAGCGAGACCAGTGTTGATTTGCCTGAACCGGTCGGCCCGACAATCGCGAGGCTGGTTCCGGCGGGCACCACCAGGTTGACGTTCTTCAGCACCAGTTGGTCCCCATGAGAGGCGCCGAAGCCATTGCCGGATTCCGCGGCGCGCAGCGTATTACCGTAACGAAAGCTGAGGTCGCGAAACTCGATGTCGCCGATAAGCCCGGTGGGCGCACTCTCGGCCGGAACGCCTGCATCCGTAATCTCCGGCTGCTCGGCGAAGATGGTTTGAATGCGCGCCATCGAGGCGGTGCCTCGCTGAAAAAGATTGATCACCCAGCCGAGCGCGATGATCGGCCAGGTCAATTGCACCATGTAAGTGTTAAAGGCGACGAAGCTGCCGACCGTAATGCGATGCAGGATGACCTCGCGCCCGCCGACAAACAGCACAATGATTACGGCCAGGCCGAGCATTGTCTCCAGCGTGGGCCACAACATGCCCATCAGGCGCACCAGCTTCAGGCTGCGCGCAATGTACTCTTCGTTGGCGCGCTCGAAAGTTTCGATCTCCCACTCTTCCTGCACGTAGGCGCGAACCAGCCGCGCGCCGGAGAAGTTCTCCTGCGCACGGGCCGAGATGTCGGAGAACATGGCCTGAATGCGTTCGAAGCGCTCGTGAATGCGCCGCCCGAAATACTGGATGACGATGCTGATGACCGGCAGCGGCAGGAAGGCCCAGAGCGTGAGTCTCCAACTGATACTCAGCATGAAGATCAATGCACCCGCTGTGAAGACCAGCGTGTTGGCGGTGTACATGATTCCGGGCCCGGCGAGCATACGGACGGCGTTCAGGTCATTGGTGGCGCGAGCCATGATGTCACCGGTCCGAGTGCGCTGATAGAAGCTGTAGGAGAGCCGCTCCAGGTGCGCGAACAGGTCGTTGCGCATATCGAACTCAACGTCGCGCGAGATGCCGATCAGAATCCAGCGCTGCAAAAACTGGAAGATCGCTTTGATTCCCGCCACCGCCAGCAGCGCCCCGGCGTAAAACATTAACTTATGAGTAGTTACCTCTCGATTCAGATCGTCGATGGCCCGGCGAATGACCAGTGGAAACAGGATCCAAACGCCGTTGTTGCACAGCACGCAGATAGCTCCGAAGGCATAGCTCCTGCGGTACTTGCGCAGATACGGGTATAACGGGCGTAGGTTCTTGAACAAAGTTTCAGCTCAACGTTTTCCATCTTAGATGAGCCGGGCGTCACGATGATGCTGAGAGTCATCCAACAAGAGACGGATATGGCTTCTGTGGTTTTTCCGAAACAGCAAATTCAAGGGGCAAGTTTTCTCTATAACCCGTTTCGAATCTGTCGGGCGGAAGGAGCTTTCCACAGGTATATCCACCGAAAAGCTCCGCCATCCCACTTCCGGTGTATCGCATGAGCAATTCCGCTTGTTACACTTCTTGCCGATCTAATCATCAGGTATGACTGACGGACCCAAGATCCGGCTGGTGCTGCTGTGGCACATGCATCAGCCCTTTTACAAAGATATGGTTAGCGGCGAATACCGGCTTCCCTGGGTTCGTCTCCACGCCCTCAAAGATTATTACGGGATGGTCAAGCTGTTGGACGAGTTTCCCAATGTCCACCAGAACTTCAATCTCGTGCCTTCACTCGTGGCCCAGATTCAGGATTACGTTTCAGGAAATGCGCACGATCCCTTTTTCGAGCTCGTAGCCAAACCCGCTGCGGATCTGACATCGGGGGAACGGCGATTGGCACTGCAGTACCTGTTCCAAGCCAATCCGGTGAACCTGATTGGCCGCTACCCGCGATATCGCGAACTGTGGGAACGTTATCGCGCTACCACCGATCGTCCCGAGGGGCCGGATTCCTACTTCGTTACTCGCGACTACGCTGACCTGCAGGTGCTGTCGCAGATCGCCTGGTTCGACGAGTACTTTCTCTCCGACCCGGAGGTCGCAGCGCTGATCGTCAAAGGACAGGATTTCACTCCCGACGATCAGCAGGTCATGCTGGCGAAGCAGCGTGAAATCCTGGCGGAAGTTCTGCCGGCCTACGCCAAGGCTGCGGCTCGTGGTTCCGTCGAGCTCTCGGTGACGCCCTACTATCATCCGATTCTGCCGCTGGTGTGCG
The DNA here is from genome assembly GCA_963846815.1 of uncultured Acidobacteriaceae bacterium. Classification (GTDB taxonomy): domain Bacteria; phylum Acidobacteriota; class Terriglobia; order Terriglobales; family Acidobacteriaceae; genus CAVVDY01. The sequence continues at coordinate 2,271,048 of CAWJXG010000001.1, read as the reverse complement.
ACACCAACATCGGAGGCGAGTCGACGCTGGGCTTGAATCTCCCGACCCGCCGTTTCCGCCGTCCGGACGACGCGGCCGGGCAGGTGCGGCGGGCCTTGGAATCGCACGAACAGACTTTCGGAGTACGTTCGCAAGGCCTGTGGCCCTCCGAGGGCAGCGTCTCCGACGAGGTCATCGCCTTGGCGGCGAAGCAGGGTATTCAGTGGATGGCGACGGACGAAGGTGTCCTGGGACGTTCTCTCGATTACCACTTCTCTCGCGACGGTGGCGGACAGCTCCACTCGGACGGAGCGCACAAGCTTTACAACATCTACCGCTATGAAAAAGGTGACGTCGGGATGCACATGGTCTTTCGCGACCACCGCATTTCGGACAATGTCGGATTTGTCTATTCGGGCATGCCCGCGCAGGATGCCGCCAACCACCTGATCCAAAGCATCAAGAATTCCGCGCAACCGGTGATTGATTCAGGGCAAGACGCGGTGGTGTCGATCATTCTCGATGGCGAGAATGCATGGGAATACTACCCGCAGTCGGGACGTGAATTCCTGCGGCGCTTTTACGACGGACTGCAGCATGATCAGCAGATTGAGGCGGTGACGATCAGCGAAGCCATAGCGCGGCATAATCCCGATCACTTCGGACGGCTGGAGCGGATGGTCCCCGGCTCCTGGATCAGTGCCAACTTCAATGTCTGGATCGGTGCTCCAGAGGACAATCGGTCGTGGGACCTGCTGTCGGAGGCGCACGACTATTACGACCGGCACTCCAATGGCGTCTCTGCTGCCCAGCGGAACTTGGCCTTGGAGGAATTGCTGATCGCGGAAGGCAGCGATTGGAATTGGTGGTATGGGCCGGAACACCATTCGGCCAACGATAAAGATTTTGACGAATTGTACCGCCGGCATCTTTCGAACGTCTATTACGCTCTCGAGGGCGCGCCTCCGGAAGAATTGAGTATTCCGATCGCCAGTGGCGTGATGCGGCCCAGCTACGCTCCGCAGACGGCGTATGTCCGAGTGAACGTCGACGGGAGAATCAGCAGCTACTTCGAGTGGATGGGCGCCGCCAGCTATACCTCCGATCAGCGGACCAGCGCCATGCACGGCAGGCAGTTTCTGCTCGACTCCGTATACGCGGGAGTGGATGAGGGTTCCGTTTGCGGGCGTCTCGATTTCGGCGGCGGCCTGCCTGAAGGCGACTACCGCATTGTTGTCAACCTGGAAGTGAGCAAGCCGTCAGGTGTGGGCAAGTCAGCCTCGGATTCCTACCGTTTGCAGCTGCAGGCAACGGGCGCGCAAGTTCAGAGCTGGGCCCTGACGAATGGTGACGAGCGCCGCAAGCTCGCTTCTTACGCAGCGAACAACGGAAATCGCAGCGCCAACGGAGTTGAAATCGCCCTGGGCAACGTCTTCGAGATGCGAGTTCCGTTCGAATTGATTGGCGCGCGGCAGGGAAGCAAGCTGCGGCTGCGGTTCGCGCTCTGGCAGGACGATTTGCCGTCGGATTCGCTGCCCTTGGAAGGCTGGATCGAGCTTCACGCGCTGGCCGAAGAGGAACTGGAGAGCAATCTCTACACTTACTCGCCGCGATAGCGCTGACTGATTGCCCCAGGCCTAGCCTTCGGCTTCTGGCGTGTGTCGCAGGTCGTGTCCGAGTGAGTAATTCAGAAACGTCCGGATTCCAGCAATCGCGGCTAGTTGCCCAATGTCGTTCCAGGTCGGACTGATGGCGGTCTTCAAGATGTCGGCTGCCAGCAGGAACTCAAGCGCCAGCACAAGCCAGCCGGCGAATCCACGAAATACAAATAGCGGGTCGATTCTCCTGGTGCGAGAGAACTCTCTGGTGCCGGCGATAATTGCATATACCGCGCCGATGACAATGACCAGCACGGCCGCAAATTCGCTGCAGATAGCGACCCCGTGAGAAACTTCCCTTAGCATTTCTTGCATGCCGTTACTCTACCGGTGGAATAGCATTTTTACAGACTGCCGCTAGCGAGTCTGTGACGCAAGTCCGTGGGGCATGTACACCGGCCAGCCGTTGCTCTGCGCCAACATCTGTAGGTCTGGGTTCGCATTGACGCAAAAGGGGTACTTGGCGATCTCCAGCATGGCGTAGTCATGGATGGAGTTTCCGAAAACGGCATCGACCGGGCGGCCGATGACCTCACGGATTGCGACTACTTTCAACTCGTCGGTAGGAACGCGCACGAGACGATCAGTGGTGCGACCGTCATGGTTATGCACGGAGGCGGCGAGTACGTGGTCGCGAGCAATGCCGAAGCGCTCGACTGCATATTCAATCAACCAATTGTTGGTTGAGGACACCGCCCATAACTCGCAGCCCTGCTGCTTCAGCCTGTTGGTAAGTTCCAGCATCTCGGGAAAAATACGGTGGGTGATGACTTCCTCAAAGAACTCCCGCGCGGCCTGGTGAAGGATGTCCACGGCTACGCCGCGATTCATGGTCACCATTTCGCCGCACATGGGCTCTTCCTCCACTTCGCCTCGCTCGTAAAGCGCGTAGCGGGCTCGCATGGCATCGGCCACTTCGAGTGGAATCAGGCCGCGATCCATCTCCCAGTAGAAAAAGTCCTTGCCGGCGTCGCCGCTCCACAGGGTGCCGTCGCAATCGAAGACGGCAAGGGCGGGCTGCAAAGCGAGGACGGAATCGATGAATTGTTGCGCTTGTGAAGAAAGAGCGGGTGAGCTCAAAAGGCGGTCTCCGAGGCGACGAGATTGGCGGTGCGCAGCCGGTCGTAATCTTCTGGCGTATCGATATTGAGCGCGATACGGGGATCATCGAGCGGCAGGTAGCGAATATGCTGCCGGTAGCGATGCTCCACGTCCCGCGCATTCGACTCCGCGGGAGCGCGCAGAAATGCCTCGATCATGTCGCGGCCCACGACTACCGGATGGCCGTGTATCTTCTCCTGCTCCCGCTGAACTTCCGGCACTACGGCCCAAATCTCCGGAGGCGAAGACAACAGCTCATGTTTGAGCGCGCGAATGGTTCCCGGAACCACCGGGGGACGATCAACCAGGGCGATGATGGCCCCGTCACGGCCGCGGCTCAAGACATCCTGCACGCCGAGGCGCAAAGAGCTGAACTGGCCGCGTTCGGGGCTTTCATTTTCCACCAGGAAGCCCGCGTGCTCGTACACGACAGGCGCGACCTCGGTCTGGTTGTGGCCGGCCACGACGATGACCAGATCGGTGTCGTACTTCAGCAGATCGATCCATGCGCCGAGAAAGGTGTTGGCCGCAGGGGTGCCCTCCGCTACGGGAGGCCAGGGCAGCAGCGCTTTGTCTCGCCCCATGCGGGTGGAAAACCCTGCCGCGAGAATAATGCCGCAGAAACTTTCAGAGCGAGCCATTAGAGCTTCCTTGCTCCGTCTTCTTCGACGGCATCCTGAGCTTCGTTTTCCGCCCCAGACTTTGTGTACTCGTACTTCTTGCTGGCGATATCGGGGATAGCATGGCGGCGGACGGCGATCATCTCGGCCACAATCGCAACGGCGATCTCTTCCGGGGTAACCGCGCCAATCTCCAATCCCACGGGCGCATGAACCTGCGCGAACTTCTCGGCAGGGACGCCTTCCTTTTCCAATTCCTTGTAGATGGAAATCGTCTTGCGGCGTGAGCCAATCATGCCCAGATAGCGCGCATTGGCACGGACCGCCCAGCGCAGCACGCGCATGTCGTCGCGGTGTCCGCGGGTGACGATCACGATGTATGCCGACTCGGGCACGACAAGCCGGTTGGTCACAGCTTCGAAATCATCGGCTATGATCTCGCGCGCATCAGGGAAACGTTCGGCGTTTGCGTAGGATTCGCGGTCATCGATGATGACGACATCGAAGCCGGCGAGCTTCGCGACCTTGTACAGGTTGTAGGCGACGTGGCCCGCGCCGAAGATATAGAGCAGCGCAGGCGGCAGAACCGGCTCGATGAAGATTTCCAGCGTGCCTCCGCAAACCAGGCCGGTGTCGTATTTGGGATTGCTGTTGAGATTGAAGGTCAGTGAGCGCGGCTTCTCTTCTTCCATGACCTCGCGGGCCGCCTGCCAGACCTCGGCTTCTACGCAACCGCCGCCGATCGTGCCCACAATAGAGCCGTCATCGCGCACCAGCATCTTGGCTGTCTGAAACGACGGTATCGAGCCCCGCACGTTGGTGATGGTGGCCACCGCGCCGCGGCGCCCCTGGCGGCGAAGCTCGACGATTTCTTCGTAGATGTCCATGGAGGGCTGTATTTCATTATAGATGCCGACGTGGCGCATTCCAGCGAATACAATGGGGCGCTTAGTAAGTGAGGAGCCAATGAAAGCCGTTCGCATTCATGAATTTGGTGGACCTGAAGTCCTGAAGTACGAAGATGTCCCCGATCCCGAACTGCGCAAGGACCACGTTCTGATTCGGGTGCGGGCCTGCGCGCTAAACCATTTGGACCTGTTCGTTCGCCAGGGATTGCCGGGAGTAAAGCTGCCGCACATTCTGGGCAGCGACATTGCCGGAGAAGTGGCGGAGGTGGGCGAGTACATCAAGGATATTCAGCCCGGCACGCGCGTGCTGCTGTCGCCCATGCTGTTCTGCAATCACTGCGAGCTGTGCACAACAGCGAACCACAATTTCTGCAAGCAATTCGCGGTGCTGGGTAATAATGCCGACGGCGGCAACTGCGAACTGATTGCTGTGCCGCGCGTGAATGTCATCCCCATTCCCGACTCGATGAACTTTGTCGATGCCGCCAGCGTGCCGCTGGTCTTTCTCACCGCGTGGCACATGCTAGTGGGTAAGGCGAAGCTGCGCCCGGGCGACACCGTGCTGGTGCTGGGTGCCGGGTCGGGGGTGGGCTCGGCTGCGATTCAGATCTCAAAGATGCTTGGGGCAACGGTTATCACCACCGCAGGGGACGAGCACAAGCTGGAAAAAGCTCGCGAACTCGGGGCCGATTACACCATTGACCATTACAAGCAGAAGATCTCCGATGAAGTGAAGCGCATTACCAACCGCCGTGGCGTGGATATTGTGTTCGAGCACGTTGGTGTAGCCACCTGGCCCGAGAGCATCAAGTCGCTGAAATACGGCGGCACTCTGGTCACCTGCGGCGCAACCACAGGATTCGACGCGCAGCTTGACCTCCGCGTGCTGTTCGCGCGGCAGTTATCGTTCTTTGGCACCTACATGGGATCGCAGGGCGAGTTGCTCGAGGTGCTGAAGCACGTCTTCACGGGCAAGCTGAAGCCGGTGGTAGGACGAACCTTCCCGCTCTCCGAAACGCGAGCCGCGCACGAATACCTGGCGAAAAGCGAACAGTTCGGGAAGGTTGTGCTGACGGTTTGACCGCGACCGATGCGCGGGCAGAGTTGTGTCGCTCCGATGCCGGGGCACATCTTATAGGTATAATCAAGGGAGCTATGGATCTTCAGACCGGCATTACCGAAAAGGATATGGAGAGCTCCAGCCCCACGGGGCACGAGCGCTTCAACGATCTCGTCGGCTCGGACCAGAGCCGTACTGGCGTTCTGCGCGCAACCTTTGGTGAGCAGCAGCATGAAGGCGTAATCCTGGCCTCGCTCGACGCCGTGGTGAACTGGGTGCGCAAGAATTCCATCTGGCCAATGACCTTCGGCTTGGCTTGCTGCGCCATTGAAATGATGTCGATGGGCGCGTCGCGCTTTGACATTGCCCGTTTCGGCGCCGAAGTGTTTCGTCCTTCGCCGCGACAGTCGGACCTGATGATAATTGCCGGTCGCGTCTCTCAGAAGATGGCACCCGTCATCCGCGAACTCTACATGCAGATGCCCGAGCCCAAGTGGGTCATCTCGATGGGCGCCTGCGCGACCTCCGGCGGCGTGTTCAACAACTACGCCCTGGTGCAGGGCGTGAATCAGTGGATTCCGGTGGATGTTTACGTTCCCGGCTGTCCGCCGCGGCCTGAGCAGCTTATCTATGCGATTACTCTGCTGCAGGAGAAGATCGCGAGCGACCGTGGATCCTTCAAGCGCGCTCTGAACCTCGGCTAGAGTTTCCCAAGTTTCAGGGTCGGCAAACCTTCTAGCCGGCTGAAAACTCGGCCACGGGGTATTCGAGCCGTTAGTCCCGCTTTACAGTGAGTTGGGCCCTATTTGAGTTTCCAGCATGGAAACATCACAGACAAGCGCGCCTTTTTCAGGCAAACTGTAACTTCAAGTGTAATTGCAGAGGCTGCCTAAATTTGCAACAGATAGCAGTCCTTTGGCACGAACTGAGGAGGACCTGTTTATGAGCATGACAGCCAGTACCCGACAAGTGAATGACATAACGGTAGTTGACCTGAGTGGACAAATTAAGCTGGGCGAGGGAAGTTCGATCCTGCGCGATATTGTCAAGGATCTGCTTGCCAAGGGCCACAAGAAGATCCTGCTGAATGTTGGCGACATTCGATACATCGACAGTTCAGGAATTGGCGAACTGGTCAGCGCCTTCACCTCGACGCGAAATCAGGGTGGCGAACTTAAACTTCTGCATCTGACGAAAAAGATGCACGACCTGCTGCAGATCACCAAACTGTACACCGTCTTCGACGTGAGAGACGACGAAGCGGAGGCAATCGCCGCCTTCAACCAGGCTTAGGCCGGCGGCTTCGGGACGAGCATCAGGGAGCGGCTGCTACTTCTGCTGAAGTCTTCGTAACTTCGGGCGGGTGGACTGCCAGCTCTTCGCGTAGAATCTGGAATACCGCTGCCAGTACCGAGACGATCACCGGCCCCAGGAAGAGGCCGAGGAAACCGAAGACCTGAACTCCTCCTAAGATAACGAACATCAGCACCAGCGGGTGCAGCTCCACTTTGCCGCTCACCACCCAGGGCCGGACAACATTGTCGACCATGCTGATCACCACCGATCCCCACGCTAGAACGAAGATCCCCTTCCAGATCGCTCCAGTGAAAATGAGGTACAGCCCGGCGGGAGCCCACACCAGCGCAGCGCCGACCACCGGCAGGATGGAAGCAAAAAAGGCCGCGATGCCCAGAAGCAAGGGGGAGGGAAGGCCGACGATCGCGATGGCTGCTCCAGTCAGTGCGCCCTGAAGGACTCCTACGCTGACGATGCCGTAGACATTGCCGATGATGGTGTCGCTAATGTTGCGGAAGAGGCGCGACGTTTGCTCTGGCGTGAGCGGCATCAAGCTTCCCAGTCCATGGGCCCACCGTTCGCCATCGCGGAATAAGAAAAAAACCACGATCAGCATGAAGAAGAAATTCGCGGTCAAACGCGCCACGCTGCCCAGGATAGCGGCCCCCGAGCTGAGTACCACCAGACTTGCCCGCTGCAGGTTGCCGGCAATGGCCGAGTGAACGTCGAATTTCGAAACGTCGACGAAACGTCCAAAGAAATGCAGGGGACGATCAGCCAGATTCGCAAGAAAGAGACTTAAGCCGCCCTGCTCCGCGCTGAGGTGACTGATGCGTTGGGCAGCGGAGAGAGCCTCACTGCTGGCCTTGAGAAGAATCAGGCTGACAGGGAAGAGAAACAGCACGACGATACCCGCCGTCGCGAGCAGCGAAGCCCAGGTAGCTCGTCGCCCGGTCCATCGCAGCACTCGCTTGTAAGCCGGATAGAAAATAACCGCTACGATGATGGCTGCGGCGATGGCCCGCAAAAAGGGCCACGCGATCACCAGGGCCACGGCCGCAAAGACAATCACCAGGGCAGTCAGGAACCAAATCGTAGCGTTTTTTGTGTTCATTGACGAGTTTCGCTAATGCGTGGCTTCCTTCCGCCTCACCTTACCATAGGGCATCCCGCCGGAAGCTCAACATTTTGCAGTCGCTCGCAAAGGGTGTGCACTTGACGAGGTGTCGCACTCAGGGAGTGCCCGGTCCTCGGCGGATGAGAATCTCTGGGCAGGGTGGCGTCTCAGATTGAAATGGCGGGATGACATGTGACGTGGCAGGATAGGGCCATGCTGAGGCGTTCACGCGGCCCGAAGCAGTTCGGGAAGCTGGTCATCGATATCGCCATAGGCGAACCTCGATGGCTCAAGATCGTGCTCGTCGTCGCAATGGCCTTTGCGTTCTTCCTTATAACTATATTTCTGGTCGCGGAGGCGCAACTAAGGAGTACTCCACTGGACACGTACTCTGCCGTCTACTGGCGCTACGTTGGCCGCGCAGGACACGCACTTTTATTGCCCGGCTTTGCGCTTGCGGTCCGGTCACTCGTTGATCCGCTCGATGAGGGCTCCGCTTTTGTATTCCTGGTTATCGCCGGCAACGTATTTACTTATAGCGTGCTGTTTTGGGCACTTCTCGAACTTCTGAGATTTATCTTGAGTCGGCGTAAGTCGCAGGTCTGAAACTGCTGAGATTTTGAAACTGAGACACTACTCCCTAAGGTTCTTGCTAAGCTGTTGCCATGATTCATGAGATCTTTCCCGTCGGCGTACTGCAGTGCAATTGCTCGATCATCGGCGACGAGCAAACCCGGGAAGCCATGGTGATCGACCCCGGTGACAATATCGAGCAGGTCATGAGCATCGTGCAGCAGCACGGGTTAACCGTGAAGCAGATTGTCATCACCCACGCGCACATAGACCACGTCGGCGGCGCGATGAAGCTCAAGCAGTTGACCGGCGCGCCCATCCTGCTGAATCAGAATGACTACGCATTGCTCAAAATGCTCGACGTGCAGGCCGCCTGGATCGGCATGGCATCTCCCGGTGCGGTCCAGATCGACGGCAGCCTTGGCGGAGGTGACAAGATTGCCGCCGGCGCCTTGATTGCCGACGTACTGCATACCCCGGGGCACACGGAGGGCAGCATCTGTCTTTATTTCGCGCCGGAGAAGAAGCTGATTGCCGGTGACACTTTGTTTGCCGGCTCTATTGGCCGTACCGATCTACCGGGAGGCTCCTATCAAAAAATCATCGATTCGCTGCGCGGGCCTGTTCTGGCGCTTCCGGATGAGACCGTTGTTGTTCCGGGTCACGGGCCGCTGACGACGATCGGGGAGGAGCGCGAAACCAATCCCTTCCTGATTACGCCATAGTCGGGACTTCGGCGTTCGTCGCCTCGGCCACGGGCGTGACACTTTCCACCGGAAGCTCACGGATCGCGCGACTGACCACCACCGTTTGAGGCACGATAAGTACCACAATGTAAGAGGCTATGGTTCCGAGGATGACGCCGAGAGAGCCCATGCGCGTCACCAGCAGCACCGAAAGCGCGATGTTGACGATGGCAGCCAGCGCCGAACACACGGCCTGCACTCGCGTTCGGTTCAGCGCTCCGAGCAGGCACGACTGGGCAGTGGTGAATCCGGCGATGACGCTCCAGACCGCCATAGCGATCAGCAGTGAGCGTGGTGGCACTGCGGCGACTCCGGCCCACCAGCCAATCACCCTCTGACCAAGCGCAACCAGCACTGCCGCCCAGACGGCATTGAGCACCAAAGTTCCCCGGATCGTCGCTGCGAAGGTTCGCCTTATCCAGGTTGCGTCACCGCGCGCTTGTGCCTCGGAATATGCAGGCCAAAGAGCGGGGAAGAGCAGCCCCTGCAGAATGGCGCCGAATCCGACCACCCGCCACGTAATGCTGTAAGGAGTGACTTCAGCCGCCCCGAGATAATGGCTGACGATGACGTTATCGGAACTGAAGACAACTACCGCAGCAATCTGAATGAGCAGAAACGCCCATCCCGAGCCCAAGAGCTCGACGGTGACATGCCTGTTGAAAAATCGGAGGCTCGGTCGCAGCCACGGCTTTTGCCACGCGACCAGCCAAAGCATGGTCGCAAAGGAAACAGCCGTTGCGCTTCCATAACAAAGAACAAACAGGAGCGGCATTGAGACTCGAAACCAGACTCCGATGGCCAACCCGACGAGCCCGCAGGCCGCGCCCAGAGCAACCGTCCGGTTGTAGATATGGAGTTCCTGATATCCGGCGAATACTTTGCCGGTGAGGTTCAGCGGCAGTCCGGCCAGCATGAGCAGAGCAGCGACAAGGACGGTCCAGCGGACTTCGTCGTGCAGCCCCACGCCCGCGTTGAGCAATCCGGTCCAATTCACCCGCAGCCAAACAACGACGAATGCTCCTGCGGCCATTACGGCGGCGGTGAGTGTCACTGCAAGCGCGTTGGTGAAAGCCCGCGATGCCTGTGTACGGTCCTGCCGGGCGTAGGCGCGCGAGATGAGGTTGGTCAGGCTGTGCGCAATTCCCAGGTCGAGGACGCTCACCCACACGGCCACGCTGATCACTGTCGCCCATACTCCATAGCGTTCGGCGCCCAGATAACGGACCGCCAGAGGAAGAGAAATCAAGTTGACCGAAGCCGAGAGAGCGCGGGCGGCGCCGCCCGAAAGGACGGCCGCAAGGATGCGCTTATACCTGCCATCGTTCAGGAGCGGGGCGCTGATGTAGCCGATCAGTGTTGTGTGGTTGGAGGTTCCCGCAGTAGATCGGTTCACGACGGCGCGCCCATTTCCGGCCCGGAATCCGATTTCCTGCGGTCAGCCAACAGGAGTTTGGCGGCGTTCACCACCTCAGGAACGGAGATTTTCAGAATGCAGTGTGGCTCCTCGTGGATGCAGCGGCCAGTGCAGCCTTCGAAGCCGTGTTCCGGCTGCAGCACACAAGCCTTTGCGCCGAACGGAGCGAAGCGAGCGGGACTGTTGGGATGTTCCGGATCGCCGGCGCGCGGATGGCGCGAGATGACAATCGCGGGGCAGTTCATCGCGGCTGCCAAATGTGCGGCGCCGGTATCGTTGCCAATGAACAGGTCGCTCTCGGCCAGCAAGGCGCAAGTCTGACGAATGTCCGCAGTATCCGAAATAATGACGCGCCCCCGCAGCATAGCGGCGAGATGCCTCGCATCTTCGTGCTCGGCCGGGGCGCATGTAACCACGATCTGAAGCGAATACTGCATCGCCAGTTCGGAGACCAGCGCCGAATAGCGCTCCAGGGGCCATCGTCGTCCTGGCGTCTGCGCGCCGATTCCCAAAACTACGATTACACGGCTCTTCGAAACGCGCGGTAATTCGCGCTGGGCGTACTCGCGGTCCTGCTGCGCAAGGTGAATTTCCAGTGCCCTGTCCTGTATGGCGCCACCTAACGCCTCGACTACAGCGAGGTTACGCAGCACTTCATGCTGTAGAGGTCCGGGCTGCAGACAGACATCGTATGCCCGGTCGAAGCCCCGGTTGTAGATGCGCTTTCCAGGCGATGCCTGCTCGCTGTATCCGACCCGTACCGCAGCATGCGCGAGGAGACAAAGGAAGGTCGCCAGGTTCTCGTCGATGTCCCAGCGCGGCGAGATCGCGACATCAAAGCGCCGCCCGCGCAAATTATTCCAATAAGACCGCAAGACTCCCAGCAGATTCGCCGCACCTTTCGGCAACGGCAGCCATTTCGATCCGAAAGGCTGGACCCCGATGACTTCATCGATGTGGGGATTGGTAGTGAGGATGGACTTATAGGAATTTTGCGCCACAACCGTCAGTTGTGAGTTGGGAAACGATCGCTTGAGTTCCCGGAAGACTGGCGTCGTGAGTACAAGGTCGCCAAGCGCGTCGAGGCGGACGAGGAGAAAGGATTTCGGTCGCGCCTGTTCTTTTGCCGGAACGGGCTTGTGCGTTATGCGCCTCCACCACAAGGCCAGCAGCGTCGGCACACGGACCCAGGAGAGAAGCCTCATCGGCCGTTACTCCACGCTTTGCTGACGGGGAAGTGGACACCGCTCGGAACCGGCAAGTGCTTCCACGTGCATTCCGAAATGCGCAGAAATTCAGGATTTGCCGAGTTGTCTGATGCGCTGGTTGAGACTGAAGACAGAATTCCCTCCGTCCGCGCCAGAGGGTCAGTTTTCAAGAGAGGGTCTTGAGTACAGTTGTGGAGATTATAAAGATTAGCAGCCGCGAATTGAACAGAGGAGTTTAAAGCTCAACGAATCCTTCCCCATTTGGGAATCACCATGGTGTGACAGATTGGCCATTGCTCAGCCTCGCTGTCACACCAGAATTAACGACTTACCCAAACCCTACTTCGCTACGCTCGACTCCAGGCCGTGATACTTCAGCATGGGTTCGATACTCGGATTCTTCCCGCGCCATTCCTTGTACATCTTCGCCAGGTCTTCCGTATTGCCGCGCGAAAGAATCATCTGCCGGAAGCGATCGCCGTTGGCCCGCGTCAAGCCGCCGTGCTCAACAAACCACTGGAACGCATCGTCATCCAGCATCTGTGTCCAGAGATAAGCGTAGTATCCGGCTGCGTAACCGCTGCCCCAGATATGGGCGAAATAGCTGGAACGGTAGCGCGGAGGCACGTAGCTGATCAGGAGGTTCGTCTTCTTCAGGGCTTCGGTCTCAAAAGCGTCCGCGTTCTGCAACGGTGCACTGGCCGGAAGCGAGTGCCACTGCATGTCGAGTTCCGCAGCGGCCAGCAGCTCTGTGGTGTCATACCCCTTGTTGAAGGTCTTCGCTTTTTCGAGCTTCGCAACCAGTTCGGCGGGCATCGGTGCGCCCGTCTTGTAGTTTTTGGCGTAATGCTCGAAGACCTCCGGGTACGTTGCCCAATGTTCATTGAACTGCGAGGGGAACTCCACAAAGTCCCGCGCCGTGTTCGTGCCCGAAAGGCTGGGATACTCGGTATTGGAGAACATGCCGTTCAGGGCATGCCCGAACTCGTGGAACATGGTGGTGACATCGTCGCTGGTAATCAGCGCCGGTTCACCCGCCGCCGGCGGAGCGAAGTTGGCAACATTCATGACCACCGGCTTGGTGCCCATCAGTTTCGACTGTTCCACTACACTGTCCATCCACGCGCCGCCGCTTTTGTTGTCGCGCTTGAAGTAGTCGCAATAGAACAACGCCAGCGGACTGCCATTGCTATCGAACACCTCGAAGACGCGCACACCCTTCGCGTAAACAGGAAGGTCGTGGCGCTCCTTGAAGGTGATGCCGTAGAGCTTATTGGCGGCGAAGAACACACCGTTTTCCAGCACGTTGTTCAGCTCGAAGTACGGCTTTACCTGCGACTCGTCGATGTCGTACTTCGCCTTGCGTACCTGCTCGGAGTAGAACTCCCAATCCCACGGCTGGACGGTGAAGCCGCCCTTCTGCTCATCGATCACCTGCTGAATGTCCTTTTCTTCAGCAGCGGCCTTCGCCGTGGACGGACCGACCAGCTGCGCCATGAAGTTCAGTGCGGTTTCCGGGGTCTTGGCCATCTGGTCTTCCAGCTTCCAGGCGGCAAAGCTCGAGTAGCCCAGCAGTTGCGCTTTCTCCGCCCGGAGCTTCGCGATTTTGGTGATGACCTCGCGGGTGTCGTCGGCGTTGCCCTTCTCGGCGCGGTTCCATGAGTCTTCGAACAGCGTCTGGCGGGTAGTGCGATTGCTCAGCGAAGCCAGATCCGGCTGCTGCGTCGTGTTCTGCAGCGGAAGGACATAGCCTTCCACATTGCGTCCCTTCGCGGCCTGGGCAGCGGCGGCGATCTGCGCATCACTCAGTCCGGCGAGCGCTGACTTGTCGGTCGTGACATAAGCTCCCGCCTTGGTTGCCGCCAACAATTTGTTGCTGAACTCTGTCGAGAGGGTTGCGATCTCCTCATTCAGCTTCTTCAGCTTCGTCTTGTCAGCATCGGACAAGTTCGCGCCGGCGTGGACAAACCTGTCGTACTCCACTTCCACCAGCCGCAAGGATTCCGGATCGAGCTTCAGCGAATTCCGCTCTTTATAAATAGTCGCGATGCGCTGGAACAGTTTGGGGTTCAGGTAGATTGAGTCGGCATGCGCAGCAAGCTGAGGCGCCACCGCCGACCGGATTTTCTGCAGATCAGGGTTGGTATTCGCGGCGCTCACGGCAAAGAAAGTGGCTTCCGCTCGCTGCAGTAACTGGCCTGACTTCTCTATCGGGATGAACGTATTCTCAAACGTTGGCGGCTCGGAGCTATTGGCAATGGCCTCTATCTCTTTCTTCTGTTCCGCCATGCCGGCCTCGATCGCCGGCTGGTAGTCACTATCTTTTATTTTGTCGAACGGCGGCGCCTGAAAGGGAAGAGTGCTGGGGGCGTAAAACGGGTTTTCAGGGCCGAACGTTGTGGTGGATTGGTTGGAGGCCTGCTGGCCTGGCAAGGTCGCAAGCCCAAGGGCAAGGGCAGCGGTAATCATCAGCATAGTCATAAACCTATAGTTTAGCGGGTACTGGCAAACTGTGCAGAGGAAACTGGAGCGTTTACCGCCGGGACATGCTCCGCTTGCGCTCATCACCTGCAACCGGACCGCAGGTTCTGCAGCTTTCAGATATCAATCAGTTTCGCGGAACGAAGTGGAACCGGCACGCGTATCTCGCGAGGTGAGACAGCTCTTTTTCAACTCACGGGGCTTGCGTGCCGGCTGGCGATTGCTAATCTTCCTCGCCATCTTCGCAGCCCTGTCGTTCGCTGCCGATTGGATCGTCACCAAAGCCTTTCATCCCAAACAGCGGGCATTTTTGGATCCAATTTCCTTTATTGAAGCCGAGCTCCTCTCGATAGCAGAAGTGCTGATTGCGAGCTGGGTCATGGCACGAATCGAGCGCCGATGCCTTCAGGCCTACGGCATACCTCCGCCTCGCAATGCCTTTGGCGGAAATTTTTGGGTCGGAATTGCGTGGGGACTGGGCTCGGCCTCGTCGCTGATGGGCTTGATTGCGGCTTTCGGCGGCTACCGCATTCTCGGCCTCGCAATCCACGGTCGTGAGCTGTGGTCCTTTACTGCGCTCTGGATCGCTGCCAATCTCCTCATTGGCTTTTCTGAGGAGCTGCAATTCCGCGCTTACCTGCTGGCGACGGCTGCCGATGGCATCGGATTTTGGCTCGCGGCGATTTTCTTGTCCATCGGCTTCGGCGCGCTGCACTATTTCTTCAAACCGCACGAACGCTGGGAAGACTTCGCTTCCACCGCACTGCTCGGCTTGTTTATGTGTTTCACGTTGCGGCGAACCGGATCGCTCGTCCTCGCCATCGGATTCCATGCCGGCTTCGATTTCGCCAACCTCTTCGTCTGGTCAGGACAGAACGCCGGCGAGTACGCTGTAGGCCATCTTCTGCAAACGACTTGGACGGGACCGCAATGGCTGACCGGTGGCTTTCTCGGCCCCGAAGCAAGCTGGATGGTATTTCCCGTGATCGCGCTCATGTTTGTGGCGTTCGACCGCCTATATCGCCAAACCAAATTTCCCTCTGAATCATTCAAAGAGGGAAGCCTCCATTAGTGCAGACCAACTCAACAGCGCGCCGCGAGGCGGGGGCGGCGCGGTTCTTCGAGGCACTGATTGCTTGTATAATCAGACTGCCCGCCTGATGCGGTTCTGACTGACGTAAACCGTGCCTGTCGTGGGGCTATAGCTCAGCTGGGAGAGCGCATCGTTCGCAACGATGAGGTCGTCGGTTCGATCCCGACTAGCTCCACCAAAATAAACCAGCAACTCCAAGAACTCATGCGCAATTTTTGATGATTTTGGGAATGCCGGGGTTCCGAAGGCGCTATCAGCCGCGTCCTGAGGGAGCTTAGGGAATGTGGCTCATAAATTCAGGATGGCGCAAATTCAGGATGGCATAAATTTAGGATGGCGCATCCAACGCTAGCTCGCTTTCGGAAGCGTAGCCCGCGGGGTGCTGCTGCATCCACTTCCAGGCGCTGGCGAGAATCGAGTTAAGATCTGAATGTTGCGGCAGCCAACCCAATTCGCGCCGGATCTTCTCCGAACTCGCCACCAGAACAGCAGGATCGCCGGGCCGCCGCTCGCTTTCGATTACGGTAATTGGGCAGCCTGTCACCCGGCGGGCTGACTCGATGACGTCCCGCACGCTGAATCCTATGCCGTTACCCAGGTTATAGATCAGGCGGTCATGCTTCGCGAGCGCATCCAGCGCCAGCACATGCGCCCGTGCCAGATCGCTGACGTGGATGTAGTCGCGGATGCAGGTGCCGTCTCGTGAGGGATAGTCGGTGCCAAAGATCGAGATCGACTCGCGCTTTCCCGCGGCCGCCTGCAGAACCAGCGGAATCAGGTGCGTCTCCGGGTGATGACGCTCGCCGGAGTGACCGTCTGATCCCGCGGCATTGAAGTATCGCAGACTGGCATAACGAAGCCCGTGGACGCGTCCAAACCAGGACAGCATTCGCTCAACCATGAGCTTCGACTCTCCATAGGCATTGGTCGGCTCCAGGGGATCGGATTCTGCAATCGGCGTGCGCCGAGGCTCTCCATAAATCGCAGCCGTGGAAGAGAAGATGAGCTTCTTCACCCCGTGCGACCGCATCACTTCCAGAAGCGTCAGGGTGCCGGCAGAGTTGTTGCGAAAGTATTTCTCCGGCGCCTTCATCGACTCACCCGCTTCGATGAAGGCCGCAAAATGCAGTACGGCTTCGGGGCGGCATTCCCGGATGGCAGCGTCGAGGAGAGTGTGGTCAGCAACATCACCCAGGACAACGGGAATATCCTCAGGCACCGCCTCGACATGACCTTTGCTGAGATTGTCATAGACCGTCACCTCGTGGCCGCTGGCCAGCAGTGAGCGAACCGTTGTGGCCCCTATGTATCCCGCGCCGCCTGTTACTAACACCCTCATCGTGTCTTTTCCTGTTCGATCATTCTGTCGCTGGCGGATGTCCCTGCACACCCCTCTGATAACACTGAAGCAAAGGGGAACCCGTCCCCTTACGATGTATCATGAAACCACGCGCAAAGGCACGGCGAGCTTTCGATGACCCCGCCTGAGCGGCGAGGAATTACCGCGAAATCCCGTCCTTAATTTATAAGGAAGCGTAGCGAGAGATGAGAGGGAAGCGTCTACTTCTGGCCCAGGTGTGCGCCAAGTCGGGGCTCACGCGCGTCCTGGAGAGCACACTTCGGCGGAATGCCCTGCTGGTGCTGAATTACCATCGCGTCGGCGACGCGGCGGCGACCCCCTATGACTCGGGTACATTCGGGCCGACGGCGGAGCAGTTCGACTGGCAGCTCAGGTATTTAAAGTCGCACTTTAACTGTGTGACCCTGGGCGAGGCTCTGGCTATGATTGCGGCCGAGGCTCCGCTCCGCTCGAGCCTGCTGCTCACCTTCGACGACGGCTATCTCGACAACTATCAGACTGCGTTTCCCTTGTTGCGCTCTCATGGTTTGCAGGCCACGTTTTTTCTTCCCACCGACTTCATCGGCACCAATCGCATCCCCTGGTGGGACACGATTGCCTACATCGTGAAACACAGCCGCAGAAGCGCCTTCAGGATCAGCTATCCGCAGACATCCGAATTTTGCATCCAGCCAGGCGATGCCGCAGCAACCGTCTTCCAAATTCTGAGCCTCTGCGCAAACACCTCGACGACGGACCACGGCCCCTTGATCGACGAACTGGAGACGGCCTGCGACTGTCAACGTCCAAACGGGAGCACCGAGCGCTGCTTCATGAACTGGGACGAGGCGCGCGAGATGCAAGCCGGGGGCATGGCGTTCGGCTCACACACTCACTCCCATGAGATTCTCAGCGGGTTATCGCCCGAGCGACAGGCATTTGAACTCAGTGAATCGCGGGCGATTCTTGAACGCGAGCTGGGACGCACGATCGACACCCTTTCATATCCGGTAGGTTGGCCGTATACCTTTAACGACCACACCTTGGAAGCGGTTCGGCAATCAGGCTATCGTGCAGCCTTTTCTTTCTACGGTGGAGCGAATGTGCGCGAGAGCATGAATTGGCTCGATATTCGACGCGACTGCTCGCATTCGCCCAACCCCGAGCTGTTTCGCTTACAATCCACGCTGGCAGCCGTCGGGCACCGGATCGGCGGCGGATAGTTTCTTGCTGCCTTCGTCAGGTCGTGACGAGTTGTTACCATACCTTCATGGCTGCGCAGTCCCGCATCTCTTCACCAGAGGATCAAGAAGGCATCACCTGCCTGATGAAGACAGCGTTCGGCTTGCCCGACGGTGCAGCGGCCATAGATCCCCAGTTTCAGCACTGGAAGTATTGGGCAGAGCATCCCCTCGCCGGCTACGGGCGCAGCTATGTCCTGAACGGCCACGAAAAGATCGTCGCCCACGGATGCCGCTGGCCGATGCGCATTGTGACTACTTCAGGTGAATACGACGCCTTCCACCTGATCGACTGGGCGGCTGACTCGAGTTATGCGGGCGCCGGACTCAAAGTGTTGCGCGAGTCCTGCGACAACGCTGCCGCGTTATTTTCTATCGGCGGAAGCCACATGACCCGCAAAATACTGCCTGCCCTCGGGGAACTCCTTCGGCGGCGCACCGGGCGGACCGAGCCGCTTTCGTACCATGTTGCCGGTCAGGTTTACTTCCTTGACCGGCCGTTGCAGCCAATTGCCGCCGCGTTGCACGATTCTCCTCTGGACTGGAAGACTCCCGCACGAATTGCGAGGAACCTCCACCTTTCCTCAACCCCCGCGATGCGATTGCCCAACGAGTACAGCTTCTCGCAGGTTTCACCGGAGGAAATGCCGCCGCATCTTTGGCCGCGTCCAACCTCTGATTTCGCCGTCACCCTGCGGACCGGGGAACTGCTGAAGCACTTTGAGCATTGTCCCATCCTCCAGCAGCCCATGTGCTTCTTCCTGAGCCGTCAGCAAACTCCCGTCGCCTACTTCTTTTTGGCGCAGGTGGGGAATCATGTCCGTCTGGCCGACTATGGGCCGGCAGGAATGGATGAAGCCGCGGGCGAGATTATGGGCTTGGCCGCGCAGATCGCAGCGAAGCAGTATTTTCCACATGCCACACGAATTTCGGCAGCCACTTCAGAATCCCCGGTACGCGATGGATTGGTGCGAGCCGGTCTTCGCAACTCTTACGACGAGGAAATTCGCGCGCTGGTAGTCGAAGAAGCCCTGAATCCCGTGAGCCACTACCGCCTTACCTATCTTGACTGCGACGCTCTATGCCTGTAATGGGACAAATTCCCCTTCTGTGCTTACAGAGCTCATAGCACTGGTTTTTAAGCGACGCTTAACTTGACCCCGTTCCCTACGGAGAGTAGAACCCGCTTTAGGCCAAGGAGTGCAGTACTCATGAAGCCCATTCATACCTTCAGCGTCGTTCCTAATCTTCCCAGGGAAATTGAAGCCCTAAGAGATCTCGCCTACAACCTCCGCTGGTGCTGGAGTCACGAGTCGGTCGAGTTATTCCGGCGTCTCGATCGCGACCTGTGGGAGACGACAGGCCACAACCCGGTGCTTCTGCTGGGCACAATCGAGCAGGCGAAGCTGGAAGCCGCGGCGCACGACGACGCTTTTCTGGCGCACCTGCAGCGGGTCGAGCAGAACCTGCATACCTATCTGCAAAGGGAAGGCAGTTGGTTCTGCCGCTCGCATGGTTGCGAAAAAGATCTTCCCACCATCGCTTATTTCTCGGCCGAGTTCGGCCTCACGGAGTGCCTGTCGATCTTCGCCGGTGGACTGGGCATCCTGGCCGGCGACCACCTGAAATCGGCCAGCGACCTGGGAATACCGCTGGTTGGGGTTGGGCTGCTCTATCAACAGGGATACTTCCGCCAATACCTCAGCCAGTCCGGCTGGCAGCAGGAAGCCTACGTTGATAACGATTTCCACAACCTTCCGGTCGGCCAGGTGTATCACCCGGATGGCCAGCCGCTGATGATACAGATCAACCTTGCGGGCTATCCGGTACATGCGCGGGTCTGGAAGGTGCAGGTAGGACGCGTGCCGCTCTATCTGCTCGATACGAACATTGACGCGAATCCGCGTTCCGAAGACCGGGACATCACCGACCAGCTCTACGGCGGCGATCGCGAGATGCGCATCCGGCAGGAGATCCTACTGGGCATCGGCGGCTA
This sequence comes from uncultured Acidobacteriaceae bacterium, assembly GCA_963846815.1. Taxonomy (GTDB): domain Bacteria; phylum Acidobacteriota; class Terriglobia; order Terriglobales; family Acidobacteriaceae; genus CAVVDY01. The sequence continues at coordinate 2,251,215 of CAWJXG010000001.1, read as the reverse complement.
TCGCGCGCTGCAGGCAATCGGTATTCAGCCCACGGTCTGCCACATGAACGAAGGCCACTCAGCTTTCTTAGCGCTGGAACACATTCAGTACCTGATGCGTACTCGGCATCTCAATCTGGCGGAGGCCCGCGAGTTGGCCGCAGCCAGCCTGGTCTTCACCACGCACACACCCGTCGAAGCCGGTCACGACTATTTCAGCGCCGATTTGGTGAACCGCTATTTCGCCGACACCGCGCGCGAGCTGGGAATATCGCAGGACGAGTTCTTCCAACTGGGACGCGCTCCTTCGCGCAACGACTTCTGCACTGCAGTTCTGGCTTTGCGCTCGGCCGCCCGGGCCAACGGCGTAGCCAAGCTGCACGGTGACGTCAGCCGCAAGATGTGGCAGTCGCTTTGGCCCGGAGTGCCGGTGGATGAGGTTCCCATCGGACACGTCACCAATGGCGTTCACTTCCGCAGCTGGATTTCCTCCGAATTCAATCAGCTCTACGACCGCTATCTGGGCCCCAATTGGCGCGAAGAGCCCGCCAACAGCGACGTCTGGAGCCGGGTCCGCTCGATACCGGCGGAGGAGTTGTGGCGCACACACGAACGCCGTCGCGAACGGTTGGTGGCCTGGGCACGTCACCGTGTGCGCGGCCAGCGTATTTATCGGGCAGCGACGCAGGCAGAAATTGATGCCGCCGACGAGGTGCTCGATCCGGATACGCTGACCATCGGATTTGCGCGCCGTTTTGCGACTTACAAGCGCGCCACTCTCATCCTGCGCGACATGGATCGGCTGCGCAAGATCCTTACCGACCCCGTACGCCCGGTGCAGATTATCTTCGCCGGCAAGGCTCATCCCCAGGACGACCTTGGCAAGGAACTGATCCGCAAGATTACCGAGATCAGTCGTGATCCCGTCTTGGGACGGCGCGTAGTGTTTCTGGAAAATTACGACATGGCGGTGGCGCGCTACCTGGTACAGGGCGTCGACGTATGGCTTAACACTCCCCTGCGTCCCAATGAGGCCTCCGGAACCAGCGGCATGAAAGCAGCGGCCAATGCCGTACTCAACCTCAGCATCCCGGATGGCTGGTGGGATGAAGTTTGGAACGATCCGCACAACTCGAGACAGATAGGCTGGGCGATCGGAAAGGGCGAAGAGTACTCGGATACGAACTATCAGGACCAGGTGGAGGCGGAGGCGCTCTACGACCTGCTCGAGCGCGATGTTGTACCCACCTTCTACGAGCGGGGCGCCGATCGTATTCCTCGCCGGTGGGTGGAGCGCATGAAAAACTGTGTCGATTCTCTCTGCCACTTCGTCAACACGCATCGCATGGTCCGCGATTACGTTGAGGGTTTCTACATGAAGGCACATGCACAGTTCCGCGACTTGGAAGGGGATGGCGCTCGCCGCACGCGCGAACTGACAGCCGCCATAGATCGCATTCGCCGCAACTGGCCCGACGTGTGGGTAGGGAAGGTAGAGGATGGCGCTGCCACCCGGATATCCGTGAGTTCGCCGATGAAGATCCGCGCGCAAGTGCACTTGGGAAGCCTGAGCGCGGCTGACGTCGCCGTCGAACTCTACGTCGGACGGGTAGACATGAACGGCAATCTCGTCGAGGGAGAACCGGTTCCCATGCAGCCGGACGGCAATCCGGTGGATGGCACTTACATCTATTCCGTTGAAACCTCTGCGGCCCGCAGCGGTCTGCACGGATTTACCGTGCGAGTGCGGCCCTACCATCCCGATATGCCAATGGCATTCTTGCCCGGCTTGATTGCCTGGGCCGGAGATGCGAGGGCGATGGCGGCAGCCGTCTAGGCGGCCGACCGACTTTGTGATTCTCTTGCTCCCCCCTACAATGTTGATAGCCCAGGGGGAAGAAGCAGCAGTTGTCTCCCCGCGTCTCAGGGGCGGGCCTGTAGCTCAATGGTGGAGCAGGGGACTCATAATCTTAGTTTCACAACTTTGGCCAGTTTAGCGCGGTTTGCATAGCAGCATAAAAACTGGCCTTTTTGCTCGATGGCTCCTAGCGCGTACAAGCCCCTAGAAACGAGTACCGCCTACAAAAGTCCCTACACTAGCCGGCAGCATCCCCGGCCCGTACTGGAAGTAGTATGGAGACCTACATGGGTCGCTGTTGAAGCAGCCGTGGAAGCGGAAGCCACTGGCGGAGCGCTCGTTGTTTGTCAAGAGGGATGTTAGACTGGAAAAACCAAAGGGAGCGGTGATGCGCTCCCCTCGGCGGTTGCTTTCGCAACCTCTCCTGCAATCGCTATTGCTCGCCCAGTGGTGGCCCTCGAATCCTCGTTTGTGTTTTCATGCCCCAAAAGTAGCTCCATCCGGCTTGCATAGTCAGCGCAGATCACAACAAAATTTGTTGCAGCTTTCTCTCTGTATTTGCAGAATCAGCAGGTTGTTATATGCAGGATTTGCAGAATGTTGCAGTTTATGGCTGTTTTGCAGCTATCTCCTAGTCTGGTAGGAGGTTGGGAGAAATGCCTAATGCGCGCGCTAATTTCACCCGGCTCTTGCGATGTGGCTTGGTAGTGCCAGCAAGATAATCAGCAGCCGTGTGATAAGCGACCTCCGCCTCAATGCTCCATTGCAGCGGAGACCACCCTTTCTCGCGCAATAACGGTTCGACAAAAGCCCTGCGCTTCTCTTCGGTGTTTTGGCTGGACTGGCTTGCTTGTCTGCCTCCGCGCCCAGCCGTAGCGGCCATCATCAACAAAGGCGATCCCTTCGTTATGTCCACCCCAGCCGCGGCGTATGCTGCGGCCTGCCTTGCGACCAGCGACGAATATTTTTCCTCGCTGGCCATCATTGTGGTAGAGGCTGTGCTAATCCCTTCATTCGGCGAGAACTTTTGACGCATCTCCCGTATGGCTTCGCTAATGACCTTTCTAGCCTGCGTAGACGAAAGGCCATGAAAGCTCAGGCTGTGCCATCGTCGGCTGGATTCAACCTCGCTTAGTCGCTTTATAACGTGATTGAGTGTCCGCTCTGCTAATTTCGCTAACCAACGTTTCAGTTTCGGATGGGGTTTGGGAAACTTGCTGGCCTCGGCATAGAACAGTGCTTGTGCATAGTCGTGGAGAATGAGCGACAGGTTCTCCGGCCTTTTTAGTTTAGGCCCTTTGTTGGCGTCCTCGGACTGACCGACCAGCATCGCCGACAACTTCTCCCAGTAAGCCGTATCTATATGAGCAGCAACTTGCTCAATGTCGTGGCGATCTGTTAACGGTAAATCCGGTCGGTCAGAGTTACCCATTCGCACCCTTGCGTCAGGCGCGATGAAGGGCTACGTTTGGGGTGTCGACGTCCAATCGAAACAGCCCCGGCCATCGCGCCGGGCTTTTCGCTTTGTAATACAAAACCTGTTTGATTTTAGCGGGTTACAAGTGGAGTGAGCGAATGAAAATTGCAGGCATTGAGCAAAAGAAGATTGATCGTCCAATGAGCACCAAGACATAAAATCGGAGGGTGCCTAAGTGTGCCGTTCTAGCCGTCGGTCTCCATCACTGTTATCAATTTGCTCCGTGCGGTCAATCATCGAATCTCGAGAGACAGCAGAGAGACAAGTTCACCGAGAAAGTGCGAGACATCATCGAGAGCTTTCATCCGACGATCATCGCAGACGAGAGCCCAGATACTGACAACCAGGAGCTGTTAAGCCTCTTCCCTCGACTTGCCAGTAGGCTCTGCATCGACATCCCGTTTGGGGTAAAGTGCGAGCGCCATATACATATCCAACGTGTCCGCACGGAGTACGGAGAAGAGCTTTGCCCCTTTGTTGACGAGCTGCGTGAAAGATATTGGAAATGGCAGCTCTTCAGGCGGGTGAGCTCTGATGCGGACGCTCGCGTGCTAATTCTTTGCGGTTCCATGCATCTGCAGCCTTCAGCCTCTCAACGGAAGAGCTTTATCGAGAAGTTGCGCGACTCTGGCTATATCGTCAACGGCATTGACCTGAGGCAGGAAGCGTGGTGGGATGAGTCCTGGGTCCCAGATTACTGGAAGCGATACTTGTGGAGTCTGCCGAACGCTAAACTCGATGGTTCGCCGCCGGAGAACTGCTGTCTAATATCGGCTAACTTCGATCCTCGCCGAGATGTCTGCCGCCGACGACATCTGTATCCCAACCGATCTCATCCCCCGAAGTTTTGAAGTGTAAACCATTTGCCTCTTTTCGTATCTTCCAAAGAATGATAAGTTTCTGATTTCACAGACAAAGCTCAACGGAGCGGTTAACAGCTTCGACAGAGGATTGGCCTCGGCCTTTTGACAGCCAGAAAGAACGAGGATCATAGGTAGTGTTGTCCTGAGCATCGGCGCCGCCCTCTCCGTTCATAGCGTCTGAAGCGAAGATCCCTTCACATCGCGTTGCTCGTGACTCAGTGACTCTTAACGAAGCCCAAACCCGAGCCCTGCAAATCAACCCTCAACTGAGGGGTGCTGACTGGAACCTCAACGACCGCACACAAGTCCGCTTCGAGGTTCCAGTTGATAGCTATGACGCAGAGCCGTGGAACGGCGTCACAGATTATTGCCTGTACGACGCGAGCGGCAACGTGCTCGCCGTGGTGGAAGCCAAGCGAAGCACTCGCAATGCGCGTGAGGCCGACGAACAACTACGGCATTACGTCACGGAGATCGCCAAGAATCAGCCATTCCCCCCGTTCGGGTTCATGGCTAATGGCCACGATATTTGGTTCTGGGAAGTTGGTCTTGCCAATCCGCGCCTTGTGGCCGGATTTTTCACGCCGACCGACCTGGAACGCCTGAAATTCCTGCGTCAGAACCGGCGACCGCTCGAAGCGACATCAATCAACGCTTCAATCGTCGAACGCTCCTACCAGCACGAGGCCATTCGTCGCCTCTCGGAGGCTTTCACCGCCAATAGGCGTCGAGCACTCCTAGTCATGGCCACCGGCACTGGCAAAACCCGCGTGGCGATGGCCTTGATAGACGTTTTCCTCCGGGCGAATCAGGCGCAAAACGTTCTTTTCCTTGCGGATCGTGATGCCCTCGTCGATCAAACGCTGACGGATGGGTTCAAGGCTCACTTGCCTAACGAGCCGCGTGACCGCGTCTACACGCACCAGATTGACAAGACTAAGCGCCTCTTCGTAGCTACCGAGCAGACGATGGCGCTATGCTATAGCAAATTCAGCCCAGGCTTCTTCGATCTAATCATCTTCGATGAAGCTCACCGCTCGCTCTTCAAGCGGTTCACCGAAGTCATCGAATACTTCGATGCCCGCATGATCGGCCTGACGGCGACCCCCGCCAACTTCATAGACCGCGATACCTTCCGGCTCTTCGGGTGCGACGCTAATGCGCCGACGTTCCTGTATGACTATCCCCAAGCCGTTAAAGATGGGTTCCTCGTTGACTTCAGCCTTTACCAGGCGCACACCAGTTTCCAACGCAAAGGTATCAAGGGAGTGGACCTGAGCGAGGAGGACCGCAACGCTCTCGCCGAGCAAGGGATTGACCCCGACACGCTCGACTACTCTGGGACCGACATCGAAGTCGAAGTTAGTAACAGGGACACCCTCCGCAAGCAATGGGAAGAAATAATGGAGACCTGCCTCAAGGATCAGTCAGGGCAGTTGCCCGGTAAAACGATAGTCTTTGCCATGACTAAGCAGCACGCCCACCGCATTGCCGAGGTCTTCGAGGAGATGTACCCGCAGCACGTTGGCGTCACTCAGGTCATCACGTCCACGACCGAACGAGTGCGTGATGGCAGCTATGGCGACGGCCTCATCACTAAGTTCAAGAAGAACAACTTGCCACGCATCGCTATTTCTGTGGACATGCTAGACACAGGTATCGATGTGCCCGAGGTCGTAAATCTCGTGTTCATGAAGCCGGTGCAGTCCCGCATTAAGCTCTGGCAGATGATCGGCCGTGGCACGCGCAACCATCAGACCTGTAAATACCTCGACCGTCTACCCGCTGGAAAAAAGACCGAGTTCAAGATCATTGACTTCTGGCAAAACGATTTCAACAAGAAGGCCGACGATAAGCCCCCCATCGACATCCCAGTGCTCGTGTCCGTATTCAACACCCGACTCAAGATTCTCGAACGTCACCTGCCCGACCACACTGCCGAAGCCTTTCGACAAGCAATCACGGACGTTCGCGCTATGATGGCCCGCATCCCGCGCGATTCCTTTCCGGTGAAGAAGGTGTGGCTGCAAGTTGCCCCGGCCTGGGAGGACGACTTTTGGACGCTTATTACATCCGTGAAGCTGGATTTCCTCCGTCTGCATGTTGCGCCACTTCTCCGCTTCGCTCCTGATGTCGATGTGGCCGCCGAGACCTTTACTCACAAGGTGGAGCGCCTGAAGCTTCAAATACTGCAGGCCACGGCGTCGCCGCAGTTGCTCCAGTCGATAGCTGAAGACGTGAGCCTTCTGCCCGACATCGCAGATCGCGTCCGCTCCTCCCCCAGCGCCGCACTCGCTCTCTCCGCTGACCTTGCGACCGCCACACCAGCCCAACTCACGCAGATCATCCGAGACCTCGCGCCGCAAATGAAAAACCGTCGCGACCGCCCTAGCGCCTTCTTGAAGATTGATCTACCTGATTTCATAGCAGCGCACGGCTACATTTCAGTCGGCGAAGGGGGGCAACAGGTTCTGATTGAGGAGTACAAACGGCGCGTGGATGCCCGAGTGCTCGAAATCGTGGAAAAACATCCCGCTCTCGCCGCACTTCGGGAGGGCAGAGAGGTCACGGACGCTCAACTTGTTGACCTGGAGCGCACGCTGCATCGAGAACTCGGGCGCGATGACATCCAACTCTCCAGCCGAAATATGCGCATCGCCTACGGCTTACGCGTAGACAACTTTCTAGCCTTTCTGCGCCACCTGCTCGCCCTCGACACCCTTCCCGATTATCCTCAAGTAGTGCAGCGCGGCTTCGAGCGGCACATTCAGGCCCATAACTACAACGCAGAGCAGATCCGCTTTCTCCGATCTGTTCAGGAGGTCTTTCTCGCAAAGCACTCGCTGGTTGAGGCGGATCTCTACGATCCCCCGCTGACAAACTTCGGCCGTAATGCCGTTGAACGATTCTTTACTCCACGGGAGATCGGCGACCTTCTCCACCTAACTCAGTCGCTCGCCGCCTAAACTATGCTGACTGATACAAAACTCCGCTCTGCCGTGGAAGCTCTCTGGGACAAGCTCTGGTCCGGCGGTCTGGCGAACCCCCTCGACGCCATCGAGCAACTTTCGTTCCTGTTGTTTCTGAAGCGGCTCGATGAACGAGAGCAGGACGCCGAGCGGGCCGCTAAGCTGCGCGGCAAGAACTTCACGCCCGTCTTTCCAAAACCCGACCTGCGCTGGTCTTACTGGACACAACTTCCCGCCGAGAAGGCGCTCAAGCAAGTTAAAGAAGAGGTCTTTCCCTTCGTCAAGACGCTCGGCGGTGCGGGCGGCTCGTTCGCGGAGCAGATGGAAAACGCCGAGTTCAAGATCAACAAGCCGAGCCTGCTCATCGAGGCTTGCAAGGCCATCGACGCCATGCAGATCTCGGCGCAGAACCAGGACGTGCAGGGCGACCTCTACGAATACCTTCTCGCTAAGCTCAACACCGCCGGCCAGAACGGTCAATTTCGCACGCCGCGCCACGTTATCCGCATGATGGTCAACATGCGCGATCCGCGCCCAGGCGAGCGCATCTGCGACCCTGCTGCCGGAACTTGCGGCTTCCTCGTCAACGCCTGGCAGCACCTCCTCGAAACCCACTCCGATCCGCGCGACATCACCTACGACGAGGAGGGCTACCCTCACGGCCTGACGGGAAGCAAACTTAGCAAGGAAGAATACGAGTTCAGCCAAACCAAGGCCCTGACAGGCTTCGACTCTGACTCGGGTATGACCATGCTCCGCATCGGCAGCATGAACCTCATGCTCCATGGGATCGCTGCTCCGAACTTCCGCTATACCGATACTCTTTCCAAGGCGTTCACCGAAGAGCGGGTCTACGACGTGGTGCTCGCCAACCCGCCTTTCAAGGGAGCAATCGACGCGGCGGATGTGAATCCCACGCTGCCGGTTAAGTGCAAGAAGACCGAGATCCTCTTTCTCCACCTATTTCTGCGGTTGCTAGAGAACGGCGGACGCGCCGCCGTCATCGTTCCCGATGGGGTCCTGTTTGGCTCGTCCAACGCCCACGTCGATATCCGTAAGAAGCTGATCGAGGAAAACCGCCTCGACGGTGTCGTCTCGATGCCCTCGGGTGTGTTCCGACCCTACGCTGGTGTTTCCACCGCTGTCCTCCTGTTCACCAAGGGCGGCACGACGGAGAAAATCTGGTTCTATGACATGGAGCACGACGGGTATTCGCTGGACGACAAACGCCAGAAGGTCGCCGAGAATGACATCCCCGACGTGCTGGACTGCTGGAGCCACCGACGGGATGCGAAGTTCCAGCAGAAGCGCGCCCAACGCCTAGCCGACCTGCAAAAGCAAGTTGCTCCCTTGAACAAGGACCGCCTCGAACACTACGCAATCATCCACCGGCTCAAATTTGAGGAGGTCGTCTCCAAGACGCCTGACAAGGCCCGTGCCACCTGCGAGAAAGCCGAGGCAGAACTCGCTGAACTCCAATGCCGGATAACCCCGATTCAAACCGAGATCAACCAGCTCACCCGCCAGTTTTGGGTTACCAAGGAACAGGTCAAAGCTAACAAGTACGATCTCTCCGCTAGTCGGTATAGGCAGATCGATCAGGACTATGAATTTTACGAGCAGCCGCACATCACGTTGGAGCGATTGGCGCGCCTGGAGGCGGTTGCAGCAGGCGAAGTTGCTGTGCTGAAGGAAAGGCTGGCCAAGCCGTGAAGACGCCGACAGTCCACGTCGGTGAGCTTGCGCTAAATCATTCCGGAGCGTTCAAGATTGGCCCATTCGGAAGCTCGCTGAAGAAGACGGAGCTGGTCCAAAGCGGCATTCCTGTTGCCGGCATAGAGAACGTGCTGCCCAACAAATTCGTCAAGGGTTTCCGTCGCTTCATCACTGCGCGGAAGTTCGAGGAACTTTCCGATTACGAGATTTTGCCAGATGACGTGCTTGTTACGACGATGGGCACGATCGGCAGGGCTGCTTCTGCACCGCGCGACCTCGGCCGTGTCATCTTCGACTCACACCTTTTTAGGATGCGGGTCGATACGAGCCGTGTATTTCCACCCTACCTCTGCTACGCACTCAATAGTGACTTGGTTGCCTCCCAGCTCGCCCGTATGGCCAGGGGGGCGATCATGGAAGGGCTGAACACAACGATACTTCGAGAATGTTTTATCCCATTGCCAGAAGTGCCCGAGCAGCGGCAGATCACGGAGCGATTGCAACAGGCGGACCGGCTGGTCCGCCACCCGCCGCTACGCGCTTGAACTCACCGACACCTTCCTCCCTGCCGCTTTTCTCGAACTATTCGGTGACCCAAAGCAAAACCCCAACGAATGGCCGGTACAGACCTTCTCAGCCGTCTGCTCAAAGTTTTCGGACGGCCCGTTCGGGTCGAATTTGAAGTCTTCGGATTACCGCTCATCCGGTATCCGCGTCGTACGTCTCCAAAACATCGGTGTGGGAGAGTTTCTAGACGACGACAAGGCGTTCGTATCAAAGGAGCATTTTGCCGCTCTGCAAAAACACACATGCATCCCCGGCGATGTCTTGATTGGCACCATGGGTGATCCGAACCTGCGCGCGTGCATTCAGCCAGCTTACATTCCGATCGCTTTGAACAAGGCTGATTGCATTCAGGCGCGACCTGATCCGAAGCACCTCAACGCGCTGTACCTTCAGGGTCTGCTAAACATCCCGAGCACGTTGCATTTGGTGCCGGGCATGGTTCACGGCCAAACTAGAGGGCGTGTCAGCATGGGCGAGCTTGCCCGTCTCCCCATCCCAGTTCCCCCGCTCCCCCTCCAGCAGAAGTTTGCAGCCCTGGTGGAGCGCGTGGAGCGCCTGCGTGCGGTGCAGCGCGAGGCGTTGCGCCAAGCCGAGCACCTCTTCGCCTCCCTTCTCGATCGCGCCTTCAACGCTGACCTTGAGCCCATCTCCACCACTCACGTTGAGATACCTGCTGCTCGGCACTCTGAGGCTTATTAAGAATGGATGAATCTCCTAGTTCCGCGCCTAGCGCATGGGCCTTTTTCCCGGGAGGCCTACCCCCTTGCACTATTTTCCTGATCTATCTAAAGAATCTGATCCAGATTGCCGAAGCGCCCCAGAAATCCGAGAATGCGTCATCTCTTCTTCCGGGGTTGTGCCTGATCGGTCTCGCGGCTTATTTTGAAGCGTTTTGCAAGGGACAATTTGCGTCCATTGTGAATATCCTTCCAACGACGCTCAGCAATTTGGTGAAGAGACGCCCTGAAGAGAGCATCAAGGTTAAAGACTTGCTGCACATTACCGAGAAGCTGGACTACCGCCTGGGACAGGTTATGTCCGACGAATACGACTTTCGATCTGCTAAGGCAATCAACGCCTTGTTCCATGACCTTATCGGCATTACTCCCTTGTCGGCGCGAGATTCTAAAACATACGCGCGCTTGCTCAGCGACAGGAACCTGCTAGTTCATCATGGAGGGGCGTACACATTGAAATACGCTTATCAGAACCTCCCCGCGAACGAGGTAGTTTCGCGGGTTCACGATGATCAACTCTCTGTTGGGATAAACGAGCTCAAGAAGTACGGCGACTTTTTGAAGCTGATCGCTGCAAAACTTACTTTAGCAACCCATAGATCGCTGTTGAGCTTCGTCACTGCAAACGATCTCGCGCTTGATTCGCAACGGCGAGACGCGATCGAGTTGATGCTCACTGACCTTTCGGATTAGATGTGCTCGGCAGTCCGTGAAGCTCACAGAGCTTCTTAGTTAGCTCCTGAGTTGGGTTGCCCAGTCTTGAAAACGGTCCCCGCTGATTCCTGTCAGGAAGAAGCTGAGCTGCGATTTCAAAATGATTACGATTTCCGGATTGAGTGTATAGCCCGTGGCTTCCAGATTCCCCACATCGACGGACTGTAGCTCGTCGAATCGCGCAAGACTGTCCACCACAACTGGTCCTGAAGTGGGAATGAACAGGAACTGCGGGTACTCCAATAGGCGCACACGATCAAGGAACGCCGTGTCGAACTTACCCATTTGGGCAGCATCCACGGCGCTATACAGCAGACCGACAGGGGCAACGTTTCGGACCAGCTTGGCACCCCCTCGGATCGGTGGGACGGTACTCAGCTTTGGATCAGGCAGCTGATGCGGATGACCGGCCTCTTTTTCGCCTTGATCCCCAGGAACTCTTCTTTGGCCGCGAGCGGTGGAGCAGTGTAGGGCAACCGGCGCGCGAATGCATCTTTGGGCACTTCGAGATTGAAGTCACTGGCAATATTTAGTTTTGGGTCGAAAACCCTCGGCCTCCAAACCTGAAGCCGACTGTGGGATAATATGCTGGCACACGAAATATCTGCCAAAACGCCATCGGGGGAGCGGGCACAGTCAATTTAACACAGAAGGGCGTGAACAACTCGTCAAGGAATGTCGGCACCTACTCCTCTCCTTCTCGGTTGAGTACCTCCAGCGCCTTGATATAGTGCTCGTCAAATGTGGGGGTCCAAAACCGGGCTATGGACTCTTGTGACGCCTTCTCGATCTCCTCACGCACCGCCTGGAACCGAGCCTTGATACCCTCCACTTTTTTGCGAGGTGTGCCGCTGGCTGACCGCTTATAAAGCCAGGGACCCTCTCGCGAGACCTTGTTGAAGTCCAAAGGCTTCAACTTTTCGGCCCCTTCCATGGGTTCAGTCGAGAAGTAAACGTAGTCCAATAGTTCGGGTGTGGACAGGGCGGCGAACGTGTCAATCATCCTCTTGGTGCGAAAATATTCATCTGCGTCAGCGATCACCTTGCCGAGGTCTAGAGGATCGGAAATACGTATCTCCCGGCCCTCAAACGACGTGTCCGTCCAACCTTTCACATCGATCAGTGCTTCTGATTCCAGTTGATCTAGAGCTTTGTCGAAATCAGCCGCCCAAGGGCCGTACAGGTAGAAAATCCAATCGAAACCGGTGAGAGTTGATCCGGTTTTTCTGAAGTGTTCGATGTCTGCAAGGTACAGGAGCTTCAGCAACTTGGTCTTGCTTGCGGTTGACTCCAGCTCACGGAGCCACGTCAAGATAGCGCGGATGAGATTTTTTGCCGCTGCGGTCATGTCTGTGGCACCTGTATTCTACGCAGAATCAAAGGGCTTCTGCCAAAATTCGCTCGGACTCTCGGGCGCTCTGCCATAAGGCTCATCTGACCTGCATCCCGACACCAGACTCGCAGAGTCTCCTGAACACAGCCTCCGCGATCTCATCCGCACCGGATTGCGGGGCCCGTTGGGGAGTTGCCAAAGAGCGTAGGATTTCCCTCTGACGATCACACGCAACTTCGCCATAGCTGAGAAAAGTCGTCAAAACCCCTTCGTGTCCGAGATTCTGACTCCACGCCTTGAACTGTTCGGGAGTTTTGCAGACATCCTGGCCGAGTCGAACAAGGGTGTTTCTGAAACTGTGCGGGTTGAAATACGGCAAGCCAGCCCGCTCAAATGCTTCTCGGAAGATCGTGCGAATCGGCGAGGCGCTGCTCCAATGATTCCGCTGCAGGCCTGACGCCGCAAACTGGTGATCCGGCCCCACTACAACCTGCGTTGCTGGGAAGAGTGGATCGTCATTGCCAGAGAGCTGGTCAAGCCGCAGATACGAGACCCACTCCGCTACAATCTCACGAATTTCATCTCCTACTGGGAAGAAGAACGTGGTGAATGTCTTGCTGAACTTCGTTTTCACTTCGCGCGCGTCTTGGACGACGCTGTTCGCGGTTAGGTCAACATGCTTTAGCTTCATTGAGGCAATGGCGCGGTCCCGTGCTCCCGTGAGGAGTGTGAAGGCGACGAGCGCGCGGTTGCGGCGCTCAATCTCGGTATTGGCCGGCATCGCGTTGATAACGTGCCTTATTTGGTCCAAGGTCGGGGCTCGCTGCTCCCGATGAGCCGTGGCAATGCGTGTCTCCTTGTCAGAGAGGTTGAAATAGTCGGCATCGGAATACTGGAAACGTGACTTGTAGCCGGGTTGCGACGAAAGCCATTGAAAGAACTTCTTGAGCTGCGTAAGGGTCGCGTACAACGTAGCCTTGCTCAGCTTCTCCCCGGAGCGTTCGGCCTTCTGTTCCGAAAGATGCCTCTTGAAAGCGACCGCCTGCTCAAAATGGAACGCCTTGAAATCTCGGTAGCTTGTATACACTTCAAACCGGTCAAGGGCCTTGGCGACGGCATCCACGGTGGGCTCGCTATGACGTTGCGCTTCCTTCAAGTATGAGAAGTACTTACGCTTGATTCTCTCGTTGCCAGCGTTGTGTTTGGCGGTTGCCATGTTCCCTCCTTCAAGTCACTGTTCGTGCTGGATTGACAAATATCAACTAAATGTCGCAGTGCTTGCGGAAACGTGATGTCCGTTCTTCCTCGAACTCGTTCCAACTTGGCTAAGTTGACCCGTCGGTTAATGATCGAGCCACAGTCCGGGCAGATCGCAACCAAGTTTCCGACGCTGTCGGTAACCGGAACATAGTCGGCCATACCACCCGCCGGACATTTCGGAACGCGGCATCGGACGCAATAGATTTCCCCTGGCCGACAAGTCTGTTTCTTTCTTGCTCGACGACCTTGAAGGAATGAGGCAAGGTCATGGCCCAGAATCAGCATCGGGCGTTTCTGGTCGCACGTTGGAAGCCCAGCTTTGACCCATGCTCGCACGGTATTCTTGTGAACGCCGAACAAGCGGGCGATTTCCTCCACCGTGTAGCTGCGGTGGATTTTCACACGGCGGTGATTGGGGTGCCCTCTGCGTTGTCCCATTACAGTTTGCCCACAATTACCGATTAGCGTGTTTCTGTTCCAACTTTCTTGCGCGAGTGGCCGGAAGCGTACTTGGGTGATTTAGACTTCGCCCCGTCCTGGATCACTTTTTCGAGTTCGCTCTCCCAAATCATCGTGCGCCCCCCCACCTTCGTCCGTTGAAGCCGGCCTTGTGAAAGCCAGGCGTGAACTGTCCATTTGCTGATTCCGCCGAGCCGACGGGCAACTTCCGACACTGACAACAAATTCTCCATATTGACCCTCACAATCAGAAATAAGTCCGTGCCACTATTGACAAATACAATCATGGCACTACAATGTGATACGAACAAGGACACATTTCATGGCACAGAGGATTGATCTACCAATCGAGTTTCAGTTCAAAATCACACCCGTGAAGTACGTGCGTGGGTCAATACGCCTACTGAAGTGGTCGTGGGTACGATTAGATGGTTGGAAACTTCGAGCTGTGATTTCCACACCTGAGGACCTCGCCGGATTCGGCGGTTCTAACGACCTCTACCTCGTTAGGCCATGGAAACTTCCTTCTGCGATTCAGGACCAATTGGGCGAGCGAGGCAAGCCATTGCTTGCAGCCGTGAAGAATCTCGACATCGATGTGCTCCTCTGCGATTTTCCAGCGGGCTGTGATTTGGAACACCCCGGAAAGGCCCGCAACACCGACCCTTGGCAATTACGACATGATTTTCTTCAGGTAAAGGCCTCGGGCCAGCCGCTTTTGAACTTCCTTAATGAATACGGCCAATGGTCTGGTGTGACGTACCCTCGCTACCAAACTACGTCGTTCTACGATCCCCGCACGCGCGAGGGGAACGCTCATACCTGCGTCCCTAGCCTTGTTTTTGAGTCGGAGATCCTTACCGAGCAGTCTGCGATTCGAACGGCATTGCAAGGAAGTCCCGGTGAATGGCTGGCGAAGTACGATTTGAGTCTTACTCCTCAGTCGAAGTTTCCTCACTATGTACACGCTGACAGCACTTGCCTGGGTGCCATACGCACGTCAGTCAGCATCGATTTCTTGCGACGGGTGCGGTTCCGCATCTGCAAAAGACCCGACTGCGGTGAACCATTCCCAGCAGACCGAAAGGGCAAACAGTACTGCTCCCAGTACTGCGGTCACTTGGTTTCTGTTCGGAGAACACGTAAACAAGCGAAGAAAAGATCGCTGGAGGGCGGGAAAGATGTCACTGTATAAGCGCGGTAACGTGTGGTGGTTAGACGGTTGGTTCGAGGGGAAGCGGTTTCAGGTTTCCACGAAACACAAAAACAAGAAAAGGGCCAAGACGTTCGAGGACGTTTACTTTGCGCGACTAGCGAACCAGCGCATTGGGATTGAGAAGCGCAGGCCAGCACCGCTGTTCGCCGACTTCGCAAAGCGGTTTGTGGAGCACGTGCAAGTGCGCCATGAGAACAAACCGCAGACGGTGACGTTCTACGCGGCTAAGCTGTCCCGACTGTTGGAGTATGCACCTATCGCCTCGGCCCGTCTCGACAAAGTGGATGAGTCCCTGATTGAGCAGTACGTTATCGCCCGCCGTTCGCTTCCAGTCGAGCCCGAGCAGGAACAGGCAAACAGCGAGGGTAAGCGCAAGCGGAAGAAAAAGGCTGTGGGCCCCGCCACCGTCAACCGCGAGTTGGCCACACTGCGCCGACTGCTGCGCCTTGCCCATGAGTGGAAGGAACTCGACAGGGTGCCGCGCATCCGCTTATTGAATGGCGAGCGCACCCGCGACTTTGTCCTGAGTCGGCAAGCTGAGACGCTCTATCTAGGAGTTGTGCCTCAACCGCTTCACGACCTCGCGCTTTTGATTCTAGAGACGGGTCTGCGAGTCGGTGAGGCTCTGAGCCTTGAGTGGGCAGACGTGAGCCTAGAACCTCTTTCTGGCGCTCGCTTCGGATATCTGAGGGTGAGAGACGGAAAGAGCAAGAACGCTCGCCGGACAATCCCTCTGACTGACAAGGCCTCGATGATGCTCCACTCCCGCAAAGCTGACGCGAAGCACGCTCTTGTGTTTGCCAACCGCGACGGGAAGCAGTATCTGGTGACTTCGATCAATCACATGCACCAGAAGGCACGCACGACGCTCAAGCTGCCCCAGGACTTTGTGATTCATTCGCTGCGCCATACAATGCTTACAAGGCTGGGTGAATCGGGAGTGGATGCGTTCACGATCATGCGTATCGCCGGACACAGCAGCATCACCGTGTCACAGCGTTACGTCCACCCGAGTCCTGAGGCTGTGGAGAGGGCCTTCGAGCGGTTGCAACTCTCCGGTACGGACAGCGGAAAAGAGCCAAAACTCCTGTTACCGCCTACAAAAGTCCCTACAGTTTTAGAGGGTCGTCCGTAAGTTGTTGATGGGCCTGTAGCTCAATGGTGGAGCAGGGGACTCATAATCCCTTGGTTGGGGGTTCGAATCCCTCCGGGCCCACCAAGTGCCTGCTGTTCCTCATATTGATCCCGCTGAGCACCTTCACCGACCTTGTCCGAAGGTTACGCAGCGCTCGGCGTTCTGTCCTTCTCCGGCTAAGCGCGTTGTGTTGCGCCGCTTCGAATTCAGACTCTAGTACGCGAAAGACTGGAGTTCGGTTACGCCTGGGTCCGGACCGTCGACGAATCCCGTTCGATTCCCCGGTTTGAGCGCGATGTGCATCGCGACCACATTGAACGTATTGGAGAAGTTGAAGCCGTTGAGGGTCTCTTTTAGCCCACCCTGCGTATCGTAGATATAGATCGTACTGCCGCTCTGCGCCACGCTCGAGCTTGGCTGGGCGACGAAAAACAGTTTGTGAATGGGGTCAAATTCGACATCGGCGCCGCTGTAAAACTGTTGCCCGCCTGAATTCGGCAACTGCACTGTAAAGCCGTTCTGGTCGGCAAGATTGTAAAACTCCACGTTCGCGTCGTCCTCTGTTGTGGTTACGAAAATTCCGTCTGCCGCATCGACGGCGATCCCGTTGATGAAGCCGAAGCCGATCCCTAAGAACTTCGAGAAGGTTGCCTTGGTCAGATCCACCACTCCGATGACGGGCAGGCAACCGAAACATCCCGGCCCGCCCCCCAGGATTGCCTGGTTGTTCATGCTGTCGTAGGCGATGGGAGGAGGCACGCTCCCGAAGTCATTCGAGTCGGTGATTTTGACGGCGGGCCCGAACGTATTGGCCGCCACATTGGAGCTGAACACTTTGGGAGTGAAATTATCGCTATTGTCAAAAACGAAGACAGCAACGTTCGGAGCTCCCTGGCTGCGGCTGACACCACCCGGCATGATGATGTCCTGAGGGCCGAGCGGTGGGTTCCACGTACCGGTGAGTTGGTTCGAATTCAGCGGGTTGATCACCTGAAATTTGCGCGTTACGCGGAAGAGGCCGCTTTCGACTTCGTGTTCAATCAGTCCCACGCTGTTGCCGACGACTCCCATGGTGATGAAGTCGTCTCCCGAGGTCTGGATTTCTGTCAATACTGCGAGAATCTTTCCGGTCTTCTGATCAAACGTTTCTACGGCGGCAAGGATTTGGCCATTTGCCAGAATCTTGGCCTCACTCAAGACGCCTTCCGTGCCGTTCTGATCGATATCAAATCCGAAGATCTGCCCGCCAAACATGCTGTGGACGAGGACTTTTCCGCCGATGCTTTGGGCGAATCCGGAAAGGGAAGAGAAGAGCAACAGGATCACGCAGAGGATGGCGAAGCCGGCCGACTTTTCGCCGACTGAGCCGGCACCCTGTTTTCCAACACCTGCCGGTCCCGCGAGCGATACAGACGATGGATTCCTGGTGATCCGCATTGCCTTCTCCTCCCGATGCGGCGGGAAAAAATCTGACGCCCCGCATTGTCAGAAGCTACTCCAGCAGACTGCTGCGGATGTCACGGGCTCGTCTAAGAATTCCCGATGGTTGTAAAAGTTCAAGAGGGGTGAGTAGTTGGCACAGTTGGGGTTCGCCGAGCCTCTGGCTGCCAATTGCTGACCTGCTAACTGCTGAACCGCCAATTGCCGGCTGCTAGTCGCTAGCTGCTTCTCTTTTCTCCTGCATCTTCCGTACTACCTTGGTCAGCAGGTTTCGCGGTGCAAAGCGAGTTCCATTAATCAAAAGGCGGGTTTTCCATCCCGGAATGACGATGCGTTTGCCCTGCTTCATGCCTTCATATCCAATGCGCGCCACTGCGCGAACATCAACCAGAAGCGGGTTATTCGCCATCTTCGTGTCTTGCACGTACGCACGTTTCTGGAAGTTCGTCTTCACCGGTCCCGGGCAGAGGCAGGTCACGGTGACGCCGGTCCCGATCATCTCCTCCGCCACCGCCTCGGTGAAGCTCAACACGTACGCTTTGCTGGCGTAGTACACCGACATAAAAGGTCCAGGCAGAAACGCCGCCGCACTGGCGACATTCAGCAGCTTGCCTTCGCGGGCGCGAATCTGCGGCAGGAACAGCTTGGTGAGATGCGTCAGCGCGGCAATATTGACTTGTAGCATCTCCGACTCGTCGTTCCAGTTGGTCTTGAGGAAGGAGCCGGTCGCGCCAAAGCCGGCGTTATTTACCAGCACGTCGAGCATAATGCCCGACTCCTGCAACTCCTGGTAGAGTTCGTCGGGACTGGCGGGATGCGCCAGGTCCTTGGGCGCGATGCGAACCGTGATGCCGTAGCGCGACTGCAGATCGTCGCCCAGCAGCCGCAGAGCCGCCCGGTTGCGCGCCACCAGCACCAGCCGATAACCATCCTGCGCAAACAGGTGGGCCAACTCCAGCCCAATGCCGCTTGAGGCGCCCGTGATCAGCGCTGTCTTCGGAGCAAAGAAAGGATTGCGTGCACTCACGAGTTAGTTATAACGGATTTGGAGAAAGGTGGCTCCTGGCTTTTAGCTGTTGGCTCTTCTCCGACCAAAATTTGCCTCACCACAGAGGACACGGTGGTCAGCGAGAGCAAAAAGAATAAAGCACCGGTTTCCTCCGTGTCCCCGATGCCACGGTGGTAAATAAATCGGCGTGGCTCAAAACAGGTCCTTCGCTTTGCGCAGACGACAACATGAATAG
This sequence comes from uncultured Acidobacteriaceae bacterium, assembly GCA_963846815.1. Taxonomy (GTDB): domain Bacteria; phylum Acidobacteriota; class Terriglobia; order Terriglobales; family Acidobacteriaceae; genus CAVVDY01. The sequence continues at coordinate 2,232,248 of CAWJXG010000001.1, read as the reverse complement.
CGAATGGCGTCCCTTCTACATCCCCGCCAGCGCCTGCTCCAGGTCGGCGATGATGTCCCCAACATCCTCGATGCCCACCGAGATCCGCACCATGCCATCGGTGAGCCCGATCGCCTTACGGCCCGCTTTGCCAATCGCCGCGTGCGTCATCGTCGCCGGATGAGAAATCAGCGTTTCGACTCCACCCAGCGATTCGCCCAGCGTACACACACGGGTTCGCTTCAACAGCCGCTTGGCATTACTCAGCGAACCGGTCTCGAAGGTGATCATCGAGCCGAAGCCCGTCTGCTGCCGCCGCGCCAGCGCATACTGCGGATGGCGTTTCAGCCCGGGATAGAAGACCTGCTTCACCTTGCGATGCCGCGAGAGGAAGTCGGCGATGATCCGCCCGTTCTCGTCATGCTGCCGCATGCGCACGGCGAGCGTCTTGGTGCCGCGCAAGATCAGCCAGCATTCGAACGGCGACAGAATGGCTCCCGCGGCTTTCTGAATAAATGCCAGCTTCTCCGCCTGCTCTGCTGTGGTGCACACCAGCACTCCGCCGATGCCGTCGCTGTGGCCATTGAGGAACTTCGTCGTCGAGTGCATCACGATGTCGGCGCCAAACTTGATGGGCTGCTGGAAGTATGGCGAGAGAAACGTATTGTCGACCACCACCTCGCAGCCATGCTTGTGCGCAATGCGGCTGACAGCAGCAATGTCGGTGAGCGCCATCAGTGGATTGGTGGGCGTCTCGATATGGATGTAGCGTGTGGTGCGGCGTATCGCGCGCTCCACATTGCGCGGGTCCGAGGTGTCAACGTAGGTAAATTCCAGCCCGAAATTCGTGAGGATCTGGTTGAACAGCCGCGGCACGCCGCCATAGAGATTGTTCGAAGCGACGATGTGCTCGCCCGCCTTCATCATCTGGCAGACGGCACCAATTGCCGCCATTCCACTGGAGAAGACGCGCGCCGCCACGCCGCCCTCCAGCGTTGCGAGATTCTCTTCCAGCCGCGTGCGCGTGGGATTGCCGGCCCGCGAGTAGTCGTAGCCCTTGGTCTTGCCCAGTTCTTCCTGAGCATAGGTCGAAGTTGCGAAAATCGGCGGCGCGACCGCTCCGGTGGATGGGTCAGCCTCATTGCCGACGTGGATGGCGCGAGTGGAGAAGGCGGGTTTCTTTACGGGCATAGATTTCACTTTAACCACAGAGACACAGAAGCACAGAGATAACGAAATTATATTGCGAACAATCTCGAGCCCCGTGATCTACAGGACCGTCTCCGGAGGCCATCTTTGAGCACAGCCACATTGAAGTTGATAAGCAAACCCACTCGCAAGCGGGATAACCGCAAGTAGGTCAGTTGCGCCTCGTGAACCGGCAGTATGGCTTCGATTGCCTTTAACTCGACAACAAGTTTTTCCTCGACAACGAAATCGATTCGATACCCACAATCGAGTCTTACCTCTCAATAGATGACGGGAAGCTCGACTTGCTGCCGGAACTTGAGACCGCGGTGTTCAAACTCACTACACAGACAGGCCTGGTAAGCCGATCCCAGAAGACCAGGTCCAAGAGTGCGATGAACTTCGATGGCCGCGGCAATCACCGCGCGGGTTAGCGGCTGTTCTGCATTTCTGGGCAGCGCCGCATTGCACGCAAGGCGTGGGGTCGTAAGTTCCGACTCGATCATTCTCAAGCGGCGACGTCTCTCTCGTTTCCACCTGAGAACCTGGGGCTGCTGTCTGAATTCTAAACCTCTGTGTCTCGGTGTCTCTGTGGTTCATCAAGGCTTTGCGTCGAAATGAAAGATGTCCTTCGACAAATATCTTTCCGCCGAATCCGGAATGATCGTTGCCACCCGCTTGCCCGGGCCGAGGCGCTTCGCGATTTCTATCGAGGCGAAGACGTTCGCCCCTGCGCTCGATCCGCCAAACACTCCTTCTTTCGCCGCCAATTGTTTCACCATATCGAAGGCATCAGAATCGCTGACCGCGATGATCTCATCGCACACCGAGTAGTCAAACGTCTTTGGGATGAAGCTTGCGCCGATGCCCTCCACCTCGTGCTCGCCCTTTGGCCCGCCACCGAGGACCGAGCCCTGCGTCTCAACCGCAACCGTCAGCACCTTGGGGTTCTGATCTTTCATGAATCGTGCCACGCCAGTAAATGTTCCGCCGGTGCCGGCCCCGATCACGACCGCGTCAACCTTGCCCTGCATTTGCTCGTAAAGCTCGCGGGCGGTGGTTTGATAGTGAAAATCGGGGTTGGCGTGATTTTCGAATTGTCCTGCGATAAAGGCTTTGGGAGTTTTGCCGGCACGGGCGGTCATGTAATCGATCGCTCCCTGCATACCAGCGTCGCGGGGGGTGCGAATGACCTCAGCGCCGAGCGCCTCCATCAACATGCATTTTTCCTGCGAGAAGCCTTCCGGTACGGCGAGCACGGTCTTATAGCCGCGGCTGCAACCGATCAGCGCCAAACCAACTCCGGTGTTGCCGGCCGTGGCCTCAAAGATGGTGGAGCCCGGTGCAAGCTTGCCTTCCCGCTCCGCGCGCAGAATCATGCCCAGCGCAGCACGGTCCTTAATGCTGCCTCCGGGATTCAGATATTCCAACTTGGCATAAACGTCTGCGACACCATCAGGAACAACGTGCCGAAGGTGAAGGACGGGCGTTTCGCCTACAAGCTCAGTGATGTCTTCGGCGACGCGGAGGGAACTCATCTGATCAGTTTTCATCATCACCCGTGCAGAATGGACTTCAGAAAGAGTACGAGATGAAGGGAAGTGGGGTCAACGAAGCAACCCCCTCTTCGGTCTTGGCTATTCACTTTTTGCGAAAAGCTCGCTCACCACGTAGGCACGGAGGACACAGAGAAGCTTCGCGCAAACCCGGTCGACTCGGGCGAGTACTCAAAGGTTGGGAAAGACCAGGGCTCGGCGTCATGATTAAGAATTCTCCGTGTCCTCCGTACCCCCGGTGGCAATAGCTTTTTGTAATCACCCACCCAGATCAACGTGGTCCACGCGATCGACCTGCCGCCCCAGGAACCGTGTTGCCAGCCTTTTGAACTTGTCGGTTGAGTCCGTGACGAAAAATTGGAACGAGCGATGATCGACGGGCTTCGGTACAGGCCCTGCGCTTAAGCGCGGGTCATGGTGAATGGCCTCATCCGCCCGCATGAATGCGGGGGCTCCCACCTTGTGAGCAAGAGCCTCCACCATCTTCTTCACTACCGCGGCCGTCGACTCTGCTGAATCCACAATGACCATCCGTGCGGGAGCGGTCCTGCGCAGCAGCGGCGCTATCAACGGATAATGCGTACACGCCAGCACCAGCACATCAGCCCCATCGTTTCCCGCCAGCGCTTCGTCGAGATAAATGCGTGCGACCTGCTCGGTCACCGGATGTTCCGTCCATCCCTCTTCCACCAGCGGTACGAACAGCGGACACGCCTTCTCAAGAGCCTCGATTCCGTGCCCCCGTAAAGCATCGCGATAGGCGTGGCTTGAGACCGTCGCCTCGGTCGCGATCACAATTGCACGCCGGCTCTTGCTGACCTGAGACGCCGCCTCCGCTCCCGGGTCAACAACTCCCACCACTGGAACCGTTGCTGCTTCCTTTATCCGCGGCAGCGCCAGCGCGCTCGCCGTGTTGCAGGCAATCACCAGCAGATCGATGTTCTTCGACTCAAGAAAGCGTGTGGCGCCGATCGCATAACGCGCCACGGTTTCCGCCGACTTCGTGCCATAGGGCAGACGGGCGGTGTCGCCAAAATAGAAGTAGTGCGCCGGCAGCCGCTCGGCCAGCGCCTTCAGCACGGTCAGCCCGCCAACGCCCGAGTCGAACACTCCTATGCGCGGCAGGCTCACTGCAGCTCCCGTGCGAGCTGGCCCATGTTGCTGGCCAAATAGAACCGTTGCAGGTCGGCATGTCCGGCGAGGGTTTCGCGCTCGCCGCCGTTGACGATGATCTTCACCCGGACAATCTTCGGGTCGTTGGCATTCAGCGTGGCCACAATGGAGGTGATGGTCAGCTCTTCGGCCAATACGCCTGACGGATGCTTGTCGGCAAATGCCGAGTTCGTATCCACCACCGCGCTCCCGTCGCTCAGAAGATAGACGTCGCGAACGTCCGAACCCGCGCCGATCGGATGCGGTGATCCAGGCTGAAGATATGTACTGAACAAGGCCTGCAGAATGGCTCGCGCCTGCTCGCTGCGCTCAGCCGGCAACGGAATACTGATCTGTTTGCGCTCGAGCGTCGCATTCTCGTCCGACGCCACATACAACGTCACTGTCGACGCCGGACCAGTTGCCGGCGGTGCGACCGACTGCGCCTGCTGTGTCAGCCGTTGTTCCTCGGCAGTGACCTTTCTATGCAGGTGCAAGGCATAGAATCCCAGCCCGATTGCGACCAGCAGCAGAACCGACAGCATCAGCACAATTCGCCGCGTCACGGATTCACCTCGGGCAGCTTCGAACGCACCGCCACCACCCCGGCGGCAATGGACTGGGCAACTTCCGTCTGATAGTTCGCGCTGGCGATATCAGAAACATTTGCGTCCGGCGGAGCGATCTCAATGGCCACCGCCGGCGCGGCAACGTTGTTCACCGGCCGCAGCGCGACCGCGAGCGTCGTGTTGGGCAGCTTGCGGTTCTCCAATTCGGCTGCGATCGATCCGGCCACAGCTCCGCTCAGATCGCTGAATGCCGCCTGCGCCGTGTCCCAGGGAAGAAATTGTCCGGGAGAGATGTTCTCCGCCGGAAGCAGTGCCGTGAAAACGTGTATGCCCTTTCCGGTGTTGGCTGCGTGCAGAACAATGTAGAGTGCTGGGCGATCGGCATTAATGGAGGCCGCGCGCTGGTCAAGACTGATTGCGTAGTCCCCATTGCGCAGCAGAGCAGCGGTAATCCCTTTCGCCTGCAACTCATGCTGCACCCGTCGCGCCAGCGCCAGCACCACATCTTTCTCCGGCAACTGGGGTGTGATCGCCGCGCCAATGTCCGTGCCGCCGTGCGCTGGATCGATAATGACCAGAAATCGCGGATGCGGCGGTGGCTGCGGAGCCTGCTGAGGCAGCGTCGTGGCCTCCTGCGTAACCGTCACCGGTAATTTCTGCACCGCCTGGGTTGGCGCCGGGCCGGGGGCCGCCGTCACGATGATGGTTTTGCCACCATCCGCGAAGTTGGCCATCAGCGGAGCCGCGCCGGTGATGTCCAATTCGGCAATTCCGTCGTGCTCGGAGAAACTTGTTCCCGTGATCAGCGGATCGTTGTACTTAACTGGCTCGGTGGGCGCCACCACCGGATCGCGCTTGAACGTCAGCCGTACCTTGCCGGGCTCGGTTGCAATGGTGGGATTGACCGCGGCAGGGAAGCCCAACAGCAGCCGCGACGGCATGCCTCTCTTCAGCTCCGCCGTGAAGCGCTCGGCGACCTCGCCTATCAGCAGGCGTTGCGAGCCGGGCCGATACTGAACCGGCTGCAATCCCAACCTGGGCAGAAGTTCACTCACCGAAGACAACGGCACATAGCCGCGTCCGTTCTGCAGGGCAAAATTGGCGGTCAGCTTGAGTTTTTTGCCGTTGACTTTGACTTCGTTCTTGCCCTCGCGAAACTCAATCTCCTGCTGCCGATTACCAGCATAGCTAAAGCTAAGCTTTAGCTTTTTGCCATTTACTTTGGCTTCTACGGAACCCAGCGGCTCCAACAGGTCGACCAGCCCGACGTAGGGCTGCGATCCGAACGGAAGCAGCGGAACCGAGTAGACGCTTTGCTGAGAGAATACGGCGATCTGCCCTGGGCCGCCGGCTTGGGCATGAACCACACTGTCGCGCGGCACCGGCCAGAGCAGAAGAAATCCCGCGGCAAGAGCGACGAGACTCGCAATCGTGAATGGCCGCCGTTGGCCCGAAGACAACTCAGTGTCCTCCAGCGGAATTGGATGGGCTCAGCAATTTCAGCGAGATTTTCTCGACCGGCAGGGTTATTAGAAGATACTTGAGCCGGGGGGCCTGCGGCCGGTGGGGCGTTGCGTAAGCGGCGGAATTTGTGCCTGGCATCTGCTGCACTTCGGTGAACGTTGCGGGCGCTAAGCCCGTTCGCAGAAGTTAAGGGATATCACGATTGTAACAGCGGCTGATCGGGAAACCAGACGGAAGGCAGCATCATCCATGCTGATAACACGTGCCAGGGCCGGTAACAGCCAACGGAGGCGTTACGGTTGCCACCCTTCTCGTGTTACCATCAGCCCCACAGAGGACCCCATGGCCCGCGGTTGCAGTTACGGATTTGGGTCAACCCGCCCTTCGTCTCAGCACATTTTTGTGAACACAGTCGCCGGACGTTTGCTTTCCGATACCGTCCATAACTTCATGCGTGTCTTGCCCAAGACGATGGCGGTGCTGTTTCTGGGTGCTTGCCTCGCAAGTGCCCCCGGGATTTCCGCGTTTGCACAGGAGGGCCAGCCGGAGATTCACATTGCTCCGCGCGTTCAGAAGACACCCCAGGGACCTCCGGCCACCAGCAACGCCAACGAAGCGTTAAAAGACGCCAAGCGCTACTCAGGTCCGGAGGACATTGCGCTTGAGACACACACCAAGCCTTTTCGCAAAGATGTCGACCTGGTCCTTGTGCCGGTAAGCGTCACCGATCCCATGAACCGTCTGGTAACCGGATTGGAGAAGGACAATTTTCAGCTCTCCGACAACGGGCAGCCGCAGGTGATCAAGCATTTTTCCAGCGAAGACGCTCCCATCTCGCTGGGCGTCATCTTCGACGTCAGCGGCTCGATGAGCAACAAGATCGATAAATCGCGCGATGCTGTGGTTGAGTTCTTCCGCACCGCCAATCCTCAGGATGAGTTCTTCATGGTCAGCTTCTCCGACAAGCCAGAGCTACTGTCTGATTTCACCTCGTCGGTGGAAGACATCCAGAACCGGCTTCTCTATGTTCAGCCCAAAGGCCGCACAGCTCTGCTCGACGCGATCTATCTCGCGATGACCCGCATGCGCACCGCTCATTACGAGAGGAAGGCGCTGCTCATCATCTCCGATGGAGGCGATAACCACAGCCGCTACACCGAGGGCGAAATCAAGTCGATGATCAAAGAAGCCGACGTGCAAATCTACGGCATCGGCCTTTACGACCCGGGCGAGGCCAAGACCCCGGAAGAGCGCGAGGGGCCGGAACTGCTGAATGAAATCACGGAAGTGACCGGTGGCCGCACATTTGCCATCAACAGCGTGAATGAGTTGGCGGATGTGGCCACTAAGATTGGAATCGAACTGCGCAACCAATATGTGCTCGGATACCGTCCAACCAATCCAGCACGCGACGGTAAATGGCGGAAGATCAAGGTCAAGTTAAACCCGCCAAAAGGCCTGCCGCCGCTCCACGTCTACGCTAAAACGGGATACTATGCACCAACGGACTAAGTACTGCGTCCTGCTGATTGCGATATTCCTGCTGCTTGGGCTCTGTGCAATTGCTCAGGCGCCTGCGGCTCAGCAGCCCGCCAATTCGGGAAATTCCACATCCGGGAACAACAATCCCGCCGCGAACTCTGCCCAGACGCCGGACGAGCAGCCGATTCCCAAAGCGCCCAACCAACCCGGCGACACGGTGCAGATTCCTGCGCAGCAGGGGCAGGCTCCGGCCTCGCAGAGCGGCGATGTTTACATCTTTCGCAAAGAAGTTGATGAAGTCACCTTGCACGCGACCGTGGTTGACCAGAACAACCGCCTGGTAACCGATCTCGCCCGCAATGACTTCACCGTGTTTGAAGATGGACAGCCGCAGAAAATCGTCTCTTTCCGCCACGAAGATATACCTGTGGCGTTGGGCATCGTAATCGACAACTCCGGATCGATGCGTGACAAGCGACCCGCAGTGAACGCCGCTGCTATCAATCTCGTGAAGTCGAGTAATCCCCAGGACAAGGTCTTCATCGTCAACTTCAACGAGGAGTATTTCCTCGATCAGGACTACACGGCTTCGATCCCAAAACTGGAGGACGCTTTGCAGCGCATTGAGGCGCGTGGCGGAACGGCGCTTTACGACGCGACCGTCGCCTCAGCCGACCATCTGAAGAAGAGCGGTCCGCTGGAGAAAAAAGTCCTGCTGGTGATCACGGACGGAGAAGACAATGCCAGCCGCGAGTCGCTCGAGCAGGCGGTGCGCCGTCTGCAGGAGCAGAATGGCCCGACCGTGTACACCATCGGCATTCTTGGCGATGAGCATTCCAAGCGCGCGAAGCGCGCGCTGCGCGACATGGCCGAAGACACCGGTGGCGTGGCGTTCTTCCCGAAAGACGTCAGTGAGGTAAGTGCGATTACGACTCAGATCGCACACGATATTCGCAACCAGTACACCATCGTCTACAAGCCCTCGAAGCCGCAGAGCGCCGGTGGGTATCGCACGGTGAAGGTCGAAGCCGCGGCCAAGGGCTACAAGCATCTGCAGGTCCGTACCCGCAGCGGCTACTATGCCGGACAGCAAAGCGCGGAGGCTACTTCGGCCCCGGCAGCCCCAAAATAAGTTGCGCACGGGGTCAGGCGCGGAAACAAATCCGCGCATGACGATGAAGTTGGGGGGGCACATCTTCAATTGGGCTGGCGGGGTGGAGATTTACAACATGGGCCCGAGGCCCCGATTACCCATCGCTCAATGAATGTCTCGCTAATCCCAATTTTTGAGGCGAGGCCAAATTGCGGTGAGCGAAGCGAACTTCTTGCCGCGACATAGCAGCACCGTTTTATCTGCCCAGCCGTAGGCTGTTCCGGTGTACGGATTATGCAACTGCGCGATGACCGTAACCTCGTCGAAGTACTTTCGCGCATCGTCGGCTGAACCGCCTACGACGATCATGGTGTTGCCGGTATAGTTGCGCGGCCCCCACAACCAGTAACTCTGGTGTCCGCCGATCGCCTTCGGCAACCCCAGCTTTGGCCCAAGCAGGTCAATAGCTCCCGCCGTAGCGAAATCGTTGGCGTAGATCGCCGTGTCCGCGCGATCTTGCTCAGGAACCTTGTCGTAGGCTTCAGCCACAGCTCGCACCATCTCGTGCCAGCCGAAGCATCCCGAGTAATAATGCGGCATCGGTTCCCTGAGCATGCTCTTCTCGTCGGGCTGGAGCTTGAACGGAAGCTTGGCCTGATAACGCAGAAACCCCTCGGGCGACAGCACCGGTACAAAGAGTGGCAACAACGCCAGCGTCCCCACCAGGACGAGCCCAACTGACAGAGACTTGAGCCAGCCCAGGTGCTTGGCGGCTGAGATTCGCTCGAGGGCGATGGCCCCGCCGGCGAACATCATCGGATACACCGGCGCGGCATAGTAATCCTTGCCGTGGAGCACGATGAATGTCACGAGCACGCTGAGGAACGCCCAGCCCAGAACGCGGAAACGCTTACCCTCCCGAAAGAAGAAGAAGTACAAACAACCGAGCAGCCACACAGGGAAGCTCACCGGGGTCATCAAAAAAATTTGCGCTCGGATGTATCCGAGGGGAGTAAACGGCAAGTCTCTACCACTCTCCCGGATGTTGTGCATCAGCTCCAGGAAAGGGAAATGGTGCTGCACGTTCCACAATAAGTTGGGCAGAAAAATCAGGAATGCGATCAGGCCCGCGATCCAAATCCATTTGCTCGCGAAGGCCCTTCGTTCCTTGGTAAGCAGCAGACCTGCAACAACGCCAAAGCCGAACACGGCCATCGAATATTTGTTTTCAAGCCCAATGCCCGCAAGCAGCCCGAACCACAACCACAACTTTTGATCTCCAGTTTTGACAATGCGGATGACCACGTAGGCACAGCCCATCCAAAACAGGGGCTCGAAGGCATTCATCGTGAATAGATGATTGAGGATCAGGTAGACCCCGGCGCACGCGCTGCACAGGGCGGCGAGACCTTGGGCGAACCGTCCCCCGCCAAGCTCGCGTGCGATTCGTCCGGTGAGCCACACCGTCAACAGCCCAGCTAAGGCAGGAAGAAGGCGAATGGCGAACAGCGAACTTCCAAGAAGGTGCCGCGTCAGCCAGGCAAACACGGCTATCAGCGGGGGCTGGTCCACGTATCCCCAGGCCAGGTGCTCACCGCAGGCCATGTGGTAAAACTCGTCGCCGAAGTATCCGTAGCGATTTGCGGTGAGCAGTTGCAGCAATGTCACCGAGATGGCAATGTACCAGACAAAAGCAGGCCCACTCGCGAGCCGAGAATGCCTTGCGGCGTGCTCATGGGAAATTACGGTACCGGCCGACATCCATGCCTCCCAAGGCGTGCATACCGTGCATATAAAGTATTGCGCCGGCCAGCCTCAAGAGGAAGATCAAATCTGGAACGGTTGTGAGCGTATGCCGGAATCCGACACTTACCTTTCAGTCGTTGTAGCATCGCCCATCACGAGCAATCCGGTTCTTGAAACCAGCGGGCGGCGAGCAGCCAAGGACGGAATTTACTCATACTTCAATGTCTGCACCGGATCCAGCTTGGCTGCCCGGCTTGCCGGATAGAGTCCAGCCAACAAACTCACCACAATCGAGAACCCAATCGCCGCCCCGATCAGCCACGGTGGAAGCACCCACACCGGCTCAGCCGGAAGCTGGTGTCGCTGCAGGTAAAATCCTGTCCCGATGTTGATCGCTTTGCCGATGGCAAAGCCCAGTGCGACCCCGAGCAGTCCGCCGAAAAATCCCATGGCCCCCGCTTCAGTAAAGAACAGCTTCTTCACGTCGCTGTCGCTTGCGCCAATGGCCTTCATGACGCCAATCTCGCGCCGGCGCTCCAGCACGGCCATGACCAGTGTGTTAATGATGGCCAGCGTTGCGACCGCTAACGCCAGCGAGCCAAAGATTCCGAGAAAGACATCGAGCACGGTGAAGAACCGGCGCAAGCTCTTGGTTGCGTCGAGGACGGAGAAGGTGCGAAAGCCCATCTTGCTGATGGCGTCCTGCACCGACTGCACCTTCGCAGGATCTTTCACCCGCACGGTCAGCGTCATGTAGTTCTTGCCCGTGCCGCGAATCGAGCTGCGCATGTCGGTGAACTGCGCCATGTTCAGCCGCTCCATTGTGCCGACCGGCAAAAAAATACGCCCACGCGAAACCGTGCGCATGCCGCCATAAGGTTCCTCGTCGATGATGCCGACGACCTTCACCGCCTGGGTCTTGCGCACCACCGAGAAGCCATAGCTGTCGCCGGAATCATCAGAGGCTGAATTGTCCGATCCGGCATTGTCTTGCGGCGCCACGCCGGGCCGGTCCGACGAGCCCGCCGGAAGCGCCTGCCGCTCGCCATAGCGCAGCGTCACTTCCTGCCCGATCAGCGCGTTCGGATCCTTCGCATTCAGCTCCTTGGCAAAATCTTTCAGGATGACAACCTCGTCAGCATCGTCGTTGCTGAAGAATTTCCCCTTCAGGGTCTCGAACGCTTCGTTTTCCCGCGCCGACATCGGCAATCCGGTAACGAATCCAAAGTGCGTCTGCCCGTTATAGGCAATCTCGCCCATCACGCGTATTTCAGGGTCGACCTCGGTCACATAAGGAAGCTTCGTCATTGCCAGCCGGGCAGGCTCATCGAGTATAGGAGACTTCTCCGGATTCGCCGCCTTGGCATCATCTTCTCTGTCGTATCCGCGAAAGTCCTGGCGCGAGGTGACGAAGACCGTGTCGAACATTCCGGAGCCAGCAAGCCGTCGCGTGGCCAACTGTTGCAATCCCACGCCAAGCGACAACATTGCCACCAGCGAGGCCACGCCGACAGAAATCCCAATCGTCGTCAGCCCGTTTCTTAGCTTTGACTGCCGCAGGTTGCGCACGGCAAGTTCGAACAGGTCGTAGCCTTTCATGCCCGCACCTCCTCGCTTTGCAGCTTGCCGTCGGCAAGGAAAATCAGCCGCTGCGCGAAGCGTTCGGCCAAGGCGCGCTCATGCGTAACCATCACGACGGTCATGCCGAGCGACAAACTTACATCTCGTATCAGGCTCAGAATGTCCTCACCCGTGCGGCTGTCAAGATTGCCGGTGGGCTCATCGGCCAGCAGCAGGGGAGGCCGGTTTGCCAGGGCGCGCGCGAGGGAAACCCTTTGCTGCTCGCCACCCGACAACTCCGACGGCCGATGCTCCATGCGTTTGGCCAACCCAACTCGCTCCAGTGATTCGCGAACGCGCTGGTTTCTTTCCGCGCGGTCGACCTCGGCGAAGCGCATCGGCAACTCGATGTTTTCTGTCACCTTCATGGACGGGATCAGATGGAAGGCCTGAAACACCATTCCCACGTCATTGCGGCGATATCGTGCCAATTCCTCTGACGACATCTTCGCCAGGTCGCGTCCATGTACGATGACCGCGCCGGAAGTTGGCCGGTCCAGGCCGGCCAGCAGATTGAGCAACGTCGACTTTCCCGAGCCTGATTGTCCGAGCAATGCAACAAACTCGCCCGGTTCGATCTGCAGCGAGATGCCGTCGATGGCACGAATGATATTTCCGCCCATCTGGTAGTGTCGGCAGACGTTCTCTGTCCGCACCGCCCCTTGGGTTGGCAAATTCTCTCTCATAAGTTGTGTACATCTTTCGATGCTTTGCGACCTGAGACAGGCGCAAAGCGCTGCCGAGCCCTGACGGAGCTTCGCTTTCAAGCGCGAAAAAGCAGATTTCTAAACGCCATCCCGTTCGTGAAAGATTAACCGCCGGTGTCTTACAAAAAACGAATTACAACAATCAAGAATCCGTTGACAGAACTCATACGGCTGTTGCGAATCGCAACGCAGTTGCAAGAGGCATGCAACTTTTTATTCTGGCAGCCGTTGACAGAGTTCGATAGTAGATAAGAACATCATTGGAACGTTGCGCGTCCGTTCCTCGATCTTCTCCAGCCTTCGCCAGCAATATCGTTGGAATTGAGGACGAGATTGTCCAATGTGCCGCGAATGCGCGCATTTAGATTCGCTAAGGCAAGTCCTACCGGAAGGGATAACACTTTGAGAGCCTACATTCGCTTCTGCCTGTCGTTCACCCTTTTCCTGGGATCGAGCCTGCTGGTCAACGCCGCCGAGCCGCAAGCGAAATCGGCCTTGAAGGCGCCGCAGCCACCCACCTATGTGATCGTCAATGAGGACTGGGCTTTTCCGTATCCCAACGAGTATTCCGTGTTCCTGGCTACAGGAACCGACACGGCGCCCTCGCTAACGCCGCAGACGATCATTAACAGTAGCGATTTTGGAAGCTTTGGCGGCTTCTTCGGCGTTCCGCGAATCGCCTCGGCGCCCGACGTCAACACTAATTGTGTGTACTTGTCGAATTCGGGCGACAACACCATTGTGTCCGTCGCTCTGAACACGCTGCAAATCGTCGGCTCGTATTCCGGGTCTGTTACAGATAACGGTATGCCGAACGGCATCGGGCTGGCGGTGAATGCGAATTACCTCTATGCCGGTTATTCCACCTCTCAGACGATCGCTGCCTTTGCGACAGCGCCGGGATGTGGCCTGACATTCCTGCAGGACATACCTGCGGTGGGAAAAAACGGCGGGGGCCCAACCGGGATGTCGGTGCGCAACAACATCCTGGTAGTCACTTACGGCGACGGGTCGATTCAATCCTTCGACGTCACGAATGGCATTCCGACGGCCAATAACGACCTGCAGTATTCCCTGGGCTATGCGGGACCTGTAACCGGCCTGAACTCGCCTTTGGGCAACGTTCCCAACGGCACGGATATCAGCCAGGACGGTCACTGGGCCATCTTCGGGGATACCTCGACCCTGTCGCTGGTGGAGGTCTCGAGTCTGTTCACCTTTGCTCACACCCAGTTGGCCAGGAGCCGCCCGTTTTACACGCTGGGTACGAATGTGGATGCGGGCACGGTCCGGCTCAGTCCCGACGGCACGTTGCTCTACATGGTGAACAGCGAGAGTGGGACGGTCACAGCGGCATTCTTCAATACGGCTACCGGATTACTGACGCCCGGATGTACCTCTGCTCCGTTGCAGGGCTTCAACACCCGGCCGTGGTATGGCCAAGTTGTAACTCGCGATACCACCGGCACGGGCAAGGTGCTCTACGTAGCCGAGTTTGGACGATATATCGATGAGCAAACCCCTCGCTCGGCGATCGGCATTCTCACTATTGCCGTGAATGGCAATAAATGCACGCTTACCGAGTCTCCGAACTCTCCGCAAGTGCTGACCTGGCCCGGAGCGCTTTCCTTAGGCGCATATCCTCCGCGGCCATACTGATGAATCTGGATTGATGGCGTTGGAGCTTCGGCTCTTATGAGTGAGGCAACAAGGATGCAATGGAATTGGAAGAAAAGTAGTTTGCTGGCGGCAGTGCTGTGTGGACTCTGCCTGACCTCTGTGGCACAGAATATTTGTCCCCCGCGTCCGGATTACGGCTCCGAGGTGGTGAACCCGTTGGATCTTTATAGCCAAAATGGGGTTTTGACACTGAACCTTGCCCTGAATAGTTCACTCGGCCCGACGCAGCAAGTGCGCTACTGCTACGTGTACATGAACGGCAACCAGGCGGTGGAGGCGCCGAGCCTGCGGCTCAATCCCGGCGACCAGTTGGTGATCAACTTCACCAACAACATCACGGTTACGGCGGGGAAGCATCCGATCCCGTCACGCCACGCACCCAACAAGCCAATGAAAATGGGCGACCCGGTGGCGGCCAAGAAGACCGGCGACTATTGTATGGGCGGCATAGTTGACGCGACCACGACCAACATTCACTTTCATGGGATGAATATTCCCCCAGTGTGTCACCAGGACGAGGTCATCTACACCGTCATTCCTAACGGCGGAGCGCAGTTCCAGTACAACACGCAGATTCCCCCCAACGATCAATTCGGTATGTATTGGTATCATCCGCATCCGCATGGATTTTCGGCCCCGCAGGTCTACGGCGGAGCCTCCGGCGCGCTCATCATTAATGGCTCAAATCAATACACGCAAGGACTGCCGGAACGTATCCTCGATATCCGCAACAACGGCGATGCGTTGACTGACGAGGATGGCCAGTTCACCGTCAACTTCGTGGTAGCGAACTACCCCCGCAAGCCCTTACCGGTGATTAACACCGTACCGGGACAAAAAGAATTCTGGCGCGTGTTGAACGCTTCCACCAACGGCTTCCTGGCGTTGCAACTGTTCGCCACCCAAGCCCTGCCCCTGCAAGTGATTTCGATCGACGGTATTCCGCTTAACCCGCCGGAGACCATGACGACGGTCAACATCCCTCCGGCCGCTCGCGCGGAATTTGTCATTCCCGAATTGCAGGCCAACGTAACTACCCAACTGCAGACCATCGGATTCGACACCGGATCGATTGGCGACCCTATGCTGCCCGCCGTGCTGGCCCGCGTGGTGGTCTCCAGCGCGAATTCCAGTAAGGAGCCTCCCAGGATGCCGCCTGCTGTCCCGCAGACGCGGGTGGAGCGTTTTGCCGGCCTGGCCGGCAAGAAGCCTACGGCCCAGCGGAGCCTCTACTTCTCCGAAATCAATGTTGGTACCAACGGACCGGCCCAGTTCTTTATCACCGTGCAAGGCCAGATTCCGAAGATATTTAACGCCAGCAACCCGCCGGCCATCAAAACCAAGATTGGGGCGATCGAAGACTGGACGGTCTCTAACCAGACCGCAGAACCGCACGCTTTCCACATCCACCAGCTCCATTTCCTGGTGATGGCCATCGACGGCCAGCCGCTGGCACAGCCGTATATGGCGGATACCATCACCATCCCTGAGTGGGCGGGCAGTGGCCCGTATCACAACGCCACGCTTCGCATGGACTTCAGCGACCCGAATATCGCCGGCAAGTTCGTCTACCACTGTCACATTCTCGATCACGAGGATGGAGGCATGATGGCCACGATTGAGGTGGACCCGAACTAGCGGAACAGGCCTTTACGGCGCGTGCACGACGCTGGTCGTCGTGCACGTTTTATGTGTTACCGAATACTGCTTGCCTGTCGCTGGGTTGTCTTCGAAGCCGAAGGTCAAGACAGCTTACGACCAGCTTCTCTGAAGGAGCTCTAGCCGGCGTGAAATGACGGAGCTGTCTTCCTCTTCCTTTTCTATCCAATCCCAAGATCTTCCGGCATTTCCAGCGGTGTGCCGCATCGGCGGCAGATCACCGCGGAGCAGTCGCCGCAGGTGAGCGGATCATCCACCTCGCGGGCGCAGGTTGGGCAGTAAAGAAGACTCAGATCTTTTGTTTCTCCGTTAGTCGGCATTTCGGGAGTTTGGGCCATAGGTTCGGGAAACTGTAGCATAAGAGGAGGCGCTTTTCGCTATTCGCCTTTCGGTTTTCGCTCTTGGCCTTTGATCTTGCCGTCAGCTCGTTAGCTCGGGCGGCTGGTGTCTCGGGGGCGCTATGAGATTCAGGCGATTAGCGAAGGGGGCTTTCCGGAGGAGACCATGACTGATTTGCGAACTAATCCCGCCGACGAGCGTTTACGCGAGGAGTTCAACCAATGGGCCGAGCAGGGCAAGGGCGAGGAGATGGAACATCACCACATCTCCATCACCGAGCAGACGCTGGCACTCATGCATCTGAAACCCGGCGACAAAGTGCTTGACCTTGGCTGTGGCGCCGGATGGGCCAGCCGCCTGATGGCGAAGGCCGTCAACGATCCTGAGAAGCCGGGACAGGTGATCGGCGTCGATGTCTCCGATGAGATGATTCGCCGCGCCCGTTCGGCTTCGAAAGACCACGACAACCTGATGTTCGTCGTCGGCTCGGCACAGGCGATTCCGTGGGAAGAAAACTTTTTCGACAAAGTACTATCGGTCGAGTCCTTCTATTACTACGCTGACCAGGAACGCGCGCTGGCGGAACTCTTTCGCGTCATGGCCCCGCTGGGCGAGCTGTACATCCTCATCAATTTATATCGCGACAACCACTACACGGTGGAGTGGCAGAAGCTGTTGCAGGTGCCGATCCACATGCGTTCCGAGCAGGAGTACGTCGATCTGCTCAAAGCCCATACGTTTGAAGACGTGCGCGCCATGCGTGTGCCGGACCTTACGCCCACTCCCGACGAATACACCGGACGCTGGTTCAAGAATGCGGAAGAGTTGCGCGAGTTCAAGCGCATTGGCGCATTGCTCCTGATTGCCCGCAAGCCGAACTTCCGCGTGCCACCGCCGGCGGTACAGGTGTACTGAGCGCGGGGTGTCAGGTTTCAGTCGTCAGGCATCAGAATTTCGTGCCGGAAGAATGCAATCTGACACCTCACATCTGACAACTGACACCTATTCTGGAACTTTTCTCTCCCCCCTTCGTATCTCTTTCCGTACGGAGAGCCGTCCATGATCAAACTGGAAAACCTGTCCAAGGAATACGACGAGGTTGTTGCCGTCCGCGATGTTTCGATCGAGATACCGGAGGGCGAAATCTACGGCCTCATCGGCCCGAACGGCGCCGGCAAGACCACCATGCTGCGCATGTGCTGCGGCCTGCTTCCGCCAACCTCTGGGTGCGTTGTGGTCAACGGCATCGAGGTGCAGCACGATCTCGAGGCAGCGCAATCGCAGATCGGCTACCTCGCTGATTTCTTTTCGGTCTATGACGACCTTAAGGTCTGGGAATATCTCGATTACTTCGCGCGCTCTTACAAGCTGGATTCCACCTTTATCCCCGAACGGGTCAACGAGGTCATCGCCGAGATCGGCCTGGAAGTGAAGCGCGATGCGATGGTGAAGGGCCTGTCGCGCGGCATGAAGCAACGCCTCGGCATTGGCCGCGCCGTCATACATCGACCCAAGGTCTTGCTCCTGGACGAGCCCGCTTCAGGTCTGGATCCGAAGGCCCGCTTCGAATTGCGGCAGCTACTGAAGCGCCTGCGCGACCAGGGAGCGACCATCGTTGTCTCCTCGCATATCCTTCCCGATCTTGAAGACTTCAGCACCTCGATCGGCGTCATGGAACGTGGCGTCATGCTGCGCAGCGGGCGGGTTGGGGAGTTGCGCGAAGAAGTGGAAGCAGGCAATGCCCGCACCGTTCAGATTCACTGGATCGGCCCGCTGGCCCCGGTGAGCGAAATACTCCGAGCCCACGGCCTGCTGCAGCGGGCGCTGCTGCATGAGCAGGAGGGCGCGTTTCCGTTCTCCGGTGATGACGAGGCACTTAGCCAGTTGCTCTCCGAAATGATGGCCTCCGGCCTGCGGCTCACCGGGTTCCACGAGGTGAAGCAGTCGGTGGAAGAACTTTATCTGAAGCTCTCTCACGGGCAGGTGATGTGATGATTACACGTAACCCGGAACTTCTGCGCCATGTGCGCTCCGAACTGCGTCCTGCGCGAGTCGCCGTCATCCTGTCGCTTACGTACGGCCTCGCGCTGCTGATGGCGATGTTCCTCTTTCAGCAGAATGGCGAGCGCGCACTCACCCAGAGCTACTGGAGAGACGTGTTTGGCGCCATCTTCGTTGCCAGCACCATCTTCGTCGTGCTCTGGAGCCTGCTGAACGTATCGCAATGCATCGTCAGCGAACGCACCCATCGCACCTTCGACTTCTGGCGAACGACCCGTTTGTCGCCCACTACGCTGACACTCGGCAAGCTCTTTGGCGCGCCGCTCGGAGCATGGCTGGTCTATGCCGCCGTGCTGCCCCTGCTGCTCACCACCGGATTGCTCGCGCATTTCCCGCTGCCGGCCATCGTTGGCTCGTACCTCGTTGTTGCCCTGGCGAATGTCGCCCTCTGTGCGGTTGCGCTTTGCGGATCGGCCCGCGCGCAGGACACGCGACGAGCTACCCTCGTCGCAATCTTGGTTGTGCTGGGCGTCCTTGCTTCCGGCGGTGGGGCTGATGCACTGGTCAGCAGCGCGTGGTCTGCATTGAACCCCGCCGGTGCGATACGGGACTGGCTGTACGGCGATGTGGCTCATGTTTTACTGTTTGGCCACGCTGTACCCATGTTGCTGGTCACGGCTGTGTTGTCGCTGGCTGCCATCGCCTGGTGCCTGGTTGCGCTGGCGCGCTGCATTAAATTCGAGCCAGACCAGATCTCCCTTTTCTCACCCTCGCAGGTGGTTGGCGTCTCGGCCTCTATCCTGCTGTTTGTCTACGCGGCGTTCCGCCCGGTGACGGCGATGTTTCCCGGATCCCAGGCGCAACAGTCCGCCGCCCAATGGACTTTGCAGGCCATCATCGGGACAGGGATCGCCGCCGCTATCGGGTGCCTGTACTTCACCATCACGGCGACCCTGCTGACCCGCGACAACCTGCGCCAGCAGCTTCGCAAGCGAGCGCCGACGGATGTCGCCCTGCGTGCCGCTGCTCCCTGGGTTGCGACCGGCATCTTAGGGCTCGTTGCCGCCGTGTTCGCGCTGAATGGCTACCGGCACATGTTCGCCGGGGCTGCGCCGCAATGGTCCACCCTGATAGCCATGTACCTCAGCATCATCGCCTATGGACTGCGCGACGGCATGTTCCTGCAGTGGATGATGAGCCAGAAGATCAAAGCGCCCGTCCTCAAAGGTTCGGCGCTGCTGATTTGCTACTACGTGGCGACGTCGGTCCTCTCGGCAGTGCTGGCCGGCCCGGAGAACATGCGCCTGATGTTACGCTGGCTGGTGCCGTACATCGCGATCCCCGGACAGGTTGAAGTGGCGGCGAATTGGATGATCGTACCCATGCTCATCCCGCCAATCGCCACGGCCGCGCTGCTCGCTGTCGGCACCTTTCGCAGTATTCGCCGCAGCAGCCAGGCAGCGACTGCGCTTGCCAGCGCTAATTCCTGATTGCCGTCGGCTGCGGTTTTCAACCAAGACGACGGCGGCGGCAGGCGTCTAAAAGCTCTGTCACCCTGCGCGAGCGCCGGACCATGCGAGAGCTAGTTGCTAATTGCTAGTTGCTGGCTGCTCGTTGCTTCCTTCAAATCTGGTATTCGATCTCGATCTCGATTGCCTGATCGAGGCCATCACGCTCGGAGGCTTCGCCTTCACGGCCCTGCAGGCGCCGGACTTCAGCGCGAAGAGTTTTCACCTCCATGGCCACGGCGGCGAGCGCCTCGGAGAGAGGATCATTGATCTGCCTGGGATCGGTGATGACGACTCGCTGGCCGTGGCGGAGCACGATATGGCCGGGCACGCCGACGACGGTGGAATCGGGTGGGACGCTACGCAGTATGACGGACCCGGCGCCGATACGGCAGTTGGAGCCAATGGTGATGGAGCCCAGCACTTTCGCGCCCGCTCCGATGACGACGTTGTCACACACTGTGGGATGCCGTTTTCCGCTCTCTTTGCCTGTACCACCCAGTGTGACTCCCTGATATAACGTCACGTCATCGCCAACTTCGGCGGTCTCGCCGATGACAACGCCCATGCCATGATCGATGAAGAAGCGGCGGCCGATTCTGGCGGCAGGATGGATTTCAATGCCCGTGATCAGGCGCACTACTTGCGAGAGGAAACGGGCCGGGAAGCGCAGGCCATGCGTCCAGAGCCAGTGATTGATGCGCCACCACCAGAGCGCATGCAGTCCCGAGTACAACAGAACGACTTCCAGGGCAGACGTGGCGGCGGGGTCGCGGTCGAGCACCGCGCCGATGTCCTCACGCATATGGAAGAAGAACGAGCCCATTTCCCTATATCGTAACCGGTTCTGCAGTTAGCGCCATGGCCTCCTCACGGAACTGCTGAAAGAGGATGCTGCTAAGGTAACGCTCGCCGAACGAAGGCAGAATAGCGACGATCAGCTTTCCGGCATTCTCTTCACGTTCGCCGACCCGCAGAGCAGCCACCACCGCCGCTCCCGAGGAGATGCCCATCAGCAAGCCTTCTTCAGAGGCGAGGCGGCGCGCCATAGCAACGGCATCATCAGCATTGACGCGGACAACTTCGTCGATGAGATCGGTACGCAGGATGCTCGGCACGAAACCTGCGCCGATGCCCTGAATCTTGTGGGGGGCGGGCTGGCCTCCGGAAAGTACCGGGCTCTCCTCAGGCTCAACGGCAACCGCTCTGAACGACGGCTTTTTCGGTTTGATGTAATTGCTGACGCCGGTCAGCGTTCCCCCGGTTCCCACGCCGGAGACGAGGATATCGACCTTGCCATCGGTGTCTTCCCATATTTCAGGGCCGGTGGTTTCGAAGTGAATCTTCGGATTTGCTGGATTATCGAACTGCCCCAGCATGTAGCCGTTGGGCGTCTGCTCGAGCAACTCGTTGGCCTTGGCAATCGTGGCCTTCACCCCCTTAGGCCCGGGTGTCAGCACGACTTCGGCTCCGAAGGCGCGCAGAAGAACGCGGCGCTCGAGGCTGACGCTATCGGGCATGGTGACGATCAGCTTGTAACCTTTGACGGCCGCGACGAAAGCCAGCCCGATGCCGGTATTGCCGCTGGTGGGCTCGATCAAGACCGTCTTGCCGGGATGAATCTTGCCCGCTTTCTCAGCTTCGTTGATCATGCTCACGCCGATGCGGTCTTTGACGCTGGAGCAAGGATTGAAGCTCTCCAGTTTGGCAACGATGGTGGCGCGCGATCCGGCAGTGACCTTGTTTAGCCGCACCAGCGGAGTGCGTCCAATGAGTTCGGTGACGTCATTCGCGATCTTCATGCAGTCATCTCCAGGGGAATGCGGGTAGCTTTTTGGATGCTGGAGGGGGGTGAGTCGGACCAAGAGAGTTGCGGCTACTCTGTGCTGCCTCGCCGTCCCACACTGGATTGTTTGCCCGCCGCCGACAACGAGACCGTGACCGCGTTCATCCCAGAGATTGTCCTAAGCATCACCCAACTGGGAGCACGTTGTCCGAAAGGGGAATGTGCTCCTGTCTGTCTACCTCAACGTATACGATGAAGGAGTGCCATGTTTCACCACGTTAAAGAGTTGCAATTTAATGCCCGCGTGTCGGGCCCTGATCCGAAATTTGCCGGACTTTTGCTGGAGCAATTCGGCGGAGGCAACGGCGAATTGAAGGCCGCCATGCAGTACTTCGTGCAGGCGTTTTCAGTACGCCAGAGTTATCCGGACAAGTACGACATGCTGATGGACATTGCCACGGAGGAGTTCAGCCACCTGGAAATCGTGGGAGCGACCATCACCATGCTGATGGGATCTCTGAATGGAGAATTAAAGAATGCCGCTGATGCGTCCGGGCTGAGCCAGGCGGCGGAGCAATCGGATGTGGCCAAATTGGCCAGCGGCGGCAAGTCAGCCAAGGAACAAATGATCCATGAGGCGCTGATGAATCCGGAATTCCTGGTGAACACGGGCGGTGGACCGGCCGTCACCAATTGCCAGGGGGTGCCGTGGTCAGGCGCTTACGTGACCGCTAATGGGGATTTAACCGTCGACCTCCGTTCGAACATCGCCGCCGAGTCGCGGGCCAAGATCGTTTACGAATACCTGATGCAGTTCACCGAAGACGCCGCGGTGAGGGAGAGTCTCAGCTTTCTGATGACCCGCGAGATTGCGCATTTCCAGATGTTTGCTGCAGCGCTGGAGACCATTCAGCCGAATTTCCCGCCGGGAGTCCTGCAGGGGGATCCACGGTACACGCACATCTACGTGAACATGAGCAACGGCGGCAACGTCCGCGGACCGTGGAACCAGGGCCAAGGCCCATGGTGCGAAGGCGAGCACTGGACCTACATCGAGCACCCGCAGCAGATCACGCCGCAGCGGGCGGGAAAGGAGCAGTCCGGAGACTCGGGCAGCAAGCTCACCCTCGAGGATGCGCGCGATCTGAACGAGCGTCTCAGCCAGGAGCGAAGCCGGGAAGTGCTGAAGGCAACACCGAAAGGCGAAAACAACTGGAGCAAGTTCCCCAGCGATAAGGAGATCAGCAGCCCACCGATGCGCAAGGCGAGCTGACGATCCGGGCGAGTGAATCACGGGGGCGGGAACGATCCCGCCCCCTTGCCATTGCGCAATCTTCTTCCGTGCAGCAACATATTGGCAATGATGCTCGACCTGGGAGACCTGCAGGTGCGCTCTTGGCGGAGGTCGGACCTCGACGCACTGGTCCGTCATGCCAACAATCCCAAGATCGCGGCTAATCTTCGCGATCAGTTTCCCCATCCCTATACCCGTCGTGATGGCATTGATTATCTGAACTTCGTGCGCGACCAGATGCCGGAGCGCGCCTTCGCCGTGCACTATGCGGGAGAGGCGATCGGCGGTCTGGGCTTCCAGATCGGGCTCGACATAGGGCGCGTGAGCGCCGAAATGGGCTACTGGATTGGAGAAAGTTTCTGGGGCCGGGGAATCGCCAGCCGGGCCGCCGAGGCCGCTTCGGAATGGGCGTTCAGCGCATATAAACTGACGCGAATTTTTGCGCTCGTGTTCTCTCATAACCTGGCTTCCGCCCGCGTGCTGGAAAAGGCAGGGTTTCAGCGGGAAGGCCTGCTGCGCCGCAGCGCGATCAAAAACGGCACGGTGCTGGACCAGGTCCTCTATGCCAAGGTCCGGTAAGCAAAGCAGGCGACTAACATCCCCTTGGTGACCAACGTCACAATGGGGCGTATTCGAAATCACAGACCGCCGTGCTTTCCACAAAGGAGAATCACGCCCACAACGGCTCAAGAAAGGCGGGAAGCGTCCGGTCTTGTGCCGCACTGCAGGGCCCAATCGTTTCGACCTCCGTCGCGATTCGGGTAGCCGGGACTTATTCCGGTTTGTGCACACAACGAAGCAGGCGGCGAACGATGACCACTCTCCTCTACCCCAATACGCTTCCCGCCATTGGTGAAGCCGGCTGCTCAAGCCCGGAGCGGCAGGTCCGTTGAATCCGAGTAAGAGGTAGTCAAGTCCGACAACAAGGAATGCAGCAAGCAAAAGTGGGGGCTTTGGCGTACTAGCAGCTTTTTTGTACAAATTGCCGAGATTTCGAAATTTCAAATGGCTGTGGCGCTCGCCGTATGGTAAGGTTCGTCGCGCCATTCGAAGGGTTAAGCAATGGGGACCCGATCGAAGTCGAAAGCACGGGGCTCCTGGAGTAGAGCCATTAAGTTCCTGATGCAAGAAAGCACGACAGATAGATAAGGAGGCAACACAGAATGGCAGATGCAGCGCAACCGGGTATTTACAGAGAGTGGTGGGCGAATCCTGCGGTGGTCGGTTTGATGGGGTTCGGCCTTACCACCATGGCAACAGGTTTACACAATGTTGGCTATTGGAGCGCCGGAATCACTCTGGCACTGGCAATCGCCTTTGGAGGCACGGCGCAGTTCGTTGCGGGAATTGTGGATCTGAGGAAGGGAAGTATCTTCGGCGGCTCTGCATTCATGTGCTATGGCGCCTTCTGGTGGTCGGTCTTTGTGCTGCTGTATGTGCAGCCAAAGACGGGGATTCCGGCTGGGCCGCACGAGGAGTTGGGCTTTTTCCTCATGTGGACGCTGTTCACGTTTGGCTTCTGCATCGCCGTCCAGGGAGTAGGCAAGTTTCTGGCCGCCTTGTTCTGGCTGCTGCTCCTGGCGTTTATACTGCTCGACCTCGTAGTGCTGGGCGTTGTTTCTCCTAAGTTCGCAGGTTGGGAGATCTTTTTTGTTGGGCTGCTCGCCTGGTATATCGCGACCGCGACTCTGGCGAATACGGTCTATGGCAGGAAGGTACTTCCGCTGGCGTAGGTCGGCGTGTAAAAGGCGACTGGGCGGAAGTGGTACGGGCGGTCAAACTGGCAATACTTTTTTTTCACGGGGGCTGAAACGACGGGCCACGGTTCCTCGTTTCGCCCCGTGAAGTACCAGCGTGCTTACCCGATGGCATGCGCCTGAAGAGAACGCATGTCAGACCGGTGCGTTGGACTGAAAGCGATATTGCTGGTTTGGGTGTGTAACGGTCAGCAATCATAGAGACCATCAGAGCAAAGACTTTATACACAAAGGAGTTTGCGATGGGCACGGCGACAAAAGTGTCGGAACCAGCGGTGGTAACGGCAGCAGTTGAGGAATACCCGGCTCCGGCAATCGTAAAAGAGCAGGCAGTGCTGAAGGACTGGCACGCAGAGAAGGCACGCTTCGAAAGCGATCCCGACCAGTTCTGGGCGGAAGTCGCGAACGGCTTCGAATGGAGCAAGCCCTGGGACAAGGTCTTCGAATGGGACGGCGTGAATCATAAGTGGTTTCTGGGCGCGCGCACCAATATCACAGTCAATGCTCTTGACCGTCATGCCAACTCCGCAAACCGGAACAAGGTAGCTTTCATATGGCTGGCTGAGGATGGAAGCGAGCGAGTCGTAACCTACGGCCAGCTCTATCGGGATGTTTGCCGCTTCGCCAACGGTCTCAAATCGCTGGGCATCAAGAAAGGCGATCGCGTCGTTATTTATATGCCGCTTACGCTGGAAGGCGTCATTTCGATGCTGGCGTGTGCGCGCATCGGCGCCATTCACTCGGTGGTTTACGCGGGGCTGGGACACACCTCCCTGCGCGACCGCATCGAGGATGCGCAAGCCAAGGTCGTCATCGTGGGAGATGCAGGTTTCCGGCGCGGCAAGCCGGTGCCGCTCAAGGGCATTGTCGACGAAGCGCTTGATGGACTGGAAATTGTCGAGAAGGTAGTAGTTTTCACACGCGACGCCAAGGCGTTCGAGCCGGCCAGCGCTCGCGAAGTCGATTTCCGGTCTCTGATGAAGTTCCCGCCGGAATGCCCGGCCGAGGAGATGGATGCAGAAGATCCGCTCTTCATCCTTTACACATCGGGAACCACGGGCAAGCCGAAGGGCGTCGTACACGTACACGGCGGATACATGGTGGGCACGACCTACTACCTGACATCTTTCTTCGATATCAATCAGAGCGATGTGTTCTGGTGTACTTCAGATATCGGCTGGATTGTTGGCCACTCCTATATCGTGTATGCCCCGCTTTGCGGCGGCGTCACAACGTTGTTCCGCGAAGGCGCGATTGATTTCCCCGATCCTTCCATTGCGTGGAAGATTGTCGAGAAGTACGGGGTCACGAAGATGTTTACCGCACCGACCGCGCTGCGCATGTTCATGCGCTATGGCGAGAAGCATCCCCAGGCGCACGATCTGCGGTCGCTGCGCCTGATCTGCTGTGCGGGCGAGCCGCTGAATCCGGAAGCCTGGCGCTGGGCGCAGACCTATCTCGCCGGAGATGGACAGTGGGGATACGTCGTGGACAACTGGTGGCAGACCGAACTTGGCGGACCCGCGCTCGGCACACCGTGTACATTGCCCATGCGCGGCGGCAAGGCCGGCGTGGCGCTGCCGGGCTGGGGAGCCGATGTGGTGGACCTGGACGGAAAGCCTGTGGGTCCCGGCGTGAACGGTCGTCTGGTGCTCACGCGTCCCGCACCGATGATGATGAGGACGGTGTGGGGCGATGCGGCGCGCTTCGAAAAAGACTGGCTGGAAATCAAGAACACCTACGTCACCGGCGATCTGGCGATCAAGGATCCGGACGGATACATTAGCGTGATTGGACGCGCAGATGACGTGCTCAACGTAGCCGGCCACCGCATCGGCACCGCGGAAGTGGAGAGTGCATTGGTTTCCCATCCCGCGGTTGCGGAAGCGGCGGCGATCGGCATTCCCGATGCATTGAAGGGCGAGGCCATTGTTGCCTTCGTACAATTGCGGGCAGGCCACAATGCTTCAGACGCGTTGCTGACCGGATTGATCGACCACGTGCGGCGCGAAATGGGGCCAATCGCAACCCCGTCGGCCATCAAGTTCGTGGGCGCGTTGCCCAAGACGCGTTCCGGAAAGATCATGCGCCGGCTGCTGAAGGCGCAGGAGACCGGAGCGGAGATTGGCGATTTGTCCACGCTGGAGCAGTGAGTGAGTATGCGGGTGGGGCCCGCTATACAATGGCAGGGCGCGGGTCATGTCAGATTTCACCTGTAAGGTGCGAACAAACAGAGTGCATGGACGTACCAGAATGTTAAGTAATTAGGGGCTGGAACGGAGCGCATTCAGTACGCTCCACCAACCCGGGAGACACTGGCGAAGGATTGCCGGGGTTGCATCACAAATTCAGAAATCTTAAGGAGTGACTGATATGGCACAAACTCAGGCGCCGGTAATCGAGACCACCGAAGCTCAAATCGCAGTCCATTGGCGGGAAGAGGAATACTACTATCCTTCGGCGAAGTTTATCGGCCAAGCAAATCTGACCGACCCCAACATTAACGTACGTTTCAACGAAAAAAACTTCCCGGAGTGCTTCCGGGAGTATGCCGATATGTTGAGCTGGGACCAGTACTGGCACACCACGCTTGACACCAGTGATCCGCCATTTTGGAAGTGGTTCGTGGGGGGCAAGATCAACGCGTCGTACAACTGCGTCGACCGGCACCTTGCCGAGCATAAGAATAAAGCAGCTCTCATCTTTGTTCCCGAACCGGAATCCGAGGCGACGGTCTCCGTCACCTACCGCGAACTCTATGTGCGAGTGAATGAATTCGCGGCGCTGCTGCGCGACTTCTGTGGTTTGAAGAGCGGAGATCGCGTCACCATTCACATGCCGATGGTCCCCGAGTTACCGATCACCATGCTGGCGTGTGCCCGCCTGGGGGTGATTCACTCGGTCGTGTTCGGAGGCTTCAGCGGTGAGGCTTGCGGCCGGCGCGTCGCCGATTCGGGCAGTCATGTCCTGATCACGATGGATGGTTACTATCGCAACGGCAAGCTGCTCGACCACAAAGCAGCCGCCGACATATCGATTGAAACAGCTAAGCAGGACGGCCAGACCGTCGACAAGGTGCTGGTGTGGAGGCGTCATCCCGGTCAGAATGCGTCCGTTTCCCCGTTCGTGGAAGGGCGCGATCACTGGGTGGATGAGATCCTCCCGAACTACTCGGGTGAGATCGTGCCTCCGGTTCCGATGGATGCTGAGGCGCCGCTGTTTCTTATGTATACCAGCGGCAGCACGGGAAAGCCGAAAGGCTGTCAACATCGCACCGGCGGCTACCTCGCTTATGTCACCGGCTGCTCGAAATACATCCAGGACATTCACCCCGAAGATGTGTACTGGTGCATGGCCGACATCGGCTGGATTACCGGTCACTCCTTCATCGTCTATGGCCCTCTGGCCTTGGCCGCCACCAGCGTCATCTATGAAGGTGTCCCGACGTATCCCGACGCAGGCAGGGTATGGAGAATCGCCGAGCGACTGGACGTCAACATCTTTCACACTTCGCCCACGGCTATCCGCATGTTGCGCAAGGCCGGCCACGATGAACCTACCAAGTACAACTATCATTTTAAACACATGACCACGGTCGGAGAACCCATCGAGCCAGAGGTTTGGCGCTGGTACTACGACACTGTCGGCAAAGGCGAAGCAGTGATTGTGGATACCTGGTGGCAAACGGAAAACGGCGGATTCCTCTGCACCACCAAACCGGCGCTGAATCCCATGAAGCCGGGGAGCGCAGGCCCCGGCATGCCCGGAATCTACCCCATCATCATTGACGAGATGGGAGAGGAAGTGCCCGCCGGTTCAGGGAAGGCAGGAAATATCTGCATTCGGAACCCCTGGCCGGGAATCATGCAGACCATCTGGGGTGACCGCGAGCGCTTTGTCGCCCAGTATTACAGTAAATACTGCAAGGATCCCAACAGCAAGAGGTGGCAAGACTGGCCGTATTTTGCTGCGGATGGAGCCGTGCTGGCCGTGGACGGTTACTTCCGGATCCTGGGACGCGTGGATGACGTCATCAACGTCGCCGGCCATCGCTTAGGCACGAAAGAAATCGAGTCTGCCTGTCTGACAGTTCCCGAGGTAGCAGAAGCGGCAGTAGTGCCGGTGGTAGACGAAATCAAGGGCCGTGTGCCTGAGGTCTATATCGTCGTGCAGCCTGACGTATTGCCGACGCAGCATCAGGAGATACTGACCAAGGTCAATACCGTCATTGAGACGATGATTGGCAAAATTGCCCGCCCGCGGCGGATTCTTATTGTTCCGGACATGCCGAAAACACGATCCGGCAAACTGATGCGGCGTGTTCTCGCGGCCCTTTCCAACAACATGAACACTGGGGATATCACGACCCTGGCCAATCCTGACGTGGTAGAAAGCGTCCGGGTAATGGTTCAGGGCGAAGGAAAAGTGACGCTGCAAGAAGGACCGGAAGACCTGAAAACGTTTGGAGCAAACGAGTAAGGGCAACTTCAGGGGAAACCTTGGAGAACTTCGGCAGATTACAAGCGGGGCGCTGCGTATGCCCCGCTTTTCTTGTCAGCGATGGCTATTCGGGCAAGATCATGGGGCTGCGATGGTGGGCTCACCTACGGCCAGCCGAGTCGTCTATCCGCCATGTTGAGATGGTTTGCGGTCCCCCTGCTCACCGTCGCCTTATTTGCGCAGCCCGCGGCGGACCCATCACTTCCCAAGAGCGATAGTGTACGGATTAGCGAGTTCTATCGCCTGCTTCCTGAGATTACAGATAAGGTCTGGCCGGGCTGGAGCGAAACCCCCGCGCCGCTGTTGCTGATTACACAGCAAGACGAATACTTGATGCACTATCTGCATCCGCCGGCCGACTTCAAACCTTTGGCCGGCGCCGTCTACGTGCGGCCACGGCAATTTCCTGTCAACCTGCTGGCGACGTTTCCAGCATTCGGGCCGCAGTCGGTCATTGTCATCGGCGAACCGGAGAACACTGACGCTAAGACCAGCACGCCCTGGCTTTTCGTGCTGATGCATGAGCATTTTCATCAACTGCAGGATAGCCAGCCCGGCATATTCAAGGCGATGGACGAATTAGGGCTCTCTGGCGGGGACAAAACTGGAATGTGGATGATCAACTATCCCTTTCCATACAAGCAGCTCGCGTTGCTGCAATCGTTCGCGACGCTGCGTGATTCCTTACTTGCGGCGCTAGCTGAGACAGATTCTGTGAAATTCCCCCACGCGGCCCAAAGATACGTTTCCGAGCGCCACAAGTTCTTCGCGCAACTTTCCAGCAAAGACCGCACGTATCTCAGCTTTCAGCTGTGGAAGGAAGGAATCGCGCGCTACACGCAAGTCCGTTCGGCGGAGGAGGCAGCAGATTGCAAGCCGACCGCGGAGTACGCCGCTCTACCGGATTTCGAAAGCTTCAAGACATATGCCTTGAAGACCCGGGCAGAAACCCTGAGCGAGTTGAAGAAGTCCGAACTTGCAACCAGCGGGCGAACGATTGTCTATTCGTGGGGAGCAGCAGAGGGCTTTCTGCTCGACCGGCTTGACCCGAAGTGGAAAGACAGCTACTTCAAGAACCTGTTTACGCTTGATCCTTACTTCGACCAGGGTCAGCAGGCGCATCGGGGGTGAAGGTTTCCGGTACAGATTCGATCTCAGGCGCTAGCGGGACGTCCACTTCTACTATAACTATCGGAACGGGAGTGGACGACTCCCATGGCGGTGGTACCGGTAGTGCCGCCACCGGCTCGGGGCTCATGCTATACCACGTTGTGGCACATGCCTTCTGCCACAAGCGCCCGAAGATCTGTATCAGCATGGTGATCTCAAGGAGCAGGAAGGTAAGCCAAACGGCCCTTCCGGGAACCTCTCTCCAGATCAGCACAAGGATGGCGGTGATGATCCAGGCGAGAATGCTGATAAGCACATACGCCCAATAGCCTCGCCATGCCCGGCGCAGAGCTACGAGAAACATGGAAGCCATGTTGTGTCGCATGATCCGGCTCTGCCGCGAGATCGCGCGTACCTGCGCCAGATCAAACCAGTAGCGCACCCATACTGAGAGCAGCAGAACAGGAATGGAGCCGATCGCGAGGACGTAAAAGCTCGCTTGATCGGAGATCGCGTGTTCGCCGATGTAGCCCGAAGTGCCGTGCACACCGTCGAATAGCAGTTCCACGAGAATGAACGGAATCAGCGACCACAGCGCCAGCCGCACAAAGGCCCAGAAGAATCCGCCGGATATGGCAAAAAATTCCACGGTCGTGAGCCGGCGCTCTGCAAGGTACGCCTCGATGATTCCGGGAGTGACGAAGAGCAGGAACAAAAAATAGAGGGCGGCAAAGAGAAAGACCCCGCCGGAATAGCTGAACAGGCGAACGCTGGGCTGCGATACCAGCTCAGAAAACATGCCCAGGTCGAAGCTGTTAACCAGTTTTTCTCCGGCGAGGCTGTGGTGCAGAGCATTCCCCAGCGCTCGCGCCGTGCCGCTTGAGCCCAGGCCGCCGAGCACGAAGTTGACGGCGAAGACCCACCAAAGGATACGCTGGTGGCGCATCGCCACCGCAAACCCGCCGCCCAGCACGCCCCGATTCTGATTCACAGGTTGGTCCTTTGCACAATCGCCTACGTCAGCCAGCCCATGGTTTGCCCAAGAAACTGCGTGAAGAATGTCCAGTAGGTTGTGAGCTTCACCACGGCAAGGTTCTGGATAGTCTCGGAGTGGCTATTGTTCAGGTAATCGCGGTCCATGGTCACGCGGTAGTCAGGATCGATCTGCACGGAGACGACCTGCGCCTTCTTGACATACACGTAGCGCATCCAGCGCTCCTGGCCATCCCACTGCACGCGCGCAGACTCGCCGTTGTCGAACTTGATCTCGGCTTCCACCGGAAAGATGAAATCGCCTTTGCGATGCAAAATGATCTGCGTCTCGTAGCTGGTCTCACCCTTTTTCTCCTCCAGGTTGGGGTCGTACCAGTTCACGGGAGTGGAGTCGGCCCGCAGCACCTCGTAGTCGAGCACTTCTGTGCCGTAAACAGCCTGCTGCCAGTACCAGCCCAGGTCCTGCTGCGCGGTTTCGTTCACCGTACGCATAAAGTCTTCCTGCGTGGGATGGGTGAAGCGGTACTTCATGAAGTAGTTGTGCAGCGCCTGGCGCAAGGTCTTTTCGCCGACGACGCTTTCCAGCGTCAAGAGCATGGAGGTGGTCTTGCCGTAGCTGATGGCGGCGTATGAGCCGAAGCTCATATCAAGATAGCTGGGGCGTGAGAGAGGGTCGAAATCGGGCCGGCTGAGGTACTCCTCGCGCTGCAACGCAGGTTCACCCAGTTGCGCGCCCATTATGTTCAGGACGCTGGTGTCGCGGCCGTAGATGTCGTCCATCACCTTGGCTTCGGTGTAGCTGTTAATGCCCTCATCGAGCCAGGCGTTCTCAAACTCGTTGGTCGCCACCATGCCGTACCAGTACTGGTGTCCAAATTCATGTTCGGTTACCTCTTCGGGAAACAGGTGCTGTCCTTTCGGAGCCCACCAGATCGTATCGCCGGTGATAAAGGTGGGATACTCCATGCCGCCGGCTTCCTGCGCTCCGTGCGGCGGGTCGACCACGGTGATCTGAGCGTAGGGATAGGGCCCATACCACTCATCGAAGCGCTTCATGGTCTGCTGCATGATCGTGATGTAGCGGTCCCATGAGCTCTTGTGGCCTTCGTAGGTCAGCAGGCGAATCTTGACCGCGCCGACGCTGCCGTCGAATTCTCCGTTGACGACTTTGTAGTTCGGATCGGCGGTCCAGGCGAAGTCGTGCACGTCTTCGGCGTGAAAGGCGACGGTCTTGGTGCCGTCGCTATTCTCCGTTTGTCCGATCTGAACCCCCGTGGAGCCAATGATGTAATTTCTGGGCAGCGTTATCTTTACGTCATAAGTCCCGAAGTCGGCGAAGAACTCAGTGAGCGCGTGGAACTGGTGACAATTCCATGCGCCATGCCACCACACGCCGACTTTCGGGAACCACTGGCCCGCCAGCAGGAAGGTGCGCTTATAACCGGTGCGGGCGATCACCTCGGGAAATACGGCGTGGAACTTCATCTTGAAGACCACGTCCTCGCCAGGCTGAACCGGGCGGGGAAGCTGTACCTCGAAGACCGTCTTGTCGTCAGGATTATTGTCGTCGGGCGAGATGAACTTGATCTGCTTGGTCAAGTCGCCCATGCCGACGACTTCGAGCGAGGTAACGTCGTTCGAACCGTTGTCCTTCGGGTTCCATGTATCCTCGAAGCTGGTGGTTCGGAAGTTGCCGTCGCGATGCGCCTCATGCACCCAGGTCGACTTGGGTTGGAAGGCGTTCAGATAGAGGTGAAACGGGAAGCGGTCTAACGGCTGGCCGGTCAGGTTGTGATACGTCAGTGTTTCAGTGGCGTCGACAGAATGCTTGCCGGGATCATATTTAGCGTCGATAACGTAGACCACCACTCGCTGCGACAGCGGCCCGCTCACCTTGGGAGCGAACGGGCTTTGCGCCGGAAGCGCAAGCGCCGATAGCAGGACGAACAGGACAACGCACTTCGTGCTTCGCAGCGGCGATCTGTGTAGACTTGGCATCGAAAGTTCAACCGCATGAAGCTAAATCTTCCGGCTCTGGGAGTCAATGGATGCCGGCTCTTTAGGTGGAGGATTGGACCGAAGTAGTACATTCATCCCTACGCGGTGGGAGTCGCAAGTTCCAGACAAAAGGAAAGCAATGAGCGAATCCAGAGAGTTCTCCTCCTACGAAGAGTTTTTCGATTTTTACCTGCAGCAGCACCGCAATCCGGCAAACCGCACCTTGCACGCTACTGGAACGGTGCTCGGCTTGAGCGTCGTGGCCGGGGCCTTGTTCGCGCGCAAGCCTTGGTACGCCCTCCTGTTCTTTCCTGTCGGCTATGGCTGCGCGTGGGCCGGACACTTCCTGGTCGAGAAGAACAAGCCCGCAACGTTTGGGCATCCACTGTGGTCATTCGTGAGCGATTTCCGAATGCTGGGCTTGATGCTGCGCGGCGAACTCGACTCGCGCATGACTGCTGCGGACAGGCGAGTTTCCTGAGTCCTGAATTAACTGCCGGCCTTCGCTCGCGCCGGCGGAGTGTGAAATTCCTCGACCTCGCTTCGCAGCACCGCGCCGCTGCCCTTCGCGTTAGGGGAACTTGCCTGGAAGAAATACGTGGTATTAGGTTGCAACGCGTGCAGCGTTACCCGATGCGTGTATCCGCCCCATGGCATTTCTGAGCGCAGAGTGAGTTGGTCGCGGGCGGTCCCGTAGGTCACAACCGAGCCCGAGCTGACGTTCGTCGACCACGCAATCGTGCTGCCATGAGGGGTGACGGATTCAACCACAGGGCCATTCGTTATGCGCGGGTGAGCGCCGTCATCTTGGGCCATCAAAGGCAAGGCGACCGCGATCAGCAAAAGTAGAAGGCCTCTGCGCATAGAACCTCTAAGCGATGTCGGCAAACCTGCTCTGGTTGCTTGCCTCCAACGGGGCGCCCCCACGGGTAGTGCTGGCCTTCAGGCCAGCGTTTCGCAGAGCAACAAATCTCGGGCGGTCCGCGGTCTTTCTGGACTCGGCCGCTGACGCGGCGCTGAAGCGCCGTTCTACCCAGGGCCTGCTGCTGCAATTCCGATAATGCTTCTAGTATCGCGACTGCTTCCACCCTGTCGATTGGTGTAGTTGAGTCCCGTTTCACTTGCTAGACTCTCCTTGAACATGCGCGTATTGGGCATCGATTGCGGCGGCGAGTTCACCGGCTACGGCGTAGTCGAGCAGGATGCGTCGGGCGCGTTGCTGCATATCTGCAGCGGAGCCATCCGGCTGGCGACGCGTGAGGCGCTGGAGCTTCGTCTCAAGAAGATCAGCGATGCCCTGGACAAGATCATTGCCGTGCATTGCCCGGAGATGGTCGCGATCGAAGACGTTTTCTATGCCGTGAATGTGAAGTCAGCCTTGAAACTGGGCCATGTGCGTGGGGTAGCCATGCTGGCGGCGGCGCAAGCCGGATTGCAGGTCGTGGCCTATTCGCCGCTGTCGATCAAGTCGGCTGTTGTGGGCTACGGCAGGGCAGAGAAGTCGCAGGTCCAGGTGATGGTAGCCCGGCTCCTGGAGCTACCGGAGCTGCCCGAACCGCCTGACATTGCCGATGCGCTGGCCATCGCCATCTGCCACCTGCACACCGCGGCGACGTTGCAGCGGCAGCAGGCAACGGCCAGCCGCTAGACGGCGTTTTCTCCTGCCGGCTTCAAATCAGATAGAATCTGCGCTGGATGAGACTGCTGTTTCGCTGGCAAATCCTGCTCTGCCTTTTGCTGATCAGTGCTCCTGCGTGGACGCAACAAGCTGCCCCTCCGCAGATGGCAACCGTCACATTCAAATTTCACTGGGACAAGGGACAGCCCTGGACGGACTACACGATTACGGTTGCAGAGAACGGCGCAACCCACTTCAGCGGCATTGGCAGCGTGGCGGACCACGGAAACAGCGACAGCTTCCAGCAGGATTTCCAGATGACCGAGGCCGGGGCGCAGCGGATTTTCCGATGGGCCAAGGCGGCGAACTACTTCCAGGGCGAGTTTGACGCCAGAGAGAAGCACATCGCCCAGACCGGGATGAAAACGCTGGAGTATAGCGGAGCGTCGATACACAACTCGACCACCTACAACTTTTCGCCGAATCAGAACATTCAGCAGGTCACGAAGTACTTCCAGGCCATCTCAGTGACCATCGATTACGGGCGGAAGCTGGCCTTCCAATATCGCTTCGACAAACTGGGGATGGACACTTGCCTGAACGAGCTGACCGACTTGCAGGCCAGCGGCATGGCGGAGCAACTGCAAGCCATCGAACCGATACTGCAGAAGATTGCCAATGATTCGGACGTCATGCACATCGCCCGTCTGGAAGCGAGGCAGCTCTTGAAATCGGCAGGCGTGAATTCGGGCAGTTCCAATCAGGGCACCAGCCGGCCTTAACCTTTTTCTGCAGAAAAGCTTTGATCGACAGGTGCAACTTTTGGCAACTCGGCATCAGAAAAGGTGTTTAATGTGTGCAGATGTTCTCGGCTTCTGTGAACGAGTGCCGAAAGCTCTGTTCGAATCGGCCAGTTAAGCGCTTAAAGGGGTGTTGAAATGACAAGGCGCATGGGGAATGCATTGTCAGCCATTGCGGCAGTGATGTTGGCCGTGGCGTGGGTTGGCGCGCAAGCAGAGTCGCACGTTCGCATCATCCGGTTGAGCTACATTAGCGGCGCGGTGCAGATGGACCGCGCGACCGGTCAGGGCCTGGAGAGGGCGATTCTGAACACGCCGGTGACCGAAGGTGCAAGAATCGTGACCGGCAGCGACGGCCTGGCAGAGGTCGAATTTGAGAATAACAGCACAGTTCGAGTAGGCGAAAACTCCGAAGTACGCTTTAGCAAGCTACTGATCGACGATTCAGGCGACAAGATCAACGAAATCAATTTTGTAAGCGGCACGCTCTACTTCGACACCAAGTCGGGCAAGGACGAGATCTACCGCGTCGACGCCGGCAATTCCAGTTTTGTGGTGCATCGTGACACCGAACTGCGGCTGAGCAACGATACCGGTAAGACCATCATGGCGGTTACCAAGGGCGAAGCCGAACTGCAGGGCGCGCAGCCCGTCAAGATCGGGAAAAAAGAGACGCTTACGGTGGACACGTCCACTCCGGCGGGATATGAGATTGCCAAGGGAGTTGACGCCGGGCCGCTGGATCGCTGGAACAACGAGCGCTCCGCTTATCAGACTGCCTATGACTACAACAACACCGGCGTTGGTCCTAAGCTGAACGGCTTTGGTTATTCCGACCTGAGTTATTACGGCAGCTGGTTCAGCATTCCGGGCATGGGCTACGCGTGGCAGCCGTACGGCGTGTTCTCCTGGGCTGGCTGGAACCCCTATATGGCGGGTGCGTGGTCGTTCTATCCCGGGCTGGGCTACACCTGGGCGTCGGCTTATCCGTGGGGATGGCTGCCCTACCACTACGGGAGCTGGTCCTATGTAAACGGAGCGGGTTGGTTCTGGCTACCGGGAGCGACCAACACGTATCGTAACGGGTCATACGCCACGAACTTCCAGACGGCCCCTGTGGTACATGGCCCTGTGGGATGGCACGCTCCGGCGGCTCCGGCTCTGCCTGCTGCTGCAGCCTACGCGCCAACCGTCAAGGTAGGAACGATCGGTAACCTGGCGGCGTATATTCCGGGGGGTCGCGTACCACCGAATTTCCGCAGCGTAATTCCGGCCAGCGCATTAGCGAGTTCAGCGACCGCGGCAGGACATCGGAATGTGTCGGTTTTCATGCCGAACACGGCGCGAAGCCACGCTTTCGTGCGCGATCCTGCCCTGGCGGGACCGCATACGGCCTACAATGCATCCGCGAATGGCGGGCACGTGTTTGCCACGCCAGGCCGTGTGGGATCTCCGCTCTCCGCCACCTCGGGACTGGACGGCGACGGCTTTGGTCCCGGCATAGGTAGCCGAGGTTCAATGGGCATGTCGCATGGAGGCATGTCTCATGGGATGGGACCGATCGGTGGCAGCCACAGCATGTCCGCAGGCGGGCACGGCGCGGCGTCGGCAGGCAATCGCTCTCCGAAATAGACTGCTTTTTGTTCTCTTAAGTGCTCCGGGCGACCGGAGCACTTTTTGCGCGCTCAATTTTGCTGGTTGTCATCACGAAGCGAGGGATCTGCTCTCGTTCACCGCGAGCCTTCCTTCTCTTGCGTTAATCCACCCTAGTGCACCGTCTTGGTCTTGCGCGACATGTAGTCCATCAGCAGGTACTGTCCGAGAGTGTATGGCGTGGTGAAGTAGGCTTTGCCGCGGCACATTTCGGTTACCTTCTGCACGAACTGAATCAGTCCATGATCGGAAGCAAGCATGAAGGTATTGATGAGAATTCCTGCGCGTTTGCACTTGGACACTTCTTTGAGGGTTTCACTCACCACCAGCGGATCGAGACCGAAGGCGTTCTTGTAGATGCGGCCATCTTCGAGCGTGAGCGCCGAGGGTTTGCCGTCGGTAATCATCACGATCTGCTTCATGTCTTTGCGCTGGCGTTGCAGGATGCGCTGGGCCATGCGCAGGCCCTCGCGGGTGTTGGTGTAATAGGGCCCGACCTTGACGCGGGCGAGTTGCGACAACGGCAGCTCTTCGGCGGAATCGTGAAACAGTACCAGGGAAAGCGAGTCGCCCGGATATTGTGTGCGGATGAGATGCGACAGCGCCATGGCAACTTTCTTGGCTGGCGTGAAGCGATCTTCGCCGTAGAGAATCATCGAATGTGAGCAATCGAGCATGAGCACGGTCGCGCAGGACGATTGGTACTCACACTGATGCACCTGCAGGTCGTTGTACTCGATGTTCAGCGGCAGGTGCAGGCCTTCGCGCTGAATTGCATGTGAAAGCGTCGCAGTGATGTCGAGGTTCAGAGTGTCGCCGAACTCGTAGGTTTTGGAGGCTCCGCTGGCTTCGATGCCTGTAGCCATGTCGCGTGTGTCATGACGGCCGAAGTTTGATTTGCCCAGCGAGCCAAGCAGGTCGCGCAACGCCTTGAAGCCGAGGAAGTCCAGTCCCTTATCGGTGATTTCGAACTTGGCCTGCGCCTGCGACTCGGCTACCTGCCCGCCAACACTCGACTGCCGCGCCGGATCATGCGGCTGGTCGATACTGATGTACTCCTCCTGCTGCATGCGTTCAATCAGTTGGTCGAGGAGCTGTTCGATCTGCTCGTCGTTCATGTTCTCGATCTGGTCGCGCATCTGGTCGTCGAGCAGGTCGCTGTTCATCAGTGCTTCGGCAATTGCCTGCTTGAGATCCTCGAGTGACTG
Source organism: uncultured Acidobacteriaceae bacterium (assembly GCA_963846815.1). Classification (GTDB taxonomy): domain Bacteria; phylum Acidobacteriota; class Terriglobia; order Terriglobales; family Acidobacteriaceae; genus CAVVDY01. The sequence continues at coordinate 2,193,788 of CAWJXG010000001.1, read as the reverse complement.
CTGCATGTCATTCAGGTCGTAGTAGTCCATAACCTGCTGCTGGAAGCCGCTCTGCAGCAGATAGTCCGACAGCGCGCTGAGCAGGTCTTCCATGCTCATCTCGGAAGCGGGCTCGGGAACGTATTTTTTGTACTTGATGAACTTCATAAGACAGTTGTCAGTTGTCGGTGGTCAGTTGTCGGTTGGTTTCGAGTTTCATGTTTCTAGTTGTCAATCTGGAGGCTTCAGTTTGAATTGTCATCACGAGGCCATCTTTTGGCCGAGGGGCCTGCTCTCGCCTCGCCGCCAATCAACTCCATCATCGACAAGGTTTAGCGTGCGCACGCTCGCTCCCAATGCCGACCTTTGCTCCAGTGCGAACAAAGAGCAGATCCCTCGCTGCGCTCGTGATGACAATTCAACAGGCGTCCTTCCGGTACTGACAACCGGCAACTGGCCACTGACAACTTCTTCAGTTGAACGGCCTTCTCTGCCTGCGAAACTCCCGCTCATCTTCCTCGTCGCGGAAGTTCTGTTTCTGCGGGCGCGGTTGCTTCTCGCCGGCGGTGAAAAGACGCTCCTCGCTGCGGCCAATCTTCTTGTGGGCATACAAGCCTTCAAGAATGAACTCCGCGCCTGACACCAGCATCTCCGACGGCTCCTTGCCGCTCATGCCCAGCGCGCTCAACTTATCGAGCAGGCCCTGGATACCGCGCAGCTTGTGCAGCATCTCCTGCGCGCTGGCTGAGTCGGGCATTTGGATTTCGCCGCCCAGATCGAACCACTGCACAATCTGGTTCATGTTGCTGTTGCCGTGGAAGTAGCCGTCGTAGGTGCGCGCGATGGCGGTGCGAATGATCTCGCGCGAAACCACGTCAGCGCCTTTCAGTTCGCCTTCGTATTCCAGCTCGAGCTTTCCGGTGATGGCGGGTAAAGCGGCGTAGATGTCGCCAATGCGGGGAACGACCAGCTTTTCGCCGGAGCGAATGGCGCGCCGTTCGGCATTGGAGATGACGTTCTCCATGGCGCTGATCGGCAGCCGCTGGCTCACGCCGGACCGCTTGTCGATGCGCTTGTCTTCGCGGGCGACGAAGGCGATCTGTTCGATGACTTCGCTGACGAATGGGGGAACCTGCAACTGGTGGCCATCGCGTTCCGTCCAGGCTTCCTGGCAGGTGATGGCGAGTCCTTCGTGAATCGTTGCCGGATAATGCGTGCGAATCTCCGAGCCGATGCGGTCCTTCAGTGGAGTGACAATTTTGCCGCGTGCGGTGTAGTCCTCAGGATTCGCAGTGAAGACGATGGCAACGTCGAGCGGGAGCCGAATCGGGTAGCCCTTAATTTGCACGTCGCCTTCCTGCATGATGTTGAACAAGCCAACCTGAATCTTGCCGGCGAGGTCGGGCAGTTCGTTGACGGCGAAGATACCTCGATTGGCGCGCGGCAGCAGGCCATAGTGAACCGTCAACTCACTGCCCAAGTCATGGCCACCCTTCGCAGCCTTGATGGGGTCGATGTCGCCGATGAGGTCCGCGATCGTTACATCGGGCGTTGCCAGCTTCTCGACGTAGCGCCGGTCGGGCGTAAGGTACGAGATCGCAGCGCCGTCGGGATCGTCCGCCACCAGCTTCTTGCAGCGCGAGCATAGAGGAGCGTACGGATTGTCGTGGATTTCGCAGCCGCTCAAATAGGGAATCTTCGGATCGAGCAATGTTGTGAGCGCGCGCAGAATCCGGCTTTTGGCCTGTCCCCGCAAGCCAAGCAGAATGAAGTTATGTCGAGAGAGCACGGCGTTCACGATTTGCGGGACGACCGTATCTTCAAACCCAACAATTCCTGGGAATACCGGGCCCTCGGCGCGCAAACGCTGCATCAGGTTGTCGCGCATCTCGTCCTTCACGCGGCGGCTTTTAAGTTTCTCCTCGGAAAACAGGCGGCTGCGGCGAAGCTCGCCCAAGGTCTGCGGGAAGTCGCTCAAGGGTGGAATACCTCCGGGGTCATCCGTCAGATATGCAAGACGGATTCAACTAACTGTTGGCTATTCTACGCCTGCCAATGAGGCTGCTTGTTTTGGAGGCAAACGATTCCTCACTGCCGGATTGAAGCAAGGTTACATTCTTCGCGGGAAACGGTTACAGAGTGAAACGAGGCCTCCGTGCGAGAACGCGCGCGGAGGCCAGTGAGCCGAAGAGAGAACACCCAAGTCGAGTCGCGCTTACTGTCCGTGCATCACGCCCGGCTCGCCGATACCGGCATTGAACTGCGGTGCGCTTCGCAGACGAGCCGTCTTGCCCATCGGCAGCACCGCCCGTCCAAAGCTGCCTTCGAGCATAAGCGCCGACGCCGTGTACCAGGCAACAATCGCCGAGATGATGAACAGATATCCCGCCAGCACGTCGATTGAGTGCAGACCCGCCAGATTTGAGATGGCTGCGCAAGTGGATCCCGCTGCCAGGAAAGCCAGCACGGTCGTAAGTGAAACGCTGACCGCAGACGCTCCGATAACGCCGACCCAGGTAATCGCGGCCAGTCCGATAAACCAGTAGCCTAATTCCGGGAAGGCGCCCGCCGGCTTGGGCAGCCCTGCGGCGAATGCGAAGTTGAGCATGCCGTAGGCAAGCCAGAAGGCTCCCCACATTCCGTGCATGGCCGTGGCCAGACCGTCACGTACTCGGTAGGACCACATGCCTGCTAGAAACTGCGCCAGTCCGCCGAACATCGCTGCGAAAGGCGCCAGATACAGGCTGCTGGCTGCGTTGCCGTACCAGCCTGCCATATTGGCGGCCACCATGAACGTCGCCGCCGCAAAGCCATACAAGCCAAGAATCGACGGAGCTGCAAAGGGCTGCAGCAGCACCTCAGCCCGTGGCTGCTCCGCCAGGGTACGATTTTGATCGATAGGGACGACGGAACTCGTCATGATGGCCTCCCAATTTCCGCCATTCGCGGACACTGACGAATGTGATGCCGGGCCTGGGTGGCGCGAGGTCTTTGAGGGAATTGCGGCAGGAGGTGGCAACAAAAAAGGCTTGAGCATCCCGAGTTGCCGGATTGAGGCTTGGCCTGTCGAGTGGCTGCTGCTCGCGCAGAAGGAACGCTTAACGGACGACCCGGATCATGGGCGTCGCGCAACCACGAACAACGTAGCAGCAATCAAGCCGAAGGCAACTCCGACGCCGAAGACGATCAGGGGCAAGGCGAAGAAGTGCACGTTCCATCCGGCTCCGACGCGGGCTTGCAGGGGGTCGTTTGGCAGATAGCGAATCTGGTGAAAGCTGCCGACCGGGAACTCGTCGGCCCGGGCGCGTGTCTTCTTGTAGTTTTTATCCTGAAAGCTGGTGACCTCGGTCGTGATCGGCTTGCCGTCCACGGTATAGAGCAGCCCAATCCGCGCGGAATAAAACTGCTCATGCTGGGAAATGCGATCGACGACGACATCGCTGCGCAGGACTTGGGCCTGGACGGTGGGCCAGCTACGCAGGACATCGATCTGATGCAGGAAGAAGGGAATGCTAAAGATCATCAGGATGACGCAGATGATCAGGTTGGCTATACCAATCAACTGCATTGTTCCGCTACGCTCGGAGATTTCGTTCACTGGCCGCGCTTCAGGTCTTTTATTTCTTCACGCACGCGCCGGAAGCGGCTGAGCAGATAGCCCATGTATCCCAACTGTATGATCCAGGTCGCCGCGTATGCGGCTTTGAGTGCAGTTATGCCGTTCATCGGTTACTCCCCTTGCAGTGCGGCCTGCGCGTGTCGGTTTTCGACGTCCTGCTCCATCATTTGCAGGCGATAGCGGACCACGACCAGGATCACTGCCAGCATCGAGAAAGCCAGCCAGTTCCACAGCAGCGGAGGCCACATGCTGGGATCGAGGCCGGAGTTTGCACCGCCGCCGATCACGGGCGACGGATGCTGCGTGCGGAACCAGCGAATCGTCATGTAGACGATCGGCACGTCGGCAAATCCAAAGATGGCCAGTGCCGCGGCGAGAATCGAGGTCTGGCTGCCGGTGGAATACCTTCGCAGAACGAGATAGCTGACATAGATCAACCACAGCACGAGCGTGGTGGTAAGCCGGGCGTCCCACGTCCACCAGATGCCCCAAACGGGACGCGCCCAGATCGGTCCCGTAATGAGTACGACCGTGCAGAACACGACTCCAACTTCCGCCGCGGCGGCGGCAACCGCATCTGCCACCGGAGCACGCTTGATCAAGTAGACGACGGACGCAACGAAGTTCACAAAGAACAGCAGGAACGCCGTCCATGCCGAGGGAACATGGTAATAGAAAATGCGCTGCACGTCGCCCATGGTGCGCTCCGTGGGCGCAACCACCAGGCCCTGATAGGCGGCGAAGGCAAGCGCGAAGACCGTTAATGCGAGAAAGATTTTTGAGAACAGCTTCATTCGGCGTTCAACACGCTTTCAAAAAGAAGAAGACACACTGCCGTAAACACAACATCGTAAACCAACAGCATTTTGATCCAGAAATCGGGCGATGCGTCCCCGGTCAGGATCGAGGTAGTCGAGTCCACCATCGCCAGCAGAGCCGGGATGGAGATGGGAAACAGAATCAGCGGCAGCATGATCTCGCGGTTGCGGGTGCGGATCGACAGCGCCGCGAAGAACGTGCCGTTCACAACCAAGGCCCACGTGCCAAGCAAAGCCACCACCACAAGCTGCCATGGGGGGCCGACCGATCGAAGATTGTAGAACACGATGAACAGCGGCGCCATCAGCGCTTCCAAAATGATGACGAAAAGAAAATTGCCGAATGCCTTTGCCAGAAACAGGGCATTGGCCGGAGCGGGCGATACGCGATAGGCGTCGAGCACCTGATTGCGCAGCTCGCGTGCCCAGGTCTGATTCAACGCCACCACCGCCGCAAAGAGAAACGCAACCCAGATCAGCCCGCCCGCGATGTGACGCGACTCCTCAGCATCGGGATTGAAGGCGAAGCTGAAGATCACCACCACCAGCAGCGCAAAGAAGAGCATGGAGTTGACGGCGTCTTTCGAGCGCCATTCCATGCGTAGATCTTTGACCAGTGTGGCGCGCGTCATGGGCAGCGTACTCATAGCGTCCTCGCAGCAGCGGTTTCGATTGCGGCAGATTGCGGTGCCAAAGGGGAGGGAGAACTGGAAACGATCTGTCCGGAGGACATGTGTACGAACTCGTCGGCCACCGGCTCCATCACCGCGGCCTGGTGGGTCACGACCAGAATGGTCTTGCCGGCGTCGCGCAGCTTTCCCAGAATCGCGGCCATCTCGGCAGCGGAGTGAACATCGACGTTGGAAAACGGCTCGTCGAGCAGAATCACTTCGGGATCGTGCAGTACTGCCCGCGCCAACGACAGCCGCTGCCGCATGCCCTGCGAATATTGGCCGATGCGGCGCGACAGCTCGGGATCGAGTCCGACCATTTGCATTGCCTTGCGGCAAACCCCGGGGTCGTGACTTCCATACAGTCCGGCGAAATAGCGCAGGTTCTCCATGCCGTTGAGTTCGTCATACAGCAGCGGCGCGTGCGCCATGTACCCGACGCGATGGGAGACCTTTCTGAGAGATTCAGAACCAAGAACGGTGACGGTGCCCTGGCTAGGCTGCATCAGGCCGGCAAGGATGCGCAGCAACGTGCTCTTGCCAGCTCCGTTGTCGCCAAGGATGACGTAGAGACGTCCGGCGGCGAAGTTGTACGACGCGCCCCGCAGCGCGGCGAACCGACCGAAAAACTTCACGACCTGCTTTACGACGACTGTAGAGTCGCGCGCTCCTGCCGGGCGTTCATCGAAGCCGGTCGTTTCCGGGAGGGTGGGCTGGGGCAACGCTACCTGCTTGCGCTGCTGGACTGCGCCCCGCTCAGTTCCGCCTTCTGCTGGTTTTCACCGACGGCAGTGGCGGCCGGCTGGCCCGCCTTGGGAGCGTACTTGGAAGCGCATTTTGCCTGAATGTTGGTGGCGTGGAAGACGCCGTCGTGGCCAAACTTGCCCTCGGCCAGGGCCTGGGCATCGTCCTTGAAGGTGTCGGGCAGGGCCTCGGTTCCGGTATAGACGACGGGGAGAGTTTTGTCCTGCTCGACCAGCAGAAACTCCGCGTGCGTGCCCTGGCGCTTGATCGACCCGGGAGCCACATTGCCGGCAACCCGCAGGCGTTTGCTGTAGGCGGTGGGCCCCATGCCATTGAGTTCTTTAATGGTGACGTAGTAGCTCTTGCTATCTTGCACGCCAGTAAAGGCGAGATAGCCGAGCGCAACCAGAATCAACGTGATGACAGCGCCAAAGCGCAAGTACTTGCCAGTTTGATCCGACATTCCCTAATTCCATGTCAGGCTGTGAACAGCCTTGTTCCTGCTAAGGATAAACCTTTCGGCAACCCAGCACCATGTGATGTTGGTCACAAACAGGGACAGTTTCTGGTACAGATCCAGGCGAGGCATGTCCTTGTATACGCGTGCCGTCGGAATAAGGCTGTTCAGACGTGTCGCGAAGCGTTCGGCAGCGCCCTAAGCCGCCCCAACCTTTCCGTTGTCTTTGCCCTCGATGCTCTCGCGAACCAGTGCGATAAGCTCTTGCGGGGGAACGGGTTTCTGCCGAAAGAGTGTCTGAAGGCCGTCGTATTCGGGCTCCGCCTCGGGCAGCCCACTGAGAACAATGACTGGCACCCAGTCGTTTTCCTTGCGCAACAGACGCACAAACTGGGCCCCGTCGCACCCTGGCATGATGTGGTCGGTTATCACCAGGCTGATCCGGTCGCCCAGGGTCCGAATTGTGGCTAAGGCACTTTGTGCTGTCGTGGCAATACACACCGTGAAGCCTGCATTGCGCAGAACCGTTTCCCGTACCCTCAGTTGCAGAGGATTATCGTCGATCAGAAGCACTTGGCTCACTCGCGATCCCCCCTCGCCTCGTCTGGCCAATCCAAGCTCCGAGGCAACACGCACATAAACTCGCCGTGCAAACCGCGATTAGACGGCGAGATCACGGTACTGGTTTTCCGGTACCCAACCGAAGTTTGTTTGAACTTAGGCGACCTGTTGACTCGAAATCTCCTGCAATGCCTGGAACCAATCCTGTTCCGGAGAACCTCCCTGGCCTCGGCGTTGTAAATAAAGCTCGTAGGCGCGGCGGCGGACCAACTCTTCGGAAACGTGTGTCTTCTGAACTCCATGCAAAGCTTTTGATTCTGAGACCTTTACATCCGAAGTCGTTGGAGCAATTGCGGGCGCCGCTGCTACCGGCTGGGCCGCTTCTGTGCCATTCCCGTCGGCGGGTTTGGCCTTGCGGCTCCGTTTCTTTGGTGCTTCGTTGCTGTCTTTGGCCCGTGTTGCTTTCGGCATCGTTACGTCACTCCTAAACCCAAATCGATTCGCACTGGTCTGCGCGCAACCCTCGGTAGCAGCCAGCAGCGTTCCCCCCACTATAGCGAATTTTTGGGCCCTTTTGGTGTCGAAATGTCCTTTGCCCACAAGTTTCGGCATTTGGGAACACAAGTTTGCAACTGGGGCGCATTCTGCGACAGGCGGCTCTCCTGAAGGGAGTCTTGGGTGTCCAATAGAAGGGAAGGCTATTTAACCAAGTCGCAGCAGGAACCGGGCCCGCCTTTGCTACGTATATTGATATTGAGAATGGGCCCCGAAAACGGTATGCGTAGGTGATTTTCTTCGAAATAATCCGGCAGATGCTGCGCAGCCTGTGGGCCCACAAGCTGCGCTCGTTCCTGACCATGTTCGGGATTGCGTGGGGAGTCGGGTCACTGCTGCTGCTGGTCGGGCTGGGCGAGGGCTTTCGGTCGGGCAATCGCCGGGAGCTGAATTCCCTGGGCGAAGACATCATGTTCATCTTCCCCGGTCGGGCACCGGCGGTCGCCGGAAACATGAGCTCCAGTCGGGAATACCGGCTTACCTACCAGGATTATCTCGATATCAAGCAGGAGGCACCGCACGTTCGCGCCGTTGCCCCGGTGCTGATGCGCGAGGATATCCGGGAGGTCAGCGACTTTGGCAACTCTAACGGCGAGGTGGTAGGAGTTCTGCCGATCTTCAACCAGATACGCTATCTGCCGCTGGAAGCGGGGCGATGGATCAACGAAGCCGACCAGGCTCAGAAACGCAACGTCGCCGTGATTGGCGACGAAATGGCCAAGAATCTCTTTCCCGGCAGGCCGCCGCAGATCGGGGCCACGATTCTGTTGAACGGGATCAACTTTGAAGTTATCGGGCAGACGCAGCGCGTGGGTCACGGCGATAACAACTCGACCAACAATCGCGTTTTCATGCCGTATTCAACCATGCACCAGTACTTCCCGCTGAAAGGCGAAGAAGAGGACAACGCAGTCTCCTTTCTGAATTACCGGCCGCGTGTGCGTGCGGAGCACAACCTCGCCAGGGCCGAGGTGCGGAAGATCATCGCCCGCAATCACGGGTTCAATCCCAACAATGAGGACGCATTCGAAGACTGGGACACCGTGAAGAACGCCGAGACGGTCGGGAAAATCTTCGATGTGATGGACATTTTTCTGGGCGGCGTGGGGCTGGTGACGCTGGGGCTGGGCGCGATCGGGATCATCAATATCATGCTGGTATCGGTGAGCGAGCGGACGCGTGAGATCGGCTTGAGGAAGGCACTGGGCGCAACCAATCGCAGCATACTTCTGCAATTTTTCCTGGAAGGAGCCTTCCTCACGCTGCTGAGCGGCGGCATCGGAATGGCGGGTGCGTCTCTCTTTATGTGGGCGCTTAGCGGCTTGCCCGCGCCGGAAGGATTCGATCCGCCGAGGCTTTCGTTGATGTCCGCGACGGTGGCGATCGGAACGCTGGCGGTCGCAGGCACCATTGCCGGGCTCTATCCCGCGCGCAAGGCGGCGATGCTGGAGCCGGTCGAAGCCTTGCGGCAGGAGTAGCCATGGTCAAGGACATACTCCATCAATCGTACGAAGCCATGCGGTACAACCGCAGGCGCACCACCTTGACCATCATAGGTATGGCGTGGGGCATCGCTACCGTCGTGCTCCTGCTGGCCTACGGAGCCGGATTCGGCCACGCCATCGAAGTCATCTTCGCCAACTGGGGAACGCGCATTATCGGTGTCTTCCCCGGCCGCACCTCGATGCAGGCAGGAGGACAGAAGGCCGGCATGCAAATCAAGTTCACCATCGATGACATTGATCGCATTGTGAATGCCGCGCCATTGGTGCGGAGAATCACGCCGGTGGTGGATAAGCAGTCTACCGTGCAGCAGGATGTCCGTACCTACACGTTGCCGATCGAAGGCTGCTACGAGAGCATGTTCAAGATTCAGGCGATGAAGATCGCCGAAGGGCGCTTCTTTGACAGCGAGGACGTGGTATCGCGGCGGCGGGTGGCGGTGATCGGCTCGGAAGCCAAGACCAAGCTCTTTTCCGGCGAATACGCACTGGGGCAATCTGTCCGTATCGATGGCATCAGCTTTACCGTGGTCGGCGTCATGAAACCGCGCATGCAGGAGAGCGACGACAGCATCAACAAAATGATCTATGTGCCCTTCACCACGATGAGCGAACTGAAGGACACGCATTACCTGGACGGCATTTGGCTCGACTTCGAAGGCGATCAGTTCGAGCAGGTAGAGCGGCAGGTGCGGCAGGTGCTGGCGAGCCAATACAACTTCAAGCCCGATGACAAGCGCGCCGTCTACGTCTTCAACATGATGAAGCAGTTGCACCAGTTCCAGATCATAACCATCGGGCTGAAGATTCTGCTGGGCTTTATCGGCACGCTCACCTTGGGCATTGGCGGTGTCGGTCTGATGAATATCATGCTGGTGTCGGTGACGCAGCGCACGCGTGAAATCGGCGTAGAGAAGGCACTGGGCGGACGGCGCAGCCACATCCTCTTGCAGTTCCTGGCCGAGGCGTTGACCATCACGGCGATTGGAGGTCTGGTCGGGATCGCGATGGCTTACATCATTTCCTTTTCGGTGGGACGGCTGACGTTTTACAGCGCGGTTGCCAAGAATGCTGAAGCCGCCGATATCCGGCTTATCATTGATCCGACTACAGTTGCGGTGGCGACGGTGATTCTGGGTTTGGTCGGCCTCGTGAGCGGCATGCTGCCGGCCATCAAGGCCTCGCGACTCGATCCTATCGAGGCGTTGCGCTACGAGTAAGTTGTTTATGCCTAAGCTCAAGCAGAGCGCCCGTCACTCCCCTCGGTGACCTGATGCACAGACATAGGGCAGCAGAGAAGTGCAGCCTTTTTGTGCGGTAGTCAGGCTTGTTCCTGGCAGGTGTCGACGAGGCAAGGTACGACCTCTCCTGTACGTACGTCCTGCGGTTGTCGCTTACTCATAACTCCAGGCCCGGCGTGGGCAGTGCGCACTGACGCTGTATACTGTGTTCCGCCATCGCGGCGTCTCTGCGGCGAGGATACCTCGTCTTTCGATTTTTACCTCTCTAGCAGACGGCCAATTCGCTATCGCACTTCTTTCGGAGGGTGCAATGCTTCACCTTGATACCGGGAATACCGGCTTCATGCTTCTGTGTACCAGCCTGGTCATGCTGATGACGCCGGGGCTGGCATTTTTTTATGGCGGCCTGGTCGGCCGCAAGAACGTCCTCGCCATCATGATCCAGAGCTTCGTGTCGATGGGCTGGACGACGGTGATTTGGTATCTCTACGGCTATTCGCTGTGCTTCAGCGGCGATTGGCATGGTGTGATCGGCAACTTGCATAACGCGTGCCTGCGCGGGATCACCCTGAGCACTCCCTCGCCCAACGACACGATTCCGGCCTTCGTCTTCGTTGCCTTTCAGATGATGTTCGCCATCATCACCCCGGCGCTGATCTCGGGCGCCTTCGCCAATCGCGTTACCTTCAAGGCCTACATGCTGTTTCTCACCGGGTGGCTGACGTTCGTTTACTTCCCGTTCGTCCACATGGTTTGGGGAGGCGGCTTCCTGCAGCAGTGGGGGGTCAAGGACTTCGCCGGCGGCATCGTGGTGCACAACATTGCCGGCTTTGCGGCCCTAGCGTCGGTGCTTTACGTGGGCAAACGCCGCGTACTAGACCGCGGCCCCCACAGCATTCCACTGGTGGCGCTGGGCGCAGGCTTGCTGTGGTTTGGTTGGTACGGATTCAACGCCGGCAGCGAGATGTCGGCCAATTCAGTCACCGCGACCGCGTTCCTCAATACCGATGTCGCCGCCTCATTTGCAGCTATAGCCTGGCTGCTGATGGCGTGGGTGAATGAGAAAAAGCCGAAGTTCCTCGGCCTGCTGACCGGCGCAGTCGCCGGACTGGCGACAATCACTCCCGCCGCCGGCTATGTGTCGCCCACAACGGCAGTCATCATCGGCATCATCGCCGGCGTGGTCTGCTACTACGCGGTGGAGATGAAGAACCGGCTGCACTGGGACGACGCTCTGGATGTGTGGGGCGTTCACGGTGTGGGCGGAGCGCTTGGCACGATCCTGCTCGGCGTATTTGCTACCAAAGCTTTCAATCCGGAGGGCGCCAATGGCCTGCTGTACGGCGATCCGCAATTCCTGGTGAAGCAGGTTGTAGCGGTTGTGTTCTCCTCATTCTGGGCGTTCAGCTTTACCTATGTCATGCTGCGGGTTATCGACATGTTCACTACCGTGAAGGTGGATGAAGCGACGGAAGGCATTGGGTTAGATGAGTCGATCCACGGCGAGCATGCCTACGAGACGCTCGAAGTGGAGACATGGATGATGAGTGGCGGAATGCCTCGCCCGCCTGAAGCCAAGAAGGAAGAAGCAGCGGTGACCGGTACAAAGAAGTAGATCAACCGTAGGCCCCACTCGTGCCGGCTCCGACGACGTGGGGCCTTTTCTGCCTGTTGGCCGGAACCAAATGGTCCGGGGCCGCCTTCGCGCCTTCACTGGCCCGCTCTAGACCCTTGTCCCGCCACCGTTCCTCTACAATTCTCCTGTGACCTCTGACCGGCTCAGCCGCGTGCTCAACCATTTAAAGCTGTACGATCACCCGCTGATCGCCTTCGGCGCTCGGGCGAAAGGAGACAGCGTCGAGGTCATCCTCAGCCCGCGATTCAGCGAACCTAAGGTCCACACTTACTACTACGAACTGCATCCCCGTGACCTCGATGATCCACAACTGGAGTGGACACTCCAGCGCCAAATCTTCGATTGCCTGCACGACTATCTGGTCGAGATGTTCATCCGCACGCCACAGCATCGCAAAGAGAATGCCCGGATGGAGCGCGAGGGAAAGCTGTGAGCCCGCCATTCGAAGCGCCGGGTGCCCCACTCCACCCAGACGTTCGAATGAGTGGGAATCGTCTGCGCGAGCGCATTGTCGAGGAGATTCGCAGGTGCGGGCCGATTCCGTTTTCGCGCTATATGGAGATGTGTCTCTATGAGCCGGAACTGGGCTACTACGCGCGAACGCGCGAGCAGTTCGGCAAGGCGGGCGACTTCTACACCTCGAGCGATGTGCACGCCGTTTTCGGCCGCCTGCTGGCGCGGCAGTTCGAAGAGATGTGGCGCGTGCTTGGCTCGCCGGAGCGCATTGACTTGATTGAACTAGGGCCGGGGCGAGGCCTGTTTGCCGCCGACGTGCTCGACTGGTCGAGCAAACAGTTTCCCGAGTTTGCGAGGGCATTGCGCTATTCGCTGGTCGAGCAGTCGGAACATCTGCGAGCGAGGTTGCACGAGCGGTTGGCGGAGCATATAGACACCGGGCGGGTGAACGTTTGCGATTCTCTGGAGGCTGCGGCTGTATCGTCCCTACGGGACTCGGGTCCTTTTGCGGTTTCCCCCAGCGCTGAAGGCGCTGGGCTAATCTCTGCTGCGCCTCCGGCGCGGGCTGGTTCGGAGCATGATCCCAGTCGCGAAGCGGCAACAGTTGACGATCCCGGGGCTGAAGCCCCTCTCTTGAAGGACGGCGGTGAACGCAGGCCTGAAGGCCCGCTCAACCCGAGCAAAGATGTGACCTCCCGAAGGGAGCGGCATAGTCTAGCCCAGCATGAAGCCGAAGGCGAAATGCTGGGTGGGGAGCAAAGAGAGTCACCCGAGTCGCGTGGCGATGGCAGCCACAGACCACCTTTGATTCTGTTCGCCAACGAGTTGTTCGACGCGCTGCCGGTCGACATCGTCGATCATCGCGGCGCCGTGCGCGTGGTCGAAGAGCAGGGAAGATTCGTCGAACAATTCGTCGCTCCGTCGTCAGATGAGCTCGACTACATCGATCATTTCAGCGTGCATCCCGAAGAACACGAGCGCGTTGAAGTTTCGCTTGCTGGCCTGCAATGGATCGACAGCATCGCGGACCTCTTTCGCAATCGGCGCGGCTTCGCTATGTTCATTGACTACGGCTACACGCGCGAGGAGCAGCTCGCCGGCCGTCATCGCGACACCCTGATGACCTATCAACAGCACCGCGCTAGCGCCTCACCTTACGAAGCTCCGGGAGAGCAGGACATCACTGCCCACGTGAACTTCACGGCTCTCCGCTCGCGCGCAGCCGAAGCCGGGCTCAGCGAGGTCGCTCTGGTCACGCAGACGCAGTTGCTGCTGGGCATCGGGGAAGAAACCCAGTTTGCCGATGCTTTTCAGGAGTGCAAGCTGCCGCAGGAGCGCGCCAAGGTGGCCCTGCAACTCCGGCACCTGCTTTCACCCGAAGAGATGGGAGAGAAGTTTCACTGTCTGCTGCTCTCAGGTGGAGTTCCCCAAGATCAAGCTTGCCAGTTGAGCGCGACCAAGCTGCTCCGCTGAACGCGCCAGCTCTCGTTGCGCGCTTCCCCCTGACAACCTGCGGCATGGCAACTCGCTCTTACAGGCTGGCGTATGCGACACGCTGGACGAGTGTTGCTGTCGCACGAGATTGCCTGCCGCAAGCACACAGCGCAGAAGGTGTCGCGGCTCCGGCCGGCAATTACGAAAGGAGATCAGCAATGAAGAACTTCAGGCAACTTGGGTGGCTGGCAAGTGGCGTGTCCCTGCTGTTGTGGAGCGCGATGAGCGTAGCACAGGCGGGTGCCGGGTACCCACAGACCCAGCCGGGAACTATGGGCGCGCCAGCTACGATGGGGGCTCCAGGTCAGCCGGGCCCGGCAGGATATCCTGGACAAATGGGGACCATGGGCAACCCACAGGCCACTGGCCAGATGGGGACGGCCGGCGCCCGCTCCGACGACGAGACCTTCCTGAAGAAAGCCGCTGAGGGCGGTATGGCGGAAGTGCAGATGGGGCAGCTGGCACAGCAGAACGGCCAGAGCCAGCAGGTGAAAGACTTCGGCCAGCGGATGGTCACCGATCACAGCAAGGCGAATGACGAACTCAAGCAGGTTGCGCAGCAGGAGAATGTGACGCTACCCACGTCGCCCAGCTCGCACGATCAGGCGGAGTACAACAAACTGTCAAAGTTGCATGGTGAGGCTTTTGACAAGGCTTACGCGAAGATGATGGTTTCTGACCACAAGAAGGATATTTCCGAGTTCCAGCGGGAGGCTGACTCGGGCGATAATCCGGCGGCAAAGAACTGGGCGAGCGAAACGCTTCCGACCTTGAAGGAGCATCTGCAACTGGCGGAGAAGATCAACAAGGACGAAAAGGCTGGCGGACACAGCGGCGCGGGAAACGGCAGCTCGTCGCAGTAGCAACGAAGCTGAACTGAGAACAGACAGGTGCCCCATTCGGGCTGCTGTTGCCCGGGTGGGGTTTTCGACCAGACCGCTACCCAGTTGCACGGCAGGCGAAAATCTCCACTCCGCCAAAGGAGGCGGAATGGGCATCCGTTCGACGATCCGCTAAAAGGAAAGGGCCGCCCGTACACGAGGCGGCCTTTTCAGGACTCTTAATGGTTGGCTTACTTTGCCAGTTCGAATCCGGCGAAGAAATAACTCAGTTCAAAGCGCGCCGTGTCTTCGGCATCGGAGCCGTGCACCGCGTTGTGCTCGATGTTGTCGGCCCACTTCTTGCGGATGGTCCCCTCATCCGCCTTCGCCGGATCGGTTGCGCCCATCAGCTTGCGGTAATCAGCAATGGCTCCTTCTTTCTCTAAAGCCATAACGATGATCGAGCCGCTGGACATGAAGTTGGTGAGCGACTCGAAGAACGGCCGATGCACGTGTACGGCGTAGAAGCCCTCGGCCTGCGCTTTGTTGATGTGCAGCATCTTCATGCCGATGATCCGGAATCCGTTCTGCAGCAGAGTGTTGATGATGTCGCCGGAGGCGTTCTTGGCAACCGCATCCGGCTTGATGATGGATAGAGTGCGTTCCAGGGTCTTCATGAGTTAAGTTGTCAGTCCTCAGTTGTCGGTTGTCAGTTAAGTGAATTGGGAGCGTCGGGTATCAAACTCCAAATTTTAGTTCTTCTGTGTTGTAACAAGGCACGGCTTCAGCCGTGTCGCCTCGACCCCCTCTTTGGATTGTCATCCCGGGCCGACGTGAGGCATTTACCCAGCGCCGAAGCGCTGGGTAATATCTGCTGCGCCCCCGGTGCAATTCTTTCGCTGTTCGCCTATCTCGCAACAACGCGTGACAACGGCTTCAGATCCAAAAGCCAAGAGCGAATAGCGAATAGCGAATAGCGTCCTTACTTCCTCGCCCTCACCAGCGTCTCGCCGATGTCGGCCGGTGACTTCGCCACGTGAATGCCCGCGGCTTCCATCGCCTTGATCTTCTCCTTCGCCGTGCCCTTGCCGCCGGAGATGATCGCGCCCGCGTGGCCCATGCGGCGTCCCGGAGGCGCCGTCTGCCCGGCGATGAATCCCACCACCGGCTTCTTCACATTCGCCTTGATGAACTCGGCCGCCGTCTCTTCTGCGTTCCCGCCGATCTCGCCGATCATGATGATCGCTTCGGTCTCGGGATCCTTGTTAAACAGGTCGATGGCGTCCACGAAGTTCGTGCCGATAATGGGGTCACCACCGATGCCGATGGCCGTCGACTGTCCGATACCGCGCGTCGTGAGCTGATAGACCGCTTCGTAGGTCAGCGTTCCCGAGCGCGAAATGATACCGACATTGCCTTCCTTATGAATATGCGCCGGCATGATGCCGATCTTGCACCTGCCGGGCGAGATGATGCCCGGGCAGTTCGGCCCGATCAGCCGCGAATTCTTGGTCTTCAGGAATTCCCAGGTCTTGACCATATCCATCGCGGGAATGCCTTCGGTGATGCACACGATGAGAGGAAGGCCCGCATCGGCCGCTTCCATGATGGCGTCGGCCGCGCCCGGAGGCGGAACGAAGATCACCGTTGCATTAGCGCCGGTCTTGGCAACCGCTTCGCTTACCGTATTGAAAATGGGCCAGCCTTCATGGGTGGTGCCGCCCTTGCCCGGAGTCACGCCGCCCACCACCTGCGTTCCGTAGGCCGCCGCATTTTTAGCGTGGAATGTTCCCTCGCGCCCTGTCAATCCCTGCACTACGAGCCGTGTTGATTTATCGACTAGGATGCTCATTTGACCCCCTTGGCAGCGGCGACAACCTTCTCGGCCGCGTCTTTCATGGTCTGCGCCACGATGAAATTCAGTCCGCTCTGCTTTAGTATCTCGCGGCCCTGCTCCACGTTGGTTCCTTCCAGCCGCAGCACGATGGGCAGCTGAATGTTCGTCTTGCGAGCCGCGCTCACTACGCCGTTGGCCAGCGTGTCGACGCGCAGAATGCCGCCGAAGATGTTAATGAGCACCGCCTTCACGTTCTTGTCGGCCAGCAGGATTTCAAACGCGTGCGTGACCTGCTCTTCGTTGGCGCCGCCGCCTACGTCGAGGAAGTTCGCCGGCATCCCGCCCGCGTACTGAATGATGTCCATGGTCGCCATCGCCAGCCCTGCGCCGTTGACCATGCAGCCCACGTTGCCGTCAAGCTTGATGTAGTTCAGCGCGTACTTGCTGGCTTCGACCTCAAGCGGATCTTCTTCGCTGATGTCGCGCAAGTCGAGAATGTCGGGATGGCGATAGAGCGCGTTATCGTCGAAGTTCATCTTCGCGTCGAGCGCGAACAGCCGTCCGTCGGTGGTGGTGATGAACGGATTAATTTCCACCAGCGAGGCGTCGGTGTTTTCCGCCGCGCGCGCCAGCGCCATCATGAACTTCACCGCACCGCTGATGTACTTGGGATCGAGCCCCAGCCGGAAGGCGATCTTGCGTGCCTGGTAGGCCTGCAGACCGATGCCGGGAACGATGTGTTCCTTGATGATCGCGTTTGGATCTTTCGCTGCGACCTCTTCGATTTCCATGCCGCCGGCGGCCGATGCCATGAAGACGTTGCGCCCAACCTGCCGGTCGAGCACGATGCCCAGGTACAGCTCCCGTGCGATAGGCAGCGTTTCCTCGATGAGCAGCCGCTGGACCTTCTTGCCCTCGGGGCCGGTCTGATGCGTGACCAGTTGCATGCCCAGTATCTGGCCGGCGAGTTGGGTGGCCTCTGCGGCAGATTTGGCCAGCTTCACGCCGCCGCCTTTGCCGCGTCCGCCGGCGTGGATCTGCGCTTTGACTACGATTCCGGTGGCGCCGTCGCGGAGCAGGGATCGAGCGGCATTGTCGGCTTCTTCGACGCTCTCGACCATTTGTCCCCGAGGCACCGCCACTCCGTACTTCGAGAGGATGGCTTTTGCCTGGTACTCGTGAATTTTCATGATTGATGAAGGCGAGCGAACGCTACAAAGCTCCGCCGCCCTGGCCCGAAGGGCCGATTATCTCCTTGAAAGATAGCTACAGGATGAAACTGATAAGTGTAATTGACCGTGGAAGCAACTAGCAATTAGCAGCTAGTAGAGCGGGCTTTCGGGGATGAAAGCGCAAATGAGCAATGAGAGGGCGAAGCAGCAGTGAGACCGGAAGTAGCAATGAGAACCCAGAGCAGCAATGAGTGCGCGAATTACTGATATAAGACCCCGAAGGGCATGTGATGATAGCCCAGCACGAAGCGAAGCGGAGTGCTGGGTGAAGTGTCATAAGTCTGTCCCGAGCCCCGTAGGGGCGACAGGATTTTTGGCGCTCGCCTCGGGATTCCGTCGTGCTTTGCTTCGGCATGGTTGGGGGCGACCCAACAAGCTTCGGAATTTCGTATGAACTTGATGGGCGAGGCTGATAGCCATTTCTGCCGCCGGCTGAAGCCGGCTCAGCCGATGTAAAGGCCGCTTATCGGCACCACTGAAGGTCGTGCCCTGCCGCGGGGTTGCGCAACGCGCCGATTGTGTCACGGCAAGCATCCCAGCGCGGTCCGCAGTTTGTGCCGCCGCTAATGCGGCTTGGGGGCGTCAACGACGCTTCAACCCACGGCTCCCGCTGTGGGCTGGAATTGTGTCGCTGCAAAAGCGGCTCCGGAAAACAGGAACAGACGGCAAGTCGGTCGACAGGTCATACCGTGCCGCGGGGCCTCGCACCGCAAACTAAGGCCCCCGATGCGGGCTATTCCGCTCCTGTCTTGCTTCTTGTTTTATTTTAGTGCGCCGTGCCCGTCGCTTTACCAGTCCCGGCTGGTCGTGCCGCGGTTGACGACTCATTGCGCAGCATGAACATCGTGCCCGACGGCAGCCTCAGGTGCGGCTTGGGCGAAAGCAGGAACACGGCTCCATTCCTGGCTTGCTGAACATACACCTCGTCGAGCTTGGGATAACTCATTCTCGAGGGGCCGTTCGTACCTCCCGTTGCGTCGGACGGGGGAGGACCCACGGTTCGTAGACTCCGCGGAGTCGATCGGGAACTGCCGGCATAGGGCGCGCGCTCCGCGTCCGACAGAGCGTCAGACGCGCTCTCAATCGGTCCCGGCGTCTTGGCAGTGAACGTTATCTGCGAAGCAATGAAGGCGCGTAGAGGAATACTGTGTTTCTTCCACTCCGCGCGTTCTACCACCAGCACAATCCAGGAAGGTCTGTCATTTTGACGAGAGGCTGCGCCCGCGATCATCCCGTGCAACTTTGCGTCCTCCGGCATAACCAAGCCATTGCCGAGGAGTACCGGTTCCAGCGTCCTCATAAGGACTGTATCGCCAGCCTTGCACTTGTTCGTGTCAATCGTCTTGAGAAGGCGAGCAGGGATGGTGAGGTTCTGAGGAAGCTGGGCAATGGCCGCTGGCGGATCTTCAGCGAAGACAGTTATGGCAGAAAAGAGGACGATCAGGAGCAGTCGCATGGCTAATCCGTCTGGCCATCCCAACGGGGACTGCCACTAGGGTAGTTCCAGCGAAGCTGATGCTCAAGAGAAAAGCAGAGATTCGTCGAATGTGTGTGCCAATGTGTCGGCAGCTCCGGCCGCCCCGCAGCCTACTCCATTCCGCTCCGCCTCACCCCCGCTGCCTGCAGCGCGATCTCCCACACGAAGGCCGGATTGTTCCTGAGGTACCGCGGTGCCAGCCGCCGCGGCTCCTTGCGCAGACGATCGAGCCACTGCAATCCGCAAGACTTCATCCAGCCGGGTGAGTCCGTTACGAGACCAGCATGAATGTCGAACGCCGCGCCCACGCCCGCCATCAGCCGCACATCAAGCTTTCCAAGATGCTCGGCCATGAACCGTTCCTGCCGGGGCGTGCTCAGCCCGACCCAGAAAATGTCAGGCCTGCAGTCGGCAACCCGCTCCTGCAGTTCGGCTTCCTGTGGCTCCGACAGGCCCCCGAACGGCGGAGTGTACATCCCTACAATTTGGAGGCATGGAAGCTGTTGTTGAAGTTTTCGTTGAAGTAATTCCCCAACCCCCGGCTTGCCCCCATACAGAAAGTGGCGATAGCCCCGGCTTGCCCATGACCGACACATCGCGAGCATGTAGTCCGGCCCGTAGACGCGGCCCATGTGCCCGTGCCCCTGGGCCCGTCCTACCCAGACGGTCGGCATGCCGTCAGGAAGGCACAGCGTAGCCTGGTTGAGAATCCGCCGCAGTTGCGGATCGCGCCGCGCTTCCATGACCCCGTGCACGCCGGTAAGGCACACGTATCCGCGGCCGCCGCTCTGGAGGAGGCGGGTGGAGAGTGTAACCGCCTCCTCCAGGGTCACCGCGTGTACGCCTACTCCGAGTACGTCGGCCCGTGGAAGCCCGGCAAAGCTAGTCGGCCGCATAAGCCAAGGCCGGGGCCAGCCGTCCTTCCCGACGCAATTCCTGTTCGATCCACAAATAGGTGATTTTCAAGCCATCGCGGAGGCGAATCTGCGGTTCCCAGCCCAGCACTTCGCGCAGGCGCGAGTTGTCGCTGTTGCGCCCGCGCACGCCCTGGGGCTTGCTGAGGTCGTGCTGCTTGATGAGCCGTTTGCCAGCGATGTCGCAAACCAGATCGACCAGTCCATCGACGCTGATGAGCTCATCTGTGCCGAGGTTCAGCGGTTCGCGATAGCTGCTGGCCATTAACCGCAACAGGCCTTCGACGCAGTCCTCGATATACATGAAGGAGCGGGTCTGGCGGCCGTCGCCCCAAACCTCGATGTCGGCACCGTCAGTGGCGAGCGCTACCTTGCGGGATATCGCTGCCGGGGCCTTTTCTTTGCCGCCTTCGTAGGTGCCCAGCGGCCCATAGACATTGTGGAAGCGTACAACCCGAGTCTCCATGCGGAAATCGTGGAAGTAATAGCGGCAAAGCTGTTCGGTGAACAGCTTTTCCCATCCATAGCCGGCTTCGGGATCGGCGGGATGCGAGTCCTCTTCGCGCAGCGGCGTGACGTCGGCTTGGTGCTGCTTATAGCCTGCGTACACGCAAGCCGAGGACGAGAACAGGAAGCGGCGCACAGAGTTGATGCGGCTGGCCTCAAGCATGTGCGCGTTGATCAGGATGTTGTTGCGGGTGATGTCGGCAAGGCTGGCGGTGATGTAGCCGATGCCTCCCATGTCGGCCGCGAGGGTATAGACCTGATCGATGCCGCGCGCAGCCTGCAGGCAGTTGGGCCACTGACGTAGATCGAGGAGTTCGAATTCGTCGGCTTGTGTCGGCTCGAACTCAGGTTCCTTAAGGTCGGCGCCTCGCACCCAGTAGCCTTCGGCTTTGAGACGCTTGATCAAATGATGGCCGATAAATCCTCCGGCCCCGGTGACCAGCACGCGAGTTTGCGATTTCATGGATGATGGCCTCTCAGTAATAGTGTGTGCAGAGCGATAAAGGTGAGTTCAGGAGTGTGGGGTGACGCAGGTTTCTACGCTGCGCGGCAGACGGGGAATGGGATCTTCCAGTGGCACGGCTGCCGGCAGATGGTCTGGCGCATCCAGAGCAGCCTGATAGATATTCATCAGTTTCTTGTAATTACTCTCCGGCGAGTAATGTTCCAGGCAAGCATGGCGAGCGGCCCTGCCCATCTCTTTGGTGTCCAGCGGGTGCGTCCATGCCGAGTGGACGACGTCGGCCAATTGATCGATGTCGCCGGCGTCGTAGAGGACTCCGGTCCGCCTGTCGGAGATCAACTCCGGCAACGCACCCATACGCGGTACGATCGCCGGAACCCCACAGGCTGCCGCTTCAAGAACTGCCAGCCCAAAGGTCTCGTAGCAAACGTTGGGCGCGATCAGGAATCTCGCGTTGCGCAGTTGCTGCAACGCGTCGTCGTGCGAGAGCTGTCCCGTAAACGTGATGTGACTGGTGCCTGAGTCGTGGACCAGTGCCTGCGCCTGTCCGTGTAACGGTCCCGAACCGACAACCAGCAACGGAATCTGTGGCAGCCCCCGCCAAACATCGAGCAGCTCAAGGATGCCTTTTTCGGCGCTAAGCCGGCCAAGAAAGATGGCATATTCGCCAAAGCCTGGTTTGATGGAAGGGATCTGTGGAGCAAAGTGTGGCTTGACCGCGACCCGGTCTGCCGACAGACCAGACCGCAGCAGAATGGAGCGGCAGAACTGGCTCGGCGCGATATACGAGTTCACTTTGGTGTGCCAGGTGCCGAGCGCTCGATGAGCGTGGAGCATGGTAACAATCGCCGTGGTCTGGAGACGCGAATCGCGATAACAAGCGCGCACCAGTGCCGTGTGCAATCCATTCAGGCAGGCGTCGCAAATTGCTCCGTTGCGAAAAAGATCTCCTCCGGGACATAACAGCCGGAAGTTGTGGACGGTCTGCACCACGGGCAGTCCCTCGGCGGCGCAGGCGTAATACACCGCCGGGCTGAGCAGCGGCAGCAGGTTGTGACAGTGCGCGATGCCGGGACGCTCCTGCCGAATCAGTCGCCTCACCTCGGAATAGGATTCGTGGTTCCAGGTGGTGGTAAACGCCAGGCCGGCTTTTTGAAGCAGGCTGAAGCCGCCGATCTCCCGGTTGTGCCGGGCGTACTGCAGGACGCGGTGGCCCTTGCGCCGCAGCAGATCGATTTCCGCTGCGACGACCGCGTCCTCCCCGCCGGGCTGGAGGTACCGGTTGTGGATTACCAGAACGCTATGTTTTCCCATGAGCTGAGCTCCGGCGCTCGCATCCAGAGCGTGTCGCGGCCGATCCGCTGCCGGATACGCAGTTCGCGAACGATGTTGCCGCCTGCAACCTTGTGTGCCAGCCGCTGTGCCCGTGCCTGGTAGCGGCGCGCTTCCAACTCCCATTCCGGTTGCACGCGTCCAGTTACAGCGCGCTGCACCAGACGACGCTCGTGTGCCCGGCGCTGTGCGTTGCGCAGACTGATATTGTCCTGGTGCCAGCGGAAGGCAGCGATGAATTGAGGGACGTAGTGGAAGACGCAGCCGCATCGCGCGAGGCGCGCGAAGTATTCGAAATCCATGGCGACGCGAAAGTCGCAGTCGAGAAGCAGCCCGCGCTCGATCAGTCGCCGGCGGAAAAATGTGGAGGTGGAAGGTATGTAGCAGCCGAAGTAGATGAGCACTTCAGGATCGAAGTCGTGCTCGACCTTCGAGCGTACAACGCGACCGTTGGGATCGACAAAAATGCAGTCGCCATAGATGACATCGGCTTCGGGATGCTCCTGCGCGGCACGGGCAAGAGCTTCGAGGCCGTGCGGAAGATAATAGTCGTCGGCGTTCAGCCAGCCGACCAGATCTCCGGTGGCCGTCAGGAATCCCTTGTTGATGGCATCCGATTGGCCGCGGTCAGGTTCAGAGATCCAGCGGAGATGAGCGTGGCGCCGCAGGATCTCCTGCGTGCCGTCGCCGGAGCCGCCGTCGATCACAATGTGCTCCGCGACCACGCCGGCCTGGCGGGTCACACTCATAATTGCGTCGTCAATAAATTCTGCGGCGTTGAAGGCCGGGGTGATAACGGAGAACGTTGGAAGTGACATGAAGGTCCTCGAACGAAAGCTACTGCAAGCAAAAACGCGATTAGATTGGTGGATTGAACTGCCGAATAGGGCCACGGAGTAAATCCCAGCGACACGATGAACTGCGCAGCCAGATAGGCAAGCACACCGGAGATGATTGCGCGGCTTCGGGGCGGCGATCGTTGGGCCCGGCGGCGCAGAGATCCGAAGAGCACAAGGTGAAAGGCGAGGTAGCTCGCGAGGCCCAGCACCCCATATTTCAACCAAATGTGCAGCGGCGCGTTGTGAACCATGACGGACTCCTCCTTCCAATTTCGAATGCGCCAGGTTGTGTACGAGCGTCCCAGCCCAATGCCCATCCAGGGAGAGGCCTTCACCTGGTCCCAGGCATCGAGCACGTCCCCGACGTGGTCGGCGTTGTCCACGCCATAAGAGAGATACTCTTGCCTGACGTCGAAGCTGGCGATGCGGTCCATCAAGCGCGGGCCCATGGCAAGGGAGGCAACGATCGCAACGCACACCGGTAGAGCCAGAACTCGAGGTCGGCGTTGTGGCGTGATCAATACAAGTAACGGCACAGCAATTGCCAGTTCGGCCCAATAAGAGCGCCGAAAAGAGAGGGCAACCATCAACATCGCCGAGCCGCTAACCAAGAGCCACGCGCCGCGCCGGCTGGTTTGAATATCCAGGGTGAAGCAGGCAAGGCCGAGCAGCGCAGCGCACACGAACGCCGATAGGCTTGGTCCATCAAATACTGGAATACGTACGCCGACCACCGTGTCGCCACCGCCTGCCAGATAAGACGCAAAGAGTGTGGCCATTCGAATGGCTGCTATTACTGCGAACAGGCAGATCGCTGTCCAAGCGTCATCTTCGGTTTGGATCCAGACCCGGTAGACCAGGTAAAGGGCGGCCCCGAGCGCCAGCGCGCGCCAGTCGAAAAAGAAGTTGCGGCCTCCGCGCTGCGCGCCATAAATGAGGCTGATGAGAATCGAAGCCGCAAATCCAGCCAGCGGCAGTAAGAGTTTGCGCGGAAAGTGGCCGGTCCGCCGCCGGGAACAGCCCATTGCAAAGGCATGCAGCAGGAACAGGACCAGGATCAGCAGGTCGATTGCCCGGAAACCGCCTAAGACATTACTGTAGAGCGCTCTCTTCGAGGCTTGCTCTGCGGTGCCCTGCAGGTATTCCGGGACAAAAACAAGAGACAACAGGAAACTGAGTAGAAAGAGACGCGCCAGGCGCACGGCGGTGCGTCGCTGCCGGGGAACAGCGAAATTTGGCGCCGTCCAGACAAACGAGGGCGCAGCCGGCACAGCGCTCATGCGCTCACGAACTCCTCAAGCTCATTGCCCTTCCCACGGCCATAGATGGCTTCCACGGTTCGCCCGAACTCGAACTCCCATGCCCGGCGCCGGGCATTGATGCTTAGAGACTCGACGAGCCCGGGATTTTGCGCCAGACGTTGCATCTGCTCGGCGAACTCGCATGCAATCACTTGGCTGGATCGACCACTGGCCGGCACAATCCGGCCACAGCGGTCGTTGACGATCGCACCCGGCCCTCCCCGGTCGGTGCACACCACGGGCAGCCCATGTGCCAACGCCTCCAGCACGGCCATGCCGCCGGAGTCGCGAAGGCTGGGAAACAAAAAGACGTGGTGGTGCTGATGTTGGCGCTGCAGTTCTTCCTGCGGCAGCCAAGGTAGAAATGTCGTCGTGCCGGTAATGCCAAGCTGAAGCGCCAGAGATTTCAGCTGCGGAGCTGCCGGTCCATCGCCAATCAACGTCAGATGCGCCGGGACACCAAGCTCCTTCAGTCTCTGCATCGCGAGCAGGGCCAGCCAAAGGCCTTTCCACTCCAGAAGCCGCCCGGCATACAGGCAGCGCAAGACGTTATGCGTGGATGCAATGCTCCGCCGGCTGAACCCCAGCTGTTTCCGGTGCAGACCAACCGCGAGTTGGATTGCGCACTTAGTGTGAAATCGCACAGGGATCAGGGGGAGTGAGTCGCGCGAGGTGATATAGATACGGTCGGCACGCCGGAACGCCGAGAGCATCAACGGATCGAGGCGAAGCAGGCGGTTGGCGCACTCGCGGACAAGTTCTACGGCCTCTGCCCGGCGAGACATATCGCGGCGAAGTAGCTTCGGTACCCGTTCGCCGCCGGAAACCGGCCCGAAGTAAAACGGAATACCCAGGCGGCCCATGAAGCTGGGCGCGCGCAAGCTGACCCACGTCACATGGTGAACCAGGTCGAAGCGATGCACACGATGCAACCGCCGCGCTTCGCGATAGGCCAGCCACTGCCAAAGGAAGTAGTAGAAGTAGAGCCCTCCGGGAAGGTGTTTCCAGCGGCGGGCCCACTCCGGCAGATCGCAGAATGCGAAGTGAGGATTACCTTGGCGCGATGCGGGATCAGCCTCAACCGCCGCTCGGTTCGAGGCTCGGGTGATCACCCACACGTCATGCCCAAGCGATGCGAGCTCCGTTGCCCACATCCAGCCGAGGGCGGGTTCCGATCCTTTCGCCGGTTCGCAAGCGTAAGCCGAAAGCAGGATGCGTGACATTAGACGGCTCCATTTGCCGGCGCAGGGCACTCTGACGCAGTGGAATATGTCGCTGAGGACGCCAGCTTCAGCCTTCGCGCGGTCCTGTTTGCGAGACAGGAGATGACCGCTCCGACCGCGCGCTCCAGGTTCCGGGCTGGCGAGAGCGAGCACGAGTAGTGAACATTCATGCTGCTGAAAAGCGCGCGCTCCAGGAGTGACTCGCCGGGCGACACTACCAGTGTGGATTCAACCAGGGCGCGTGCAGTGGTGATGGGAGTGAATTCACCTACCGAGGTTCGGCGAAATGCCGGCGCCATCACGTCTGCCAGCCGCAATGCGAGATCGGTTCGATCTGCCATGCGCCCGCCCGTCACCCGGACGAATAGTCCTGTGGGACGAGTCAGGCGAGATAAAACGCGAACCCCGCCGGCCACGAAGGCTGCTGTCCGCGCGGCACCACGCTCTTGATAAGGCGTCGACTCCAGTTCGATACGCAGCCGTGGCAACAGTTCGCGAAACGTTCCCCGATCATCGCGTAGCAGCGCCGAATCGATCTGTCGATGACTAGCCAAAGGCCAGTGGTCAAGAGCGCGTTCGGGGTCGGGACTGCGACGGTAAAGCGCGGTCAGCTTTGTCCACTGCTTAGCGGTGAGCGTCTGCTTCAGCACCTGTTTGATCAGGTAGTACTTGAAATCGACCTCCGGCGCCGGACGAAAAAATCCTCCCGAGCTGAGCCGCCGGCCGCATAGCAGTTCTTCCGCCCGTATCCACAGCCTGCCTTGGCGGCGATAGTCGGTTGTGCAATCGGGATTGAGGAAGCCGACTGTTGCGCCGTGACGCCTGGCAATGGCGAAATATGTCGCCGTGCTCTCGTGCCGGATCGCCTGAATCAGTTGCGCTCCAACCGAGGCCGCTGCCCGGGCGAGCAAGGCTGGTACGCACTCGTAGTCCCGTGGCCGGACCACAAAATCCATATCAGAGCCGGGGGCAGCGGGGGACTCTTTGCCGGTTCCCAGAAGGCAATAGTCGATGCCTGACAAGTTCAGCGCGCCGACGACTGCTGTCCAGAGTTCGCGCCGTGCCCGGGATTGCCAACTGTGCTCATCGCAATCCGTAGGCGCGGCGGAGGCTGCACCTGTTAACGGCGAGGCAATTTTGCGTGATTCAGCGACTGTCGGTATCATGAGCGGGCGGAAATGGTCATGCGCAGGGTTGTCAGCAAGAACTGAGAGTGCTTTTGGTTTCCACGCGAAAGCTGAAGAAACAGGGTCTGCAGGAGGTAAGCGATCTCCAGCTTACGGCGCAGGCTCAGACCGACGGACCTGGGAGAGCGAAGAGGCAGGTGAGCAAAGAGCGGCTTGGGCCGCAGACCGAACAGGTATCGAGTGATGTGCCCAAAATGAAATCCGTCCTGCAGCGGCAGGCCGCGAGGCTGCGATTCTTCCCAGTCGATCAGCGCCGCCGAACCATCGGCTTGCAGCTTGATATTCCAGGGAGCGAAGTCGCCGTGGATTCGCGCCGCCGGCAATTCGCAGGAATCGGTGATCTCCTCAACTGCGCGGTCGACGACCGCAGCCTCGGTGGCTGCCAGATTCAAGCAGGTATGGCGGGCGGCGGCGAATCGCGTTGCAATTTCCTGCAACGTGATGGTTTCACCCGAACGCATGAGCGATTGCAGCAATGCCGCTGTCTCGCGCATCAACTGCATCCCGCAGCGAGAGCCCCGGATCACGGTCTGCGACGAAACATACCTGAGCCTATCGAAGACGACCAGTCGAGGGGCGGCCTTGAATTCCTCTCGCTGCAACTGCAGCAGGGTCTCGGCTTCGTGTTCGATGGCCGTCTTCGCGCCGGGCGTGAGCGGCACCTTCACGATCAGCTCACAGGCATGCGACGCGGGGTCGATCAGGTGGACCACCGCCTTCCGTCGCGGCCCGGGCGTGCCCAGATACACCAGGGGTTCGGGCAGCGCGGGACGGCACCACCCCAGCGCTCGCCAATCCAGGCCAGCAATCCATTCGACTTCTTTGGGTTCCACGAGGGGAAAAGCGCGCCCTCCGCCCCATCGCAGGGCCGACTTCATCGAGGCCCATGCCATGCGTGAGGTTGCGCGATAAGGCCGCCACCCCAAAAATGCGCCGCTGTGGAGACGGCATCCGGCGGGCACGAGCCAGCGCGGACAACCGGCCCGCCCTAAGGCGAGAAAGCATGAACCCGGTGGCGTGGACGGCTGCTGCAGTGCGCGCCCGCACTCCATCGTGTGCTCAGGCACCGGCAAAATCCGCCTCCGCTGAGCCCGGGGCTTTCAGTCGTCCACATTCCAGAACCTCCGTGACGACTTCGCGGACCACGTCATCTACAGGCCTGTCGGCGTTCACCAGCATCGTGTTGCGCCTTGCGCCCAGCCGCGCCGCATACTCGCTGCGTTGGCGAGCCGATTCCGCCAGGCTGACTTCATCTTTTCTTCTGTGCAGCTCCGCAGCGGGAACATCGAGCACGAACTGCAGGTCCGGTTGCGGAACCAATCGGCCTAGCAGCGACGCGAACCCGACACTCGCATGGGCCAGCCGATAGCGCCGAGGATCGACGGCGTAGTCAGGGAAGTAGCGGTCGAAGATGATGAGTTGTCCTGCGGCACGGCAGGGAAGCGTGACCAGCAGATGCGCCAGCCAGCCATGCACAAACATGTAGATGAGCTTCAGGCAACTGAGCGCCATGCTTCGCGGGAGTTGCGCGTGGGGCTGTGTCACCGCCGCAGAGTGCGGCTTCGCAGCCGGCGAGATGCGCAGGTGGCGAACCACGACGCCGCTGAAACAGGGAGCGAGTGCCAGCGCCAACCGTGCGGCCACCGCCGATTTCCCCGCGCCATCCGGACCGTAGAGGGCGATCCAGATGCCTCGACGCGGATACGTCGACGCGGGCGTCTGCGAAACTTCGGTGCTGTGAGCTACGGTCGGATCAGATTGCATGCAGATGAGAAGAAGTTCTGGAAATCGGTGGGTCGCGTGGCTTAGTAATATCTGCCGTAGATGACCGCACCAACCGACATTTGCAGGATGGTATTCATGCCCCGGTTGGCCCAGTCTTTGACGCTGTTGAGCGGTACATAAACGATGTCGCCATTTCGCAGCGGTGGATCGGGAAGCTGATTGCCCAGAATCTTCTTCAGGTCCAGTAGTTCCTGCCTGGGCCCTTCGGCAGTCTGGCGTATGAGGCTGCCATGGAGGCTGGCGGTGCGGTTGAGTCCCTGAGCCAGCGCGAGCCCCTGCAGCACAGTCATGGAGTTCTGATTGTCGACCATGAATCCTCCCGGTTTGCCGACATCTCCCAGAACGTAGATGGTTCCAGCGCGCGGCACCACGATTCGATCACCAGGGAGCACCGTCGCTTCCTTCGTCGCCGCCTGAGCAAAGGAGTCATTCAGGCTGATGCTGATAACGAGGGGCGCCCCTGAGCCTTTGCGGGTCAAGGTTGCCATATGCGACGCATATTGCGTCAATCCGCCCGCAGCGCTGATGAGATCGACAACCCGCTGTTGTCCCCACAGCGGATAGCTGCCAGGATTTTTTACTTCGCCCAGCACGGTTACGCCTTGGGTCGACTCGAGCACATTGAGGGAAACATGCGGATTGCGAAGGATGGAAGCATCTCGAAATTGTTTCTCCACCGCACGGCTGGCCTGCGCCGGGCTCAGGCCCGAGATATATACCTTTCCTCCCAAAATCAGGTCGATCGAGCCGGAGGGATCGACGCGTGCTTTTCCGGAAAGTTCCGGAGTGTCGAACACCGTGAGATCGACGAGGTCACCTGGACCGATCTGCACCTGTGCGCCAGGCGCAGGAGTGGATGAAGAGAGCGCTCCAACAGCCAGGGGCCGGCCTTCGCTTATGGAGAGGGATGGTGCCGACCGATTTTCCGGAGAAGGAATTGGCATCAGCGACTGTGCGAACAGATACGTGCCGGAGAGTAGTGCGATTAGGCAAAAGGCGCTCCGAGCATTACGAACGATAGTCGTCGGCATAATAGAAACCGCTTGCCTTTCTTCGCAGCCCGGCCCGGGAACTGCTGTACCAGAAGCTTTCGGCAACCCCGTTGAACACCAAGCCAACCGGGTTGACGTGGGCGCGCTGGAGCGTGTCACAGGTCCGGCGCAAAAGACGCTGTGGGGTTACGTCGGACCGAACTACCAGTACGACAGCGTCGGAGTGGGTGGCCAGAACCAGAGCGTCGCTGACCAGCGACAATGGAGGTGTGTCCAGAATGACGTAGTCATAGCTGCTGCGCCATTCCTTGATCAGCGGCAGGAGCGCGTTGGAGTCCAGCACCGCAGCTTTGCCCACTTCGGAAGTGCCCGCAGACAGCACCCATAATCCGGGCTGTTGCGGTATTGGGCAGGCGAGCTCCTCTATGTAAGTTCCGGCGATCTGATCTTTGAGGCCGCGCTTTCCGTCGAGCCCAAAGGATTCGTGAATGGAAGGCTGGCGCAAATCGGCATCGACGAGGAGCACCTTCGCACCGCGCTGCGCCAACGCCACAGCACAGTTGATTGCAGTGGTCGTCTTGCCCTCCAGGGGAAGAGCGCTGGCAATCGCGATCACTTTGGGAGCTTGTTCGCGTGAGGTGAGAAGCAGGCTCTGGCATGCGGCACGATACGATTCCGCCGCACGCGAGTTTGTGTTCAGCAGCAGGCCACCGCCCCCGCTCGCCGGATTCTGCGAGTTGTCCTTGCGAGGGGAACCTGTGCGGCAACCTCCTATATAGGGAATGGCGCCCAGTGTCGGCAGCCCGGCCGCTTCCTCTGCTTCTTCCAGACTGCGGACGGAGTCGTCTGCCGATTCCAGGGCTATGGCCAGAGCAGCGCCGCAGACGAGCCCCGCGCCAAGACCAATGGGTATCGCAGAGAAGGGCTTGGGGTCGGAAGGCTGCGAGGGTAGCTGCGCGGCATCGACGACTCCGATGTTCGCCGACGAAAGGCCGGCCGCGATTCCCGCCTCCTTCAGCTTGAGCTGCAACGTTTCATAGAGCTGCTGTGTCGATTCCACCTCACGCTTCAGAATCGCATGCTGGGCAGCGTCTTCATTCAAGCGGTAGGCCTTTTGCTTTTGCGCCTCGAAGCTGGCGCGCAACATTTGTTCAGAACGGAGTGCCGCTTGGTAATCGTTGCGGTACCGCTCGGCAAGCTGGCTGAGTTCACGGTCGACGGCCGCATCGGCCTTCGAAACCTGTTCAGCCATCTCTGCCAGCTTGGGATAGCCGGGTCCAAACTTCGAATTGAGCTGCACGTACTGCGCGTGCAGGCTTGCCTGTTGTGCCCGCAGCACCTCGAGCGTGGCATCGGGCGCTGAGGTCGCCAGTAACTCGGGGTCGCCGGTGGCAGCGACGCGATATCTGGCCTCCTTGACGATGCGGTCCGACTCCATTGCGGTTAACTGCTCATCCAGTTGTCGCAGCTTGGCAAAGACAATGTTGTCGGTCTGGTCCTGACCGAGCAGTCCGCTGGTCCTCTCAAGTGTTGCCAATTGCTCTTGCGAGCTGCGGGCCTTCGACTTGAGATCCTCCAATTGCTTGGACAGCCACTCCGAGACCTGATTGGCCGATTCGTAGCTGGTGCGAAGGCTGCGCTCGCGAAACTTCTGCACCAATTCATTGGCCACGGCGGTCGAAAGGTCCGGGGACTTAGAGCGAAAAGTGATGGCGATGATGTCTGTCCTCGGGACGAGTTCGACGGTGAGCGCCTCGCGGAATGCCCGGCAAAGGTGATCGCGTACCTCCGGCGACCAGGCGGAGCGGCTAGCGTTCTCCGGCTGCCGCCAGCTTCCCGCAAAGGTTCGGTTATGGGCGAGGCCGAGCTGGTCGATTACTTCCAGAGCCAGGCTATTGCTCTGCAGAACTTCGACAGCGGATTGCAGCCGGACCGTGGAGTCGTTGGCATTGAGCGCCTTGGCAGCCGGGTCCTCCAGTCCAATGTCGTCAGGGTTGGAGGCGCTGATTTCAATCTGTGATTGAGCTTCGTAGCGGGGCGCGCGCAGCAGCACATAAGCAATTGCCAGCAGGAGCCCAAGCAGCGCCGAGCCGGCAATCACGGCCCTTCGCCGGCGGAGAACGTAAAGAATTTCCGGCACCAACAGTTCTCGCGGCTGGGCTGGCGGATAGGAGTAGCGGAGTTGCGTGCTCCCCTTCCTGAGTGTGTGCTGGTGATAGGTTGGTTCCTCGGGCGGGAGCACGGCTAAACACCTCTGGCTGCGAAGGCCACCGTATGCAGCAATACGGCTAAATCCATATATAGATTCCGGTTGCGAATGTAATAAAAATCGTATTCAAGATTTTGGTGGATGAAACAGCCGCGGTCTCCGCTAAGCTGCCACAAGCCGGTGATTCCCGGTTTCACTGCCAGGCGTTGCCGCTCGAAGGCCGAGTAGTCCTCCACGATGAATGGCATCTCGGGCCGGGGCCCTACCAGCGACATCTCTCCCCGTAGCACATTCCACAGCTGCGGCACTTCATCGAAACAGGTTCGGCGCAACAGCCGTCCGATAGGCGTAATACGCGGGTCGCGGCCCGACTTGGGCGAGACCATATAAGCCGGACTGTCGGCATACAAGGTACGAAATTTGTAGCAGGTGAACACCCGGCCCTGCAGGCCAACCCGGCGCTGCCGGAAGATAGCGGGCCCGCCTGACGTGCATCGTATGATTACAGCCATGACGGCCGATGGAATGGCCAGCAGCAGCAGGGCCATCGCGGCCAACACGATATCCAGTGTGCGCTTGGCCATTTCATAGCCGGTGTGCCGCTGCTCGGTATTCAGGCTGGCCAGCATCATGCCATCGACTTCGGAATATTCCAGCCAGCGTCCGGGTTCCAGGCTGTCGCGCGAAACCACGTAGCTGCTTACGCCGACGGTGGCAGCGCGCGCCATAATCTCCGTCATCTCGGAGCTGGCCAGATCGGGGTCGGCGATGACCAGCACTGAAGCTCCTAAGTTGCGAAACAGCCTGGCGGAAAGAGGACCGGCAAGCACCAGCGCCGTCTTTTGTCTCCAGTAAGAACTGGCATGGATCTCGACTCCCTGAAATGCCGCGTCCTCATCCACGATGGCCACCGGATCAAGACCGAGTTTCGGGGAGCGCGCCAGCACCGAATAAATATTTTTTGCCAGCGGTCCGGCTCCGAGAATAACGGCTTTGCGATTCCCGTATCCCTTGCTTCGCAAATGCCACACTCCGAAACGCAGAGCGGATTTCTCCACGATGAGGGCCAGCGGTACCGCTAGAAAGGTGATGAACATCAGCCCCGGCGGCACTGCGGGAGCGGCCAGAAAGGCAAAAGGCAGGGCAAGCAGGAGGCATTCTGCGCCCACGCGCAGCAGGCGTTCCGTCTCCCGGACTGCCAGCAGACTAAAGTAAGGACGATATTCGCCGCTTCTCTCCAGCAGAAGGATGACGAACAGCCCGAACAGAGCCGCCGCTTGCAACACCGAAGCGGTGGAGAGCCCGGCGAGCCGACGAGGATGGCTCCAGGCATAAACCACGCAGGGCAGCACAACCGCGGCGAAGACGGCCAGAAGGTCGAAAGCCCGCTCGGTCAGCGGAATTACGGAATCTAGGCGGCGGCGCGGGTGCGCAGCACCAGCGCCCGGCAGGCTCTCGGGCACCGCTGATGGGAAGGGGATCACGATTCCCATGCCGCTGCTTGGGGGAGGGTTATCTGGGATCACGGGGCAAAGAGACGTACATGTCAATGGAAAACTGGTTAACCCAGTGCTTCAACGTCAGCGCCACTGAGGTCAAGCGAGACGGATTTTAAAATGTGCTCCACGGTAATCACCAGGCGGGTGGCGTTCTTCTTCTCCACCAGCAGCCCTTCCAATCCTTGAAAGGGGCCGTGCTTGACGCGTACCCGCTGACCGACACGGAGATAGGGATAGGGTTCGATTGCCGAAGGATGAGCTGTGCACAGTTGCAGTTTTTCCACGTCGGCATCCGACAGCGGGACCGGCCTGCCGGCGCAACACACAATCCTGACAACCCCTGTCGTCTGCAATATCCGGGCATG
Source organism: uncultured Acidobacteriaceae bacterium (assembly GCA_963846815.1). GTDB lineage: Bacteria > Acidobacteriota > Terriglobia > Terriglobales > Acidobacteriaceae > CAVVDY01. Next base: position 2,160,072 of record CAWJXG010000001.1, on the reverse strand, counting down.
CTCCTGACCGCTGACCCGAACGAATACGTAGCTGGGAAATAAGGGCGCATCGCTTTGCCGGATGCGGTCGGACCAGCGGGTAAACCTGCGATAAGTCGGCAGCAGCGCATCAAAGCCTTTATGTTTGAACTGCTCGGCGACAACTGACTCGTGCCGGGCCCGGGTATAGGCTGCCAGCCAGCGCCGTTGTTCCTCGGCATCGCACTTGCGACTACGCGAATCAGAAGACATGCGAGGCTCCGCCACACTCAGTCCCACTGTTGTGGCTCCCGTTTGAAATTTGGTTGGAGACGGCACGTAAGGGTCGGAGAAATAAAGCTCACGTGCCAATAATGCATAAGCAGTTTGATTGCCGAAACTGAAAACAAGATTGGGCTAATAAATTCAGTTACTTAGCATTCGCAGCAAGCACGACCATCGCGCCAACGTCCAAGATTTGGACAAGCTGTCTAGACTTCGTGTTCTCTTATTAGAAAATTCTAAGCACAGGACCGCGATACTCGCGTCATGGGACACTCCGGTTGTGGTACAAAGTCCGGATGACAAAATGCCATCTTGCTGTTTTGACGGGGTTCTTTGTTCTACTGGTTGCGGCCGGTTCGCTCGCTTCCGGGCAAGCGCCATCGGCTGACACTGCAACGAAATCTGTCAACAAGACCGTAGTCGAGATGAAGGACGCGAAGGGCGACAGCGTCGGCAGGGTTACGATTCGTGCCGAAAGGACAGGAGTGGAATTGAAGCTCGCCCTGAAAAACCTGCCTCCGGGCGAGCATGCCATCCATATTCACCAGAAGGCCAGTTGCCAGCCACCGGACTTCAAGTCCGCTGGCCCGCACTTCAATCCCACGCACAAGCAACACGGGCTGGAGAATCCGGAGGGCCATCACGCCGGAGACATGGTGAACTTCACCGTCAAAGCCAATGGGACGGCGAAGACCACAATCAAGAACGATGCCGTCGTGCTGGGCGACGGATCGCAGCCGAATTCGCTATTTGCCAATAGCGGAACGGCGCTGGTCATTCACGCCAAGCCCGACGACATGAAAACCGATCCGGCAGGCAACGCCGGCGACCGCATTGCCTGCGGCGTGATCACCAGGAATCCGTAGGATCGCCCGCTTTCAGTTAGTGCTGGGGAGACGTTGGCGAAGCGGGCTGCGAGGATTCCTCGCCTTTGATAGAGAGCAACTCGACGTCAAAGATCAAGGTGGCGTCTGGGCCAATGATTCCGCCGCCCGCGCCACGCTCGCCATAAGCAAGGTCCGGGGGAATAACCAGCTGCCACTTTGAGCCGACAGGCATCAGTTGCAAAGCCTCCGTCCAACCCTTGATCACCCGGTTGACCGGGAAGGTAGCGGGCTCACCGTGTTTGTAGGAGCTGTCGAACTCGGTGCCGTCCACCAACGTGCCGCGATAGTTGCAGACTACGGTATCGGTCGCCTTGGGCTTGGGCCCGGTGCCTTCTTTCAGGACCTTGTACTGCAGGCCGCTGGGCAGCGTGACCACGCCCTGCTTGGCCTTGTTGGCAGCGAGGAATTGCTCGCCAGCCTGTTTGTTGGCGGCACTGGCACGCTGTTCCTCTGCCTGCTTCTTGGCGATGACTTCAGTGCGAAGCCGGGTAGTTGCATCCTTGAGTTCTTCTTCGCTCAGCAGGGGCTTGGCGCCGGTTAGCGCATCTTTCATGCCTTGAGCCACCATGTTGGGATCGACGCTGATGGCATCCATCTTCAGCCCATGCCCAATGTTCATCCCGATAGCGTAGCTTTCCTTCTCCTTATCGGTTATCGGCTGCTTCTGAGAAGTTTTTGCGCTGGTTGAGCTCTTTGCGGTGGTTCCCGTCTTGCTGGAACTTGCGGTGTGGGTAGCGGGCTTAGCTGGCGATGAAGACGACTGCTGGGCGGCAGCGGTGCCTAGGAACAACAGAGCGGCGATCGGAATCGCCAAGGAAGATGGCTTATGCATATCGACGATTGTCGCATCCAGCAGACCCGTTTACCAAATTTTGCGCGACAAATTGGTAAAGTTTTGAGGATGAGCCATCGGCACCGTAACCCCGGTTGGCCGGATCACGCCCGCCGAGGGTTACGTTTGTCCTAAGGTGACAACCAGTAAACGGGCTGGTTCTCCGGCTTCGCAGCGCAGCAGTCCGGCAGAGCCACCGGGGACGTACTCCAGATCCCGGAAGTGCCGCAGCTTGCGCGTGCCGAGCTCCGATACGATTAGTTCCACGCTGTTCTCGTAGGGAGTTGCAACCACGGCGGGGCCGGCAATTTCCGTCTGCGATCCCGATCCAAGATTGATCAATTCCGCGCAAATTGTCCGGCCGGAATAGAGAGGCGTGTTGCGCACTCCAGCCGCGCTGGCAAAGCCCGGTCCTCGACGGCGCAACTTTGCGGCCTCCGGCCGGAGTTCGAATACCAGGTTGCGAAACGTTGTGTCCGCCAGGTTCTTCACGACGTGCTCAAGGCCGGCGGGCGCAAACTCGCAGTAAGCATCCGGGTAATGATGCTTGCGAGCATCGCCTTCCTTGGGCGCACTGACAATCTCCGCCTCACCGGCGACGTAAAGCAGGTAGGGAAGCGAGTGCAGATGACACAGCGTATTCTTTCGTGGTCCGATCTCGACCGCGTAAGCTCGCACCCATTCATTGTCGACTACGAGATGATGGTGCGGTTCGTCGGCTACAGCGATGACACTTTCACACGAGTGGGGATGGGTTGAGTCCGTCATGGGATTGGAGTTCATTATGATGCCGTGCCGCCCCAGCAGGCTACCCAGGGAGCGGCAAAAAGCGACGGCGTGCCACTTCTGTCAGTGGGCAGAGCGGAACGAAGCACCACGCGCTGCGCCAACGAGCTTCCGGGTGATAGACTGTTGGTGATTCAGAACCCCTCCGGCTGCGGTGCTGGCCGGATTCTTCCATTCGGGACGTGGCTCAGCCTGGTAGAGCACTCGCTTGGGGTGCGAGGGGTCGGCAGTTCAAATCTGCCCGTCCCGACCATTTTTAGCCGTCAGAGGTCAGCCTTCAGTCACAGATATCGCTTGCCAACCGCGAGCAGCCCATCAAGCTAGGTTCCGGAGATCGAAGCGTCCAGCAGTTCCATATAATGCATCACCGGCATGGGATGTCCCTTCTCATTCAGCAGAGCGCTGATCTGCAATTGGCATCCGGGATTGCCGGTTGCCACCACCTGCGCTTTTGTGGCGATGATGTTGTTGGCTTTGCGCTCGCCCAATGCATGAGCGGTTTCCGGCTGCAACAGGTTGTAGACACCGGCAGAGCCGCAGCAGAGTGCAGATTCCGGCAACTCCAAAAGTTCCAGACCCGGGATGGTTCGCAGCGCGGCGCGAGGAGGCCCGGTAAGACCCTGCGCATGCTGCAGGTGACACGGATCATGAAAGCCGACCTTCAAGGGCATCGGATGGCGCGGCGCGCGCGGAGGCAACTCCGCCAGCACCTCTGATGGGTCCTTGCACTTTGCGGAGAAGGCAATTGCGCGCTCGCGATACTGCGGATCATCGCGCAGCAGATAGCCGTAGTCCTTCACCATGGCGCCACAACCGGCGGCGTTCACGATGATGGCGTCGACTTTCAGGGACTCGAACTGATCGATCATTTTGCGCGCCATTGATAAGGCTTCGACTTCCTGTCCCAGGTCCAGCAACAGAGCGCCGCAGCATCCCTGGTTCTGCGGCACGAGCACTTCGCACCCCTCCGCTGCCAGCACTCGCGCGGTTGCGGCATTCACCTGCGCCGTGAAGACGCTCTGTACGCATCCTGTAACCAATGCGACGGTGCGACGCTTCTCACCAATGGCTGAAATCACAGGCGGCAGAACGGCCGAACATTCTCGCCGCGACAGATCGGGCATCAACTGTTCCATGGTGCGTAGATTTTGCGGCAGCAGCGTCGTCAAATTCAGGGCACGTACCAGTCGCTGTAATCCCAGCCGCTGATAGAGACGCAAGGCGACGGCAAGCTTACGCAATCGCTGGGGACGGCTGAAGGTGGCTGCGATCATGCCGCGAAACATTCGCTCGCGCAGAGGCCGGCGATACTGGCGCTCGAACTGCGAGCGCATGGCTTCGATGAGCTTGCCGTACTTGATTCCGGAGGGGCAGGCCGTCACACAAGCCTGGCATCCCAGGCAATGATCGAAGTGCGACACATACAGATCGGTCAAGGCCACTTCTCCGTCGACGGCCATGCGTATCAGGTGAATGCGGCCGCGCGGTGAATCCGTCTCTTTGCCCCAAAGCGTGTAGGTCGGGCAGGTCTGCAGACAAAAGCCGCAATGCACACAGGCATTCAGAAGGTCGGCCAGCGGCGGATGGTGCTCATCGAAAACTCGTGCCTTGCCGTTGGTCGGAGTAGCAACTTTTACCGGGCTTGCGACGGCATCGTCGATCATATGGCCCCCACAAAGCGGCCCGGGTTTAATGTCCGTGCCGGGTCGAATTTCGCTTTGATCTGCTGCATCAATGGAACTGCATCCTGCAATGTGCCCCATACGTCCAGTGATTCCTTCATCGGTACGGGACACTGTTCGACAACCAGCGTGCCTTCGAGGCGGTCCACTTCGCTGCGCAAGCCGTCCACTGCCTTGCGCCGTGACGGCAGTGCGGCATCCAGCCGCACCTCTGCCAGCCCGGTGCCCTGGGCAACAATGGTGGCCTTCGTCTCGGTCGCATTTACTTGACGGAAGATGCTGTCGCACAGCGAACCAATCTGCGCCGGCAGAACGCTGCACTTACAAACGACGGAGCTGCCGGCGCCGCTGTACAGTTGCCGCCGGGCATTCCACACGTCGTCGGAGGACGCCACAATTTCGTGTCCTGCAGCCAGTTGGGCCAGCTTCTCGTGCTGGTCCTGCAACGACTCCGGAATACCTTCGAACCGCACATCAAGCGTGACGCGGTCGGCACGATCGGTACGTACTTGCAGTCCTGTATAAATGGCATACGAACCGAGAATGGCAAGCACGATCTTGCTCGCCTCGACTGCACCGGCAACCGTAATGCTGTAGCTGGCCGTGCCGGCGGGAATGGGATGCAGGCGAAAGGCCGCACGGGTAATCACGCCCAGCGTGCCCAGCGAACCGATCATCAGCTTGGTGAGATCGTAGCCCGCCACATTCTTTACGACTTTGCCGCCGGCTTTGATCAGGCTGCCATCCGGCAGAGCGACTTCGACGCCGAGCACAAGATCGCGCACGGCACCGTAGCGGATGCGAAGAGTTCCGCTTTCGGCCGTCGCGAGTAAACCGCCGACCGTGGTCTTCTCCGGCCATAAGGGGTCGATGGCAAGACGCTGCCGGTGTGGCTGGATGGCGCGCTGCAGGCTATCGATTGTGCAACCTGCCTCAACAATCGCCGTCATGTCGCCCCAGACGTGCTCCACCACTCGATTCAGCCGCTCGGTCGATAAAATGACGTCGGCCTTCTCGGGGCGATTCCCCAGTCCCAGCTTGGAGCCGCCTCCGCGCGGGACCACGGCCAGTCCGGCGGAACTGCAATATTGCAGGGCCTTGGCGAGTTCCGCTGCCGTCCCCGGCGACACCACCTTCGATGGCGCCAGCCCGTCGATCATGTCGGAGCTGGACGCCGGTCTAATGTTCTCGGGACCGACGATAGCTTCCAGGTCAGTCCACGCAATCTCTAGCGGATTTTGACGTTCAATCATGTTCGCCTCCCGTGGACCGGCTCACCCGTTGTCGCCGGGGGAGCCTGCCGCGCTAATACCGCTGAGCTAGTCCGGCTTTCTCGATGGGGTGTGGCTCGTAGGCGATAGGCCTTTGAAAAGTGGCATCCGTGCCCGGGAACATCTTGCCAGGATTGCAAAGCTCATAAGGATCGAAGGCCGAGCGCAGGCGCTGCATAGCGTCCAGATCGGCCTTCGAAAACATCACGGGCATGAAGTGTTTTTTCTCCTCGCCGATGCCGTGCTCGCCGGTGATCGATCCTCCCGCCTCGACGCACAGCCGCAGGATGTCTTCGGCCAGCGCCATCGCGCGCTGTTCCTCGCCGGCAATGCGGCGATCGTAAAGCACCAGCGGATGCAGATTGCCGTCGCCGGCATGGAAGACGTTCGCGACGCGTATACCGGCCTCGGCTCCGAGGCGGTCAATCTCGCCCAGCACGCGCGGCAGCGCCGTGCGCGGAATCACGCCGTCCTGTACCAGGTAATTGGGAGAGATACGCCCGACGGCGGCAAACGCGGCCTTGCGCCCCTTCCAAACCGCCATACGTTCGGCGTCGGATTTGGCCAGCCGCAGCTCCCAGGCGCCGCACTCAGTGCAGATTGGCCCTACGGTTTCCATAAGCCGATCGACCTCGCGCACAGAGCCGTCAAGCTCTACCAGCAGCAGGCTGTTGCAGTTGGGATAATTCGGGTGCACCGCCGCCTCGGCCGCTTCCAGGGCCAGCCGGTCCATGATCTCCATTGCCGCAGGGAACATACCCGAGGCAATGATGTTACTCACTGCCTGCCCGGCTTCGCTGCTGGAGTTGAACGCCGCCATCAGCGTCTGGATGCATTCCGGCTTCTTGATAATGCGCAGCGTAATTTTGGTGACAATTCCGAGGGTGCCTTCCGAACCGACGAAAGCTCCGACCAGGTCGTAACCGGGAAAATCCAGGGTCTTGCTGCCCAGACGAACCAACGAGCCGTCCGAAAGAACGACCTCCAGCCCCAGGATGTAGGTTGTGGTTACGCCGTATTTAAAGCAATGCGCGCCGCCCGAGTTCTCCGCCACATTGCCCGCAACCGTGCACACGATTTGCGACGACGGATCGGGCGCATAGAAAAAGCCAGATCCCGAGACGGCCGCGGTAATGGCGGAATTAGTGACGCCGGGCTCAACTACCACACGGGCATTCGCCAGATCGATGTCGAGAATGCGGTTCATGCGAGAGACACCAATCACCACCCCGCCTTTCACCGGCAACGCGCCTCCGCTCAATCCTGTACCGGAGCCGCGCGCCACGAACGGTATGCGCTCGCGATAACACAGTTTGACAACCGCCTGCATCTCTTCGCCTGAAGCGGGCAGAAGCACCAGTTCGGGCACGATGCGGAACAGGGTAAGGCCGTCGCACTCATAGGTTCGTAACTGTTCGGGGGCGCTTATCAGCCCTGCATCTCCAACAATGGATCGGAATTCACGGATGAGGTGGGAGTTCATGTTCGCGACCTCCGGACCATGCACACACCCCGAGCAAAATTGGAGAGAACTCGCGGTGGTGTATGGGTCGCGACTAGCACGCTAGAACCGGCGTGAACAATTTGCAGTGACAGCAAGCACATCTGCGCGTGAGCCATTACCGAGCGCCTTCGTGGCCCCAAATGACCATTCGCAGCCGGCGGTACCCGCCATCGGCTGTCGGTCGAGCACGGGGAAAACCCCTGGTGTCCTACGATGGGCAAGTGTGACCGATGTCACTCAAGTTGGTAATCTTCATCACTGGTGCCCGTTAGCTGGCACCCTATCCTTCTCCCACGCCCAAAATCTCTTCCGGAAGAGGTGTGCGTGTGAAGCGTATTAAGATCTCTCTCTTCGCAGTTCTTTTCTCTCTGACTACATCACTGCTGGCCCAACAAACCCTTACCATCGGGTTCACAGTTTCAAACACGGGTGCCCTCAACGTAGATTCCCTCGAGCAATACCGGGGATTCGAACTGTGGCGTGACCAGACCAACGCCGCGGGCGGCATCAAGGCAGGCGGCAAGAGCTACAAGATTCAGCTTGTGAGCTACGACGACGAGTCGAACTCCAAGCGTGTTCAGCAGCTCTACACGCGAATGATCCTGCAGGACAAGGCTGACTTCCTTTTCAGCCCGTATTCATCGCCCCTCACCGCAACCGCAGCAGTCGTTACCGAGCAGTACGGCAAGATCATGCTGACCACGGGAGCTGCGGAAGAGAAGACCTATAAGCTGGGCAATCAATATCTTTACCAGATGTTTGCTCCTGCGACCCAATATCTGACGGCAGTCCTCGACGCGCTGAAGACCAAGGACCCCAAAGCCAGCGTCGCCTTTGTCTATGAAGACGGGTCGTTTTCCACCGCGGTAGTGACTCCGGCAAAGCCTTACGCTCAACGACTTGGTTTCAACGCGGCGTTCAGCGAAGCCTACGCTCCCAACACCACGGATTTCAGCGCCATCATCGACAAAGTGATTGCCTCCAAAGCGAATGTGCTGCTGGGGGGCGGACACTATGCCGACGGTTCCACACTCGCTCGCCAGCTGTACGGCCACAAAGTGCCGCTCAAGATGATCGCGCTGCTGGTAGCGCCGGACAGCCCGCAGTGGACGGAACTGGGCGAGGCCGGCGTCGGTGTCATTGTGCCTTCGCAATGGGAGCCGCAAAGCGCGTTCAAAGCGCAATATGGCCCCAGCGGCGCTGATTTTGCCAAGGCCTACACGGCGAAATATAACGCTGCTCCGAGTTATGAATCTGCCGGTGGCTATGCCTGTGGGCTCATCCTGCAACGCGCGATCGAACAGGCGGGCGGCCCGGACACTGCCAAGGTAGCGAACGCACTGAACAACACCGATATCACCACCTTTTACGGGCGCACGAAGTTTGCTACGGCAGCCAACGAACATGGCCTGCAGGTGGGACACGCAATGGTGTTGGCGCAATGGCAAAAAGACAAGTCCGGCAAGATGATCAAGCAGGTGGTCTGGCCGCTGGCGGCCAAGAGCGCTGACTTGAAGTATCCCATTCGCTAGTGGCCGGATTTCCGAAGCAATGCTGCTGCAACGTGGGTGAGGCATGACAGGGATTCTTGCGTCAATGATTGATGGCTTGATGGTAGGCGCAGTCTACGGACTGGCCGCTATGGGCCTGAGCCTCATTTGGGGCGTGATGGATGTCATCAATCTCACCCACGGTGCGATGATTGCGCTCGGCATGTTTGCCATGTATCTGCTGTTCACTGCCACCGCACTCAATCCTTACCTGCTGCTGCTTCCAATTATTGTGATCGGTTTGCTGCTGGGGGTATTCGTCTACTGGCTTGCGGTGCACTGGGTGGTGGGACGCTCGCAGCTGATGAGCCTGCTGTCAACGTTCTCAGTGAACATGATGGTGATCGGCATCGGTACCGCCGTCTGGAGCACCAGCCCTTACAACGTAAACTTCAGCCCGCGCGGTCTCACCTTCGGGGAATACACCTTTACCGGCAACCATATTGCCGCTGCCTCCTCGGCCGTGATCATCGCCATGGCACTGGAGCTGTTTCTTTACCGCACCCGCCTGGGAAAGGCCATTCGCGCTGTGGCGGATAACCGCGATGCAGCCGAATTGATGGGCATCTCTTCCACGGCTGTACTGGCGATTGCGTTCGGCATCGGAATCGCATTGGCCTTCGGTTCCGGGGCGCTGGTTTCGACCCTGTTTCCGTTCACCATTCTTTCCGGCGGGGTGTACCAGCTGAAGAGCTTCGTCGTAACCGTGCTTGCGGGACTGGGCAAACCGATGGGTGCGCTGGTGGCGGGGTTGCTGCTTGGCCTGCTGGAAGGAGCGGTGACCCCCTTCATTGCCGTGAGCTGGATTCCGCTCATCGAGTTTGGACTCTTCGTCGTCGCTCTGATCCTGTTTCCTCGCGGCATTTTCGGGAGGGCCACGGCATGATCTTTCGCCGGCCAACATTCTGGCTGATCGTGCTTTTGTCGGCGATGTTTGTTTATCTTCCGACCCGAGCCAACGACGCCGCTATGCGCGAGGACCTCATTCTGGTGGCTATCGCCATCATCCTGGTCAGCAACTTGAACCTGATGATCGGCTATACCGGATACGTAAATTTCGGCCACATTGTTTTCTATGGGCTGGGCGGCTATGTCGGACTGTATCTGGTGACGGCTCGCGGCTGGCACTTGCAGTGGGCTGCTCTGGCTGCCGGAATCGTGGTGAGCCTTTGCGCGCTGGTGTTCGGCATGGGCATTCTGCGCCTGCGCGGCGCTTATTTTGCCCTCGCCACGGTGGGAATCCTGGTTGCCGTGGACGCCTTCGTCTCCAATTTCGATCCCTGGGGAAGGTCGACCGGCATGTATCTGCCCTTTGAGGCTTACAAGCCGCTGGGCGGAGCCATGCATGCCCTGTGGGTCACCTACTACCTCATCATTGGAGTGATGGCACTGTCGCTGATACTGAGCCTTGCGATCAAGCGATCCAAATTCGGTCTTGCCCTGTTTGCCATTCGCGAGGATGAGGATGCAGCCGTCGTACTGGGCATCAATGCCACCGTCTACAAGGCGATCGTCTACAGCGTCTCGGCCTTCCTTCCCGCCGTAGCCGGGGCCTTGATGTTCTACAAGAACGCCATGATCGATCCTTCCAGCGCTTTCGAGTACATGCTCTCGATTGAAGGCATCGTCATGCTCATGCTGGGCGGCCAGGGAACAGTGATAGGAGCAGCTCTTGGAGCGGGGCTGTACGAGCGGCTCCGGTCCTACTTGCTGACCTCACCCAAGCTCTCCAATTTCCACCTGGTCATTGCCGGGGCGATGCTGCTGGTGGTTGTCCTGTTCGCTTCCGGAGGACTGATCGGCTGGCTCTACACCTTCGTGCCCCGCTCACGCGAGGTCGTCGAGTGACCCACCTGCTCGATGTCACGGGCGTCAGCAAGCGCTTCGGAGGGCTGCAGGCCGTCACCGACGTGAGCTTCATAATCCAGGAGCGCGAGATTCTTGGGCTAATCGGTCCTAACGGGGCGGGCAAGACCACGCTCTTCAACATCGTGAACGGAGTCTACAAGCCCGACAGCGGCGGGATTACCTTCGAGGGGAAAGACATTACCGGCGCCGCACCGAACCATGTGGTGAAGCTGGGGCTGGCTCGCACCCACCAGATCGTGAAGCCGCTGAACGGCATGAGCGTCTTGGAAAACGTAACCGTGGGAGCCTGCTTCGGACGTGAATCGCTTGGACTGAGCGCTGCCCGCGAAGCCGCCAGTGAAGTGCTGAAGCGCGTCGGACTGGCCGAACGCGCCAATTCTCCAGCGCGCAGTTTGACCTTGGCCGGCAAAAAGCGGTTGGAAGTGGCGCGTGCCCTGGCCGCCAAGCCAAAGCTTCTGCTGCTCGACGAAGTGCTGGCCGGACTCACTCCCACGGAAGTCGCGCAGATGATCGACCTGATCCTCGCCATCAAAGAAGATGGAGTTTCCGTCTTCATGATTGAGCATGTGATGCAAGCCATTATGAAACTGTCGGATCGAATTGTCGTTTTGAACTTCGGGCAAAAATTGGCGGAGGGCAGTCCGATGGAGGTCGCCGCCGACCCGCAGGTGATCGAGGCTTACCTCGGCGATGAGGAGATTGCCGAGAAGTTGATGGAGAAAAACTGATGGCGGCACTGCTGGAAATCAACGGTCTCAAGTCCGGCTATGGCGAAGTGCAGGTGCTGTGGGGCATTTCGCTGCAGGTGCAGCCGGGAAAGATGACGACCGTCATTGGCGCCAACGGAGCCGGCAAAACGACCACTCTGCGGAGCATCATGGGCAGCGTTCGTCCGTGGGGCGGCCATGTGCTGCTGCGCGGCAAGGATGTAACCGGTCTTTCGCCACATACCAAGGCCAATCTTGGAATGGTGCTGGTCCCTGAAGGCCGCCAACTCTTCCCCGACATGACGGTGGAAGAGAACCTGGAAATGGGCGGCTACGCCCCGCGGGCCCGCAAGCAGAAGAACGAGAGCCTTGCCGAAGTTTACGAGATGTTTCCCCGCTTGCAGGAGAGGCGCAGGCAGAAGTCATCCACGCTCTCCGGCGGCGAGCAGCAGATGCTGGCCATGGGACGTGGCCTGATGCAGCAGCCTGAGGTCCTGATGATCGACGAACTCTCGCTGGGTCTGGCTCCCGTGCTGGCGCAGCAACTGTTCCTTACCTTGAAAAAGCTGCGCGACCGCGGGTTGACAATTGTGCTGGTGGAGCAGAACGTTCACCTGGCGCTGGCGCTCAGCGACTACACCTACGTTCTCACCGAGGGCCGGGTGAGTATCGAAGGCGAGTCCAGGGAAGTCGCCGGCATGGAAGAAGTGAAGCGAGCATATCTGGGTCTGTAGAGCCGCTAGACTCTTTGCATAAGTGAAATATCCCACGATGAACCCAGCGAAGCTTTCTGTTTCTGCGCTTCCTGTGCGAAGTTCCCGCGAAGTTTTACCAACAAACCAGGGCGGCAACTCTGGTTTGCCGGCCTTCCAGTCACACACAAGCGAATGATGAGAGTTCCTGCTGCGCGTCTTATTTACAAACTTCTGTGCATACGGTCGATGAAAATTGCCACTCCGCCTTGACAGCAGGCGAGCGAGGCAGAAGAATACAGAGCGGAAGTCCAGGTAGGTGACGGGTTCGAGGATGCGGTGGTGCGTATGTGCGTGGAGTATCACTACTCCTTTTGAGCGTCCACTCAACAACGTCTGCCTCTGGTTGTTCGAGTCAGCGACTGCGTTTAACAATAACTAAACTTTGAAAATGGAGAGAGGCATGAAGTCGGCCTTAGTGTCGTTCGTTCTTCTGTTCGCAGCAGTTTGCGGAGCACAGAAACTGTCTAATCCGGTTCGGCAAATGTTGTTTCGCGCCGGTTATGACAATGGTCCCGCTTTGGTGGATTTGCAGTTGAAAGACCAGCACAGGCTTTTCGGCCTGCCTACCTCGGGAATCTTTCAATACGTCATCTGGCAATGCGATGGCGGTGCTTCGACCTTCCAGTTGGCGACCCGTCGCTCGGGCAGCGTCAGAGTGATCACTCCACTGATGACTCCTGCCACCGTGGGCACGGTTTCCGGAACCATTGCCTGCGCCAGTTGGGATGGCAGCAGTCACATCTGGGAAGGCAATTCGATTCCGTGCAGCAAAACCGGTTCCTTCGGGTTCGCCGCAGGCGACACCCTGGAAACGACGGACAGCCCCGCAGCCGATGGAGTATCCAAGTCATGCACCGCCTACATTTCGGTTCAATGAGAAGGCTTGCCCTACTGGTCCTGCTGGTCGCTCCCAGTCTGCTGTATGCCGCCAGTTACACATGCAGTGGCGGAGGAACCAAAGAGTGGCACACAACGACGGATTGGACTCCGAATGGTGTGCCGAAGGCCGGCGATACGGCGACCATCACCCCAAGCTGCACCATGCAGTGCGAGGCAGGCCAAAGTTGTGCACTGGGACTGGCCGGCAGCCCGGGTTCCACCGACTTGACCATTCAGGCAGGGGGAAGCCTGCAGGTCCTGAGCTCTGCCACCTTTGATATGCGCGGTATCGTTTCTCTGCTGGGCGAGTTGGATGTCTTCGGCGGGACCTTCACGCTGGACCCCGCTGCTGCCGCCGCCAACGCCAGCTATGCGATCGATGGCGGCACATCGACGGCACAGGAGAACCTGAAGATTTGCAGCGAGCAAAGCTGCAATTCAACTTCGGGAAACATCGCCGTCCTCACCTGCAACAAAGGCAGCTCCGGTTCCTGCCAGATCCGTCACACCTCGTTCTCGGGACCGGGCATGAATGTGCTGGGCAGCGACGGCCAGATTAGCAACTTCGGGACTTCCAGTTCCTATTCGATATCTCTCTTTGACGGAACTCACCCGAACACCGGTGGTTTCGTTCTGAAAAACGACTTCAGTCTGCACAACAACGGCGCGGTCAGGGTTGATTACGAAGTCCCCAGTCTGGACATTACCTTCGACGGCGTCTCCTTCGACAGCCTGGTGGACGTCAACGGAAGCTCGAACGGTTATACGTTCCTCGAACTGTACAGCTTCCAGACGCCTCCCACCGGCGACCGCACCTTTCGCGTGACCTGCGCCAACACCGGTGGACGACAGGCGCTTATCTACCTCGATGTTCTGAGTCCCACTTCCGGCGACAGCAGTCACCTGGGATGGGTCAGCTACAACTGCGCCCTGTGGAAGGCGGCCCACGGTGGCACATTCCAGAACGGTCTCAGTGTTATCGACCGAAACTATGCCAGTGGCACGTCGATAGCCACCGCGTACAACGCAGATGTCACCTACGAAAATTGGGTGCTGTATAACCACACCCCCAACCAGCATCAGATTCTCGGGCTGGCACAGAGTGGTGGCGGGTCCAGGAATATCTACAGCCACATCACGTTCGACGGTGACGGCTACGTTGCTTCCGATACGGGAGACGATTACCAGGATTTGGGAAACTACACGGCGAGCTACGGCCTTCACGTGAACGATAGCGGAACCGCGTTTACGCTGAGCGCCAGTAATACGCAGATGGCGTCCCTGGACCACGAGACCATCTATAACTCCTTCGGCGGCGCGCTGTGCGAAATCGGCTGTGCCCCCACCATGTTCCAGAAGTGGAGCAACTCCCTCTTCGTCAAGCCCGCAACCACATTGAGCCCTGAGTACTGGGGCAATGATGGAATGCACAATGAAACGGCGTTCAATTACTCCAATCGTCAGACCGCTAACAGCGCCGCGACCGACTACAACTTCTTCTGGCAGATGCCGGGTTCCGGCGATCCGGGCGCCAATCCGGCGAAGAACACCTACATACAGTTGAACCTGGGGACGACGCCGAGCTGGGTGGCAATGACCACTCCGGAGGCGAGTATATTCAGGAATCAGCTAGTCACTATCACGGGCGGGGTCAACGTTTCCTGCAGCGGCTGTTTCCAGCATGCCCAGGCGAAGGACTACATCGTCGACACCACGGTACAGCCCAACACCTACGCTGTAATTGAGAGCGTGGCGAACTCCAACAGCGCCGTCCTCTACACCGGAATACCCAGATATAACTCTACGGACCGGGTCGACATTCGGCCGGGTTACTTCGCCACCAACGGGCTCTACGGGATCGACTGGGGAGCGCATGACCAGCACATCAACCCGTACTTCCAGGACAACACCCGCACCGTCTGCAGTTGGTGGAAAGAGGAGACCGGCACTCCCGTGAACTGTAGCTGGCCCAGCTTGAACAATTACACCGCGACTGCGGGAACCAATAGCACCACCATTTCCGACGCGTCCCTGAATTTCAACAATATAGGAGTGAAGGACGGCTTGGACGTGGTGCTGGTCTACAGTCCCGGTTTTGGAACGGTTCGGGGCTCTGCAACGGTGGTCAGCCACACCAGCAATACCTTGACCGTGTCCCCGGCCATCAACGGCGCGTCTTCAGGAGACAGCTTTACCTTCATCACCGCCGCCCAGAAACTCGGTCAGGCTGTGGTGCAGCTCTATGGGTGGGACATCAATGGCAACGCCGTTACCCCGCCCTCATGGGTGAACTCTGGCATGGTGCAGAGGATCCAAAGTTACCTGCAGCAGGGCTACACGCCGACCAACCTGGGGCTGTATAACGCGGGCAGCGATGGCACGACGGTAGGTGCCTTCGGAGTGATACCTCCCAGTGGGGCCATCATGGTGTCGTCGAACTAGGCTTGTGCTTGCTTAATTGGTTTCTGATGGCGGTACACCGGAATGGTGCTACCGCCTTTATTGTTCAATAACCTTGCGTGTCCCCGACCTAGGCTAACCCGATTTCGAAACAAAAATCGCATATTCTGAACTTGACAAGCTCTTGACAAGCGCGTGAAACTTGCAGGCGCTCGCAAAGCGTCGTGTGGAGACGTGTCTTGCGGGTGTCTCCGGGATCCTTCTGACTAGGTAGTCTGTGCATAGCAAATTGAGCCGTAGTTAAACTGCTCGCTCTAAGGAGGAAACGATGCGGCGGTTTCTGATAGCTCTCACTATCGTTGTGTGCCTTGCGGCCATCTCATCCTGGGCGTCTGACACAGGAACTCTGTACGCGATCAACGACAGCAACAATTCGCTGTACGCCATCAATCCCAACACCTATGCCCTTACCTACATTGGCAACACAGGTATAGCCAGCGGCGATTTCGGCGATTTGGCGTTTAACCCGGATAACAACACCGCGTATTGGGCACCCGGTCGTGGCAACGACAACCTCTACACGATCAACTTGCAGACCGGCGCCGCCACCCTGATTGGCGCGCACGGCATCGATAACATGTTTTCCATGGCGTATGACACCGCCACCAGTACCTTGTATGGCGAGTCCAGCGACGGCAACTTCTACAGTATCAACACCAATAATGCGTCGGCGACGCTGCTTGGGAACAACGGCATCTACCCGGGCGGCATGACCTATCGCGCCGACACAAATCAGTTGATTCTGCTCGGTGCCGGCTCGGCGCAGTTCTGGCAGCTTAACCCGGGCAATGGAGCGGGGACGCTTCTTGGTGGCAACGGCTTTGTCAATGACAACGGTCTGACCTGGGACGCGATGCAGAACCTCTTTTTCGTCGATGATTGGAGCAGTAGCCTCTACACCGGCGATCCAAACACTTACAACTTGACGCAGGTCGGCACCCTTCCCGCGGCGTTCGACGGGATCATCTATGTCAACGCTGTTCCTGAGCCGACTACGCTTCTGCTGCTGGGCAGCGGAGTGATCGGGCTGGCAGGCAAACTTCGCAGGAAGATGTAAATCAATTTCGAGTGGAAGTTTCACAGGCCGGAGCGCTGCTCTCCGGCTTTTTTTATTTGGCCCTGGTTGCTGGTAATCAAAGCTCAAGCCGGGCCTTCGAGGGTGCAGTCTACGGACTTCGCGGCTATGGGATGGAGAACAGCTTCCATCCATCGGCCTGCTGATTGAAGATGATGTCGATCAGGCCGACGCCGCTGCATTTGTCGTTCTTTACTTCCGCCACCAGGATGGCCTGTCGCACCCCATTGCGCGTGGTCTCGGTCGCAGCAGTGCGGACTTTTTTGGTCTGAGTCAGCAATTCACGGTAGGAGCAGGCCCGTACATCGCTATTGTCCAGGCGGATCTCCGAGTGCATGCACGACGAGTCGAATAGCGTGCAGTACAGTCCGTGCTGCTGGTTCATCTGCTGGTTCACCTCTTCCCATGTGAGGTGCTCCGCCTGGGGACCGACGTTCACGCCGCCACTGGACACGTATGACATAAATTTGGCCGTATCGCCGGAGCGAAGGACGGCGAAGAAATCTCGTTCAAGATCCTTAACGCTGCTCGATTGCGCGCCCTGGCCCGCCGTTCCCGAAGATGGCGGTGAGGGAGGGTGAGTTTGAGCCGCGAGCATCGACACCCAAAACCAGCAGCAGAGTGCAGTTGTGAAAGGGAATTTACGGATGAAGAGCTTCATCGGCGCTTGCCTGCTTCCTTTGACTGCGGCTTTTTCGGCGCTGGTTTTCTTTTGGAAGCAGACTTCTTGGCGGTATTGCTGGATTTGGCAGAGGCTGTTTTTCCGTTACTTCCTTCCAATTCGGCCTGCCGTTTCTTGGGAAGGCGTTCCCATACCAGCCGATACGATTGCTCCAACAATTCCCGTAGCTCGGAGTCAGGCAGCGTGTCGAGTTGCTCCAGCGCTACCCAGTGAGCGCGTGCCATATAGGGCGCAGGTCGCACCCCATCACGCTCGCACAGTTCAGCAAAATTCTCGGGCGAACACTTGAACGACAGGCGCAGCGGAGCCACTTCCAGTGGCGTCACAGCAAATAGCTTGCCGTCAACCTTGAAACACAGATCGTATCCCCACTGCACGTTCTCCGTAGCGTGAGGAAAGCGGAGGCAGAACTTACGCAGCGCTTCGATGTCCATCTCGAATGCCTCGACCTCTACATCATGCGATACCCGATACCGGCGCTTTGCTATCATCCAGGCCGAAAACTGCGCCCAGCCCACTCAGCTTGCGAGATGCTGTCACACGCCCTCGATCGCCTCCACAATGGCATCATGCAGCAGCGGTCGCACCTCGCGAATCCGCTGCGAACTGCGGTCGGGCCATGTGCGATTGCTCAAAAATGTCACCGAAAGCTGGCGCTTGGGATCGATCCACAACGATGTACCCGTGAACCCCAGATGCCCGAACGAAGATGGAGAGAACCGCGTTCCCGAGGAAGAAGGATGCGATGGAGTATCCCATCCCAAGGCGCGGGAAGTCCCGCGAGGCAATTCCTCACGACGAGTGAAGAGATCCACAGTTTTAGATTTCACCAACGGTGTGCCGCACTGCAACATGCATTCCGCAAACTGCGCCAGGTCGGTTGCCGACGAAAACACTCCCGCATGACCGCTGACGCCGCCCATGACCCAGGCATTCTCATCGTTGACCTCGCCCTGGATTACGCGCTTGCGAAACGTGTAGTCGTCCTCCGTGGGAGGGATATGCGGCCGCATCTCCAGTGGAGGCACAAACCAGGTATGAGTTAGGCCAAGGCGGTCGAAAATTTCACGCTGGGCAAACTGATCCAGAGGCGCGCCTGCAATGCGTTCCAGAATTTCGCCGAGCAGGATAAATCCGATATCGCTGTAATCCGCCTTGCTTCCCGGAGTCGTAACCAACGGCGTAGTCATGGCTGCGCGCAGCAGCTCCTTCCTGTCATGCGCGAACTCAAACAGCTTCTCGTACGCCGGAAGTCCGCTGCAATGCGCCAGCAGCATGCGAATGGTTACCGAATCTCTTCGCGCTCTTTGATGCGCAGCACTCAGCGAGGTAAACTCCGGCAGCGCGGCCGACACGGGCGCGTCGAGCTTCAGCAATCCACGCTCGTACAGGATCATCGCCGCGGTGGCGGTGGCAACGGCTTTGGTGATCGATGCCAGGTCGAAGATGGTCTCGCGCTCGACTTGAGCCGACTCCTCGTCATAGGTGAAGCGGCCAAATCCGTGCGAAGCCACGAGACTTCCACGGTGTGCCACCGCCAGGACTGCACCCGGGAACGCGCCCTGTGTAACGGCCTCTCGCAGAATGCCAAATGCCCGCGCAAAGCGCTTTTGCTGATCGTCGTAGGCGGGGCGCAGCGTGACGGGTTGTTGCGGAGTTTGTTCCAATGCGGGTCTCAAGCTCCCAGGCATCGCGGTTGTGGCGTCCGGAACTTATAATAGCTTGCGCCGTCTAAATATCGGCATTCCGACACGTGATCGAACAGTTCTCACCTACAATGCAGGGATCCCAACCGTTTTGAACCGGCATCTTCGTTTCTCCCATTTAGTGTCGAGCGTTCTCCTCCTGCTGTGCTCGCTGCCCGCTGTATCCCAGCGAATTCAGCCTACTTCAGCCGCTGCGCAGGACCGTTTCGCGCCGCTGGATGCCATCCTGCAGCACGCGGTCGACAGCGGCCTGACGCCGGGGGCGGTGTGCATTGTCGGCCACAACGGCATCTTCGTCTATCGCAAGGCTTTCGGCAACCGCTCGGTCAATCCGCGGCCGGAGCCCATGACCATCGATACCGTCTTCGATGTGGCTTCCTTGACCAAGGTGATGGCGACCACAGGGTCGATCATGCGCATGGTGCAGCTTGGGCAGATCAAGCTGAACGACCCGGTTGCGAAGTACATCCCCGACTTCGCCCAGAACGGCAAAGCGGACGTCACCATCCGACAGTTGCTGACCCACTATTCCGGATTGCCCGCCGACCTCGCTCTGCGTCCTCCGTGGAGTGGACTGGAGGAGGGCTATCGCCTCGCTAATGCCGAGAAGCTGATCAGTCCGCCGGGCTCGACGTTCTTGTACAGCGATGTCAACTTCATTGTTCTGGGAGAGTTGGTGCAGAAGGTCAGCGGCGTGCCGCTTGATCAATATTCGCAAACCTTCATCTTTACGCCGCTGGGCATGAATACCACCCGGTTCCTTCCCCCTATGGACTGGTTGGGGCGCACCGCTCCGACTGTGGTTGATGAGAAGACCGGCGAGGTGCTGCGCGCTGTCGTACACGATCCAACGGCCCGCGCCATGGGTGGAGTGGCCGGTCATGCTGGCTTGTTCTCTACGGCCGACGACGTTGCAAAGTTCGCGCAGGTCATGCTCAACGGCGGCTCACCCATCTGGTCGCGTGAAATTGTAGAGAAGATGACGACGCCCCAACAGCCTCCTAACATGACGGTGGTGCGCGGTCTGGGTTGGGACATCGACAGCCCGTTCTCCTCCAATCGTGGCGATCTGTTGCCGGTCGGCTCCTTCGGCCACACCGGATTCACCGGGACCTCGATGTGGATCGATCCCACAACCAACAGCTACATCATCCTGCTGACTAACGCGGTTCACCTGAAAGAGGGAACTGTCATCGCGCTCCGCACCGAGGTGGCTACTGCGGTGGCATCCATCCTGAACCTGAATCCTTCGCAAGAGGCGAAGTACCGGCTGTCGCGCATCACGGGATATAACGAAGCTGCAGCGGCCAGCCGGCGGATCGTCGCGCGCAACGGAAAGGTATTCACCGGAATCGATCAGCTGGAAGCGAATGACTACGAACCCTTGCGGCTTCCCGGAGTCAGCCGCCCGCGCATCGGACTGGTGACCAGCGAGACCTGCGTTGACAGCACCGGCCGCCGCACGATCGATGTCCTGGCCCACGCCCCCGGACTGCACCTGGCGGCAATCTTCCGCCCTGATCCTGCTGCGCCGGGCGCTTCGAACAGCACTGGATCCGCCCCAGCGAAAGATGGAGCGACCGGTGTTCCCATTTATGAGGTCTCCGGCGACAGCGAGGCGAGTCGGCGGCCACCGGCCGATGTCCTGCGCAATCTTGATGTGCTGGTCTTTGACCTGCAAGACACGGGAGCGCGCCTTTCGAATTACGAGAGCACGCTGGGCTACTTCCTGGAATCCGCTGCGACAGCAGGGAAGCCGATTGTCGTGCTCGACCGTCCCAATCCGTTGAACGGCGCTTACGTCCAGGGACCGGTATCCGATGCCGGACACCCGACGGTGTTTAACTACCAGCCGCTTCCGCTGCGCCATGGCATGACACTTGCCGAACTGGCGAAGCTGTTCAACACCGAGCGCAACATTAACGCCAAGCTCATCGTGATGCCCATGCGCGGGTGGCTGCGCGGAGACTGGTTCGATTCCACGGGGCTGCTGTGGGTGAATCCCTCGCCCGACATTCACGACCTTGAGCAGTCAATGCTCTACCCCGGAGTGGTGTTGCTGGAGACGACCAATGTGTCCGTCGGTAAGGGCACCGATTCTCCGTATGAATTAGTCGGAGCGCCCTGGGCCAACGCTGTGGATTTAGCCGCGTATTTAAATGCGAGGGAGATCGCAGGCGTGCGTTTTGTGCCCACCGTCTTCACTCCGGCTTCGGGAACCCATGCCCGTCAGCAGTGTAGCGGCGTCAACATTGTGGTCACCGACCGCGAGACGCTTGACTCACCGGAGTTAGGACTTGAGCTGGCTGCTGCTCTGCATCAGCTCTATCCCAAACAGTTCGACATGTCCCACATGTCCGATTTATTGGCGAATCAGGCGGCGTTCCGGGCGCTGCAGAGTGGAGAAGATCCCCGGCGCATCGCCGACGATTGGCGTGACGGCCTGGATCGGTTCATGCGGCTGCGAGGGAAATATCTGATCTACTGAGTCGCGTTTCCTCCATCGCTATCAGACCCCTGCCGGCTCAGTCCGCCTGACGCTTCACTTGGTTGCGATCGATTTGGAACGCTCTCTCCACCGTCATTTCGATCGATGCGCCCTGATCGAGCTGAATGTCGGGACCACGCGTCAGCAACACAGTTGCTAATCCAACCGCGGCTCCAGCGCCGGCGCCAATGCCCGCTCCCTTGCCGCCGTCGGCAATCGCACCGATTCCGGCCCCAGGCAACGTGGTGACGGCGATGGTCTGCGCGTCCTTACCTTTCGATCCAGTCTGCTCAATTGTGCCTTCGCTGTCTTTGATCTCGGTGTTCTTCGACCCAGGCGTTCCCTCAACCGCTCCGGGCAATACGACCGTGTAACCATTGGGGAAGATCAGCGAATTGAAGGTCATCTGAATCTGTGCGCGCCCCTTGACGCGGCCCGGTCGGACCACGCTTTGTATCGTCCCCTGGACGAATGTCCCGCTGGGGATGACGATGGTGTTGTTCTCAATGATGGGAAATGTAGTCTGAGCGTAGACCGGATCTCCGACGCGAGCATTGCGGGTGCTGATACCTTGCTTCAATGCCAGCGGAATTCTTGTTCCCGCCGGTACCAGCATCTTCTCGGTATCAGGCGCAGGCGGATCCTGCTGCTTAAGCTCTGGTTGCTCAACCTTCGGTTGCGACCGTGGCGTGATTATCGGCTGGTCTTGCGCAACCAGGGGCAGCGAAGCGGCGGCCAGGGCGGCGAGAAGCATCACCTTGAAGAACATATTGAACTCTGCCTGCTCGAAAGCGTTCGGCTGCTAGGTCTTAAACGCAGCACGCTTGAAGAAGTCGCGTTCTATTTGAAGTTGTACAACGCGTTTACGTGCGCTGTCACCGTGATCTTTTCCGGATGAAATTCCTCGGTTACCGGCGCAGCCATTGCGGCCGGCGCATTGATCGCCTTCATCATCGGGCGAAGAATGGGCATCGGCTCGGAAACGTCCACCGAGGCGTACGACAGGCTGCCGAGCGTATGTCCACTCGACTCCGCCACCGCGTTCGCGAGGTTTTTCGTTTTGCGCATCGCATCCTGCACCGCCTTCACCTTGGCGGCGTCCATGTCTTCCAGGATGTAGCTCACCGACTGGCTGTCCGTAACATCGAGGTTGAAAAGATCCTCGGTGATCGGACCCACCTTGCTGAAATCGTTCAGCTTGATGCTGATGCTGCTGTTGACACGATAGCCGACCAGCTTGCGCTTCGGATTCTTGTAGTCATATACGGGTGAAACAACAAACTGCCCAATCTGCGCCTGTTTAGGATCGAGTCCGTTCTTGCGCAGCAATTCGCGCACCTGCTCGGCGGCCTGCTTGGCGCGATCGTTGGCCGCCTGCAAGGTCTCGCTTTGCGCCGAAATGTTGAACTGCACCAGAACGGTGTCGGGGTCGGCCTCATACTTACCATCGGCGCCGACCATCACCGAGTTCGGAATCGGACCCTGTGAGCGGTCTTGCGCCAAACTGGGTGTCGAACCCAGGAGCAGGACGACCCCGGCAAGCGTGAAGAGGAGATTCAAACAAGAGTTAGGCTTGTGCATGTGTTCCCTGACGGACACTTGGTTGAAAGGTAAGCGTCGTGCGCCGACCTCTCAACTGGCACGGCACTTCTGGCGGCATCATAGACGCGCAGCAGCGAATTTTCCAGTCATAGGCGATCCTCCTGTTGGCACACTTAGTAATCGTTGGCCCGAACAAGCAGGAATACTGTCTTCTTGCAAACCGAAGGTCTTCAAACTAGCATGGTGCCAAGAACGACTCGGGTGAGGCTGGACTGCGCTTGTAGAGCGTGATCTTACTGGCGTCGGGATATGGGCCCATGTTCAGAAAGTGCTCACCGACGGTGGTTCTCTTCTGGTCGTTTCTGCTGCCCTTTGTTGCCCATATCTGACGGCCAATCCTGATGCGAACCTGCCCGCGTGCTGCCGGAGAAACGGAAATTCGCGCTGCCGGGAGTTGTCATAGCCGCAGCGAGGACAGGGCAGAAGGCAGAGATCTTCCGGCAAACCGCACAAGTTCACCGTCGAGCGGCAGGCTTCCCGCAACGGAAAGCCGTGCCGAATCGGTTCGGGAAACTCTTTCGTTATCCCTCCCCGGCCATCTACCTGTTGGAAACGCCTGCTAATGCAGGTAAGTTGCTACTGAGGCCATGGAGTGCCGGCCGGGCAAGGAGTGTGCCATGCGCAAATGGTATGTGCCCCTTACGATCGCGGGAATCGGTGGTCTCGGAGTCTTCCTGCTAAGCGAATCGGGAAAAGGAGTGCGCGACTGGATTCGCCAGAACCTGCATTGGAACTCGCAAGGCATGTTGGAGTGGAATGAATCGGCGGAGGCCGAATTGCAAACGATTCGGGCCAGGCTTCGTGCCCTCGCCGACTCACTTCAGCCTCGCGTACCGATTGGGGGCTAGTGCGCCGGCGAAACGCGACTCATCGGACGGCCGGATCACCACGTCGGTCGGGCTTGCTTATCCGGCGCTGATTTCGTTGATCTTGCCTGCCATGCGCACATCGCGCTGCGTTACTCCTCCGGAATCGTGAGAGATCAGCGCCAGTGTCACCTTGTTGTAGTTAATCGTGATATCAGGATGATGATTCACGGCTTCCGCCGCCTCTGCAATCCGGTTCACGAACCCCATTGCCTCCACGAAATTGGGAAACTCAAATACGCGTTCAATCGCTTTGCCGTTGACTTTCCAGCCCGGTAGTTTCTGCAGGGCCTGAAGCACCTCGGCTCCGCTCAGCACATTACTCATTCCTCACTCCCCGCAATGGATTCTCGATGGAATAATACTGGAAACTGCCGGCAGAGGGTGATCAATTACTGCTGTGTGAATAGCGACGCGAGCCGGACGTTCTGCGGCTTCCGCCTTCAATCTGATCGCGCAGCTGAATCCAGAACTCTTCGGAGATGGATAGGAAGACGTGTACTACCTTGGGATCAAATTGGGTCCCCGAATGTTTTTCGATCTCGCGCCGAGCAGAAGCAATCGACTGGGCCGCCCGGTACGGGCGGTCGGAGGTGATGGCATCGAAGGCATCGGCGACGGCGAATATTCGGGCCCCGAGATGGATCTGTTCTTCCCTCAAGCCTCGCGGATAGCCGCTGCCATCGAAGTGCTCCTGATGGGAATAGACAATCTCCGCCGGTTCGTGAAGAAACGGAATTTTACGAAGCATCTGGTATCCCAGCAGGCAATGCTCGCGCATGACCGCCTGCTCTTCGGGGGTCAGGCGCTCCGGTTTGCGGAGAATTGCGTCGGGTATCGCCATTTTGCCGATGTCGTGCAAGAAGGCTCCGCGGCCAATCACCTTTCGCCGCTCGTCGGGCAGGCCCATGGCGTGAGCAATGGCCATAGTGAAAGCAGTGACTCGCTTGGAGTGTCCCTCAGTCTCGGCGTCTTTCAAATCCAGTGCGTTTCCCAGGGCTTCCAGGGTGATGTCGTAAGAGCGCTCCAGATCGACGATGGCGCGTTCCCGGGATGCCAAAGCGCGTTTCAGGTCCGACATCGCGTGATCCAGCAAGTCGGTTCGAGCCTGGACCAGGGACTCCAGTTCATTTTTGTATCGCAGGTTTTCCAATTCCAGCCGCCGCTTTTCCAGAGCTCGCGCCACAACCGCCAGCAATTGCTCGTGCTGGAATGGTTTCAGGAGGTAGTCATAAGCTCCGCGGCGGATGGCCTCAAGGGCTACTGAAATATCATGCACACCGGTTACGAGTATTACCGGTATCTGCGAATCTCGAAGCTGAACTTCTTCCAGGAGCTCAATTCCGCTCATGCCGGGCATTACCAGATCGGTAAGCACCAGGCCCCAACTGGAGCCCGACCGCAGACGGGTGATCGCTTCCGAGCCGGATGCTGCGTCCACCACGGTGTGGCCGGCCGACTCCAAAGCAGTCGCCAATGAGTGGCGAACCGCTTCTTCGTCGTCAACGATCAGAATCCGTTCTTCAGCCATCCCATCCGCGTCCGCACAGAGAAGTTAATTTGGTGAGCATTCTACTCTCTTGCCTTTTCAGAAACTCGGGTTTTGCTAGTCGCCACCGTCTTAGTACGAGCCGACAGCCGGAGTTGTTCCGGGGCAGGAGGGTCATTCGCCCAACATCTGATGATCCCTGCAAATCTTCACTGACAGATGTCCAATTCCAGCCAGGCACCCTCCAGCCATGAAAACACGTTGCCAGGGTGGCATTCTGGGGATGTGGAACACATGTACCACTTCGGGGAATCCAGGCGCTCATTTTCACCGCAGCCCGTCATCTGCCCCTCTCTCACCTTAGTACTTCAGTGTTATGGTGTGCAACGCCTTAGGGAAGATTGCCTTTTGAATTCAGCGGCTTCCAAATTTCTTTCGAGTTTCCGCAAGATTTCCCCTCCGAAGGAAACCCGATTGCACTTCCTCCAGATGTGCGGAAGACGAGATCGACCACTGCGGCGGGATGAACACAGCTAACCAACGAAGATCCCCCGGCGATTCGAAGGACAGCGGCAACCCGCAATGACCCCAAGGAGGTCCCAAAGATGTTGAACACGACTCGGGAAGTAAATCCGGCTCACATCAGCACACCCATGCCGACGACGGCTCTGCGTAGCGCCGCCCGTCGCCGAACGGTTTTCGAGCGCGATCGTCACAGGGTGTATGCCGTGGCGTTCTGGATGACCGGCAATGAGCTGGCGGCTGAAGATTTGATGACGGATGTTTTCCGCTCCGCCTTCCTGAACAGCAGCAATCCCAATCCTGACGAAGTGGACCAGGCACTCATAGGGGAGCTGCGCAAGACGTTTGATCTGCCGTTTTTCACGCTTGCCTGCGAAGCCTGCAACCAGGCCCATAACGTCCGGCAGAATGTACTACGCGTCGATCTGGAGAACGCCCTCCTCGGACTGCCGGCGACCGAAAAGCTGATCTTCGTTATGCACGATGTCGAGCGCTACGACCACGACCGTATCGCACGCCTGTTAGGCATTACCGGACGGGAATCCCGCCTTGCTCTCCATCAGGCACGTTTGCGCATCCGCGAGATTTTATCGCACTAAGATGTCTTCGCCTTCTCTCCTGAACCTACCTCCGCCCCTCGTAAGAGGGGCATTTTTATTCAGCTGAGTTGTGGCTCTTGCTTCGATGCCGAAGTTCTAGCAGTTCTTTCCGCAAGGTGCGCTGCCTCGTGCGTTGGCAGAAAGCTGCCCGGCCGCCGCTGCGGCCAGGACATCCTGCAAGTCCTGAACCTGCTCGCGTCCGGTGAGATAGCTGACGATCATCACCCGAATCACACTTTGGCGGGCGACGCGCGTTTCCGAGATCCATCGGCGGCCATCCCGGGTTACGTTTTCTATCAGATCGAGGTGGGCTTGGGTGAGCGACTCTCCCTCGCCGGCATGTTTCAGCCGGAGGTTGAGGATAGGCAACTCCTGTGGCGTCGCCAATTCAAACAGCTCGCTCCGCTCGACCCACTGCGCAAACTCTTTCGCTAATTGCATCTGCCGGTCGATATTCGCCTGATAGGCGGCGCGGCCGTGCATCTTCAGCGTGAGCCAAAGCTTGAAAGAGTTCATGCGCCGTGTCCACTGTGCCGAGACTTTGAAGTTGTCCGGCGGAATGCCTGCGCGCGATTTCGGCATGTAAGGAGTCGTCACCCCAAAAGCAGCCTGCATTGCTTGCGGGTAGCGAGTCATGATAACTCCGGCAACGAAGGGCACTGCTAGCCATTTATGTGGGTCAATGGTTACCGAATTGCACCGCTCGATGCCGCGCACCAGATCACGATATGCATCGCTGAAGGTGATGGCCGCGCCATAGGCTCCATCGAGATGCAGCCACAGCCCCTCACGCTCGCAGATCTCGGCAATGGCGGGAATGTCGTCGATGAGACCGGAGTTGGTCGTTCCGGCCGTCGCCACTACACAGAAAGGCCTGCGTCCGGCTTTGCGGTCTTCGGCAATGGATCGCTCGAGAGCAGAAACATCCATCGTAAAGCGCTGGTTGAGCGGCACCCGTCGAAGCGCCTTGCGCCCCAGTCCCAGCAGTCCCACGGACTTGTCGAGGGAATGATGTGCCTCTTCTGACGCGTAGACAAGCGGCTGCGCTCCGATTACCGCCACGCCGTCTTGAACCACACCGGGGAACTGCGTCGCCAATGCCATTGCCAGTGCGCTGAAATTTGCCTCGTTGCCCCCGCTGGTGAAGGTTCCATCGAACGGCTGCTGCCATCCAAAACGCTCGCCGATCCAGCGCAGCGTCTCGGCTTCGATCTTGGTTGCCAGTTGCGACCGCGCGGTCGTAGCCAGTTGGGGGTTTAGCGCCGCGGTCAGCGTCTCGGCCAGTACGCCCGCAAAGGTTGGCGTCGGATTCATCAGACCAAAGTAATTCGCCACTCCCACGTGAAAACCGCGCTCGACCATCTCGTCGAAAGTTTCGCGCAGGAAGGCCGAAAGCTTGTCCCCGGAGGTGCCGTTCAGCCCCGCACTGGCCGCGGATTCGCTCAGCACGCCGAATTCCGGCATCGCGTCCTGCAGCGGCTCAAACGTTCTCTGCTCGACCGGCACTTGCACCGGACGCGTAGGCAGCGACTCAAAGTAGTCGTTGATCAGGTCGATGAGCTCGTAGCCGAGCCGGCGTCGAGTGGAGGAGTTCAATTCGAAGTGAAATTCCGACACATTTTGATTTTATTGGATTTAAGTCGTACTTGCTTACTCGTTGGCATGCGGTTCCGAGTCGCCGGACGTGGTTCTTCCTCCCGCGCCCTAGCGTGGCTCACGACCATTTATAATCAGAGGTTTCGGCAGCCGATTCTAAGCCATTCTATGGGGGTGGGTTCAAGCCGGCGCCGGGCAGTCTTATCCATGTCGACCGATAGCATCGTGGTGCGGGGCGCTCGCGTCCACAACCTGAAGAACATCGATTTTGAAATTCCCCATAACCAGCTCACGGTGGTGACCGGGGTTTCGGGATCGGGCAAGTCGTCGCTCGCCTTCGACACCATCTATGCCGAGGGCCAGCGCCGCTATGTCGAGTCTCTCTCGGCCTATGCGAGGCAGTTTCTGGAGCGGATCGAGAAGCCCGATGTCGACGTGATTGACGGAATCGCTCCCGCGGTTGCCATCCGGCAGAAGAACACCACGCGCAATCCGCGCTCGACCGTCGCTACGGCTACCGAGATCTACGACTACCTGCGCCTGCTCTACGCGCGCGTGGGCCGCACGTTCTGCATCAACTGCGGCCATGAAGTGAAGAAGGACACAGTCGATGAAGTCGCCGACCGCATCCTCGCCTTGGGCGAAGGTGCGCGCGTGCAGGTACTGTTTCCGCTGCAGGCGCCACCGAAGCCGTCCGAGCCCGAGAAGGTGAAAGGCCGCCGGCCGGCAAAATCCAAAAAGAAAACCGCTAAGTCCAGCGAGGACTCGCTTCTGAAAGAGCGGCTCTTCGAGTTGCGCAAGCGCGGATTCAATCGTCTTTATCAGAAAGGCCGGGTCTTCGAGTTCTCGACCCCCGAATCGCTGCTTGATGTGAATTTCGGCGAGCCGGTCTACTTGCTCATCGACCGCATCTCTGTATCGCCCGACGCGCGCGCGCGCATCGTCGATGCTGTTGAGCAGGGCTATCGCGAAGCCGGAGAAGTCATATTCGAAACCGCGCCCCGTCAGGGCGACGAAACTGCTCCGAGGGACGGCGAGGCCGCGCAGCGCCTGCGTTTTTCGCAGCGCTTTGAGTGTAAGACTTGCGGCATCAAGTACGAAGAACCCGAGCCGCGACTGTTCTCCTTTAACAATCCGTATGGCGCTTGTCCCAAGTGTCAGGGCTTCGGCAACACCATCGACTTCGATCTCAACCTCGTCGTCCCGGACAAGTCACTCACGCTGGCCGGAGGAGCCGTCGAGCCCTGGACCAAGCCCAAATACAAGCCGCTGGCCACGGAGATGCGGCGCTTTGCGCGCGCTG
Organism: uncultured Acidobacteriaceae bacterium; assembly: GCA_963846815.1. Classification (GTDB taxonomy): domain Bacteria; phylum Acidobacteriota; class Terriglobia; order Terriglobales; family Acidobacteriaceae; genus CAVVDY01. Next base: position 2,130,719 of record CAWJXG010000001.1, on the reverse strand, counting down.
CCGGTATCCCGCTCGATGTGCCCTGGGCCGACCTGACGCCAGACCAGCAAAGCTGGGTGATTCAGGGCGACGACAGGTTCTGGGGCGTGCGCGGATTCTTTGAGCATCTGGAACGTAAGAAGTACAAGTTGCACGTTCGTGTCTTTCTCAGCCGCTACCGTGGCTATTCCACCTGCTCGGAGTGCAAGGGCCTGCGCCTGCGAACTGAGGCGCGGCAGGTGAAGATCAGCGGCAAAGACATCTGCCAGGTTTCGGCGCTCACGGTGGAGCAGGCGACGCGCTTCTTTGCCGAGCTTCAGCTAACTCGCGAAGAGGCCGACATCGCCGACAAGCTGCTGCAGGAAATTCGCGACCGCCTGCGCTTTCTTAACGATGTTGGACTCGAATACCTCACGCTCGACCGCCTGGCCTCGACGCTCTCCGGTGGCGAGGCGCAGCGCATTCAGTTGGCGACCTCGCTGGGCTCACGCCTGGTTGGAACTCTCTACGTTCTCGACGAGCCTTCCATCGGACTGCACAGCCGCGACACCGAGCGGCTGATTCACATTCTGCACGATTTGCGCGACCTGGGGAACACGATCCTGGTGGTAGAACACGACGCGGAGATCATGCGCTCTGCCGATTACTTGCTCGACCTCGGGCCCGGCGCCGGCGAGAACGGTGGCCGCCTGATCGCCAGTGGGACCTATCACGAGATCACGCACAATCCCGCATCGCTCACCGGACGATATCTCACCGGCGAATTACGCATTCAGGTGCCGCATGCGCATCGCAACGGCAGCGGCAGGAAAATCAAACTCGTAGGCGCGCGCGCCCACAATCTTAAGAAGATCGATGTAACCATTCCGTTGGGCATGCTGGTGGCAATCACGGGTGTCTCCGGTTCGGGAAAATCGACGCTGGTGCACGACGTGCTCTTCCATGCGCTGGCGGCCGAGAAGAAGCAGGTCACGGGAGGCGCTCGTGCCGAGCTCGAGGAAGTAGAAGGAGCGGAGTGGATCGACGAAGTCGTTTTAGTCGATCAGTCGGCCATCGGACGGACTCCGCGCTCCAATCCCGTCACCTACATCAAGGCCTTCGATGCCATCCGCGAACTTTTCGCCAGCCTGCCCGAGAGTAAGAAGCGAGGCTATGCGGCGGGGCACTATTCGTTCAACATTCCGGGCGGGCGTTGCGAAACCTGCCAGGGCGACGGAACCGTCACCGTCGAGATGCAGTTCCTCGCTGACGTCGAGCTGATCTGCGAGGAGTGTAAAGGCACCCGCTACAAGCCTGAGGTGCTGGAGATTCGTTATCACGGCAAGAACATTCATGAGGTGCTCGACCTCACGGTGAAGGAAGCGTTGCACTTCTTCTCCGGCGTGCCGAAGATCGTGGAAAAACTGCGTGTGCTGGACGAAGTTGGGCTTGGATACCTGCGGCTCGGGCAGTCGGCGACCACGCTGTCCGGCGGCGAAGCGCAGCGCATGAAACTGGCTGCTCACCTGCAGCCGCGCCTGCGCGATCTGGGACGCCCGCGTAAGGAACGCGATCGGCAACTCCCGCGCATGCTGTACATCTTCGACGAGCCGACCACCGGGCTGCATTTTGACGACGTCAGCAAACTGCTGGCAGCTTTCCGGCGGCTGATCGAGGCCGGCGGCTCCATCGTGGTGATCGAACACAATCTGGATGTCATCAAAACCGCTGACTGGATCATCGACCTCGGACCGGAGGGCGGCGACCGTGGGGGACAGATCGTAGCAGTTGGGCCTCCGGAAAAGATCGCCGAAGCCGCCGGTTCGTATACCGGTGAATGGCTGTCGCGCATCTTATTGCGCGATGGGGAACTCACAATCCAATGATGCGGCATAAGACAATTGACCACAGAGGGCACCGAGGTCACGGAGAAAAGCGGTTCGCTCTCTTTTCTCTGAGCTGGCGTAAAGCCATTCACCACCGGGTTTGCCGATGAGCGTGGGCGCTCGAGTTCGGGTATTTCCGAGAGAGGCCATGGATCTCTCGGAGAAAGAAATGAGCGATTTTGTTGGTCGTAAACCTCGGTATCCTCGGTGCCCTCCGTGGTTCGCTGTTTTTCTCTTAGGCTGGTTCACGTTTATGTTTCCGCTCTTTGGGCACGCTGACAGCCAGGAAAGCACGCCTACGGTTCGTCATCATCGCGTTGAGGAGCCGACCGCCGAACCTTTCCCCGAGGTCCAGCAGGCCGAAGTTGCCATCCAGAAGGGCGATTACGCTGCCGCCGAGCCACTGCTGCTGAAAGCCGTCGCACAGACTCCGGCGAACTATGTTGCCTGGTTCGATCTGGGATACGTGTACAAGGCCACCAATCGCATCGATCAGGCCATCGACGCTTATCGGAAGTCGATTGCTGCCAAGGGTGATGTCTTCGAATCCAACCTGAACCTCGGAATTCTACTGGCCCGCCAGGGGAACAATGCTGAAGCCGCCAGGTATCTCAAGGCGGCCACGCAACTGAAGCCCACGGCTCACGTGGAAGAAGGACAGGCCCGCGCATGGCAGTCGCTGGGAATCGTGCTGGAGAGCAGCGATCCACAGCAGGCGTTGCAGGCCTTTGCCGAGGCAGCCAGGCTCGAGCCAACCAATCCTGAGCCGCATCTTTCGGCGGGGCAACTGCTGGAGAAGCAAAACCAGCTTGATGCCGCCGCGAAAGAGTATGAAGCCGCTGCGGCGCTCGCTCCCAAGTCGATTGAACCCATCGTCGCGCTCTCGGTGGTGTACACCAAGGAGCAAAAGTATCCGGGAGCGGAAGCCATGCTGCGCAAGCTGCTTGCGGACGATCCGCAGAATCAAACGGTGCGTACGCAACTGGCGCGCGTTCTGGCTGCCGAAGGCAAGAATGAGGAAGCAGCCAAAGAATTGGACGCAGGCTCCGGCGTGCCGCCCAGCGATCCTCATGCCGCTCTGGAACTCGGCACGCTTTATGTGAATGCGGGCAAGTATGCAGAGGCGGAGCAGATGTTTCGCAGCGCTGCGCAAAAATTGCCGCAGGATCCGGAAGTGCATTATGCCCTTGGCTCGGCGCTCATGCAGGAGAAGAAGTATCCTGAAGCGCAGCAGGAGTTGCTGATCGCGGTGAAGCTGAAGCCCGATCTCGGCGAGGCTTACGGAAACCTTGCCGTCGTTGCGGCAGAGAACAAGAATTATGAGCTGGCGATTCGAGTGCTCGACGCGCGAGCCAAGCTGTTGCCTGAGACACCGGCAACCTACTTCCTTCGCGCAACATCGTTCGATAACCTGAAGGCCGTTTCGCAGGCGGTGGAGTATTACAAGCGGTTCCTGGAGGCGGATTCGGGCAAGCAGCCGGACATGGAGTGGCAGGCTCGTCACCGGTTGATTACGCTCGATCCCACTCACGCCGACAAGTACCGCAGCAAGAAATGACATGCGCCGTAGCTGGCAAATTCCGGTTGTGCTGTTGCTCCTGCTTTGGGTAGCACATGCGAAGACCCAGACTCCGGAGGAGCTCAAGGCGCGTGCCGATGAGGCTCAAGGGGCAGAGCAGGCCAAACGCTGCATGCAATACGCCCACGCCGAGCTCGAGTATGCCGATCAACTGTTTACCAAGGGCAATGTTGAGCAGGCCCAAACCGCCATTTCTTCTGTCATGGAATATGCGCGAAAAGGCGCCAGTGCGGCTACGTCGTCCCGAAAACGATTGAAGCAAACTGAAATCGCGCTGCGTGAACTCGAGAAGCGAATGAAAGATATCGGCGAGAGCCTGCAGTTTGATGATCGCCCGCCTGTGCTCAAGTCGGCGGATGAGATCGAGCACCTGCGCGCCGGACTCATCACTGCCATGTTCGGACCACAGGCCGAGCCAAAGAGTAAATCATGATGATGCGATTGCGTTGCATAAGTTGCGTCCTGATGTTGTCGTCGCTCGCGACACTGTGCCTTGCCCAGCAGCGGATCCGCGACCCTTTGACTGACAAGGAAGTTGACGAGATGCGCGAGACCGCTGACCTCCCAAACAAGCGCCTGGAACTGATGGTCGGTTTCGTCCGCACCCGCATGACCGGCATCACCGACTTGCGCACGGCTACCAAGATCCCACCCAATCGGCCGCAGCAGATTCACGATCTCCTGCAGGATTTCCTCACGCTGCTCGACGAGATCGATGACAACATCGACATGTACGGCTCGCACAAGGCCGACATGCGAAAAGGCCTCAAACTCCTGATCGAGGCCGACAGCGAATGGGAGCTCCAACTTCGCCAACTGCAGGAGCAGTCGCCTCCCGAAGAGCTGCAACAGTATTCCTTTGTTCTCACCAACGCCAAAGAGGCAGTTCGCGACAGCGCCCAAAGCACGCGCGAGACACTCGAAGAACAAAACAAGCTCGCTGCAGAAAAGAAACTTACCAAAGACTGGTCAGAGCGGAAAGACTGAGATCAAGACCTGTGAGCCAGAGCAGCTCATTCGGGAATTGACGACTCGTATGTCGCGGACTAGCCTCGTTTTCACGAGGATGTAACACATCGTCATGAAGACCTTTGCGAAACTCGCAGCCGGAAATTCGAATCAGCCTCGATCCCAACGCAGTATTCCGTTCGCTAGGTTCGCCGTGATTTTCCTGTTGCAGATGACCTGCATCAGTGCGCTGGCCGGCAACATGGTCGAGCCGACGCACGCGCCCAAGGCGATGGTAGCGACTGTTCACCCTGAGGCCTCACAAGTTGGGACCGACATCATGCGTCAGGGCGGCAACGCCGTGGATGCCGCAGTCGCTGTTGGATTCGCACTGACAGTTGTCCATCCGCAAGCAGGGAACATCGGCGGCGGCGGCTTCATGCTTTTCCGGCGAGCTGACGGCGAAACCCACTTCCTCGACTATCGCGAGAAGGCTCCGGCCAAAGCGAGCGCCAACATGTATCTCGACAGCCAAGGCAACATCGTCAAAGACATGAGCACGCTTGGCTACAAAGCGATTGGCGTCCCAGGATCGGTTGCAGGTCTTGCCTACGCGCAGAAGCACTGGGGCAAGCTGGCGCTGAAACAGGTGATGGAGCCCGCAATCCGCCTGGCGCGCGATGGATTCAGACTCGACTACGCTGAAGCGATGGACCTGCGCAATTCCGAGCTGGCGAAGTTTCCTGAGTCGCGTCGTATCTTTCAGCGCGATGGCAATTTCTATGAGCCGGGCGACGTCTTCCGCCAGCCCGAGCTCGCCAAAACGCTGGAACGCATCGCTGAAAATCCCGACGACTTCTATCACGGCTCGCTGGCGCGCGAACTCGCCGCCGATATGCAAAAAGGTGGAGGCCTGATCACCGCCGAAGATCTCGCCAACTACGAAGTCAAAGAGCGTCAGCCGATTCGCGGTACCTATCGCGGATACGAAATCATCAGCGCGCCTCCGCCATCGTCAGGAGGCGTGGTGCTGGTCGAGGCACTCAACATCCTCGAAGGATACGATCTCGCGAAGGAAGGCAGTCGCTCCGCCGAGAGCATTCATCTCACCTCCGAGGCCTTCCAGCGAGCCTACTTCGATCGCGCCGAATTCATGGGCGATCCTGACTTCTCGAAAATTCCAGTTGCGCAACTCATTGACAAACGTTACGCCGACGCCTGGCGAGAGACCATCCTCATTCGCCGCGCGACCGCTGCTGACGATCTGCACCGTCCGTCCGTCTTCAATCAACTCGACCAGTACGCCAGTCAGCATCCACAGCCAAAATCGCTGGTCGAACCCGAGCACACTACGCACTACTCGGTCGTCGATCCCGACGGCAACGCTGTCTCTGTCACCACCACGCTCAACGGCAGCTTCGGCTCGAAGGTCACCGCCACCGGCCTCGGCTTCCTGCTGAACAACGAGATGGACGACTTCGCCTCCAAGCAGGGCGCCCCCAATATGTACGGCCTCATCCAGGGGCCGGCCAACGCGATCGGCCCCGGGAAGCGGCCGCTCTCCGCCATGACTCCGACCATCGTCCTCAAAGACGGCAAGCTCTTTCTGGTACTCGGCACGCCCGGCGGCCCGACCATCACCACCACCGTCGCCAACATCCTCATGGGCGTCGTCGATTACGGGCTCAACCTACAGGAGTCGGTCAACGCGCCGCGCTTCCACAATCAGTGGCTGCCGGACGAGATCTTCATGGAGCACATCGGCATTTCGCCCGACACCATCGGAATCCTCGAGCGCATGGGACACAAAGTAAACGTGCGTCCCGGCTTTTGGGGCGACGCCGAATGCATTGCCGTCGATCCCGCAACCGGAGAGCGCCTCGGCGCCAGCGATGGCCGCAATGAGGGCAAAGCCGTGGGCTTCTAATTGCTCGCTGCTAGCTGCTAATTGCCAAACTTTCCCTCGCCGCGGCGACGGTGTCTTCGATGTCCTGCGGTGTGTGCGCGGCGCTTAAAAATGCCGCCTCAAATTGCGACGGAGGCAGCCACACGCCGTCGTCCATCATGCTGCCGAAGTAGCGGCCGAACCTCGCAGTATCACAGGTCGCCGCGCTCGCCCAATCCGTGACCTGTTTGTCAGTAAAGAAAAATGTAAACATCGATCCTACGCGATTGGCCGTCATCGCCACGCCCGCATCTTTCGCCGCTTGCAACACGCCCGCCACCAGCTTGCCCGAATATTCCTCGAGCTGCTTGTAGATCCGCTCGCGCCCGGCCTTCAGCTCACACAGTGTGGTAATCCCCGCCGCCATGGCCAGCGGATTCCCACTTAGCGTTCCCGCCTGATACACGGGTCCCACCGGAGCCACCATGTCCATGATCTTCGCCGCGCCGCCATACGCGCCCACCGGCAGCCCGCCGCCGATAATCTTCCCCAGCGTCACCAGGTCGGCCTTGATGCCGTACAGCTCCGCCGCGCCGCCATACGCCACGCGAAATCCCGTCATGACTTCATCCAAGATCAGCAGCGCGCCCTCGCGCTGGGTGATCGCGCGCAAGCCCTGCAGGTATCCGTCGCGGGGAGGCACGCATCCCATGTTGCCCACCACCGGCTCCACGATCACGCACGCAATCTTGCCCGCGAACTTCTTGAACGCCTGCTCCACCGCATCCAGATCGTTGTAGGGCAGCGCAAGGGTGAACTCCACAAACTCCTCCGGCACGCCCGCTGAGCCGGGAATACCCAGCGTGGCCACGCCCGAGCCCGCCTTCACCAGCAGCGCGTCCGAGTGCCCGTGATAGCAGCCCTCAAACTTCACCACGAACTTGCGTCCCGTATACGCGCGCGCCAGGCGAATGGCCGACATGGTCGCTTCCGTGCCTGAGCTGACGAAGCGCACCTTCTCCACCGCGGGAAACGCCTCCGTCACCAGCGCCGCCAGCTCGGCCTCGGCTGGCGTGGACGCGCCAAAGCTGGTGCCATTGCGCGCCGCCGCGACGATCGCCTCCACCACCTCCGGGTTGGCGTGGCCCAGAATCAGCGGTCCCCACGAGCCGACGTAGTCGATGTAGCGATTGCCGTCGGCGTCCCACACCCAGGCGCCCAGACCGCGGACGAGGAACGGCGGATCGCCGCCGACCGACTTGAACGCGCGCACCGGCGAATTCACTCCGCCGGGAATGAGCTGCTCAGCTTTCTTCTGCAGCTCGCGAGACTTGGTTAACGTGAGAGACATCACTTGAGTTTAACAGCGGCAACAGGCTCTTCGAATTACTGCTGAGTGAACGAATTCAGCAGCCATGGCTGGATATCGAGAATCTGGATGACTACATACTTGCACTTTCCGTCGATGCGCCGGGGGACATCAATCACAGGGGAATTTCTATCCAGATGTATGAATTGCTGAAAGTAAACAGGCATTCCAGCATTGGTCATGCCGTCGGAGAAGCTATTCCCAAAAAGGCAGGTCGGCGGAAGCAAGGCAGGATCCTTGACCAAGTTGGTCTCATATTCAAAGCCTGTCTTCGGATCAAGAGGAATCTGAGGCCGCTTAGTGTAGTCCAACTTGATACCAATATCCTCGATAGGAGGGAGGAACAGCCTCGCCGCAAATCGCGCCTCCGCACCCTGGCGTTTTTCCTGCGTCACCACAAGGGGATGAGACCAGACATTCTGCGGGCGGCCTTCCAGTTTGGAGATCTCACCCACTACTTCTTTGGCAATCAGGAAGGCCGACGCGTCGGTCCAGTGAAAGTCTTCGAGAAAATATGTGCGATAAGGAGAATTCGCCGGAAGCAAAGGAGTGTAAGTATTGATGACATGAAGACGAGGATCGGCCTCAAGGCCCTGTACGAACTTCTGGTAGTTGGTCGGGAACGTCAGTTTTGGGGCTATCAGCGGCATGTCCTTCTGATAGAAGTACTGTTTCATGAAGGGAAAAACGTAAATCGGCATGATTCCCTCCCTTTGCAACTGATCGGTGAATTTGACAATGCCACTGTGAATTGCTTCCATCTTGCCAGGTTCTGCGAGCAGATCCTCCGAAGCGGGCAGCTCGCGGTCCGCGATACTGCGGCTGAAAATCTGCCCATGTCGGCCGTAATAAACACGCGTTGAACTCCGGAAAACCCGGTAATCAATTTCGTTCTTCGCCCGGATCATGAAGTTGCGAAGCCCAACATGATCATTAAACCAAAGCTGCGCAGTCCGAAAGTTGGCGTCAACGTCCAGCGGCGAGCCTTGCCAATGAGTAAGGGGCGGGGCTAGTGGTCTGCGTTCTTCAACCGGTTCGGCATCGAACGACTTGGGCAGCAGCATGAAAACAGACGGCGTAATGCTGATGATAAAAATCAACACCGCAAGAAATGGTATGCCCTTAACCTTGCGATGGCGCAAGACCATGCCAGAGTCTGTTTTCCTGAGCGTCTCCGGTGATGTGTTCACCGCCATTGCAGCCTGCCGCCGTGATCAGAATTTGAAATAAATAAATGGATGAAAACCATGCTCAACTACCGAAATACAGACCCAGCAATAAATCACAACACAGTAAGCGGAAACTGTGGCTCGATGGCGAAATCCTTTCCGCCGTACTGTGTGAAACAATTGGTCTCCAGAGAAACAGATCAATGCCGCCAGTACAAGAAGCGTTACCGCCTTGGGGTCCAGCAAGGCAAGGTTGGCACTAGTCCAGCGAGGCACAGACGAAAATGGCGAGACCATGGCGCCCAGCATCAGCTTTGCTTGCGCGAGGTTTGAAGCGCGAAATGGCACCCAAAGCAAAGTCACCAGGACGAAGGCCGGCGCCGGTCCAAGATGCAGCCGCCGCAGGTTCATAAGCTTGGCGCGCTCCAGCACGAGCAATAGGCCATGGCCGAGTCCCCAGAAGAGAAACGTGTATGCCGCACCATGCCACAGGCCACACAGGACGAAGACGATGATTAGATTGCGGTAGGTGGCGAAAGCAAATCGTGGTTTGCCTCTCCACGTAATGTGGAAGTTAAGGCTGTAGTACACATAATCCCTGAACCAGCGTGTCAAGGTCATATGCCAGCGGTTCCAGAAGTCCGTGATTGTTGCCGCGGCATACGGGCGGTTGAAGTTATGGGGAAACTTAAAGCCCATCATCCGGCCCATGCCGATGGCCATGTCCGTATATCCGGAGAAGTCGAAGTATATCTGAAAGGCATAGCAAACCGCGGCCATCCATGCGGAAAAGGTGCTCACCTGGCTGGCATTGCCATACACCAAATCAACGACGCTTCCCATTGCATCCGCAATAAGAACCTTTTTGGCTAGACCTATAATAAACAGCACTACGCCCCAGTAGATTTCATAGCGTGCCGCCTCCCGTTTCTCGGGAGAGAGATAGGTTCTGAGCTCTGCATATCGAACAATCGGGCCGGCAATAAGATGCGGAAACAGAAAGATGTATAGTGCAAATCGCCGAATATGCTCCTCGGCGTGAACTTTATGATGGTAGACATCGATGAGATACGAAATGCAATGGAATGTGTAGAATGATATCCCGAGCGGAAGAACAATATGGTCAAGATGAAAGCCCGGCCAGAGCTTTATCCCAAATGTATCATTCACAACCCCATTTAGGAATAGCAGATACTTGTAGAAGATCAGGGGTAGCAGATCAACTACCACTCCGATGGCGAGTAGCGCTTGCGGCGGTTTTGTAGGCTTCTCGCCTCGAGCCGTCCTGCCAAGGAAGCGCGCCCATAAGTAGTTGAATACAATGAGGGCGGCCAGGACCGCAATCAAGGAACCGGCGCCCAATAGATAAAACAGGACACTTCCAAGCAGGGTGAAGCCGTTTCTCCAGCGGATGGGCAGGATGAAATAGAGTGCAAAAAATAGCGGTAGGAACAAAAATAGAAATGCGGGAGAAGAAAATACCATTTGTCCTTCGGCTTACTCTGTGTCCTCGATCACGATGGAATGCTGCCGTGTGCCGCGCCAACGCAAAAGCGTGGCACCCCAAGAATAGCCTGGCCCAAAGCCAACCAGCATAGCCACGGATCCAGGTCCGAGTTTTCCTTCCGTTTCGGCGTGCTTCAGCGCGATCGGGATACTGGAGGAGCAAGTGTTGCCAACACTGCGAATTGTGATCTGAAACTTACCTTCCGGAATTCCGATGCGCTTACGCAGATGTTCAAGAATATATTGGTTAGCCTGGTGAAAGATGAAGAGGTCAATATCTCCTATCTGCAAGGCAGCCTTCTGGAGGACGGCCTCGACACTTCGTGAAGCCACAGCCAAAGTGAAATTAAAGATCTCCGCCCCGTTCATATACAAATTGTCCTGGCTTCGAACATTACCTGTGCCATCGTCTTGGGCAATCGCGGTTTCTTCACTATGGGGAATGCGAGCAGCCCCGGCGGGAACGATCAGATTGGTGCCGCCCCTTCCATCGGTACCATAGACAAACGGACCCAGCAGCGGCGTCGGCGACTCTACTCCGACGATCAGGGTCGCCGTTGCCGCATCCCCAAACACTGGCCGAACGCTTCGATCCCGCGAGTTCACATATTTGCTATAAGTTTCAGCAGTGAGCAACAAGATGCGGGAGGCTTGTCCGGTGGCGACCAGCCCATGGGCTATGCCCAGACCGTAAACATACCCTGAGCTCCCCAAGTTGAAGTCGAACGCTCCCGCCGCTGTCGGAATACCGAGGCGATCCTGCAGCAGGCAAGCTGTAGTTGGCAGAAAGTAGTCAGGGCTCTGGGTGCAGAGCAGGATGAAGTCAATGTCCTGCGGCCGACACTTGCCTGCGGCGAAGAGCTTCTCCCCAGCGCGCACCGCTAGGTCGGAAGCACACTCGCCGGGCGCGGCTACATGCCGCTCGCGAATCCCCGTCATCCTCTCGATCTTCTCGACCGACAGCTCCGAGAAATCCGCCGCGAGATCGCCTGTCGTGATCGTGCGTTCGGGCAAGAAATACTCCACGGCCGCGACCGCTGCCTGAGTACCTCCTTCGCGTTGACTCATGAATCTATGTCCGGACAACCATGCCGCAGTCTACAGCGGCTTTCACGTCAGGGTTCATCCCTGTTGGGGAACTTCAACCTTGGCCAGCGCCAACAGATCGGAGACCGTGGTGCAGTTGGCGATATCGCGAGGGGACAGCTTAAGACCGTTGTTGGAATCAACCAGAGCGATGAATCCAATCACTGCAACCGAGTCCCACTGCGGGAGCTTCTCCAGCTTTTCCGGCCCTTTTAGCGTACCTGCGGGCTGTTGCAGAAGTTCATCGAGGGATTCCAGAAATCGCTCTTGTGTCATTCGTTATGCTCTACAGGTGGAATGAAATCTCGCAGACTCGCGTAACGCTCCGGCGGATGCCAGGTAAACTGCTCAACCCGCAGCTGCGTCTATCTACTTTAGCAAATCGCCTTCCGAAAAGAAACGCGCGACGCATCTGTTCTGGTCGCCCGCCGGAGCCGGGCCACCTTCAGCAAAGATGTTCTTCAGGCTCGCTTAATCAGGCGAGTAATCCAGACCAGGATCACCGCTCCGATAAAGGCGACGATGATGGATCCGATCATGCCTCCGCCGGGCCAGATGCCCAGCAGGCCGAAGATCCAGCCGCCCAGAACGCCGCCCACCAGTCCGAGAATGATGTCGACGAGAATGCCGTAGCCGCCACCCTTCATGACCAGGCCGGCCAGCCAGCCTGCAATCAGTCCCACCACAAGCCAAATCAGAATTCCTGTCATGCGTCCTCCGTGTCGAAAAGTTTCGGGGCCAGAACACCCGAGAGGCCTAGGATATTCAGCGAACTATACCCCGTGACCGGAGCCTAGGCAATGTCTTGTCGGGTTCTCGGAGGGCGGACGTGTGGAGGGCTGGATCGGGGCGGGTGTATGGGATACGCGGGTTGCGAATGGGTGTAGGCGCGAGAGCGCGTGAGGTTAAGGAAAGAGTAGTGCCAGCGAAAGCGCGTGCCACTGATTACAGCGGTAGCAACGAATGGGCACCCTCAGGTGCTTTGACCTGCGTGGCCGACTAACAGCTAGCTCCGTCAGTTGTGTTGCACAGGTACTTCCCAGGTCAGCCGGGTTCTATAGAAGGGGATGTCAAGAGAAAATACCTCACCCTCGGCGGCAGAGGGGAGTTCTCTGGCATCCAGCCCCTTGGCACGATGCGTGGAGTGCGGTGCTGGCAGTGGCGAATCGGTTCAGGCCACGTTACTGCGTCGTTCGGCGGCTGTATGCTTGCGCAAGCCACATGGGGGCTCGTGGCCAACCATGGTTCTATCGGAGACTCGTTCGCCGTGGCGAACGGCACTATGGCTTTGTTGGGTTGTCCGAGGGAGCATACGGTGCCCCGTGAGACTTGGTCCTGAAGGACGCTTGGCCTAACCCGGCCAGGATACTTACCCTCGAACCCGAGCGCGCCGCGCGAAGGACAACGTGAAACATCCGTTTCGTCCTGTCGCTGTGCGCTCAAGCCGCATGTAGCTTCAGATAATCAGCGTCGAACGGCTCTCCTTTCTTCCAGATGTGTAAGGTAATGGCGGCCATCTTGCGCGCCAGGGTGAGGCGAGCCAGCTCCGGCTTGATTCCCTTTAAGAGAAGGTTTTGGTAGAAGCTGCCAAACACCCCGCCGCTGCCGCTGGCGGTGGTTGCCGCACCCTTAAACAGATTCTTAAGTTCGTGATTGTGGTTGAGATTGAGTCCGCGAATGAAAACTGGTTTCTTACGCCGCCGTGGTTCTCCGTTCACCAGCTTGTAGTCGGCGCTGCTGCGCGTCTCCAACGCCAGTCCGCAGTAGGCCCAGAACTGGCGCTTCGTGCGGAAGCGATGCGGGGTTTGCACGCACGCCATCAGCAAAGCGGCACGAATCGGACCCAGCCAGGGAATCGAGCGCAGCAGTTTGTTCGCTGCGTGCTTGCGGCTTTCCAGCAGCAGATCGCGACGGGCTTCGCGGCGCAACTGCTCGAGCAGATCCAGCTCCTGATAGAGCCGCTGCGCCCGCCGCTGCAATCCCGGCTCGCCCAGCTGCGCTAAGTAGTCTTCGCGATGCCGGGTTCCATAAGGCTTCTCGCCGGCACAAGCAATCGCCTGGCTGCGATACAGCGCCTTCAGCCGGCCCATGGTGCGGGTGGTGTCTTCCGTCAGCGCCGCATAACTGCGTCCCAACTGCTTCACCGCCGCCGTGCTGTTCTGCCCGTGATAAACCGGGGAGAGCATGTCGGCGCGCAGCAACTCGGCCAGTTTGCGGGCGTCGATGGCGTCGCTCTTGTTGCCCGCCTTCAGCAGCGCGTTCTTGCGCGGATTGCACACCACCAGCCTGGCCACCCGCCGCACCAGCAGATCGTAAAGCCACGCCGCGCTCGCGCCTTCTTCAAAGGTGACATGCAGAGTTCCACGCAGGCCGTGGAAGAAATCTAGGATGGCGCGCGCCTGGGTGGGGAGCACACACTGCATTACCAGCTTGCCGTCGCCGTTCAGCACGGCTGCGCTGATGGTGCTCTGGTGGACATCCAGCCCGACATACTTGATGCTATTCATCAGGGTGTTCCTTTCGTGTCGCTGCAGTTTCTGCTTCTCACAGCTACTGCAGACTACTCCGAAAGGGGCGCCCTTCTATAATGCGTGCCCCGGGTTCGGCCTTCGGTTGGCCTAACCCGGGCATCCACTACATTTCAACCCCGAACAACATAACCCTTAGTTCTTGGGCAAATGTGGGGCTACAGTGCCGCCCCCAATCACGCCAACAACCGCAAAATCGGCGGTTGTTGTGAGCCCCGGTGAAGGGGCTCAGGATTTCTGGGGGGACGTTTTCCCGGCACTCCCGTGCCAGGCTTCCGGTTGTTTCGTCCGGCGGACTGGCCCGGCAAGTGGGCACCCGGAGCTCCGACCCGAAGATCCCACTCAAGCCAAACGATGGCTTGTATCGGGCACATGGCAGAGGCTAAGGCTTAAGATCCAATACGGCCTTTCCGGTATCGAAGTCTGCGGGTACAGAGATATGGTCGTGGACGATCAGCCACTTGCCATCGACTCTGATGACGCCGCTGGTGGCACGGAGCCACATGTCAGATTGCTGACCATCTTTCATTTTTCCCGTGAATCGTTCCAAGGCGTGAATAAATCCGACATCGCCGCTGCTGAAGATCTGCATGTCGCGATATTCGACGTGAACAGGACCGTCGTACTGGCCTAGAAATTCCAGGTAATCCTTGCGATAGGCATCGCGGCCCTTGTACTGCAGCGGCGGCACCACGTCGTAGGCAACTACCCCGGGTGCATACAGCGCCATGATGGCATCGATGTCGCGGGCTTCAAAAGCCCTCGCCCACTGGTCGTACAAGGCTCTGATCTGCGCTTCATTCGTATTTGCACCGCGTTTATTGGAACTCTGGCCGAGTGCACCAGTCCCGAACACCGTCAGTAATCCAAGCAACACGGGGAGATACCATGGGAATTTCATACACCTTTTCCTTTGCGAGACGTAGTGTGATCCCTTAGTTTGGTCCCGATAATATATACCTGATGCGGAGCAGGGACAGCCAACCACGGTATGATGAGCCGGCACCGCTGTCGCGGTAGTCATTCACCAGGCTTGAATTGGATTGCTACGTCGACGGTCTCTGTTTCCTGATGGTTGGGTGGGTGGGTGGGTATTAATCTTCAGGGAACCTAAATTGAGCTGCATTCCTGCAGTCATCAGGAAGATGCTGGATGCCGCAGGTTCGGCCTTCGGTTGGCCTAACCTGGGCATCCACTTATATGACTTTCAGAACTGTGGACGATCCTTAGTCTCCCAGGGCTGCCCCAGCCAGCGCTTGTTGCGCTGCTTCCGGCGTCACGATCGGCTGGATGCGCGCCGAACGCAGCTTCGGCAGCTTGATGTCGGAAATTATCCCCAGCCAGGAAAACATTTTGATCGCGTACCAGTTCAGATCGAACTCATACCACGCCAACCCGTGCCGCGCCGACTGCGGATGTGCATGATGATTGTTGTGCCACCCTTCGCCGAAGCTGAGGTATGCCACCCACCACAGGTTGCGCGAATCGTCATCGGTAGCAAAACGCTTCGAGCCCCACATATGAGTTGCAGAGTTTACAAACCATGTCGAGTGCAGCAGGAATACCGTGCGCAGGAAGATACCCCACATCACCATCTGCCATCCCCCGGCGGCCAGCAGCAACAGGCCAACCACGATCATCGGCACGTAGTGATACTTGCTGATCCACATGTGGAACTTGTCTTTGCGCAGGTCAGGAACGTAAGGCAGCAATTTGTCGCCGTTGGCGTTGTGCAGGCTCTCGCCGCTCATGATCCAGCCCATGTGCGCCCAGAAGCCGCCGTCGCGCGGCGAATGCGGATCGCCCGGCTTGTCGGTGATCTGGTGATGCAGCCGGTGCACCGCTACCCAGAAGACCGGTCCGCCCTCCAGCGCCAGACAGCCGCAGACGGTAAGGAAGTACTCGAACCATTTCGGACACTTGAAGCCGCGATGCGTCAGCAGGCGATGATAGCCCAATCCGATTCCCAGACTGCCCGCCATCCAGTACAGGAGGAGCGCGACGAAAAACGCCTTCCAGCTGAACATGAATAGCGCGACAACCGCGCCGATATGGAATAACGCCATGACGATGGCAGTCGAGGTGTTGAGTTTGTCTTTGCGAACCATTTTGTCCTTGAGGATGTTTTGTTGGGCAGGCGCGAAAAGGCGCGTTTCGCACTGGCCAATTTCAGACTAACAACTTAAGCAGTGCGGGACTGTAATACTTTTGTCAGCGACAGGTTCACGCTCAGGCACTCGACTTGCGTGCCCTCCCTCGCGAAGTAATACCTGCATGTGGGCATCGCCACTCATCCGCCCTGCGACACCGACGCGCAGATACCCTCGCCCCTATGAGGTCAGGCGGGACGGCCCGGGAAGTTGGAAGCGCGGGGGCACGACTCCTGTGACTGTTGTCGCTCACCTTTATCAGTTGGGTACCGCGCAATGGTTACGTTCATCGGGGAGAATGAAAGCCGTTCGAGGGGTAGCCGTTTAGCGTAAACTAGCAGCATGAACGCGACAGATTTCGAATGTCCCGTGTGCGGCGCAAAACCAGGGGAAAGATGCCACACGGTGACGGGCAAAGCCAATCCCGTCTCTCATGCGCGGCGCAAGCGGGCCGCCCTCGACCAGCAATTTGAAGACGACTACGACGGACCGAGCCACGAGGGTCGCGTTCCGCAAGCAACAGAAGTTAAGTAAGCTGTGCTGGTAAAACGGCGGCGGTTCCGCAGGGAAGATACCCCCTTTCATTTTTTGCAAGCCACGGCTGTGACTCACTCGGCGCGTGGACGCGGCCGCACGGTCACCTTCAACAACTCCGTTCCCCGAATCAGTTCGACTTCGCAGGGCACCCCGTCGCGCTCGTCCGTCAGCAGGCGATGCAGATCATCTACTCCGGAAACGTTATGTCCGGCGAAGCGAATCACAACGTCCCGCTCGCGCAGCCCGGCAGCCTCTGCCGCCGAGCCTTCCACCACATTCAGCAACAGCAATCCTGATTCCCCCGGCAGATCGTAGTAGCGCACCAGGCGGCGATGCAGCGGCACGCCTTGCCCCATCACGCCGATATAGCTTCGCTGCACGCGTCCATGGCGAATGAGGCGCGAAGCTACGAACTCGGCTGTGTCGGCGCCAATGGCGAAGCAGATCCCCTGCGCGCCCATGATGGTGGCCGTGTTCACGCCGACCACCTGTCCCTGCGAGTCGACCAGCGGGCCGCCGGAGTTTCCCGGATTCAGCGCGGCGTCGGTCTGGATGACGCCGTCGATCAGCCTTCCCGAGCGCGAGCGCATGGTACGTCCCAGTGCGCTGACTACGCCGGCCGTCACCGTATGCTGGAAACCAAACGGGTTGCCAATGGCGATCACAAGCTGTCCAACGGCCAACTTGCGCGAACTCCCCAGCGGAACCGCAGTCGTCGTCCCGCTACTGCGCACCACCGCCAGGTCCGTATCGGGATCGTCCCCCACCAGCTCCGCCGCAAAACGCTCACCGGCTTCGGTGGTGACGTAGACCTCCGACGCGTTATGAACCACGTGACTGTTGGTGAGGATGAAGCCGTCTGGAGTGAACAGGAATCCCGAGCCCGAACCCTCGGCCTGCCGGCCACGCGCCTGTTGCTTGACCTGGATGTGTACCACGGCCGGACTGATCCGCTGCACCGCGCTGACCACCGCGCGCGAATAGGTATCGAGCAATCCCTGGTCAGGACTGGCGGATGAAGTTTGTTGCAGAAGCGTTTCCGAAGTCAGGTCGTGGGAAAGTAAATCAATAGGGCCCATGAAATCCTCGAAGCATGTGGATGCTGCCCGGCGTACTCGGGATTCGCGCCACCTGCGGCGCCTCGGGCGGCTTCGCTCCTGCCCAGCTCCTGCGGGGCCGTTTACACCCCGTTAACAGAAGCACCAGGGGTCACGTTGATTCCCCGCCATACACGCCTGGATTATGCTTCCGGTCACGCCGCCAGAGTTGAAGCTTTGCTGGAATGACTTCTCCTCGAAGCCATAAATGCATAGATGAATTTTTCCCATACACTACTTGCCACTCTATGCGCATGGAAGCAACAGCAGCATTGAATCGCGTCATCTACCACGACAGATAAACTGCTCGACACCGTCGGGGGCCCATGTTACGCCGCTGTCCTCTTTCGCTGAGACTTTTTGGGTGTGCTTTTCTACTCTGCTTTGCCTTCGGTTGCGGTGGAGCAACTAACAATTCAGGACAAACGAACAGTGGAGGGAACAACGGAAGCGGGGGCACCAGCCAGGCTCCGCCACCGCCGCCCATTGCCGTTTCGGTTACACCGGCGTCCGTGACTCTCACCGCCGGCGCCACGCAACAGTTCAAGGGCACGGTCACCGGGACGGAGAACATTGCCCTGACCTGGGAAGTGAACGGCGTTACCGGGGGCAATTCCCAGGTCGGCTCCATTTCAACTGCTGGACTCTATACCGCCCCTGCAACTGATGTGCAGATGCAGGTCACGGTAGCGGCAGTTTCCGTAGCGGATTCCAGCAAGTCAGCCACCGCGGCCGTGACGGTCAATCCTCCTCCGCCGCCTGTGATCACCGTGGCGATTTCCCCTACGGCCGTGACTATGGCTGTGAGTACAACTCAGCAGTTCACGGCTACCGTAACCGGCACGATGAACACCGCCGTCACCTGGTCAGTGGACGGCATTAACGGCGGCAATTCGGCAGTGGGAACCGTCAGCACCGCGGGTTTGTATACTGCGCCCTCCAGTGCAGGAACTCACACCGTTACTGCTACCAGTGTCGCCGATTCCACCAAGCAGGCCAGCGCCGCGGTAACCCTCGCCAGCCTGATCATTTATCCGCAGAAGACATCGATCGCTCCCCAGGGAACCCGCCAGTTCACGGCGCAGGTGCAGGGACTCCAGAACAACAGCGTGACCTGGTCGGTGGACGGAGTCACCGGAGGCAATTCCTCCGTTGGCACAATCACCGTACAGGGTATGTACACCGCCCCAGCGAACAACGGTACTCACACCGTCACCGCGACCGCCGTCGCGCTGCCCACCTACAGCGTGAATGCTAGTGCCTCGATCGTCACGCCTCCGCCCGGGGTCACCCCAGTACTCACTTATCACAACGATGACGCGCGTGACGGCGCCAACGTGCAGGAGACCACGTTGAATCCGGACAACGTGAACTCCAATCAGTTCGGCAAGATTGCGGCATTTCCCGTCGACGGACAAATCTACGCTCAACCGCTCTATGTTCCCAACCTGAAGATTGGCGGAGTGCAGCACAATGTCGTCTTCGTTGCCACTGAGAACGACTCGGTTTACGCCTTCGACGCGAACGACCTCTCCGATTCGGCCCTGTGGAAGCAGCATCTAGGCACTGCCGTTCCGATTAACGACAAACTCGGTATCGAGCCCTTGCTGGGTATTACCTCCACGCCGGTCATCGACAGCAGCATAAGCACCATGTACGTGCTCACCGAAGGAGTGGAAAGTAGTAAGAAGGTCTATCGTTTGCACGCTCTTGATCTTGCCACCGGGCAGGAGAGATTTGGCGGCCCTGTGGTGGTCACCGGCAAGGTTCCCGGAACCGGCTACGACAGCCAGAATGGCGAGATCACGCTGGAGGACTCCTGCTATCAGCGAAGCGGTCTGGCCCTCGACCCATCTTCGAATGCAGTCTATATAAGCTTCTCGCATTGCAAGCACGGCTGGGTGCTGGCCTACGATAAATCGAGCCTGCAGCAGACGGCCATCTACAACGACACTGCTGACGGCGCCGGCGGAAGCATCTGGGGCGGCGGCGGAGCCCCGGCCATCGACGACAACACCGGCGACCTCTACATCATGACCGGAACCGACTTCGGAGACCCTGCGCCGGGATATAACAACTCTTTCATCCGGCTGCAGGCGAGCGATCTCTCGCTGCTCGACTACTTTAAGCCATCCAACGACGGTTATCTGCGCGAGAATGATGCCGACCTCGGCTCCGGCGCAGACATCGTCATGCCCGATAATTCCTCGCAATACCCGCATGAGCTCATCGGCGGCGGCAAGGACGGGCGAATCTTCGTACTCGACCGTGACGACATGGGCGAATTCCAGATCACCGACCATGTCATCCAGGAGGTCCAGACCGGCGTAACCGAATTCGACAATATGTACGACACGCCCACCTTCTGGAATGGCATTCTTTACTACCACTGCGCAAATGACGTGGTGAAGTCTTACAACTGGGATAGCTCCACGGGGCTGATCTCAACCACCCCAATATCCAAAGGTACAAAGGTCTACGGAGTCCACGGCGCAACCGCATCGCTGTCGGCGAACGGTTCCTCCGATGCCGTCCTGTGGGAAATCGAGAGTACCGCCTATCCCAACGGAGGCGCTGCTATCCTGCGCGCCTACGATGCCAAAAATTTGTCGACCGAGCTTTACGACAGCACCCAGGCTGGAACGCGCGACCAGGCCGGCATGGCGATCAAGTTTGCCGTGCCTACCGTCGCCGATGGCCACGTCTACATAGGAACGGGAACGGAACTGGATATGTATGGATTGCTGTCGCAGTAGAAAGCAACTCGACTGCACTCTCATTGATTCTTAATGACGACGGAACCCCTAAACAAACGGAGCAAACAATGCTGCGCAGAGTAAGTAAGCTGGATGGCGACTATTTGAGCGACCTTCGCGGAACCAACGTCTACGGACCCGGCGACCAGAAGCTTGGCACTATCGACGACGCGCTGGTGCAGGGCGGCACAGGTGAATTGCGTTATCTGCTGGTGGAAAGCGGCTGGCTGAAGTCGCGCCGCTTTCTGCTGCCCGCCGATGATGTTTATGCCTATGGCGACGGCAACGATCTCTATGCCAACCTGCAACCGAGCGACGTGGAAACGCTGCCCGAATTTAACGACAACGTGATGGCCTCGGACGCGGCGATGGCGAAATACGAATCCGAGTACCGCCGCAGTTGGGGTTACGATGTCGATCCTGCCCAGCATCGCACCAGCGCCAGGCTGGCGCTCTTCCGCGAGCGGGTGCGCAATGCGTTTTCCGGTCCGCGCCTTGAAACGCGCACGGTTGTACCCAACTCTGCAGTCATAAGCGATGCCGAATTGACCACCATCGGAGCCCGGCCCACCGGCGTCTACGGCACCTTCGAAGCGCGGGACGACGTCGAGAAGGCGGTCGACAAGCTGCGTCACGAGGGCTTCAACAGCCGGGATATCTCCGTCATCTTTCCCGACCGCGACCTGAACAAGGAGTTCGCCATCGAGAAGAACACCAAGGCGCCGGAAGGCGCTCTCGCCGGCGGCGGCACCGGCCTTGTCATTGGAGGCGCGCTCGGCTGGCTGGTTGGTATCGGAACGCTCGCCATCCCCGGCGTCGGCCCGTTGCTTGCCGCCGGTCCCATTGTGGCAGCTCTGGCGGGAGCCGGCGTGGGTAGTGCAGTCGGAGGTATTGCCGGCGCGTTAATCGGTCTTGGCGTTCCTGAGCTTGAGGCCAAGCGCTACGAAGAAGAGATCAAGCGCGGCCGCATCCTGGTTTCTGTTCATTGCGACAGTGTGGGAACGGCACACACTGCGCGGAACATCCTCGAAAGCGCAGGCGCGAAAGACGTTTTCCTGTCCGGAGAACAGCGCGCCGCGTAAATCGCTCTCAACAATCCTATGCCCACCCATGCTTCTTGCTGGGTGGGCTTTTCGTGTCCGCTTCGCGGATGGAGTTCTTCTGCGCTCTCAACTGTTGCCAAATTGAACGTTAGTGCCTGCAATCGCTTTGGACTTTCGATCTGTTCAACCGGGAGTCGAGTCGGCCAGCATGCCCGCGCACCAACTACGGCGTGAGCTCCCAGACAGTCCCCGCGCCGAGACCGCCACAACAATTGCCGCCGTGATAGGTCGTGCCGTAGAGCTTTCCGTTGGGCGCAATCGTGACGGTGCTCATGGGCACGTTGCCGTCTGGAGGACCCGTGAAGTCGTGCAACGAAGTGAACATCCATCCGCCGCCGATGTGGGTCAGTTTGAAGACCGCTCCCGGGTTGCTCAATCCAAGGTTGGCGACTGTGCCGTACAGATTTCCCTGGGCATCCAGCGTTAAGGGAGCATACGGTCCGCCGTAATACTTGCCCGGTATGTTGGCCAGCACGCTGTACGTCCACCCGTTGTTCGAGTGCGCGAACTCAAAAATGACGCCGCTGTAGCCGGAACCGGAAATTGTGCTGCCATAGAAATTCCCTGCAGAATCGGGAGTTAGACCAGCAGCGGGCTCGCAGCCTCCACCGTTGTAGCAGTCGAAGCTGTACAGCACGCTCTCGTTCCAGCTATCGCCGGAAGGCGTAAGCTGAAAAATCACTCCCGCCTCATTGTTCCCTCCGTTGATGGTGGTGCCGATCAGGTTGCCGGCGGAATCGAATGCTACTCCATTCGGGTTTGCGCCGTCCGCGCCTCCCTGGAAGACATAGAGGATCGTCATTAGCCAGATGCCGCCGGCTCTCGTCAGCTTATACACCAATCCGCAGCCACGAGGGCAACCGTTGCTGCCTCCTCCCGTCCGCGTCACACCATAGATATTGCCCGCGGCGTCGAAGATCACGTCGCCGTAGGCGTAGTCGTACCCGGGAAAGCTGTATAGCCATGTGATGTTCCAGGCCGGCAGCAATGTCGCAGAAATGGTAGCCGACGGACGCAAAGTGTAAACCGTACCGCCATTAGTAGTGGTTCCATAGAGCACTCCAGCGGGGCCAAACAGGACTCCGGAGGGATCAATCCCATCAGAACCAGTGGTGAAGGTGTAGAGGCGAGCGATTGTCCAAGTCTCGCCCTGGGCCGACATCCTGAAGACGATTCCTTGTCCTCCGTCATACTCGGTTCCTCCAGCCTCGGTCGTGCCATATAGCGCTCCGGAACGATCGATGCTCAAGCGTCCCGACGGATTGGCTCCATCCGGCGTGTCGGTGAAGTTGTGAAGGATGCGCAGCGTTTGTGCCGGCGCGATGGGGACGATGGAGAGAATTGCCGCCAGGATGGCCAAGGGGAAAAGCGGCGCTGTTCTCGTTCGTAAGTTTATGCCGAAAATCGACGCTGGGATCTGCTGCTGGACTGTCATACCGGGTCCCCCTGCGAGTCGTTGGCGCAGAAGTGTACCACGCCTCGCCGACGCTACAACTTAATTTTCAGGCGCACCTACCGTCGATGCCGTGACCGAAGCGTAGTAAAATCCGCGACATCGGGACGTTCCACGGGGCTGGAGCGCAAGGGGGGAAATCTTGGGGAGCAGCTTCGTAAGTTCGCCGGCGCTCGTCGCATCGGCGGCAATTCCCAGCGAAGTGATCTGGTCGTATCTCGTCTTTGGAGTGATTTTTGCCGTCGGGTTGGTCGGGATGTTTCTGCGCGGCGACTGGCAAAGGGCGCGAGGATTCGACAAGCTGATTCTCTTCGGCCCGCTTTTTTACGCGGCGCCACTCGCCGCCTTCGGCACCGAACATTTCACCTTGACGAAAGAGATCGCGTCGATTATTCCGAAGTGGATTCCCGGGCATCTGTTCTGGGTGTACTTCGTAGGCGCCTGTTTTATCGCCGCCGCACTGAGCCTGGTGACAGGGATTCAGACGCGTCTTGCGGCGAGTTTGGTCGCCCTGACGTTTGTCTTGTTTGTGGCGCTGATGTACATCCCAGCTACGTTGCGTCATCCGCACAATCGGATATTTCTAACCATCGCCTTACGCGAGACATCGTTTAGCGGCGGCGCTCTGGCACTCGCAGCCAGCCTCAGCGGGCCTTGGCGCAAGCGTTCCGGACAGGTTATGGCGACGATTGCCCGCTACTTTGTTGCCATGCCTGTACTGTTTTTCAGCTTCGAGCAATTTCTGCACGGCGATCACGTCCCCGGCGTTCCGCTGGAGCCGTTGACTCCCACGTATGTCTTCGGCCACGCCATCTGGACCTACGTGGCGGCCGCGGTTTATGCAGTCGCGGGCATCTTGTTGCTTTTTGGCAAGCAGACTCGTGCTGCAGCGACGTGGCTGGGCTTGACGGTGCTCTTCGTGGAGTTGGCGGTCTATGTGCCGATCGCAGTGGTGGAGCGCGCCAGCCTCGACAACGGCCTCAATTACATGGCGGATACCCTAATGTTTTGCGGTGCCGTTCTGTTGCTGGCGGGCGCCATGCCGCGGGCGGAGGAGCCGTGACGCCGCATCGATAAATGCCCCACCCCGCCGAAGAAAGGCGGAATAGGGCACCGGACAGGGCGTAGTACCGTGTTCGTGCCGATCTTCCGCTACTTCTTTTTGTTCGCTCCCGCAGCGTATTCCGAAGTCAGCCACGGGTTGTACAGTATCAGCCCGTTACTGGGGGCGATGGCGTTGGAACATCCGGCGTGGAACGGGCCGTCCGGGCAGCCCCACCAGTTCGAGGTGGCATTCACCGGGCCGTAGCTGAAATCTCCCACTCCCACATTCAGCCCGTACGCAGGCAGGTTATTCAATGTAGCGAAGACCTCACCAGGAATGCGTGCGGCAATGTCCACCTGTTCCTTATCGAAAGTGTTTAGTGCGACGACGGTTCCGCTGGAGGGGCTGACGCCGAAGACGTTGACTCCCGTAGGACCCGGAGTGAAGGCGTCCTGGGTGTCGGCAGCGTTATTGGCCATTGCGTTATCGACAATCATGTTGTCGTTCAAGCCCTGTCCCGGAGTATGTCCGTGCAGGGCCACACCGGGGAGGTTATTGTCGACCACGATGTTGCCCACCACCACATTGCCGTTGTTCGAGGCGCCGGGTACGGCGTCGAAGATACCTATGCCTGCGCCCTCACCTAACGAACCGTTGTGCATTGACGTGTTGCCGTAGATAGTGTTGTGCTGCAGTCCGTAGGGATTGTCCTGCGGCACGAACTGCGCCGGAGGATGCGAAGCCAGGGTGATGCCGCAGTCGTAGGCGTTGTCGTGAACGTTGTTTTTGGAGATGAGATTGTCGTGGGTTACTCCCGTCTCATCCGACAGCAAGATGCCGCCTGCATTAGCCGCAACGTTGTTTGAGGCTACGACCGAGTGGTCCACGGCGTTCAGGTGAATGCCCTCCCCGCAGTCCATGCCTTCCGCCGTTTCCCACGGCGGCAAGCCGGGACACTGACCGTTATTGAGATTGCGGTCGTTGTTCATCACATTATTGTTCGAGATGTTCAGGAAAGAGGAGTTGGTTGCGACAATCCCCTCGAAGTTTGCGTTCTGCACCGTGAAGTTGCGAATGCTGACGTTGGCCAGCCCGGGGTTATCCAGCCCGTCGATGTTGAAGCCGTTAGGCGAACCAGTGGCATCCACCGTTGTGGTGGCAGGGTCTGCGCCGATGATATGCAACGGTTTGGGGATGACGACATATTCGGTGTAGGTCCCTGCCCACACGTTGATTGTGTCATTGGGGGCCGATGCCGCAATAGCAGCGTTGATCGATGCAAAGCAGCCTTGCGTCCCGCCCGGGTTGACGCACTGAGTAGCGGCGTTGACAGGAAGCGACAGCGCGCACATCAGAATTCCCGAGAGGAGCGTGGTTGCAAGAGGTGACCAGTCGATTGTGAAGGTAGCTCTGACAGCAGGCAATTGGGATTTCAAGAGTTCTCTCCTGGTAGTGAAGGTTGGCGCGACCTTTTCGGACGCAACGAGCGAACGTACGTGAAACCCGTGTTGATGTTTGGGAAACAAGTAGCGTGGCTTCCCGCTGAAAATTTCTGGGAGAACAGGTTAGGAGAGGGACCGTAGTCCACCCTCGCGGAGGAATTCCAAATGAGAGTTGATGAGGTCAGTTTCAGCTCGGAACCGTGGCGGGAATCCTTGTCCTTCCCGCTGTGTTTCTTGCATAGATCAGCTCACTTCTGCACCAGCGCCACTTTCCCGCTTCCCACGGCGGCGGAGTCAATGCGCAGGGGAAGCTTGAAAGTCGTGGTGAGTCCCACATTGGGGTACTTCGGTTTGAGATACCGCTCGACGAAGAACTGCAGCAGCATCGGCGGAATTTCAACGTCATCGAGATAGACGTGTTGCACGGTAATCGTGCCGGTGCCTTTGGTGCCGCTGGCCTGGGCGATGAGGTGTACGTCATGCACTCCGGCGAAGACGCCCAGCAGCGGGTTCTTGGAGCGCGCTTTCTCAGTGATGGTGTCGAAGTCGACTTTGGCGTGGCCGTCAAGCGTGCCCGGTTGCGCCGTCACCTTCAGCGCTGTAACGCCTTTCGGCATCTTGACGCCGCCTTCGGCGAAGTAGGCATTGGCCTCGTCCTGCGTAATTTCAGTCGGCCTTGAGCTGGGATGCTCGCGCTCTGCGTTCGTCTTGAGATAGGCAATCTTCTGCTCCATGCTGCGGTAGGCAGCACTGTGCTGGTTCTGCGCGAAAGCGGCAAGGGCAGCCAGGAGCAAAATCGAAAGCAGCCGGAGAGTATGAGGGCGCTTCATTGCATCTTTGCCTCAGACGGCGAAGCGGGCAGGGCTTCGACGCGAGGCTTATCAATAGAACCCGCAACGGTGTAGCCGGTTCCGGTGGCAGGCTGCAACTTCAGATTGAGACTAGTGTCGTACGCTGCGGTGCCGGTGACGTCGTACTCGGATCCATTCATCTTCAGTTTGCAGTTGTCAAAGGCCAGCTTGCCTTTGCCAATCTGCAAAACACCGGCAAGACTGGAAAAGCTGGCGGGAGCGGGATGACCCTGCAACGTGATGTGGCGGAGCGAGCCTCCGGTCCAGGTAAAGTCGAGCGATCCCGTGACCGAGTCGCGCAGGCTGGCAGCCTCCTTGCCCTGCATGACGATGGCATATCTGCCCGCCGCTTGGCCGGTCGCCCAGTTGTCGTGCATCAGCGTTGAGAGTTGGTCCATGGAAACCTTCTGCAGTCCGCCGCCGCCTTCAAATCTTGGCGGGGAGACGGTGAAGTCGCCGGTCCAATGGCCATTGTGATGCCCGCCAAGCAAGTCGGAACGGAGAATATCCAGGGTGACTTTGCCAGCATCCATCTTCACCTGGCCATGCAGGTTGTCGGCCTGCAGGCGCCCCAACTGAAAGTGCGTCACGTCGAAGTCTCCATCGGCGTGCAGCTTCAGCAGAGCATCCTGGTGTTGCTGCCAGATGGCGAGCAAGTGATACCAGGGCTGTGAACGGGCAGCGGGATTCAGCAACTGATTAACCCGCGCCAGCGACAGCTCATTGGTATGCAGGTCAAAGTGCGCTATACAAGTTTCAGGACTGGTGCAGTGAACCGGGAAGCTGGCACTGCCCGTAACCGTGGGCCCGGTGGCGAAACTTGCGGAGAAAGAACTCACGCTGACTTTCTGATTGGACAGCGAGGCTTTGGCGGAATCGATGTGCAGCGGTTCGTTGACGCCCTGCAGTTCGGCGGTCACACCCTGAATCTGGAGCTGGCCTGAGGTAGTGGGCGCGGAGAAGCCTGCCCAAGTTCCGGCTAGTTGAAGTTCTACTTCAGCTTTTCCGGCTAATCCTATTCCGGGCGTGCCAATTCCTAGGGCTCGCGCCACCTGCACCAGGCGTGTCAGCTCAGCCGGTCCGTTGATGGTAGCGCGGTAGTTTTCTTCATCCACATAGCCGCCGGCAATGGCCGGAGAGACGTCTCCCATGGGCAGCGAAAAAGGCTTGACCACCAGGGTGAATCCCGTGGCCAGGGCGACCTGCGGCTGAGGCTTTTTGTGACGACCGTGCGGTGCCGGCTTAGCCACCGCGTTGCCCGGTACCGCAAATTCCAGATCGCCGATTTGCAGTTCCTTGCCCAGCACGCCGGAATGCAGCGCCAATTGGGTCGCCCGTCCCCCTCCAGACCAGGACACCGGTTTGTCTGCCGACTTGCGGACCTCGAAGGCGACATCGGCTTCTCCAGTGGCGTTCAGATCGGGAGGGAGGTCCTTCTTGGAGTGGCGCGCAAAGGCGACGATACGGTCCATTGGAACCTGCTGCGCGGTGATGGCGATCTGATAGGAGTCGGCGCCCCAATCGGCAGCATTGCCGCTCACCCGCAGAACGCCGGGGTTGATGGGCGACTCGCAAACCATGTCGGTCAGCGTGTCTCCTTGCGAGGAGTAGGTGCCGGTGCAGTGGGCGCGCAAGCGCAAGGACTCCCCGAGAGAGATATCGTAGCGGCGGAAGTCGTCCACCTGAGCATCGAGAACGACACCGAGCGTGGCCGGAGTGCCGGTCAAGGTTGCGCTTATGGTGGCGCCTCCGCGCCAGCCACGGTCGCGGCCGTAAATGAGTTTCGTGATCTGGCCAAGCTGGCCCTTGGTGTAATCAACTTTGAGAACTACCGGGGTGTCGCGCAGTTGATCGGCGCGCTGGAAGCGGCCATCCAGCTTGAGAAGGCCGGTGTCGCTCAAGGCCAGGTCGGTGCGCATGGGCTTGGCCCGCAGCCGCAGCCCCCACTCGGATTCCGATTCCTGCCACAAGCTGAAGTCGGCATCGGTGAACGAGAAGGACTTCTTCACTTCGCCGAACTTGAAGTTGATCCGCCCGCCGGTCGCTTCGATGTAAGGGAAGCGGGGCCGTGATTGCGGCCGGGGAGCTGCTGTCGGTGCGGAGGAAACCTGCGCGGTCCGTTGAATGAGCTCTTCCAGGTTCCAGTGTCCGTCGGAACGCCGCACCAGGTTGAGGCTGGGATTGTCGAGTTCAAGCGTTCCGATCTCCAGGCGTCCGCGCCACAGAGAGCTCAGCCGCAGGTACGCGGTTACGGTGTCGGCGCGCAACATGTCTTCCGGGCCGAAGAGGGGATCGTCGGCGACCACGAAGTTCGACAGCACGAGTCCGGGGCGGGGGACAAGCCGCATCGAAATTCCGGAGGCGGAAACATGACGTCCCAGAGCCTGGCTGATCGCTTGCGAGGCGCGGTTGCGGTAGCGGCTGACGTTGATCCACGGCGGGATGAACGCAGCCAGCAGCAGAACGATCAGGACACACCACAAGACTATGCCGCTGCGCCGGCGCAATTTCCCGGCGGAGAGTTCCGGGCTCGTGGACGCGGCCACTAGTGCACCACGTGGAACATCCTGGACCACCGTGTCTGGTCAAAGAAGTGGATGACGATGCGCACAAAGAAGCTGATGCGATCGGCGATGGAAGTGCGCAGGTACTCACGCGGCGGCGTCTCAAACGACCAGTAAATGAACTCCGGGCGTCCGATTACGTTTTCGCGCGGCACAAACCCCCAGTAGCGGCTGTCGAGGCTGACGTCGCGATTGTCGCCCATGGCGAAGTAGCTGTCGGGCGGTACGACCAGCTCTCCGTTCTGGATATGCGACGACAGAGTCAGTCGCCACTCCGGCGAGAGCTCATCGTACGGGCTGGCGGGCACATCGGGGAAGTTGTCGCGGTATGCGTTATAGTCGCCGCGCCGGATGACATACGGCTCATCGAGCCTCTTTCCATTGCGATAGACCACGCCGTCCTCCAGCCGGATATGGTCGCCGGGAGTCCCGATGACCCGCTTGACGACATACAGGCCGGGCTCGGAGGGCGACAGGAAAACGAAAACGTCGCCGTGACGCGGATTGCGATAAGGCAGCAGGGACCTGATCCACTTCGTTTCTGGCGAAAAGATGATGCGGTTGACGAAGACGTGGTCGCCGATCAGCAGCGTGTTCTCCATCGAGCTGGAAGGAATCTCGAAGGCCTGAATGATGAAAGTAATGATAAAGAGGCCGGTTACAAGAACGACGGCAATGGAGGCGATGAACTCCGGAGTAGTCTCCTTGGGCTTCTCGATCTTCTCCGGCTTGACCGGCTTGTCGGCCGCAGGCTTCTTGTCGACAGTTTTCTTCGCGGCGGGCAGAGTTGTTCTAGCCATTGTGTCGTTTATCGTCCTTGTCGGCGCTTCAACGTGGGACGTGGAACATGCGGTCCCAGCGTAAACCTTCGAATGAATGAACCAGGCCGTAGGCCAAAGTGGAAAGTCTATCAGACTGCGATAAGTCCCTATCATCAATGTGATCGCGGGGCATCGACCAGTAAATAATCAGCGGGCGTCCCACGACATTTTCCACGGGAACAAACCCCCAGTAGCGCGAATCGTAGCTGTCATCGCGATTGTCTCCCAGCACAAAGTAATAGCCTTGCGGGACGATGAGCTGGCCATCCTCGATCAGCTTATTGGCCTGCAGAAACCACTTCGCGGAGATACGGTCGCCGAGCAATCCGCCATCGGGAAAATTGTCGCGAAAGCGATCATGCTGCGCCCAATTGAATTCCGCGTAGGAATCCGGCTGCGGCTCTCCATTTACATAGACGTGCTTGTCGATGAGTCGTATGTGGTCGCCGGGAATTCCCACCACCCGCTTCACAAAATGTTGCTGCGGATTTACGGGATAGCGGAAGACGATGATGTCCTGGCGCCTGACAGGACGGTAGGGAAGCAGCCATCCCCAGAAATGCGACTGTCCATAATGCGCTTTATCGACCAGCAGGTAATCGCCGATGAGCAAGGTGCGTTCCATCGATTCGGAAGGGATCTGGAACGCCTGCACGATAAAGGTGACGACAAAAACCGCAATGACCACCGTCATCGCCAGCGACTGCAGCGAGTTCACGTGCTGAACCTGCCGCTCCGCTTTGGGCGGCGGAGCCGGTTTCGGCGGGTCCTGGATCGGGGTCAATACGGGTTCGGTGCGGAGCTCGCTCATGCCTGCTTGGAAGATTCGGCTCGGGGATTCGTGGCTTCTGCCGGAGAACCTCTCTCTGTTGATTGTAGGCGTTCGAAGGCTTCCTGTGCGGCCTTTTGCTCTGCGCTTTTTTTGGAATTGCCTTCGGCCCGGCAGATGAACGCCGCGTCACCGTCGTTGGATGGTCCAAGATGCACCTCGACATGGAATGTCTTGCGGTGCTCCGGGCCTTGCTCGTCGACGACGGTGTATTGCGGTTTGGGACGCCCGCTGACGTGAGCGGTCTCCTGCAGTGCCGACTTGTAATCCATGACGGGAAAAGTCTTGGCACCGACTCGGCTCAGATCTTGAAGCTCCGGCTCAAGAATAGATTTCACGATGAAGCGGTGAACCGGCTCGATCCCGGCATCCAGGTAGATGGCCGCGATCAGCGCTTCCAGCGCATTCACCAGCAGAGCGCTCTTGCTGCGTCCGCCGCTCTTCTCCTCGCCTCTGCCGAAGCGCAGATAATTTCCGATTTCGAGTTGCCGCGCCGGGTGTAACAGTTCGCGAGCGCTGACAATGTGAGCGCGTAGCTTGGAAAGTTCGCCCTCGGCATATTCGGGAAAGCGGCGGAACAACTCCTGGCTGATGACAAACGACAGCACAGCATCCCCGAGAAATTCAAGTTGCTCGTTGTCGCCCAGGGCAGGCCGGCCGCCGTCGCCGCCGTTGAGGGACAAATGCGTTTCCGCCTCCCGCGCAAACGAGGCGTGGGTGAGCGCCTGCTCCAGCAGATCGCGCCGGCCGAAATGGTGGCCCAGTGCTTCTTCCAGTTGTGAAAGTTCGGTCAAGTCCGAATCCGATGCGCTTGCGAGAGCGCCACTTATTATCAATGCGGCTGCGGAGGAGCGTTATTTCCCGGTATCGTCGCGGGGTTCCCGGGAGCAGGGGCAGGCGGCGGAACGGCTCCGGGCCCGGGCAAGCTTGGGTTGGAGCCTTCTCCCACCAATTTCTCCAGACGCGCCTGTTGCTGCTTGGCCAGCGCCTTTTCGACAGTTCCGTCCTGCGAGTATTGCATTGCCTTATTCGCATTGACCAGCGCTTCGTTGTATTTCTTCTCGTTGTCTTGCGCCACCGAGAGGCGAAGATAGATGCGCGCCATCGGCTCATCTTTGGAGATATCGACCGCCTTCTGGAAGCTGGTTTCGGCGGCTGCGAAATCCAACTTGTTCATCTGCACCACGCCGATGCTCTCGTAGGCAGTGGCCACGATGTTGTCTTTGACTGCCTTAACCTGCTGCTCGGTGACGTTGGGCGGAATCTGCAAGCCGATATTGATGTTGTCGATGGCGGCTTGCGCGTCCTTCATGGCTTCGGCGTAGCGTTCGTCTTTGTCGAGATCGTTGTCATGGGTGATTTCGACCAGAGTTGAGGCGACGTGAATTCGGGGAATGGGATCGGTCGGATCCATGGCGATGGCCTTGCGTCCGGCTGCAATCTCTTTCTCAGCATCGTTCTGCTGCTGAAACATGTTCATCGCCCGAACGTAAAGCAATTCTCTCAGTTCGCTGGTGGGAAATTTCTGGGCGAACTGGTCAGCGGCCACCATCACCTGATTGGGATCGGTCAGGGCGGCTCCGGCGGTGTACGCATCGAATTCCGCTTTGGTCTTCGCCTGCAGCCGCTTGGAAGCCGGGGCAGCTTGAGCCGTGGCCGCAGGCTGCGACGCTGCCTGTGATGTCGGTTGCGATGTCGGCTGAGCCGGTTTGCCTTGCGCGGCCGATTGGTTCTGTGCCGGGGCCGTCTGCGGCGAAGTGCCGGACTGGGCCAGCACCGCTCCGACCGAGAGCAGCACGACGAGAACTAGGGTTACGAGTTTCATGAACTGACTACCTCGCAGACGCCGTTAACGGCGCCCTTCGCTATTGTTGCTCCTGCTTCGCATTCGGAGGCTCATAGGGAGCCTTCAGCCCGCGCTCAGCAGCAGCCTTGGTATCGGGCGACAAATCGCCGGTGTCGAGGGCGGCTTTGTACTGCACCAGGGCAGCTTCGCGATCGTCCTGCAGATCGAGGATACGACCCAAATAAATATGGCACCAGGAGGCGATGCGTGGATCCTTCGCTACCTGCAAGGACTTGGCAAAATTGTCGCGCGCGTCCTGCATGTTACCCTTCAACACCGCTGCGCGCGCCAGCACGAAGTAGGCCCGCGCCGGATCCTCCTTCGCCGCCAGCGCTTCGTTGGCAAGCTGCTCCGCGCTCGCCGGATTCCCCCCGATGAGAGCCCGCTCGGCCTGCTCGGTCTTGGTTTCCGAAGGGGGCTTGGGGGCCTGCATCAACTCCGGCGTGGCGGAGGATGCGAACTGAATCTCGCTGGCATGCTTCTTCACCGTGTCGACGTCGATGGCGTGCAGCCAATCCGGGAAGGAGTCTTTCAGCCCTTCCTCCCCCTTCTCAAAGGTGCGAAGCTGATCGTAGAAATAGCCGGTAAGGATAAAGCCCTCCGCCTCGGAGCGCTTCACCATCGCCAGTCTCTGCGGCTCCGGCATCTTGGAGTCAAGTGGGGTGCGCGCTTCAATGGCTCGAATCAGGGACTCGATAACCAGCAATCCTACGTCGTCGTGGTAATCCTGCGCCATGGGAGCGTGCTGCACCGAAGCCAGAATCGGTTTAATGCGCTCCAGGGCCGTCAACCGGTGAGCGATCAGTGGGTCGAGAATGAAATGCAGATACGTATGACGAAGCTGCTCAATATGGATATGGTCGCCCTGGGGCGAAATCACCATGTAGTAGGACTCGTCGCGATAATTGCGCGAGTTCACCTGGCCGGGCGCGCCCATGGGTTCCAGATAAATGGTGTAGCTGCGGCCCGGATCGATCGACATGGGCATGCGCAGGTATACGTCAGTGGCCATAATCATGTTCGCCACCGGATCGTGATACTGCTCAATCAGGGCGTTGTACTGCTCCTCATGCTTCAGCCAGATGGAATGCAAATTGGCCGCCGCGGCGTAGTTCTTCAGCAGCGGAAGAAATCCCAGCACGTATGCCGCATCGGGCGGAATATCCGCCTCCTGCCACTTGGGCGTGAAGTCCGGCGGGCTGCCGACATTCAACGCCAGTGAAACGTAGGTTGACAGCTCATGTGCCGTGTCGGACTGGTGATGATCGTGGTAGAAGGTACACATGGCTTCGGCGGCGGCGGCAACCTTCGGCGACTCGCCGGCTTTCTCCATGTCTGCGCGCACCTGCAGCCGGATGGGCGAAGAGGAGGCCAGGTCCTGATCGTATCCGCAGACGTTGATGGCGGAGACGATGCTGAACATGGTCTCGCTTACGTCGAGCGAAGCCTTGGTGGGGCCCTGCGCGGCACAGGGCAGCGCCGCCAAAACAAGCGCGGGAATCAATTTCCGGAGAGAAAAGCTCAGTCGAGCCTCCTGAAGCGATTTGGGCAGGGAAGCAGCTTAGACAAGTTTACGGTTTCAGGCGCAAGGGGCGCAAATCAGGAACGGGAGAAAGCGCGTCCAATTGACTGACCGCCTGAAGTGCTGCTCTACAGGATGAAAACTCAGACCCCGGCTGCCACGGCTTGCGTCTGCGGACCGAGGTACCGGAAGTTCCCGAATCCCAGAATCACGTAGCCGATACCGCCGAGCAGGAAGTTGAGGAAGAATCCGAACATCGCGCTCTGTCCGAAGGCCTTGGCGACATCAATGGCGACGACGATGCTGATAATGAAGTTCACAATTGGAATAATGAACAGCAGCAGCCACCAGCCGGGCCGTCCCGCAACCTTCAGCAGAACGTAAACGTTGTAGATGGGGATCAGGCATGCCCACCCGGGCTGTCCCGCCTTGAGGAACATCTTCCAGAAGCCGGCAAGCAGAATTACAACCAGAACCAGCCAGAACAGCAGGAATGGTCCCGCAAACAGCATTCTTGCGGGGTTGGGCAATTCAGTTTGCAGCATCGCACTCGCGCACAGAAGCGGCATCGCATCTCCATGTGCGGCCAATTTGGTGTTGGTCGCGGCTTAGGGATTACAGAATCGCGCCAATATACATCGGATTTGGGCAAATAGGTAGAGGGAAGTTCTCCCGGAGGTCCGCGAGAGAAATCGCGGCCTTTAGCCGTGAACCTGAATGCGCGAGAACGACAGGATCGCGCGGCTGGAAGTCGGACGACCGAAACTGGTGGCCGGACGGAAGGTAGTAAAGATCAAGACGTTCTTCAGCTCTGATGGCAGTTCCTTCATGCCTTCCGGCCCGGCGAGGACGCGATAGTCCTGTACGCGGCCGTTGGCGTCGACATAGGCTTCAACCACCAGGGAGTCGGCGCTGGGCACACCCATGGCAAGTTCGAAAGGCGCGAACTGGAGTTCCGGAGGTGTGTAGAACGCGGTCGGAACGTCGTTGGCGGCCGAGAGTTGACCGGGATAAAGGAAGCTGATGAGCATTCCAAAGATGATGACGGTAGTGATTAATCCTGCCGTGGCCGGAACCATGATGGTGTTAACCGCGTCCTGCCAGCGGATCAGCGCGTACTTCCAGCGCGGGCGTCGCGCATTCGCTATTTCCCGAGACAGGGCGACGCGGAGCCGCAAGGCGACCTCGGGCGGCGCGGGCTTGCGCCCCAGAGATCCGACCAGTTTCTGGGTTCGGCGCAACGATTCGTAGGCAGCCGAGCAATCAGAGCACTCGCGCAGGTGCTCATTGATCTGGGTCATCTGGCTGCGCGTTACTGCGTTATCCAGGTAAGGTGACATGAGCCGCTGAGCAACCGAGCATTTCATGGCAACACCTCGAGTTCCTGTTCTCCCAGAGGTTTTGGTCCTGCCGATTTGCGGCGCTTCGCTGTACTGGTGACACCGAAGGCCGGCATATGCCGTTCCAGACGTTTGCGCAACGCATCGCGTCCGCGAACCAGGCGCGACTTCACCGTTCCTAGCGAGGTCTGCATCACCTCGGCAATCTGCTCGTACGACAGTTCTTCAACGTCGCGCAGAATCACGGTCGTCCGGTACGGTTCGTCGAGGGCCCGGAGTTCCTCCTCGATGCGCGCTTTCAGTTCCTCGTCGTAAACGTTCTGCAGAGGTGATTTGCCCTCATCGACCAGCAGGTCTTTGAGCGCCACGCAGTGTTCTTCATCGGCATCGAGCCGGGGCTCGATCGATGTCTCCTGTAGTTTGTGGCGGAACCACCAGCGGCGATGGTTGGAGGCCTCGTGCAAGGCGATCCGGTAAATCCAGGTCTTGAGGCTCGAGTCGGCGTTGAATCGCTTGATGCCTCGAAAAACCTTGATGAAAACCTCCTGGGTTGTATCGGCAGCGTCCGAAGGGTCGTCCAGCATGCGGTATACAAGGCTGTACACCGGCTGGCTATACTGTGCGATCAGCCACTCGTAAGCCGTTTCCGATCCGGCCTTCAACTCGGCCACAATCGCGGCTTCCTGGGTGCGGACCCCGATCACACTAGCGAGGTTGCTCAATGTTGCTACTCCCGCCATGGTTCCCACAGCGTCAATTTCATCATAATCAGTTCACGAATCCGTAACAACTGAGATGATGGATCGCTCTTGACGCTACTCCTCTCGGCAATTTGGCCTTGCGACGCCCGATGGCGGCGCACTTCCTCCGCAAGGGAAGGAATTACATAAATAGACTCCGGGGAGTTGGCGTTTGTTCCAAATTCCCAGTTTGGTACCAGTTCCCGGAGGGCAACGGAAATATTACGACGAAGGTCGTATCCAGCGGTCAAAGTCCTTGCGTTCCGGTACTCTGCTGCGCTATACAGGCGCTAGTTTGCGCCACTAACGCCACATATCAGGAGAACCCATGTCTTCCCCCGGGAAGTTATGCCTGCTCGCCCTTCTGACCGTAATTAGTTTTCCCCGAGTTATGCGCGCTGCTGACTGGGCCGCGATCGACCAATCGGAACTACAAATGAAGGATCTGGCCGAGCAGCCGGGCGCCCCCGCATTCATCCTCTTCCGGCAAGAGACGGACGATGACCTGAAGCATGCTCACTACGTTTACGTTCGGGTCAAGGTGCTGAACGAAGCCGGCAGGAAGTATGGCGACGTGCAGGTTCCATACTTCCGCTACAAGCGCAACGAGGTGGGCGTGACCGACGTGCAGGCCCGCACCATCCACAGCGATGGAAGCATCGTGGAATTCACCGGGAAGCCGTTCGACAAAACGGTCATCAAGGCAAAAGGACTAAAGGAACAGGTAAAAGCCTTCTCGCTTCCCGATGTGCAGGTGGGAAGCGTGCTGGAATACCGCTATACCGTCGACTACCATTCCCAGGAACTACTCCCGCCGCATTGGGTGGTACAAGACGAACTCTTTCAGCGGAAGGTTCATTTCCGGTTTGTGGCCTATACCAAACTGGTGCAAACCACGCATGACAATGTTCGGGCCGGTGTGGCCTACACCTGGAGACTTCCGAAAGGCAACAGTGTCAAGTTCACGCAGGGGAATATCTACGATCTCGAGATGACGAACGTGCCTGCGTTCGTTGAGGAAGAGCATATGCCTCCCAGCGGACCGTTCCAGTATTCGGTTCGCTTCTACTACGGGGCTGGCAGCAGCGCCGACCAGTACTGGAAAGAGGAAGGCAAGTACTGGCGCGAGGCGGTCGAGCACTTCATGGGCAAGCATGGAGGAGTTTCCGACGCGGTAGCGAAGGTCACGGCACCCAGTGATCCTCCCGAGGAAAAGACGAAGAAGATTTACGCCTATATCGCTACCTTCGACAACCTGAGTTACAAGCCGCAGATCAGCGATCAGGAAAAGAAGGCGCTGGACATGAAAGAGCGGGGCGTGACGGACATACTCCGCCAGCAGGCGGGCACGCGAGACGAACTCACTCTGCTGTTCATCGCCATGCTCAGGTCCGCCGGCATGCAGGCCTACCCGATGTGGGTTACCAACCGCAGCGATGGCATCTTCGACAAGGACTACCTCAGCACGGACCAGCTTGATTCCTATGTGGCGGTGGTCAATCTCGGCGGCAAGGATGTATTTCTCGATCCGGGCACGAAGTATTGTCCCTACGGATTGTTATATTGGCCGCACAGCGACACCGCAGGGCTGCGGGAAACCGGAAACGGAATCGAGCTTGGCCCGACGCCTGCGCCGGAGTATACAAATGCTGTTACCAAGCGCGTGGCCAGGCTGACCTTAAACGATGACGGTAAAGTGGAAGGCATTGTGGCCATCGCCTATTTTGGTCAGGAGGCGATCTCTCATCGCATCGCAGGCTCGAAGACGGATGATGTGGGCCGAACCAAGATGCTGGAAGATGAGATGAAGAGCCTGCTTCCGGCCAACGCGGAGATAACGGTCACCAAGCAGCCGGACTGGACGAAATCAGAAGGACCGTTCCTGACCGATTACACAATTTCGACTCCGATTCTGTCTTCCGGCGGGAAACGAGTTTTGTTGCCGACCGATTTATTCGAGTATGGCCGTCCTGCGATGTTCTCGCACAATGAGCGGCAGTATCCGATCTATCTGGAGTATCCCAGCCGGAAAATCGACGACATCCGCATCAAACTCCCCGGCAACCTGCAGGTTGAGAACCTGCCGGCCAGCGAGAATGAGCGGGTTGACTATGCGCTCTATAAGGTAGAGCGAAAACAGGAGAACAACGAACTCGTTACTATTCGCGATTTCGCCATCAATACCTATGTTTTCCAGCCATCCCAGTACACAGCCTTGAAAGCGTTCTATGACAAGGTAAAGCAGGGCGACGAGCAGCAGGCGCTGCTAAAGCAGGTGGCTCATGTGGCGCAGAACTAGCCTCGGGCTGCTGACAATCAGCCTCGGGGCTGTTCTCTGTGCGGCTCGGCCGGCGGTTGCCAGTGCTCCGGACTGGGTGCAGCAGGCCGCGGCCAAGCCGCCGGGACAATATCCTGCCGACACCAACGCTGTGGTGCTGCTCGATGAAGAGTCGGTGACGGTGACTGGCCCGGGAGAGGCGGAGGTTCTCTACCGTCGCGTAGTACGTATCTTGCGGCCCCAGGGAAGGGAAGAGGCGCACTTCGGAACCTACCTGTCATCCGGTGAGAAGATTCAGTCGCTGCATGCCTGGTCGATCGACAACTCGGGTCACCAGTACGAAATCAAGGAAAAGGAGTTTGCCGACCAGAGTCCCTTCTATGGAGAAATGTATAGCGACATCCACTACCGCTTTGCCGAAGCTCCAGCGGGAAATCCCGGGAGTGTGGTCGCGTTCGAATACTCCGTAAAAAGAAAGCTGTGGATGGACCAGTGGTCGTGGTTCTTTCAGGAGAATGTTCCTGTAGATGAAGCCCGCTTCACGCTGCAGCTTCCCAATGGTTGGGAATACAAAGATAGTTGGGCCAACTATCCGGCAGAAAAGGCGTCGCAGGCGGGCCAGGGCCACTGGGAATGGGTGTGCCGAAATTTGCCGGGGATTCCCGATGAGCGGCATAGCCCATACAGATACGCGCTGGCGGGACATATGGAAGTTGCCTTCTTCGAGCCCGCGGCGGCTTCGAATTTTGGTTCGTGGCAGGCGATTGGAAATTGGTATTACAAGTTGGTGTCCGACCGGCGCGAAGCCAATCCGGAGATAACTTCCAAAGCGCAGCAGTTAACAGCGAATGCCGCTTCCTTCGACGCCAAAGTTCGCGCGCTCACCTCGTTCATGCAGACTGAGGTGCGCTACGTTGCCATTGAGATTGGCATCGGCGGCTACCAGCCTCATCCGGCGTCGGACATCTATCGCATGCGCTACGGCGATTGCAAAGATAAAGTCACGCTGCTCAGCGCCATGCTGAAGTCCGT
Organism: uncultured Acidobacteriaceae bacterium; assembly: GCA_963846815.1. Classification (GTDB taxonomy): domain Bacteria; phylum Acidobacteriota; class Terriglobia; order Terriglobales; family Acidobacteriaceae; genus CAVVDY01. Next base: position 2,091,399 of record CAWJXG010000001.1, on the reverse strand, counting down.
CGGTATCGATTCGGATTACGTGCTGGTTCATACCGAGTTGGGCGTGGTTAAACCCGATGTTCCGGCGTCCGACTTCAACCACGTGATTCTCGCGATTGTTTTGCCGCCGAATACTGCCTCGGGTGAATACCGCAGCGTCGTCAAAGCGAAGTCCGGTGCTTTGTATCTCATCTTCGACCCGACCGATGAGTACACACCGGTTGGCGATCTGAGGACCGCGTTGCAGGGAAGCTATGGGTTGCTGGTGACGGCCGCAGGCGGCGAACTCATCAGGCTGCCGGTTTTGCCTCCCGGCAGCAATATGGTCGAGCGCCAGGGCACGTTCACCTTGCAGGCCGATGGCTCGCTCTCCGGCAGCGTCACCGAGCGGTTTACCGGAACCCATGCCTCGCGTCAGCGAGCGCTGCTGTCTGACGAGAATGAAAGCCAGCGATCGAAAGCGCTTGACCACTACCTGGAAACGTCGCTGCAGAACATCAGCGTCCAGCAGGTAAAGTTTGGCAATGTCGGAGCCCGCGACAAAGATTTGACCATGGAGTATCAGGTCACTGCTAATGGCTACGCGCAGCATAGCGGGACTCTGGTGCTGGTTCGTACGCGCGTGCTGGGCGAAAAGGCGATCACCCTCGACTGGGCCAAGCGGAAGCTTCCGGTAGAGCTGTCGGGAGCAACCAAAGAAGAAGACACCTTCGAGATCCAATTGCCGCCCGGCTACACGGTGGATGATCTTCCCGATGCAACCCAGCTGGATGTAGGCTTCGCCAGTTACAAGAGCAAAATCGAGGCGAAGGGCTCAACCATCCGGTACTGGCGCGAGTACGTGGTGACCGATCCGTATGTCGGCACGGATAAGCTGGCCGACCTGCACAAGCTGGAGAACGCGATCTACGAAGATGAATCGGCGACAGCGATCTTGAAGAAGCAATAGCGCGTCAAGAGCGTGCGAGATCTGGACCTCGCGGTTTGACTACGCTGCTGGCGTGCGAGAGAATACCTCAGGCGCGTTGGTCGAGCGCCGTTCTTTTCTTATTGTGGGCCTGTGGCGCAGCTGGGAGCGCGCTTCCATGGCATGGAAGAGGTCGCCGGTTCGATCCCGGCCAGGTCCACCAATCCTTTCAATCACTTAGAACCAAATTCGGCGTCCGTGATTGAAAGTCTCAACCCAAGCTCCAACCCAAGGCTTCTAGATTGGCGCCGAGGTGACCTTGATGGCGTCCAGAAACTTCGCTTGGGCTGCCATCTGAACGCCGTTGGTGCGATGCGTGTAGATCGCGGTTGTTGTTGGTTTCGAATGACGCAGCATCCGCTGAATCACTGACAGACTTACGTCATTGTCGGCGAGGAACGTCGCCAGCGAGTGACGAAGATTGTGCCAGCCGAACCGACCCCGATACTCAGCATCGATTACACCGGCTTTCACGGCCGCAGGACGCAAATAATCCTGCGCCGCAACCCCCGCTGAGCGCGGCTTCTTTCCCTTCGCTCGCCTGGACGCGAAGATCCAGTCTGAGTCCCGACCATATACCGTCTCCCGGCGCCACTGCTGCAGGGCCTCCGCTAGTGCAGGGTGCATTGCAACCTGGGTCATCGAGATCCTGTTCTTGCCCGCCGTCTCCTTTCCCTTTGACCAGCCACGGCGGATGTTGATCAGATTTTTCTTCCAGTCCACATCCGTCCACTTCAATCCGAAGGCTTCTTCGGGTCTCAGGGCGGTCGCCGCATGAAGAAGTGCCAGGGCCCATTCCAGCCGCGTCTCGAGAAAGTCGAGCTCGGCGAGAATGGTGATCATCTGTTCGGGGGACACGGCAATAGCTTCGTACTCACTTGCTGACTCCGTTCGCGCCAGCAAGACTGGGTTGGTGGGACGGCCATCCTGTCCGATAGTCGCCGGAATCAACTCATATCGCTGAGCATGAGCAAAAACCTGGTTCATGATCGATTTGATCTTCACCACCGAAGGCCACTTCAGTCCTCCCGGGTTGATCAACGATTCGAACCAGGCTTCAATCGCTAACGATTTGATATCCGTCAGCAACGTCTCGCCCCAGCGTGGAAGTATCCACCGGTCCAAAAGGATCTCGTGCGTAGAGACCGTCTCTGCGGCTTTCACCCTGACGCCGCGCAACTTCCGCAACTCGACGTTGCGGAAGTGCTCGACCAGGTCGCGGAACGTGGTTTGGTTGGTTGAATGATTAGGTTCGATGTCTAAGCCCAGACGCCCGACTTCACGCCAAGCAGCCGCCTCTGACGCCCCGAGGTCTTTTACCAAACCAATAGGCTTGGTGTTCTCGACTCGTTTGCCGTCAGATGGCCGTGTGGTTTGAAACCGGAAAATCCAAGTCATGCCGTTTGCACGTTGCTTCTGTATTACTGATCCCTTTGCCATCAAGCGATTCTCCTTGTGGCTCGGGGAACTGCCGGCGCCATCGTAGCACGACCAGGCTTCTTCAACTGGCGGACGTGAGCGTCGATCTCGGAGATGAGAAAACGCCATTGCTTACGGATGCCGCGACCGATGGGATGTGCAGGAATCTCTCCGCTGCGTGCCATCTCAAGCACACGGCGCGTAGTGATATCAAGAAAGCGCGAGATGACGTCTTCGTCCACGTAGGGTTCAAACTGACCAAATTTCGGATCCTGGTTTGCCAAGGCAGGTGACTTGGCGGGTTGTGGTTGATGTTCCAAAGGAATCTCCAAATGAGGTGGCCGACTCATGCCGGCGCTCATTTGGGGTGCTGCTTCGCCGGTCATAGGCATCTCGGTCAGATGGTTAGGCGCTTCTCGCGCGCCGCACGAAGCGGCGTTGTTGAGAAACGGCGGTTGGTGTTCCAGGCCCTGTCGCAGGCTTGACAACAGGGGCAAGCTCAATCATCCAGCACAGAAAGGGGCTGCCAAAGTCGAGTTTCCGCACTTCCGCTCTTTCCAAAGCTATCTTCCTACCATGCAATCACTTACATACTGGAGCACGTCGCTGAGCCGATAGCGAATTGCTCCGTTGGGGTACTTGATAAAGGCAGGCCCGATCCCGCGTTGTCGCCACTTTTTCAGGCCCTCGACGGAAACCTTCAAGATTACGGCCGCCTCTCGTGTTGTCAGCAGAAAATCCCCCGAGGGCACCTCTAACTTAGGTGGCGGTTGCGGAGGTGCAGTGGGCGGCCAACTCGTTTTCTCGAGTGTCGAAACGTTTAGGTATTCAGGGCTCATCAGCTAGCCTTTCCTTTTTGGTAGTTACTGTGTTCATCAGTTAACCTTCTTTCGAGCGGGCTTGGAGTCGGTCGAACCACTTATGCCCTTGTGGTGAGTTCGGATCGATCGAGGTGCATGGAAGGTCGAGTTCGAGTCTCAAAAAGCCTCGCGCGGCAATTTAACCGTCTTGCCGAAGGAACATGGCGAGACCTTGAACCGGTCGTTGGCCCACGCTAGAAAACGGAATGTCGTCAGGCAGCCATTTGGTCCCGCTGGGGAGCTCCAACAAGCCTGAGCCTCCGACGGACGGTGGACTCGCTGCAGTTCGCCATGCCAGCGAGGGTTTTGATTTTCAGTCCGTAGCTGCGGCCTTGAGCAAAGGCACTGGCTTGAGTTATCGCATCAGTGGATTGGACGATTCTGCGAAGCCGGGTGGCATAAAGAAAGAGATCGGGAACGGGATCAATTGGCATTCACTGCTCCGGCGGGAAAATCGTGCCTACTCCGCCCACAGTCGACTGAGCCCGGTGCGGGCACAAGCCCGCACGGTCTCTGAAACCGCGTTGCACGATAGTCGAAATCGAGCTCGTCATGACGCCGACGATGGCAGACATCTTCACGCCGCCATCTCCAGCGCCTGAGATTGTTGGTCATCGAGCTTTCTTGCTCCGGGTCTGGGAATAATGTCGAGCCCCCACGGGTCCTGGTCGCCCCAGACCTCAAAAGATTCTTCCGCTATTGATTGCTCCAGCAAGTCACATTTACGGTCCGTATCGGGTACGTTTCTGAGCCACCTGCGAATGCCCTGACGCAGCCCCCGCACGATCCGTTCGTCTTCAGACATCGTGTCTTTCCCCTTCTGTTGCTTCGTGGATGACACACTCTGCTGCACAATGTCCTGGGCTTCTTCCTGTGTGGGATTAGGATCATCGCCTATTGCCTCAGTTATCTGTTCCAGCAGTGGAGCATGCTTGCGTTTTGCCGGATCGAAGCCTTCGGCTTCCATGGCAGAAATCACCGTCCCGGAAACGCCGGAAACTCGCTCGTAATCGGAGACGATCCGAAACAAAGTTCGGGGACTAACGTGCATGTGTTTCGCGATTGCCTCTGACGCTGGCAACCAGATCCGTTCCATTTTGCAGGCTCGCTTGTACGCGGCCAGCGCCTGACCCAGGTGAAAGCGGCTTTTCGTGTACCTTGCGAAAGCATCAAACACTGCGGCGCGCTGATTTCGCTCTTGTTCCTTGTCACCGTCCGTCAGTTCGACTGTGATCGAATCCAACTCGGTGGACAGCTTCTGCTCGGGTTTGACCTCGTTCTTCATAGACGATCCCTTCGTAAAGTTTCTGCTGACTGGTATGGGTCCAGTGCCCATGCGTCCAGCCTTCCGCATGGTGGAGATTCAAGAGTTCGTGCGATCATGGCACTACTTGCCGGTTGAGGAGAGACGAACTCTATCGGTGCCCCCTGCCCGAGATCAATCAACCGACCGCGAGAGTGGCCGGTCGCCCCCTGGCTGGTCCCTGTCACCTTGAAAACCGCCCTAAAAGCCATATACAAGGCTGGTCGGCACAGCAGCGAACTTGTTCCAAAGTTGACAAATTGTCAATTTCCCATCGCACGGAAAGTGTTCTTCAATACCTTCTGACCTGTTTCGCCTCACATCACCATTTTGCGCATGATGGTATTGGCTGCCACAGCGTCTTTTTCGGGCTATTCGGCGGGTACGCCAATTTGGAGCGCTCGTAAGTCACTGAAGCGAAATTGCTTGCCCATAAATCGTAATAGTTGCAAAATGCAAATCATGGCAAATCTAACACCAGAACTCATTCAGGAGCCAACAGCGCAAGAGTTTCTCCTGATCCGCCCCCTGTCGTACATCCTTGAGATCTGTGGCTGGGCGCAGGCTCGCGCCGCACACCTCGAAGACCTTGGCCCTCTCCATGTGACGTTCTTAAGGCGTGCGGCATGGAAAGGTATGGTGAGCTTCGACCGCATTCATCGCGAGACAGGCATCCCGAGATACGCGATTTCCCGTGCCGCCGCTCTTCTTGAGCAGCGACGATTCGGAAAGGTGAAGCCGGACAAAGAGGACAAGCGGTGGAAACGTTTGCAGATAACGCTTTTAGGACTCAAGTGCTGTGACCGGATCGATTCCGTCACAAGTCAGTTCTTAATCATGCAATTTCGAAAGCGGGACGGAATTTTTAGAGAAGACGATGTATTTCCCCACTACAACTTCGCATTGTCGATCGACAAGGCGGCGCGATGTCTTCCAGATCCATTCAGGATACTTGGTCCTTGGGCTTTCCCAGATCCGGTCACTCGCCGATCTACGCTTAACGCGCAGCAGAAAGAGTTGATACGTTTCCTAAAAGACCGCCAAAGAGCCGCGGAGTTACTGGAAAGTCGGATGCGATCATCTCCCAAAGCGAAGACCAAGTAGTCGTGCCAGTTTCATCCGATTCGATCGAACGACGCGCTCCCGGAACGGGCTGGCGGCCCACCCTCTCCGAGCGCACTGGTAAGATGAGCGCTCTGTGCACCGCCCCGAGTATCGGCGTGAATGCTGGGCTCCAATGCGTGGAAGTGTGCGGAATGTGTGCGGCGACTTCAAGCCTAGCGCAATGTAGTAAGCACTTTCTAACGGTAGAGCGCAGCCTTTTCAGGGCCGGCGCCTACCAGTTCTAAGTAACTTAACAATAGAGACTTACCTGCCTCACGTGCACCAAAAATAGTGCAGAATTTTGGAGGCATAATGGAGGCAAGTCTCGCAGCCGGGATGGAGACCTTCGCATTGGCGTCAAACGTGATCGTGCTTTAGAAGCGCTGGATTTCCTTGAAGGGCAACAGGGAATCGAAAGGCTGAACCTCGCGGCTAGGCCAGGTTTCGGTCGTAGACACGCAGAACGTTGCAGCGGGGAATCTCAGGTTTCGGCCCCCTGGGTCCCGAATTTCAATAGCCGTTTAAGTTTCAATACCCCTACAAGTCACATGCGTGGTGCTTCAATCGCGTAAGTCGTTCAGACTCTTACTTCATCATTCTCAGTCCGATTCATTCGGGAACCCCGGTTTGGGCACCCTCGTCCGATCCATACGAAAGATATAACGCGGTCGCCATCAAGATCGCGTCACCGTCACCTTTCAGCACAGGCTGCCGTCACTCAGCAGGGTGCGCAATCGAAGCTCGAATTTAGGCCCACTGATTCCGAATCGACAACAAATTGTGGCTCATTTGGCATGGCGCTTTATTGTCACATGACCAAGCCGTGAACTGTCTGCAGGCACGGATAGAAGCAACAGCTACAAGTGCGTTTACCAAAGCACATGGCTGTGCCAGAAGTCCGGGATGGCCGTTTCTCGTCAAGTTGCCCCAACTTCCTAGGCCAGTCTCCAGAACGCGGTCCGTGGACAACTGTTCCCCTCGGCTTCCGCGAAGCCGCCTTCCTAGACAAGCGGTCGAGAGTGAGAACTCATCGATCGAGCTAACGTGAAATCCAGCGGCACCGCGGAAAGCTCAGGGGTGACTCAGAAGTTTGTCCCAGCCTGTGATTAGTGTGAGAGGAGATGAATTCGCCGGCAATGAGTTCACGAGCACGCGACCATCGGGCGAGACGTCATACTGAAACCAGCCGAATATCGTGGTTTCAATACGGGTCTGGAAAAAGAGTTGCGGTGGGCTGGCGAAAACTCCCGAAGGGTCGAAATCAACCACCATCAACTTTCGGTCGGGTTGAACAAAGAAAAGTCTTCTGCCGTCATGGCTCCAGCGTGGCTGCGCCGATCCCGGCATGTTGGATACCTGGAGGTGCGCGCCAGTACCGGAAAACCTCTGAACGACAATCTCACGCGTGGGAAGTTCGATATAGGCAACCCACTTGCCGTCTGGGGAGAATTGCGGTTCCGCACCGAACCTTACGAGTTTCGTGGATTTGCGGTCCGAGAAAGAGTAAACGTCTAGACTCGGAAATGGTCCCCCTCCGTCAATGCTCATGTAGATCAAGCTTCCCTCTACCGACCAGTCGCAAGGAATAACATTGGTACCATGCACCAGCAACTGGGGCGGCCCGGAGCCGTCGGCAGCAACCTCACTGATGTTCAAGGAAGCGTCACGAAAGGCAATAGATCTCCCATCAGGCGACCACACGGGGTTGCTCTCGTTGCCACTTTCGGTGAGTCGGGTGCTGATTCCGCGTCTTAGGTCGTAGACACGAATAAAATGTCTGCCGTTGTGCTCATCATCCGAATAGACCGCCAAGGAGCCGCCGTCTGGTGAAAACTGCGGTCCCGAGTAACCAATCTCAGGAAGTTGGCCGAGTTCCTTTCCTGCAGCGTCATACCAGACGAGTCGCGAAGGCGCATCGGCCGCAGATTGAAAAATCAGCTCGCCATCCTGAGAGACGGAAAAACCAGACTGCCAGAAGTCGAAGAACCTATCCACTTCGGGTTGCGTTACCGGTATACCAGCTCCTGTCGTCTGGAGTCGGCTGGTGCTGAATGGCTGGGCAATGATAGTGCGATCGCGGACATAAAGGAGGTGACCCGAGGCGAAAAGTACGTTGCCAATAATGTCAGGCGAGACGAGCTTCGGATTGTCGTTGTCCAGTGAAGCGACGTATAGACCATTGCGCTGGGTATCCGAGGGCCCGCTCCAGTTCACTACATAAAGGAAGTGCTTCCCATCGGGAAGAAATAAAGGCCAATGATGAGATTCGCCGCTGCGAGTCTGCGAAACCTTAGTAACAGGCTTGGGTGTTCCGCCGCCGGCGGAGACGCGGTATAGAGGACCGGTAATGCCAGGAGCAAACACAATCACACCGTCCTGGTTCCAAGTGCCTCCAAACCCGGCCCCACCGTCACAGATGCTTTGAACTGCGGAGTTCACGAGATCGATGGTTTTGAGCCGGCCTTGCGCGAAGAAGCCAACGTGGAGGCTGTCAGGTGACCAGAACGGGAATGCTGCTCCCTCAGTTCCGGTGAGTTGTTGCGAGTTAGGGGACGAGAGTCCCCTAACCCAAAGAGCCGTTTTGCCATCCGAACCGAGGGCAACAAAGGCCAGACGGCTGCCGTCGGGTGCAATGGCAAAGTTGTAAGGCAAGAAAGATGACCCCGTGGGGGGCAACAGAGAGGAACGTACCATCCCCGCGTGTTGCTCCGTTCGCCCTAACAAAGCAATAGCTAAGGCAACGCATGCCAAGAGAAAAACTGATGCTACTACCCATCCCAAATGCTTGCGGAAGTCGTCCTTAAGAACTATTTGGGCCGGCATTCCTGAACCCGAATCAGCTTCCCCGATCCACTCCAACTCCGCCTTAAGGTCCCGGGCAGATTGCCAGCGGTCCCCTGCGTCCTTAGCCAGACAGCGCTGCAACGCCCGGTCCAGGGCCCGAGGCGCGATATCGCTAATCGAAGGCGCGGGACGTTCCATGATTGCCGCAATGACACTAGCGGGAGACGAGCCGTCAAAAGCACGCTTGCCGGTCAACATTTCGTAGAAGACCAGGCCAAAAGAGAAGATGTCGCTGCGCGCGTCGATTTCCCGAGTGCTGCCCTGCAACTGCTCGGGCGACATGTAGTAGAGCGTACCCACGACTTCGTTGTTGCCGGTGAGTGCCGTGGCAAATGTGGTATCAATGGGCGAAGCAGCGGCCTGCGCGGTCTTGGCCAGGCCGAAGTCCAGCAGCTTAACGCCGGTCTTGGTGAGCAGAATGTTGTCGGGCTTCAGGTCACGATGCGTGATGCCCTTCTTGTGGGCGGCGTCCAGCGCATCGCAAATCTGGGCGGCATGCTTCAGCGCCTGATCGACGGGCATCGGCCCTTTAAGGGGCGTGCCCTCAATGTACTCCATGACAAGGTAATTCGGCCCGACATCATATAAAGTGCAGATGTTGGAATGGTTCAACGCTGCAACCGCTCGCGCTTCGCGCTCGAAGCGTTCGCTAAATTCCATCTTCGAAAATTTCAGCGCGACCACGCGGTCCAGGCGGGTATCTTTTGCCCGGTATACCTCGCCCATGCCACCCGAGCCTATGGGCGCAAGGACCTCATATGGCCCCAACCGGGTTCCGATAGCGAGGATCATGGAGGTCTAAAGATTCTACCGTGCGGGAGCGTTCTACGAGAACAAGGATCAACTGTCAATCCGGGAATAGTTTCGGACCCGAATCCTAGGAATCCTACTCGCCACGGCGATTACTCGGGAGGCATGCCGTCCACGAGACCACCTGAGCGAGAAGTCGCTAGCCTTGATCGGAAACGCCTCGGGCAGGACAGGTGGCAAGGGCGGGAGAATGGATCCGAGGCGTTTTCGATAAGGAGACTAGGAGGAAGCCGCTGGCGCGGCGGACGCGGGCCTATGGGATTTGAATGCCCGCCGGGAGTCGGATGGCGAGCCCGGAGGGCACCGTGGAAGTGCAAAAGCTCGCTGGTGATCATGGGTGGAGCGGCAAACGGGTGGAATGGAAGGTTGGAAAAGAGATAATCGCGACAAGGTGGAGACACGCGTGCGTCGGCGTGCTGGCGCACATCCAGGAATCGTTATCGACGGAGCTGCTAGGAAGAATCGAAGTACATGCATGTGTATAGTTCCGCAGTTGTAAATCTCTGAACGACGAGCATGGTTGCGCCGCAGCGGGGACAATGCCACAGCGAGATGCTCTCGGAATGGACTTTCCCGGCTTTGACTGCTTGCGGCATTGAGGAACCGTCGGCCAGCAGTTGTCGGCATAGCGCCAGGCGAGAGCCGCGAAAGCGATTAGCGAGAAACCCGAAGTGACGGATGCGGACGAAGCCTTTGGGCAGCACGTGCAGAAAGAAGCGGCGTAGAAACTCCGTTGCCGTCAGCGTCATTCGGCCTGGTTTGCTTCCGTGCGCGTAATCCTTCCAACGAAAGCTCACTCGGTCCGCTTCGAAGGCCAACAAACGGTGATTGGAAATGGCCACGCGATGGGTGTAGCGGCCCAGATAACGCAACACCTGCAGCGGACCACCAAAGGCAGGCTTGGCGTAGACCATCCAGTCATGGCGATGCAGGCGGCGGATCAGGCTCGCGAACTGCCGGGGGTCGGCGAGGGCAGCAACTGGGCCGGCGCACAGTAGTTTCTTATGGCGGTGGAGGCGTTTCAGACCAGCGAGGAACTTGCCGCGAAAGACGCGACTCAAGACTTTGACGGGTAAGAAGAAAGCATAGCGCGGGCGCAGCCATCGGCGATGATCCCGCGAGAGCCCGCCCGCGGGAATGACACAGTGAATGTGGGGATGCAGGAGCAGGTTCTGTCCCCAGGTATGCAGGATGGCGATCACGCCAATCTCGGCTCCGAGGTGCTTCGCATCGGATGCGATCTCCAGCAAGGTTTGGGCGGTGGCGGTGAACAACAGATCGTAAAACAGGCGTGGGTTCTCCAACGCCAGCCCATTCAGTTCGTGAGGCACCGTGAACACGACATGGAAATAGCTGGTGTCGAGGAGATCGTGTTGCCGCGCTGTGATCCAGCGCTCGCGGGCTTGTGCTTGACACTTCGGGCAGTGGCGGTTGCGACACGAGTTGTAGGAGATGGCCTGATAACCGCAGCGCGAGCACTGATCGCGATGCCCACCGAGGGCAGCGGTGCGGCAGCGCTGAATGGCACGAAAGGCTTTGAGCTGCTGAAAATCAAAGCTTGATCGATAGCGCTCCAGGAAGCGATCGCCGTGCAGGCGTAGAATGTCGGCCACCTCGAGGGTGGGCCGAGTCATGGGTTCTTTTTACGGTGGTACTGCCGGTTAACTTCGCCTATGCCAGAAAGCGGCAAGGTTTCCAGGGGATTGGCGACGGCTCGTAAATGCCGTTGCGACAGATGCAGATATTTGGCCGTCGTTTCCAGATCACCGTGGCCCAGCAGGATCTGAATAGTGCGTAGGTCGGTCCCCGCTTCCAGCAGGTGGGTGGCGAAGCTGTGTCGCAAGCAATGAGGGCTGACCCGCTTCGTGAGGCCGGCGTGACGAGCAGCTTCTTTACAGGCATACCACACAGTCTTGTCGGAGATGGGTTGTTCCTTGCCGCGTTTGCGCTCGCTGCTCGGGAACAGGTAGGTGCGGGGCTTTTTCCAGCGCCAGTATTCGCGCAGGGTTTCTAAGAGGGCCGGGCTGAGAGGGATGTCGCGGTCGGCACCGCCTTTTCCACGTTCCACGCGGATCATCATGCGCTCGCTGTCGATGTCGCTGACTTTCAACAGAGCCACTTCCGCGCGCCGCATCCCAGTGCCGTAGATGGTCATCAGCAGGGCGCGCTGCATAAGGTTCCCGGCGGCATTGATGAGCCGAGCGACCTCCTCCAGACTCAACACCGTGGGGAGTCGGCGATGATGCTTGGGATAGGGCAGATCTTCTCGAAACTCGTGTCGCTTGAGAGTTCGCACGAAGAAGAAGCGCAGTGCCGCGACACGGGCAATGACAGTGCCGACGGCGAGCTTGCGGTCTCGGAGCAGGTAGGCCTGGTAGCTTCGCAGTTCATCGGGTCCGAGCTTGTCCGGTGACTTGCCAAAATGTCGGGCAAATCCTGCTACTGCCTGCAAGTAATAACGGGCCGTTCTGTTCGAGTAGTTCCGACGCTGAAGCTCCTCCAGCATCATCTGGCGTAGACGGGTCACAAGAGTCTCCTTTCTCTGTGAACCACACTACGTCAGCTACTCCGACAATGTCGGGTTCGCCATATGCGGTAGCGTCCGCCGCGCCAGCGGCTTCGTCCTAGTCGGCTACGCGTGGAAGTGTGAGGACCCGCGCTTTCGGTGCGCCACATCCACGCATAGGGCGGCAGCTTACGGCCAACGGACAGTGAGCGCGTAGATTTCCTGGGTGCCGATATCGCGGGTGAATACTGCTGAACCATCGGGGGCGACGTTGATGTTGGTACCACCGAGCTCCAGAGTCTGCACGACGCGACGCATGTCTTTCAAGCTCGTGATGGTCTCAACCTGGCGATCGGCGAGCCGGAGGCGCTGAGCTTTAGCTTCTGAACCACCGGTTACGAAGTAGACATACTTGCGATCCGGCGACAGCATCCAGGCCGCGATGTTGGCCGCAGCCAACCGGCTCCATTTCCGGCTCTTGAAATCGAAAGTGATGAAATTCGTAGCGGCTTGATTGACAGCTACCAGAGCATCCTGGCTGATCCAATCCGCTCCAGTCATGCTATGTGAATCGGAAACGATGGACAACTTCCCGGTGCGGAAATCGAAGGTCTGCAAATAAGAATTGGCCCGTTCGTGAGCAGGCGCACCTTCCCAAGAGGTTACGATCAGGAGGTTTCCGTCAGGGGACCAGTTTGCACCCCCGGAGTCTTTTTCGACAATCTTCTGCGGCGCGCCCCCGTTCGCGCTGATCACCAAGGTTTCAGCCTGAACGTTCGAAAAGGCAACTTTGGTTCCGTCGGGTGAGATGGAAGGGTAGGTAGCTGCCATCGGAGGGTAAGTTAACTGCCTGCGCTCGCTGCCGTCGCTGCGGCTATACCAAAGAGTCCGGTCCGGGTAGGAAACATATGCTACCCATTGTCCGTTTTGAGAAAAGGTTGGGTCTATCGCGGAGATCCCGGAGAGGAAAGGAGCGAAGAGATGCGACTTGACGTCGTAACGAACCAACTCGCCACGCCGCTTGCTTCCGATGGCGAAGATGTGGTTGCCATCGCGGCTGGGAGCGACACCGCTATAGGCTAGTGGCCCGTTCGTGAGTCGAATTGGTAATCGCGACCGGCGGAAAATTCCGGTTTGCACAGGAAATGCCCAAATATCCGAAGCGCCAGCATGACTGATGCGATACACGAGATAGTTCCCATCTGGACTCCAACGGGCACAACACGCGCCTTTCAAGAGGATGTGAAAATTCGTTCCATCGGGCCCGATTTCGGCCAAGGTGAGTTGGCCGTCTGTCATTGTCGTAAAGGCAATATGTTTTCCGTCGGGCGAGACAGCCGGATTCCATGCGCCACCACTACCGGAGTACAGTTTGCGCGGGTTCGAGCCGTCTTTGTCGGCAATGTATAACTCCTCGGTTGTAGTGAAGACAATGCGGCCGTCGGGCAAGAAGTCTCCCCCCTGTCCTTCAATGCTCCCAAGGCGGCGAGGCTCTCCTGCCGGAATCGGGATCGACCATATCGGGCTGGTGACTAGATCGAGCCCATCGGCAAAAGCGAGCAGCGCGGAACCATCCGGCGCCAGGGCGGTGATCTGAGGATTAGAGAGTTTGGCGTCGAGCTGTGCAGTTGGCCCACCACTGACGGAAACCTGTCCAATCGTCCAGTCTCGGGTCTGACCTTCGTTGAAATAGACGCGAGAGCCATCGTTGAGTATTGTGCCGTCCTTGGCTTCACCAGTGTTGGTGAGTTGCGTCACGGCTTCAACCGCCGGAACCGCCGGCGGCATCTTCCACCATGCAAAGAGCGTGGCAGCCAGAATGAGAACGCCAACTGCGGCGACCCACAGCCAACGCGCGCGCGAACTGTGGCGGACGACAGCGATCGAGGAACCACCCGAGTCCGACAAAGCTTCCAGCGCAAACTCCAAATCCGAAGAGTGCTGAATCCGCTGCGCCGGGTTCTTGGCCAGGCAGCGGCTCACAATTCGCTGCAGACCCGGCGGAGCGCTCGGCGCAAGCTGCGAAACCGCTGGCGGATCATCATTCAGGATCGCAGTCATAGTCTCGGCCGAAGTCCCCTTGCGGAACGCGGGTTTGCCGGTCAGCATCTCGTACAGGATCACGCCGACCGCAAAGATGTCGCTGCGGGCGTCGGCGGCTTGTCCGCGCACCTGCTCGGGCGACATGTAGCCGACAGTGCCGAGCACACGCCCGGGGTTGGTCTCTTCCTGAAGGCTGATGGTTGAACCATCCGAGCCCGCGGCTTTGGCCGGATCAAGCTTGGCCAGGCCGAAATCGAGGATCTTGATCCGCCCATCTTTCCTCACCCAGATGTTCTCCGGCTTCAGATCGCGGTGGACGATTCCGGCCTCGTGCGCCGCCGCCAGTCCACGGGCCAGCTCCACACCGTAGTCCAGCACCTCGCGCAGGCGCAACGGGCCTTTACGAAGGCGATCGCGAAGAGTCTCTCCCTGCAACAGCTCAGTGACGATGAACGGCGATCCGTCGTACTGCCCTACGTGAAAAATGGAAAGAATGTTGGGATGATTCAGGGCGGCAGTGGCTTGGGCTTCCTGCTCAAAGCGGCGAAGACGTTCGTGATCGCGCGACCAGTACTCAGGCAGAACCTTGATGGCCACGTCGCGTTTCAGCGTGGTGTCGCGGGCGCGATAGACCTCGCCCATTCCGCCTGCGCCAAGCGGTGCGACGATCTCATACGAATCGAGGCGGGAGCCCGGGGCGAGTGGCATAGATGAAGCGGATTATACCCCGGGCTTCGTAGTACTAGAGCTAATTGCCGTCGACTTACGCCTTGCATCGCAGGCCGCTGTCACGAGCAAATCGGAATTGTTCCGGGCAAGAACTCTGCTTCGGGAAAGTCACTCGGGCGTGTTGTCGGCGTTCCGTCCATCTCGACCTGACCCGCGGAGTTCTTCAAGAAGACGGAACGGCCGTTTTTCGTCCAACTGAATCGAAGACGTTCGTATACACTGGCCGAAATGCAGGGACGCACCGGAATTCCATTTCGACGGAACGCCCTGATGACTTACCAATCCGGCAATGATTATGATGGGCGAAGGCAGAGGGCTAACACCCTGAATCCAGCGAGATTCGCTGGCGTACCGTAAGGGGATGATTGGATCAGCGGCCCTACCCGCTTTCATTCATTTCGCAGCACCTCTCAACTCGGAGGGGAAGATGGATGTGGCAGAGGTCCGGCATTCCACCGTAAAGGTCGGTCCGGTGACCGTGTTCTATCGAGAGGCCGGGCTTGAGGGTCGTCCTGTTCTGCTGTTGTTGCATGGGTTCGCAAACTCATCGCACTATTTCCGGCACCTGATGCCGCTGCTCGCGAACCGATTTCATCTGATTGCTCCTGACCTACCTTCCTTCGGCTTTACCAGGGTGGATGGGGAAGCTTATCGCTACACCTTCGCACAGTTGACGGAGACCACCCAAGCGTTCGTTGACGCCCTAGCATTACAACGCTTCGCCTTGTACGTCTTCGATTACGGTGCGCCTATCGGATTCAACCTTGCGGTCGCGGATCCGGGCCGCATCACCGCGATCATCTCGCAGAACGGCAACGCATACGAAGAAGGCTTGGGTGATGGGCCGTGGGCTCCTCTGCGCGCCTATTGGAAGCAGCCATCGGTGGCGATTCGTGATAAAATCAAAGAGCGTATGTCGCTCGATGGTGTTCGCGAGGCGTACTTCGATGGAGTTCCAGATGTCTCCAGAATCGAACCCGAAGCCTACTGGCTCGACGCAGCACTCCTGGCACAGCCGGGTATGGTGGACCTACAGGTTGATCTCAAGCTTGATTACAAAGCCAACCTCGAAAGCTATCCCCTCTACCAGCAGTATCTCAGGGCGCATCAGCCTCCTTTGCTGGCCATATGGGGCAAGAACGACAGCTTCTTCGTTCCGCCTGGGGCAGAAGCCTTCAGGCGAGACGTGCCCAACGCGGCCGTGACATTCCTGGACACTGGGCACTTTGCTCTGGAAACCAACGTTGAAGACATCGCGTCGGCAATTCTGAAAATGCCCATGCGAGGGTGACTATTGACGCTACAAAAGTGGGTAGCCGTCCGATGATCGTACGGGTAGTCCCCTTCATTAGCTCTTTCGGGACGTCGTCGGTCCCTGAAAGAGAGTTTGACCAGTCAGCCGAACGAAATCGCCCCATATGGGATTCTGCCGCCGGTCGTAGAGTCCGTAAAGCACGTCGTGAGTTCTCGGCTGAAACTGTTCGATGCTCAACTGACATCCGAAGAAGTGCATCTATCAACAGGCCGATAAGCGGCTTACTCGCGAATTTAGGGAAACAACGACAGACACTGCGCTCGGCCTAGAGCCAGATATTTAAGGAAAGGTTGGCAACGATATGCCAGAAGCGACCTGGAAACCTCACGAGAAACATGGAAGCTGACGACGCAGAGCGACTTGCCCGATAGCGTCTACGCATTCCCCAAGCAGCGTAAAGAACCGCTGACCGACGCACAACATGTCCGTAATGCAGTCGCGCGATTCGATCAAGTCATTGACGTTTCCGATGCAGCTTGCAGCTTCCTCGATGTTGGCGAATGCCAAAGCGCGATCTGGGCGCCCGAGCCCTCGATGACCTCAATGGGATGTTACGCGAGGTCTTTGGTCCGGAGGACTAGAGTGGGAGATTGGTCCTCGACCGACCTGGCGACCGATTCTAGTTTTGTTCATCTAAATTTGTTTTGGTTGCTATTGGCCCACCGTACATAAGGAGATGAAATATGAAAGCCATTGTTGTCCACCAATATGGTGGTCCGGAAGTACTGAAGTTTGAAGACTACCCTGACCCTGCTCCGGGTCCAGGCGAAGTGCTGGTGCGCATCGCCGCGACGAGCGTGAATCCGATCGACTACAAGCGGCGTGCTGGATTAACCAAAGATTTTTATCCTCTCCAGTTCCCGGGGCTCATAGGCGTCGACATGGCTGGGACTGCGGTCAAGATTGGGATGGGAGTGGAGGGCTTTTCCGTCGGCGACCAGGTGTTTGCGATGGCAGACAATACGTATGCCGAACTTTGTGTCGTGAAATCAGCAGCCTTGGCGAAGGTCCCGAAAGGTCTCGATTTGATCCAGGCGGCGGCGCTGCCGCTGGTGACGGTGACCGGCAACCAACTGATGTCCGCGACAGGAATCAAGGCGGGCCAGACGGTTCTCGTCGTGGGTGCTGGTGGAAATGTCGGGCGTTCGGCGGTATTCACTGGGAAGCAACTCGGGGCGACTGTGATCGCGGGGGTTTTGAAGAAGCAGATGGATGAGGTGAAGACCGTCGGCGCGGATCAGGTGGTCGCAACCGACGACGACACCGCGATTGTAAATCTTCCGCCGGTCGATGCGGTGGCTGATACAGTCGGAGGAAGAACCGCCGAGAAGCTGATCGCCAAGGTGAAGCCGGGGGGAATATTTGCGACGGTTCTTGCGCCACCGCAGAGTGCCGCATATTACCCATCTGTAAAGGTGGTGCACGTATTCTCGAAATTCGACCGGAAAACGCTCGAGTTCATGGCCGAAGCGGTGCGAGACGGCAAGCTGGTAATCCCGATCAGCCAAAAACTGCCACTTAGTGAAGCGGCCAAGGCTCAAGCCGAGGCAGAAAAAGGTGGTGGCGGAAAGATCTTGCTGGTGGCTTGAGTGCGCCATGCAAAGAGGCCATTTGTGAGATGACTTCGCCTAGGGTTGGTATCCGTCCGCCATCCACTTTGCGAATAGCTCAATGCGAGCCTGAGGCCAAGGACCTTCCCCTCTCGGAGGCGGGGGCGGCATTACCGCGCCACCGATTCCCCGAATGCGGTCGTAAATGGCGGCCGCGTGCGTCTTCACATCATCATAACTTCCCAGGTTGAACGCTTTGCTCATGCCTCGAATGTCTCGCTCCGTAAAAAGCGGGCGAATGTCCACTTCAAAGCTCGTTGGTTTTGTCATTGTTCCTCTCAGCCAATTGGATTATGCGTAGTGCGGCGCTCGCAGCTCGTGACTCTAACCCGGAATGCCAGCTTTCAGTACTTCATCAGCCTTCCGGCTATGCTTCGTCGATCGATCACCCGAGCAACTTTCCAGCGAGCCAGTAATCGACACTGAACCTTCCCGGACCAGAGCAGATCAGCCAGATAAAGAAGAGCACGTACAGGACTTCCGGAAGGTAGAGGAAATCGTCGAGCCAGTTAAGTGGCGAAAGTCCGTTAGGCAGGGTCGAGACCGCGCTAGTTAGGGTGGCGACTGTCATGTCGATCAATAAAGCGACGCAGGCTGCGCTCGAAGCAAACCCCAAAGCTAGCAAGGAACCGCCAAGGAACTCGACACCCGCGACGAAATAAGCCAGTTGCCGTGGAAACGGGGCTTTGGCCGTAACCAGCGTGTCGTAAACAGGTTTCGTGCCGCCGGCGACAAACAATTTGTTAGCCCCGGAGATGGCAAAGAACAGCCCGATCGAAACGCGTATCAGCAGGATGGCATATTGTTCCAAATGACTGCTACCCTGCAGCGCAAACTCGACCAACCGTTTCCAATCCATCTCTCGTTCCTCCATCCAACGGAAACGCTGTAACGATACCCCGATGTCAGCCGACTTGCCCCGGCAACCGCGCCCTTCAGCCTTACTTGAGGCCGGTACCCTTTCCTACCTCGATAATGTAACCGTCAGGATCTCGGATAAGCACCGTACCTCGCCATGGGGATCGCCGGATTTTGAGTGACATCGGGACATAGCGGCTGTTTGTTCACGCACCACCCGCAACAGCTACGCGGCAAGGTCCACGATTATGTCAACCCGCTCGCCATTCAAATAAACGCTCCCGTCGTTTGCGTGCGCGAAGACCAGCGCCTTCGGCCGTTCCGAGAGTGTTCTCGCCTCAATCCAATCGGCCATGTAATAGTCGACTCCGGGCCGAGTCCTTCTTCCCGATTAGAGAAAACTTGGGTTACGACCGCCTTCTGACTAAGCTCTTTATCTGCACGTATCGCGAACTCGAATTGCTGGCCGACCTTGATCTCTGATTTCATGCCTATCATCCTTTCCGCGTTGCCAGTGGAGGAGACGAGCACTCTACCCCAAAACAGAAAAACCGCGGACAGAAGGGACGTTGACTAATCTTCGTTGCCGAAAAATCGAAAAGGTCCCGTCCCTAGCCGGTTCCCCTCTGATTTTTATACCGCTGAACCCACCTTCTTTTTCTCACTGAGGGCTGGTAGAAGAAGTTTCAGAAGCGCTTGATCAGAGAAAGGGTTCTGACCTGAAATCAGCTCGCGATCTTGTAGGACGTAGCTTTGCCATGGAGCGGCCACACTTACGTCACCGCCCGCCGTGCTCAACGCGAAATCGGGGTAGAAGAGAACCTTCCCCTCAATCTCGAGCGGCTCCCGCTGCTTCTCTTCTGCGGTGGAAAAAATGGTCATCTTATATCCGGCGTAGATCCAACCCTTCGCCTTTTCTTGCGCGCCAGCGACATCGCCCGCACTCAGCGCTGCGACGAACTGCTTCGAGTTGGGAAGAGCTGAGAGAAGTGAAATCGGGCCATGGCAGAGCACTGCCGTAGGCTTGGATGTTTCGTGAAAGTGGCTCATCACTATGCCGGCGTCGGGGTCATCGAGAAGATCGATCATCGGGCCATGGCCGCCGGGGACGAATACGGCGTCATATTGATCCAGGCCCGATGCGATGACATCCGCGATGCGGCTTGGATCTCTGAGCCCCTTCAGGCCGTCTCGGAATAGCATATAGTCCTCAAGCTTGGCCGCGTCCCCGCCGAAGAAATCGGGGACCTCTGAATGCACATCCACCTGGGGCGTGTTGCCTTTGGGGTTGGCGAAAGTGATTTCGTAGCCCTCCTTCATCAGTTCGCGAACCGGAACCGTTAGTTCGTTGAGATAGTAGCCTGCGCCGGTGTAAACCTTGCCATCTTTCAAGGGCAAGCCGCGACCGCTCGATACCAGAACTAAGACCTTCCCTTTAGCTGTCATTCTTGTTCTCCTTTTTGAAATTGAATGCTGTTCACCTGGAAATAGGCTGACTTTCCTCCAAAGTGCGCAAGGACGAGCCACTGCGGTTGATATGAGTTATGCCCCGGGGAATCCGGACATCAACCAAACATTCACACCAAGCGTGCTTAAGGCAACAGGCGCGTTGACATGCGCGGCCTCCTTCAGTTCATTTGTGGTGGCCATCTGGTACTCCTTTCGCCGTCAGAATGAGTGCCTGTTCGAAGCAAACTTGGACAGAAGCGCGAGGATCAGGCGCAGTGTCGGCATCCCATCCGGCCTGACTGTTAACCGTAGGTGAGGGTAGTGCTCTGTCCGACCTCGATGATGTAGCCGTCAGGATCGCGGATGTAGCAGCGAATCTCGCCGTACTTAGGTATTGGCTCCGTGATGAACTCGGCTCCTCGACTTTTCCATAACTCATAGCACGCTTGAATATCCGCAACACGGAAATTCATAAAGCTGTTGATGTGATTCGGGTCGGGAGCGCTGAGGGTTACCGTCGGCTTATCCGGGGTCGGGCCGCCCCCCACGTTCAGAATCATCCAGATATTTTCAAGCTGAAGGTACGCAGGCGCGTTGCCGTCACCCAGGCTCAGAATGCGCGCATCGAAGACCTTCTCGTAGTAGCGGGCCGACCGCTCGATATCGGCAACGGTGAGAAACTGCGCGATGCTCATACCCTCGCGCGGGGGCATCTCGTAACTCTTCTGTTCGACTTGTACCGCATTCATGGATAGCTCCTTTCGATACGGTGCTCGTTTCGGATGCAGTGTCCCGAGTTTCGCTTCCATTCATAAACACTCAATCGACCATCGCCGTTCCGCGAAGAGAGTTCGATTCCTTGCTGGTCTTTTTCATTTCCAACTGTCCTTCCGTGTCTTAACAAGTAAGCTTGACTTGAGCGCGCTCCATCCGCGGCCCGCGTAGCGAACTCCTCACGTTGTGTGGTATCTTCGCGCCATACTTCGCCGAATCATCACATTGGGGTTCGACCGATAACTCGCTCTGGAACTCTCGTTCATTGCAAACGGCACCAGCTTCCCAGAACAATCGGGAAGCCGCTTGAGCCGACCAAGCAGTTGAACCCCTTTTTGGAGCCGGGGAGACCAAGCAGCGGCATAATGCGATGCGCCTAAAACCGCGCCGCTCCGCCAGAACGTACTTCCGGAATGATGCCGCAAGTCGAGCGGCGATTCATCAAAACTCAACGACCGCGATCACAGCATTGAGACACGGCCGCAACTTCTCGCCAGAGCATCTTCGGTGGTTGTCCCGAGAAATACCATGGGTCTCGGAACTCATACGGTCGTATAGTCGGCTATGGTGAGAAATGACCGGTGCCCGTAAGCTCCCTGCAAAGCGGAGAGAGATATAGGATAGATAGAGTAGTAGAGAGCCAGAGTATTTGAGGGGTAATCCGGGGACAAAGAGGGGGAGTAATTTCCGAAAATCATGGTTTTTCCTGCGATTGCCTATAGGGGGCAAAAACACCCTGCGAAACCGGGCTCTTGTCCCATAAGTATCAGTGCTAAGGGCCAAAACCAGGGTTTCGGGCCCTGGCTACCGACGTTTTGAGGAAATGACTTTCGCCGGGGTAGGGCGGGGACAGCCGCGGCCCGCCCGGGCCCGGCCTAGCAACCCGCGGCGCAAGATCAGGACCCAGGTAGCGTTTAGTCACCAGTTCCCATCACCAGTTCCTGTAACCCAGCTCCCATGATCAACAACAGAATCTGATACAGCCCATGCCAGTGGTCTCTTCTGTATCAGTATCGGGGTGCAGCCGAGATCCAGAGCAAAAGCGCCGCGCGGCAGAACAGTAACCCATCCCCTGCCGGAAAGAGACCTGACCTAATCAGAAGATAAGACGAGTAAAACGAAAGACGAGAACCTGACAAGGGAAACCGGCTGCCGGATGCCGCAGGGGCCGGGCTCCCCGGAACATCGTAAGTAAAGTCGGGTAAAGCCGGGTAATGCGGTGCCATCCGGAGACGGCCCCTCGTCGCGCGCGCGCGCGGGGTTTTCTTGTTAAGGCAGGACGGAGAGACCTGGTGTAAACGGAGAAACCACAGCCTGCAGGGGCTCGATGGCACGGGCCACGAAGGTCGCCTGGGACTCGGAAACCGCGTCGTCGACAGACATGCCGGAGCCTTCGTTGAGGATCTCGATGCCCAGGATCTTGGCGGCCGTCATGGCGCCGTACTCGTTGGCGCCGGCGAGAGTCACGTTGAAGGGCAGCACCTGGTCGCTGTAGCTGGGCAGGGCCAGATCCCATTCGCTGTAGAGATCAGTGATGGCTGTGCTGTCGAGCTGGTCGATGGTCGAGCCGACATCGACACCATTGGCGCGCACGATGTCGGAGGCGAAGATGGCGTTGGCGTCAGGTGCATCCAGCACGTACTGCGGACGGATCTCGTCAGCACGCTCTCCACGGTAGTTTGGCAGGAGCGGGCTTCCGCTTACCCTTTACACGTGGTTCAATCCAGCGGTCCCTTGACGGGGCCGCCCTGTTAGGAGTAATGAGTATATGAGTATGATTCGAACGCAACCCACGCCTGACGTCCTGTCCGCCGTCGACTTTCACGCCCCGCAGCTCGACTGGGGCGGCGGCCTGAGCCGCTACATCCGCCAGCGCCGTCAGCAACTGGGACTCACTCAGGAGCGCGCCGCAGAGTTAGCCGGGCTGGAGCTTTCGCAGTGGTGTGCTTTGGAGTCCGGCTGGGTGCCGGACATGCCAGAGGGCATGGACATGATCCAGGCCATCGCCGGTACCCTCGAGACCAGTTGGGCCGACCTGTCGTTCCTGGCCCTCATGGCCGACCTGGGCATGCTGAGACAGTAGTAGGCAGGCGTACTCATAGATGTATATCCTCACCTTCGTAGGCCAGCCGGGCCCGGTCGGGAGGTGAGCGTCATCGCAAAGCAGGAGATCAAACGCTTGAACATCAATCTCGAACTTAGCCTTCACAACGCCTTCAAGGCGGCGACTGCCGCCCGCGGCGAAAACATGACCGACGAAATCCTGAAGTTCATCGAACAGTATGTTGCGAAGTATGGGGTCAACCCCAAAAAGAAAGGCCGCCGATGAGCAAGCGGGCGGCACTTTACATGAGGGTCAGCACCCTCGATCAACATCCGGAAACTCAACTGCATGACCTGCGCGGCCTGGCCGCGCAGCGCGGCTACGAGATCGTCGCCACCTATGAAGACCGAATCTCTGGAGCCAGGGCGAAGCGTCCTGGCCTCGATCAGATGATGGCCGACGCCCGGAGCGGTAAGTTTGACATCGTGCTGGTCTGGGCCTTCGATCGGCTGGCCCGCTCCGTCCGTCACTTTCTGGAAGTGCTCGACGAACTGAATCATCTCAACCTCGAGTTTGTTTCGCTCAGAGAACAGATCGACACCGGAGGCCCGCTGGGCCGGGCCATGATCATCATCATCGGCGCGATCGCCGAACTGGAACGCTCTTTAATCATCGAGAGGGTGCGTGCCGGCATGCGCCGTGCCAAGTTGGAAGGCCGACGGCTGGGACGCCCGCCGCTCAATGTGGATCGCGAAGCCCTCATGCAAGACCGCAGACGTGGCCAGAGCCTCAAGCAGATCGCCAAGCTGCACGGCATCTCCAAAGCTTCGGTGATTCGGGTGCTGCATCAGACCAGTCTGCCGGAGACCGCCTAGGTGCGGCATGAGCTACAGGGGAAAGCTGCGCTGGAACTGCCGGCGCAAGCTATGCCATCGGGATTATCTTTCGGCGCTCATGCACGCTCGCAAACTCAACGATGATCAGCTCAACATCTATCCCTGCCCCATCTGCCAGCACCTGCACATCGGCCACATGAAACAAAGCACACCCCAGCAGAAGAAGAAGGCTCGACTGCTGCGCAGGATCGCCGCAGTACGCCAGCAACTGGCGACGCTCGAGTGCAACCTGCAGAAGCTCCTGGCGGAAGAGGCTAAGGCGGCAGCAACCGAGGACGCGACCCACTCCCCGGATGCCTAATTAAGGAGCGGTTCAAAATGGGTGCTTCCGCCGCCCCGCTATCTCACTGAATCTACAAAGCCGGATCGGGCCCTTCGGCCCGGTCCACAATCTCTGCCTTCTGACATCCCTTCACTCTGGCACCAAACCACCTCGCAATACTTAGCTTCCCATCATCCCGATATTCGGAAGCCACTTCGAATGCTAGGCCGTTATACGGCAGATGAAACGAAAGCATTCCTAAACCCTGGTCGACCTAACAAGACGAATCGGAGCCCGCATCGCTTCCGCTGTGCCGAGCACTCGCACGACGCCGGAATCTCCCGACCAAACGCCGCGCAGATCACAAAACGGTTGTGGGCCAATGAGAGAGGGGCTAGTGTCGTAGGAGACAGCGCAATGCCCACGCAATCCTTTTCTTCGTTCGAGGCTTTCTTCGACGCGAACCGACACGCAAACGTGCGGGCGATGGTTCTCGGCCCCGACCGCGGAGATTGGGTTCTCACCAACCTGGTTCTCACTAACTTAGGCGTTCAATTCGGGCAGGCGGGAGGCAATGCTGTGGTGGAAGGCTCGCCGCAGCTGGGCGGAGTCTCGATCTTCATTTTGACGCAAGGCTTGTCGGCGATGTCGGGCAATGGGCGCCGGTTTGACGACCACACCTTGCTCGTCGCTCAGCCCGGCGACGACTTCTGTTTAGCTGCCGATTCCTGGCGGCGTTGGTGCTCGCTCTATATTCCAAACGAGGAGCTTGCTAAGGCAAACCAAAGTACGCCGAACGCTGCCGCTGCCATGCGCGGGGTTTGTCGACTAACGCCGCATCGCATGGAGGGGTTTCGATCAGTCATTCAGCAACTGGATTTGGCCAGTCGGCAAGCACCAAGCGCATTCAAGTCTGCCGCCGCGCAGCAGGCAGCGCGGCAGAAGCTGGTTCCGGAGATTCGTATGGTGCTGGCCGTGCCGCCTGAGGCCGAATCCACGATTGGCCGGCATGTTGTTTCGCGCAGCCAGATCATTCATATGTCGATGGAGTTTGTGGACCAACACGGCGGCGAATTTCTGTCCGTCGAGCAGCTCGCCAGTGCTGCTGGGGTTTCCGAGCGCACCTTGCGTGATGCGTTTCAGCAGTACTTCGGCGTAGCACCGGTGCGATATCTGAATCGCAGAACACTTCACCTGGTTCGCAAAGCGCTGAAGACCGCTGACCCTTCTCTGACCACCGTCACCGAAATCGCAACACAGTTCGGGGTCTGGGAGTTGGGCCGCTTCGCCCGGGACTATTCCGCCCTCTTTGGTGAGCTTCCTTCCGAAACGCTGCGCAAGCAGCGCTGAACGACCTCTCGTTCCTGTCTTTTCCGATTTTGGGGGCGGATGAATTCCTGCAATTTTGCCGAAATTGCATAGCCAGTTTGCAAGCTGGCGGCATACGCTTCGCAAGAAGCTAATTCACAGTTGATTCTCAGGTGATTCATCGGCGGAAGGAATTCGAAAGAGACAAGCCATGATCAAGCCGCAAGACATTGGGTCGCTTACAGATTTTGCCCGACACACAAAGGTCCATCTCAAGCGACTCAGACGGACGGGTCGGCCGGAGCTGCTTACAGTTAATGGCAAGGCTGAGGTAGTCGTACAAAATGCGGCGGCTTACCAGCGATTGATCGAGTCGCTGGGAAAACTCAAACGCGATCGCGGCGAAGGTCAGACTGAGACGCGTACAGGGTACGACTAAAGCGGAAGTTCATTACCTTCGCCTGGGGCATGGAGTTCCAGCAACTGAATTTTGTGTGGGGACTTCAGCGAAGCGCAAGGGTAATTTCTTCCACGCTTGAGTGCGATTGCCGTCTCGATCACGCTCGATCATTTCAGCAACTTCTTGGGTGGGTCAGGAGAATACGATGGTAAGCGACGAGAATACGAAGGCTCCAGAACAGGCTAACCTCAGCCGGCGCAACATTTTAAAGGGCGCTGGCGCCCTGGCCGCTACGGTTGGTCTTGCTGCCGTTGAGCCGATTTCGGCCCAAGCGCAGGGACAGGCGGGCTGCGAACCACCCGTGAATCCTTATGGCGGCGGACCCAGCAAGGGCCTGCAATTCCCGCCCTACTACCAGCCAACAGCGTCGGTCCGCAGCCGGATGAACTACTTCCCGGGCAGCGAGCCAATCGGCAAGGACGAGATGCGCATCTCGTTCGTCGGCAGTTGCCCCTTTCCGCCGCGGCGGGACCAGGCCGGTACCTGCATCATGGTCGAGTTGGGTAATGGTGACCGCTTCTTCTTCGACTTCGGCCCCGGCTGTGTCAAGAACATCCTCGCCATGGGCGTGCCGTGCCCTGCGATTAACGACATCTTCATCACTCACCTGCACGTGGACCACTACCACGACTTGTCTTATCTGGTGCCCTTCTCAGCCTGGTCGGGGCGGTGGAAGATGCCGCTGCGGGTCACCGGACCCTCTGGGCGCACGCCGGAGCTCGGGACCAAGGGCATGGTCGCCGGTATGAAGCAGATGCTCAAGTGGCACCTGGAAGCGTTCGACGCCTGCCCGATCGGAGACGGCTACGAGATCGAGGTCAACGAGTTCGATTGGAAGGACGAGAATGGCATCTGTTACGACAAGAACGGCGTCACGGTCCGGCATTGGCGTCGCTCGCACGTCAAGGACGGCGCTTCGGCCTACCGCCTCGACTGGAACGGCCTTTCCTTCGTGTGGACCGGCGATGGCCGGCCTGACGATCTGACCGCTAAGTACGCCAAAAACGTCGATGTCTTTGTCACCGAGCTGCAGCCCGATCTAGCTCGGATCAATCAGCTCAAATACGGGCTACCGGAATTTCTCTTCAACTACACGGTCGACATCCATCACACAGTGGCTTACGCGACGGGATATCTCATCAACCAGGTCAACCCGCGGGTCGGCATGGCCACGCATCTCGCGTTCGACAATGACACGCTCAACGAGCAGACCGCCGACATTCGCGCCCATTGGAATGGCCTTTTCCTGTATGGCGCGCCGGATGTGGTGACGGTCAACGTCACCAAAGATGCGATCTGGGCACGTGACGCCGTGCTGCCGGGCTTTGCCGGCCAGCCGTTACCCAATCCGACGTTGCTCTTTGGTAATCCGCTGCCGCTCCAGACGGGCCAGGGCGTCGTGCCGCAGCCAAGATTGCCGCGCGAAATGCAGCAGGAGGCGCTCACCCGCGAACTTGAGATCGACCCCCACAAGTACTATCCACCGGACGTTTACCGTCAGCCACTGACCAAGCTGCCAGATCCGCAACTGGTTGATCTGATGGAGATGGCGAAGACCATGGGCATCGACATAAGCCAGTTCAAGAAATAGCGATTCGGTCTCGGAGGCCCGTCGCGTGGCATGCGGCGGGTGCTCCGCGCCGCATCGTTCTCTACCAGGTCCACGCGTTTTGAGAGGAACCGCAACCATGGAAGCCATAAACGACAACGGCAAGACCGTTGCGATCACCATCCTGACCGGGTTCCTCGGCGCCGGAAAGACGACGCTGCTGAATCGTATCCTTACCGGGAATCACGGTCTGCGGGTCGGTGTGCTGGTCAACGATTTCGGCTCCATCAATATCGATGCCGAACTGGTCGTCGGCGTAGACGGCAACATGATCAGCCTGGCCAACGGCTGCGTCTGCTGCCAGATTCGTGACGATCTTGTCGAGGCAGTCATCGCGTTGCTCGCACGCCCGGAGGCCATCGAATACATCCTGCTCGAAGCCAGCGGCGTCGCCGATCCCGCCGGGATCTTCGCGACCTTCAGCGATGCCAATCTGCGCGACCGCATCCGGCTCGACAGCGTCACCTGCGTGTTGGATGCGGATCAGGTCTTCGCCCATCCTGAGTATCCGCCCCTCATGGAACTCAAACTACAGCAAGTCGGATTTGCGGACATGGTGATCCTTAACAAGGTTGGACTCGCCGGCCCCGAGCAAGTCGGTAAAGTAAGGGCCTGGCTCGAGGAGCATTTCAACCGCCTTCGCGTCGTCGAAGCTGACTTCTGCGAGGTGCCGTACGAAATCTTGCTGGGTGTCGGGCGTTTCGATCCTGCTCGAACAGGCCTGAACGCTCACGCGGGCAATCGCTGCACCGACTCAGCCTGTCACGAAGAAGGCCATCGTCACGACCACTCCAAGGTGTTCAGCACCTGGAGCTACGAGACCGATCAGCCACTTATGCTGGAAGCGTTGCGCGAAAGAATGCCTAAGTTGCCGGGCAGTGTTTATCGTGCCAAGGGAGTGCTCTATACGGCCGACGCGCCACAGCGACGAACCGTGCTTCAGGTGGTCGGCAGGCGCGTGGACATTTCCTTGCAAGACGAATGGGGCGAGCGTGCACCACGAACACAGATCGTTGCCATCGGCGCAGCCGGCAGCATCGACGCGAATCTGCTGGAACAGACGTTCGCATCATGCGTTTCTACCGCTGTCGTGAACACTTAATATGCACAGCGCACCATCTCGAAAGGACCGCGCACGAAAATGATCGCAACACGCCATCCGGGCACTCTCGTGGCTGAGTTTGGCGAATAGAGCCGGCCAGCATGTTGAAACAGTCTGTCGCGAGCCGCAGCTCCCGAAAGCGAAAGCATCACATGCTCAAAGATGTCGCTTTGGATCGACGATGCATGTTACCCGTGCTGTTAGGGTGTATTCTGCTGCTCTCCATCACCTGTGCCAAGACAGTATTTGCAGCACAGTCGCAGTCGGCGCATTCGGCGGCCGTTCCCGCAGGCAAAACTACGCAACAGTCGCCCAACCTGGGGCTGCCGCTGAACTTCGAGCGCCACACCGGCGACCTCGATGCGATGGTGAAGGGCAAGACTATCCGAGCGCTCGTTCTGTATAGCCATTCCAGCTTCTTCTACGTCAATGGCAAGCCCGAGGGCATTTACTACGAGGCATTGCGGGACTTCGAGCAGTTCGTCAATCAGAAGTTACATACCGGCAAGCAGCACGTGCAGGTTACATTCATTCCGGTTCGTCCCGATCAACTTGAATCGTATCTGATCGAAGGAGTTGGCGACCTAATCGCTTATCCAGTCACCGTGACCCCTGAGCGGGAACAGAAGGTCGCATTCTCCGTTCCTCTTGAAACCGGCGTGAAACAGATCCTCGTGACGGGGAAAAACTTCGGTTCGGTTTCCTCGCTCCAGGACTTTGGCGGCAAGAAGGTTTTTGTAAACTCCATCACCACGTATTACGGCAATCTGGAAAAGGTAAACGACCAGTTACGCAAGCAAGGCAAGCCGGCGATCCTGATTCAAAGCACCGGCAAGAACTTGATGGACGAAGACCTGTTGGAGATGGTGAACGCCGGCATCCTTCCGGCTACGGTTACCATTACGCAGCGCGCCAAGCTGTGGGCCAGCGTGTTTCACGACATAACTCCTCATCCGGATATTGTCATTGCCGACGAGGGGAACCTGGCGTGGGCGATGCGCAAGAACAATCCGCAGCTCAAAGCATTGGTAGATGAATGGGTGAAGACGCACGCGGCCGGGACTTCCTTCGGCAACACCCTCCTGCGGCGTTACGTAAAGAGCAACCAGTGGGTCACGAATCCGACCAGCAAAGAGGAAATCAAGAAATTTAATCAACTCGCGAACTTCTTCAAGAACTATTCCTCACAATACGGCTTCGATTACCTGATGGTTATGGCGCAGGGCTACCAGGAATCCATGCTGAATCAGGCGGCGAGGAATGGCGGCGCAGTAGGAGTCATGCAGGTCAAGCCTTCCACGGCAGCGGCGCCCCCCATCAGCATCCCAAATGTACTGACTGCCGAGAACAATATCCACGCGGGGGTTAAAGTCCTCAAGACGATCGCAGATAAGTATTTCAGCGATCCTAAAATCGATGCACAGAACCGTTTGCTATTTACATTCGCAGCGTATAACGCCGGGCCGAATCGCATCGCAGACCTTCGGAAGCAAGCGGCGGCGCAAGGACTGGATCCCGACAAGTGGTTCGGCAATGTCGAGTTGCTGGTCTCGGAAAAGGTCGGACAGACGACGGTCCAATATGTCAGCAACATCTACAAGTATTACGTCGCCTACAAACTCGTGGTGGAGCAGGGCCAATCACTCCAGTGACGAACCGCACAGCAATCGATCTATTTTCCGGCCGGACGCTCCTTCGAGAGCTCATCGATGGCAGTGCTAGAAAATAATGGGAAAACCGTTCGCATTACAATTCCGGAAGTCATCGCTTGTCCTTTGCTTTAAGGAGTGTACGGATCTGGTTCGGACCAGTTCTGTCGCGGGTAAACCACTTGGACGAGGTGGTTTGGTGCCAGAGTGAGGGATGTCTAAAGGCAGAGATTGTGGACCGGGCCGAAGGGCCCGATCCGGCTTTGTAGATTCAGTGAGATAGCGGGGCGGCGGAAGCACCCATTTTGAACCGCTCCTTAATTAGGCATCCGGGGAGTGGGTCGCGTCCTCGGTTGCTGCCGCCTTAGCCTCTTCCGCCAGGAGCTTCTGCAGGTTGCACTCGAGCGTCGCCAGTTGCTGGCGTACTGCGGCGATCCTGCGCAGCAGTCGAGCCTTCTTCTTCTGCTGGGGTGTGCTTTGTTTCATGTGGCCGATGTGCAGGTGCTGGCAGATGGGGCAGGGATAGATGTTGAGCTGATCATCGTTGAGTTTGCGAGCGTGCATGAGCGCCGAAAGATAATCCCGATGGCATAGCTTGCGCCGGCAGTTCCAGCGCAGCTTTCCCCTGTAGCTCATGCCGCACCTAGGCGGTCTCCGGCAGACTGGTCTGATGCAGCACCCGAATCACCGAAGCTTTGGAGATGCCGTGCAGCTTGGCGATCTGCTTGAGGCTCTGGCCACGTCTGCGGTCTTGCATGAGGGCTTCGCGATCCACATTGAGCGGCGGGCGTCCCAGCCGTCGGCCTTCCAACTTGGCACGGCGCATGCCGGCACGCACCCTCTCGATGATTAAAGAGCGTTCCAGTTCGGCGATCGCGCCGATGATGATGATCATGGCCCGGCCCAGCGGGCCTCCGGTGTCGATCTGTTCTCTGAGCGAAACAAACTCGAGGTTGAGATGATTCAGTTCGTCGAGCACTTCCAGAAAGTGACGGACGGAGCGGGCCAGCCGATCGAAGGCCCAGACCAGCACGATGTCAAACTTACCGCTCCGGGCGTCGGCCATCATCTGATCGAGGCCAGGACGCTTCGCCCTGGCTCCAGAGATTCGGTCTTCATAGGTGGCGACGATCTCGTAGCCGCGCTGCGCGGCCAGGCCGCGCAGGTCATGCAGTTGAGTTTCCGGATGTTGATCGAGGGTGCTGACCCTCATGTAAAGTGCCGCCCGCTTGCTCATCGGCGGCCTTTCTTTTTGGGGTTGACCCCATACTTCGCAACATACTGTTCGATGAACTTCAGGATTTCGTCGGTCATGTTTTCGCCGCGGGCGGCAGTCGCCGCCTTGAAGGCGTTGTGAAGGCTAAGTTCGAGATTGATGTTCAAGCGTTTGATCTCCTGCTTTGCGATGACGCTCACCTCCCGACCGGGCCCGGCTGGCCTACGAAGGTGAGGATATACATCTATGAGTACGCCTGCCTACTACTGTCTCAGCATGCCCAGGTCGGCCATGAGGGCCAGGAACGACAGGTCGGCCCAACTGGTCTCGAGGGTACCGGCGATGGCCTGGATCATGTCCATGCCCTCTGGCATGTCCGGCACCCAGCCGGACTCCAAAGCACACCACTGCGAAAGCTCCAGCCCGGCTAACTCTGCGGCGCGCTCCTGAGTGAGTCCCAGTTGCTGACGGCGCTGGCGGATGTAGCGGCTCAGGCCGCCGCCCCAGTCGAGCTGCGGGGCGTGAAAGTCGACGGCGGACAGGACGTCAGGCGTGGGTTGCGTTCGAATCATACTCATATACTCATTACTCCTAACAGGGCGGCCCCGTCAAGGGACCGCTGGATTGAACCACGTGTAAAGGGTAAGCGGAAGCCCGCTCCTGCCAAACTACCGTGGAGAGCGTGCTGACGAGATCCGTCCGCAGTACGTGCTGGATGCACCTGACGCCAACGCCATCTTCGCCTCCGACATCGTGCGCGCCAATGGTGTCGATGTCGGCTCGACCATCGACCAGCTCGACAGCACAGCCATCACTGATCTCTACAGCGAATGGGATCTGGCCCTGCCCAGCTACAGCGACCAGGTGCTGCCCTTCAACGTGACTCTCGCCGGCGCCAACGAGTACGGCGCCATGACGGCCGCCAAGATCCTGGGCATCGAGATCCTCAACGAAGGCTCCGGCATGTCTGTCGACGACGCGGTTTCCGAGTCCCAGGCGACCTTCGTGGCCCGTGCCATCGAGCCCCTGCAGGCTGTGGTTTCTCCGTTTACACCAGGTCTCTCCGTCCTGCCTTAACAAGAAAACCCCGCGCGCGCGCGCGACGAGGGGCCGTCTCCGGATGGCACCGCATTACCCGGCTTTACCCGACTTTACTTACGATGTTCCGGGGAGCCCGGCCCCTGCGGCATCCGGCAGCCGGTTTCCCTTGTCAGGTTCTCGTCTTTCGTTTTACTCGTCTTATCTTCTGATTAGGTCAGGTCTCTTTCCGGCAGGGGATGGGTTACTGTTCTGCCGCGCGGCGCTTTTGCTCTGGATCTCGGCTGCACCCCGATACTGATACAGAAGAGACCACTGGCATGGCTCTATCAGG
This sequence comes from uncultured Acidobacteriaceae bacterium, assembly GCA_963846815.1. Taxonomy (GTDB): domain Bacteria; phylum Acidobacteriota; class Terriglobia; order Terriglobales; family Acidobacteriaceae; genus CAVVDY01. The sequence continues at coordinate 2,058,911 of CAWJXG010000001.1, read as the reverse complement.
TTCTGTTGTTGATCATGGGAGCTGGGTTACAGGAACTGGTGATGGGAACCGGTAATGGAGGGTGCTGCCTGGGTCCTGATCTTGCGCCGCGGGTTGCTAGGCCGCGCCCGGGCGGGCCGCGGCTGTCCCCGCCTTACCCCGGCGAGAGACATTTCCTCACAACGTCAGCAGCCAGGGCCCGAAACCCTGGTTTTTGGCCTTAGCACTGATACTTATGGGACAAGACTGGCGTGGATATGGTGGTTTACGCCCGACATAGTATAGGCAATCGCAGGAAAAACCATGATTTTCCGATCAACTTTCTTTGCTTGTCCCCGGAATACTCTGCAGTGTCCTCGCTCTGCTTTTATCTCTCTTACCATCTTTCTATGAGCAGCAGGGGGGGACGAGGCTGCCATTCGAAGAAGATATTGTGCTCTCAAACGAGGTAGGGTTGTGACAATGAACCCTCAGTTTTTCATTCTGATTGCCGCTCAGTATAATCCGCGCGCAGGCATTGTCCCGCTGCAATCGGCGCGGCTCGCCGATTCGCGTAACCTAGCAACCTTTGCAACCGAAGGAAGCACGCAATGACCTACAAGAACCCACACCATCGCATTCGCCTCAACAAGGCCGAAGCGATCACCCTGATGGAGGCCACCCGCCACGCGCTGCGGTGTTGGACGAAGGGTTGCGACGAATGTGCCAAAATCGAAGCCTACTTGAGGAGCTTGGAGCGCTCTATCGACAAACGAAGCGCGTGACTACGTCTATGCGCCTGTTAGCTGCCACAGAATCAATGCGTATGATCCTGAGGCGCGACATCGGCTTCGATCTCTGGGCGGGGAGAGTTCACAGGCATGCAGATGCTCTGTTTCATGTAGAAGAGACGCAGTCATTGGCCGTCCCCGGAATGCACTGTTCTTACCCATGCAGCCCAGAACCAGTTCACTCTGGGGGACACAATCGGTGGATCGCGGGCACAGGGCATTTAAATTGTGTCAAAACGAGAGTCGCAGAGTCCGGCTCTGTGCCCCAGCCGCTGGCTATGCGGTCAATACAAAGGAAATGTGTGCGGGTGGTGTGCCGCCTGGAAGCACGTCGGTGAAGCAGCCGACCCCCTGGTCCCGAACCAAGGGCAGATAAAAATCTAAGTGCTTCATTTGGTGTCGCTTAGGGACCAGAAGAGACCTTCCTTCTCTCGCTCCATTGATACCGAGTTGTACCGAAAATCTCGCCATGGTGCGGCCACGTCGCGAAGAATGGATATCATAACGGGTAAAACAAGGGAATGACGACAAGCGGTTGTCCCTTACAGTACAATCCGCTCGACACGTAAGGCTATACCCGCAAACGTCCGCGAAGTTTAGGCCCATTCTCCTTCGACTCGGCTCCAGGGAACACGCGACGAGTTTCAACGCTCCTCCTCTCCGAATTTGATCTTTGGCAACGGCGTCCGGCTTGGGTCGCCCAGTAGCTTGTTAATCACAGTACCGGTCGTCTTGCTGGCGGGACGGAGCACAACCGCCCTCCCGAGGCTCCACATTCAAGTCCTGCACTCGGCGGCAGGGCGGCTAAGGACTGCGACGGAAAGGCCTGCCACAAGAAGTTGATTGTCGACACGACGGCCAAGAAGATTGGGAAGCGGGGAAAACGGATTTCCCTCTCCGCTGATATCTTTCGTCGCTAAAAAATGAAGCCTCGTTTTGAAGTGATTCTGTGCCGGAGCCGGCCTGAGCTAAGCCGACGGCCTTAGGTTATCGCCTCGCCAGCGCCTGATGGGAAGATCCCCATGCTGCCCTCGAACTCGACCATACAGAGCCATTTTGCAAAGCTATTTGCCTGCTTAGCTCCCAGCACTTCTTGCGCGTGCAACTATCTACGTTTCTTGATCTATATAGCGACTCGCCACGCGCCGGCAGATCGGTTATGGTCGCCAGCGACATTTTCGGTATGGGCTTCACATAACGCATAGATGCCAGGAAGGCAGCCGCACACGCAAGCTGTATGGGGAGCGACGCCAACCGCGAGAGCTCCAAGGGAACAATCGAGTTGAAATAGAGAGCAATCATGGCAAAGGCGGCCGCCCACAGATATTTCTGGCTGCGGAATGCTTCTAGGATCACGAATAAAGCTCCGCCACAGACTACTAATTGAAGCAAAATCTGCGGAACTCCGTGCAATATCACAGCGGCTGCCAGAACCAAGACGGCCACGCAAATCCATTTCACAATCTTTGAGTACATTTCAACCTCGGTCTCGCTTAGTATCTGTCGGGATCCACGTCAGTGCGGGCACAGGTCGTGGCAATGTCAGTATGCTACTTACTGGCTTGTGCTCTGCCTTTTGCGCGGCGTGGGCATGTGATTTCATGTCAGCCAAGGTGAGTTGGCGTCCACACACGCCGCACGACCACAGCATGCCAGAGACCGCCCCGGGTTCATCGGCTCTTTGGACCTGCCACTTCTTCGACATCTCACTCTTGCACTCCGGACAAATCATCATCATGACCTCACACCGAGCCGTTCTTGATTGCCTATTGTTCGCGGGAGAAAGAAGGGATTCCACCTCCTACGCGGGCGCCTTAAACTAGGATGGCGGCCAATTCGCGTGTCAGATGGATCCTCTTTCAGGCGAGTGCTCTAAGAAAGGAGGACTTCAGATAGGCTGACTTAGCTCAGGGGATCTGAAAGAGGGAAGAAACAACTAGCTCAGCTTCGACTCTAGTCTCTTGCTCTTAGCACGTCAAACGCCGAACCGTCCGTTCTTTCCATTGCGCGCAAGCAACTCGAAGGTCTCAAAACCTACCCCGAGGTTGTCGGAGGCAGCCGAACGACCTTCGTTCCGAGTCAGGACAAACCGGAATTGGCCGTGAGTAGATAACTGACATAAAACTTGCTGAACCCATCAGCCAGTAATCTCCCCGCTACTTAATGCCAGTGCCTCTGCCTGGGCTCGGCGCGGAACATGCACAACCCTGCCTGACTATCTTCCGGTTGCGGGGGCGCTATTCTTTTTTGCATGGGCTTCGTTGACAGTGATGGCTTTGCCTGCCAGCAGAGAACCGTTTAGACCCAGTATCGCTTCTTGCGCGCCTTTGTCATCAGACATTTCCACGAAGGCGAACCCGCGGGGGACGCCGGTAGCCTTGTCCTTCACGATGGTGACTGTTCCAACCGTGCCGTAAGCTGCAAACGCGGTTCTAAGATCATCGTCGGTTGTACTTGCTTCCATGTTGCCAACATAAAGATTTTTCATATATCTCCTTTGGACTTGACCATGACAGTATCCCTGGGAAACCGAGAAGAACCTCTATCCCGGTGCGCTTGTGAGGGGGGAGAATTAGAAGCGCTAGAACGCTTCGGTTCAGCAAGTTCATTTTCTAACGATTGCGCTCAGCATCGTTAATCTCGCCGTTAGTATCCAGCCAGCCGAGCAGTGAGCGCACGCTTGCGTGGGCCAAGGCAACGCAGGAATCGGCTGCCCCGTAGTAGATATTCAAAGTGTCGCCGTCGGGGTTAATCGTGTGGCCGCACGGAAACACTACGTCATGCACGTCGCCTCCGCGCTCATAATCGGCCTCCGGACCAAAAATCCAGGAATCACCTCGCAACAAACAAAGCTCCGGCTTCTGGGTGTCAAAGAGAGCAAGTCCGATCCTGTATAGGCAGCCGGACGCTGTCTGCTTTACGCCGTGGTAAAGCATCAGCCAACCTCGCTCGGTCTCGATAGGCGGAGAAGACAACCCAATCTTATTTGCGTCCCACCATGCCCCTTTCCGCGCCTCCATCATGATTCGATGACCTCCCCAATGCCGCAGGTCAGGAGAGTAAGAAATCCAGATGTGAGCTCCTAAGGGAGTCATCGGCCGATGTATCAGTGCCCAGCGGCCATCGATCCTATAGGGCAGAAGAGCTGCATCCTTATCGTCGGGCGACATGATGACCCCGAATCGTTCGAACATACGGAAATCCTTGGTCAAAGCCAGAGAAACTCCGGGGCCACCCTTGGAATATGACGTGTAAGCGACGGCATACTGCTGCAATTCTGGGACGTAGGTAATACGCGGATCTTCGATTCCCCAAAGCTCTTCCGGATATTCAATCGGATCCGGCATGAGGGTTGGCTCGGGATCGATGTTCCAGCCGTCAATACCGTTCGCCGAGCGTGCAGCACAGAGATGGGAGAGGCCTCGACGATCCTCTACCCTGCAGAGCAGCAGCGTTGAGCCATCGGGAAGCAGCGTGGCTCCGGCATTGAATACGCTGTTGATCGGGTAAGGCCAGTCCTTGCTTGCCAGAATTGGATTGGCAGGATGGCGCTGTAGAAGATTGTCGATGGTATCGATGGCCACGGTCATGGGTGATTTCATAAGAATGTAAACTCAACTCAGTTAACGTCAGTCTGTGAACGCACACTAGGCTTCTCATCCAACTAGAGCGCGCGCTGTGGAGCCGAACCGTGCTGAAACTGCTGCATCTCCAGAAGCGCCATCAAAAAGGACAAGGTTGACTCTGCTCCCTGGTTCTCGTTTGCTCGATCAGGATGAAGACCGTCTCGACAGCCTCCGGTGGTGGCATCGTACAAAGAGGTTTTTAGGTCGTTGTCTCCTAAGAACCAATTGAAGGCCGACCATGCTTGAGTAAGCCAGCGATGATCTCCAGTGGCTCGATGCGCTTCCAAACAAGCGGAGACGGTTGCACCAGCTTCGACCGGTTGCTGATCAAAGCGAGCCTTGTCGCCTGACTTGCGATAGAAACCGAGCGAGCCGATAGGAACGAAGTGGCCGTGCATGCTGCAACGCTGCTGGGCCGAAAGCCATTCCATTGACTGCAAACCTGCCGCGAGCCACTCTTTGTTGGAACTCCGAGCGCCTGCCAACAGCAGTGCCTGAGACAAGTTCGCGTTGCAATAGGCCAGACCCTCTTCAAACCAGTTCCAGCCTGGCGTGCGAGTGACTTCATAGATGCGCAATAACTTATTAGCAAGAGCATCCCTCTGCCGCTGGGCCGATCGGTCCCCGGGAAAGCGATCCAGATATTGCTGGATTCCAAATAACGAAAATGCCCACGCCCGGGGACTGGTGAACCCCGGCACTGCAGAGAGCGCAAGTTCAAAGAGCCGCCCAGCGAGACCTCTCAAATCTTCGTCGATCTGCTGGTTCACCGCGCTTCCCAGGGCCCACAAGGCACGTCCGTGACTGTCTTCGGATCCCTGGGACTCCTGCCACTGGCGCTCATAACTCAAGAAGTTGCGGAATCTGCCATTTGCCGGGTTGAAGGCGAGCCAGAGAAAAGCCAGGTATCGCGAAGCTAATTTCTTGGCCTCGGCCTCACCCTCCACTCCAAGCTGTTGCGCCAGGATACATACGATCAAGGCGCGAGCATTATCGTCGGTGGTGTAACCCTCGTGTTGATTCGGAACCGTGAAGACGGCATGTTGGAATATTCCGGTATCGTCCGTCATGCGACCGAGATGGTTCAGCTTCACCGCAGGCTGGCTGAGAAGACCGTTGGATTCCACGATTGGACTAACCAGGCGAGGGTTCCACATGCGTTCGGCACGGGCCCGCTGAAAGCTGCGCATATACTCTTGCGCGACACTCTTCCAGACCATGTTTCTTGTATACAGGTACGCCCGCTTGCGCATGGCGTGCCGTTCGGCCTCATTTTCCAGAAGCCAGATGGTTTGATCAGCAATTGATTCGGGATCGTGGAACGGGACCAGTATCCCGCGGCGCTGATCGAGAAGCTCAAGCGCATGCCAGTAAGGAGTGGAAATCACCGCCTTGCCGGCGCCAAGGGCATAGGCCAGTGTTCCAGAAACGACCTGCGCCTCGTTCTTATAGGGAGTGATGTAGATATCAGCCGAACCGATGAACTCCATCATCTCCTCGGGGTTCAAAAAACGATTGTGAAAGATGACATTCTTTTCAACGCCGAGATCCTTCGCCAGCGACTGCAGGGACTCGCGATACTTATCTCCCTCACGGCGCCTGATATGAGGATGGGTCGCGCCGGCCACGATATACATGACATCGGGATTACGAGACAAGATGCGGGGCATCGCCTCCAAGACTGTCTCTACCCCCTTGTTTGGCGAGAGCAAGCCAAAGGTCAACAACACGGGCTTGCCTCCAACCCCGAATTGATCCTTGAAAAAGTTCGGATCCACGAACGCCAGGTTCGGAACACCGTGGGGAATTACATCAATCTTTGCCGCCGGAACCTGGAATATTTCCTGTAAGAACTTGGAAGAGTGCTGGCTCATTACGATGAGGCGATCGGATAATGCTGCAAGCTGGACCATCACTCGGTGCTGCTCGGGATTTGGTTCCCGCAGCACCGTATGAAGCGTGGTTACGATTGGCATACGCAGATTGCGCAGCAACTCCAGGACGTGGCTTCCGGCCTCCCCTCCGAAGATTCCGTATTCATGCTGCACGCAAACTAAGTCGACGTTCGTGAAATTCAGAAACTCGGCTGCCCTCTCATAGGACGCGAGTTCCTCTTCGGTAAGTTCGAATCGAACTCTCTCAGGGTAGCTATATTGAGCTTCAGGATCGTTCACGGGTAATGCAAATAGACGTTCGCTCCCATATTCGGTTGCCAGGGCATCGCACAAATCCGTCGTGAAGGTTGCAATCCCGCACTGTCGCGGAAGGTAGTTCCCGATCGTGGCGATTCGAGTCGGAAGAGAGAGATTGACCGTCGCAACGAATGGATTCACCGGCTTGATTTCAGACACATGACTGACTGAGTCCGCGATTCCTAGCGGTTTTCTGAATGGCAGTGTTTTGGATAATGACATAGGATCCCTGTCTGGACAACGCACCGGAAGATTGGGGAATATGACAGTGTTTTCTATTTCGGTCCCTTTCTAAGAAACTTTCGCCACACAATTAAGCTGAGCCTTCGAAAGCCGATGCGCCGCTGTCGGAGACGCACCGGCAGGAATCAGTTACTTGGCTTCGGCAGTTTCGTGCTGGCTCGCCTGTTTTTCGGCAGCTTTGACAGCGGCGATAAACGAATCAGCGCTGGTTGGGATGTGCACGTCCCCTGATAACGTTTTACGGAAGGAAACATCTTTACCGTACATAGCCTCTGTTGAGTCGTTGTCTTGCTGGATCTTGGCGCCATCCACGGCGACTCCGGCAAACAGACCCTTGGTTCGCGAGTAGCTCAAGGCTTCCGTGTTCATCTTCCAGTCGGTGCCGGCCGATGCATGCCTGCCCACCGGGCCAGCGGTTGCGGATGCCTCGCCGCTTAGTTCGAACTTGCTTGAGAGCAGTCCTTGCACCCCCTTGTCATTCATGAACAAGACGACAAGATCGACGGACTGACCGCCAGCCTGGAAGCCAAAATTACCTCCACCAATTGAAATGAATGCCGGCGCGCTCCAGCCGTGGGCGGTACGGCAGGTAACCACACCGCGTCCGTGCTCTCCACCTACCAGGAATGCGCCCTTTGCCATGTCTGGCACCACAGCGATACATTTCGCGCCATTCAGCACTTCTTCGGGGATACCTTTGTCGGGAGCGGCCATGATCTCGTTCATGACCGTAGCGGCCGATTGCAGTCGCGCAGTAGGGTCTTGCTGCTCTGAGCCGGCGAATGCGAAGGTGGACAAAAGCAACGTGAGTAGAGCAATACCATATTTCTTCATCAATACTTTTCCTTTTCGCTGCACGATTTATTGTGGAAGCGTTTGTAGAAGCGAACTTGGTGCGCTGGATCAGGCTATGCGACGGCCGGTGATCAGGTTGTAAATCAAAACCACGACGGCAATGAGCAACAAGATGTGGATCAGGCCGCCTCCTACGTGAAGCGTGAAACCGAGCAGCCACAGAATCAAGAAAATTACAAAAATCGTCCAGAGCATGTGCGTCTCTCCGCTGGGCCGATTGCACGCCTTAGAGGGTGCGGCAAGATAGTTGAGCCAGATGTCTTTTATTCCCGGCCAAGTTCAGCATGAGCCACCGCTTTGTGCCACCGGCAGCATGGCTGGCGTGAGATGTCGAAGGTTGATTTACTAGATCCGCCTAAGCAACAGCAGGATCACTACAATAGCGAGCAGCACACCCAGCCCCCCGCTCGGGAAATAGCCCCAGGAACGGCTGTAATTCCACCTCGGCAGAGCGCCCACGAGAAACAAAACCAAAACGATGACCACCAAGGTTGTAAGCATAGTTTCCTCTTCACCCTACGAGGCCTGCGCCGAGGGAGGGCCCGGTTCGTTCGAACCTCCGCGAGCAGGGCTGGCTGCGATCAAGCTCGCGATGGCGGTTAACAGATGATGAGGGTGCTATCCCTTCGCGTAAAAGCGGTCAGCAATGATGCTTGCTAGCACAGCATCCCCTTGGTAGTCGCCTCTCATGGCAACAAATCGATACCGACGGGTAATGGGTACGGACATGTGAGATGAGTTCCATACCGGATATTTCCGGCATATGGAGATCAGTGACAATGATCTCCGGGACGCTTGCGTCGAGATGAGATACGGCGCTTAGCCCGTCCTTCGCCATCGCCACGGCACACCCAACCGACATCAAGCTTCCCAGGCTCTCTCGAATGTATGGATCGTCGTCCACAACTAGAATCTCGGGCTTGGAACCGTTCGGCATGTGCCAGCCGCACTTCCGTGATTGAAAGGAATGCCACTACTCCACGATGTCATGCCCTTGGCCACAAGTCTGGTCAAAACAGAACATGTCACTTGCGGACGATTAAAATTCGAGGTTGAGTCATTGTGGACAGACGGCAGCCGCTAGAAATCATGCCAAGACCGGATTAGATGGGAGTGCCACTTTTGCTGACGGGGACGATAGCAACTCTGGAGAGAAGTCCGGTGTCGTCAGCTACTCCGAGAACCCGTTTCGCATGCTGCTTTGCCTTTTCCTCACTCACGAACCTCTTGGCGGGGTGAGAGATGAATTTGGCAGGTACGAAATCGACCCTGTAGTAAGTCATGCGATTCTCCTCTCTGGTGCTGTTGACGGAATGATGAGCTTTGATGAGCCTGCGGCTCACCTCCAGGTATTTGGTAATAGCGTCCATCGCTGAAAGATGGGCACGTACCGGCGTTTATGGCAAACAACACATGTCGCCGGACAAAGAAAAAGCTTCGGCAGAATGACTCTTTCAGTCCAACCCTCCGCAGGCAAAGCTCTGAACTGATCGCTCTTACACACACGGCAATGTGCAGAAAACAGGTTCATTTCTCAAGGTGTGGCACTGTCCCGGGTCGAACAGCAGTTATTTGTCCACGGTTTTGCTTCCTGACATCTGGCACATCGTCAGTCAAGCTGCGTCTGGTCTGCGGGCGCCGGCAAACTCATCTCGCAGTCTTCTGGCCTCCGGAGGCGATCGTTCCAGCCTCGGCAGGTGTCAGGCGCGACCGCTCGCATTTCGTCAAGCCACTTACGCATGCAAGGTAATCGCGATGATGATCGGCCGCCTTTACCGCCGCCAGTTCCGTGGCCGAGAGCTTGGAACGATCACAATTCGACCAGCCATCCCAACACTGCGAGACATTCCTCATGTGCTGGGCCACCGCTACCTCGCTCAACTCGGATGGGCTCAGTTTGCCGAGTTGGCAGGAATCCCAACCATCCCAGCAATCCGAGACGTTTCTCTGCTCCTCTGCGACCGCAACGCCAGCCGCTTCGGCCGCCGACAACTTTCCGTGGTCGCACGCTGTCGATCCGCTCCAACAATCAACAACCATATTCTGGTGGATAACGGTCGCTACTTCGGCAAGTTCCGGGCCGCTGAGTGTCGAGCGATCGCACGTCGATAACGCATTCTCGCAGTCTGCAAGATTTTGCTCGTGCTTGGCGGCAGCTACCTGGGGTTTGTCCGCCGGTGTCAGGACAGCGCTATTACAAGAATCCCAGCCGTTCTCGCAAGCGAACAGGTTCTGTTGTCGGTCGGACGACTGTGCCTCGACAAAAGCTGCGTGACAGACCAAGAACGAGGTCAGTAACAAGCAGATTATCCGCCACCAAGTATTCATACTCTTCCGCCCTGTAATCACGGCAACTAAAGCCGCTGTTATACGCTTCGTTATTGTCCTTCGCACCTGTCAGGGAAAGCTGGTCAAGATTGCTCAGTGAGCAATAGTGCTCAGACGATTGCGCTCTTCGGGTATTAGCATCAACAAGGATCGTCTACTGCACCACTGCCTGGAGTTTGGTGGCCGGTGCCGTCAAGAAAAAGTTATGGTCGCTACTTCAAAGTTTCCGGAAGTCGTCCCCCTCCCGTGGAAAGGCACGCTGTCGAAGGCCATTGCCTTCAACTGGAACGACCTGATGCCTGAATCCACCGCCGGCCAAATCCAAATTGAGTATCATGTCGGACTGGCTGGGGGGGTCGAGTTCTTGAAGGTTTGGGGCGCTACGATCCGCGGCCACTGGGATCTGATTTGTTCCTACTGGATGCATTCAGGCCTTTCCAACCAAAGCGGACTGCAATTCGCCAACGGACACAACTCCGACGCCTTTCGCGGCATGGTCGACTCGATCATGCAACATCAGGACTTATTCCGTGTCGAAACCACCCCAGGCGCTGACTGCATGATCCAGGTTTCGCCGCCAACGGAGAAAGAACGCATATTAGCGCTCAAGATGATGGACATCTTGCATGATCGCTTAACCAGTTGAAGTCCGCGTCTTCACGTCTCGGTCCCCCAGCCTTTGAAGTCGATGCTCGCAGTGCTATCCGAATGGGAGAACATAATGCAGATTCCAGAATCCGACAATGTACCAGCCGATGTCCCACAAAGTACAACAATCGCCAAGCCAACACGGGATGCCCGACCTCGCCGTAGCAACGATGCGCGTGCCGCCGCCCTCCTCGCCAAGAAAAAGCAGAGACGTGCCGCCCATCGGGTGGCGCTGAGAAGATCGCACACGAAGGGGTGAGTTGCTCATCCCCTCCGACGATTGACACCTACAAGAACATCTGGAAAGTGGAGCGTGCCATGCGTGGCTCTGGCGCGGCCTGGCGGGGAGCAGTGCAAATTTTCTCTCATCACGACAGGACGTGCCGGTTAGGAACTCCAGAGCAATTGGGCGTTCTGCGGCCCAAAGGAAAAGGGGACTTCATGTCTAAGACGATTCAATCGGGCACCATGCTGGTCCAGCAGGCCGCGCTTCTGAATTCGCTCGGGACGCAAGCCGAGATATACAACGGTCAGTGGTGTTCCCTGGGTACACAGGAGAGCGCAGAATTCGATGGCAGACTTCGGGCCGCCGGATGGAGCCTGTTTTTTATGGCTGACGAATTGAGAACTCTGGTGCCCCTTTGGGGCGGACAGAAGGCCGTGCGAGCCGGCGTGAAACGGTTACTGGCGCAGATCAGCGCGCAGCACTTCAACTGTATGCAGCTCAGCAACATTCTCCGGGAACGCTTCTTGGGTATTCCGTTCGTGTCCGTAGTCGCACACGCCCGCCACCTCCAGAAGGGCTTCCAAATTGACAGCTTCACGCAGCGCGCTTCAAAGATCAACGAGCGCAAGAGGAGATAGTGCTCGTTCCGCGAACGGGACAGCAATCAAAGAATCACGAGGAGAAGACATTGAATTGGGACAAGATTGAAGACAACTGGAAACAGCTAATGGTTTCGGCCAAAGAAAACTGGGGCAAACTCACGGAGCAGGACTTCGAGCGGATTTCCGGCAAGCGAGAGCCGTTGATAAGCCAGATACAGGAAACCTATGGCGTCACCAGAAGAGAAGCCGACAAGCAGGTCTGGGACTGGGGCAAGAGCATAGGCCGTGTGGGGAAATCCATCGCATAGATAGTCAAAACCCCAATTACCTAGCAGCACCAACATGCGTTTGCCTGGATGACCCACAGGCCTCCGGAAATCGCTGGCGGCCTTCAATGACACCACAAGCCTCCCCCTTTTCACTACTTCGGATTGATTAATTCGTCCGGAAAAAGGCAATACCGGCCGCCGCCACTTTTCTTGGCTTTATACATAGCCATATCTGCGCAGTGGACGAGGCTCTCCGCTTCTTTACCGTGCTCGGGGTAGATGCTGATTCCAATGCTGCCTGTGAGCGAAACCGGATTGCGGCCCACGATGTGCGGCCTAGCCAGTGCAGCGAGGAGTTTTTCTGCCACCGCAACAGCATCATTCGTGCTGTCGACCTCGGGAAGAAGTATCACAAACTCATCTCCGCCTTGGCGGCTGACCGTGTCCGTGCTGCGTAACACTTCCAGTAAGCGCCGGGCGACGGATTGAAGCACCGCGTCTCCGGTCGCGTGCCCCATCAAATCGTTGGTTGCTTTGAAGCCGTCCAGATCGACGAACAGCACCGCGAGTTTCTTGTCGTGCCGCCGGGCCATGGCCATCGCCTGCATAAGCCGGTCATTCAGCAACATGCGGTTGGGCAATTCGGTGAGGACGTCGTGTTGGGCCACATAAGACATTCTGCGCGCTAAGGCTTGCGCTTCGCTGACGTCGCGAAAAACAATTACGGCGCCCACCACGTGGCCTTCGCGGTCGCGGATGGGAGCAGCCGAATCCTCAATGGCTGATTCCAATCCGTCGCGCCGGACGAGCATGGTGTTCACGGTCAGGCCTACGGTCCGATCTTGCTGCAGGGCAAACTCCAGTGGATCGCGGGCGGTTTCGCCGGTGTTCTTGTTGATGACCCGAAAAACCTCTCCCAGCGGTCTGCGATAAGCCTCCTCCCGTCCCCAACCCGTCATCCGTTCCGCCACCATATTGAGATAAGTGATGTTTCCGCCCATGTCTGTGCTTAGGACGGCGTCGCCGATCGAGTTGAGAGTGACTTCGGCCCGCTCGCGATCGCCCACTAAAGCCTCGGCTGCAATCTTCAAGGCCATCACGCTCTGAACGGCGCGGGGAAGCGCGTAACTATCCAGACGATTTTTGGGAAGGTAATCCTGCGCCCCCAGCTGCACAGCTTTCTTGGCGGCTTCTTCCTCTTCCGGGCCACTTAAGATCAGAATGGGAACTCGCGGCGCGACCATCGACACCCGGTCGAATGTATCGATTCCCTGGCTGTCCGGCAGAGACAAATCCAGTATTACAGCTGTGCTTTTCTTCCCCTGCAGCTGATCGATACCATCCGAGAGACGTCCAACCCACTCCACCTCAAACGACCCTCCCGGGGAGCCGGCCAAAGATTCTCGAATCACCTTTGCATCGGCGGGATTGCTCGTAATAACGAGGACATGACGAGCGGGATGAGGTTTCGAAGGTTCCACTCTCAGCGATCTCCGCCGAAGCCATTTCCGATAACCCCCGCCGTTAGCGTGGTGAGAAAGGGTCGAGGTTGCGACATACGCTTTGCCGCCGGGCTGACTTGTGAACGGGAGCGCGCACACATCATTCACTGAAGCCATGAATGGGCAACGGATTCGAAATACTGTCTGCCCCGGGCCGTCGCTTCGACTGCCAATCGGGCGAACGCAGCTCCGGCATGGGTTTCGACTGAAACAGCTTACGGCACTGTCGGGCGGTGAATCGCGCCCACGATTTCGCTTTCTTGCGACGGCCACTATCGATGGAAATGCCGGTGCCGGCATACATCTGCCGATAGAGTTTCGATAAGCAACAGAACGCCAATCGCGCCCGCAACGTAGGCGCGCACTCCGAGCGTTTCCAGATGGCGCGCATGGTGTAGAAGCGGTCCCAGACATACTGGGTGCGATCGCGAATTTCGTCGGAGCTCATGCTGGGGTGCGGCGTGAACATCTTCGGCCGAACGTGGGTTGGGATCAACCAATAGCGGGTAATCGGGACACCCTCAACGTACTTCGGATTCGCCGACTGCGCCTTTTCCCAGCGCTCGAAATCGACCGTTCCCGGAAATGGCGTCATCATGACGAATTGAGCAAACGTGATCTCAGCTTTCAGAGCGAGGTCGACGGTGCCAGCGAAGGTCTCCGGCCTATCGGTCGGCAGGCCGAAGATGAACGATCCCAACACGTGAACGCCGTGCTCACGGAAAGTCTGCAGCTGCTTGACGAGTTCCTCGCCGGAGGAGTTGAAATCCTTGTAAACCGCCTTCAGGCCTTCCGGAGTGACCGCTTCGACCCCGACCAGCGCACCCTTGATGTTGGCCGCGCGCATGGCATCGAGAAACTCGGTGTCTTCGGCTGCTTCCATGGTGATCTGCGTATAAAAGACCATCTCTTTCGGAAGCTTGGCCAGTTCCTCCATGAGCTGAAAACGCTCTGCGCGGATCGCCGCCAACTCGTCCAGTCTGGTGGCATTGTTTTGCTCGCGGGCCAATCGAAGATCGGTCAAGGTAACGGGATAGAAGTTGTCATCGGCCAGGGCGATAAATCGAAAACCAAGCCGGCGCAGGTCAACGATTTCGTCGATCACCTTCTGATGTTGGCGCTGCCGTGGCTTTTGCCCATCGGTTCGCCAGACGCTACAAAACGAGCAATGCTTCGGACATCCGCGAATTGTCTGTACCGAGGCCCACATGTACTTGTCACGCTGCATCAGGTCCCATCGTGCCGCTAAAAACTGTCCGCCTTCGATCCGCCCGCCCTCATACACCCGCTCCGGTTTGCCGGAGAGGATATCCGTCACGGCGTTGCCCCAAGCGAGATCGCCATCGCCCTTCACTACGGCGTGGGCGCCACCGTGCTCAAAGGCTTCTTCGGGGAACAGCGTGGCGTGAATACCGCCGTAGACAACCCAGGCGCCACGTTTGCGCGCCATCCGGCCGACCTCATATCCACGCAGAGCATTGCCGGTATGTACACTGATGCCGACAATATCGTTCGGCAGAATGCTTTCCGGTACAACCTTTTCGAGCGATTCGTCGACCAGAATGGGATCTCCGACCGCCTGCGGAGTGGCTGCTGCAAGGACAAAGAGCCACCTTGGCGTGATGACAGCCGTACCAAAAGAATGGTCGCTGGGATTTACGAGATGAACGCGCATGAACTCCGGCCTTTCCGTGCGAATCCAGCGGATGTGTCTACGAATGGCAAATCACGTACCGAGGTTGTTCCAGCCTGATCAGCGGTCGCGAGACTACCGGTCGAGTTGATGCATTCTCATCGCTGCTGCCAAGTTGTGCCCGGCATGACCATGGAGCCGGTTCCGGCACTTTTCCCGGCGCGCCGGAGCATGGATCGGCACGGGCTCACAACCAGACAATTGTGCCAGCCCGGGGAAACGGTAAACTGAGCAAAATTGCACACTCTTGAAAAAAGAAGGAGCGTCTTCTAAGAAGCACCACCGGACCATTCCTGGGACCGGAACGGGCTAGCGATTACTGTCGGCCGGCAACCGCTATATGGAGAGTTTGAGCAATAAGGGCCGGAGGGCTGACCTTTCAGGTGCGGCGCTCTTCGGTCTTTCGGGCGACCTTAGAAGGAGTCTCTGTTCGTGCGTAGATGCGCTCGCGGCGACCTGCTGCCGGAATCACTTCAGCACCACAAATTCCTGTCAGCGCATGATGGGGGCTTCCGGCCGAGTACGCGGAGCTGCACTCAATCTGGGTTCATTCCATGAGAAAGATATTGAGCAGGGAGTTGTGGACCCGAATCTCGCCGTTATATTCGATGAATCCCAGTTTTCTGAAGCGGTTCATGAAAAAGCTTACGCGGGACCGGGTTGTGCCAATCATCTCAGCCAATACCTCCTGGCTTATCTTGGGAATCACCGCCTCGGGTTTGCTTTCCTTGCCGAACTGCGCGAGCAGTAAGAGAATCCGCGCCAGCCGCTTCTCGCTGGAATTGAAAAGCTGATCAACCAGGTCTGCCTGGATGCGAGCGTTCCGGGTGAGAAGAAAGGAGACGAACATGCCGGACAACTCTGGTTCGTCATGAAGTGCCCGAACCATTTCCGCCTTGCTGATCTTGAGCAGGGCACACTCGGTCAACGCGGTAGCCGTCGCCAGCCGAACAGGATGAACGGAGACCATGCAGTTCTCGCCCAGGAACTCCCCGGCACCCACCAGGGCGATCGTGGCTTCTTTTCCATTTGCCGAAGTAACGGTGACTCTCAGCCGGCCCTCCTGCACGTAGAAAATGGCGTCGGCAGGATCGCCTTGCAGATAGGCTACTTGGCCCTTCTCAAGATGAAGAAGTTTTCTGCCCAGCCCAACTCTTGCGAGAAAGGTCTTGGCATCGAAAACCGTCTCGCCATTCTTGGGGCGCGGCTTGGGCCTCGGAGGCTGGGAAGGGTTTCCATGTCCGGCTGTGGATCGAACTCTTTTGGCCCGGTGGCCCGTGCTCCCGGTGGGCATGGCGTTCGCTTTCATTCCGCACCTCGGAAGGCCTGATTTTTACGCCTCATCATAACGTATTGTAAAAGTTGCCGTCTCCATTGTTGTTCAATATTGCACACCCTGCAATCGGCCATGTAAAGCGGAACGGGCGATGTGAACATCAGTGAGAAAGCTCGAGTTATCCCGAAGTCTTTCATGCAGTTGAACTAATAGGCAGCAATCACCTTCGGTAGGCCGCCTTCCCTGTGGACCGGCAGGGAACGCCCACGTCATCGGGCGAAGCGCACTTCATTAACTGTTTCGCCACTTTGAGCACTTCTGACCACCTACGCGGCTCTGAAGTGGTTACGATTGGTTTGTCCGGAGGATGCGCGTGGTGCGTATCTGTGCGCCTGTCCAAGGGGAGTGTTTCTCGCGGCGTTGATTCCACGTTGACTGCCGCGTCTCATTCAGCACTTCGATATGCCACTAGGTCACGCGTCGACAACGTCACAGCGGGGAAATGAGCCGTTTCAGGGAACAGCGATGCCAAGCAAACGAGCACTTACGTTTAATTCCGGAACGTTTCTCAAGAGGGTAGGCAAAGGGGGAAGCAGCCGAGATTACCGGAACAATGAAGCCATTTTTTCTCAGGGAGACGTTGCAGATGCCATGTTCTACGTGGAAGCCGGCAATGTAAAACTGACGGTCCTCTCCAAACGCGGCAAGAAAGCCGTCATTGCTATTTTCCGGCAAGGCGACTTCTTCGGTGAAGGCTGTTTGGGAGCGCCGTCGTTGCGGATGTCCACCGCAACCGCAGTACAGCTGTCCACAATTGTGCGCGTGGAAAAAGCGATCATCGTTGGCATCATCCATGAAGACCCTGCCTTCGCCAGGCTCTTGATTGCGCATCTGCTCTCTCGCGTTGTCCGAATCGAAGAAGACTTCCTCGATCAACTCTTCAACTCCAGCGAGAAGCGACTGGCGCGAACTCTTCTATTGCTGGCCGGCCTCGGGACGCAATCGAAGCCACATCCTGCCGGCCTGAAGGTGAGCCAGGGGACCTTGGCCGAGATGGTTGGCACCACCCGATCGAGGGTCAGCTTCTTTATGAACCGCTTTCGCAAAATGGGTCTCATCGAGTACAACGGCAGCTTGCGGGTGCACAAAGCACTGCTAACCTTTCTTCTCCATGATTAAGCACATGTCAGGGAGTGATATATGCTGCGCAACGACAGTTGAAATGTGTGCACTGCTGACCAGTTCCTTGAAACGAACAGGACTATCGTGTGCAATCGATCTGCCGCTAAACGCTTCCAGCGCCCTGAAATCCGACGAGAGCGGTTCCTCCGGCGGCAGCCGTACCCGCAAGCGGTTCATCCGGTGTGTACTGGATTGACCGTTCCTGGGTCAGGCAAAGTGCCATCATCTCTCATGTCTAACAAGAACTCAGACAAAGAAGCAGAAAGAGCTACCCTGCGCGCCATCAAGGAAGAGATGGCGAAGCCTCGCATTGCAAAGTCCGCCCGGACGGCCAAACCTGAAGGAACAGCTGCTTTCCCCGTAGGTGGACGCGCAGGGCCCGGGTTGGCACGTCCCAGCCACCGGCATCACAGGCTGGTGACTCATCCAGGAGCCTCCTAAGCCAGGTGCTGGAAGGCTGGATGGATTAATTGCAGCTTGATCATCTCAATTCGTACCTCGATTTCAGGCTTACACCAGCGAGCAATTCTGACCAGCTTTCGGCCGCCTGAACAGTGGATACTCGATTTTGGGTTGGGAAAGCCTCTCAGAGGGAATCTCAACGCAGATGCTCAAGACGTAAGGAGCTCTCGATGAACCTCGATCTGCTGGATCCTAAATTGTTCGCTCTCGCGGTCGTAGTGGTACTGATAATCGTCGTCGCCGTCGCACTCTCCATGCGAAAACGCAAGAACAACACGGCTGAACTGCGCGACCGTTTTGGGCCCGAGTACGACCGGGCTGTTCGGACACATGGGTCCGAGCGAAAGGCCGAAGCCAAGCTGGCGGATCGTGAAACGCGGGTTGAAATGCTGAAGATCCGCGATCTCGACCCGGCGGAACGTGAACGCTATCTGGCTCAGTGGCAGGCACTGCAATCCCGCTTTGTTGATTATCCAAAGGGTGCAGTGACTGAGGCGGATGAGCTGGTGTGTTCTCTGATGCAGACCCGCGGCTATCCCGTCAGTGATTTTGACCAGCGTGCGGCAGATATCTCCGTCGACCATCCCCGAGTAGTGGAGAACTATCGGTCGGCGCACGAAATCGCATTGCGGCTGGGCAGCGGCGAAGCGAGCACAGAAGACATGCGAACCGCGATGATCCACTATCGCTCTCTGTTCGAAGAACTGGTGCAGGCGCAAACATCCGGCGACAAGATGGTGGCGTAACACCAGAATCTCAACCCCGGCCATATCTATTCTATGGATCTGGATCGAGAGCTGTTATGGAACAGAGGAGAAAATCAATGATGAAACCAAGTACAGAAGACAAGACAACAGGCAAGCTGCACGAAGTCAAAGAGGCCTTAAAGCAGACAGTCGGCGAGCTTACCGGGCACCCCAGCCTAGAAGATGAAGGCAGGGCCGAAAAGAATACCGGCAAGATTCAAGGCTGGGTCGGAATAGTGGAAAAGGCAGCCGGGGAATAGTTCTGTTTAATAATGAATTCCGAGACGAGGAGGGGCAACAGTGGCGCAATCAGTATTGGAACGGACGGGCGAGCAACTTGCCGAAACTGCGCGCAAGACTTCTCGGACAGCATCTGCCGTTGCAGATGCGTTTGAAGAGGGCGTGATCGCTGCGAGGCGTGCGGCAAAACAAGGCGGGGATGCAGCCGAAGAGCTTTTTGATGATACCGCCAAGCGCTTGCAGCGGCATCCGATCGAAACCGTAGTGATGACATTCGCGATAGGTGTCGCCGTCGGAGTAGTGATTGGGTGGATCGTCAAGCGAAAATAATGTCTGGTTGGTTCGGATGCTTTAAGACAAGGGGGCCAGTTTGCTGGGCCCTTTTTTCTGGTAAGTGCACCGTCCTAAAGCTACGCAAATCTGCACGGCAGCGCGATGCCCCTCGGTAGGAAGCAGAGAATCCAACCGAAAGCGTCGAATGGTCAAAAAAAGACAGCTAGCCGTCGTCCATGCGCCTACTCTGGGCTTGAGGCAACATCAATGAAAGCATTTACAAGTCTCGCGACAGCAGTGCTAATCCTGGCTCTTGGAATAGTTGTTCCTGCCTTCGCACAGCAAGAAAAAGAGGGAGCCAAGCCCGAGGAGAAACAGCAACAAGAACACGCTCAGCCGCAGCAGCATGCTCAGCAGCAGCAAAAACAGCATGCTCAGCAGCAGAGCCAAGCGAAGCAACCGCACGAGCAGCAGCAAGCCAAGCAGCAGAACCAGAACAAACAGCACGAGCAACAGCAAGCCAAGCAGCAGAACCAGAACAAACAGCACGAACAACAGCAGGCCAAGCAGCAGAACCAGAACAAACAGCACGAACAACAGCAGGCCAAACAGCAGAACCAGAACAAACAGCACGAGCAATATGCGAAACAACAGAACCGGTACAACCAGCACCCAGCAAACCACACTGAAGAACAGCAACATGCACAGCAGGCCGCATGGCAGGATCACCGATCGCAGAATTGGCAGTCAGACCACCGCACCTGGCAGCAACGCGGCGGTTACCATGGCTATCGCATCCCTGAAAACCGTTACAACGGCTACTTCGGTCCGAACCACCGCTTCGTGATCTATAGCCAGCCCTATATGGTTGTTGGCGGGTTCCCGCGCTTCCAGTACGGCGGCTTTTGGTTCAGCCTGGTAGATCCCTGGCCGAACTCCTGGTCGAACAACTGGTATGAAACTGACAATGTCTATGTTGTCTACCAGAATAACGGGTATTACATGTACAACCAGAGCTATCCTGGCATCGGCATCGCAATCAGCGTTTCGATGTAAAGCTTGGTCCAGCGCAGGGTCGGCAATCCGCCGCAATGCCGGCCCTTGCTCGCTGGCAAATCCCACCCTCTCTGGACCGCCGGACCGGAGGGCATCTGATTTGCAGTAGGCGTGAGGGTCCTTTCGGTGTTTTCCGGATCCGTTGAGCCAACCGGACATTCGTACTGCTGTGCAATTGTGAACATACACAATCTCGCAGCTACGCTAGAGTTTCTTATCCATCACGCCGATGCGCTAGGCAAGCTTGGCACTCGCGGATGAGGGGCGAGAGCCTCCGGCAAAGGCGGCAGTCATTGTTCAGCGCGTGTCTTGGCAAACTACCGGCATACATCCTGGTCGCGATCTTTCTTGTGCCTTGTGCGTCGGCCCAGGAAGCCAGTGCGACTCCTGCCCGGCTGCTCATTCCAGACGGAACACCCATCAAGCTGCAACTTGACGAAAGCGTCTCCTCGGCTCACGCCCGTCGAGGAGATCAGCTGGACTTTGTCGTCGTCAGAGACGTAAATGTCGAAGGTTTGACCGTGATTCCGGCCGGAACCGTAGCCAGTGGCTCCGTCACTGCGGTGAAAGGCAAGCGGTTCCTGGGAATCGGAGGCAGAGTGGCGCTGAAACTCGATTCGGTAGCCCTGGCGAACGGCGAACGGATAGGGTTGCATGCACGCATGGCTGTGAAAGGACGCACCCGCATCAAAACGATGGCAGCTGCGATGATCGTTACCGGACTGGTCTTCCTGCCGGCGGCGGCCGTTTTCCTTCTCACCCGTGGCCACGACAGCATTGTGTTAAAAAGTACGGCAATCACCGCGCATACCGACTCCGCCACTTCGGTTTTATCGGCAGGGTTACAACATTCGACAGAAGACTCTTCTCAGCTGGCCGAGATGTTGGACTATCTGCCGCCGCGTGCGATCAATATCGACGGACGCCAGGGTGACATGCTGAATCTGGTGTTCGTCGCCCAACCGGAAGACCTGCAGCAAGCGTTTGCGCGTGCGGGGTGGATCGAGACTGATCCCTGGAAGCCGGTATTCGTCTGGCATCTGTTGCGGCATCGAACCAAAGACGCGCAATTGCCGATGGCCAAGCTCTACCTGTTCGGGAGAGTGCAGGACTATTCGTATGCCTTGCCTGATCCGCATGCGATCGTCACGCGACGGCACCATCTGCGAATCTGGAAGACCGATTACACCATGAATGGAACGCCCATCTGGGTGGGTGCCGCTAGCCACGACGTAGCCATTGTGATTGCCAAGCGAGGACATATTATCAACCATCGCATCGACCCTAATGTGGATGCCGAGCGCGATTTTGTCGGCTCTGACCTGGCCGAAAGCTTATCGGTCAGCCGACAAGAATACTTGCGTAGTAATAATCCGATCTTTGAGGCACATACTTCATCTGGCGATAGCTATCACTCCGACAGCAGAATTCTTCTCCTCGATCTTCATTCCGTCATCTCCAGCAGGACCGGCGCAGGCGAGCAAAGCCTCGCTCCGAAGGAGTCGTTCGAGAGCAATCTCACCCGGTCTGGTGGGGGCACCAACCACTAAGAAGTTCCTCCCGCGTAGCAGCGCAGCTTTCAGCATGGTCAAACTTGACCAGACAAGGGATTGCCATTCCAGTGACAATGGGTATGCCTGCCTACTTGCAGGTTATGAGCTTAACGAGGAGGCTTCTCTGATCATAGTTTCGTGCGATCCCTCCAGGAAAATCACTTCTGATAGCAGATGGTAAAACGATGCGAATCCTGAACCTGTGTTCCCACGCGAATGTGGGATGGCCGATACGCTGCAACGGCGAGATTGTAGCCTCACAGCATTGTTGTGACTGTGGAGCACAGCGGACTTTTGTGTTTCAACCCCGCTTGCAAAAAGGGCCCTGGAAGCGTGTTCACCTGTGTACCGTGCCTCCTGTCAACGTCGCCTTTCTCTCTGATTTGCGTCGTGTAGTGTTGCCGTTGGAGCAGGTCGCAAGTTCATAACTCAAAGATGCTTCAAAACCGCCTGCCCGCAGTCCCTTAGGACTTCGCGGGACGTATGGAAAGGTAGTCGAGCTATGCCGTTGCTCCAAGTTGTTATCGTTCTGATCGTTGTCGGAGTTCTCCTGTGGCTGGTGGATCGCTTCATCCCCATGCAGAGCTCCATAAAATCAATCTTGAACGGCGTGGTCGTCATAGCAGTCGTGTTGTGGCTGCTGAATATCTTTGGCCTTCTTCATTCCCTCTCCGGCATCCGCATCGGTAAGCCGTAAGAGCTCTCGACTATGCAGCGTCAGTCGGGCATTCTTGTGAATGTCCATTCGATGCCTCCGGTGTGAAGTTGACTGCTGACACAATCAGCTTCTCCGGTTTCGATTGAATGGACAATTTACTAAGGAACAACCTGTTGAAAGATCACAACTAGTTGCCCTCGGAAAACTTTGGGTTCTGCAACGTCCCTTCAATCCGGATTGGGAAGGACAGCTTGCCCTTCTCTAACTTGGCCCCCGACATTCTCGCCATCATGTTGGTGAAGAAGCCCTGGCTGTTAAGGACAGTCGCCACGCCCTTGTAATCCAGACCCCCGCCACCGGCCACGCCCAGGCTTCCTGAGCATTGAACCTCGATCCCGTAAAAGTCAATATCAATCAGGTGGCTTGATATCCGGCGGTTAGCCAGATTCATGTCGGCAGAGAATCTGGAGAACGAAGAAGGAGCATGGGAAGAGGCACCAGGATCTCTGAAACGAGTCATCTTCATCATGTTCTTGTTCTGATTGAGGGTGGGCAGCTCGCCGTCGCGCACGATTATGTGGCTGCTCCCGCGTATTCCCTCTAGCGGATTGTAAGAGTGCTCAATCTCTCCTTCGAGCTTCAGGTTGCCTTGCATCTTGCCTGTCATTTTTCCTCGACCGTCTGGGAACTGGGCCAGGAGGTAGGCGACGTCAACGTCGCTCGCTTGCACGTTTGTACTGAATTTCGTTTTGGAACCCGCCAAATTGAAGGAAAAATCGCCACTAGCCCTGCCCCCATGAGCCTCCACACTCAAATTATTGAGGAACACCTGATTGGGCAGTATCCGCAAGTCCGCTCTCAAGTTCGTGGTTGGGACCGATCCGAAGCGAGCGGAATCCGCCTTGAGGTCGCCCTCTGCGACAAGCGAAGAGGCAGGGCGGGTAAAAGCGGCGAAGTCTACCTGCTTCAATTGCGCCGTAATATTGTGGATCTCAAGAACGATCGGTCCAGGCCTATCGGAAGGGTCGATAAGACTCGAACCTGACAACGTACCGCCTTTAATTTTCACCGTGGAGATCACTCCCAGAGAGAAGGGTGGAGGTTCACGATCAGACTGCCCTGAACTTTTCAACGCGGCGGCGTTCTCGAAGTTCCACAAGCCGTCAGGGTCGGAAATCACGTTGATAATGGGATCGTCCAATACTACTGACTTGATTACGATGTGCCTATGCAGCAACGCAGCAGCGTCAATTTCAGCAGTAACTGCGGGCACTGAGAGGAAATACCCGGGCGGAAATGGGGTTGGATTTTTAACCCCGAAGTCGTAGAGACGAACCGAAAGAGTGGGAAGCAGGCTCATTCCCAAGCGCCCAATTTGTATTTGCTTTCCGGTTTTGTACTGCAGGTAGGCGATCACTTCGGGACGATATCGATCAGGATCGGTCAAGGTGAGCGCGGCGACCGCGCCGGTGAGGACAATGACCGTCACAATCAAAACGACAACGATGCTGCGACGAATAGCCACCACGTTCCTGACCAAGCAGAGTCTCAAAGTAACGATGCGGCAAAGCCTGGGGCATGTAGGGTAAGTCTAACCCCGCGAGGGAGGTTTCCCGCACGGGCCAATACTGTATGCATATGGCAATAGCTCCAAGTCTCCGCCGATTCTAACGCAATAAGTCAAGGCGAGAACTTTGGGTAGTGTCCTGCATCAACGAACCTTTAGGACACTACCGAATAGGAGACTACTGACCTTTCCGTTAGCAGTTGGTCGAGTAACGGGTAGCCCGGCCGTTGTGGAAAGTCGTGAACGGGATTCCGCCGCTGGTTGCGGCCGGCGAAACTGAAATGAACATGGTCGACCCAAGTTTCAACCCAAGATTGCTGTGACGGTCACGTATTTTTATGTACTTACGGGCTCTTGGCAGTTCCCCGAAACCGCTATAAGTTGTTGAAAATATTAGATCCATCCACTATGGCATGGAAGAGGTCGCCGGTTCGATCCCGGCCAGGTCCACCAAATCTTTTCAATCAGTCCTGCGATTGCCCGTGTCGTGAGAGGAGTCGATCACGACGGGGACTACGATCACGATGGACTGAGGTAACGAAGCTGATCGGCTACGTCCGTTAGGTGCGCCGCCGATGGGCCACTGAATCTCAACAAGCTCCCAATTGCTGAAGTCGGGTCAGCCCTTGTGGTAGCCACTTCGCCGCCTTATACTGACAAAGAGATGGGGATCGTCAAGAACATAGCCGCTATCGCCAAGGGCATGAGCATCACCTTCCGCGAGATGTTCCGGCCTACCATCGTCGAGAACTATCCCGACGGACCGGGTCCGCTGCGGGGCGCGGTTTTCCAGGAGCGTTTTCGCGGCATGCATATCCTGCAGCGCGATGAAAACGGACTGGAAAAATGCGTGGCGTGTTTCCTGTGTGCCGCGGCTTGCCCCTCCAACTGCATCTACATCGAGGCGGCCGAGAACACCGAGACACACCGCATCAGCGGCGCCGAGCGTTACGCCAAGGTCTACAACATCGACTATAACCGCTGCATCTTCTGCGGCTATTGTGTCGAGGCCTGCCCGACGGACGCTATCACCCACGGACACGGTTTCGAGCTGGCCACCTTCAACGCCAGCACTCTCGTGTATCGCAAGGAGCAGTTGCTCTCCGGCACGCCCGCGCACATTGGCGCGAATGCCGTCTTCAACATGGAGGGTAACGCTCGAATGCATCCCGGAGACAAACTGATTCCCAAGAGGGACTAGGCTCCAGAGAGGTGTTTCGGCACGGCTGCGGCCGTGCTTTTTGTTTTGCGGAAAAGCAATTCACCACCGAGGTCACGGAGAATTGAAAGGCTCGGGTCGGCGAAGATTCGCATCAGGGCGCGGCCTTAAGTCGTGCCGATAGCGTCCCTATTTCAATGATGCCAAGCCGGCTTTAGCCGGCGGCACGAGTTGGCTTTGATTACGAAGACCACATCGGCGTGGCGAGGACTCACCCCGGAACATTGGGCGCGCATCGGCGTGGTCGTGCAACTGGTGATTATGATTCGCACCATCGGCGAGTTCTACCGCCTGCGTCATTATTACGGTACCGCTGCAGCGCTGGTTCGCTATGAACCCTATATTGGCGGCCTGCTGATTGACGCGGTGCTTTGCCTTGTCACTGTGATCCTGCTGTTCTGGAGGAAGCCGCGAGTCGCGGCGATCACCGCGGCGACGACCGTCATAGTGCTGTTGATTTACAAGCTGATCGTAATCGGCGCCCCCTAAGGCCGCTCCGAACGAAGAGCCCGAAAATGCGATACTTGGAACATACTTCATGAGCAACTATCTCAAGGCAATACAAGAACGCGTGGTGATTTTCGACGGGGCAATGGGGACGAACATCCAGCTCCGCAACCCCTCGCTCGACGACTTCCGCGGCAAGGAAGGCTACAACGACATCCTTGTGCTCAGCCGTCCCGACCTGATCGCCGACATTCATTCGGCGTTCTTCAAGGTTGGCTGTGACGTTGTGGAGACCAACACCTTCAACTCGACGCGAATCGTTATGGCCGAGTACGACATGCAGAACGACGTCCACGAAGTGAACCTCGCCGCTGCCAAACTCGCGCGCGAGGTCGCTTCGAGTTTCTCTACGAACGGCCGCAAGCGCTTCGTCGCCGGATCGATGGGGCCTACGACCAAGCTGCCGTCGCTGGGGCACATCGGCTTTGACGCCATGGCCGAGGCCTACACCGAGCAGGCGCTGGCGTTGATCGAAGGTGGGGTCGATGTCCTATTGCTGGAGACCTGCCAGGACATCTTGCAGGCCAAGGCCGGGCTGGTCGGAATATTCGACGCCTTGAAGCGGGCAGGGAAGGATATACCGGTACAAGTTCAAGTAACACTTGAAGCGACGGGAACGATGCTGCTGGGCACCGAAATCGGCGCGGCGCTGACCACCCTGGAGATGTTCGACGTCGCCGTCATTGGCATGAATTGCGCCACTGGACCGAAAGAGATGAACGACGGCGTTCGCTACCTTGGCGCAAATTCGCCGAAGCCGGTTTCGGTGTTGCCCAATGCCGGGCTCCCGGAAAACGTCGGCGGCGTCGCGATGTACAAGCTGAAGCCGGAAGATCTGGCGCACTATCACAAACAGTTCATCACCGAGTACGGGGTGCGCGTCGTCGGCGGATGCTGCGGCACTCGCCCTGAGCACCTGAAAGCCGTCGTCGATACTTGCGCCAATCTGGAACCGGCACTGCGCGATCCGAAGATCATCGGCGCAGCGGCGAGCGCGTACTCCATGGTGCCGCTCGAACTCGATCCCAAGCCGCTGGTGATTGCCGAGGAGATGAACACCACCACGCGGGTCGAGCACTTCAAGAACATGGTGCGCACCCAGAACTACGACGCCATCCTCACGTTGGCCAAGAAGCTGGTGAACGAAGGCTCGCACATGCTCGATCTGTGCTGCGCCATCGTGGGCGAAGACGAGAAGGCATACATCAGCGCCATCCTGGAGAAGATTGCTACGCGTGTGCCGGCGCCGATCCTGGTCGACTCGACCGAGGCCGATGTGGTGGAAGAAGCGCTGAAGCGCATTCCCGGCAAGGCGATTATCAACTCGATCAATCTGGAAGATGGCGAGAAGCGCACCTCCAAAGTCCTGCCGATGGCGAAGCGTTACGGCGCGGCGGTCATCGCGCTGACCATCGACGAAGACGGCATGGCGCTCACCGCGGAAAAGAAGCTGGCCATCGCCAAGCGCATCTACGATCTCGCGGTGAATAAGTACGGCATTCGGCCGGTGGATCTGATCTTCGACGCGCTGACCCTGCCAATCTCGACCGGCCAGGAAGACTATCGCACCGCCGGCATGGAGACGCTGAAGGCGGTGAAGGCGATCAAGACCGAGCTGCCGCTGGCGAAGACCGTGCTCGGCGTCAGCAACATTTCCTTTGGCCTGAACACCTACGCGCGCCGCGTGCTGAACAGCGTCTTCCTGCACGAGGCAGTGGACAACGGGCTCGACATGGCGATCGTGAACTACAGCAAGATTTATCCGCTGTACAAGATTCCTGAGGCCGAAGTCGCTGTTGCGCGCAAGCTCATCTTCCAGGATCGCTCGAATGGCGATCCGCTGCAGGGCTACATGCAGTTCTTTGCCGGGACCAAGGGCAAAGAAGAGCACACCACCGCGCACGTCGATACGCTGTCGATTGAAGACAAGCTGAAGTGGGTCATCATCAACGGCGAAAAGCAGATTGGCGACGGCGAGCACAAGCAGACGCTCGACCAGTTGCTGGAAACCGCGCTAACCACCTATACGCCACTAGACATCATCAACAACGTCCTGCTCGACGGCATGAGGACAGTGGGAGACCTGTTTGGCGCGCGCAAGATGCAGTTGCCTTCGGTGCTCGATTCGGCCGGAGTGATGAAGGCGGCGGTCGCGTATCTCGAGCCCAAGATGGAGAAGAAAGCGGGCAGCCAAAAGGCGACCATCGTGCTGGCAACGGTGAAGGGCGACGTCCACGACATCGGCAAGAACCTGGTGGACATCATCCTCACCAACAACGGCTACCGGGTGGTGAACCTGGGCATCAAGCAGCCCTCGGACACGATCATCAATGCCGCGATCGAGCACAAGGCCGACGCCATCGGGCTGAGCGGACTGCTGGTGAAGTCGACGCTGGAGATGAAGTACGTCATCCAGGACCTGCATCACCAGAAGCTGGAGTTCCCGGTGATCTGCGGCGGCGCTGCGCTCACGCGCAAGTATGTGGAAGACGATCTGCGGCGCGAATACACTGGCGGCATTTTCTATGCCGACGACGCCTTTGCCGGGCTGCACATCATGGAGGACCTGGCGTCTCCCAATGGCGCGCGCGAGAAGCGGATTGCCGAGGGCAAGGTGGTGAAGGAATTTGCTCGCGCTGCTGTTGCCGGCGCGGGCGACGGTGGAGGGGGGACGAGCCCGAATATTGAAGTTCCACAGGCCCCGAACATTCCCCGGCCACCGTTCTGGGGCACGCGCGTCGTAAAGGACTTCGATTTGCGAGAGGTCTTCCAGTACATCAACGAAACTGCCTTGTTCAAGAATCAGTGGCAGCTCAAGACCGCATCACAGGAAGATTATGCGCGGCTGGTGGAGGAGAAGTACCGGCCGATCCTGAAAGACCTCGAAGAAGAAGTTATCGCTGCCGGGTGGTTCGAGCCGAAGGTGGTCAACGGCTACTTCGGCGCGCAGGGCGAAGGCAACGACGTCATCGTCTATAACCTGCCTGAAGGTTGGAAGCAGGGCGACGCAATTCCGAATGCCACGGATGCCCCATCCAAGGCGGGTGCCCCACTCAACCTTCTTAGGTTGAGTGGGTCTTATGGGGAAGCACTACGCTTCACTTTTCCGCGGCAGCGAGAGGGAAGAGGCTTGTGCATTTCTGACTTCTTCCTGCCGAAATCGTCAGGCAAGATGGACGTGCTCGGCATGACCTGCGTCACCATCGGCGCGCAGGCCTCGCACGAGACGCAGAAGCTGTTTGAAGGCGGAGAGTACACAAAGTATCTCTACCTGCATGGGCTGAGTGTCGAGACCGCCGAGGCGCTGGCGGAACTGAACCACAAGCGCATGAGGGAAGAGTTGGGCATCGCCGGCGACGACTCGCCGCACATCCGCGACCTGTTCCACCAGAAGTATCGCGGCTCGCGCTACTCGTTTGGCTATCCCGCGTGCCCGAATCTCGAAGACCAGACCAAGCTCTTCGCGCTCCTGCATCCCGACGAAGCGATCGGCGTACACCTGACGACGGGCTTCCTGCTCGACCCTGAACAGAGCACCTCTGCCATTGTGGTGCACCATCCCGCGGCGAAGTATTTTGTGGTGTAGGCTCAAACAGATTTGTTACGGAGGGGGATTTTCATGCAAGCAGAAGAAATCCTTCGGCAGCGCCCAAAAGAAAGCGATATTGCAAGGATACTGATACTTATCGCAGAAACACCCAATCGACGAGACAAACCTATAAACGGCGATCTTCCTGGACATTTCGATTTCTGGTTCGACGGAGGCGCGGCTCGGCTGATCACTGGCTGGACCCAGTACGAGTTTGTCGACGGTACTCGGGCAGTAGTAGGTTGCTCACTGGGGTTTTCGGTAGACATCCAAATAGAAGGTTGCGGCTTAGTCGAAATTCGACAGAATTTGGATGAAAAGCGCCTTTCACCGTGGTTGGGTGCATGACCCGCAGCGGAGGGCTGATCTGCCAACCTAAGGCGTTAGACTAGCCGTCGGTGGCTGTGTAGCACTTAGAGTTTGCAAAATGAGCCTGGTGCCCTAGGTTCCCTTCGGTTAGGCTCAACCTGGGCGCCGGATTTGGTGCAGACCATGTGCCGTCCCCGAGGGGACTCAGGTCAATTTTTTCCCCATACTCAGGATTCCGCTGACGCTCCATCCTGGGCTAGACTGAGCCGCGCCGACGGCGCTGGATCATCGTGCCGCCACGGCAGTGATCTCAACCATTGCCTTATCTCTAGCGAAAGCCGGTGCCGCAACGTCGCTTGTACGGCATTGATACGGCCACTCCGCGAAGCGGAGGGAATAATCTAGCCCAGCGTGCAGGGAAGCGGAACGCTGGGTAAGCTGCCCTCTTAAAGAAATTCCAGAGCCGGCTTCAGCCGGCGGTACAATCATCCGCGCTTTTAGGGTGGAGCACGCCTTCAGGCGTGCAATCAACACTAGCTTTCTCATGACCGGCTTTCGCCGCTGAGGTAATGGATTGAAACTCACCCCAGCGGCTGAAGCCGCCCGTCAACTCAGCATTCCACCTGCACCGCTGAAGCGGTGCTCCACCCGAATCATGTGTCGTCCCCGAGCGACTTCTTTTTCATTTACCTGCTCACCCAGGAGTCACGGCCTGGGCTATGGTTGTGCCGTCCTTCGGGCTCCACGAAAGCATCCATTCCAAGATTGTCATCACGAGCGAGAAGAGAGATTCTGTTCTTCGTCGCCCGAGCGACAGCGGTGGAGTGAACTTTGTGGCGAGGCAAGCAAACTGCAGTTCCTTCGTCTCACTCAGGATGACAGTAGGAGAAGGAGAGCAGATCCCTCGCGCCAACAGACGGCGCTCGTGATGACAAGCGCCTGGGACATTGTGTACCGAGGCCATTGCATCCCCGGAGAAGCATCAGCTCCATTGGTGCGGCACGGTATCCGGAGGACGTAATTTCTTCCACTACGCCCGCGGAACCTGACATACAATGTTCGCCATCTTTTTTGGGGACAGATCGATGTTTCAGGCCCACCTCGCTTTTGTTTCTATTGCGCTTTGTGCCGCCGCCCTGGCGCAGGCACCGGCAACGCAACAGACGCCGGTGCAACGCGAACGAGGCCTTCGCGCCCAGGTCACGCTTGAAAATTGGGATAATGGCGGCGCGATCTCAACCTTCGTCTATCAAAACGCGACCGAGGTGTTCCCCTCGGCCCCGGTTCGGCGCGCCGGCGCGGTTCGCGAGCTGCCCGTCCGTCTTCGTCCTGAGATCGGCAATTTTGTGGTCGACAACGACGGAGGCAAAGACATCACGCTACGCGAGTTCATCGGACAGCAGGGGATGGATGGATTCATCATCCTGCACAAGGGAATCATTGTGTACGAGGAGTATTCGCACATGGCGCCGTCGGATCAGCACCTGGCGTTCTCGGTGACCAAAGCCTTCGTCGGGACGGCGCTGGGAATCCTGGAAGTGCAGGGCAAGGTCAACCTCGATAAACCGATCGAGCAGTATCTTCCGGCGCTGGCCAACAGCGGGTGGGCGGGCATCCGCATACGCGATATTGCCGACATGGCTTCCGGGATGGAGGGTGTCGAGGATTCGCTGGAGGCCTACACCAATCCCAACCACAAGCATTACCAGATGGAAGCATCGCTGGGATGGCAACCGCTGACGGCGGCAATGCCGGAGTCGGTCAGATCGTATGAGACCTATGATTTTCTCGCCAGCTTCAAACGCCTTCGCAAGCCCGGGGAGGCACAGCTCTACACCAGCGCCAATACGGAGGTCCTGGCTGAACTGCTGGAGCAGGTCACGGGCAAGTCGCTGCCGGAACTCATTGGCGACCTGCTGTGGAGCAAGATCGGCGCCGACCACGATGCATATTTCCTGGTGAATCCAAAGGGCTTTCCTATCGCCCATGCCGGCATGGGAATGACGCTGCGCGATCTGGCGCGGTTTGGACTGCTATTCACGCCAACGGGGCAATCGGCGAACAACCCGGCGGTGCCGTCCGCATTTCTCAAAGCACTGCTTGCAAAGCCGGAGCGGCAACTCGAGACTGGCAAGCAGCCGGCGTGGTTTAGTCATTCGAGTTACCAGTGGGACGGCGTTAGCAAATACGGGCAAATCTTCAAGGGCGGATTCGCCGGACAATTGCTGTTTATCGACTGCAAGCGCGATGTGGTGATTGCGTACTTCGGAACCAACCCAGACGAGAACTGGCATCCCGAGCCGCTGCCCCTGGTGCAGTTGATCGAAGCTTACTTTTAGGTGTCTGGAAATTATGCAGCTTTACATCTTCGCCCGGTTTCGCGCCCGGGCTGGCAATGAGAGCGCTGTTGAAGCAGCGCTTCACGCGGTCGTTGCGCCGACGCGGCAAGAGCCCGGCTGCCTTGCCATCAACACATTTCGCTCAGCGGGTAATCCACAGCTCTTCTATTTACATTCGCGGTGGGTGGACGAAGGGGCGTTTGATCTGCATGCCACTCTGCCGCACACGGTGAAGTTCATCGAGACAGTCCAGCCGCTAATCGATCACGAACTCGACGTGACGCGGGCAACGCTCTTGGAGTAGGGGTGGAGCAGGCTTCAGGCGTGCAGTCGTCGCCAGCCATTTGTCATATACCGGTTTTAGCCGCTGAGGTACTTCCTGAAAATCGCCTCAGCGGCTGAAGCCGCCGATTAACTCCACGGTCTGGCCTGCACCGCTGAAGCGGTGCTCCACCCAAGGACGGTGTGCACGGCTCAAGCGGCGCTCCACCTCAACCCTCCTCAGGAGCCGACATATCTTGCGTACAGGCTGCGGGCGATGGTGGTATCGGTGGTGCCTTTGATGATGGCGCGGCCATCAGGGAAGAGCGTCATCTCGTAAGGCTCACGCCAGAACTTCAGCACGAACTCATTATGCTTAACCGTGCCATGAGGATTCAGCCGGCGCGTCATTTCGTCGAAGTCAACCGGGCGCCGGCGCTCGTGAATCTGGACCGAATTGCGACCGCAGAGTGTGATATGCGGGCGTCCCTCCCCGGCAAGATGAACGAAGTCGCGCTGCTGGCAGCAGCGGCAATCCGAGCGCGGACAGGCGGTTCCAATCGCTGCGTGATCGTTCGACCAGACGTCGTAGGAAAGTAGCGAGCGGTGAAGCTTATCCTGCGCACCGATGGCGAGCTTCAGCGCTTCGGTAGCGGCAATCGAGGCAATGAGGTTCACCGCCGAATTCAGAATTCCCGAGGTGTCGCAGGTCTCGACGACGCCCCGCGGCGAGTCGGGAAATATACAGATCAGGCAGGCCGTCTCCCCCGGCACCACCGTCATGGTCACGCCGTAGCTGCCCACAGCCGCGGCGTACACCCAGGGAACTCCGGCGCTCACCGCAAAGTCGTTGATCAGGTAACGGGTTTCGAAATTGTCGGTGCCGTCGAGAATGATGTTCACGCCGCCCAGCAACTCTTCGGCATTCGCCGGGGTTAAATCAGCAGGATGAGGCTCGACGCTAATTCCCGAGTTGAGGGCGCCGATCTTCTTTGCCGCGGCGATTGCTTTGGGCAGACTTTCGGCAGCATCCGCCTCATCGAACAGCATCTGGCGCTGCAGGTTGCTGGGCTCGACGTAATCCCGGTCTATGATGCGGAGGTAGCCCACGCCGGCCCGGGCAAGAAGCGATGAAAGGGCTGAACCGGTCGCTCCACAGCCGACGACGGCAATGCGTGCCGCGGCCAATCGTTGCTGGCCGGCTTCTCCGATCGGCCGGAAGAGAATCTGCCGCGAGTATCGTTCTGCTAAATCCAAGGATCGACCTGCTTTCCACGTCCCTGCTTGTTTATTATAGAAACTTCACTTCACGTCAATGGAGGCACCGCAGCCAGCGGCTGCGGCCAGTATCCTGTACGTGATCGCCCATCGGGGCACCATTCTGTAAAGCGTACGGTCGTCCGCCTATAAGTAGCGAGATGCTCAAGAAGCCAGCCATCGCAGTTCAGTATCGGCTCGGTCTGTGCGCTGCCCTCATCCTAGTGGCGGCCACGCTGGCGATGGCCCAGTCCGCCCCGGCGGGCGACCAGGCCGCGAGTCCCAGCGGAAGCGACAGCTATGACCTCAGCGCCCTCTCCCGCTACGAGGGAAAGATTGTTCAGAGCATCGACTTTCGCGGCATCGAAGGCACGAACCCGGCTATGCTGCGCAGCCTGATGTCGGTGTGCCTCAACCAGCCCTTGCAACGAGACCAACTGCAGCAGACTCTCAAGGCCCTCTATGGCACCGGACGCTTCTCCGCGCTCGATGTTGAAGCCGAGTCCGTTCCTTCGGGCGTGGCGCTGACGTACGTGGCCAAGGAGAACTACTTCAATGGCCAGGTGCGGGTCGAGGGCCTGAAGACGAGCGGTCCACCGAGAGCGAATGAGTTGGTGAATGCGACGCGGCTCGACCTGGGAGAGCTCTTCGCAGAAGACGAAGTCCAGAATGGCGTACAGCGCATGCTGAAAGTGCTGGCGGATAACGGCTACTACCAGTCTTCGGTCACCTACGACCTGACGCCGCACGAAGGAACCCGGCAAATGGAGGTCACGTTTCATGTTGTCCAAGGCCCGGTGGCGCGCGTCGGCGAGGTCAGGATCCACAATGACGTTGGCGTTTCCCCCGGAAAGGTCCAGAAAATTACCAAGCTGAAGCCCGGCGCCAAGGTCAGCTTTGACCATCTCTCACGGGCGCTGCAGAGGCTGCGCGACTACTACCAGAAGAACCATCACCTCGAAGCCCAGGTACAACTCGCCGACCGCAAGTATCACGAGGACACGAACCGGCTGGATTACGACTTCTCGGCCGACGAGGGCGCAAAGGTCGTGATCACTGCTGAGGGAGGAAAGATCAGCCAGCGCGAGCTCAAAAAGCTGGTGCCGGTCTACCAGGAGAATACGGTCGATGAGGACCTGCTGAATGAAGGCCGGCGAAATCTGCGGAATTATCTGCAGACCAAGGGCTATTACGATGCCACGGTCGATGTCTCGCGTCATGAACAACCGGAAAAAGACCAGGTGAACATCGTTTACACCGTCAGGCCCGGGCAGCGGCAGAAGCTGGTAGCGATCGAGATTACGGGCAACAAGTACTTCAACACAGAGACCATTCGCGAACGGATGAGCATCACGCCTTCCAGTTGGGTGGACCAGAACGGCCGCTTCAGCCAGAAATTGCTGAACGATGACTTGCTCAACGTCAAGAGCCTCTATCAGAACAACGGGTTCCTGGCGGTAAAGGTCGACAGCAGCCTCAGCAATGGCTACGACAAACAGAAGGATCAGATCGGCGTCAAAATCAGCATTGACGAAGGCCCGCAGACCCGCGTCGGCGAACTTCGCATCGTGGGGAACAAAAAGATTGGCACCGAGACGCTGGAGTCGCTGGTTTTTAATCTGCCCGGCCAGCCCTACAGCGAAGCGAACCTGATCAACGACCGCGATGCGATCACGCTGCTGTATTACAACAATGGTTTTCCTAACGTACAGTTTGAAGCCCTGCCCGCGCCGGCGCCCGGAGACCCACTTCGCGAAGACCTGGTTTACAAAATCACGGAAGGCGGCAAGGTGGATGTGAACAAAGTCGTCATCTCCGGGCTGGAGAATACGCGTCCTTATGTAGTCGATCGCCAGATGCGTATCTTCCCCGGCGATCCGCTCAGCCAGTCGGCGATGATCAATACTCAGCGGCGCTTATACAACCTCGGCATCTTCAACGAAGTCAACACCGCGGTCCAGAATCCTGACGGCGTGGAACCGGAGAAGGATGTGCTGTTCAGCCTGGACGAAGCCAAGCGCTGGACCATTCGTTATGGCGGCGGCATCGAGTTTGCGACCGGCAACCTGCCTAGCACGACCAATCCCCAAGGCAAAACCGGAGTGAGTCCCAACGGCGTGCTCGAGGTGACGCGTCTGAATATGTTTGGCCGCGACCAGACGCTCACCATGCGTGGCCGGCTGGGCCTGCTCACGCGCCGCGGACTGGTGAGCTACGACGCCCCACGGCTTTTCCAACGCGAGAACTGGCGTGCGACCGTCAGCGCGTTCTACGACAACACCGCCGACGTGAATACCTTCGCCTCCGAGCGCCTGGAAGGCAGCGTCCAGTTCGAACAGCGGTTTAACCGGTTCACCACGCTGCTGTACCGCATGAGCTATCAGCGTGTTCGAGTCGATCCCAACAGCCTGATCATCGATCCCAACCTGATTCCGTTGTATTCGAAGCCGGTGCTGATTGCCATGCCGAGCTTCACCTATATCCGCGACAAGCGCGACAATCCAATCGACTCGACGCGTGGCAGCTACACCGCCTGGGACATCGGCATCGCCACCAGCGCGCTGGGCTCGGAGTCGAATTTCGGGCGTACGCTGATCGAGAATTCCAGCTACTACAGCATTGGGAAACACTGGGTGCTGGCACGGCGGACGCAACTTGGAATCGAAAAGCCCTACGGCACAAACTTTTATGGGACCGGCTCGCCTGAAACTGCCATTCCCTTGCCGGAGTTGTTTTTCGCCGGCGGCAGCACGTCCCTGCGCGGATTTGCCATCAACCAGGCGGGCCCGCGCGATCCCGATAGCGGCTACCCAATCGGAGGCCAGGGCCTGTTCGTCAACAACCTCGAGCTGCGTTCTCCGCCAGTGCGGCTTCCCATGATTCCCAGTGGCATTGGCTTCGTTTTTTTTCATGACATGGGCAATGTCTTTGCCAGTTCGAACGAGATCCTGAGCGGAATTGTTCGCCTGCATCAGCCATCCCTGGCGGCTTGCGCACCGGCCACGAGCACGGTTGCTTGCAATTTCAGCTATAACCCTCAGGCTGCCGGAATGGGTATCCGCTATAAGACCCCCATCGGCCCGGTGCGGTTCGATCTTGGCTACAACTTCAATCCCACTCGCTATCCGATTCGCGAGGAATACAGGACCACAACATTGCGTCACATCAATTTCTATTTCAGCATCGGGCAGACTTTCTAATGCGAAGACTTATCACCATCACCCTTTGTGCCGTTTCGTTCCTCCCCCTAGCCCCCTGTTCGTTTGCCGCGGATGTCATCGACGGCGTTGTAGCCAGCGTCGATCGCAAGCCGGTGCTGCGCAGCGAATGGGATGAAGCCGTGCGCTTCGAAGCTTTCATGCACCAGGAGCGCCTGGCTGACGTTTCGGAGTCGGAGAAGGTTGCTGCCCTGCAGCGGCTGATCGATCGCGAGTTGCTGGACCAGCAGATGGCGAATGGCACTGCGCTGCGTCCTACCGACGAGGAAGTAAACGAAGACCTGGCAAAGTTGCGGGCGCAGATTCCCGCCGCCAAAGACGATGCCGCATGGCAGGCGCTGATTCGCTCCTATGGCTTGACCGAAGCCACCATCGAAACCCACCTGCGCGCCGAAGTGCGGGTCATGAACTTCATCGACGTGCAGTTGCGTCCGAATATCCGGATCCAGGACGGGGAGGTGCAGGCGTATTACCAGACCCGTCTGCTCCCGGATCTTCGTCAGTCTGGCGCTCGTACGGTTCCGCTGAACGAAATCGCGCCCAAGATTCGCGAGTTGTTGGTTCAAGAGCACATGGATCAAATGCTCGATGCGTGGCTGCACAATCTGCGCCAGCAATCACATGTTGAAACCCTGGTTCCTCTGCCGGCGGTAAATGCGTCGTCCACCTCGACCAACGCAGAGGGAGGTAACTGACACGTCGACCCCGCCCAAAGTCGAGGCTCCTGTAACCGGCAAAGGCCGGCGCTGGATGATTGTCGGGGCGCTTGCCGGCATCCTTCTGCTCGGCTGCGTAGTCGCGTTGCTCTGGTGGCTGCGCAGTCCTGAGTTTGCGGATCTGGTACGAGGAAAGGTGGTGGAAGCACTCGAAGGGGCGAGCGGTGGCCGGGTCGAGTTGCAGTCGTTTCACTGGAGCCTCTCCCGCTTGGAGTTCGAAGCGACCGGCCTGACTATTCACGGGTCGGAAGCGGCGAAAGAGGCGCCGCTGGCGCGTGTCGACAAGCTGTACCTCCGCGCGCATCTTGTCTCGCTCTTCAAACGGCAGGTGGATCTTACGTATCTGCAGGCAGACCATCCACAGGTCCACGTGATGGTCTATCCGGATGGCAGGACGAACCTTCCTGAGCCGCAGGTCAAAGGTACTTCCGATCCCGTGAAGCAGCTTTTCGACTTGGCAATCTCGCGTATTGAAGTGCGCGATGGCGTTCTCCAGTTCAACGAGCAGCGCATCCCGTTTGATTTCTCTGCCAATGATGTTGCTGTCGCGAGTACCTTTGACCGCCGCGACAGACGCTATGACGGAACGTTGCGGGTAGGGAAGACAACGGCCAAGTACAAGGACTATCGCGAGGCAGCGCTCGAGGGCGAGGTGGAATTCAGTGCATGGCAAAAGCGGGCTCAGATCAAGCAACTGAAGCTGCAATCGCAGCAATCCTCGCTGGAGCTTAGCGGTACCGTCGACAGTTTCACAAATCCGCAACTTAGCTTCGACTACAAAGCAAGCGTTGACCTGCCGCAGGCCGCGGCAATTATGCGCGTGAGCGAATTCCGCAGCGGAACGGCTGATCTTAAAGGCAGCGGCACGTATAGCTCTGATCAATACTCGCTGACGGGTAAGCTGGCTGCCCGCAACGTCAACTACGCCGCATCTGGCTCGCAGCTTCGCAATGCAAGTCTGTCAGGCGACTACCGCCTGAGCAATGCAGGTATTCAGTTGAGCAATCTCGCAGGGCACATGCTTGGCGGAAACCTAAGCGGAAGAGTTGAAGTCAGCAACGCGGTCACCAACGCTGGACAAGCGCAGCTGAAAGTTAGTGGAGTTTCCCTTGCAGATGCCTCGCGCATGCTCTCCAGCCGTTCCTTGCCGCTGGACAAGATGCCACTGGAGAGCGGGATCAACGGCGAGGTGAAGCTTGCCTGGAAGGGATCTCCGGCCCGCAGCACGGCCAACTTCGACCTGACCCTCGTCCCGCCGGCGCAGGTGGTGAGCGGCCGACAAGCTGTTTCCGGAACGGTGCGCGGTTCCTATGAATTAGCCACGGGCGCTCTGGAGCTTCGACCTCTACAACTGTCGACCAAGACCACCCAGCTCGAGGCGTCAGGCCGCATTGCGCGCTCAGCGCTGCTGAATGTCAACCTCCAGACGACTGACCTCTCCGAAGTCGACGCCATGCTTACCGCGATCGGAGAGGCGGCAATCCCGGTCGACCTCACAGGCCACGCCGGCTTCACAGG
The DNA here is from genome assembly GCA_963846815.1 of uncultured Acidobacteriaceae bacterium. GTDB lineage: Bacteria > Acidobacteriota > Terriglobia > Terriglobales > Acidobacteriaceae > CAVVDY01. The sequence continues at coordinate 2,020,032 of CAWJXG010000001.1, read as the reverse complement.
GACAGTCAGTGGAAGCCTGCGCGCCCCGGAGGTGAATGGCCAATTACAGGCTACCCACTTCACCTACCTCTATACGCCGTCGCAGCAAAACGGATCCGCCTCCGCTACACCGCGGCAGATCCATATCGATTCGCTGGCGGGAGACGTTTTGCTCTCGTCGTCCAGCGTTGCCCTGCATCACGCCGTGATTACCACTGGCGGAGCCACGCTGAATGTCGACGGCTCGGCTTCTCTGGCGGACGGCAATTTTACGGATTCTTCTCCCTTTGAGCTTCATGCCGCCGTGCGCGACGCTGAGGTCTCGCATTTGCAACGGATACTCGGCACCGATTATCCCGTTACCGGCAGCGTGAATCTGAAGCTGCAAGCCTCCGGCACCAAGGCCAACCCGCAGGGTCATGGTTCCTTCGTGCTGACAAATGCCGCGCTCTACGGTCGGCCAATCGAGTCGCTTGCTGCTGAGGCCGCCCTGCACAACGACGACCTTCAGCTCACGAATCTCAAGCTGAAGGCGCCCGGCGGCACCGTCCAGGGATCGGGCTCGTACAACCTCGAAACGCATGAGTTGCTGGCTAATTTGAAAAGCGACGACATTCAACTCGCCCATGTTCCTGAACTGCAGCTCAATCGCCTCAGCAGTGCCGGAATCGCTTCCTTCAAGCTGCACGCTTCGGGTACTCCCGAGAAACCGGTTCTGGATGCGCATCTCCAGATGCAAAAGCTGGTGCTCAACGACGAGCACGTCGGCGACTTGACCCTCGACGCAGTCACCCAGGGGCAGCAGTTGGTCGTTACCGGACGTTCGAATTTCAAGCAAGCAACCCTCACCATCGACGGAACTGTCGCTCTCCAGAAAGAGCTGCCCGCCAATTTTGAGGTTCACTTTGTCGACGTTGATATCGATCCATTTCTGACGGCAGAGCTGAAGGGCAAGATTACGGCCCATTCTGGAGTGGCTGGCAAGGCCCAGATTTCTGGCCCGTTGCGCGAGCCACGGGCACTCACCGGGCGTCTGACGATCGACAAGTTCCACGCTGAGGTCGCAAAAGTTCCCATTCAAAGCGATGGCCCGTTAGAAGTGGTGCTGGCCAACGAATCGCTCGAGATCAAGCGCTTCGTCATGAGCAGCGCGGATACACAGCTCAGGCTGGCGGGCAACGTCCAAATCGGCGGCAAGCAGGAGATACAAATGCAAGCCACCGGGTCGCTCAACATGGCGCTGCTGCAGACCTTCAATCCCGACCTGACCTCCACCGGCAAGGCCGACCTCGACGTCAGCGTTCGTGGAACAGTGTTCCGTCCCGTAATGACCGGCACCGTCGACATTGCGCAGCTGTCGCTATCGGACATTGACCTGCCCGCGGCTCTTTCCGACGTCAACGGCAGGCTTGCCTTCAATCAAAACCGTCTTGAAATTGAAAAACTCACCGGGCGTGTCGGTGGCGGCCCGGTCAAGTTTGCCGGGTACATCACGTACGCAAACGGGGTCGCATTCAACATGTCGTCAGACGGGACCGACATCCGGTTCCGCTATTCCGGTATCAGTGTTACGGCCAATCAGCAACTGAAGCTGCAGGGCACGCTAAAAAACGCCATGATTTCGGGCGATATCACCATCACGCGCTTCGCCCAGATACCGTCCGCGGATCTCAGCGCAGCCTTTGCAAGCGCGTCCGTCCCGGCGCCGAACGCTGCGTCACCGCTGAATAATCTGCACCTTGATATTCACGTCCGTTCCGCGCCCGAGGTTACGGTACAGACCTCGCTGGCCAAACTGTCAGGCGATGCCGATTTGCGCGTGAAGGGTACGGCTTTGAATCCGGTGCTTCTGGGACGCGTGAACATTGCGCAAGGCGATCTCAAGATCAATGGCCAGAAGTATTACCTGGAGCGCGGCGACCTCACATTCGCCAATCCGGTGCGCATCGATCCCATCCTCGATGTCGAAGCGCAAACCCGCGTCCGCGACTTCGATATCACGATCGGTCTGCATGGCACGTTGGAGCGCCTGACCACGACATACCGCTCCGACCCGCCGCTCTCCAGCGAAGACATTATTTCGCTGCTCGCCTTCGGCCGCACCCAGCAGGAATACGGGCTGGCTCCCGCCGCTTCCGGCGCAGGTCTCGGCGAGGCAACGGGAAATGCGGTGCTGGGAGCGGCAATCAACCAACTTGTTTCCAACCGCGTCTCACGATTGTTCGGCGTGAGCGCGATTCGAATCAATCCTGCTGCCGGAGGTCCGGACAACAATCCTAATGCCAGGCTGACGGTCGAGCAGCAGGTATCGAGCGACGTGACCATTACTTACATCACGAACCTCGCGCGATCGGCGCAGCAGGTCCTGGAGTTCGAATACAACATCACTCGCGATTACACCATCACTGCTGTACGCGATGAAAACGGCGTGGTGAGCTTCGATCTGCTTATTCGAAAGCGCAAGAAGTGAGGCGCACTTCCAGCGCTACACTATTCGCGAGAAGCAAGGACCTACGTGTTCCGCGATCGGTTCAGTACGCAAACTTCGGCCAGCGCTGAGGAAGAGCGCCGCCGCATGGTGGAGGCGCAGTTGCGTGCCCGCGGCATCCACAACGAGCGGGTGCTGGCCGCGATGGGCAAGGTACCGCGGGAGGTGTTTGCCCAGTCAGAGACTTATGCGGAAGCTTATGGTGACCATCCCCTGCCCATTGGGGCAGGGCAGACCGTTTCTCAGCCATACATCGTCGCATCCATGATCGAGTCGCTCGAAGTTTCACCCGAGGACCGTGTTCTGGAAGTTGGCACCGGCACTGGGTACCAGGCAGCGCTGCTCGCCGAACTGGCAAGCGAGGTCTGGACCATCGAACGTTTTCCTGCGCTGGCACAGGCGGCGCAACAGATCCTGGCGCGGCTTGGCTACAACAACATTCACGTCGTTGAAGGCGATGGGTCGAAGGGGCTGCCTGAGCAGGCTCCATTTTCCAGGATACTGGTTGCTGCTGCGGCGCCGAGTATCCCGGCCAGCCTGGTAGCCCAATTGGCGGAAGGGGGGCGGCTGGTAATCCCGATTGGTAACCGAACCGAACAACAGATTCAGCTTGTGCGCAAGGTTGCCGGCGAGACGGCCACGACGACGCATGAGCTTTGCCGCTTTGTACCGTTGGTTGGAGAGGAGGGATGGAAGCCATGAATGCATGCCCCATTCGTGGTTTTCTGGCAATACCGATTCTGGTGTTCTGCTTGTCGGTTTCGATACTTCAGGTTGAGGCTCAGACTACACGATGACGGGCCGACGTTCGCTGATAGATAGCCGGTCGCTGCTGGAACAATGTCGAAAACCTTCAGGCTGGATTGGCCGCATTATTCTCTGGGAAATGAATGTGCAGCATTCCCGGCTGACCAACTGGGGCTTGTCGCATGTCCCGATCGGCGAATCCGACACCATCCTCGATATCGGCTGCGGCGGAGGCAGAACCATCAGCAAGCTGGCCGGTCGCGCGAGCCAGGGCAAAGTCTACGGCATCGACCATTCCGCGGAGAGTGTTGCCGCGGCTCGGCGAACCAATGCACGAGAGATCGCCGCCTCGCGCGTTGATATCCGGCAATGCTCCGTGTCGGAGCCCCCGTTTTCCGACGACACCTTCAATCTCATCACCGCGGTGGAGAACCATTTCTACTGGCCCGACCTGCCGGCCGATACGCGAGAAGTTCTGCGGGTGCTGAAACCGGGCGGAAGTCTGATCCTGATTGCGGAAGTCTATAAGGGATCAAAGAGCCTTACCGGCAGCATCGCCGAAAAATACACCTCACTGACCGGCATGACGCTTCTGAGCGCTAAGGAACATCGGGAGCTGTTGGAAAACGCCGGTTACGCGGAGGTGCAGGTCTTCGAAGAACAATCCAAAGGCTGGATTTGCGTCATCGGGAAAAAGCCGGCGTAGCCCACCGGCGGGCGCCCCATCTCGGCTTCGTCTGCCGGGGTGGGTTTTTGTTCAGACAGCCCCAAGTTCTGGATTAAAAAACCACAAATCTGCACCCGGGAAAATCCGGCCCGAGCGGGGCACCCAAACGTTTGCTCTAGCGCACCAGGAATGCCGTGCAGGCGACAACGATTCCTGCCGCGCCGAAGCCCATTCCCATATACCAGTATGGGCGCTTGCCGGTCAGCAGGGTGATGGAAGCCACTACCAGGCCAATCTCCAGCAAGACCTCTCCCATATCGAAGCGGTCAGCCCGGTGTTCCATCTGCTGCAGCTCCGACTCCAGTGCGCGTGCTTCGTGTTCAATCTGCTTTTGGTCGTCGGCGTACTTGGCAATGGACGTTTCGAAGCGCTTCTGGACCTCTTCCGCTTTCTGGGGGTCTTTGCCCTGCAATACACCCATCACATCGCGCAAGGCTTCGAGATCATTGCGGCGCAGGTTCTTCGCCTGATAGTAAGCCCACTGGTCGGTTACGCGGTTTTGCAGAAGGATCTCTTCGGTGTGGGAGCGGTGTCCCAGAACCATAACCACTGCCACCAGGACGGCCAGCAATGCCATGGTGAAGCTGACTGGCTCCATGCCTGAGACATGGCCGTGCTCCGCCTGCTCATGCAATTCATGCAGTTCTTCGCTATGCGACATGCTGCGTTCGACCTGAGCCGGTGATGTCGGCTGCTTTCCAGAGAAGATAACACGCCGACTGAAGAGCTGGTGTAAGCGAATCAGGAGACGGAAGTGGAATGCCGGGCATTTTCATCCGAAGTCTCGTCGGGGCCGCTGGTGATGTGGCCGGTCAGCACCTCTCGCAAGGCCCACTCAATCCGCTCGACCGAGCTGCGGATGAGCTCTACCGAGGCATCGCGGTCCTGGGTTACGCCGGCGTATGAGATCACCTGCAGCGCATTGCGGATGTGATGGTTCATTTCGGCAATGGTGCGCAGCCGCGCTTGGGTCACGGCCTGCCGTTCGCGTTCAATGCGGGTGATCTGGAAATAGAGAAGCCCAGCAGCGATGCCGGTAAGGCCGTTGGAAAGCACCAGGATGTCGAGACGCTTAACGCCTTCAGTTAGCAGCAGGCGGTCAAATCCGACGCCAATAACGCCTACTACCAGTACCACGATCAGGCACATCAGAAGGTCGCGCGTTCGGGATGTCCCATGATTCATGATTCTTTTTTCTTATTCTATCCGAACAATCTGAGACGCCTTGTCAGGACTGTCGTTAGCGTGGAAGTGACGTAGAATGGCGTCTACCTGCGACCGGTTTGCCACCGCCGAAAGCGCGGCTGCATCGGCTTGCTTGATGGCCTGCAGGCTGCCGAAGTGCTGTAGCAGTCGTCGGCGGGTGCGCTCTCCGATACCGGGGACCTCGAGTAGCTCGGTTGTGCGGTCGCGCATTTCGCGGCGCTTTCGATGAAAGGTCACGGCGAAGCGGTGCGCTTCATCGCGGACGACTTGCACCAGGTGCAGAACAGGCGAATGGCGGTCGAGAACCACCGGGTCGTCCTCCTGGCCCTGCACGTAGATAATTTCCTCGCGCTTGGCGATGGATGCCAGCGGCTGGTTGATGATGCCCAGCGCTTCCAGTGCCTCGGCTGCCGCGTGTAACTGTCCAATGCCCCCATCAATCAGTACCAGGCTGGGCATCGGCTGATTGTCTGCCTGTACCCGCCGATACCGTCGGGTCACTACCTCGCGCATCGAGGCAAAGTCGTCCACGCCTTCCACGCTGCGGATGATGAACTTGCGATAGTCCGACTTCTTCATGGCGCCGTCTTCCCAAACCACCATCGAGGCGACGGTCTCGGCGCCTTGAATATGAGAAATATCGAAGCACTCGATTCGCCGCGGCGGCTCCGGCAGCATAAGAGCGTCTTGCAGGGCTTCCTGGACGGCCTTGGCGCTGGGCTTGAGCACGCGGAAGCGCTGGTCGTATGACTGCTTTGCATTCTGGGAGACCAGGTCAACCAGCGAGCGCTTCTCCCCTCGCTGCGGTATCACGATTTGCACACGCCGCCCTCGGGCCTCGGCCAGGACTTCCTCCAGCATGAGCCGGTCTTCGAAGTCGACCGGAACGTAGATCGTGCGCGGAACGTACTGGGCGTCCAGATAAACCTGCTTCAGCAGTGCGGAGAAGAACTCGCCCGGCCCGAAACCATCGTGGCCTACGATCTCGCCTAGTTCTTCCCAAAAGAACTCTCGCTTGTCGACAATCTTGCCGCCTCGCAGATGAAACAGATTGACGGCCAGCATGTGATTCTCAAAGTGATAGCCGAATACGTCGGCGTCGTCGCCATCCAGGGTTGCGATGCGCTGTTTCTGGTCCAATAGCTCCACGGTCGAGATCAGGTCGCGATATTTGGCGGCTGATTCATACTGCTCGCCTTCGGCGGCGGCGGCCATCCGCTTCTGCAGCGAGCGTTTCAGGTCATTGCCGCGCCCTTCGAGAAACAGTTTCACATCGTGCACAGCCTCGGCGTAGCGCTCAGGCGTGGTGAGTCCTTCAACACAAGGCCCCAGGCATCGCCCGATGTAGTACTGCAGGCACGGGCGCGGATAAGTGCGGTTCAGGTCCAGCTTGCAGGAGGGAATCAGAAAATGGCGATGGATCAGGTCAACAATGCGATAGGCAAGGCTGGTGGGGAAGTATGGCCCGTAATAGAGCGATCCGTCCTTGCGCAGTCGGCGTGTAGGATACGCGCGCGGATAGCGCTCGCCCATTGTCAGCTTGATGTAGGGGTAAGTCTTGTCGTCGCGCAGCAGGATGTTGTAGCGCGGCTTCTTCTTCTTGATGAGGTTATTCTCAAGCGCCAGCGCTTCTTTCTCGTTGTCAACGACGATGTAGTCAAGGTCGACCGCCTCGCGCAGCAGAGTACCGGTCTTGGCGTTCTCGGCTGCCCCTTCGAGGAAATACGAACGTACTCGTGAGCGCAGGTTCTTCGCCTTGCCGACGTAGATGATTGTCCCGTCGGCATTCTTGTACAGGTACACGCCCGGCGAGGTCGGGAGGGTGCGAATTTTCTCGTGAAGATCCATGATAACAGCGGGTTACGAATTGCGAGGCGAAGGACCGACGTCGGTGAATTTTACGCTGATCCCGCTTGGGGAAATTCTACTCGTTCACAGGATCGAAGGATGACCCGGGTTATTGGATCGGCGGGAATAGAATCCCGTCGCAAGCCGGGACTTTTGTACTTTTACCCGCGCCGCAAAAAAGAGCCGGCACCGTTAGGAGGAGGTTGCCGGCTTAGGAGGAAACTAATTGTCTTGTCTTTGTGTTGCCCGGCAGGATGAGTGTGCGTTCCCCATTTCCGCCGCACCGGAAGTAATGTGCGTTTTACGTCCGGTAGTTAAATAGACGTTGAATTTGTCATTTAGTTGCGCGTTATGGACTGAGAAATGCAAGTAGACGCTGCTCCTGTGGAAAATATCAGAATAAGTCCTTTATTATAAGCAACTTACATATAAGTATCAGGGAATGAATAAGTTAACATCAATTTTTCGCTAAGCGAAACAAATCAAAGATGTTAATACAAAGCGTTTTTAGGTTTTTCGCGAGTTACTGACTAGGTGTCACTCCAGAATCGCCAGTTCCTGAACACTGCTTTTGAATGGCGTCAGCACCTCTGCTCCATTTGAACCGACAGTCACCATATCGCAATGCCGGATGCCGCCATAGCCGTCGAAGTAGACCGCCGGTTCCAGGTTGAAGACCATGCCCGCTTCCAGAACGTCGTCCGAGGCAGGATGGAGTCTCGGCAGAGCATTGGCCGAAATGGCAGAGAAGCCGACACCGTGTCCGGCAGGGTGTTTGAACTCCTGCGCGTACCCGTAGTGAGCCAGCCTATCGCGCGCCGCGGCATCGATGTCCCGGGCATGCACTCCAGGACGAATGGCTTGCAGTGCCGCTTCGCGGGCAGCGAAGATTGCTGCGTAGAGCTGCTGCTGGCGATCATCCGGAGGCCCCAGGGTGTAGGTGCGAGTTATGTCTGTCCAGTAACCCTGTGCGCTGGAGTTGGCATGCACCAGGACGAGGTCTCCGGTGGCGAGGTGACGATCACGAGAGCGGGCGTACGCCCCGGACGCTTCGGCGGAGTTCGGTCCTGACATGCACCAGGCGAAGCCTTCCGCACGAGTTGCGGCGAATTCAGGTGCGTGGATCGTGAACCCGCTTCTCAGCCCCGCTGCAGCTTCGAACTCGGAGATCCCGATGCGCAGGCGCTTACTGCCTTCCTGAAATGCCCGTTGGGCGATCCGGCAGGCCAGCCGAATGCAGTCCACCTCGTGCGACGTTTTCACCGACGCAAGCCGCTTCAGCAACGAGTCGGCCGGATTGAGCAGGGCGTGGGGAACGGCCTCCTGCAGAATTGCCGTGATCGCTCCCGAGAACAGGTTCATTGCCGAGTAGCTCGCGGGCTCGGAAGCAGGGCCTTGCTCAAAGCCGATCCGGGCGCGCACGAGATCGAGGCGCCGAGTGGCCTCCCGTAGGGGAGTGACGGCAGCTTCTGCGACGGTTTGAATGCGGTCCAGGCGGTTGGGCTTGTAGGTGAGGATGTCGTCGGCGTAGCCGGCCCGCGCCAGGTCTTCCTCATCTTCCGGCGCGATGACCAGGACACGCCGGTCTTGGGTCGCAATCGCAAAACTCGTGCCGATAACAGGGAAGTAGCCCGACAGCAACAGAACATGGCTGGGCAGAGTGCAGACAACCGCATCAAGCTGCTGTCGGTGCAGCGCTTGGGCGGTACGCTCCAGGCGCTCGGAATCGCGAGTGGAAGCTGCAACAGGCATTCTGCAATATAGATGTCTGCTGACGGCGCCTCGTTCGCCGCTCGCACGTTCCGACTGGCACGTTGCTGAATCGCGGTTCGCTGTCGCAAATCGCGTCACCTGATCCGAATAGTTCGACGCCGCAAATGCTGAGGCGACCCACACACGAGTGGGCGTCATCACAAGGGAAGGCGACGTATGTGACTCGCTCGCCGTTCCTTCGAAAATAGCGCAATGGGGAATTCCAAAGTTCCGATCAATCGTGTCCAGGTAAGCAGCCATACCATTCCTACAGATTTCCCGGAATCCGACGGCACCATCAAGTGGGACAGGACGACCATCGTGATTGTCGAAGCCTTTGCCGGCGATAAGCAGGGGCTGGGCTACACTTACGCCGACAGCGCGACGGCGGCGTTGATTCGCAGCAAACTGGCAGAGGTCATCAACGGTCTCGATGCGATGTCGCCGCCCGCAGCCTACATGGAAATGTGGCGGCAGATTCGCAATCTTGGGCGTCCGGGCATCTGCTCGATGGCGATCTCGGCGGTCGACAACGCGCTCTGGGACCTGAAGGCCCGCCTGCTCGGGGTTCCGCTGGTTACTCTGCTCGGCCCGCAGCGTGAAGGCGCGCTGATTTATGGCAGTGGCGGATTCACCTCCTACTCCGATCGGCAGCTTGCGGACCAGCTTGGTGGCTGGGCGGCGCAGGGAATTCGCCAGGTGAAGATGAAGATTGGCCGCCAGCCGCAGCAAGACACGGAACGAATTTCGGTGGTGCGCGATGCTATAGGACCCAGCACGGAATTGTTCGTCGATGCCAACGGCGCCTTTTCTCCCAAGCAGGCAATCGATTATGCCGAACTCTTCAGCGAGTATGACGTTCGCTGGTTCGAGGAGCCGGTGTCGTCCGACGATCTGGAAGGACTGGAACTGGTGCGCGACAGCGTTCCCGCTCCTATGCAGATTGCTGCCGGCGAGTACGGCTACGACATCTTCTACTTCCGGCGAATACTGGAGGCGGGAGCGGTTGATGTGTTGCAGGCAGACGTCACTCGTTGCGGAGGAGTTACGGCATTCCTGCAGGTCGACGCTCTCTGCCAGGCGCACAACATTCCGCTCTCGGGACATACCGCGCCGTCGCTGCACGCGCACGTCGCTTGCGCCGTAATCCAATTCAAGAACCTGGAGTACTTTCACGATCATGTTCGCATCGAGCACATGCTGTTCGACGGGCTGCCTGCGCTGGTGAACGGAGAACTGCGGCCTGATTTGTCGCGGCCCGGCAATGGTCTGGAACTTAAGCGCGTCGAAGCACAAAAGTTTGCTGCCTGATATCGGAAGGGGAGAGATATGTCCGCTAGTAGAGATCTGCTGATCAAACCTGACGAACTCACAAGGAACCTGCAATCCCGCCCTGAGGATTGGCTCAAAGCGGGCGATCGCGTCGACGCCGCAGGCCTTGAGCAAGAATTGCGCAACCACGTAGAGGGCGAAGTTCGTTTCGATGCTGGCAGCAAGGCCATGTACGCCGTCGACGCCTCGAACTATCGCCAGGTCCCCATCGGCGTGGTCATACCGAAGTCGAAGGAAGACGTAATCCAGACCGTTGCTGCCTGCCGCAAGTTTCGCGCCCCGGTGCTCTCGCGCGGCGGCGGCACCAGCCTCGCGGGCGAGTGCTGCAATGTGGCTGTAGTAATTGACTGGTCGAAGTATATGCACCACATTCTCGACCTGAACGTTCATGAGCGCTGGGCGCGCGTGCTGCCCGGCACGGTTTGCGACTCTCTTCGCAAGCGAGCCCTGAAGCAATCGAACCGCAAGCTCACCTGGGGCCCCGATCCCGCAACCCACAATCACTGCTGCTTCGGCGGCATGATCGGCAACAATTCCTGCGGAGCGCACGCGCAGATGTCGGGCAAGACGGACAACAACGTCGAAGAACTCGAGGTGCTGCTATATGACGGCACGCGCATGAATGTCGGCTGGATGACCGATGCGGATTGGGATCGGTACATTCGCAAGGGCGGCCGCGAAGGAGATGTTTACCGTTACCTGCGTTCGCTGCGCGATCATTACGCCGGCCTCATTCAGAAGAACTACCCGCCGATTCCGCGGCGCGTCTCCGGCTACAACCTCGATCAGCTTCTGCCCGGGAAGGACGGACGCTTCAACGTCGCTCGTTCCCTGGTTGGCAGCGAAGGTACGCTGGTCACCATCCTCGAAGCAAAGGTAAAGCTGATCGACGCTCGTGCTGAGCGGACGTTGCTGGTGCTGGGCTATCCCGATATCTATGAGGCCGCCGATCACGTGATGGAACTCGTAGCTCTGCAGCCGACTGCGCTTGAGGGCATCGACCATCACCTTCGCCAGAACATAGAGGTTAAGGGCGGACCGCATCGCAAGTTCCTCAAACTCCTGCCCGATGGTGACGGGTATCTCATGGTGGAGTTCGGCGCTGACAATAAAGAGGAGGCCATTGCGCAGGCACACAAAGCCATGGAGATGCTCAAGCGCAATTCGAACGCGCCGCACATGAAGCTATACACCGATCAGGAATCGATGGACCACCTGTGGGCGGTACGTGAATCGGGCCTGGGCGCTACAGCGTTTGTTCCTGGCGATCCCGACAAGTGGCCCGGCTGGGAGGACTCCGCTTGCCCACCTGAGAAATTGGGTGGATACCTGCGCGATCTGCGAGCTCTCTACAACAAGTACGATTACCACCCCTCACTCTACGGACACTTCGGTCAGGCGTGTGTGCATTGCCGCGTCGCCTTTGACCTGACCAGCGAGCCGGGTATTCGCAAATACCGCTCGTTCATGGAAGAAGCTACCGATCTGTGCGTGAAGTACGGAGGCAGCCTCAGCGGCGAGCATGGTGACGGCCAGGCCCGCGGTGAGTTCCTCTACAAGATGTTCGGCGAAGAGCTGATCCAGGCTTTCCGCGAATTTAAGTCGATCTGGGACCCCGACTGGAAGATGAATCCGGGAAAGGTAGTTGATCCGTACCGGATCGATCAGAATTTGCGCCTTGGCGCCGACTATCATCCCTGGGAGCCGGAGACGCACTTCAAGTATCCCGAGAGCGGCGGTTTTGCTCATGCCACGCTGCGCTGCGTTGGCGTCGGCAAGTGTCGCAGACATGACGGCAAGAATGCCGAAGACGACGTGATGTGTCCCAGCTTCATGGTGACGCACGAGGAGCGCGATACCACGCGCGGGCGCGCCCACCATCTGCACGAGATGCTCAGTGGGAATGTGATCAACAATGGCTGGCGGGACGACAGCGTGAAGGAGGCGCTCGACCTCTGCCTGGCCTGCAAAGGCTGCAAGGGCGATTGCCCGGTCAACGTCGACATGGCGACATACAAAGCGGAATTCCTTTCGCACTATTGGGAAGGGCGATTGCGCCCGCGATATGCCTATGCGTTCGGCTTGATCGATCAATGGTCGCGCCTGGCTTCTATAGCGCCGGGATTCGTGAATCTCTTCACGCAACTGCCTGGGGTGAGCGCCCTGGCGAAGCAAGCTGCCGGCATCCCGATGCAGCGGCAGATTCCTGCCTTTGCGGCGCAGACGTTCCGAAGCTGGTTCCGCAAACGCGGCCTGCGCAATCAGGGCGGGCCGAAGGTGACGCTCTGGGCAGACACCTTCAACAACTACTTTTTCCCCGAGACTGCGCAAGCCGCGGTGGAAGTGCTGGAACACTTCGGATATCAGGTTAAAGTGCCGATGCAGCACCTCTGCTGCGGACGCCCGCTCTACGACTACGGATTCCTCGATCTCGCACGAAAATATCTCAACAACGTTCTGGATGCTATGTCCGCCGACATTGACGCCGAAACGCCGATGGTGGTGCTCGAGCCGAGTTGCTGTTCGGTCTTTCGTGACGAACTGAACGGCATGATGCCGAACTCGCCGCGCGCTCATCATCTGATGGAGAACACCTTCATGCTGTCGGAGTTCCTGGAGAAGAAGGTGAAGGACTATGCAGCTCCGCAGATGAAGCGCAAGGCGCTGGTGCAGGGACATTGTCATCACAAGTCGATCATGCGGCTGTACGACGAAGAAGCGGTGATGAAGAAGATGGGCCTCGACTTCGACGTGCTGGAGTCCGGCTGCTGCGGCATGGCCGGATCGTTCGGATATGAGAAGGAGAAGTATGACGTCTCCATCGCATGCGGCGAACGTAAGCTGCTGCCGAAAGTTCGCGCTGCGGAGACGACTACCTTGATTATGGCCGACGGCTTTAGTTGCAAAGAGCAGATCGAGCAGGAGACACCTCGACATGCTTTGCATCTGGCAGAAGTCATGGCCATGGCGCTGCGCGACGGCGACTATACCTCGCGTAGCCAATATCCAGAGCGGGCATTCGTAACTCCGCGTATTAAAGCGCAACGGCGCTCCATGATTCGTGCAGCAATTCTGACCGGAGTAACGGTCGCGGGGGCGATTGCCGGGTTCTTGCTGGCACGCAGACGCTTGCAGTAACGGGTGCGCGGCAGAAGAATAAAACTCGTTTGATTGCGAATTCCGCTTTGGCACGGCTATTTCATCACCGTAATTCCTTGTTAAAAACTTTCTAATAAATATCCAGAGACGTTGACTAGTTACGTCGAAAGGTTGAGCCTTGAAGTGTCCGCTTCCTTCATGAATTCGACATTCCCGTCGAAGTAAGGAGTTTTCATCATGACTACCGCTGCACCAAGTGCAATTTCTGAACAAGATTCTCCCAGCGCTTATGGCAATGCGCGGTCCACCGTTATCGGCGCTCCTCTTAGCGCAGATGAATTGCGTAAGACCGATGCCTATTGGCGAGCCTGCAACTATCTCAGTCTGGGCATGATCTATCTGCAGGAGAACCCGCTGCTTACCGAACCTCTGCGCCCCGAGCACATCAAGAACCGCCTGCTGGGACATTGGGGCTCGAGTCCCGGACTGTCGTTTATCTACGTGCATCTCAACCGGCTCATCAAAAAGTACGACCTCGACATGATCTTCCTGGCCGGTCCCGGCCACGGCGCGCCCGGCGTGCTCGGCCCTGGCTACCTTGAGGGCACCTACTCCGAGGTGTATCCCGAGAAGAGCGAGGACTTTGAGGGTTTGCGCGAGTTCTTCAAGCAGTTCTCGTTCCCGGGTGGAATCGGCAGCCACTGCACGCCGGAAACTCCGGGCTCGATCCACGAAGGCGGAGAGCTCGGCTACGTTCTGTCGCACGCCTGTGGCGCGGCCTTCGACAATCCGGACTTGATCGTGGCTGCGGTGGTTGGTGACGGCGAATCGGAAACTGGACCGCTGGCGACCTCGTGGCACGTCAACAAGTTTCTCAACCCCAAACGCGACGGCGCAGTGTTGCCCATCTATCACCTGAACGGCTACAAGATCAACAATCCCACGCTGATGGCGCGAATTCCTCACGAGGAGCTGGAAAGCCTGCTGCGCGGCTACGGATGGACTCCGTACTTTGTTGAGGGCTCCGACCACGACAGCATGCATCAGGCGATGGCAACGACAGTCGAGCACTGCATCGATGAGATTCACGCCATTCAGAACGAAGCCCGCAGCCAGTCGCAGGTCAACCGTCCGCACTGGCCGATGATCGTGTTGCGCTCCCCCAAAGGCTGGACCGCTCCCATCGAAGTTGAGGGACACCGTCTGGAAGGCTTCTGGCGCGCGCACCAGGTTCCGCTGCCCAACGTCAAGAAAGATCCCGAGCAGCTTCGCCTCCTGGAGAACTGGATGCACTCGCAAAGACCGGAAGAGCTGTTCGACGGACAGGGCCGGTTTGCCGCCGAGTTCCGCGAACTGGCGCCGAAGGGCAATCGCCGCATGAGTGCCAATCTTCATGCCAACGGTGGGCGCCTGAAGAAGGCGCTTCGCCTGCCGGATTTCCGCCAGTACGGCATTCAGTTCGAGAAGCCGGGACAGATTCAGGCGGAGAACACGCGTCCGTTGGGCGTCTTCCTGCGCGACGTGATGAAAGACAACTTGAACAACTTCCGTGTCTTCGGCCCAGACGAGAACACCTCGAATAAACTCGACGCCATTTACGAGGTGAGCAAGAAGTTCTGGATCGAGCAGTTCTTCCCCGAGGACCTCGACGGCGGAGAGTTGTCGAACGACGGCCGCGTGATGGAGATGCTGAGCGAGCACACCATGGAAGGCATGCTCGAAGGCTATCTGCTCACCGGACGCCACGGCTTCCTCTCGTCGTACGAAGCATTCGTTCACGTCATCGACTCGATGTTCAACCAGCACGCCAAGTGGCTGGAGATTTGCAGTCACCTGTCGTGGCGCGAGTCGATCGCGTCGCTCAACCTGCTGATTACCTCCACCGTCTGGCGGCAGGACCACAACGGCTTCACCCATCAGGATCCGGGCTTCCTCGACGTGGTGGTGAACAAGAGCGCTAACGTCACCCGTATTTACTTGCCTCCCGATGTGAACTCGCTGCTCTCGGTGGCTGACCACTGCCTGCGCAGCCAGAACTACGTCAACGTCATCGTGTGTGACAAACAGAACCATCTGCAATACATGACCATGGATGCGGCGATCACCCACTGCACCAAAGGCATCGGCATTTGGGACTGGGCCAGCAACGACGAAGGCGGCGAACCCGACGTGGTGATGGCTTCGGCGGGCGACATTCCTACGCAGGAAGCGCTGGCAGCGACAGCGATGTTGCGGCAGGAATTTCCCGACTTGAAGATTCGCTTCATCAACGTGATCGATCTGTTCAAGATGCAGCCCAGCACCGAGCATCCGCACGGACTGCCTGACCGCGACTTCGACTCGCTATTCACCGTCGACAAGCCGGTCATCTTCAACTTCCACGGATACCCGTGGCTGATTCACCGCCTGGCGTATCGCCGTCACAATCACGACAACATGCACGTGCGCGGCTACAAGGAGAAGGGCAATATCAATACTCCGCTGGAGCTGGCTATTAACAACAACATCGACCGCTTCAGCCTGGCCATGGACGTAATCGACCGCGTGCCCCGCCTGCAGCGCATCGGCGGACACGCGAAGGACCGCTTCCTGGACGAGCAGATCCGGTGCAAGAATTACGCCCACGAGCACGGCATCGACGAGCCGAAAGCGGCTGGATGGAGATGGCCGTTCTAGCCAAATAACTGTTCGCAACCATCGCAACAGTGCACGGTGCCCCATCCGGCGTGGTGTTGTGCCGGGTGGGGTTTTCAATCTGAATCCGGTGTATAATTCAGCGCCCCGGCAGAACCAAAACGGAAATCTGAACTAAGAGGAGAAAGTCATGTCAAACCATTTCACAGGACTCAGCCTCGGCCCGCCGCTGGGCGATCAACGCCTTGACCTCTGTGATCTCTACGCATTTCAGTCGCCCAACGACAAGAACAGAACCGTGATCATCCTCAACGCCAATCCCAATGCGGATGCGCTTCATCCCGACGCCATCTATCGCCTCAACATCGATAACGACGGCGATTACCTGACAGACATCGCGTTCAGCTATGTGTTCTCCAAGCCGCAGGACGGCGCGCAGACCGTCAGCGTGTTCATGGCCAAAGGGCCGGAGTCGCGCTCGCCCGAAGCCGTGGGAACGAAAATCATCGCCGATGCCGCGGTCTCCTTCGGCGCCAAGCCGAACATCATCAAGGCGGGCGACTACACGTTTTTCGCGGGCAGCCGCAGCGACGCCTTCTTCTTCGACTTCGATGGAATCAAGAACCTGTTCGACATTCGGGGCAAGCGCAACTTCACCGAGCCGCATCTCGGCAGCAAGTCTCCGTGGACCGGCGTGGATTCGAATACCGAAGCCAATGTGTTTTCGACAGTCATCGAGCTGCCGACAAGCGAACTGGCTCCCAAGCCGGTGCTCCACATCTGGGGGCGGTGCAGTGTGCGGCGCGAGGGCCAATTGCTGCACGTCGATCGCGCCGGCCATCCCAGTGTCAGCAGCTTCTTCAACACCGATGACACCAAGCTGGAATACAACGCCAGCGAGCCGGTCAACGACCGCACCCGATGGCTCGAACAGTTCGTGCACCTGATGGGGCATACCGGAAACTACACGCGCGAGGAAGCCATCGCCGCCATCGACCGCGAGGGCACACTTCCCGACGTGATGACCTTCGATCCCTCGAAGCCCGCGGAGTATCCCAACGGCCGCACCTTCAAGGAAGACGTGATCAATTACCGGCTCGCCTTCCTGACGAAAAATGAATGTCCGCCCTCGGGCCTCAAGCCCCACACCGACATCCTGCCGGAGTTTCCGTATATCGGGACGCCGCATGCGAAGCGCGCTGCAGCCTGAAAGTGGGGAATACGACCGTACTCGTGAACTCTGCTGTCTCCCATCCGGTCTGATGTTGGCCGGGTGGGGATTTCGATTTTTCGCGCGACTCCGACAGTGCCAAAGCGTTTCAACGGACGCGGCTTTACGGACCCTCGAAAGGCTGGGGTTAGTGAAGATGCGCGTGAGGGCACGACCTTGGTCGTGCCGCAAATCGGCTCCCCCACAATTCCGCGTCCGGTAGCCAAGGCATAGGTTAACCCACTGGTAATATCTGCCTGGGGTCAGAGGCAGCACCTCGATTGGTTCATCCCTGGGGATACCCCCTCCCCCCGGGGTATAGCTAAAATCTTGATTCCATTGAGTCAGAAAAAATCTTTCCCCGCAAAATCTTGAGCGCGTGAGAGTTACAGGCAAAATCTTCCAGAATAAGGACTTAAGTGCGTTTTTTGCAGGATGAAAGGATGGGAGTGTTTCAGAAGTAGTTAACAGCGGCCAACAGGCGCTATGACGATTGTTGAGCGTCACGCCTCCCTATCACAGGGCGAAAGTCCGAGGAAGACAAATCTCCCTCGTCCTCATGGTTGCCATTGTACGAAACTGAGCAGCGAAGAACCAAGCGAGTTTGTCACAGCTGTGTGTGATAAAGATCGATTCCGTTCTGGCTACAATAACAATGGAGCCAATAATCACGCCAACGGCTTCAGCTACGACGGTATGGGTAACGTGATCAACGACGGAAGCTACACCTACAGCTACGACGCCGAGGGTCGGCCCACAACTGTATATGGCAGTCCGGTCACCTACGACGCTTTCGGGCGCACAGTCGAGATCGGCTACAACGGCGGCTATACGCACATCCTGTATGGGCCCTCGGGGCAGAAATTCGCCAACCTGCGCGGCCAGAGCCTGCTGACGTACACGGTTCCGCTGCCGGGCGGGGTGCAAGCGGTGTACAACGGCAGCGGACTTCAGTATTACCGTCACGCCGACTGGCTGGGGTCAACGCGCTTCGCCACGACCACGACCGGCGCGGTGCGGTACGATCTGGCCTATGCCCCTTACGGCGAGACCTACGCCGAGATGGGGAGCCCGGAGCGCAGCTTCACCGGGCAGACGCAGGATGTGATTGGCGGCTCGCAGGGGATATACAACTTCCTGTTCCGCCAGCAGGCGTCGAACGAGGGACGCTGGCTGGTGCCCGACCCGGCCGGCCTCGCCGCCGTCGATCTCACCAACCCCCAGACCTGGAACCGGTATGCCTATGTGGGAAATAACCCGCTGAGTCGAATCGATCCCAAAGGGCTGTGCTCTCAGCCCGCAGGACTCCAAGAAGGCCAAATTGGGATCTGTATTGACGCCTACATTGCGGCCCCTACGATAGCGGGACCAATTCCCGGCATTTACGGCTTTGGAGACAATCGCGGGCCTAGCGGGACCGGCGGTACGTTCCGATCAGAAGTTCAGCTGGTATACGATCCCACAACGAACACGATGAGTGAATACGATCAGCCTGGCACCAGTACGGTGTCTATTTTCGGCGCACAGGCGTCGAATCCTGGAACGAACTTGATGAGTTTCAGCAGTTCTTCTGCGGATGGTTCGACAACAGGGTGGATCGATCTGACCGCTCTTAACGGCTTTTACAATCCTTGGGTCGGTCCGGGTGAGTTGCTTCTCAAAACATCAGTAACCTGCAACGCTTCAGGCTGTTCCATTAACGGCGGGAGCAGGTCAGGATTTCCTTCGTTGGAGGCATGGGGCTACCAAGTGGGACAGGCTCCTACGAAGATATTCAATGTACAAGAGGGAAACAGCGGGCAACTGGGTAGCTTCAATGCCAATGTTCTAAAAGGGTACTACGGAGCAGGAGGTGGTGGCGGTGGTGGTGGCAGCGGTGGGTACTACAGCTTCGGGGGATTTTTCCTCTTCTCAAACGGAGTAGAAGGTAGTCCGGGCACAGGTTTCTTTATCGGCTTTTGGACTCCGGGCGGCGGTGGCCCGCGTTTCATAAAGTAGGAGAGGAGACTGTCCGTGTACTCAAGAACATATTACTCGGAAGCTCCCATACCCAGATGGATCGACGTGATCGTTGGCACAGCGTTGAGGGTGTTGTCTACCGTGGCCGTTCTGACGCTCGGGTTGTGCACGATTGTAGCGGCTTTAGAACAGAACCCGGTTCCCATACATGTTTCTTCGGAAGACGCTGAGGCCCACATTCTGGAGCGCAGCTATCCCCCAATGCCGCTGGAGGCGCAAGCCGCCCGAATTAGCGGTACGGTTATCCTTGAAGTAGTTATTTCGCCGTCTGGAGAGATCGCTTCCGCACAGATAGTCAGCGGCCAACCGTTACTGACTGAGCGTGCACTTGAGGCAGTTAGAGGTTGGAAATATAAGCCGTTTACGGAGAATGGAACGCCGGTTCAAGTGACCACGGAGGTGGCGGTAAGCTTCAAACCAGGGCTACCACAACGATCATGGCCCTACGGTCTATTGTTCATCGCACCCTATGTGCTCCTCGCCGCTGCATGGGTACGGCGAACGACCAACAAGGGCCCTCAATCTGACTGGCGAAGTAAAGTTTTGCTCGTCGGGCTGTTGTTGCTGACGGTGAGCCTGGCCGAGCTCTCGGCTGAGTTGCTATACCGCTATATTTTTGGGCATAAGTTGGGGATTACACCGTCCGTGGCAATGTGGGCGAGTGTGAATGCACTTCTTTGCTTGCTTGCGGGCTTCTTGTCTCTCCTGGGCAAGGGTCCCGGCAGATTCGTTTCGTTCGCAGCAGCGCCACTTCTAGTGTTTGTCTGGGCCATTCACGTCGCGTTTTAGCCTTACCCTAGTTCTCATAAGCCGAGATGAGAGCCGGGATCACATCGAGCTTCGGGTGGAGGTTGAGCGAGAGGTTGAGAGAGAGGGTGACACGACACCCCAACATGGGAGCTGTAGAGCAACCTGCGGTTGCTGGGGGTGAACCTGTTGAATCGAGAGCCTGCTGACGAGAAATCCCGGCGGGTGGCCCGGGCAAGCATTCTGAGTAGACAGTAAACACGAGGGTGGGCGGGTGGCCCAGGCAAGCACTCTGAGTAGTCAACACACCCGGGGGTGCCCCGTCCAACCATCGGTTGGTTGGGCGGGGATTTTGGTTCGCGTCACAGACACTTATCTATGAAATAAATATTCTTCTCTCATGCCCTGGGGATTACGACGGTATCAACAGACAAAACAACTCCACTTCATCACCTTCAGTTGTTATCGTCGGTTACCATGCTGTACATAGAACTGGCGATGGAGTAGCTTTCGGCACTACTTGACGGGAGAGCCGAGTGTGGTGGAGATTGAGTCGGAGTGGACTTGGAAGAAAAGAATGGCGATGGGGGATTGTTCCGCAGATGAGGGTAAGAGAAAACCCCCGCCCAACCAACCGAAGGTTGGACGGGGCATCCTGGTGAGTTTTCCTGGGGTAAAATGCTTGCCCGGGCCACCCGCCGAATTGATTGAGCGCCGCCTGGAGCCCGCCACGGGCGGAGCGCGAGCCTTCTACGCCGGGTTGTGCCGTCTCTGCGGGACTCGGGATTCTCTCGCCAGGAACTTTTTCGGCACGACTTGAGGTCGTGCCCTGACGCGAATCATTCCATCCATGCGAGTTTTCAGCAGTCTGCGGAAGTCGTCCCCCTGACGCGGTGCTTGTCAGTCCTCTAAAATCGCAACGCCACCCCGCCGGTGATAGCTAGAGTTCAGGCCCCGGTCGCGTATATTACTTGACACGTATATGCTTAATGGAGTATATACAAAAGCGTGGAATCTGCCTTCGAAATCATTGCCGAGCCGAACCGCCGCGCGATCCTGGGCCTCCTGGTCGGGTCGGAACGGTCGGTGGGAGAGATTGAGCGTCAGCTCCGTATGCCGCAGCCGACGGTGTCCAAGCACCTGCGCGTGCTGCGCGAGGCCGGTTTCGTGGAAGCCACGGTTGACGCGCAGCGCCGCCTCTACCGGCTGAAACCTGAGCCATTTCAAGAGGTGGATGCCTGGCTGGCTCAGTTTCGCCGGTTCTGGTCCGCTCACCTGGATGCGCTCGAACGCCACCTCGATCGAATGGGCCAATCAACGCCAACGAAGAGAACGACGAGGAGAAGACCACGCCGTCCAAACCGCAAACGCGATAAAGGAGAAAAGAAATGAAGATTAAGCTGACCACGGTCTACGTTGATGATCAGGAGAAGGCCCTGCGCTTCTATACCGAAGCGCTGGGCTTCGTGAAGAAAGCGGACTTCAGCCAAGGGCCGTTTCGCTGGCTCACCGTGGGCTCAGCAGAGGAGCCGGACGGCACCCAGCTGCAGCTGGCGCTCAACAACAACCCGGCGGCCAAGGCCTACCAGCAGGCCATGTTTCAGCAGGGCCAGCCCGCGGCGATGTTCTACACTGACGATGTGCAGGCGGATTACGAACGTATGAAAGCCGGCGGCGCCGAGTTTACGATGCCGCCGAAAGAGGTGACCGGCGCGACCATTACGATGCTGAACGACACCTGCGGCAATCTCATTCAGGTCACGCAGCTGATGCGCTGGAAGGGCTGACGTTCCGGAGGGAGAGGACCAATGAGCGATCGCGTGTTGTATGCACCGGGTGAGGCCAGCGGAGCGCAGATCCGAAAGAACGGAGAGAAGTGGACGCTCATTCTCGTCCGGGAACTACGCCACCCGCCGGAGAAAGTCTGGCAGGCG
Source organism: uncultured Acidobacteriaceae bacterium (assembly GCA_963846815.1). Lineage (GTDB taxonomy): Bacteria > Acidobacteriota > Terriglobia > Terriglobales > Acidobacteriaceae > CAVVDY01. The sequence goes on along the minus strand of CAWJXG010000001.1, from coordinate 1,998,310 downwards.
CTTACCGATCCGGTGCATCTGCGCGAGTGGGCTCCTTTCGATGCCGATGGGAACATGGGTACGGTGGGGGCCAGGGTGAAGCTCACCTGGGTGGGAACGGCGCAGGTTTCCGAAACCAGAGTGACGCGAGCCGATGCTCCCGAAGTGCTTGAGTACGGCGATATGCGGTGGGAGCTCGAGCCGCTCGGCAGCGGCACGCGTCTGACGCTGTGGCACGACATCGATCGCCGCTTCATCGCGTGGGGCGCTGCGGGCTGGCACATCTGCTTCGACGTTCTGGGCCGGCTTCTCAGCGGAACTCCTTTCGGCCGCATCGCCGGTGGCGACGCGATGAAGTTCGCGGGCTGGCAGCGGCTGCAGGCGGAGTACGCCAAGCTGTTCGGCGTGTCGAGTAACGTGTCGGCTTGAAATTTCGCTCCTGTGATCCTGGTTGGAGCACGCAGCGTGAGCGGTGGGGAAGAATCCTCTCCCAAAACCAAGCCAGGTCAGCGGCCGAGAGCATTTTGACGCCGTAAGCGCCCGATTCTCAATCGCAGCTGGCTGATCTGCCGTTATCCACGTTCCTTCGCGGCTAAACTTCTCTTGGCGCTGCTATAATCCGCGCATCGTTACTCCGCTCTGCTCCATGCGATGACCGAGCCCTCCACGCCGCTGATGCGGCAATATGCCGCGATCAAGAAAGAGCATCCGCAGGCGCTGCTGTTCTTCCGCCTCGGCGACTTCTACGAGCTTTTCTTTGAAGACGCGGTGGTGGCGGCGCGCGAGCTGCAAATCACGCTGACGTCGCGCAACAAGGAGAAGGGTGCGGCCATCCCCATGTGCGGCGTGCCCTATCACGCGGCGGAGAATTACATCTCGAAACTCATTCGCAAGGGATTCAAGGTCGCCATCTGCGATCAGATGGAAGATCCGCGCGTGGCCAAGAAGCTGGTCAAGCGCGAGGTGACGCGCGTGGTCACGCCGGGAACGGCGGCCGACTCGCAGCTGCAGTCGGAGGAGAACAATTACCTGGCGTGCGTGGCCAAGCTGCGTGACGAGGTGGGATTCGCCGCACTCGATCTCTCGACCGGCGAATTTCGCGCCACCGAGTTTCGTGGAGCAGACGGCGAACGCCGGGTGCGCGACGAGTTGGTGGTGCTGCGTCCGAGGGAAGTGTTGTTTGCGTCCTCGCTGCCGTTGTTCGATCAGCCTTCCGCCCACCTTAACGTCCCAAAGATGGACTCTTCGACAGGTTCGGGGCAGACTGTGGGGCAGCCACACGCTTCTGCTGCGCCGCGCATGGCATCGCTGGAGAATGCACGCTGGGCGGAGACTCCGCTGGAGGATTGGGTCTTTGCGCCGGACTATGCGATTCCGCTGGTGGAGAACCATTTCGGCGTGCTGTCGCTGGAAGGCTTTGGGCTGGCGAACCGTTCGGCGGCGGCGACGGCGGCGGGGGCGATCCTGCACTACGTGCGCACCACGCAGCGCGGTTCGCTCGACCATATCGACCGCATCGGGTATTACGAGCGGCAGAATTGCCTGGTGCTGGACGCGGTCACGGTCCGCAACCTGGAGCTGATTGAGCCGCTGTTTTCCGGCGCGGGCGATAGCGTGACGCTCTTTCGCTGCCTCGACGCGACGTCGACTCCAATGGGCAAGCGGCTGCTGCGCTCCTGGATTCTGCGGCCGTCGATCGAGCTGACGGAGATCAATCAGCGCCTCGACGCGGTGAGCGCGATGGTGGGCGACCTCGTGCGTCGCGAAGAGTTGCGTCGCGCGATGGATGGCATGCTCGATCTGGAGCGCCTGCTGAGCCGCGTGACGCTGGAGTCGGCTAACCCGCGCGACCTGTTGGCGCTGGCGATTTCGTTCGCCAAGTTGCCGGGAATTCGCATGGCGTTAGCGGCGTTCCAAGCCAAGCGCCTGCCAGCGTTGCATGCGCAGTGCGACGAGCTGGGCGATTTGCGGGAGCGAATTTTGTCGTCGCTGGAAGATGAGCCTCCGCTGACCCTCAACGACGGAGGCGTGATTCGCACTGGCGTGGACGGTGCACTCGATGAGTTGCGCGACCTGAGCCGCAACAGCAAGCAGTACATTGCGCAGATCGAGCAGCGCGAGCGTCAGCGAACCGGCATTGGATCGCTGAAGGTGAAGTTCAACTCCGTCTTCGGCTATTACCTCGAGATTTCAAAGGCCAACTTGCATCATGCTCCCGCGGATTACGAGCGCAAGCAGACGCTGGTGAATGCCGAGCGCTTCACCACTCCCGAGCTGAAGGAATACGAAGCCAAGGTGCTGGACGCGCAGGAGAAGATGGTCGAAATCGAGCGGCGGCTATTTGCCGAGCTGCGCACGGCCGTTGCCGCTGAGGCACGACGCATTCGCCAGACCGCGCTGGCTCTGGCGGAGATCGATGTGCTGGCCTCGTTCGCCACACTTGCAGCCAATCGCAACTATTGCCGGCCCGAATTTGTCGACGACGGCGATCTGGAGATTGTTGCCGGGCGGCATCCGGTTATCGAGCAGCAGGATCTGAGCGGCGTCTCTGACCGCTTCGTGCCCAACGATCTTTACCTGAACGGCACGACGCACGCGGTGCTGATCATCACCGGGCCCAATATGGGAGGCAAGTCGACCTACCTGCGCCAGGCGGCGTTGATCGCGCTGATGGCGCAAATGGGCTCGTTCGTTCCGGCGCGGTCGGCGCGGCTGGGACTGGTCGATCGCATCTTCACCCGCATTGGGGCGAGCGACAACCTGGCGCGAGGGCGCTCGACGTTCATGGTCGAGATGACGGAGACGGCGGCGATCCTGAACACGGCGACGTCGCGCTCGCTGATCCTGCTGGACGAAGTCGGACGCGGGACTTCCACCTACGACGGCCTGGCAATTGCGTGGGCGGCGATTGAGTACATCCATGCCAACACGCGCGGCAAGACGCTGTTTGCCACACATTATCACGAGTTGACCGAGCTGGCCGACCGGCTGAGCGGGGTGAAGAACTATCATGTTTCGGTGAAGGAGAGCCGCGGCGGCATCGTTTTCCTGCGCAAGGTCGAAGAAGGTCCGGCGGACAAGAGCTACGGCATCGAAGTGGCGAAACTGGCTGGCTTGCCCAACGACGTGGTTACGCGCGCCCGCGAGGTCCTGGCCGAACACGAAACCGCCGAGCGCAACGCTGTGAAACATCTTGCCAGCGATGTCGAGCCTGAGCCCGGGCCGGCGCAGTTGACCATCTTCACACCGTTGTCGCAGAAAGTTGTCGATCGGCTGAAAGAAACGGACCTCGACCGGATCAGCCCGCTAGAGGCGCTGAATCTGCTTCACGAGCTGAAGAAGCAGGTGGAATGAATCTTCTTCCTCACTGAGGCGGGCTTGCGGTTCGCGGTACACTTCCTTTTCACCCATGCCTTCACGTAAAGCTGTCGATCTCCGGCAACAGGTGGGACAGTTGCTCATCATGGGCTTCGACGGGACCGACGTTTCGGCCCGCCTGCGGTCGATGCTGGGCACGCTGCACCCCGGCGGCATCATCCTGTTCAAACGCAACATTGAAGAGGCCCAGCAGGTGCATGCCCTGTTGCGCCATGCGCAGCGGGCCGTCGCCATGCCGATGTTCCTGTGTGCCGACATGGAGGGAGGCACGGTCGATCGCCTGCGCGACGTGATCGCGCCGATTCCGTCGGTCGCCGAAGTTGCCGCCAGCGGCTCGGCGAAGCTGTTTCGCAAGCATGGCAGGCTGATCGGTGAGGAGATGCGCGCGCTCGGTTTCAACACCGACTTTGCGCCCTGCCTTGATCTGCGCTTCAAGGCGTCGGAAAAAGTGCTGGGCTCGCGCACGGCATCGGATGATCCGAAGCGGACCGCCCGGTTTGCGCGGCAGTTTCTGCGCGGCCTGCGGGAAGCGAAGGTGCTGGGCTGCGGCAAACATTTTCCTGGACTCGGCGAGGGCACACTCGACAGCCACATCGACCTGCCCTCGATCGACAAGACTTGGAAACAAATGTGGAAGCAGGACCTGCGTCCGTACCGCGAGCTGCGGAAAGAGTTGCCGATGGTGATGGTCGCTCACGCGGTGTATCCGTCGGCGGTACAGGAAAAGTTGCCGGCGTCGCTGTCGAAGAAGTGGATTCGCAAAATCCTGAAGAAGGAGATCGGATTCGGCGGGCTGGTCGTCTCCGACGATCTGGAGATGGGAGGAGTGCTGGCGGCTGCGCCGATCGAAGAGGCGGCGGTGCAGACGCTGGCGGCCGGATGCGATCTGATGCTGGTCTGCCATAAAGAAGAGCAGGTGTGGCGCGCGTTCGAGGCGGTGTACAAGCGGGCGGAAGCTGACAGCCAGTTCGCGAAGCTCGTCGCGAAGCAGGCAAAGCGCGTGCTCGGGTTCAAGAAGAAATGTCCTGAGTTGCACGCGCGGTTGGCGCCCCGGCCCACGCCGCAAACGGTCGACCGCCTGTGCCGGCATGTGTGGGAGTTCACGGAAGAGGTCCGGCTAACGGCGATAGCTGTAGCGAACGAGGCGGATCGTTGATTGTCGCGGGCGTGATGAGCGGGACGTCTGCCGACGGGATCGACGTCGCCATTGTTCGTATCGAGGGACGCGGCCTGCGCGCGCGCATCGAACTGCTGGTGCACCATCATGTTGCCTATCAACAGCGCGTGCGGCAGAAGATTCTTGACACCATGAACGCGACGGCGAGTGTGGCTGATCTGTCGCGTCTGAATTTCCTGCTGGGTGAGCTTTACGCGGATGCCGTGAAGTCTGCAGAGAGCAAGGCAGGGCTGCAGAGCGAACTGGTAGGGTGTCACGGGCAGACGATTTATCACCAGGGCGAAGGTGCTTTGTTTCTTGGTCGCAATGTAGCGTGTACGTGGCAGCTGGGTGAAGGCGCTGTGCTCTCCGCGAGATTGGGTGTTCCGGTCGTTTCAGACTTTCGGCCGGCCGACATGGCGGCGGGAGGGAAGGGCGCGCCGCTGGTTCCGTACCTTGATTACGCATTGTTTCGCCATCAGCGTTTTGGACGCATCGTGCAGAACATTGGTGGCATTGCGAACCTGACGGTAATTCCAGCCGGAGCCGAACCGGCTGATCTAATCGCCTTCGATACCGGGCCGGGGAATATGGTGGTCGACGCCGTCGCGCAGGAGTTGTTCGGCCGGGCATTCGATCGCCATGGAGCCTTTGCCGCGCGCGGCAAGCCAATTGAACCCGTTCTCCGGAAGTTGCTGGGCCAGAGGTTCTTTCATCAGGCGCCGCCGAAAACCGCAGGGCGCGAGCAGTTTGGCCGGGAATTTGTGCGCGAGTTTCTTCGGCTATGCGGCCGGGCGCGGAAGCACGATGTGATTGCGACGGCTACGGCGCTTACCGCGCAGTCGATAGGGCTTGCGGTTCGGGAGTTTGTGTTGCCAGCGCATACAGACAGGCCGAGTTCTAAAGGCTTCGGTGCGTTCCGCGAGTTTGTCGTTTCCGGAGGGGGGACAAGAAACGCAACGCTGATGCGGATGATCGGCGACCATCTCGCTGGACTGAACCTGCGCGTGCGGACGACGGATGAGTTTGGACTGCCGTCGGAGGCGAAAGAAGCTGTGGCCTTCGCACTGCTGGCTTATGAGACGTGGCATCGCGTGGCTTCGAACATTCCTTCTGCCACCGGAGCGCAGCGGCCGGCGATTCTTGGCAAAATCAGCCATGCGTAGATTGGCAGCAGTCGTCGGGGCGCTCGCGGCTCTGTTGAGTATCACCGCGTGTTCCGGCAAACCCGATCCCAACACGCTGGTGATGATTATCGAGAGCAGTCCCACGAATCTCGATCCGCGCGTAGGGATTGATGCGCAATCGGAACGCATTGACGAGCTGCTGTTCGATTCGCTGGTGCGCCGGGACGAGCACTTCCAACTGAAGCCGTGGCTGGCCGAGAGCTGGGAAACTCCCGACCCGCTGACCTACGTTTTCCATCTGCGCCACGGGGTCCGCTTTCACAATGGACAGCCGCTCACGGCGCGTGACGTGAAGTGGACGTTCGATTCGCTGCTCAACGGCAAAATCCGCAGCTCGAAGACGAGCACCTACACGGCAGTCGATCACATCGACGCGCTGGACGATTACACTGTCGTATTTCATTTGAAGGAGCCGATGGCATCGCTGCTGTGGAATGTTTCCGATGGCGCCATCGGCATTGTGCCCTACGGCGGCGGCGAAGATTTCAACCGCAATCCGATTGGCTCCGGCCCGTTTCGCTTCGTCAGTGCCCAGCAGGACAAGAATGTCGTCATCACGCGTAATCCCGATTATTGGGCGACGCCGGCGAAGCTTGCGCGGGTGGAGTTCAGGGTGATTCCCGATGCTACGACCCGCGCGCTGGAGTTGCGCAAGCGCAGCGCCGACGTGGTCAGCAACGCGCTCACGCCCGATATGGTGCTGGCGCTGGAAAAAGACAAGGGACTGGAAGTGCTGCGCGGGCCGGGAACCATCTACGCCTATCTGGCCATGAATCTGCGCGACCCTATATTGCGCGATGTGCGCGTGCGGCAGGCGTTGGCATATTCCATCGACATCGCTCCCATCATTCACTACCTGTGGCGAGGCGAGGCGCGCCCGGCGTACAGTGTGCTTCCGCCGCAGCATTGGGCGTACGACGGGGATGTCGCGAGGTATCCGTACAATCCCGCGTTGGCGCGCAAGCTGCTCGACGAGGCCGGATACCCCGAGAAGAACGGCGTGCGCTTTCACTTGTCGATGAAGACCTCGACCGAAGAGTCGACCCGCCTGCTGGCGGCGGTGTTGCAACAACAATTGCGAGAGGTAGGAATCGCGATCGACATTCACAGCTTTGAGTTCGCCACCTTCTTTTCCGACATAACCAAAGGCGCGTATCAATTGCACTCATTGCGTTGGGTGGGCGGCAATCTCGATCCCGACATTTTCGAATATATATTTGCCACCAAGAGCTTCGCCCCCAAGCGTGCCAATCGAACGTTCTACTCGAATCCCAAGGTCGATGAGCTCATTGAGGAATCGCATGCCACGCTCGATCAGCAGCAACGGAAAGTTCTGTTCGACCAGATACAGCAAATCGTTGCCCGGGATTTGCCTTACATCAATCTCTGGTACTACGACAACGTGATCGTACACACCAGACGGGTGCGCGGTATTGAGCTGAATCCAGCGGGCAACTACGACTTCCTGCGCACGGCGGAGCTGGTGCGATAGGGCGCACAGGCTTGGGCTAGAGATGAGCCGATGGCGTCAGATATCATCACGCCATGCCAGATTCCATTGACATACTTGCCATCGCGGCTCATCGGGACGACGTTGAGCAGACCTGCGGCGGCACTTTACTGAAGATGGCGCAGGCCGGTCGCAGCACTGCGATTCTCGACCTGACCCGCGGCGAGATGGGCACGAGGGGCAGCATGGAAGACCGGGCGCGAGAGGCCGAAGATGCGCGGGAGATTCTGCGTGTCTCGTGGCGCAAGGCGCTCGACATTCCTGACGGACGGGTCGAGAACACCTTCGAGAACCGGAAGAAGGTGGCGGCGGTGATTCGTGAGTTGCGGCCGCGAGTGCTGATCCTGCCGTATTGGCAAGCGAGGCATCCGGACCACTACACAGCGGGGGTCCTGGGATATGAGGCGTCGTTTGTTGCCGGGTTGGCGAAGCTCGATCTAGGCTTCCCGGCGCATCGGCCATTCAAGATTGTTTACGCGAGCCTGTACGCCGATGTGCGGCCAACGTTCGTCGTCGACATCACGGAGCAGTTCGAAGCGCGGTTGCAGGCGCTGCTGGCCTATCGGTCGCAGTATTCCGACCAGGCGCAGGGCAGCGGATTGTTTCCCCGTGAAGTGGAGATTCGTGAAAAGCTGGCCGCGATGGCGGGCTTCTACGGCCTGCTTGCGGGAGTGAAGTACGCCGAACCGTTCGTGCAAAAAGAAGTTGGGCTGGTGGACGATCTGCTGGCGATACCGGTACAGTCGATATAACCGCTTGCTCACTTCTTCCTCTGCACCAGAAAGTCCGCGATTTCGCGCAACGTGTTCGCGCGCTCGCCGAAGCTTTCGAGAGCAGCATCGGCTTTCGCCACCAATTCGTCGGCTTTCCTGATGGACGCTTCAATCCCGAACAACGCCGGGTAGGTCACCTTTTCGCTGGCGCTGTCTTTGCCGGCGGTTTTGCCGAGTTGCTCGGAGGTCTGAGTCACGTCGAGCACATCATCGACAATCTGGAAAGCGAGGCCGATGTTCATGCCGAACTCGCGTACAGCCTGCACCTGGGCGTCGTCAGCGCCCGCGTATAGGCCCCCGGTGACGACGCTGGCAGTCAGCAGGGCCCCAGTCTTGGAGCGGTGAATGTATTCCAGGGTCTTGGCGTCAGATTGCGTGTGTTCCGCTTCCAGGTCCATGACCTGTCCGCCGATCATGCCGTCGATGGTGCCCGTGGCATGGGCGATCTCGGCGATGATCGCAACGCGTGCCTCGGCAGGGCATTGCAGCGTTGCCAGAACCTCATAGGCGCGGGTCTGCAGGGCGTCGCCCGCAAGGATGGCAATGGCTTCGCCAAATACCTTGTGGCAGGTTGGGCGGCCGCGCCTGAGGTCGTCATTATCGAGCGCAGGCAGATCGTCGTGGATGAGCGAGTAGGTGTGCAGCATCTCCAGGGCAGCGCCTAACTCGTCCACGCCTAAGGGAACGCAGCCGTCGATCATCTGTGCTGTTTCGAGGCACAGGATGGGACGCAGCCTCTTGCCGCCGGCAAACACGCTGTGCCGCATGGCCTGGTGGATGGAAGGTGGAAAGGTGGTGGCGGAGGGCAAAAGCCGCTCCAGAGCCGCATCGGTTGCAAGACGTCCTTGTTCCAGAGTGTCCTTGAGCATGGAGAAAGGGAAGTATAGCAATGGTGGCCAGGGCCAGACAGTGACACCAGAAAGCGAAGCTCCCGGCCTCAGATCGTTTCGTAATATTTACCGTGGGCACAAGCCCGGCACAGGATCTCCCGCGCGACAAGCACCTCGCGCCCGAAATTGATGCCTTCGCCGCAGCGCACGCAGACTACGCGCTCTCCTTTATAGCCGGGTAGTTCCTCCGGCGGAAGCCTTACCTTCACCCACTGGACGTCGAAGAGCGAATCGTTGGGCATCTCACGATAGGCCAGCATCTGCTGCTGATTTTTGCTCTCGAGTTCGGGATGCATCTGGCGGGCCAGGACCTTCGAGCTTTCCCTGGCTGCGATACGCACGGCGCGATCGTTTTCCAGGTCGACAAACGTGGCGGCAACCTTTCCCCAGTCCCGGAACTTGAGCGCCCGCTTGCCCAGGCGGCATCCGGTGACGACGCCTATGGCGTCGGTCATGCAGCGGTCAATTTCAACGAACGTGATGAGCCGCTTGCGATCACGACCTCTGGGGTCTTCGATGCCAAGAAGTTCAAGCCCGAGCATGGCCATGCGCACGCCAAGCACTTGTCCGGCACAAAGATGCCCGTGCGCCTGCTCGGCTTCACGGAGTAGCTCGTCTATATCCGGCACTATGAAATCCCCACTTACGAAACCCGGGCCTACTCGGCTGCGTTTTCTGCCGGCTCTTCGGTGTGACGTGTTGCCACATTCACGGTGAACTTTTCATCCCTGGAAGGCGAGAAGGTCACACGTGGCGGACGCCGCTCCCACTGCGGAGGGCTGAGGTCGCAACCCGGCGCCTCACCAGGCTGGGCAGCCTTTCCGATCTCCTTGCGGAAGAGCGCTTTCCTCACACCGATCTGCGCTAGTTCAGCATACCAGTGCTCGCCAGTGTCTGAAATACCGCAGTAGGCCGCATAATCCCGATACCAGCTCACGTCGGAGCATGAGGGATCGAAGTCGGGAAGCTTGAGTTGGGTGACGTGTCCGGTTGAGCGGTCGACGAGAAGCCAGCCGCCGACTTGCCAAACCCACTTGGGCTGCTTCGGCGGATCGCCAGGCAGGGAATCGTTGATTCGGAATGCCCGCTGAACTACAAACAAACGGTCGGTGATGTCATGCAGGCTACCGGTGGTGAAGTCTTTCAGCTTGCTGTCGACATACAGACCGCGGACGCTGATATTGCGAACCTGGGTTGCGTCCGGGCCGAGGGAAATCTTCACGGGCTGGGACTTTCCCAGGAAGACAACATGCGGTTTGGATGCGCTCCATACCGGGATGACGGTCGCAAGCAGCAGAGCGAAACCAAAGACACTACGCATTAAGGCCACCCTACAAGCTTGTTTCAAGAGCGACAAGTTCCTTTAGTAACCATCGGGCGCGAGGGCTAAAGGGCTGGTGCTTTGTCCAGTTTAAGAGGTTGCGGAAGGCGTCCGAAGAGTTTTCCGTCAATCCATGCTCTTTCTCGACAACTGACATACAATCTAGTGCGTCTAAGCTGCTGATAATGGAAATTAATTACAGCTTCATCCTTCCCGCCTACGACGAAAGTGAACGGCTCGCGACTTCGCTGCCAAAGGTCCTGGAATACATCTCTCAGCGGAGGCTCGCCGCGGAGGTCATCGTGGTGAATGATGGCTCCCGCGACGATACAGCGGGCGTGGTTCGCAAGTTCGCCCAGGACAATCCGAGCGTCCGGCTGCTGGAGAATCCCGGTAATCGCGGGAAGGGGTACAGCGTCCGCAATGGCATGCTGCATGCCCAGGGCGACATTCTGCTGTTTACCGATACCGATCTTTCCTCGCCCATCCGCGAAGCCGACAAGCTATTCGCGGCGATCCAGGAGGGGGCTGATGTTGCGATCGGATCGCGCTGGCTGGACCGTGAGCTGCAAACCGAGCGGCAACCGCTACTGCGACAACTCTACGGACGCTTATTCAACCTCGGGTTACGTATCGTGCTGGGGCTGGGCTATCGCGACACGCAGTGCGGCTTCAAGGCCTTCACCCGGCCAGCAGCGGAGATCATCTTCTCGCGCCAGCATATTGAGCGCTGGGGCTTCGATCCCGAGATTTTGTTCCTGGCCAGGAAGTTTAAGCTGCGCACGGTCGAGGTTCCGGTTGAATGGGCGCACGATCACCGCTCCAAGATTCATCCCTTGCGCGATGGAATGCGAATGGGGAACGAAGTACTTCAGGTCCGTCTCAACGAGATACAGGGTAAATATGAACGACCGCTGATGGTCGCGGATCAAACCCCGGCTGCTGAACCGGCATCCGTGCGAGTTGCAAGATAGTTATGGTCGTTCGCTGCCGGTCACTTTTTCTCGCTAAATTGTGACTTTATGCCAGCCTTGCGCATCTTTTGTGAGGTCGGTTCAAGAGCGTGTGGGCAGGCTGGCCGGATTCACTGCCATGGCACATTTGTTCCGCGATCCTGCTTCTCTTGAGGGGTGGAAAGTTGCATGTAACCAGCTCAATTCATGACGGAGCGTCGGCGCCCGCCCGCGAGCCGAGCCTCAGTAAACGCTATTGCGACGTACGGCAGACCTCGATGCGACTTTGTTCCCCCTTAAGCATCGAGGATCACGCGTTGCAGTCAATGCCCGATGCAAGCCCGGCAAGATGGCATCTGGCGCACACCACCTGGTTCTTCGAGACATTCCTCCTGACACCGCATCTTCCGCGGTACAAGCCACTCAATCCAGCGTTCCGCAACCTGTTCAACTCCTACTACGAGGCGGTTGGCGACCGGCCGTTGCGCTCGCTGCGACATGTGTTGTCGCGACCTTCGCTGGACGAAGTGCACTCCTACCGGTCAGCTGTTGATGAAGCGATGGTGCGGCTGCTGGAATCGGAACCATCGCAGGCAGTGCAGGAACTAGTGCTGCTCGGGATTAATCACGAACAACAGCATCAGGAGTTGATTGTCACGGACGTGAAGCACGGTCTGTGGACAAACCCATTGCGACCGGCGTATCGCGAGCGAAAGCCCGCGCGTTTCGGTTCGGTAGGTGCGACGCCGATCCACTACCGTTCGGTCGACGAAAGCTTGTGTGCGATAGGCCACGCTGGCCCAGGATTCTCCTTTGACAACGAAGGCCCGCGGCACGAGGTTTACCTCAGGCCGTTTCGAATCGCTTCGCGGCTGATAACTAACGGGGAGTACCTGCAGTTCATGGAGGACAACGGCTACAGCAAGGCTGAACTGTGGTTGTCCGAGGGCTGGGATTGCGTGCGCGCGAATCAGTGGCGCGCTCCCTTGTACTGGGGAGAGCGCAATGGCGACTGGCAGTACTACACCCTGGAAGGGATGCAGCCGCTGGAACCCGACGCTCCTGTGTGTCATGTCAGTTTCTTCGAGGCGGATGCGTTTGCGCGCTGGGCGGGTGCGCGGCTGGCCACGGAGTTCGAGTGGGAAATTGCTGCTCATGACTGCGCGGTCGAGGGCAATCTGCTGGAGAGCGATCGGCTACAACCTGCTGCTGCGGACGCAACGCAGGAGCTGGCGCAGATGTTTGGCGATGTGTGGGAGTGGACGGCGAGCGCCTATCTGGGCTATCCCGGTTTCAAGCCGGCTGCAGGAGCGGTCGGAGAATATAACGGCAAGTTCATGTGCAATCAGATGGTGCTGCGCGGCGGTTCCTGCGCGACGCCGCGGTCGCATATTCGTGCCACCTACCGAAACTTCTTTCCCCCCCATGTGCGCTGGCAGTTCATGGGAATCAGGTTGGCAAATGGCGACTAGCAATCAGCTGCAATACGTAGGCGATCCGGCGATGGCACGCGAGGTGCGCGATGGGCTTAGTGCAACCCCTAAGCGGTTGCCCTCAAAACTGTTTTACGACGCAGCCGGGTCGGCCCTGTTTGAGCAGATCACCGAGCTTCCCGAGTACTACCTGACGCGCACAGAGCGGGCCATTTTCGAGGATTACGCAAGCGAGATCCTGCAGGCTGCCGGGCCTGCGCTGACCCTGGTTGAATTGGGCGCAGGTACGGCAACCAAGACCAGCATACTGATCGAAGAGCTGTTGCAACGCCAGTCACGGGCCTTGTTTTACCCCATCGATGTATCTCCCGCAGCGCTCAATGAGGCGGTGCGGCAGATGGCGGAGCAGTTTCCGCAGCTACGGGTTAGCCCGGTGGTTGCCGATTACACGGGCGGAGTTCAGGCACTGTCGCGTATCAGCGGTCGCAAACTCGTCCTATACATAGGCTCCAGCATAGGGAATTTCGAGCATTCGGAGGCGATCGGAATCCTGCGTCGCATCCGGCGCTCGTTACGGGCGGGTGATGCACTGCTGCTGGGTACGGACCTGGCCAAGAGCTCGAAAATCCTGTTGCCGGCCTACGACGACAGCCAGAGGATCACGGCAGCATTTAACAAAAACATTCTGGCGCGATTGAATCGTGAGTTGGATGCCGACTTTGATCTAAGCGCCTTTCGCCACGTTGCATTGTGGAACCGGCAGTGTTCGCGCATGGAAATTTACCTGGAAAGCACAGCCGAGCAGGCAGCGTTTATTCCCGCGATTGAGATGGACGTAAAGTTCCGCGAGGGCGAGCGTATCCATACCGAAAACAGCTACAAATACACTGACGAAATGGTGAAAACGATTCTGCAGGAGAGCGGATTCCTGCTGGAACGGACCTGGTCGGATCCCAAGCGGTGGTTCGGAGTACACCTGGCGCGGGTGTGAGGCTGCCGCCCAATTCGGAGGCAATAACGGCTCTCGGGGTGTTTCTTAAGGAGAAACATTCTGGCTAGAAAAGATTGTTGCAGTTGACAACAAGACACCAAAACCCCACTTTGGTCACTCGCGCGTTTCTTAATCCCGTCGTAAACTGTCCCCAAATGGCTTTGGGTGTCGAGGTTGCTGGACGTAGCGACATAGGTCGAGTAAGAACGTCCAACGAAGACAGTTACGGGTGGGACCAGCGCCTGGGAGTGTACGTGGTGTGCGACGGCATGGGCGGCCACGCGGCCGGCGAGGTTGCAAGCCGGATTGCGGTGGATAGCGTCCTCGCGTACTTCCGCGACCAGGAGCCCATGGCGGCGGACGCCTCGCTCATCGATGCTCCGCTGGGCGCCCGTCTGCTCGCCGATGCCGTGAATAAGGCCAACGAGTCCATTCTGCGCTTCGCTGACGAAAACGAGGCAACAGCGGGTATGGGAACGACCCTGGTGGCGGCCCGCTTCTGCGACGGCAAGTTCACCATTGCGCATATAGGCGACAGCCGAATCTATCTGCTACGCGAAGGCGAGCTGGTGCAGCTTACCGAGGACCACTCCTTTGTCATGGAGCAGGTGCGGCGGGGCGTGTTGACGGTCGAAGAGGCAAAACAGTCGTCAGCGCAGCACATCATCACTCGCGCCCTGGGAACCGGGGATGACAGCCCGCCCGATCTTGCCGAGTTTCCAGCGCAGGAAGGCGACTTGCTTCTGCTGACCACCGACGGCATTCTGCGGCACGTTGAAGACAATGAGATAAAAACCATCCTCTCGCAGATTCCTTCTCTGCAAAGTGCCTGCGACATGCTGGTGGATGCCGCGAATGAAGGCGGCGGAGAAGACAATGAAACCTGCATGCTTCTTCGAGTGCGCAGCTTCAACGGAACGGCTCCGCAAAACTGAGCCTTCTTTTCTGGACAGACCATAACTCATACCTTTGCCGCTCTGCTACACTCGAATGTTTTTCCTAAGCATTCATATCCTTCTGAGGGCATTCGTATGGAAATCAAAAACGTAGGTGTGATCGGCGCGGGAACGATGGGCAATGGTATTGCTCACGTTTTCGCCAAATGCGGTTATAACGTTACGCTGGTCGATGTCGAGCAGCGCTTTCTCGATCGCGGGCTGCAGACCATCGGCAAAAACCTCGAGCGGGAAGTCAGCAAGTCGAAAATCACGGCAGAGCAGCGCGATCAGGCGCTGAAGCACATCCAGCCCACCACCGATCGCAAGCAGCTTGCAGCGTGCGACTTCATCGTCGAGGCGGCGAGCGAGCGCTTCGAGATCAAGACGGAACTGTTTCGCGACCTGGATGCGATGTGCCGTCCGGAGGTGATCCTGGCGTCGAACACGTCTTCGATATCGATCACTAAACTGGCGGCCGTAACAAAGCGTCCGGACAAAGTCATCGGCATGCACTTCTTCAATCCCGTCCCCATGATGAAGCTGGTCGAGGTCATTCGGGGACTGGCAACTTCAGATGAAACCTACGCCGCGGTGAAGGAACTGGCGGAGAAGCTGGAGAAGACCCCGGTCGAAGTAAATGACGCGCCGGGATTCGTCTCCAACCGCGTGCTGATGCCGTTGCTCAATGAAGCCATGTATGCGGTCATGGAAGGCGTCGCCACACCCCAGGCGGTCGACGAGGTGTTTAAGCTGGGCATGGCGCATCCCATGGGGCCGCTAACGCTTGCCGACTTTATCGGACTGGATGTCTGCCTCGACATCATGCGCGTGATGCTGGCCGGTTTGGGCGACCCAAAATACCGTCCGTGTCCGCTGCTGATCAAGATGGTGGACGCCGGCTGGCTGGGCAGGAAGTCGGGACGCGGCTTTTATAAATACGAAGGCTGATCAGGAAGCTGGGAAGTCGTTGTCATACTTTATCGCTGTTGTTTTAGGGCTCCTTACGGGCTGGATCAACCAGCGGGTGGATGACGCCTTGCTGACCGCATTGTGCGTGCTGGCTTTCACCATGTTTCTGGGAGTGTGGAAGCCGGAGCGCCCCTGGCGGTGGGGATTGCTCATCTGGGTGGGCGTGCCGCTGGTACTTGCGTACTACGAGTACGTGGTCAAGTGGCCACATGATCGTGGGCAGGTCTACGGCGCATTCCTCCAGTTGTTGGCTGCCAATGCGGGCTCTTACGGGGGGCACTTCATGCGGCGAATGACCGAAGGCGTGTTCGGCAAGGATGAGGAGAAGTAGGGCGAGGAGCTCGCGTTTACGAACCGGACTCGCCATCGCGACTGGCGATCACAACCACATAACCATCTGAATCCCGGAGCCAGATCTCTCTGTGTCGAGGGTTAGGGTTGAAGTGAGGTTCCAGGATGATCTCAGCCTGCAATGAGCGGGCTCGCTCAACGGCAGAGTCGAAGTCGTCTACCTGGAACCAAAGCACCACGCCATGCCCCGGAGGCGCCGCCTCGCGGTTGACGAGGTTGGGATGGTTTTCCTCATCCCAGGAATGAAGTTGAAGCAACAACTGGCCAGAGGAGAGTATGCGGTCGTAGACGTCGCGGTGGCGATGTTCAGGGAGCGGGTCTGCGTTCAGCAGCTCCGCATACCAGCGACTACTCGCCCTTACATTGCGGACTGCGATGAGCGGCTGAGCCTCAATGGCTGGCTTCGACGCAGTGTGGCTCATGAGTTGCCCTAGTGCTTTGTCGCGCCGGCAGCGTTCTGTTGCGCCAGCTTGACTCTGGCCGACTCCAGCTCTTTCTGGACTTTCGCCACATCATCCGAATCGACTTCGGCAGGAATGGTCTTGTTCCACTCCTCCAAAGCGTGCTCCCAGTGCGTGGTTGCTAATTTGAGGCGGCCAGTCTTCTGGTAGAGCTCTCCAAGGTGGTCCTGGACCGTCGGATCGCTGCCGATCCGCTCGGAGGCGCGACGCAGGTTCTCTTCCGCAAGCTCATAGTTGCCCATCTTGAAATAGACCCAGCCCAGCGAGTCGAGATAGGCGCCGTTGTTCGGATCCAGAGCCACAGCACGGCGGATGTAGCCGAGCGATTCATCCAGGCGGGTCCCGCGATCGGCCAGCATATAGCCCAGGTAGTTCAGGGCCATGGCGTTCTTGGGATCGTTGGCAATCACCTTGCGGAAGTCTTCCTCGGCCAGGTCGTACTTCTTCTGGCGCTCGTAGATAGAGCCGGCGACAAACGTTGTGTAGTCCTTGTCGTCCTGTTTGACCGAAAGAGCCAGCGCTTTGTCGATGTTCGCTTCCGCCTCATTCCATTGCTTCAGGCGGCTATACATCTGGGCGAGAGCGATGTAAATCTCGCGGTCGTCGCTGTTGTCCTTCAGCATCCCCTGTACACGCGCAAGAGCTTTGGCGGAATCGCCCATGTCGGCCTGCTGGGAAGCTGCGATGAGTTGCAGGGTGCGATCGTTGGGATACTTCTTGGCGGCTTCTTCCGCGACCGTGGTGGCCATCTGCCAGTTCTTCATGTCGCGATAGGTATCGACCATCTCCTGATAGCCCCGGCTGGCATTGTCGTCGCCAAGGGGGAGCATCTTGCGGAAGGTGTCGACGGCCAGTTGCGGCTTGTTGGCTTCGCGATACACCGTTCCCAGCCGCTCCAGGAAGACACCGCGGTTATTCTTGTCCGCCGTCTCGTAGTGGCCGTCGGGGCTTTCGGTTTTTTGCAGCAGCCCGGTCAGGATCTGTATGGCGTCGTCATATTTGCCTTGCGATTCGTCGATGAGGGCAACGTTGTACTGCAACTCCAGCGAATCCGGCACGATGGCGGTGGCCTTCTTCAGGGCATCCTGGGCCTGGTCATACTTGCCGTTGCGGCGGTAAATCTCAGCTATGCGCATATAGGTTTGCGCATCGGAAGGGTCGGATTCAGCAATAATCTTGTATTGATCGAGGGCCGCATCGGCCTGGCCGTCGTTCAACAGGTTCTGCGCCAGGCCACGAACGTAGTCGAGATTGTCCTTGTCCAATTCGACCGCGTGACGGTAGGCGTCAATGGCATTCTTGTAATCTTTGCCCTGTTCGTAGGTATAGCCGAGGGTGGAGTAAACCTTGGCGGTGCGCGACTCGTCGGGAATGGCGTTCAGCACCTGCAGAGCATGGGAGGTGTCGCCCTCCTCGTTGTACAGAATCGCCAGCGTGGTTACCGCATCTTCCGACTGCGGTTGCAACCCAACGGCGATCTTGAACTCGCTCTCCGCCTTGAGAAGCTGATTGTTGATGCGGTATAGGCGGCCGAGCAGCAGGTGGTCCTCAACGCTCTTGGGATCGAGCTTCACAATCTGCTCGTACTGGTCGATGGCCAGCTTGAGCACTTCCTGCGACTGGTTTCCCGACTGCATGTCGCCCAGCGAGCGCAGATAAATACGGCCCAGCAAACGGCGGGCCTCGAGATTATTGCCGTCCCGCTTGATGATGTCCTGTGCTTCCAGCACGGCGTCGCGGATGCGCCCGGTCTTGGCGTAGAGCTCAGCCAGGCCGGCGTTCAGGTAATCCGAGTCGGGATCATTGTCGATGGCCAGCCGGTACTCTTCGATGGCCTTGCTGGCATAGTCGGCCCGCCCGTAAGTGGAGACCATCTCCTCGTACATGTGCGCCATCATGAAGTGATAGTAAGCCGCGGCCTTATCGGGATGTGCCGGCGCCTGCGGTGGAGCGGGGTTCTCAGCAGGCGTGGTGGCATCCTTAGTGTCCGGGGTGTCAGGTGTCGGCTGCTCAGCAGCGGGCGCAGATTTCTCGACGCCGGTCGCGGGCTCCGACTGGGAGGGAGTCTG
The DNA here is from genome assembly GCA_963846815.1 of uncultured Acidobacteriaceae bacterium. Classification (GTDB taxonomy): domain Bacteria; phylum Acidobacteriota; class Terriglobia; order Terriglobales; family Acidobacteriaceae; genus CAVVDY01. Next base: position 1,979,951 of record CAWJXG010000001.1, on the reverse strand, counting down.
TTGAGCGAACCCGCTGGCAGTGCCTGCCAACAGAAATACAAGCAAGAGTTTGCTAGAGATTTTTAAATTCATGGAGCGGGACCAGCCACTTACAGCCCATTGGATGCGACACCCGGCGGACTTGGTCATTCTATTTTAGTCGTTTACGGCAGAGACGGGAACTTCTTAACAATCTTTCCTCGACCCCACCGCTTGCAATACGAGAAGAGATTGGACGTAGCGGGGAGGCAAAGGTTAAAACGACGGAACTTCCTGCAAAACACGTACTTTCCATGAATTCTCCGCTGCCGTCATGAGAACTACATAGTGGGCGGTAAAGTCCTGAGAGGAAATCACCTTGTCACCATCGAGCCACTGGACTTCGAGTTGGGCGGTATCGCGCAACTCCATGGCCGAGCCCTCGGTCGAATAAAGGATGGCCTGCACCTTATGGCCACGATCGACGTAGCGGCGGTGCAGTCCGGCTCTTTGCTGTTGCTGAATGGTTTCCTGCAACGTGTGGTCGGCGGTTCCAACAAAATTCGCGGCAAGCAGATCGGGCCGGTTCTGCTCCAGAGCGTCGGCCAATGATTGCCAGGCGGCGGCGTAATCCCGGGCTACAGCCTTCTGGGTGGTGTCCTCAACCTGTCGCGGGGCTGCGCTTTCAACATCGAGGGATACGGAGGGCGTATTGGCAGCCCATACCGTCGAGGGATACCAACTCGGAAGGTAGACGACAGCAGCGATGCCGATGACCACCACTGCTGCAAAGAGAACGGCGCGTTTCACATCCCACCTCGCCAGTGGATCTCGTTGCCCACGACCACCCCTGACGCTACTGATAGAGTTGCGTTGCCGGCTGCAGGCAACAGGGCTTGGGCGGTGCCTTGCTTAATGCGGGCATCTACCGTACTTCTCCCGTTAGCGTCAGTGGAGGTAAAGGTCACGATGGTGCCGTCAGGCACCGGATTGCCGGCGCAGTCCCGAATGGGATCGGTACGGACGAGAATCCCTTCTTTCGCCGCTTCGGCCTGCATCTTTATCGAGCACGGCTGGGAGGCGACCTCCTGCACCACCCGCCGTACAGATGCGGAACCGCTGGACACGATGAACTGCGCTGGTGCCTCTTTCTTCGAGGAATCAAGTTTGGTGTAAGCGACGCCATCTTTCGAGGTCTCGGTGTGAGTGATGTTCTGCCCGTTGACACTAAGCTCGAACTTTACCGGCTGTGGCTGAATCACCAGGTTCTGGTACTGGTCGAAAAGAAACGCGGTTCCGCTGATGACGTTTGGAGTGTTAGCGGGCACGCGCGAAGGCCGGGCCAGAAAGGCAATAGAGTCGATCGCGGCCGGCGTAACGAAGAAGGACCCGCTGCCGGCGCCCTCGATGGCAACCATGTAGCGGCCGGCGTTTTTCAGTTCATCGCCGGAGATGCGGACTTGCTGCCCAAGTTGCACTTTGCGCTTGATGGCGGTCCCCGGTCCGGAGACGTACAGCGTGGCTTCTCCGTTTCCCGGCGCCGTGACCGTAACCGCGTTACCGGCCACGACGGTGGCGGGAAGGCTCAGGTCCGCGGCGTAGGCTGCACACGCCCAGCAGAGCAAAAAGCAGGTCGCCAATTGATAGCGCAATTTACGACGAATAGCGGCACGGCTGAAGCCCTGCCCCGACGCGAAAGCTCTCAACGCGATAAGTCTGATAGCGATCCTCTTCATGACCGGTTTTCTGCACCTACGGCTGCTGGTCGCGCGAATACTGGTTCACCGTTACACGGTAGTTGTGAATCTGAGGAACAATGTCGTCGTTCAGCGCGATGGTGAAGGGCACCGGTGTCTGCGGCAGCAATGCCTGATCCACATATCCATCTGAGACCCAGATCACCTTGCCTGCGTTGTCGTAATACGTTGCCAGCACGTGCGGAATGTTCACGGTCTGCCCACTTTCATTCAGCAATTGCCCCTTGAGGACATGCCGGCCGCGCGCGTCGGTCTCGATCTTCTGCTGCATCACGCCGATGACGGGATCGGCGGATGCCGGAACCAGCATGGAGTTCGGCGTCATGCGAACATTCTTCACATCGGCCAGCTTCACGCCAGGGAAGTCAATGCGGAATGGGGAGATTTCCTTGGGAAGCAGGGTATGAGAGATCTTGTCGAAGCTGGTCTCCTCGCCCAGTACCTGACCGTTCTTGCCGATCAGGGTTGCGCCCACGGAGACGAAGCCGGGAACGGTGTCCTCGTTTGCGATCTCGCCAATGATGATGGTGGCGTTGTCGTGATCGACTGCATTCATGGAGACGATTCGGACACGTGGCGCCTCCACGTTTTGCGCGCCCCAGTCATCTCCCGATCCACGGTTGATGACATCCCAGCGCAGAAAAGTCACTGGTATCACCTGCGGCGGAACGTTGGGTTCCTTTTCGATAGGCCACTCGACCTTCCATGCGCCGTCTTCTTTCACGACCTTGAGGTCTCGCGTGTCATAGATGGCGCCGACGGCCGTGGCGTACTGTAGGGTCGTTCGCACCAGTGCCTGGTTGTCGTTCTCATGCAGGACCTTGGTGTTGGCCTGCTGCAATGAGGAGTAGGTCCGCAAGCTGCCGTCGCGACCTGCCAGGTCGGCGGCAAAATCTTTTTCATCCGGATTACCCTGCTTGGCAACGTAGTCGTAGGCTGCGGCATAGTCGTGCGCCTTGACGCGGTTAAACAGCGCCTGTACTGCGGCCTGCGGCGAGTTGGGGGATGCACCTTCGCTGGGGCGAATCGTTGCCAGAGCAATCAAGGCAACGGTTAGAACAATAAGGATGATGGGTAGTGTTCGCTTCATCACTTTGCCTCCCGCAAAACGACGGGCGTGGTCGAAACCGAGGCGGGGAATTCGACCGTCTCAGCTATGCGGCGGCGCTCAGGCAGCAGCAAGACGAGTAAGATTGCCAGGATGCTGCTCCCCATCGGCAATGTGCCCCACAGGATTCCTTCCCATGGAGCGGGCTTAAGATTTCCCCAGTCAATCCGTTGCGCCGGCGGCACATCCTCCTTGGTCCAAAGGGTCACCGCGCCGTTGTCATAGGTTTCGGCCTGCCGCCACCCGGCAAAAGCCAGCAGCGGCTCGTAGAAGCGGTCGCGTACGAAGATGTACTTCAACCCGTAGCGGTTCGCGTGCTTGAGAACCGCGCGCAACGCCTCCATACCCGAAGTGCCGTAGTACTTCGAGTTGTAAAGCTGGCCCGCGCCATAGCTCGTCATCTCGGGCAGCAACCGGGCCGAGTTGTAATCGCCATCGACGCTGTCCGCTTTGGCGTAAGTCGATACCTTGGAGAACTGGTTGCCGAAGCCGAGCGTGATATATCGGAACTTCGCGTGATCGTCTTTGTTCAGGAACGCGATTACCGGCTTCACCGAGAAGGACGATCCGTAAATGGGGCGGAAGGTGATCCAGGCAACCGACATGGAGAAGGTAAACACGGCCAGGATCGCCAGGGTGACAACTGCTTTGCGTCGGAAACGGGTGATCAGTTCGAAGGCCAGCAGTCCGACGAACGGCATGGCCATCAACGTTGCCCAGAAGGTGAAGCGCTCGAAGGTGAGCACCTCGTAAGCGCGCCCGAGCAGCAGCTTGCCAACCGGAGTCGTTCCACCCAATCCCAGAATCGCCGTGAGATACCAGAACAGCAGCAAGGGCCGCAGCCGCCGCTCGGCAGCGCCACGAAAGAGGATGAAGGGTATTGCCAGTATCAGCGCGCCCATCGGAATGAGGAAGAAGTTCACGCCGCTCATCGGTTTCAGGATGAAGTTGTCGCGTGAGGCGTGCGGGATGGGCATCTGCGTGATCGGGTTGCGCAACAGCGAGAGCCAGTAGGGCAGCAGAACCACGATCACCCCGCCGATGCTCAGCACAGCAAACAGGAAGGCGCGCGCGATGATTCCTCCCACCGAAGCGCGGTCCTCTTCGTCGAGGGCATCCTTGCGGTCCAGAAAGGCTAGCCAGAATATCGGCACCGCAAACAGAACGGAGCCGAACAGCATGGTCACGTGGTGAGCGGCAGCAGCGGCCCAGGAAATGACAACCGCTTTCAGCAAAGTACCGAAGCCACCAAAGCGGAGCCACTTGTAGAAGTACGGCAAGGCATTTAAAACCAGTGCTGCTGCTGCGATGGTGTTGATCTGACCCGACTGATACACCAGCATTCCCAGCGAGCCGAGAAATACCGAGCCTAGCGCCGCGTAGCTGGCGGAGACCTCATCCACCCAGATGCGAGCGTAGCGATACATGCCGATCGGCAGCAGCAGAATCGATATCAGCTGCACAAACATGTAAGCCATCTGCAGCCCCATGATGTGGGAGAACAGCGCAATCCACTGGTGCACCAGCGGTGGATAGGTGGTTTCCGAAAAGCCGCCGAACCACTTCGGGTTCCAGGGATTAAACCAATGCTGGGCATAATGAGCGGCAAAAAAGATGTGAACGTTAGCGTCATACGACCCAGCGGGCAACTGCATCAGCAGCAGAGGGCCATGTACTGCAAGCGTGATCAGCAGGATCAGCGACAGCGGAAGCGCTCTGGCGTTAAGGGTCGGGGACTTGAAGATCACAGCGGTGCCTCCGATGGGGTTCAGAGCTGTTTGGATTCCAAAACTCCCGCTGGGTTTGCTTGCGAACTGCTGCCGAAGTAGGCGCTGCAAGTTTTCGGCGCTGGGCTGGAGTCACAGGAGCGAATCGCAGCAGGAAAAAACAGGAGTGAATTCGTGAGCAGTTCTGTTTGTAACCAGAGCTGCGAACAGCCAATCAGCGGGTATTCGCATCGGAGCAGAAGGTATGCAGCTTGCAAGCTAAGTTCCTGCACACTTCGTTCGCGAGTCAACTCCTGTGAAGATGACCACTACTGTCCGGATACTCTCTTTCGTTGTGCTGTTTGCGCCGCTGGCGTTTCCTCAAACCTTTGAGGTCAAGGGTCAGCAGTCGCAACCCTCGGCTACGTCGCCGAACGGGCAGCAGGCGAAATCCAGCAGCAGCTCTCCCTCGAAGACGGGAAACAGCATGGGCGAAACAAGTATCGGGTGGGGCAGCAGCATTGAAGTCGGACGTCTGGCGCGCGCTGCGGAAGATGCCTTGCGCCGCGGCAATCCCTCGCAGGCGGCCGACTACGCTCAACGCGCGGTGAACGCGGCGCCCGGCGATAACAAGCTCTGGTTCCTGCTGGGCTACACATCGCGCATGGCAGGGAAGTATCAGCAGGCGGTGGATGCCTATCAGCACGGACTGCAGAACGCTCCCGGCGACGCTGACGGGATGAGTGGCCTGGCCCAGACCTATGCCGCTATGGGTCGTACAGACGAAGCGGAGCGCCTGCTGATGCAGGTGATCAACGCGAATCCCCATCGCACCAACGATTTGCTGATCGCCGGCCAACTGTACATGAAAGGCGGTGACGTACAGCGAGCAGCGGACATGCTGCAGCGCGCAGAATCCCAGGAGCCGAATGCCCACGTCGAACTGATGCTTGCCATGGCTTATCTCCGGCTGAAACAACCGGACAAGGCCAAACAGATGCTGGATCTGGCCCGCAAGCATGCTCCGGGCAATGTTGAGATCTACCAGGCCGCTGCTACCTTCTATCGCGAGGAACACGACTACAAAGATGCCATCGCCATGCTGCAGAAGGCCCCGCGCATGACACCTGCAGTGCTTGCCGATCTGGGTTTCACCTACGAACTCGAGGGTGATAAACAACGCGCCGCGGACGCTTATTCTCATGCCGCCAAGGCAGATCCCCGGAACATCGGATACCAGTTGAGCGCGGCCCAGGCGCAACTGAATATCGGAGATCTGGAAAAGACAAAGGAATATTTGGGACGGGCAGCAGCCATCGATGCCAACAATTACCGCCTGCACGCAATGCGCGCTTCGCTGGCCAAGACCGAGAACAAAGATGACCAGGCCATCGCGGAATATAAAGCCGCGATCGCTGCTCTGCCGCCGGGTCCGGTGCCGGAAGGCGACCTATATCCCATTCAACTGCGCTTGAACCTTGCCGACCTTTATCGCGAAAACGGGGACGAGGCAGATGCTCACAAGACCGTCGCCGAGGCCGAGGAGCAGATCAATAAGCTGCACGTGGAGGGTCCGGCGAAAGCGGAATTTCTGCGCGTTCGTGCGGCGCTGAAGACCTCCGATGGCGATTTGAAGGGCGCGGAATCCGACCTGCTGGAAGCTCGCAAGCTCGACCCGCAAAACACGAACATCACCCTGCAGTACGCCAATCTTTTGTGGAAAGAGAAGCGCAAAGACGAGTCGCGCAAGATTTACGAGTCGATTCTGAAGGCGGACCCCAATAACCGTTTCGCCCTCGAAGCCATGGGATACCTGTATCGCGAGGACAACAACCCCCAAATGGCGGAGCAGTACTTCAATCGGATGGCAGCTGCCTATCCGGACGATTATGTCCCCTACCTCGCATTGGGGGACCTGTACTCGGAGGTCAAAGAGTACGACAAGGCGAACGCCGCCTACGAAAAGGCCTACAAGATCGCCCCGCAGAATCCGCTGGTGATTGCCGACGCCGCCAGCGCTGCCATTGACAATCAGCAGATCAAGCTTGCCGGGTTATGGGTGAATCGCGCGCAGGGCAAGGTGAATGACGATCCGCGCGTCATGCTGGAACGGGAGCGATGGCTGTTCCACACCGGCAAATATCAGGAATCGGCAGAGCTTGGTTATAAGGTCTTGCAGGAGCTGCCCAAAGACCGCAACGCCTCGGTTTATCTTGCCTACGATCTTTACAACCTCGGTCGTTATGACGAGGTGCTTCGGGTGGCGAATAAGTATGAAGCGGTGCTGCCGTATGAGCCGAATTTCCCGCTGCTGGCGGGACACGTTCACAAGCAGTCGCAGCTCTTGTTTGAAGCGGTGAACGATTACAGCGCTGCGATCCAGCGCGATCCCAAGATGACGGAAGCGTATGTCAACCGCGGATACGTGCGCAATGACATGCAGGACGCGAAGCAGGCTTCCCAAGACTTCGATACGGCGCTGAAGCTCAGCCCGGACAACGGCATCGCTCACCTCGGCCTGGCGTTCAGCGATCTGCAGCTCCGGCAACCCAAAGAAGCCCTCGCCGAGGTTGATGAGGCGCAGAAATTAATGGGTGAATCGGGCGCGATTCATCTGGCTAAGGCGACAGCGTACCGGCAGCAGCGGTTGTTGGGAAGCGCAGAGAAGGAGTACCTGGCGGCGCTCAAGTACGCTCCCGATGACTTGGGATTGCAACTTGCCCTGGCCGACACGCTGTACCAGATGCGGCGCTATCAGGAATCCATCGATGCACTCAACAAGGCTTTGCGGCTTTCGCCGGACGATCCCGTGATCTACGGCGAGATGGCGCACGCGTATGCGCAACTGCACGACCGCGACCAGACGATGCGCTACGTGGAGGCTGCCGAGAAGTATGGAGCCGACAGTTCGGCCACCTTGCTCAACACCGGCGACGCCCTGCTGACGCTGGGAGATCAGAAGGCCGCGATGGACCGATTCTCCAAGGCGCTGGCAGCGCCCGATGCTAATCGGGTCAATGTCCGGCTGGCGATTGCGAAGGTGATGGCCCGCGACGGACATTACAACGACGCGAAGCAGCAGATCAGCCTTGGCTTTGCGGAAAGCCGTATCGGTGAGGCGCCTCCGATAACATCCGACAATTTGATCGAAGCCGCAAACCTGCTGCTCTCCATGCACGACTTCGATTTGGCAACCGAGTATTACGAAAAGGCGAAGCAGGCTGGAGCTGCCGACGAAGTCGTCGCCATCGGACTTGCGAACACCTATCTGGCACAGGGTAAAACGCGGCAGGCTGACACCGAACTTGCCTCCCTCGGCAACGATCCTGCCAGCAACGAAAACTATGACTATCTGCTGGCTCAAGGCACCGTGTACCGGCAGCGGCACGAGAACGTCAATGCCCTGGAAGTGTTGTCTCGTGCCAACGCGTTGAGCACGGAGACGGAAGATGCCGAGCGCTTCATGCAACAGGTTGCCGGCGACGAAGGATACCAGGTAAACCAGCATCTCAGCCTAGTGGGGAATTTCACCATGGGAGGCCTGTATGACGACTCCACGATTTACATGCTCGATCAGCAGATCTTCGGGCTCAGCAGTAATAGCCCGGTGCTGCCGCCGCCGCGCTCGGAACTCGAAAGCCTTGCCACCGCCGGATACCGGCTGCACTTAGGCAACTTCCCCCTGGTCAGCGGATTCTTTCAATTGCGCAATGCGTCGGGCCCGTACTCCCTGCCGCAGGAGGCGCTGATCATCAACCGCGACACCTTCGATTACAACTTCAACAGCGCTTTGAATCCGGTATTGCACATGGGTGATGCGACTCTGGCATTCAATACCGGCATCCAGTACACGATACGTCGCGATCACGACTCACCTGTACTCATGAACCAGAACCTGTTGCGCGAGTTCGCATACGTCTCGAGCAGCTCGTTTTTCGACTGGATCTCTCTCAATGGATCGATCTATCACGAGGCCGGTCCGTTTACGGACCAGGACCTGAACTCCACGGATGTCGGGGCGCGGCTGGAATTCAAAGTCGGCAGACCATGGGGAAAAACATTCTTTGTAACCGGCTATACCCGGCGCAATCTTACGTTCAGTCCGCTGGTTCGCCAGTTCTTTACCACTTCGACTTACGCCGGTATTCAGCGCCAGTTCGGTGAAAAACTGACGGTGACCGCCCTGGGTGAGTACATCCGCTCCTACCGCGTGCAGGACACGCTGACCGCGACAGCACAGGCGCTCCGTCCAGGCGGCACCATCCAGTTCCGGGCTAACAAATCCTGGACCGTCAACGGAGAGTTCGCCTACAACAGGGGCGAGACCCTACAGGATTACAACAATTTCTACAGCGCTTTCTATGTTTCGTATTTGCGTCCATTCCGGCGGACAGTAAGTGATTCTTCGGGCAGCTACGCGGTGGATTATCCCCTGAGCCTCTCCTTTGGAATTGAAACCGAGCAGTTTCCGAATTTTGCAGGTATTGCCAAAAGCAACCAGATGGTGCGTCCGATTTTCCGTCTGTCGATTTTCTAGGGCCCTCGAGTTATGAAGATCTGTCTGGTTACCGCGTTCCCGCCTAGCCGTCGCGGGTTAAATGAATACGGGTTTCACATCGCGAAAGAGCTTCGCCGTGATCCGCTGCTCAGTCTGACGATCCTGGCAGACGAACTTGACGGCGGACAAGCGGAGCTGGACGGCTTCGATGTTTTTCGCTGCTGGCGCTTCGACTCGCTGGGAAATCCCCTGCATTTATGGAGGGCGGTCCAGGACATCAAGCCGGACGTCATTTGGTTCAACCTGCTGTTCTCAACCTTCGGGAACAATCCGGTGGCGGCCTTTAGCGGTCTTAGCGTGCCCTTGCTCTCGCGGCTCGGAGGGCACTACACGCATGTCACGCTCCATCATCTGATGGATAACATCGATCTCAAGGACGCCGGGGTGCGCTTTCCCCGGCTGTACCGGGCTGCCGGATATACCGCCACGCGCATGCTGCTGATGGCGAATTCCATCTCCGTCCTGCTGCCGGCTTATCGCCGTACTCTGATCGATAAATATCGCGGGGAAAACGTGCATTTCCGCGCCCACGGCATCTTGTCGGCACGTCCGGAGCCGCCGGATTACAGCCTGCGTGGCAACCCCGAGCATCGCATTCTGGCTTTCGGAAAGTGGGGTACGTACAAGCGCCTGGAGTTGCTGATCGAGGCTTTCGATGAGCTGGCAGCGCGAATGCCGAATGTAGTGCTGGTAGTCGCCGGATCCAGTCATCCCATGGCGCCGGGGTATGTGGAATCGGTGGCCGCGAAGACGCGAGACAACCCTCGGGTTGCCTTTACCGGCTACGTGGACGAAGAAAATATTCCGGAATTATTTCGTAGTTCCAGTGTCTTAGTACTTCCTTACTCTTCGGCTACGGGGGCCAGTGGTGTAGCCCACCTTGCATGTGAATTTGGCGTCCCAATAGTTTCGGCCGGGATTCATGACTTCCGCGAAATGGCATGGGACGAAGGCATCGCCATCGATTTTTACGAAACAGGCAACGCCCGTGATTTGGCAGAGCGAATGTACGCTCTGCTGAACGACGACCAGAGAAGTCGCGAGATGTCGGAGCAGAATTTTTCGGCTGCATTACGAATGACAATGCCGCAGATCATCCGCCAATATCTTCGCTCGTTCGACCTGCATCAACGAGCTCGCGCCCTGGAACCCATTTCGAGATTTCGGCGGATCCCTTCCTGGGTGCCCTCGCGATCGGCCATCTTCCGCGCTGCAGCTCCGAGGTGGGAACCGTGGATGTAAGAGCCCTGATTCTGGTAGGTGCGCCGGGGCCATCGGGCGAGACTCCGCAGTCAGAGAAGCTTGCAGGTGTTCCCATTGCTTTTCTGGAGGTTCTGGGAGCCACGGTTCTGGAGCGAGTGGTCGATCGGCTGCACGATTGCGGGATCTGCAGCCACACCCTGGTGAGTGCCACAGCTCACGAAGCGCGTCCCTATGTTGAACGTGCGAGGTCTCGCGCCGGACTGAAGGCGATCGAAGCATCCAGCGACAATTTCTGGGACTCGGCGGAAGAGGCTTTCGAGCAATTTCGGCGGGGCGGAGCCGACCTCGTTCTGGTTATGCGTCTCGGACCTTATGTAGAGCTGGATTACGAGGAGTTCCTGCGGCGCCACATCAAGAAGAAGTGCCGCGTGAGCTCGGCTGTGGGCCCGCAGGGTAACCCGCTCGGGATCTTTTTGCTGGATTCGACGCGTCGCGGCGATGCGTCAGCATTGTTCCGCAGCGGGTTGAGAGAAGTGCCGGGGCAGCACCAGCGTTTTCAGGTTCATTCCTACCGGAATCCGCTGCAAGATGCATGCGACCTTCGCCGGCTGGCTTTGGACGGTCTGCTGGAGAAGAATTCGATTCGGCCCGTGGGCAGGGAAATCAGGCCTGGAGTATGGATCGGCCATGGTGCAAAGATTCACCGCAAGGCGCGGGTGCTCGCTCCGGCTTTCATCGGTGCGCATAGCAAAGTAAGAGCGGCAGCGATTGTCACTCGCAACAGCGTGATTGAGCATCACGCCGAAATTGACTGCGGTACCGTGATCGAAAACTCGACCGTTCTGCCCTTCACTTACATCGGCGCCGGCCTGGACGTAATGCATGCCGTTGCCGGATTTCGCCGTCTCTGGCACCTGGCGCGCGAGGTTGAAGTCGAGATCAGCGACGGAAAGTTTGTCGGTGCGCCACCGGCTACCGTGCTTTCTCGTGCCCTAGGCAGCACTGCTGCGGTTTTCGCCGTCTTACCACATATGTTCCGCGCGTTTTTTGACCGGAGTCTTCCAGACGGGACCGCGGAAGTGCCGGAATCGCAGGCTGCACCGGCAGACAATTTAAAACCCCCGGATGTAAATGGACCGGCATCCGGCCAAGCAGTTGGAGAGTTCCCCTCCAGCTTCGCGGTCGTGAGGAGATATGGAGAGCATTAGTCGACCCGTTGTTGTGAAAAGAATGCCGGAAACAATGAATCTTAAAAACGCCCGCAGCTTCCTCCAGGAAGTCGAGCCTTTTCTGATTGCCGATCGGCCACAGTTGGTCTTCGACATGTCGCTGGTGAAGCACATTGATGCGGCCGGCGTAGATGTATTGCTACATTGCATGCGCGAGGTCATCAAGCGTGACGGCGATGTGAAGCTGGCTTCGTTGTCACCGCAGGCGGCGGTCGTGCTGGAACTCACCCGTACCGGACGCCTGTTTGAGATTTACGACAACTCTACCCAGGCTGCGAAGAGTTTCAGCAGTTTCCTGCCCAACGCCCTCAAACATTACTACGCCCATCCTTCCCAGCAGGTGGCGCCCACGATTTCACCGGAGGCGTTCATCGGGGATGGGGATGCGGCCGACATCGCGGCATGATCTTCGGCGAAGAAACGGTCGCGGTTTTGCCGCGTTCAAGCCGCTGGCGTGAGCGCCTGGCAAACCTGCGTTTCGGCCGATCCGCCCAAGCCAGGATCCTGGGCGGCAGCATCATCATGCTGATCGGCTCAGTCTTCGTGAGCCTGGCGAATTTTGGCTACAACATCGGGGTAGCGCGCATGTTGGGACCTGCCGATTTCAGCCATGCCGCTGCGGCGGTGACCATCTTGATGCTGGCGTCGGCCATCACCCTGGCGTTTCAACTGGTCTGCACCAAGCTGGTGGCCAAGAGCGAATCGATAGAGGCAAAGGCCGCCGTCTACCGCAACCTCCACAAAAAATCATGGTGGGTGGGCATGGCCCTGGGAATCACGATGGTCCTCGCCAGCACCACGCTCTCGACCTATCTCCGGCTTTCCAGCCCGTGGGTGATCATCCTGCTGGCAATTGGGCTTAGCATTTATATCCCTCTGGGAGTAAAGCGCGGCGGCTTGCAAGGGACCTGCCGCTTCCGTGGCCTGAGCTTGAACATGGGCGCCGAGGCAGTCGTGAAGTTTATCGGCGCCATCGTTCTCATTGAGATGGGATTTGGCGTTCTGGGCGCGGTGGCCGCCATCTCCGCCTCGGTGATCGTTGCCTACCTGCTTCCCGACGCGGCGCGGGAGCTGCGTACCCGAGGCGGCAAGACGGAGCCGCTGCATCTGGGCGAGACGGTCCAAGCTATCGTTTTTTTCGTAGGGCAAGTCATCATCAGCAATATCGACATCCTGATGGTGAAGCACTTCTTTGCTCCTGATCTCGCGGGACTGTATGCCGCCATCGCCCTGGTGGGCCGCCTGCTCTACTTTGGATCGTGGTCGATCGTCAGTGCCATGTTCCCCGTCTCCGCCGAGAGCAGAGAGGAACGCAAAACGCCGGCACTATTGACCTTACCTTTGCTGATGGTCACCGGAATGTCGGTGGCGTTCGTGGTGCTGCTGGCGCTGGTTCCGCAACTGGTTTTCCGCTCACTCTTCGGTGCGAACTTCACCGCCGCCGTGCAGGGCCTGAACTGGTTGCTGAGCATGAACGCGGCGGCAACCGGCATCTATGCAATCAGCGTCGTTCTTATCACCTACGAAATGTCGCGGCGAATTGCCAACACCGGATGGTTGCAGCTGGTAGTCAGCGGACTCGTGGTGCTTGGTATTGCGTGGTTTCACTCAAGCCTTTTGCAGGTCATTGTCGTACAGGAGGTCTTGAGAATCTTGCTGTTACTCGCAGTCTCGTACCCGTTTGTGCGGGCTTGGGTGATGTCGGGAAGGAGGCTGCGTGAAGAGACTGCGCCAAGTCAATGAGCCGGAAATAATAGCGGAATTCCTGCGGAACGAGTTCTACCAGGAGGAGTTCCATCACGACCGCGAGCAGTTCGAAAATCTGGTCTTGCACGCCGAGATCGGAGATGAAGATGCCAACGCCTTGCGCCGGGCACTCCTGTTCCGGCGACGGGGCCACATGTGGCGCGAAATTCCCGGGGACACCACCTGGTGGGAAGTCGAAATCGAGCTGCAAGACCTGGACCGGCTGAGAGTATTTCCGCGGGCTCAGTGGCGCAAGGTGGCGAACGGGAGTTTTCTGCTCAAAGACATCGTTAAGCGCATCCGGCAGCATCGATTCTACGGGAGAACGCGTGATTTCATCGCGCGCGTCCAGGCATTGAGTTATCAGCTTCGAGACTTCGATGACAGGAGCGCCGTCGTTCTGATCGGATTGAACGACACGGAGCCCGTAACCGTGCTGGAAGGGAATCATCGGCTGACTGCGGCGTTATTGGCGTCGCCCGACATCCTGCGTTCGCGTTTTCGCGTGTTCTGCGGATTCTCGCCGCACATGAGAGAGTCCTGCTGGTACCAGACCAACATCAGAAATCTCTGGCGCTACGCAAGGAACCGGGCCCGCAATCTGTTTTATGACCGCGACGCCGACGTGGAGCGGCTGATGAAGCCCCCCGGTATGCCGCCAGGTGGCATCACGGCAGTTGCCCAAACACCACAAAGCAATGGGCTCGAAATGAACCCGTAGGCCTTTGAGTTCAACTATTGGAGAGCTCGCATGAAAGCTCGTTATCAGATTCTGACCAAATGCATGGTGCCGGTTGTCGGCTTTGCGCTCTGCGGCATACCCGAGTTGGCGCAGGCCCAGGAGCCCGCGGCGCAGCAGCAATCGCAACCCTCTCAGCCGGCGCCGCAGAACGGCGTGACCGTGAACCCGGCCCAGGGGCCGTTGCAGCCGATCCCAACGCAGACGGCGCCTGAAACTCCGCACACGGTGTATCCCGGGCGCGACACCGATATGAATGCCACCCCGGAGCCAGCTACTCCGCCTCCGCAGACGGTCATCGAGCAAGAGCAGGAGCCCTTGGGCGCCGCAACCGCCGAGGGGGTAACAACCGTGGGTGGTGGAGCTTCGCGTCCCGCTGGCATGGCTATCGCGCCGGCAAAACAGAAGCAGCGCCGATCGCTGTTGCTGAAGCTCGGAGCTATTGCCGCTATCGGAGTCGCGGGAGGCACGATTTACGCGCTATCGAAAGGTACTTCGGCTAAGCCGTAGAGATTATGGCGAACCCCGGAGCAAATGGATGCAGAACGCTGCTGGTGTCGTTTTCTGGGGTGGATGGTTCCGGAAAAAGCACTCAGATCGACCACCTCAACTCTTTCTTGTGTGAGCAGGGCCTGCGAGTGCGAACCATGGCATTTTGGGACGAGGTGGTTGTATTCACCCGCTACCGCGAGGGCTTTGTTCACAAGGTATACGGCAGTGAGAAGGGAATCGGCGCGCCCGGCCGGCCGGTGCAGCGACGCGATAAAAATGTTCGCTCCTGGTACCTGAGCCTCGCTCGACACTTTCTTTATCTTGCCGATGCCATACACCTGAAGATTGTGGTTCGCAGGGCCATGCAGTCCGCTGACGATGTAGTCATCATGGATCGCTACATCTACGACGAGCTGGCAAACCTGCCGCTGTCGAATCCGCTGACACGAGCCTTCGTGCGCCTGCTTGCAGCATTAGTCCCTCGTCCGGATGTGGCGTTGGTGCTGGATGCCGACCCCGACGCGGCGCGCCAGAGAAAGCCGGAATATCCGGTCGACTTCATGCGCGAGTGCCGAAAATCGTACTTGCGATTAGCCGCTATGCTGCGAACTCTAATGGTGATTCCACCGCTTTCACTTCCCGCTGCCCAGAAGGAAGTGGAGAGCGCGGTTCGGCGCAAGCTTTCCGAGAGAGGGTCTTCCCTGTTAATGCCCGAGCGTGTGTCCGCGCAGTAAGCCTCCCGCAAACGCGGCAGCGGTGCTAAGCTATCCCTCCGTATGGAAACCCTGTTCTATTCCCGAATGGATTCTCCGGCGGGCCGGTTGCTGATCGGGGTAAGTGAATCCGCGCTGGTGCTGCTTGAGTTTGATCGCGGATTGCCGGAGCGCATCGCCCGTGCGCCGGTGCTATGGGAGGAATCGGCTGGACGCACCAGGGAAGTCAGAAAGCAACTGCAAGAGTATTTCGCGGGCGAGCGCCAGGATTTCATTTTGCCACTCGACTTGCGTGGAACGGGCTTCCGCAAGCGTTGCTGGAAGGAGTTGCTGCGCATTCCTTACGGTGAGACGCGAAGCTACGCAGACATTGCACATGCAGTCGGATCGCCTAAAGGTTTCCGGGCCGTGGGCCAGGCCAACCACTACAACCCGATTGCGATCATCGTCCCCTGCCACCGGGTACTTGCCAGCGGAGGCTGTCTTGGCGGATACGGCGGCGGACTTGCGGTGAAGGCTCTGTTGCTGCGTTTGGAAGGTGCAGAATTTCGCGATGATTCGGGTGATGCACAACTGTCGCTAACGGCCAAAAACGGCTGAGCGCAAGGATAAATGGTCAGTGAATACGAGCGCCTGAGATCGCCAAAACCCAATTGCTAATTGCTTTCCTTCAGCATGATCCGCTCGATCCTGGTCGCGCGGCCGGTTACGGCATCGCAATCGATCAGGCTAGCGCACAGACGAACATCCTCGGAAGCAGCCTCGAAGCGACCCGGCATATTGGTGAGAAAGCGATGCAGGATCATCTCTTTCTGCACTCCGATCACGCCGTCGTAGGGCCCGGTCATCCCGACGTCGGTCTGATAGGCGGTGCCCTTCGGAAGCACGTATTCGTCAGCGGTCGGCACGTGAGTGTGCGTTCCCAGCACGGCGGTCACGCGTCCGTCGAGATACCAGCCGAGCGCGATCTTCTCAGAGGTAGCTTCAGCATGAATGTCAACCAGGATGCACTTTGCCGTGATGTGCTTCAGTAAATCGTCGGCCACGCGGAACGGGTCATCGTTGTTGCCCATGAAGACGCGGCCTTGCAGGTTGATGACGGCATAATCGAGGCCACTGCGGGTGCGGCCCTGGTACCAGCCAAATCCGGGAGAGCCTTCAGGGTAGTTTGCCGGACGCAGCACACGACGAGCGAGGGAAGCCTCGTTGCCGTTGGCAGAATTCATGTACTCGATGATTTCGCGCTTGTCCCAGACGTGGTTGCCGGTGGTGATGACGTCGACGCCAAGTTCGAAAAGCTCCTCGGCCAGTTGCGGAGTAATGCCGAAACCGCCGGCGGCGTTCTCACCATTGGCGACCGTGAGTTCGACATCGTAGTGCTTCTGCAACTCAGGCAGGCGCTCGTGAACAATGTTGCGTCCCGGCCGGCCATAGATGTCTCCAACGAAGAGAATGCGCAATCTGTGCGCTCCTTATGCGCAGAAAATTCGATGGTAGCACGCTCGGGCGGGTCGTCAGAGGATGACGCGTTCGTCGCCTACTCGCCTGGTGATGTGCTCGCGGTCGAGGTATTCCAGCAACGGGATAGCGTACTTGCGGGTGATTCCGAAGAGGTCTTTGAACGATGCGACGTTGAGCTTCGGAGTCTTCGCCTTCTGCGCGGCGATCTGCTGCCGCAATAATGCAAGGGCACTGTGGTGGAAGACGAGATCGTCGGAGAGCTTGACCAGCACACGCTCGCGGAGAAGCAGGGTGACGAGTTTCTGGGCGCGCGCCTGGTCGATGCGCAACGAAGCCAACACTTCTTTGAGCAGCGGCACCTGCAGGCCCGCCTTGGCGAAGGCCTGCTCGATCTTCTGCTTTGACTCGGCTTCCTCATCGCGCAGCACCACACCTTTGCCGGGTGCACGCACCAGCTCGCCTGCAACTTCGAGCTTCTTGTCGCGCGCGAGGGAGTCGATGAGAGCGCGAAATACTTCCGGAATGAGCTGCAGTTCCTCACGCAACTGCTCTTTGTTCAATCCGGCGACCAGCGGATTCGCCTTGTGAAAACGCTCGACTGCCGCCAGAGCCGTAGTTCCGATGCGCGCGAATTCGTCATTGGAGAGCAGCAGATCGTCCACCGTCACGATCTTCCTGGCCTGCTTCAAGGCGTTCACCAACTGCGCGATGCGCGATTGCAGCCATCCTGTCTCTGCGACGGCATCGGCAATCGACAATCCGGAGGAGCCGCGACGCGCGACCCGTGCCGACAAAACTTCTTCGGGCTGCGTGTTTGTCACGGCCTTGGCGAACGCCAGCCGCTCGCTGGTTTTTATGCGACGTGCGGGCTCGTGAACATCCAGAACTTGGCCGCCGCCAATGGTGATGACGGGTGAAAACTGGCGGATGATGAATCGGTCCTCGGGCAGCAAAAGCAATGGCTGGTCGAGCTTCAAACGCGCAAAACCCGACTCACCCGGTTTCACCAGCTTGCCTTCGAGCAATCGAACGTCGGCCACCGTTTCGGCAGTGAAGGCGTGGAAGTGCACGCGCGCGCCATCGCGAAGCGGCTTGGCCGAGGGTAGAAGTTCGAGGCGAACGAGCGGCCGCTGAGCAGGCCGAAACATTCCTGGCCGGGTGAGTACCATGCCACGTGCAAGCTCGCCCGTTTCCACGCCTGCAAGGTTCAGGGCCGTGCGCTGCCCGGCAACGGCGCGTTTGGCCTGAGCACCGTGAACCTGTGCGCCACGCACTCGTAAGCGCTGCCCTACAGGATGAACCTGAACTTCCTGCTCCGACTCGACGGAGCCAGCGATCAGCGTTCCGGTGACAACCGTGCCAAAACCTTTCATGCTGAAGACACGATCGATGGGCAGACGAAACGCTGCATTGGAATCCCGGGCAGAAACCTCCGCTGCCAGCCGCGCCAATTCGCGCTTGAGTTCCTCTAAGCCTTCGCCGGTTCTTGAGCTGACAGCGACTATCGGCGACTGCGCCGGATCGAGGAACGATCCCTTCAGGTATTCCGCCACCTCCATGCGGACGACCTCAAGCGTGTCGCGATCGACCAGGTCTGACTTGGTAAGTACGGTGATCCCGCGACGAACCGACAAAAGCCGGACAATGTCGAAGTGCTCGCGCGTCTGCGGCTTGATGGATTCCTCGGCGGAGATAACGAGCAGCACCAGGTCGATTCCGCCGATGCCGGCCAGCATGTTGCGCACGAAGCGCTCGTGGCCGGGGACATCAACAAATCCAATACGCAGCGGCTCGCCGGAAGGCGCTGCCAGATCCAGGCTGGCGAAGCCGATGTCTATCGTAATGCCGCGCCGCTTTTCTTCCTCCAGCCGGTCGGGGTCGGTTCCGGTGAGCGCCCGGACGAGCGCGCTCTTCCCGTGATCGATGTGGCCGGCAGTGCCGAGGATTACGGCCTTCATGGCTCACAGTTTACCGAATGGTTTCTGGAACTTTGGTGACTCGTCAGGAGAAAACTATAGAAAGACTTTAGTGTGCGAAAATAGGGAGAGGATTTGCTGATCACTGCCGGGTTAATACATTCGCGCCATCCTCGTGAAAGAGATTGCTCTTTCGCTGGTTCCGTGGGCGTCGTTTAGCTCAAGCAAAGTTGAACAAACGGATGGCATCCAGTCTTACATCGCCAGTCAGAAACCAACCGGAAGAACCCAGACCGAAATGGGATGCCGCTGCTGCCGACGCGGAGTTCCTGACGCCTCATCTTCTGCTGCAATTGGAAGATGACCTGGAACGCTCGCGCATGCGCGAGGCCACGTGGATTTCTCTCGCGGTCCACCTGCTGGTCGTGCTGCTGCTGATCAATACTACCCGGCTGTTTCCGCAGCTAAAAGGTCCGATCATTGCCTCGGCGGCCGACCTGATGAACAATAAGCAGCTCACTTATCTCGATCTGCCGCCGGATTTGCAGAAGGCGCCGCCGAAGCCGCCGCCGGACGCGAAGATCCTTTCCGACAAGAACCGCATTGCCGAAAGTCGCCATCCGGAGATCGACCGCAAGACGCTGCAGGAACTGTTGCGCGCAGGCGCCCCGTCGCGGTCAACGCCCTCACCGCCCGGGCAGCAGGCACATATGTCGGCTCCAGCACCGCAATCTGGACAGGGGCAGGCTTCCCAACAGCAGGGCCAGCAACAGCAGATGGCTATGAACCAGCCCCAAATGCAGGATCCTCGGCTGGCAGTGCCGCAGGAGGGGTCTTCAAAGCCCACGGTGGATTTTCGCAACATGCTGACGCCCGGCCAGCAGATCGCTCAGGCGGCTAACCAGGTGGCAATGGGGCGCACTTCACCCGGCGTGGGATTTGGCGGCCCGTTAGGCGGCGATTACGGCGCCGGCCATGGAGGCGCTGCACGCGTCCAGGGCAATCTTGAGGTCCTGAGTGACACCCAGGGCGTGGATTTTGGCCCCTACCTTTCGCGTGTGCTGCAAGCCGTGCGCATGAACTGGTATGCCATCATTCCCGAGGCGGCCCGGCCGCCGCTGCTCAAGCGGGGCAAGGTTTCCATCCAGTTCGTCATTCTTCCTAACGGCAAAGTGGCAGGAATGCAGTTGATTGGCCCTTCCGGCGATGTTTCTCTCGATCGCGCCGCGTGGGGGGGCATTACTGCCTCCGATCCTTTCGCGCCATTGCCTACTCAGTTCCATGGGCCGTATCTCGCCTTGCGCTTCCACTTCTTTTACAACCCGCAGAAGGGCGATCTCGAGTAAGCGGGTTCTTTCGTTCTTGCTGCGACCTGCCTGGCGCTAAAATGAGGCTGCATGGCGCTTCATCCGCAACTGGATACCGATGAGCAACACCGCGAATGGGTCCTCCGGCAGCGGGCCCGCGAGCGTCAGAAAATTCTCGGCCTGCTGCTGATCGTCGTTTTCATCCTTGTGCTTGCGTTTTTGCGCTTTGGCCGGACCATCCCTTGGGGTGCGCGTTGAAGAATGCGCGTAAACCGCTTGCCTGACCCACTCCTGCTCGTCGTCCTCGGACCTACGGCTTCCGGAAAGTCTTCGCTGGCGATTGCGTTCGCGCAACAGTTCGGCGGTGAAATTGTCAGTTGCGACTCCGTTGCGGTTTACCAGGGATTCGAGATTGGCACCGCGAAGCCGAGCCCCGTGGAACGTGCGCAGGTTCCGCATTACCTCATCGACATTGCTGCTCCGGGCGAAGCATTTACCGCCGGCGATTACGCCCGGCAGGGAAGAGAGGCCATCGCAGAGATTGCCGGCCGGGGCAAGCTGCCAATCGTGGTTGGTGGAACCGGGCTTTATCTGCGGGCCCTACTGGAGGGTTTATTCCCGGGGCCGCAGCGTTCGGAGGAGTTGCGGGAGCGTCTGCGGGAGAGAGCGGCACGGAGCGGAGCCCAGCATCTCCACCGCATCCTCTCCCGGCTGGACCCATCCGCCGCTGCTCAGATTCATCCCAACGATGCGGCGAAGCTGATTCGCGCTATCGAGGTGTGCCTTGCGGCCCGTCATCCGATGAGCGAGCTGTGGCGACAACAGGGACGCGATCCACTGCAGGGATATAGTATTTTGCGGATCGGCCTGAATCCGGAGCGTGAGCAGTTATACAGACGCATTAACCAGCGGGCGGAGGAAATGTTCGAGCGCGGGCTGGTCGAAGAGACGCGGGCTTTGCTGAAGGCTCATCCCCAACTCTCGCAAGCTACGCCGTTTAGCTCACTGGGATATAAGCAAGCGGTGCAGTATTTAGGGGCTGAGCTAACCCGCGAGCAGGCCATTACGTTGACCCAGCAGGGGCACCGCAACTACGCCAAGCGGCAGATGACGTGGTTCCGCCGTGAGCCTGACGTGCAATGGCTTGCCGGTTTCGGCGACGATGCGACCATCCGGGCACAGGCGGCCGGAATGGTGGAAGCGTGTATAAAAGTCCACAGTACGCAATGAGCCTTCCGGGGAACCGATTCCAGGGATTTTTCGTATGGAAGGTTATGGGGTAGCAGGGGAAAGTCCAACTCACGCACGGGGGTCTCAGGAGATGGGTCCGATGAAACGACTGCCAGGGATTACAGCACTGATGCTGGCGATTGCCGGCATCTGCCTGCTGGCCGCATGTTCTGTCCGGGTAAGTGACAAGGACAAAGAGAATCAGAAGGTCGACATTCAGACGCCAATCGCAAATCTGAAAGTGGACACCAGCAAGGATTCGACCGATAACGGGATCCCAATTTATCCCGGCGCCACGCCACGTCCTGCGGACCAAGAAGGTGACAAGCACCGCGCCAACGTCAATATAGGTGGCCTTGGCTTCGGATTGAAGGTGATCGCCGCCGAGTACATCACGCCGGACTCTCCCGACAAAGTGAAGGTATTCTACGAGGACAAGCTCAAAGAGTTTGGCGACGTTCTGGTGTGCAAAGGACACTCCGGCGATGCCGGGTCGTATTCCTCTAAGGGAGACGACGATGAGAAGTTGACCTGCGGCGACGCGCATGGCAGCGGCTGGGAGTTGAAAGTGGGAACGCCGCACAATCAGCACATCGTCGCGATTGAGCCCGAAGGCTCCGGCACGCGCTTTGGAACCGTTCTGGTGCAAATCCACGGCAAAGAAGGGGAGCTGTAGCGCCGCAGCGAGAGGCGTCGATCTCTTTCTGACATGCCCTGACGCGGCGGCCTCTTCGCCCTCGCGCCTTGCGGCCGACGCGCACCTGCTGTTAACGTTCACTTCGGTGGAACACGCCTGTTACAAATGCCAAGCTTCTGTCGAAGAAGGGGTGCCGTTCTGTCCTCACTGCGGGGCTCCCCAGATTCGTGTCAGCGTCCCGGAAGCAGAAACCGACATCCAACCGGCTCCGGTTGTGCCGGAGCCTCACGCGCCGCCGCAGCCAAGCAGTCCTTCTCCATGGGGGCCACCGCGTCCCAGTTACGCGCCTCGTGAGCCGATTCACTGGAGCCAGGCGTGGCAAGGGGCGCTCATGGCCGGACTCGGCGCGGCACTTCTGTCGTCGCTGCCATTTCTGGCATTCGGCTGCTTCCTCTGGCTGGCCATTGCCGGAGCTATGGCTGTTTCCATGTATCAGCGGCGGGTTCCGACGACCGTCGTCAGGCCGGGAATGGGGATGCGCATTGGCGCTCTGGCCGGAGGGATCGCTTTCGTTGTGACCGCCATCATGAGTACAGTGCTGTTTGCCACCGAGGGCGACCAGCTTCGCAAAATGATGGACGATCAGCTGCGGGCTTCGATGGCGAAGGCTCCCGATGCGCACACGCAGGAGGTGCTGCGGCAGTTCATTGCGAAGCTGGGAACGGCGGATGGGTTAGCGACGTTCTTCCTGTGGGTGCTTCTGGTGATCGCTGTAGTGTTTATTTTCTTTTCTGCCTTGGGAGGTGCTCTGGGGGCCTCGCGGTCGTCGCAGCAACGCAGATTCCGGTGATCGGCGGCGAAGCGCAGGGAATGCACCGGAATCTCTACGAGCCCAGTTGCTCGACCTCTCCTGTTCCCTTATGATTCGGAGCGGATGACTAATTCTGTGCCCCACCCTGAGAAGCTCCGCGAAAAAAACCAGATCCTTTCTGCCTCGGAGATCGATCGCACCCTGGTTCGCCTGGCCCACGAGATCGTGGAGAAGAACAATGGCGTCGAGAGTCTCGGACTGGTCGGCATTAAGCGCCGGGGCGTTCCGCTGGCGCACCGTTTAGCGAAGATCCTGGGGCGAATCGAAAAGACCGAGGTGCCGGTGGGCACCCTCGACATCACCCTGTATCGCGATGACCTGTCGACGGTTGGGCATCGGCCTGAGTATCGCAAGGCCGAGATGGAGTTCGATATCCAGGACAAGAACATCATCCTGGTCGATGACGTTCTGTATACCGGCCGCACCACGCGGGCGGCGCTCGACGCGCTGTTCGATCACGGGCGTCCGAAACGAATTCAGCTTTGCGCGTTGATCGATCGCGGCCATCGCGAGCTTCCCATCGAGGCGGCCTTCGTGGGGCGTAAGATTGAAACTACGAAGCAAGAAATTGTTGAAGTAAGACTCCAGGAAACGGACGGCATGGAAAAGGTGCTGTTGATGGAGCGCCTTCCTCAAGGACAATGACCCGGCGAGTTCGCTCTTTACTCGGTACTGACCAACTTACCCCCGCGCAAATCAATTCGTATCTCCGGCTGGCGCGGCGCATGAATCCCAACAAGGCTCCGCAGTTGCTGCGGGGAAAGCGTGTGGTGCTGCTATTTTATGAGCCCTCAACCCGCACGCGGACTTCGTTTGAGTTCGCTGCCAAGGCGCTGGGCGCGACTACCACGCTGATCACGGCGACATCCTCCAGCATCGAGAAAGGCGAGTCGCTGATCGACACCGGCTGGACGCTGACTTCGTTGGGTGCGGATGTGATCGTCATGCGGCATCCCAACAGCGGCGCTCCGTATCTGCTGTCGCGCTACTCACCGGTGCCGGTGATCAACGCGGGCGACGGATTGCATCAGCATCCTTCGCAAGGCCTGCTGGATGCGCTGACAATTTCCAATCACAAAAAGAGTTTTCAGGGCCTGCGCGTCGTCATCGTCGGCGACGTTTTCCATAGCCGCGTGGCGCGATCGAACGCTCACTTGCTGACGCGCATGGGAGCGGAGGTGATCTTCTGCGGTCCCATCGACCTGGTGCCGGATATTTCGGCGCTGATAGCGCCGGGAGTTGTAGCCTGCCACAACATCGAGTCTGCATTGCAGGGAGCCGATGTGGTGATTTCGCTGCGCGTCCAGAAAGAGCGGCTGGCAGGGAAGCAGCTCAGCGTGGAGGACTACATCGAGCGCTACCAGATCGATGCGCGGCGCATGAAACTGGCAAAGCCCGACGCGATCTTGCTGCATCCCGGTCCCATCATCCGCGGGATGGAACTCACCAGCGACGTAGCCGATGGACCACAGTCGTGCATTCTTGAGCAGGTTGCGAACGGAGTGAAAGTGCGCATGGCGATTCTGGCGACAGCCCTTGGGAAGGTGAACTGACCATGGCGGAACTGCTGATTACAGGTGGACGCGTGATTGATCCGGCTGCTGGCGTGGACCGGCCCATGGACGTTCTGCTGCGCGACGGGCATGTTGCGGAAGTCAGCGAGCCCGGCCGATTGGAGCGCTCAGGAGTTGAGGTTTTCAAGGCCAAGGGATTGATTGTGGCGCCGGGATTGATCGACCTCCATGTACACCTGCGCGAACCCGGACAGCAGCACAAAGAGACGATCGCCGCCGGAACAGCAGCGGCGGCGGCTGGAGGCTTCACGTCGGTCTGCGCGATGCCGAACACGAATCCGGTGAACGATTCGCCCGAGATCACCCGCTGGATGCAGGCTCCCGAGCGCGGCGCCGTGGTGAATGTTTTTCCTATCGCGGCCGCAACCGTCGGCAGCATGGGTCTGGAAGTAACAGATCTTGCCGCGCTGAAAGAGGCCGGCGCCGTAGCCGTCAGCGACGACGGCAGGCCGGTGCTTGACGATCAGGCAATGCACGATGCGCTTCGCATGGCCGCCGAGTTGAACATGCCCGTAGTGCAGCACGCGGAAGACACGCATCTGACGACAGGCTGCTCGATGAATCTCGGCGCGACATCGTTTCGGCTGGGGTTGCGCGGAATGCCGAATGCTGCGGAGTCGAGCGTGGTCGAACGTGACATCCGCCTGGCGCAGGAGCTAAAGGCGCCGCTGCATGTCGCTCATCTCTCCACCTTCGAGGCCCTGGGTGCCGTGCGACGGGCAAAGGCCGCAGGTCTGCGGGTGACGGCCGAGGTCACGCCCCACCACATCACGCTGGTGGACGACAACGTGGGTGAGTTCGACACGCATTACAAGATGAATCCGCCGCTGCGCTCGGTCGCCGACCGGCGAGCGCTGATCGAAGGCCTGACTGACGGCACCATCGACGCGATTGCCACGGATCACGCACCGCATGCCTTTCACGAGAAGCAAGTCGAGTTTGAGCGGGCGGCGTTTGGAATTATCGGGCTAGAGACGGCACTGCCCATCGCGATTACCGCGCTGCACTGCTACTTCAAGCTGCCGATGTGGCGCATCGTGGAGCTGCTTTCAGCGAATCCCGCGAAGATTTTCGGCCTTCGCGGCCGCGGTAGCCTGGCAGTCGGTTCACACGCGGACGTCACGATCATCGACCCGAAGAAGAAGTGGACCTTCGACGCGTCACAGTCCAAATCCAAGGCGCGGAACACCCCGTTCGATGGCTGGAGCTTCACCGGAAAAGCCGTGGCGACGATTGTCAGCGGGAAGATCGTGTACGCGGAGTAACTAAGAGCCGCAGCTACCAGCCGCGGCTCGGGAATTCAGGGTGGGCTCCTGCCCCCGGCTCCGCTTCGCTGTACCCGGGGCTAAAACCGCAGTCACTGCTTCGCAGGTCGAGCCTGGTGCTTTGCGCTGCTTCTGGAAACGGAAGCCCTTGGCACTCGCCAAATCTAGCCACCGGCCACTAGCAAGTGACCACTAACTCACTTCCTCGCCGCCGGCGTCTTTGCCGACGAATGTGCTGCAGCAGCAATCACCGGAGGAGCGTCGCTAAACTCCGCTGCCGCACCATTCGGCTTTTCGCCGGCATGGATCAGCCCCAAGGCCTTGCGGACTTCCAGTTCGATGTTCGCCTTGATGTCCGGATTGTCCTTCAGGAACTGGCGCGCATTCTCGCGACCTTGTCCGATGCGGTCGGTCTTGTAGCTGAACCATGAGCCCGACTTCTCGACGATGTTGTTGTTCACCGCCAGATCGAGCAGGTCTCCTTCGCGCGAGATGCCCTCGCCGTACATGATGTCGAACTCGGCCTCGCGGAACGGGGCCGCCACTTTGTTCTTCACCACTTTGACCTTGGTGCGCGAGCCGGTCACCACGTCGCCGTCTTTGATGGCGGCAATGCGGCGAATATCGATGCGCACCGAGGAATAAAATTTCAGCGCGCGTCCCCCGGTCGTGGTCTCGGGATTGCCGAACATAACGCCAATTTTCTCGCGAATCTGGTTGATGAAGATCAGGCTGGTCCGTGACTTGGACACGATGCCGGTCAGCTTGCGCAGCGCCTGCGACATCAGCCGGGCTTGCAGGCCCATGTGGCTGTCGCCCATCTCGCCGTCGAGTTCTGCCTTGGGAACCAGCGCCGCCACCGAGTCGACTACCAGCACGTCGATCGCATTCGAGCGCACCAGGGCTTCGGCGATCTCCAGCGCCTGCTCGCCGTAGTCAGGCTGCGAAACCAAAAGGTTGTCGACATCCACACCCAGCTTCTTCGCATAATTAGGGTCGAGCGCATGTTCCGCGTCGACGAATGCTGCCATGCCTCCCAATTTTTGCGCTTCGGCAATGATCTGCAGCGCGATGGTGGTCTTGCCGGAAGACTCCGGCCCAAAGACTTCGATAACGCGGCCGCGCGGTACGCCGCCTACACCCAGCGCCGCGTCGAATGAGATCGAGCCGGTCGAGATCACGGAAATGGGAACGACCGCCTCCTTGCTCCCCAGCTTCATGATGGAGCCTTTGCCAAACTGCTTTTCGATCGTGGACATTGCCAGGTCGATTGCCCGGGCTTTCTCGGTTCTCTCGTCTGCCATGAATGGCTGCTCCTTGGCCGCTGCGTTCCGCCGATCTTAGTCTGCGGACGAGCCGGGAATATGTATTGCGATGGGTCAGTGGGGCAGGCGCCACCAGAATCTGGGCGTTTCTTCGGCCTCAAACCCAGCTTCTTCTGCTGGTTTGAGCCGCTTTTAGAGGAGGCGCATGAGTAACTGACAACGAAGTATACACCCGGTCAATAGCGAACAAATAGCGAAAATTTGCCGGGAAGGATAACGAAAGTAACCACCCTAGGCCTGTCATCCTGAGAGAAGCGAGGACCTGCCGTTATCCGCAAAGCCACTTACCACAGAGACACAGAGGCACAGAGAGATACAGGCCAGGTTCCTCCGTGTCTCCGAGCCTCTGTGATGTCTCTTTTTTGCGCCAGCTAAATAACGAAAAGCCAGGAGCATTTGCTATACCTTCAACTCTGACTTGGCGAAGCCTTCCAGTATCTCCTCCTCCGGCAGCGCATGAAGAACATATCTCTCTACGAAATCTCTCGTCTGCGGATACGACGTCTGGCGAATTCGCTCCGCGGCCTGCCCCCGCTCGCAATCGCTGTGCCGAAGCTCGACCCCGGGCCCGAGCAGCAGCCAGTCCGGGCCGGTTCGGCCGAAGGGCATTCCAACACTGCCGGCATTCACAACCCGTGTGGGGCCCACGTTGCGGTCGAATTGCATGTGTGTGTGGCCGCAGACGACCAGTTTGTCGGACACACTTTCGAACAGCGGTTTGAGGCGTTCTTCCGATGTGAGCCGCGTGAAGATGCCGGTGTCATTGAGCGGAGTGGCGTGACAGAACAGCACGTCGCCTAAGCCGTTGATGTGCAGCGTTACAGTCGCCGGCCAGTTTGCAATGCGATCAGCATGTTCGGCACTGAGTTGCTGTGCTGTCCAGTCAATGGGCTCGCGCCATTCCGAACGCGCCGACTTGTACCACTCGGTTTCGATGCCCCGCATGTGCGCCAGCACCTCGCGGTCGCCGTTGCCCATGATGAAGTGGGTTGGAACTTCGAGCGATGTGATGAGGTCGAGGCATTCCACCGGCATCGGTCCGGGCAGCACATCGCCGCCAATCACGATCTGGTCGACGTGCTCGCGGCGAATCTCTTCGAGCACAGTTTCCAGCGCGGGTAGATTGCCGTGAATGTCGTACAGAGCGGCTACGCGCAACGGCTACCTCTTCAGCAAGTCCACCGGCTCTCGCACGTCGGTCACACGGAAGTATTGCGCGAGCGCTGGATACCTCTGCGCCACAGCCTCATACATTGCGTAGGCAACGTTGCGGTACGAGAAATGTCCGGCCACTCCGGTGCGCAACTCGCTGATGTAGAGCGCCTCGGCGAAGTCCATCTTGAACAGCGTGCGCTTACGGAAGGCCAACGGGATGAGGTATTGCGACTGCTCATCAGCCTCGTTCACCTTGCGGGCCGCCAACTGCGCGACCGCTTCGCGCGTGCGCTGCATGGTTTGCTGGTATCGCACTGCCAGGCCGGCGGCTTCGATTTCCTGGGGCATGTCGTAGCCGTGGCGGGTGGTGTAGTCCTGCATGACCTGTACACAGCGGCGATGACGGTGCATGTCGCGGAAGCCGCCGATGTCCATGAGGATATCGAAGCGAAGCCGCTGGCCGGCGTTGAATGCTCGCGAAACTTCGTCGAAACGTCCGCGGTGCTTCATGCCAAGGTTGATGATCTCGGCGCGCTGCCCGGCACTCAAGCCCTGAACCATGCCGCGAATCTGCCGATAGGAATGGTGGGAGAACTGGTAGAGGAGCGTGGTGGCAAGCTCGATTTCGAGTGGCTCGTCTTCCAGTAAATCGACCATCGGAGCGGGGTCGGTCGGCAAACGTCCGAGCAGCTCAGCAGCGGCCCCGCTCAGTTCGCGCCGGCTCTCGAGTTCATAGGCATTGGGCTCGGCGTATTTCACCAGCGTGGGAGCGACATGGACCTCTCGCAAAAGTACCTGCTCAGCCTGACCGGCAAGCTCGGGTGCCTGCTTTCGGATTTGTTCAACCAGATGTTCAGCCACCGGCTGGTTCACGTTGTAAGCGCCTTCGCGCGCCGCCTGCTTCAATAGCTCGCCCAACCTGCGAACTTCGGCATGCGTATGCGAGAGCAGGTGCGAAACCTGGTTCTCCAGCGTCCGCGCGCTCACGATTTGCCCCAGCGAGGTGTTGGTCCCCAGCGGCAGCAGGTACCGCGACAGGTCGAACGCCCGGGCCCGCAGCGTGCGCTCGTAAGCCTCCTGTTTCATCTCCTCCGGCTTGGGCGTGCGCTCGCGAATGTACTCGAACATCGCGCCGGAGAAGTGCTGATATTCGGCAAAGAGATGGTCCGCAGTTTGCCGGTAGAAGTCCTCAGCCTCGCTGTCTCCCGCAAAATCGGGAACATAGTAGCCGCTCTTCTTGAAATCCTGATAGCGGGTCGAACGCTCCTGTCCGTCCCAGCGCGGCTCATCGACAAGGATGGTGGCTGCCAGAATCGACAGCCGCTCAATCGCGAATGCGATGTGCGCCAGGTCGGCGATGCTGCGGTGTCCATACTGGAAGTAGAAGGTGTTGAGGAACTTTTCCGCCTTCTGCTCGTTCAGCTCGGCCAGCGACTCGCGCAGGGAGAGCGCCGAGCGGGAATACTTGGCCAATCCGTAGGCCTGGACCTCGGGATCGGCTCCATGGACGGCATAAACGTCGGTTTCTGGTTGTGCGGCTTCGAATATTTCGCGTCTTTCCATGACAGGTCGTGTAACTATGGACATTGGGCTGAATCATAGGTGTTGAGCGGACTTTCAGCAACGGCCCGGCAACGGCTGATACCACGAACGACAATGACCCGTCGACTTCCTGACCTTCGTACGCCCGCCGAACTGGAGCAGGCCCACACAAGCTGGGTAGTCGCCGACTCGATTCTATTTGCCACCAATCATCGTCCCTGGCCGCCTCCGACAACGCCGTGGGTGATGACCCAGCGCTGGAACGACCTGCTCTTCCTTCATTATGCGATTTCGCCCGGCGTGCTGCGCCCGCTCGTTCCCGAGGCGCTTACGCTGGATACCTACGATCAGCGCGCGTGGGTTTCGGTAGTGCCGTTCTGGATGGATCATGTTCGCGCGCATGGTTCGCCTCGCCTGCCCTTTGTCTCGCACTTCGTCGAGCTGAATGTCCGAACTTACGTGACACATCAGGGAAAGCCGGGGATTTACTTCTTCAGCCTCGATGCGAGCAGCCTGTCGGCCGTCTGGGGCGCTCGCGTTTTCTACCGGCTGCCGTATTGGAAGGCTTCGATGAAGGTTCGCGGCCAGGGTACGTCGCAGATCGAGTACAGCTCCAAGCGCGAGCATGGGCCGAAGCCGGCTCTGTTTCGCGCGTCGTATGGACCGGCTTCGGCGGCGAGTTCCGCAGTGCCCGGATCGATCGAGTATTTCCTCAGCGAGCGCTATTGCCTCTACGCCACGACCAACAAGCGTGTGTACCGTGCCGATATTCATCATCTGCCGTGGCCGTTGCAGAAGGCGGAATACGAGATCAAAGAGAACACGATGGCCAAGGTCGCGGGGATCGAACTGCCGGGCGAGCCGAACCTGGCACAGTTTGCGCGGGAACTGAAGGTGCTCGTCTGGGCGCCGGAGCGGGTAGGGTAAACAAAAGGCACGAATTTCTTCGTGCCCTCGTAGCCCTCTGTGGTGACTAACTCCGTCAAACGTTAATCGCCATGCCAAACACGGCATTCGCGCCGTCCAGCATTGCCTCTGACAATGTGGGATGCGCGTGGATGGTGTTGGCCAGCTCTTCTGCCGTCATTTCCATTTCCAGAGCCACGACCGATTCGGCAATCAGCTCCGTCGCCGTCGGGCCGATGATGTGTACGCCGAGAATCTCGCCGTACTTCGCATCTTCCACCACTTTCACGAAGCCTTCGTGCGCGCCGACGATGCTGGCTCGCGAGTTCGCGGTGAAGGGGAACTTACCGACCTTTACCTCGTAGCCTGCTTCTTTGGCCTTGGCTTCCGTCAGGCCGACGCTGCCGATCTCGGGATGGCAATAGGTTGCGTTGGGAATGCGCAGCGGGTTAATCGGTTTCGCCGGCTTGCCCGCAATGTGCGTGACGGCGACGATGCCTTCCATCGCGCCTGAGTGGGCAAGCTGCGGATATCCCATGACGATATCGCCCACAGCGTAGATGCCCGGCTCGGCAGTGCGCATGTATTTGTCGGTTTTGACGAAGCCGCGCTCGACTTCGATCTTTGTTTTCTCGATGCCGACGTTATCAGTGCGTGGCGCGCGTCCGATGGCGACCAGGACTTTCTCCGCTTCGAGTGTCTGTTGCTTGCCGTCGGCGGTGAACGTGACCTTCACGCCCTGTGCGGTCTTCTCCACCTTTTCGACCTTCGCGTTAACGAATCCGTTAATGCCGCGCTTGCGATAGACGCGCATCAGTTCCTTGGAGACGTCTTCATCTTCGACCGGTACGTAGCGCGGCAGCATCTCAAGGATGGTTACGTCACTACCGAACGATTTGTAAATGCTCGCAAACTCCACTCCTACCGCGCCCGAGCCGATCACGATCAGCGACTTAGGAATCGAGCTCAGGCTGAGCACTTCGATGTTGGTCAGGATCTGCTCGTCGGGCGACATGCCGGGAAGCATGCGCGCGACTGAGCCGGTCGACAGGATGAGGTTCTTCGCCTGCACCTGCTGCTTTCCGTTTTTCCCCTCGACATCGACGGTGTGAATGCCGCCCTTCGCCGGGCCGGTCAGCTTGCCGTAGCCTTCGATGACGGTGACCTTGTTCTTGCGCATCAGGAACTGCAGTCCTTTGGCGTGCTTGTCGACAATGCCTTGCTTGCGCTTCTGGATGGAATCCCAGTTCAGCGTCACGCCGGCGGTGTTCTCGAGGCCAAGCTCGGCGCCTTCCTTCACGTGGTCATAGACTTCGGCGTTGAACAGCAGGGCCTTGGTGGGGATACAGCCGACGTGCAGGCAAGTGCCTCCCAAGTACGGGTCTTTCTCGATGAGTGCGGTCTTCAGGCCCAGTTGACCGGCGCGAATGGCGGCGGTGTATCCGGCAGGGCCGCTGCCGATGATAGCTACGTCGTAGATAGTGTCAGGCAATCTAACGCTCCGCTACAGATTGAAATTTGAGGTCTGAACAAACAGATGATTGTAAACGACGAAAGTAGCGGGACGGGCTCTTCCGCTCCTGGAATCAGCGAGTTCTAACACCTTTCGCCGCCCGAACATCGAGTCACGCCGGGCGTGCCATTGCGCAAGTGGCGCAGACACGCAAAGCCGATTTGACAAGTCTTTCGCGATGGCCTCAATACCTCCAGCTCTTCAAGTCTGCTCCGGCAGGTGCGGTCCTCTCGATGCGCTCCAGGATCTTCGGCAGGTACATGGTGTTGTAGTGCAGGCGCGAGAGATAGTTGGGCAGATTGGGATCGCCGTTCCAGCAATGCTCGGCGCGAGGGCCATATTTAATTTCGCCATCATAGGGAGGGTTTTTGGTGCTCTCCAGAAAATCCTGCATCAGGTAGACGGCGTCGTTCAGGAAGTAAGTGTCGGCGCTGCCGACGTAGATGTGAATCTTGCCTTTGAGCTTTGGCCCGAGCGTCGGCCAATTCTTCTGCAAGATGGCGCGCAGATCGTAATGCTCCTTCCAATAATCGGCGACGTTGTGGTCGATCTCGCCGGTTTCTTTATTGAAGATGGGCTGCGGATAGCCATCGGGTCCCACCGGCCCGAATACCGCCTGCCAGATGTCCCACTGCTCGCCGGAGCGTCCGTGGTCTCCGAGCGCAAGCTCGTAGGCGTTGTTGTCCTTGATGGTGATGAAGGTATGCCCGAGGTAGTCGCGCATGGCTGGCTGCTCCACCCGCTTGTGAGCGCCCTCAAGGTAGAAAGCGTTAGGGTCCTTGTAGAGGTCGATCAGCGTATAAGCTCGAAAATCGATGGGATCAGGGCAGGCGCAAAAGACGCCGTTGTAGTGGTCGGGATAGAAAATCTGCGCCGCGAGCGATTCCCATCCACCGGTTGAGCCTCCGTAGGTGAAGTGAGCCCAGCCATCAGGGATGGCGCGAAACTTCTTCATCAGCGCAGGCATGAGTTCGGTCTCGATAGCGTCACCGTAGGGGCCGAGGTTCGCTGAGTTCACCGCGTAGGAATCGTCATAGTAAGGATTGGCGTGTTGCAACTTGACGACGAGATAGCGCGGGAAGTTGGGCGAGATCCACTGCTGATAAAACTTGTAGGCCTCCTCCTGCTGAATGCGGTTGTAGCCCGAGATGCGGAAGCGGTCGCTGTAATCAGGCTTCAGGTTGGGGTCAGGCGGCTCAGTGCGAAAGTCGTCGAAGGTCGAGACAAAATGATCGTGGAAGAGCATCAGCGGATAGTGCGCCTCGGGGTGCTCGTCAAATCCCCAGGGCACGAGCACAATGGCGGAGAGATACATCGGGCGCCCCCAGAACTTGGTCAGAAGCTGGCTCTGGATGCGGATGTGACGAATGTACTTCGTGTCGACCGGCGCCGGAATGGGCGGTATCTGCTGGTCGAGAACGATCCTGATGGGCGCGCCGCCATGGCCGAGGGTGATCTTCACCGGCTTGCTGTAGAGGTTGCCGGGAGCGAGGTTCCAATGCTGGCCTTCTCCGCGGTCCGGAGGCAGTTTCACGGTCGTGCCGTCGGAGCGATGGAAGGTTTCGTAGATATTGAGCAGCGCCTGCACGTAGTAGTCACCCGAGGGCACGTCGCGCAGGCTGCGGATGGGATAGCCCCAGGCTTTCTCATCGACAATGACCGGTTCGCCCGGCTTGAGGCCGTCAACGGTCACGCCGAAGATCATTTGCGTCTTGGGCGTGTCGTCGATCTGCATGCGCGGCTCTTCCGAGGGATCGGTGGAGAGCAACAGCAGCATGCGGCCATCCAGCGGCTGGGCGCTGCGCTCGGCAGGGAAAGAAATGGAAAATTGCGGCGCCTGGGCGAGGGCGGCGACAGAAAGCAAAATGAGCGTGGCAAGTAAGCCACTGGCAAACCTACGGGTGTTGGACATGGCAAAACAGTGTAACGGACGGACCACGGCGAGGACGCTGCCCATGATCCCCGGCCGAGTGGAAGCACCTGGCGCAAGGCTGTCCTCAGCTTGCTTGCATCGTAGTCTGCTAACTACTATGTAATCCTCGACCTCACTGACAACTGACCACCGGCAACCGATAACTGATATACCCCCTCCCCCCACCCGGGTTCTAAAATATTGAAAGCATTGAGCTGTTTGAAAAGAAGCCCCGCAAAATCTTGAGCGCGTGAGAGTTAGAGGCAAAATCTTCCAAGGAAAGGACTTAAGGGCGATTTCTGGAGGATGGAGCAGTTGGAAGGGTTTAGAAGTGGTTAACAGCGGCCAACGGGCGTTATGACGGTTGCTGCGCGTCACGGCTCCCAATTCAAAGGCGCTGATTCCGAGAGACAAATACCCCTCGTCCTCAACGTTGCTATTTTACGAAACTGGGCGACATGGACCAAGCGAGTTTGTCACAGATGTGTGTGACGTGGGAGGGCCAAAAAGACGAATCAGCAGAGTTGAGCCCCACGGGCGACATTTGTGTGAGCCGTGGGCGTGAGCCCGCGGCGTTCGGTCGAGCAGAAATCTTCCGGAGCCGCGTCAGCGGCGGCACAAGCCTGTCTGACGTGGGTCACAGAAATGAGTCTCGAAGTGCCGATAGCTTTGATCCAGGCTGTCAAGTCGCAGCCCGCAGGGCGCTACAATTCCTAGCCCAGCACGTGAGGGAAATTGTGCGGTTCTTATTCAGAGTCCGGAGGACGGCACATGCGGTCATACCTACAGCGCCAACTTCTTCCACATCGTATTTGCCACCAAACACCGCGATGACGTCATTCTTGACCTGGATGGCCTCTGGGCGTACAGCGCAGGAATAGTACGTAATATCGGAGGCGATCCGCTATCCATCGGTGGCACCTCCAATCATGTACACCTGCTGTTGCGCGTGCCGCCGCACATTTCCGTCGCGGAAACCACGCAGAAGATCAAGGCTAATACATCGCGCTGGTTGCGCGGGTCTGGGCGATGGGAAGGATGGCAGGAGGGGTACGGCTCGTTTTCGGTCAGCGTTTCCAATTGTGGGGGCGTTTGCCGGTATATACGAAACCAGGCCAGGCATCACGCCATTCGCAGCTTTCAAGAGGAATTTCTCTCCCTCCTGACGCGCAGCGGAATCGCTTTCGATAAAGCCGCCATATTCGATTAGTGCCGTCCTCCGGACTCCCGCGCTCTCTCTTGCTCCCCACCCAGCACTCACGCGCTGGGCTAGGAATTGTGGCGCCCTGCGGGCTAGGGTTTGATCATCCAAACGGGCCGGGGTGAGCTTCGCTTCGGATGATGTTCTTGGGTAAGAGTGCCGCCGCTGACGCGGCTCAGGGCACAAATTTCGAATGCCGACCGCGAGCGTAGCCCGCCCTGGGCGGAGTCGAAGGGCCCACGGCTCAAACAAATATCGCCCGTTGAGCTGCGGAAGGGTTGTTGCGATCGCAGGTGAGCGTTGCAATGTAATCCCATCCGTCAGCAGAAGCGATTCCAAGGGGCTCTGTGACCCTCGTCACGGAACGCGGGGCGTAGGGTGGATATAATCCGGTGTCCGTTATGATGACTCCGAATCTGCCTGCCAATCGTGCCCGTACGTATCTTCACCGTGTCTTCCGCTTTGTATTCTTAGGGTGTTCAATATCGATTTTGGGAGTCGCGCAATCTACGGGCTGGAGTGTGGCTTCTCCCGGGTTTTCACCTGAAGCATTGCTCAATCACGGTGACACGATGTGGGCGGCTGGAACTTCTGGCAGCATCGCCTCTTCCGTTGACGGCGGCCAACACTGGAAATTGCGACATTCCGACAACAAAGACGGTTTGTTGCTAGTCCTTGGTTTTAATTCTGATCACTTTGGGTTCGCGGCCGGTACCGGCAAACGCATCCTTCTGACCGAAGACGGTGGAGAGACTTGGAAAAACGTCGTCCAAGCCCCCGGACCTGTTTTTCAAGCCGCGTTTGGAGACACGCAGTGCGGAGTCATTCGCACACGCGACGCTTTGCTCTCGACACAAGATGGGGGAAAGAACTGGACGCCTGTAATTCCCGCCAATGATCCCGGCTGGCAAGAGAAGTATCCCAATACCACCTCGCTCGCAGCCTTAGATCAATCACATTTGATTGTTCGGGTCAGCGAGGGACGATGGCAAGATGGAGAATACCTCTACACAACGGACGGCGGCGCAACGTGGAACGCCAAGTACCTTCCGGACGGCGCGGGAAGCGACGACGTTATCGCTGTTGACGGCGCTTATTGGTCAATCGGCGGCGAAGTAGTTAAGAAGAATAGGGGTGATGGCGGAACACGAATTCCCATGGCAATTCGCTCCAAAGATGGACTGACATGGGAGCATCTGCCGGTTTTCTACGAAGCGTGTCATTGGGGAGAATGTGCTGGTTGCACTCCTCAAGGTTGCTTTGCTGGACGCAGTTCTTTTGTTCCGTTTTCCCGTATTCTTCAGACAGAAAACGACAAGCCTAATCCCGAAAGAGATGAACCGCTTGCGCGATTCCCTGAGCATCTCCTCTCATCGCAGTGGGCCAAATCCGGAAAAATCTTGTGCATCCTCGCGAACGGGAAGATCGAGTGTTCCACGATGACATTCGTTGACGAGCTCAACACCCGTGAGGACCATGCGGAATGGAGCAATGACCGATTTCCGCCTCTCCCGTCGCCAAAGTCATCAGCGGTTGGTTCATCGAGTATCGAACCAGCACTGAAAGGGGTGCATTGCATCCGATGTGACCTGGTAAATCTCTACGTATCTCGTGCTGTGAAGAGTGGTCCTGCCGACGTTCTCCTCAAATTCACAATTGGAACAGATGGCAGAGTCGCCTCGTTCGATGTATCCGGAGGCATCCCCAACGATGTGGCGGACCAAGTTAAGTCAATGGCTCAAGGTTGGCTCTTTGAGCCATGCGAGCCTAACGGTAAACCAAAGGCCATCAACGTTTCCCTCCGTGGTCGTGTCATGGTGGTGAACCCGGATCAACATTGACTTATCAGGCCGCCCGTCGCTGACTCAACAGTTCAGGAACCGTTGTAGCGAACGGGCCACTATACGCAGAACGCTATTCTGCCAACCAGGCACATCAGAATCTTCTTACGACGCTCGCTTCAGACCTCCCGCCAGCAAGCGATGGAACAAGTGTTCGCCGGCCTCGCGGCGGACGGAGAGGCGTCCGGCGTTATAGGCGCGCGAGTGCAGGCCGCGCTGTACGGCCTCGCAAATCGCCACATCTTCGTCGTTGACCCGCTCGCCGACGGCGATGCTCTGGCGGTTACCCTCGGTGGCGGCATCACTTACATCGTCGAAGTAGAAATCGAAGATCACCTTGCAGCGGTCAATGCCGTCGGGGAGGACGAGGTTGGTGTCCATGTATCCGCGATAGAGGTTGATCATGAAATTGGGATACTGCCAGAAATACCAGGCGCGCTCGCCAGTGCGGGTGGCGGCGACGTTCGCGTCTTCGTTCGAAGCGACCATCGGGCTCGATTGCAGACAGTAGCGGTCTTCAATCTCGATGGCGTACTGGCGATAGTCGAGGACGCTGTTCAGCCCCTTGTGCAGATGCGGAACGTGGTAGCCGCCGTCGAGATAGTTGTCGACGAAGACCTTCCAGTTGCACTTGAGCGTATAGGTTCGACGCTCGAAGAAGTGCAGGGAACTGAGCTTGAGCGGCGCAATGCGTTGAACCAGTCCGCCGAGGAAACTCGCCAGCGGGTCGGAGCCGGGGTCGAGATTGACAAAGACAAACTGCTCCCACGCCTCGACCTTTACGGGGACCAGTCCATTTTGCGAGCGATCGAATTCGCAGACGCCTTCAAACTCGGGCGCTCCCTTGAGTGAGCCGTCGAGACCATAGCTCCAGCCGTGATAGGGGCAGCGAAAGATGGTTGCGTTGCCTTGCGCCTCGGTGGCCACAGCGGCTGCATGATGGCGGCAGACGTTGAAGAAAGCACGCAGTTGGCCGTCGCTGCCGCGAACGACGATCAGAGGTTCGCCCGCAAGCTCCGCGGTCACGAACTGCCCGGCGCTTTTGAGTTGATCGGCGGGGGCGACTACCTGCCAGGTGCGGCCGAAGACGCGTTCGCGTTCACGCTGCGCGATGCGCTTATCCGTGTACCACGCGGCGGGAATGGTGCTGGCCCGGTCGAGCGGTGCCTGATCGTCATACGACGCGAGAAGGTCAGCCAGAGGAATCGTCATCGGAACGTCTTGAACGCGCGGCAGAATCATAGCAGGGACGCCGGCAAAACGGCTGCTACCGCGCCATGAGCTCTTGACGTGTCGTGATACTCTATCGCGAAACTCACAACCCATGGCGACCGACAACCTGCAAGGCTCACCTGCGACGGCCCTCGTCCCGAATGAACCGGCTGCCCATACCCGCCGAGTGCTTGGCCTGCGCGATCTGGTGCTCTTCTACATCGTTGTCACTTTGAGCTTGCGCTGGCTTCCGTTGGCGGCTGCCGCCGGCCCCAGCACCATTGTCATCTGGCTGATGGGGGTGCTGGTCGTCTTTATTCCGCTCGCCCTGTGCGTGATGGAGCTGTCGTCGCGCTATCCGGAGGAAGGCGGGATGTATATCTGGAGCAAGCACGCCTTCGGCGATTTTGCCGGCTATCTCACAGGATGGATTTACTGGTCCAGCAACCTGCCATATTTTCCGGTGCTGCTTTATTTCGCCGCGAGCAATGCATTGTATGTCAGCGGCGACCGCTGGCATGGGCTGCAAAGCAGTGCGTCGTTCTTCATAGCTTTTTCGGTGGGCGGGCTGGCGCTGGCGCTGGTGGTGAACCTTGTGGGGCTGAACGTAGGAAAGTGGCTGAACAATCTGGGCGCGATCGGCACATGGATCCCGGTGGCTCTGCTCTTCGGCATGGGGCTTATCGTCTGGTGGAAATTCGGGTCGGCCACCAGCCTCCGGGCGCAGGCATTCAAGCCGGCGTTGACGATTGCAAATGTCGGCATCTGGGCAACGATGCTCTCCGCTTTCTCGGGAGCGGAAGCGGCCTCGTTCATGGGAAGCGAGATCAGACGCCCGCGGCGTGATATACCGCGCGCGCTGATCATCGCCGGATTTCTGGTGGTTGCCGGATACGTGCTGGGCACGCTCGCTATTCTTGTCCTCGTGCCGCATGAGCAGCTCAACAGCCTGGAGGGCCTGATGCTGGCGATTACCAGCAGCGGAGAGCGTCTGGGATTACCGGGGCTGGGGCCGTCGGTGGCGCTGCTCATTTGCATCGCCAACCTGGGCGCAGTCGGAGCGTACCTGGCAGCGGTGGCGCGGATACCGTTTGTTGTCGGCATCGATCGTTATCTCCCGCCGGCATTTGCGCGCGTCCACCCTCGTTGGGGAACACCGTATGTCGCGCTGATCGTGCAGGCGCTGTGCACGGTCGTATTCGCTGTGATGGGTCAGGCGGGTAGCAGCATCCGTGGCGCTTACCAGATACTGATAAGCACAACCGTGATTGCCACGTTTCTTCCTTATTTGTTCATGTTCGCGGCGTTGATTCGTCTGCAAGCTAAGCCTGTGGAGCCGGGGGTGGTACGTATTCCTGGCGGCCGGCGCAGCGCCATCGTCGTTGCCGTCGTAGGCTTCTCGGCGACCGTACTGGTGATCATGGGTTCGGTGATTCCCGATGCGAGCGAACCGAATAAGGCTCTGGCGGTGATCAAGGTCATACTCCTGAGCGTGGTGCTGGTGGGCACGGGAGCAGGCCTGTACTGGGTGGGTAAGAGGAGAATGTCAGCCAAAAGCGACGCCGCCATGGCTCCCAATCTCTGAGCCTCGCAATTCGCCGAATTTTACTCCAGCCACTCCAGCCGGCGGGGATGGAAACTCAAAAGCTCTCGCGCTTTTTTGTTGGAGGCGCCGCGCAGCCTCGTCTGGTAATAAACCGCGTCGGGCCCCGCTGCGGCAAGGGCCTGGGCTTCTGAGATCCGGGGCGGCGGCGGAGCATTCACCCACTTCGCAAACGCCGGGGCCCAGCGGCTTACGGGTGAAGGATCGTCATCGACGATGTTGTAGATTCCGGGCTCGGCGGTAAGCGCGGTGACGGTGGCGGCGGCTGCGTCCTCGACATGGATCCACGACCAGATACCCTGGCCTTGGCCGATGATCGGCATCTCCCGGTTGTGAAATTGCTCCGCCGCGGCCCCGGTGCGGTGATACCACGTGCCCGGGCCATAGAAGAATCCGTAGCGCAGGGCAACGGGCTGCAGTTGAGAGTCAAATAGTCGCGCCTCAAGTTGTTGATAAGTCTTGGCACTGAAAGTGACATTGGGACTGGCTCCAACCGCAAATCCTGCGGACTCGGTGGCAAGTCCTTCGCCCGGTTCGAGGAAAAATCCGCTGGACTGTTGCAGATAGCGCCGCACACCGGCAGCTTTGGCACACTCAAGCAAGTTCTCTCCGCCTTCGATGCGCAGCCTGCGATCACCCGGAAGCGACTTAGGAAGGTCGGCAGGAACCGCGGGCAGGGAAGTGAGCTCGTCGATTACCGCCTCGGCTTCCGAGCGGCGTACAGCGTGTTCCAGAGCGTTGCGATCGAAGACGTCGACGGCAAAGACGTGCGCTCCCAGCTTTGCCATGTTTTGCAGACGATCGGTAGAGCGCGCAATGCCAGTGACAATATGGCCGCGTCGAAGAAGTTCGGCAACAATGGGTTGACCGATGGCACCGCTGGCTCCGGCAACGAGTACTTTCATAGTTACCCCCTGCGGACTTATACCACGGTTAAAAAGTCACGAGTGTCGAGGATTTCTCTTCCGGTATCGAATAAATGTCTCGTTCCGAATCGGATGTCTGGGTGAATCAGCTCAATGCTGTAGTGCCTCCGGCTGCGAACGTCAGGATGCCGCGTCACTCGAAGAGCTTGGAAAAAGGACAACGAACATAGTTCCCCGGTGTGCCGGCGCGGTGCTGGAGCGAAAGCGAATCGAGCCTCCGTGCTTTTCGACCAGCTGCTTACTCACCCATAGACCAAGACCGGTACCGAAAGACTCCTTGGTGGTGAACAGCGGCTCAAAGATGCGGGGAAAGACAGCGGGTTCAATACCCTTGCCATTATCAGCTATCGCCACGCGGGCGAAGCGTGTTCCGGAATGGTGGTGGTAGTCAACGCGCAGCGTGAGCGTGCCGCCATCGGAGACTGCGTCGAGGCTGTTGGCGATGAGATTCGAGAACACCTGCCGCACTTCTCCGGCGACAGTATGGAGACGGACCGGATGACGGTAATCCTTTCTGATCTCAACCCCCTTGGCCGCAACTTTAGCTTCAAAGAGTGCCAGCGCCTCCTCGAGCACGGCGGAAAGCGAAACCGTTTCAGGACGCGATGAGTCGCGGTAAAACCCGAGCACCTGGCGAGTGATATGCGAAACCCGCTTCAGCTCGGCCTCGGCCTTGGTCAAGTCTTCCCGCACTTCCGGAGGGCAATTTCGGTGATGTTGTGCGAGGAAAAGCAGATTCATGACTGCGGCGAGCGGATTGTTGATCTCGTGCGCGATGGTGGAAGCCATGCGCCCAACCGAAGCAAGCTTCTCGCTGCGGATGAGAGCATCCTCGGCGCGCTTGCGGGCGGTGACATCACTGGCTGCTCCAAACCACTCAGTGATTTCGCCGTCGGCGTTCAATAACGGGACGGCGCGAGACAACGTCCACCCCAGGCTGCCGTCGACGCGGACGACGCGATGTTCCAACTCAAAAAGACCCTTTGTCTGGAGAGCATTCTTAATAGCGTTCAGAACTCGGGGCTGATCATCAGGATGAATGTAGCCTTGAATCCAATCCTTTGCTGGCTCGTGGGTAGTGGAGACGAAACCGCGCCCGGAGAGCTGACGCATCTCGGTCCAGTCGGCATTCACGCGATAGACGACATCGGAGCTGGCGCTGACAAAGGCCCGCAGGCGCTCTTCGCTTTCGCGCAGCGCTTCTTCGGCATCGCGTTGTTCGGTGATGTCGGTATTGGTGCCGAACCAGCGGACAACCTTCCCTTGCTCGTCGCGAATGGGCATGGCACGCGAGAGAAACCAGCGGTAGTTACCGTCTTTTCCGAGCAGAGGGAAGGTGTCTTCCCATGCCTTCCCGGCTTGAACGTGGCTTTTGAACTTTTCGAGTACGCGCTGAAGGTGGTCGGGATGATGAACCTTCTGCCAGCCCCAGCCCTGCATTTCCTCAAACGTGGTGCCGGTGTAGTCGTACCAGCGCTGGTTGTACCAGAAGAGGGACCCGGTGGCGTCGGCCATCCATGCGAAGGGTGAGATGTTGTCGGCGAGCGTGCGAAAGCGCTCTTCACTCTCACGCAGGGCCTCTTCGGTGGCTATGCGGTCAGTGGCTTCGACCACACAAGCGCCGACGGAGTATGGCTGCGAATCTCCAGTAAAAACCGGGAAGAACCCGGTGATCCAGTGACGGACCACTCCCGGCAGTTTCGGGGTTTCTCCTTCAATCTGACGTTCGATCGTCTGGCCGGTGCGGAATACTTCATCGAGAATTGGCTCGACGATGCGGGCATTGACGGGGGTTACCTCGGAGATGGGCCGGCCGATATGCTCGGCGATCGGTATTCCGTTAATGTCCGCCAAATGCTGATTGATGCTGACATAGCGGTGTTCGCGGTCGAAGAAGGCGAATCCGACGGGAGCGTTGGCGAACAGCGATTCCAGTTCGGTGACCCGATTGCGAAGAACGGCGTCAGATTTTTCGGGTCCGCTGAGGTCTTCACTTTCTTCCTTTTGAGAAGAAAACACCAAGATCGTATTCCTGTCGATTGACGAAGTTGTGTGATTATAACAAGCAGTCGAAAAGCGGAGCACGAAGCTGGGGAGGAGTTTCTCCTCGCCCCAAGGTGGCGTAGATTGGCATCCACCGAGTTCAGAGCCTACCGACGGGGTGCAACTCTCGATCGCTCTCATTGCCGGCAATCCAAGTCAAAAAAAAGTCGCACTCTTGCGTTTGACACTGGTAAAGGACGGCGCTAGGCTAGTCCGCATGCGTTCGGTCGGGGCAATTTCGTGCCGACGTGGGCGAGTTCTTAGGGCTCTTCGCAAGTCTGCTCCCCGTTTCATAAATCCTGGCCGTGGTGTCTTCTGATAAGCAATTTTCCTCAGTAGTTGCAACGAATGTTGTCGGGCCATTCCTGAACCATGCTGTAGCGCAATCGTGATGGCGCTAGTCTCGGCTGGCGATTATTTACGAATTGGCAGAGGTAACTGCCGTTTATGGAGACTCGTATGACTTCCATGGATTTCGCACCGCTTCGCTCCCAATTTCGAGGTGAGATCGTTTCCCCAGGCGACGCACAGTACGATGCAGCGCGCAAGGTTTACAACGCATGCATCGACCGGCGCCCCGCTCTGGTCGCCTACTGCTCGGACGCGGCAGACGTGATGGCGGCCGTGAACTTCGGACGTGAAAACAAGATGGAAATTGCCGTCCGCGGCGGCGGCCACAATGCCGGCGGACTAGGCGTTTGGGAGGGCGCGCTGGTGCTCGACCTCTCGCGAATTCGCTATGTGCGCGTCGATCCCAAGGCTGCGACCGTGAGCGTCGGCGGCGGCTGTGTGTGGGGCGACGTGGACCACGCGACACATCCCTTCGGGCTCGCGGTTCCGACCGGTTTCGTGTCGTCGACCGGAGTAGGCGGCCTTACCCTGGGCGGCGGCCTGGCTATCTCACAAGAAAGTACGGCTTCACCATCGACAGTCTGCTGGGGGCAGATGTCGTACTCGCCGATGGCAATTTTGTCACCTGCAGTGAGAACCAGAACTCCGACCTCTTCTGGGCGATTCGAGGCGGGGGAGGGAACTTTGGTGTGGCTACGGCATTCCAGTTCCGCGCTTATCCGGTCCATACGGATATCGGCGGCCCGATGCTCTGGGACCTGGAGCAGGCCCCGGAGATGCTGCGGTGGTATCAAGACTTCATTTTGAATGCGCCGCAGGACCTGAGCGGATTCTTCGCATTCATGACAGTGCCGCCGGCGCCGCCTTTTCCAGAAGAACTGCACCTCAAGAAGATGTGCGGTATCGTGTGGTGCTATCTTGGCCCGCACGACAAAGCGGACACCGTCTTTGCTCCGGTCCGCAAAGCCCACCCTCCCAAACTGGACCTGGTTGGTCCCATTCCTCACCCGATGCTGCAAAGCATGTTTGACGGTTTGTACCCGGCCGGCCTGCAGTGGTATTGGAAGGCAGATTTCTTCAAGCAGATCCCGAATGAGGCCATCGGCCAAGCGGTGGAGTTTGCCAAGCAACTGCCGTCAATGTGGTCGACAATGCACCTCTATCCGATCGATGGAGCGGCACACCGGGTATCGAACCAGGCTACGGCCTGGGGACATCGTGATGCGAACTTCGCCAGTGTGATTGTGGGGGTTGATCCTGATCCGAAGAAGTTGAATGGTCTTCGGGAATGGGCCAGAGGCTATTGGCAGGCCCTACATCCCCACTCCAGTGGTGGCGCGTATCTGAATTTTCTCATGCCGGAAGGCGAAGAGCCGGGCGGAGACGACCAGGTCAGAGCGAGCTACGGGAGCAATTACGACCGGCTGGCGGAGATTAAGGCGAAGTACGATCCCCAAAATCTTTTTCACATTAACCAGAACATAAAGCCCAAATAGGGCAAGGCCCGCACGCAAGGGGGGGTGAGGAGCCTCACGATCCAGGTCTGCATCCCTGCAATCCGCGTCACCTATTTGGTTGCCGCGGGCGCGCGCGTGATGGCCTCGCGAATGTTGGCGAGCGGAGCTGAGTTCACGAACTCGACGGAGCCGTCGCTGCTGCGCTTAATGCCCAGCTTCTGCCACAGCGCGGGAAGGTCGACAGGCGCCGGCTTATCGCGCATCTGCTTATAAAGATCCATGAGCACAGTCGTGCCGGTGGCTTTGTCGCCGACTTCGAATGCATGTTCGATCTCCCAGTCGTCAGTG
Organism: uncultured Acidobacteriaceae bacterium; assembly: GCA_963846815.1. Taxonomy (GTDB): domain Bacteria; phylum Acidobacteriota; class Terriglobia; order Terriglobales; family Acidobacteriaceae; genus CAVVDY01. The sequence goes on along the minus strand of CAWJXG010000001.1, from coordinate 1,935,146 downwards.
ATATTGCCACCGGCATCCACAATGCCTCGCAGGGCATCCTGCAAGCCCTTGCGATTGTGAGTCTGCTCGCGAATGCGGACGTCGGCGAGCAGACAAAACATTGCGCCGCCCCAGTAAGTGCGTCCCCAGGTGGGCGTGTGGTCCAGACCCTGATCGCCGGACTCGGGCTCGCCCTGCGGCATGTCGCGAACCACGTCGTGCCACATCTTCTGGGCGGTGAGCTGGCCGGCTTGCACTCGCGCTATGGGCTCGACATAGGTCGAGATACCTTCCTCGATCCAGTGATGGTCTTCTGCCATGGATGGAAAAGCGAGGTGGATCATCTCGTGGGTCATCATCCAGTCTGAGTCCAGTTCCGCCTGCGTGGTCGCGGCGCCTACGGAGATGCGAATGAGGCCGCCGTTATCGGCAGGGTAGGTCACGCCATGATGAACGCCATCGGTACCGCGCACATGCACCTGAAGCCGCAGGTGGGGGACCGGGAATTTGCCATAGTAGGTGCAGACCGCAGTTGAGGCGCGCTGGATCCAGTTCAGCAGGGCGTGGTTGGAGACGCTCTTCGAATCATTGTCGAAACGGACGTCGATGCTGGCGCCGCACGCGGAGATCGATTGTGTAGAAATAGCTGAGACCGGTTGCGACACCAAGACTCCCAGCGCCAGGGCAGAGCCCAAAGCCAAAATCGCCACTAGAATTCGGAACTTCAGAGATACCCTATCGGCCCGCGGCCCACGCTTCAAGCCGCCATCCCGGAATTTGCAGTATCCACATTGGATGCTTTGGAAGAGCGCATACGCTCAATCAAAGCATCGACGGAGTAGGCCCCCGGCCCGAAGACCAGCACGATCAGCGACGCCAGCCAGTAGGAGAACGGCGCCGCCGCGATGAACTTGTCGGGATCAGAGAAGAACGACAGCAGCGCTTCGCGATCACCCGTGATATAGGCCACCGTCATATTGCCGGTAAGCAAGAGAGCGATGAAGCGCGTTCCAAGTCCCACCGCAAGCAGAATTCCGCCAACCAGTTCGAGGAGTGAGATAAACACTGCCGTCGGACCCGGCGCCGGCAATCCCAGGCTGCCGAAGTATTCGGTGACTCCGCCGAGATTATGCAGCTTACCCCAGCCGTCAATGGCGAACTGCCATCCCCAGTAAAGCCGTACGAAGAGCAGGAACAACGACTGCAGAGAGTTGGCGCAGGTTACCAACCGCGCGTAGAGCTTTTGGAGCATTTTCATGACTTTCAATCCTCGCGGCGTCCGCTACCGGTGGTCTGAGTCCAAAGCCCGGAAAAAGCTACTTGCAAAACCATCCCGCGGCCGACCAATAGGCGAACCATTTCTGAACGTCAGCCATGGCTTCGTCACTCGCTTGTCCACTCCAGTCAACGTCATCGATCGCTTCGGAGAGCGACTTGCCGTCTCGTAGCGCGCAAAGAATTGTGGATGCCGGCCGGTCGAGACGTTTGAAATAAACGCTGTTGTCAGCGCGATGGACCGCCAGAAAAATGCGCTCGGCTGCGGGCAGGCGGCGGCGTTTCGTGCGCGAATGAACGCGCTCGGTCACGGCGTTGCTGACGATGTCGCTTTCCACCAGCTCGCGGCGCACGCGGATGAGAAGATCGTCAACCGGATAATTCAGCTCAAGCAGCCTTATATGGGGCTGCAGCTCGAATTTTGGATCGGGGCCCAGCGCGGGCAGGTCGGCTTCGGTAAGGCGTGGCTTCGAGGCTTCGTCAAAGGCTTCGATCTCGGCCCACTCCAGCCGGACCATGTCGAGCGCGATCTGTTCGTGACCAGCGATATGCTGGGAATGGTCCCGCAGCCATAACTCCAGGCGCGATCCCAGATTGCGCAGCGTAAACGAACGCGACGGGCAGTCGTAGAGATATTCGACAGCCATTTTGTCGAAGCGCTTCTCTCCGATGATGGCGCGCAGTCCCGGAAAATCTTCCGACAATGCCGAGAGAATCCGAAACCAGTACTGGCGGTTGTAGAGTTCGAGCCGCTCGAAGGAGGTAAGCCGGTCGTTGGGCTTGATAAGTTCGTCGGCCACTGCGCGCATTGACTTGCCGTCGCGCGAGCGGCGCCGCATGCCTTCATTCGCCGTGAGCGGCTGGCGGATGGCATTGAACATGCCGCGCTGAATGTGATCGAGCGACATCACGCACCCACTTTTTCGATGATATAGCGGTTGGCCTTGAGCGCCTCACCATGCACTTCGTCGAAGGAAGGGATTCGGTCATCCCATTCCAGCAAGGTTGCCGTGGGGCCAGTCAATTCGATGGCGCGCGCATATAGTTCCCACACCGGATCAATCACTGGATGGTCATGCGTGTCGAGGATGTATTTCTCAAATGTTGAGTGTCCGGCGATGTGGATCTGTGCCACGCGGTCGTGCGGGACGCTGTTCACATATTCGAAGGGGTCGAAGTTGTGATTGCGCGAGGAGACATAGATATTGTTGACGTCGAGCAAAATGCCGCAATCGGCGCGCTCCACCACTTCAGTGAGGAACTGCCACTCCGTCATCTCGGAAGCGTGGAACTCGGCATAGCTGCTGACGTTCTCCACCACGACCGGAACTTCCAGGAAGTCGCGGGCTGCCCGGATCTTCTGCGCCGTCTTCTCTGCCGCCTCAAAGGTATAGGGCATGGGCAACAGGTCATGCGAGTACGAGCCGTCAACGCTTCCCCAGCAGAGGTGGTCCGACAGCCAGGGAGTATTGGTGCGGCGAACCAGCGCCTTCAGCCGCTTCAGATGTTCGCGGTTAAGCGGTTCGACCGAGCCGAAGTACATCGAGACGCCGTGCTGGACAACGCGATACTGTTCGAGAATCTGATCGAGAATGTGCAGCGGGCGACCGCCGTCGATCATGAAATTCTCGGAGATAATTTCGAACCAGTCGACTACGGGCTTCTTTTCGAGAATGTGATTGTAGTGGGGAATACGCAGTCCGATCCCGACTCCGTATTCGGTGAAACCATTGAAGCGGTTAGCTGGCATGATGCGCTGAAGCAGGCCTTATCTACGGCAAAATCACGCGCCGTCGTACGTCGTGCAAAGACTGAAACAGCGGGCCGAAGCTGCACGGCTCCGGCCCCACCCGGGTTCATTGACCGGATGACTTTTAGTGAGGGTTGGAGCCGTCAGTGGCGCAGCCACCCTTGCCCTTGCAGGAATTCTTGCCCTTGCAGCCGTTGTCACCCGTCTTGCAGCCGCCCTTGCCCTTGCAGGAGTTCTGTCCCTTGCAGGCGTGTTTGTCTTTCGAGAAATCAGCCGCGTACGAGCCGTTGTCGGCGGAAGAAACAGCGTGGTTGGTGGAAGCGGTCTGCGCAAAGGCGTTGCCGCCAGTCATGAAACCGGCCAGAGCGGCGGTCATCATCAGGGACTTCATGGATTTCGTCATTTGTGACTTCTCCTCTACCTTTTGTTGTTGGAGCAGGCCAGTGTCGATTTGACCTCACCCAGATTGAATACGTGCGGGGTGGCTTTCGGGATTGCGCCCGAAAGCGAATCTTTTTCTGTGTCCTCTTTCGACTGACCCCACCTGTGCTGCGTTGGCCGGATTTCGCCACGGCAAATTAGTGTCCAGCAATTTACCATGCCGTCTTACTGTGCGTTAAGACGTACTTTCCCGGCGAAAGTTACAGAAGTTTTGTCAATTTCATGAGCGACGAGAAAATGTTGATTTATGGTGCTTTGGGAGAGTAGCCGAGTTTCCGCAACAGGAATTGTGGTATTGAGAGGAGCTATAGCAAAGAGATGATAGTGCACGCACCTAGAGAGCGTCCCCAGTCGTGGAGAGAACGACGTGCCGCAATGGCTAGCGCCTGGATGTTACCGTTCGTTGCCATTGAGTTTCCCTTTGAATGGCTGGCGTATCTGTTGAGCCGATGGTCATTTCTGGAAGTCCTCGACTATATGGGAAGTTTTTCCATCCTGATTGCAGTTATCTTCTATTTCAGCGAGTCCGGCGACCGCCTGCAGCAGAAGCACTATCAGGCGTGGCAGGTCATCAATACGGCGCAGGGCAAAGGTGGCAGCGGCGGGAGAATCGAGGCCCTGCAGGAGTTAAATGCCGATGGCGTTCCGCTGGTCGGGGTGGATGTGGGGGGTGCATTTCTGCAAGGCGTGCGTCTGCCGGGGGCGCGGCTGGTGCGGGGAAACTTCAACGCAGTGGACGCCCGTAACAGCGATTTCGACAACGCCGACTTCAATAGCGCCAACCTTCATTCCGGAAACTTCCGCAACAGCAACTTGAGCAAGGCAGACTTTGAAGACGCAGACCTTGGAGAGGGCGACTTCTGCTCAGCAAACCTGAGCGGCGCCGATCTTGCAGGTACCACGTTGGATGGCGCTGATCTGGGGAACACCGATCTCGCGAATATCAAATGGCAAGACATCAAGAGCGTGAAGGGAACCAGCCTGCAGCAGGTGCGAAATGCGCCCGCAGAATTCCTGGAATGGGCTGCCGAGCACGGCGCAGTGACCAGCGGCGGCCATTCCGACTGTCAATAGCCGGTACAAATGAAGGGGATGCCTGCCGGCATCCCCGCTGAGGGTGTTGCTTTGCGACCGAAGAGACGCTACTTCCGGCGGCGCCAGAAGCCCATCGACAGCAGCGAGGTGCCGAGAAGGGCAAGGGTACCCGGCTCAGGAACCGGAGACTGTGCATCCAACGCGCTCTCGATGAAGGGCACGGTCCAGTTATTGAAATCGCCCGAATCACCTGAGTACGGGCCGGGATCGAAGGCCATGTAATAGAAGAAACCGCCGTTTCCGTAGCCACGGATGGCAGCAATCTCCGCCGGCTCATCGTCATGGCCAAGCAGCAAGGTGTCCTGCGTCGGCAAGAACGTGAGCATGTGATAGGTCATCGAGTTATTGTTGAAGGTGTAGTCGCTGGGCATGTACTGGGTCTGCTGGAAGTTGCCGTCCTTGTGCCATGCACCATCGGTGTACCACCCGTTCTGGGTGTTGGTGGTGTTGAAGTAGTTGCCAACCCAGGCGCGGTAGGGATCATAGTTGCTGCCGCCCATCACGATCAGGTGACCGCCGGCATTGAGGAAGTTGGTGTAGTCGTAAGCGTTGTCGGTCCCGCCGTCTTCCGACAGGATGATCGTGTCCCCGGCACCATAGCCGGTCGGGTCGACGAACATGCTGTTTACATCTGTAAATGGCACGTTGAGTGTCTGCAAGGCTTGTTGGATGTAGGTTTGAGCCGTGCCGCCCAGAACCACAGTTGCGTTCGAGACGCTCGCACAGAGGGCAACGCACGCAAAGATCACAGACATGCGAACAGCGCAAGACTTCATAGAAATGTTCCTCCTCTCACGCAGCAAAGCGGCAGCATAGTAGCACAATTCCCGCAGTCGACCAACATATTTTTGCAAAAAATTGCACTTTGCCGCTATAGGATCGTCCTACTGTCCGGCCGCCGTTTTTGGCGGGTTTGCATCGGAGCTCCTTCAAGCCTTGAAATTTCAGCGGAACAGCAGGACCTCCGGCGCGACGAGCGATCTCAGCTAAACTCGTTGTCGGATGATCTTGCCTTGCCCGAGTCTGCGCAGCCGCCTCTCCATCTTGGCCTTCTCCTCTGAGATCGCGATGGTCGTGCTGGTCGCTCTTAGTCTGTGTATTCCATGCCACGCCAGTGAACTCGTCTCCGGCACAGTGAAAGATCGCAGTGGAGCCGTTGTCCCGTCCGCCCAGGTTGAACTGAATGTCGCCGGCAACGTGCTCCGGCAGACGGCTAACGGCGTCGGCGTGTTTACCTTCCCTGCAGTGAGTGGTGCTTCGGGCTCGCTCACGGTTTCTGCGGCCGGATTTGCTACCGTCACGCAACCGTGGGACGCCGGCGAAAAACAATTGCTCATCATTTTGCCTCCGGCGGCGATCGAGCAGACTCTCGACGTCACTGCGGTTCGCACATCGATCTTGCCTACCGGGGCCAACGATCTGGAACTGCAGCCCAGCACGACCGTACTGCCAGCAGCTCAACTTCAGCAGTATGGAGCGATTACAGTCGACGACAAGTTGCGCCAGGTGCCAGGCTTTTCGCTGTTACGCCGCTCGGGCAGTATGACAGCAAATCCGACTTCGCAGGGGGTCTCGCTGCGTGGTCTGGGGGCCAATGGCTCCAGTCGTGCATTGGTTCTACAGGATGGTATCCCCATCAACGATCCCTTTGGCGGATGGATTTATTGGGGACGAGTGCCAGTCGCTTCACTGGACGAAGCGCAGGTGGTTCCCGGCGGAATCTCTTCGCTCTACGGCAACGATGCGCTAGGCGGGGTCATTAACCTGGAGACGCGTTCGGCAATAGAAACCAACTTCGCCGCGCAGGTTTCGTTTGGCAGCGACAACACTCCACTCGGCTCCGTATTTGGTGGAGTGCGCGTGGGGCAGTGGGCGGTATCGGGAAGCGCTGAGGGATTTAACACCAATGGGTACATAGATGTACCGGCAAATATTCGAGGGACTGTTGATACTCCGGTCTCCTCCGAACATGCCACCGGAGACCTGCAGGTGGAACGTTTTCTCGGCGACAAGGGCCGGGTGTTTCTCAATGGTTCGCTTTACGGTGAGAACCGCGACAACGGCACCCCACTGCAAATCAACTCCACCACGCTTCGCGAGCTAGGCTTTGGAACCGATTACCAATCCGAAACCGCTGGGTTGTTCACGGTGCGCCTGTTCGGAGGAACACAGAACTACCATCAGACATTTTCGTCTGTCAGCCCATCGCGCGATCAGGAGTTCCTGACGAACAACCAGTATGTTCCGGTGCAGCAGATGGGGTTCATCGCGCAGTGGTCGAAGGCGATTAATGCGAAGTTCAGCCTGCTGGCTGGGGCAGATGGTCAGGATGTGCAGGGTTGGAGCCTGGAAACCTCTTACGCGGTTGGCAAACCCACGGCAAACCTCGCGAATGGTGGACGGCAGCAGTCGTTGGGCGCGTTCGTGGAAGGCCTTCTGCAACTCGCGCCGCGCTGGTCGCTTTCGGTTTCGGGACGCGAAGACCTATGGAGCAACTTCGACGCCAGCTCGTCGCGAACCCCGATCGGCGGGCAGATATCGACGATTTACTATCCCCCGCGCGGGCAGAACTCTTTCGATCCGCGAGGGACGCTGGCCTACCGGATGAACGATAGTGTGGTGCTGTATGCGTCGGGATATCGGTCGTTCCGGGCGCCGACGCTCAATGAGTTATACCGCGGTTTTCGGGTGGGAAATGTGCAGACGCTGGCGAACCCGTATCTGCAGGCAGAGCATTTCGAAGGCTTCGAGACGGGCGCGCGGACGACGATGTTTCATGATCGTCTCACCCTCAACGGGACGTTCTTTTGGGGGTATGTCACGACTCCGATATCGAACGTAACTCTAAACGTGTCGAATGGAGTGATTCTCCGGCAGCGGCAGAATCTGGGCGAGACGCGGGCTCCGGGATTTCAGATTGGCGCCAATTTTCGCGTCACCAACAGCGTCCGTTTTTCGGCTGCTTACCAATTCACCGACTCCACCGTGATCTCATTTCCTGCAAACCCTGCGCTGGTCGGAAACCTGATTCCACTGGTTCCGCGAAATGCGGTGAGCTTCCAGGCGACTTGGGCTGCGCCTCGGCACTTCCTGGTCGCACTGCAAGGGCGCGCCGCCAGCAACGAATACGATGACGATCAGAATCTGCTGCCGCTGGGATCGTACTTCGTCATGAGCGGCAGCGTGTCGCACCCGCTGCCCAAGGGCTTCGAGGTCTTCTTGGCGGCCGACAACCTAACCAACAGTACTTACGAAATAGCGCGCACCCCTTACGTAAACCTCGGACAGCCGATTGTGGTGAGCGTGGGATTGCGCTGGCAGATGCCGCGGTAAATCTGGAACCTACAGAGAGGTTTCCGGGAAATGCAAAGAGCATCGCCAATCGGATCCAGCTTACAATCATGTTCATGCCCGCTAGTCAGCGCCCCGTTTCCATCGGCCTATTATTGTTGGTTTTCGGCGTAGCCTCTTACGCCCAGACCGCGTCGCCGGCAGCGCCCCCTGCCCCCGTACAACTCATACACAATGATCCCTTACATCTTTTCAGCCAGTCGGTACAGGAACTTTCGAGTGCGGTGACGAAGTCGGTGGTGCAGGTGGTTACGGTTGGCTACGGTCTCAGCACCGACAGCAACGATAGCGACAGTGACAGTGACAAGACGGATACGGCGACAGACTACCTCACACCGCAGCGCGGGATTGGCGCCGGCGTGATCCTGACGGCGGATGGATACATCGTCACCAATGCGCACGTTGTGCAAGGTGCGCACAGGATCCGCGTTCGTTTGCAGGGCATGAAGCAGGCGGCTGAGATGGCGGATATCCATGGTCCCATAGAGGCCAAACTGATCGGCGTGGACACGCAGTCGGACATTGCAGTCATCAAGATCGACATGAAGGACCTGCCGGCGTTGCAGTTTGCCGATTCCAGCCAGTTGAAGCAGGGGCAGGTGGTGTTTGCCTTCGGTAGTCCGCTGGGTTTGGAAAATTCGGTCACCATGGGCGTGGTCAGCGCAACCGAGCGCCAGATCGATCCCGACAATCCCGCGATCTACATACAGACGGACGCGCCCATCAATCCTGGGAACAGTGGCGGCCCGCTGGTGGACGTCGACGGCAAAGTGGTCGGCATCAACACCTTCATCCTGACGGAGTCAGGTGGAAACGAAGGCCTCGGCTTCGCGATTCCAAGCAACGTTGTGAAGAACATCTACGAGCAGTTGCGCACCCAGGGCCACGTGCATCGGGCAGAGATCGGAGTGATGGTGCGTTCCATAACACCGGATCTGGCAGAAGGCCTGAATCTGCCGACCGCTCGCGGCGTGCTGCTGGAAGACGTGACGCCGGATTCTCCGGCGGCTAAGGCCGGTCTGAAAGTTGGAGATGTGGTGACAAGCATTGGCGGCAAGCCGGTCATCAATGTTCGCCAGTTCGCACTCGACCTGCTGGAGTATAAGGTCGGCCAAACGACCAAGATCGAGGTGCTGCGCGGGGGCAAGACGCTGGACTATTCAGTGACCCTGATTGAAAGGGCCGACGATCCGCAGCGATTCGCCGATCTGGTGACCGGGCCCGATAATCTAGTGGCTCGGCTCGGTGTGGTGGGAGTCAGCTTAAACGGCGAACTGAAGCAGATGCTGCCCGACCTGAGGATTCCGAGCGGAGTGGTGGTGGCAGCCAAAACTCCTACGGCTGCGCTGCTGGGAGAAGGCCCCGAACCTGGCGACGTGATTCACAGCGTCAATGGTCAGCCGGTGAAAAACATCGCGGAGCTGCGCGAGAAATTGCGCGACGTAAAGCCGGACGCGCCGGTTGTCCTGCAAATCGAACGCGATGGCGTGCTCAGCTACCTGGTGCTGGAATCGGAGTAGCTGCTGGCGAGTTCCCGATAGTAAGTGGTAAAGTGCAGGCACATCTTCGAGCGGCTCTGCCGCTCCTCATCTAAATTGAATTTCAACAAGGAGAATCGCGTGCGGCGATACGCATTTCTGCTTTCCACACTCTTTGTGCTTCTACTGACCTCGCCGGCCTTTTGTGACACCGTAGTGTTGCGCGACGGCGCCAGTTACTCGGGACACATGACCGGGACGGATGTCATCACATTTACCGATACCCATGGAGTGAAGTACAGCTTTCCGCGCAAGGACGTTCACTCCTTGGCCTTCACTGACAACGGGGCCACCGTCACGCTGAAGAACGGCCGCAGCTATTCGGGGAAGTACACGGGCAGCGATCCTATTTCATTTTCCGGTTCGAGCGGAATCGGATATCAGTTCCCGTTGGATGATGTTCGAGTCCTGGTCTTACTGGCTCCCGAGAAGCCGGTCACGCTGCCGCAGGACAAGGTCATTCCGTATGGAAGAGAGATCGCCATCCGTACCGACGAGTACATTGACTCGACCAGCTCACATCCCGGACAACTGTACTCGGCAACCATTGTCAGACCGGTTACCGATTCAGAAGGAGCTGTGGCGATACACGAGGGAACGCCGGCCAAGCTTGTGGTGCAGGAGATAAAGGGTGGGGGCGCTGCTGGCACCCATGAGCTGATACTTGCGCTCTATTCGGTCGATCTCCACGGGAAACACTACCGGGTGATGACTTCCGACGAAGCTGAAAAAGGTCGGGCTGGACTAGGCGCCAACAAACGCACACTGGAATTCGCCGGTGGAGGCGCAGGCCTCGGCGCCATGTTCGGCGGCATCTTTGGCGGCGGCAAAGGCGCGGGTATTGGGGCGGCTGCCGGCGCGGTCAGCGGCGGTCTCACGCAGCTCTTTACTCGCGGCAAGCAAGTCAAGGTGCCGGCGGAAGCGGAGATGTACTTCCGGCTGGATCAGACGCTGGTGCTGAGGCCGGGCGAATAGATCCCGGGCTAGTAGATCACAGATCAACTACGCCGCGGGTGCCCAGCGCGCTGTCGTCACTGTCGTGAGGCCCCATCGGTCCGCCTTCGCGCATCTTGGCGCTCATCTCTTCGATAAACACCTCGATCACCATGGTGGTTGCAAGATGAGCAGGCGTCGCGGGGATGTAGTCGCGTCCGGCGGTGCGGCCGGGGAAGTAGCGCAACGTCATCTCTTCGAACATTGTGCGCTTCTGCTCTTCATCTTCAAGCAGGCGGCCGCGTCCGAAGCACATTACCGAACGGTAGTTTGCCGAATGATACTTCGCGTCGCGCGAGTACACCAGTCCGTCGAGTTCTGTCACCGTTGCACATATCGGAATGCCCGAGACGAGGGCATCGAGCACGCGGCTGGACGGGCCCCCGTGCAGATAGAGCCGGTCCGGCCGCTTGGTCGAATACTCGTACAGCATGGGAATCACATAGGGCCGGCCCTCGAATTCGAATCCAAGGTGAGCGACCCGGCCGGAAGTGAGAAATTCCTGCGCCCGGTCGGGAACGGAACGCTCGCTGTGCTGTTTGATCTTCGTATTCCAGGTGTTGGTAATGTCGGCCATGGGAACCTCAGCGGAACTCACGTATAGCATCGCTGAAAAGCGCCGCCGAGGGAAGAGGGTCCTGCCGGTGAAGTTTCCGTTCAGGGTAGCCTGCATTTGCTTAGAACGAACTACTGCGCGACTGCCGGCTTCTCGCCCGACTTGAACTCGGCCCATGGATTACCCTTCATGTCTTTCAGCACAGGTCGCATCCAGTTGTACTGCGAGTGTGCGGCGAGGAACTTGTCGGCGATGAAATCCTCTCCGCAGGGATGGCCGGCGCGGGCTGTGAATTCCATGTTCTTCATCATGGTGCTGTCGGCGGCTTTGCCGGTAACGGCGCCGTCAGGATAGTACGGCGTGCGGTCCCACTCGGGCATGCCGCGCGGCGAATCTTCGAGGTGACCGCACAGCGTGCGCTCATTGGCCTGCTGCTTGTTCTGGTAGCTGTCCCAATGGTCCGCGAGGAACTGCTGCGCGAGGGCAACATCAATCTGGCCTTTGTCTTGCGCCATCAAGTCGTCCCAGCGCTTGTGGCGGGCATTCATCGAGCTGGCGGGATCATTGGGATTGAAAGTGGTTTCTTTGCGGATCAGTTCCGGATCGCTGGGGAAATTCGAACCGACAAAGTAGCCGTCCTTGGTCCGCCACACGCGATGGATCTTCAGTCCCAGCTCGAAGCGCGCGATTTCGCCGGTCTTGTTGTCGGCCAACAGCCAGTCGTTGGCGTAGCCGCCGTTGTTACCGTCGAGCATGATGCGCACGAAGTCGTCAATGGAGCTGGCATATTGCATGGCCTTGCGGGCGCGAACGAATTCGGGAATGCCGTTGGGATCGTAGAGCGAGAACCCGCTGATCGTCGTCTCGGTGACGGTCAGGCCCGCTGAATTTATCGTGAAGTCGTCATCACTGACGATAATGCCGGGGAAACCGTCCATCAGCATGCGATAGCCTTTGGCGGGAACGATGTCGAAGACGACTGTCCAACGCGAGCCGTCGGGAAAGCTGCTCCAGTTGTTATGCGCTATGACCGGTTTGTGATCTTTTGTCCATGGGCCGGTGGCGACGAACGCGCTGCAGTGCCCGGGATTGTTTTTGGCAGTTGCGAGCGATTTCTGCTGACGTTCGAGAGTCGGGATGTAGTAGTCCGGTATCTCTTCCTTGGCGTTGAGCGCGACGATATCCCAGAGATCGAGCGTGACGCCGCGCGCTTTGAGGCCATCGACAATCCCTTGCAACTCCTGCCGGTATTCGGGTTCGATATGGGGCCACAACACATTCTGGGCGGTGTCACGGAAGAAAGCCCAGTCGCGCTTGCTGTCATGGGTGTCCATGAACTGTACTGCCTTAAAGCCGTCGGCAATCTCGGGGGCGAGCAGGTAGCCATGCTGGAAGCCAATGTCGGAGGGCGAGCCCTCCAGATGCACGTAGACCCAGCCGGCGCGCTCGAATCGATAAGCATTCTTCAGGCGGGCATCGTTCGCGGCATCAGGCGCCTGCTTGCCGAAAGCCGAGAGAGCAAAGATCATGGCAAAGCCCAGGAGCAAGACATTTCCCAGCAGACGCTGTAGTCTCAAGGTCGTTCTCCAGAAAGTAGGAATCCAGGTCAAGGCAGCTTACCTTTTCGGAAGACGGGATTCAAATGGGCTGGCGTGACACGACCTAACGTGCATGTTTACCGTCTCTTTACAACTACCTGAAACTTTTGCGCCCCAGGGTGTTCTAACGAATACCTGGATTATCAGCGGTGATAAGAGTCTGTGGCCCAACCCGATCCTTAAGAATGGTCTTTGTCGCGGCTATGCTGTGCAGCATCGGCGCGCAGGCGCAGGCAGCGACCGGCGCCGATGCGCTGAATCTCGACAGCGGCTTTCGGCAGATGTATAACCTGAATTTCAAAGGCGCACACGACACCTTCCATCTGTACCAGCAATCGAAGCCCGATGACCCGATGGGCTATGTATCCGATGCTGCGGCCTATCTGTTTGCAGAGTTCGAACGGCTGCACATTTTGGAATCAGACCTGTTTGTCGACGATAGCCACTTTGAGAACCGGGCCAAGCTCATGCCCGATGCCTCCGTCAAAGTGGCGTTCGACTCGCATTTATCTGAGGGAGAGGCCTTGGCGGACAAGGCGCTGGCAAAAAATCCGCACGATACAAATGCCTTATTTGCCAAGGTGATGGTGAATGGCCTGCGAGGAGACTATGCTGCGCTGATCGAGAAGCGCAATATCGCAAGCCTGGGGTACATCAAGACATCGCGTGTGCTGGCGCAACAGCTGCTTACCCTCGATCCGACGTGCTACGACGCCTACCTGTCGCTCGGCGCGGAGAATTACCTGTTAGGCGTCAATCCGGCGCCCATTCGCTGGGTGCTGCGGCTCACTGGCTCTGACACCGACAAGCAGCAGGGGATCGATGAGCTTCGCATGGTCGCAGACAAGGGCCGTTATCTGGCCCCGTTTGCGCGGCTGCTGCTTGCCGTAGCAGCCTTGCGAGACAAGGACAGTCACACCGCAAAGACGCTGTTAGCTGCCCTCGCCACCGAATTCCCAAACAACAAGCTCTATGCCAAAGAACTGTCGCGCATTGAGTAGCTCCCGCCGCGTCCCTCTAAGTGGGCATCCGTGACAGCCGAGATCGGGCGCAGCGCTCAGGATTTGGATGCTGACTCTTCCATCTCAGGCGTCACTCCGCGCATGACCCAGAAGTTATCGGCAATCTTCGAATCCACGATGTATTCGTAAGGCATCCAGAAGTAACCTTTGATGCCCCAGCTCCATCCCCACGAATTACGAACAAGTATGCGTTTGTGCTGGTCCTCGTAACCTACGGCCATCACTGCGTGCCAGCCCATGGCCTCTTCCTTGTCCCTGGGCATGTGCATGATGCCAGTCTGCGCTACGTGCTCCGATTCGAAGCTTTTGTAGGCCTGGAAGGCGAACATGAATGGGAAGCCCTCAGCGAGCCTGTACTTCAGTACGTGCAAAAGCTGGTCTTCCGAGCGCCCTCCCCGGACAATGCTCTCGTATCGCAGGATCTTGTGATGCTCGGCGATTTCATAGGCATAGTGCGAAGGCCGGGTATCCATGACAGACTGCCTCAGCGAGAATGGCCAGTCCTTTTCAGGGCACACGCCCTGCCTGGCTACTGCTTTGAGACCGGCCCGCAGGTTAGCGCCGTCCTGGTGCTGCGCCTGCATAAGCGCAATCGTGTTGTAGAAGATAAACAGGCGCGATGGCGAGAAGTCTTCCAGCCCGAGACGCCGTTGTTCAACCTGAAATGCACCGGCGATGGCGTGAGCCGTGCAAGTCAGAGGATGTCCCTGTTCATGCACTATCGGACATTCCGGCCGCAGGTCGACCTCATGCGGCAGTTGCGCTCCGGGGTCCGCGGGGGAGTAATGATAGTCACGGTGGTCAAGTGGATCCTTGATGGCCCCGTAGTAAGCGAGTTTTTGAGTCAAGCCCTCATCCTGGCTGCGAAAATGAGATTGATGTTAACACCGCTGTATTGGACTACAACTTATCTGTGCGCCCGGACAGCCTGAAAGGCTTCCACGCGCTCGCGAACGTTCTTGACGTGTACCGGCAACCGCAGCCGTGAACCTTCTTCAAGGATTGGAATCAGCTTGTCAAATTCGGGGCCGGAGTGCGAGCCGGTGATGACGATGCGAATGGGATGGAACAGCTCTTTGCCCTTCGCTCCAGCCTTTTCCTTCACTTCGTTGACAATCGCCTTGAACCGCTCCGGCGTCATTGCCTCGGTGTCGGCCTCAACCTTCTTGGCAAATTCCGCAAGCACGTCGTTCGCCTTGGGAAGCGCGAGCACTTCGGCGTTATCGGGCGAAGCGAGTGCGGCCGCGGGATCGGTCCGGAAAATAAGACCGGCGCGCTCGGGTAGCTCGTCGAGCTTGTTGACCGCGGGCGCCAGCAAAGCGACGACTTTGCTGAACCACGCCCGTACCTGCTCGTCGGGATTTTCAGCAAGCAACCCGGCAGTGACGAAAAAGCTCTCGGCCATCCGCTCGATGCGCTCCGGCGGGCTCTGTTTGATGTAATGCCGGTTGAGCCAGTAGAGCTTCTCCATGTCAAAGACGGCGGCCGAGGGGGTAACGCGCTGCAGGCGAAATTCCTTCTTCAGCTCCGCCGGCGAAAAGAGTTCGCGCGTGCCGCCACTAGGCGCCCAGCCGAGCAGCGCGAGATAGTTCATGAGTGCCTCCGGCAGTACACCCATGTCACGGAAGTTAGCGATCGAAGTAGCGCCGTGGCGTTTGGAAAGCCGCTTGCCGTCGCTGCCCAGGATGGTTGATAAATGCGCAAATTCGGGCACCGGCCAGCCCAGCGCCTCGTAGAGCGCAACTTGCTTCGGCGTGTTCGATAGATGATCGTCGCCGCGAATGACGTGCGTGATCTTCATCAGCGCGTCGTCCACCACGACGACATAGTTGTAAACAGGAATGCCTGACGACCGCAGAATGATGGGATCGCTGACGGCTTCATTGGGAAACTCGACCGCCCCGCGTACGATGTCGTGAAAACGAATGGGATGCTCGGGTATACGCAAGCGGATGGCAGCCTGCTCTCCTGCTGCACGGCGGCGCTGCGCTTCAGCGGGATCGATGCCACGACAAGTTCCAGGATAGAGAGGCGAACGGCCTTCGGCCATGGCGGCCTCGCGGTCGCGCTCCAGTTCCTCCTGAGAGCAGAAGCACAGATAGGCTTTGCCTTCGCTCAGCAGGCGCTCAGCGTGCTCGCGGTAGATCTCCAGGCGGTCGCTCTGCCGGTATGGACCATACGGGCCGCCCTGCTCCGGCCCTTCGTCCCAGTCGAGTCCAAGCCACTTCAGATCATCGAGCAGTTGAGTCTCATAGCGTGCCTCACTGCGCTCCAGGTCGGTGTCTTCAATGCGCAGGACCATCGTGCCCTGCTTCTGGCGGGCAAATAGCCAGTTGAATAACGCGGTGCGGGCATTGCCGACGTGCAGTTGGCCGGTAGGAGAAGGTGCAAAACGAACGCGAACATTCGGAGTATCGCTCACATCTCGATGTTATCAAGAAGTGAGCAGCTAGTTAGTTGCCTTCGGTGACGATGGTCGTCAGGATGCGATCGATGGTCTCGAGCGCCTTCTTGGTGGGCATGTCGTAATTATTGGCGACGATGCAAAAGGCAACATGATCGCCGCTCCGCGTGGTGGCGTAGCCGGAGAGGGAATTGACGTGGGTGAGCGATCCGGTTTTGCCTCGCACCACTCCCTGCAAGGGAGTGTTCTTGAAGCGATCGGCGAGTGAGCCATCCACCCCTGCGATCGGCAAAGTATCTTCGTACAACTCGCCC
This sequence comes from uncultured Acidobacteriaceae bacterium, assembly GCA_963846815.1. GTDB lineage: Bacteria > Acidobacteriota > Terriglobia > Terriglobales > Acidobacteriaceae > CAVVDY01. The sequence continues at coordinate 1,918,830 of CAWJXG010000001.1, read as the reverse complement.
CAAGTCTGCTGGTGGGCATACACCAGCAACTGAACCACGGCGCCAGGCGTAACCAGGTTCTCGCGAGACAGGCCGGAGCCGTCATAGAAGGCAAAGTCCTCAGGCTTCAGCCCAGCGTCGACGAGAAAACCGCGCAGTACCTCGAGGCCACCTTCAATGGAGCCCGAGGTTCCTTTCTCTTTGCCAAGCAGGCGCAACATAAGCTCGGCGTGCAGATTCTGGCTGACTTTGTTGATCACGCGCAAATCTTCGATGACCGGCTGCGACTGATAACTGGCCAGCACCAGCGGCGCAGGACTTAGCGCACTTGTGGTGTCGCCGCCGCCGCGCGAGGCCACGGAGGTCACCGAGAACGTCTGCATGGAAGCCAGGTCGGTGTGGTGAGTGCGGGCACGTCCGTAGATCACGACGCCGCGCTGTTCCAGTAGCTCGCGGAATAGTCTCGCCGCAAACTCGGCGGGGTCCTCAATCGCCAACGCCTCGCCCGCTCCAGGGTCGTCCTGCGGGATATCTCCCCAGATCGTGAGCTGGTCGGAGCCCGGCTCCCGGTTGATGTAAATCTTGCGCGGCCCGGTCCCTTTCGGCGTTGTCAGGACGCGATTGTCGATGTGGTAGTAGTCAGGGAAGGGCGTCACATTCAGGAAAGCACGCTCGCCCGGACGATCGGCCGGCAGAATGTTCACAAAAATGACGTTGTCGTTGATGGTCAGGGCCGAAACCGGGGCGCCCCATTCCCAAACCAGATCGTCCTGCGACCAGCCCTCGCCATATCGTTCAAAGACGTAGAAGGAATCATCGGCTACTATATCGCCGTCGACAAACTTAAGCCCCTTCTGCACCAACTGGTCAGCCAGGTCCTGCAGTACCCGAATTGGTGGGACCGTGCGCTCGCTCTTCAGGTTGTAGGGCAAGACGCGTCCCGAAAGGTTGGGATCGCCCCGGCCCACCAGCACGAGGTCGGAATCCAGACGGCCATATTTGTCGAAGGTGCCAGTGCTCTCGACGGTCGTCTTAAACCGGTAGCTGGGCCCGATGAGTCCCAGCACCGCCGCCGTGGTAAACAGTTTGGTATTCGAAGCGGGGGTAAACAGCTTATCCTGATTCCGCGCAAAGACAGTCTTTCCGCTGTCGATGGAAACGACATCGATGCCCCACATCGCGCGTGCAGCACCGGGATCTGAGAGTATTGTCCCGATTTGCTTGCCCAGCTTTTGGCTCTCGCTTACTGACGCGTGTTTCCTGCTACCCGATGCAAGGGTTTGCGCGAGCAGTACGATCATCAGGAGGGAGCCGAGGTAGCGGACGGGGCACATGAAACTTCTACTCGGATTCTACACCGGGCGCGAACGACTGGGCTGTGACGAGGGAGGTTAGAATCTTGGCTATGCGACCTGCATTCTCCTGGAACCTTCGAACCCGAAAGCTGGAACTCGGGTCCCGCACCCTGGTTATGGGTGTAGTCAACGTAACCCCGGATTCATTCTTCGATGGCGCCCTCTATCGGGATGCAGACCAGGGTGTCGCTCACGCCCTGCGGCTGCTGGACGAGGGAGCAGACATTTTGGACATCGGCGGCGAGTCCACCCGGCCGGGCGTGACCATCCTTGGCGAAACGCTTCCGGACTCCACCGTCAGCGCCGAAGAGGAAGAAGACCGGGTGCTGCCCGTCATCGAAGGAGTGCGCAAAGAACGCCCCGACGCTTTGCTGTCGGCTGACACCTACAAGGCGGTGGTTGCCCGCTCAGCCGTGGACGCAGGCGCAGAGATCGTCAACGACGTGAGCGCCTTTCAATGGGACGAAGAGATGGCGGCCACTTGCGCTGATCTGCAGTGCGGTGTGGTGATGATGCATACGCGTGGCAAGCCCAGCGAATGGCGACACATGGAGAAGGTACAGGATGTGGTCGGTGATGTGGAACACGATCTCGCCAACCGCGTGCAGGTCGCATTCGAAGCGGGCGTAGCACGTGACCGCATCGTGCTGGATCCGGGATTTGGTTTCGGCAAGAACCTGGATGAAAATTATCCGCTGCTGGCCAGATTTGGCGAATTTCACCGGCTTGGTTTCCCGCTGCTGGCGGGAGCGTCAAGAAAGTCGTTCATCGGAAAGACCATCGCAGAGCGCGTAGGCCATGAGGTGCCTCCGGCTGACAGGCTCTACGGATCCATAGCCGCGATGGTCGCCAGCATCCTCCATGGGGCACATATCGTGCGCGTGCATGACGTGAAAGCGTCGGTGGAAGCCGCTGCGGTAGCGGACGCGGTTCTGGCAGAATCCGATGCGAGTTCCTGATGGCTTGTGTGCCTTCACCCGGCGCAGGCCGCACCGGAGCATCTAAGTCCAAACGGCGACCCCCATCGCCGATAACCAAAAAATTTGCCTAATGATTTCAATTCAGGCGGAGGATTGTTTCCGATCCGTCCGGCCCTGTGGATAGCAACAGATCAGATCGTGAAAACTCTGGAGCAGTTCGCTTCCAATCCACGCGTCACGGTGCGCCGCCGGGGCGCTCCAGACCCATCAGGCAAAACCGTCGTCTACTGGATGCAGCGGGCGCAACGGGCGCTGGATAATCCCGCGCTCGATCTGGCGGTGGAGATCGGCAACGCCCTCCAGCAGCCGGTCGTTATCTTCTTCGCGCCGGTGCCGTTCTATCCCCACGCCAATCTCCGGCACTACACTTTCTTGGCGCAGGGCATTCCCGATATCGCCGAGCGCGCGCGCAAGCGCGGCATAGGCTTTGTTCTGCGCGCCTGGCCTGACCAGCGGCTGACGAAGTTCTGTGAAGAGGTGCAGGCATCGATCGTCATCGGCGATGAGAATCCGTTGCGCGAGCCTGATCATTGGCGCGAAGTGGCGGCGAAGAAGCTCAGCGTGCCGCTCTGGACTGTCGATGCCGACGTCATCGTCCCATCGAAGCTGCTGGAGAAAGAGCAGTACGCGGCGCGGATTATTCGGCCCCGGCTGCAGCAGCGATTCGAGCAGTTTCTGCAGCCGCTGAGAAATCTCAAAGCGAAAGTGGAGTGGGAGAAACCAAAAGGTATTCGCGCCTTGCCTGACGACGGTTCGTGCGACATTACGCAGGATTGGTCGCTGCTGGACCGCTCCGTTACGCCAGTGGACGCATTTCGCGGCGGCACCGGGGAAGCGCTGCGCCTGTTGCGCGAGTTCGTCAGCAAGAAGCTGGCCCATTATCCCGAGCGGCACGGAAAGCCGGAGGTGGACGGAACCAGCCGGCTGTCTCCCTATTTACACTTCGGAAATATCAGCCCCATCACCGTCGCGCTAGCGGTCGAGAATGCCGACGCGCCTCGCACAGCCAAAGACGCATACCTCAATCAACTGATTACCTGGCGCGAGCTGGCCATTAACTTCGCACACTTCAACAAGCTGTATGACTCCATGGAGAGCGCGCCTGATTGGGCGCATCGCACGCTGGCTGCGCATGCGAAAGACGATCGGCCCGTACTCTATACCCGCGAGCAACTGGAAGCCGCCGAAACTCACGACGACCTCTGGAATGCCGCGCAACTCGAGATGCTGCACGCCGGGTGGATGCACAACTACATGCGTATGTATTGGGCCAAGAAAATCCTGGAATGGAGTCCCTCGCCCCCGATTGCATACCAAACTGCGGTCTACCTCAATGACAAATATTTCCTCGATGGGCGCGATCCGAATGGCTACGCAGGTATTGCATGGTCAATTGCAGGGAAGTTTGACCGGCCCTGGTTCGAGCGGCCGATCTACGGAACCATCCGCTATATGTCGGGAAATTCGGCGCGAAAGAAATTCGATGCCGACAGTTATATTGAGCAGATGTCGCTGTATCGCCAGTCGCTCTTCGCTTTTCGCTCTCCGCCTGAGTAATCAAAATGCACCACCGAGAACACAGAGGACACCGAGGATCGAAGATATTCTTGTGCGTTTCGTGAATCCGGTATCGAAAGGGCGCCGCTTCGGCGTTCTGGCGAATAGCTGAAAGCGAATGGCGAAGAGCGGCCTATGGCGCGACGTGGAGGCTCACCAGCAGCGCCACTCCCCAGACCACGAATCCCGCAGCCGCCACACCCAGGTAAAGGTTCCTCTCGCGACTGTTATGCAGCGTCGGCAAGGGTAGTGGAGCTCCAACGGAGCGGTGGAACCATGCGGTCAAGAAGCCGCCAAACCCGACGAGGGCCATGATTCCGCCAAACGCGAGGGCGGCAACGATCAAGACAAAACTGAGATCAAACACGGCTCACCCCAACACTTCCGACTACCGTAATCCCAAATGAGTTTGCCCGCAACCGGTATTGTTCCGCTGTTTGCAGCGGGCGGGAGGAATGGGAAGTATAATCCGGCTCCCGGGAGATGCTCATGAAACGGGTGACTGGATTGGGAGGAGTATTTTTCAAGTGCAAAGATCCGCAGGCGATGTATGCGTGGTATCAGAAGCGCCTAGGGGTCCAGCGCGACAGCAGTCAGGCGGTCTCTTTCAGATGGCGCGAGGAGAGGATCCCCAGAAAGAGGGAATGAGGGTCTGGGCCCTGTTTCCGCAGGACACCAAATACTTTGGCTCCGGCAATCCGCCATTGATTCGGGTAGAAAATCTGGAAGAATTATTGGCGGCACTGCGCGCCGAGGGCGTTCCGGTGGAACCAAAAATCGAGACCTACGACTGCGGAAAATTTGGCTGGATCCGGCATCCGGAAGGGAACCGAATCGAGGCTGTGGGAGCCTCCGAAGACGCCCTGATGGGTACAGCAAGGTGTCGAGCAATCAGTAGTTTACCAAGTTACTATCAGCGCTAGTACTCATTGACAGCATACCTCGCTACGCGCTACAGTTCGTTGGTCTCAAAGGTGCTCTCGCTTTCCTGCTCCTATCGGAAGAACTTGCCTGGGAGCATCGGAGCTTGTCTGCCCACGATTGTAAAAAGCCCATCGCAAAGGGAATGTCCATGAATAAGGTATCTGCAGTGTTGTCTCGTGCTGCCGCAGCGGCTGGCACTGTTTTCTTAATTGCCCTTGTCCTCAACTTTGCCAGCGCCACCGGATTCGCCCAGAGCGTCAATTTGGTTCAACTGAGCCTGGATCCTTTCACAAACGGCGCGAGCCAGCACCAAACGGAAGTCGAGCCGGGCGCGTTCGCCCACGGCAACACGATCGTCACTGCCTTTCAGGTGGCGCGTATCTCGAGCGGAGGCGGCGCGGATGTCGGCTTTGCCACCTCGACCGATGGGGGGAACACTTGGACGAATGGATTGCTGCCCGGCCTGACCGTCTACTATCAAGGCGGATCGAACTCAGCTGCCAGCGATGCCGCGGTGGCTTACGACGCCAAGCACGGGATGTGGCTGATTTCCACCCTGCCCATAGGCAATAACGATCTGGTGGCGACCAGCCGTTCGAGCGACGGCCTGACCTGGTCCAATCCGGTGCTGGTCACCTCAAGCATCGACTCCGACAAGAACTGGATCACCTGCGATGACTGGCCGATGAGTCCCTATTACGGCAACTGCTACACCGAGTGGGACAGCCCTGCCGCGGGTGACTTGATCTATATGAGCACTTCTTCCGATGGTGGCGCGACTTGGGGCGCTGCCAAAACCAGTGCATCGCGCGATTACGGGATTGGCGGCCAGCCGTTGGTGCTGCCGAATGGCACCGTTGTCATGAGTTACGCCGATTTTGCCGGCAACATGAGCGCGTTCACCTCAACCAATGGCGGCGCGAGCTGGAATTCCTCAGTGACAATTGCCTCCGCGCCCAGCCGTGGTGAGGATGGCGACCTGCGCAGCGCTGGACTGCCCTCGGCGGCGATGGACGGCGGCGGCGTTATTTACATGTCCTGGCCGGACTGCAGCTTCCGCTCGGGATGTGCGGAGAACGACATCGTTTACAGCACCACAACCGACGGCACGCACTGGAGTGCCAAACAACGTGTTCCGATTGACCCGGTGACCAGCACAGTCGACCACTTCATTCACGGCCTGGGCATCGATCCCAACACTGCGGGCTCGACTGCGCACCTGGGATTGGCTTATTACTTCTATCCCAATGGGAACTGTGGCAACAGCTGCGTTCTGCGCCAGGGCTACATCCAGTCTACGGACGGTGGCCAGACCTGGGGCTCGCCGGCCACGTTGGGCGGTCCGATGCAGCTTAGCTGGCTGCCCGATACCTTCTCCGGAAGAATGGTGGCCGACTATACCGCGACGGTGTTTGCGAATGGAAAGGGCTTCCCGATCTTTGCTCTGGCGTATCCGCAGATCAATCTCAGGACTCCCTTCCGGCAGTCGATCTTCACCCTCCGGCAAGCCAATGAGTTGACCGACAATGGTCTACGTTTCAGCTCGGCTCAGGACAAAGAGATACCGGGCATCAAGGGAACTCGCGTCTGGGAGTATTACGATCTCGATCACGAGCATCCCATCCATCCGGGAACGGTTCCGACTCCGAGCGGGCCCGACAACGACTAGAACTTGCTTCGGTAGGATCGCAGGCCGCTGAGCAATCGGCGGCCTTTTTGTATGCTTTTAGCTCTACTAGACTAGTGGGCTGATCCCAGGGATGGAGCGGGACGAATCACAATCTGAAAGCACTGCCCAACACACGGCAGAAAACGATCCGCTGCTGGCCCTGGCCGGGAGTGGCCGCAAGCTCTGGAGCTCCGAACACGCGGACCACTCTGTAAATCGACTGCGTGACGATTGGTTATGAGCGGCATCCTTTTGAGATGCCAATCGCTTCGTTTACGCAGATCCCCCCGTGCCGTTTACTCCTCCCACCGCTTGAACACCAGGCAGCCGTTCGTACCCCCGAAACCGAAGGAGTTCGACATGGCGTACTGCATTTCTACCTTGCGCGCGGTATGAGGAACGAAATCCAGATCGCAGCCCTCGCCGGGATTGTCGAGATTGGCGGTGGGAGGCACAATCTGATCGCGCAGGGCCAGCACCGTGATGCCCGCCTCCAGTCCGCCGGCGCCACCCAGCAGGTGGCCGGTCATCGACTTGGTCGAGCTGACCAGCATGTTGTAGGCATGGTCGCCAAAGGCACGCTTGATGGCGGTGGCCTCAATCTCGTCGCCCAGGGGGGTTGAGGTTCCGTGCGCGTTCACGTAGCCAACTTGTTCCGGCGGGATACCGGCGTCACGCAGTGCGTTGCGCATGACGCGGAACCCGCCATCACCATCTTCCGCCGGCTGGGTGATGTGGTAGGCGTCGGCGCTCATGCCATAGCCGACGATTTCAGCCAGAATCCGGACTCCCCGCTTCCTGGCATGTTCCAGCTCTTCGAGAATGAGAATGCCTGCGCCCTCGCCGATGACAAATCCGTCACGGTCCCTGTCCCAGGGACGGCTGGCGATGTGGGGATTGTCGTTTCGCGTCGACATCGCGCGCATGGCGGCAAATCCGCCGACGCCCATTGGAGTGATGGCCGCCTCGGAGCCGCCCGCAATCATCACATCGGCATCGCCGTACTTGATGATGCGCGATGCGTCGCCGATGGAGTGCGCGCTGGTGGTGCATGCCGTACAGGTAGCTTCATTCGGGCCCTTGGCGTTATGCCGCATGCTGACCTGGCCTGCTGCCAGATTGACGATCGCGGAAGGAATGAAGAAAGGCGATATCTTGCGCGGGCCGCCGTTGAGCAGGTTCGAGTGCTCGCGTTCGATGACGTCGAATCCGCCGATGCCCGAGCCGATATGGACGCCTGTGCGCTCAGCCATCTCCTGGTTCTCGACTTTATAGTTGGCGGATTGCAGCGCCTCGTCGGCAGCGGCGATGGCGAGATGAATGAAGCGCGACATTTTGCGGGCTTCCTTCTTCTCGATGAATTGCAGCGGGTCGAAGTTCTTCACCTCGGCGGCGATCTGACAGGCGAATTGCGTCACATCGAAGCTGGTGATGCGCTCAATACCGCTCTTGCCGGCCAGCAGCGCCTGCCAGATTTCCGGGGTGCTGTTGCCGACGCCGCAAATGAGACCGATTCCCGTTACAACGACGCGACGTGGCAAACTACTTCGATCCTTTCGCGTGCGAGTTGATGTAATCGACCGCGTCTTTTACGGTGCGGATCTTCTCCGCGTCTTCGTCAGGGATCTCGATGTCGAAGGCCTCTTCGAAGGCCATGACCAATTCGACCGTATCCAGAGAATCAGCGCCCAGGTCGTCGACGAACGAGGCGTTGGGCGTAACTTCGCCTTCATCGACGCCAAGCTGTTCAACGATGATTTCCTTTACCCGTTCGTCAACGGATGCCATTGCAAAAACTCCTTTATTCGGATGTGATCACTAAAACAGCCTTTGGTTCTGCGGTTACTTGCTGGCCTTTGCGTGCTGCTCGATATAGGTGACAGCATCCTGCACGGTACGAATTTTCTCGGCATCCTCATCGGGAATTTCGATGTCGAAGGCCTCTTCGAAAGCCATCACAAGTTCCACGGTATCCAGCGAGTCGGCGCCGAGATCGTCCACAAATGACGCATTCGGAGTCACTTCGGCTTCGTCCACTCCCAACTGCTCTACGATAATCTGCTTAACCCGCTCTTCAGTTGATGCCATCGATTGCTTCTCCTGCCGCGATACGCGGAAACCTGTAAGTGTAATTGTCGCCGGGAATGCCTGTAAAGAATGCTGAACTGCTATTGGAAATCGCGAGTCTCCGAAGATTTGGCGAACGCCCGGCGCCATAAGACTCGACCCATCGTAAATGTCAGTCTTGGCAATGGTCAACGCAGAGTTGACGAAGCTGTCAACGGCGCTTCGGCGTATCTTCGAACCCTTCGCCGCCCCTCGGTTGGGTTTAGGGCCCGTTCCCGCGTGGGCGCTGGGCAGCAGGAAATGGCGTGCCTGCGCGCCATGATACAAACGTCGTCATGCGTGCTGTAGTACAGCGTGTGAGTCGAGCGTCGGTCAAAGTCGATGGTTTCGTTACCGGTGAAATCGCGAACGGGCTTCTGGTGCTGCTTGCCGTTGGACAGGACGATGAACCGCCGGATGCCGATTATCTGGCGGACAAAATCGTCGGTCTCCGCATCTTCGAAGACGCAGACGAGAAGATGAACCGCAGCGTCGTTGACGTGGGCGGAGCAGTTCTTGCGGTCTCGCAATTCACGCTCTACGGCGATGTACGCCGGGGCAAGCGGCCATCGTTCGATGCGGCAGCCCGGCCGGAGCCCGCCCGCGAGCTGTATGAACGTTTCGTCAATCATGTGCGCTTGCTTGGCGTACGCTGCGAGACCGGCGTTTTTCAGGCGACGATGCAGGTCGAGCTGGTGAACTCTGGGCCGGTCACCATCCTGGTCGACTCGAAGAAGCAGTTCTGAGAAGGGGTAGTGCGGGCCTTGAAAGGCAGCATGTTCGAATGCAGCGGTGGGCTCTGAGGGTTGACCAATCGGAATCAATGCTGCGCCACGCACAACGGGCTGGGTCCACCCCGGTTTCGTCAATCGTGGCAACCGCTGGCGAGCGCGACCTCGCCTGAAGGGAGCGGCACTACCTTCGCACTGCTGCTACCCGATCCCTCACTTGGGCGACGAATTTCTGGTCGCTGATATCGCCAAGGTTGATCTCCACATTTGCCAGCGCACCATCAGCGGCCGCCTTCGCCAGCCCTATCCCCACAGTAATGTCGGACGACATTTTTGGATTTGTAATCGGCCGCAGGGACTCTAGAATTTGTCCCGTCTCGTGCGCCTGCTCGGCTACCTTGAGGGGAATCTCGGTTGCGCTTTTCAATGCGGCATCGACTTCGGCCTGCGCCTCGGGATGTTCTTTAAGCTTCTTGAACGCCGCCATGACTTCGTTGAAGGATGCCGCGTCGGCGTCGATCGCGGCTTTGAAATCCTCACGCATTTGACTCAGCCGCGCGATAGCATCGCTCAACTGTGCCTCGTATTGCACGTAGGCTTTCTTGCCCCGCGACATGCCCGCGACCATGCAGCCCAGTGCGGCTGCCATGGCTCCGGTCGCGGCCGAGGCGCTGCCGCCGCCGGGAGCTGCGGTCGGCGCGGCGAGCTGCTCGACAAAGGGCTCAACTCCCGCGCGCAATCCGCCCACCGCCATCTTGCCGCTCATGACGGCGGCCAGCCGGTTCTCCAGAATCAGCGAAGAATCGAAGTTCTCGACTTGCAGGAACCATTCCGCCGCGTCTTCCAGCGCCTTCTTAGGAATCAGGCCGACGATCTCGCTCGACAGCGGCATCACCCCATACCGAGCGGCTTCGCGCTTCACATATTCGAAGACGCGCGCAATTGGTGTCTGGTCGGTATCCGTCAGGTTCATCGAGACCTGCGCCAGCCCGCGAACCGGCACACCCATGCCTTTCACATAACGCAGGCCGCCATTGGAGAAGCGCACCGCCTTGCCAATCTTTTTCGCGATCTCCACGTCCGGCGTGTTGAGATACACGTTGTAGGCGACCAGGAACTTGCGCGCGCCGACAATGGTCGCTCCCGCCGTGGGATGCAGCTCGGCGTTGCCGAAGTCAGGCTTGCGCGCGGGATTGGTCTTCACCTCTTCGCGAATGCCTTCGAACTGCCCGCGGCGAACGTTCTCCAGGTTCTGCCGCTCGGGAAGCCGCGCCGCCGCTTCATACAAATAGACTGGGATGCCGAAGCGCGTCCAGATTTGCTCGCCCACGCGCCGGGCCATGGCAACGCAGTCCTCCAGCGTGAGACCCTCGATGGGAATGAAGGGGATGACGTCCGCTGCACCCAGACGCGGATGCGCACCGCTGTGCCGGGTAAGATCGATGAGCTCGGCAGCTCGGCCGACGCCGCGAATCGCGGCTTCTTCCACCTTGGCGGGCTCGCCCACCAGCGTGATGACGCAGCGGTTGTGATCGGCATCCATCTCGCGGTCGAGCAGATAAACGCCGTCCATCTTCATAGCTTCGAGGATGGCGTCGACCTTGGCCTTGTCGCGGCCTTCGGAGAAGTTAGGTACGCATTCGACGAGTGCAGGCATAAGCGTCGAGGATAAACAGTGCGGATGAGGGTCGCAACTAGCGGGCTGCTCCATTGTAGATGACGCGTCTAAAGTGCTGCCGCAATTCTCGCTCCGGGTTGTCGGTCGTATTCATCATGATTTCAGAAGCGAACCCTGCACAGAAATCGGCGGCTTGTAATGCGTCGTTGGAATCCGAATCAGCCTCGGAAATACGGTCGTGGTTCGTTTGGCCTACTTCTTCAACGACTCCAAATAAGCCACCACCGCTTCCGCGTCCGTCTTGTTCATGTGGTATTGCGGCATGGGAGGCCGCGCCGGTTGCCCGTTCGGCGCGAGGCCAGTCATGAAGAACCGGACAGCTTTCGCGTGGTCCCATCCGGGAAGTCCGGCGATGTTGGGTGACGTATCAGCCCAGACCGGCATAGGGACAGTGGGAGCAAATTCCAGCTTTTTCCCCTGCAGCCACTTGTCTGGGATGGGCTCGCCCTTCTCATTCATCGGAGTGTGGCAGTCAGCGCACTGCCCAACAGCCTTTACCAGGTATTCCCCGTGGGCAATCTGGGCAGCTTTGCCGGTCGATGAACCTGCTGAGCCGGCATTAAGGGAGAGGCCTACGGAGCAAATGACTGCCGCCACAGCCACTCCTACGGTTAAGCGTTTCACTTGGTCCTCCTCGGAATGGTGATAGGTGCCGTGCGCTCGGCTTTCCTACGCAGCTCGACCACGCCGTGGTTTCGGCGGGCGAAAAGCAGGGCGCAACTCACAACAAAAGTGCCTGATTGTGCTGTAACTCGGCGAGGCTTGTCAATCGTTGAGTGCGGTTTCGAAGTAACGACTACTTCGTTACCATCGACGCGACCAGCGAGTTGAAAATCTTCACCCCGTCGGTCATGCCGAGTTCTGGTTCGGCGGCGCGCTCGGGGTGCGGCATCATGCCCAGCACGTTGCGGCCTTCGTTGCAGATGCCGGCGATGTTCTCCAGCGAGCCATTAGGATTGGCTTCCGCGGTGACCTCTCCCTGCGGTGTAACGTAGCGGAAGACGACGCGATCCTGTTCCTTCAGTTCGGCCAGGGTGCGCTCATCGCAAACGTAGTTGCCTTCCATGTGGCCGATCGGAATCTGCAGCACCTCGCCTTTGGTTAGCTCATGTGTGTACGGCGTGTTGGTAGTTTCCACCCGCACATAAACCGGCTTGCAGACGTACTTCAGGCCGGCATTGCGCATGAGCGCTCCCGGCAGCAAGCCCGATTCGCACAGGATCTGAAAACCGTTGCAGATGCCAAAGACCAGCCCACCCTCGGCTGCGAACTTGCGCACGGACTCCATCACCGGCGAGAACTTGGCGATGGCGCCGGTGCGGAGATAATCGCCGTAGGCAAAGCCGCCCGGGACGATGACGGCATCGACGCCCCTCAGGTCGGGCGAGTCGTGCCAGAGGAACGTCACCGGCTGGTTTTCGACGTGTTCGATGGTCCAAAAGGCGTCGTGATCACAATTGGAGCCGGGGAAGATGATGACGCCGAATTTCATCGGTTGCCTTTCTGGGTGGGATGGGTTCAGTTTAGCATTGTGGGCTGCGCCGCGGCTGAGGCGGCACACGTCTAATCAACATGGGATTTTCCCGGCACATCCACATTACCGGCGCAGCGCTGAAGCAGTGGTTCATCGGCCAATGCTACGACTCTGCCTGTGTGGGCCTGTTGTGGTGGGCAGGGTTGACGCTTCTCCACGTTCCTTTTGCGCCGTTTTGGGGATTGCTCGCCGCGCTGTTCCAATTTATCCCGCACTTTGGGCCGGTTCTGGGCGCAATCGGTCCGTTGCTCGCCGCAGTGTTTGTCGGTTGGGAAACCGCGCTCTACGTCCTCATCCTCTACGGTGCAATTGTGGTTCTCGACGGGCTCATTTTGCAGCCGCTGATTATGCGCCGCCAGACGCGGGTGCCGATCTGGGCGTCACTCATTGTGCCGATTCTCTTGGGCTTGCTCCTGGGGTTTTGGGGACTGTTGCTGGCGGCGCCGGTGCTGGCTATTGTGTTTGCCTATCGCTCGATTGCAAAGAGCGGGGGCAACCCGGCGTCTCCCCAGCAAACCCGTTCGGGCCACGTCATCACCGGCGGCCGGCTGATTGATCCCGGCGAATCCACCGGGAACATTCGGCGACCGGAATAAAACAGGATCTACTGTGCAACGCCTCATTGCTGATCAATTAGTACCGCGAATACGCGAGCGCCTTTCTGCACAGGCGATGCTGGACCTGACCATGCGCCTGGTCGCGATCGCGTCGGAAAATCCGCCCGGCAATCACTACGAGGAATGCCTCAGCATTCTTGTCGACGAACTGGGGAAGCTTGCCGTCGACGACATCAGGCGCGAAGGCGCGTGCGTGCTCGCCTCCGTCGGAACTGGGCAGCGAGCCCTGTATTTCAGCGGCCACTACGACGTGGTTCCGGCGCAGAGCAGAGAGCAGTTTCAGCCCCGTGTTGAAGGCGCAAATCTGTTTGGCCGCGGCTCTTCTGACATGAAGGGCGGCTTGGCCGCGATGATCCATGCAGCGGCTGCGGCGCGCGACGAAGGGCTTCTGAAAACCGGGCGCATCGAAATTGTCCTGGTGCCCGATGAAGAGACGGCTGGCCCGCATGGCTCTCGCGATCTGGAGGCAAGGGGATTGCTGGGCCCGGACGCTATCGGGATGCTGACGCCGGAACCAACCGGCGGCGTCATCTGGAACGCCAACCGAGGGGCGATCTCGCTGCGTGCCTCCCTGCGCGGAAAAGCTGCGCACGTCGGCCGCCAGTTTGAAGGCGTGAACGCCTTCGAGCGCGCGTTGCCGGCGATTAGGAAACTGATCGACATCAAAGAAGAAGTCGAGCTGCGCGAAACGCAATACAACATCGCTCCTGCTGCGGCACGAAAATCCATCCTGATGCTGGGCGGACGAGTTGAGGCAGGGACCAACTTCAACGTCACTCCAGATATTTGTTCCTTCACGATTGACCGCCGAATCAATCCGGAAGAAAACCTGGAAGAAGAGGAGCGGAGACTGCAGCAGGCGCTCGAGGGATTCGAAATCGAGACTCTTCAGGAGGAGCCGGCGGCAGCAACACCGGGCAATGATCCGCTCGGCTTGGCACTCGCTGGTCATATAAAAACCGTGACCTGCCGGGAGGCGGCGTTTGAAATGTGCCCGGGCCTGTTGGAAACCCGTTTCTACGCAGCCCGGGGCATTCCTGCATTCGCCTACGGGCCGGGGCTGTTGACGGTTTCGCATGGGCCGAACGAGTTCGTTCCTGTCCGCAATCTCGCCGATTGTGCGTTGATCTACGCGCTCACGGCGGCCGAGATTTTGGGGTGATCGCACATCGTTTTACTTAGATCGTCTGTTTTCCACATTCTTCACCGGCTGCAACCGCCGTCTTCACCACATAGAATAGATCCATAGACCCCACGATGCCTGAATTCGTTCACCTCCATCTGCACACCGATTACTCCATGCTCGACGGAGCGTGTGACACCAAGAAACTCGTCAAGCGCGTAAAAGAGCTGGGCATGCCCGCCGTTGCCATGACCGACCACGGCAACATCTTTGGCGCAGTCGAATTTGTCGATGCTGCGAAAGAAGCCGGTGTGAAGCCGATTCTGGGTTGCGAGCTCTATATCTGCAAGAAGGAAGACCATCGCGCCGCGCCGGAGGGCGACAGCTACAACCATCTCATCGTGCTGGCCGAGAGCGACGAAGGCTATCGGAATCTGGTGAAGATCGTTTCAGAAGCTTCGTTGCACGGCTTCTACTACAAGCCGCGGGTCAGCAAGAAGTTTCTCGCCGAACATGCGAAGGGCCTGATCGCGATGTCTGCCTGCCTGAAGGGTGAAGTTGCTGAAGAACTGGTCCAGGGCAACTACGAAAAGGCGCGGCAGGCGGCGATCACCTTCAACGACATCTTCGGCAACGGAAATTTCTATCTCGAGATTCAGGACCAGGGTCTGCCGGAGGAGAAGCGCATCCAGGCAAACCTGCTGAAACTGGAGCAAGAGCTGAACCTCCCGCTGGTCGCCACCAACGACAGCCATTACTTGTGCGAAGACGATGCCCACGCGCAGGACGTGATGGTATGCATCCAGACAGGCAAGTCGATCAACGACACCAACCGCCTGAAGTTTGCCAACAATCAGTTCTTCGTGAAGAGCCCGGCAGAGATGGCCAAGGTATTCTCCGGCTACGAGCGGGTGCTGGCGCGCACGATGGAGATCGCCGAGCGCTGCAACCTGGAACTGAAGAAAGTTCGCGAGCCGTTCCCCAAGTTCGAAGTTCCCGCCGGATATAACCTCGACGATTACTTCGAACACGTCACCCGGGAGGGCTTCGTCCGGCGCCTCACATGGTTGCGCGAATTGCAAACCATGGGCCGGCTCAAGCATCCGCTGGAAGATTACGAAGCCCGTCTTACGCGCGAGATCGGCATCATTCGCCAGATGCAGTTTGCCGGATACTTCCTCATTGTCTGGGACTTCATCCGCCACGCCAAGGAAGAGAGCATCCCCGTCGGTCCGGGACGTGGCTCGGCCGCAGGCGCACTGGTGGCGTACGCGCTAGGCATCACCGATATCGATCCGCTGCAGAACGAGTTGCTGTTCGAGCGCTTCCTGAACCCCGAGCGCGTCAGCATGCCGGATATCGATATCGACTTCTGCATGAACCGGCGCGGCGAGGTCATCAACTACGTCACCCGGAAGTACGGCCGTGATCAGGTAGCGCAGATCATCACCTTCGGCACCATGGCGGCCAAGGCGGCGATCAAGGACTCGGGTCGCGCCATGGACGTTCCCTATGCCGAGGTTGAGCGCATAACGAAAATGATCCCCGCCACGCTGAACATCACCATCGATGGCGCGCTGAAGGATTCGCCGCCGCTGGCAACGGCCTACCAATCCGAGCCGCAGACCAGGGAGCTGATCGATACCGCCAAGAAGCTGGAAGGGTTGGTGCGCAACGCTGGCGTGCATGCCGCCGGCGTGGTGATCTCGCCGCAGCCGCTCACCGATCTTGTGCCGCTGCATCGCACGAAGAACGAAGAAATCGTGACCGCCTACGACATGAAGGCGGTGGAGAAACTGGGCCTGCTGAAGATGGACTTCCTCGGGCTCACCACGCTCACCATCATCGACAAAGCGCTGCAGCTGATCCAGCAGACACGTGGCGAGCATCTCAACCTCGAACGGCTGGAGCTCGATGACCAGACCACCTACGAGCGTGTCTTCCACACCGGGCTGACCTCTGGTGTCTTCCAGTTTGAATCACACGGCATGAGAGACGTGCTGCGGCGCTACAAGCCGACGACCGTTGAAGACCTCACCGCTTTGAACGCGCTCTATCGTCCGGGCCCGATTCAGGGCGGCATGATCGACGACTTCATCGATCGCAAGCATGGCCGCAAAAAGATCGAGTACGAGCTGCCGCAGCTTGAGGGCGTGCTGAAAGAAACGCTGGGCGTCATTGTCTATCAGGAGCAGGTGATGCAGATCGCCAACCTGCTCGCGGGATACTCGCTCGGTGAAGCCGACCTGCTGCGCCGCGCCATGGGAAAAAAGGATCCCGAGAAGATGGCGAAGCAGCGGGAGCGGTTCGTCCAGGGAGCGGTGGAGCGGGGCTTCCCGACGAAAAAGATCGAGAAGATCTTCGACTTGATGGAGCAGTTTGCGGGATACGGCTTCAACAAGTCGCATTCCGCCGCTTACGCGCTACTCGCTTATCACACCGCGTATCTGAAGACGCACTATCCCATTCAGTTCATGGCGGCGCTGCTGACATCGGTTTCGTCCAGTACCGACGACGTGGTGAAGTACATCAACGAGTGCCGCGAGATGGGAATTGCCGTCGAGCCTCCCGACGTGAATGTCAGCGAGTTGTCGTTTACCCCGCACGGCGAGGCGATTCGCTTTGGTCTCGGCGCGGTAAAGAATGTCGGGGAGCATGCGATTAAATCGATCGTTGCCGCGCGCAAAGAGCTTGGCCGGTTTACTTCGATCTTTCAGTTCTGCGAAAAGGTCGACCTGAGGCTGCTCAATAAGCGCGTGATTGAATCGCTGATCAAGAGCGGAGCCATGGATCAGCTTGGCCGCCGAGCGCAACTCATCGCCGTGATCGACGGCGCCATGGAACAGGCCGCCAAGGTGCAACGCGATTCCGCTATGGGCCAGCACGGATTGTTCGGTGTCTTCGCCGACGATCAGCCCCAGACAAAAGAAAAACCGCTGCCCAACATTCCCGACTGGGACGAACATCAGCGACTGGCATACGAAAAAGAGATCCTCGGCTTCTTCATTACCGGGCATCCGCTGGAGAAATACGGCGAGAAGCTGCTCGACTTCCACGCGTTGACAACCGCCGAGGTGCTCGAACTGAAGTCCTCCACCGGCAAGGACGACACCCTCGTAGGCGGCATATTGAAAAACGTGCGCGTTGCCAAGTCCAAGAAGGGCGATCTCTATGCGACCGGCCAAGTGGAAGACATGAACGGTTCGGTGGACATTCTTTGTTTCGCCGAGGCCTATCGCCGGCTGGGCGAAAAGCTCAAGCTCGACGTTCCCGTGCTGGTGAAAGGTGGAGTCAAAGTCGAAGAGGGCTCCAACACAAAGATCCTCGTGGGAGACATTACTCCCCTGGAGCAGGCACAGCCTAAGCTCCCGCGCAGCTTGCGTATCAAGGTCCCGCTGGAGAGCGCCTCCGAAAGCACTGTCGCCGACTTGCACTCCTTGTGCCAGGAGCGTCGCGGCGAAGCCAAGGTGCTGTTCGATCTGGAGCGCAGGGGCGACTTCACCGTAGTGATGGAGGCGGAAGGCTATAATGTTTTGCCGGACCGAAATTTCATCAGCCGCGTGGAAGAGCTTTGCGGACGCGGCAGCGTTCGTATCATCGATTAAAGTTCTTAAATCTACCGATTGGTCGCCGGCAAGGAATTATCGCAACTATGGAAGCTGCCTCTAAGGCACAGACAGAGCTCGAGCGGATCGAAAAACAGATTGAGCACTTGCAGTCCGTAGCCGGCGACGATCAGGGCGCTCGCCGGCAATTGGAAGAATTACGCCTGCGCGTGGATTCGCTGCGTCGTCAGATGTCGGGCCGACTCAGCGCCTGGGAGCGTACCGAGTTGGCGCGCCATCCTATGCGTCCCTATCCGCTCGACTACATCGAACGCATCTTCCCGAGTTTCAGCGAGCTTCACGGCGACCGGGGATTTGGCGACGATCCGGCTATCGTTACGGGCATGGCAAAGTTCAACGGCAGGGAAGTGGCGCTCATCGGTACCCAGAAGGGCCGCGAAACCAAGCAGCGTATCTATCGCAACTTTGGCCAGCCTAATCCGGAGGGCTATCGCAAGGCGCTGCGCATAATGCGCTTTGCGGAAAAGTGGCGCCGCCCGGTGATCACGCTCATCGATGTGCCTGGCGCCTATCCCGGACTCGGCGCCGAAGAGCGCGGCCAGGCGGAGGCCATCGCACATAATCTACGCGAGATGGCGCGGCTGAAGGTCCCGTTCATCGCGGTGATCACAGGAGAAGGCGGCAGCGGCGGCGCGCTGGCCATTGCGGTGGCTGACCGCGTGCTGATGATGGAGAACAGCGTTTACTCAGTGATTTCTCCGGAAGGTTGCGCCTCGATCATGTGGCGCGATTCCAGCAAGCGCGAACTTGCAGCCCAGGCCATGCGCATCACGGCCAAGGACAACCTCGAAATGGGCTTCTGCGACGAGGTAATCACCGAGCCACAGGGCGGGGCACAGCACGACTTTGACGCCGCGGCGGCAACTCTAGGGTCTGCACTCGAGAGAAATCTCTCGGAGCTGGAAAAGAAGCCGCTGCAGGAATTGCTCGATGCGCGCTATAAAAAGTTCCGCAATATGGCGCAGTTTTACGAGGTGGTGTAGGCGGCGAGGTTGTCAGCACGACAATTACCCTCTGGAATGATCCGTATCAGCACGTCGTGCCCTGACTCGAATTCTTACAGGAAGACTTGCGAGCGGTACTCCGTCTTCTACGGCTTGCCGAATGCCTTGAAGTATTTGTTGAGCAAATTTGAGCGCGCCTGCGGGGGGCGCGAGTTGTGCCACTCGTAGATTTGCCGTTCCGAAGCGCGTAAGAGTTGCTCAAACTGTTCGTCGCTCATCCTGCGCTCTCGCATCAGCCCGGCCCGCTTGGTACGCATGGTCGAAAGCTTGGCCAGCGCCGCCCGAATCCCGCGCAGATATGCCCCTGCCCCGCCCCTCTTCACAACATAGGCGAACCACAGCGCCTGAAACAGCACGATACGCACAAGGTTTTTGCGAACCACCGCCGGCGGATAGTCCTTCGCCAGCATCCATATCTGGTTGCGCGTCACGTACTCCAGGATGCGAGGGTGAACCACCGCACCTGTGGTTGCGCTGCCAATGTGATAAGCCACCGCGCAGGGAACATACATCCCGCTATAGCCGATGAGCTGGGTGCGTAGTCCGAGATCAATGTCGTCAAGATAGGCAAAAAAATCTTCATCCAGTTTACCCGCCTGCTGGAAAGCATCGCGCCTGTACAGGACGGCTGCGCCGCAGCCTGCAATGATCGGCATTACCTGGTCAAACTGCCCGCGATCTTCCTCCATGCTGCCCAAACGGTAGGAACCGCCCGCGAGCAGCATGGCGTCTCCGGCTCCGTCGATATGCGTTCGCTGAGTCGCGCGTAACAGTTTCCCCGCGGCAAATCCGAGATGGGGATTTTCATCCAGGGCGCGAACCAGGAGCTGCAAATAATCTGGCTCCAGCTCGATATCGTTGTTCAGCAGCAGGACGTACTTCGATGACGTCGCCGCAACCGCGCGGTTAATCGAGCCGGTCGTGCCTTCATTCGTCGGCAGCTCGATGCGAGAGATATTCGGTGGCAGGGGATCAGGCAGGATGCTCTCGGGTCTCGCTTCGTTCTCAATGATTACGACTTCCCATTCTGAAGCGGGAAGCGTCTGTCGCTGGATGAAATCGATGCACTGCCGCGTCAGGTCGGGACGGTGCAGAGCGGGAATAGTGATCGTGGCGGTCTTCACGCGTATTGCACGCGATTGTACACAGCTCCCCGACGTTCTCGTGACCTGCTACTGGCTGTTACGGGTCTCGAACTTCGTATAGACGACCACCGTAGCGTTCCCATTCAGCATGTAAGAATCAGCGATGATTGCCTGCGGCGGACCAGTGTGGGAGAAGATGGCGTAGCCGGCATCATTACGCGGCAGATTCAGGTCAGAAGCAGCCGAGCTGCGGAATACCTGGCCTCCCGGGGCTACGGAAATCGTGCCAGACCAAAGCAGATGCGCAGAGGTTTCGTATATCGAAAGCGTGCCCGTAATGGGCATATCAGAGGTATTGGTGAATCCCCACTGTGTATCGTAGCCCGTCCACGTGCTCCAGCGGGCATTAAACAGCGTGGTGTCGACAACGCGGTAGGAGTAGCCTCCCGCTCCCTGGCTGTTGGTGACGGCAACAATATCGATCCCGGAGGCGGGCTGCACCAGGGCCGTGCGTTGTCCGGTACCATAAACTCCGCCTGACACTGTCCGCGCCAGAGTGGGGGTGAAGGCCTGAGTGGCAATCAGACTCAGCGTGGTGGCTCCGCGACACCCATTCTCCCGTAGGCCGCTGATGTCGTTCGGGCCCCAGACTGTCAGGTTCACAAAATTGATGGAGAGGTTCGAACTTTCGTTATCGGTAGTGGCCACAAATTCGACTGAGTAGGAATGACCCGCCTGACCGTAAAAGGCATACCAGTATGTGGGATTGAAGCCGTTCGCGCTGCCCTCAAAGTTCGAGCTCACGATGCGTCCATCCGTAACCATGAGGTCGGGAGCCAGGCAGCTCTGGCTCTCCGCCCAGCCGCAGGCGGCGAGTGCCAGCAAGCCGGCAAGCACTACGGTAATCTTCATGAGAGTTACATCCTCGAGTATCCGTAATGCCTATTCTGCTTTGTAGGTAATCGAAAGCCAAGTTACTGCGATGCCTTTATGACACAAATCTCCGCACAGGGTGCCAGAATGGGAAGGTAGTGACCGGCGGATATTTCTGGCTGTCGCTCTTGAACAGCAGGCTCCGCGGCTCACTTCCATCCGATCGCTGCGTAATCCTGATAGCCGTAGAGAAGCTCATTCACCCTATCGATGCCGGCATTGAATTGGTCCAGCGCGGGCGAGTTGGCTTCCAGCGAGAGTCGGGGTACCTGGAGTTCCTTCGCGGGGGCAGAGAACCGCAATTCCACGTTCCTGAAGTTGCAGGACACCATGGCAAACTGCAAGGTTTCGGGATGAATCGGGCGCACGTGTGTGGGATCAAGAAAGAAATTTCGCACCAGGGCGTACACACACTGAGGATTGATAGTTTCGAAAATGACGGGCGATCCTGCCTTGGTCTTTCTGTACGCCAGAGTGACGTAGCGGAGTTGATCGCTGGCCGTCATATGCTCGATGACCTGGGCGCTGAAAATGCCTCCAAGCGATTCATCGGGGTTTGATTCCAGGAACGTGAACAGGTCCTGCTGCAGGACCTCCAAACCCTTCTCCCGGCAGAGCAGGCACTGGTCAATTCCGGATTCCACGCCGCGCGCGCTGATGCCATTGTCCCGCAGCAGTTCGAGGAACTCTCCCCGCCCGCAACCGATGTCGACGACGTTGTCGCGGCCTCGAAAATATTCGAGATACTCCTTCTGCCTCTCGCGGATATCGCCCTCGTTCCCGCGATACTGCTCCTCAAAGGCGAAGTAGTCGAATTCCATGTCGCTCTTGATTTCCGAAGGAAACATAGGAGGGACGGGAGATGGCTGTTGCGCCAACTGCTGGAGTGCATCGGGACCAACCACTTGCATAAGGCGGCGCATATCGCGTTCGCGAACGCGAAGCTGGGCATAGAGCTGGCGGGACTGTTTGGCCGACTCGTCTACAGCAGCCTGCAGCGAATGCAAGGCCTCCTTCACCGCGTGGACGTCCCATGTCAGATTACTCACTTCACCCTGCAGTTGGTCCTTGACGCTTTGCACTTGGGACTTGACGCCTTCGAGCTTGCCGCCGAGCGAAGCGGTCGACGTGGCGGTGCTGACACTCGCCTGCTGAAGCTCTTGCAATTTTTTCTGCTGTAGGAGCGCTGTTGAGTGCACCTGGTCGGCTAGCCAGGTCCGATTGCGCTCAATGACATCAGCTTGCAGATTAAGAGATTCCGAATGCTGGTGTAGCTGGGCCCGGTGGTAATCGAGGATATTGCCGGTATGTTGCAGCGCCCGCAGAGCGCCTCCTTCAAACTGATGCAGCGGACGCGTGTACCAGGTGAGCGAGCGCCGCATGACCTTCTTGCTGAACTGGATGAACCTGTTAGTTAGGCCAGGATGGCGTGGGTTGAGTTGGCCGGTCTCGCGGGCTCCCTGCTCGGCAGTAGCAATCTCGTTGCGTAGTTCTACAAGCTCTTCGCTGCCGGAGATTGCTGGAGAAAGGCCAGCTGCGGCGCGCATGCGCTGCATGATATTTTCAACAGTTTGCGATTGATTCATGGTTTCGCTTTGCCGGATGGAGTAGTCGTTGCTGAGGCCCAGGGACAACGATTTGTCAGCAAGACTGAAGCCTACCAACCATCGCACATTTGTGCAATTCAAAGAGGTAGAGCCTGGCGGCGTAGCCCGCCATAGACGGTTGGACGGCGATCCGGGCAAAGCACGGCAGTTTCCGCTCTACATTTCCCGGTAGTTCAGCAGTCCCGCACCGATAAGCACAAAGCATACCGGCCATATCCACGAGGGAATCTTGCGGTCTTCGGGGGGCAAGCGAAGTTCCAGCCAGCGTGACCATCCGGCAAATACAGCGAGCACTCCCATGGGCACATGGCTGAGTTCCACCAGCAGGCTCTCTTTCACATTCGTGATCGCGTGCTGGTGGGTCAGGAGCACGGCCCCGCCGGCGGCACACATCAGGGGAAACACGAGCGCAAGCCGATCGTTCTCCTGGTTACGCCGGCGCACGCGCAATTCGAAAATCGCGAATCCGACGCACAGCAGCGCGGCAATGCGATGCTGAAAAACCTCAGGATCTTCCCAGCATGCGCCGAAGCTCTTCCAGCCCACGGGCCAGCACTCCGAATCCGCCCGCAGAAATATGAAGACCGCAATTCCGATGAGTAGCAGAGGCCAGTATTCGGCCCATGGGGCTTTGCCGCTGCGGGCCAGCAGGGCCAACACTCCCATGCCCAGCACGAGTATTCCCATCCAGTTGTGATTGGCCTGCGATTCCATCGCGTTTGCAATGTGCCGTGCCGTCAGAGGCACGCCGTCGGCGTCGAGGGCCGCCGGCATACCCGGGTTCACCGCGCTAACCGAAACTCCCATGTCTGGGTGTTCGTTCAGGAGGTGAGCAATCTGGGGATAGGTGAAGCGAGGCATGGTTGGCCGCATTCGCTGCACAATCTTCGCCATGCTCACGGTGTCGTCTGGCTGATCGACGGCCGGCGGCTGAGAGGTCAGGGAGGCGGCAGTGAGGATCACGGTGATACCGATGCCGACTTCAGCCTCGATCAGCCGGCGCAGCCGGGGCATCACTTTGTCCTTGCCGGCTCTGCGCAACAACAGGAAGTTAATGCCGCCAAGCAGCATCAGGACACCCAGCATCGTGGCCTTAGCGAGGACCATCACGCCATAGGTGGTGCCCAGCACGGCCCCCCAGGAGCCGATGTAGACCAGGCTCATCGCTAAGCCGCTGACCACGATGAGTGCGACACTCAGCAGCGCGAGCCGGGAAAAGCGTTCCGTAACATACCATCGCGCGTCGGAGTCTTTGTTGCGAAATAGCCCCAGTACCAGGAAGGGCAATCCGCCGACCCAAAGTCCGGTGGCCCCTTCATGGATTGCAGTGAGGGTGACCAGCAGCGGACGGCCCGACATGCGCGAGGCCGCGTGATTGGTCATCAGCGATGCGCTAAGCACAACAACGGCGAGCACGCCCAGCAGGCGGAGGGAAAATTTCCACCCGCGTCGCGTCACGAGCGCAGCCGCCAGAGCGGCCGCCAGAACAACGCTACCGGAGATGAAGAAATTTGCACCAATAACGCCGCCGAAGCCAATGTCGGCAGTGGACATCAGCACCGACGAGTCAACGAACAGATACAGGGCCTGGACCACAACCAGCAAGATGGCACTGACACGCAGCAGCAGCCATGAACCAGACTGCAAGCGTTCGGCCTGCTGCGGGTCTCCGGGGACTCCGCGTGATACCCAGAGCACGAACATCACGCCGCCCAGCAGCAGCGACTGAAACACCAGTGTTCCTGCCCGCAAGACCACGGACAGGAACCCGAAAAGATCGACGAGTTGCTGCATTCCTGGGTAGCTATTTGACCGTGAAGGGTACTTCGCCGCTGCTCATATGGCCGTCGGAAGCCAGCACGTTCCATTTGAGCTTGTACGAACCAGCTTTCAAGCCGGTCGCTTTGCATTTGAGCACGTCAGCGGCGGGCTGCTTATCCAGAGGTAATGTGGTTTCATTTCCGTCGGAAGCGATCAGTTGCACCCGCGACCTGCCGCCGTCAATGCGAACGTTGTAGCGCAGCGTGAACTCAACCTCCGGGCCGTTCACCGAGGCATTCGCCTTGGGACTGGAATCCACCAGAATGGCGTGCGCGAAGAGCAGGGGCGAGCAGACGAGAAGCAGAGAGAGCGTAAGCAGCGCGTATTTCAAGCGCCGGTTTAAGACCACGTTGTTCCTCCAGTTGATCTTTATCGGTAAAGCATACGCGCAGCTATGCTGCTGCTCAAGCGAAGGGCTGCCGCAGTATTCCGACAAATCAGCGCAATGTTGCGGTTATAGCGGGTTGCGTAATCCTGGCGGCTCGAAGTCCCCGCCGGAGACGGCAGCCGATTTTGCCGCTTCTTCCTCCGGCAGGTCACCCTCGCCGGGAGCCAGAAACAGGTTCTGCTCCAATCCGTGCTGCCGGGTGTAGAGATCGTAGTAACGGCCCTCCATGGCGTACAGCGACTGGTGCGTGCCACTCTCCACAATTTCGCCGGCTTCCACGACCAGGATCTGGTCGGCCCGGCGAATGGTCGAAAGCCGGTGTGCGATGACGAAGGTTGTGCGTCCCTGCATCAGGTAGGAGAGGCCCTGCTGAATCAGCGCCTCCGATTCGGAGTCCAGGCTCGAAGTGGCCTCATCGAGGATAAGGATTCGCGGATTGGCCAGGATGGCTCGCGCAATCGAGACTCGCTGGCGCTGCCCTCCGGAAAGCTTCACACCCCGTTCGCCGATGATGGTGTCGTACTTCAGTTCGAACTTCTCGGCAAATTCATCGACCCGGGCGATCGCGCAGGCGCGCACGATTTCTTCTTCAGCGGCATCGGGTTTGGCAAAGGCCACGTTGTCGCGAATGCTTCCGTCGAACAGAAAAGAATCCTGCAGCACCATTCCTAGCTGCGTGCGATACGAGTCCAAGCGCACCTGGGCGAGATCGACGCCATCCACCAGAACCTCGCCCGTGTTCGGCTTATGGAAGGCCGCGATCAGTCCGATGATGGTTGACTTTCCCGATCCGGAGGAACCCACCAGGGCGGTCACGGTTCCCGGCTGCGCTCGGAAGGAAATGTTGTGCAGCACGGTTCTCTGGGCCTCGTAGGCGAATGTCACGTCCACGAACTCGATGTTGCCGGCGAGCACGGGCAGCGAGATGGTGCGCTCCGGGTCTTCGTTTTCCGGAGGTTCGTCGAGCACCTCGCGAGTGCGCTCCAGGCCGGCGATGGCCTCGGTGAGTTGGGTCCCGATCCCGACTACCTGAAACAAAGGCGCCGCCAGATAGCCCAGGAACATGGTGTAAGTGAAGAAGCCGCCCAGGGTGAGTTTCCCAGCAATAATCTGGCGCGTTCCCATGAACATGACAATTGCGCCGATCATGCCCATCAGCATCGACGACGACAAGCTCATGATCGAAGTGGCAGTCAGTGTCTTGAACACGTTCTGCAGCAGGCGCTCAACCCCGAAACTGAAGACAGCGTGCTCGCGGTCCTCGGCGTGGTAGCCCTTCACCACCCGGACTCCGCCGAGCGATTCGGTTAACCGTCCGGTGACTTCGGCATTGATTTTGCCGCGCTCGCGGAAGATCGGGCGAATCGTGCGGAACGCCTTGCGCAGCCCGATACCGAAGACGAGAAGGAAGCCGAAAGCGATGCCCGTCATTACCGGGCTGATGCGGATGAGAACGATGAAGGCGATGACAGCGGTCAGCAGACCGCCGACGAAATCCACCAATCCGGTGCCGATGAGGTTGCGCACGCCCTCTACGTCGCTCATGATGCGCGAGACCAGCATGCCCGTCTTATTTGCGTCGTAGTAAGAAACAGACAGCCGTCCCACGTGCTCCTGCACGCGGCGGCGCAGTTCAGCGATCAGGCGCTGGGCCGCCTTGGAGAGCGTCTGGGTCAGGGCAAACGAAGTGATGCCCTGGATAACCGTGGCCGACAGCACAACACCCACCAGCGGGTACAGCAGTTGCAAGTGCCGCTTGCCGATGACGTCGTCGACCAGATACTTGGTGGAAGCAGGCAACACCAGGCCGGAGACGCGGTTGATCACCATCAGGCAAAAGCCAAGCGCCAGCAGCGCGCGCCGCGGGTGAATCAACTCCCAGACTTCAGGAAGGACTCTGAAGGTCTGCGGCTTTTGCGCTTTTGTGAGAGGCTCCGTCATCTAACAGTCAGGTCAATGTTATTGGATTCTCCTGTTCACCGCTTCGGTGCGGAGAGCCCGGGTTCGGATGAAAAGCTGAGAGAACACCAGGTTGTCAAACCAGGTTGTCAAACCATGCAAATGACACCTTCGGGGGATTCGCAAAATTCGCGGGGAGGAGCACATAACATAAAGGCCGAGATTTCGGATTAATAATTGTTAAAACCTGCTTGTTTGGAGTGATAACATGATGGGTATCCGACGGAGGAAATGGTGGGGTCACCTTACGGCTTTGAGCTCGTAGAGAACTGCGTAATTTGCAAGCTGCGCAGCGACAGTTTCTTCTGCTCTCTCCCCAAGGCGGCATTAGAAGCCTTCGACCGAATCAAGTACACAGCGGCGTATCCGGCAGGAGCAGTTCTCTTTGTAGAGGGGCAATCCCCGCGCGGCATTTACATGCTCTGTAAGGGACGCGTGAAAATGTCCACGACCTCCGCTGAAGGCAAAACGCTCATTTTAAAAATTGCGCAACCGGGAGAGGTTCTCGGGATGCACGCCACAGTGTCGGGAACGCCGTACGAGATCACGGCTGAGACTGGCCAGCCCTGCCAGTTGAATTTCATCAAGCGCGATGATTTTCTGCGCTTCCTGCAGGAACACGGGGACGCATGCCTCCGCGCTGCACAGCACCTCAGCAAAGACTGCCAGAGTGCCTACCAGCAGATTCGCAGTCTTGGGCTGTCGCACTCGGCTCCGGAACGGCTGGCGCGGCTGTTGCTGGAGTGGACCGCCACGAGTCCCGATAAGACGGAGCCGAAAGTGAAGCTCGCGCTTACGCATGAGGAGATCGCTCAGATCATCGGTACATCGCGGGAGACGG
This sequence comes from uncultured Acidobacteriaceae bacterium, assembly GCA_963846815.1. Classification (GTDB taxonomy): domain Bacteria; phylum Acidobacteriota; class Terriglobia; order Terriglobales; family Acidobacteriaceae; genus CAVVDY01. The sequence goes on along the minus strand of CAWJXG010000001.1, from coordinate 1,891,313 downwards.
TCACGCGCGTGTTGGCCGATTTTCGCAAGCGCCAGATCGCGGTTCTGAAGGGCTCGACGCTCACCATTCGCAACAAAGCGATTCTGGAGAGACTGGTAGGCGCGTAGCCACCGGTGGCAGGCATCTCTGGATGCCGGCTGCGCCGCTGTGCAACCCACGCCAAAAGCTGCCATTTTGCCCGTACTGCCTCCGCAGCAGCTCAGGATGCAACCTGCCTTGCTCCCCCGGCCTCTCTCTTCCTGTGTTCACAAAATCCCCAGGTGAGGGTGTCATAGGATGGAACCGACTCGTAAGGTACTGATCGTCGACAAAACTATCGATCGAAAACGGCGCATCGCCGCCATCAAAGAGCGCGGATTTTCGGTGTTTCCCGCTTTGCAGCTGGCGGACGCGCGCAGTCGCTGCCGGCCCGGCGCTTACGACCTGATTGTTGTCAACGCACCGGATGAGCCTGACGCTGCCATGGCGCTGTGCGACCTGGTGTGCCAGAGAAATCCCCGGCAATTGGTACTGCTAACGGTCGCTGATGGAGGGCCGCGGCCCGAACGCGACTATATCGTGGACGATGATCCAAAGGTCCTTGCGGACAGAGTAGAAGCTGCGCTGCGCGGTTCTTCGAAAGCCACGGAATCCGAAGCGAAGGCAGCGGAAACCGGAGCTGCCGGCAAGCAGGAAGATCTGCCGGAACGGGCCAGCGCTTAGCCGTAAAGGAGTAAAGGCAGGCTCATCCGGAGAGGCGTGTCTGCTGGTTGAGGGAAGCGAGGGCGCTCAGGTCTTCTCCCTGCGCAGCTCTTCCATTACCGAGGTGATCAGCTCCTTGGCATCGGTGATGCCTTTCATCACCGTCTGAATGTCCATCGCGGGCTTGCCCGGCTGGCGAGCGCTCTGGCAATAGACACCGTGCTGTCCGACCATGGTCAACGCGTCGGTCAGCGTGTCGAGTGCCACGGCGAGCCGGCCTCGCGGTTTGCCCATCATAGCTTCGTAGTGTTCCAGTTCAGAGCGCTTCTCGTCCATTACTCCCATGGCCTTGATTGTAACGGTGGCTGCTGGTGTGAATAATAGAGTGGCAGGTTGCAATCTCACGACCTCGAGGAGAGTTCCATGAAGCAGGCCCGTTGGTATCTGCTGGTTGTGGTGGGCATGGCGGCGCTGGCAGTGGTGACAACAGCGCAGCAGAAGCCGTTGCTGAGTCCCCCGGGAGAGGCTTCGGTCAAGTTCGATGACGGCAAGACCGTCACCATCAAGTACAGCAGGCCCTCCATGCGAGGCCGAAAGATTTACGGCGGACTTGTTCCTTTCGGGAAGATTTGGCGTACTGGCGCCAATGCCGCAACCAGCCTGACAACCGATGCGAACCTCGATATCGGCGGGACGGCGGTTCCCGCCGGCAGCTACACGCTCTACACGCTACCGGGCGAGAATTCCTGGCAGCTGATCGTCAACAAGCAGACCGGTCAGTGGGGGACCAAGTACGACCAGTCCCAGGATCTTGCGCGCATTCCCATGAAGGTCGGGCAGCTTCCCGCGGGGCTGGAGATATTCACCATCTCTCTCGACAAGACAGGGGCCAGGACCGCTGCGCTCAAACTCGATTGGGAGAACACGACGGCGAGCGTGAACATCATGGAGAAGTGAGCCGGAAGGGTTCTCTAAACTGCAACCTGGCTGCAATTGTCTATTCGCAGGCGCCAGACAAAAGTGGGGATGTACAACAAAAGTACAATGGAGAAAGTGTGCCCTAAGGCCGAATAACCGATGTGCCTAAGCCCGGTCTCCTGTATGATCAATCGACCTGAATGCCCAATCGCCTTCCCGAAAGAGTAACTGGAGAAGCAGCTTCTAAATGAGAGCCCCGCGTCACGTGCGTCTCCCACTGTTGTCCTGTCTGCTGATCTTCGTTCCATTGCTTGCCTCCGCCTGCGAGCGCATTCCTTCGCAGGAAACCATCTGGATACGCCTGACCGCGCCGGTCTCCACATTCAACGCCAAGGTCGGAGATCCGGTGCATGCGGTGGTTACGCAAGACGTAATCTGCGGCGGCGAGATGGTGTTCCCGGTCGGGGCGTCGGTGCAGGGAACCGTTCAGTCGGTACGCAAGGTTGGACTGGGCGTGCGCCATGAGACGGCACAGTTAAAGGTCGTATTCGATCGGATTTCCGCCTCCGGCATCCCGGTTGTGGTGATGGCCGACGTGGCTGCGATCGACAATGCGCGCGAGCCGGTCTCGAGCGGGGTGGTTCACGGAATTCGCAGCACCAATACTCTGCAAGGCACGATCACCAGCCGGTTGAAGTACCTGCCCACGTTAAATCCGTACCCGGATATCGGGTTGCTGTTGTTCAAGGCTACGTTTCCTATCTTCCCTGAGCCTGAGATCTATCTGCCTGCCGGAACGGATATTCAACTTGAGCTGAAGGAGCCCCTGATCAATCCGCCCGCCGTACCGATCGCGTACCACTCCGTACCGGAATCGGCAGCGCTGCGTGCTCTGGCAGAGATGCTTCCGGAACGCTCCACCACCGAGGAACTGGATATCGCTGACGTCGTAAATTTTGCGATTATCGGCTCGAAGCAACAGTTCGAGGCGGCTTTCTCAAATGCCGGATGGCAGACGGCTGATCCCATCAACCGGCACAGCGTGATGATGAATATCTATGCCTTCCTCAAGAACAGCAGCTATGCGCATGCTCCCATGCGGCCGTTTCTGGTGGATGGTGTGCCGCCCGACATGAACTGGGAGAAGAGCCTCGACACCTATGCGCAGCGCGACCACATGCGCGTCTGGGAGTGGGTGGGGACGGGTGACGAGAATACGATTTGGCTGGGCACGGCAACCCACGACAAGAGCGCCGGCATTTCGTTCAAGCATCGCGAATTCGTTCATCACATCGATCCTGAGGTCGACGATGAACGCAGCAAGATCATCCGCGACCTGCGGGCGGCCGGTTGTGTCCAATCCGTCTATCTCCAGGCCCGCAGGGCCGTTCGCTCGGTCAGGGAAAACGCCACTGGAGACCCGGTCGAGACCGACGGCGCGATTGCCGTGGTGAAGCTGCAGGACTGCCATGCGCCCGTGCCGGAATTGGCCTCCGACCCGGAGCCGGCCCCCTACAAGCCGGGCAGCGCCGTTTTCCGCTACTTCCGCCGCGAAATCCTGACCGTCCGCAGCGACATCTGGCGGGCCAACATTATCTACGCAAGCTATGACGTAGTGCGCATGGGGGTTCATGCCTGGCGGCACCATCCCGCCGAAACCCTCAAGGATGAACGCTCGCGCGACACAAACACGAGCGTGGCGGAAGCGGCCGGCTCGGCGGTCACTCCCACCCCCTGAGCAGACAGCCTGCTGGAAGCTCAAGATCGCAACATGGGGAGGGATTTCTTCCGTTACTCTCAAGGCACCTTGTGTCACGATCCTGTCCGACCCGCGTCAAAACCTTATAATGCGGTTAGAACGCGAATGAAGGCTGATCTATACGAATGAATCTCTTCTTTGGTCTGCTCGCCTCAGCCATCGGCGGTGAAATTACAAACCTCGTTGAAACCAGCGGCCTGGTCGCGAAAGCGGTGCTGGTCATTCTGCTGGTGTTCAGCGTCCTGTCATGGGCCGTCATTTTCGCCAAGTGGGGCCTTTTCCGCCGCGCGCGCATGCAGAGCAATCGTTTTGTTCGCGCCTTCCGCAAGTCACAGCGCATTCAGGACGTATCGGCGGTGGCTGAGCAGTTTAAGCCCAGCCCGCTGGTGGCCGTCTTTGAAGGGGCTTACGAGGAACTGCGGAAGCAGGCGCCAATGCCGATTCGCATGACCAGCCTGCAGCGTGCCACGCAGATCGCTGCTTCCGAAGAGTTGACCAGCCTGGAGAGCCGATTATCATTTCTCGCGACCACGGCAGGTGTCTCGCCCTTCATCGGGCTATTCGGGACCGTGTGGGGCATTATTGACGCTTTTCACGGATTGGGCACCGCCGGCGCTGCTACGCTGCGCGCCGTTGCGCCGGGCATTTCCGAGGCCCTGATCACCACCGCGGCAGGGCTGTTCGCGGCGATTCCGGCCCTTATCGCCTACAACATGTTCATGCAGCATATCCGCGAATTTGGCGCTCGCATGGACGACTTCAGCCTGGAACTGATGAACGAAATTGAACGCGCGCAGAGCAGCAACGCGCGTCCGGTGGAGATGGTGGAGCGGCGGTAATGGCCTTCACGAATGCACGAGGACGGACCCAGAGTTCGCTGGCTGACATCAACGTGACTCCGCTGGTCGACGTGGTGCTGGTGCTGCTGATCATCTTCATGGTGACGGCGCCGGTTCTGCAGTCCGGCATCGAGGTGCAGGTGCCGCGCACGCGCACTGTCAAGGAGATCACGGAAGAGCGGCTGGTGGTGACGATCAATCGCGAGCAACAGGTGTTCCTGAATAACGATCCGGTGAACATCAACGAGATCGCCGCGAAGATTCACGAGAAGATCCGCGACCCGCAAGGCCAGGCGATCTACGTTCGCGCGGATGAAAATGTTCCTTTCGGCGCCTTTGCCACGGTCATGGACGCGGTCAAGAGTTCCGGCATCAGCAACGTGAGCATCGTTACCCAGCCAGTGGAAAAGAATGGCAGTCGACGCTGACATCTTCCCGCATGAGCAGAGCCTGCGTTCGCCGCTGGTCGGGTCGTTCGCACTGCATGGGATCATCATTCTGCTGGTGCTGTTCGGCAATTTGCTTCCCAGCGGGCGCGGCGAGAACTGGGGCGGAACCGCAGGTGGAGGCGGGGCTATCAGCGCGAGATTGGTCAACAGCGTCCCCTTACCGGCGCAGGAGGCTCCGGTGGAGAACGTCCTGGCCAACGAATCCAAGGGTCTGTCGCAGTCGCAGCCGAAGGAGGAGCCCAAGGTCGAAGAGCCCAAGGCGATTCCGATCCCCGATCGCGACGCGCAGCGCAAGGAGCGACAGCGCGAGTCGACCCAGAAGAAAGAACCGCCGAAACAGGTGGCCAAGGCCCAGGAAGATAATCAGATTCCTTTCGGACAAGGTGGTCCGGTCAGCGGCCCATACGGCGCCTTTACCTCAGGCGCGACCAAAGGTGGTTTCGGATTTCAAGGCGGTAATGGCGACTTCGGAAGCCGTTTTGCTTACTACGTTGATATTGTTCGGCGCAAAGTATCGGAAAACTGGCTCCAATATGAAATAGATCCGCGCATAAATGACGCGCGGCGCGTCTACATATATTTTGAGATCACAAGGTCGGGACAACCTGTCAATATCAGAATCGAACAGTCGAGCGGCATTCCTTCGCTCGATCAGTCGGCCATGCGCGCTTTGCAACGCATCGACACTTTTGGACCACTGCCGGCCGGCTACAACGGCAACTACGTCGCGGTTGAGTTCTGGTTTGATTATCGGCGGTGATGAGAAGAGCACCACGGATTCACGTGCCGCTAACATTTTGCTTGGTATCGTTTTCGTCAGGGAGTGATTTTCGCCGGGCAGGCAAAGGTTGTTGGTTCCGTCATCCCGAGTGGGCTTACTTTCACCAGGGACATGCCGTTCACATGCCGCCGGCGTTAACCGTCGAGTAGCAAACACTCAGAGTACGAACCACACCGCTGAAGCGGCGCTGGCCCAGGGTCTTGAATGAAACGATCGCTTGCCGTCATTTCGCTTTTGCTTCTAAATATCGTCGCCTTCGCTGCGCCACCGCAAGACTGGATTCGTACCGGCACCGGACTCGGAGTGGAGAAGATCCGGCTGGCCGTGCCGGATTTCAAGCTGACCACAAACGACACCCAGTCGCAGAATCTGGGGATGACGTTCAACGTCACGTTGTGGAACGATCTTGAGGCGGCCGGAATTTTCGACATGGTGGGGAAGAGCTTTTACCCCATGGTGCCTCCGGGAGTTCCCGGCGACGTGCGGCTGCTCGATTGGAACCAGCCACCGCCGAACGCAAGTATGCTGGCATTCGGCAACATCAGCGTGCAGGGCGGCTACCTCAATGTTCAGGGATGGCTGTTCGACGTAAAGAACGCGCAATCCCCGCAGATTCTCGGCAAGCAGTACCGCGAGGAGGCTACCGACACGAATGCCCGCCTCATTGCCCATCGTTTTGCCGATGAGATCATCTTCCGCCTGGGTGGAGGCGTTCCCGGCATCGCTGAGACCAAGATCTTCTTCATCAGCAGCCGTTCGGGTCATAAAGAGGTCTGGCAAATGGACTACGATGGCGCCAACCAGAAGCAGATCACCCACAACGGCTCGATCGCGCTCTCGCCTCACGTATCGCCCGACGGCACACGCGTTGCCTATGCCGGGATGACCAAGGATGGATGGGAGATCATGATGTGGTCGCTGGAGTTGGGTCGCGCGGTGAACTTCCCGCGCTTCAGCGGCACAAATCAGTCGCCGGCCTGGTCTTCCGACGGAAGGACGATCGCCTTCGCTTCGTCGCGCAGCGGGCACTCGGACATTTACTCCATCGACAGTAGCGGTGGGAGTCCGCGGCGCCTTACCAACGACAAAGGACCCGACGTCTCGCCTTCCTGGAATCCCAAGACCAACGCCCAGATTGCGTTCGTCAGCGGGCGCACCGGGCTTCCGCAGATTTACACCATGGCATCCGACGGCACCAATGTCGTGCGAATTACCGATCAGGGTTATGCGGTTTCGCCATCGTGGTCACCGAATGGACAGTTCGTCGTCTTTGCCTGGGTGCGTCATTATGGACCGGGAGCGCCGGGCGCGAGTGACATCTACCTGATGGATGTTGCCAGCCGCCAGTGGGTTCAGCTTACCCACGACGGCGGACACAACGACTTCCCGTCGTGGGCACCCGACGGAAGGCATATCGTTTATCAATCGAATCGTACTGGCCGCACCCAGCTGTACATGATGCTGGCCGATGGGACCCAAAACAAGCAGTTGACCACCAGCGGCGAGAATACACAGCCGAACTGGAGCTACAAATGAGGAGGGATAAGCAAGTGAAGCACAGGTGTAAGTGGTTTGGGCTTGTTCTTGCGCTGGCAGCAGCGCTGGCCATCAGCGGATGTGCAAAAAAGAAGGTTGCGACAGCTCCACCGCCACCCCCGCCGCCGCCTGCGCCGACCGCAACTCTGACTGCCAATCCGAATACCATCAACGCCGGCCAGGCTGCAACCTTGAGTTGGAGCACCACCAACGCCACCGAGGTCTCCATCGATAGTATCGGCAAGGTGAATCCGAACGGCTCGACCCAGGTGCTGCCCAGCGAGTCGACCACTTACCGGTTGACGGCGAAAAACGAGAGCGGAACCCAGGAAGCGACGGCCCGCGTCACGGTGAATCCGCCGCCCGCGCCGGCGCCAGCGCAACCCAGCGGCACCGAGGCCCAATTGTTCCAGGAGAACATGAAGGATGTGTTCTTCGATTACGACAGCTACGATGTCACCGGACAGTACACCGCCGTGCTGCAACAGGATGCACGTTTCCTGAAGGAGCATCCTAATATGAAGTTCACGATTGAGGGACACTGCGACGAGCGCGGTTCGACGGAGTACAACCTGGCGCTGGGCGACAATCGGGCTACGGCTGTCCGGCAGGCTTTGACCGCTATGGGCGTCCCGGCTGACCGTATGAAGACCATCAGTTACGGCAAGGAAAAACCGTTCTGTACCGAGAGTACCGAGGCCTGTTGGCAGCAGAACCGGCGCGCCCACTTCGTCTACAACCAGTAGTCCTTTGGGGATAAGGAAGATGGTTATGGTTCGACAGAAACACGTGTTGCTTTTCCTGGCTGTCGCCCTGCTGTTCGCGACAGCCAGCCCGGCCTTTGGCGTAGCCAAGGAAATTATCCAACTGCAAACCCAGGTGCAGACCTTGTCGGACCAGGTCGCGCGGCTGCAGCAGTCCATGGATCAGAGCATGGGAGTGGTGCGCAATCTGGTGGAGCAGAGCGCCGACAGCGTCAACAAAATGAGCGTCACGGTGAATGATCTGCAGCAGAAACTTTCGACCCAGACGGGCGAGAACGCCCAGAAGCTCGATCAGGTTTCCAGCCAGGTCCAGTCACTGCACGACAGCGTCGACGAATTGAAATCACGCCTGGCGAAGGTCAGCAAGCAACTGGACGACATGCAGAATGGCGGACAGAACCTGGTGGCCGGACAGCCCGTTCCGGGAGCCGCCGGCGCTGTTCCCGCAACTCCCGACGGTGCTGCTGCTGCCGCCGCCGCGGCGGCGGCGCCTCCGGCGGACGTTCTCTATAACAACGGCCTGCGCGACTACAATGCCGGGAAATATGACCTTTCCTCGCAAGAGTTCAACGATTACTTGAAGTATTACGGCAATACCGATCTGGCCGGCAATGCGCAGTTCTACCTCGCCGATATCGAGTACCGCCAGGGGAACTTTGACGCCGCCGTCAAAGATTATGACAAGGTGCTGGAGCAGTATCCCAGCGGCCAGAAGGCGGCTGCGGCGCAGCTCAAGAAAGGCTATGCGCTGCTGGAGTTGGGTCAGAAAGACGCAGGAGTACGCGAGTTGAACAGCCTCATCCAGCGCTATCCGCGTTCGATTGAGGCCTCGCAGGCTCGCGACCGGCTGCGAAGACTGGGGGTCTCAACCGGAACGAAACACTAAGCCGCCGGGAGCTTCGGGGCTTCCCTAGGCCTGCTTTTCCTTGGCTCGGGAAGAAGATCGGGTCCGTTTGGTCTTGGCCGGAGCGGTCTCCGCCGGTGCATGTTGACCGCTCATGACGCGTTGACGTTCTCTCGCGGCAGTCGTGCGCTTTACCCGTTTCGGTACGATTTCCGCATCAGCGCTAATCTCGCTAAGAGCTTCAACCCGCGGCAGCTTTTGCTTCAGCTTCAGGACCGGCTCGAACAGGTCGCCATGCTCTTTCACGCGTTCCAGTACCTGGGCTGAATCGAAGACCAGCAGGTTGGGATCGCTGCTCTCCAGGCAGTGCTCGACCTCATCCCACTTCAACGGAGTCGATACCGTGGGACGCTCCTTGGCGCGCAGCGAATAAACGCAAATTGTGGTCTTGTGGTCGTCGTTCTGGCTCCAGTCGACCAGCACCTTGCCTACCCGCAGCGCCTTTTTCATGTCGGAGACAACCAACTCCGGATGTTGCCGTTCGAGCAGTTTCGCCAGCTCGTGAGCAAAGGGCTTGGTGTCGTCATACTCGACTGACGTATTCAAGGGTGTGTAAATCTGCAGGCCCTTGGATCCGGAAGTCTTGGCGAAGCTCTTCAGACCCAACTGCGCGAACACGTCTCTCACCCAGAGTCCCACCTGGCAGCACTGCACGATGTTGGCAGGCTCTCCCGGGTCCAGGTCGAAGACAATGAACGTCGGCCGTAGGATGTCCTTTCCCATAGAAAGGCTGGTGTGCAGCTCAAGATCGGCCAGGTTCGCGGCCCAGACCAGTGTCGGCAGGTCCTGGGCCATGCAGTAGTTCATCCACTTGTTATTGCCGGAGCTCCATACAGGCGCAACCTGCACCCAGTCGGGACGATGTTCCGGGCAGTTCTTCTCGTAGAAAAACATCCCATTCACGCCGTTGGGATAGCGCTTCATAGTGAGCGGCCGGCCCTTTAAATGCGGCAGCAGCACCGGCGAGATGCGAACGTAGTAGTCGACCACCTGGCCCTTGGTGAATCCCACAGCGGGGTATAGCACCTTTTCCAGGTTGGACAGCTTCAGCCGTTTGCCTTGGACGTCGACTACTGTTTCGCTCGCCATATCAGCGCCATTCTACGGAAAGATGCAGCTTGCACCCAGAAGTATGCAGTGCAGGCATCACTTCGCCAAGCACTGTTTTGTTTCCCGGTCGAACTTTCGTGTGAGAAGCTCACTGTCGGGTTTTATTGCAGCAGGATCACAACACCAGGACACTAATTTGCCATCCAAACAAGGCCGTGGCTACTGAGCAACCGTTGCCGGTAAGTACCTCCGTTCCTCCGGATTTTCCGCCGGAACAACGTTCCCTGTTTTGCGAGGTTCTGCAACACCTGAACCGCGTCGGGGTCCCCTATGTTATTTCGGGCGCCTTTGCTTTGCAGCAGCATACCGGCATTTGGCGCAACACCAAGGACCTCGACCTATTTCTTCCAGCTAGTGTCGTGCCCGAGGCCTTACGCCATTTGCAGGAGCAGGGATTTGAAACTGAGATCCGCGATCCGGTCTGGCTGGCCAAGGCGCATCGCGACGGATTCTACGTCGACCTGATTACGGGGATGAGCAATGCCGCCATTACCGTCGATCAGTCATGGATCGATCATGGCTCGCCCGCGACAATACTCGGCGTTCCTTCGAGGGTCGTTGCGCCGGAGGAACTCATCGCCTCCAAGCTCTTCGTAAATTTCCGCGAACGCTTCGACGGCGCTGACGTTGTGCACATCATCTTCGGCACCTGTGGCAGGCTCGATTGGCGCCGTTTGCGGCAACTGGTCGGCCAGCACTGGGAGATCCTGCTGTGGGAGCTTGTGCTGTTCCATTACGTTTATCCAGCGAGATCGGACTACATCCCGCGCGAGGTATGGGACGACCTGCTGTCGCGCCTGCGCAATGACCTGGACAGCCCCAACAGTAAGGCGGCCTTCCGCGGCAGCCTGCTGGATGACAGGATGTTTGCCATCGACGTGCACGAGTGGGGAATGGAGAACCTGCTGCAGGAAAATCGCCAGCAGCACGGGTTGAAAATTACAGCCACGCCCGCGGCAGATTCGGTTGATAATGTGCAGACCCACGAAACGGAGACGCACACGTGAGAATCGCCGCCGTCGCCGATCTGCACTTCACTCCGCAAAGCTACGACCGGATTCGCGAGCAGATGGGCCAGGTGCGTGATGACGCAGACGTTCTGGTGATTGCCGGCGATCTGACCAACTTCGGCCGTCCGGAGGAGATGGAGTCGCTGGTCAGCGTGCTGGTGCGCTTGCGCATTCCCACGATAGCCGTACTCGGCAATCACGATTATGAGAGCAATTGCGTGCCTCAGTTGATGAAGATGATGACCGATGAAGGCATCAAGCTTCTCGATGGTACTGCCTATGAACGCGATGGCGTGGGCTTTGCCGGAACCAAGGGCTTTGTTGGCGGCTTCGGCCGTGGCGCTCTCACCGCCTTCGGGGAACCTGAGATCAAGACCTTCGTGCAAGCCGGCATTGATGAAGCGCTGAAGCTGGAGCGCGCGCTGTCGCAGCTCCGCACGCCCAAGCGCGTGGTTGTCATTCACTACGCGCCCATTGCCGCTACCGTGCAGGGTGAGCCGGTAGAGATCTATCCCTACCTGGGCAGCTCGCGGCTGATGGAGGTCATCGACCGCCACGGCGCCGACCTGGTGCTGCACGGACACGCCCACGGCGGCAGTCCTGACGGAAAAACCACCGCTGGCATCCCGGTGCATAACGTGGCCATGGCGCTGGTGCAATCCAACGGAAACGGTAAACCCTACCGCGTGTTTGAAATTTAAGGAAAAGGTGGTGAGGTTGGTTATTCACCAGACGTGCCGCACTAGCCGATAGCGTACCTTCCGGCTATAGGCCGAGTGTCCGGCCAGATCGCGGGCCAACAGGTTCTCTTCGCCCGAGATTCGCAGCACGAGCAACAGAACCTCGATGAGGGCCACAAGAAGGCCACAAACGGAGCCGAGGAGCAAGGCGCCACCAATGAACACTAGACTTGCCCCAAGGTACATGGGGTGGCGCACGATGCCGTACACCCCGGTGTCGACAACGTGCTGCCCGCGCTCGCTCTGAATGCGCACCAACTGCGAGGCAAAGGTGTTATCGGCGAATGCCCGGAACATAAAGAAACTGCCTCCAAGGAGCAGGATGGCTCCGCAGACCTCGATCCATAGCGGCAGGCGCGGCATCCAGCCGAAACGAACATCCAGCGGCGACAGGAACATCCAGGCAATAAAACAAAGCTTGATACCGATGAGAATGGCCGCATCTGCACGCGATTGACCGCCGCTGCCAGGACGGCGCAGGCGCTCCGCCAGCAGTGCAGGGTCCCTGTAGTAGAGCCATAGGAAGATGGCGGCGAGGAGGGATACCCAGCAGACGTCGAAAATCCAGCCCTCGACCCACAGCCAATTACCTGACAGCCATAGCAGCAAGGCAGCGGAACCCACAACGTAAGCGCTGCCGGCCACCCACACCAGCCCGGTGATGATCGGCTTGGAGGGCATTAGGTATCTGAAAACAGTCGCGACAACAAGGAATGAAAGGGCCCAGAATGCTCGGAGCAATTAGATTTCAGCGGCAGATCTCTTGTCAGTGACGGCTGATGTGGCTGGAAGTGACGGCGAAAGCGATTTTCCCATCGTCATTCGCTCTCGTTTGACTTACCCGTCCTACTCTGCGTAGCTTTTAATGCAAGGTGTTCCCAGCTTTCCCGCAAATGGAGGCACGATGAAACGCTGGCTCTTGAAGCTTGCGGCCCTGCTGTTGCTCGCTCTTGCTCTGCCCGCTTTCTCGCAGGATCTGGCCTCGTTCGAGAAGAACGTCACGGTCAAGACGCTGCCTAATGGGCTTACCGTCGTTCTCTATCGTCGCCCGGAGGCTCCGGTGTTTTCCTTCTTCACCATGGTCGATGCCGGCTCGGCGCAGGACCCGCTCCACGAGACCGGGCTGGCGCACATGATGGAGCACATGGCCTTCAAGGGGACTCCCAACATCGGCACCAACGATTACGCCAAGGAGAAGGTCGCACTGCAGAAGGTGGAGCAGACCTACGCCGCTTACGAGGCCGAGCGCGTGAAGCGAGTCGGGCAAGACCCGGCCAAGCTGAAGGAGCTGCAGGAAGCCTGGCAAGCCGCGATCAAAGATGCCGACCAGTACGTCATCAAAAACCAGTTCGCCGAAGTCATCGAGAGCCACGGCGGAGTAGGTGTCAATGCTTTCACCAGCTATGACGAAACCGGATACATGTACTCGCTGCCTGCGAACCAGGTGGAACTGTGGGCGGCGCTGGAGTCCGATCGTTTCGGCCATCCCGTGATGCGCGAGTTTTACAAGGAGCGCAATGTGGTGATGGAAGAGCGCCGCATGCGCACCGACAGCCGTCCGACCGGACGCCTGGTGGAGCAGTTCCTGGGCACGGCCTTCATGGCCAATCCTTATCATCGTCCCACCATCGGTTACCTTTCGGACCTGCAATCGTTCTCCGCCACCGACGCGCTCAACTTCTTTCATCACTACTACGTTCCCAGCAACATGGTGATCGGCCTCGTCGGCGATCTAGACCCGGCGACAGTCATGCCCATCATCGAGGAGTATTTCGGCCAGCTTCCCACGGCTCCCAAGCCGCCTGAGCCGACCACGAAGGAGCCGCCGCAGAATTCCGTGCGCGAAGTGAATCTGCAGGACCCATCGCAGCCCTTTTACCTTGAGGGCTATCACCGGCCCAGCTATCTCGATCCCGACGACGCGGTTTACGACGCGATTGCCGACATCATGTCCAATGGCCGCGTCTCGCGCCTCTACCGTTCGCTGGTGCGCGACCAGAAAATCGCGGCCTACGCTGCCGGCTTTACCGGAATGCCAGGCACCAAGTACGCTCACCTCTTCGCCTTCTATGGCATTCCGCTGCCCGGCCACACCAACGACGAGTTGCGCGATGCCATCCACAAGCAGATTGATCTGCTGAAGACGACCGATGTCACCGACGAAGAGCTGGCGATGTTCAAGACCCGCGCCAAGGCCGACCTAATTCGCAGCCTGGCCAGCAATGAAGGATTGGCGGAGGCCTTGGCTACCTACCAGACACGCTACGGCGACTGGCGCGAATTGTTCCGTTATCTCGATCGCGTCGACAAGGTTTCCAAGGCCGACGTGCGTCGCGTAGCCAACAAGGTGTTCCAGGAGACGAACCGCACCACCGGCGCAATCTACACCGCGCAATTGCCGGAGTCGAAGCAGCCGGAAAGTCCGGGCAACGCTCCGCCTCCCGCCTCGCAGAAACCGGGTGATGCTTCGCCGAAAGGAGCAGAGTAATGCTGACCGGCAAACGGAGTCGTTTGTTGTGGCTGTTCTGCTTTATCGTTCTGGCGCTCTCAACCGGAGTTGCACAGCTTAAACCGTGGAACCAGATCCAGGCGCCGCCGCTGCCGCCGTTCACGCCCCAGGAGCCCATTCGCCTCCAGTTGTCGAACGGCATGGTGATCTTCCTGCAGCCCGATCATGAGCTGCCGTTGATCAGCGCCGTCGCCGAGATTCGTGGCGGCTCCATCTCCGTTCCAGCCGATAAAGCCGGGCTGGTATCGATCTACGGCGACGTCTGGCGTACAGGAGGCACCAAGAGCAAGACCGGCGACCAGATGGACGACTTTCTGGAAGCGCGCGCGGCGAAGATTGAAACCTCCGGCGGAGCCGACTCGACTAGCATTGCGCTTGATTGCTTGAAGGGCGACTTCGACGCTGTCTTCCAGCTTTACCTCGACCTGCTGCACAATCCCGAGTTTCGTCCCGACAAGATCGCGCTTACCAAGCGGCAGATGTATGCCGGAATTTCACGCCGCAACGACGACGTGGATTCGATCACCGCTCGCGAATCTGCCATCCTGGGCTACGGCAAGAACAATCCCTACGCGCGCGTGCCGGAGTATTCCACGGTAGCCGCGGTCACACGCGAAGATCTCGTCAACTGGCATAACCAGTATGTGCAGCCGAACAACATCATCTTCGGCATCACCGGCGATTTCGATCCCAAGACGATGGAAGCCAGGCTGCGCCAGGCCTTCGAATCATGGCCTAAAGGGCCGGCCGCAAAGTCGCCCGACATTACGTTCTCGGAGCCCAAGGCCGGGTATTACCTGGTGAAGAAGTCGGACATAAACCAGAGCAGCATCGAGATGGTGGCCCTGGGAATCAAGCGCGATAATCCTGACTACTTTTCCGTTTCGGTGATGAACGAGATCTTCGGCGGCGGCTTCTCGTCGCGGCTATTTAACGACATTCGCGCGGCACAGGGCCTGGCCTACAACGTAGGAGGCGGGGTGGGCTCCGGTTTTGGCCATCCCGGCCTGACCGACATCGAAATGCAGACCAAGAGCTCGACTACGGTCGAAGGCATCGACGCGCTGTACAAGGAGATCGACAAGATGCGTGACGAGCCTCCGACGCCGGCGGAATTGAAGCGCGCCAAAGATCAGATCCTGAACTCGTTCATCTTCCGCTTCGATACGCCGGAGAAAGTTCTGCGCGAGAAGATGCTCTACGAGTTCTATCACTACCCCTTGAACTTCCTCGAGGAGTATCGCGATCGCGTCGAAAAAGTCACGGCCGCGGATGTGAACCGCGTGGCCAAGAAGTATCTGCACAAAGACGCGTTGGCGGTGCTGGTCGTCGGCAACGCCGAAGACTTCGGCAAACCGCTCACAACGCTGGGCCCGGTGAAGGACGTGGACATCACCATCCCTCCGCCACCACAAGGCCTGATGAGCGAACTGGGAGGATCGGGAGGGAAGTAACCCTCCGGAGACCCAACCGCCGCTGCTGTCCCGACGTTCTTCGCCCGGGGAGGAATTTGCCTAATGATTTCGATGGACTTCATGGCCGCATAAAGCGATCAGTTCTGCTAAGAAGCAATAACACAGCCATCTCGGGTGCCGTTACTTTCGTCCGGCGCGCCGACGGGGCTCTTCTGGGTTCTCAACCGTTGCCAAGTTGAAATTTAGTGTCCCCAATCGCTCTTGACAGCCCAGATTGCCCGCGCTTATGATTGGCGAACAAAAAGCGAAAATGTGATCTGCCCCGTGTACCCGCTCATCGAGATTGAATCGCCGGAAAACGCCGCTGATCGCAAGCCCGAACTTGTCGGCATTGCCAAGCTCGCGGCCTTGGGTGCATCGCTGCGGCAGGGACATTTCGTTGAATACTTCTCGCTGCCCTCGCGTGGCCTGCTGAACCGCTGCGTCTCCAACCGGCGCATGCCGTTTACCTGGACCATCAATCCCTACCGCGGATGCGAATTTGCCTGCAAGTACTGCTATGCGCGCTACACCCACGAGTTCATGGAGATGCGCGACGCCATCGACTTCGAGCGCAAGATCTACGTGAAGCAGCAGGCGGCGTGGCTGCTGCGGCAGGACCTGAAGAAGGTGAAGCGTGGCGAAGAGATCGCCATCGGCACCGCCACTGATCCCTATCAGCCGGCAGAGAAGCGCTTCGAGGTGACGCGCGCCATCCTGGAGGAGCTGGCCCTGCACAGCGGGCTCGAACTCGGCATCGTGACCAAGTCGGACCTGGTCACCCGCGACATCGACGTACTACGCCGCATCGCCGAGCACAATCGTTTGTTCGTAAGCGTTACGATCACCACGCTCGATACCAAGCTAGCGCGCATTCTTGAACCTCGCGCGCCTCGTCCCGATCTGCGAATGAAGGCCGTCAAGGAACTGAACTTGGCAGGCATCCGGACAGGCGTGAGCTGCGCGCCGGTGGTGCCGGGCATCACCGACTCGCCCGCCGCGCTCGATGCCTTGGTGAAGGCGACCAAAGAAGCTGGTGGACGGTACATCTTCGCCAATCCGCTGTTTCTCAAACCGTGCTCGGCCAGTATCTTTCTGCCGTTCCTGGAGAAAGAATTTCCCGAGCTTGCGGAGGACTATCGCAAGCGCTACGCCAATAAAGCCTTCGCCAGCAAGGCCTACGCCAAGCGCATTTCAGAGCTGATGGCCAGCCTGCGCAAGAAGCATGGGATTACCCGGGAGATCACGAATCGGGCTGCGGTCTCTGTGCAGAATAAGCCGCGCGAGCAGCAGATGGAGATGTTTGGGAGCTAAGAAATTGGTCGTCCTCCCGCGCCAGGATTGCACCGCCAAGGACACAGGACACCGAGAAGAACAAAGCAGAAGAGCGTTTTTCTCGGCGACCTCCGTGCCCTCGGCGGTAAATCCACACGACCAGGCCCCTCGATCCCCGCAGGCGGCCTCGTGATGACAAATTTAAGAAGTATTAGCGGAACAGCCGCATCAATCCACGCGGCGGCAGATCGGGAATAAGAAACGTTTGTGAATCACCCGCTGCTCGCGCCAGCGTCTCTGCCGCCCCGTATCCGCTGCGCACTGCGCCTTCCATGGTGGAGGGCCATCCGGTGGCAGTCCAGTCTCCGGCAAGAAAGAGCCTCGGCCAGGAAGTGTTATGCGATGGACGGAAGGCATCGCTGCCCGGCACCGGCGAAAACGTCGCATGGATTTCCTTCACCACCGTCGCCTTCGTCAGCTTCGCTTCACGGACGGCAGGGAAGTACTCTGCCAGTTCTCGCACAGCAAGCTCGATGATTTCGGCGCGTGGCTTTTCGACCAGCGTCTTCGATGCGCTGACCACCAGTTCGATATAACTGCCGTTCTCTCTGGAATCCCGTCGCGTCGCCAGGATCTTCGACTTCTGAAACATCCATTGAATGGTGCGCTCCAGCAGGACAGCGTGCTCCAGCGGCGTCACCTCGCGATCAAACCACAGATGGATGCCGGTGATCGGAGCCGTGCCAAAGAAGTGTGCCTGCTGCCGCAGCGGTTCCAGTTCAGGAGTGTCGGGCAATAGCTTCGCGATCTGGCTGAATGGCGTCGCCAGGACGGCATATTCCGCGCGAACCTGCTCGCCTCCCACGCACAGGACCATGCTGTCGCCCGCCATCGAGAGCGAATCGACCGAGGCCCGCAGATGCACCTTGCCACCGTATCCCTCAATGTAGGATGCCGCTTCGCCATAGAGCTGCGATAGCGGAACCGCCGGCAATCCCATGCGCCCGGCTTCGGCTGATTTCAGAAAGGAATCGCGAAACACCAGCGCAGCATAGTGGACGGAGACGCGGTCCAGGTCCTCATTCAGCGCGCTGATGAGCACTGGCGCCCAGAAGCGATCGATGGCCTGCTGCGTCTGGTGATGGCGGCGCAGCCAGCTCAGGAAGTCCTGCCCTTCGTCCGCCGGCAGCCCAGGCGTAAGAGCGAGCAGCGCACGCGAAATAGCCAGCTTGTCGCGGAAATCCAACACGGACGATGCCAGGAATGCGGGTCCGGCATGCATCGGAGCGGGAAGAAAGCTCGGCTTCAGCACGGAAGATCTTCCGCCGGGCAGCAGGAATGTGATCTCGTTATACCAGCGGATCTGCTGCTCGACGCCAATGCGCCGGTAGAAGTCGATGAGATTGGTGCAGCAGCCCAGCAGCACATGCTGGCAGTTGTCAACCACCTCACCCGTGCCGGGATGCTCATACGAAGATGCGCGCCCGCCAAGATACGGCCGGCGCTCGAACAGTTCGACCCGGTATCCGGCATTGGCCAGAGCGCTTCCGGCGGAGAGCCCCGCCAGGCCTCCACCAATCACGGCCACTGTCGGCTTTTGGGGCGCGGTGCTCATCTCAGGCGGCGAAGGAATCCTTTCGCCAGAATGCCAAGCTTCTCTCGCGTGCTGAGCCCTATGCGTTCGGAGAAGACGTCGTAGTTGCGTTCCGCAATGCGTTCCAGCAGGCGCCGGTAAATCTCCACCAGCGTCCACAACGCAGGCTGGCTGTCTTCATCGATCAGCGGCAAAAGCTCGTCGGCGGAACGATAGTACTCGCGCGCGCGCTCCGCCTCACAAACCAGCACTGGCCGCAGAGTCGCTGCCGCGTTGCCATTGCTCAGAACTTTGGGATCGATGCCGAAGCATTCGAAATCCTCGCGTGGAATGTAAATGCGACCCAGCTGCGAATCTTCCTTCACATCGCGAAGGATGTTGGTGAGCTGAAAGGCAATCCCGGTACGCTCGGCCAGTTTCTCCGCCCGGGGATCGCGATAACCGAAGATTCGAATGCACACCAGACCGACCACCGACGCCACGTGGTAGCAATAGTCGTAAAGCTGGTCGAAGGTCTGGTATTGCAGGGTGGAATCGCCCGCAACGTCCATGGCCGTGCCATGCACCAGCTTCTCCAGCAGCTCGAGCGGGACGTTGTAGAGCTTCTGCGTGTCGGCCAGTGCGAGCAGGACAGGATCGTCGGTCTTCTCTCCGCTGACAACGCGCCGGAGCGAGAACATCCACTGATCCAGCTTCTCGCGGCGCTGTTCGAAGGGAATCGCAGGATCGTCGGAGATGTCGTCGGCGCGGCGCATGAAGGCATACACCGCGCACAGGGCATCGCGCTTGGCGGCGGGCAGCACCCGGAAACCGTAGTAGAAATTCTTAGCTGCGGAGCGCGCGATGTGCCGGCAAACGCTGTAAGCCGCCCGCAGTTGCAGCGGGGATTGGCTCACAACAGCTTTCCCAGCGCAGCCCTGGCAACCAGCCAGAGCTTGCGGGTTTTTGAGATGACGGGGCGCTGCTGAAGAACGTTGTAGTCCTGCCGCTCGATGGCGTCGAGGACCGCCAGCCCGCCGCGACTGAAGAGTTCAATGTCTAGCGCCAGTTGGCGATCAACCATCGTGGCCAGCGGCAATCCACGCTGAAACCACTCGCGGGCACGTTCCACTTCAAACTTCATCAACTCGCGGAAGGCGGGGGTGGCATTGCGATTTGCAATGTCGCTCTCGCTGACGCCGAATTTGGCGAGGCTATCCAGCGGCAGGTAGATGCGGCCCTTCTGGTAGTCAACGGCTACATCCTGCCAGAAGTTCGCAAGCTGAAGTGCGGTACAGGTGTAGTCGGAGAGCTGCTGCCGTTCAGCGTCGCGGTATCCGCACAGATACAACACCAGATGTCCAACAGGGTTGGCGGAATATCGGCAGTAGCCGAGCACGTCGTCAAATGTGTGGAAGCGCGTGACCGCCTGGTCTTGCCGGAAGGCGATCAGCAAGTCTGAGAATTCGTGCTGCGGAATGTCGAACTCGCGAACCGTGTCGCGCAAGGCGACAAATACTGGATGCCGCGGCTCGCCCGCATAACACTGCTTCAGTTCGGCTTCCCATTCATCGAGTAGCTGCAACGACTGCTGCTTGTCGTCAACCTCATCGCCCAGATCGTCGGAAATCCGGCAATAGGCATAGACGTTATAGAAATGCTGGTGCAGGTGCTTGGGCAGGAACCAGGTGACGACCGAAAAATTCTCGTAATGCGAGTGTGCCAGACGGAAGCAGTATTCGCGCGCCTCTTCCAGTGAAGGCGCGTGCGCGGGAATGGCGTACTCCGGCGGGAGCGATTGCCAGCCAGCGGCGGTTGCGCCTTGTGTAGTAGCCGAATTGGTTATTGGAGTGGTTAACATCGAGGTCCGTCTGGGACAGCAAAAGCAGGTCCTTCGACTCCGCTCGCCCGTCGCGGTGCGCGGCGGACTCGCTCCGCTCAGGATGACAATCGTCAATAAGCGGCACGGCGCATCTGAAGATGCGCCCCTTCAAATCACTGTCCCGGGATGATTGCCGTCTTGATGTCGTCCGTGCGGTTCAGCATGTGCCGTAGCACCTGCTGCAAGCGCGAGAGCGGCGCCTCTCCGGTGATGTAGTCGGTGCCCTTGATCTTGCGCTCGGAAATCAGGCTGAAGGCCTTGCGCACCGTCTCCGGCGTGTGATGGAACGTCGCCTTGAGCGTCAGATCGTTATAGTGCAGGCGCTGAGTGTCCAGTGCGACCTTGGTTCCGCTGGCGCATCCGCCGAAGAAGTTGACGGTTCCGCCTTTGCGCACCATATCGATCGACCACTCCCATGCCTGGGGACGGCCCACGGCCTCGATCACCACGTCGCAGCCGCGCCCATCAGATGTCAGCTTGCGCACCGCCTTCACCGGATCGTCGACCTCGGTGATCTGAACCGTTTCGTCGGCGCCTATGCGGAGCGCGGCCTCAACCTGAGAATCCCGCTTCACAATGCTGATCACGTTACAACCGGAGATCTTGGCCACCTGGATGAACATCAGCCCGATGGGACCGGCGCCAATCACGGCTACCGTGTCGCCGATTTCCATCTTGGTTTCATGCAGTCCGCGCAACACGCAAGCCAGCGGCTCAACCATGGCGGCTTCTTCGAAGCTGACGTGCTTTGGCATGGCCAGCACGTTGCTCTCTACGATGCGACGGGGAATGCGAATGTACTCCGCGTAGGCGCCGTTGTTGAACAGCAGGTCTTCGCAGAGATTTTCCTGGTGTTTGGAGCAGTAGAAGCACATTCCGCAGGGAGCGGAATTGAGCGCGACCACGCGCATGCCTCGTTTGAATCCCTTGACATTGGGACCCACTTCCTCGATGACGCCTGCCAATTCGTGTCCAAACAGGGCAGGGGGCACAATCATGCGCGCATGGTATCCGCGCTGGTAGACCTTGAGATCTGTGCCGCAGGTCAAAGCCACCTCGACCTTGATCAGGATCTCGCCCTCTTCCAAGGTCGGGATCGGCACTTTCTCAATTTTGACGTCCTCTTTACCGTAGAGGACCGCCGCGGTCATCTGTCCGTTCACTCTACTCGTCCTTCCATGAGCTGCCCGGCTGTATCACGACTTTCATGGAGTCGGGCTTCGGATGGGCAGCTAACTCCAGAGCTTTAACCGCTTCTGTCAACGGGAAACGGTGG
This sequence comes from uncultured Acidobacteriaceae bacterium, assembly GCA_963846815.1. GTDB lineage: Bacteria > Acidobacteriota > Terriglobia > Terriglobales > Acidobacteriaceae > CAVVDY01. The sequence goes on along the minus strand of CAWJXG010000001.1, from coordinate 1,869,853 downwards.
CTGATCAGCCCTTCCATCTCCATTTCACGGCCTAATACGAATCGCTCCGACTCGCTCTGCAGGTCGACGGAAGCGCTATAGGAACCCAGGAGACTTTTCTCATCGACGCATACCGCCGCGGGATCAATGATAGCCTCGCCATGCTGCGTCTGCGCAAACAGCAACACCCTCCCGCCAGGACGTGTGGCATCCATTGCCGTACGAATCAGACTATTGCCCGCTACAGCCAGGACTACAGCGTCGGCTCCGCGCTGTTCGGTCAGGCTTTTTATGACCTCGACCGCGTCCTGAGACGAAGCGTCGATATTCTCTTTCAAACCAAACTTCTTGGATATTGTATGCCTGTTCGGAAATAAATCGGAAGTAATTACCCGTGCTCCATAGCGGCGAGCCAACACAGCAAGCATAATGCCAATCGGCCCCTGACCGATTACCAGCACGGTCTCATCTGACTGCAGATTCAGGGTCTGAATGCCCTTCATGCAGGTGTTAACGGGCTCAAGAAAAGAGGCTTGCTCAAAAGAAACGCTATCCGGGATGCGAACCACACCGCCGTTGTTGACGATCCACTCCATTACCCGAACATATTCGGAGAAGCCGCCGCCGCTGGGCTCATAACCAGCAGTCGCTCCCACCTTCTTGTAGGTGGGACATTGCGCGAATACCTTGTGCCGGCAGTAATAACAATTCCTGCATGGGATGTGATGAAACACCATCACCCTGTCGCCCAGGGCATAGCTGGTGACGCCTTCGCCTGTGGCGGCGATGACCCCGGTAGTCTCGTGACCAAAAATCCGCGGGGCGGAGTGCGAGCCTGTGGAAATCTTTTTCAGGTCGGTGCCGCAAATTCCGCAAGTGTGAACCCGAATCAGTAACTCGCCTGGCCCGATCTGGGGAACAGCAACAGTCTCCAGTCGCACGTCGTTCACCCCGCGGTATACAGCCGCGTGCATTACTGTGGGGATGGCGGCCACACTCGCCGGCCTCTGCAATTGTGTCGCTATCGACAAAGCTTCCAAGCCTCACGCATGAGTTTTAGTCTCCGGGTTAGAACTGTGTTCATGCTGTTCCATTAGATGTCGTAGAGCTTCCGACAGGTTCTTGACTGCCAATTGAGTATTGCTGGCCAGGCGAACCGACGGCAGCCACCACTTCGGCCGTACGGCCACAAATCCGGCAAACGCAAGTACATGAAACTGGCCGCGGGTATCCACAAACCTGCCAATAGGCGGCATGGGGAATTCCAGGTCGTCAGAAATCGCCTTCACCACCGCCAATGGAATCTCGTGCTGCCGCGCTACTCTGGCCACGGCAGCCGCCTCCATATCGACCGCCGAAGCCGCAAAGGTAAGAGCCAATCGGCGTTTCCCTTGAACTCCAGCTACTCTCAACGCGCTCACCAGTACGGCATCGCCACCCAAGGCCTCGTAATGATCTCCCGTGGCTTCGTCCACCACTTCGCGGGCATGGACAACGTCGCCTGCTTTTAACCCTGGCGCCAAGGCACCCGCAATGCCGGCGGAAACCAGGATCTTGGGATTTGCCTCCCGCACCGCCAACTCGGCAGCGCGCTGCGCGTTGTCTCGTCCGATGCCGCCTACGGCCAACAGGGCTGACGGCAGCTCGTAAAGATAAACTCCGTCCGACTCGCGAAGCTTGGCGCGCCGCTCCAGCGGACCCAATTCGTGTCGCATCGCCCCGACGATGGCGATCGGCTTAAACATAATCGTGGCTGCGAAACCACTCCGCAGCGCGGCGCAAGGCACCTTCGACCGGCCCGGGCCGCCAGCCCAACTCGCGCTCGGCTTTAGCGCTGGTGACGAACATTTTCTTGCGTCCCATGCGAACCGCATCGAGGGTGACGCGCGGCTCTCGCCGGCGGAGCTTACCGGTTATCAGAGTGTCCACAAGCCCCGTCGCATAGGCTACCGCATACGGCAGTTGAATCTTGGGCGACGGCAATCCTGTGATGGCCGCCAGCTTGTCCAGGATCTGCTTCAGCGTGAGATTTTCGCCGCCGAGGATATACCGTTCGCCGGACCGCGCCTTCTCCAGTGCCAGGATGTGCCCTTCGGCGCAGTCCAGGACATCCACCAGGTTCAGGCCGGTATCGACGTAGGCATGGAACTTGCGCTTCAGGAAATCGACCACGATTTGCCCGGTGGGCGTGGGCTTGATATCGCGCTCGCCAATGGGCGTTGACGGGTTCACCATCACGACATCCTGGCCGCCGCGGGCAGCCTGGATCACGAGTTGCTCGGCCATGAACTTGCTGCGCTTGTAGTCGCCAATCATGTTCGACAGCGTGACGGGAGTATTTTCATCCGTCAGCCTGCCGTTGTTGCCGAAGCCCATGGTCGCAACGCTGCTGGTATAAACAACGCGCCGCACTCCGCACGCCCGTGCCGCCTGCAGGATATTACGGGTGCCCTGGACGTTGGAGTCGTAAAGCTCGTTGCCGTTTAGCGCCCAGAGCCGATAATCGGCTGCAACATGGAAGACGACCTCGCAACCAGAAATGGCACGCTTCAGCGATTCAAGATCACGCAGGTCGCCGACAACCCGCTCGGCGTTCAGGTCGGCGATGTTGTCGAGCCGGCTGCTGGAGCGCACCAGCAAACGCAGCTCAGCGCCGCGGCTGATCAGGGCGCGCGCAACATGGCTGCCCAGAAATCCCGTCGATCCTGTAACGAACGCCTTCATCCGTTTTCGCGGTAAACCTCAGCTTGCCACAGCGGTAAGAATCTTTTGCAGGGGCGAAAGCCCCAATCGCTATGGCACCTGTTTCGGCACGACCAAAGGTCGTGCCCTGACGCGAATCATTCTTCCACGCGAGTTTTCCTGCAGCCTGCAACCTCGCATCCTGACACGAATCCCTTCCACACAGCCAAGCTCAGCCTACTTCACGCAGAATATCGTGCTCTGAAATGCCGGCAATATCATTTCAACTTTGCTGAACCCGGCTTCACGGCAAACTTCTTCCATCCAGCCTTTGTCATACGCGACGGCAGCTTCCGGATACCGTTCATTCTCGATGTAGGCTGCATCCCGGCGAAGGCTGAACGTCCAGCGGCCGCCCAGCAGCTTCAAGCGGCGCAGATCGTCCATGCAAAAGAAGGTCATCGCCATGATCCCGCCAGGCCGAAGCACCCTGTGCGATTCCTTCACATAGCCCCGCACCTCTTGTTCCAGCACGTGCGAAAACAGAGACTGTGACATCACCAGATCGATCGAGCTATCCTCGCAACTCTCCAGCACCGGCCGCTCAGTTGTGGGCGGAGCCGGATTGTAGACTGCGCTGTAACTTCCCACCCTTTGAAAGCTGAAGTGCTGGGGATCGAAATTCTGCCGGCACCACTGCACCATGCCGGCATCGACATCGAACCCGTAATAGTGTCCGCAGAAGCACTCACCCATGTATTCAAAGTCTCTCAGCGACACGGCGCTTTTGCCGCAGCCGCTGCCGATGTCCACAATGCGTGATCCCAGGTTCGCCCATCCCTGGGCAAAGGCGTACATCCAGAAGTTCACGCCCTTGGTCAAATAGTAGAAATACGGGGAGAATACGTCGTTGCATCCCGTCCGGCTGATATATCGCATGGGCGGGAAGCGACGCTTGGTAATCACCCGGCAGGCCATTCCGACTGTCCAATCGTTGAGCACCGACAGGGAATAGAACAGCGGAGACCGGGAAAGGGCAGCGGTCGAAGGAACCAGCCTTCGCAACCAACGCTCAGAAACCATCAGAGTGCTTCATCGTAATTTGCGGGGGCCGGCCGTAACTGCGAACGCAGCCAACTGATGAACTATGTCTCAAGCACCGTCCCGCCCGGTTGCACTGCCAGGGAGCCGCATTACCCTCAGCTGATCTTCCGAAGCAGCCGCCGTCGCCTTCGCGTAGGCCGTCAGGGCAATCAGTGGGAAGTACTGCCGATACATGTAGTACATCAGGTAAAAAACCCGTGGGAAACCTGTTCCCGTATACCACTGCTCGTCCCAGGAACCGTCGCGCCGCTGGGTCTTCAGCAGATAGGCCATGCCGCGCTCCACCGAATCGCTGCGCAGATCGTTGGCGGCAAGCAGGCCCATGATCCCCCACGCGGTCTGCGAAGCCGTGCTCGGGCCGACGCCTTTCGTGTTCGGATCGTCGTAGGATCCGCAGGTTTCTCCCCAGCCGCCGTCGGGATTCTGCATCATGCGCAGCCATTCTGCCGCCTGCTGGATCATAGGCTCATGATGGTCCATGCCAACCGCTTCCAGTCCGCGCAGTACCAGGGCCGTGCCGTAGACATAGTTCACGCCCCAGCGTCCGAACCACGAGCCGTCCGGTTCCTGCTCCCGCTTGATGAACTCGATGGCGCGTCGCACCGGAGCATCCTTCATGGAGTAGCCATAGGTGGCCAGGCACTCGAGTACACGGCCGGTGATGTCAACTGTCGCCGGATCGAGCATCGCGTTATGGTCGGCAAAGGGAATGTTCTGGAAGACCATGCGGTCGTTGTCTTTGTCGAACGATGCCCAGCCGCCCGTCCTGCACTGCATGGACAGCATCCAGTCAATGGCCCGCCGCACTGACTTGTCTTGATAATTCTCGTTACTGGTCTTCACCCGGCTGAGCGCCAGCATCACCATCGCGCTGTCGTCCACGTCGGGGTAAAACTCGTTGTTGAACTCGAAGTACCATCCCGCGGGTGCCGCCTTCGGATTCTTTACGCACCAGTCCCCCTTGCGCGTGACCTGCTTCTGCAGCATCCATTCGCTGGGCTTCACCAGCCGCGGATCGGTTGGGGAAACGCCGCTTTCGCCGAGCGCGAAGATGGCGTAGGCGGTGTCCCATACGGGTGACTTGCAGGGCTGCATCCGGAAGGTCGTCTCTTCCTCGATGCCAAGCTTCTCGAACTCGTCCATGGCGCGGATGACCTGCGGATCGTCGAGCGAGTATCCCAGGCAGCGCAGCGCGATGATCGAGTTCATGATGCTGGGATAGATAGCCCCCAGCCCGTCGCTCATCTCCAGACGCTCGAGCATCCACCGCTCCGCTTTCTTCAGAGCTTGCGAACGCAACGGCCGGATATGCACCCGTTCGAAGAAGTGAACCAGGCGATCGAGCACCAGGAAGAAATTGCGCCAGCTGATGAGCTTCTTCGACCACTTCAGGCGCAGGTTGCTCTTCCTGCCTCCGGCAAACAACTCATCGATGCCTTGCTCGTCGGGAATCTTCTTGAATGGCTTCTTGGCATACGCGATCGACAACGGAACCAGGATGGCGCGCGACCACGAGGAGATTTCGTAGATGTTGAACCAGAACCAGTTCGGAAAGAGCACGATCTCCGGCGGAACAGCAGGCACCGCGTCGTAATCGTACTGGCCCAGGAAGCACAGATAGATCTTGGTGAAGGTGTTGACTTCCGTGACGCCGCCCATGGCGAGAATCCGCTCACGCGCCTTTACCAGGGCCGGATAATCGGCACTATAAGCCGCCATCTTCAGCGCAAAATAGGCCTTCACCGAAGCGCTGATGTTCGACGGCCCGCCGTTGTAGATGGGCCATCCGCCATCTTCGTTCTGGCATTGCAGGATCTGGTTGGCGCACTTCTGCGTGCGCACCGGATCTTCCGTCCCCAGCAGGAGGTGGAGGAGGATGTAGTCCGATTCCAGCGTGGTGTCGGCGCCGAGTTCTCCGCACCAGTAGCCCTCTTCCGGGTTCTGCAGCGAGAACAGGTATTTGCGCGAAGCATCGATGGCCGCTGCTACACGCGCTTTAATGTCGTCGATTTTGCCGAAACGCATTTCGGCTGGATTCGGGGGAATTGCCTCAGCCATGTCGTTCTTATTCAGCCAAAGCCGGGGCTGCGCCGATCGCTTCCACGATCTCGGGCGGCAGACCGAACCGCACATGTTCCGGCATCATTTCTACTTCGCGTAAGTCAGTGAAACCCTGTTCCTGCAGATACGTCACGGCTTCCTGTACCAGAATCTCCGGCGCGGAAGCTCCGGCCGTCAGCCCGACGGTGTTCACATCCTTCAGCCACTCCGGCTTAATGGTCCGGAAGTTTTCGATGAGATACGATTTCGTGCCCAGATTGCAGGCTACTTCCACCAGCCGGTTGGAGTTCGAGCTGTTGTCCGAGCCGACCACCAGCAAGAGATCACACTCCGCTGCGACCTCCTTCACTGCGGTCTGCCGGTTCTCCGTTGCGTAGCAGATGTCCTGCGCGTGTGGGCCCTTAATCTTGGGAAACTTCTTGCGCAGGGCCTCGATTACGTGCTTCGTCTCGTCGAGGCTGAGAGTCGTCTGCGTGAGATAAGCGACGTGCTCTGGGTCCGGAACCTCAAGATTGTCAACCTCTTCCGGCGAATCCACGACTTGGGTCGCTGCCGGGGCCTCCCCCAGCGTTCCGATCACCTCATCGTGATCGCGATGGCCAATCAGGATGAGCGAGTAGCCCTCACGAGCGAACTTTACCGCCTCGACATGGACCTTCGTCACCAGCGGACAGGTGGCGTCGATGACGCGAAGCTCGCGCAACTTGCTGGATTCGCGCACTTCAGGCGCAACCCCATGGGCGCTGTAAATCACGCGCTCGCCGGCGGGAACTTCTTGCACACTGTCCACAAAGATGGCGCCTTTGGCCGTAAGCTCGTCCACCACATAGCGGTTGTGGACGATCTCCTTGCGGACATAGATGGGCGCCCCGAAGGTCTCCAGCGCAATGCGAACAATATCAATCGCCCGCACTACACCGGCGCAGAAACCTCGCGGCTTCAGGAGCAGTAAAGTCTTTGTTTCGTTTTGAATCATGTACTCCCTAGTTAAGATGCGCCAGACGAACTAAGGCCATCCTCACTGAGATTCTATTTTAACAGTCCCGGAACCCCGAACCCACCCCACCGGAGCTGCGGAATCCAGCAATATACCCTCCATTTTGAGCAGTTAATGGAGACGGCGAGCAGCATTCGAATCTCATCTCCACAGACGGTCCCGTGCAGCCAATTGAGAGATGGGCATGCGGTTTCGCCTGACGGTATATATTGTGAATATATACTTATGACATGAGCACCTTTGCCAAACTGTTTCGCAACGGCAATAGCCAGGCCGTGCGCCTTCCGCAGGAGTTTCGCTTCAAGGGAGACAAGGTGCGGGTCCGCCGCGTGCCTGAGGGAGTTTTGCTGGAGCCGGTATACGGCTCCGTGCAGGAGTGGTTTGATGCCATGGATGAGTCACCGTTGACGCCCGACGCCTTTCCACCCGGTTGGAGGAAACAGCCCAAGACTTCCAAGCGGAAGATATTTGAATGAGCTACTTGCTCGACACAAGCACATGCATTGCCATGTTGCGCGATAAGCCTTCGTCCGTTCGCGAACGAGCCCTCGAAGCTGTGAGCCGACACGAAAGTCTGCTGGTCTCGTCGATTGTTCTGCACCAGCTCTGGTACGGCGTATACAACAGCTCCAATATCGAAAAGAACGAAAACGCGTTGCGGCGGTTGATGGCAGGGAATGTGGAGATCGTCGAATTTGATATGGAGGATGCGAAGATCGCCGGAGCGATCCAGGCGGAGTTGGAGAAGAAGGGCCGAATGATCGGCCCGTATGACACCCTGATCGCCGCGCAGTGCTTGCGGTATAACTTTGTCCTGGTAACGGCCGATATCAAGGATTTCGGTCGCGTGACAGATCTTCGCTGGCAGAACTGGGCGAAATAGTTGAATCACGGACGTACGGGTATGAAACATAGGCACTCAAGTCACGCTGGTCTCGGTACCTGGAGATCTCCCGAGTACACCGGACCTTCCGACAAAAGCGGTTTTTGCAAAGTGTCTGGAGTATGAATTCATCATTGTTGGCCTTAACGACCTCGGAATGGCAGAACTCATCGTGGAATCCGTAACCCATAGGGTTGGGGAGACAATCTGGGTAGAGTCCGAGTTTCTTGAAGTACTTGGTTAATCATTCGCAAGCTTCGAGGCAGCCCGATCCTCCATGCCCTCCGTGAAGTTGTTTTTCGTCCGTTTGCACCGCATAAGCTTCCTCCTTTATCGTTGACCTTCCCGCGAAACGGAAGCCCATGACCGATAAACTCCTGCAAGCCCCATTCGAAAGCAAGATCAAGACCAGTTCACCCCGCTTCGAGCACAACGTCCAAACCATGGCCGAGATGGTCACCCATGTTCGCAACGAAGAAGAGATCATTCACGAAGGCGGCGGCGAGAAGGCCATCGAATCACAGCACAAGAAAGGCCGCCTGACGGGGCGTGAGCGCATCGCGCTGCTGATCGACCCGGGCACCGAGTTCTTCGAGTTGGGCACCTATGTCGCGTGGGGCATGTACGAAGAGTGGGGAGGCGCGCCTTCGGCCGGCGTCGTAACCGGCATTGCCCGCGTTCATGGGCGCATGGTGATGCTGATCGTGAATGACGCCACGGTGAAGGCCGGCGCGTTCTTTCCCATGACCTCCAAGAAGGTCATTCGGGCGCAGAACATCGCGATCGACAATCGCCTTCCCACGATCTACCTGGTCGACTCCGCCGGCGTGTTCCTGCCGCTGCAAGAAGATGTCTTTCCCGACACCGACGATTTCGGTCGTGTCTTCCGCAACAACGCGGTGATGTCGGCCATGGGCATTCCGCAGATCGCGGCCATCATGGGCATGTGCGTCGCGGGCGGTGGGTATCTGCCCGTAATGTGTGATCACGTGCTGATGACCGAAGGCAGCGGCCTGTTCCTCGCGGGTCCGGCGCTAGTGCAGGCGGCGATCGGCGCCAAGTATTCGGCCGAAGAGTTGGGCGGCGCCAAGATGCACTCGCAGATCAGCGGCACGGTCGATTATCGCGAGCCCAACGACGAGGCGTGTATCGCGCGCATCCGCTCGCTGGTCGACAAGATGGGCAACCGGCAGCTAGGCATTTTCGATCGCAAGGAATCCAGGCCGCCCCGGTATCCCGCAGAAGAGATCTACGGCATCTTCGACGCCGATCCTGCCAAGCAGTACGACATGAAAGAGATCATTGCCCGCATCGTCGATGACAGCCACTTCGACGAGTATCGCGGGGAATATGGCGAGACGGTGATCTGCGGCTTCGCCCGCATCGGCGGCTTCGCCGTCGGCATCGTAGCCAACCAGAAGACGCACGTGCAGCAGACTGACCGCGCCGGCAACAAGCGCGTAGAGTTCGGTGGCGTCATTTACACCGAATCGGCGGAGAAGGCCGCGCGCTTCATCATGGACTGCAATCAGAACATCGTGCCGCTAGTCTTCCTGCATGATGTGAACGGCTTCATGGTTGGCCGCGACGCCGAGTGGAGCGGCATCATTCGCGCCGGAGCCAAGATGGTAAACGCGGTTTCGAACTCCGTGGTGCCGAAAATCGCAGTGATTGTCGGCGGCTCGTTTGGGGCAGGGCACTACGCGATGTGCGGCAAGGCCTATGATCCGCGCTTCCTGTTCGCTTGGCCTAGTGCGAAGTATTCCGTCATGGGTGGAGCGGCGGCCGCAGGCACGCTAGTCGAGATCAAGATCAAGCAACTGGAGCGCGGCGGCAAGAAGCTGAGCGACGAAGACAAGAAGAAGCTCTACGACGAGGTCAAGGCCACCTACGACGAGCAGATGGATCCGCGTTACGGCGCGGCACGGCTGTGGATTGACAAGATCATCGATCCGGCCGAAACCCGCGATGCGATTATCACCGCACTCGAAGCGGCATCGCTCAATCCTGAGTTGCCGAAGTTCAGCGTGGGCGTGCTGCAAACGTAGCTCCCAGCTACCAGCTATTAGCCGCCAGCTAAGGACCCGCGGCCTCGGGTGACGCTGCTGCTTCTCTTGTTAGATCTGCAATCGCCTCAGTGCCCAGCGGGCATGCTCGGCAATAGCGGCGTCTTCATCCTGGGCTAGCGTCTGCAGGGCTGGGAGAAAGCGTCGATCTCCGCTATTGCCCATCGCCACGGCGACATTTCTGCGCAAGCCGCCGTGCTTGGTCCGCTTGATAGGTGAACCGCGAAATAGCTCACGAAACTCATGGATGGAGAGTTCCGCAAGCCATTCGAGATCGGGATTGACCAGCCCTGGCCGGGGATTGAATTCCGGGATGGTCGTGAGCGGAGCCTGGCGGTTCCAGGGGCAAACATCCTGGCAAATGTCGCATCCGTAGACCTGCCGCCCAATCCCTTCGCGCAGCTCCTCCGGAATCGCGCCCCGCTTCTCAATCGTCAGGTACGAGATGCACTTCGTCGCGTCGAGTTGATACGGTGCTGGGAACGCATTTGTCGGACAGGCATCGATGCAACGGGTACACGAGCCGCAGCGATCAGGCGCGGGGAGGTCCGGCGTCAGCTCCAGCGAGGTCAGAATGACGCCGAGAAACAGCCACGAGCCCAGCTCCTCGTTCAACACACATGTATTTTTGCCGACCCAGCCAATTCCGGCGTGCTCGGCGAAGACGCGTTCGATCACCGGCCCAGTATCGACATAGCACCAGGTCCGCGGCTCTTCCAGACCCTGCTGCTTAGCCAGCGCAAGTAGGCTGGCTTCCACGTTGCGTAGCTTTTCCAGCAAGACGTCGTGATAATCGCGCTCAGTCCAGGCGTAGCGTGAGATCCATCCCTGCGATGTCGTGCCCGAGTGGGTCGAGTACGGCTCGTCGGTGTTGTAGTTGAGCGCGCAGACAATCACCGATCGCGCCCACGGAGCAGCATTCGCCAGCGACGCTCGCTTCAACTCGCCGGCATCATTGCGCGCTTCAAGGTAGCGCATCTCCCCACCGTATCCGGCAGCGAGCCAGTTGGGGAAGAAGCGATGCTCCGATGTCGCGCCGACTCCGGCAATGCCGGCCAGGTCGAAGCCGGCCTCGAGCGCCAGGCGCTTGATCTGAGACGCCAGTTGGGAAACGGGATAGGACAACGGGATCGATTATAAGATCCTCGCGCCGGAAGAGCGCCCGCCACTGCGCAGACCCGCGTCTGCAGACGGGTACAATGGACGAAATAAGTCGTCTAAGGTTCTATGCAATCTAATGAGTTGAGTCAGGAGACACTGAAGAAATGGCGATGGTGATGAGAACTTCCAACCCCGCGCTGGGCCAGGACACATTCCGTACAACGGGTGTCAGCACGCTGGGCGAGGGGATGACTATATCGGGTGCCGTGAACAAGACTGGCATCCTGCTGCTGTTGTGCGTGGCCAGCGCGGCGTGGACCTGGAACCGCTTCTTTGCCGCCACCTCCCCCGAGCAGGCGATGGCCGCAGTAGCGCCGCTGGTCGCGGTCGGCGGAATCGGCGGCTTCATCGTTGCCCTGGTCACCATCTTCAAGAAAGAATGGTCGGCAATTACCGCTCCGATTTACGCGCTGCTGGAAGGACTGCTGCTCGGCGGCGTATCGGCGATGTTCGAGATGCGCTGGCACGGTATCGCTATCCAGGCCGTCAGCCTGACCTTCGGGACATTGGTGGTGATGCTGCTGGCTTACCGCTCCGGGTTGATCAAGGTTACCGACAAGATGCGGCTTGGAATCGTGGCCGCCACGGGCGGGATCATGGTGTTCTACCTGATCCAGTTTGTGCTGGGACTTTTCGGCTTCCACGCCTTCGCCGCGGTGAACGGTTCGGGCCCGCTCGGGATCATCTTCAGCCTGATTGTGGTTGGCATAGCCGCGCTGAACCTGGTGCTGGATTTCGACCTGATCGAGAACGGCGCACGTTGGAACGCTCCCAAGTACATGGAGTGGTACAGCGGCTTTGCGCTCATGGTCACGCTGGTCTGGCTGTACTTGGAGATCCTGCGCCTGCTGTCGAAGCTCAATAGCCGCGAATAGCCGCCAGCCTTTACAGCACAAGAAGAATGCCTCGTCGAGTACCGGCGAGGCATTTGAATTTATGGCTGTCTGGCCGGCAAGTATTTACATCAGCGGTTGACCGCCGCCTTCCGGTACAGGGGCAGCCTGCGTGTGCGCGGTCTGCTCGTGGAAGCTGTTAACGAGATCCTTAAGTTCCTTGCTGGGTTTGAAGTAAGGAATCTTCTTGGCCGGCACCTCAACCCGGTCTCCGGTCTTGGGATTACGGCCCACGCGAGGTTTGCGCTGGCGCGTGCGGAAGCTGCCGAAGCCGCGTATCTCAATCTTGTCGCCGGCGCGCAGCGAGCGCACCACGCTCTCGAAAATGGTTTCGACGATGACCTCGCTGTCCCTTCGGGTCAGCTCCGCCAAACGCGATACTTCGTCGATCAAGTCTGCTTTGGTCATCTCGTTCGCCCCTTCCCCATACCCCCTTGCAAGTGGCTATGAGGCTTTGACCGGATACTCTCAAATTCCTGCGTGGTTGGCAAGTGTAAGTTTCATAAGCAATTAGCAATTAGCAGACAGCAACACGCTTGTTGGCTCCTGGCTTTTCGCTCTTGGCTCTTGGCTAGAAGGTCCAAACCCAAAGCATTTCAGAACTCGTTGCCGCTTAGGCGACAGTTGTAGGCTAATTGCCGCCTGCTAGCTGCTTGATTTTCTCCAGCCTGTCCGCCATGGCCCACTTCAACTCTTCGACCCCTTCTCCGGTGACAGCCGATATTGCGTAGAAGTCCAGCTTCTTCCGCTTGGCAAAGCGCTTCAGCTTGGCCAGCTTGTCCGGATTCGCAACGTCGATCTTGGTCGCCACAACAATCGTTGGCTTGGAATCGATGCCTTCGCCGAAGTTCGCCAGCTCACTGGTAATCACTTCGAAATCCTGGACAGGATCAGGACGCCCGCTGGCATCCGACACGTCAACCAGGTGCGCCAGCAGCCGAGTGCGCTCGATATGCCGCAGGAACTGCGTTCCCAGGCCGGCGCCTTCGCTGGCGCCTTCAATCAGCCCGGGAATATCGGCAACCACGAAGCTGCGCTCGTCCGGCATCTCGCCTACCACGACGACGCCAAGGTTCGGCTGCAGGGTAGTGAAGGGGTAGTCGGCAATCTTCGGACGCGCCGCCGAGATGCGCGAGATCAGCGTGCTCTTGCCGGCATTGGGATAGCCGACCAAGCCAACGTCCGCCAGCAGCTTCAGCTCTAGGCGTAACGAGCGCTCTTCGCCGGGAAAGCCCTGCTCATGCTCGCGCGGTGCCTGATGGACCGAGGTCGCAAAGCGCGCGTTGCCGCGTCCGCCGCGGCCGCCCTTCGCGATCACGACACGGTCATCGGGGCTCGAGAAGTCGTGTACCAGCTCGCCCGTGAGCTCGTCGTAGACGATGGTACCGACGGGGACTTTCAGCACCACGTCGGCGCCTTCGCGTCCGGTTTTGTTGGAGCCTTCGCCGTGGCGCCCGCGCTCGCCCTTGTACTCGGGATTGAAGCGGAAGTGGACCAGCGTATTGTGGCGCTCGCTGGATTCCATGATGACGTCGCCGCCATGTCCGCCGTCGCCGCCGGAGGGGCCGCCCCGGGGCACGAACTTCTCGCGGCGGAAGGCCATACAGCCATTGCCGCCGTCGCCGGCCTTCACGCGAATTTTGGCTTCATCAACGAACATTTACTTCACTTTAGCGAAATTCCGCTTGTAAAGTCATGATTCTACTGGTACTTGCGCGTAAAGTCCTAAGGCAAAAGGACTTAACGGCCAAACGGTCCTCTTTGCAGCAAGATTTTCGCTTGGCTTTGAGCCCTAAGTCTAACCTTATGATGACTTTGCCAGTAAGTAGCTGCAATATCAGGATCTTACAGGCAAAATCTGGCTGTCGTCTTGAAACAAAAAGCTCAGCTATGACAGGCTGCGAATAAAGTTAAAAATGAATTTCCGCGGCGACTGAAGTCGCCTTGGGGTACGAGAATAACGAACCTATTGGCACGACCAAGGTCGTGCCCTGACGCGAATCATTCCTGAAAGAGAGTTTCTCAGGAGCCTCCGGCTCACCTAAGCCTCCGGCACACCTAAAGGTGCGTCCCGTCAAAGCAATATCCCAACGATTTTTCAGCAGCCCAGCTACGAGATTGTTTGCAGCTGCGGGCTGCTGCGCTTCGAAGCGTAGTGCGAGCTCACGTAGTCATTGAGGATCTTGATGAACTCGGCCACGATGTGATCGCCCTTCAGCGTGGTCATCAGGCGCCCGTCGACGTACACCGGCGCCTTGGGCTCCTCGAACGTACCCGGCAGGGAAATGCCGAGGTTCGAGTGCTTCGACTCGCCCGGGCCGTTCACGACGCAGCCCATCACCGCGACCTTCATCTCCTCGACGCCGGAGTAGCTCGATTTCCAGACCGGCATCTGCTCGCGCAGGTAGCTCTGGATCTGCTCGGCCATTTCCTGAAAGAAGGTCGAGGTGGTGCGTCCGCAGCCGGGGCAGGCCGTGACCTGCGGGGTGAAGCTGCGAATCTGCATGGACTGCAGAATCTGCTGCGCCACCTGAACTTCCTCAGTGCGGTCGCCGTTGGGCGCCGGAGTGAGCGAGACCCGGATGGTGTCGCCAATGCCCTCCTGCAGTAACACGGCTAGCGCGGCGGTGCTGCTGACGATGCCTTTCGACCCCATGCCAGCTTCGGTGAGGCCGAGATGCAGGGGATACTCGCAGCGGCGGGCCAGTTCACGATAGACGTCGATGAGGTCCTGCACTCCGCTGACTTTGGCGCTGAGGATGATCTGGTCGGGCCGGAGCCCATACTTCACGGCCAACTCAGCCGAGCGCAGCGCCGATTGCACCATGGCTTCCATGGTCACGTCGCGAGCGTCTTTGGGTTCCGCGAGCTTCGAGTTCTCGTCCATCAGGCGAGTGAGCAGCGCCTGGTCGAGCGATCCCCAGTTGACGCCGATGCGCACCGGCTTGTTGTTCTCGACGGCGACTTCGGTCATAGTGCGGAAGTTGTCGTCGTCCTTCTTGCCGATCGAGACGTTGCCGGGATTGATACGGTACTTGGCCAAGGTGCGGGCGCACTCGGGATACTTCTTCAGCAGGATGTGCCCGTTATAGTGGAAGTCGCCGATGATCGGCACCGGCAGGCCGATCTTGTCGAGCCCGTCGACGATATAGGGCACCGCGGCCGCGGCGGCATCGTTGTTGACGGTGACGCGTACCAATTCGGAACCGGCGCGGGCCAGAGCGGCACATTGCCGGATGGTGCCGTCGATATCGGCGGTATCGGTGTTGGTCATCGACTGCACCACAATTGGTGCATCGCTGCCGACGCGAACGCCTCCGACTACGGCGGTAAATGTCTTTCTGCGCAGTATCTGAGCCATATCTAGCTGCTAAAAGTCTAACATGCGGGAAGAGGCGGTCAGGTTTCGGGTATCAGGCATCAGGTATCGGAAAATGGCCATCAGCTGTCAGCTCTCAGCTCTAAGTTCGAAAGACTTGGCCTGAGACCCTGTATCTGACGCCTGATCCCTGACACTTCGGGCCGGGCCCGAGCTGAAGGCTGACACCTGACAGCCGACAGCCGAATTCGTGCAACACTTTCCGGTGCCGAGGGTTGATAATAGGGGCTGGATACCGGCAGGTTTCTGTGATTGCGGCAGAGCCCTACGGAAAAGGTGAATGGTGATGCGTTTTCATTTTCGCTCTATAGCATTTGGATTTCTGGCGATCGCGCTCTCCACGTTCACGGCTTTCGCACAGATGGGTGGCACGCCTTACCCGAGCGGCGGTTCGCAGTATCCGGGCAGTGCTTCGCCGTATCCCGGCACTTCTACAGGCACGCCCACCTCAACGCCCACCACCGTCCCTCAGAGTACGGACCCGCAGAGCAGCGGCAGTTCGAGCAGCACGTCCTCGACCACATCGTCTTCGACCGCATCGTCAACCAAATCCTCGACGACGAACGACTCCAGCGACGACAACTATGCGCCTGAGGTCAAGAACGACAAGCACGCCCCCAATCTGTCGACCATGGACGACATCGACGCAATCGGCAACCGCAATGTCGGTTGCAAGGAGGGCATGGGCAATTGGTATTCGCTGGACAAACAGGTTGCCATGGGCCGCGAATACTCGCAGCAGATCGAGCACAGCGCCAAGCTGATCAATGACCCGGTTGTCACCGAATACGTAAACCGCATCGGGCAGAATATCGTGCGCAACTCGGACTCCAAAGTCCCCTTCACCATCAAGGTCATCGACGATGACTCGATCAACGCCTTCGCCCTGCCCGGGGGATTCTTCTATGTCAATACCGGACTGATCCTGGCCGCCGACAACGAGGCCGAACTGGCTGGCGTCATGGCTCACGAGACTGCACACGTTGCCGCTTGTCACGTGGCACGCGAACAGACGCGCGGCAACATTGTGAACCTGGCGAGTATCGGGCTGATCTTTATTCCGGGCGGCTGGGCGGTGTACGAAGGAACTCAGGCAGCGCTGGGCATCGGCGTGCCCCTGACCTTCATGAAGTTCTCGCGCACCTTCGAGGCCCAGGCTGACTTCCTCGGTATGGAGTATATGTACAAGGCGGGGTACGATCCGCAGGCCTTCATCTCGTTTTTCGAAAAGATCGAGGCGCAGGAGAAGAAGAAGCCGGGCTTCATCGCCAAGGCGTTTTCCTCGCATCCCATGACGCCCGACCGCGTGGAGGCTGCGCAAAAAGAGATGAGGACCGTGCTGCCTCCGCGGCCCGAATATGTGCTCGATACCTCCGAGTTCGAGAATGTGAAAGCCCGGCTGGCATCGCTGGAGAATAAGCACAAGATACAGAGCGACAAGGACAACGCGGACCGTCCGACGCTGCGCCGCCAGCAGACGCAGAACTCGCCAACCGATAACGGGACAGGAACGCAGCCGGATGATGATCGTCCGACGCTGAAGCGCAATCCCAGTTCCAGCTAGTTCGCCGGCCTTCGGCTGCAGCGAAGAGCTCAGCACCAAGTACATCCGCGGAGAATGCGCAAGCTCGTGCATCCTCCGCGTTTTCGTCTGCGGGGTATCTCAGCAGACGAATCTCGCCGAATCCATCAAACGAATCTCGTCAAACATTGACACGCTCGCTCGCCCCTTCTACGTTATGGGGAGTTTCGATAATCTGCTGCTCGAACTGTGAGAGTGCGCCTACAACTCGCTGCGGTGACGGTGGTGTTGCTTGCCCTGACACCGTTCGGCTTGGCCGAGAAAGTCGCCGACATCAAGCCCACGGGCTACGTCATCGATCTGGCCAACGTGATTCAGCCAGAAGCCCGCGCGAAGATTTCGGCGATGGCGACCGAGCTTCAACAGAAGACAGGCGCGCAGATGGCCGTCGTGACCGTCAATTCGCTGGAAGGGGAAACCCGCGACCAGTATGCGGTCGACCTCTACCAGCACCTCGGTATCGGACCGAAGAAGACTGACGAAGGCGTGCTGCTGCTGGTCGCGCCCAAGGAGAAGCAATACAAGATTGAGGTTGGTTACGGGCTTGAGCCGGTGATCAACGATGCGCGGGCCGGCGATATAGGCCGCTCGATGGTGCCCGATCTGCGAACGGGCGATTACAGCTCCGCCATCCTGAAAGCGATGACGCAGATCGCGCAGTTAGTCGCTTCCAGCAAAGGCGTGCAGATTACGGGAGTTCCCAACCAGCCGCGTGCTCCGGCGCAAAGGGAGCCGCTTCCGTGGTGGATACCGCTGCTGGGCTTTGCGATTCTGTTCATCGTCATTCGCCTTCTGAGCCGGCGCGGTGGAGGCGGTCCGGGATCAGGCTTGCGCAGCCGCGGATTCGGCGTGCCTCCGGTGGTGTTTATGCCTCCGATGGGCGGCTGGGGCCACGGAGGATGGGGAGGCGGCGGCGGTTTTGGTGGCAGCTCCGGAGGTTTCGGCGGCGGTGGCTTTGGTGGCTTCGGCGGCGGCATGAGCGGCGGCGGCGGCGCCGGAGGAAGCTGGTAGAACAATTGTCAGTGATCAGTTGCCGGTTCTGTGATTAGGTAGTGCTGGCCTTCAGGCCGGCGTCACTGCGGCAATCCAATTTAGGACCTTAGTCCCTGAAAGTGCGACCATGAAAAAACCGGAAGACAAACTCCAGGAGCTGGTGCAGCGGCTGCAGTCTGCTTGCGGCGACAACCTCGTCTCGGTGGTTCTATACGGCTCGGCGGCGCGCGAGGATTTTCATGAGCAGTATTCCGATGTAAACCTGCTGGTGGTCGTCACACAGTTGGAGCCGGATGCCCTGCGAGCGCTCGCCCCGGTGATCGCCTGGTGGAGTGGCGAACAGAAGCTGCGGCCACCGATGATCATGACGCTAACGGAGCTGCAGGACTCAGCCGACGTTTTCGCGATTGAGCTGCTCGACATCAAGATGAGCCATCGCACTCTGGCGGGGGAAGACGTTGCCAGTAGCATCGATGTTCCCATGAACCTGCACCGGGTCGAAGTGGAACATGAGCTGCGCACGACGCTGTTGCGGCTTCGACAACATCTGCTGCTGGCGCCGGGAAACTCGGATGAGCTTCGCGCGGTGCTGGCAAAATCGATCAGCAGCGTGGTGACGCTATTTCGTCATGCGCTAATCGCCCTGGGCGAAGATACGCCCCATGCCAAGCCGAAGCTGCTGGAGCAGGCGGGAGAGACATTCGGCTTCAATTCTCAGCCGCTGCGTTCGATACTGGAGTTGCGAAACGATCCCAACCAGCCGCGCAGCGTGCTCGAGTTGTACCATGCTTATCTTGCGGCCATTGGCCGCGTGGCGCATGAGCTGGATGTACGGGTCCCAAAGAGTAAGTGGCAGAAGATTTCGTAGCTGATTCCCTGGTCCGAGGAGAAAGACTTCGCATGAAATCGGCATTGCTCATCATTCTGATCATCGTCGTCATTTGCGTGCTGTGGTTCGGCACCACGTACGTTAGTCACCGCAATGAGATGGTGCGGCTGCGGGAGACAATCACCGCTTCCTGGTCGCAGGTGGATGTGGTGTTGCAGCGACGGGCTGACCTCATTCCGAACCTGGTGGAAACCGTCAAAGGGTATGCGGCGCAGGAGCAGAAGGTGTTCGGCGATATTGCCGCTGCCCGCGCCGCGCTGATCGGAGCTCAAACGCCGTCGCAGAAGATTGCCGCCAATGGGCAGCTCGATGGAGCTTTGGGACGCTTGCTGGCGATCGCGGAGAACTATCCGCAACTGCGCTCGAATGAGAACTTTCTTCGCCTGCAGGACGAGTTGGCAGGAACGGAGAACCGCATCGCGGTTGAGCGCCGTCGCTACAACGAGGCGATCCAGAACTACAACACATACATTGGGCTGTTCCCCAACAACATCATTGCCGGAATGGCGGGATTCACCCGCGACGAAGCCTATTTCAAGACGTCGGAAGGTGCGCGAGAGGTTCCCAAGGTGAACTTCGGAACACCCGCGCCGCAGCCGGCGCCGCAGCCGCAGCAATAGCGGACTAGATTCGCGGATTTGGCGTGCAGCACGTATAGGTGCTGCGCGTACTTAGTCGTTGCAGGAAGACCAAAATCACATTGCAGATTGACGAAGAACTCTTGCGAGAGGCCAAGATCATAGCGGCTGAGGAGAATACTTCGATCAGCGATCTGGTTTCGCGGCAGCTTGAGCAAGCGCTACGGGCACGCCAAGATTACGACCGGTCGCGGCGGCGGGCACTCGCGGTTATGAAACCGGGCTCAGCCAGGATGGTAAAAGCCCAGCTCGCGAGATGAACTGCACGAGTGTAAGCCACGCTAATCCGCAGGGCTGGACTGCTTTCGAGTCTGCGTGAAGGCCTCCAGTTCCTCGGCCGTTTTGGGCCAGTCTTCGCGCAACAGGCGCGACAGTGCGCGATCGGCCAGCAGTTTTCCGCCGGTCTGACAATGGGGGCAGTAGTTGGCTTCGTTGCCTGCGTAGCGGATGCGCTGGATCGCCTGCCCGCAGCGACGGCAGGGCTGCTGGTAACGCCCGTGTACCGCCATCCCTTCGCGGAAGGCGGTGACCTTCTCAGGGAAGTTGTCGCCTGATTCGTTTCGCAACTCTGCAACCCATTTCGACAAGGTGCCGCGCATGGCTTCATAGAGTCGCGCAACGTCTTCGTCCTTCATTTTCTGCGTCAACTGCAGCGGAGATAGCCCGGCTTCAAACAGGATTTCATCGGAATAAGCGTTGCCGATACCGCTGAACAGACGTGGATCGGTGAGTGCGCGCTTCAGCGTATGGTTGGCAGACCTGAGTACGGCTGAAAATCGATCGAGATTGGCTTCCGAAATCTCCAGCCCGCCCGGATCCAGCGCACGCAGATTCTCCTCTCCGGCGACCAGGTGCAGGGAAGCACGCTTTTTCGATCCGGCTTCGGTCCACAGCAGGCTTCCGTGGGGAAAGTCGAATGCCGCCAGTCCGCGTGGCCGAGCCACCTTCACACCGCGTGCGCGCCAGTGCAGCCGGCCGGCGATCATAAGGTGCAGTACCAGCCATAGATCCTCGTCCAGCCCAATGCAGATCCGCTTGCCCATGCGCCGCAACTCGGTGACGTGTTTTCCTTCGGCGGCTTGCAGAGGCGGCATGGCGGTGCGCAACAGAAAAGGACTTGCGATGCGAATCTGTTCGAGGGTCTGGCCCAGAATGCGCTTCTCCAGGGCTTCGATGTAGACGACGATGTCAGGCAATTCGGGCAAGCATCGGCTCCTGCGGTAAAGGATGTTATATCGCAAGGCTGCTGGATCGAGAGGTAATCTGGGGGCACGAAGGCACGAATCGGTGAACAACCAAGGCGAATTCGACAGGCAGTCTAGGTCGTAGTAGAGAATTTGCTCGGGGAGACTAACGGAAAGCTTCTTAGTCCGTATCTACTATCGTGGCTTCGAAAACTGAGATTCCGAATATCGCCGCTCCTGACACTGAGACTCCGAAACGCACTTTCACTATGCACGCGTTGCTAGCGCTGCTGCTCTCAGGAGCAGCGTTTTTCTTTGGAACGGGGCTGCATCCCATCTGGTGGCTCACCTGGCTGGCGGCGATTCCGGTGCTGGTGGTTGCGCCGCGCCTTTCCTGGCCGTCGGCATTTGGGGTGGCGTTCTTCGCGTGGGCGGCGGGCGCCATAAATCAGTGGCACTTCTTTCTCACCGCGATCCATGTTCCGCTGGGGACGGTGGTTCTGTTCACCGCGTTACCATCGTTGGTTTTTGCCCTCACCGTGCTTGCCTACCGCAGATTTCTGCTGATCGGATCGATTTGGCGCGGTGCACTGATCGTTCCCTGCATCTGGGTGCTGGCCGAGTTCATCACCGCGGGCGTCTCCATACACGGCACGGCGGGAAACATCAGCTATAGCCAGATGAATTTCCTGCCCATCCTGCAAATTGCCTCGCTGACGGGAATCTGGGGCATCAGCTTCTGTCTGTTCCTGTTTGCTTCGACCGCGAGCATTCTGCTTGGCCGATATGGTGCCCGCCGAGGACGGCTCTGGTTAGGAGTGGCCGTGTTCGCCAGTCTGGCCGGGGTGTTCGGATTCGGCGTGTGGCGGTTGGTGTCGACTCCTGCAACGTCGTCGGCGGTGAAAGTTGGCCTAGTAAGCTCCGATCTTCCGCAGAACCTAATTACCCAGAAGCACGACGACACGCTGCGCCTGCTGACCGATTATGTGTCGCAAGCGCAGAAACTGGCCGCGCAGGGCGCAAAGGTCGTGGTGTTTCCGGAGAAAATTGCCGTTGTTGTTCCGTCCGATATAGCGGCAGTTGATTCCCTAATGCAGTCAACGGCGAAGCAAACAGGCGCGCAGATCATCGTCGGCGTGGTAGACGTCACTCGGGATGCGAGGTGGAACCAGGCGCGCGTCTACTCACCGTCGGCGGAGATGGTTACCTACGAGAAGCACCATATGCTTCCGCCCTTCGAGTCGAACCTGAAGCCGGGGACGAGACTTACCGAGTTGCAACAGCCGTCAGGATTGTGGGGAGTGGCGATCTGCAAGGACATGGATTTCCCCAAGATGGGCCTGGATTACGGCAACGATGGTGTTGGATTGATGCTGGTGCCGGCGTGGGACTTCGTCCAGGATGGCTGGCAGCACGGACGCATGGCGATCCTGCGTGGGGTGGAGAGCGGATTCAGCATTGCGCGGTCGCCGAAGCAGGGAATCCTGACCGTGACCGACGACAGAGGGCGCGTTTTGGCGGAAGCGAATTCCGCTTCGGCGCCGTTCGCTACGATCATCGCAACTGTGCCGGTGCGCAACGACAGGACTTTTTATGTGCTTCATGGCAACTGGTTCGCATGGGTCAACATTGGATTGTTCATCGTGCTGATGGGCAGCGCGTTTGTAGTTCGCATGGTTGAGGGTGAGCCGGGAAAGCAGCCGTCCGATAAAGAGGAAAAAGGCGGCGTTTGAAGCGCCGCCCCGCTCAGCAACTTGCAGCGAACCTACTGACAGTTAGAACTCACCATTGTTACCTGTGTGACGTGCAGATCGCCGTGCTGGTCGCCACCGGCTTCAGCTTTCTCGTCGGCTTCAACTTTCCGCTCGTGCGATTTTGAGGCCTGCATGTCACTGCCCGTGACCGTCACCTTTTGCCCCACATGGCTCGCGAGATTGCTACCCATCAGCTCCCAATCCTTGCCGTTCTCGTCTTTCAGGTAGTAACCGCCATGCTCTTGCCCTTTTTGCAGGCATCCGGTCGCAGTCACGGTCTGGCCGCTCATGGATGATCCTTGCTGACCCATGCCGGATGTTCCCTGCTGCGCCAGTAACGCCAGCGGAAACGCCACTAGCGAGAGCAGAAGGGCCGAACGCAGAAATGTCTTCATCACTGTCCTCCTGGCTCTGAACCTACTGAGCCGGTGGGTGGGATGCGGCATCAATACCGGCCGATGCTTGCCACGGTTGCGCAATATCGAATTTCTGGCGGAGCGTTGTTTAGGGCGGAGCGTGATTGTCAAAAGCCGCGGAAAATCCAATCGGGATGCTGAAGCGTACTGGTAAGGTACGGCCAACTTAGCCGTTCCGGCGAGCGCCGGTTGTGACGAAAGGCTTGTTCGGGAATCTATTACTGCAGCCAAGACTTGGCTTTGAGGATGGGCCGGTAGAGGTATGTTGATCAAGAAATCGTCTGACATTCCTGCTTCTGAGGTAACGCCGAAGGAGTTCTATCTGAATCGCCGCAAGTTCCTTATCGGAGCCGGCATTGCCGCGGGAGCATCGGTGGTGGGAGTGAAATTTTCCGGCCTGCTTTCGCCCGGGCAAACGGTTTCGGCCAACACTAAGTTGAGCTACAAGCCCGGGCCCTACGGCACCAGCGAGAAGCAGACGCCTTACAACGACATCACCAATTACAACAACTATTACGAGTTCTCGACCGATAAATATGAGCCGGCGAAGCTGGCTGCGAGCTTCACGCCGACGCCGTGGTCGGTCAAGGTGGACGGGTCGGTAAATAAGCCGAAGACCTTCGACATCGATGCGCTGATGAAAATGCAACTGGAAGAGCGCATCTATCGTATGCGTTGCGTAGAAGGCTGGTCGATGGTGATCCCCTGGATCGGATTCCCGCTGAAGTCGCTGCTCGATCAGGTGGAACCTACCTCAAAGGCCAAGTACGTGGAGTTTACTTCGCTCCATGATCCCAAGCGTTTTCCCGGACAGCAGCGCGATGTACTGCAGTGGCCTTACGTCGAAGGCTTGCGGCTGGACGAGGCGATGAACCCGCTGACCATGCTTGCCGTTGGGCTGTATGGGGAGACGTTGCCGAACCAGGACGGCGCTCCCATTCGTCTGGTGGTGCCCTGGAAGTATGGCTTCAAGGGGATCAAGGCGATTGTGCGCATCCGGCTGGTAGAGCGGCAACCGGTCTCCACCTGGACGAAAGCTGCGCCGAACGAATACGGCTTCTACTCGAACGTGAATCCGAATGTGGATCATCCGCGCTGGAGCCAAGCCAAGGAGCGCCGGATCGGCGAATTCTTCAAGCGCCCCACGCTGATGTACAACGGCTACGGCGACTATGTGGCGTATTTATACAAAGGAATGGATTTGAAGAAGAACTTCTAGCGTTCCTTTAAATCGCTCCGCGTCAGGGCACGGGTAGACGTGCCGTCTCTGCACGTGGATGTGTGGGCTTTAGCCCCTGGCCGTTTTTTCCAAGCGCTAAAGTCATAACCGGCAAAAGACCCGGTGAAGGCACGACCGTAACAGGCCGTCGAAAAGTTCGAAACCCCGGTCGCTAGCGGACCAAAGTCCGCTCGCGAGACGAAGAACAAAGGGCTTTTCGGCACGACTAAAAGTGGTGCCCTGACCCGGGGCGGGAAACATTTCTAAACATGAAGCCGAACTATTTCAAACCCGTCCTTTTTATCGCCTGCCTGCTGCCCCTGGCGCGGCTGGGATGGAAGGCCTATAACTCTGCCCTCGGCGCTAATCCGATTCAGGTAATCACCTTCTCCACCGGCACCTGGACGCTGGTCTTCCTGCTGGTTACGTTGTCCATCACGCCACTCCGCAAGCTGACGAAGCAGTATTGGTTAATCCAATACCGCCGGATGCTGGGCTTGTTTGCGTTCTTCTATGCCTGCCTGCATTTCACGACCTACATCTGGCTGGATCAGTTTTTCGACCTGCACAGCATCTACAAAGATATCTACAAGCGACCCTTCATCACCGCCGGGTTTACGGCATTCGTCCTGATGATCCCGCTGGCGTTGACCTCAAGCCGGTGGTCAATTCGCAAGCTGGGGAAGCGCTGGCAAACGCTGCATCGCCTGATTTATCTGAGTGCGGCAGCCGGGGTGGTGCACTATATCTGGCTGGTGAAGAAGGACGAGCGGGTACCTTCCATCTTTGCCGCGGTGCTTGCCATACTGCTGCTGTACAGAATTGTGGTGTGGCTGCGAACGCGAAGTGTTTCGCCGAAAACAGCGGTTTCCCGGGCACAGCTCTCTTCCAATCGTCCGGTCACTGAGTAACTTTCACCGCACCTCCGCAGTTCCTTTTAAGCAAAACATGCGGCTTGCGCTATCATCGTAAGCGTCTGAAATGCGGCAACTTCCCGCGTCCGGCATGAAAACACGCACCTTCCGCAGCCTGTTACGCAGGACCCTTTTGATTCCGCTGGTTCTTCTTGTGCTGGTGGCAGGCTCGCTGGTTGTGGAGTTGCTGACCCTCACTTCCGACCTGCACTGGCTCGACCACACTCATCAGGTTATCGATACCTCCCGATCGGCCATGCGTTACATGCAGGAGATGGAATCCAGCGTTCGCGCTTATGACCTTACCGGGGACCCGGCTTTCGTAAAGGAGTTTGAAAATGCGGAGGCGCAGCTACCGGGAAGAATCAACTACCTCGTGCAACTCACCGCCGACAATCAACTGCAGCAAAAGCGGCTGAAAGAGATAAGTGGACTCGACAACGCATGGAGGAAGTGGGCAGAGCAGGAGGTGGCGGAGCGCGCAAAGCATCCACCGACGGAACATGAGTTGCTTTTAGGCAGCCGGCTTATGGATGAAATCTGGGCACGCCAAAGAGAGGTGGTCGCCGAAGAGCAACGTCTGCTTGCCGAACGCACGAGGACGACCCGGCGTCTGGGAACGGTGGTGGTGGCAACGGCGATTAGTTTGTCTGTGCTTGTGGTGGTCTTGCTGCTTACCCTGACGCGCAGCGAGCTGCATCATCTGGAAGGCAGCTACGAGCAGCATGTGGAGGGCGAGGCTGAGCGTACCCGGCAACTGCAGGAGAGCCGCGAGTTTTCGCGCATCACGCTGAACAGCCTGGCAGAGGGCGTGATTGCGACGGATGCTGATGGAAACGTGACCTTCATCAATCCCGTTGCCCAAAACCTGATTGGCTGGGAAGATCCAGCCGAGGTGCATGGTCTGCCGCTCCGCGAGGCGATTCGGCTGATCTATGAGAGTAGTCGCGAGCCTGTGCGCAGTCCTGTCGAGGAGCTGTTGAGCCTGGAGAACTCGGTCGCGGCGTTCAACCAGTTTGCGATGTTGAACCGGAAAGGACACGAATTTCCGGTCGAAGTGAATGCGGCGCCGATTCGCAATGACCGTGGCGAGCTGGCAGGAACTGTTTTTGTATTCCGCGATATTACACAGCGCCGGCAAACCGAGCAGGCCTTACGCGCCAGCGAGCGACTGACGCAGGCGGGAAGGCTTTCCGCTACCATCGCGCATGAGATACGCAACCCGCTCGACACCGTGACCAATCTCATCTACCTCTTGCAGAACGACAAGAACCCCGCTGGCGTGAGCCGGCAGTATTTGCAGATGGCCAGCGAGGAGCTTGCCCGCATTACGCATATCACAGGGCAATTGCTTACCTTTCATCGCGAAGCGCGGAACCCGGTCGAGGTCAGCGTGGCGGAAGTTCTGGAGAGCGTGCTGACACTTTTTGCGCCGCAGATACGGAAGTGCGGCATCGTAGTGGAGAGACGGTTTACTACCTCTGCCAAAGTACGCGGGTTCCCGGGCGAACTGCGGCAGGTTTTCTCGAACCTCGTGGCAAACTCCATGGACGCCATGCCCAACGGCGGCCGACTCATTCTAAGTGTGCGCACGGCCAGCAGTTCTGAGGACAGTAGGCGCAAGGGTGTACGCGCCACCATCATCGACAGCGGCTCCGGCATACCGTTGGGAGTAAAGCGAAATTTGTTTGCGCCGTTCTACACCACCAAAGGCGAGCGGGGAACCGGGCTGGGCCTCTGGGTGAGCCGCGGCATCGTCGAGAAGCACGAGGGAACAATTCGCGTCGTCAGCAGCGTTCGCGAGGGGCGAAGCGGCACGGCATTTTCTGTCTTCCTGCCATTCGAACAGGTCGAGGGGAAACTGGACTCGGCTCGCGTTGCTCCTGCTGTTCATAGCTGAGCCTGGGGACGCGGCGTCGCGCAATCACTTCGGAGTGGCCAAGCGGTTATAACGCTGCAGAACCTCCTGTAATTCCTTGTGCGGAATGGCCCTCACCGTGAAGTCATTGATGCCGGTCATGGTCTCGGCTGCAATCATGGCGTTGATCACCGCTTCTTCCACGCACTGCACAGTTGCCAGGAACAACGGATCCATCTGGTCGTTCGGCAGCATGGAGAGTTGCTTGACGCCTTTGGGGCTCCAGGCACCGGAGTTGGCAGTCGAGAAGGCGATGAAGATGTCTCCCGAACCATTGCCGGAGTAGCTGCCGTCGCGCCCCAGCCCAAGCGGCACCCGGCGCGCCACGCGCTTGAGTTGATTCGGCAGCAGCGGGGCGTCGGTGGCGACAACCACGATGATGGACCCCTGGTCCTTCTTGCGCTCGATTCCGGGCGGCAATTCACGGCCGACGGGAATCCCGGCGATGCGAAGCTGCCGCTGCGATCCATAGTTACATTGCGCCAGAACGCCTAAGGTGTAACCGCCTTCGGTGGAATCAAGCCTGCGCGACGCTGTCCCGGTTCCTCCCTTGAACCCATTGCAGATCATGCCGGTGCCGCCGCCGACGTTGCCTTCCTGCACCGGGCTGCTCGCGGCTGTATCGAGCGCGTGGAAGACGTGCTCCGGTTTCACGTGAAATCCGTTGATGTCGTTCAAATCGCCGTCATAGGTTTCCGCAACCACCGGCAGCGCCCACCAGATGCGGGCGGCGCTGTCGGGGTCATGCTGCACGCGCCATTGGATGACGGCATCGCGGACGACGCCCACGCTGTGGGTGTTGGTAATCATCACCGGACCTTCGAGAAAACCTGATTCCTCAACCCATGTGGTGCCGGTCATCTCCCCGTTTCCATTGAGCGAATACCATCCGGCAAACACAGGATCAGCGAAGACATTCTTGCCCCGTGGCAGAACGGCCGTCACTCCGGTTCGCACCGGACCTTCGCCAATCTTCAACTTGCCGTAGCCGGAAATCAGCGTGGTGTAGCCGACCTCGACACCCTGTACATCAGTGATGGCATTGAGCGGAGCGGGCGCGCCGTCGAAGGGGATGCCCAGGTCGCGAGCGCGAGGTTTACTTTGGCCGGAAGCGAGCGGTGCAAGTATGGACATAAAGAGCTTTATCGCCACAAGGTATTTGGTTTGCGTGTGGCACAGCAGTGTACCAGTGCGATGGGGAAAGTGGCGACGGCGAAGGGAACCGGGAATGCTCCCGCGCCTGGGGGCGCGCGGGTTGAGTATTCGCGGGGCGCAACACAACCCAACAAAGCAAATACTTATGCGGCCGTCACGATCAGCGCCTGGCAAGGCGTTTTGCCGACGCGCCGGTAGGTATGCGGCACGCTGGCGTCGAAGTAAATTGAGTCGCCCGCCTCCAGTTCGTAGTCGTCCAGCCCCACTTTCAACCCCAGTTTTCCCTTGGTGACGTGCAGAAATTCGGAGCCGGGATGCTGATGGGGCCTCAGCTTTTCCAGAGGCATAGACTCGAAGTCCGCCAAGTAGGAGTTTGTTCTCCGTTCATTGCACTTGTAATCGAGGCTCTCAAAGTAATAAGCGACCTCCTGCGTGCCCGGGCGTTCCGGCAGGCGAATGCGCTCGTCCTTGCGGACGACAGCGACGGCGTGGCGCTTGCGTTCGTCAGTAAAGAAATAGTCCAACCCAACGCTGAAGACCATGGCAATGCGCAACAGCGTGGGTAGTGTGGGATATAGCTTGTCTCGCTCCAGTTTGGAGAGCAGGGCCGGAGAAAGGCCGGTATGCTTGCCCAATTCCACCAGTCCCATGCTCTTTTTCAGGCGAAGCGTCCTGAGTTTGGGTCCGACCTGGTACGGGCGCAGGCCGTCTTCGATGGTTTTATTGACCACGGTTACCTCACATTTATCTGTTCAGAAAAAAAG
The DNA here is from genome assembly GCA_963846815.1 of uncultured Acidobacteriaceae bacterium. Classification (GTDB taxonomy): domain Bacteria; phylum Acidobacteriota; class Terriglobia; order Terriglobales; family Acidobacteriaceae; genus CAVVDY01. Next base: position 1,841,222 of record CAWJXG010000001.1, on the reverse strand, counting down.
CTCACAGGAATTATCCTCAGCGGCACAAAAGCTATTGACCGTGCCGACTTTCTCCGTATGGTCAAATACATTTTCAGTATAGTCAAGGCCAGTAGCAGGTAATTATCACTTGCTGCACGGACCGCCAAAGTTGGGCGCAAGGATCGCGCGGTCTGCTGCGATGGCCAGCTTGGGGGAGTTGGCCATCGCTGGTTATCTTCAATCGCCAGGCCTTAATCGTTCAGAAATCCCTTGATCAATTAGACTCAAGGGCATGCCTGGCGACGCTGTTGAACTGGAGGTTTTCAAGCACCTCTTCCACGCGATTGCCGAAGAGATGGGAGCCGCTCTCCGGCGCACTGCGTTTTCACCCAATATCAAAGAGCGCAGGGACTATTCCTGCGCGGTGTTCGACGGACAGGGACAGGTGCTGGCCATGGGCGATCACATGCCGGTGCACCTGGGGTCGATGCCGATGTCGGTGCAGGCAGCGATCAGCGAGCTTTCGCTCGGCCCGGGCGATGTCGCTATGCTGAACGATCCCTTTCGCGGCGGGACGCACTTGCCCGACATCACGCTGGTGGCGCCGGTGTTTGTGGCCCGGCGAAAGCACAGAAGGGAAGATGAGCGTCCCGACTTCTTTGTCGCTGCCAGAGCGCACCATGCGGACGTCGGCGGCGCTTATGCGGGATCCATGGGCCCCTGCCAGGAGATTTTTCAGGAAGGCTTCCGCATTCCCCCCGTGAAGCTGGTGCGCGGCGGCAAGCTCGACGCTGACGTGCTGTCGTTATTGCTCAACAACGTACGCACTCCTGAGGAACGAGAGGGTGATCTTCGGGCGCAACTGGCGGCCTGCCACACGGGAGCGGTCAGGCTGCAAGAGCTGTGCGAACGCTATACGCTGAAGCGGGTGCAATCGGCAGCCGGCGACCTGCTGCGCTACTCCGAGGAAATGATGCGGAGCTTTCTTCGCGAACTGCCGGGCGGAACATACTCTGCTGAAGACTTTCTCGACGACGATGGGGTAAGCGACGAGCCGGTGAAGATTGCTGTTCGCATCACGGTTCCTTCGGCGTCAAGTCGGAGGAAGGCAAAGCGCGAGGCGGCGGTGACGGTCGATTTCAGCGGCAGCTCACCGCAAGTCGAGGGCAGCATTAACGCCGTCGAGGCGATTACCTACTCGGCTTGCTTCTATGTCTTTCGTTGCCTGTTGCGCGACGATGTTCCCGCTACAGCCGGGCTGATGCGCCCGGTGCGATTGCTTGCGCCTCAGGGAACGGTAGTGAATGCGACCGCGCCGGCGGCGGTGGCAGGAGGCAATGTCGAGACCTCCCAACGCATCGTCGATGTCTTGCTGCGAGCGCTGGCGAGAGTGCTGCCCGATCGTATCCCGGCCGCGTCCTCCGGCACCATGAACAATCTCACCATCGGCGGGATGGACACCAGATTCGAAGATCCGGCGCCATTCACCTATTACGAGACGGTAGCAGGAGGCTCTGGGGCCAGCGCAGTTCATGACGGCGTTTCGGGCGTACACACCCATATGACGAACTCTCTGAATACGCCGGCGGAAGCGCTCGAGTACGCCTATCCTTTCCGGATTACGCACTATGGGTTGCGGGAAGGCAGCGGTGGGGGAGGGCTCCATCGCGGCGGGGACGGCATCATTCGAGAGCTGGAGGTGCTGACGGACGCGAGCGTGACGGTCTTGTCGGATCGACGCAAGTTGCGTCCCTATGGATTATCGGGCGGCGACGGTGGAGCGGCAGGTCGTACTCTCGTCAGCCGTCAGGACGGCTCAGTCGAAACCTTACCGGCAAAGGGAAACACGCGCCTGAAAGCGCGCGAGCGTGTGCGGGTGGAAACTCCTGGGGGCGGAGGATGGGGTACCGTCGGACCGTAGGTGCGGAGACCGGTGGCGTTACTCCATTTGACTTTCGCCCTAGCGTGCTCAACAATAGGCGGCAGCGCAAGTGGCGCTCTTATACAGATTTAGCTCTCATTCGGCGCCGGCAGCCGCGTATGCCGGATAAAAATCAATGGCGAAAATCCTGTGTGTGGATGACGAGCCAAACATCGTCAATCTTAAGTGCACGATTCTGGAATCCGCCGGCCACGAGGCAACGCCCGCCACATCCGTCGAAGATGCGATTGCCAAGCTCGAGCACAACGCCTACGACGCGGTAGTGACGGACTGGCGTCTGGGTGATACCAACGGGCGGGCTATTGTGCAGGCGGCTAAAGCAAATTCAACCACCCCGGTTGTAGTTGTTTCGGGATTTGTTTCGGAAGCCTTCCAAGCCCCGGAACCCTTGGCTGACTTGTACTTGGAGAAGCCTATCAATCCCGAGGAACTGGTCACGATCGTGAATGCGCTGCTGAAGACCGGGGAGAAGGCCCATGGTGAGCCCAGCATCCGTTGAGTTGGCGCGGCAAGCTGGCTCAACCTCTGGTTAGGGGCCGGTCAGAAGCGCGTATCGTACTGAATTACTGAATCGTAACTGGCCCGCGCTTGGAAGAAGGTTTGGAGTCAAGCACCGTCGACGAGCGTTTGCTCTTCCGCTGTTCCGGATGAAGCTTTACTTCGGCAGTAGCCTGAGCCAGAACGCGATGGTGAAGAACAAACAGCGCCAGTTCCAACCTGTCGGAAACCCCGGTTTTATCGAAGATATTTCGCAGGGAATTCTTGACCACCTGCTCTGAGGTATAAAGCTGCATCGCGATATCGCGGTTCTTGAAACCACGAACCACCGCGGCCATGATTTTCATTTCCTTGTCGGAGAGGCGGTCGCGAACCCGTCGGCCCACCATATCCTCGGCAGGAGGCGCTGAGTCGGCGCCCAGCGGCTGAACGTAGGTCTCACCTCGAGCCAGGCGACGGACGGCCTCTACCATACAGTCTCCGGGAACCGAGCGATAAACCACACCTTTAGCCCCAGCGGCTGCAAACTGTTCCGCTAACTCGGTGGTTTCCACCAGCAGCATGACTGCCACGCTTTTTTGCAGGGCGAGGTCGTGAACCTCGCTCAGATTGGTGGCAAATCCGCTGGATACGATGAGAACCTTAGCCCGCAGTTTATCGAGACAGTTAATCAGCTGATCGTGTGACTTCGGCTGTCCTACGATTCGGAGGTCGTCTTCAACTGCCAGTATTTTGGCAATCCCGGCCCGAAAGATAGCTTGATGATCGGCAATGATGATACTGATCATCCCTGTCCCAGGGGGGAAGATTGTTCGGCCCAAGTCGAGTCCAGACCGAACCCCCCAAAATCCGACGCTGAGCTTCGGCAAGTGGCCCAAGCCCGACTTCGAGTCTATAGCCTTAAGCGGCCCATTATACATACAACTTCAGTGTCAACAGGGAATCAATATAGATAGCAATAAAGTGGGTACCCGTGATGGCGGGGGCTTCCCCAAAACTGCAAGGGAAGATTACACAACATGTTAGTCGCTTCTTAGTCGCTTCGGGGAAGCTCTGTTAACTGCAGGCCGATTCAGCGTTTCGTGAAGAGCCCTGCCGTGCCGTACCCCAAGAGTAATCCAAACAGGGCTGCAAGGGACGCAGCGGGTCCCATGTACTCATGGAGATAGCGCCTGACATCCAGTTTCTCGCGCACGGTTTCGCGAACCGAGTAGCGCAAGTCACTAACTGAGTTATGAAGCCGGCGCCGCTGCTCTTCTGCGCGCTGCTCAAGGACATCTGCGGGAACTCCATTGCTGCTCATAACTGTGTCTTTGCCTCCGTCTGCAGCCAGATTTCGTCCTGTTTCAGCACCTTGATGGTGCGTTGCGGCAGCAGGCTAGTCTGCTTAAGCTTCATCCATGCCGTCAAGCCCAGCATCGCGCCGAGCAATAGATAAACTCCCCCGATAATCAGAAACGCATACACCCACCGCCATTCGCTCGAGAAGGCCGTGGCCACGATGGCGACCAGCAGTCCGGTAAACAGCAGCCAGCCAGTCAACAACATCAACAGGCCGCCGATGATACCGGGAAGAGCCATCGCGATGGACGACCACTTCTCGGACATCTCCCCGCGGAACATGGCCACTCTGGTAGCAACGAACTCTTTGAGCTCGCTCTTCAGTTCGTTGACTATCTCCGGCAGTGATTTCGTGTACCCCTCAGTCATGGTTCGATCTCCAAATTCTCATTCCTGCTCCGACGACGAAAGCCGCTCCGGCAACGACGGCAAGAAACATGGCAGGATCTTCCCGCTGTAGCTGGGCTAGCGCCCGGCGGGCGTCGTTCCATCGCGCTGTGGCTCGCCGGCGCGCGTACTCGGCCCGATTGACGGCAGTACTTCGGATGTTCCGCCAAACTGCGTCGGCGCGGTCGCCCAGCTCCGCGGCAGTAGAACCGGCAGTGTCTGCCCAATCCGAAACCGTTTCCTGGGTTGAGCGACGAAGATCTTCGGTTCGCCTGGCAGCTGAATCCATAAAGTCGAGGACGATCGCCGAGGCATTCGCTCGAGTTCTGGCTCCGGCGTCACGCAAACGGGAGCGCACTTCCTCTGTGCTCCGGGGAAACTGTCGAACGCCCGCCACAGCTGAACCTATGCCGCGGCCAATCACTTCCGCCGACCGGCGCAAGGGAGGCTGGCCATAGATGTCGCCGGGAGGAAGAGTGTTTTCCGGGCTCGGGAGTTGCTGCTCATTGGGGGCGCTTAGGGCGGTCGAGTTCTCCGGCGGAGAGCTCGCGCCTTGGGGATACTTCGGATTTTTCAAGGGATTATCCTTGCGTGAAGCTTCAGCCATTTCGTCGCCTTTCTCCTTTGGGATGGATGCGCGGCGGAGGGGCACCAGTTTGCTTGTAATTGGATGTTCGCAGCTGAGTTGCTGGTTTTCCGCGCGGCTAGGGCTCCACGCCCGGTTTTGAACCTGCCTGGTTAAGAGAGGGTTGCTTCCGGGACAACACCTGCGCATTCAGCTCGCGCTATCATGAATCATCTTGCTTTCGCAGCCCGTACTTTCCCGCACATACTCGCGTCCCAACTGGGCTGAAGTTTCACTTTCGGCGATACGCCACAATTTTCGCACGCTGCAGCAACACCTCGGTCCAGGAGTTGCCATCTGCTCGGTGGTGAAGTGCGACGCGTACGGCCATGGGTATGCGGAGTGCGCGCGCGTTCTCGAAAAGGAGGGTGGCCGCTGGTTCGGCGTGACTTCGACCGACGAAGGTGTGGCTTTGCGGGAGTCTGGAATCACTGGCCGGATCCTCATCATGGTCGGCGCATGGCGCGGCGAGGAAGAAGATGTGCTGCACTACTCGCTGACCCCCTCTATTTCGCGCGTTGACGAACTGGACTCGTTTGCCCGGGCGGCCCAGCGGCTCAGTCTGAGAATGCCGGTAGCAGTACATCTGAAGGTCGATACGGGAATGGCGCGTCTCGGCATTCCACTCCCAGAGCTGGAGAATTTCGCCGAACGTCTGCGAGCTACCCCGGAAATAAAACTGGAGGGAGTGTTCAGCCATCTCGCCTCATCGGAGGTGCTCGATGATCCTGGCACTCGCAACCAGATCCGCTGTTTTGACGAAGCATTGCGGACGCTGGCACGGCAGGGGCTGAATCCTCCCTTACGACACCTGGCAAACAGCAGCGCTGCGATTGGGCGTCCCGATACATGGCACAACTTCGTGCGTCCGGGGCTGGCGATTTACGGATACGAGCTTCCCTTCGTGAAGCGCGACGGCAGCAGTGTGTCCAGTCCCGTCGCGGGGCAGTTGAAGCCGGTGCTGCAATGGAAGACGCGAATCATTTCGCTGCGCGACGTGCCGCCCGGCCAAGCCCTGGGATACGGGGGAACCTACGTCACGCCACAAGCCGCGCGCATCGCGGTGATTGCTGCCGGCTACGGCGATGGGTATTCGCGCAAGCATTCCTATCCGCGCAACGGCCTGATGGCCGGCAGAAACGGCAGTGCGATGGAATCCCGCAGCAGTGTGCTGGTTCGCGGCAGACATGCCTGTATCGTTGGTCGCGTCTCGATGGACATGACCCTGGTCGACGTCTCTCACATCGACGGCTGCGAAATTGGCAATGAAGTTGTGCTGATCGGGCAGAGCGGCGACCAGGTAATTACGGCATGGGATGTGGCCCGCTGGTCGCAAACGCTGCCTTACGAAGTGCTGTGCAATCTCTCGGAACGCGTGCTGCGAAGATATGTCGAGTAGCTGATTCCTCTGCGTGTTACGATTCCTTCAAATCCAGAGTTGAACTTCCAAGGAACCGTCGCATGAAAATTCTTTCGGCAATTCTTGTCCTCTTTGCGGCCACACTTGCTGTGGCGCAGGCGCCCGCCACCAACCCGGGCCCGAGCGCCGAGCAGCAGATCATGAGCTATTTCGTCGGGAACTGGAGCTTGCAGGGAACGACAAGGGTCAGCCCGAAGTCACCGCCGGCTGATTTTAACGGTCTGGAGCAGAGTGCGTGGACTCCTGGCGGCTATTTCGTCGAGACCCACACTGACATTCACGGGCCGCTGGGTGATGTCCGCAGCACGCGGGTGATGGAGTACAACGCGGACGACCACGTATACACCTACAACGTGTACAACAGTCTGGGCGAACACATCCTGGCGAGCGGCCATCTGGAGGGCAACACCTGGATCTGGACGGCTGCGCAGAAGCTGAATGGGATTGTGACGCAAGCGCGCTATAGCTTCAATTTCGTCTCGAAGAACTCCTACACCTTCAAGTCCGAGATCAAGTCGCCTACCGGCGCCTGGCTGACCGTAATGCAGGGCACAGCCACCAGGACGCAATAGGGAAGAGAGCGCCCCCGCGGATTTTAGCTGACTTTAGCGGCGATGGTGGAGCGCTCCAGGATGGGGGCGACGGTGGGGATGATGGTCAGCATGTCGGTCTGAACCTTGTCCCATTGCTGGATGAGGAAGCCTTTCTGCTCGAAGACCGCACGGATGGACACCGAATCCCAGCCCACAACCTCCTCCAGAATGGGGATCAGGATGGCCAGCGCGTTCTCGCTCAGAATGGACCGCTTGGCGATCGGCGCCAGGTACTTGTTCTCCGAGACGGCGATGGTAAATCCGTCGCGCCGGTTGATGTGCAGCATGACGTGGATATCGGAGCTGCCGTCGCCAACGTAGACGATGCGGTCCGGGCCGGTCTTCAGCATTTCCAAGAGATGATCGATGATGGCCACCTTGCCGTAGCCTGCCGTCAGCTGCACAATGCGCTCAATCTCGCCGCTGTCGTTGTATTCGAAGTTCGTCCCGAAGATGTGGTCGGGCGGAATGATTCCTTCCAAGGCCGAGCGAATCACCTCGACCGGAGCTGCAGAAATCACGTAGAAGTCGAAATGGAACCCCTCGACATCATTGGAAAGAAACGAGTACAACGCGTCGATGTTGGGCTTGAGGCGTACGCGTTTGCCGGCCTCGTAGAGATGCTCGCGGCGCACCCGCGAGCGAAATTCGGGATCGTGCAATAACAGATACGCCAGCTCACCGCCCTGCTGAACCAGGTTCAGCTTGGCCATGCCCTGGATTTTGCGCTCGAACTCCGACTCGGAGATTCCCAGCAGTTCGCTCAGCACATATCCGGAATCGTTGAAGCTGAGTGTTTGGTCGAAATCGCTGGCCAGGATGTAACGCCTGGTCTGGAGCTGCGCCTCAACATTGGTCGTTGCCGGCTTGTCCTGATCTTTTGAACTCTTCAGAGTCACAATAGAAACTTTCTGTGTTCGCGCCATCGGGAACAAGAGGGTTGCCGATGCGAAAACACTTTCTCCTTCTTGATTATGTAATGATTAGATAGCTCTTCCGTGTTGGAAGATGATGAATTGCGATGGCTTGTTTCGATTGCCGGCATCACGCTTGTCTATGGCGCAATTCACTCAAAGCAATGCACCTTGAGGGTAACCGGCGGTAACCGCGTGACGAACAAACAGTGAAGATCAGGTTGTCGATCGAGCTCAGGGGGAAGAGGTTTGTCGTTGCTGCGCGATCTGGTATTCTTCTCTGCCTGCACAGACTCATGCTTCCGAGCCATCTGAAATGAATATTGCCGCCCTCAGCACGGATGAAGAACTGAACGCATTCCGCAAGTATGTCTTGACCGCCGCCGGACATGAGGTCACGGTGGTGAACACGGAGAAGGGTGCCGTGTCGCTGGCCGGAAGCGGATCGCCTTACGAGGTCGTCCTGCTGTGCCATCACCTGCCTGCAGCCACCGGAAGGCAGGTCGTGCGCCTGCTGCGGCAGAACAATCCCGCGACCAAGATCGTTTTTATCTCGCATATTTACGGCGAGTGGCCCGAGGTGGAAGCCGATCGCTATATCGTGGGCGCCGACGGCCCCGAGGCTCTCACGCGGGTGCTGCAGGAACTGTTCAGTACTCCCGCCTAGCTGCGATCGCCCCGGCAAAGAGCTGGCACTGCTAACCTGCAAGGCGCGCGTCAAAAAAATGACAGGTCAACCACGCCCAAAGTGTGCTACAAATATGCACAACTTTCGGTGCCATGCGGCGTCTTATTCAGTAAGAGCTGATGAGCACTATCTCAGCGCCTATAGGCCGAACAAGGGGTGAGGGTAAAGTGGTTGCAACGTTAGTGGTTTTGGGAATTATTGTGGCAAGTTTCGTAGTCGGGCTGCTGACCAGTTCGGTGGAGACTGAACAGCAGTTGCCGCATCGCTACTGATCGACTGGGTAACCGGTCGACGGGGAAACGGGTCGATTCGCCTCCTCAAAATGCCTGCCAAGGAAAGAGGCGGTTTTCAAATCAGAGCGGTCTGCCTGTATCATTGAGCCACAGCTAAAGGTTCGAGCGCCCACTTCCATGACTCACGCCTGGCATGACATTTCTCCTGGGGAAAATCTGCCGCAGGAGTTCCAAAGCGTCATTGAGATACCGTTCGGCTCGAGCGTGAAGTACGAGCTCGACAAACAGAGCGGACTCATCAAGCTGGACCGCGTGCTCTACTCGGCCGTCTACTACCCGGCAAATTACGGCTTTATTCCGCAGACGCTGGCGGAAGATGACGATCCGCTCGATGTGCTGGTCTTCTGCCAGGAAGCGGTGGTTCCGCTGACGTTGATCCACGCGCGCGCCATCGGTCTGATGACGATGATCGACGGCGGCAAGAAAGACCACAAGATCATCGCCGTCGCCACGCAGGACCCGGAATTCAACTCCTACCGCGAGGCCGCCGAGATGCCGGAGCATCGGCTGCAGATGTTGCGACGCTTCTTCCTCGACTACAAACAACTGGAAGGCAAGGCGGTCGAGGTGGACGAGTTTCTGCCGGCGGAAGCCGCTTTTCCAATCATTGAGGACGCGTTACACCGCTACAGTCAGCAGCGCCGCAAGGGCTTTGGCAAAGGGCACTGAACGTGTGCTCTTAGCGGACTTGCCTGCCCCATGCCCGGGTTTGCCCGGGTGGGGTTCGTCGTTGAGATCGAACATCCCCACCTGGCCAACTGACGGCGGAATGGAGCACCCTGGGCGAACGGCCGAATCTAGAGAATCGCGTCTTCCTGCATGACGGGCAAACCCGAGACCTCCCGCGTCTCCGGAGACAGATCGTAACTGGCGGTGGTGATCTCCGGACAACGCCTGCAGGCGGCCCCTCCCTCCTGTGAGTACCACCGGCAATCCTTGCGAATGATGCACGGGGGTAGAGTGTCGACCGCGACAGGTAGAATCTGGACCACCCTCGTCGCCAGACGGCAATCGGTCCCGTCATAGTGAGGGCACTTATGTTCAGCGCAAGTCGCAGCCAGCCGGAATACTTCGGTGGCTTTCAAGGGGGCGGCCATTGCCAGAACTTCGGGCGTGGCGGGCAGCGTCTCCGACAGGTATTGCAGCATGGGAGTGGGGCCATCGCGCTGCACCACCCCCAAAACCCTGCACCCGTCCATGCCCGGTTGCGCGCTTGGACACAGCTTACTCATGAGCCGGCCTCCTTACTCCGTCAGCAGGAAGTTCTCAGGAGGCGGGAATCCGATAATGAGGTGGCCGCCTACCGAGATCACGGCGCCCTCCACCCTGGTCTGTCCGCCGGCGCGAAAGACCTCGGCATGTGCTGCTGACAGATGCTGAGCCACGTCTGCCGCGAAAGACTGCACCTCAGGAAGGCTGACATTGCGTAGAATTCCGTCGGGCAGGGGAAAGCCGCGGATGAGGTAGGATACAGAAATCCCGTGTGCCGGCTCGAGTTGAAACTTGGGATGTTTTGCCGCCGCCGCTTTCACCGCGCTGTTTACCGACTCGGTAAACTTTTTCAGGGAAATTGAAACCGCTTGCGCCATCTTTCCTCCTTTGGCCTTGCGAGAGGAGCCATCCTCAGGCTTCCCTGCGGATAGGGCGACAACTTTACCCCACATCAAGCCCGATTTCAACAAATTTTGGCGCAGATTTCGGCCTGATTTTTGCCCTAATACTCCTGGACCGGCGTTCCAGCCAGCTTGTCTTTGTAAACCACCCCGCCTTTCATAACGAAGCCGACTGACTGCAACACAGCCACGTCGGTTAACGGATCGCCCTGAACGGCGATGATGTCGGCATACTTACCGACTTCGATTGTGCCAACGTCTTTGCTGCGGCCGATCAAGTCCGCGGAATTCTGCGTTGCCGTGCGAATCGCTTGCGCCGGCGTCATTCCATACTTCACCATGGTGACGAACTGTTTTGCGTTGTCGCCGTGCGGATACACTCCCGCGTCGGTCCCGAACGCCATTTTCACGCCCGCCTGCACAGCTTTGGAGAAGGTTTGGCGCTGCTTCTGGCCGATCATCTTCTCCTTGTCGATGTTCTCCTGCGGCAATCCGAACTTGGCCGCCTGGCCCAGCAGGTAGTCGTCGTTGTAGATGTCCATGTCGAAGTAGGTGCCATGCTGGATGGCGAGGCGAATGCATTCGTCATCCGCGAGGCTGGCGTGCTCGATGGAGTCGATGCCGGCCAGGATCGAGTCCTTGATCCCCTGCGTGCCGTGAGCGTGGGCTGCGATCTTACGGCCGGCCCTGTGCGCTTCGTCGGCGGCAACCTTCAGTTCCTCGAAGGTAAATTGCTCTGCGCCCGGACTGTCGCCCTTGGAGAGAACGCCGCCGGTTGCGAGGATCTTGATGACGTCGACGCCATACTTCACCTGCGCACGCACCACATGGCGCACCTGCTCGGTGCCGTCGGCAATTTGATAGTTGCGCTCCGCGGGAAACAGCGTGACGCTGGTCTCCGGCGAATAGTTGTTCAGGTCGCCATGGCCTCCGGTGATGGAGATTGGCGGCCCGCTGGCAACCACTCGCGGTCCGATGATATATCCCTGGTTGATGTAGTCGCGCAGGTCCACCGCCATGAAAGGCCCGGAGCCGACGTCGCGCACCGAGGTGAAGCCGGCAAGCAGTGTGGTTCGCGCATTCTTTTCGGCGGCGAAACCTTCCCTGTAAGGGGTCCACTTAAATGCGTTGATAGGGTTGTACTGGTCGGAGCGCACGCCCAGGTGCGTATGGCAGTCGATCAATCCCGGTAACACCGTCGCCTTCGACAGGTCGATGACCTTTGCTCCCGAAGGAATGTGTGCTCCGGAAGCAGGTTCTACGGCCTGGATGCGCTCGCCTTTAATGACGATCACCACGTTTTCGCGGTAGTTGTTGCTGGTTGCGTCGAAGAGACGCCCGGCGCGGATATAGGTGGTTGCCGGTTGATTGGCTTGGGCTGCATTGCTGTCAGCTTCGGTCTGTGGTTGTGCCAGGCAGAGAGAGACTGCCACAAGGAGTATGAAAACAGAGAGATGTCTCAGCTTCACGGGAGAAACTCCTGATCGGAAATGGAATGAACGGATGCGGACATTGTAGCTGCCGACCCTGGCTACAGCTTCGCGCGCAGCATATTGATCACGTCGTCGGCGGTGATTACACCGGTCATCCGGCCTTGATCGTCGATCACTGGCAGGGTCAGCAGGTTGTATTTGTCGAACATCTCGGCCACCTCCGTTTCGGTCGCTCCGGGATGGATGCTGGGCATAAAGCGCGTGCTCAGCAACATCAGCGGCGTATCGGATGGGGCCAGCACGATTTTGGCGAGCGGGACGGCGCCCAACAGCTTGGCTTTGTCGCCGACGATGTAGATGGTGCTCATGCTCTCCAGCCCGCCTTCGAAGTTACGCAGCATCTCGATCGCGTCCGAGACTTTGGCGCCAGGTCGCAGTGACATGTACTCGGTGGTCATGCGCCCGGCGGCCGTATCCTCTTCAAACGACATGAGCCCGGCAACTTCGGCGCGCTCCTCGGGCTGCATTTCGGTGAGGATTTCCTGGGTGTCTTCCGGAGGCATGTCACCAAGAACATCGGCCGCCGCATCCGGATCCATCTCCTCGACAATGTCGGCGGCGCGGTCGGAATCGAGCGAGCTGAGAATCGCGACCTGGAGCTTGGGGTCAATCTCTTCCAGGGTTTGCGCCGCAACTTCGTCGTTGAGGGTCTCGAACACCGCCTCGCGCTCGGCAGGCGCAAGCTCTTCAACGATATCGGCGATGTCAGCGGGGTGAAGCGAAGAAAGCCGTTCAAGCGAAATCTTCAGCTTCACGCGGCGGGCGGGATCGGTCTCGATCAGGTCCACAAATTCCCACGGAATCATGCGCGGAGGCACTTTGCCCAGCAGGGTGTGCAGCGCCCCGGCGGGTACGACCCCCTTGAGCAGCCGCCTGATCGCGCCACGCGCTCCGACGTCGACAGCAGCCAGCTTCAGCACCACGTGTTCGTGGCCGACTTCTTCGTGGATATCGATGTCGTTGACGCGAACGACTTTGCGGCCGTGGATGTCGATGATCTGCTGGTCGAGCAGATCGCGTCCCAGCAGCAGCATGCCCTCGCCGTTGCCGTAGGGCGACCACTCCGTCGCCAGAGTGCCTATGCGAACGCCTCCGTTGATCGAGCTGATAATTCGCGGGTTCAGCAGCCGGTCGCCAAAGCGGGTCTTGACCACCAGACCCGATATGCGCGATGCGTCCTCCTGCGGGGCGACCGTCACCTCGCGCACCTTGCCGGCAGAGGATCCGGAGCGGTCGTAGACCGTCGCGCCCAGCAGCTCGGAGAGTGCAATCGAAGGCATTGTTGCCAATATATGCGATACGTTTGCAATCGCTGAGAGAAAAAGATCGAAATGCAAGGATGGGTGTCAGGTTCTCAGGGCGTCAGGGGTCAGATTGGGTCTCAGGTATCAGGTGTCGGGTGTCAGATTGGGAAGAGACGGCGCTCGGCTTACGCCCCTCGCCATTGCGTACTGCACAGTTTGGCAAGATGCTTCATGGCCGAGCTACTCTCTGATAGCTGATATCTGACGCCTGATACCTTCTTTGCTCACTGTCGCAGGATTCGGCAAGCAAACAAATACTGAAGCCGGACATCTGCAACATCGCGTTGCCGCCTCTAACAGCATGAACCGCTCTGTCCCGCTAGAGCCGCGTCCATGCTCATGGGGACGCCCAACGGTATCCATCCCAAGAGGTCGAAAAGTTATGCCCAGTTTTGTCAGCAATGTGGAAGACATACGCGCCCGCGCCGAGCGCAAGATCAACGAAGGCGCCGTAACGGATACTTACCAGGGCGACGTACAGAAGACCATCTCCATTTTGAATGAAGCGCTGGCTACGGAGATCGTCTGCGTGCTGCGCTATATGCACCATTACTTCATGGCGACCGGCGTTCACGGCGTGAGCGTGCGGGACGAGTTCAAAGAGCATGCCGATGCCGAGCGCGAGCACGCCGACAAGATTGCCGACAGGATTCAGCAACTGGGCGGCGCCCCCGACTACAATCCGGCATCGCTGATGTCGCGTTCCGTCACCCAATATGTCGAAGGCGAGACGCTGAGCGACATGCTGCGCGAGGATCTCATCGCCGAGCGCATCGTCATCGAGGTCTATCAGAAGATGATCCGGCACTTTGCCGATCATGATCCAACGACGCGCATCATGATTGAGCACATTTTGCGCGATGAAGAAGAACACGCCAGCGACTTGTCTGACCTGCTGTTCATCGTCGATCCCCACACTGGTGAGTCGGAAGGTGAGGATCCGGGAACGCATCCGCTCGACATGCATGGCGATGAGAAGTCTCGCCAGCAGCGCTCGAAGTCTTCGCCGAACAAGGCGGTTCCGATGGGCAAGCGGCAGTCGGCCAGTGTCCGGCGCCAGGAAGCCCCCGAGAACACGCCGAAGCGGGCCGTGGGCGCCGACGTCAGTCTGGAAGGGAAGCGCAAGAACAGCGAGCCCGCGACACGAGGCACAGCGACTAAAAAAAAAGCATAGAGCGCGATAACGATGTAGCTCTCGGGATTGGAAACATCGCAACTCGCAATCCCGGGCTCGAGGGCAAGCGCGCTTTGGAGGCCGAGGGATCGATGATCAGCAACCTCGGCGACAAAGGGCAGACCCGCGTCGTTAAGGGTCGCGAACATCTTCGTGCTGCCGGACGTGGTAGTGCCGACACTCCGGAACACCAGCCGGCAACGACGGGACGTCCTATGAACCGCCGTGCCCCGGGTGAAGGCGGCGACCTGGATACGGGATATCCGGGCTCGATGAGCGGCACCAATCGCTCGCCGAAGCTCACCAACAAGAGAGGCAAGAACCGGGCGGCTTGACCAACTTGGCGTCGTTGAAAGTTACGCCATGTTAACCCTGACCTGTCACGTGGCTGGTGTCGTTCCACAGTCGGAGCACGGGTTCAGACTGGTCATGCTCATAGCCCAGTAGACTCAGGCTGGCCGTACTCAACAACAGGAAGCGGCCGGCCGCGGCTTCCAAGCCCAGCCATCGCGCTCCCAGGACACGCAGGAAGTGTCCACTGGAGAAGAGCAGCACGTTTCCCGAGACCCCTCTCACTTGATTGACGACACGATCGGCGCGTGCGCCGACTTGCTGCGGCGATTCTCCGCCGGGACAGCCATCGCGAAACAGCTCCCAATTTGGGTTGGAGGCATGTACCTGCGCGCTGGTCAGGCCTTCATATTGCCCGTAATTCCACTCCACCAGGTTAGGATCGATCTCCGCGACGGAGCCGAAGCCAGCCAGTTCGCAGGTCCGTTTCGCGCGCTGCAGCGGACTGGTGAACACCTTCGCGAACGTCAGTCCTTGCAAACGTCTGCCCAGAGCAACGGCGTTTTGCTCGCCATGTTGGGTCAGGGGAAGGTCAGTGGTACCGGTGTGCTGGCCTGAAAGACTCCAGGCAGTTTCCCCATGACGCGCGAGGTAGACGATTTGCAGCTTGCTTTGCATCCCAGCTCCCGGTGTCGACACGTAATCTTTCGTCAATCGCGAACAGCCGATGAGATCAATGAATGATGAATCTGAAACGTGGGTATCTCGAAATCGGCTTGGGCAGAGTACCACGAAGGATTCGACCGGCAAAGCGCCGAGCGGTTTCGGTGTGGTGTCATTTATCAAAAAATAACACGCGTATCTAATGACGTCGTTGGAAGACGCATGCGCCGCGATGGGTGGGTCTTAATGCGCAGCGGCCGCTATTCCTTGCTATCGCTGCCACTCGTCTGCTGGAACTGCAGATCGTTGGCGTTGTACTGCTTGCCGTTGAATACCGCGTGCGCGGTCAATTCTGCTCCGACCTTGAGCTTACTGCGGTCGTC
Source organism: uncultured Acidobacteriaceae bacterium (assembly GCA_963846815.1). Taxonomy (GTDB): domain Bacteria; phylum Acidobacteriota; class Terriglobia; order Terriglobales; family Acidobacteriaceae; genus CAVVDY01. The sequence goes on along the minus strand of CAWJXG010000001.1, from coordinate 1,825,639 downwards.
AAGTGACGACGGATCGAAGTGCAACTCATAAGTCTCATTGTCGCTGCTATTTTCCAGCGCCAGGGTGCTTGTCCGCAAGTCGACGTTGGTTACGACGCCGGAAAAGACATAACTTTCGCCTGGTTTTGCCAGCACGATGACCTCTTCTGCCTTGTCATGTTTCTCGCGACTGGGAGCGAACTGCACGTCAACCAGTGATCCCGGTTGAAGGTCGGCGCTGGTGGCGGTCCCGGTAAAGGCGCTGTAGTGAGTGCTGCCGTCGAGGGTGAAGGTCACAGGCTTGGCGGATAATTCGTCTCGGACGCTGACCGTACCGTTCTCCAGGTTGACGGCCGTCACCTGGCCGCGTACCTCAGCGGGTCCAGTCTCATTTTCGACGCGAACATTTTTTGCCAGGATCTGCGAGCCGTCCAGCATAGTGTCGACATAAACGCGGTCACCCTGCTGAATGCCGAGCACGGTTGCCGGTCGGCCATTGCGATAGATGTGGGTGCGCGAATCGATCATCACCTTTACTTTGGCGCCCCCACCGAACGGTCTAATCGTTAACCGGTTCCTCACATGATCGATATGAGCAGCCGTGCCCCCGATCAGCGTTGGCTTGGTATTGGGCAGCGGCGGCGGCTCCAGCACCGGATCGTAGGCGTTGGCGTCATCTCCCCCACCAATCAGCACGGTTTTCGGACGATCAGTCTGGGCACTGCTCTGGTCCGTCTGCGGAGACGCCTGGTCGGTGTTCGGCCTTGTCGTGTCGGTTTGCGGAGTCTTCTGGGCCGCAGGCGTCGCCGGCGAAGCAGTGTTGCTGGTGGAAGTGGCGCTTGCCGGGCCGCTCGTCGCTCTTGCCGGTTGCGGTGCCTGGCCGGCATTGCCCTGGATCGGCGCGGTGTCCTGCTGCGCGAACGTGACGCCCGTGAGTGCCAGTCCAAGTCCCAATGCGAGTGCGAAATTTTTCAGTGTGGCTGAATTCATGGTCTCTGCAACTGTGAGCGATGCCTAAGCTCACTCCGTCGAGAGTTGGATGCATCCCGCAAGAGCACTGCTGTATGGCAGGAAATCCAACCTGTTGAGCAGAGCTGCCAACCACAAGAGTGCTGAAGCCCATCCAAGTAAAACGATCTCGCGTTGTGGCAGCCAGTCTGCTCGTCAACGCCGCTGTCCGGAGGCCGAATGTCTGCTGTACTGACGCCATCTTCTGCGCACGTCAGTTCGATTCCGCGTACCTTGTTTCGCGAGCTACTGCTTGGCGCGCTATTAGCATGCGCGCTTGCGGTTCCCGTGTCGGCGAAAGACATTCGCATCAGCATTCCCAAACACAGCAAGCCCACCCCGGTGCAAAAGCTGAACCAGCAAGGCGTGAAGGACCTCGAGAAGCACGACTACAAGAAGGCCAAGGAGTTGTTTTACAAGGCTTACCTCATCGATCCGGACAATCCGTTTACATTGAACAATCTTGGTTACATTGCGGAGCTGGATGGGCAGATTGACCGCGCTCAGCGCTACTACGCTCTGGCGGCCGATCACGCTTCGGACGCGCTGGTCTACAAGTCGACAGAAAAAGCTGCGGTGGGCAAGCCGGTCGATGAAGTGGCGGGTAACGCCGCCGACAAGCAGATGCAGCTTAACCGGGCGAACGTCTACGCCATCAGTCTGTTGCAGAAAGACCGCGCTCCCGAAGCCGATGTGGTGCTGCAGAAAACGTTGAAGCTGGATCCTGAGAATCCGTTCACGCTCAATAATCTGGGCTATGCGCGCGAGAAGGAAGGCGAACTGGAGGACGCCTACAAGTATTACTCCGAGGCGGCAGCACAGCACTCGGACACGCCCATCGTGGTGACGCTGCGGCCATCGTGGCGCGGCAAGGGGATCAGCGAAATCGCCGAGCGCAATGCCGAGAGCGTGAAGAAAGAGATGGAGCGCGAGAAGAATGACGTTCCCGCCGAGGTAGCTCGCCTGAACACGAGCGGCGTGTCAGCCATCAATCGCAACGATTTCCAGTTGGCGCAGAAGTATTTCCGGGAAGCTTACAAGCTCGATCCCAAAAATGCATTTGCCTTGAACAATATGGGCTTTTTGGCGGAAGCCAGCGGCGACCGCGAGACTGCGGATTTCTTCTATGGCAAGGCCCAGGAGGCGCAGCAGTCGAGCCAGCGCGTGGCCTATGCCACACGTAAAGATGTTGAAGGCCAGAAATTGGCTTCAGTCGCGGCTGGCAGCGACAACTCGGTGAACAAGGCGATGGACGAGGCCGAAGCAGCCCGCCGCCTGGAAGGCGGCCCAGTGGTCCTGCAGCATCGCGACAACACGCCCGTAATAGAGCCGCCGGTTCCTCCCAAGCCAGAGACGACGCAGCCGATTCATTCTGTGGAAGTGCCCCAGCCCGGGAACGGCGGACTCTTGCAGCCACTGCCCGAGAACGAGCAGCCCTACGTTCCGCCGGCCAACGGGCAGGGAACAGGCACGCCCGCTGGACAACCCGCGCCTGCGACCAACCAGCCGCAGGGCCCGGTGGATCACGGTGTCATCATGCCGTTGCCGGACAATCAGCAGCCTGGCGCACAGCCGGAAACGACTCAGCCGCAGAGTGCTCCTTCGCCCGGCGCGCAGCCACCCGCAAACCAGCCACAGACGCAACCTCCACAGCAGCCGCAGCAGGGGCCGGTACAGAATGGCATCATCATGCCTCTACCTGACAACCAGCAGCCTCCACAGCCGCACTAATGCGCGGGTAAATCGACAACAATTGAACCTAACTGGAAGCTATTCATCGCTGAGAAGGGAAGGTAAGATGTAGCTGACACTCAATCAACGAACCCAGGTCAACCATGCGGGCATACTCCCCTTCACTTCGTCTGCCTATCGCGCTCCTGTTTCTTTTCCCCTTTACACTAGCCGCCCAGAAAACGAATCCACCAGCGCCATCCGAACCATCCGTCGTAAAGCAGCAGACTTCAGAAAAAAGCACTTCGGGCTCTACCGCAACTACCAAGGCCGGCACTACTCCGGCGCAGGATTCCTCCCAGGAAAGTGTCATCGTCGAGAGCAGCGTTACCAAGGTCAAGTACGAAGCGGATGGAACCGGTACGCGCGAAGCCGCGCTTGCGCTTCGCGTACAGTCGCAAGCCGGGGTGCAGGCGCTGGGAATTCTTTCCTTTTCTTACCTTAGTTCGAATGAAACTGTAGAGTTCGACTATATTCGCGTGCGCAAGCCAGATGGGACCGTTGTCAATACTCCCGATTACAACGTGCAGGACATGCCGGCTGAGGTTACGCGAGCGGCACCCATGTATAGCGACACGCGCGAAAAACAGGTGACCGTAAAGGCGCTGGGAGTGGGTGACATTCTGGAATACAGCGTTCGTTTCCGTGTCTTTAAGCCGCAGGTTCTGGGACAGTTTTGGTGGGACTACAAATTCGATAAGAGTCTGATCTACCGCAACGCCGAGCTTCAGCTTACCCTGCCCAAGGACAAGTATCTCAATCTATCGAGCCCAGACTACAAACCCGAGATCAAGGAAGACGGCAATTTCCGGACATATACCTGGCGCTCCTCCAATTTGAAACCTGTCGGTCGCGATACCCCGGTGAGCCAGGAGGCGCAGAAGCCGGACGTGCAGTTTTCCACCTTCCACTCCTGGCAGGAGGTAGGTGCCTGGTACAACGAGTTGCAAAAGCCGCAGCTCACGGTTACGCCGCAACTGCAGGCCAAGGCCGCTGAACTCACCCATGGCCTGACCGGTCGCGAGGAGAGGATTCGCGCTCTTTACAACTATGTTTCCACCCACTTCCACTACGTGTCGCTGTCGTTCGGAGTGGGACGGTATCAGCCGCATCCCGCAGAAGACGTGCTGGAGAACGAGTATGGCGACTGCAAGGACAAGCACACGTTACTGGCGACCCTGCTGAAAGCCGAAGGTATTGAGGCCTGGCCGGCGTTGATCAACTCGGGTCGCAAGCTCGACCCCAGCATGCCTTCGCCGGGACAGTTCGATCACGTCATCACGTATGTGCCGCAACCGGGCTCTCCGCTGTGGCTCGATACCACTCCCGGAGTTGCGCCTTTCGGCCTGCTGCTGACTCCACTCCGGGACAAACAGGCGCTGGTGATTCCCAGCGACAGGCCCGCAGAGCTGATGACGACGCCGGCAAATCCGCCCTTCCCAATCCAGCAGAGCTTCACGATGGACGCAAGCATCGATTCCGGCGGTACGCTGAAAGGTCATGTCCAGCAGATTGTACGAGGCGACAACGAGGTCTACTTACGTCTCGCCTTTCGTGCGACGGCTGAAGCTCAGTGGAAGGATCTGGCACAACGCATCGTGGCTACGGAAGGATTTGGAGGCGAGGTCAGCAACGTGGCGGCTTCTTCGCCAGACGACACCACCAAGCCGTTCGAATTTTCCTACGACTACACCCGCAAGAGCTATAGCGACTGGGACGAACATCGCATTATCGCTCCCCTGCCGGTGACGGGCCTGGAAGGCGCCGCGGTACAGGAGAAGAAGCCGCCCGACCCGGTGGAGCTCGGCGGGTTGGGCGAATTGGTCTTCACGGCAAATGTAAAGCTGCCCGTAGACGTAGAGAAGCTTCCTGCCGATGTCTCGCTGCAGGAACCCTACGCCGACTACAGCGCAAGATACTCACATGTCGGCAGCGTGTTGCTGATGACACGCCGCTTGAAGATCAAGGAGAACGAAGTGCCGCTCGCCTCCTGGGACAACTACAAAAAGTTTTCCAAAGCGCTGTCGGACGACTGGGGAGCCTACACTGAACTGTATGCGGCGGCGGCGGGAACTGAGGCACAGCAGCAGGAAAAAACCGGAGCGCTGACAACACAGAAGACCCCTGCTGAATTACTGGAGAAGGGGCAGCAAGTGAATGCAGCGCTTGATCGCAATGACACCACCACGGCTGAGGAACTTCTGCTTGAACTCCTGAAAAAGTATCCCGATCAAAAGGGGCTGCATTCCACCTTGGGTTATGTCTATACGAGACAAGGTAATAGTAGCTCGGCCATCGAAGAGTTTCAGAAAGAAGAGCAGTTACACCCAGAGAATGGCTATACCTATTCAGTGCTGGCGGCCTATTACATCTACCTGCACCGTGACGACAGCGCTGCCGAACAATACCGCAAGTGGATCGAGCTTGACCCAAAGAACTACGACGCCTATGCAGGGCTGGGGGCCGTGCTGGCCCGCCAAAAGAAGTATCCCGAGATGCTGACGATGTGGCAGTCAGCCGCTAAGGAATTGCCGGACAACAGTCATGTGAAGAGCGCACTGGGAATGTCATATTTGCGCAACAAGCAGCCGGACAAGGGCGTGCCGTTCATCGAACAGGGGCTTACCGCGGACAGTAAGCCGATGGACTTCAACGATGCGTCGTATGAATTGGCCGACGCTAACGTAGACCTGCCGAAAGCGAAGGAGTGGGGGGAGAAGGCGATCGCGGATTTGTACAAGGAATCGCTGAGCACCACGTCCGAAGAGGCCGCGCTTAATAACACGAGGTTCATCGGCATGACTTGGGACACCGTCGGCTGGGTCTACTTTCAGATGGGCCAGTACGATAAGGCCGTGGACTACTTGCGCTCCGCATTCTCCCTGTCGCAAGCAGCTTTGATCGGTGAGCACCTAGCGCAAACCTATCAAAAGCAGGGTCAGAAGCAGCTTGCGGCACGTACCTACAAGCTCGCGTATGCCGGAACGAACTCCGACAGTACTTTGAAAGACGAGATCATGGATCGGCACAACAAGTTGATGGGCCCGCAAGCGGACGTCGCCATGCTCGGACCCACTCACAACAAAGACGGTACCATCACCCCAGGTCCTGCCGAGGAGCTTAGCCGGGCCCGTACGACCCACATCGCAGCGCAATCCCCGGCAAAGGCCAGCGCGACCTTCTCCATCGTCTTCTCTCCGGGCAAGATTGAAGACGTGAAGTTCATCATCGGGGACGAAAAGCTTAAGCCGATGACAACGCAGATCGCAAGTTCAAAACTGCGGGCCGAATTTCCTGACTCGACTCCAGCCCGGCTGACTCGCCGCGGACTGCTGCTGTGCGGGCAAGCCGGCTGCGACTTGACACTGCTGTTGCCCGATACTCCCTACGCCACAGAATCGCAGCACTAGGTTGAGCATCGATTTACAGCAAGGAGCATTTCATAATGTACTCAGCGCGCGTTATCTGGACTGACAAAGACCGATTCCTGGGCGAGGCGGGCAGCGGCCACGCCATTGTCATGGACGCTGGCGAGCCGAAGACCGCCAGCACGCCGATGGAGCTGGTGCTGATCGCGCTCTGCGGCTGCACGGCCAGCGACATCGTCGGCATCCTGCGCAAGCGCCGTGAGCCCTTCACCAGGCTGGAAGTGCGCGCCGAAGCCGAGCGCTCCACCGGTTTCCCCAAGGTCTACACCAGCATCAAGCTCGTCTATCGCGTCGGCGGCAAGGTCTCGCACGAGGGAATGGAGCGGGCAGTCCACCTGTCGAAGGAGAAGTACTGCTCCGTCTCAGCCATGCTGCAGAAGACGGCTAAGCTGGAATTCGTCATCGAATACGACGAAGCTGCCTCAGCCTAGGTTCAACCCGCCCATGGACGAAACTTTTTTCACAACGCTGGCGTCTGAGTAGATAGGGAATGGTCTTACCATAGCTGTACCTGAAGCAAGCGGAGTTGTGGCTCCATGGCAATGCTCGATCCACTGCCGATCACGATTCGGACCTGCCGGGCGATCATCTGGCTTGCGGCATGGATGGTGCCGCAGCCCCTTCGCAGCGAATGGGTACAAAAGCGGCGCAATGAGACCTGGCACTGGGCAAATTTCCTGGCCGAGTCCGGGAAGCTGGATTCCCGAAATCTTCTTGAACTGCAGCGGCACTGCTGGGGCGCATTCGGCGAGGCGTTCTGGCTGCGCTTCGACCGCGAGACCTTTACCGAACGAAAGCGCCGCCTGCTGCGCTCGCCTGTAACCTGCCTGGCGGTCTGTTTCACGCTGCTGTTCGTCCTGATGCTTTCCAACGGCTTCCTGACGGGTTCTGCTCCGAGGTTTTCTTCGCCGGTCGTCCGGCCCGACCGAGTGGCGGTCGTGAGCTTCAACGGGAAATACGTTCGCATTCGCTCGGAGACCCTTCTGTACCTGGGTTCGGTGTGGAAGTCGAGCCAACGTGCGACTGAGATGGCGCTGTATTCCTGGAGTCCGACGCGGTTATCTGACGGCAACGATGACGTTCCGGTTATCGAGTCTCGCGTCGCTCCCGAGTTTTTCCAGCTCCTGGGCGTGCGACCTCTGCTCGGGCGCCTGCCGCAGCCGGGCACCAGATTCGAATGTGTGAACTGTGTGGTGCTGAGCAACGCCTTCTGGCGAGTACACTTCCACGGTGACAGGCAGGTTCTCGGACGGACGGTTCAAATCAATGGCCAGCCGAAGACCATCATTGGTGTTCTGCCTGACGCGCTGGATCTGCCGGCATCGTCGACCGCAGTGTGGACTGTTCTCGACGAAGCCACTCTGCGTTTCACCAACTTCATGAGCCGCGTGGGGGCGGTGGCGCGCTTGCGTGATGGAGCCACGCCCGAGCAGTTGAAGGCCGACTTGATCGATCGCAGCGAAAACGTCGGCTACCGGTTCGTTCAGGCGCCGATGAGTGCGGTTTCCGTGAAAAGCCAGTTCCACCGGCTCGTCTGGGCCTATGTGGGGTTTATGTTTCTCGCGCTGGCTTGTGCGGGCTGGATTGCGTGGGTCTTACGCTCGGGAACGGGCGGGGTCGGTCCGGTATCGCTCAACCGAAGGCAGCAACTGCGCTGGTGGGGATTCTTTGTCGCCAAGTCTGCCGGGCTCACGGGATGTGTCTTTCTTCTGGTATGGCTGGCGGTACATCGCGTACTGGGAGGAATGACGGGAACAATTTATCCCATGGCGGATGAGGTCGGCTTGTGGACGTTTCTGCCGATCGCCGTCGCCATCCTGTCGTGGTCGATTGCCGACCAGCAGAAGCGCTGCCGGGTGTGTCTGAGCCGTCTGGTTCTGCCGGTGGAAGTGGGCCGTCCGGGAAGCGTGCTGCTGAATTTCGCCGGTACGGAACTGGTCTGCGCCCAGGGGCATGGGACGCTCTACGTTTCGGAATCGGCGTCGAACGCCCTGGAGCGTGACCGCTGGAACGCGCTCGACGACAGCTGGGCGGGGCTTTTCCGCGCCGGGTGAAACACTCTTCCGCTACGTCGCGGCCTCTCGCGTGCGATTGCTCACCGATTGCAATGCGATAGCGCGATCAACGGCCTGCGAAATGTCGGCGACGGTAAAGGGTTTCATCAAGAAACAGCTGCCTTTGCTCAGCATGTCTCGCCGGGCGGCATTGTCCTCGGTGTAACCCGAAATGAAGAGAAAAGCGATGTTGGGATCTAACGCGGCGACCTGGGTGGATAATTCATGGCCGCCCATTCGCGGCATCACCAGATCGGTAATGATGAGGTCGATCACTTCCCGCCGCTCTTGCACCAACTTGAGGGCGTGGATGCCATCGGACGCCTCCAGCACTTTGAATCCCAGCTGCTGCAGGCACTCGCGAACGTTTTGGCGGATCTCGGCTTCATCCTCCACGATGAGGATGGTTTTCTCGCCGGCTGGCGCAGAAAGCTCCGCGTGCTGAAGCGGGACGTCCAGCTGTGCGCCGGTGACGGGGAAGTAGAGTTTGAAGGTCGTTCCTTGTCCGGGCTCGCTATAGACCCAGATGTAGCCGCCGCTCTGCTTAACGATGCCATAGACGATGGAGAGCCCGAGGCCGGTTCCTTTGCCCAGCTCCTTGGTGGTGAAGAACGGATCGAAGATGCGCGGCAGAATCGATTTATCCATGCCACTGCCGCTATCGGAGACGACCAGGAGAACGTACCTGCCGGGCTGGACCGGGCCATGACTGCTGATGTAGGTCGATTCCAATTCCACATTTAGGGTTTCTATCTGAAGAGTGCCGCCCTCGGGCATCGCGTCACGCGAATTGATCGCCAAGTTCATGATGACTTGTGCCATCTGATCGGGATCCACTCGAGTGCTGTGCAGCTCTTCGCATAATTCGGTAACCAGGTGTATGTCCTCTCCGATGGTTCGCCGCAGCAGTTCCATGGTGTCGGTAACGACGGTATTCAGATTGACAGTGCGGGTCTGCATGACCTGCTGGCGGCCGAAGGCGAGGAGTTGGCGAGTAAGCGCCGCCGCCCGGTCAGACGCGTTCAAAACCTGCAGCAGCGAGTGGGTCAGCGGGCTCTCCGGTGTCACCTTACCGAGCATCAGTTCGGTCGATAATCGAATGACCACGAGGATGTTATTGAAGTCGTGAGCTATGCCGCCAGCAAGCCGGCCGACTGCCTCCAGCTTCTGAACCTGCCGGACTTGCTGCTCCAGCGTGCTGTGCTCCGTGATGTCTTCGAGATACACATTGAACACATCCGGATCTTTCCCGGAATCGCTCTGGAGGACGCCCCACATCCTTACGCGTATAAGCGCGCCGTCCTTTTTCCGGAGGGTAGTTTCAAAAGCATTGATCTTGCGCGTGCGATTCAGCAGTTCAATCATCCGGTCGCGTTCGCCGGGCTCGGCGTAGACCTGGGTCGAAAGCTGCAGGGAAAACATTTCGTCGCGGGTATAGCCACCGAGGATCCCGGCCAACGCCGGATTGAAATCCAGGAAGCGGTTTTCTCGCAACGAGGTGCTGCAGATGCCAAAGGGAGCATTATCCACCATCGACTTAAGAGCAGCTTGCGAACGCAGTAGCGCTTCCTCTGCTTCAGTTCTGGCCGTCACATCCTGGGCCAGAACGAGATCGAGTGTGGCTCCATCCCGTTCAAAGCGAAAGGCGCCGATCTCAACCCGCAAGAGACTATTGTCTTTGCGGCGGTGCAGCCAGACGCCGCGCGCGCCATATCCCTGATCGCGGTCCCTAAGACGGGTCAGGAATTTCGATGCTTCTTCTGGTGGACGAAGATCTAGCGCGGTCAGATTCAGGAATTCCTCGCGTGTATAACCGTATTGCCGCAAGGCGGCGTCGTTCACACTGGTGAAGCGAAAGGTGTCGCAGTTAAAAACCCACATGGGATAGGGATTTGACGAGAACAGCAGCCGAAGACGCTCTTCCGATTGAACCACCCTTTGTGTTTCAGTTTTCAACTGCTGATTAATCCGTTCCAGCTCTCGATTAACGAACAGTAAGTCCCGCCGCCTGGAGTTGCACTTCTGCATGAAGTGCACAGCGATACCACCTACGGTGCCGACGACCACCGACAGCAATATCAGGAATCCTCTCAGCAGCCCGGAGGTCTCGCGGTTTCCGAATCTGCAATCCACAAAAACCAGGAGCAGGCCTATGGCGGTAGCGGTGAAAGCGGCAAGGAAAGGAAGCGCCTTCGGAAAGAGACGTTGACGAGGGGCACTCGGAGGCTCTGCAGATCTGCTCATCGTGATGGGAAACGATTCCCCCAGCCCGAAGCGAACGTGCGAGCGGCTACTCCGCGCCTGGGGGAGATCGCGGAGCTTGCTGCTAACTCTTAGTATTAACAGGCCAAAGCTTCCAAAGCTGTGACGTACGGCACAAATTGTGGGAAGTAGTCACATAGTTGCGCGACCCATGAACGTGTCGTAGGGCAAACGGCTTATGTGCGGATGGGTGTAGATTACGATCCTCTGAGTACTAATTGGTCAGCCGGGGAGAAAGCATGCGCCCGAATCATCAGTGTGCTCAGTAACGATGTGAGCCCCGACGAAGCCAGAATCATGGCGATCACTACAAACTGATAGATCGCCGCATACAGCGGATCGGAGCCCGAGAGGAGCATGCCAGTCATCAGCCCGGGTATCCAGACAATTCCCAGCGAACGCAGATTGTCGATGGCAGGAATGAGAGACGCGTGGATACTCGACTCAGCATAGCGGCCGACAGTGATCTGCGGAGCCGCACCGAGCGCCAGCGCGGTTTCGATTTCGCCGGCGTGGGCAAGCACTTCCGAGCGAAAGCGGTTCAGGGCCAGGCCATTGGTGTTCATGGCGTTGGCGATGATCATGCTTCCGACAGGGATGATCGAGGTGATGGCGGTATCAATGACGCCCGCCCATGTCATGATCGCGGTGACCGAGCCGGCTCCAGCGGCGATCGCTAACGTCGAAACCTTACGTGCTCCGGGAATGTTCTTGGCCCGTCGGGCGGAAATTGATCCCGCTGTGAGGAGCATGCCCGCGAGCAGAAACACGCTCGACCACCGAGGCGCCTTCAGCAGGAGCGTGAGCACGGAGCCCACAATCACGATCTGGAGAATTCCTCGCAGCAGGGCGACGGCGGTCTCGCTTTCCAGATGAATGTTGCGCCGACGTGCCAACAGCACCACAGCGATGGCCAGTGCCGAAGCGATGGCAGCCTGCGCCAGTCCGAGCGAAACCTGGGTGTGGAAGATCATCCTAAGCATGCAGCACCTCTGCGGGCGTTCCCATTTGCGTCAATCGTCCGCGCTCCATCGCGCCTACCCGGTCGCAGATGCGGCGCGCCTGCGCGCGGTCGTGCGTCACCAGGATGAAGCTGCGTGACGTTCCCGTGGCAAGGTCGCGGATCAGTTGCTCGATGCCGCGCTTGGCGTCTTCATCCAGCGCGGAGGTGGGCTCATCGAGCAGCAGCATCTCCGGCTGGTTGGCCAGGGCACGGGCCAACGAGACTCGCTGCTGCTCGCCCCCCGAAAGGTTGGCAACGTCGCGGTCCGCGAACCCCTCAAGCCCGACCTGCTTCAGCAACTCATCGACCGTCTGATCTGGAACTATTTCGCCCCGCTGTTGCGGACCAAAGCGAAGATTAGAGGCGACGTTCCCTGGAAAAAGAAATGCTGTTTGCGTCACCATTCCCAGACGCCTGCGCAGTTCACGCGGTGGAATGGTTTTGTAGTCGACGCCTTCGAGATAGACAGTTCCGCTGGTCGGTTCATCCAGGCGATTCAGCAGCCGCAGCAGGGAACTCTTGCCCGAACCGCTGGCGCCGACAATGCCCAGCAGTTCTCCGCGGAAGGCCTCGAGCGACACATCGTTCACGATGGCTATGCCATCCGCAATACGGCCCAGATGTTCGGTGCGCAGGATTACGCGCGATTCTCCGCTTTGTGGCGCCCCGTTCACGCGGCGAGGTGCCCGTAGAAGATCTTCGTTTCATACTGCATGACGACCTGGCCGTTCTCTTCGTATGAGGCAAACAGTTCGGGGACTTCACGCAGCATTCCTTCGGCCTTCGGCCCCTCGCGTGGAATGTAAGAAGAAGACAGCAGCCGGCCGCGCAAGCCATCGAGGTCAAACCGCTGCTCCGCGCGCAGGCTGATGAGCTTCATAGGTTGCGGGGCGAAGAAGTTCGTCAGAGATTCTGTATTGCCGACCCGGCGATGGCCCACCGCGCTGTAATCGGTGGCATGGCGATGCAGGAACTTCTCATAAGCGCGAAGGAATGGAGTCGCATCGGTGTCGCGGTCATGCCAGATCAATGCCACCCACCCGCTCGGCTTCAGAATGCGGGCAAACTCTGCTCGCGTCTCCGGAAGCCGAAACCAGTGAAAGGCCTGTGCGGCGAGAACGAAATCAATGCTGCGGCCGGCGATCCCAGTTTTTTCGGCGGAAGCATCGAGCATTTCGAACTTGGGATACGCCGAAAGATAGCGCGTGCCGGCTTCACGCATCTCGCGATTGGGCTCGACACCAATCACGCGGTTTCCGTTCTGCAGAAACAGTTCTGCCAACAGGCCCGTGCCGCATCCGACATCGGCGATCACGTGAGCCGGGGTGAGGCCGCAAGCTTGCTGCAGCGCTTCCAACACTTCGTGCTGATATCGAGGGCGATACCTGATGTAGTCATCGACACGATCGGAGAACCGCGCCTTAGGGTCCCGCTGTGCTTCTGCCATTTGGTGTTATCTTATCGTGGTCCATGAAGGCTCCGGCAGCACGAAAAGCGGCAAGCGCGGCCAAGATGTCGGTCGCCATCGCGGCGGTAATCCGGGAGATTCCGCGTGGCCGCGTCAGCACCTATGGTGCAGTGGCTAAGGCGGCGGGTTATCCGCGCTGTGCCCGCCGCGTCGCGAAAGTGTTGAATCAGGTCAGGGGACTTCCCTGGCAACGGGTGCTGGGCGCCGGGGGCAGAATCTCGCTGCCGGGAGAACTTGGCCTGGAGCAAAGATTTCTTCTGGAGTCGGAAGGAGTAAAGTTCCGGGGCAGAAAAACCGATCTAAAGGCCTGCGAACACAAGTTTCCGTCGAGGAGAGCAGCAGCCCGTTAGCGGACTACCTGAAAGTGGCAGTGGCGCCATTTGAGAATTGTGCTCTGCTTTTCTGTAAATCGCTTACAATTGCTTTCTGTAGCAAGTGAGGAACTCACGCGCAATCCGGCTGCTCTGGGCAGTGCTGTTGGGGTCCACAATGGTGGCGGCTCAACGTACAGCTCTACACGAGCACAACGTGTTTCACCGTGCTCCGGTGCCCGCTCACACGACGCGAAGTGCTTCTCCCACAAGCAGTTCTGCGACACACTCCGCTCCTAAGCCGAAGCCCAAACCCAGGCCCAGCGCCTCCTGAGCGGAATTGGCCTTAGTTCTTTGTTGTGAAGGGAGTTTCCCACCAGGTTGACGTTTCCGTGGGTTAACCGTCTGAAAATGCAGGCCGAATTCAATAACTGCGCGCAAAATACTGTGATGAGCCGCTCCCAACCAGAGCAATATTTCGGTTGTAACTGGAGAGCAACCGGGCTTACTATTGGGAGTTTTCGAAGCGGCTCCGAATCCTCCAAAATTACCCCTCGGAAAAAGCGCCTGATTCGGGGCCAGAATCGTTATAACGCGCGGTGAATCGAATCTAGTAACAAGGTGTTCCGTATATCCTAGGGGGCCTCTAGGTAATCAAGAATTTAACTTTTAAGGCAGGTAAACACGCAAAACAATGGCAAAGCGACGCGGCAATCCTAACTGGGGCAAGCCTGAGCCGATCGGGCCGGTGGTTCCCACCATCACCGAATTCGAACAGGTGGTGAAGGAATTCAAGCTTCAGCCCGATCAGTACATTCGCTCCACACGCCTGCGCGAGTGGGCGCGCAAGAACAAGAACTCCAAGTACATTCCGGAACCTCTTCTGGAAGCTTGGGGATTCGAAATCGAATCGACGCTATAATCGGCTCGAGGTTCACCAAGGCCGCCGGCGGCGGCCTTTTTTGTTGGTGCCAGGAACCTTGCTAATTGGCTCTCGCGGTTCCCCCCGTGCCAAGTTCATCAACAATTGACCTTGACGGCCCGCCTGACTGCTCTATGATGTTGGAAACATTTCCGCTCATTGTTGTTTTGGGGAGCAGCATTGCGAGACTCGTTTACATCCTTTGAGGTTGCGCAATTGACGGGCATCAGCCTGCGGCAACTGCAGTGGTGGGACGAGCAACACATCGTAGTAGCTGCGCGCGACGGGCACCGGCGGGTGTATTCGCTGGATGATCTTGCCGAAGTCGCGGTCATCTGCGAGTTGAAGCGGAGGGGGTTCTCGTTGCAGAAAATCCGGCGAATCGTAGGTTTCCTCCAGGATGAACTGGGCAAGCGCCTGCTGGAAACGGTCCGCTCTGCCGATGAATACCATCTGCTTACCGATGGCTCTCATGTTTATCTGGAAGACTCCGCACGAGGCGTCGTCGACCTGCTGAAGAACTGCCGCCAGCCGATGTTATCGGTGTGCCTGAGCGATACCATTCAGCGGGTTTGCGGTGATTACGCGAGAAAGCGGAGCGCAGCTGTACGTCATCTTGCGGCCACGAGCAAGGCATCATGAATTGAGTTTGGCTTCACTCTGCCTAAGGAGGGCACATGATCGGAGAACTGAGCGTGCTGAGTGAGTGGATCCCCGAGCAAATGGAGCCTGGAACCATTTTCGTCCTGGAAAACGCCGGCGAAATGGGAGAGCGGGAAGATCCCTATTGGGCAGTTCTCGCCTGCCCGAGCTGCGGCCAACTTGGCCTGATCACGCGCAAGCAAGTTGCCGGCCTGCTGCCTGTCATCTGCGGTTCGGAAAAGTGCTCAGCCCAGTTCTTTATCCATGACGAGGAGATCGTTCCCCGCAAGCCCAGCTAAAGCGAAGAGCAACCACGTCTCTCATACCCACGGGCCGGACTTGCCGGGCTGGCTAGCTGGCCCGGCGCTGCTGCTCCCGTGACGCCAGCGCGCCCTCTTCCGCCAGCACTTCGCGAATCGCCATTTTGAGGTCCTCTTTGCGGCCATCCTGGTCGAGCGAAATCGCGATCGGCTTGCTTGCTTCTCCGAAGTAGAGACTGGTGTGAGGGAAGGGAATCTCGATTCCCAATCGATTAAATTCCTTCTTGATGCGGCGATTCATCTCGCGGCCGACATCCCATTGCTTGATGGGCAAAGTCTTGAAGCGCACCTTGACGATCACCGCGGAGTCAGCGAACTTGTCGACGCCCAGTACCTCCAGCGGTTCCAGAATGTAACCGCTGTAAGGTTCCTCTTTCCGCATTTGCCCTGCAATTCCTTTCAGTACTTCGACCACATGATCGGTGTCCTCCTTGTAGGCGACCCCCACGTCGAACACGTAGTACGAGTATCCGTGCGTCATATTGGAGAGAGTGGTGATTGCGCCATTTGGAAACACGTGTACCGTACCGTCCAGACCGCGAAGCACAATCGTACGCAAGTTGATTTGCTCCACCAGGCCTCCGGTGCCGTTGACGATGGCGACGTCGTTCACGCGCACTTGATCTTCCAGCAGCAGAAAAACTCCCGACAAGACATCGCGCACGAGGTTCTGTGCCCCGAATCCGACAGCCAGGCCGACCACACCGGCGCCGGCCAGGATGGGCCCGATATCGAACCCCGCCTCTTTCAGCGACATCACGATAGCGATCGCCCACACCACCGCATCGACGGTTTTGCGAAACACCCCGCCGAGGGTCGCAGCCCGTTTTTCCAATTCAACATTGGAGCCGGAACGGGTCATGTGCTGGACCACGTGCATTCGCAGCCGGGGTATTACGCCCTCGACAATGCGCGTGATGACATAGGCGACGACAACAATCAAGCCGATCCGCAGCGCATGCGCAGCAAGTGGATAAAGATTTGCGAGGAACCTATCGTGGAGTTGCTGCAAAAACGTCATTGATCTCCCTGTGTAATAGTTTTATGACCTCTCTAGTTGGATGAGCTTTCCACAGCATGGGTTACGGCGCCCAGGCGGCAAAGAAAGGGATGCCAAAGCGCAAGTGCCGGAGCACTCCGGTGTAATCAACTTGGCTATGCAAGATGAAATTGCTTACTTTCTATTTTGCCTGCAACTTGCGAGCCGTGGTTACCGGAAGCTGCTCAACAATTTCGATGCCGAAGCCTTCCAGTCCGGCGACTTTGCGGGGATGATTGGTGAGCAGGCGAATGCGCCTGAGGTTGAGGTCCGACAGGATCTGCGCGCCGATACCGATTTCGCGTTGGGTACGCCGCTGGTTTTCAGGCAGCGTCGGCAACCGCTGCTCATGATGGAATTGAATCGTGTTCTTGTCGAGCAGTCTCTCGACCGAGTAGCCTTTCGACGTCTGGTGCAGGTAGATCAGGGCTCCGGTTCCTTCTTCCGCGATGCGGCGCATGGCAGCGTCGATGGTATTGCGGCACTCGCACCACACCGCGCCAAAAACGTCTCCCACCAGACAGTGAGTGTGCATGCGCACCAGCACAGGCTGGTCGTAACGCTCCACATCGCCCTTGACCAGCGCAATGTGCGAGTCGCCGTTGATCTCCGATTCATATGCGATCATGCGAAATTCGCCGTACGCCGTGGGCACCATCGCCTCGGCCAGCCGCCGTACATAGCGTTCGTGCGCCATGCGGTAACGGATGAGCTCGGCGACCGTCACCATCTTCAGATCGTGTTGGCGGCAGAATTCCGTCAGCTCCGGCACCCGCGCCATGGTGCCGTCATCACTCATGATTTCGCAGATCACGCCCGCCGGAACCATGCCGGCCATGCGGGCAAGATCGACGGAAGCTTCGGTTTGTCCGGCGCGCACCAGCACCCCGCCTTTGCGCGCTCGCAGAGGAAATACGTGTCCGGGCCGCGCCAGATCGCTGGGCCGGGTTCCGGGATCGATTGCCACTCGGATGGTCTGCGAGCGGTCGTAGGCCGAAATGCCGGTGGTCGTTCCATCCTTGGCATCGATGGATTCGGTGAAGGCGGTGCCGAAGTTCGATGTGTTCTCCGCCGACATGGGCCCCAGCCGCAGATAGTCCAGCCGCTCTTCCGTCATCGCGAGGCACACCAGCCCACGGCCGTATTTGGCCATGAAGTTGATCGCCTCCGGCGTGATCGTTTCGGCTGCCATGGTGAGATCGCCTTCGTTCTCGCGGTCCTCGTCGTCGACGACAATAATCATGCGACCGGCGCGAATCTCGGAGAGCGCGGTTTCGACGTCGCAGAATTGTGATGGCAGTGACATAGTTCTCAACGAACAATTCTAGCAGTGTGTCAGTTCACAGCTTACGCCAGAGGGTTAAACATGCGGATGATCCAATAGGCAGCCATGGCGACCAGGGCCGATGCCGGGATCGTCAGGATCCATGCCCAGACAATGCGCCGCGCTACACCCCAGCGCACGGCCGATAGGCGGTGCGTGCTTCCTACCCCGACGATCGCGCCGGTAATCGTGTGCGTGGTGCTCACGGGAATGCCGGCCAGCGCGGTGCCGAACAGAGTGATCGCGCCCGCAGTCTCGGCACAGAACCCGCCCACAGGTTTCAACTTTGTAATCTTCGATCCCATGGTGTGCACGATGCGCCAGCCGCCGAAGTATGTGCCCAGGGCAATTGCCGTATTGGCGGCCAGAATAATGGGCCAGTGCCAATGTCCCCAATTGCCCGCGAAGTCTTCTTTCCTCATCACGCCCGCGGTGTAGAGCGCTCCCGCCACGATGCCCATGGTCTTCTGAGCATCATTACCACCGTGTCCCAGGCTGTAGGCAGCGGCGGAAAGAAGCTGGAGTTTGCGGAATACTTTATCGACTTGCCTCGGCGAGCGGTGCTGGAAGATCCAGTAGATGCCGATCATGGTTCCGAAGGCGATGACGAAACCCATGACCGGCGCCACAACAATAAAGATCAGCGTCTTCGTCCAGCCGGAGGCGATGATGACACCCGGCGCCGATTTCCAGCCATGTACCGTCGCGGCGCGCGCCACGGCCGCTCCGGCATAGCCGCCGATGAGCGCATGGGACGACGAGGTCGGCAAGCCCAGCAGCCAGGTCAGTACGTCCCAGAAGATTGCACCAAGCAAGCCTCCCAGGACAACGTACTGGGTGATGATGTCGAACCGAATCATTCCCGTGCCAATCGTCTTGGCTACGGCTGTGCCCAGCAGGAACGCCGCTAAAAAGTTGAAGGCTGCAGCCCAGACCACTGCCAGCCGGGGAGAGAGTACGCGGGTGGAAACTACGGTGGCGATGCTGTTGGCAGCATCATGAAACCCGTTGAGGAAATCGAAAACCAGTGCAGTAAAGACGGTGGCAATCAACAGAATGAGCCCGGTGCTCACAGCTGGTCGCTCACTTTCATCGCGGTGGGATTCATGCGTGGAAGAATCAAGCGCTCTTCAGTACGACGGTTTCCAGAACGTTAGCGGCGTCCTCGGCCTTGTCGCTGGCGTCTTCGAGAATCTCCAGCAACTCTTTCAGCTTCATCAGGGTTATGGGGTCGTAATCTCCATCGAACAGCCGCCCAATGGCTTCCTGCGCCACCAGGTCTGCTTCATTCTCCAGGCGGTTGATTTCCACACAGTGGCGTAACAGGGCCTGGTCCTTCTCTAAAAGCCTCAGCGCCTTTCCCAATTCTTCCGCCTGCTTCAGGATGATGCCGGCGAGCACCTTCGCCGAAGGAGACGGCTGCGTGATCTTGTAGGTCACCAGGCGAGTGGTCGCCCCGTAAATGAAATCCAGCACGTCGTCGAGTGAGGACACCAGCAAGTGGATGTCTTCCCGGTCGAAGGGCGTGATGAACGTCTGATGCAGCCGGATGAGGAGCTGGTGCGTCATCTCATCGCCGCGATGCTCGATCATGCGGATGTGCTGCGCGGATTCCTGCAGGCGCTGATAGTCCCAGTCGTCCAGCAGGTTGTAGAGCGCCCTTGCGCCTTCGATCACGTTGTCAGCGATCTCGGCGAACATGTCGAAGAACTTTGTTTCACGCGGAATGAGGCGTGCCATGGGTGAGTTTCTCGTTACTGGGCGTGATCTTTGATCTCGGCGAAGCCATGCCCGTTCGCAGACCCGCTATGTATTACAGCAGTGTTACAGAATTGTTACAGGAAGGTTAACTATCGCACGCGCTTGCAGAGAAATCAACTGCTACAATGTCAGAGTCTGCATGCCTGCACATCACGGTACCACACTGTGGTACTTAAGCAAATCAGACGAACAATCTATACCTTGGCTAACGCTGACGCCGCGCGAAGGTACAGACGTCGCAACAAGCGTATGACCCAGCGCATGCAGACAATTACGATGAGCAGCAGGACAGCGCCAACGCCGGCCGCGACGTATCAACATTCAAGCCATCTGCATCTGGGGAGAGAGATGCGAGGTGGCAGCATAAGCCGCATAAGCCACATACGCCGCGCACTGGAACTCGCATACGCGCACTGGAACTCGCATAAATGTATGGCCCCTGGAGGGGCTCGGGGTCAGATCGGGGCAGCTTACCCGTGACTTGCGTCCTGGGCTACAGGTTGTCCCTCTCTTCGAGCTCGGTGTGCACAAGGTTCTGAACAACGCGACGGGCTATAGCTGGCAACTGACTACTCAAGCCGTCGCATCTATGCCGAGGTCATACGGAGGCCGTGGCAATGCCGCAGCACAAACAAGACCGCGACGAAGATTCCGGCAAGGGTGCAGTCGAACAGGACCGGCCCGATCAGCCGACAAACGTCTCCCAAACCGGGCAGAGCGGACATCGCGACCAGAATCCACTGATCAAGTCCAGCGATAGCGACTTTCCTGAGCGGGGACAAAATGAGGAGCACACCGGCGAGCCGCAAGGCCGAAACCAGCTTGCCGAAGATAGCGGATGCAAATCCTGAAGCCCACCCGGACGATGCCTTCCCTTAGAAGTTGTGACCGCTGAAGGTGTCGAGCGAGAATGAGAAGCCTTCCGGCTGCACGCTGACTACGCCTTGATACGGGCGGTCGATATCGTCAATCGCCACCAGCACCAACGCAATCAGAAAGCTCAGCACCACCACCTGCAGTATGTGAAAGCGGAAGTTCGGTACGCCAAAAAAGCAGGAAGCTGCAACGGTGATGATTCCACCCGCAACCAACACGGTCCAGAGAATCCCCGGCAGCCCCTCGCGGGCTTGCATCATGCGGATTCGGCGGTATTCGGTCAGCATGCGCAACTCTTCCATCATCTGATAGACGGCGATGGAATCGCTGCCGGGGTGCGCCTGAATTATGCCCGCAACCTGCCACATGCGGTTGACCACGGTTGTCGTCTCGGGCGGGACCGGCTGATCGGCGGCGAGTGCAGGCCATTCTTTCGAGACCGCATCGTGCGCGTATTCCAGGCACAGCATCCGCATCTGTTCGGATGTGGGTGGCTGTAGCTGCTCCGCGATCCGCCAAATGTTGGTTAGCGAATTGGCCTCC
This sequence comes from uncultured Acidobacteriaceae bacterium, assembly GCA_963846815.1. Lineage (GTDB taxonomy): Bacteria > Acidobacteriota > Terriglobia > Terriglobales > Acidobacteriaceae > CAVVDY01. Next base: position 1,804,968 of record CAWJXG010000001.1, on the reverse strand, counting down.
TGCTCTTCGTTTGCCTGCGCCTGCTGAAACATATTCCACACGCCCGAGAGCATGAAGGCCAGGATGACGGCATAGGTGGTCCCGATAACGGCAACTACGGCGCCGGTGAAATCGTTGGACTCTTTGCGCGCGGGAGCGGCCGAGGTATGGGTGACAATCCAAAGAAATACCATGGCCGCCGCAACGCAGCCGCTGATGATCAGACCATCTCCGGTATAACCGCGCAAAGGCTTGCTCTCCTAATTTCCCGTGCACAGAAGATTACACGGGTTCATCCAGGAGAAGAAGTGCTTAGCTGAGCTACGGCGGCTTCAGCCGAGGCGCACGATCTTGTGCTCGGGACAGCGCGCCTGTGCGGCCTCGATAAGCCGCTCGATCAAGCCCGGCCCATATCTGGCGTAAAAATAGATGGCTGAGATCTCTCGCTCCTGCAAAGTCTTTCGGGGATACAGAGAGTTTTCAATCTGCGCGGCGTGGCGGGAGATGGTTTCATTGCGCCGCAGCTCGGCCGAGGCGGCACGCTTCTCCAGACGATTCACCTGGTAGCGCATCTTGCCGGCAGCGCGAGTAGCGGCACGGACCAGCGTCGGATCCAGATGAGCCAAGGATTCGGAGATGCGCTGCATGGATTCTTCAACCGCGAGCTTTCCTTTCAGGAAGTCGTCCTGCAGCTGCGCGGGCAGGGAACGGACGGCGATGCAGTCGCGCAACTCGCGTTCTCCGTGAAATAGCTCGGGCAGTTTGATGTCATATTTTTCCAGCAGCCGTTCGACTCGCGGTTCGATGAGTGTGGCGCTCAGTCGCGGCAGAACGGGAGTAACGCGGCCGAGCAGTTTCTCGTAAACGACCGCAACCTGGGCGAAGTAGGCGACCTCAGCCGGCCCACCGAAGTAGGCGAGAGTAGGCAGCCAATAATCCTGCAGGACGGGGCGAAGCAGAACATTCGCGTTGAAGTCCTCGGGACGCTCACCAATGCGCCGGATCAGTTCGTGAGAAGTCAGGCGGTCTTTGCCGATGGAGAACTCGCCATTGGCGCGATGCACCGGAACTCGAACCCCATCGACCAGGGTGAACAAGGGAGTGGAAAGGTCTGTGACCTTTACCTGCTCGTGATAGCCCGATTCGCGAAGTTCATGGTTGCGCGCCAAAAGCGCGTCGTCAAGCTCATGGGCGTTGGTTATCGCCGCCTGAAACAGCGGAGCGGCAATGCGGTGCAGCTCGCCGTCGGAGGGGTCCAGCAGGACCAAGCCATGCTCGCCGAAGATCCGGGCGTACAGCCGGGCGTAGGCGTTCGACAGGGTTTCGCCGTCGCGATAGCTCTCGCGCAGGTAGTCGGAGGCGAGAGAGTCGCCCAGAATGTCAGCGGCGCGAGCGACCAATTCGCTTGTCCCTTGAGTCAGGCGGATGTTCGCAACCGGCGCGCCCTCGATGCCTTTAACCGTTGCTTCGAAAGCAGCAAGGCTGTAGTCCTTCGTGAGCAAGAGCGCCTGGTTGATCTCGGCTAGGTCATGGTCTTCGCTGGCCATCCAGAAAACCGGCACGCAGGGCACACCAGCGCGCTCCACCTGCTCTGTCAGCACCAGGGCTGAAGTCACCTTCAGGAACCCGAGCAGCGGTCCGCCAAACAGTCCTACCTGCTGGCCCGTAACCACAGCGTGCGCCCCGTCACGCAGCCGCTGGATGTTGCGCAGCACGGCATCCGAAGCACCCCATGCCCGATTCTGCCGTTCAAGGACATCAGCGACGTGGCGGTGGATTTCCGTTCCTGACGGCACGGCGCGCGCGAGCGAAGCGACGTCTGCTCCGTCTGACGCATGCGGATAAAACTTGCGGACGCCAGGAGCGTGGGAAAGATAGTCGGAAAAGAGCTTGGTGGTATGGGGGATTGAACCGAACGGGATGCAGTCGGGAATCACGCCGTTCTCCGCGGACAAACGCCGGCGTTCATGTTAAACCCAGTCTGCAGCATAGTACCTAAGCCCGCTCACTTGATGACTTCCGCAAGTCTTCAATTTACTACGAGAACAGAAACCAACGCTCTAGCCGTGAGGCTGCGGGGAACAATCGGCTTGGATGAATGGCGAAGCCATCCGATGCAGAATTTGCCGGTGCTTGGGTTGGCCGGCTGTCTGCAGCGGATCAAGGGTTGCATAAAGATTCTGTTCGGCCCAAAATCCAACCAGTTGTGGCGAACAGGTTCATACCATCCTCGTTGGCTTGCGCGCTGGCAGTCGCCATAACACTCCCTTGCTGGGCAACAGGGCAAGTCCAAAGCGGCCCTCACCAGCACAGCGCGGCGATATCGACGCCTGAGCAAGCAAGCCGCGAGAACGATGCCGGACAATGCCAGTTGCTTGCGGCAAGTCTTCCAAGCATGGCTTTGCTGGCCCGGACTTGTGAATTCGCGCTCAATTTTCGACGCCAGTTGCCGGACTTCATTTGCGACCAGACAACCACCGCCGACTCCAATTCGAAAACAACGATGAGCGCAGAGGTGACGTTCGAGAAAGGTCATGAACACTATTCCCATGTGACTGTCGATGGCAAGCCGCTGAAAGAGAATTTGGCCGCAGAAAGGGCCATGGAGTTTGTCTCAACCGGAGAGCTGGGCAGCTACCTGGTTGATCTGTTTCGAGTGCCCTCGGGGTCGGAATTTCAGTTTCGGAGAGAAGAGAAGCTGAAACACACTCCGGCATCGCGCTACGACCTTCACATACAGGCAGACGGAAACAGGTCTTGGGCGCTCCGTGGCAGCGGAGGTGTAACGGTTTATCCCGAGCGCAAGGGGCAGATTTGGGTGGAGCGCAGCACCGGTCGACCGCTTCGGCTGATTGTGAGAGCTGTGAATCTTCCGAAGGATTTCTACTTCCGGGAGGTGGTTGTCACCATCGACTACAACGACGTTGCGATCGGCGGAGCAGGCACCTTCCTGCTGCCTTCCAGGTCCACGACAAAGGCATGCCTTCAGCACCTGAGGCTCGGAGACACGCAGTGCCGAACCAATGTTCTCGTATTCCACGACTGTCGAAAGTTTGGAGCAGAGAGTCACATCGTAACTGGCAGCCCACAGTAGTGATGAGAATCTACCAGGAGTCGCAACACCCCACATGGACATCTAATTAACATACGTTTGGCTTCGCTGCCATGCGATGGTACAGTGAGGTTGACCGTTCCAACCACTCGTGGGGGCGTCACGGCTTCGACGGAAGTGATTGCGGCAAAGAGGCATACCGGAGTGCATGCATCCGTAATCGTGTGCAAAAACAGAATTGCCAATCAACAGCTGGCATACGCAGCTTAATTAGTTAAGTTGCCGCCTTCCTCGGCTTTGCTCATGGGCTGAGAGCGGGCGTCATACAGTGAGCTGGCGTTGAACTCTACGTCTGGGAGTTCGAGGCGAGACCTTCAGGCTGGCCGACTGCGTTTCTTGTCCGTTCTGAGCGTGGTGGGCGAGAGTGCCGGGTAACACCCGGCGCGTGAACTGACTAAGTATGTAGGCTCTTTGCTGGCAGCATTTTCGGACGCGGGTTCAACTCCCGCCGCCTCCACCACCCTATCTAACTGAAAACACGATAACTTAAAATCAGGATTCGCAAATTGTATGCAAATTGTATGCAAATTTGTGTGCAGTTCCGCCCACTCCACCTGCACTGAGGCGTATTTTGGGACAACATCACCGTATCGGTGTACACACGCCACACCGAAATCTGCGACAAGAAGGCCGATTCTGTCATCGCCACAGAGCACAGGTACGAGATGCCGACTTCTCGCGCATGTGGATTGACTCGGCAGACGATTCAGGCGCCTGCCGTCTCGCGGTCACGGCGTGATCTCGAAGGCGGCGCACACCAGGGACTCCCCACGTGAATTTCCGCTGCGATCTCCGGTACCGGTGCTGTCACCAGATGGGGTACAGACATTGCCACTAGCATCCGTAATTACACCCGCATAACACGAGCCGGATTCACTTCGGCCTGTGCCGAACAGAACCGGAGACCGCGCGTCTCACAACGCGCACTCCGCCAGCAGATTTTTCAGTTAACAACCTACATACGGTAGATTCCGATATCTGACAAATGCGCGGGGGATTTCTCGTCCGCGTGCGACCTTTCTACTTTGGCCAGAGGCATGATCGTGATCAAAGTTTGACACTCTGTTGACAATCGCCGATTGGCCTGTTGGCAACCAAGCGGCCAATCGCAACCCCAGGTCTGCGAGGGATCCGGCCAGTCGTGACGACTCTGTTTTTTAACTTGTTGACGCGTGGAAGACACGCCAAACAATAGAGGGAAGTAGCTAACAACGCGGTAGAGAAACAACGCCGTAATCCGTCTGTCGAATCAGTGTCCGGGGGCGTTTCCGTCACAGCCAAGTTTTCCAAGTCAGCGCGGAGGTAAAGAAATGAAAACATGTTTCGGAATATTTTCTGTCGCCACGCTAGTCGTGTCACTTGCGTTCACTCTCGGCACAGCTCAAGCGGCCGCACAAACCTACAACGTCATCTATACCTTTACGGGTCACGGCACCTCGGCAAACCCCATTGCCGGTGTGACAATCGACGCGGACGGCAGCCTGTTTGGTTCCACAGGATGGGGTGGTGGAGAGGATCCGGGCACTGTGTATATGCTGCAGCCTACCGGTTCCGGCTTCACGTACAGTCAGCTATATGCGACAAACGACGGAGCAAAAGGAACTTTTCCCTGGGACCCTCCCGCCATTGGCCCAGGCGGTCTGTACGTCACTATGTATACCGGGGGCAGCGACGGCGATGGCACTGTTCTTAGAGTGCAACCGTCGCCCACCCTCTGCCGCGTGATCTCCTGCCTCTGGAACGCGACGGACCTTTACGACTTCACTCGCGGAAGCGATGGCGGTAATCCGCAGGCCGGGGTGGTCTTCGATAAGCAGGGAAATATGTACGGCGTGACGGCAAACGGTGGCCAGGGTTACGGGTTGGCGTTCGAAATGACGCCGTCGAATGGCGGATGGGTATATCACGTCATCTACACCTTCACTGATGGTGACGACGGAGCCTTCCCGGTCGCTCCTCTGTTGATGGATGCTTCCGGCAATCTTTACGGCACCGCAATGGCCGGCGGCGTGCCGGGCTGTGTCGGCTGGGGCTGCGGCACGATTTTTAAGTTATCGCGTTCAGGAGCGAGTTGGAGCGAGACAACAGTCTATGAATTCAAGGACGGCGCGGACGGCGAGTCGCCGACCGGTGGACTGACCGCCGACAGCGCCGGCAATCTCTATGGAGCGACAGAAGGCAGCGCTGCCAGCGTCGGCGGCACGGTTTATGAACTTACTCCCTCAGGCAGCGGGTGGACCTTCAATGTGATTTACGACCTGCCGGGAAAGGGGTCTGGACCCCAGGGAAATCTCGTACGCGACAGTTTCGGCAATCTCTATGGCGCAACATGGGGTGACGGCGCTGACGGCATGGGCAACGTATTCAAGCTGACGCCAACGAAGAACGGCTGGACCTACACCAGCATTCACGACTTCAGCGGCAGTCCTGATGGTGCTAACGCCAGCGGTGGTCTGGCCATCGACAGCAATGGCGTGATCTACGGTACGACTTACCAGGGAGGGTCCGATCACTGCTTCTGCGGCGTGGTGTTCCGGATCACGCCGTGAGAGCACGGTACGGCGCGGTACCTGAATGGCTATGTGTTTTCGGGTGAGAATGGTTAGTGAACCCGTCATGGAAGAGATTACAACCCTTTGCGGTCAATGAACACTATGGGGATTTCTCGCCAATTAGGGTCAGGCCAGCGAAAATCAGTTGCGTAGCGTTAGACAATAAGCTTTCTAAAATACGGCTTCTTTTAGGTAGACTCTCACGGTAACGGCCGGCATAATCACGCTGCTCTCCCGTGTCTCTAACCCACAAACACTGCATCAAGGCGATGCGACGACGACGAACCAGAACCTAGGAGCCTGACCTATGTACAAACATTGTGCGACTTGGATGTTGATCTTGGTTGTGGTGATTGCGGCCGCTGCCTTGGCGGACGCACAAAGCTCATTGAGCGCGGTTACGACTCACGAAAGTACTCCTTCGTCGCCAGGGGTCTGGGTTCTGCCCAGACAGGGGCCGCCCACGACGAGCGTATCCGTCCAAGGGGCTGGTTTCGATCCCCTTACCGCGATCGACATTTCCTTCGACAGCACCGTTCTTGCCTCTACCACCACCGACAAAAACGGCGCATTCGGCAGTGGGGTCATCACGATTGCCGGAGCTAGCGTCACGCGCCTCCAAGTGCCGGCCACGGCACAGCCCGGCCAGCACACGATCACTGCCCAAGAGCACGTTGGACAGAAGTCCGCGCAGACCTCTTTTCTCGTGGCGACCGAGTGGTCCCGTTTTCATTTCGACCTGCGGAGCAGCGGCTTAAACCCGTATGAGAACGTGCTCGGCGTAAGCAACGTCGGCAATCTCGCGCTCCGGTGGGCAGGCTGCGGGGAGATTTATATCGACTCGTCCCCGGCGGTGGTCAATGGCAAGGTCTACATAGGCAGCTGGACCGGCGACATCTGCGCCCTGGATGCCAGCACGGGGACTCTCTTATGGAAGTTCCCCACATTCAACCAGGCCGGATCATCGCCGGCCGTGGTTAACGGCATAGTCTATGAGGGTTCCGATAGGGTATACGCACTGGATGCCAACACCGGCACGACGGTTTGGACATTCGGTGGCCAAGGCCAAGATGTGTTCTGGTCTTCGCCGGCGGTAGCCGACGGAATCGTTTACATCGCCTCGCAATTTACTAATAGCGTCTATGCCCTGGATGCCAATACCGGCGCCGTCGTCTGGCAATACGACACAGGGGTGGGGTTCTGGTCTTCGCCGGCGGTGGCCGATGGCATCGTCTATATCGGTTGCCCTGACAGCTACGTTTACGCCTTCGACGCGAAAACCGGTGCAGTGATATGGAAGTACGCAACCCAGGGCCAGGTCGATTCCTCGCCTGCCGTGGTTGACGGCGTAGTCTACGTGGGTTCGTTCGATGGTTACGTTTACGCGCTGAACGCCAAGACCGGTGCGTTCATTTGGAAATATGCAGCGGTAGGGTCAGGGGGAGTTCAGTCTTCACCGGCAGTCGCGGACGGCGTAGTGTACGTCGGTAGTAGCGCCTATGGCACCGGCATCTGGGCGCTGGACGCCAAAACCGGCGCGCTGCTTTGGCAAGCCCTAGCGGCCTATCCGATCCCTGGTTCGCCGTCGGTGGCCAATGGTGTAGTTTACGTTGGTGTGGATGGCAATAACGGCATGCTCTACGCACTGGACGGCAAGACGGGCACGATCCTGTGGCAGTATCCAACAGGCCGGTACATTGACTCTACTCCGGCGGTCGTCAATGGCGTCTTGTACGTTGGGGTAGGAGGAGGACATGTAGCCGCCTTCAGTCTGCCCGGCCAGCGAATGGCGGAGAAGTCGAAACCGCTGCAGCGGCAGGCTGGGTCCACTGATGCCGAACGTTGAGAGTTACTTCCAGGAGGACTAAACAGCTACTTGAGTTCAGAGTGCGCGGCATGCGACAGGGTGCCGGCGTCCACAGCAGACGCATGTGGCTGCTTTGAATCCCTGATCTATGTGTTGGCGTGGCGAAGCTGGGGCACGCTGGCGAGCGACGTATCAAACGACCCCGCAGGCCTGCGACACTTAAACTCTGGTTGGCGGTCGCTGCTGGATGCGGCGATTCCAACTGATGTCGATGCCATCCTTCGAATTGTCAGCCTGGCAATTCTATGCGGTGCCGCCCCGAAGACTGTGGCTGCGTACTTGCGAAGAGCCGCCGGTGCGAGGACGCCGGACCGCGAGGACAGGGGAAGGGAAACGAAAATGGCAGCTGCGCCGGAAGAAGCTGTTCCGTATGCCCGGATGAAAGCGGCGCACGTGAAGACACGCCGAGCAGCCGAAGCGAAGGTGCTGCGTCAGCTTGCCTCAGAGTCTTCTGAGGAAAAAGAAGTGGACCAACTCGTCAGGCGAGGGCGGGTAAGAACACCTGGAAAGTTGTTCCGCTTCTCGCTGTGCCGGTACACGAGCGAAAGCGAATGTTTCCATGGTGATTCAGTATCAGAGTCCGGGAAACCCAAAGTCCAAGTCCTGATCCTTTGAGTTCCTTAGTAGTGAAGAACGGGTCGAAGATCTGCCGCTGAACGGCCGGAGGGATACCCGCTCCCCGGTCGTGAATGGTCACCCGGGTGCCCTCTCGCTCATTGCGAACTGCCTGCCGGACTCGGATAACAACCTCGCTTTCGCTGGGAGAAGCCTCGGTAGCGTTGCGAACCAGGTTTCCAAATACCTGCATGAGTTGTCCGGGGAACCCGTGGACGGCAGGGGTGGTTTCGCGTTTCAAAACCAGGCGAACGCATCGAGTGGCAGCCCACTTTTCGTAAAGGGCAACGACGTCTGCCAGCAGACATCCGAGATCTAAAGCTACCGGATGCTGAGTGTCGCGATGGAATGACAGGGACTGTTTCGTGATTCGCGAAATGCGCGCTACTTCCTCATTGGCGCGCTCCAGGTACTCACGCACATGGTCGGGACTGGTCACGGACTGAGCCAGATATAAGAGGTTGGTAAGAGCTTCCAGCGGATTGTTGATTTCGTGAGCGATGGCATTCGCTAACTTGCCGGTGGCGGCGAGTTTTTCTGCGGTACGCATGGCGTACTCGGCGAGCTTGTGGTCAGTGACGTCGGAGAGAATGATCAGCTTGCCGATCTCATTGTCATCTGCCGTTACCGCTCCCATGGTGAGCTGCACAGTCCTCGATCCGAGTTGTAACTCTGCGGAGGACTGACCCTCACTTTCAGCCAATCTGCCCACCTGGTCGCCAAAGCACCCGGTAAGCGTTTTTGCCGCACTTTGACCCAGGGGAGAACCGCAGAAGCCCTCAAAGGCCTGGTTCCACTGGGTGATGTTGCCATCGAGATCGATGAAGGCCAGGCCTTCAGCAAGCGAGTCAAACGTGGACTGCCAGTGCAAGGAAGCTTGCCGGGCGGCGGCTTCGGCCCGGCGCAATCGTAGCAGCGAGCCAACCGTGGCAACCAGGACCACGCTGTCAATCGGATGAATGAGGTATGCATCGGCGCCCGCATCCAATGCTCTGGCCTTGTCTTCGCCGGTAACAAAGGAGGCGGAAATCTGCAGCACCGAAACGATAGCGGTGCGCGGATTGCTCTTTATCTTGCGGCAGAGTTCGAAACCTGAGAGATCAGGCAGATGAACATCGAGTATCGCTACATCCGGAAGGGACTGGATCTTCGCCAAGGCCTCGCGCCCGGTGGCTGCCTCGTCGCAGGAATATCCCGCCTGCTGCAGAATGCGTGTCAGAACGTACCGGTTCTGCTCTCGGTCATCGACGATCAGGATGCGAGGCGGTGTGCTAGCCATTAGCATGAGACGCAGTGCTCTGCGGAGTCAGGCCCTCGTCGGCCAGCCAATCCAGAAAAGGCTGGGCTGACAGTCGGGTAGAAACGTCTTCCTTGCGGACCACTCTGGCGCCCAAATTGGCCAGATGTTCCTTTTCTTCTTCCGAAAGCGTCTTCGAGGTGTAGATCAACACCGGCAAATTCGCTGTGGCACTCAGTTCGCGAACTCGCTGCAAGACCTCCATGCCATTGATGTCCGGCATCAACAGATCCAACACCATAGCGTCGGGAGCGGCATCGGCCACCGCAGCCAGGGCCGCGCTGCCATTTCCCGCCTCCCGGATTTCAAGCCACGGCTGGTCAAGCAGTTCGCGCAGGATATAGCGGGAAACCTCGTTGTCATCAACGATCAGTAATCGCCGGGTCCCGGACTGAGAGGTTAGCGATCTAAGCTCTCGCAACAATGGCTCGCGCTCCAAAGGCTTCTTTAGAAATAGCGTCGCTCCCTCATGAGATGCACGTTCCGCCTCATCGTAAACACTGGTTACGAGAATAGGGAGTTCCGGATGTTTGGCACGAAGCGAGCGAATCAACTCCCAAGCCGAGTCGTTTCCTATGTATATATCCGAGACCAACGCCGCCGGGGTATGCCTTGCTAGCCATGCCTCTGCTTCCTCCAGGGTAGAGGCGAGGATCGGCTGGAATTCGGTGTTCCGCAAGAAGGTCTCAAACAGTGCCGCCGTTTCAGGCGAATCTTCCAGATACAAAATGGGCGACCGGTGGAACTCAGGCACGGGCAGGGACGTCAGATCGCCCGCGGCCAGGGCCTCTCCTACATACACAATCGGAATCTCGACGTAGAACGTGGAACCTTGTCCGGCTTCACTGTGTAGCCACATTCGCCCGCCAAGCAGATTCGTCAGGTTCCGGCACAGCGGGAGTCCGAGTCCCGTTCCTCGATGGCGATCTTGTAGCGGGTTTTCAATCTGACTGAACTCTTGAAAGATGGTTTCGTGATACTCCGCCGGAATGCCGATTCCGGTATCCGCCACTTCGAATCGCACGTTAGAGCTGCCGGAACAGTTCGCCGAAACGGTGACATTCCCACGCGGGGTGAATTTCAATGCGTTCGAGATCAGATTTCGCAAAATCTGCGAGACCTTCCCCTCGTCCGTGCGTAGCACTGGAATATCGACGGCGTCGAGAAACACAAGCTCCACTGCGCTGTTGTCCGCCAGCAGCGGCTTCAGCATTCCCTTCAGGGCGCTAAAGAGTTCGTGGACCTCGAAGGACTTCGGCCGCATTTTTATCTTTCCAGCCTCCACCTTCGCCAGGTCCAGAAGATCGTTGACGAGTTCCTGCAAGTCGCGCGCCGAGGACTCGATGTAACGCACCTGCTTCTCTTGCTCTATGCTCAGATCCCCATCCATTTTGGCCATCAGCAATCTTGCGAGGGAGATAATGGAATTCAGCGGAGTGCGGAACTCATGGGAAACATTGGAGAGGAACTTGGTCTTCAATTCCGAAGCTCGCCGCAGATAGTCGGCGCGCTCATCCAACTCGGCATACAGCGCGACCACCCCGCGATTGGTATCCTCCAGTTCGCGATTGAGCAGCGTCAATTCGTCCTGTCTCGCGCGAAGCTGCTGTAACGTCTTCAGCAGTTCCTGGTTCTGCCGCTCGATCTCCGCGTAGGGTGACTCCGGCACCGCATTCTGAAAACGTTCGGCCAGATCTTCCAGGACGCGCTGCGACAGCAACGGAGCGTGCTTCGGAAGATACTTCAACATGGTTGCCGTCGTTCCCTCTGGGCCGGTGGTTATGTTGAAGCCGTCCATCAGGCGCTTTGTGCCCACAATTCCCATTCCCATGCCGGTCTCAGAGCGATACCGGCCGGCCATGATCTCGTCGAGATTGGCGATGCCCGGGCCGCAATCGGCAATCGTGATTTCGAGCCGCTGTGGCAGGTCCGGACAAACCGCGAAATTGACGGCTCCGGCGCGAGCATAGCGAAAGGCGTTGCGCGCGATTTCTGAGGTTGCCGTTGCCAGGCGAATCTGGTCCTGGTTGTCGAAGCCCAGAGCCTCGGCCACTTCACGAGCGCGCTGCCTGGCATGGACGACGTCCTGCTCGGTACGGAGAAGAATCTTCAGGATGGGGTGCAAACTCATCAAGCCGCCGATTTTATGACCACCACGCTGGCATCATCTCGCTGGCGGCGGAAATCGCGGATCAGGGCCGCGCCAATGACAGCCGGGTGGCGCGCTAGCAACCCGGAATACGACGAAAGATCCCAACGCGACTGCAGCCCATCGGAATGCATGATGAGCACCCCATCTCGGGGCCAGTCCATACGGAACTCCTGAATACGAGGCGTTGCAACGCCCAGCGTTCCACTGTGTGAAACCAGGCTCTGCGACCTCTGCTGGGACAATATCGAGGCTGCCGTATTGCCCACCGCGGCGTAGGTCAGGCTGTTGTCGGAGCTATTGATTTCCGCGATGCCGGCCACCGCGCCACGGGTCTTTTTCAGGGCATCATTGAGATAGGACAGTATTTCGCCAGGCCGCTTGTCCAGGCGCGATTGGAAGGTTGCGACCGCATCCTGTGCGGCGACAGCTGCGTCGTGCCCGTGGCCTAAGCCGTCGACAATGAGGACAATCGTTCTTCCAGCGCTCTGATGGTAACTCCATGCGTCTCCACAGAAACGCTCTCCGGGATAGGGAATAGCAGCCCCTGCCACCTGCAGATTGGGTTGCGGCCCGCTGGAGCCCATCTCCAACATGATGATGGTGCCCGTCTGGCTGGTGAAGATGTCCATCAGATGCGCGATTCGCCTCATCGCGCCGAGGCCGGCGCCCATGGTTCCCGATGACGAGTAGCCATCGCTCATGGCCCGGGCCATGTCGGCTATCCCGGGTCCGTTATCGAGGCCGAGCACGCGCACCACGGGCCCATGCGCGTTCTTTGCCCCGGCAATAATGGTCTGGCCGCCTCCGCCGTGAGTCAGTACATTGCGGGCCACTTCCGTAATCAGCAAAGCGAACTCTCCGCTCCTGACCTCGTTGAACCCCAGCCTCTCCGTGAGCAGAATTCCTCTTCGGCGGGCCTCGCCAACCGAACTCGGATCGGTAATTGGAATGTGCTCTGTCAGGATCATCTCCATCGAATCACCGTCACCTTGGTTCCTTTTCCAGCCTCTGACTCGATGGAGAACTCGTTCACCAGCCGTTTGCTTCCGCCCAAGCCGAGTCCCATGCCGGAGCCGGTGGTGAAACCATCTTTGAGTGCCGTTTCTATATCTGGGATGCCGGGTCCGCTGTCGGCGAACGTGAGTCTTAGGCCCGACCTGGACTGGCCATTGACGACTTCGATGGTCATGTCGCCGCCGCGTCCGTGATCGAGAGTGTTCCTGGCCAGTTCGCTCGCCGCTGTAACCAGCTTGGTCTGGTCGACCAGGCTAAAGCGCAACTCGAGCGCCCACTGCCGCACCTTCTGACGGGCTACGACGATGTCACTGGAGGTTTGCAGCGAAAGCACTTCACGCTTCACTACGCTCATTGTTTGTTCCCCAAGGAGCACCGCCGAGTGACCCGTAAAGCAGCTCCATCCCCGATTCGACGTTCAACGCGGTGCGGACGCCAGGCAGTGACATGCCCAGCTCGACCAGGGTAATGGCTACTGCCGGTTGCATGCCTACCACCACCGTCTCCGCCCCCAGCACGCGCGACATGGCGGCAATATTGGCCAGCATGCGCCCGATGAAGGAATCCACGATCTCCAGCGACGAGATGTCGATCAGCACTCCGAAAGAACCCCAATCCGCAATCCGCTGCGTAACGTCATCCTGCAACTGGAGCGCGAGCTTATCGTGCATATCGACCTGAATGGTGATCAGCAGAAACGGACCCATACGAAGAATGGGGATGCGTTCCATTTATCCCTCCTTCGCAAGCGCGGCGATCGGGCTTCCGTTCGCGCCGCCGGCATTCGCTACCCGTACCACCGTCCTGCCACTCCGCTGCAGGGCGAGAGCGAAGGCGTCGGAGAGCTTGGCCTTGGTCGTGACATCCTCCAGGTTGATCCCAAGGTGGACAATGGTCTGCGCGATCTGCGGGCGAACGCCGCTGATAATGCATTCCGCGCCCATCAGTCGAGCCGCCGTGATCGTCTTCAGCAGATGCTGCGCCACCAGGGTGTCGACCGTGGGCACTCCCGTGATGTCGATGATCGCGAACTTGGAATTGGTTGCCACCACCGTCTGCAAAAGCTCTTCCATCACCACCTGGGTGCGGGAACTGTCCAGCGTGCCAATGATCGGCAGAGCAAGGATGCCGTCCCACAGCTTCACCACGGGCGTGGATAGTTCGAGCAACTCCTGCTGCTGCCTGGAGATGAGCTCCTCGCGGGTGGCCATGAAGGCCTCCGCCGTAAGCAGTGAAAGCCGGTCCAGCAACTGCGTGGCCGACCAGATGGCATCGAACATTTCGTCCTGGTTGGCCGTCAGGTCCTTGCGGATGATCATGAACAGCGGCTGCTTGAGCGAAAGGACGAACCTGGCCGTTTCGGAAGGACTAAATCCCTGGCGGGCCCGCGAAGCCGAAATATCCTGCAACATCTCGCGTACCGGACTCCACTCACCGCCCTTGATGTCCGCACTCTGCGAGGAAGACGCGGCCTGGGCGATCGCGTGAAGCAGCGAGGCACATTGTTCCTGAAGTTCGACCTTGCTCATCAAATCGGTACGCTGGACGGATGAGTTCAGGTCTTTCATCCAGTCCGTGCGGATACGTTCTTCGTTTCGGGAGATGATCTCGCCGAGTTTACTCATGGGCGCCTCCTGGGCGATTCATTGGACGACAGCTGTGGGCAAGGATGCTCAAGAATTGAGCAAAGGCTGCCGATTTTTGACTGGGCTGGCAGCGCACAATCCCGGAAAAGTAAATCATCAAGAGAGTTGAATCACCAGGGGATCAGGAAGCTTTTGCCGCGAATGGCGCGATCGCTTGCTTCAGCGCCGCGATACCTTCAGCCTTCGATACCACAGCATTGACTTTAAAAAGGCGGCAAATCTCTTGCTGCTCCTCGCCTAACGCGGTCCACACGATCATGCGGCTCGCGCCTGATAATTCACGTCGCGAGTGCCAGAAACGCAGCAACTCGAACCCGCTGTCGTACCCGAGGTCCAGATCCAGCACAATAACGTCCGGAACCGCCTCTTTGCCCTCCACCGCGGATTCCAGATAGAGCTTGGCGCTTGCGGCAGATGTCCGGGCTTGAATATTGCCGATGCCGAAAGAGCGGATCACCTCAGCCGCCCTTCGCAGATCACTTGGCTCGTCTTCGACGATCAGTAAGGTAGCCATCCGAATGCCCTCACCCGCCAAATATAATAGCTCATTCGGCAGCAGCGCAGAACCGTCCGCCATTCCTGCGTTCCAATGACTCTCCTTTTCGCTTTGTTCCAGTGCTCTACTGAGTCAGACGCAGCAGTATCTGTGCGGCGATGGTCTGGAAAACCTGCTGAAGTTCCTGCGAACATTGCGAAGAAGGGCAGTGGGTGGCGTAAACAGCCATGCCTGCCGGCTGCGAGGAATTGTAACTGGAACTGGCGGGGTCGTTGGCAATCTGCTCGAGAAACGCAGTGTCGACCGATGATCCTAGGCCGATGGAATAGATGTACACGCCTTCGGCACGCATCGCATTGGCGGTCAGCAACGCGCGATAGCGGGCGTCGCCGGTGACGTTGATGCGGGTGAACGGCTTGGTGGTTCCATCGACGGCGGAGGTAAAGCCGGCGAGATTCTTGAGGCAAAAATTAGACGGGCTCCAGCTATGCGAGCTGCTGGTGTACGTGGCAAGCGAATTTCCGGTCGTGGGATTGAAAAAACCGACGGTGTTGCCGGAGTCATAGCCGCCGTAGTTGTACAGGGTGTTCACCCCGGAGCAGGAAAATGTGTCCTGAATGACGTTTACGTAGCCATCCGTGAAATATACGGCCACCTTGACGACGTTCTGATTGGGGTCGACAGGCACGCTCTCAATCTGGGATTTGGCGAGCGTCATACCGCCAAGGCCAAAGGTCCCGCCGGTGAAGTGCCCGCTGAGAGCGTTGGCAGCATTCGTAATCGGGCTGATAAAGTTCGTGCCGATGGGCACATCCACAGTAGCGTTAGAAGCGAAGCTCACCATGGCGACTTCGTCTGTGCTGTTGTCGAAATAGCTCACGAAGGTTCCCACTGCCGGAGGCAATGCCGTCGCCCCGCCATTGGTCTGCATGGAGCCGGAACGATCGAGGACCAGCGACATCACCAGCTTGCCGCGCGTCGCCTGCGCGCTGTCGCTTACGGGCAGGGTCTGATAGATCGGCAGCAGCGCCATAAACTGCGTCTTGATGGTTGCCGTGGCATTCACCGTCACGAACTTCTGCCCGTTGGCATCGGTGGAGAAGTTTATGCTGACGGCCGGCGGCGAGGCATCGAGCGAGGTTGAGCGATAGTTCGCGTTAAACGTGTTAGTGCCCAGCGAGCGTGCCGTGTCCTCGCCTTGCGACAGGTTGCGCATTGCCGTCAGGCAGGCGCCATCGACTGCCTTTGAGAGCATTGCCTTGGTGACATAAGCGAAGCCGATGTCCACCGCCAGCCCCAGCGCGAGAATCAGCGACGACAGAACCAACGCGAAAAGCACCAGCGTCTGTCCGCGGTCATCGTCGAGGATGGCGAGTTTTTTCCGGCGTTTCAAGTCAGCGGTCCCTCATCAGTAGTAGCCGATGTCATAGAGTTGCGACGGCACGATGGTCGCGTTGAGGAAACTTCCCACCGGAGTGATCGAGTGATAGGTGTAAAAGACCTCGGTGGTGAACACGGTTTGACCGGTCTGTGGCGTGGCGTTCGCCGGCAGCGTCACTGTGCTGCCGATGGCACTGCCGATTCGGCTGGAGGCCGCGAGGCCGCCCAGCGCCGACTGCCCCGTCAGCTGCAAAACGTTGTTGTTGTTGTAGACCGAGGAAACAATCACGCGGCCATGCCCGGCAAAGTCCAGCGGGGACGACGCCGCCATCACTGCCGTAGCGGTGTCCGGCAGAGTGGTACCGCGGGAGGCCAGCGCACAACCTTCTCCCGTGAGGTTTACCACGACCTCGTCGACGAAGAGCACGCGGCTAACGTCAATCAGTCCGAACAGGATGATCAGCAGCACCGAGGCGCAAAGAGCGAACTCCAGCAGCGCCTGGCCGGCTTCGTCTCTCTCCATCTGGCGTACGGCTGCAGTTCGATTCAATCGCGGCAACATAGTTCGCTCGTCAATTCGTATTGCCGGGAGCAAACGGCTCATTGCGGAAGGTAGCCGACACCGTTGTCATGTACTCTCCGTGGTTGAAGTACTGGCCAATGAGTCCCGTCACCAGCGGCAGATTAGCAGTCAGGGAGATGGTTACGGTGTCGCCCGGACCTCCGGCATTGTTGGCGCCTCCGACGACGCTGGAAATCTGTATGTTCGACACGTTCAAACCCATGGCTGCATTTTGGGCAACCTGGGTGATGGAGGCGGTACGGGAAAGATTGTGGCCGGGATTGTTGGGATCGGCCAGGTGATTTCCCGTCATGGCATACCGTCCGGCTTCGCGCACCGCATTCTGTAACGTGATCTGGCTGTACATGAGGGTGGCAAACTCGAAGCAGGCCAAGACCAGTGTGAACATCATGGTCGCCGCCAAAGCGAATTCCAGGGTTGCTCCGCCTTGTTCTCCGCAGGCCAGTCGTTTGCATGCCCGCTTCGCTGCTCCGCTCGAGCGCGTCCTCGCACCGTAACTGTCCAGGCTGGTCATCTGTGTGCCTTATCGGCGGTGACCATAGAAGGCTTGAGGACGGGCGGTGATGTGCGCTGAAACAGCACCGCAACCTCGTCCTCGTAGATTGGCTTCCAGCCCGGCGAATGGCGCAGCAGATAAGCGAGCGGCTTCTCGCGTCCATAGAAGACATACTCGATGCGGTACTTCTGCAGCAGTTCCAGCGGGTCCTTCAGTCCCAGAATGTCGAGGTAGTCGGCGAAGACCCCTGCGTACTCAAAGATGTCTACCCGGGAGTCGATGAATACGGGGATTCGCCGGGCATTCCAGATCAGGTAGCCGCCCCAGTCATAGTCGTTCAACACCCGGCTGCCGGCGGGAACGGCGTCGAGACTGTGTATGCCGGCAACCGGATATTCCGCTTCGATACCCGCGTTCAGCTCCGCATTCGACGGCACCTGCCAAACCATGATGGCCGCCATCGCCGCCATCAAAAGCATGTTCATGGCAGGCCGATCCGGCACGGGCGTTCCGCCCAAGCGGTTCAAACGGAGTTCCGAGGCCAGCAGCGGTGTAACCACAATCGCGGCCAAAAAGAGAAAGCGGCCGTACGTCATGGCCGAATAGAAGGCGATCAGGAGAAACAGCACCTCATGCAGGCGGAAGCGGCCCTGGCGAATCAAGGCCAGCATCAGCATGGCCAGAATGATGGCCAGCAACAGCTTCCCGCGAATGGCATGGAAGTTCGGGCTTTGCCACTCTTCCACGTGGCTCACATTCAGCTTCTGCCGGAAGGCCAGATCGAACGGGTAAAAGACCAGTCGCCAGCCATAAGGATTGAGGAAGAGCGCTGCCGCCGAAAGTCCGAGGGTGACAGTCAACTGCTTCAACTCGGCGATCGAGCGCCGCGCCGACTGGATCTGTCCGGCGTGAACCTGAAAGCAACCTGCGGCGGCGAAGGCGATCAGAAATACCAAGCCGATCAGCCAGGAGCCGTGCGTATTCACCCACACCGCAAACAGCGCCGGCAGCAACCACAGCAATCGGCGCCGCGTGTCGTACAGCTCGAAGATCAGCAATTCCAGGACGAGGAATAGCCAGCCGAACAGCAGAGTCCGTGGTCCGAACGACACGGTCGCTAACGGTATGGCGAGCCCGCAGGCGAGAGCGGCGGCCTTGTAATCGCCGGCACGTAGAAATGCCAGCCGGTAAAGCAGAAGGAAGATGGCTCCGAGCGCCAGCGTCATCACCAGATACAACCCCTGCACTCCGCAGCAGCGCCACCCCAGGTAGTAGGGAATCTCTCCCAGCCATTCATGATTGATCCAGCCCGCACCGTGCGCGGTGAAGGAGTAGGCGTCGGCGCGAACAAAGTGCCCTGTGCTTAGCAACTCCTGGGCATTGCGCATGTGCCACCAGATGTCAGGATCCGCGATGCTGCGATTAGCGAAGATGATGACCGTGGTCACAAGCGCTATGGCCAGCAGGGCAGGGAAGCCGCTCAGCACTAGCCACCAGTTGCGCGGTTGCGAAACCGTGTGAGCAGGAAGAAGACACTGGGCGCCGGTGGCTGCCATCGTTGGGCTCATCGGCGCAACTCGCGCGAAGGATTAAGCGTGCGGCCGGGCCGCCAATCCCGCTCTCATGCATTTCCCGCAGCTGCCGATGAAACAGGCAGACCCACAGGAAACCGAGGGTCTCGAAAGCTCACGGCAGCCGTTTTCGCCGGAGTGAAGGGAGGACATGCATGTTGAGTAAGGCCACAAACGCCTGGCGCAGACTTCTGCGGGATGAGTCGGGTCAAAACATGATCGAGTATGCGCTGGTCGCTGCGCTGATTGCGCTGGGGGCCATCGTCTCAATGCAAGGGGTGGCAACCTCGCTGAGCACAGCCTTCAGCAAGATTTCCAGTCACCTGAACGCGTCCGTCAGTTAACCGCGAACGTCCCTGCTCGCGATGGGGCCATGCCGCAGGGCACGGCCCCTACATAACCGGCCACGCATACAAAGGAGAACTTCACCACCAATTAGGTCAACCATGATGCCTCCGTCCTCCAATCCACATTCGCTGTCCGCCGGGGCCGGTTTCGCGCTTGCCCGAGCGGCATGGGATCTGCACAGGCGCAGTATTGCCGTCGGCTTGCCTGTCACCTTCTCTAGCGGGGTGGCCGCACCATGAATGCCCGGCGCATTGTGCTGGCGCTGCTGCTGGCTTTGCTGATCTCCGGCCTGTGTACCTTCCTGCTGGCGCGGCGCGTTATGCGGCACGCCTCGGGACGTCCCAAGACCCAGCCAATCGTCACCGTCAACAAGGCTGTCCTGCCCGGAGAAGTGCTGAAGCCCGACAACCTGGCGGTGATGGATTGGCCGGTGAGCCTGCCCTTGCAAGGCGCCTGTGCCCATATAGAAGAGGCCGCCGGCCGGGCCGCACTGTATCCCATTACACCGGGACAGCCAGTGCTTGCCGAATTCCTGGCGGCTCCCGGCTCAGGCATAGGACTGACCGCCAAAATTCCTGATGGAATGCGGGCCACCGCGCTGAAGTCAAACGAAGTCAGCGGCGTCGCCGGTTTTCTTTATCCCGGATCGCATGTCGACGTGCTGGTGACCTATCGCAGCGATGCCGCACCTATGCCCATGACCCAGATCGTGCTGCAGGACGCAGAAGTGCTGACGGCCGGACAGAAGATCGAGCCCGATCCGCAAGGTAAACCGGAGACAGTCAGCGTAGTGACCGTTTTGCTCACACCCGAGGACGCACAGCGCGTCGTGCTGGCCAGCACCCAGGGGACGGTGCAGTTTGTGCTGCGTAACCCGGGCGACCACAGCGTCGTGCAAGACGCTCCTCTCGATTTGCGCCAGCTTTCCAACCTGGGCGGCGAAACACCCGCGCCGGCGAAAAGCGTCGCAGTAGCGCCAAAACCAAAAGCCTACAGCATAGAGACCATTGCCGGAGACAAGCGGCAGGTCAATAGCTTCAATCAGCCGTGAAACGACAAACCCAAATCGTCCCGCTTACGCTCATGGCAATGTTGGTAGTGCTGGCGGCCGTAGGTCTCTGGGGCCAGCCCGGTCCGGTGTCAAAAGTCCCGGCCGCTGCTCTCAACCCGAGTGCCGCTCCAGCTTCAGCAGCAATCAGCAATCCGCCGGTCGTGCAGGTGGTCGCTCAATCCGAGCGCAAGTCGCTGGTGCTGAAGGTCGGACACTCGGCAGTGCTGCGGTCGACTCAGCGTTTTCGCCGCCTCTACGTCAGCAATCCTGAGGTCATCGATTCGCTCACGGCCAACCCCCACGAACTGGTGCTCACTGCGAAGTCCGGCGGCTCCAGCAGCGTTGCGGTCTGGACCGAGGATGGGGCTGCCAGCCTGTACGACGTGGTAGCCGATCTCGATCTGGCCGAGCCAGCGAAAGCGTTACGTATGGCTTTCCCCGGCGAACATCTTGCCGTCGAGAGCCAGGGAGCGCACCTGCTGCTGACCGGCGCCGCCAGCTCGCAGACCGTGGTGGACGCCGCCCTCAAGCTTCTGGACTCGTATTCCAAGCAGGTGGTGAACTCGGCACAGGTGTTGCTGCACAGACGGCAGGTGCAACTGAAGGTCCGGATCGCAGAAGTCGATCGCACCAAGATGACGCAGTTTGGGGTGAACATCCTCAGCGGAGGCAAAACCCAGGGTGTCAGCCAGACGCAGCAGTTCAGTCCTATAGGAATGCGCGACGACGGTTCGCTGGGTATCTCCGATCTGCTGAATATCTTCATCTACAGCCACGACCTGGATGTGGGCGCAATTTTGCGGGACCTGCAGCAGAACCAGGTGCTGCAAGTGCTGGCCGAGCCGAATATCACCGCCCTGAGCGGCGATACGGCCCACTTCCTGTCCGGCGGAGAATTTCCTTTCCCCGTCATTCAAGGCTCTTCCGGAGGCTTGACCAGCATCACCATCGAGTTTCGTCCCTACGGCGTAAAGCTGGACTTCACCCCGATCGTAAATCCTGACAACACCATTCGCCTGAAGGTGGCGCCGGAGGTGAGTGCGCTGGATTACACCAACGCCGTCACCATCTCCGGTTACACCATCCCGGCCATTTCGACCCGCCGGGCCGAGACCGAGATCGAGTTGCAGAACGGGCAAAGCTTCGCTATGTCGGGCCTGCTGGACCGGCGCACCACAGAGACTCTGAGCAAGATGCCGGGCATCGGCGACATCCCGATCCTGGGCGAACTTTTCAAATCGCGCGACATCAACAAATCGTTTACTGAGCTGATGGTGATTATTACCCCGGTGATCGTCGATCCCCTGAGCAGTCCTGCGCCAGCGCCGGCGCTACCCAAGCCGGCGGTTTCGAATCTCAATGAGACGCAATTTGACTCATCGCTCAAGTCTCACAGCAAGCAGCCGAAGGAACAGGCAGCGCCGCCAACAGCGGAGCGCTGAAGCGGAGATTGCGTGACCTGCAAAAATGCCAATGCGGCCCGGAATGGTCTATGCGTGCTGACCGTCTGCGCCGACTCCCACACCATTGACGACGTTATGCGCGCCACCCTGCAGGTGTTTGCCGCGCAGTTTGTCGGAGGGCTGACGGATTATCTGAACCGCACTGCCAACCTCGAAATCCTGCAACGCGCCCAGGACAGCGAAGCCTGCCTGTGCGTGATCGACTTCGACCGCGACCGCGTAGAAGCCGTACACACCGCCAACGCGCTGCAGCAGATGTTTGGGGCGCGCATCACCATGATCGCCCTCAGCGGACGGGCGGACCCAACGCTGATCCTTGATGCCATGCGCTCCGGATGCAATGAATATCTGGTGAAGCCGCTGCGTATCGAGCAGCTCTCCGATTCGCTGGTGCGGCTGCAGAGCCGCTGGGCGACCAGCGAAAAAGCATCAACCTTGCGCGGCGGGGTGCTGGCCTTTCTCGGCACCCGCGGTGGCGCCGGCTCCACCACACTTGCCGTCCACATTGCCACGTATCTCTCGCGGCTGCATGGGCGCCGCGTGCTGCTGGTCGATCTGCATGCACAGCTTGGCCATGTTGGCCTGTACCTCGGGCTGCCCGGGAGCCGTTACGACTTCCCGGAGTTGGTGCGCAATGTAGGCCGGCTCGATTCCGCTCTCTTGTCGGGGTTCGTCTCGCATCATGAGAGCGGTGTTGACGTGCTGCAGTCTTCCGACGTGATGGATATCGCCGTGGAGGCCGCCGTCGATGATGCCGAACGAGCTCTATTGTTCCTGCGCGGGCTCTACGACTACGTGATCTTCGATTGCCAGCGCAGCTTCAGCGGCGCCAATCTGGCGGTCATCGATCATGCCGACGAGCTCTACCTGGTCGCCACTCCCGATGTGCCCGCGGTGCGCGACCTGTCGCGCTGTGTCGATCGCCTGATCCAGTGCAACATTTCGCCCGGCAAGTTGAAGGTTGCGGTCAATCGCTATTCGTCGCAGGGAGCGGTGACGCTGCAGCGGATCGAGAAGGCGATTCGGCAACCGATTTCCATCACCATCCCAAACTGTTCCGCGGAGCTGATTCGGGCCATGAACACGGGCACGCCCCTGGATGCGCAAAGTAAATCGGAATTCGTGGCCCAGGTACGCAAGTGGGCGGCATCGCTGGTTCCGGGAGCGGGTGTGCCCGAGCCGGAAGTGACGGCCCGGCCTGCCTGGCGGCTTCCGTTCCTCAGTTCACTGAAATCGGCAGGTTGAGGAGTAGAGCATGGCAGCGACGCAAACTGTTCTTTCCAATCGGTCAGCCACAGCGGACGTGCGTCCGCAGAAGTTGTTGCTGGGCCGCGCGCAGCAGGAGATCAAGTCGGCCGTTCATCGCGAGCTACTGACGCGTATCGACCTTGAAAAGCTCGATTTCCTGAAAGACCCTCGCGCGCGCCAAAGCCTGCTGGCGATGATTCACCAGTTGCTTGGCGAACAGAACACTCCGCTGAGCGTGGTCGAGCGCGACCGGTTGGCGCACGAAGTGCTCGACGAGCTGTTTGGCCTGGGTCCGCTGGAGCCGCTGCTGCAGGACCCCACGGTCAACGACATTCTGGTCAATACCTTTAACACGGTCTATGTCGAACGCGCCGGCATCCTGGAACGGACCTCGGTGGTGTTCAAAGACAACGCCCACCTGATGCACATCATCGACAAGATCGTCTCTGCTGTGGGCCGCCGCATCGACGAATCGTCTCCCATGGTGGATGCCCGCCTGGCAGATGGATCACGCGTCAACGTCATCATCCCTCCGCTGGCCGTCGATGGGCCGCTGCTTTCGATCCGCCGTTTTGGCAACACCCCACTCACCGCCGAGGACCTGATAGCCAACCGCGCCCTGACGCCGCAGATGCTCGACGTGCTGAAGTCGGCCGTCCGCGCCCGGCTGAATATCGTGGTCTCGGGCGGCACCGGAGCAGGAAAGACGACCTTCCTCAACGTGCTCTCGGGCTTTATCTCGGATCGCGAGCGCATTGTGACCATCGAGGACTCGGCTGAGCTTCGTCTGAGACAGGCACACGTTGCCCGGCTGGAATGCCGGCCGCCGAATGTGGAAGGCAATGGCGCGATCCGGCAGCGCGAACTGGTCATCAATGCTTTGCGCATGCGGCCTGACCGCATTGTGCTCGGCGAGGTGCGCGGCGAAGAAGCGCTCGACATGCTGCAGGCGATGAATACCGGGCACGACGGCTCAATCACCACCATTCACGCCAACAATCCCCGCGATGCGCTTTCCCGCATTGAGACTATGTCCCTGATGGGAGATATCATGCTGCCCGACAAAGCCATCCGGGCACAGATTGCCTCAGCCATCCAGATCATCGTGCAGATTTCCCGCATGAGCGACGGCTCGCGCCGGGTTACGCATGTCACCGAGGTGACCGGCGCTAGCGGGGACATCATCAGCCTGCAAGATATTTTTCTCTTCGAGAAGCGCGGCGTCGGTCCCAACGGCAAAGTTCTGGGACGCTTCTACGCCACCGGCATTGTGCCCAAATTCGCGGAGCGGCTGAAGAGCGCCGGCGTGCCTTTCTCTCCCAATCTGTTGGAGCACTCGCTGGAGGTCTAGAGCCGATGTTCCTGATTGTCACAGCTTTCCTGCTGGTGCTGCTGCTCAGCTTTGTGTCTCTGCTGTTGCTTACCCGGCCGTCGAAGGTTGAGAAGAGGATTGATTCCCGGCTGTCGCAGATCCATGTAACCGAGGATGTTTATCTGGGCGAGGGCACGCCCGCCATCTTCAAGCTGATCAAACTCAGCGACGTTGGCTGGATCGACACCATCCTGCAAAAGGTTCCTGCGGCCCACGCCATGCAGAACCTGCTCATCCAGGCAGCCAGCAAGTGGAGCGTCGGCCAGGTCATCCTCGGTTCTGTGGTGTCGGCCTTCGCCGGCTATGTGTTGTTTTCGATGGCGCTGCCCGTCAGGACACTTGCCATTGCGGCTGCCCTCGGAGCCGGCTTGTTTCCGCTGCTGTTCCTGCGTGGCAAGCGGGAGCGGCGATTGAAGAAATTCAACCAGGCGCTGCCCGGAGCGATCGACATCATTGCTCGTTCCTTGCGCGCTGGCCATGCCCTGAGCGCCGCCCTGGAGATCGTTGGTGAGCAGGCGGCGGAGCCGGCACGATCCGAATTCCGCACTCTTTGCCGCCAGCAGAACCTCGGATTGCCGTTCCGCGAGGCTATCTTCGCCCTGCTGGAGCGGGTGCCTTCCGCCGATCTGCAACTGGTGGTGACCAGCATGCTGGTGCAGAGGGAAACCGGCGGCAATCTGGTCGAGATCCTCGACCGCACCAACCAGGTCATGCGTGACCGGATTCGGCTGGAAGGCGAGGTGCGCGTCTATACCGCGCAGGGCCGCCTGACTGCTTGGATTCTCGGACTGCTGCCCGCTTTCTTGTACGTGATGTTGCGGCTGGTGAATCCCGCCTACATGCGGATAATGAGCGTCGATCCGATGGGACAGAAGCTGATGATCGGTTGCGCCTTCCAGATACTCTTCGGGTTCCTGGTGATTCGCCGGATCGTGAAGGTAAAGCTCTAATGAATGCGCCCGCCCTGCTCGCCATCGCTTTCACCACATGTCTGCTGTGTGTGGCGGCAATGGGGTACGTGTTGCTTCGAAGCCGCTCATCGCGCCAGAAGATACAGCGTGGCCTGGAGAACGCCTCCCGCGAAAGCGAACTGCCCTGCAACTCGGCAATGGCATCTCTGGCAAAGCGGGTGCTCGGCTGGATCAGACGGAACCTCAGCTTTGGCGACTCCGATAAGCTGCGCGAGCATTTGCGTCTGGCTGGCCTGCGCGCCGAGTGGGAAGCGTCCGCCTACACTGCCGCCCGTTTGCTGTTGCCGGTACTGGCACTGGCAGGCAGTACCTTTGTTCCGCAGTTCGGCGTCTTCGGCGCAATTGTGGCGGTCTTCATCGCCTACCTGGCGCCGGACATGTGGCTGAACAGCAGGATTCACGCCCGTCGCGAGCAGATTCGGCTGGCGCTGCCCGACACACTCGACCTGCTGGTGATTTGCGTCGAGGCTGGACTGGGGCTGGATCAGGCGCTGTTTCGCGTGGGGTCCGAGCTTGCCATTCGGCACAAGGCAATCAGCGAGGAGATTGCGCAGATCAATCTCGAGCAGCGAGCCGGCAAGCCCCGCATCGAAGTATGGCGGAGCATGGCGCAGCGCACCAAGCTGGAGGAAGTCGAGGCCTTCGTTGCCATGTTGTGGCAGAGTGAACGCTTCGGAACTCCGATCGTGCGCGCCCTGGCCACCTTCGCCGAGTCGCTACGTACGACCCGCCGTCAGCAGGCCGAAGAACTGGCTGCCAAATCCACTATCAAACTGCTTTTTCCGCTGGTGCTGTTCATCTTCCCCAGCATGTTCATTGTGCTGATTGGGCCGGCGGTGCTGAACATCATGCACAACATGGGAGGGCTGTTCGATTAGTGCGGACTGCACTCCCGAAACCATCTGAAAGGAGACGTTCATGGATACTGTGACCCTGATTCGAGCCGTGGCCGGTGTGCTGTTCGTGGTCATCGCGTCGTTGCTCGTGTACCGCAAAAAGAAGCTCGCTTGAGGTCATCCGGCACACCAATGCTGCAACTGCCAACCCTTACCATCGTCGACCGAACTTCGGGCGCCGTAGTAGGAAACCACATCCGCTTCGCCAATACCGCGTTGGCCCGGCTGATTGGACTGCTCGGCGCCGCGAAGCTCGAACCGGGAGAAGGGCTGCTTCTCGCGCCCTCCTCCGGGATTCATACCTGGGGAATGTCATTTCCCATCGATGTCATCGCCCTGGATCGGTACCGGCAAATCCGGCGCCTATGGGAAAACTTGCCGCCCTGGCACATTCTCTGTCCGTCTCCCCTGAACCGGATGGTGCTCGAATTACCTGCCGGGAGCATCGGGAAGATGCGGCTCTGCGCCGGAGACCAGCTCGAGTTCCTCCTCTGACACTACTTCACGACCACTCTTCGCAGTAAACCTTCACGCCTGTCGATCTCCACCAGAGGATACTGGCGCGATTTTTCCCATCTCGCTAATTGTTTCATTTCGACGAAAGGCGTATGAATGATTGTTCACTGCTGTCGAAATTCGGTACTTGTGTTTTCGGCCACTGCACGGAGGTTCGAAGATGGGCCACAAATCGAAGAATAAGAAAAAGCAGAAAAAATTAGACGGGGCGATTCAGGCGGAAAGCCAGACCGAGAACGGCGCAAAGCCGAAGCTGGGCAAGAAGGAGTATGAGGCCGAACTCTTCCGGCTGCAGGTAGAACTCGTAAAGCTGCAGGAGTGGGTGAAGAAGTCGAGCACGCGCGTTGTGATTATTTTTGAGGGGCGAGATGCAGCCGGCAAGGGAGGCATTATCAAGCGCATCATGGAACGCGTGAGCCCGCGCGTCTTTCGCCTGGTCGCGCTGCCTGCCCCCACGGACCGCCAGAAGACGCAGATCTATGCGCAACGCTACATCGAGCAACTGCCTGCGGGTGGAGAGGTCGTCATCTTCGACCGTAGCTGGTATAACCGCGCCGGCGTCGAGCATGTGATGGGTTTCTGCACGGACGAGCAGTACCAGAGGTTCCTACGAGGATGCCCGGCATTCGAGCAGGTACTCGTCAGGGAGGGCATCATCCTTCTTAAATACTGGCTGGATGTCTCGGAACGGGAGCAGCACAAACGCTTTCTCGCACGCATTGAGGATCCGTCGAAACGATGGAAACTCAGTCCGATGGACCTCGAATCGCACCGCCGCTGGTATGACTATTCGCGCGCTCGCGATGCCATGCTGTCTGCCACTGATACGCCTGCCTCACCCTGGCACATTGTGCCTTCGGACGACAAGAAGGGGGCACGGCTCAACTGCATTGCCGACATTCTGAGCCGCATCCCGTATGAAGAGATCCCTTACGATTCACCGAAGCTGCCGCCGCGCCAGAAGAGCAAAGGCTACAAAGAGCCGAAGCAGACGTGTCATGTGGTCGAGCCGCGCTGGTAGGGCCAGTGCGGTCCGTCATCCGCTCTCTTAGGACGGATGTGGCTGGCCCTCGATAACGCGCACCGTATCGCGGGCGATCAGCAACTCTTCGTCCGTCGGTATGGCATAGGCCAGCAGTTTCGAGTCCTCAGTGCTGATCAAGCCTTCGCGGCCGACGGTCTGCTGATTCTTCTGGGCGTCGATCTTCAGGCCGGTCCATTCCATGCCTGCGCAAATACGGGCGCGAATGTCGGGAGAATTCTCGCCGATTCCGCCGGTAAACACGATGGCGTCGGCCCCGCCCATACAGGCGAGGTAAGCCCCGATGTATTTACGGGCGCGATAGCAGAAGATCTCGATTGCCAGCCGGACGCGCCGGTCTTCATGCTCGTTCAGCTCCGATTCCAACCCGCGCATGTCGTTCGTCAGGCCGGAAATGCCGAGCAGGCCCGATTGCGTATTGAGAAGGTTCTCCACCTCGGAGACCGACATGCCTTCCTTCGAAGCGATCAGGCCTACGACCGCTGGATCAACATCGCCCGAGCGCGTGCCCATGACCAGCCCCTCAAGCGGCGTTAATCCCATGGATGTGTCGATCGACTGGCCTCCTTTGATGGCGTCGGCAGAGCAGCCATTGCCGAGATGAAGGGTGATGATGTTGGTCTGCTCGCGGGTCAGGCCGCGCAGTGCGCGATAACAGAACGCCACATAACGATGCGAGGTCCCATGGAAGCCGTAGCGGCGAATCTTGTGCCGCCGGTAAAGGTGATACGGAACCGCATAGAGATATGCCTGCTCGGGAAGACTGTGGTGAAAGGACGTATCAAACACGGCGACCTGTGGGGTGTCTTTGCCGAACAGATCACGAGCCGCCAGAATTCCCTTGATGTTGTTGGGATTGTGTAGCGGCGCAAGGTCGATGCAGTCTTCAATCCCCTGCAGGACCCTATCGTCGATGCGCGCCGATTCGCTGAACAGTTCGCCGCCGTGCACTACGCGATGGCCTACAGCGTGAATGTCGCCGGAACTTCTGATTGCCGTGACCCCCGACCTGTCGGAAGCAATGTACCGTACCAGATAGTCCAGCGCCGCTGGGATATCGGCCAGCGGAGCTGTGAATTTCCGCTTCGCTTCTTTCCCTGCCTGAAAGGTGATGATGGCTTCACCCCCGAGACGCTCGACCTGCCCCCGGCAAAGGCGTTCGTCCTTGTGCTCCTTGATGCGTTCCAGATCGGTAGCGATGATTTGAAACTTCAGGCTGGAACTTCCGGAATTCAGTACGAGAACATTCATAGAGCTTCCTTTCGAGGACCTGCAAAAATCGTATAACGAGCCGTTGTCCAAAACACCGGACTCCAGGCAACTTTTCCACGGACGTAACGTCCGACGAAACTGCAGGCGGAGGTATCATAAAGTGGTTGTTGCCTGAGAGATTGTTTCGGGCTGCGGCACTTGCTCTCCCACCGTCAGGTACAGCTTTCACTCGCTTTCTTCTTCACACGAGAAACGTCTTGAGACTACAGGAGTCCAGCCATGAATTCGCCAGCCAAAGAACGTACCCCGCTTTCCTATGTTGAAGTCACCGAACAGAAGCGCCTGAACGACTCGCGAGAACTTGGTATCCCCTGGAAGAAATGGGGGCCATACCTCAGCGAGCGCCAATGGGGCACCGTTCGCGAAGACTATAGCCTGGATGGCAACGCCTGGGATTACTTCTCCCACGATCAGGCTCGCTCGCGTGCCTATCGCTGGGGAGAAGATGGGCTGGCCGGCATCTCCGACGACAAGCAGCGTCTCTGCTTTTCTGTTGCTTTATGGAACGGACGCGACCCCATCCTGAAAGAACGCCTGTTCGGGCTGACAAACAGCGAAGGTAACCACGGCGAAGACGTCAAGGAATACTACTTCTACATCGACAGCACTCCGACGCACTCGTACATGAAGTATCTGTACAAGTATCCGCAGCGGGAGTACCCCTACGGCGACCTGCTGGCGACCAACAAGCGGCGCTCGCGAGAAGAGATGGAATACGAGCTGCTCGATACCGGCATCTTCGACGACGATCGCTATTTCGACGTCTTCGTCGAATACGCCAAGGGCGATCCGGAAGACATGCTGGTCCGCATCTCGGTGCACAACCGTGGGCCGGAGGCGGCGCAGCTTCACCTGCTTCCGACACTCTGGTTCCGCAATACCTGGTCCTGGGATAACGATGAGCCGAAGCCCTTTTTGCGCCAGATCGACCGCTCGTCAGTCCAGACGTCGCACCCCAAGCTCGGCGAATACACGCTGCAATGCGAAGGCGCCTCCGAGTTGCTCTTTACGGAGAACGAATCCAATAACCAGCGCCTCTGGGGCGCGCAGAACCCGTCACCCTACGTCAAAGACGCCTTCCATCGTTACGTGATCGCCGGCGAAAAGGGCGCAGTCAACCCGGACAAGACCGGAACCAAGGCGGCGGCACACTACGTGTTGAACATTCCTGCCGGTGGTTCGCAGGTAGTGCGGCTGCGCTTGAGCCCGAAAGCCTCGGGGAAGACATTCTCGGATTTCGACGAGATGATGTCTGCCCGGCTGGCAGATGCCGACGAGTTCTACCACCGCATCACCCCCGCGAATTTGAGCGACGACGAGAAGCGCGTGCATCGCCAGGCGCTGGCCGGAATGCTGTGGACCAAGCAATATTACTTCTTTGATCTCGACCGCTGGCTGGATGAGCACCACGCCCATCCCCTCATGGGAAAGCAAACCCGGACGGCACGCAACTCCGAGTGGTTTCACATGCTCAACAGCGACATCATCTCCATGCCCGACAAATGGGAGTATCCCTGGTATGCGGCTTGGGACCTGGCCTTCCACACCATTTCGCTTTCGCTCGTCGACTTCGATTTCGCGAAAGAACAGTTGCTGTTAATGCTGCGCAACCTCTACGCCCATCCCAACGGGCAGATCCCGGCCTATGAGTGGAATTTCAGCGATGTGAATCCACCCGTCCACGCCTGGGCAACTTTGTTCTTGTACCGCGTGGAGTCCGAGCTGGGCCGGGCCGATTTGCGCTTCCTGGAGCGCTCCTTTCAGGGCTTAATGCTTAACTTTAACTGGTGGGTGAATCGCAAAGACCCGGAAGGGAGAAACGTCTTCGCCGGCGGCTTCCTCGGCCTCGACAACATCGGGGTCTTTGACCGTAGTGCGCCGCTGCCAACAGGTGGGCATCTGGACCAGGCGGACGGCACTGCCTGGATGGCGTTCTACTGCCTCTGCATGCTCGACATTGCCCTGGTTCTCACCGCTTACGACGCTCAGATGTACCAGGAGTTTGCTTTCCGCTTTCTGGAACACTTCCTGTGGATTACCTACGCCATGGACCGCATCGGCGTGAACCAGGACGAGATGTGGGACTCCAGCGACGGATTCTTCTACGACCTGCTGCATTTTCCCAACGGGGACTGCACCCGCCTGAAGATTCGCTCCATGGTGGGCCTGCTGCCATTGTGCGCGGTCAGCGTATTTGAGGCCGACAGCATCGTCAATCATCCCAGAATTGCTGAATTGATTGCGCTGTTCCGCAAACGGCATCCCGAGCTGCTGCAGAAAATCGCTCCTGTCGACGAAACATTCATCGGCTACGCCGGACGCCGGCTCGCCTCCGTCTGCAATAAGGACAAGTTGCAGCGCATTCTGGGATACATGCTGGACGAGAACGAATTCCTGAGCCCGTATGGCATTCGCTCGCTCTCCAAGTATCACCAGGAACATCCGTTTGTGTTCCACCTCGGAGGGCAGGAATACAAGGTGGAATATCTGCCGGCCGAGTCGAACACCGGCATGTTCGGCGGCAACTCCAACTGGCGCGGTCCGATTTGGATGCCGGTGAACGGGCTCATCATTCGCGGGCTGCTGCAGATGTATCCCTTTTTCGGCGACGACTTCAAGGTGGAGTGCCCGACCGGCTCGGGGAATTACATGACGCTGTTTGAAGTCGCGAAGGAAATCGGCCGGCGGCTATCGAATATCTTCGTGCGCGATGCCAATGGCAAACGCCCGGTTTACGGCGGGAGCAAGAAGTTTCAGGAGGATCCACACTGGCGTGACTACATCCTGTTCTATGAGTACTTCCACGGTGACAACGGCGCCGGTCTGGGCGCCAGCCATCAAACCGGTTGGACCGGCCTCATTGCGCGCTCGCTTGATCTGTTCGCGCGCCTGGAACCTCAAGCCGTGCTGAAGAACGCCAGCAGAGTGGTGGCGGAAATGACGCGAGCGCAGGTGGCGGGAGAGTAGCAAGGAGTTCACGCTGTAGTACAAGAGGGCCAGCCGGTTTCGGTTCGGCCCGCTGTTTTTTTGACTGGAATCTCCGGTCCGTATCGTCTTCACATCTCATCGCCGATGGCTTATCCCGAGTGGCTGCGGATTGTGTCCTGGATTTGGTTGGTGACGTGCGCCGCTTGCGCCATCGTCATTGCGCTCGACTTTCTGCGGGGCAATCGGCAGAAGATGTGGATCATGCACCTGGTGTGGCCCATCACCGCCCTCTACTTTGGGCCCTTCGCCGTGTGGCTCTACTTTCACACCCGGCCGTATTCACTGGCCGGTCTGAAAGCGGAAGTGCCACTTGGTGGGATGCACAAAAAGGAGCAAGACAATCAACCTCCCCGGCCCGCGCAGGTTTCCACTGCCGTATTCCATTGCGGCGCCGGATGCACCCTGGGCGACGTCATCTCCGAATACGGGCTGTTCGCGCTAGGTGGCGTAGCGTTTCTGGCCGGCTCGGAATTCCTCTCGAAAATCCTGGTGGACTTCCTTTTGGCTTACGCTTTTGGCATTGTCTTCCAGTACTTCACCATCGTCCCCATGCGAAAGCTGACGCCGGGGAAGGGAATCGCCGCCGCGGCGCGAGCCGACACCGTTTCCATCTTGGCGTTCGAAATCGGCATGTTTCTCTGGATGGCGCTGGTCTATTACGTCCTGTTTCCGCAGCCGCACCTTCATCCCAACGAAGCCGTCTTTTGGTTCATGATGCAGATCGCGATGATCGTCGGCGCGTTCACCGCCTATCCGGCCAACCGGTGGCTCATCCGGAATGGCTGGAAGGAGAAGATGCCGCAAATGCCTGCGGCCGGCTGATGCTGCGGCCGCTTTGGCAGACAGCATCGGTAGATTCCGTGCTGGTGAAGTGCCCATCCCCGGAAGCGCCCTTCCAGCAACACTCGAGCAACCAACTCAGCACGAGCCTATCGTCAAGGCCGGTCCTGGCCAATACACGTCTTTGGAATGTGAGCCTCCCGGCAAGGAAGCGCACAGGGCACTGCGGGACAAACATTCGCGTTCAACTGCTGAAATCACTTTCTGCCTGAAAAGCTCTGTTCCAGCCAGCGGCCCAACTGGAGCACCAAAAACACCAACGCCGTGATCTCTGCCGCGAGCAGGAAATGGTTCAGTCCGGCTACGATGCCAACGCCAGTGATGGCCCAGATGGTGGCTGCGGTGGTGAGTCCTCTTACCTCGTCCGCATGCCGGGAGACAAAAATGATGCCCGACCCGAGGAAGCTTATTCCGAGCACGATGGACTGCAAAATGCGAAGCGGTTCAACGTGGATGGTCGGGCCATATTTTGCAAAGTACACGATGATCAGGTCACCGCATGACGTAAATAGGGCTGCCGACATGCCGACCAGGATGTTGGTTCGGAAGCCTGCAAAATGGCCTTCCTTCTCGCGATTCCACCCGATGACGCCGGCGCAACCCATGGCTACCAGTAATCGAAGGATGATGGTGAAATCGGTATGCCAACTGTGAAGCACGAGAACGTAAGATGACGTGAGCTGCTTGCCGCGTTGCGAGTCCGGCCGCAGAGTTGCCTTCCCCAACGATCAAAACTTTGCATTGAAGCGCACCGCTTTTTTCGGATTCCCTGCCATCGCAATGCATAAAGCGGCCTTCCAACCAACTTTATGCACTGGCTTTATCACCTCGTGAGGCATGCGCTCGTCAGTTGGGGCTATTGGGCGGTGCTGATCGCGTTGCTCGCCGAAGATGCGGGACTGCCTGTTCCGGGCGAGACGACGCTGATGTTTGCCAGCTTCACCGCGCACAAGTCGGGCACACTCCATCTGTACTGGATCATTGTGGTGGGAATTATTGCCGCTACCGGGGGAGACAACCTGGGGTTCCTGCTGGGACGGCACTTTGGCAAGACCCTGATTCGCTGGATGAAGAAGATCTTCCATCTGGACGACGTCGATATCGCGGCCGCAAGAGACCTCATCCAGCGCCATGGGGGGATTACGATTTTCTTTGCCCGTTTCATCTTCGGGCTTCGCACCATCGCCGGCCCGCTGGCCGGAGTTCTGGGCATGAAATGGAAGCGCTTTTTCCTGTTCAATTTCATGGGAGCCGCCGCATGGGTCACCGCCATCTCTTTCATCGGCTTCGCCTTCGGCAGCGAGTTCAATACGCTGCTGGCCTACTTTGAAAAGGCATCCTGGGCAATTGCCGGCGGACTTTTCGCGTTGGGATACTTCTTGTGGCGTCACTACCGGAAGAACTATCAACAAAAGAAGGAGCATCCTCAGGCGGCGTGAGAGCCTCGCACTCCCGCCTCCGGGCTGCTCGCGAGAGTTCAAAACGTCCTCCGGGTTAACTAGAATATGTCCGTGATGTCACGCATTCTTTTGGCCGCCGCGATCGCTTGTCTTTTTCTCGCGCCCAATGGCATAGCTCAGGACAAAGGGCCCGTCGAACAGGTTCCGACTGAAAAGAACGCTCCTGTGCCGCAAGACAATACTGCCAATCCACCCCGCTCGGACCAAGCCGGGCCCGACGAGAGTTCCAGCAAACAGACGGAGATTGACATTTCGCCTCCGGCCGGCGACGCCAAAGATCACCCGGGAGCAGAGATCGACAGCGACTACGGCGAATTCAGCAGCTGGAATCCGATGAAAGCCATGAAAGACGTTGAAGTAGGCGATTTCTATCTGAAGCGCGAGAACTATCCTGCTGCCATCAGCCGATATCGCGAGGCGCTGCAATATAAACCGCATGACGCCGAGGCCACTTACAAGCTGGGGGAGGCCCTGGAAAAATCAGGCGACCTGAAAGGCGCCATGGAGAATTATCAGGAGTACCTGAAAATTCTTCCCGGCGGTCCTTATGCGCCAAAGGCGCACAAAGCCATCGCGCGGTTGAAAGAAAAGGGAATCACTACCACCGCACAGTCGGCGACCACGCCTAAATAGACTCACGCCGGAATGCACAAGCCGCGGCTACTTTGGCGGCGGTTGAGGGACTGGTGTCCCCTGTTGCGGGCTGCCGTCATCAATCTGGCCCTTGGCGGGCCGGTCGTAGATGGTGAACTGCTGCTGCGGACGCTTGAGCCGGAGTTCCAGGTCCATGCTCGGCTGGTTGATGTCGTAGTCCTGCCCAAAGGTCTGAAATCCTGGCGCCAGTACCTGAACCCGCAGCATACCGTAGGGAACGCCTTCGGTTTCGGTTTTGCCTTCCTCATCCGTCTTGAGCTGATAGCCTCCCTTGGACTGCTCGCCTTTTTTGTCAACCGTGTGCAGCACCACTGAAGCATTGCGCACCGGTTTGCCGTTATCGTCCTTGACGACCAGGAAGTGCAGGTTGGCCAGTGTTTCGGAATCAGACTTTTTGTGTTTCGCCGCCAGCGGGATCGCGAACATCAAGACAAGCGCTGCAAAGATCGCGCAGAAGGATTTCATTTGCCCAATTATGGCAACTCGGAAAGCATGCTGCAACCGGAAGACGTGTTTATTTGAATCCGCGCCTCTCCATTTCGTTAAAAGCGGGCGTGCCGCAAAGCAATCGATACGCGGTACCGAACGCCGGCAAGCGGCTCAGAATTCGGCGGCGCTGGTGAATATAATCGAAGTTTCTTATGGCTTCTTCCACCACCGCGTCTGCTGTTCGTCCCCGGCGCGTCAGCATTGCTTTGCTGGCGGTCGTTGTCCTCCTCACATTCTTTCTAATGCTGTTTATCGTTGCCGACGTCTGGTTCTACCGCGCTTCGAAAGACTCACTCCCCGTCGTCGATGGCACATTGAAGTTCTCCGGACTCACCGCTCCTGTAGTCGTTACGCGAGACACGCTGGGCGTGCCGAACATCTCCGCCGGCAATCTGCACGACCTGTTCTTTGCCCAGGGATACGTCACCGCCCAGGACCGCCTCTGGCAGATGGACATGACCCGCCGCTTCGCCTCAGGAGACTTGTCGGTGATTCTGGGTCCGGAGTACGTGAAGGTCGATACCGAACAGCGAATCCTCGGCTTGCGGCAAGTAGCGGAGAAAACCGTGGCCAATATGGACGCGGCCAACCGGTCCTACTTCCAGGCCTATGCCGATGGCGTCAACGCTTACATCGCCCAGCATCAGGAGACGCTGCCGATGGAATTCCGCCTGATGACCTATTTCCCCTACACCTGGACGGTCACGGATTCGGTGTTGGTCGGGCTCTCGATGACCGAGTTTCTGAACCACTACATGTACAAGAAGGAGCTGCAGCACGAGAAAATCCTGGCCAGGCTTGGGCCGGAGCTGACCGCCGACCTTTACGTGAACTCCTCGTGGCGCGATCATCCGCCGGGCGCCGAAAGCCAATCGATCGAGAACGAGCCGCCACCGGGAGAGACTCCTGAGCAGGAGCCCCAACAGGAAGCTCCGTCGAAAAAACAGGGAAGCCATCGCACCCGTTCCCCGCATGCTGAAAAACGCGCGCCCGCCTTGCCTGCGGATAACAGCAACACTCAGGACGCGGCGCTTCTCGGGACCGGTGATTACAGCGGTGATCTTCGTCCCGGATCGAACAACTGGGTGATTTCGGGTGCGCATACCGAGACAGGGAAGCCGCTGCTCTCGAACGACATGCATCTGTATCTGCGCCTACCCGATACCTGGTACGAAGCCCATCTGACAGCCGGGGACTACGACGTTGTGGGAGTGACGCTGCCGGGGGTGCCATTCGTTATCGTGGGACACAACCGCTACATTGCCTGGGGATTCACCAACCTCGGACCCAACGTCGAAGATTTGTATGTCGAGAAGTTCAACGACAAAGGAGAGTACCTCACTCCCGATGGCTGGAAGCAGCCGGAGCATCGCTCAGAGATCATTCGCGTCAAGGGCAAGCCCGACGTCAACCTCGACGTTGTCATCACCCGCCACGGACCGATCATCACTCCGATCATTCCCGGCGAAAAGCGGCAGCTCGCGTTGAAGTGGGTCATCTACGACCCGAAAGCCGAGAACATTTCCTTCTTCGACATCAACACGGCCCGCAACTGGCAGGAGTTCCGCGCGGCCTTCGCGAAGTTTAGCGCGCCGGGACAGAACGTGGTCTACGCCGATACCGAAGGAAATATCGGCTACCAGGCGACCGGGCTGGTTCCGATTCGCGCCGCAGGTGACGGCTCGCTGCCGGTGCCGGGCGATGATGACAGCCACGAGTGGACCGGCTACGTCCCTTACGACAAGATGCCCAGCGTCTACGATCCGCCCTCAGGTATCCTGGCAACCGCCAACGCGCGTGTCGCCCCCAAGGATTATCCTTACTCGCTCAGCATCGAGTGGAGCTCGCCCTATCGCGTGCAGCGCATTTACAAACTGCTCGGCGCGAACAAGAAGTTCACTGCGGCAGACATGCTGAAAATCCAGACCGACGTGCTCTCCGAGCTCGATCTCTTCTGCGCCCAGCGATTCGTCTACGCCATTGATCACACGCCCAAGGCCTCGCAGCAGGCCAAGGCCGCGGCGGAGCTGATGCGCAATTGGGACGGCACCATGGCGACGGGCGATGCCGCGCCAACCATCGCCTACTACTCACGCAAAACGCTGGAAGAGATGCTGCTCAAAGCAAAGCTGGGAGACGATTGGAATCTCTATCACTGGTTCATGGCGCCCGTGTGGCTGGAAAATGTCCTAACCACTCAACCGCAGCGCTGGCTGCCCTCACAGTTCGCCAACTACGACGAGCTGCTGACTGCTGCAGTCGAGCAAACGCTGACTAACCACGGTGCGCCGCACATGCTCTCCAGTTGGCGCTGGGGCAAGATCCACAAGGTGGACATCAAGCATCCGTTCTGGAGTAGTTTTCCGGTGCTGAAGCGGGCGGGACCTGGGCCGCAGCCGCTGTCGGGCGACGAACTCACTATTAAGCAGGTGCAGACGAATTTTGGGCCGTCGGAGCGCTTCACCGCCGACATGTCGGACCTCGACCACTCCACCCTGAACATCGTTAACGGCGAGTCGGGGAATATCTTCGACGACCACTACAACGATCAGTGGGACGCCTATTACCACGGCCGCACCTTCGCGCTGCCGTTTTCGTCCGAGGCAGTGCAGAAGGCGGGAGTACATCATCTGCGCTTAGTGCCGCAGTAGCATGGTGAAACGCCGCCGATTTCTGCAGCTGAAACTACCTGTCCGAGCTTCTCTCGGCTAGCGCGAACGCCGGCCTAATCTGCGATTGCGAATGGAGTTCGAGTGAGCTCCTCCTGCCTGCTGAGCCTGCAAGCCGAAAGAGTCGTTCCACTCATATGACTTCAGGTCGTCCATTGGCTGAGGGAGGGTGAGCACAGTGATTCCGGAGGTTGAGCCCACGAACAGCGTCTGCCCCGTGGGATCGGAGGCCATCAGCGGGGCGGAATTGGGAATCGTCGGCGGAGTCCATTGCAGAGTTTCGGGGGTCAGCAGCCGAGCCCGAAGCTTGCCGGTTTGCGTATCCCAAAACTCGATCGAATTGGACAGCCCGGTAGCGATCACCTTGCCACCGGGGCTGAATAACGGGCCGGCAACTCCTCCGAAATCCGGGTCCGCGACGAACGGATACACATTGAGGTTGATCATGCGCAAGGCAGGATCAAAGAAGCCAATGTCATTGCCGGTGGCCTGGATATCGGTGGCAACCGCCGCGGCCTGACTGCCGTCGGCGGAGACCGCGAGATCACTCCAGTACAGGTGCCCAAACGATGGCGGTTGGGTGACGGCGTAGGTGGCCGGGTCGATGGTGTAAACCTGCCCGGAGGAGATGCCGATATCGAGTCCGTAGAGCGCGCTGCCGTCGGCCGAGGCGCGGATTATCTTCCCCATGTTTGCCTGAAAGGTTTTGACAGCGAGAGAAGACAGATCAATCTCAACCACGTTCGATCCTGGCATGAGGGCCTTGTTGTACCGAGTAATCGCCAGTGAAATGGGGGTGTTCAGATTGGAGTGATACGAGACGACGGTCGCGCCAGACGGGTTGTCGGGGTCGAGCACAGCGGCATAGTAGTTGGGAGACACGGCAATGATGCGCGAACCGTCGGGGCTCAATCCCATGATGGTGTAGTTGGCCGCTCCGCCTGACGTAGGCAGGGGAATAGGCGCTTTCCAGGTGAGGGTGGCGGGGTCGAGAACGTCGATCTCCTCGGTCTTCAGCGCGTAGAGCAGGTTGCGCCGCTTGTCGAACAACAACTGCTCCAGGTTCGAGGCCGATACGATCTTGGCAGCGGGAAGATACTGGACCGCCGCGGGCTGTGTTGCCTGGCCATAGGAGCTGCTCACATACAGGTCCGCCGTCTGGCCGGGGGCGCCTGGGGGTGCCATGAAGGTCGCTCCCTGCAACACACCGAACTGAAGGTTTCCCATGTAGACGGGTTTGCTCGTGGGCTGTCCGCCTATGTTGATGGTGGGCAGATTCGATTCGCTCGACCACAGCCCAAAGCCAAAAATGTCCATTACCGTGTTGCCGGTCGGCGGCAACAGATTCGCGCTTGGGCTTACCGGTGTGACTCCGTAGGAAAAGGCAACAGCCTCCACTAATCGATTGCCGTCAGCTCCTTCGCACTCCACATTGACAGGTCCGGCGGTTGGGGATGCGGGCACCAGGATGGAATTGCCCTTGGGGGTGAGTGGCGCAGGTTGTCCAGCCAGGAAGAAGCTCTGGGTTATTCCGGATGAACTGTTGAACATGACTTCGGCGGAGGTGTTCAAGGCCGCTCCCGGACTTTGCAAAGCCGGACAAAATGCCGCCGGCAGCGGAGTGCCCATCTGCGGGTTGGGAAAGAGCGGTTGCGTCAGATCGACGGTCAACAGCCCACCTGTCGAAGTGACAAATGCGCGCCAGTTGGAGTCCACCGCCATGAGGGTGTTGTCGTTGCCGCTGGGCTCAACATCGGCGGAGAGATAACCGAGAGCCGTGTAGGTGCCGAGGTCGATCATCTCGATAGCCGTCGGAAGCGGGTATTGCAGTATCAGCTTGCTGCCGTCAGGGGAGAATTGCACTCGTGATCTTGCTTCTTGGAAAGCATTCGGAATCTGCACCGTGCCCAGGAGATGAAACGATCGGTCGAGCACGGTCAACTGGCTCGCGGAGGCTACGGCGATCTTGCTGCCGTCGGCATTCATCGCGTAGCCGCGAACGTTATAGTCGTTCCTCGGCGGATTCACGGTTTCGAGCGGCACGGTGGTAAAGCTGTCGGAGTCGGAGCTGTACAGATAAAACTGGTCGGCCGAGAAGACGGCCCATTTGTGATCGGCGCTGCGGGCGAGAGAGTCGACTTCAAAGCCTAGCTGTGTGGTGGGCAGCAGTTTCGTGAAGGTGTCGGTGGTGGAGTCCCACTCGAGCAGGTACTGTCCGCCTTCCACAATGTCGTTGGATTCGATGCCCTGTTCCTGCCCGATAATCAGGACTTTGCCGTTCGCCAGCGCGACCACGTTGGGATAGAAAAGTGCAAAGGTCGAGGATCCGTTCGGTACCGGATGCAACGTCACAGCCAGCGTATCCTCGTCAACTGTCGCAATCTGCTGGGCAGATGTGCCCACTACGAGGGTCTTGCCATCCGCCATCTGGTCAATGCCCCAGGCCTGCGGCAAGTTCAACCTGGACTGCACCTTCAGGTCGGTGCCTGAGATTACGTCGAGTTCATTCATCATCCCGTTGGTGGCAAACAGCAGATGTCGCTGCTCATCGTAGAAACCATGGCCGAGGCTACCGCCAATCAGACGGAACCGGTCGGGAATAGGTTCGCCGTTAACGGTGACGGACACAGTCGAGTTTGCTTGCAAACTGCCGGAAGTCGCCTGCAGTGTGACGTTCGTCTGCGCGATCTCTGCATTGGCGGATGCGGTGAACGTGAGCGTACCCGGATTCCCAGACGAGACCGAGAGCGAGGACGGCGACACCGTGACTCCAGAGGACAGCCCCGAGATCGTGACCGACGCGGAACCGCTGAAGCCATTCTGCGGCGCCAGGCTTACTGTGACCGTCGCATTCCCGCCGCGATTCAAAGCCAGGGTCGAGGGCGATACGGAGATGCTGTAGTTCGGCGGTGGCACATTCTGGTCGTTCCCTGAACTATTGTTGTTGCCGCCACCACACCCAGTCAGAAGAAGTAACGACGAAAATAGAAGAGCGTAACTCAGAATGGATTTGTACATGAAGGTTCTCGTGTAAGCCTGCAATCGGCGCGTCATTACCTGCGGTACAAAAGGAATCAC
The DNA here is from genome assembly GCA_963846815.1 of uncultured Acidobacteriaceae bacterium. GTDB lineage: Bacteria > Acidobacteriota > Terriglobia > Terriglobales > Acidobacteriaceae > CAVVDY01. The sequence goes on along the minus strand of CAWJXG010000001.1, from coordinate 1,763,851 downwards.
TGACCACGTTTGTGCGTGAGTACTTTCAATGCCTTGCTGCAAGTGGCAGCACCACAGTAGGTGTATTCCGAAGGGCCGGCAGTGACCTGAGTCACAGTGTCACTGGTTTAGCCATTGGGAAAGGCTGAACCTGCTCGGCATCTCTGACGCAATCCTTCGCGCAGGCGAGAGCCGACCCTTCGCACCAGAAGAAGAGCTCCTTGTTGCAAATGCTAAGGGGCCTTTCAGCAGAAGCCTACGGATCGACCTGCACCACGTCATACAGCGCGCCGCGGAAGCCGAGCGAGGGCAATTGCTTGTTGGTCGTGGTGTCGTAGATGTTCAGCAATCCGCCCTGAATGACATACATCGCATCGCGATTGGGTATGGACTGCATGCCCGTAACTGGGCCTAGGGCAGGCCCGGGGGGGACCGCCGTATTATTTGTCAGATTGATAATCGACAGGCAGCCGGTCACCGTGTTGTTGCAGGTCTTGGCGCCGATGTAGAGCATGTTGTTATTGATCGCCATCTTCCACTGCTGGCCGTCGTTGATCGCTACTGACTCGGCTGTGGTCCGGGTCATGGTCGAGGTGTCGACAACGTCGAAGGTCCCGTTGTTGCCGCCCTGATATCCCGCCACGTAGAGCGTGCTGCCGTTAAGCAGGCCGACCGAGGCTCCGCCCACCGTGACGGAGGTCTTGATGGTTCGGGAAGGAATGTCGAATTGCGCCACCGACGGCGGCGAGTTCGATCCGCATTGCGGACCGCAATTCAACACATAGGCCGTGGTGCTGTCGCTGCTGAAGAAAGCGTTCACCGGCCGGGCAAACCCTGGGATCTCAACCGGCGTGACCGTGGCTGCCGTCAAGTCAATGAACCACATCGAATCGGAATTGTCGGCAAACGCCAGAAGAGTATTGCCGTCAGGACTTATTGCTACCCAGCGGACCGACGGCACCGGATAGGTCGTAGTAATCTTCGGAACGCTCATATCGATTACCTGAACCGCGCCTGGCGAACTGCCGCCAACCGTCGCATTTCCGGTCGGCACATACATCTTGGTCGAATCGGGAGAGAAGACCGCCATGTTCGCAAAGGAAGGTAACACGACACTCCCTGCTGCGGTCTGGTTGGAGTTCGTCACAAAGTACATGTACACCGCCAGAGGATCATAGACGGCGGTAAAGGTCCCGTTCGGACTGAGGACCAGGAAGGTTGCCGATATCCCAACCGGAATGTTCACCGACAGATCCACGATCTGATTCGTAGTCCCGGTGTTGGTATAGCTGGAGTTATAGAAAGCGGTGGAATCGTTCTGGCTGTCGACGATCTGAAGATTGCCGGAATATTGGTTGCTGATGTAAGCCCGGTTTGTAAGCGTGCCCTTGGGATCGTTGATGGTGTTGCCGTTGGGAGTTACGATGCTGGTGGTGCCGTTGTTTCCGTTACCACAGGACACGATGACCAGGGCGCATACGACAACGCCGAGAAAACCCAATACTCGCTTCAAACGTTTGCTCCGCAATCTTTGACGAACGTCCACCAGGGGTTGGAAAGCTGAATTATAGCAGGGCAGGCTGCGCCCGGCCGGGCTGCAATCTCGCAATATTGCGATCTCATGTAACATAAAATGCAATCCTAAGGATGAATGTTCCGAACAGCCTTTCATGCCAACAGACCTGCTAACTCGACTGCAAAAAGGCGCGTTGTTGTGCGATGGCGCGATGGGGACACTGCTGTACTCCAAGGGCATCTTCATCAATCGTTGCTATGACGAACTGAACCTTTCGCAGCCTGATCTCATTCGCAACATCCATCACGATTACCTGCAGGCCGGAGCCGAGGTCATAGAAACAAACACCTTCGGCGCGAATTCGTTTCGTCTGGGCAAGCATGGCTGCCTGGATCGCCTGGCCGACATTAACCGCATGGGCGCCCGCGTCGCCCGCGAAGCCGCCAAGAGCTTCGACGCCCTGGTCGCCGGAGCGGTCGGCCCCCTCGGCGTGCGCATCGAGCCGCTGGGCAAGATTGCCCTGTCGGAGGCGCGCGAAGCTTTCCGCGAGCAGATACAGGCGCTGAACGAAGAGGGCGTCGACCTGCTGATTCTGGAAACCTTCGGCTATCTCGAGGAACTTCACCAGGCGTTGCTGGCGGCGCGCGAGGTCAATCCCAATCTGCCTGTGGTCGCCCAGGTGACCATCGATGAGGACGGTAACTGCCTCGATGGTTCCAGTCCTGAGCATTACGGTCCGCAGTTGCAGGCATGGGGAGCCGAAGTCGTGGGTTGCAATTGCAGCGTCGGCCCGGTTGCCATGCTCGACGCCATGGAGCGCGTGCGTGCCGTCACCACGGTTCCGCTGTCGGCGCAGCCGAACGCAGGCATGCCGCGCAACGTTGAAGGAAGAAACATTTATCTCTGCTCGCCCGAATATATGGCGAATTACGCGGAGAAGTTTGTCGGCGTCGGTGTGACGCTGGTTGGCGGCTGCTGTGGAACCACTCCGGAACATATTCACGCCATGAAGTCGCAATTAGCCGTCAGCAAAAGCCGCGTGCAGCGATTCAAGACGGCGTCTGCCCCGGCGGCGCATCCGGTGGAACCCGTTCCACTGCGCGAGCGCTCGAAGCTGGGGCGCAAGATTGCCGACGGTGAATTCGTAACCTTGGTTGAGATTGTTCCTCCCAAGGGCACCAGCGCCGGCAGGGAAGTCGAGGGCGCGAAGTTCTTGCAGTCGGTTGGCGTGGATGCCGTGAACATTCCCGACAGTCCGCGCGCCTCAGCTCGCATGGGCAATCAGGCGCTATGCCTGCTGATCGCGCAACAGGTTGGCATCGAGCCGGTGCTGCACTATACCTGCCGCGATCGTAACGTGCTGGGCATTCAGTCGGACCTGCTCGGCGCCAGCGCCATCGGCATTCACAACCTCATCTGTATCACCGGCGATCCGCCCAGAATGGGCGACTACCCGGACGCAACCGCAGTCTTCGACGTCGACTCCATTGGCCTGGTCAACATCGTTCACAACCTGAACCGTGGGCTCGACATTGGCGGCAATCCCATCGGCAATGCCACGCGTTTCGTTATTGCGGTAGGCGCCAATCCCGGAGCCGACAACATCGACGAAGAGCTGCGCCGCTTTGAATACAAGGTCGAGGCCGGCGCCGAGATTGTTGTCACCCAGCCGGTGTTCGACCTGCGCCTGCTCGAGCAGTTTCTGAAGAAGATCGAGCATTGCCGCGTTCCGCTGATCGCCGGCATCTGGCCGCTGACCAGCGCGCGCAATGCCGAGTTCATGAAGAACGAGCTGCGCGTTTCCATTCCCGACCAGATTATCGAGCGCATGACCAAGGCCAATACTGCGGAAGCCGCCCGCGCCGAAGGTGTCGCCATCGCTCGCGAAATGCTCTCTGCCGCGTCCAGCATGGTACAAGGCGCTCAGATCGCCGCTCCCTTTGGCCGCTACTCCTGCGCCATCGATGTCCTGGAAGCTCTGGGCAGCGGCGGCAGCGGGAAGTCCGCCGTGGTTTAGCAACTCCAACGTCTCTACACTTCACTTCCGCCCCAGTCTCCTAAAATCGGCGACTCTGTCGTTAGCACATGATATGTCCGGTCGAGATAGCAAGTGATCTGTCCGCTTGGCGGGCGGCGAGAGTAGGCGACCATGCGAAGCATGGAGAGCTACTCGAGGGCCGCGGTGGAGCGGGCAATGAAGGTACAGGAAGTGATCTTGCGGGCGGTAGCCCGGAAGATCAGCTGGTGGCAGGCGGCGGAGATCATCGGCATCAGCGATCGGCAGATGCGACGCTGGCGGGAGCGGTACGAGCAGTGGGGTTTTGACGGACTGCTGGACCGGCGGCGCTGTCGGCCGAGCGAGAAGCGGGTGCCGCTAGCGACGGTGGAGCAGGTTCTGGAGTTGTACCGTGATCGGTATTTCGATCTGAACGTGCGGCACTTTCACGAGAAGCTGGGCGAAGAACATGGCATCCAGCTCAGCTACACCTGGGTAAAAGCCGCGCTGCAAGGCGCCGGGCTGGTGGCCAAGGGGCGCAAGCGAGGGGTGCATCGCAAGCGGCGAGCGCGGCGCCCTTTGCCAGGCATGCTGCTGCACATTGATGGCAGCCGGCATCGTTGGTTCCAGGACGAGCGCTGGCACGACCTGATCGTGATCCTGGACGACGCCAACAGCGAGATCTACTATGCGCAACTGGTGGACGAGGAATCGACCCTGACGGTGCTGGCGGCGTTGCGCGAGGTGGTGGAGCGCAAAGGCGTGTTTTGCGCGCTGTACAGCGATCGGGGCAGTCATTTCTGGCTGACGCCGGAAGCCGGAGGCAAGGTCGATCCACATCGGCTGACGCAGGTGGGCCGAGCGATGCGCGAGCTCGGGGTGCAGATGATTCCAGCCTACTCGCCGCAAGCGCGGGGGCGCTCGGAGCGCAGCTTCGGGACTTGGCAGGGACGCTTGCCGCAGGAGTTGCGGCTGCATGGCATTACCACGCTAGAGGAGGCCAATAAATTTCTGCGCGAGCATTACATCGGGGAGTTCAATCGCCGCTTCCAAGTGCCGGCAGCGCAGCGCGGAAGCGCATTTCTGCCGCCGCCACGGCGCGAGTTGGAACGTATTTTTTCGCTGCAGTTCGAGCGCACGGTCAACCGCGATAACACGGTGAGCTTTCAGAACCTGCGCCTGCAGATCGAGCGGGTGAGTTGGCGAGGCACTCTGGCGGGCTGCTCGGTGAGGGTGCATCAGCACCTGAATGGCGAACTCAGCCTGAGCTACGGGCCGCACACCCTGGGCCGCTACACCGCCCAGGGAGAAGCGATCCTGACAACACCGGCAGCACCCCGGACGGTGGAAAAGACGGCGGCCGCGCCGCCTTGGAAAACGCTACGCGTTTCCCACTTTTCCACCGCCTCGACGGCTACTGGTATGAATTAAAAACCGGACATTTCACTTGCTACGAAAAGCGGACATTTTGAGTTGCTAAGAACACTAAAATCGGCGACTCCAATGGGGTTATACTGCGAGGACTGGGGTATTTGTGAGTTCGCAGCAGAAAACGTTTTACATCGAGACCTTTGGCTGCCAGATGAACTTCCACGACTCGGAGAAGGTCGTCGGCTCGCTCATCTCGCAAGGCTATCGCCAGGTCGAGCGCGAAGAAGATGCAGACCTTATCTTCTACAACACCTGCTCGATCCGCGATAAAGCCGAGCAGAAGGTCTTTCACCGCCTGGCCGACTTTAAGAAGCTCAAGGCCAAGGGCAAACTGTTCGGCGTCCTCGGCTGCGTAGCCCAGCAGGAGGGCGAGAAGATCTTCGAGCGCGCGCCGCATGTCTCGCTGGTCGCCGGTTCGGCATCGTATCGCAACCTGCCGGAGATGCTGATCCAGATCGAGGCGGGCGCATCCCGGGTCACCGGACTCGACGATCGCGGAACCGACCAGACCTTCGAAACCGAGTTCACCGCGCGCACCAATCCCCATCGCGGATACATCACCATCATCGAGGGCTGCGACAAGTTCTGCGCCTACTGTGTAGTTCCGTACACTCGCGGCAAAGAGCGCAGCCGGACGTCGCATTCCGTCCTCGACGAAGCTCGCCGCATGGCTGACGCGGGCTATACCGATATCCAACTGCTTGGCCAGAATGTAAATTCGTATCGCGATCCGGCAGGGAAGCGCAGTTTCGCGGAATTGCTGGCTGCTGTCGGCGAGATCACCGGGATCAAGCGTGTGCGATTTACTACCTCGCATCCGCGCGACTTCACCAAAGACATCATTGACGCCATCGACTCTGTGCCAACGCTTTGCGATCACGTGCATCTTCCGGTGCAGAGTGGCTCTTCACGCGTGCTGCAATCCATGTTCCGCGAGTACACTCGCGAGCAGTACCTGGAGCGCATCGGCTGGATGAAGTCGGCCCGCAATCGCGAGATCAGCATCACCACGGATGTGATTGTCGGTTTCCCGGGCGAAACCGAAGCCGAGTTTCACCAGACGCTCACCCTGCTGACCGAGGTCGGCTACGACGGTGTGTTCTCCTTCAAGTACTCGCCCCGTCCGAACACGCCCGCATTGCAATATGCCGACTCGATTCCCGATGCGGAGAAGTCGCGCCGCCTGCAGATTCTGCAGGAGCATCAGCGGGAAATTCAGCGGGCGAGCTACCGCCGGCACCTCGGCTGCGTCCTAGAGGTAATGGTTGAAGGAAAGAACACGGCCCGTGGCCAGATGGTCGGCCGCACGTCGCAGAACAAGACGCTGAATTTCACCATCACTGACAGCCAACCGAAGATCGGCGATTATGTAAATGTTCGGGTAACGCAGGCGTTTCCGAACAGCTTGCTGGGTGAGATGGTGGCCTGATCTAATCTCAACCCGGCAAAAGAAGCCGGGACGTGGCACCCGGCGTCAGGAAGAATTGCGTCAGGAACGATTCGCGTCTGGGCAATAGCCGTTGCCTGAAACAGTGTTGCTCCCTGTTTGCGACACAGGGCCAATCGGGATAGACCCCCGCCGGAGGCGCAGCAGAGCTTAGCCCAGCGCTTCAGCGCTGGGTAGATGGACGGAAAGGCACGAGTCCCGGAGGGACGACAGACGTTCCGACGCGGTCGGTAGGCGTGAGGAATGGGCAGATCATAACTGAGCGGTTTCGGTCCGACTCAAGTCAGGCCCCGATACAAAACAAGCTCAAGGGAGGGAACCACGATGGAAGTCGAGATGAAAATTCGCGGATTGATGATGGATCCGGTGACCAACATGCCCATCGTGATTCTCAAAGATGCCGGCAGCGACACTGTCCTGCCCATCTGGGTCGGCATCTACGAGGCCAACGCAATCGCCTTGGAGATCGAGAAGGTCACCACCCCCCGGCCCATGACCCACGATCTGCTGAAGAACCTGCTGGTCGGCCTTGAGGCAACAGTTCAGAAAGTCGTTGTAACTGAATTACGCGACGATACTTTCTTTGCCGTCATCTGGCTCGACCGAAGCGGCGAGGTCATCAGTATCGACTCGCGCCCCTCCGACGCGCTGGCCCTGGCCTTGCGCATGGACTGTCCCATCTTTGTCGAGGACGGCGTCCTCAAAACCAGCAAGGTGGCGACTACGGTGAGCGACCGGGTAACCAGCGAGGAGCTCCGAAAGTATCTCGAGAACCTCGGCGAAGACGACTTGGGCCGTTACAAAATGTAAGCCATGCCCGACCCTGCCGAACAACTGCAACGTATTTACTTAGCTGGATTTGAGCTGCAAACCTTCGAGCGCTACGCGAACGCTGTCGGGGTTCTGCGCGAAGGCTGCATCGCGCTGCTCCAATCCACCCCGACCGGGCTCAAAATCATCGGCTCACCCGGCTGGCGCATGGGCGAGGTTCTTGGCGTCCTGGTGGAGAAGGAAGGGAAGAAAGTCTTCCAGGCGAAGTCCGAGGTCGTGGAAGCTACCCCCGAGCGCCTGGCTGCCCTGCGCAGGTTTACCGACGACCTTGACCAGTTGCTTACCGCCGTCGCCTGAGTAAAATCAGGCATTCTACTAAGCTAATCCCTCCGATGGCTTCACCCAGGGTCTCCATCTCCGAATACGTCCGGCTGGGCCGCGAGAACTCCAATTTCCGCAAGCTGTGGTTCGCCCAGATCGTCAGCGAGATGGGCGACTGGTTCTACACCATTGCCATCTTCAGCCTGCTGCTCGATCTGACCGGCCGCGCCGATTCGGTGGCCCTCGGGCTGGTCCTATGGGTGTTGCCGCAAACCTTCGTCGGCCCCATCGCCGGGGCGGTGAACGATCGCATCAGCCGCCGCAAGGTGATGATCACCGCCGACCTTGCCCGGACCGTCATTGTCGCGTGCATGCTGCTGGTGCGTTCGGCAAGCATGGCCTGGCTCATCTATCCGCTCATTTTCCTGGAGACGGTGATGGCGGGTTTCTTCGAGCCGGCCCGCAACTCGGTGCTGCCGAACATCACGCCGGAAAAAGACATCATCCTGGCCAACACCCTGGCCTCGACCACGTGGTCGTTCAATCTGGCTATCGGATCGCTGATCGGCGGCATCGTGGCGGCGACCCTGGGCCGCGAAGCGGTGTTCGGCATCAACGCATTGTCGTTCCTGGTGTCGGCGGCCTTCATCAGCCGCATGCGCTTCGAGGAGCCCCACATCACCCACCAGCGGCTGTCGCTGCGTGAGATGTTCGACTACTCGCCCATGGTGGAAGGCTTTCGCTATATCGGCCACGACCTGCGCATGCTCGCCATGGTGATGTTGCGAGCAGGCACCGGCATCCTGGGAGCCTCGTGGGTGCTGTATCCGGTCTTCGGCCAGCGTGTCTTGCCCATGCCTGACCTGGGGCGCCAGGACTACGCCATCGTCGGCATGAGCATCCTGCTCGCCGGACGAGGCTTTGGCGCGCTTATGGGTCCACTACTGGCAGCGCCCTGGGCCGGCATCAACCAGAAGCGGCTGCGGAGGGGCGTCCTCATCGGATTCATCCTGGGCGGCATCGGCTATATGTTGCTGGGAGTGGCGCCCAATATCTGGGTCGCCTTCGCATTCGTCTTCGTGGGACATGTCGGAGGCTCGACCGTCTGGGTTTTCTCCACGACGCTGTTACAGCTCAACACCGACGATCGCTTTCGCGGACGGATCTTCGCTGCCGATTTCGGACTCTGCATGGCAGTGATTGCGCTGTCGGCATGGCTGTCGGGGCAGGCAATCGATCACGGCGTCTCGCCGCGAATCGTGGCCAGCTCGGTCGGCGCCAGCATGATTATCCCAACCGTCCTGTGGGCCTTTGCGCAACGGCTGTGGGCCGAGAAACCAGAAATAGCGAAGGCGTAAGCGCAGCGGTCCAGACTGGCGCACCGCTGACGCAACTTTACATAATACTTGTTATCGGACATTGCCTTGGGATGGACCCACTACGGCGTAATCATCCATGTGGAAAAACGAAGTCGTTGCGACTGAACGGAAGTCGATGCGACTGGGGTCTTCGTACGCGAAAGCCCACCCGGGCGTCTGACCGGGATTTCTGGTGATGAGTGGCCACCAACCACTACCTAAGTGCCATCAACTATGAATACTAATTTCTGATTACAGTAGCCACAAACTACAACCTAAGTGTCATGGATAATGACCACGAATTTCCTACAATAGGGATGGCTTCTCGACATCGTGGAAGTTGGATCTCGCAAAAAAGGAGAATTATGGATCGAACGCGCTCTTCGTTCCTCCCATTTGTATGGTGTTTTTTTCTGGTGCTGCTAATAGCAATAGGCTTGCTGGGCTGCGGTGGATCGGAAAACCGATTTAATAACAACACTGAGCGCCAACTCACATCCATATCCGTTACACCCAGCGCACAGACACTGACAGCGGCAGGACAAACCGCTCAACTCATTGCGACAGGTAATTACAGTGCAAGTCCTCTATCGCAGGACCTTACTACATCGGTGACATGGACTTCTAGTCTTTCAAGCGTTGCAAGCGTGAGTTACAACGGTGTGGTCACTGCGGTTGAGACAGGCACGACGACGGTAACAGCGAACCTTGCTGGTACTGTAGGGACCGCGACGGTCACAGTCAATGCATTAGGGCAACAACACACGCTGACTTCAATAACCGTTATCCCTGGCGGGCAGAGCACGGGTGTGATTGGGGAAACTGCACAGTACATCGCGATTGGTAACTACGACACCTCCCCGACCAGTGAAGATATGACCAATCAGGTAACTTGGAGTTCAAGTGATGTGCGTGTCGCAACTATCAACTCGGCCGGATTGGCGACAGCTATCGGCAGCGTCGATGGCGGGTCAACCACAATCACCGCACTCTCGCCTCCTAGCAGTGGAGTAGCAGTTGCCGGCACGGCCACGATGACAGTTGCCTCTAACGGCAACAACGACCTACCCACTCTAACCGTGTACGAATTCGGTCAAGGTACTGGAGTAGTCCAGAGTTTTAATCCAAATTGGACACTAGACAACATCATCAACTGCGGTTCAGGGGCCGGCTGCACGGGGCACTATGCGCTGAATGCTATTGTCACGCTCTCGGCAAGCCCATCTTCCGGTTCGAAGTTCGGCGGCTTCTCTGCCAACTGCCAGCTTCTCATCCCAGATCCCAACCCCAAGGCTAACTCTTGCGTAAAGGCTTCGGGCGTGCTGACCTGCACCTGCCAATACAAGATGACGGACAACGCAACCGTAGGAGCAATCTTCGACCCCGGACCGTAGCCGGGCGCTCCCACCCATTGCTTCGGCTGGAATGAGTGGGGGCTTCGACTTTGAACTCCGGCTGCTGGTTTGCAATAGCAGCATGTGCCTGACTGGCAGCGTGAACACGATCACCACCACTTACGAATGAAGTGCATGATCACGTACGCTGCCAGAAACAGCGGCGAGCACATGAGCAGAAGTACCGCACAGCCAAGTGTTAGGGCCACTGCTTCCCTTTGTTTGAATGCCCGGAGTTCGGTCTTTGAATCAGTCATGCGCGTTCTGTTTGAATCAGTAGAGTGGGATCCGATCGGGCTGCTTTCCGCGCACCATCGATTCTCGGGGCTGTGTACGCATCCTTCGCCACCTCGCAGTACCACTTGACGCTGATTGCGTTCCTGTTCAGCGCCGGATAGCGCACCTGGGCTTCCCGACAGCACTGAATGAAGCGCGTCGGCCATTCCTGAAAAAGCCAGCTTGCAGCCAGCAACACGATGGATCTGGAAGTCACGTCGGCCTCTTCAAACGCGACGATATCTTGATCGGGCTCGTATGGAATTGGCATGTCAGTTCGGGCTATTCCTGACCGCTCCGCTACGACTCGGCGCAGGTTCTCAAAACCGCGATTCTCTCCGTATAGCAGCGTGATCAGGTGGCGAAGAACAGCAAAACTTTCACGACATTCGCTTCCCTGCTCCGCGCCTGCCAATTGCAACTCATACGCTGCCTGGCCCTCCAACAAGCGGTTTGCTGCCTTTACTGTTGGCGCGTACCTTAGGTCGAATCTACAACGGGAGCAACGCTCAAGGTGAATCTTCAGAGCGCCGCTGGGGGTCCGCCTAAGACCTAGTAAACCTTGCGGAAACGCATGTATTGATGAAGAGCACCGTGGACAACAGTCGACCAGTCGCACGCCATGTACCAGGCAGCAACAAGACAGCGCTACAGCCCAATGCCAGCGGAAATAGGGTTGGTCGGCAGCAAGACAATCTGGGCAAACCTGAAACCCGCAGGTACGCCCAGAGCGGCGTGATTGTCCAATGGGTATCAGCCATGGCCACGCCACACTGTCGATTTGAAGTTGATCACTGCTGAGTGCTCTGGTCCGCTTTGAAAGCGACATGCCTTCGCCAATGGTCAGATCTGTCCCCGTGATCTCGCACAATGCGGCGACAAGAAAGGACGGAGTCAGCCGATCGATATCACTGGAGTGAAGGTACGAAGCCACTCCGAAGAGGTTCAGGAAATCCGAAACCTCTCTCTCGTATCCATTCACAGTTCGAATCAACCAGGAGGAGAACAACTCGTCCGGCTTCGGCTTCGGGTGGTATGGGAGCAGTGCTGGCATCAGATCACCGCTATAGCGTGCTTACGCCGCATGGATGGTGGCTGCCAGGCCAGTCGATCAAGGACAGCGTCACAGATGCGCTCTTCTCCGCCCCGTATCGCCTCGACCGCAGCCAGCCTGAGAACTGACGCCAACTCACCAATTGTCCCCTCCGACATCAGGAGAAGCCTGAGGGCAACGCGTTTGTCCGTCAATTCCGACGCCTTCTGGAGCGGGATGCGGCGTTCAAAAGTCGCAAGCAACTGTCTCCATTCGTCATTACACTTCCATTTAGGCAGCTCTATTGGAGGAAACCTGTTTTCGATCTGCGGGTCAGACTGAACGGCATAAAGCGCTTGCTGCGTGCCCACTGCCACGATTGGAACCATCAGTTCGTTCCCCAGGTACTTGATCGTGTTCAGAAATCCATGGTGCCTCTTCGTGCTGCCGGCCAGGATGTGATGGATCTCGTCGATGATGATCATCTTCAGGCCTACTTTGGGCAGAAGCGTTCTGACCTGATAGAACAGCTCATCCGACCGCTGCGACCGGCGATGAACCATCCCGATGGAATCGAGCAATGCGGCATAGAAACGTCTCTCATCGGGTAGCGGGGGTGCCTGAATGTAAACGATCGGGATGATTGCTGCGTCGCCTTGAGGATTGGACTCGGCCGGGTGCAAGTCCATGAACCGGCGCACCAACGCGGTCTTGCCATTGTTGGACCCGCTGACTACCAGTCGATTCGGCATCCTGTGAGTCTTCGGCCAGTCGAGCAGACGTTGAAGTTCCGCGAGAACCGCCTCCGCCACGGGATAACGTAGGAAGAAGTCCTCCCGTATGTAGGAGATCCGTTCAGCATCATCAAGCTGGAGCGCGTTCTGCGCTGCTTCCGTCAGCCGACTCACTTTTGGTCCTCGTCATCGAAGGGAGTTATCGGGTCATCGCCGAAGGCCTCCACGGGGTCGTCATGGACCTCCTCGACCTTAAGCACTTGCGGTTCATTGGCATCGACACTTGACCGCTGCTTCGCCGAACGCTGCACCTGTCGGCGGGCAGCCTTGCTCTTTTTGGAAGCCTTCTTCGCGAATTCCAGGAGTTCGAAGTGTTTTTCAAAGAGCAGGCGCTCATTGATGTCTTCCCTGCCCTCAGCGATCAATTTTTGGTTGGCGATTCGCAGCTCCCACAAGCTGATCGGGCCTCGGGACGTGTCAAGATACGGAATCTCCTTGTACTCTCCGTCTTCAGGGTCGAAAAAAAAGACCCGACTGATGTCGCGCGGATCCCGTGCGAAGAGAAACTTACGTGAACGATTCGTCCCCGGCTCGCGAGCCCCGATCCACTTCTTCAATTCCGGACCGTAGTAGTGGATATAGTCGATCTCCACACCATTCGATTGAATTGTTCTCTCGACCCATGGTCATGAAGTCTCGCTGTAGCCGTACAACATCCATAATCACGGGCGGCAGTGGTCGAGCCGATGGGCCGGAGAAACCCTCCTTAAACCGCTTAATTGGGCTCGTATGAATGCCGCGGTGCAGGCTGTTGTGGTAGACCTCGACGATCCATTTACCAATAAACGTTTCTAATTCTCCGAAAGTAAGACATGCCTTCCGTTCTGATTGGTACTCACCTTTGAGACTCACATTGGAGAAGGTCGTTCCCGGCAGTTTGTGTAGCTGCCTCATCAGCGTGCCGAAGAACCGCTCGACGTGACCACCGAAATGAGGCTGGGCTACCGGCCTAAAGTTCAGCTCAATGCCGTACCGCTCACAGGCGCGCCTGAGCATGTTCCCCCTGAACTCTTTGGCGTTGTCAACATGTATGCAATCCATTCGTCCCCAGCAAGGCCACTCACCAGCGATCCCGTGCTGAACCAGCCATTCATCCTTTCTCATCATCGAGTGTGCGATGCAGAGGCCGGTTGAAATCGACCCCACGGGGTCCGGCGATACATAGAACCCCGTCACCATGCGGCTGTAGACATCCATTGCGAGCGTGATCCAAGGCCGTCCCACTGGTAACCGATGAACGTCATCCACATATGATCAGGTCAAGCTTCGTGTGATCGACTTCAACGATGGAAAGTGGGTATGTCGCTCCACCGAACTGGTCCGGGTCGGCTTCAAACCTTGCGGCCGCCTTTCGCCCCATTCGTCGTCGGCTCCTTATTTCCTCGGGATACCATCTGTATTCGTCGCCTGACGGTGTTCGTACTGGGCACTGGAAGACTCCCGAGTTCACAAGCGCGACGTACCTCGAAAGCAGCATCTTTCATCGTGTACTTCTGTGATTTCAGGTACTTCTCTTCGATGACGCCGTTGATGATGCTCTCGACTTCTGGCAGGAGTCTGCTCTGACCGCGTCCGCCGTTGGATCGGGCTGGGATTAGCGCCTCAAGCCGGCCATGAGTCTCCCAACGAGAAATGCGACGGTAAACCGTGGCAGCATGCACGCCGTAGCTCGCCGCTCTGCTCTTGACTGCGCTTCTTCGTGCGACCTGGCATATCCACCAAAGGTCGAATACACTCCATCCACTTATCCGCGACGCGCCGCTCCGGAGTGTCATCGAACAACAAAACGGTCTGCGATAGGTATCTCCTTGCGGGAGAATCTCGGGCAGAAGTTCGTGGATTGGCGCGAGTACCCTCTCTCCAGAAAAGGAGGCGATCAGCGCCCCGATCAACGCCCACAGTCCCTAGAACCCGCCAATTACGACCCTGGTATGACACGACAGATCCCGGAGAGAGGTGGAGGTCTCGCATGCGGTCACTCCATCCGTAATCGTGTGTCTGGGCTGAGAGGCTCCTCTAAATCTGCGATCATCCTGCGCCTGGCCAATGCGCTCCAGAGAGCCTGATCAATTAAGTGCCCGTAAGAATGGATTGGAGAGGCACTACGGATTTCTCCAATCGTGATTCCGCCAGGCCTGCGAGCCTGCGCCAGAACCATCGACGTCAATTCAGGCGGTGGTTCTGCATTCGCAAACCGGCGCAGGAACTTCGCGTTCGCCAGAGCTGGTCCATTTACGGACAATTCCGTGACGATGTGAAAAGTCGACTTTTGTCCGTGGGCGGTGCGGATGCCGGCACGCACCTTCGGAGCAATCTTTGCCCAATTTTCTTCTAGGTCGCGACGATACTTGGTTTCAACCAGCCACGGCCGCTCAACCCGTCGACCCAGGAAAAACCCGCCCTTGAAGGTGATATGGAAGTCAGGCACATAGCACTGATCTACGCCTTCTTCATCGAAAAATCGGATCTTCATCGGCTGTTCAGAAAACGACAAAACCGAAGGATGAACGTCTAGGATCTGGATAAAGTCGCGCTCAAGAATCGAATCGAACTGGACTAACCGGCAAAGGCGGCCGCTGTAGAACCGCCCTGTAACGTTCTTATAGCTTTTCTTGAGATTCCTGACGACCACTTGATCGGAAAGCTCCTTTCGGCAAGATCAACGACCAGAAGCCAAAAGAGTGGCGCGGATCACCCTGTCGAGTCAACCATTTTGCTTCCAATGGGTTACACCACATCTCCAGTCGGAGAACAGGCACCGACGTGAAGGGCCTCACTAATAGTGAGTAGCTATATTTCTGTGGCTGCACCACCTCAGCGCCGAGACTTTTTCGCCCGGGGTTAATCACGAACAGACATGTGATTAACATTACTAAGGACACAAGATTAACTTCGTGATTGACTCCGATTTACATCCTGATTAACTTCTTAGGATCAGATGGAATCTGAGCAGAAAATTCGTGAGGAGATCGATCAATGGGAGAAGGTGCTATCTTCGCGGCTTCAAGAGCTGCAAGAGCAACAAAGACGCATTACTGAAGAGCAAGGTAAGGTTGAGCAAAAGCTGCACGGCATTGATATCATCCGCCTCGGACTGGAACATGCCACACGCAGGGAAGAACCCCCGCCGCCTAGACTATCGGCACACGTCAAGAAGGTGCTGTCCGAAACAGCTATCCCGCTTACACCCGCGCAGATCAGGGATTCCTGCGATGACGTTGGAATCCGTGCCTCCTCGCCTAAGATGTTGCTGACGGCTGTTCATAACGCCATCAGACGATTGAACGGGCAAGTCAGGAGAGTAAAAGGGCCAGGCAGAGATCGTTACATCATGCGGCGTAACTTCAGGAATCGTGCTGGGCGGTCGCACTGACTTGGTCACTTCTCAGATATTGTCGCAATGCCTTCTTTGACCGAGTCGCAAGCTCTCCATTGCTCGCGTACGGCAGCGGTCGCGGGCACTTCGAGTTTCCACAATCCACACAACGCCGCAGCCATGATTGCAGGTTCCCGCGCCGCCCTGCGACGCGGTGCCGTAGAGATTCCCGTGCGCGTCAATCACCACATTGCTGACCGGGGCTGCTCCGTCGCTGCCGCCGGTAAAGTCGTAGAGATCGGTATAGAGCCAGCCGCCGGCGGATGGGGTCAGCTTGAAGACATTCCCCTCGTTATAGGCTCCGTCCTGGTAGGTCGTGCCGTACAAATTCCCGGCCGCGTCCATGGTCAGACTTTCCTGGGGACCTCCGAAATTGCCGCTGAGGCCATACACCAGGCTAAAGTCCCAAGTTCCGGCGGAGAGCTCGAACACCGTTCCCCCACTGTTGGGTCCATAGGCCAGGGTGCTGCCGTAGACATTGCCGGCATTATCAAGAATGACGCCGGCTTGAGTGATGAAGCCGTCGCCGAGGATGTCGATAATGCTGAACAACTGGTTCATCGTCCAGCCGGAGCCCGAGTGCACGAACTCAAAGACGCCGCCATAGCCTGAGCCCTCGTCGGAACCGTAGAGGTTACCGGCGGCATCGAAGACGACGCCGCTAGTCGAGCCGCCATTCGGGAAGTTGTAGAGCGCGTCCAGTGTCCACCCGCCATTGCCGCGCGAGAGCTCATAGATGCCGCCGAAGTAATACGCCCCCTGCCCTCCTGATACACCGTACAGATTCCCTGCCTGATCGAAAACCATGGGGCCGTTGGACGGATTGCCCATGGCCGGGGTTGGAGCGAAGCGGTGGATGACGGTTTCGACCAGGTTGCAACTGGCACTTCTGCAAATTGTCGGCGAAGGCGCTAGCTGAAATGCGGTGCCGCACGTCCCGTAGTAACAGATGTTGCCACCTCCGCTAACAGTCGTACCGTAGAGCACACCGTTCGGGGCGATAACCATTCTGGCTTGAGGGTTGCATCCGTCGCTGCCGCCTTTGAAAGCATAGAGTGGCGTGAAGAGCCAACTCGAGCCTGAGGATTTGAGCTCGAAGACCGTGCCGCATCCTACTGCGGTCCCGCCTCCGCTGGCTGTGCCATAGAGGTTGCCGGCTCGGTCCGTGATCAGGCCGGCCATGGGAGATGCCCCATCATTTCCGCGAGTGAAGGTGTGTAGAACAGTGAAGGTCTGCGCCTGGGCTGAAAGCGCAGCGAAGCAAAGCGCGATGCAGGCGGTGATTCCACCAATTGCTGAACGGGAAATCTTTGGAGTGAACACCATAAAGTACTCCTCGGCCCTGATAGGGACCTTCTTTGTGTTCCCATGCTTCCAGCGGGGTGAGCACCGGGCGTCCGTAAGAGGATTGCGAGCCGCACGGTCACTTTCGGCATCCGGAAGATTACTTCGAAACAAATGAGCGGTCAACGAAAAATGAGGCGGCATGAACAAGACCAGCACCGCAACCGTCTCTGTCGCACTCTTACTGATCGGGTGTTCCGTCTGACCACTTCCGCACCGGAACCAGGAAGGTAGTCAGGTGCTCCCAGGCGTCATTAAACGCGAGGACGGGAGAGCCGGGCAGGTCCGCCCCCCATGCCGCCGGCTCGATTTGCGAATAGAAAAACATGAGGTGGGGATGCCAGTGTCCGGCGTGATCGTCAAGGTAGCCCTGCTTTGACAGCATGTAGCACATAGCCCCGGGCTCCATGGCGGGCAGTTCCCTTTTGTCGATGGCCTCGGTGACCGCCTCAACCATCTGGGCTTTGGTGCGGCCGGCGAGTATCAAGTCTGTCTTTTTGATGGTGCGTGGAAGGTAGGAGCGCGCGGCGGCCGGATTCAAGCACAGCGGACCGCGTATTTTCGGATTCCAAAAGTTCGGGTTATCGATGGGAGCAGTCCAGGAACGTTCCACGATGCACACGAAACCGTTCGTCCCTTTCACCGCCTTTTCGTAACCGTGACGGCCAAGCACCAGCACCTCGGCATCGCGCGAGATGGATTCTGGCGCCGCACTCCGCGCCAGCGCGATTTCGGAATTCCGATCCTGCATCAGGTACTGGTCAAGCGGGGCCATCTTGGGATACGGTGTTTTCGCAGCCTGTGCCATCGCCTGCCATGCGGCACCAAACAGAATCGCCGCCGTAATGCTCTTCAGCGCGATTGCGCCGATCTTCAGACCCAGCATGATTTTCCCCCCTTGCTTCGAGAGTTCGCCCGTGGATTGATATCAGCAGACACGTGGCCGGGTAGCCGACTCATTTCCGCCGGTTGGAACAAGTGGGACTCTTGCGCTGTCAACTTTGTTCTCAGCGCTGCAACCCGCCGCCCTCGACCCCGCACATTTGAACACCGGAAATGTGTGGAATACTTGCCGGACTGAAATAAAGGTCACGTCCTGTAAAGCGCCCCCTAAAACCGCCGGCATTCTCGTGATCGCAATCACAGCTTTTGCCGGAGTCTCATGTTTTGCTTGAGCAAATGCTCGCCAACAGGAACGCCAAGACGCTGCTTCTCCGCGGAAGTCTCGGTCTAATTCTGATCCTTCACGCGATTTGTGGATTCGCCCAGAAAGCCGCTGACGCCCGCACCCTCCTGAACGAGGTCGCCGAGGCTTCGCGCAACCTGAAGACCTATCGTGCCGAAGGCCACATTCTCCTGGAGTTCGAGATGCTCGGGCCTTTCAAGGTTGACATGCCCTTTCGGCTCGAGACGCAGGCGCCCAACCGCTTCCGTATCGAGCTGTCAGGAGGCCCGGACTGGCTGACCGGACTTCCCGTCATGATGCTTTGCGAAGGCACCTCGGGCTGGGCGTATTACTCCAAGCCGAAAATCTACCAGAAGCTGGACCCGGCGGATCCCGCCGGCGCACAATGCTCGCCGCCTTCCTTTCTGAGTTTCGAACATGTAGCCGACAACGTCCGCTCGGCTGAGATCACCGGCACAGGACATGCCCAATTCGAAGGACACTCCCAGCCATGCACCATGGTCCGCGCGCAATACCGCGTGATCGACGGCGTAATGCTTTTCCCTGGCATGACGATGAAGCTGGGAAGCGTCAGCCGCACCATGTGTATCGATACCAGTCGCAAGCTGATCCTCACTGACCGCTTGGAGGCAGAGACGGACGAAATCGATGGGCCGCGTCACTTCGAGCAGAGCGTTAACTACGAGCGAATCGAACGCAACCCTACCCTCAGCGCCGAGACATTCGAGTTTCGCCCTCCCGCCGGCGCCAAAGAAAAAGTGCTGTCTGCGCCGCCCGCTCGGACCGTTCAGGCACAACCGGAGCAGAAGCCGCCCAAGGCCAGCCACTATGGAACGCTGCCGACGGCAATCTCCAAAGCCACGCCCGAATATACGCAGGAGGCATGGGACGATGGCATTCAAGGCATCGTCGTTCTGAGCGCCGATATTGGCGCCGACGGCGCAATCAGCAACATCCATGTCGAGAAGTCGCTGGGATATGGCCTCGACGAGAAGGCCATCGAGTGCGCGCGCAAGTGGCGCTTCACTCCCGCCACCCATGACGGCGTTCCCGAGAAGCGCCGCACGCAGTTGGCGATCGGTTTCGAGTTGCCCGACAAGCGTCCTGATAAGCCGTCGCCAACGCCCGTCACCAGGCCGGTGCCTCCGCCGCGCCTGCCCGCCGTAACCTTGCAGATGGCGAGCGACTTCGACGATTTCTATTTCGTGGTCGCGGTCAACCTCAAAGTTCCTCAGATCTGCTCGAAGATCAATCCTTCGGCGATGGGCGGTGGCGGATCGCAACGCGGCTACCAGATCCAGACCATGCAGTCGGAGTGTTACATGCAGGTGGCGGCTGCCGTTCACGACCCGGCTCTCTGCGATCGGGTGAAACCGGTCAGGACGGAATACGAGGACGGAAGCAAGTTTGACAAGAATTACTGTCTGGCCAACTTCAATGCCCCCTCAATTCCGATTCCTTACGACATGGCGGCTTTCGCGAAGGTGATGCAGAAGGCGGGTTACGACGACGCACGCATCATAAAGTTCCGTTACAACTACGGGC
Source organism: uncultured Acidobacteriaceae bacterium (assembly GCA_963846815.1). Classification (GTDB taxonomy): domain Bacteria; phylum Acidobacteriota; class Terriglobia; order Terriglobales; family Acidobacteriaceae; genus CAVVDY01. The sequence goes on along the minus strand of CAWJXG010000001.1, from coordinate 1,744,084 downwards.
GATACAACAGTCCGGCCTACGTAAGCTACCGAAAGCTGATCGAGGAGCCTGCGCTCTTGCCGGCCTTGCGGCAGGGCCCGAGCTATGCAGAAGCGCCATCGGCAAGCAAGATTCGCCCGGGAAATCCTGCCGAATTCCTGTACCAGGCCGTAGCTATCGACAAGGATCTTCCCGAGTTGTGCGAAAAAGTCTCTCCCAACGCAACCTATACCAGCCCGTTCAAAGAAACCGAATTACTTCGCGCAAACTGTTATCGCTCGTTGGCCTACAATGACCGCAACCAGGCGCTGTGCGACCAGCTTCCCAAGGCAGGCACGCTTCCCTACGTGAAGCCATTCCAGTCCCCTGAGAAATGCCATCAGACCGTCGAGATTTACAGCCGGCCGGACTATTCCAGCGACGGACTACGCGACGGACCCGCCGACTTTCCCGACGCCTGGTCTCTGGGCAAGGCGCTGCAACAAATCGGCTACGGTGACGCTCGGAAGTTCAACCAGGCGCTCCAGCCCAAACCAAACGACTATTGGGATTTTCTCGGCGAGATTTTTTTGTGGGGAACAAAGGAAGATCGCGCCGAATTCGCGCAGCGAGTAATGAATTTAAAGTGAAAGCTTGTCGGGTGCTTGGGGAGTCGGCGTCCTGATCCAACTCGCTCGTTGTAGACTACGTAAAAACAGGCTCGCCATGGCATACAGGGAAAGCTGGTTGCACCTTGGTTCTCGGCTAATCTCATTCTTACCGGCAGCTGTTGTGCTCTCACTAGCATTGGGCTGCGGCTCCGGCTCCGTTCGAACTCATCCTCATCGCTCACGTCCATCGAAATTAGTCCCAGCAGCGCTACGGTCCGGCTGGGAAGCAGCCAGCAGTACACGGCCACGGGCAAATTCTCAGACGGGACGTCGCGTGACGAAACGACCAGTGTCACCTGGAGTTCCAGTCAGCCCGACGCCGTGTTCATCAACAACCAGAATGGGCGAAACGGTTTCGCGACCGGTATCGGTGCTGGGACCAGCACCATCACTGCGTCCGAGGGTACAGTGCAAGCCACTGCGACACTGATGGTTTCGAACCCTATGCCGCGGTTCGCTTATGTCTCGCCGGCGCAACATGGCGCCGAAATCGGGATCTACACAGAGGCCTCCGACGGCAGTCTGACTCCCATCCCGGGGTCGCCGTTTCAATTGGCGGGCGCTAATGACATGACCATCGATCCCGAAGGGAAGTTCCTCTTTACGACGGAGCAAATGGGCGGGCTCCAACCGCAGTACAGCGTGAACAGCTATGCGGTTGATCACGCGACCGGAATGTTCTCTTCACCTCCGGTGAGCACTCTTTGTTGCAATTACGGCTATTTCAATCTGCTGCTTTCTCCCTCGGAGCAGGTTCTGCATGTGAATAACAGCCAGTCAATCTCCACCATCTCCGTTGACGCGGCGGCAACGCTGGCGCTGGTGGGGTCTACGCCCGTTCTCGTACAGTCAGCTCCTGCCGACACGGCTGATATGGTCATGGACCCGGCCGGCAAGTTCATTTATGCCGCCATTGTCATCCCGTCCAGCGTAGGAATCTTTACCGCCCAGTCCTCGAACGGCATGCTTACTCAGCAAGGCACCGTTCCGGTCTCCGGTCCTGCACCCGACGTACTGCTGATTGACCTCACCGGCCAGTTCCTTTACGTGATGCATCCCAGTGACGATATGCAGAGCTTTCGCATAAACGGCACCAGTGGAGCGCTGACCAGTATCGGGACTACACAAACCCGCGGCTATCCGTCAAACGGTGCCGTTCATCCTGGCGGAAAGTGGATCTATGTCGGAATGTGCTGCAACGGAACCCCCAGCGTTTCTGGCTTCTCCATCGATCCAGCTTCGGGCAGCCTGACGGAAGTTACCAACATTGCGTTGCCGGGGGGCGCAGAACCAGCAGAGGTCGTCGCGGAACCGAGCGGCAAATTCCTGTATGTGGAAGAGAATTTCAGCACCGACATATTTAGTATCGATCCTCAAACGGGAGCCCTCAGCCTGGTCACCCAGCAACCTATTCCCATCCCCAGCTACTTCACGTTCTAGTCTTCGATGAATCTCGTTGAGGCCGCGGAAGGAGAACTGTCCGCTGTCGCGAGGCATAGTTGGCGCTAGCGAATATGAAATGTGATCCTCTTTTTCTATTGGTGCATCATTCTGCTAGATCAGCACCACCTTGGGATGGAACAGCGTTCCCGCCACCCGCGTCGCCAGGCAGATCAGTTCCCTCTGCCCGGCAAAGACCTTCACCCACTTCGAGCGCGACATCTCCGGCAGGTTGACGCTGCGACCGTTGCGGATGCGAGCCACCGCCTCGTCATCGGCGGTCACCGACGGGATCGCCGGCAGCACCATTCGCGGATGAACCAGCAATTCGCTGACGCAGTTCCTGGCTGCGGCTTCGGCAATCTCTTCCAGACTGTGGGCCTGCACGAGCTCGAACTCCGCTACCGCAGTCCGGCGCAGGCTGGCGAGGTGGGCGCCGCATCCGAGCTTTCGGCCCAGATCATGAGCCAAACTGCGAACGTAGGTTCCCGACGAAACCAGGCAGTCAAAATGAACTTCCGGACCGCTCAGTTCCCTCACGTTGAACTCGTAAATCTCCACCCCCACCGGCTTCAATTCGACTTCGACATTGCGCCGCGCCAGCTTGTAGGCGGGAACTCCCTTGATCTTCTTGGCCGAAAATGGGGGCGGGACCTGCTGAATCTTCCCCAGAAATCCTTCGACCTGCAACTGTAACTGTTCAAGCGATACTTCAACCTGCTGCTGGGGCCCGGCCGGCTCGCCCTCCGCATCGTAAGTGTCGGTCGCGAAGCCGAGGCGGATGATTCCCTCGTAACGCTTCTCCGACCCGCTATAGAACTGGCTCAGCCGCGTCATGCTGCCCACGACCAGCGGCAGGACGCCCGTGGCCATAGGATCAAGCGTTCCCAAATGCCCGATCGAGCGTTCGTTAAGCAGCCTGCGACACCGACCCACCACGTCGTGCGAGGTCCAGCCTGCGGGCTTGTCGACAACCATCACGCCGTTCATTGCCATGCTTCTGGTATCGTGGACGTTCAGGAATTTTTGGTCAATGCTCAGCCAGTATTCTGGCGCCGTGCGAGTGAAAAGTGAGCTGCTCCCTATGAGATTGGCTTCCCGAGGGCTTGAGGCGACGCCAACTCCGGATTACGTCCCCAAGGCTGAAGTCGCGCCTCTTCTATGATCCCGCTGAAAGACGACGCTCCGCGCGTTTCAACCCCTTACGTCACCTATACGCTGATCGCGGCGAATACGCTGATCTACCTCTTCGAGCGCCTGATTCTGCTGCGGGGTGGCGAGAGGCAATTCCAATTCTTCGTCCACAACTTCGGCATGGTGCCGGCCAAGATCTATGTTGTGCTTTTCAACCAGGGGTACGTTCCCTGGAATCTCGTGTACCAGCTGGATGCCCGCTACGTTCCTCCGGCAGCGGCATTTGTTCCTGTCTTCACCTCGATGTTCCTGCATGCATCGTGGCTGCACCTGATTTTTAACATGCTGGCGCTTTGGATCTTTGGCGACAACGTAGAAGACTACACCGGACATTTTCGCTACCTCCTGCTCTACCTGCTCAGCGGGGTGGCAGCCGCCGCTCTGCACGTCTTCTTCAATTTCTCGTCGGGGGTACCGACTCTCGGGGCTTCCGGGGCGATAGCGGGCGTCATGGGCGCATATTTCGTGCTCTACCCTCGCGCCAAGGTGTTGACGCTGGTGCCGTTCTTCTTCGTATTTTTCGTTTGGCTTCCCGCCTGGATCGTTCTCGGTTATTTCTTCATCACGCAGTTTCTGAGCGGCGCAGCCACCTCGATCGTGGCCCATAGCGGAGGATCTACCGGCATCGCCTTCTGGGCCCACGTTGGCGGATTTCTTGCCGGCATGGCCCTGGTGAAGCTCTTCCCTGCTCGCGTCCGCCGCTATTATTACCACGGCTGAAAAAAGAGCAGTTTTCCGCCAATAAAAAAGCCGCCCGAAAGCGGCTTTAACAGTTCTGTTCTCCTCAACCTAGAGCAGCTTACGGCGGAGTGAACCAACCAGGCCGAGCACGCCAGTGCCCAGCATAACCAAGGTTCCGGGCTCCGGTACGCTGCTGGTGCCAATCAGAGTGAACGCCTGATCGGACGCCAACTGGCTACGCGTTCCGAAGTAGTCCTGGTAAGCAACTCCATCGCCCTGCGACGATGTCGCCCAGCCCCACTGCGGCGGGAAGGCGAGGTCAGGCACTACGGAGAGCCAATAGGTCACGCCGGAAAGTTCCTGGAAACTCAGCCCACTGATGTCGTAGCTGTAGGCCGGGAAGCCGTTGTAGTTGCCCAGGAACGTCTCGTTGCCAGTACCCGAGATGTGGTCCGTGTACTGCAGTGTGCCGGGTTGGCCAGCGTTATCAAAATAGACGTTGATGGTCCAGCCAGTGATATTGCCTTGCTGGTTGGGATTGAAATATCCGCCTGTAAACTGGATTTCAGTAACCTTATAGAGACCGCCGGGATTGATGTTCCAGTTGTCATAGGTGGAGGCAAAGTTGCCGAAGCCGCCCTGGCTAGTGTCGTTCTGGGAAGCATTGGCGTTGCCAGTCTGATCGAACGACTGGCTGTACAACACCTGATCCGCGAATGCCGAAGCACTCATGGCAAGTGCGAAGATTGTGGCGAGCAGGATAACTCTCCCACGACCAAGATTCATGGTTCCTCCTGTTGAACTGTTATCGCCCGTCTTCGTTTACCCTACTCAGCAAGACGGGCTGCAATCGTGATTTAGCGTAAGCGCACAGCACGTGCCTCCCCCACGCACGAGGAGGAGCTTAGGACACGTAGGCCTACAAGTTACTTGATCTCTGCTCCGTTGTCGAGAGCAACTCGTAAAATTTTTGCTAAATCAGGGGTAGAATGTCGGGTGCATTTCGGCAAGAAACCTACGATTCACTGCGTAGTTATCCAGAATTTGGGGAGCCCGGGTTGCGCCAGGAGAATCTGTCCCGCCCGCATTTCATTCGGGTTATGCCTCGGGGCCATCAAGCCTGCGTTTTTTCCAGTGGAAATGTGCGCACGGCTCCCAACTCGATGAATCACAAGGGCTAATTGAGGGCTTTCGAACCCGTCGAAGGCCACCGGGAAGGCCAGATTGTCCACAGCTTTCGACGCAGTCCTTGACCTTCCCCGCCTACTCAGCTTAAATCATTGACTTGGTTGAAGGAGCAGCGAATGCGCATCGCCTTTCTCGGTTTGGGCATCATGGGCCGTCCCATGGCCTCAAATTTGGTAAAAGCAGGGCATGAAGTCTGTGTCTGGAACCGCACTGCGCGCCAGCATGTGGATGGCGCCAAAACCGCAGTTTCTCCGGCGGATGCCGCCAGAGAGTCTGAAGTAGTGTGGATGTGTGTGGCCGACACCGCTGCCGTTGAACGTGTCATGTTCGGCGCCGACGGCGTTGATCAAGCGCTGCACGAAGGAATGATCGTGGTCGACTCCAGCACCATTTCGCCTTCGGCAACGGTGAAATTTGCCGACCGCATCGCCGCCAAGGGTGTGCAGTGGGTCGACGCGCCGGTGACCGGCTCCAAGATCGGGGCCGAAAACGCCCAGTTGATCTTCATCGTCGGCGGCACACCGGAAGCAGTTGAGTTCCTGCAGCCCCTGTTCAAGGCCATGGGGAAAACTGTCATTCACGTGGGAGGAACCGGCAAAGGCCAGTCGGCCAAGATCTGCATGAACCTGCAACTCGCCATGATCTATGAGGGCTTTGCCGAAGGCATGACGCTGGCGCGGAAACTCGGGGTCGAGCCACAAAAGATGGCCGAGTTGATCCAGGCATCCATGATTCGCTCCGGAGTTGTCGAATACAAGCTGCCGTTCGTGATGCGCCGCGACTATACGCCCAATTTCCCCTTGCGTCTGATGCACAAAGACATTCATCTCCTTCTCGAAACCGCCAAGGAGATGCGGGTTAAGCTTCCCGCGCTTGAGACCGTCGACGAGATTTACGAGCTGTCCAGTGAAGAAGGCTGGGACGATCTCGATTACGCCGCCACCATTCAGTTATTGGAGAAATGGGCCGGAATCGGGAAATAAGGCCGGCATCATTCCGTCCCCTGCTGGTGTTGTTCCCGATTCGGAAGAGAGCTCGCTGCGGCGCAGCTTGCCAGTTCTTGCAGCAGAGCGAACAGACCCTGTTCGTCAGCTTCCGGGTTGAGCGCCGTAAGGGGCGCCGTCACCACCAGATGCGGCGCTTGCCTGCGGAACTCGGCCTCGCTGAATTCGTAGGGGCGGGCGGCCAGGATCCCTTCCAGGATCGTGGTTGCCGTGCGCCAGTCCTCACGTGTAGTGACCACAATAGAACCCAGGCTGTAGCACTCATCCGGCACGAACATCTTGCGGCGGGTGCATCCCCAGCAGTTGTATTTGGAAAGGATCAGGTGATTCGAGGGACGCCGTTCCAGCGCCGCCCTGAAGGTAATCATCTCTTTGCGCTTATGCAGAAGCGCCAGGAGCCAACTCACCGGCATTTCGCGAGGCAATAACTCAACCGTGAAAGAGCTCTCCCCAATCGCCGTGAGAAATCGTAAATCAACCTGAAACCGGGAAGCACTCAGCCATTTCGGCGGAGAAGGAACAGCACATCCTGCAACTACCTCCACGATGCGGCTCACCACCCCTGCGGCGCGCCGTCGGTTTACCTGGCGCCACACCAGATACCAGCCCAGAACCAGCAGCCCCGCAATCGCCGCGTCGCATAGGAAGATTACCAACATCTGCGGTTCTTGAGATGCGCCGCGGGCTAAATCGAGATGTCGTTAAAGCAGGTGTCAGGACGCGCCGGCGCCGGATGAAAATGGCTGCCAGCATCTAAGAGATCTTGCCGCTGTCAACCACGTACACTCGATTCGGATTGCCCGGCTCAATCCCGTTCTTCTCGAAGCAGGCCTTAATCCGGCGGCGAAGCTCACGGCTGATCTCAAACTGTGCGCCGGGCCGCGTTTTCAGCAGCAGTAAATACTCGACCTCATCGCCGTTCACGCGGTCGATGCCCGGAACTTCGGGCTCAGCCACGATTTGGCTTTCGAACTTCGGATCGTGCGCAACCTCGGCCGCGACCTCTTTCAGCAACTGGATCACCCGGTCGCTGGACGCTTTATAGTTCACCGAAATTTTCATGGAGAGCTGCGTCCAGTCGCGCGTGAGATTGCTCACGATGGTGATCTGGCTGCTGGGGACCGTATGGATCGTTCCGTCGGCATCGCGCAGCATGGTGCGGCGCAGGGTCATTGCCTCCACAGTTCCCTGCACGCCGGCGATGCGGATGGTGTCGCCGATGTCGTACTGGTTCTCGACCACGATCAGGAATCCGTTAATGAAGTCCTTGACCAGCGTCTGGGCCCCGAATCCGACGGCCAGTCCGGCAATGCCGGCGCTGGCGAGCAGCGGCCCAACCTTGACGTTGATCTGCGTCAGCACCTGCATGACCGCCAGAAAGCCGATGATGAAAATGCCGACGCTATAGATAACGCTTGATATGGTGCGCAACTGCTGCGTCCGGAGCGCCGACGGCTTCACCTCGCGCGAGGCGAAGTCGCTCAGGTGCCGGGTGACGATCCTGAGCAGCCACGCCAGAATCAGCGAGATGACGATGATGACGGTGATTCGCGGCAGTTGATGCAGCAGGAAATAAAAACCGTCGTCACGCCAGTCACGCACGATCTGAGTGAAATCATGAGGACCAGCGGCAAACAATAGCGGACGAAAAGGAGTCCCAAAGGTCATGCTTGGCGCGATTATAGCAACGCTGCGCAGCCTGCAATCGGGACTGGGATAGCAAGCGCAGGCAACACGCGGGCCGGAGTAACTATAATCGTTGCGACTATGAGACGCTTCTTCGGATGTATGGGTTGGCAATCCGGTGTTCTCGTCTGCGCGCTCCTTTTCTTTCTCGGCTTCGCCCCTCGACCACTGAGATCTCAGTCTCCGCAGGGCGTTCCTCCACCGCTCGCGCCGCCGGGTAGTCCTGTCCCGAGCACCGACCCGGACGTTGTGAAGCTCCAGCGGGAAGCCGCCAAGGCGCGCAACCTGCAGCGCGAGCAGGAGATCAAGCGCGATACTGACAAGCTGCTGCAACTGGCGACCGAACTCAAGCAGTCCGTCGACAAGACCAACGAGAACATCATCTCGCTCGACGTGATTCGCAAAGCCGATGAAATTGAGAAGCTGGCAAAGAACGTCAAGGAGAAAATGAAGCAGTAGGCGCAACTGGCAATTAGCCACTTGAACTCACTTCTTCCACACCAAAAAAGCGGGCGGACTGAAGTCCGCCCGATGAATCATGGGTGAGCGCGTTTCGGCACGACCAAGTCATGCCCTGACGCAGACCCTCGCACAGCAATTATTACTAATCGCTAATTGCTTCTTATCTCGCCACGCTTTCCAACTCAACGATCTTCGCTGCCTCCGCCTTCACGATCCGCATTCCGTAGAACGAGCGATAGATGAAGGTGAAAGAGATCAGGAAGAAGATGACCGCCAGAATATGGCTGAGGCCGGTGCCGTTGGTCTGCAAGCTCACGGCCAGTTCGACCGCCAGCAGGCCGAACAGCGTGGTGAACTTGATGATCGGGTTCATCGCGACAGAGGACGTGTCCTTGAAGGGATCGCCTACCGTATCGCCTACGACCGTTGCGTCATGCAAGGGAGTTCCCTTCTGCTTCAGTTCGACTTCGACGATCTTCTTGGCGTTGTCCCACGCGCCGCCGGCGTTGGCCATAAACATGGCCTGGTATAAGCCGGAAATCGCGATGGCAATCAAGTAGCCGATGAAGAAGAACGGCTCCACGAAGGCGAAGGCCAGCGTGACAAAGAAGACGGCCAGGAAGATGTTGAACATGCCCTTCTGCGCATACTTGGTACAGATTTCGACCACCTTCTTGCTGTCTTCCACCGACGCTTTTTCCACGCCCTCGAGCTTGATGTTCGCCTTGATGAACTCGACTGCGCGATAGGCTCCGGTGGTCACGGCCTGGGTGGAAGCTCCGGTGAACCAGTAGATGATTGCGCCGCCCGACACCAGCCCCAGCACAAATGGAGCATGCAGCAGCGACAGTTTGCCGACATTCTCGGTAAGGCCATTAGTCAGCATCATGATGATGGAAAAGATCATGGTGGTAGCGCCGACCACGGCGGTTCCGATCAGCACTGGCTTGGCGGTTGCCTTGAAGGTATTGCCGGCGCCATCGTTTGCTTCCAGCAGATACTTGGCGCGCTCGAAGTTCACGTCGATGTTGAAATCGCGCTTCAGTTCCGTCTCAATGTGCGGCACATTCTCGATCAGTGAAAGCTCGTACACCGACTGCGCATTGTCCGTCACCGGACCGTAGGAGTCGACCGCGATGGTTACCGGACCCATGCCGAGGAAGCCGAAGGCCACCAGGCCGAAGGCGAACACAGCGGGCGCCAGCATGAGCGAGCCCAGCCCCATGGTGCTGACGTAGGCTCCAATCGACATCAGCGCAACCATCGTGAATCCCAGGTAATAACAGGAGAAGTTGCCGGCCACGAAGCCCGACAAGATGTCGAGCGATGCTCCGCCCTCTTCCGCCGAAGTGACAACTTCCTTGACGTGTCCTGACTCGACCGAGGTGAAGACCTTCACCAGCTCAGGAATGATGGCGCCGGCCAGCGTGCCGCAACTGATAATGGTCGCCAGCTTCCACCACTGCGTCGGGTCGTCGCCCAGTACCGGCACGATGAAGTACGAGATGATGTAGGTCGCAATGATAGAGATGATCGAAGTCAGCCACACCAGCGAGGTCAGTGGCGCTTCGAAGTTCATCTCGTCGGCATTGCCGTAGCGGGCTTTGGCGATGGCTTCGTTCAGGAAGTACGCCACGCTGGCTGACACCAGCATCATGACGCGCATGACGAAGATCCACACCAGCAACTGGACCTGGACGGTCGGGTTCTTTACGCCCAGCAGGATGAAGGTGATCAGGGCCACGCCGGTGACGCCGTAGGTTTCAAAGCCGTCAGCGCTGGGGCCAACCGAGTCGCCGGCGTTATCGCCGGTGCAATCGGCAATGACGCCCGGGTTGCGGGCATCGTCTTCCTTGATCTTGAAGACGATCTTCATCAGGTCGGAGCCGATATCGGCAATCTTGGTGAAGATGCCGCCCGCGATACGTAGTGCCGCCGCGCCCAGCGACTCGCCGATGGCAAAGCCGATGAAGCACTGGCCGGCGTAATCGACCGGAACGAACAGCAGAATGAAGAGCATCATCAGCAACTCGACCGAGATGAGCATCATGCCGATCGACATGCCCGCCCGCAGCGGAATGGAATAGCACGGGTAAGGCTTGCCCCGCAGACTGGCGAAGGCGGTACGCGAGTTGGCGAAGGTGTTCACCCGGATACCGAACCACGCCACTCCGTAGCTGCCGCAGATTCCGATGATGCTGAACAGCAGGATGACCGGCAGCGTCACCGCGATTGATTTGCCGGGAACCGGGGCCAGCCATCCGAAGTAGGCCACGATGATGATCGCGATGAACGCCCACAGCAGCATCAGAAACTTGCCCTGGGTCTCCAGGTAGGTCCTGCAGGTCGCGTAGATCAGCTCGGAAATTTCACGCATGGAGCGGTGAACCGGCAGGTTCTTGAGCTGCATGTAAATCGACAGGCCAAACAGCAGTCCGAAGAAGCAGAAGGCGATGCCGATGAGCAGCAGGTTGTGCCCGTTCATCCCCAGAAATTTGACCGACGACAGATCGGGCAACCTCAGGGTCGCCTCGCCCGAGGGCTCGGCGGCAGGCTGTGCGAACACCGAAGCGTTCAGCAGGAGTACGGTTAAGATCGCGCCCAGAGCTGTTGCCGGGCGTTTCACGAATGCCAATTGCCTCGCGGCGGCACGCCAGTTTTGCATAGATTTCTCCCATGGGCTGCGGGATGCGCCCACGCTTGGTTATGATTGCCGTTTCGCTCTTCCACGATTCTCCGCAGACAGCGTTCGTATGAGTTCATTTGCCGCCAGCAGGCAGGGCTCACGCTGTTCTCTTCCCCGATCAGCGGAATCGAACCTCGCTGTACCTGCTGGAATCCCGGGAACGCGCTTCCACTTCAAGACATGAAGTGTTGAGGTTTGGCCGCGTCGGGAAATTACACCCGTGCCGGACTGGCTCTGCCCAGCCTACGAGCATTATTACAGAGCGGTTTCTTATAACATTTTGGACAAAAGCCGGTCAATCGCACAGGTCACAGTCCACTGTTCGACAGCTCCGACCGTTCCTTCGCCCCGACAGCAATCGACCGCAATGCCGCCTATTGGCGTCACCATAGAGATTGTCCATTACCCCAGCCTTCTTGTAAATTTTCTGCGTGAAGCCCCGCTCGGGAGGGTCTCATTAAGGCCAGTCTTGAAGGAAACGGCTCGTAGGCCGTCCGTAAGTGAGTAGAATTAAGCTGGGCCTTAGCCCTGAGGGTCTTCGTCCGGACGTAATCAGACTCTGGTTAGCAGTTCAGTGGCCGCCTATGACCGCGCAAGAGAAGATCCGGCAACTGCTGGCGCAGGCCGGCATTCAGTTGAACGGGCCCGAACCGTGGGACCTCCAGGTTCATGACGAGCGCTTCTATCAGCGTGCGCTGGCTCACGCCTCGGTGGGAGTTGGCGAATCCTATGTGGACGGCTGGTGGGACGTATCCCGGCTGGACGACTTCTTCTTCCGCATTCAGCGTGCCCACCTCGACAAGCAGATCCGCTCTCTGGAACTCTTCTGGCTGGGCCTGCGAAGCTGGCTGTTCAATCTGCAGAAGCAGTCGAGTTCGACCCAGGTGGCCCGCCAGCACTACGACATCGGCAATGATCTTTACCGCGTCATGCTCGACCAGAATATGCAATACACCTGTGCCTACTGGAAAGACGCCGACACTCTGGATCAGGCGCAGGAGAACAAGCTGCACCTCGTCTGCCGAAAGTTGTATCTGCGGCCCGGCATGCGCGTGCTGGAACTGGGCGCCGGCTTCTGCGGGCTGGCGCGCTTCATGGCCAAAGAGTACGGTTGCGACGTCGTGGCCTACAACATTTCAAAAGAGCAGGTTCACTTCGGGCGCGAATTCTGCGCTGATCTCCCGGTACGGATCGAGGAGAGAGATTATCGCGAGGCAATCCGCGAAAAAGGCCAATTCGATCGCATCGCTGCTGTTGGCCTCTGCGAACATATCGGCTATCGCAATTATCGCCCGTTCCTGGAGCTGGTGCGGGAAAAGCTGAAGGACACTGGTCTCTTTCTGCTGCACACCATCGGCGGCAATCGCACGCGAACTTCCACCGATCCGTGGATCGACAGATACATCTTTCCTAACGGCATGCTGCCGTCAATTGCTCAGATGGGTCGGGCGATGGAGAACCTGTGGGTCATGGAAGACTGGCACAACTTCGGGCCGGACTACGTCCACACTTTGCTCGCGTGGTGGAAGAACTTCGAGACGCGCTACTGCACCCTCGACAAGCAGCGCTACGATCAGCAGTTCTTCCGCATGTGGAAACTTTATCTGATGATGTCGGCCGGCTCCTTTCGCGCGCGCCGCATGCAACTGTGGCAGCTTGTGCTGAGCACAGGCGAAATCCCGGAGTACGAGCCGGTGCGGTGAAGTTACTGGCTAGTGGCCAGTGCCCAGTGATTAGGAAGGTGGCTGGCGCCGCTGACGCGGCTCACGGATTTGAAAATACATCTCACCGCCGCTCAGGCAGTGGGCTCCATCATTCCGCCCGTCGGGCTGTCTCAACTGATCGCCGCCCATCATCATTTCCGTTTGAATTCGCGGGCGCATAATATATTCCCTGTTTTGGACTCATGCGTCCCGCGACCGTGCCTGACCTTTCCGCCTACAACCGCCGCCGCGACAAACTTATTCGCGAGCTGCACCAAGCCGACCGATCCCAACCCGTCGGCCTGAATAAACCCACCTCCAACCTGTTCCGGGCGCGCGCCGAAGCTTCCAAGCTGCGCATCGACGTTCACGATTTTCACCACGTTCTGAGCGCCGATCCCGATGCCGGTATCGCCGACGTCGAGGGGATGACCAGCTATGAAGAGTTGGTCAACGAGACGCTGAAGGTCGGCATGCTGCCGGCCGTTGTCCCCCAGCTTAAGACCATCACCGTCGGCGGAGCCGTGAGCGGGCTGGGCATCGAGTCATCGTCTTTCAAGTACGGACTGGTGCACGAGACGGTGGAAGAAATGGAAGTGCTGCTGGCCGATGGAACCACCCTGCTGTGCTCTCCCAGGCAAAGTCCTGACCTGTTTTATGGTCTCCCAAACTCTTACGGCACATTGGGCTATATTCTCAGACTTAGAGTAAAACTTTCGCCTGCGAAGTATTACGTGAAGCTGGTGCATCGCCGCTTCTCCGACCTTGACAAGCTCTTCTCGGAGATGACCTTCTACTGTGGCAATCCGTACTTCGACTTCATCGATGGCGCGGTTTTCGGTCGAGACGAAGGCTACATCGTCACCGCAGAATTCACCAACTCGGCGCCCTACACCAGCGACTACACCTACCGAAAGATCTACTACCGCTCCATTCGCGAGCGCGAACTCGACTATCTCACAGCGCAGGACTACATCTGGCGATGGGACACCGACTGGTTCTGGTGCTCAAGGGTTTTTCACGCCCAGCACCCGGTCGTCCGACTTCTGGCAGGAAGGCTGTTCCTGAACTCGAAAACCTACCAGCGCATCATGCGGTGGTCACGCAGGCTGCCGCTGAGGCCGTCCACTGAATCGGTGATTCAGGACGTCGACATCCCTATCGAGCACGCGCCGGAATTCCTGAAGTTTCTCCTGAGCGAGGTCGGGATACTGCCCATCTGGGTATGCCCATTCCAGAGCTACGATGCCCGCGTCAAGTACCCACTGTGCGCGATTGGTCCCGGCACACTGTATGTGAATTTCGGCTTCTGGGACATGCTTCCCAGGAAAAACGAAGATGGTTTCTACAATCGCAAGATAGAGAAAAAGGCTGCGGCACTATGTGGGGTCAAAGGATTGTATTCGAGTTCTTACTATGACGAAGAGACGTTCTGGAGCATCTATGATCGGAAGAGTTACGACGCTCTAAAGAAGAAGTATGATCCGAATCATCGCTTTCGAAATTTGTACGAAAAGACTGTTCTGAAGTTGTAGGATCGCGATTTGCGGGGGAGGCCGTCTTGGGAATCGATTTCTATCAGGGCAGGGCTTCAGCCGTGCTGTTGGCGACGCAAAACAATCGGCCTTTAAGGCCCTGAGGAATTCTGGCGGGAGCTAAAGCCCAGCTTTCGACCGCTCATCGGCCCGACTAAAGGTCGGGCCCTGATACAAACCGCGCCAACATTCACAACTCTCGTGATGAAAAAAGGAAGGAGTGACGGCGGAATACGAACCGTCTTCACACGTGACGCCGCTTGATCAGGCCCTCGCGCTGCAGTGATTCCTCAATGCCTTCCCATACGCGCGGGCTGGGATTCTCCATCGGCACCAGCAGCTTGGCGCATTCGGCGATATAACGCAGATCCGCTACCAAATCCGAACAGACCGGACAGTTCCGCAGGTGTTCCTGTTGCTCCGGAGTTCCCCCACCGTCGATGATGTATGGCAAGAGCTTTTGAAACTCGGCACAATTCATGTCTCTCTCCCGGGGTTTCTGCGAATCATGCCCGATGCCGCCGCTTACAATCCGGAGGCTGGCGTCACGCGCCCAACCGGCTACTTCGCCCGAATCTCCCTGTTCCTGTGACTACCTTCGCGCAGCCTTTCAGCCCGGCTCAGCTTCAAGAGGTCGCGCAGCTTCATGCGGGCCTTGTGCAGCTGCGATTTGCTGTTGCCGATCGAGCATCCCATCATCTCGGCAATCTCATTGTGTTCATATCCCTCGACGTCATGCAACACAAAGATGATGCGGTACCCCGGCGGTAAGCTCTCGATAGCGCGCTCAAGGTTCACCCGGTCAATCGAGCCGGCAAGCACGTTATCCCGCGCACCAATGTCTTTTTTCGGACCGTCTTCCTGCTGGGGCTCCATGCTTTCCTCCAATGAAACTTCGGGAAGCCCTTTCTTGCGCAGATGCATGAGGACCACGTTCACCGCCAGGCGGTGCAGCCAGGTCGAGAATGCAGATTCGCCCCGAAATGTGCCGATCTTGCGATACAACTGCAAGAACGCCTCTTGTGTGAGGTCTTCAGCCTCCGCGGTGTTGCCAGTCATGCGCAAAGTTAACGAGTAAACCCGACGCTTGTGCATCCCATAAAGCAACTCAAAGCACTCGGCGTCGCCGTCTTTTGCCCGCGCAATGGCTTCCAGCTCAGTGATTCCGGGCGCCAGAATTTTCTTTGCTGTTGTCAATTTAGGTCAGTCCTGGTTTCAACAAGTTCGATGCGGCAGAGCTGCTGCCGGTTGCCTGACGCTGCAACCTGAGCCGGTTTCACACCTTAGCAGCCCTTCTACTCAGATGCGAGTAGCCGCATCACGGGCGAATAGATTACCGGAGAACCACGAGCTATCGCTGCGCTTTTCGGGTGGCCGCTGCTGGTTTCTTTGGAGATTTGCTTACGGCATTCGCGAACGCCGCTTCTGCCGCAACCCGCAATACCGGCAGTGTCGCTTTGGCCAGATGCACGATGGTCGAGCCCTTGCGTCCCCATGCCCCGGCTGCCGGAGAGAACACCTCGGGATGATCGTTCATCAGGTCAGCCTGTTGTTCCGGAGTGAGTTGGACCATTCCGCGGGTCTGGTCAGGATAGCCGAGGGTAGCGAAAATCCTGCCGCCCGCCCGAAAGTCGGGATGGCCATGATGGGCCCGTTCTTCGGCGCCAGGGAAACTCAAGATAATCTTGCGAAACTGTGCGACTGTCATGAAAGCCTCCCCGTGCTCTGCGTCCTGCTATCGTGTATTTTGAAATGAGTTGTATCAGGGCCTGACTTCAGTCAGGCCGGGAACGCGCAGAAAAAGAGACCCAGCCCCTGTCCCACTCCGCCCGGACCTACAGGCCGCTTGTTTAAAGCGAAGCCGCCCGCCAAAGCCGTGCCCTGATACAAACCGGGGATCGCCACTCCTGCCTTGAATCGAGTGGCCGCCGAAATTTCTTCTCAGTGGGCCCCGGCCTTCATGCGGCGGTCCATCTCTTCCTCCGACACATCCTCAACGTGGGTTGAAATCCACCAGGTATTACCCTCGGAATCCTCCACGCCTCCGCTGCGGTCGCCGTAGGCTTGGGTAGCCATCTCGCGTACCGACTTGCCTCCCGCTGCCACCGCTTTCTTGTAAACCGCATCGCAGTCCGGCACGTAGAGGACGAAGTTCGCGGGCTTGGGCTGCCACTCTTCGCGGGCCTGCCCGATCATGATCATCGAATTGCCGATCTTCATCTCAGCATGCCGGACTTTCCCCTGATCGTCGTTCATCCTGTAGGTGACCTTGCCGCCGAACGACCGCTCGATGAAATTCATCAAAGCCTCTGCGTCTTTCACCGTCAAATAGGGCGTAACGCTTCCGAAGCCTTCGGGAATCGCTTTTACTGCCATGGTCTGTTCTCCTCTCTGGTGATGTTGGACCCCCCTGGTCTAACCATTGTCACTATTCTCCGGCCGCCCCGTCGCCGCCGTCTTGTAAAAATCTGACCTCAGTCGGCAACGGGTACGTGGTTCAAATGTGGTGTTCGGTGGCAGAGGTACGCGGAGGGAGTGAGCCCGGAGAAGCTGCGGAAGTCATGCACGAAATGGGCCTGATCGTAGTAGCCGCAGCGCAGAGCCAGCTCAGCCCAGCCGACCGACTTCCCGCCGGGAATCAAGGAGATCACGCGCTGAAAACGCCGCACGCGCAGGAATCGTTTGGGCGTGAGACCTACCTCATCGGCAAAGAGCTGGTTGAAATGGCGCTGGCTGTAGCCGATGCGGTCCAGAAGTCTGGAAAGCGGCGCTCCAAGCGAGCCGTGAAGCAATTGCGCAGTTGCGAACTCCACCGCCGGATGCCTCTCGAGCGGCTTGGCTAATCTCGCATAAAGCCACTGCTCGGCCGCGGCGAACTTCTCCTTCGGAGTGGCAGCTTCCAGCAGGCGGTAGCGCAGGCTGCGGGCCGACTCTCCAAACAGGTCCTCCAGCGCTACACACTGATCGTCTAGCTCGCAGGCAGGCAGGCCAAGAAACGGAAACGCGCCGCCGGGTTTGAACTGGATGCCAAGTGTGGTCACCATATCCGCGGTGTCGGTGACCATGTATGTCGAGCGCGCGCCGCAAATGACCTGGCTGGGCATGGATCCATAAGCGGCGTCATACCTCCGGACGCGATCACCGCCAAGGCTAAACGCAATCGTCATGCTGCCGTCGGGCAGCAGGCGCTCCTGGGCATGCGGCTGGATGTAGCCGTCCCAATACCAGAACACTTTGACAAAGCTCGACAGCGGAGGGCGAGGAATGTAGTGCGCGACGATCATGAAGTCTGGCGAGAGTTCGACAGGTCCAGCTTCGATCCGGACCAACTCTCTTCCCCCACACCAGTTGTTAGCGAGTATATCCCCATTTCAGCTCGTGGAGACGAGCTGCCCCTGCCCCGTATCCGCCAGCAGCCAACCTCAGTCCGAGGCCACCACTCGTATCAATAAGAAGACCCAAACAGCGCTACCGATTGATGCGGTTTGATCCGGTCGAGCAAGCTGCTCGGGCACGAACCAGAAGTGAGGTGCAGAGGTATGGCAGCAGGAAGAAATCCGGAAGAAGAACGAGCAATTCGTGAGGCGGAGCAGCGTCGTGTGGTCCCCGGTGAGCCACCCATGGCTTCCCGCGGCAGTTGGGGATTTGGCTGGTGGTGGGTTTGGGTGGTCCTGATCATCGCGGCCTTCTACTTCGCCGGCTGGGGCTGGGGCGGATACGGCGGCTGGTGGTGGGGCGGACGGCGTCCCGGTGTTGTGAGCAGCGTGACGCCGGGAACCAATGGCGTACAAAATCCTTACAACACGAGCGCAACGCGTCCCAACAACGCCAGTACCAGCAATGTGGCGAACGAACAGTCGAGCATCGGCGGGTATAACGGCGTAACCGGCAACGGTCTCATGGTATTGGAGGCAAGCAACAAGCAGCAGTTCGTCGGGAAAACTTTTGCGATCCAGAACGCTCCGGTTCAGAGCAAGGTAAACAATCACGTGCTCTGGGTTGGTCAGACGCAATCGTCACGCATTCTGGTAGTCGAGCAGAAGAACGGCCAGGCGAAGCAGGAAGCCAACATCAATGCTCACAGGCAGAACGTGGACGTAAACGGCACGGTCAAGAAAGCGCCGACGGTCGCACAAGCCAAGAAGAAGTGGGGCCTGGACGAAACAGCCGCGAAACAGCTAGAGCAGCAGGGTGTCTACGTCATGGCGTCGAATGTCCAGCCGGTGCAGCCGCTGGCGGAGCCGGTTCAGCGATAAGGATCCAGATTGCTAGCCTTCGCCAAGAGGTAGCTTATCCGCCATTGAAGTCGAACCAGCCTTGTCCAACGGGAGGTTTCTCGACCAGTCGCCCCAGGGGAATGTAGAACGTGCAGTGCTGACAGATGTTCTGCATTTTCCCGGCTTCCTGGTCAGCCCAGATTTGCCGGTTTGCGGCGCTGTTATAGATCTGGGTCAAGGTCTGCTCGCGCACGTTGCCCAAAGCGAGATCTTTGCCGGCGTCGTAATCGCAGCACGAGCACGCCGACACCCGTCCGTCCCAATACACCTGCAGCGCAGTCGTCAGTAACATGCAGGGCTTGTGGTTCTGAGAGATAGGCACCCACCGGGCATCGCCCGGCAAAGTTCCGGACATTCTGGCGCCCCAGTTGGCGTAGCGCGTCTCCGCCCCCACGAACCATTCGTCATGTCCAAATTGCTCGCGCACGTAACCGCGAAGCGTTTCGACGGGATGATTGCGTAGGTTGCGAAAACTCACCCACATGCTGCAACGGCGCGAACTGCTCTCCCACAGATTCGCTAACCGGCGCGCCTGCTCGGCAAACTTGTTGAACTTGCTGCGCCGTGTGATCTCCGCATTCTCTTCGGCGGTCAACCCGTAGATGGACACGTGAAGCCGCACAAAAGTCTCCAGCATTTGGCTGACGACTTCATCTCTTTGCCGGTCGAGCCCGTACAGGTTCGTCGTCACGCTGGGCTGAATGGCGTGACCATACTGCCGCAGAAATTGCAATCGCGACGGCAGGTCCTTGTCGAGCAAGACGTCTCCCACCACGGGCGTAAGCGACATTGGCCCTCCGCCCATGGCGACGTACTGGCGGCAAACTTCGCCGAAGAGTTCCGGCTCCATGGTTCCAAACTTGCGGGTCTGCAAACTGTAAGGACAGAACACGCAGTCGGAGTTGCACAGGTTTACCGTCTCGCACATCAAGCCCAGTGGGCGAAGCAGCCCATCCGGTGTCCGCATGGCGGCCAGGGCGCCGCTTTCCGATAAGAAGGCTTGCGTCTCGCCGCTGACCACGCCGGTGAGGCTGCCCATCGGCTTCGCCTTGCTGATCTGCAGCAGGCGGAGAGATTCCCTGCGATGGGTCGGGCGTGACTTCAGCGTTCGCCAGAGATTGAGGTCGGAGTGTGACACTACGTCTGCCTAGTCTAAACGAAAGACGCGGCAACAGAGGCGTTGCGAAAGGAAGCCAATCGGACGCGGCTTACGGCAGAGCAACAAATCACCGTATAATCACCAGAAGTTGCCGATTAGAGTCTTCCGCACCCAAGATCCCGAATGCGCATTCCGTCGCTGCAGAACCGATTACGACTAGGTCAGAGCTACCTTCGCAAGTCCGAGGTGAGCGATGGCCTGCCGGTGTATCTGGTTATCGAGTCGACCAGCATCTGCAATCTGAAGTGCATCATGTGTCCTTACCCTTCCATGGGCCGGGTCAACGAGCACATGAGCATGACGGTCTTCGAGAAGATTGTTGCTGAAGGCGCCGGCTTCGTGGAGTTTATGTGGCTGCACCTGTTCGGCGAGCCGCTGATCAACAAGAACATTTATCGCATGATCGACATGGCCGAAGACGCGGGCATTCGCACCGGCATCAGCACAAACGCCACGCTGCTGGACGAAAAAGCTGCCAATGCCATCCTCGATAGCAAGCTGTCGATCATCCTGCTTTGCCTCGATGGTGCAACCAAAGAGACGTTCGAGAGAATTCGCGTGGGCGCGAAGTTCGAAAAGGTCTCGGCGAACATACGCCGCTTCGCGGAAATGAAGCGCGCCCGGCAAAGCACTCTCAACGTCGACCTGCAGATGATCGACATGACCGCCAACCGCGCGGAAGAAGAACTGTTTCAGCAACAGTGGCGCGGACAAGGCTTTGAGTCGGTCACGGTAAAGCCGTTCCACGTCTGGGCCAACCAGGATGAGCATCTGATACAGATCGCGCCGGCCGCGCCGCCGCCGCAAGCAGGTCTCTGCTACGAGCCTTGGACTGGCCTGACGGTGCTGGCCGACGGCACTGCAGTTCCCTGCTGCAACGATTACGCCGGCCGAACGCCGCTGGGCGATCTGAAAACCCAGTCATTGCGCGAGATCTGGAACGCCGAGCCCATCCGTGCCCTGCGCCGCCGCTTCCTCGGCGACAGGCCTGATCTGGCCGGGACGGTCTGCGAAGCTTGTCCCTATTCCCCTGCTACCCAGTTTCAAGCCAACACCGGTACTGGACCTTTCGACCCCATAACCCAGCAGTTTGATTTTTACCTGCGCGGGGCGGACCCCATGCCCGCGCTCGAGCCTGCCGATCCACATCTTTTGAATTTGGAGATCGTACATCCGGAAGGCTCCATGGTTGCAGGACAGCCGCTGGCCTTCGAGGTGAAGGCTTACAACCGCTCGGCATTCAGCTTACGCAGTATCGGAGAAAATGCGGTTCGCCTGAGCTATCACTGGCAGGACGCCTCGGGGCAGCCCGTGGTTTTAGATGGCGAGCGCACGCCGCTGATCCCCGAATTGGCGGCCGGAACCGAGCGCACCTACACGCTGCGGGTTGTCGCGCCTGAGACACCCGGCGACTACACGCTGATGGTCACTGCAGTGCAGGAGGGCGTGAACTGGTTCGAAGCCTGGGATCCTGCGAACGCTGCCACCTGCAGACTCACCGTGGCGGCACAATCGTTACCAGCCACCGTTTAATCTGAAGCGCGCACCAAGTGCAGCCCCGCGCTAATGAGCCATGTGTGCTCCGCCGCGTGCGCGGACCCGTGCCATGGTAAAGGCAATCGGCGCGCAGACCAGGCACAAGGCCGCCAGATAGCGGAAGTCATCCACAAACGACCACAATGCGGACTGCGCTCCCAGCATCTGGTTAAGAATTCCGATCGCCTGCTTTGCGGCGGTGGCTGGATCAGCGTGCTGCGACAAGTACGCCGTGAGCGCATGTAACTGATCCTGGAAGACACGGCTGTACTGCGCAATGTTGTGCGACAGCTCGCTGCGATGTACCTGCTCATGCCGCGCCAGCAGCGTGTTCGTCACAGAGATTCCGATGCTGCCGCCGATATTGCGCATCAGGTTGTACAGGCCGCTGGCGTTGCCGATCTCCTCGTTGCGCAACGTGCCCATGGTGGCCGTGGCCAGGGGAACGAAGATCAGACTCATGAAGGCGCCGGTCAGGATAATCGGCCAGAACAGCGACCACTGCCCAATTTCGAGCGTGGCCCGGCCTAGCCACAGAGTGCAAACGCCCACCCCGATAAAGCCGGTGCAAATCAGATAGCGATTATCAATTCTGTCGGTGAGTATTCCTATCACCGGCATAAAGAAGAGCGCACCCAGGCCGCGAGGCGCCACCGCCAATCCCGCGGCCAACGCCGAGTAGCCAAGCAGCTCCTGGAAAAAGAGCGGCAGTATTGTGATCAACGCGTAAACTACGGCGCCAAAAAGGAAGATGAGGACGCACCCCATCAGGAAGTTTCGATTCCTGAAAATTCGCAGCTCGACCAGCGGCTTATCGTGGGTCAACTCGCGGACGAGGAACGCCACCAGGCAGACCACAAGAATGAACGTGGCCCAACGAATCCAGCTCGCTCCAAACCAGTCGTCCTCTTGTCCCTTGTCGAGGATGATCTGCAGCGCGCCCAGCCAGATGGCCAGCAGCCCCAGGCCCAATCCGTCGAGCCTTCCCGCCTTCGCGTTCTTGATATACGGCGGATCCTCGACAAAGCGTGCGATCAGAATTACCGCGAGTATCCCCACCGGGATGTTGATGTAGAAGGCCCAGCGCCAGGAATAGGTTTCCGTCAGCCAGCCGCCCAGCGTGGGCCCCAGGACCGGCGCGACCACCACGCCCAGGGCGAAGGCCGACATGGCCAGGCCGCGCTTCTCCGGCGGAAAGCTTTCCAACAGAATCGCCTGGGAAAGTGGTTGCAGCGCGCCGCCGCCCGCGCCCTGCAAGGCACGCGCCAGCAGGATGAAGCCCAGGCTGGTGGCAGATCCGCAAAAAAACGAAGACGCCGTGAACAGCATGATGCAGGCAATCAGAAAGCGCTTGCGCCCGAACCGCAGGGAAAACCAGCTGCTCGCCGGCAGGATCACGGCATTCGCCACCAGGTAGCTGGTCAGCACCCAGGTAGCTTCGTCGTTGGTGGCCGAGACGCTGCCCGCGATGTACGGCAGGGCGACCGCCGCGATGGAAGTGTCCAGCACCTCCATAAAGGTGGCCAGCATCACCGCGATGGCGATGATCCAGGGGTTGGTCTCGGGCCGCGAGACAGTCATGGCCCCTAAAGTGTCTGCATTAGCTGCCAATATCCCTCGATTCGACTAGGTTGCGAAATGTATCACGGATGGCGAACGGCCCACGTACGGCTCAGCCGGAGGTCCCCTCTCCGGACCCTGAGATGGAATTTAGATGACGCAAGCGGCAATTTGGAATGTGAGATTACGGCGCGAAGTTGTGAAAAGAAGGCGACTCCATCATTTACATTGTTCTCATGCGCCTCCACATCAATGGCGATGGAAAAGACTTTGCCACTGGGCTGTCGCTCGCGGACCTCATCGTCGAGCTGGGCATGAAGTCCGATCGCGTCGCCGTGGAACTGAACCGCGAAATCGTTGCCCGGGCACAATGGGCTGAGACCGTGCTGCATGACGGTGACAAACTGGAGATTGTTCACTTCGTCGGCGGGGGATGAGCCCGGAGGGATCTCGCGCCTCGGGCGCGAAAACGCCCCATTCCCGATTCGGGAAAATCTTGTCAATAGCCTGAAGGTGACACAACTCCGCGCAAGTCCATGACAGGCATGGAAATATAAGTTTCGCAACTGGTGAAGATTTTCCGCGAAATCTGCTATGCTTGAAGTAGTAGAGCCAGAACGGCGTAAATTGCCGTCTGGCTCTTTTTGCGTTTCCAGGACGCAAACCGGCTGGCCCAATGCCCGCGCCGGACAACTCTTTGACAACTGAAAACTTTTTCGCGACGGCTGGGCCCACAATGCGCGCGCCGGAGCCATGCCTGCGTCTGCAGCGCAGGCATGTCTTCCGGAACGGCAACTCGCCACGGGGTCACGGAGGTCACAGAGGGAATTCGAGTTCCCGGTTCTTCGTTACCTCTCAGGTGAATTAGCTTTTGAAATACGCGGGGGGAGCAGGCCTTCCAGCGTGCAATTGAGCTGCATGACTTAAACCAGGCTTCAGCCGCTGAGGTCTCAGCCGTCGCCTTTTTTCGGTGGACGAGCCGGGAGCGATTCGCCATCCCCAAGATTTGCGTCAGCGTACAACTTCACGTCCTGATGAAAAACTCCAAAGGGCGGCGTGTGTCGCCGGCTAACGTCGGCTCAGGATCATCAAGATACGGTGTGCGTCGGCACGACTGAAGTAGCGCCCTGACGCGACGCTCCGCCAAATCGTTTGCCGAAAATTGAACCGGCCTGGCAAGACTCTTTCCTACACTTCTCGGCGCTCTCCGCGTCTCTGTGGTGAGCTTCGTTTTCTTCGCACATGCAAATTCCGCAGCGTCGTAACAGCTTCGTGAAACCTGCATGAACACTAGCTTCGGATTGGTTGACATGTCCGGCATACGAACAATAGACTCAAAGGTTACCTGACTCATTCATAAAGATTTCTGAGCGGCTTCGCTTCATGCCAAACACTTATTTCGCGCGCTACTTGCCGTTGCTGATTCACCTCTGCATTGCGGGTGGTTTGGCGATGGCTATGGTGTTGCTCTCCTGGTTCGTCGGCCAGCACAAATACAACAAGTCGAAGATGTCGCAGTACGAATGCGGCATGACTCCGGTGGGCGATGCCCGGCAGCGCTTCTCCGTCAAGTTCTACCTGGTCGCCATGCTGTTCATCCTCTTCGATGTGGAAGCCGTCTTCCTGTATCCCTGGGCCGTGATCTTCAAAGATCTGAAGATGTTCGGCTTCTGGGAGATGCTGGTGTACATCGGTATCGTGCTGGCCGGATATTGGTACATCGTGAAAAAGGGCGTGATTGAGTGGAACCGCCAGTCGAAGGCGGAGAGGATCTGACGATGGCGTGGGAGCCGGCAATCACCGACGTTGAGGTCCTGAAACATAAGCCCGAGTTGGCCTTGCTGCTGGTCTCGAACTCGGCAGTCGTGGAAGGCGCGAAGTTCGATCGCAACGAGCTGACCATCTACATCGAGCGCACCTCGATTCGCGATGCCTGCCGCGAACTAAAAGACAACAAAGAGCTGAACTACAACGCGCTGATGGATGTGACCTGTGTCGACTGGTATCCCAACAGCCCGCGCTTTGAGGTTGTCTATCACCTGTTCTCGACCTCGACCAAGAAACGCGTCCGGCTGAAGGTGAAGCTCTCAGATCTCGATCCCAGCGTTGACTCGCTGGTTCCGCTGTGGCCCAGTGCCAACTTCTTCGAGCGCGAGGTCTTCGATCTGTTCGGCATTCGCTTCAACGGACATCCCGACCTCAAGCGCATCATGATGCCCGAGGGCTGGAACGGCCACCCGCTACGCAAAGATTATCCTGTCGAGGGCTACCGCTAATGCCTGAGATGATTGCCCGGCCTCTGGTATTGGACTCGACCGAAGACCGCACCATGCTCATCAACATGGGGCCGCAGCACCCGTCGACCCACGGCGTGCTCCGCCTGATGCTGGAGATTGACGGCGAGACGATCGTTCGCATTCTGCCCGACATCGGCTATCTGCACACGGGAATTGAGAAAACCTGCGAAGCCAAGTTCTACCAGCAAGTGGTTCCCCTGACGGACCGCATCGACTATCTCGCGCCCATGACCAACAACCTGGCGTACTGCCTGGCCGTGGAGAAGTTGCTGGGGCTGGAGATTCCGCCGCGGGCACAGTGGATCCGCGTCCTGCTGAACGAACTGACGCGCATCAACTCGCACCTGGTGTGGCTGGGCACGCACGCCATGGACATCGGCGCGATGACGGTGTTCCTGTACTGCTTCCGCGAGCGCGAAGACATTCTGCGGCTGTTCGAAGCGGTTTCCGGACAACGCATGATGACCTCGTACTTCCGCATTGGCGGGCTGGCGCTGGAACCGCCGCTGGGCTTCTTTGACAGAGTTAAGAAGTTTATTGACCGCTTCCCTGCCGATATCGACGAATACGAGGGTTTGCTGACCTCGAACCCGATCTGGCTGGAACGCACCAAGGGCGTGGCGAAAATCAGCGCCGAAGATTGCCTGGCGCTCGGCGGTACCGGGCCCACCCTGCGCGCCAGCGGCATCGATGTTGACCTGCGCCGGGACAATCCCTACTCGGGATACGAGAATTTCAAGTTCAACGTGCCGGTTTCAACCGACGGCGATGTCTTCGCGCGTTATATGGTGCGAGTTTTGGAGCTCCGCGAATCGCAGAAGATGGTGGTGCAGGCGCTGGAAGGCCTGCCGGAAGGACGCATCAAGGCAGACGCTCCGAAGGTCGTGCTGCCTGATCGCGAGAAGATGAAGACGGAGATGGAAGCCCTCATCTATCACTTTAAGATTGTGACGGAGGGCTTCACGGTTCCCGAGGGTGAAGTTTATATGCCGATCGAGTCGCCGCGTGGCGAGATGGGCTACTACGTTGTCAGCGACGGGACGGCGAAACCGTATCGCGTACACATGCGCTCGCCATCGTTCGCGAACTTGCAGACGCTGGCGAAGATGTGCGAAGGCCGTCTGATTGCGGACGTGGTGGCGGCGATTGGGTCGATCGACATCATTTTGGGCGACGTGGACAGGTAGGGAAGAAGCAACTAGCAATTAGCAATTAGTAGCAAGCAGATTTTGCGGGTTGTGAATGGGCACCGATAACGAACACACCAGCGCCGAAGGCGCGACAGAGCTTAGCCCAGCGCTTCAGCGCTGGGAAGGCGAAGTTTGGAATTGGGAGTCCCGTAGGGACGGCACAGCTTTTGTGGGAGATATTGAAACCCACCCCGGCAAAACCAGCCGGGATGGGCGCCGGGCAATTAGTAGCAAGCAGATTTTGCGGCTTGTGAATGAGCACCGATAACGAACACACCAGCGCCGAAGGCGCGACAGAGCTTAGCCCAGCGCTTCAGCGCTGGGAACGCGTGGAACACATGACCCGAGTCCCGTAGGGACGGCACAAACGGAATGGCAACAACAACACAGAGCGCGGCGGTTGATCAGAAGCGTGAAATGTTGCGGCATTCCGTGGCGACGCTTGCCTATCGCGGTGGCAAGGCCATGCGAGGAGCCCCCGCGGAGTTCACATCGTTTCGTGTTGCCGAAGGGTCGCGTACGCCGGGAGAGATACTGGCGCACCTGGGAGACTTGCTCGACTGGGCGTTGTCGATGGCCGAAGGCAATCAGCGCTGGCAAAACTCCGAGCCGGTGGCATGGGAAGATGGAGTGCGGCGCTTTCATGCCGGCTTGCAGTCGTTCGACGATTTCCTGGCGTCAAGCGCGCCGCTGGCGGTGAGTGCCGAGTCGTTGTTTCAGGGTCCGGTGGCCGATGCGTTGACGCACGTCGGGCAGATTGCGTACCTGCGGCGGGTAGCGGGATGTCCGGTGAAGGGCGAAAACTATTTCAAGGCCGAGATTGTTGCCGGCCGCGTCGGCCCAGAACAGGCTGCGCCAAAGCGGGAATTTTGATTAATCCCCATCGAGCCAGGAGATGGCTTGAATGGGGCACCCGGCTCAGGATGACAGAGTTTTACTAATTGCTAGTTGTTAATTGCTAGTGGCTGAACATGAGATTTTCTGACCAACTGGAACAGCGCTTCTCGGAGATGATTACGCACTATCCGACCAAGCGTTCGGTGCTCGTCCCGATCCTGCTTTATATCCAGGACGAGCTTGGATCACTGACCGACGATGCGATTCATGAGATCGCGCAGCGGGTTGAGTTGTCGGACCTGGAAGTGCGCAATGTCATCAGCTACTACTCGATGATGCGCACCCATCCGGTCGGCAAGTACAACCTGCAGATTTGCACCAACGTAAGCTGCCTGCTGCGGGGGGCGGACGAGATCTTTGACCATTGCAAGAAAAAGTTGGGCATCGGCAACAAGGAAGATACGCCCGACGGGCTGTTTCATCTGGAAGAGGTCGAGTGTATCGGCGCCTGCTCATGGGCTCCGGCGATGCAGGTGGATTACGACTATCACGAGACTCTGACGCCGGAAAAGCTGGACGAGATTATTGACGGAATCAAGAAGAAGGAACAGCAGTAAGACAGCAATTAGCAACTAGCAATTAGCAACTAGCAAAGATCATTCGTACGGCCCTTTATTAGGAGAAAGAGTGAAGGACTTTAGACGGTTGACAATCTGGGAGCGGGCACACGCACTGACGCTGGACGTCTACAAGGCCACAGAGACATTTCCTCGCGAAGAACTATTTGGCATCACCAGCCAGATGCGGAGAAGCAGTTCATCTATAGCTGCGAACATTGCAGAAGGCTGCGGTCGCACCGGCAACGGAGAATTTCACAAGTTTCTGAACACTGCTGCAGGATCGGCGGTTGAACTCGAATACTTTGCGCTTTTGTCGGAAGATCCGGGGTTTCTCTCCACCGAGACGTACGAGAAACTCCAACCAGAGATCCTTGAGGTGCAGCGAATGCTCGCCTCGCTTATACGAAAGGTCGACACCGCCCGAAAGGTAAAAACTAATTGCTAGCTGCTAGCTGCTTTTATGGCTTATCTCGTTTCCCATCCCGATGAAGTGAAGGTCGTCTCCAGGCGCTTTGGCATGGGCGCGACCAATCTCGACCGCTACCTCGAGCTCGACGGCTACAAGGCGCTGCAGAAGGCGCTGACCATGGAGCCGGACGCGATTATCGCCGAGGTCAAGACGTCGAACCTGCGCGGCCGCGGCGGCGCCGGCTTCCCCACGGGCTTGAAGTGGTCGTTCGTGCCCAAACAGTCGGCCAAGCCGAAGTACGTTCTGTGCAACGGCGACGAGAGCGAACCTGGCACCTGCAAGGATCGGCTCATCTTCGAGCACGATCCGCACTCCATTATTGAAGGCGTGATGATCGCCGCGACCGCTATCGGCGCAAAGGTCGGCTACATCTATCTGCGCGGCGAGTATCGCTACCTGGTCAAGATCATGGAAAAGGCCGTGGCCGACGCGTACGCGCGCGGCTTCATCGGCAAGAACATCTTCGGTTCAGGCCGCGATCTGGACGTTTATATCCACTCCGGCGCAGGCGCTTATGAAGTTGGCGAAGAGTCGGCGCTGATGGAATCGCTCGAGGGCAAGCGCGGCGTGCCTCGCATCAAGCCTCCCTTCCCTGCCGTGGTAGGACTTTGGGGCGGCCCGACGGTTATCAACAATGTCGAGACGCTGGCCAGCGTTCCGCACATCATGCTGAAGGGCGGGCAGTGGTTTGCCGATCTGGGCACGCCGAAGAACGGCGGCACGCACCTGGTCAGCATCAGCGGCAACGTGGAGAAGCCTGGAGTTTACGAACTTCCCCTGGGCTACAACTTCAAGAAGCTGATCTACGAAGTTGCCGGCGGCATCCAGGGAGGCCGCAAACTGAAGGCGGTGGTGCCCGGCGGCTCGTCGGTGCCCATCCTCAAGCCCGACGAAATTGATTACCCCTTCGACTACGACGGCATGGTGAAAGCCGGCTCAATGATGGGTTCCAGCGCGGTCATTGTTCTGGACGAGCGGATGTGCATCGTCAAGTTCGCACTGCGGGTGATGAAGTTTTATCAGCACGAAAGCTGCGGCTGGTGCATTCCCTGCCGCGAAGGGACCGATTGGCTGAAGAAGACGCTGATCCGTTTTCACTCGGGCGGCGGCGTGGCCAAGGACATCGACAACATGAAGTACCTGGCCGACAACATGCTCGGGCGCACGTTCTGTCCGCTGGGCGATGCGGCGGCGATGCCCATGATTTCGTACATCCAGAAATTTCGGGAAGAGTTTGAAGCGCATTTGGACGGAAAGCCGTGCCCGTATGAGCACGCGGTGGAGTTGGTGGGAGTTTAGAAAATCCCCACCCCGGCGAAGGAAGCCGGAATGGGGCACCCGATTTGAGTTTGCTAATTACTAGTTGCTGGTTGCTAGTTGCTTTCTTATGGCTGACGTAACACTTACTGTCGATGGCAAGAAGCTCACCGTTCCTGCGGGGACGCTGCTGATTGAAGCGTGCAAGAGCACGGGCATCCATGTGCCCTCGTTCTGCTATTACCCCGGGCTCTCGCTGCAGGGCGCCTGCCGCATGTGCCTGGTGGAAATCGAGAAGATGCCCAAGCTGCAGACGGCCTGCACCACGCCGGTCGCCGAAGGCATGGTGGTCACTACCGAAAGCGACAAGATCAAGCAGGCGCGCAAATCGATGCTCGAACTGCTGTTGGGTAATCATCCACTCGATTGCCCGGTCTGCGATGCCGGCGGTGAGTGCGAACTGCAGGACATGACGTTCACCTACGGCGCTGCCGAATCGAAGTACATGGAGCTGAAAAACCACCGCGAAGAGCAGCAGTGGTCGCCGGTGGTGTACTTCGACCGTCCGCGCTGCATTCTGTGCTACCGCTGCATTCGCGTGTGCGGCGAGGGCATGGATGTCTGGGCGCTGGGCATCCAGAATCGCGGATCGAGCGCCATCATCGCTCCCAACAAACAGGACCATCTGGAGTGCGAAGAGTGCGGCATGTGCATCGACATCTGCCCGGTCGGCGCTCTGACCTCGGGAGCCTATCGCTACAAGACGCGGCCGTGGGAGATGAAGCACGTCGGCACCGCCTGCACCCATTGCGGCGACGGCTGCAAGACCACGCTGGGGGTGCGGCGCGCCGATACCGGCATGCAGATTGTGCGCGGCGACAACCGCGACAAGAGCGGCATCAATGGCGACTTCCTCTGTATCAAGGGGCGCTACGCTTTCGACTTCGCCCACAGCGACGACCGGCTGACCAAGCCGCTGATCAAGCGCGACGGCAAATTCGTTCCCTCCACTTGGGAGCAGGCATTCGAGCTGATTGCTGCAAAGTTTAAAGACGTCTTAACTAAGGAAGGCCCTGGCGCAGTCGGCGTCATCGGCTCGAACCGCACGTCGAACGAAGAAAATTATCTGCTGCAGAAGTTTGCCCGCCTGGTGCTGGGGACGAACAACATCGATCACCATCGCACCGCCGACTTCCCTGCTTTCGCTTCGGCCGTAGCGGGAAAGGAAAATGCGACTGCTTCGCTGCGCGAGATCGGTGAAGCTCCGGCCATCCTGCTGATCGGCAACAACCCGACCGACCAGCATCCGTTGCTGGCCTGGCAGTTGCGCACCAATGTGCGTCTGCGGCGAGCGCGGGTGTACGTGGTGAATTCTTATCCGATCAAGTTGCGCCGGCAGGCGGCGGCATTTGCGCAGATCGCTCCCGGCTCCGAAGCGAGCTTTGTAAAGTTCCTGGCGGGCAGTGATTCCGCGGGCGATGCGGTGCTGTCGCCTCATCTCACGCGCGAAGTGCTTAATGACTTGCGCGAGAAGATCAAGGGTGAGAAGCCGCTGGTGATTGTGTTCGGCTCTGAGCTGCGCGGCGGCGACGTGAAGACACTGGTGGATTTCGGACTGGCGCAAGGTGCGAAGCTGGCCTGCCTGGGCGATTACGCTAACTCGCGCGGCGCTGCCGACATGGGTCTGTATCCCGACATGCTTCCGGGATATGCGCCGGTGACCGCGACGACCCGCTATCACGAAGAGTGGCTGGATGAGATTCCGAAACAGCCGGGCTTGAACCTGCTGCAGATGATGGATGCGGCAAAAGACGGCAAGCTGAAGATGCTGTATGTCGCCGGGTCGAATCCCCTCAGCCGTTACAACATCGATCCGTTTGTGTTGCAGAACACCTTTACTGTGGTCCAGGACATGTTTCTGACCGAGACGGCGCTGGCTGCCGATGTTGTGCTGCCCGTCGCCAACGCCTACGAAAAGGCCGGGAGCATGACCAACACCTACGGCGATCTGCAGATGCTGAAGAAGGCGGGCGACTTCTCGGGCGTGCGCAGCGACTTTGAATGCATTGTTCGCATCGCGAACACCATGGGCTACGAGGTCCGCAAGCTGGTGCCGTTCCGCGGGGATGGTACGCGAGCCGACATGGGACAGTCACGCGGAGCGCAGTCAGGCGAAGCCGACCGTCACGCCGTCTGGCTCGAGTCGCACGACCTGGAGCCCAAGATGAGCCCGTTCGATCCTGTCGCCATGCTGGACGAGATTCAGCGGCTGGTCCCGGGATACGACATCTCGCGGCTGGGAATGATGGCGGGACAGGACGAGCACACGCAGTTGGTACAAATCACGGGCGAAACCGGCACGGGACATCCGGAATTGATTCTGCCATCGAACGATACGCTGTTCACGTCAGGCACGCTGGGTCGCTATTCGGCGACGCTGAACACGGTAATGGAGCGCTATCGGACCGAGCCCGCGGACAAAGAAGTCGCGGCGGACTAGAAGAAGTTGTCAGTGGTCAGAGGTCGGTTGTCAGAAAAAGCTGTCGGGGATTTGGGTGTCAGTAGGAACCTCGGACAAGCACTGGAGTTGGCTTCGAGTTGTTGCTCAAGTTGAGAAGCACCCGTCCCGCTTTGCGGGACAACAGAGCATAGCCCAGCGCTTCAGCGCTGGGAGGCGGAGTATCAGGATGCGAGTCCCGTAGGGACGGCAGATTATTCGAGGCGGAAACGAAAGCAGGTCCTTCGCTCCGCTCAGGATGACAGCGAAGAGAAACGCTGCCGGAACTCGGGACGTGATTCAACCGGCTGGTGGCTCGCAGCTAACTGGAAACTCGAAACTCGTAACTTGAAGTTGCATTCATGAGCATCGGACTTTTCATTCTCGTCTCGCTGATCAAGATCGTGATCGCGCTGGCAATATTGCTCACGGCGGTCGCGTACACCACGTTGGCGGAGCGCAAAGTCGTGGCGCACATCCAGAACCGCTGGGGCCCGTCGCGGGTGGGCCCATTCGGCATCTGGCAGCCGCTCTGCGATGGCTTAAAGTTTATCTTTAAGGAAGACCTCACACCCCCTTACGTTAATAAGCCCTTATATCTTCTGGCTCCAGTGCTGTCGCTGACCGTGGCGCTGACCGCCATCGCGGTGATTCCGATTGGTCCCTGGGTGACGATCGGCTCGGTCCACACGCCGCTGCAGATTGCGGACGTCAACATCGGACTGCTGGTAATTCTGGGATTAACTTCGATCGGCGTCTATGGCGTGGCGCTGGCGGGCTGGTCTTCCAACAGCAAGTACTCGATGCTGGGCAGCCTGCGCGCCTCGGCGCAAATGGTGAGCTACGAAATCGCGCTTGGCCTCTCGCTGATCGGAGTTTTGATTTATTCCGGCAGCTTCAGCCTACGCGACATTGTGAATGCCCAGATGGGAACATGGCTGGGCTTCATACCCAAGTGGAACATCTTTACCGGCCAGATTGTGGCGTTCTTTATTTACATTATGGCGGCTTACGCGGAAACGAATCGCATTCCGTTTGATCTGCCTGAGGCGGAGACGGAACTGGTTGCGGGTTATCACACCGAATACAGCTCCATGAAGTTCGCGATGTTTTTCATGGCGGAATACGCGAACATGTTCACCGTCGCTTGTCTGGCGACTGTGCTGTTTCTCGGAGGATGGGCGGGGCCGGTGTTTGGGCCGCCGATCCTGCACGTACTGCTGCCGGTTTTGTGGTTTGTGCTGAAGGTGATGGTCTTCATCTTCATTTACATCTGGGTGCGCGGGACGTTGCCGCGCTTCCGCTATGACCAGTTGATGGCGTTTGGCTGGAAGTTTCTTCTGCCGCTGGCGCTGGCAAACATTATCGTGACCAGCCTGGTGGTGGCGTTGAAGTAAAAAGTGGTCGGTTGCCAGTGGTCAGTTGTCAGTGATCAGTGGTCGGTTGCCAGTGAGACGTTTCTAGCTGTCGGGTATTCGGGTGTCAGGGTTCAGGTATCAGAACAGAAAACGCGGATGCCAGCCGTATTGAGCATCGCTGCTTGATGCAACGAATTAAAAGTCCCGCATAGCGGGACAGAAGATCATAGCCCAGCGTTTCAGCACTGGGAGAGCTTATTAATTACGAGCCGAGTCCCGTAGGGACGGCAGACTTTCGCGGAGGAAAACTGCAGGTCCTTCGACTCGTCGCTGCGCTCCTCGCACAGGATGACACCTGTTCAGGAGGTGCAACGAAAAGCAGGTCCTTCGACTGCGCTCGATTTGCGTCTCGCTCCGCTCGGGATGACCACCGTGGGAGCGAATAGCGGTACTGAACATTCATGATGCATTTAATTCTGTTCCTCATCTTCGGAGCGGTGTGTGTCGGCGGGGCCATCAACCTGCTGGTGCAGCGCCACCCCATCAACAGCGCCCTGTCGCTGATTGTGGTGATGGGCTCGCTGGCCCTGCTCTACCTGCTGCTGGGGGCCGAGTTTGTCGCAGCCGTACAGGTTATCGTCTACGCCGGCGCGGTGATGGTGCTGTTCGTATTTACCATCATGCTGCTCAATGCCGGCGAGGAAGAGCGGACGCCGCACGCCAGCCGGGTGGCGCTCCTGCTGGGAGTACCCGGGCTGATCATCGGGTTGGGCGTTGTCGCCGCGGTTGTCAGTCACATGACGGGGATGGACCACATCGGCATTGGCGGGCCGCGGGTGGCCAATGGCACGATGTCGTTCGGCGCTCCTCAGACCATCGCGCACCTGCTGTTCCGCGATTACCTGCTGCCCTTTGAAGTCACGTCGATTCTGATCCTGATCGCCATCATGGGCGCCGTGGTGCTGGCGCGGAGGGAGGAAGACTAGATGGTCCCTCTTTCGTATTACCTCATTCTGAGCGCGATCCTGTTCGCCTGTGGCGTGGCCGGATTTCTTATCAAGCGCAACATCATCACCATTTTTATGTCGATTGAGCTGATGCTCAACGCGGTCAATCTCACTTTCGTCGCCTTTGCGGCGCAGTTACACAATTTAAGCGGTCAGGTATTTGTGTTCTTCGTGATGGTCGTGGCGGCCGCTGAAGCAGCCGTTGGACTGGCAATCATTATTTCTGTCTTCCGCACGCGGGAAACGCTGAATGTGGACCGCGTGAATTTATTGAAGTTGTGAGGTAAGCGGCGCTTCAGCGCCGCGTCCATTGGACACGTAAACACTCCGGCGCCGAGGTCGCACACCCCGGCGCCGGAGAAAGAGAGAAAGGCGCCGGGACGCGGGCCTGAAGGCCCGCTCTACCTGGCATCGCTGACCTATGCATCTTTGGATCATTCCGCTGTTGCCGTTGGCCGGAGGCGCCATCAATGGGCTGCTGGGCCGGCGCTTTTCCAAAGCGGTGGTCAATACCATCGCCCTGGGATCGACGGCACTGGCGTTCAGCTATGCGGTCTGGGTGGCGATTCAGTTTTTCGGGCTGCCGGCGAACCAGATCCCCTATATCGAGCGCCATGCCACGTGGATAGCATCCGGCAGCTTCTCCGTCCACTACGGGTTCTGGCTCGATCAGCTTTCGCTGGTGATGCTGCTGGTGGTCAGCGGCGTGGGATTTGTTATCCACATCTTCTCCGTCGGCTACATGGAGCATGAGGGCGGCTATTACCGCTACTTCTCATACCTGAACCTCTTCATGTTCTTCATGCTGACGCTGGTGCTGGCCGACAGCTACCTGCTGATGTTTGTCGGCTGGGAAGGCGTGGGCCTGGCGTCGTATCTGCTCATCGGCTTCTGGTTCCTGAAGCCCTCGGCTTCGAATGCCGGCAAGAAAGCCTTCATCACCAATCGGGTTGGCGATTTCGGATTCCTCATAGCGCTGTTCCTGCTGATCAAGCACTTTGGCACGCTGCAATATGACGCGGTGTTCAAGGCCGTTTCCGGTATGGGCGTGGAGACGACAACCGGGTTGCTGACCGCCATCGGCCTGCTCATGCTGATGGGGGCGACCGGCAAGTCGGCGCAGATTCCGCTGTACGTCTGGCTGCCCGATGCCATGGAAGGTCCGACGCCGGTTTCGGCACTGATCCACGCGGCCACGATGGTCACTGCCGGCGTTTACATGGTGTGCCGCTCGCATGCGATCTTCGACCGCGCCCCCAACGCTGCGCTGACGGTTGCAGTGATCGGGACCCTGACCGCGATCTTCGCCGCCTCCATCGGGATTGTGCAGACGGACATCAAGAAGGTGCTGGCGTACTCGACCGTCTCGCAACTCGGCTACATGTTCATGGGCGCGGGCGTGCTGGCTTACGGAGCGGGCATCTTCCA
Source organism: uncultured Acidobacteriaceae bacterium (assembly GCA_963846815.1). Lineage (GTDB taxonomy): Bacteria > Acidobacteriota > Terriglobia > Terriglobales > Acidobacteriaceae > CAVVDY01. Next base: position 1,708,384 of record CAWJXG010000001.1, on the reverse strand, counting down.
CCTGATGACGCACGCCTTCTTCAAAGGCTGCCTGTTCCTCTGCTCGGGCTCGATCATTCATGGCCTGGGCGGCGAGCAGGACATGCGCTTCATGGGCGGCCTGCGGAAGTATATGCCGTGGACCTTCTGGACGATGACCTCGGCGACCTTCGCGATCGCCGGACTGCCGCCGTTCGCAGCGTTCTTCTCGAAAGACGCAATCCTGTGGCAGACATGGGCGAGCGGCCAACACGTCCTGTGGCTTGTCGGAATCATCGCCGCGGGCATGACCTCGTTCTACATGTTCCGGTTGTGGTTCATGACATTCTTTGGCGAGTATCGCGGACCGAATCCTGCTACCGCCGGACATGGTCACGATGCTGACACGCAGCACGCCGGCCACACGGGCGCGGTTCATGACGCGCAGGATGTCGCGGCCACTCCCGGAAGCCACGGCCACGGCGGCACGCCCCATGAAAGTCCGTGGGTGATGGTTGTTCCGTTAGTGATTCTCGGCACGCTGTCACTCATCGGCGGGTGGATTGGGGTTCCGAAGGCGCTCGGCGGCGCAGACCACTTTGAACATTTCCTTGATCCGGTGTTCGCGCAATATGCGCCGCCGGTGCACTCCTACATTCATGCACTTAACTCTGAGGAGAGCGCCAGGCAACAGTCTGCCGAACATGAAGAGACCAGCACCGAACTGATGTTTATGGGCATCTCCGTCGGGGTTGCGCTTATCGGCTTCATCGGCGCCTGGTACCTCTACCACAAGCGCACCGATCTGCCGGCGAAAATGGCCGCAGGCGCGGGCGGGCTCTATCGCCTGGTGCTCGACAAGTACCGAATCGACGAACTTTATGGAGCGGTGATTATTCACCCGCTGATCTTGCTTTCGACATACGTCTTCTGGAAAGGCATCGACCAGGGCATCATCGACCGTGGCGTGGATGAAAGTGCTGCCGGGGCGCAGGATATCTCGAATGGGATGCGGCGAATGCAGTCGGGCAACATCCGCTCGTATGCCGGATGGGTGGCCGCCGGGGCTGCGGCGGTAATCGTCTTCATGGTCTGGCGAGGTCTGCGATGAACTTCATCAATCAGAATATCGTCACCATCGTCACCTTCCTGCCGCTGGCCGGGGCCATTCTGCTGCTGTTCCTGCCGCAGCGCCCGCGCGATATCCGCTACTTTGCGCTCGGCGTATCGATTATCACGTTCCTCGCTTCCCTGCACCTGCCGTGGCATTACACGCGCGGGGCCGACGGCTTCCAGTACGAGCAAAACGTTCCCTGGATTCCCCACCCCCTCATTCACTATCACGTTGGAGTCGACGGCATCTCACTCTGGCTGGTCGTGCTGAGCACGTTCCTGATGCCGCTGTGTGTGCTGATTTCGTGGAAGTCGATCAACGAGCGGGTGAAGGAATTCTTCATCCTGATGCTGGTGCTGGAGACGGCGATGATCGGCGTCTTCGTCTCGCTCGACCTCTTCCTGTTCTATTTCTTCTGGGAAGCCACGCTCATCCCGATGGCACTGATCATCGGGATGTACGGGCATGGGCGCCGCATCTACGCCGCAGTGAAGTTCTTTCTGTATACGATGATCGCGTCGGTGTTCATGTTGGCGGCGATCCTGTGGCTGTACGCGAACGTCCACACCTTTGACTTCATCACCATTCAGCAGGCGATCCTCTCCGGCCAAATCCCGGGATTTGCCGCGGCGGCGAAGTGGCTGTTCCTGGGCTTCTTCGTAGCGTTTGCGGTGAAAGTACCGCTGTTCCCGCTGCATACCTGGCTGCCGGACGCGCACGTGGAGGCGCCCACAGCCGGCTCCGTCCTGCTCGCGGGCGTAATGCTGAAGATGGGCACGTACGGTCTGCTGCGCTTCAATATTGGGCTCTTCCCCGAGCAAGCCAAGAGCAACGCGGGATGGATCGCAGCCCTGGCCATTGTCGGCATCATCTATGGCGCGCTGGTGGCGATGATCCAGCCCAACATCAAGCGGCTGATCGCCTACACGTCAGTAAGCCATCTGGGATTTGTAGTGCTGGGCATCTTCAGCTTCACCCAGATCGGCGTCGACGGCGCGGTGTACCAGATGCTGAACCATGGCGTCTCCACCGGCGCGCTGTTCATGCTGCTGGGCATGATCTACGACCGGCGGCATACCTACGATATGGATGAATTCGGCGGGCTGGCGACGCCCATGCCAATCTACGCGACGTTCTTCACATTCATCATGCTGTCGTCCGTGGGACTACCGCTGCTGAACGGGTTTGTCGGCGAATTCATGGTGCTCAGCGGGGCCTTCCAGGCACATCAGGCCTGGGGGATTCTGGCTGCTACGGGCGTGATCTGGAGCGCATGCTACCTGCTGTGGATGTTCCAGCGCGTCTTCCAGGGGCCAATCACGAAACCTGTAAATGCAACCCTGCCGGACCTCGATGCCCGGGAACAGATTGCGCTGTGGCCGCTTGCCCTGGCGGCGCTGGTGATGGGAGTTGCGCCGATGTTGTGGCTCTCCTCGATCAGTCCGTCGGTAACGGCATCGTTGAAGCAGTTTAACGGCGCGACCCAGGCGATGCTTCCTGCGGCCAATCACATTTCTAAAGTTGTTATGACGGTGTTCGGACGATGATCCCAACAGTCGATTACCTTCGGATCCTGCCCGAGCTGGTGCTGACGGTGTTCGGCATCCTCATCATGCTCGTCGATCCGGTACTTCCCCCGAAGGACGGCAGGAAAACGGTGGGCATGATGGCGCTCATCGGCCTCCTGGTTGGCCTGGCTGCGGCCGCGATTCAGGCGCAGAACTACGGTGATGCCTTCTTTGGCATGGTGCGGGTTGATACCTTCAGCGTCTTCTTTCATTTTGTTGTTTTGCTGATCGCGCTGGTCGTGGTGCTTGCGTCGTTCAATTATCTGGAAGTGCAGCAGATCAAGTCCGGTGAGTATTACGGGCTGATTTTGTTCGGCACCGTCGGCATGATGCTGATGACGTCAGCGGTCGAGCTGGTACTGATCTTCATCGCGCTGGAGATTTCCTCGATCTCAACCTACATCCTTGCCGGATTCCGCCGCCGCACCGCCGAGAGCGCCGAGTCGTCGCTGAAGTACTTCCTGCTGGGATCGTTTGCCACGGCGTTCTTCCTTTATGGCGTGGCGCTGGTATTCGGCGCTACGGGCACGACCGACATCTACGGCATCGCGAAAGCCATGCAGACGCATCCGTCAGTGCTGGTTTATCTGGCGGTCGCGTTGATGTTTGTTGGATTAGGTTTCAAGGTCGCGTCGGCGCCGTTCCATGTGTGGACGCCTGACGTTTATGAAGGTTCGCCCGCTCCGGTGGTGGCTCTGATGTCGACCGGGCCGAAGGCTGCCGCCTTCGCCGTGCTGCTGCGGGTGCTGTTCGCTACCGGGGCTCCAGGATGGTTCTGGATGGTCTGGGTGTCGGCTGTGCTGTCGATGACGCTGGGCAATATCGGCGCGCTGGTGCAGCAGAACATCAAGCGGCTGCTGGCATACTCGTCGATTGCCCATGCGGGATACATACTGGTTGCCTTCGCCGCCGCGCAGCAGACCGGAATCTCGGCGGCAATCTTCTATACCGCTTCCTACGCCGCGATGAATGTCGGGGCGTTTATCATCGTGGCCCACCTCTCATCACGCGGAGAGCGCTACGTCACGCTCGACGATTACGCGGGGCTCGGCCACCGTTCTCCCCTGCTGGCGGCGATCCTTACGATCTTCCTGCTGTCGCTGATCGGCATTCCGATCACGGGCGGCTTCTTCGCGAAGTTCTACGTTTTCTCCGCCGCGCTGCAGGCGAACCTGGTGGGGCTGACGATCATCGGCGTTATCAACAGCGCTATCGCCGCCTATTACTACCTGCGCGTCATCGTCTACATGTATATGAAGGACGAGCGCTTCGAGGCGCCGGTGGCGCGCATCCCTGCGGGACTGGGTTTCGGCCTGGCCATCAGCCTGATCGCCACGATTTATCTTGGCGTACTGCCGGGGCGGGTGCTGGACCTTGCGTTGCGCGGTGCACACGACCTGTTGAAGTAGGCTTCTGCATTCGCTAAACGGCTCTCTCTGGATTGAAGCTCGGGAGCGCCCAACGACTGCTACATCCGCGGAATTGACAGGACGGAACCTTTGGGTTTTTGTCCCGAGACGGCTTCGCCATTTGTTATAATCACGTTGCTGCAGGTCACGCGCCCTTAGCTCAGCTGGATAGAGCGTCTGGCTACGAACCAGAAGGTCGGGAGTTCGAATCTCTCAGGGCGCGCCATTTGAGCTTTCACATTCCAAACCTCTTATGCAGCTTCTGAAATGTGTATTGCGACGTCTGTTGTAGTCCTTCGTAGCCCAACTTTAGTACAAGCCAATGAAAATCCAAGCCCTACGACGGCTCGTTGCCGGGCGTGCGGTCTGCCGTCGATCAAGCCCTTCTTTGTCAGTTTGGAAAGAGTAGGGCTCGTCGCGCCGCAACAATCAGGCCTCCCGCCGCGTCAGCCTGTTTATAGTGAGCCGGTTGGGCCGCCCCTCGATGGGACTCGCGTACAGTGTGGTGCTCGCCGATGCAGTGATCGCACCGGCCTTCCCGAGCAACACCGCGCGGGGCAGCGTCCTGTTTCCGGTAGTGTTGTCGGTGGCGGAAAGTTCGGTATCGAAACCGGATGACCGCTGGAGGCCGGCGCGTGCGGCCGAGGACGACCGAACCGTTCCGCTCACTGTAAAACGGCTTCAGGTTCGCTCCAAAGACTCCGTAACCCACCTCTAAGTAGCAAACAAAAGACTCAATACACGTTGATTGTGGCAGAGCCAAGGTTCTATGATTGGTGAGCTTACCCAAACATCTTTCGCCGTTGCAGCGTGTAAGTCGCCTATAACGCGCAATCCAAGGCGAACTGGAATCGGGGCGTCAACCTATGACGGTCGGCAGCGATTGCCGGGGCTCCGCGTTAGTGGTCCGTAGCAGACCTGCCGGATTTTGGTTGCAACTTGTGGTTGTCTTATCGGTTGCGTTGGAAGTCGACGCCCAAACTCCCCATTCGGAAGAACGTAGTCATCGTCAACGAGGCAGGACTGGCCCATCTCGCCTCCTCCCTGGTGACGGAACAAAGTGGTGTCGCGTTTGGCGGCGGATCGTCGTTCCAGACGGAGTTCCATGTAGAGAGTCTGGATTCCCCGCTCTTTGCTGACGAGATGGCGAAGAAGCACGGAGAGCAGCTATGAATTTTAAGCAGAGACTCAGTAGTGACGCAATAGGCCGCGCGGTTCGAGAACTCACCGCCATTCTTTGTATGGGATTGCTGCTGCCTGTAAACGTGGCAGCCCAGACTCAACAGCCGCCACCCCCGGCCGACCAGGCTGCAGCCAAAATCCCTGCCGATCAGCTTGATTCACTGGTAGCCCCGATCGCGCTTTATCCCGACCCCCTACTCAGTCAGACCTTGGTGGCTTCCACCTATCCGCTGGAGGTAATTCAGTTGCAGCAGTGGATGGCTCAGCACAAAGACCTGAAAGACAAGGCGCTGGCCGACGCTGTGGCGAAGCAGGACTGGGACCCCAGCATTCAGTCCCTGGCCGGTCTGCCGGAGGTAGTCAAGCTGCTGGCAGACAACATTAAATGGACCACCGACCTGGGTAATGCCTTTCTTGCGCAGCAGAACGATGTTATGGATGCGGTGCAGCGCATGCGCCAGAAGGCAAAAGACACCGGCAATCTGAAGTCTTCCGAACAACAAAAGGTAGAAGTCAAGACTGTCGAGAGCAAACAGGTCATTGTGGTGGAGCAGGCAAATCCACAGGTTGTGTATGTGCCCAGCTACAACCCGACGGTAGTGTACGGAGCGCCGGTTTATGCCTATCCTCCGATCGCCTATCCTCCGCCGGGATACTACGCAGCGGGTATGGCAATCTCGTTCGGCGTGGGCGTTGCTATGGGTGCAATGTGGGGCGGCGGTTGGGGCTACGGTTGCGGATGGGGCGGCAACAACAACGTCTACATCAACCACAACAACAATTTCGTCAACAACAGCAATCGACAGAATATCAATGGCGGCAATCGCAACAATGTAAATCGAGGCAACGCAGGCAACAGCACGTGGCAGCACAACCCGCAGCATCGTGGCGGAGCGCCCTACAGTGACCGAGCCATGGCTAACAAGTACGGCGGCACGGCACGTGGCGACTCCATGCAGTCTCGTCAGGCGAATGCGCGGCAGAATCAAGGTGCGCGTGCCAGCCAGCAGCCCGCAGGCAATCGCGGAACGGGTCCGAGCGCAGGCGGCCGCAACACAGCTAACCGCGGAACTGGTCCGAGCGCAGGAACGCGTGACACCGCAAGCCGGGGAAGCGGTCCCGGCGCCGGTAATCGCGGCACGGGCCGCAGCCCAAGCGCTGGCACGATGGACTCGAATCGCGGAGGCGGGGGCGCTCGGGTAGGCAATCAGCGAGTGCCCAGCAACACGCCGAGTTCCACCAACCGAAGCGCGTTTGGCGGCTCCGGCAGCGGCATGAGCGGTAGCCAGGCGCGTGCAAGTGGTTCGCGTGGAGCGTCCAGTATGAGCGGCTCTCGCGGCGGCGGCGGTGCTCGTGGTGGTGGCGGCGGACGGCGGAGGTAGAGAGACAAATCATGGTGAGCGAGGAAAATATGAAAACGAGACTACAGAGCTCCAGAATATTGGCATTTAGCTTCGCCCTCATGCTGGTCGTCGTGTGGTGTGTGCTGCCGACTCTTGCTGCACCCCAGTCGCACTCGGCGACATCTGCGGCGGCAACTGGCCCGAAGGCCTTTGACACTCCACAGCAAGCTGCGGATGCGCTGATCAAGGCCGCAGCCGACTACGACGTGGCGGAACTGACTGCCATATTTGGTCCGGATGGAGAGGACTTTATTTCCGGCGGCGACCAGGTGCGGGACAAGAATAATGCGATCGATTTTGGAAAGGAGGCGAGCGCCAAGAACTCCGTTGAGATTTCGAAGTCGAATCCAAACCAGGCAACCATTATTGTCGGCGAGGAAGAATGGCCACTGCCGGTTCCTTTGGTAAAGAAGAACGGCAAGTGGTACTTCAATGCTAAAGCCGGCCGCCGGGAAATTTTGTTCCGCCGCATCGGAGCCAATGAGCTCGATGCCATCACTGTGTGCCGCGGCTATGTTGAGGCACAGAAGGAATATGCTCTCGAGCCGCACGACGGGGTGAACCAGTACGCGCAGAAGATCATCAGTACGCCGGGCAAAAAAGATGGCCTGTACTGGAAAAACGAAGACGGCACCTCCGGCGGGCCCATCGGCGAAGAGGTCGCCAAGGCGCTGGAAGAAGGCTACAACTACAGCAACGTCAAGCAGGGCGGCTTTCACGGCTACTACTTCAAAATCCTGAAGGGACAGGGGCCGAACGCGCCGCTGGGCAAAATCGATTACGTCATCGAAGGGATCATGATTGGCGGCTTCGCTCTCGTAGCCGTACCCGCCGAGTACCGCGTAACCGGAGTGAAGACCTTCATCGTAAGCAATGACGGAGTTGTTTATCAGAAGGACCTGGGCCCGAACTCATTGAAGATCGCCAAGGAGATGGAACTCTATAACCCGGATAAGAGCTGGCAACCGACAGACGACGAATGGCCCTCCGCTGTTGATCTCGCGCAGCAGTGAAGCCACTTCATCACCGGACGAGATATGACACCTTGCCAACCGCGCTGGAGCACCCCTAAGTAAACAGGCGCTCAGGCGCTTGGATGTTTCGACGAGCAACTACAAACCGGAAGGTCGGGAGTTCGAATCTCTCGGGCGCGCGATTTAACCATTTGACCCCATTACCTGGAAGATGGAAAGGCAGGTGTGTTGCTGATGTTGGGCATAGGAGGCGGCCCTGACCGGTGGGATGCTCTCGGCCATAAGTCGCAGCTCAGTTGCCATGCGAGTCAGCCCTTATCCGTTGGCTAAGGCTGTTGTGCAGACGTTCGCTATAGCCGACGGGCACTTCGAAGGTGCGGTCGTCACCCGAGATAACCAAAACCTTCCGCGTGCTATCAAGTAGTGTCGAGCAACGGCGGCAATGCGCGAGGTGGTATTCGATCTCCGCCTTCGTGTGAGGGTCGACACTCTGGTCAAGAAAATTGGATAGTTCTGCAATTACCTTCTTGCACGAGACCATGGGTTCATTCCTTTTAACAATGCAATATGGTCGGACATTCTCGGCGTGAAAGCCGGGGTCAGGTGCTCCTGGAGCATCATCCGAGCCCGGTGAAGCCGGGTCTTTACATTCGAGACTGTCAGGTTCAGAATCTCGGCGATTTCAGCGTAGGCGAGAGATTGACCATCCGCCAGTACAAATACGGCCCGGTACTTTTCTGGGAGCTTGCCGACCGCGTCTCGGATCGCCTTTCTCAAGTCCTCTCGGTCCAAAGCGTCACCCGGCAAATCTCGCCAATCAGCAAAGGTCTGTGGACGAAAGGTTCCGTTTTCTTCCTCCTTTTCGGAGGAGTCCAGGGACTCTCCCGCCCGGACCCTGACGATCAGATCTAGCTCGTTGCGCTCGCTCGTCCCAGGACTGTTTGAATCCGTTCTCAAACCATGTCTCCTACGCTGCACGATGCGCGAGATACACCCGAGTTTCACATCCTCAAGAATCTCTACCCATAGCTCGTGGAGATCGAAGCTGCTTTGGAGCTGGCCAGACAGCTCAAAACCGACCCACCCGGCTTTGGCATAGGCGTTCTTGTGTATCCCGCTACTCCAGCTTCGCGTACTCGGCTTTGGCTTGCCTGTAGATGGGGGTGTCGGGATCGGCATCCTTCCAGAGCGTAAGAAAGTCCTGGTACGACTTACGCGCGGCTTCCTTGTCACCCATCATTTGCTGGGACCGCGCAAGTTGCAGACGAACCAGGGCCCCGCTAACAAAATTCCCCACGACCCCGGGATTGTTGATCAGCTTGCGATACTCAGCCACGGCGCGTTCCGGCTGGTTTGTTTGAAGGTAGGCCTCGCCACGAAGATAGGCAGGGTATATGTAGCTGATCGTGCCCTGGCCCAATTCGTAAGGCTCACTTACTCCGAGCACCTCGATAGCGTGAAAAGGCTGATGCTGCCGCAGAGCTGTAGCTGCCCGGATACAGGGAAGGGATACATTCTGAAGCATGGTATCGAGGGGAAACTCATGATTCAGTACATCACTCAAACTCTTCGCCTTGGCGGCGTCTCCCGCACGGGCATATACGAGTGCAGCGACAATGCGGTTGTCTCGCCCGTTATCGAGGGCGAGCGCTTCACCCGTCAGCCGGTGCGCCACAGTGTAGTTCCCCAACTCGGCTTCGGCGAGCGCCTGCCGTAGCGCCCATTGCGAAGCCGCCTCCATGGCATCGGATCCTTTGGCCGACTCGATCGCCCGGCGCGAGACTTCACGCCCCTGCTGAATGCGGCCGTAGTATGACTCGGTATCGGCCTGATGCTGAAGCAACACGTCTTCAGTGCGTGGTTTGCCGGCGGCCCACTGTAACTGCTCCTGCATCGCAGCCTGGTCATGCTCAAGGAAGCCAAGCATGTACCGAGCTTCACGAAGATACGGACTGTCCAGGTTTTGCTTGCGCGCCTCATCGTAGGCAGAATGGGCCACGCTTAGCTTGTTTGCGGCGTTCGCCATTCCGACAAGATTGCCGTAGGCCCCGGCATTCTCCGGAACTAATCGGATAACTTCCTGAATCTCGCGAACCGCGTCGTCGGCCTTGCCCAGTTGTGCATAGATGATCGACAGAGCATTGTGGGGAGGCCAATCACCGGGAAAGTCTTGCGCCCATTCTTTGGCCGATTCTTCACCTTTCTCCAACTCCCGCGTGACCAGCGAGTAGTACGCAGTCTCGATCTGGAAGCGCTCTCTCGGGCTTACTCCATTCCTCAGCTCGAAGGCTTTGCTGATGTACTGCGCTCCCAAACTTCCCTCGCCTACATTCCAGTAGCCGGCGCCAAGCTGTTCGTAAGCCCAGGCAAAGTTGGGATCGAGTTCCAAGGCGCGCTTTACATAAGGAATGTTCTCGCTTGGTGATCCATAGGCCCTGGTCTTCGACATCTCTTGCAGCGCCTCTAGCGATGTGGTCGTCGCCTCCAGCAATGGCTGGTCGAATTTCTGTACGGAGGCGAGAGACTCGCCCAATCTTCTGCGCATTTCATTCCCGGCCTTGGCCAGGGAGGGCAGTACTTGCTTCTCGCTCGGCGCGTCAGCTTCCACCACGTCAAACGCACGTCCGGTCTGGCAGGTCTGGGCTTTCAGTACAAGGCGGTAGGATCTGCCGGTGCGTGCGATCGATCCAGCCAGTACCGCATTGCTGTGGGTTCTGAGACAGATCTCGCTTGCAATGTCGGGCGTCAGACGCTCCCCAGGCGATTTCTCCATCTGCTGCAACGCTACTCTCACTTTGGCGTCAGACAGTACATTCAAATAAGGAGACTGTCCCATTTGCAAGGCGAGGGCCTGCCGCAGGGAACCATCAAACACAGCATCGCCGGTCGTGTTGATAAAGTCGGCTAAAACCAACGTGCCTCGCGCGCCGAAAATTGGCGCAGTCTTGTGGGAACCCCAATAGAGCAGTATCGCGGCAACGATTCCGAGTACAACCAGAGTGCTCGCTGCCAGCAACGCCTTGTGGCGGGACCAGAATCGCGACGAGCGAGGGGTCTTAGCTTCAGACTTAAGGCTCTCCAAGTCTGCCAGAAGCTCTGCGGCGGTCTGGTATCTCGCCTCCCGATCCTTCTGCAATGCCTTATCAATTGTGGCAATTAACTTGGGAGGAAGGGCTGGGTTGAGCTCCTGCACTGGCACAGCCGAGGTTTGCAGGATGGCCGCCTGAACCACGGCCGCGGTCTCGCCGCCAAAGGCTCGTCGCCCGGTAGCCATCTCGTACAGAACAAGGCCAAAGGAGAAAAGGTCGGAGCGGGCATCCAACTTCTCACCACGCACCTGTTCCGGAGACATGTAGCCTGCCGTTCCCATGGTCGAGCCGGTTCGGCTAAGCGTCAAACCTGCCGGCATCAGCGATGAAGATACGGACGAAGCGCCTGCCACCGCAGCGGCTTCTTCTTCGTCGGCCTCCAGCAGCTTGGCCAGGCCGAAATCGAGAATCTTGCAGACACCTTTCCGGGTGAGAAAAATATTGGCCGGCTTAATGTCGCGATGGAGGATACCCTTCTCGTGCGCCGTCTGAAGGCCATGACTCACCTGAATTGCGATGTCGAGCAGCGCTTCGAGCGGAAGGGGACCCTGACTCGCCGCCAGCCGGTCGCGCAAGGTCTGCCCTTCGAGCAATTGCATCACGATGAACGGATACCCATCGTGTTCGCCGAACTCGTGGATGGCGCAAATATTGGAATGGTCCAGAGACGATGCAGCCCGTGCCTCGCGGCTGAACCGCTCCAGCGCCAGAGGGTCGCTGCCCAACTCCTCCGGCAAAAACTTCAAGGCTACGGCGCGGCCCAGCTTCAGGTCTTCGGCGCGATAGACGATCCCCATGCCGCCACCACCGATGACGTCCAGCACCCGGTAGTGCGACACCGTTCTACCAATCAGCGCTCCCCGCGCGCCCACTGCCGCGAGTTCGACAGTGTCGCTATCAGAGTGAGAGTCGAGCTGCTCCCCTCCCGACCTGCCATCCACCAACGGCTCTACCGACACCATTAGGCGGTAGCCACGCCGCGGTACGGTCTCGATGTAGGCTGGTTTGTCGGCAGAATCGCCAAGGGCTTTGCGCAGGCTCTTGATCGCGGTGTTGATTCCGTGCTCGAAATCGACTGCCGTGTCGTTGGGCCAGAGCCTCTTCTTTATGTCCTCGCGACTGACCAGCCTCCCCTCGAAGTGGATCAGGACCACCAGGACTCGGAAGGGCTTTTCCGGCAGGTAGATAGTTTGGTCTGGCCCGCGAAGTTGTCCGCTCGTCGGGTCGAACTCGAAGTCTCCAAAGCGAACGGGTATTCGCAGGGTATTATCCATCAGATAGGCCAGAGTTGCGGCAAAGTTTACTACGGATGAACGTAACTGCAAAGCAAACTTTGGCGTAGGTCCTGTCGGAGCCAACCTTTTGTTCGCCGCTTCCCGCCGCTGTCGCTCGGTTCTAATGCCAGCGCAATGAGCAACTTGCGTTCTTGATGGTTGGCTTCACCTCAAACTCACCTTCAACTCACCTCCGCTGCATTGATCTTCCGGAAGTAATGCCGCATGCTCCCGCAAGTTTTGAAGATGTGGGGCCGAAAGATTCTCACGCAGGATCTCCTTAACTGAGCTTAGCTCAGGAAATGAGCCGGTCTGCAAAGCGGGGAAGCCATAGGCTCCAGGCAATCGGCAATCAATTTCAACGTTCAAAGGAGAATCTATGAACAACAAGCGAATTCGAACTTTCTACGTCCTTGCGCTCGCAGTCATCCTGCTGACGACGGCTTCAATGAGCGCGCAGATCAATGCGTTCCAAGGGGCGAACGAACTCATGATGACGGAGCAATCGACGTTCCTGGACTTCCTCGGGAGCACATTTGGTCCCGATTCCTCGTCGAAGCTTCACTTCACCAGCGTTATCGACCCCAAGGGGCAGAGCTTTAGCTTCTCGTTAGATCCTGGATCGACGTATATGGGAGAACCTATCGCGCTTTCGGTCTCGGGCGAGCTGGATTCATCTGACCAGTGGCACGTTTCGTCCTCCGGTAGCTATCGGGGAAGCGACTTCACGGTATCTAGCAAGTACATATCATCGTTGAGCTCTGGATTTGGCTTCCAGCAGCCACCCGCCTACAACGGCGCCTTGTCGAATATTTACTTTGCCCAACGATGGAACATTTCTCCAACCTGCTGTTGGCAGCCATTCACCTCGACTGCGTGCACAGATGTGTGGAGTGTGGGAGGATCTGATTATCAGTACTGCTATCAGGTTGACCCTAATACAGGCGCGCCGATTCCAGGTTCCGCCTACTATCAGTACTCCCAAGGCATGGTATCGAATGGGAATACATTCAACTGGGCGTTCAACGGCGCTAACACCGGAGCAAACTATTTTGGCTACATTGATACACGAGGAACTAGCTTCACAGACGGCTCGCAAGGCAGTTCTACTTCAGTATTGTCGCCCCTCTCCGTAAGCACCACGACGTTCTTCGCAGACCTGGGCAGTGGTGCCAATGTCTATAACCCCGCGGAAGGATGGCAAGTCTCAGGAAATGGGGCTCTCGGAGGAAGCTTCACCGCCGCTAGCCAGTTCACCGCTGCTGCCAGCGGCGGAGTCTCCCGAATAGATATTGGAATTGGGTACCTCTCCGGGATGAATTTGTTCAACGTGGCACTCTACACCGACGACGGCGGACTCCCGGGAAACGAGCTTGCCAATTGGGACAGCCTTTCCAGCCAGATGGATATCGGCCTGTGCTGCGGCGTCGTCAGTCTTTCCGACATTTCCGGCGTAAGCCTGAGTGCGGGCAACAACTACTTCCTCGTTCTACAGCCGACAGATATCAACGGTACGGCTGCTCTGGCGTGGAACAAGAATAGTCAGAACATCATGGGAGAACAGCTCTACTCCACCGATGGCGGACAAACCTGGAACAGCAATGGTCAGCAACTTCTGGGTGCGTTTGACCTGCTGAGCCAGCCACAAGGCATCATGGTGCCCGCCAACCAATTTCAACTCAGTGGTCCCGCAAGCATAACCCAAATTGATCTTGGAGTGGGATATGTAAGCGGTGACAACTTCTTCACCGTCGACATTTTTGCCGACAATGCAGGACAACCAGGGCAACTGCTATATGAGTCGAGTCCTACGTCGTCGGGCCAGCATTTCGCAGGCTGCTGCGGACTTGTGGCCGATGCGATTCCTGGCGGACTGAGCCTGGCAGCCGGTAATTACTGGCTGGTGCTTCGCCCGACTTCGCTGGAGTCCAATACCTTGGAGCAGTGGTATCGAAATTCAACTGGTGCGACGGGACTCGGCCTGTTTTCTCTTGACGGCGGTACCACCTGGAACAGCGCAGGTCAGCAACTGCTGGGCGCATTCGATCTCCTTGCTGGCGGCGAGACTGTATACAGCAATCTGGGAACCAAGGATACGGTGTACCAGTGTTGTTCCGGACTGCAGATTTCGGGGGGAACGCTGGGCCCCAAGTCCTTAGTCGCAAAAGGTGGATCAAAGTAGTCCACTGGCGGGGTGTCCCACACATTGCTTCGCCTGGAATGTGTGGGAAATCCCCAGCACGAGTCCAACAATAAAACGACGGGCTATTGAAAAGGATAGTTCACCTGGGCTCTATATCCTGGCGTGACTTGCCTCAAGATAGCTCGGCCGGGAGTTCGAATCTTTCAGGGCGCGCCATTCGATACAGGTTTCCCCGCTCCACCCTGACGCGCCCTGTTTGCCTTCCCTTTCAGCATTCCTGCAGAGGCCGGAAACAGCTTCGTCTGCGGTTCGCGCTAGTCGTCGTCCGGATCGCGTGCAGGCGTCTTGTCGTTAATGAAGAAGCTTGCGTCCCGTGGGCTGTTAATCGTTTTGAAGGTCCGTGGAGCATTCGCAGAACCGAAGAACGACGTCAGGTCGGTTTGCGAACGCGCGTCCGCAAAGTTCAGCACACCTTCCGCGAGTCCGAAGTTCTGTTCGATAAATCGCACGAGACTCCCGAAATCATAGCGATTGTTATCGATGTAGCCGGCTGGGGTATAGGCCGAGACCACCAGCAACGGAACCCTGAAGCCGTACTCATAATCGTTCTGCGGTTGCTGTGCCAGGCTCGGCGGTTCGTGGTCATACCAGCCACCCCAGTCGTCCCAGACGATAAAGACAACCGTGTCCTCCCAATATCCCGCACCGCCGTCGCAATTGTTGCTGGCGCCCAGCGTGTTCACGATGGAAGCGACCCAGGGAGGTCCGCCCGTGCCATATTCCGGATGATCGGAATTCTGGCCGGCAGGAATGACCCAGCTTACTCCACGCAGATTACATCCGCTGATGTCGGTCAGCACGTCGGCGGGAGTCAGGTCAACGTTGTTGGACCAATCGGTGCCCAGGCACTGGCCGTTGTATCCGTTCGATTGGCAGATGTGCTGGATGGCATCGGGGGCACTCCAGATGGAGCCGGCACTTGGCGTGTAGTACTTCCAGGAAAACGATTGCGGGAAGTCGCCCAGGGTCTGGTGGTCGAAGCAGGGATACACCTGAGTCGTTTCGTGTCCTGGAGGCTGGATCAGGTAAACCGTTGTGGCCATATCGGCAATGCAGCCGGCGTCGGCATAGCCCGGCGATACATTCTCTGCGGCGAAAATACCATTGGCGTCGTCGTCAGCACTCGGCGCTGACGTACCTCCGAACAGATATTGGTGAGCCGGGAAACTCGGCCCCTGGTTGGTCTGGAACATGTAATTCGCAAACCCGTATTGTGTCGCAATATCGAGATACGGGTTCAGAATTCCCGCCGAGTTATCGAGGTAGCGGAACTGCGGTTTTTGGGGGCAAGTCCCGGAGCAGGAGACCCGGGCAGCGCCATCCATTCTGCACGGCGTGTTCAGGGCAAACGCGTTGTCGCACATCTGCACGAACGCCTGATGAGAATGATCGAGATCGTACGGAGCACCCAACCCGACGGGTGCGGGTTGCGCCACTCCTTTGGCTGTGGACATGTCCCGCCAGTTCGAGGTCTGAATGTTGTACTGGTTCGGGCCAGGGCTGGTGCTGCACGACTGGCTGGAACCATACGGCGGCATGCATAATCCCTGGAAGAGATTGTCCGGTGTGCGGTTCTCTTGCACAACGACGATGACATGCTGAAAATGCGGTGCTTGGGCCTTCACAGGCACGACCGCAAGGCAGCCGAAAATCGCGAGGATCGAGGCGCAGTACTTCATATCACTTCTCCTTAAGAGTCGTTCTTGCTGTTGTCCTGGAACGAGGAAGGGCCTTTTCGCCTCGGGGTGTCGCCAAGAGGATCGTGCTTTGAGGCGAATGTTCTGGGACGGTATTGTGCCCCGGTTCTTATCAGGAAACAAGCTAATTTAGGAAAAAAGTGCCGATTTTATAAGGAAACAGCAGACCTGAACTGGACGCGCAAACTTTATTTGGCACCAGCAGCCGGCTCAGCCGTGAATAGCGGGTGGCCGTAGGTTCCTGTCACGTGCACAAACACGGTTGATCCCTTTTTATCGTTGTGATGTCTGAACGGCTGTACGATTTTCAGGAGAAAAGATTTCCACCCGGTTGTCGCACCCGGCAGCTTGCTTTGCATGTGAACCGGGCCCCGCATGTCAATCTTCAGAGTTTGCAGATCGTAGGTGCCATGCAGCAGCGCGGACGCACCCGGAATATCGAAGGTCAGCTCCGAGAACGTAGCGACGCCGTGGCGCAGAGACACCTGCCCCTTGACGTCGGAAGTGGTGCGTTGCAGGTCGCGGTTGACGGTTGAAGTTCCGTTGCGCCTGTCTCTGTCCTCATCGTCCTCGATCTTGTCGGCCTGCCCTTGTGCGTCCGCGCTCAGGGTGTCCACTTCCTTCTGGGTTGCGGGACTCGCATATTGTCCATCAGTGATAGCAAAGTTCCCTTCCAGGGAAATCTTCTTCAGGAAGTTTTGCTCTCCCGGGGGGACCGACACCTCGGCGTGAAACTTGATATCTCCCGTCATGGGCGGTTTGTCATCATGAACGAACAACCGGAGCAGGTCCTGCACCGTACCCGACGAGCAGACCATATCCAGCACAATCGTTTTGTTTTGCTTTTTGGCGGAAAGGGCTTCGATTTTGCCCTGGCTCACAATTTTGGTTTCTCCCCAGGAGGCATCCACTGGATCAAGCTGCAAATCTCCGGTTGTCCCATTTACGAGGGCATGGAACGTGGTTTTCAGAGCCACGGGATGCACACCGATATCGAGCTGAAAATCCGGAGTGGTGGTCTCGCCATCGACATCGATCGCGCTCAGCTGTCCTTTGAACTTTCCTTTGGACGAGAGCTCGCCACCAACTCCGGTGAGCTGATCCAGTCTTCCGTTCTTGAATGTGTAAGAGCCCGTGAGCTGTGTCTGCCCGGCATTGCCGCGCTGAAACGGGCCAATCGAGCCCCGGATCTGCAGATCTCCGGGAAGGATGGGTATCAGCAGAGCGGCATCAAATTGCACCGCCGAGCTGCTGGAAACAGAGTGCAGCTTTAGCGACCGAAAGTTGAAGGCAAGCGGATGCTCACTCTGTTCGGTGACGACCAATATCTGAGCACTATCGGCGACGATCTCGCCGACCTTGGTATTCGTGGGATGCTGCCCCGGAACGCGGTTTGCGAAAAGCTCCTTCAAGCCACCAGGGGGAATGCTGAGAATTGCTCCATCGGCTGTTACGCGTGGAATATAACGATCCAGCAATCCCAGGTAGCTGCCGACTACGGTTAAGCGTTTGATGGTCAGACGCGGCGACTGCGAGTCGCGCTCCAGTACGACCTGCTCCGCCACGCAGCCTGGATGCGGAAAAAAGGTCTGCCGAAAGGAGCCAATCTCAACCCGGCCCTGCGAATCCTGCTCAAGCGAGCGGGTGAAAGCTGCTCGCGTGAACGGCCACTTCAACGCCATGACGATGCCGCCCGCTACAAAGACTGCAACTACACAGGCGGTAATCAGCCATGCTTTCTTCCACGGCCAGCCTCTCTTTGTGGCAGCATCCGCGGCGGCAGGCTTGTTCGCAGACGGAACCAGCAGCGCCTGTGGGGTTGGGATACGCATGGGATGAGAGTTGCCCGCGCTGAATGTAGCGAGGCTCAAAAACTGGGATGGGACATTGTGCCTGGACGGTTTGCCCGCAGAACGAAAAGTTAGAAGGAAAGAGGGCGGCTCCCTGGGAATGAGTTTACTCAACCTAGCTAGGGTTTGCCCACACCGCCCGATTCATAAGGTTCGATTCGTTTAATAAGAACTGGCGTTGCCAATCCGCAATTTTTAGTTGCGTGCCGCTGATGTAGTGATCTTTCCAGCGCCGCTTCGAAATGCGTTCCTTCGATGACAGAACTCGCACCCGGCCAAAACAAGCCGGAAGGAGCAGCCACTTCGGGTTGGAGCACGTAGATTATCGTGGATCAGATCAGAGATTCCTTCGCCAACGGTCCAGCGCAAGACCGCCTCCACCCGCAATCAGCAGAAACAACAGCCCCAACAGCATGCTGAAGTCGGTTCGCGCTTCGTGCAGCATGCTCCAGATGCCGCTCTTGTGAAGCATCGGCAACTTGGTCGTTACAATTGCCGTTACGATTACGCACAGCAGAGGGATTGCCGCCAGCCGCGTGAAAAGGCCGAGAATTACCAGGCCGCCGAAGAGTATCTCCACTGTGCCCACGAAGGGCGCCATGAAGTGCGGCGCGGGAATGCCGATCTTCTCGAATCGTCCAACGCCCAGTTGCGCCGGAAAAAGGAATTTCTGGATGCCTTCCGAAACAAAGACCCACCCGACGAGGGCGCGTATGAGGATCACCGCATCCGAAATCCGCGAGCTCGTACTGGAGCCGCTTCCCTTCAACGCACACCTCCGACAGAGGCGGTTGTTATCAGCTTGCGGCTACTTCTCGCTCCGGCGTTCTGCAGCAGCATCATTTCCCTTCGGAACGATACTATGCCTGGACCGCCAAACCGGTTGTTTGAATCCTGCCGGCGAAAAATGGGCGCGCCAGTTAAACAGCCTCAGCCACAATCAGGTTGATGGGGCCGGGCATGCGTATGCGCTTCACCTCGCCGAATCCTGCCGCCTTCAACCAAGCTTCATATTCGGGTTCGCTGTAGGTTGAGCCTCCGTTCGTGGCGACCAGCATGTTCAACGCGAACAGCGTCGCACTGCGTGGAGATGCTTTGTCCGGGTCGACAATAAACTCGGAGATGGCGATGCGTCCCTTGGACGCCAGCGCCGCGCGCGCACGCTTGAATAGCGCGCGATTCTCTTCCGGCGAAAACATGTGGCAAATCGAGGAGAGCAACACCAGGTCGTAGCTCGCGTGGGGTAGGTCGACCGTCAGCATATCGCCGGGACGAACGGTAATGCGGTCGGAGAGGCCGGCCTTCGCGACATGTCCCTCGGCAATCGGCACTACTTCCGGAAGGTCGATGATTTCAGAGTGCAGCGCCGGCACGGCTTTGGCGAAGGCGATGGAAAATGCTCCCGAGCCGCCGCCCAGATCGAGCATGCGCCGGGTGCCGTTCAACTGAAGCGCCTGGGTGATGGCGCGAACGCGGCCGCGCGCGCCGTGGTCCATGGCGGCGATGAAGCTTTTGACGCGTGACTCATCTCGCTGCGCGGCGGCGGGTGTGCCGGTCTTTACAGACTCGGTCAGATGCGACCAGCTCTTCCACATATTCGCAGTGTGGAGTTGCGCCTGACGGGCGCTGTCGCGAGAGCCTTCGGCAAGGAAGCGTGCCGCCTTCTCCGAGTTGCGGAAGATGCCGTTCTCTTTCTGCAGCAGCCCCAGACTTACCAGGGCGTTGAGCAGCGCCTCCGTGCCGCGATGACTGGCAGTGATGCGTTTGGCCAGCTCTTCGGTGGTGCCGCCCGTGCCGACAGCTGTGAATACGTCCAGTTCCAGCGCCGTAAGAATGACCCGGCTGGGCATGAAGGCGCGAACTGTCTCAAACAGATCGTCGGGCAGAATTCCGGCAGCGTCTTTCGCGTTCACCATGGCAACGTACCTCTTGCGATGTTCGAGGATCTCCTCGCGCATGGCAGCGCAATCGTTGCGCGCCAGCCGCGTGACCGGCTTTCCTTGCGCGATGTGAGACGCCACAATCTCCTTCACATCGGCCGGGTTGAGCTTCACATACCAGGTTCCCTCGGGATAAACGATCATCACCGGCCCGCTGTCGCAAAGGCCGAGACAACCGCAGGTGGAAACGATCACGTCATCCGACAAACCGGATGAGTCCAGCTCGCGATAGACGGCGTCCAATACAGAAAAGGAACCCGCAGCGGCACAGCAGGTAACGTTTTCCGCTTTGTGCTGCGTACATACGACAACGTGATGGCGAAATGGCTGCAAAGCAAACCTCCAACAGGCGGTATATACCCTATATTCGAATACGCAGCCGCCCTGTTAAAGGAAAAAGCTCACAACCATGAGTGACGTAGCTCGCAGGAAATGACGCCTGCGGACATGATGTTTCACTTGAACTCTGACCAGACCCTGGCCATGATAGCGGGCACCAGCTTTGCCGCCGGCCTGAACGTCTACGCCACGGTCGGGGCCCTGGAATTGCTCTCGCGAAGCGGGCTGGTTCAGCTTCCTTCCGGGCTTCATCTGGTGGAGTCGTGGTGGGTGATCGGCGTCTGCTTGGCAATGTTTGCGCTGGAATTATTTGCGACAGAATTCCCTTCTTCGACCTACTATGGAACGCGCTCCTACTCCACCCAGCGTTTCACTTCGCTTCACGCCGGGCTACACTGAGTCGCCGTTTCAGGGTTGGAGTCTCACCCCGAGGGAGCGATTGGCATCACTCAGCCGCCGCTCTTTGCATCGGACCCGCCCACTCTCGCCGCTTCTCCGCCTCTGCTTTCGTGAACACGCCTGCGATGCGCGTGCCGCAATTGGTACAGCAGCCGCTCTTTAGGCGGTTCGACATCACTGAGTGCCACGAGCGGGTAATCACCACCTGCTTGCATCCCGGGCAAATGGTGTTCGCGCCGTCGGAGAAGATATTGCCCTCGTAAACATACTTCAATCCCATCTGCACGGCGAGCCGGCGCGCGCGATGCAGCGTCTCCGGCGGGGTCGCTGGCTTGTCCGTCAGCTTGAAATCAGGATGAAAGGCGGTAAAGTGCAGCGGTACATCATCGCCCAGGTTCTCCAGTACCCAATCGCACAGCTCTTTGAATTCCGAGTCGCCATCGTTGAGCGTGGGGATGATCAGGTTCGTCAGCTCGAACCACACGCCGGTCTCGTGTCGCAACCACTTCAACGTGTCCAGCACGGGCTGCAAATGCGTGAGCGTGATCTTGGCGTAGAAGTTCTCTGTGAACGCTTTCAGGTCGATATTGGCGGCGTCGATGTAACGGTAGATATCGAAGAACGCCTCACGCGTGATGTAGCCGTTCGACACCATAACGGTATTCAAGCCGGCCGCATGCGCTTCGCGCGCAATATCGACAACGTACTCGCCCCAGATCGTCGGCTCGTTGTAGGTAAAAGCGATATGCGGCGCATGGTGCTGCAGCGCAACCTCCACGAGGTGCCCGGGGCTGAGTTCCAGCGAGTTCACCTGGTCCGACCTGGCCTTCGAGATGTCCCAGTTCTGGCAGAAGAAGCAGCCCATGTTGCAGCCTGCGGTACCCATCGACAGGATCTTCGTCCCGGGAAAGAAATGGTTGAGCGGCTTCTTTTCGACGGGATCCATGGCAATCGCCGCTGGACGTCCATAACCGAGCTGTACCAGCCGCCCGTGCTCGTTCTTGCGGATAAAGCAGAAGCCGTGCTGCCCTTCTCCGATGTGGCAATGCCGCGGGCAGAGGTAGCAGTGCAGACGGCCATCGGCCATCGTTTCCCACCATTGGGCTTCGTGGGCACTGCGGATTTCAGGATCGAGAACTGTTAACTGCATGGTTACTGCCTGTTCTTATTTTACCGCCGATACGAGCCCTCTGCTCCGCTACAAAGCAGGCTGCACTGAATCGCCCTTGGGCTGAGACTCGGCAATTCGAATGGGGACGATCGATCGGATGATGGAAGACGCGCTTGTGAAACCACCGCTGACAACTGGCACTTGACGACGACTAAAGGGGGCGGTGGGCGCCCGTTTGGGGTTGCTGTCGGGGTTGCGGCGCCCACCTTGGATTTGGGTTACAAGTATAGACGCAAATGGTGCCAAAAAGTCGTTGAAAACGACTTGTGCCACATTCTTTTTTACAGTTCTTCACAAACGGGAACTCCGATTGCAGGCATTAGCCAAGCCCGCAGGCTGCCCCCATCGCTAAAACCTTAGAACGTGGGCAGCGCAGTGCCCGTGTCACCGAAGCTGTAGGAGCCCAGCATCTTCAGGTAATTACCGCGCAGGAATGCCGTTGGATCCTCGACATTCACCAGGCTCATGCTGCCGCGCATCTGTTTGATCGAGGTGTACTCGTGCTCCTCCATCCAGGCTTCCATGCCCGAGAGCACCACGCCGATATGTTCGATGCCGTATTTCAGCAGCGCTGAGGTCATCATGGCCACGTTCGCCCCGGCCATCATGCACTTCAGCACGTCGGTCGAATCGTGTACTCCGCCCGTGATGGCGACATAGGTTTCGACCTGGTGATAGAGGATGGCCGCCCAGTGGAGCCGGAGACGCAGCTCGTGGGGGCTGCTCAACACCAGGTTCGGCGTGACCTCCAGCTCCTCCAGGTTGAAGTCGGGCTGATAAAACCGGTTGAAAATCACGATACCGTCGGAACCGGCCTCGCTGATCCGCTTGGCAAAATTTGCCAGCGAGGTGAAATACGGCCCTACCTTCACCGCAATCGGAATCTTGACCTGCTTGCGGATGGCCCGGACCAGCTCGACGTAACCATCTTCCAACTGCGCCGCCGTAACCGTGGGATCGGTCGGGATGTTGAAGATGTTCAGCTCCAGCGCATCCGCCCCGGCCTCTTCCATGTACTGCGCGTACTGCGACCAGCCACCACGCGACTTGCCGTTCAGGCTGGCGATCACCGGAATGTCCACCGACTTTTTCGCCTTGCGCAGCAGGTCGAGATAGCGGTCGGGGCCGATATGATACTTCGGCATGTCGGGCAGATAGGACGTCGATTCCGCGTAGCTGTTCGCGCCATATTCGAGGGCAGCATCCACGTTTTCGCTTTCCGCCTCGATCTGCTCCTCAAATAGCGAGTACATAACGATGGCCGCTGCACCCGCATCGCGCATGCGGGGAAAGTTCTCCAGCTTCTCGCTCAGCGGCGAGGCCGAGACCACCACAGGATTCTTGAGCCGCAGCCCCAGGTAATTGGTTGATAGATCGATCATTGTCTTCTCTCCTCGCCCTTATGCCTTCTCGAAATTCATTGCCGCCATGTGCTGGTACAGCTTCCAGCGCTCGTTGACGTTTTCCTGCGCCTCGTGGAGCAGCTTCTTGGCTTCGTCAGGATCGCTGTTCACCAGCATGGTGTAGCGGGTTTCGTTGTAGATGTACTTCTCCAGCGGAATGCTGGGCGGACGTGAATCAAGCTGGAACGGGTTCTTCCCTTCCGTCACCAGGGCCGGGTTATAGCGGAACAGCGGCCAGTGCCCGGAGTTCACCGCATTCTTCTGCTGCTCAATGCCGTACACCATGTCATAGCCATGAGCGATGCAGTGGCTGTAGGCGATGATCAGCGAAGGTCCGTCATAGGCTTCGGCCTCCAGGAAGGCCTTCATCGTCTGCCCATCGTTGCCGCCCATTGCTATGTGCGCCACGTAAGCGCGACCGTAGTTGATGGCCGCCATGGCGATGTCTTTCTTCGGAGTGCGCTTGCCGCTGGCGGCAAACTTCGCCACTGCACCCAGCGGCGTAGCCTTCGACATCTGGCCACCGGTATTGGAGTACACCTCGGTGTCGAGCAGCAGGATGTTCACATTGGCGGTCGAAGCAAGAACGTGGTCGAGTCCGCCAAAACCAATGTCATATCCCCAGCCATCGCCACCGACGATCCACACGCTCTTCTTGACCAGTGCATCGGCTATCGCCAGCAGGTCCTTGGCTCGGGCCGATTTCCCATTGGCCAGCTTCTTCTTCAGTTCGGCAACGCGCTCGCGCTGCGCAAAGATACCCGGCTCGGCCGATTGGTCGGCATCGAGGATAGCAACCGCTAATTCATCGCCGATTTCTGAAGCGAGCTCGCGAACCAGCACTTTGGCGTAGTCGTGCTGCTTGTCGACCGCCAGCCGCATGCCCATACCGAATTCAGCGTTATCTTCGAACAGCGAGTTCGACCACGCAGGGCCACGTCCCTCGGCGTTCACCGTGTAGGGGGTGGTCGGCAGATTGCCGCCGTAAATCGACGAGCAGCCGGTAGCGTTGGCGATAAGCGCGCGGTCGCCGAACAACTGGGTCATCACCTTGATGTACGGGGTTTCGCCGCAGCCGGCACAGGCGCCGGAGAACTCAAACAGCGGCTCGAGCAGCTGCGAATCCTTCACCTGGCCGTGCGAGATCTGCCCGCGGCCAATCTCCGGAATCTTCAGGAAGTAGTCCCAATACTCGTTGTACTTTTCGCGAAGCGCCGGCTGCGGCTCCATGTTGATGGCCTTGTGCTTGGCTTCGCTCTTGCTCTTGGCGGGGCAGACCGCGACGCACAATCCGCAACCCGTACAATCTTCAGGCGCTACCTGCAGTGTGTACTTTAAGTTGCTGAATTCGCGCCACTTCGGAACTGCTGTCTGGAATCCTGTCGGGGCGTGATTGGTGGCTGCAGCATCGTAGACTTTGGCGCGAATCACGGCGTGCGGGCAAACCATGACGCACTTGCCGCACTGGATACAAAGCTGCTCATCCCAAACCGGGATCTCCAGTGCGATGTTGCGCTTCTCCCACCTAGTGGTGCCCGTGGGGAAGGTACCGTCGACGGGTATCGCGCTGACCGGCAGCGAATCGCCATCCCCGGAGATCATCGGCCCCTCGACGCGCTTCACAAAATCGGGCGCGCCTTCCGGCACGGAGGGCCGCAGCTCGAACTTTGAGGTGATCGCGGTCGGGACCTTCACTTCATGCAGGTGCTCGAGTGCGGCATCCACGGCGGCGAAGTTCTTACGAACGATGGTCTCACCACGTTTGCCATAGGTCTTCTCGATCGAGTGCTTGATGCTGGCGATGGCTTCTTCGCGGGGCAGCACGCCGCTGATGGCGAAGAAGCAGGTCTGCATGACCGTGTTGATGCGGCCGCCCATACCGGCAGCCCGTGCGACTTCCACAGCGTCGATTACGTAAAACTTCAGCTTCTTGTCGACGATGGAGGTTTGCGCGGAGCGCGGGAGATTCTCCCAAACCTCATCGGGACCAAACGGGCTGTTCAGCAGGAAGGTCGCGCCCGGCTCGGCGCACTTCAGTACATCGAGCCGCTCCATGAAGCTAAACTGATGGCAGGCGACGAAGTTAGCCCTCGCGATGAGATACGTCGAATGGATCGGTTTCTTGCTGAAGCGCAAGTGCGAGGTGGTCACTGCGCCGGACTTCTTCGAGTCATACACGAAGTAGCCCTGCACGTAGAAATCGGTATCTTCGCCGATGATCTTGATGGTGTTCTTGTTCGCGCCCACGGTCCCGTCGGCGCCCAGTCCGTAGAACATAGCGCGCACGGTGGAGGGATCTTCCGACGAGAATGCAGGATCGTATTCCAGCGAAGTTAGAGTTACATCGTCCCGGATGCCGATGGTGAAGTGGTTCTGCGGCGCGGGCTTCTGCAGTTCGTTGAAGACGCTGGCGACCATCGCAGGCGTGAATTCCTTTGACGACAAGCCGTAACGTCCGCCAATCACCCTGGGGAAGCTCGGCAGGGGACAGTTACCCGCGGTGAATGCCTCGGTGAGTGCCGTAACGACGTCAAGATACATCGGCTCGCCGATGGCTCCTGGCTCCTTCGTACGATCAAGTACGGCAATGCCCTTCACCGTAGCCGGAAGCGCCTTCAGGAAGTATTCCATCGAGAACGGCCGGTACAGCCGGATCTTCAGCAGGCCAACTTTCTTTCCTTGTGCCGCCAGGTAATCCACCGCTTCATGCGCGGCTTCTGCGCCGGACCCCATCATGATGATGACGTGCTCGGCGTCGGGAGCGCCGACGTAGTCAAACAGGTTGTAGCGGCGGCCCACCACCTGGAAGAACTTGTCCATCACGTTCTGCACGATGGTTGGGCAAGCCAGATAGTACGGATTGACTGCTTCCCTGCCCTGGAAATAAACATCGGGATTCTGGGCCGAGCCGCGCAGCACGGGATGATCCGGTGACAGGGCGCGCCGGCGATGCGCATGCACCAGATCGTCGTCAATCATGGCGCGCATGTCGGCGAGCGAGAGCTGCTCGATCTTGGACACTTCGTGCGATGTTCGGAAACCGTCGAAGAAATGCAGGAATGGCAAGCGCGATTCCAATGTGGCTGCGTGCGCGATGAGCGCCAGGTCCATGGCCTCCTGCACCGAGTTTGACGACAACAGCGCAAAGCCGGTCTGGCGCGTGGCCATCGCGTCTTGATGGTCGCCGAAGATGGATAGCGCCTGCGCCGCAATGGAACGTGCCGCAACGTGAATTACGGTGGGCGTCAGTTCCCCCGCGATCTTGTACATGTTGGGAATCATCAGCAGTAGGCCCTGCGACGAGGTGAACGTGGTACCCAGGGCGCCCGCCTGCAGCACTCCATGCAGCGCCCCGGCGGCTCCGCCTTCGCTTTGCATTTCAATAACTTTGGGTATCGCACCCCAGATATTCTTTTTGCCAATCGCTGACCATGCATCGGACGATTCGCCCATCGGCGATGAGGGTGTAATCGGATAAATCGCGGCAACTTCGCTTACGTGATAAGCAACATAGGCGACCGCCTCATTGCCGTCCAGCGTGACTTTTTCCCTTACCATTTTGCCTCCAGCAGCTTTTTCTCCCTGGGGAGATGGGCGCGACGATTGGCCTCCGCCATTAGCGGGCGCTGTGCCGGCCGCCAGCGCAGCAGGAAATTCTGTGGTTTTCACTTCGTTCTGTCCCCCAACTCAGATTCGCGCGGCTCGCGTCGCGTAGAAGAACTTAAGATCCAAGATATTCGTCCGATTGGACGCGGGGCTGTGACGGGGCTACGCACTGGTCTGTGACGTGCGTCACATACTTATGTTTGGCAAAAGTGCGGTTGCGGGGCCGGCACTCTGGCGCACATTGCGGCTGTACCCTACAATCTTGCAAGGAGATCCGGATACATGCGAAATTTCTCAGCTCTGGCACTTGCCCTGTGCCTGACCGCTACCGCATTTGCCGCTCAGAAGGAAACTGGCACCACCAAGCTGACTGACGTCGAGCCCGCCGGCACCACGCAGAAGCACCACAAGCACCAGCAATACGACTTTACCTTCGACGCCCAGACTCATGAATACACTTGCCGCTCCAAAGAGGGCGACAAGATCAAAGCCACGGACTTCGTTGTGGGCACCAACATCGACTACCAGGTCAAAGGGAACAAGGGGAAAGTGAAGAGCTCGACGGGAAAAGAAATCAGCTGCACTATCGTGCGGGTGGCGCAATTACCGACGCCTACGCTACCGGCAGCCCCTACACAATAGGGGTGCGCAGGCTTTGCCGCACAGCAACTTCTTACCGAGCGGTGGGTCTACAGCACTGAACATTCATAATGAAAACCATCGGTCTTCGTCCCGCGGAATCCCTGTTTGGCTACTGCGCACGCGCCTTGGCGGTCTGCCTGGTCACGGCTTCGCTTTGTACTGCGCCGGTTTCTGCGCAGACTCCGCAAACCGCCGCCGACGGATCAGCCAGCACCCCCACATTCAAAAAAGATGTCAACGTGGTGAACGTTTTCGCCACGGTACGCGACAAGCACGGGCAAATTGTTTCCAACCTGTCGAAGGACGACTTTCAACTCCAGGTTGATGGGCACCCCCAAACCATCGGCTATTTCTCCCGTGATACCGATCTCCCCCTTACGCTTGGCCTTCTGGTCGACACCAGTCTGAGCCAGCGCCGCGTGCTGGAGGAAGAGCGCACTGCCAGTTACGAATTTCTGAACGATGTCATGCGCGAGGACCGGGACAAAGCTTTCGTCATCAACTTCGATTCCGAAAGCGTGCTGCTGCAGGACCTGACCAGTTCCAAACCAAAGCTGCAGGCTGCTCTTGACCGTCTCCACGTCGCGGAACCCGGGCAGAACGGCGGGAATGGCGGTGGTAGCGGCGGCGGCTACCCTGGCGGTGGAGGTGGTTATCCCGGCGGCGGGGGTAGTGGCGGTGGCTACCCGAGCGGGGGAGGACATGGCGGACGGCATCATGCCGCAGGCACCACCTTGTATGACGCAGTGTTTCTTGCCTCCGATGAGCTGATGCAAAAGCAGCAGGGGCGCAAGGCGCTGATCGTGCTGACCGATGGCGTTGACCAGGGTAGCAAGTACACGCTCGAGCACGCTATCGAAGCTGCGCAGCGCGCCGACACCATGGTGTACTCCATCCTGTTCGCCGATCCCGACGCCTACGGCCGCGGCATGGGTGGCGGCTATCCTGGCGGCATGGGCCGTCACGGCGGATGGGGAGGAGGCGGTCCGTGGGGCGGACCAGGAGGGCCTCCCATGGGAGGGCAACGTTATCCCACGTCCGAGTCACACCCCGACGGAAAGAAAGTCCTTCAGCGCCTGTCTAAGGAAACGGGTGGGCATTTCTTCGAGGTCACCAAGAAGGAATCTGTGGAGGCCATCTACAAGCAGGTGCAGGACGAGTTGCGCAATCAATACAGTCTAGGATTCACTCCCGAGCGCGCCGAGGAGAACGCGGGATACCACACGATTCTGCTGGCGGCGAAACCGAAGGACCTCGTCGTCCAAACGCGTCAGGGGTACTACGGTGGGAAATAGCTTTAGGCGGCCTGCGTGTTTCCGTTTGCCCGTGCGCCAAGCCGGGGCAGGAAAATGCTGAAAACAGTTCCGCGCAAACGTCCCTTCACCCGGCTGCGGACCCGAATGGATCCGCCGTGCTGGGTAACAATCCCATAAGACACCCACAGTCCCAAGCCCGTGCCCTCCTCTTTCTTGGTCGAGAAGAACGGCTGGAACAGGCGTTCGAGATTCTCCTGCGGAATGCCCATTCCCGTGTCGCTCAGAGTAATGCGAACGCCTTCGGTCCGGGTAGCAGGGTGCCGTACGTCGGCGATGTGAACGGTGATGGTTCCGTCTTTCCCGGCTGGAATGGCATCAATGGCGTTGCTGATGAGGTTAACCAGCACCTGCCGCAACGGTCCGGGATAGCCGATGACTTCTCCGGGTGCGTCAAAGCGGCGCTCGATCTGGATTCCCTTCATCGAGAGGTTTTTCCGCTGCATGGCTAACACTTCGTCAACGATGCCGGCCAGTGCTATTCGGGAAGCAGCGTCGCCGGGACGCGCGAAGGTCAGAGTGCGGCTGCAAATTTCGCTCATGTGAGTGAGTTGGCTGTTGAGCAGGCTCACCATCTCCCTGGCCGATTCATCCAGGCTTTGGTTTTGCTGCAGGAGGTAGGTGATGTTCTGCGCCGCGTCCAGCGGGTTGCGAATCTCATGGGCAATCGAAGCCGCCATGCGCCCCATAGCAACCAGTTTCTCGGATCCCCGCAGAGCTTCCTCGGCCAGACGCCGCGAGGTAATGTCGCGAGCGATGGTAGAAGCGCCGACGATCTCGCCATGGCGGTCGCGAATCGGCGAAACCGTGATGGAGACGTAAATCAGAGAGCCGTTCTTGTGCTTTCGAACGGTCTCGTAATGATCCACACTTTCTCCGTTGAGGATCCTTTCCATGATGTCGGGCACGTCGTTGGGCCTGTCAGCCGGAACCAGGACGGAAACTGGCTGGCCGACAATTTCTTCTGCGGTGTACCCGTAGATACGTTCGGCGCCCCGGTTCCAGCTGGTGATCACGGCGTCCAGCGTTTTGCTGAAAATCGCATCATCGCTTCCCGATATGATGGATGCGAGAAGTGCCCGCTCTTCTTCGGTTTTAGACATCGGAGCCTGGAAGTGCTGCGGACCATAAAACCAAGCCGGAATTCGACCGGATCTCATGGCCTTGGTTTTTGTTCCTGCGTGCCGTGGAAGTATAACAACACAAAGGGCCCCTTGGATACGACGCACAAAATTCGATGCAGGATTAGGACACTGAGGTTTTATCTGCACTCCCTTGTCCCGGGCAGTTTCGGATGTTTTGGGCAGAATCAACCACGATCCCGCCAGCGGCGTTTGCATCCTCATTGATCTCTCACGTAATCTCGACTGAGTTTCACATCCATGGAGACGAAACTCCGCGAAGGGACCATCCGGCATGATTGAACGAATGAAGGAAAGCAGCGGCTGGGCGTATGGATTCAAGGTGTCTGGCGAAATTACAGAAGAAGACCTGAATACTTTCGAGCCGCAAATGGAATTCGCTATCAAGCAGCGTGGCAAGCATCCTCTGGGCATCGTCATCGATGCCACCTCGCTCAGCAGCGTCGACTGGAACGCACGCTGGGAAGAGTTGCGGTTTCTGCACAAGTACTCGGACCATATCGCGCGCGTAGCCCTGGTCGGCGCTCCCAAGTGGGAAGAAGTGAAGGCCATGTTCATCGGTGGGACGGTCCTGGCCGAAGCGGATATCCGCTACT
The DNA here is from genome assembly GCA_963846815.1 of uncultured Acidobacteriaceae bacterium. Classification (GTDB taxonomy): domain Bacteria; phylum Acidobacteriota; class Terriglobia; order Terriglobales; family Acidobacteriaceae; genus CAVVDY01. Next base: position 1,678,112 of record CAWJXG010000001.1, on the reverse strand, counting down.
TCGAAGCCGACGAGTTGACCCAGGCCTGGATGTGGGCGCGAGGCGCCAAGCACGCCGAGGATGTTCCCGTTCGACAGATCTATCAGGGTGGAATCTGGAAGGATTACCAGGAAGAATTCAACCTGTAAACCGGCACGACTATCTCGCGCCGTTCTCATCCCTCACCTAACGGAGGAACCCGCTTGCGTTTGAGTTAAGCTGCGCCAACGGCGTGGAGGCCCCACCCGAAAGCGCGGGACGCTGAGAGCTAGTCGCTAATTGTTTCTCATTCCCAGATCTTCGTCACGCCCTCTTCCAGAACACAGACCTGTTCCTCGACGCCGTAACGCCGGGCGTCTTCCATCAAACGCTCCAGCGGTTCGCCGATCGGTTCATGGCCCAGGCGAAACGTTCCATAGTGCATCGGCACCATCCATTGTGCTCTGAGATCGCGAAACGCCTGCACCGCGTCTTCCGGGCTGGTATGTACGTTGCGATACGATTCCGGATAGTAAGCCCCGATCGGCAACAGCGCGACTTTGGGATGGAGCCGCTCCCGTATCTCCTGGAACCCGGAAAAATAAGCCGTGTCTCCCGAGTGATACAACGAGTGGCGGGGCCCTCGCAGCACGAATCCGCCATAGCCGCGATGCGTGTCGTGGATAACGCGCGCTCCCCAGTGTTTTGCAGGTGTGTGAGTGATTTCCACCGAGCCCAACTGCAGGCTCTCCCACCAGTCCATCTCAATCACGCGGGCGTAACCGAGGTCATCCACCAGATCGTGAACCCGCTGCGGAACGACGATGGCGGGCAGCTTGCCAGTTTTTCGGCGCGTAGCGCGAGCGATGGCGCGCAATGAGGGCCGGTGCAGATGGTCGAAGTGAGCGTGCGAGACCAGCACGGCATCGATGGGCGGCAGGTCGTGGAGGGTCAGTCCCGGCTGCCGGAGCCGCTTGAGCACGAAAATCCAGCTCGCGAAATTTGGGTCGATCAGCAGGTTCTTGCCGCCGATTTGGACGAGAAAGCTGGAATGTCCGATGAACGTTAGTCCCAGTTCGCCACGCCGGGCGAGTATTGGTTTGTGTGCAAATCCGGTTCGAGGAGTAAGCGCAGAACGGCGCGCCAGTTTAGCGAACTGCCGTGCCTTGCGCCGCATGGTGGGATTCAACATGAATCGTACTTATGTTAGACGCAGGTTAGGGGAGACACGATGCGATCCACGCGAAAACTACAGCGCTCCCGCAATAGGGTCCAGCACCAGTTCCGTCAAATTTGCCTTGGGCGACAACACCACTGTCTCCACCACCAGGGCCGCAACGCTCTCCGCCTCCATCATCTTCTCCCGCGGAGCGTCGGGCATTACCTGTTGCCAGATATCCGTCGAGGTGGCGCCGGGCAGAATTGCTGTAACCCGAATGCCGCGCTGCATCAGTTCCTGCCGCAGTGTAAGCGTGAAGCTCAGCGCACCCGCCTTCGACGCGTTATAGGGAGCGTAGCCAGCAAACGAATCCCGCGCCGCCACTGAAATGATGTTCAGGATCGTCCCGCCTCGCGTCATCAGCGGTACCGCCAAGCGCGTGCAATAAAACGTTCCCGTCAGATTGGTATCAATAATGTCGCGCCACAAGACAACGTCGGTCTTCTCCACCGGGACTGCCGATTGCGAAATCCCGGCGTTGTTCACCAGAATGTCGAGCTGGCCAAACCCCTTCGCAACCATTGCGAACATTCGCTCGACCGATTCCAGATCGCGAACGTTGCAAAGGGTCGGCACAATGTGGCAGCCTTCCGAGCCGACGCTGCGGATTTCTGCCGCGGCCCGCTCCAGCGTCTCATGATTGCGGCCGCTGATGACGACGCTGCATGACTCCGAAGCCAGAGCTTTCGCTATGGCTAGGCCGATGCCGCGAGTTCCGCCGGTAACGACTGCCACCTTGGCCGACAAACGCGAGCCAGCCGGAGCTTTGGACGAACCGCTCTCCGCCGTCATCGTTTAGGACCCGTTGCTGTTCTTGTGATGGATGAGCGAAAGGAATTCCTGCCGTGTCTGCTGCGCGCGGAAGGCGCCCAACATCGACGAGGTGACGGTAGCCGAATGCTGCTTCTCAACCCCACGCATCATCATGCACAGGTGGCGTGCCTCAATCACTACGCCCACGCCCATCGGCCGTATCGCATGTTCAATAGTCTCGGCAATCTGAACCGTCAGCCGCTCCTGCACTTGTAGCCGCCGGGCAAAGACCTCTACCAGCCGTGGCAACTTGCTAATCCCAATGACCTTGCCCTTCGGGATATAGGCGATGTGAACTTTGCCGAAGAAAGGCAGCATGTGATGTTCGCAGAGGCTGAACATCTCGATGTCTTTGACGATGACCATCTCGTCGTAATCGACGGCGAACAGCGCACCGCTCAGCACCTCCTCGGGGTTTTCGTTGTACCCCTTTGTCAGATACTGAAAGGCTTTGGCGAAGCGCTCCGGAGTCCGAAGCAGTCCTTCGCGATCAGGGTCCTCGCCCAGGCGTACAAGGAACTCGCGTGTTAATTCCTCAAAACTCGCACTGGTTACCGTTGGTGTTTCGATTGTGTCTTTCATGGTTCTCCCAGTCGTGTGGGGGGAAGCACTTTCTCTTCAAGATGGTTGGGCTGCGCCGTAGTACTCGAAGCTGTTGTTGCGCGTCTCTTCAATCCGTACCTTTTCTAGATGAGCGGCATGGAACTCCCGTTTCAAAATGTCATAAATCACGGTCGCCAGGTTCTCTGTCGTGGGAACCTGTTCCGCAAACTCGGGACGCATATTCAGGTTCTGATGGTCGAAGCGCTCCGCCACCGTGCGCCGGAAACATTCGTCCAGGTCACCCAGGTTGCAGACCATGCCTGTGCTCGGACTTATCTGCCCGCTCACCGTGACCTCGATCGCATAGTTGTGGCCGTGACCGTACGGATTATTGCACTTGCCATATATTGTGCGATTTTGCGCATCCGGTAAGGCAGCGTTGTGCAATCGATGGGAAGCAGCAATCATGTACCGCCGCGTCAGGTGGGCCTTCATTCTTCTCCGTAGTAATCGACGAATAAATCGGGCATCTCGTACAAACGCACACGATGTAGCATGGCCACACTTAATTTAGCTGCAAGACGCTCCCAGATGGCAACGGCCAGGTTTTCCGTCGTCGGAATCCGCGAGGCAAACTCCGGTACTTCTTTGTTCAAGTGCCGATGATCCATGGCATCGACAACTTCACTGTCCAGTATGTCTTTCAGCTGTTTGAGATCGAGCACAAATCCGGTACTGGGGTTGACATCCCCTTTCACCGTCACTTCCAGCGTGTAGTTGTGACCGTGTCCATTGAGGTTGGCGCATTTGCCGAAAACCCGCCGGTTCTCTTCCGCGCTCAGCTCAGGATTGTGATAGTAGTGCGAGGCCGAAAATTCGCATTTGCGAGTTAGATAGATCATGTTGGTAGAAGCTAGCAATGAGCTACAAGCATTGAGCTATTCGCGGTTAGCAAGTAGCGGTTAGCGTTTGGCACTTGGCATTTTGCCATGGAGATTCAATGCTAAATTGCTAAGTGCCAAATGCTAAGTGCTAATTGCTAGGCGCTAGTTGCTAACTTCCTTCCCTTCCAGTTTACAAAGCCGCGCTTATGACAGATGTAAGAGCGCAGCAAGAGTATCGCAAAAAGCGGAAGCCCAAGCACGGATACTGCATTTGACAGCCAATCAAAATGCGCCCGCTGGATTCGCTGGTAGAAGAAAACCAGCAGCCCAAATGCCAGCACGCCGTTGATCGCCACGCCTGCCGGATCGTGCTCGATCAGCGCCGCATTCGCCATCGCCACTCCGCTGGCCGCAATCAAGCCGAACTCAATACTCCGTCGCAAAGCCAGTCCGCGGGGATTGGGAAACAAGAGCGCCAGGTTCTTGGTCCAGCCCTCCCACATCTGCGGAAACGTCCGATACATGCGTGTGCTGACCACATCCGACAGCCGAAACTGCAGCCGATACCCAGCGCGCTTCACGCGTCGCGCCAGTTCCACATCTTCCAGAATGGCCTGCGCTACGGCCGCATGTCCGCCAACTGCCTCGTAGGCATCGCGCCGAATCAGCAGATACTGTCCGTTTGCGGCAGCGGCAGGAGAGGCCGGATCGGAAACTTCTTTCGGACGAAAGGTCACCGCCAGTTCGGAAAAGATGACCGGCATCAGTGCGCGCTCGCCCAGGCTGTGGACTTCCTGTCTGGGAGAATACGACAGCAGTGCGGCGCCGTGTTGCTGTGCCTCGCGCAGCCCGGTCGCGATCGACTCGGACGTATGGCGCGTATCAGCGTCGGTGAACAGCAACCACTTCCCTTTCGCCACTTTCGCTCCGGTCCAGCATGCACTGCATTTGCCGCTCCACTCCGGCGGCAGCGGATCGGCCTCGATTACCTGCACCGGGAAACTGGCAGCGATCTCGCGCGTCCGATCCGTAGAGTGGTCATCGACCACAATCACTTCGTAGCTGACGCCCGCTTGCCCCACCAACGATCCAAGACAGTCGGCGAGATTCGCCTCTTCGTTCCTCGCCGGAACCAGGACAGAAATCTCGACTGCGGCTTTGGTGGCATCCATGCTGCGCGGCTCTTGTTTATTATAGAGTTGTGAAGCGTTTTACTTCTGCCATAGCGATTCTCGTTCTGTTCCTGCTTGCCGCCTGCAACAGCGACCGCCCTCCAGAAATCAACCAGCCGGCGCCACAATTCATGCTGCGCGAGCCGGAGCGCACGGTCGAACTCTCACAGTTCCGCGGAAAAACGGTACTGCTGAACTTCTGGGCCAGCTGGTGTCCGCCGTGCGTTGACGAGATGCCTTCCCTGGTGCAACTGCAAAAGGAATTGGGCGATCAGGTCGTGATCCTTGCTATCAGCGAAGATTCGGACGACAACGCCTACCATCAGTTCATTCGCGATCACAACATAGACCTGTTCACGGTCCGCGATCCGACGCAGAAGGTCAGCACGCGCTACGGCACCTTCAAATTTCCTGAAACCTATGTGATCGATAAGAACGGCATCATTCGTCGCAAGTTCATCGGCGAGGCCGACTGGACCAACCCGGAAATCGTCGAATATCTGAAGAAGCTACAGGCGTCGTAGCCGGCCGGCGGGCTTGCCGCAGCCAAACGCGTTGCCAATTCCTGCCCGCAGGAAAAGGGCATCTGCGAATTCAGTTCCCAAAGCCCCTTCCGCATTGATAGAGTGTCTGCACTCCAACCCGCCCCCAATCGGCAGACGTCAGACCATTTACTTGAGTACTCACAATCGGCGCATCAGGAGGATGAGCGTGAAAGACTCGGATGATCAGGGGTTCTCTCGACGTGATCTGTTACGAACCGGAATCGGCGCCACCGCCGCCGTTCTAGCCGGCGGACTACAACTCGCCGTGCCCACGCAGGCCGAGGCACAATCGACCCTCAGCCCGGACGCCGCTCTCGAAGCTCTGATGGAGGGCAATAAACGCTACGCCTCTGGAAAATTGAAATCCTTTGACGAGGATTTAGCCATCATTCGCCAGCACACCGAGAACAAACAAGAGCCCTTCGCGGCCGTACTTTCCTGCGCAGACTCGCGCGTGCCCGCCGAGATTGTCTTCGACCAGAACATCGGGCGCATCTTCGTGTGCCGCGTCGCCGGCAACATCATTACACCGGAGATCATCGGCAGCCTGGAGTATGGCGCCGCCGTCCTCGGCACCAAGGTCATCCTCGTGATGGGTCATTCCGGCTGCGGAGCTGTCAAAGCCACGATTCAGGGCAAGGACGTGCCGGGGCAAATCAGCTCGCTGTTCCCTCATATCCGGCCTGCGGTGGACAAAGCAGGATCCGATCTCGAGGCCGCGACCAAGGCTAACGCCAAAATCCAGGCAACGTTGCTGGCGCAATCGTCAACCGTGATCTCCGGAATGGTGAAGTCCGGTGGACTGAAAGTCGTCTCCGGCTATTACGATCTGGGCTCGGGAAAGGTAACGCTGCTGGACTAGCAGCCCCGCAGAGCGTGTGCGGTGCAGAAGGCCGGCTGTTTTGCCTGCCGTATTTACCCGGTGTTACACTCGTCTCCTGAATGAGCGGGAGTAACTTGAGGCGTTTGGCAGGCGTCTGAGCCTGGCGCCGAAATCCCGAGCGTAGTCGAGGGATCTTTTTCAGCAAGCGGGAGTAACTCAGTGGTAGAGTCACGGCTTCCCAAGCCGTTGGTCGCGGGTTCGATCCCCGTCTCCCGCTCCATTGTTCAGCATAACGACGTTCAGCGTAACGGCGCATATCGTAACGAAGGCGGAGAGGTCTTCTTCCGTCGGGGTTTCCGCATTTCGTAGCTGCGGCTGTTGGCGGCCGCGTGCATCTCGGGGCGAGAATTGAAAACTAGCCTTGCTCATGTCGTGCTGCGACCCGAATCGTTCCTCGTCGTCAGCTTAGGCACGTGTCTTGCCTTCGTCTTTGCCGGTCACACGCTGGAGAGCAGCCTCACAAATCCCACCGGATTGGCGCTGGTGTTTGTGTGGCTCTTCGCAGTCATCCTGGGTTCGGCCATCATGGTGACGCGCCAGGCGGAGCACATCGCTTTATTCCTCGGGGAGCCATTTGGCACGCTGGTGCTCACGCTGTCGGTAACTTTCATTGAAGTCGCCAGCATCTCGGCCGTGATGCTGCATGGCGCGAACAATCCCACGCTGGTGCGCGATACGTTGATGGCCGTGGTGATGATCATTCTCAACGGTATGGTCGGCGCTTCCCTGCTGGTCGGGGCCTGGAAGTACAAAGAGCAGCACTACAATCTGCAGGGCGCCAACGCCTATCTCGGCGTGATCATACCGCTGGCCGTGCTGGCAATGATCATGCCCGACTTCACCACCACCACCGCTGGTCCAACCTATTCGCGAGCGCAAGAGGAGATGCTCGGGCTGCTGATGATCGGCCTTTACGCCGTATTTCTCGCGGTTCAGACCGGACGGCATCGCGGCTACTTCGGAACCCGGGAAGAAGAGGACGAGCGAAAACCGCCGCCTCCGACCAAGCGTTCGCTGCTCTATGCCGTGGTGCTGCTGCTGCTGCTCATTGCGCCGGTCGTCTATCTGGCGGAGCAGCTAGCGAAGCCCATCGATTACCTGATCGAGACGCTACGCGCTCCGGCAGCTCTGGGGGGCGTCGCGATTGCGATTCTGGTGGCAACTCCGGAAGCCATCGGAGCGGTGCGCGCTGCCCTGGCGAACAAAGTACAGCGTTCGGTGAATATCTTTCTGGGCTCGGTGCTGTCGACCATGGGACTGACGGTCCCCGCCATGCTGGTGATCAGCCGCTGGACCAACCATCCGATTGTGCTTGGCGTGGAACACGCCGGAATGGTGCTTCTGCTCTTAACGCTCGCGGTCTGCGTGGTCACCTTTTCCAGCGGACATACCAACGTGTTGCAGGGTGTGGTCCACCTGCTGCTGTTCGTGACGTTTTTGTTTCTGCTGGTGCAGGACTGAGCAGGTTTGGCGTAATCTGCGAGTTAGCACGGTTGACCGTGTGATCTCCGACTCATTCCTACGGAAGCAATGAGTGGGGCAGCCGGTGGGAAGCGAACGAAAAGCGCATAACAACTAGCGCTATCGCCTGTTTTCGCCAATTATCCCCCGACCGACGACTTGGTGACCTGCGTCATAGCACGTGCGAAACGTATGTGGTGTAATCGCCTGTTCAGCTCCTTCCTCAAAACAAGCGCAGCACGAATACACTTATGGAAGCCACATATCAGATCACGCCCGAAATGCTCGGGATCACGCGGGGACGGATATTAAGCCACGCCGTGAAAACGTGTCTCGTGTTCGGCTGTCTTTGGTGGCTCGCCGCGCTGCTCTTCCATCTTCCTTTTATCGCTGGTGCTATCGTTAGCAGTTTAGGCGGCGTTCTATTCTCGGTGTTCCTCGTGCGTCCGTTCTCTCGTACTCAATTGAGCGTAACGGACGAGAGCATCGAAACATCAGACGGACCTGTGATTCGCCATGATGCGATTGCACGTATCAATGAATACAGCGATGGCGAAATTCGAGGCATTGAAATTGTCGGCGTAACCAGGCCACGCTGGCTGCGCAAGTACAGCGTCTTCGTCCCCGCCACACTTCCGGAATACCCTCAGATTAGGCAGCAAATTGAACGCTGGGTACCGGCGCAAACATGGCATAAGTCTTAGTAGCGTTCTGTTCAAGTGTAAGGTGCTGGTCGTGCCACTTCATCAAGTTGCGTTCATCTGCTCCGGCGTCCTGCTAGTACCCCTTGCGTTCATACACGTAGTAATCAGACGACAAGCGCACGACGCAAGCTATGGCATCGGCAGCCCGGAAATAAGCCCGTGGGATGTGCGCTACCTCAATGGCATGTTCGGTAAGCACGGAATCTGGAACGCGCATAAAAAGGCATATCAGCGAAGTGCGCTCCGCTCGTCGTACGCCGTATTGTTGGGAGCCTGGATGGTCGCTGTGCTCGTTGCCGTGATGGCTTTCTTCCTCAAACGTTGAATAGATGGCGAGAAATCCCCATAACACTCACGATCGGAAAGTTCTGTTCAAGGCATTGAGATGGTTTCGCGCTTTTCGGTGAAGAAGCTTCTCCCGTGATTTTCTTTTCCGAAGATCAGCAGCACGGCCAGTCCGGCAATCACCACCAACTCGAAAGACGTCAGGGCCCAGGGATAGCCCAGGCGATCGCGAAGCGCGAATTCCAACCGCGGCGTCGCCGCCGCCAGCAGAATTCCAATCTGATAGGTAAATCCCGGCAGCAGGCCGCGTATGGCGTGCGGCGCCAGCTCGTTCAGGTGAACGGGAATGATGCCCCATGCGCCCTGCACGCCGACCTGCATCACAAACGCTCCTAGCGCCAGCACAAGCACTCCGTTGCCGAAGGCCCATACCGGTATGATGGCCAGCGACACTACCAGCGCCGCCAGCATGCTGTAGCGGCGGCCGATGCGCTCCGACAGCAGTCCGAAAATGATCGCGCCTACTACTGCTCCCACGTTATAGAACATCGCGATGTACGCGACGGTGTTCGCGGCGATGCCGTGCTGGTGCTTGAGGAAGTCGGGATACAAATCCTGCGAGCCATGCGACAGGCAGTTCATCAGGAACATGAGCGCGATCATATAGAGCGCCAGCCATTTGTGCTGCCACGCGATGCGCGGGCCGTCGATGGTGCGCGCCACGCGATGCTGCTCCCACGCCTCCGACTCGGGAACCTTGGTGCGAATGTAGAGCGCCAGCAGCGCGGGAATGCCTCCGGCCCAGAACATGGCGCGCCAGGCGAAGTCCGCAGAGAAGCTGGGCAGGATGACGCGCGCGGCGACTGCTGCCAGCAGATAGCCGATGGCGTAGCCGCTTTGCAGGATCCCCGAGAGCACGCCGCGCCAGCGCACCGGCGCGTGCTCCATGGCAAGCGACGCTCCCACACCCCACTCCCCGCCCATGCCGATGCCGAACAGCATGCGCAGGGTAAAGAACACCGCGAAGTTAGGCGCGAATCCGCACAGGAGCTCGATGACAGAAAAGAAAATCACGTTCGCCATCAGGGGACGCCGCCGCCCATAGCGGTCGGCCATCATGCCGAAGATCAGGGCACCCAGCGGTCGCATGGCAAGGGTCGCGGTGATGCTCAGGACAATGTCACCCTTGCTGACATGGAAGTGCTCCGCCAGGATGTCGAGCAGGAAGATGACTACGAAGAAGTCGAGGGCGTCGAGCGTCCAGCCCAAAAATCCCGCGGCAACGGCGTGCCAACGGTCGGAACTGGCCTGAGAAGAGGAGGTTAGATCGTGAGCCATTGTGCTCGCGACAGAAGGTAACAGATAGAGCGGAAGGCGGCAATGCCCGTGTATCCTTCTAGCAACAATGACCGAGCGCCTTTACTACACCGATCCCTTCCTCCAGAGCTTCGAGGCCCATGTTGTCGATATACGCCAGCTTGCGAGCGGGACTGCCGTTTTGCTCGACCGCTCGGCGTTCTATCCCACCAGCGGCGGCCAGCCCTTCGACACCGGATCCCTCGGCCATGCTCGCGTCGGCCCTGAGCGGTCCACGGTGCGGGTTATCAACGTCGAAGAAGACGAAGCCACCGGCGAGGTACTGCACTACGTCGAAGACCTATCGCAACTGCAGGTGGGCGAGACGCTGGAGTGTGCCATCGACGGCGAACGCCGCTTCGACCACCAGCAGCAACACTCGGGCCAGCACGTGCTGTCGGCAGCCTTCGAGCAGCTCTACGACTTCGCGACGGTATCGTTCCACATGGGCGACGGAAGCTGCACTATCGATCTGGCAAGCGACGCAGTCACTCCGGCGCAGCTCGCCGCCGCCGAGAAGCTGTCGAACCAGATTATCTACAACGATCGTCCCGTTACCATTCGCTTTGCCACTGCGGATGAGGCCCGCGGCATGGGAGTCCGCAAGATTCCGGCAGCCGAGCGGGCGAAGCTACGCCTGATCGATATTGAGAACTTTGACCTCAACGCCTGCGGCGGTACGCACGTGCGCAGCACCGGGCAGATCGGTTCCATCCTGCTGCGCAAGACGGAGAAGGTCCGCCAGGGTATTCGCGTCGAGTTTGTCTGCGGATTTCGCGCGGTCGGTACTGCGCGGCACGACTTTGCAACCCTGACCGATGCAGCCGCAGTTTTCTCGACCCAGCTCTACGACCTGCCGCAGCAGGCGCGGAAGGTGCTCGACGAGGTAAAGTCAGCCCAGAAAGTCCAACTGAAGCTGCTGGAAGAAGTCGCCGAGCTGCAGGCAGTGCAGTTTCTGCAATCCGCAACTGGGCTTTCGACGGACACCAAGCTGGTGGTGCATTATTTTGCGAATCGCGATCTGGCTTTCATCAAGATGTTGGCGCAAAAGATCACGCGAGCCGCAAAGGCAGTCGCTTTGCTCAGTTGCGGAGGTTCGCAACCTTCGCTGGTCTTCGCTCAGACGCAGGGCCTGCCGCATGATATGGGCGCGGTGATGAAGCAGGCCCTGGCAAAACTCGGCACGCGCGGCGGCGGCAACAAAGACATGGCACAGGGCGGCGCGCCCGATGCGGAGAGAGCTGAGAGCGCCATTGTGGAGGCGGCAACCTCCATCGCGGGCTGAAGTCCGCAGGGGCATAAGAGAGCACATTTTTGGCATGGCTGACGCCGTGCCCCTTCAAAAAGCAATGGATCAGAAGCTCATTCTCGTCACTCTGCTGATACGGCTGGGCGTAGCTGCGGCCATCAGCAGCGTGCTGGTGCGCGCGCGCCGCTTTCGCGTATTGCTGTTCCGCGAAGAGCGCACGCTGGCCGAGAAGCTCGAGATTGTTTTGATCGTCAGCACCCCGCTGGCTCTCGGCGTGCTCGTGCGCTGGGCCGTGCGAAATTTCTACGCCGCCGACATCGCCTTCGAAGGGGCCATCCTGATGGGCGTGATTGGCGGCCGTATGGTCGGGCTGCTGGGCGGAGCGGTGGTTTCGCTGCCCTCGGTGCTCATCGCTCACGAGTGGCTGTCGCTCCCGCTTAATGTGCTGGCGGGAGTGTTGGCCGGGCTGCTGCGTCATCTCGCCCCCGAGCGCGAGGCCATCTGGTCGTTCTCGCCGCTCTTCGATCTCAGCATCTGGCAATGGATGCGGCGCAGCATACGCCGCTCGCTCATTGACTGGCAGACGTCATTTTTCATTATGATCGTCGGCCTCGAATTTCTGCGCATTCATCTTCATCGCGAGTGGCCGCGCCGCTTGTTTGCGCTCGACTCCCACAACTGGGCGGTCCAGCTTGCCGTCTATGCCGGAACCGTCATGACGGTTGCCATCCCGTTAAAGGTGCTGAATAACGTCCGCATTGAGATGAAGCTGGAACAGCAGGAGCGGCTGCTATTGCAGGCACGCATGGCGGCGCTACAGAGCCAGATCAATCCGCATTTCCTCTTCAATACGCTGAATTCCGTCGCCTCGCTGGTTCGCGGCGATCCCGATTCCGCGCGCGAGATGATCGTCAAACTCGGCAACATTCTGCGCCGCCTGCTGCGCAAGGGAGATGCTTTTGTGCCGCTCAAGGAAGAGATCGAGTTCCTCGACGACTATCTCGATATCGAGGTGGTTCGCTTCGGCCGCGATAAGCTGCGCGTTCACAAGGAACTTGACCCCAACTCGCTGCAGCACCTCGTCCCGAGCATGATTCTTCAGCCGCTGGTGGAGAACTCCATCAAGCATGGCTTGGCCAATAAGATTGACGGCGGCAACGTTTACATTCGCAGCCGGTGCGCGTCGCAACGCATCGTTCTGGAGGTTGAAGATGATGGGGCGGGAATGGCGGCGTCGGTTGGCAGCACAGGGACGGGCATCGGAATGCTGAACGTCTCCGAGAGGCTGCAGGTGGTCTACGGAGACGCGGCCGAGATCAACATCGAGAGCCAACCGGGCAGCGGAACGCTGGTTCGACTCATGTTGCCGATTCTGCAGGCTGAAGAAATGGGCGGATCGGTGGCCGGAGCAATTTATGAAGCCCGCTCCAGCACCTCGCGATAGAAATCTTCGTATTTCGGAATAATCCGGCTGGCGCAAAAACGTGCCTGCGCGCTTTGCCGTGCGCGCTGTCCCATCTCATGCAGTTTCTCGTCATCCTGCAGGATCTCCAGGGCATAACGGGACATGCTGTCCACATCGCCAACCTCGGCGAGAAAGCCGGTCTTGCCATGATCGACTACTTCCGGAACGCCGCCGGCATTTGTAGCGATAGGTACGACCTCGCAAGCCATGGCTTCGAGCGCGGCCAGCCCGAACGACTCCAACTCGCTGGGCAGCAACAGGACATCGGCCAACGGCAGCTTCTCGTGAATGCGGTCCTGCTTGCCCAGAAAGTCGACCTTGCGATGAATTCCCTTCTCTACGGCGAGCCACTCCGCGCGCGAACGCTCAGGGCCATCGCCGATCATCAACAGCCGTGCGGGGACCTTCGCCTGTACCCGGTTGAATATTTCGATGACGTCGGTGAGGCGCTTGACCGGGCGGAAGTTCGACAGATGAACCAGTATCTTCTCGTTGGGAGCAGCGTAATCCGAGCGCTTCTGCATAACTTCTTCGGTGCGATGGTACAAGTCGCAGTTGACGAAGTTGTGGATCACTTTGATTGGGGTCTGAACGTCGAAGACCTCCACCGTTCGGTCTTTCAGATATTGTGAAATGGCCGTTACACCGTCGCTCTGCTCGATGGAAAAGCGAGTGATCGGCAGGTAGGAGGGATCGGCCCCCACCAGCGTGATATCGGTTCCATGCAGCGTAGTTACAAACGGGAGTTTGCGCGCGTGGCGGCGGTGATCGTGTTCCAGCATCTGCCGCGCCAGCATCGCGCTGGCCGAGTGCGGAATAGCATAGTGTACGTGCAGCAGATCAAGATCGTAGATCTCGGCAACTTCAGCCATTCGTGTCGCCAGCGCCAGATCGTAGGGTGGGTACTCGAACAGCGGATAGCGGGAGACCTCAACCTCGTGGTAACGAATGTTGGGCATCGGCTGGGTCAACCGGATGGGCTGCGAATACGAGATGAAATGGATGTCGTGGCCGCGCTGGGCGAGCTCTAATCCAAGCTCGGTGGCGACAACACCGCTGCCGCCGTACGTGGGATAGCAAGTGATTCCGATCTTCATCGCACCTTATTGTGGGAAACGAATCAGGATATGAATTGGATGGGCAGGAAGTAAGAGGGATTCAGGCACGCGTTTCGCGCTGAAAAGGGCGCCCGATGGAGCGCCCTGATTTCAACTTGAAATTGTAGTTACCAGCGCTTTCCGCCGCCGCCGCCGCCCCGACCGCCGCCGTAGCCGCCACGACCGCCACCGCCGCCATCGCGGCCACCACCATAGCCGCCACCACGACCGCCGCCACCGCCACCGCCGCCGCGAGGACGGCTCTCCTTGGGCCGCGCTTCATTAATATTGAGGCTGCGTCCGCCGAGCTTGCTCCCGTTCAATGCTTCCATTGCTTTGCCGGCGGCATCATCATCCGTCATCTCGACGAAGGCGAAGCCACGAGGCTGACCCGTATCGCGGTCGGTGACAATACTGACACGATCGACCGGCCCATACGCTTCAAAGAGCGAACGAACCTCATCCTCGGTTACGTTGTAGCTCAAGTTTCCCACGTAGATATTTTTCATCTCGTCCTCACATAGGCGCCTGGGCCCTTTGGCTCGGCGGGAGTTGGTTGACAGTGCGACTGAAGACTCAAGCTACGAGCTCGCGGTCAAGACTAAAGAGGGCAGCCGTTGCCGCCCTCCAATTTCGGATGCTGGTTTCTGCTTAGAGAAGCTGTACGTTTTCGGCTTGCCAACCCTTGGCGCCACGCTTCACTTCGAAGCTCACCTGCTGACCTTCTTGCAACGAGCGAAAGCCATTGGCCTGAATTGCCGAGAAATGCACGAACACATCGTCGCCATTCTCGCGCGAAATGAAGCCAAAGCCTTTGGCATCGTTAAACCACTTTACCGTTCCTTGTTCCATCTTGTTTCTTGTTTTCCTTATCGTTATGTTGCGCCGGAAGATCGGAAGTTACCAGACTGGATCGCTCGGTCAGGAGGGATGGCTCTGGGCAAGCCGTTCGTACTAACGCAAACAAAGTATACACGAATCCGGCGCTGCACCGGCAGCAAAAACAGGGTGTCAATCTCGGCCCGGCGCTCTTGCCCGAAGTAACAAAGCCCCCGCTCGAACCGCGCGTCCGACTCCCGGTTGAACCTCACATGGACTCGTGTCGCAGCTCACAGACTGCCGTTTTCGGGCCGTGATATCAAATTCGCCCAGTGGCAGGCCGGGTCCTGAAAGGCACGGGACATCAAAGGCCGGCCCGCCAACCGGTCCCAATCCCTGTGGTGAGGAGGGCTTATGGCAAAGCGCCATCGACGGCTGCTTGAAATCGGAGTTGGAATTCTAATCATCGGGGCAGTTCTGTTTTTTAATCCCTTCCGCAATGAACCGCTATGGGCGGAGTGGCTCATCGGTCCGGTCTTGGTTTATCTTGGCTTGCCAATTTCGATGGTGGGCGCAGCAATTTACTTCCTGGGATCGTCCAATTCTGCCGGTGCGGCGAAGCCTCACTGAGCAGTGACCTCGGTTTATTAATTCCTTGCGTGCGACTGACCAGGCGCGCGGCAAGAATAACCTTGCCCATGCTGCACGAGCGCGTTAGACTCTGGCATCGAGCGAGAAGGTCTGGCGTTAATTCTCAAGGGTACCGTTCACTATTGTCTGTTGCAGTGGCCTTGGGATCCCGTGTGCCTTTCGGCCACACAATTGTGCAAGACCTCGCCTGAATATCCTCAATGCGCTTCAGACTACTGGAAGCTCTCGTCGGCTCAACCCAGATTGGGCTGCGTACCTTCGGCGCCATAGCCCTGACACTCTGCCTGATGCCAGGTACGGCAAGTAGTCTAAAGGCGCAGGCAGCTTCCCAGTCTGGGCCAGAGGCTTTGTCGGTCGACGAAGCCGTGAAGATTGCACTGGCCAACAATCGAACCCTGAAGATTGTCTCCCTTAATTTGAACGCCAATAAGGAGAAGCTAGCCGCCGACAAAACGAAACGGCTGCCTTCGTTCAGCACCTTCGCCCTTGGTTCGCAACTGCTGACTCCGGTGACCTACACCATCCCTGAAGGCGCTTTGGGCAAATATCCCGGGATCGGAGAACTCCCACCCGCCAACAACTCGATCACCACGGGCACCCACCCTAGCGCGCTTGTAATGGCTTCCGCCACGCAGCCGCTGCTGCAACTCTATCGCATCAATCTTTACCTCCGTGGCCAACAACTTTCGGTTGAGCAGGCCCAGGAGCAATTACGTGAGCAGCGACTCACCGTCATTAACCAGGTGCAGCAGGCTTACTACAAAGTCATGCAGATCGAGAACCAGATCGACTCATTGAATGCCAGCATCAAGCAGTACCAGGAACTCGATCGCATCACTAAGCAATACGTTTCTGAACAGGTAGCACTGAAATCCGAAAATCTCGATGTCAAAGCCAAGCTGGCTTATACGCAGCTCAACCTGCTCAAGGCACAAGACAAGCTGATCACCGCCAAAGAAACGCTCAACGATCTTCTCGGCCGCGATCTGAACACTGCTTTCCAGACGATGGCGGTCGCGCCGGTAACCCCGATCGAGCAGAATCTCCAGATGGCCCAGGCTGCTGCGCTCGAACACAATCCGCAAATCTCCGAAGCGGAAATCGACGTGAAAAAGGCCACCACGGCGCGCGATCTGGCAAAGTCGCAGTACCTTCCCGATTTCAGTCTTTCGCTAACCTACACATCCCCATTCGGTTACTACTTTCTACCCCAAAACGTGGTAAACGCCGGATTTGAATTCCGCTGGGACCCGTTCGAGTGGGGCAAGCGCAAGCACGATGTCAGTGAAAAAAACATCAACATCGAGCAAAGCGAGCTGAAACTGGATAACACCAAGTCGCAGCTCCTGATCAACGTCGGGGATAGCTTCCGGTCTTTGCAGGAAGCCCGCGCTGCGGTAACCGTAGCGCAGGCGAAACAGGAGGCCTCGCGAGAGAAATTGCGCGAAGTCACTCTGCAGTACGAAGAGAAGACCGCTCTTCTGCGCGATGTACTGCAGCAACAGGCGTCAATGGAAAGCGCCGACTCCGAATACAACGATGCGGTGGCCGACTTCTGGACGGCGAAGGCCAACTTCCAGAAGGCCATCGGCGAGGAATAACTATGAAGCGAACTCATGCTTCGCTCTGCGTTGCCTTCATTGCGGTTGTTTCGGCGAGCTCACTCCTGCTTACCGGGTGCAGCTCTACGACCGCCGAGCCGCCACCGCTCACGCCGGTCCGGATCAGCGCAGTGCAAACGATCAATTCCGGTTCCTCGAATACCTATTCGGCCAACATCCAGCCGTATCAGCAGGTCGATCTCGCCTTCAAGTCGAATGGTTATCTCGAGAGTATCCGGCAAGTGCGCGACGCCAATGGGCACATGCGCAACATCGATCAGGGTGATTGGGTAAAGAAAGGCGCCGTGCTGGCCACGGTTTCGCAAGACGACTACCAGCAGAAGCTGCAGCAGGCAAACGCTCAACTCGACCGCGCGAAGGCCAGCTACGAGCGCGCCAAGCTGTCGTTTGATCGGATGGAAACGTTGTACAAAAACGGGGCGGCGACGGTCACCGACTACGACAATGCGCGGGCAAGCATGCTCGATGGCCAGGCCTCGATCGATCATTCCCAAGCCAGTATTGTCGAGGCGCAGATCGCTCTTCAGTACTGCGAGCTGCGCGCTCCTTTCGATGGCTGGATCGTGAAACGCAATGTCGATGAAGGGCAGCTTGTAGGGCCGGCTACGAACGGGTTCACCATCTCGGATGTTCGCTCGGTAAAGGCTGTTTTTGGCGTGCCGGATACGGCAATGGAACACATTCGCCTGGGCGGACCGGAGACCGTCACAACTGATGCCGTGCCGGGAAACTTTAATGGGCACGTGACGTCGATCTCCCCCTCCGCCGATCCCAAGAGCCGCGTTTATTCGGTCGAGGTCACGTTGCCAAACAGCGACAACCGCCTCAAGGCAGGCATGATCGCCTCCATTACGATCACCACCGGACCGGAGGGCAAGCGCCTGGATGTGGTGCCGCTACCCGCAGTGGTCAGAAGCCTCACGCAGCCCAACGGGTTCGCGGTGTTTCTGGTGGAAGGAACCGGCGATACGGTAAGGGTCCATCAGCAGGAAGTCGAACTGGGCGGCACTTACGGAAATGTGATCGCCGTCGAACAAGGATTGAAGCCGGGCGACCGCGTGGTGACCAGCGGGGCCACGATGATCAAAGACGGTCAAACGGTCCGCATAATCCAGTAGCCAAGAACGTTGCCGCGGGACGGAGGCCCGCACGATGGCACACACCTTTAAATCCGACGCCGAGTACATCGCCGAGACGCACAATGTCGCGCGCTTCTTTACCGAGCACCGGCAGGTCGCGCTCGTGCTTCTGCTCGCGGTTTTTGTATGGGGATGGTACGGCTACCACAACATGCCGAAGCGCAAGGATCCCGATATCCCGATGCGCGTGGCGGCCGCCCAATGCCCGTGGCCGGGGGCAACAGCCGAACAGGTCGAGCAGTTGGTGACCCGGCCCATCGAGCAGACCATCGCACTCAACAGCACGATTAAAGCGCCCAGTCCTTCAGATTTCGGTATTCGCTCGATCAGTTTTCCCGGAATGGCTGTCGTTTATGTGCAACTGGACGACAGCGTAAAAGACAAGAAGACGCAATTCTCCGACATCAATCTGAAGCTTGCACAGTTGAACGGGAAGCTGCCCAAAGGCGCCGGGCCTATCCAGTTCAACAGTGACTTCGGCGATACGGCAGCGCTCATGCTGACGGTGGCAAGCCCTATCGCTTCGCCCACAGAAATCGCCCTGCGGGCGCGGGAGATCCGTAGCGATATCGAGAAAGTGCGCGCCTCGGAAAGCCGCACTTCGCCTCAGCCGCGTCTCAGCGTTATCTATCCTTTCCCGATGTCGATCTCGCCCGGCCTGGTACGGCAGTCGTTCCAGCGCGTGGTGCAGGCAGGAGTCGCCGCCGGCGGCATCAGCGATGTGCACTTCTTTGAAGGACCGGGATTCGTTGGTGCGGACCTCCACTCCCCGCTCGACGAGAACCAACTCCGTACGTTAGGTAACCAGCTTATGGAGCAACACCTGCAGCGTTCGGAACTTCCTCCCGACGCATGGCAATCGACAGTAGTTCGCGATCCTGCGGAGACCGAAGCCAAACTTGCCCAGATCGCCGGTGCCAAGTATTCGTACCGCCAACTCGATGACTACACCGACCTGATCCAGCGCACGCTTCAGGGCGTGCCGGAGGTCTCGCAGGTCACCCGTTCCGGAGTTTTGCCGGAGCAGATTTATCTCGATTATTCGCAGCAGCGGCTGGCGCAATACGGTTATGATCCATCGAAGCTGAAAGATATTCTGAACGCGCAGAACATCACCCTGCCTGCGGGCTCGATCCTGGCGGGAACCAAAGACATCGATGTGAACCCCTCCGGGCTGTTTCCCGACGCCCAGGCCATCGGCAACGTCATCATCGGCGTTTCCAGCTCGAACAGCCCGGTCTATCTGCGTGACCTGGTGGACATCTCCCGCTCCTACCAGAGCCCGCCCAGCTTCCTGAACTTCATCACCTGGCGCGACAGCCAGGGCAATTGGGTGCGCACGCGCGCCATCACGCTCGGCATTAACATGCGCTCGGGCCAGCAGATTGGCATGTTCGGCAAACATGTCGCAGAAAAGCTGGAGGGCGTAAAGCGCTATCTGCCCGACGACTTGTTGATGGTGCACACCTCCGACCAGCCAGTGCAGGTGAAAGACAATATCGACCTTTTCATGGATGCGCTGTACGAGGCCATCGGGCTGGTGGTGATTGTATCCCTGATTGGTTTCTGGGAATGGCGCTCGGCGCTGCTGATGGCCATCTCGATTCCCATCACGCTGGCCATGACCTTTGGCATGATCTATCTGCTTGGCATTGATATTCAGCAGGTATCCATCGCTTCGCTGATCATTGCCCTGGGCTTGCTGGTTGACGACCCGGTGGTGGCGGGCGATGCCATCAAGCGATCGCTCTCGGAGGGACAGCCTCGTGACGTAGCCCCGTGGCTCGGTCCTACGAAGCTGGCGACCGCGATCATGTACGCGACGCTGACCAACGTGGTCGCGTATCTTCCCTTCCTGCTGATCACGGGCACGACTGGAGAGTTCATCTACAGCCTGCCCATCGTGATGACCTGCGCGCTGCTCGCTTCACGGCTGGCTTCCATGTCGTTCGTTCCGCTGCTCGGCTACTACATCTTGCGTCCGGACAAGAAACCCGAAAAACCCATCGAGCGGCGCCGGGCCGAGGGTTTCACGGGTGGCTATGCTCGCGTCGCCAGGTTCGCCATCGAGCACCGCTGGAAGGTCGTCACCGCTTCGCTGATATTCCTGGTCGGCGGAGTGTACCTGCTCTCGACCTTGAAGACTTCGTTCTTCCCCGACGATGTGCAGTACTGGTCATACGTCGACGTCTGGTTGCCCAACGACGTAAATCTGGAGGCAACGTCGGAGGCTGCGCAGCAGGTGGAAGACATCATTCGCCAGCAAGCGGCCGAGTGGGGAAAGAAACATCCCGGCAAAGACGGCAAGCCGTCGCAGATTCTCCGCTACATAACGACCTGGGTGGGAGGAGGCAGCCCCCGCTTCTGGTTCTCGTTATCTCCTCAGGCGCAGCAGTTGAACTACGCGCAGGTTTTGGTCGAACTGACGGACAAAGACATCACGCCGGAATTTGTTGACCAGGTGCAGCCCATCCTGACCGCCTCCCTGCCCGGAGTGCGCGCCGATTATCGCCAACTGCAGACTAATCCCGTGAATTACCCGGTTGAGATTCGCGTCTCCAGCCTGGCTGACGTGAGTACCAAAAACAGCGCTGAGGATATGCGTAACCTTCGCCAGATCGCAGGGCAGGTGGAAGACATCCTCAACCAGTCGCCGGAGGCGCGCAGAGTACGCAATGAATGGCAGAACGAGAGCTCACAGGTTGCTCTGCGCATTGATCCCGCGCGGGCGAATCTTGCCGGCATTACCAACTATGATGTCGCTAATTCGGCAACCGGAGCCCTGAGCGGTGTTCCGGTTACTACGCTTCAGGAAGGTGACCGGAATATTCCGGTGGTGGCGCGCTTGCGCATGGATGAACGGGCGCAATTGTCTGACGTGCAAAACCTGTACGTATATGGCTCGCAGACTTCCACCAAGATTCCCCTGGTGCAAATATCCGGAATCAATACCAGCCTGCAGACCGATCGCATCATTCGGCTCGATCACTTCCGCACGATTTCTATTTACGCCTTCCCTGCCGGCGGTCACCTGGCTTCGGAGATCATCAAAACAGCATTGCCGAAACTGCGTAAGCTGCAGTTGGAAATGCCGCAGGGCTATGGTTTGAAGATTGGCGGGGAGTATGACAAACAGCAGGTTGGTTTCCGAAATCTGAGTGTAGTACTTGCCATTTCGGTGTTCGCCATTTATCTCGCCCTGCTGTTCCAGTTCAATAACGCCATCAAACCGTTCCTGGTCTTCGCGGCCGCGCCTTACGGAGTTGTGGGGGCCGTCGCTGCCCTGTGGATCATGAACACTTCGTTCGGATTCATGGCGTTTCTCGGCATTGCCAGCCTCATCGGCGTCATCGTGAGCCACGTCATCGTGCTGTTTGATTTCATCGAGGAGATGCACGCCAAAGGGGAGCCATTCGAAGAAGCTGTCATCGACGCCGGCATCATCCGTCTGCGCCCGGTCATGATCACTGTAGGCGCCACGGTGCTCGCTTTGTTCCCACTGGCGATGCATGGCGGCCCTCTGTGGCAGCCGCTCTGTTACGCCCAGATCGGCGGGTTGACGGTCGCGACGTTCATCACGCTGCTGATGGTGCCGGTGTTGTATTCCATCATGGTGCTCGATTTGAAATGGTTGACATGGGAAGAAAAGCCCGAGCCAGAAGCCGGCCCCGCGGGTCCTGCCTTGACGCGAACCCCGCAGCCGGGACAAGCCTGATTTTGCTTTGCAACGAAAAGGAGAGTTGATGAGAAAGAGGTATCCGATTTCCCGCATGATGGTTCTGCTGCTGTCCGCTGCGATGGTTACGCTACCTGCGGCCGCCCAGAAGAGCGGCGAACTCGCCAACCGGCTGTCGGCCCTGAAGCAGTCGATTGCGCAGAATCAGCAGCGTCTGCATCACTATCAGTGGACGGAGACAACGCAGCTCACGCTGAAAGGCGAGCCCAAGCCGCCAAAGCAGTATCTCTGCCAGTACGGGCCTGACGGGCGCGTGCAGAAGACGGAGATCGCGCAGCCCGGCATGCAGCCGTCACAGGGCGGGCGAATGAAACAGCGGATCGTGAAGAAGAAGACGGAAGAGATGCAGGACTACATGGGGCAGGTGAAGACCTTGCTGAGCCTTTATGTACCGCCCGACCCCGTCAAGTTGCAGCAGGCCTACCAGACAGGCAATGCCTCCTTCGCCAAGGGTCCGATGCCGGGCACAGTGAACCTGACTTTTCACAACTACGACAAGACCGGCGATGAGTTGAGGATTATCTTCAACACCCAGGACAAAAAGATCGCACAGTTGTCGGTCAAAACCTACATGGACCAGCCCAGCGATACCGTGACCCTGGACACGCAATTCGCCAGCTTGCCGGATGGCACGGCCTATCCAGCGAAAACCGTGCTCAACGCCACCGCAAAGAAGTTGGTGGTAACGACGACCAACTCGCAGTACCAGAAGATCCACTAGTCGCCATCGTCAGGCCGGCGGGAGTTGCGCCTCAAAGCTCTTCAGGTCCCAGTAGTCGCGCCAAGCGGCGATTTTGCCGTCGCGCAACTCGAAGATCCCCATGCAGGGGACGCTGACCCGCCGGCCTGCTACTTCGAAGTGATCGACGCGCTCGGTCAGGACAATTTCGTTGCTCGCGACGATGTGCCGGACCTCCCAGGGTAGGGCTTTCATGCGCTCGGCACCGAGCCGTAGCGTCTCGCCGATCGGTTCTCTGCCCTTGATTTCTTTCCACGGTGAATTCCACCAGACAGCATCTTCGGTGAAATAGCTTTTGAACTCTTCCGGTTCGGCATGCACACACGCGGCAAGAAAGTCTCGAATGAAGGCTATCGCGCTGTCGTCGGTCATAGAGTATTTCACCCGGGAGAACTCGGAATCTGCGGCGGCTACACGGCGTGCTACTGCGTCTTGTACGCCTGCTTCATATACTGACGAGCCATATCCGCGGTACCCGAGCCTGAGTTTTCTGCGAGAACCGCGCGATACTTCTCCAGCGCCACATCGCGCTTTTGCAGCAGATCATACATCTCGCCGGCGGCCAGGGTCGCTCTTTGGCGGAGCTGTGTATCAGCAGAAGCGCTCGCGGCAAGCTCATACGCTTCGGCGGCTTGCGCATACTCGCGCTGCCCCCGCAGGGCTTCGCCTAGACCAAAGGCGGGAACATCAATACGGCAAACCGAGTACATGCCTGTTTTGCACCCATCGACCACCTTGGTATAAGCGGCGATAGCCCCACGTCCCTGGCCGGACGCATTCAGCAGGTGAGCATATTCGGCAGCAACCAGGAAGTTCTTCGGCGACTGTTGCTGCAGCTCCTCAACGACCTTAAGCGCCTCCTGGTACTTCTGTTCCCTCCGGAGAAACATCGCCAGTGCCACCTTTGCGTCGGTAGCAACATCAGGCGTTCCCTTTGCCGCGACCTCGCGCAGGTAGTCGAGACCTTTCTGTTTGCTGCCGCTCATTCCAGTCATCGATGCGGCCATCTTTATCGGCCAACTGAGGCTGCCGATGACGTAGAGATGGATGCCAATGATGCTCTTGGCGTCGACGTAGTTGGGATCCAGTTCCAGGACGCGCTCGTCATCATGGCGGGCTCCCACCGCGCTGCGCAGGGCGCCAAACCAAGCGTGCTGCGCCATGCCCATGTAGGTGGCGCGGAGCGCGCGGGTTGCCCCTCGGGCATACAGCGCATCCGTATTATTCGGATTCTGCGCCAGTTGCGTCTCCTCCAGGGACAACGCCTGTTCGCTCAGGGTCTTAACCCGCTCTTGCACTTTCGGGTCCAGCGGCTGAACCAGCTTTTTGTCAATGAAACTGTCCGACGCGTAAGCCTCGGTGTCCAGCGCCCCGATGCGATACAGCTCCTGAAAAATGACCCCGGCGAGAAGGTGATTCACCGCGAACGGATCGTCGGGATGCGCCTTCACCGCAAGCTCGAATTCTTTGATTGCCTTGGCGTATTCGAGATTATCGAATTCGTCGAATCCCTTACGGGTAGTGGGATCGTTGGTGTAACGGGTGGGGACCGATGCCGGTGTAGCCGACCAGGAAAGGCACGTACCGAGCAGCAGCACCCACAAAAGTGCTAGGCAGCAAGAAGTAGTCCGATAAGGTGACATCAAGATCGCTTAGTTAGAAGTTTACCTGATACTCCATCAATGCTGAATCAGGTACAAACGTTTCAGAAACTTGTGTCCCGAGTTCTCCCCATGACGCTTTTCGAAGACTTTACGAAGGACACCTACTCGGAAGCGGACGCCGCGCGGGAACTTGGCATTTCCATGGCCCGCTTGTTTGAACTGCTTGACCGCTACGTGTTCAACGACGGCACACGCCGCCCGCAGCATATGCGATTTAACAGCAGCGACCTGCTGCTGCTGGAGTACTGGAACACTCAACTCCCGTCGAATCTGGGTACCGGCAAGAGCAATGTGGTTTCGATCAAGGACCGCAAGTGATCGACGGTCGCCTCTGGTAAGTCGCGTACACGGGCTCGGCCAGTCCATCACTGTTCGCCTGAGCTTTCTTCAACCCCCAGGCATCGTCCCGGTCAGGTGATGATGGCCGGCATCCTGTGATAATTTACGGACAGTCTTGAAGCCAAAACTCCTGGAAATCCTACCCCGAACCTATCGGGAGTTGCGTCCGCGGGCCCCGATGCCGGAGTTTCGTGCCGAATTCTATCCCTTCACCAATGTGAACAACACAATTCGGGTTCGCGATGGGGTCGTTCGCATACGCATCTCCGATTTGCTGGAAGGGGCACCCGAAGACGTGCTTACCGCCATCGTTCACATTTTGCTGGCGAAGATCTATCGGAAGCCGATTGCTAGCGTTTATGCCACCCGCTATCGAAAGTATGTCAGCAGCCATGACCTGCGCACAAGAGCGCATTTGATCCGGCAGGTACGTGGGCGCAAGCGGATCGAGTCAGCGCAAGGGCAGATTTACGACCTGGAAGAACTTTTCGAGGAACTGAACCGCCGTTTTTTTTATGGGCTGATGGGCCGCCCCCAGTTGACGTGGAGCCGCGACCGCGCCCGCAACCGGCTGGGACACTATGACCCGGCGCACAATGCCATCGTGGTAAGCCGCGTGTTCGATAACCCGCGCGTACCCCGCTTCGCCGTGGAATACATCCTGTACCACGAAATGCTGCACCTGAAGCACCCAGTCGAATTGAAGGGCAGCCGGCGCTGCGTACATGGGCCGGAGTTTCAGGCGGAAGAGAAGCTCTTTCCCCACCTGGCAGAGGCGAAGCAGTTTCTAAAGACGCTCTGAGCTTCCGCTCATGCGATTCGACGCTGCTGCCGGTGAGCGATCTCGTAGAGTTCCTCGGCGGAAGCTTCGATACGGTACAGCGGCTGGCTGGCGTTTGCAAAACGCAGCTTGTAGGGATACTCGCCCGTCATGTAATCGCAGCTAAAGCCTCTCTCCAACGAGAGGGCAGTCACTTCAAACACCAGGGCTACACCCGGCGAGTAGGCGGCCCATTCGGGATTGAAGTAGACGGTATAGAAGCGGCGGACGCGGCCGTCGAGAAAAGTCACCAGGCCTGCAATGATGCTGGCCATTTCATCTTCCAGCGTGAACACCTCGCAGGCGTCCGCCTCCTCGGCCGCTATGCCAACCATGAATTCACGACGCCGCCCGTCGCGGAAAACGTTGTTCGCATCGTCGACGAATTGATCGCACTTGAGTTGATAGATTCTTCGTACCAGAGACTGCTCCGCGCCGGAGTGCTGGCGAACGACCACCCCTTTCCTCTGCAGACGGCGCAGTTGGCGTGCGGCCCGGGTATGCAGCAGCCGGAACTGTTCCCCGGTGATTTTGGTGGCGTCGACCTGCGGCGCGTGAGCGAAGTCCTGCGGGCCGAACTGGCTCCAGGAGGTTTCGGCGGCCTGGCGCTGCACCGCCGTGACCGAAACCGGCAGCTCAGCTTGCGCCAGCATCCTCCAGCCGGCCTGAAGTACCTTCGGATCGCCCGCAGAGAGCACGTCGCGATAGTCGAACAGAGTCTCGCCTATGAATTCAAGACGCGGCTGATGCAGGTTGATCACCGCAGGAAGGATGGCCGCTCCCGAATCGCTCTCCAGCGCACATACGAACGGCGTGAGCCGGTCGCGAAACGTCTGCAGGGCAAGCCGGTTCCACGGAAAACGCTGGAACATCGTCTTCGGAGAATACCGCAACAACTCATTCCAAAGAGGACGAATGCCGTCGAGTTCTTCGACCGATCTCGCCAGAGTCTTTCGTAAGAAATGCATAGAAAGTGCGGGCAATCGGTTAGAAGCTCTTTGTCACAGCCGAGTTGCGAGTCAATCCTGCTGGACGGACTGCTATTGCCGGCTGGATTCTGGAACTACGGGGTGACCGTCACCGCCTCGCCTTCGGAAAAGTGCTCGCCCATGCCGGCGCCGCGATAGGCGCGAACAATGTCGTCCAGCGAAAGCACGCCGAGCAATTGCTGGTAATTCGCGCGATGCACAACCGGCACCAGCGGCCACTGGTCGATAATTCGCAGTGCCGTATCGAGCGTGAAGTCGGGATGGACGTACGGTATATGATTCTGCAGGGCCGCGCGAAGCGGCTGATTGGAATCGGGCATGGCCAGCAACTCCGCGCGGCTGACACCCCGCCAGTCGCCACCGCCCATGCCCACCACAAAGAATTCCTGCGATGAGCCTTTCACCTGCTGCAGCGCCTGATGCACTGACATGCCGTAGCTCAGGACTTGTCCCACGGCTGGACGCATAGCATCTTCCACCCGCAGCAGCGGAAGCTCCCTCTCTTCCTCGAGCGAAGGCAGGTCCATTCCGTCTTGCCGCGACAGCATGTCGAACACAGGCGTCGGTTCAAAGGTACGCGAAATGATGTAGGCGATGGCATTCGAGATGATGACCGGAACGATAATCGTGTAATTTCCGCTGACCTCCAGCATCATGAACACCGAGGTCATCGGGGCCCGCAGGATTCCGGCAAATAGCGTTCCCATGCCCACCAGCGCATACGCGCCAACCGGAATCGCCAGGTGGGGAAATAACAACTGTTCCCCCAATCCCACGGCGCCCCCAATCATCGCTCCCATAAACAACACCGGAGCAAACAGGCCGCCGGGCGTGCCCGTGCTGAAGGAAAGCCCGGTCCCCAGAATCTTCAGCGCACCCAGAATCAACAGGATCTGCCAGGTGTACTGTTCGTGCATGGCCTGATCGATGTAGGTGTAACCAGCGCCCATGATCTGCGGAAAGCGAATGCCCACGATCCCAATGATCAGGCCCGCCGCCGCCGGCTGGAACCATTGTGTCCACGCCGGAAGTTTCTTCAGTCGCGGCCGCAGAAATCCGACGTACTTCACAAATATCAATGAAGCCAGACCGCCGATCACTCCCAGCACGGCGTAGGCGCCGAGTTCGCCGATGTGTTCCAGGTGGTAAGGAGGAACCCGGAACAGCGGCTCGTCGCCCAGAAACCAGCGTTCCACGATGGCACTCGATATGGCGGCCAGCACTACTGCGCCGAGAATGCCTGCGGTCCATCGGCCGATGACTTCTTCAATGACGAAGAGCACCGCGGTAATTGGCGCGTTGAAGGCGGCGGCCAGTCCTGCTGCGGCGCCCACCGGAGCGATGAGCCGCAACTTCTGACGCGACATGTGCAGCCGCCGCCCGACCGAGGAAGCGATCCCGGCTCCGATCTGCAGCGATGGATCTTCGGGTCCCAGCGGCATGCCGCTGCCGATCGCCAGACCTGCGGTGATGAATTTGCCGATAAGGGTGACGAAAGGTATGTAGCCGTCGTAGATGTAAAGCGCGGCTTTGGTCTGGTTGACTCCGCTGCCGCGGGCGCGGGGGAAGAATTTAATCACCAGAAATGCGATCACGAACCCGGCCACAGTCGGGGCCACAACAACCCGCGGCAACCCAGGGCGCAGGCCGCTTCCGAGCAGCTTGATTCGTGTCAACTCGATGCAGATCCGAAAGCAGACCACGGCCAGCCCGGAGGCGATGCCGATCATCACCGCGACAACCAGAAAGAACTGCTCCTCGCGTACGCTAAAGCGTTCCGGGGACAGCATTCCGCGCAAGGCATCCCAATACTTGCGGCGGGTCGGCGTAGAAACGGCGGACTTGGGGGTCGGCGGGGGCGCCGTTTTCGCGGCATCCTGGGGCACCGTCGTCATCGTTGTTCCTCCGCTTCACGTCGAGAAATTAAATCCAGCGCCTTCTCCTCAGGGGTTTGGAGCGGGCAGAACTTCTCCGTGGCGTGAACCGTGTCAAAAACAAAATCCATGGTGGGAACCATCGCATCGGGATCCTTGCGCAACGCGGCCGGCGTTGCCGCTTTCTTTCGCTGAATGCCGCTGGCATAGAGCAATTGCAGCGGACTGGGCGGAGCGGCGGGTGGAGCAATCGGCGTCACGTATCCATTCTGCTTGTTGGGCAGCGGGGGAGCGTGCTTCTGGTCCGCCGTCCCTGGAGTTTCCGGACCTAGCGCTATGTTTTGCTCTTCAGCGCATCTCTTCAGCCTGTCCATTGCCAGATCAAATGCCGCAGCAACGCGCGTAGCTCGCTGTTCCAGCGTGAGGTTGCGCAGGCTGGGATCGCCGTTCAAAGCCGCGCGTGCCAGTTCCAGTTCATCGCTAAGCTGATTCGTCTCCTTGCCGGCTTCCTTTGCTCTGCTCTGCGCAGCGCTTAGCAGTCGAACCGCCTTTCGATAATCTCCCGACGCAAGTGCGGCCTGCCCGCCGCCGGTCATGGCCGAAACATTTTCCGGCTGCACCCGCAAAATAGCGTCAAACGTCTTCGATGCGCGGTTGTTCTCGCCTAACTGCAGCAGCAGGTCGCCAACGCTAAGCTGAACCGTAAGGTCTTGCGGTGCTTCCGCCTGTAAAGCGATTAATTCCGCCACGGCGCGGGCCTTGTCGCCCTGCTGCATCAGGTAATGCACTAACTCGAAGCGGGTATCGATCCTGCGCTGAATCGGATCTTCATCCCAGACGCCGTCGACTGCCGTGCGATAGTAACGGATCGCGAGGGCTGGTTTGTTCTCTCTTGCATACAGGCGGGCGAGGTCGAGATTGAGTTCGGCGTTCGCGGGGTCCCGCACCCAAAGCGCGGAGAGATAGCCGCGTGCCTCGGCCAGGCGCTGGTCTGCCATCAGGGCCTCAGCCAGTTTCCGGCGGTAGGCTTGGTTGCCGCCGTCGTAACCCAGAGCATTGCGATAGTCCTCAATCGCAGCCGCCGGATCGTGATTGCCCATCGCCTTGTCGCCGCGAGTAAACCAGCGCTGGGCCAGTGACGATTCCAAATCTCGCAGGTAAGAAACGTACCACTTGGTGAGCGCAGTCCCGGCAAAGAGGCTGATCACGAAGACGACGAAAACCACTCGCAATCGCAGACTTGCGTTTAGCTTCCCGCACGCAGGACACCAGTAGGTGCCCTCGGACAAGGTTGCGCCGCAGCGTTCACAGATGACCTCAGTGGCGACCGGCACTTCAACTGGCATCGGGAAGTTTGTCGTTCTGTCCGAAATTCCGCAGCCCTTCTACTGTAGCAATTCTTTCTTCCCCGAGCAGGTGCTCAGGATGCAGGCTCCCCGTGATAGGAGACAGGATTCGAACATTGCGAGGCAGAAGTGTATGAATTATCGAAGTCTACTTCTATTTCCTGTCGCCATTGAAATTGGATAATTCTCTGCTGACTTTTTCGTTTTCAGGCCGCTTGTGCTCCTGCCCTCGAGGTTCTACATGATGATTTCTCGTGCATGCTGGGTGACAGGATGCTGCATCTCCTGCAAATCGCTCTTCACCAGGTTCAGACCGTAAACGCACGATTCGAACTCGTGAGACAGTTTTGCGAATAGAGGCGCCAGCTTTACATATTCGAATTGATCGAATTTGGAGACGATGTAGTAGCTTTCCTTCCCCGCCTTGACGAAGTCCACAAAGTTTTCCATTCTCGCCCGGCGCAGACGGAAGCGATTGATGCTCTCCGGAAACATTCCCGAGAGGAATAGCGTGTAATCGCCGATATGTTTGCGCACCTGGCGCTCACGATCGAAGCACGGCGCAGGTCCATAGACCGGGTCGGATTCGAGCAGCATCTCGCCGACATCTTCCAGGGGTCGGTTATTCGAATTGCGAATCTTGAAGAGCTGCTCGCACTCGCAGAACTCTGTCAGGACATTGGCGATGTAATCCTGCACACTGCTGTCACGCAAGCCGAGGTCGCGATCGAAGTGGTGATGAATGAGTTCGGTAAAGAGCACCTGTAACGGATGAGATTCTGGGACCATGAGCTGTTGTTCGTCGCCTCCCAATCCCCTGCGGGACTGCCCACATCGAAGTCGTGAAGAACTTGAGCGAAGTCTTAGCTCAGTTCCCGAGTCAATGCAAGAAATTCCCGAGAGGCCGTAGCTGCGAAGGCACTCCTGTACATCAACCTCCTTCTATCTGCGTGAGAATTGGACTCCTCCGCGCAGCAGCATTTGTTTCTTTTGAAGACTCTTCATGAGTGTCTGGTTGCTACCGTCATCACATCTGCCAACACCAGCCTGGTCGGTCCCAAAGCTCACGTCATGGCAGAATGCCTGTACCCGCAGCAGAAAGGACACCTATGGAACGCAAGAACATCTCAGGCAACTCTCCTTATGAGCCGAAAGTCGGATTCTCACGCGCTGTGAAGGTGGGGCCATTCGTGTCGGTGGCAGGCACCGTCGCCACCGGACCTGATGGCAAGATCGTTGGCGGCGATGACATGTACGCGCAGGCAGTGCAGACGCTGAAGAACATCGGAGCCGCTCTAGAGCAGGCAGGCGCAGATTTCCGCGACGTGGTTCGCACTCGCACCTACGTAACCGACATCGGCCGATGGGAAGAGGCTGCCAGGGCGCATGGAGAGATCTTCAGCCAAGTCCGCCCCGCGGCTACCATGCTCCAGGTGATATCGTTTGTGTCGCCTGAAATGCTGGTGGAGATCGAGGCCGATGCCATTATTGCGTCTGAGCTAAACCTACGTTCACAAGAAGATTAGAGCAATACTCTAAAGTGCTACATTCGCTCGGTGGCAACATGAAATGAGACCAGCGACGCTGTCACCTGGCTTCTCCCATAGAACAGGAACAGAAGCACCCACAGACTCTGCAGAACCAGAATCACAGGAAGTGTCGCGGTGTGAGCCAGTCCCAACGCAAGATCAGGTGCCGAGCCGCCACGGGGCGATAGGAAGCCCATCAAGGTGAGGTAGGCCATCGCAATCAGGCTCATCACCCGATAGAGGGAGATCTTGCTATGACCGCGATGGTCGGCCCGGAGATTTTCAGCGAGCGCCATCCCCAGGTCCCGATCGCCGGAAGCATCAGCGCCAGCCGCCGGTGCGCTGGCCTGGAAGTCCTCCACGGTTTCGGCCGCGGTTTCCTCCAGGAAAGAAAGCAGAGCGTTGCAATAGTCGCTGATGGAACCCGGAAGTAATCGGGATGCCGCCAACTGGAACGCGTGTTCCGGCAGTGGCGAAGGATCCGCCGCAGCAATTCGTTTCGACTCCGCTTGTGTACATAAAAGGCTGGCAAGCCGGCAGCGCTGAAGAAAAAGGGCTGCCGCCGCTCGCTCTCGAGTCGCGGCTGGTGATGGACAGGTCGCAGAATTCGGACTGGCCGGCAACCACGGCTTGCAATTCGTCTTCGCTGCCCGCAGTCACGTCTCCTCGGCTGAAGTGCAATTCGCGCAGCGTCAATCCTCGGTCAAGATTCCTCCGTTCCAGCGTCTTTGAGGCTCCTGTCCTGATCAGCATCCACTCCGCAATCAGATTTTTTCGATATTGCTGACCGCGAATGGCGGGGGGACGCGCAGCCGGGCCGGTGCCGAGATGCCCTCAGGTGGGCTGGTTTGGCGCCTCTCAAGGCAACGGCCACAGCGCCGATGTACTCAATGTGCATTCGCCGGGCACTGCGTCGCATCGTTTCGTCGGCACCGCCTGGAGTAGGGGGAAGTAGGCGCACCGACGCCGATTTGTGCGGCGGATTGCACTCGCGGGAGATCGTTAGTATGCGCTTCTTTGACGATCTCCCGCCTGACCAAAAGCTGTCCCATTCCCATCACCCGGATCAGTGGCACGGCGGGTGTTCTCGCCGCCTGCTCATAGTCATCTGAAATTCTCCCCCTTGCTGCGGTTCATTCCCGGCATCACCGAAAATGCACGTACTCTCCTGTTAAACTTGGCCCTTACTGCCAATGATCCAAAAACGACTCCAGCGCTCTAGCCGTGGGCTTGTAGTTGCGCTCCTGCTTGGTCTTTTCTCAGTTAGCTTTGCGTGGGGGCAGAACCTGCGGTTCGAAGTGAGCTTCCCCGCCGGCGCTCACGCTGCACCCATCACCGGCCGCGTATTCGTCATCGTGAGCCGTCACGAGAGTGACAACCTGCTCAAGCAGGTCGGCTCATGGGAGCAGGAAACACCCTTCTTCGGAGTGGATGTTTCCAATCTGTCACCCGGTAGCCCCGCGATCATTGACGCCGGGACGCTTGGATATCCGTTGAAGAGTCTCCGCGAAATCCCTGCGGGCGATTACTACGTGCAGGCACTGGTGAATGTCTACACCGAGTTTCACCGCTCCGACGGGCACACTATCTGGGCGCACATGGACCAGTGGGAAGGACAGCAGTTCAATCGCGCGCCGGGGAATCTCTATAGCGACGTACAAAAGGTTCACCTTGATCCCGCGGCTGGTTACGCAGTGCGGCTTGAGGCAAAACATGTGATTCCGCCAGTGAAGGTGCCACCTGATACGCCATGGGTGAAACACATCAAGATTCAGAGCAAGTTGCTATCGAAGTTCTGGGGACGCCCCATCTACATCGGAGCGGTCGTCCTGCTCCCCAAGGACTACGACAAGCATCCCGAGGCGCACTACCCGGTGATCTACGACCAGGGGCACTTTCATCTTTCCCCACCGCTGGGCATGCAGATGGAGTCGTCCGCCAACGGCTCGCGCTGGCACTCTCTCGGGTATGCCGGATTTCAGGCATGGAGCGGAGAGAATTTCCCCCGCATGATTGCGGTCACCTTTCAGCACCCGACTCCGTTTTTCGACGATTCCTACGCGGTGAACTCGGCCAACGACGGACCCTACGGCGACGCCCTGATGCAGGAACTTATTCCTTACCTGGAAGAACACTTCCGCATCATTCGGCAACCGTGGGCGCGGGTTTTGACCGGCGGCTCCACGGGAGGCTGGGAGTCAATGGCGTTGGAACTTTATCACCCTGATTTCTTCGGCGGCACATGGACAGGCTTCCCCGATCCGCTCGACTTTCGGCATTACCAACTCGTCGACGTTTACAACGATCGCAACGCCTTCGAAGTTCCGAATTACGAATGGGTGGCGCGTGAGCGTCCGCTGATGCGCACCACAGAGGGCCAGGTAACCGAGACAGTCCGGCAGATGAGCCAACTGGAAGCGGTCTTGGGATCGCATGGCCGTTCCGGCCAGCAACTCGAGGCTTGGGAAGCGGTTTACGGTCCGGTCGGCCCTGACGGCTACCCGGTTCCGCTCTGGGACAAAAGCACTGGGGTCATTAATCACGAAGTTGCAAACTACATGCGCGATCATGGTTATGATCTGCGCGACTACGCCGAGAAGAACTGGAACAAGATAGGGCCGCTGCTGACCGACAATATCTTTCTATGGGTCGGCGACATGGACAATTATTATCTCAACCTCGCGGTATACGACATGCAAGACCTCCTGAAGCAACATCCCGAAGCCAAGGCACACTTCGAATACGGCCGCCCGGAGAAAGGTCACGGCTGGTTCCCCTGGACGATCGCCGAATTCGTCAAGATGATGGCCGACCACGTCGCCAACCATGCGCCGGCGGATACGGACCTGCGTCAGTGGCATTACTAACAACATGACTGTCTATGTCTTCACCGCACTTGTAGGATTTGGGTCGCTGCTGGCCGGCTTTTTGGGTGCTCTTACCGGTCTGGGCGGTGGCGTAGTCGTAGTGCCTATGCTCGCGCTGCTGTTTCACGTGGACATTCGTTATGCCATTGGTGCTTCGCTGGTCTCGGTAATTGCGACTTCCTCGGGCGCGGCCGCGGCCTACGTCCGCGAAGGATACTCCAACATTCGCATCGGCATGTTTCTGGAAACGGCAACTACGGTCGGCGCAGTGATGGGCGCGGTGATTGCTCTGCACGTTACAGGGAGCGACATTGCCATCGTCTTTGGGCTGGTGCTGTTGTATTCCGCTTTCGTCTCCAGCCGGCATCGGGAGGAGCATGGCCCGGATCTGCAGTCGTCGGTGCTGGCCGAAAAGCTACGGCTGAACGGCACCTATCCCACTCCCCAGGGCAAACAGCCCTACAGCGTACAGCGGGTGCCGATGGGCTACTCGATGGCGCTCGGCGCGGGCGTCCTGTCGGGACTGCTCGGCATCGGCGGCGGAGCGGTCAAGGTCTTAGCTATGGATCAGGGAATGAAAATTCCCTTTAAAGTCGCCACCACAACCAGTAACTTCATGATCGGGGTGACCGCGGCGGCGAGTGCCGGCGTGTACTTGTCACGCGGCTATATCGCTCCCGGCATCACCATGCCGGTCATGCTGGGCGTGCTTACGGGATCGATGCTCGGCGCGCGCCTGCTCGGCAAGGCCAATGTCAAAATGTTGCGCTACCTGTTCGCCGCGGTCGTCGTTGCCTTAGGAATCGAGATGATCTTCAACGGGGTGACCGGCCGGCTATGACCACGAAGAGCTGGGACGATCAGCGGATGGAAATCATGATCGGCATCCTGTTGCGGACCGGGGTGCTGCTGGCGGCCGTCCTGGTGCTGTCAGGCGGCATAATCTATCTCGCCCGCCACGGGCACCAGATCCCCAATTACCGCACCTTCCTCGGAGAACCCCGGGGGCTGGAGACGGTGGCTGGCATATTGGAGGGTGCTGTCACGTGGAAGGGGCAGGCCATCATTCAGCTTGGCCTCCTGGTGCTGATTGCGACTCCCGTGGTGCGCGTGGCCTTCGCTGTGGTTGGCTTCGCCGTGGAGCACGACTACATGTATGTTATCGTCAGCTTCATCGTTCTGGCAGTCCTGTTGTATAGCCTATTCGGATCCAGCTGAAAACAGCGGCCATCGCAAGAAACTCAGGCTCAATCTCTGGAAACCCGCAGCCGTGTATGGATTTAAGCGTGCTGTTTCACCGTAAGGAGTAAGCCATGGCAGGAGTCACCCTGGGGGACGCTCGCCGCGTGATTGCAGCGGCGGAAAAGAAAGCGCAGGAAATCGGTCAGCCCATGAACATCGCCGTAGTCGACGAGGGCGGTAATATCGTAGCCCACGTCCGGATGGATAATGCCTGGATCGGCAGCATCGATATTTCCATGAAGAAGGCGTACACCTCGCGGGCCTTCGACATCGCGACCAAAGATTTGGCCCAGCATTCTCAATCGGGCGGGCAGTTCTTCGGCATTCACGCCTCGAACGACGGCAAAATCATGATTTTCGCGGGAGGTATACCCCTGAAGCGCGATGGCAAAGTCGTGGGCGCTATCGGGGTCAGCGGCGGCTCTGGCGAGCAGGACCACGTGGTAGCCGAGGCTGGCGCGGCTGCTTTCTGACTTACCCGGCGCATCGAACATTGGGGAGCAGATTATGCCTAGCGAGATCTTTGACGCTATTCGCAAAGGCGATCCGGCGCGAGTAAGCGACCTCATTGCCTACGATCCGAGACTGGCGCGAGAGTGTGACGAGCAGGGCGTCTCGGCCATCATGCAAGCCAAATACCAGCGGCAGCATGCCATCGTCGACATGCTGCATCGTGTCGCCGGTGATCTTGACGTGTTCGAGGCCGCCGCTTTGGGCGATATCGCCCGGCTGCACGTTTTGCTGCGCAAGCATCCTGACGTTGTGTGTACCTACAGCGCGGACGGCTTTACTCCGCTGCACTTTGCCAGTTTCTTTGCCCAGCCGAAAGCGGTTGAGCAACTGCTGCAGCACGGAGCCGATCCCAACGCGGTTGCTACCAACGGAAGCGGCCTTGCCGTCATCAACAGCGCTGCTGCCTCCGGCAGTGCCGAGGTGGTGAAGATGGTATTGGCGGCGGGCGCAGACCCTAACACCCAACAGGAGGGCGGCTTCACCCCTCTTCATTCGGCAGCGCAAAGCAACAATCGGGAGATGGTGAAGGAGTTACTTGAGGCCGGCGCCGATCCGTCAATTCAGGCAAACGACGGCAAGACCGCGGCCGACATCGCCGGGCCAGATGTGGCCAAACTGCTGCAGAAGGATTCGCTGACGTAATCCTTGAATCGGACGGCCGATCTTAGTTCGAATCGGTCGCCATCTCAGGCTGTAAGCGCGGTTGCAGAGTATGTGTCCGCAAAATCAGCAGCCCCACCATAACCGCGCACGCCAGAAACAGCACGCGCATTAGGTCAACGTGCAGGACCTGGTCTCCCAGCACAATACGAACCAGGCCGAAACCGGCGCTCGCGCTGCAGAAGGTGAAGTACAGTCGCTCCTTCGCGCAATCGGAGGCTCGCAGCAACAGCAACAGCACCGTGGTCACGATGACATAGATACCAAGCAAGACAAGTCCTTTAGTCGGTACGTGCCCGCCGTGAAGCGGCTCTGCATGCGAAACGGCAGCCTGAATCGCGGCTACCCCCAGGAAAAAGAAAGAGTGAATCAGTGCAATCCAGGCGCGCTTGCGACTGTTGAGGATTGAGAACGATTCCATAACGCTGCATGCATCATGCCCAATCTTCCAATCGTATGGCAGTGACCAAGATCACAGCGCCGGCGTCTTATTGGAAAACAGTTTCATGCCGGAAGTAGTCGCAGTACCGAAATGGTAAATTCCTATACTGGTCCGGTAAACAGTTAGCAAACCAGCACGTTTAGGGAGACATCCCACTTCTGGTGTAGAGTGCTACCCTGAAATGACTTGCAAAGCTTTAGATAAATCATTTATCTTCACACATTCTTAATGCTTGGAAGGCGCGGGCCAACCGGGCGCATAGCACAATCAATGCGCGATTATTCTCTTTGGCCAAGCTTGATGAAAACGACTAGGGCGAAGCGGCTCACCGTTTGCTGCGCTGCGCTGGGCCTGCTGGCCATCCTCGCTGCGGCGCCCGCCGGAGCGATCACCCACGCCCACGTACATCACATGCACAAAGTCAGCTCTCATGGCGCGCATGCTTACTCCTTCGTCCGCTGGAATCCGGTGTTTGCCGGCTCTCATGAACTTCTGGTTCAACAGAATGTGGAACTGGACAAGCTGCAACTGCCCCGCATCGCTAATGACGTTGAGCTCATGAAGTACGAGCTTTCCCAGGACCTGGTTCCGGTGAGCGAATCCGACTCCCTGAAAATCGCTCCCGATCTGGCAGAGAACCGCCGCTACTGCCGTCCGTGGACTCGCGATTTCCTGGAAGACTTCAGTCAGGCGTTCTATAACGAGTTTCATGTTCCCATTCAGGTAAATTCGATGGTGCGCACCGTCGAGCAACAGCGCAAGCTTCGCCATCACAATCGCTTTGCCGCTCCCGAAGTCGGCGACACGGCTTCCACCCACCTGACGGGAGTCACGGCAGACTTGTCGCGCCGTGGTCTGAGCAAAGAGGAATACCAGTGGATGCGCGACTACCTGATGCCACTGCACGAGGCTGGCCTGGTCGATCCCATCGAAGAACGCCAACCCGTGCTGCATATCGTGGTGTACGAGAAGTATTCAGCCCGCACCCCTGACAACAGCGTCAGCATGTCAGAGGCGAGCGAGCCGGGCGAATTCACTGTGAAAGCCTCCTACCCCAGCCAGCCCTAACCACCCGGAACATCGAGTTCTTCCGTTAGCTTCGTGTGGCGTATCACCTGCGCTGACGAATTCCCTTCCCAATCTGACTTCCCAACTTGGGATTCTCCCGATTTGACCAACCTTCTCCCGATTGCGTCACCTTCGCCTTCTATTCGCATCTCCTTGGTTTCGCGGTAGTTGTCAATGACCCGTGGAGCCCGCGCAAACTGGCAGACCTATTGCACTTATGTTTTGTGCCGCAGCGATTCAGCCTCCAGATCGCGGGCCAGGACAAATCAGTGAGCACAGACACAACCACTCCCTCAAAGCAATCACCAATGTGGACGATTTTGCTGGTCGAAGATGAGGAGTCCGTTCGCGAGGTAACGCGCTATGTGCTGGAGAGCGCAGGTTACCTTGTATTGGAAGCCTCCAGCCCGGAGGAAGCAATGGCCACCTTCCATGGCTTTGAGGGCACAGTCAGTCTGCTGCTGACCGACATGGTGATGCCGACCATGAACGGGGGTGAATTGGCCGCGCGGCTAAGGGAACTTCGTCCCAACCTGCATGTCATTTTTATGTCGGGTTATGCCAGCGCGACTCGGCTGCATTCCGGCTTTGAACTGCCCGGCTGGTACCTTCAAAAGCCATTCACAACCGGCGTGCTGCTGTCGAGAGTAGCTGAGGCACTCAGCCTGCCCGATACCTCCAAGGCTTGCGCTCCCGGAAGCTGGCTGCCGATCTGATCAGTGCTGGTTTGAGTCTCCGTTACTCGCTCCAGGCGGCGAGCCCGGCGAAGGGGATGGCGCAGCCATGGCGAGTTGCGACAGGGGAAGCGCCTCCGCCAGAACGACAATATCGACCCTACGATTCAGTTGCTGTCCCGCCGTCGTCGAGTTGTCGGCAACGGGATGGAATTCGCCGTATCCGGCCGCCGACAATCGCTCGGGCGAAAAACCATCCTGTTCGATGAGCATCTTCACCAGCACCGTGGCCCGTGCGGTAGACAACTCCCAATTCGAGGCAAACAGGGAGGTGTGAATGGGTATGTTGTCGGTGTGTCCTTCGATGCGCAGAGCGCAATTCCGCTGGCGCAGGAAGTTGGCCACCCGGGCGATGGCGGCCATTGCCTGGGGCTTGATCTCTGCCGAACCGCTGTCAAAGAATCCAATCTCCCGCAGGCTGATCACAAGTCCGTCAGGTTCTATTCGCAGCGCCACTTCCTGCCGCTTGATTTCTGGCGATAACAGCTTCTCGAGCTCCTTTTGAATGGCCGCGAAGTCTTCCCCCTTGTGGTTGACATCCGCTGATCCCAGTTGCGGTGCCGGGACCCGTGCCAGGGCGTCCGGCGAGTTGAGGGCTGCCGTAACTGCCTTGGCCTCTACTCCGGGGTTTGCCTGCGCGGAGGCGGGCGCACCCATAGCCTGAAACGCGGTTTGGATTGCCTGGGCAAGCTGGGCTGTCTTCTGCTTGTCGATGCGGGCCGAGGAGAACATGACGACAAAGAAGGCGAACAGCAGGGTGATGAAATCGGCATAGGAGACGAGCCACCGTTCGTGGCTCACGCGATTGTTATACCGTCTGGGGCAATTCATCGCGAACCTCTATCCGACGTGGTACGCTGCGGTTCGTCCTGCAGGAAACCCAACAACTTTGTCTCCAGCATGCGGGGATTCATTCCTTCCAGGATCGAGACCACTCCCTCCAGCGTCATCTCGCGCACTACCTGTTCCTGACGGATGCGAATTCGCAGTTTTCCCGAGCCGGGCAGGAAAAACAGATTGGCTGATCCCACTCCATAGACCGTCGCCACAAAAGCAACGGCAATGCCGCGGCCCACTTCGTCCAGGTTGTCGAGGTGCTGCATGACCTGAATCAGTCCCAGCACCGCGCCAATAATGCCAATGGTAGGAGCGAAGCCCCCGGCCGACTCGAACACCCGGGGTATGTGATCCTCATATTCAGCTTGATTATCCAGCTCCAGTTGCATCATCTTGCGCAACTCGTCGGGCTCGGTGCCGTCCACAGCCAGCATCAGACTCTTTCGCAGGAAGGGATCCTGGATGTGCGGCAGTTCGGAGTCGAGCGAGACGATGCCTTCCTTGCGAGCCTTGTTAGCGAAGTTGACGAGTTCGCGAATCACTCCCTGCGGATTCAGTTTCCGCTCAAAGAACACAGTGGCCAGACGACGAAAGGCTGCGACCACTACGTTCAACGGGAACTGCAGCATGATGGCGCCGAGGGTTCCGCCGAACACGATCAGGGCAGCCGTAGGCTGCAATATCTGAGAGATCTTCCCGCCTTCCAGCAGCAGACCGGCAATAATGCCGCCCAGTGCCAGCACGAGACCGCCGATACTGCTCTTGTCCACGAGCTATTCCCCGGAGCCGACAGCCGTGGAGTCTTCTATCCCCGGCTGCAATCCCTGACCGACAACAAGAGCAACCGCGGCATGAGCTCCGCACAGGATGGAACGGCGGAACTCGCGAACCCGCTCAATGACTTCGCCGGGGGTCTCGCGGACAACCACTTTTTCGCCCGTGACCAGGGTCAGCACCGTGTCGGGAGCCGCTTCCACGAACTTGATCAAATCCGAATTGATGGCCAGCCGCGAGTGGTTCAACCGCGTCAACTGGATCATGCGCGCCCTTCAGCACGGGGAGGCTGAGACAAGCAAAACATCGGCAGGCTCGAGGAATGGCTTGAAACTTCGAAGGAAGGCGGTAATAACTCTTTCAACGCAGAGTCACCGAGATACCGAGAAAAGCTTCCGGGAAATTCTCTACACCTCCGTATCCAGGCTTATGACGTAGCTTTGATAAGAGCAATTAGATTCGCTACCTCATTCATGCCGGAATGAGCAAAAAAAGGGAGCAAGAGGTTTCCGCTTCTCGCCCTGCACCAAGCCAATACGAAACCGCCTAATAATGGGATTAACATTGGGCCGAGCTCTAAAGAAACGTGAAAATGTGCGTTAACATCCAAACCGTGCCATAGCCCAAACATTATCGAACTCACTATTGCACTCCATCCCAGGCTTGCCCCGAGAACCAGCCGCCGCCCCACAAAGGCTCGATCAAGAAGGGCCATCAGAATTCCTCGAAAGGCCAGCTCTTCGGTCAGTCCCGGAGCAGTAAGTTGAAATAAATGGTCTTCGAACGTGGGTGCTTGGCCGGGAATCAAGAAATAGAGGGCCACGGTCTCGACCACGAGGATCGGGACGAGAAGCCTGAGGACATCACTCCCAGTTCCGGGATTGAAGGCTGAGGTAAGGCCAAGC
Source organism: uncultured Acidobacteriaceae bacterium (assembly GCA_963846815.1). Lineage (GTDB taxonomy): Bacteria > Acidobacteriota > Terriglobia > Terriglobales > Acidobacteriaceae > CAVVDY01. Next base: position 1,637,169 of record CAWJXG010000001.1, on the reverse strand, counting down.
TCCCGACGGTCCCAGCCTCCTACTCGGATCAATAAAGCAATCGTAATCAGGCAAACCAGAAGCTCAAGAACTTTTCCGGTCCAGTTGTAGTGACCAGGGATGTCCGGAATCCAGCTAAAAATCCGCCGAAGGTCCGTCGACGTCGTGTAAACGAAGACAAACAACACACTAAGCAAAACATAAAGTCTGCTGGACCGTGCTCTCAAGCCGGACAGACAGAGGACAAGGGTGATGAGGCTGAGTAACGCTGCCGTAGCGATAACACCCATCTAGCATTCCCTTCATCCGGAGTGTTGCTATCGAGAATAGCTGTCGGCCATATACGCCATGGCAAAGAATTTTGTTCCTGGATCAAAGATCCACGACTTGACATGCATTAAAGCTGCTGCCGCTCCCGCCGATGGAAAGGGAGAACGAATTCGGTCCGCCCGCAAGTACCCCCGGCAGCGCAGCTGCGGGAGCAAAACTTGGGCACCGCTCAAGCACGGTGGAACGATGAGAAAAGGAGATGTCTCATGGCAATTAGCATCCTAAACAACATTCCCTCCCTGGCTGCGCAGAACCAATTGTCGATCACGCAGATGAACTTACAGAAGACGCTGTATGCCTTGTCTTCCGGTTCACGCATTAATTCTGGCGCTGACGACGCAGCCGGACTGGCCATCGCCGATGGACTGAACGCCAACATTACCGCCTTGACCCAGTCGGCGCAAAACGCCACTGATGGGGCGGGCAAGCTGCAGGTGGCCGATGGGGCCCTTTCCCAGGTGACCACTTTGCTGAACCGCGCGGTTACGCTGGCCACCGAGTCGGCCAACGGAACCCTGGATTCCGCCGGCAACCAGCGCGCCGCGCTGGATGCTGAGTTTACCTCGATCAAAGCGGAAATCGACCGCATCGGCACCAACACCACCTACAACGGATCGGCAGTGTTTCAGGGCGGCACGGCCAACTACAACCAGGCCGTCGTCTCCGACACAACCGTTGGCGGACTGGGCACCTCTACCGCGGTCGCGGGGCAGTTGCTGCTCAAGGGCGGCACTGGCGCTGCCGCGTATACGTTTTCCTCCAACGCCTCGGACGCGACGGTGGGCGATCTGATCAACGACGTCAACACCAACGGCGCAGGGCTGATCGCGTCCCTGGACGAGAACGGCAACCTGGTGGTAACCGACACCAAGGGCCGCGGCGTGGATTCGACCAGTGAGCTGCAGGACAACAGCAGCACGCTGAAGGTCGGCGGTGACAGCACCGCAGCGACCGTTACTGCCGCGCCGACAAATTCATCGACCATGGACGTCTTCCTGAGCGATTCGACCCAGGTGGGCAGCAGCACCATTTCGGTGGCGCTAAACCAGTTCGACAGCGGCCATATGAACGGGGCCAGCATTGCCAACGATAACCTGCTGAGCGCCTCCAGTGCGGAGTCTGCACTATCGAACATCAATCAATCGATCGCGCAGGTTGCGTCGCTGCGCGGTGACATCGGTGCCGGCATCAATCGTCTGCAGGCGGCAACCAACGTTATGAACACCCAGAACCAAAACCTGACTTCAGCCGAGGACAGCGTCAGTTCCGCGGATATTACCCAGGAAGTCGCCAACCTGACCAAGTTCCAGATCCTCAGCCAGACGGGTATTTCGGCGCTTGCGCAGGCCAACCAGATGCAGCAGAGCGTGTTGAAGCTGCTGCAGTAGTTCGCTTGCGGCTGGCAGGATAACCGTCCTGCAGCGGTTTGCACGGGGGAGAAGGCGGGGCCTTGTGGTCCCCCTTCTCCTCGTCCTTAATCCGCTCACAGACAAGCGGTCCGCAAATTGCAACTCCCTGCAAAGAAGGAGACGTTACCTTGAGTACCAGTGGGGTGTCCAGCGTTCTCACCAACATCAACAACGCCTTCAGCGGGAAAACCAGCGGGATCGATGTAGCCACGACAGTTAGCGAGCTGATGCAACTGCAGGAAGCACCACTGACCCAACTGCAAAATCAGCAGTCGGCGGTGAATCTGCAGATCAGCACCTTGGGAACGATCGCCTCCGAGCTGAGCCAGCTGCAGACGGCGGGCAACAACCTGAAGGACAGTTTCGGCGCCTTGAGCCAGAAGACGGTCACCTCATCGGATCCGACCCTGGTCACGGCAACCGCCCAGAACTCGGCCAGCAGCGGAACCCACTCTATAGTCGTGACCCAGATGGCAACCATCTCGTCGGCATACTCCGATCCCGTTGCCGATCCGACCAGCCTGCAGGGAACGACGCTGACCATCAATTACGGCGATCCCGATAATCCGGCCAAAACCGATACCATCTTGCTGCCCGATACCATCAGCAGCCTCCAGGATGTTGCAGGCGCCATCAATGGCTCCTCCGACAATACCGGGGTCACGGCCAGCATCATCAGTGATGCCAGCGGCCAGCGGCTGGCTCTGGTCAGCAACGCTTCCGGAGAAGCCGGCAATCTCACGGTCACAGGGGCGGCAAGCTTCCATCAGGGCGTCACCGGTCAAGATGCCGAGGTCACGGTGGACGGCGTGCCCATCGATAGCGCTACCAACTCCATCAGCGGGGCAATCTCCGGAGTGAGTTTGCAGCTGGCCAACGCGGACCCCAAAACTACGGTGCAGATCGGGGTCACCCCTGACACCACCACCGCGGCTACTGCCGTCAATGATTTCGTGACTGCCTACAACGCGGTTATGCAGAGTATCAACGCGCAGTTCACTACGGATGGCTCGGGCGGTTCCGGTCTGCTGGAAGGCGACGCCTCGCTGCGGACCTTACAGTCGCAGATGCTGGAAATTGCCGGCTGTTCCGTCAGCGGCACGGGGCAGTATGTAAATCTGCAGTCGCTGGGTGTGGAAATGCAAGACGACGGCACCCTGCAGCTGAACTCGGACACCTTGCAAGATGCGCTGACCAATCACTATTCCGATTTCCAGAATTTCTTCCAGTCCACCGGAGGGTATGGCCAGACGATCGGCAACATGCTGCTCCAGATCACCGACCCGACCGAGGGCACCATCTCCGTCGATGTAGCCGGATTGCAATCGGAAAACAGCGACCTCAACACCCAGATCAGTGACTATCAGAACCGTTTGAACAACACACAGCAGCAGTTGACCACCGAATACAGCCAGCTCAATGTGCTGCTGGAGCAGTATCCGATGGAGATGCAGCAGATCAGCACCCAACTGTCATCGCTGGACACCAGCAGCAGCAGCAGCTAGAGCCCCAAACATGAAAATCCCGAATGTCCCCGTTGCCTACCGTGAATTGGCCTCCATGGGCGCCAGCCAGACCCATATGGTGGTTCTGCTTTATGACCGCCTTGGCGAAGACATTCGCTGTGCCGTCGCCGCCATGAAAAGTAAAGACGTGGAAGCCAGGTCGAAGCAGGTCAACCACGCCCTGCTCATCCTGCAGCAGTTGCAGGGACGTCTGGACTTCGACGCCGGCGCTCGGGCGGCCCTGCAACTGGACGCTTTCTATAGTCACGTACGCGCCAAGTTGCTGGAGGCGCAGATCCGCCAGTCGCCGGAGATCATGCTGGCCCAGGCCCAGGCCGTTGCGCAGATTCGCGAGGGATGGGCAGAGGTCGACCAGGCCACGTCAGCCGACAGCGGCGGCCAGCAGATCACGAGCGCCGCGGAAGCTTCCGCGAGCCTGGAGCTGGTCAGCTCAAGTTGGGGTTAGCAGAGGTCTCCCGAGAAGATTTCCAGAAAACGAGGACAACGGAATTTTGCCTCTGTGAGGGACCTTCTCGGAGAAAAAGCCCGCCGGAGCAGGTGGCTCGCAGCGGGCACCGCGCAGGCAATGGACTGAATGCCAGCCTATTTGCCTGGAAGATAACTCAAGTCCGGGCGGAACTGGATAATCTCGCTGGTCTCGTTGATTACCGACGAGTCAATGCGGCTTACGATCGAATCCGCTTCCGCCTGTCCAAACGCATCCCTGACCATGTCGCGAAAAGGCTTCACGTTTGGCTGGTCTTCAAAGCCGGCCCAGTTATCGTGCGGAAGAACCAGCACCCATTCCCCTCCCGTGCCCCCATTCGCCAGCACATACCATTCGTAGTTGACCGGCCAGTTGGTCTTGGTGCCAGCATCATGAATGCGGCTGATAGCGGTGCGAAAGTCCGCATCTTTGCCGTAACGCGTATGGAACACGACCACTTCCTCGTACTTCAGCGGAAGTTGCGAGTTGGGCGGATTGCTGATCTTCGGCATAAACTCGTAAAAGCGGGTTTTGATCGACTCAACGTAACTGCCGATCACCTTGTTGTACTCCGCAATGTCCTGATCCTCGGGAATGGAGGGCTTGTCGAAGTCGGCCCAGTGCATCGGCGGCTCTCCCACGATGTAGGTGTTGGTTCCATCGCCGCTGATGATCTGCCACACCAGCAGAGGGGTTTTGTCGTTCTGCTGCTTATGCCAGGCGGCCTTCTGCTTGCGGCCATCTTCGTACTGCTGGATCATGCCGTTCTTCGGCGTCTGGAATTCCAACTGAAGGATCGTGCCTGGGTTGGCTTGTGCCAACAGTGAGGGTACGGACAATACGGCAAATGCGAGAGCTGACAACAGGCGTAATGGTTTCATCTCTTCTCCTTTGACTCAGATTGTCCCAGCTGGCTAAGCGGTGCGTTGCCGAGCAAACCTGGGGGAATACAGGGCCGGACGGAGATTGCGGGTTTCTCCGGCAATACTTCAAAAATATTTTCGTTGGTGGCGAATGATGATACGTTTCGCGGCGCGCGTCAAGCACCGCGTTAGGTCATTACTGCTTTCAGAGAGGCCGGAAAGTACATCACAAGTGAGTATGATTTTGGCTAAGTTTATGAGATATGATGAACTTATGGCTGGTGTGACGTCTCCTGATTGCAAGCCCGCTCATCGCTTCCAGACCGATGACGCACGTCTACGCCCGATTCATGACAAGGTCATGGCGCAGGAGCGGCTTTCGGCGGAAGACGCGCTGGCGCTGTATGCATCCGGAGATATTCTCGCCGTCGGCTGGCTGGCCAACTACGTTCGCGAGCGCATGCACGGCGACACCGCCTATTTCAATGTCAACCGCCACATTAACTATACGAACGTCTGTGTTGCTGCCTGTCGCCTGTGCGCCTTCGGTCGCAAGAAGGACGCTCCCGGCGCCTACACCATGGCACTGCAGGAAGCCTGGGATATCGCTGCAACGGGCTACACCGAAGCGATCACCGAGTTTCACATCGTTGGCGGACTGCATGCCGAGTTGCCATTCCAGTACTACCTCGACCTCATCTCAGGCTTGAAGGAACGCTTCCCCCAGGTACATCTAAAGGCTTTCACCATGGTGGAGATCGCTTTCTTCGCTCGTATCGGCAAGACGACGCCGCGCGAAGTGTTGCTGAAGCTGAAAGAAGCGGGGCTCGATTCCCTGCCCGGCGGCGGTGCGGAAATCTTCTCCGACCGGGTGCGCCACATTATCTGCGATCACAAGATCGACGGCGGCGATTGGCTGGAGATTGCGCGCGCTGCGCATGAGATCGGGTTAAAGTCGAACGCGACCATGCTGTACGGGCACGTCGAGAACGACGAAGACCGCGTCGACCACCTGCTGAAACTGCGGGCGCTGCAAGACGACACCCACGGCTTCCAGACCTTCATCCCGCTGGCGTTCCACCCCGAGAACACGCCGCTGCAGCACCTGCCCAAGACCACAGGCGTGCTCGACATGAAGCAAATCGCGGTCTCGCGCCTGGTGCTGGACAACTTCCCACATATCAAGTCGTACTGGCAGATGGTGACGCCGAAGATGGCGCAGATCTCGCTGCGCTTCGGCGCCGACGATATCGATGGAACGGTTGTCGAGGAGAAGATCTACCACGACGCGGGCGCAACTACGCCGCAGGGACTGCGCCGCCAGGATTTGATTCGCCTCATCACCGAAGCCGGACGCGTGCCCTTCGAGCGCGACACGCTGTACCGCCCGGTGGTGCGGACGGAGACCACGGTCACCGTCGCGGTGTAGCGGTGTAGCTGTGTGGATAGCGTCGTTGATTAACTGATCTGATTGCCTGCGGTCCGTCGAACCGGCTTTCGACAGCTAGTGACGAGGCGCACAGCGCTAATGTCTTGCGATCATTGTTTGTCTAGTGTTATCCCTACTGGAATGGTTTTTCCATCCGGGATCACTTTCTTTTCGACCGTTTTGTAGCCATTCATTTTGATCGTGATAACGCGCGGCGTATCGCCATGCTTGAGCAGTACGAATGCCAATGGTGAGACTCCCGCTCTGTTTCCATCGATTTCCACTTCTGCACCAGGCGGCATAGTCACAACCGCGCAGCGGGAGGCCTCGCCCTTGCTGACCAGGTCGGCCATCTCTTGCGGTGTGAGCATGTGACCCACGTCTGCCAAGGCCGCAGCAGCGGCGGAGGAGGCCTTTCCTGCTTCCGAATTCGCCATAACCGCTTGAAGATCGATATCCGACTGCATTTGATTCGCGTCAGCCGCTGCGCTTGTCTGTTTGGTGCTTAGAGAGGGATTGGGCGGGCCGAAGGAAACGAGATAGCACGCTTCTGTTTCATGTTTCCGAGGTCTTTCTGGATAGGGACGTGACGGATCAATCGGAAGGCAAATGCGCGAGGTGCCATAGCGGTCATTCCAGAAGCGAAAATGGATCTCATGCGCTGCGCGAGGGTCTTGGCTGTTGATCGTATCCCTTAATGGGCTGACGATATCCCGTATGGGGTCTTGGCTCGACGGCGAGTAGCCGATACCGAAATCGTAGCCGTTCGGGTCGATTGGCACGTCACCAAGCGCCGATTCGGCGCCGTTGGGTAGTTTAATAAAGTAGCTAGCCCCAACTCCTTCCCCACAATCGGCATGAGAGCCCGTGAAAGTGCAGTAGGCACTGTAACTTCCACTCCCAGTATTGATCGTCACAGAACTGTCGGCAAAGGAGGCAAAGTACACCACTCCGGTTTGATCATAGGAGTAGGGTTGTGTTGATTTCTTTTTGTTGCCGGCTGCGGGAAGAGTACAGAGTACAGTGACAATCAGAATAGGAATATATTTTCTATTTCCTGCCGTTTTGGTGGTCGCGGCGCCTCTCATACCGCCAAGAATATACGCGTCGACCGTCAGATTGTCAGTGAGATTTGTACGGTCATGTCCTTGGTCAGGGCGCAGCAAGCAGACCGTCGAGGTAGGCAATCAAAGGATTGGGTTGCGCGTCGACGGTTATCGCAATCGCTTCGCGTATTAACGACAAGGAAATCGCGTCTTTGTACCCCGACTCAATGTAAGGGACGATCATGGCTCCCACTCCTTCATGCTTCGAGACCGTCCACGGGATAATATCTGGATAGGAGTCCTCCTTGAGGATAAGCAAGACGACCTCGCCTGAGGAAAACGGTAGAAGGAAGGGATACTTCCGCAGACCATCCTCCAGGTTCTCGTCGGAGACGTCCCTCAAGTCGATAAGGCTGACGCACCCGTTCCTGCGGAAAAACGAAATTCTGGACTGACTGCAGGTAAAGGGAAAACTTTCTTCCGTGTCGGCCAGAATGAATCCGTCCTTGATGATCCCCTCGTACCCTCCGGGAGTCGTAACGTGGAAAACATGTCCCCGTAGCTTTGGTAAGAACTCTGACCTCGCCTGGTCGTAACTTGCAAACTTGAGCCGCTGTAGCTGCACTAATCGATTCTATCGAACGCCGGGTCCTCACTTCTTCTGTTCCGGCGCCAACCGCTTTCCGCCCGGCATCGGCGGCCATCCCAGCGATGCACCTTCGATCAGCGCAACGGCGTTCTCGTAGCGCTTTCCTTTTTCGTCAATCACCGCGAACCTGCGCGGATGATTCGCCGGCCCGCTCCACAGCGACACGCCCGCATATGCACCGTCGCGTCGCAGGATGTAGAAGCTCATATCGACGTATTGCAGCTTCTGCATGTTGCCGTTGAAGTTGCGCACGATTCGCTTCAGCGCGTCCATGCCGGCGTCCTGAGGAGACATGCCGCGACGCATGTTCTCCACGATGGTGTGTGCGCCGCAGATCTTGATGTTCTCTTCGCCATTGCCGGTAGCACCTGCCGAGCCTACATCCTGATCGGTGTAGCTGCCGGCGCCGATGATCGGCGAGTCGCCCGCACGTCCGGGAATCTTCCACGCTAAACCGCTGGTCGTCGTCGCGCCCGACATCTCGCCCTGCGTGTTCACGGTCGAGCAGTGAATCGTGCCTGTCGGCGGCTTCAACACGCGCTCGATGGCGGCCATACGGAAGCTGGGATCGATGCCGATCTTCGTCGCCAGCTTGTACATCTTGTCGATGAGCGGATTACCGAACTCGCTCAGATTACCGGCCTCGTCAGGAAACTTGAAGTTCGGGCTCGCTAGTCCCGGCCCCCACCAGTCGTCATTCGACATGGTTTCGCGCCACAGCTGCCATGTCTTGCGTGAGCGCTCGGTCAGCAGGTTCTCTTTGGGGAAGCCCATCACCACTCCGAAGTGGCTGGCGCCTTCGCCGACAAGCATCACGTGGCCAGTATGCTCCATCACGGTCTTCGCCAGTAGCGAAGCGTTCTTAATATTTTCTACGGCGGCGACCGAGCCCGCCATACGACTCGGCCCGTGCATGCAACAGGAATCCAGCTGCACCACACATTCTTCGTTGGGCAATCCGCCGAGTCCGACGCTGTCGTCGTTGGGATCGTCTTCCGGCCCGGTGATGACCTGCATCACGGCATCCAGCGTGTCGCCGCCACTCGTAAGCACCGCGTAGCCGCGATCGAGATAGTTGTACCCGTTCGCGGCAGAGATGATCACCGGAGCCTTCGGCTTGGCAGCGGGAGCCTTGTTCTCTGTTTCGAAGCCGGGCGCTTTGGCTTGACCGTGTATATCGAGAGCGAGGGAGGCGGAACCTAACGCAGTGGTGGCGACAAATTCGCGGCGGGTAAGTTTCATGGCATCTCCTGATCAGTTCTGAAATCAAGGAGGATAGCACGCGGAGGCGTTGATTAGTGTGCCGTGCTTAGCGGGCGATGGATGGTGGAGAGAAGGCTGTTGCATGGTGCCCCATCCCGGCTTCGGTTGCCGGGGTGGGCATGTTCGAGGAAAATCCCACCCGGGGGCAAAACATGCCGGAATGGGGCACCCCGTCGACACTACATTTCTACGACCCGGAAAGAAAATCGATCGAGAGATTGCCCTTTACGCACACCGCGTTCGGTTGATAGGCGTTCTCCGGCGGATCGAACATGGGATAAAAATAGGCGCTCACTCCATTCGTGCAATTCGGCGTACCGGTCGCACAGGTGGCATTCGGGTTTCCACACTTGCTGGGATAGTTCTCCGGCCCGTAGGTTGCGCTGGGCGGCCCTTGGCAGGTGTAGACCGGCTCCGCCGGGTTGCTGCACGAAAGCGTCACCGGCACGTTGTACGAAGCACCGCCGGTGTTGGCACACTGGTTCTGCTGCCAGAGAGTGTCTGTGCAGGTAGACGGGATGACGCTGATGTCATACCAGACGCACGCCGCGCCGGAATTAAAACAACCGGAATTGCTGGCGGCTTCGAAATTGGTCTCGACCATTGTCTGGTGTTGCGTCTGCGCGTTCATGCAATCAGCGGGCGGACTGTTCTTAGCGGCGCAGAACCGCGTGGAACTGCTGGCCGTGTCGACCGCCGCGATGCAGGTCTGTCCTGTGTTGATCTGCGTGTAGGCAGCATTGGCGCCTTTGCTGGTATTCACGCATCCGCTGCCCGACGAATTCCAGGTGATGATGCCCGGACCGTGATTCAGCGTGGTAAAGCTGACGTAGAGAGTAGCTCCGGTATTGTTTGCGATGTTAACGGTGACGGTGTCAGCCATCGCCAGTGAGGAGATGCCGAGCAGTGTCAGAAGCAGCACGGAGAGCGCACGGAGACTTCCATGGCGAATGTCCATTCCTTAACCCTTTCAGCGGGCATCATAGACGGCGCCGGTGCAACGGGGAAACAGGAATTTTCGTCGCGCTCTCCGCTGGTGACCGCAGGAGACAGCGGCGATGCACGAGGCTACAGGAGCAACGAGGTGAGAAAGCGCCAGTCGCCGAAACGTGATTGGTGGGTTCGAAATGCCCCACCCCGGCGACTGAGGCCGGCATGGGGCACCTGATCTATACCCTCCATCGGGCATTCGGTTTTGGTCTAGACGGCCACCTTCATTGGTGTGTTCTGATCGGCGCGGAAGCGCAGCAGCGCGGCGATGCGCCCAATGTGATCGAACTCCTCGTTGTTGTCGACCCACAGAATCTCAATGTTGTGGCGAATAGCGTGTCCGACGATTCCGTCTCCGATGTCTTCAAGCTGCGTATTGGGCTTGCCACAGACGGCGCACAAGGGCGCGTCATGCATGTCCATGTGGCCGCAGTGGTAGCACTTCACGCCGGAAGCCTGGAAACTCGAGCCCAGCAGCAATGTCTGCACCTCGCCGACCTCAAGTGAACGCAGCACGCGGCGCAGTCCAATGGCGCCATTGCCGTTGCGGTGCGCTTCGCCGACGATGTCGGTAGTCAGCCGCCGCTTCTCTTCCTTCTCATGCTCTGAGACTTTCTGCAGCGCTGTCTCCTTCACCAACTCCGGCGTAGCAGTTTTGGGATCGATGCGGAAGTGGCCTATGAGTCTCTGCCGAGAGTAGCTATGCAGGTGGGGTTCGATTTCGGACCACTGTTCGTCATGGCACCCGATCAGCAACTGGTCGAAACCCTGAGATTCGTAGCGCTCTTTCAGGTAGTCGGCAATCAGCTTAAAATGCTGGGCGGCTTCATTCAGTTGGTGGCGCTCCGCGTGTCCGGCATCATAGCCGCTAAAACCGTCACTGCGGCCTCGTCGCGTCAATTCATTGAAAAAATCCAATTGCTCGGTAACTACGCCGTTCGACAACTGGAAGACCCGCGCCTTGGTACGGTCAACCAGGACGATGAGGGTTTTGCGCGCCTCGCGAAGCAACGACGCCAGCGGTTTGAGATGGAAACGCTGATTAAAAATGATCTGAGTCTTCGGCAACTGGGGTGGGAGATCGAACTCGCGCCAGAAATTTTGGCTGTGACAGGCGAAAATAGCCTTGGCTTTTCCACCGTTGCCGTGCAGCGCCTCGATAATGGTGCTGATGCTCTCGAGGTCGGCCTTGGCACAGCCGTTCTTCCCCGCCTTTTCGGCGTCGCGCTGCGCATTGCGAAGAATGTCCTTGACCAGGATCGTTTCCTGTTTGTGTGACCGGTCTTGCGGCGTGGTTGGCTGGTAGTAGAACGTCAGGGCACAGGTTTCCGGAGAGTGAAAGTTAGCCAATTCACGGATTTCATCGCGTGTAATCATTCGGTTTCTCCTGATGTTGATTTCCGTGCAGTAGGACATCCGGCCCGGCGGCAGTGCCGTCAGGCCGTTTTTGCATATTCGACAAGCTTGTCCTTCAGTGGGTCGTGCAAAGGTAAGGCGCTCTGCAGGTGATCGCGCGCCTCCCGAATACTGACGCGGACCTGCTCTGCCGAGCGATCGGAGATGTTGGCGATTTCTGCCACCGTAAAGCCCTCAACGGTGTAAAGAATGAATGCCTCGCGCTGGTCGCGCCCCGCATCGCGCAGAGCACGTTCAACCTGGGAGATGAGCTCGTTTCGGGCAGCAAGATCTTCCGGGCTTTGCGCGTTCGAATCGACCACCGCATTCTCCACGTAGGTACGCCCTTCCGGCTTGCTGAACTGAGCGACCGGCTCGACCGTATCGTGTGCCTGCTCCGTGCCATGCGAGCGCTCGAGCGGCATTCGGCCCTCATCACCATCCGACGAGGCCAGGCGCGATATGGCATCAAGCGACAGGCGATACAACCACGGCTCCAAACGCATACGCTCAGGTTTGTCCTGCTGCTCGCCCAGAGCGTTGGCGATGGCTTCACTCACCACGTCATCGACCATGAGCCTGATCGGGCAACAGTTGCCCTTCGCTTTCGCGGTGTGCCAGCTGGCGTTCCACAAAACGCCGCAGGCGAGAAAGATTGGCATTAATGTAGCTGGAGATGTCGCCTGAGGAGACCGGTTCCGGCTTTACGGCAGCGATTGTCTGCTCAAAGGGCACTGTCTCCGGAGGCACGGGGTTAGGTCCGCGGCGGCGAACCCATTTGTGCTGGTTTCGCAGCAGCTGCTTGTGTTTCTTGAGCTGCTCGGCAAGGTCCCCGAAGGCGGCTTTAACCGCTCCCACCAAAGTCCCGCTTCTCTCCTGCGAAGCCATCTGGCCGGTAGGCAGCCGCAGATTGAGCGACACGACAAAACCTTCGCGCGGGGCGTTCTCCACAATACTGCCTCTCAGGTGTACCAGATCCGGACGAAACACCTGCAGCAAGGGCCTTAGTTTGTCTGTCTGTTGTTTTAGGGTTTTTTCGAGATCAGCGGTTTTATCGATTTTGTAGCTGAAGTGGACGTTCATCAAAAGCCTCTCCGGACGGTTCGCACCGTCCGCAGCTACAGTTCCTTGTTAATAAAATTTTACTCCTCTTGTAAAGAGGTAGATAAGAAATCAGAAGGTTGCACGAAAGGCCGTTCTTTCGCTGATAGTGTCTGGCGAAAGCCGGATAAGCGTCATCACAGGCTTAATTGCTGGGTTGGCAGAAGGGCACGGGCGGCTTGAGCGGCGTGGTGCCCTGCTATAGCGAAAAACATTAGCCGCTTGAACCGAATCCCTTGCTGCCCCGGGCCGCCTCCTCTAACTCGGTTTCCACCACATCTCCCGCCGGGAATGGGTGCTCCAGCAACTGAGCGATTTTGTCCCCTTTCCTGATGGTGTATGCCTGGTCCCCCAGGTTCTCCATGAGAACGATAATCTCACCCCGGTAGCCCGCATCGATGACCCCGGCATTGCACATGAGTCGCTTCCTGGCAATTCCAGAACGAGTTTTGACGATCGCGCCAGCGGCAGGCGAGAACTCAATCGCGATGCCGGTGTGAACTCCTGCGGCTCCTCTACCCTCAATGGTGATCTCCTCGACCGAGTACAGGTCATAGCCAATGTCTTCACCGGGATGAGCCACCGTGGGCAGAATCGCATCGGGAGAGAGGCGCTTCACTTTGAGCATGGAACGATTGTGACATGGAGTCGAGTTTCGGGTAGAGCTGGCCTACAGGCCAGCGTCTCTGTCGCTGAGAATACGTCCGGGCTTTAGCCCCTGAAAAGCTGCTCGCTTACCGGGCTTTCCCAACGGACGACCGGCTGAGGCATACTGTTCTCGATGCCTGCGCTACGTCCAGCCCAAGTTCAGCGGCTCCGTCGCACCTTGCTGTCGTGGTACGACGCGCACCGCCGCGACCTGCCGTGGCGCAGAGATTCCGACCCGCACCGGGTATGGGTATCGGAAATCATGCTGCAGCAGACGCGTGTGGCTGCTGTGCTGGAACACTATGCGCGTTTCATGAAGCGCTTCCCTACGGTCGGAGCGCTGGCGGCGGCACGCGAGCAATCAGTCCTCGCCGCATGGAGCGGGTTGGGTTACTACCATCGTGCCCGCCGGATGCACCAGGCGGCAAAGCTCATCGTTCTGGAACGGGGTGGCATCTTCCCTTCCCGCGCTGAAGAATGGCTCGCACTTCCGGGCATCGGGCGCTACACGGCAGCGGCCATCGCAAGCATCGCATTCGGAGAAGCCATCGCCGTGGTCGACGGAAATGTGGAACGCGTGCTGGCGCGGCTGCAAGGAACATCCATCCGCGACGGAGGGTCGTGGAATGCCGCTCAAGCGCTGCTCGACCAAAGGCGGCCGGGAGACTTCAATCAGGCAATGATGGAACTCGGCGCAACCGTTTGCACCCCGCGAGCGCCAAAATGTTTGTTGTGCCCACTCACCACATGGTGCGAAACGCGCGGAGAGTATCCACAGATTGCGCCTGCGGCACGAAATCGCAAGCAGCTTTGCTACGGATTCGTCCGGAACGGCGAGTCAGTGCTGTTGGTTCAACGCCATACAGAGGCTCGTCTTATGGCGGGAATGTGGGAGCTGCCAGAATTGGCTGCAAAGCCGGACGACGAAAAACCACTAGCCCGCCTGCGTCATTCCATCACCACCACGGATTATCAGATACTTGTCTTTCCGTTGAGAGACCCAAAAGTGGCCAACGCCCGCTGGTTCGCGCCGAGACAGTGGCAGCGACTGGCGTTAACCGGACTCGCGCGCAAAATCCTGAACAAGCTACACACCAGGGATGAGTCGCATACTGCGCTTCGAGAATCTATTAAGCAATGAGTGGAGGTAAGAGTGTCTGCCCTTGCTAGCGGAGTTATTGCTCCTGATTTCATCCTGCCAACGGTTGACGGTCCGCAGGTTTCCCTATCTGAAGCACTGAAGGGAGGTCCGCTGCTGCTGGCCTTCTTCAAGGTAAGCTGCCCAGTCTGCCAGTATGCCTTTCCTTTCTTCGAGAGGGTCTTCGAGGCGAATCGCGGTGGCAACCTCACCGTGCTGGGCGTCTCACAGGATAATGCCAAGAATACGAAAGCTTTCATGAAGCAGTATGGCATTACGTTTCCGGTGGCGATCGATGATGAGTCAAACCGCTACGCAGTTTCGAACGCCTACGGCCTGACGAACGTGCCGACGTCCTTCTTGATTGCGAAAAGCGGCGAAGTTGAGGTGTCCTCCGTCGGGTGGTCGAAGCGCGATCTCGAGGCCATGCTCCACAAGCTCACGCAACTGGACCAAAAGCCGGCTCCCATCTGGCGGCCCGGCGAGAGCGTGCAAGAGTTCCGCGCCGGTTGAGGCTCCAAGAACTGATCTGCGGTCGGCAGATCAAACATCCGACATCAACCATCCGAATAAGTTGTAACCCGATAACTTCTGAGTTACCCTCCATCCGTGTACCCATGGGACGAGTTGTTCATGGAGGAAGCTCTGCGCGAGGCGCAACGCGCGCTCGCCCTGGGTGAGGTGCCGGTTGGAGCGGTCGTCGTGCGCGATGGCGAAATCGTCGGGCGCGGGTGCAATCGACCAATCACCGCCAACGATCCCACGGCCCATGCCGAGATTTTTGCCTTGCGAGAGGCCGGCGCCACCCTGGGAAATTACCGCCTGCTGGACTGCGATCTCTATGTGACCGTCGAACCCTGCGCCATGTGTGCAGGAGCCCTGACGCATGCACGGATTCGTCGCCTGATTTACGGTGCTGAGGACCCCAAAGCGGGGGCGGTGCATTCCATCTTGCAGGTGGTAAATCATCCCCGGCTCAACCATCGCGTCGACATCACCTTCGGCGTGCTGGCGGCGCGCAGCATGGATTTGCTACAAACTTTTTTTCGGAAAAAACGCAATGTTCCGGCCCAAGCCTAATAAGAAGCCTGCAAAACCCGAGAGCACGTTGTCGATCAGGTTCGCGTTTGCCGCTATGGCCCTGTCTTTTTATATCTTCGACATCAGCCGTTTACGACAGGGGCCATTTCAGTGGAAGAACTGGCACTCCTATACCGCTTTTCACGGCGCGTCGTCGGCTTTTGCCCTTGGCTTGTTCGTGATTGCGGTTGCCCCCTGGAAGTGGGTTGGGCGTAGCTTCCGTTCGCCTCTTGCACCGAAAGCACCGTACAAGACACACCCGCGCTTCAAGCGGCAGAATCGCCGGGCCGATCAGCAACGTACTCATACACGTCGCGGCTGATACACAATTCACCCACCCGCTTGGGGCGCCATATCAAGACACCAATCACGTTTCGAAGTGATGCCCCTCACTGCGCTCGCACTGAATTAAGACGACCCTCTAGACAGCAAGCGAGCCGTCAAATCTTCGCACGAACGATGGTTCTGGAGCACTTAGATGCTCGAGGTCCTGATCATCGGATACGGCAACACCCTGCGCAGCGACGACGCCTTAGGCGTTCATGCCGCTCACGCGCTGCAGGATTTCTATCGTGATGACGCCAAAGTCCGCGCGCTTGCGGCCTCGCAGCTCACCTGGGAATTTGCCGAAGACGTGTCACAAGCCCGCTTTGTGATCTTCCTCGATGCCGCGCTCGGCGAGGCTCCCGGAATCATAACCACAACCGCGGTGGAACCCCAGCCGCCAGCCACACGAATTACGCATCACTGTGCTCCCTGTCATCTCCTGCACGCCGCCGGTCAGCTCTATGGGGATGCGCCACAGGCAGTTACTGCGACCATGGCCGCCGCATCGTTTAACCTCGGAAGCGGTCTGTCAGTGCGGGTGGTTGAGAATATGCCTCGCCTTCTGGAAGTCGCGAAACAACTCGTCTCCGACTGGAAAAGTGATCGGATTGTCAGATTGGGGAAGACTTCAGACCTGCTTTGCAATTCCCTGGGCCAGAGACGAGAGAGTTAGAAACCAGAAAGAATGCGGTAGGAATTCAAGTATTACTGGCGGAGAGGGAGGGATTTGAACCCCCGATACCCTTTCAGGTATGGCCGCTTTCGAGGCGGCTCGTTTCAACCGCTCACGCACCTCTCCGCGCCGGTGATGCTTCATTCTATCAGGTAGTGCCCGCAAGCGAGGTCTGGCCCCAGGCCTATGGAATCAAGTTGATAGCAGCCCGTTGTGGTCGAATTGTCTAGAACCGTCCCTCCTGTCGCGTTAAGATTCCAAGTTCCGCAATCAATGCCCAGCCACTTCTCTCTCGGGGTCCGCCTGCGTCCGAGCAAGGGGATTATCCCGCAATTCATGTGCGTAAAAGTAGGAATTGACAATGACGAATAGACTACGGTTCATCCTCGCGTGGGTAGTAACAGTTCCGCTGCTTGTTTTATCTGCCGTTGCTCAGGAACCCACTGTACCTTCGAAAAACGCCGATCAACCGGCTAAGCACAGGCCCTCCGTTGGACTGGTGCTAGAGGGCGGAGGCGCGCTGGGGCTGGCGCACATCGGCGTACTCATGTGGCTGGAAGAGCACCACATCCCGGTGCAGTACATCGCCGGAACCAGCATGGGAGGATTGGTTGGCGGTTTCTACGCAACCGGCAGATCTGCAACTGAAGTCCGCGAAGCCGTGAAGTCGATTCCATGGAACCAAGTGTTGAGCGGGCAAACTCCGTATGACGATCTGTCGTTTCGACGCAAGCAGGATGAACGCGACTATCCCAACCGGCTGGAGTTTGGGCTCAGGAATGGAATACGGTTCCCGGAAGGCTTCAACTCGGGTCAACAGGTGTTGTTCATCCTCGATGAAATAGCGCTTCCCTACTCTGAGGTATCGAACTTCAATAACCTGCCGACCCCGTTTGCCTGCGTCGCCACCGATCTGGTGACCCATAAACGCTATGTGTTCCGCAGCGGCTCACTCTCGCTGGCACTGCGATCAACCATGTCTCTGCCCGGCTTCTTCACACCGGTGCGCTGGAACGGCCAGGTATTTGTCGATGGAGGTTTGCTGGATAACCTTCCCGTGGATGTCGCCAAGGAGATGGGCGCCGACATCACGCTTGCGATTCACCTGCAGACCGCGCCTCTGAATGCAACGCAGCCTCTGTCGTCGATCGGTGTGCTGGGACAATCGATCTCTACGACCATTGCCGCCAATGAACTGCGGAGCATGGAGATGGCCGACCTGCTGGTAGCGGTGCCGCTGGATAAATATACCTCCACTGACTACGACGATGCGGACGCCATCATTAAGGCTGGCTACGATGCGGCCGCAGCCAAATCGAAGATGCTATTGACGCTGCAAGTGGACGACGCAACCTGGAAAGAGTACCTGGCCGAGCGTCAGGCCCGCCGGCGTATCGTACCGACTCCGGAGTTCGTGGCCGTTAAGGGCGCTTCGCCCTATCTTGAAAAGGAAATGCAGACGGCCTTGTCGCCGGAAGCGGGTAAGCCCGTGGATGTTTCGACGCTGCAGGACCGAATTCTCTATCTCCAGGGCCTGGGCCGGTTCTCCACGATTGACTACCGGATGACTTCCCACGACGGCAAGCAGGGCCTGCTCATCACCGCGCAAGAGAAAGAATACGCACCGCCGCTGGTACGTCCGTTGATCCTGATTGACGGATCGCAATACAACAACCCAACCTTCAGCATCGGCGCGCGCATCACCTTCCTCGATGTGGGCAGCTTCCGCTCTGAGTGGCGCAACGACTTGATTTTCGGATCAACCTACGGCGTGCGGTCCGAGTACTATCATCCCTTCACTCCGTTCAGCAATTGGTTCATTGCTCCCCGAGTCGCCGCCATTGGCGAGGAATTCAACGTTTATGACGGCAACACGTTCTTTGCGGCCTACCGAAAGCGCACTGCGGGCGGCGCTACCGACGTCGGCTATCAGTTCGGCAACTGGGGCGAACTGCGCCTGGGATACATCGGAGGCTGGGAAAGCCTTAAGCCTCAGATTGGCGACGTTACCGCGTTGCCAACAATCTCCGGGCGAACCGGACTTACGCGCGGGCAGTTCAGCCTCGCTTTGCTCGATGACCCCGTCATCCCGCGTAAAGGATACAGCCTGCTCATTGACTCTGGCTGGCAGGACGCGAATCCCGGCGCCGAGAGCGGATATCCCATCAGCGAAGCTACCAGCATTAATGTCTGGAAGATCAGTGAGCCATCTTCCGTGTATGTGAACGCCTCCGGCGGCACAACCTACACGTCGCATGAGGTTGGCATCCCTCCGTTCTCTCTGGGAGGGTCCTTCAAACTGGCAGCTTACGGTACCAATGAACTGCTAACTGACCAGTATTACCTGTTCCAGACCGGCTACCTGCGCGAACTGAAGAAGCTGCCTCCTATGCTTGGCAGCGCCATTTACCTAGACGCGCGCTACGAGGTCGGCAAAGCATTCGACATTTCCGGTGTGACAAACTATCCGCAGTATGAGCAGGACGCTGTCGGCGAGGTCGTCATGAATACACTGTTCGGACCGGTGATGGTCGGCGGCGCGATCGGCAACCATGATCACCAGAAGTTCTTCTTCCGCATTGGGAGGTTGTTCTAGTTCGAGGCGAACTTGGCAGGAGGAGCGGCATCGAGGAACGGCATCGCCGGGCAGTATCTCAGTCTGAGACAGTATCTATTGCTGGCCCGTGTTGACCTGAAACTGCGATCATTGTAGATTCGCCTCTGTTTCCGCCGCGTTCAGCAGGTCACTCAGGAGGCCCGGATTTGTCCGCAATTTTCATCAGCTATCGGCGCGAGGATGCCGAAGATTCGGCTCGCGCCGTCTATGAGAGCCTGGTCCGCGAGTTCGGCAAAGAGCGGCTGTTCATGGACGTTGAGGCAATCGCCCTGGGCTCGGACTTCCGCCAGGCTGTCGACAATTCCCTGGACAACTGCGGAGTCTTTCTGGCTATCATCGGCCCTGCCTGGCTTGAGGCCAAAGCGCAGAACGACCCTGCCGGACCACGCAGGCTGGATGATCCCACTGACTACGTTCGCCAGGAGATCGCTACCGCTCTGAAGCGAGGCGCCGGTTTGCCCGTCATCCCCGTGCTGGTGCGCGGCGCCGCCATGCCGCAGGCAGCGAGCCTCCCTCCCGATTTGAAGGATCTCGCCTATCGTAATGCCCTCACGCTCAGTCACCTCGACTGGGACGGGAACATGCAAAAGTTGGTCTCGGCCATTCGGCCGCACCTCTGCGATGACCAAGACCCGCACGCCGCAAAACAGCCGGTGATGCAGGCCAGGGCGGAGATGCTCGGCAGCGCGGCATCACTCTCCGTTTCATCTTCTCCTGCGCTCTCCGGTGGACTGAAGATGGCTGTCGTAATTGCAGCATTGGTCGTACTGGTGGGAGTTGGTTGGTACATCAGCAGTCAACGGCATCCACCTAAGCCCGAGGGCAACAACCCGGTGGCTTCAGGGACTGACAGCAAATCAAATACGGGCTCCCAGCGGATACCGACGGAAGTAGCTTCGACCGCAAGCGCTGCCGGGGGAATACCTATCCTGATCGTGAGAAATTCGCGGCTGGCGAATGCTGCGGGACCGGTCGATGTCCTCATTGACGACTCTCAGCAAGGACAAATCCGCTTCGATGAGCGGGGCAATGCCCCGATTCAGATTCACGCCACCGAAGGCCAGCACCGGTTTACGTTCACCAATCCTCAAACCAAGGCAAGCTGCTCAGGTACCTTCGATGCCAGCGCAAGTACTCCGAAGCTGACCCTTCGTATGCGCGACAACGGGACCGTTTGCTCGCTCGAGCCTTTCAAACAGCCATAACACTTTGACTCAGCGGTGACCGATTCGGGTTATGATTCCCGCTGCCTCGAACTGTGGGTGCGAACCCAGGCCAGGTTGCCTGATTGCTGATTGCCATGAGACTTCTTACCAAGTTCAACATCGTCCTGATCGTGTTCTTCGGCGCGGGCGGCTTATTGATTGCCCAGCTTGCCAAAAACTTTCTTCTGAATAACGCCCGCGACCAGGTGGTGCAGCAGGCTGAGCTGATGATGGCCGGGGCCCGGGCGACGCGCGACTACACTGACCACGATATTAAGCCGCTGCTGCTGAAGAATCCCGACCACGAGATCAATTTCCTTCCCGAGACGGTACCGGCATTCGCGGCCACCACCATTTTCAATACACTGCGCCAGAGCTATCCCAACTACTCCTATCGCGAGGCCACGCTGAACCCCACCAACCTGATCGATCGTGCCGAGGACTGGGAGTCTGACGTCATCCGCTACTTTGCCGATCATCCCAACGAAAAACAGCTCGTGGGTGAACGCGAGACACCCACAGGCCGCCAGCTCTACCTGGCCAAGCCGTTGCGCGCCCATGCCAGTTGCCTGGAATGTCACAGCGAGCCATCGGTCGCGCCTGCGGCGATGATCAAGAAGTATGGGTCCGCGAACGGCTTTGGCTGGCAGCTCAACCAGGTGATCGCAGCTCAAGTCGTCTCGGTGCCGATGACGGTGCCCAACGGCATCGCGGAGAAAGCCTACCGCAGCCTCATGCTGTTTCTTGTAGGCGTATTCGTGGTCACGATTCTCGCCTTGGACGGCGCGCTTTACTTCCTCGTTATTCGTCCACTGCATACCGTATCTGCTGCGGCCGATCGCATCAGCCGGGGCGAAACCAGCCTCGAACCAGTTGCGGTGCGGGGCAAGGACGAAATCGCAGACGTGACCGCCTCGTTTAACCGCATGCGGGTGAGCCTGGTGAAGGCGCTCAAGATGCTGGAATAGCGCGCACCCAAGACAAAGTTTTCCAATTTCGAAAACCTGCGCTCCCGATCACTTAAGTTGCGCAAGCGTTTGCCGTAGAATGTCAGGTTCTCAAACGAGGCCCCATTCATGCGCAAACTTCTTTTCGCTCTGCTCGCTCTCTTTGTCGCGGTTGTCGTGCTCCTGGCGCAAACCCCGCCCAAGAGCTCCCCAACCACCACTCCGCACATCGCTTCCCTGCCCTCTGACGCGCAGCAAGCGATGGCGGCCATCAATCCTGAGCGCATTCGCGCCCACGTAAAGTTTCTCGCCAGCGACTTGCTCGAAGGACGCGGTACCGGCCAGCGCGGAGGCGATATCGCCGCCGAATACATCGCCACCGAGTTCTCGCTCTATGGACTGAAGCCTGCCGGCGACAACGCTTCCTACATGCAGAAAGTGCCGATGGTCGGCATCGCGACCGTCGACGATGGCACGACCTTTGATCTGGTCCCGCAGCACGGCTCGCCCCTCAACCTGAAGAACCGCATCGACTATGTCGCCATGGACGAGACCGGCAAGACCGATACCACCATCGACGCTCCGCTGGTCTGGATCGGCTACGGCATCGACGCCCCGGAATATAAATGGAACGATTACGCCGGAGTCGACGTCAAAGGCAAAGTCCTGCTGATGCTGGTGAACGAGCCGCCCTCCAACGATCCCAACTTCTTCAAGGGCAAGGCGCTCACCTTTTATGGCCGCTGGGTCTACAAGTACGAAGAGGCCGCGCGCATGGGCGCTGCCGGCGTCATCCTCATCCACAAAACCGATATGGCGAGCTATGGCTGGGAGGTCGTGCGCAACTCCTGGGGCGGCGAGCGCTCCTATCTGCGCAACGATCCCGCGCCTAAGCTGAAGGTCGCCTCCTGGATCCAGCTCGATGTCGCCCAAAAACTGGCGCAGGACTGCGGCATGAACCTTGACGAGATGATTGCCGCCGCGCAGAAGCCGGGCTTCAAGGCCGAACCGCTTCCCGTCAAGCTAAAGGCGCGTATCGTGAGCAAGGTCCGCCCATTCGATTCCAACAACGTCGTTGCCATGCTGCCGGGCTCAAACGCCAGTCTCAAAGATGAGGCCGTCATGTTCAGCGCGCACTACGACCACCTGGGAATCGTGCCCGGCATGCCGGGCGATAACATCTATAACGGCGCGCAGGACAACGCCACCGGTGTCGGCATTCTTCTGGAGATTGCCCGCGCTTACAGCACTGTGAAGCAGGCTCCGCCGCGCTCGGTGTACTTCGTCTCCGTCACCGCCGAGGAGCAGGGGCTCCGCGGTTCCGAGTACTTCGGCAAGCATCCACCGATTCCCGCAAAAGAAATCTCCCTCGACCTGAACTACGACGACATTCCGCCCCTCGGTGTTCCGCAGCAGGTGCAGGTCTCCGGAGCCGAGCGCACCACGTTCTATCCCACGGTAGAAAAAATGGCGAAGGGATTTGGCCTGGCCATCATTCCCGACCCCAACCCCAACGCTGGACACTACTATCGCTCTGACCACTTCAGCTTCGCGCGCGTCGGCATCCCCGCATTCTCTATCGGCGAGGGAGACCTCTACCAGGGACACGATCTGGAGTGGGGCGTGCAGAAGGCGCAGGAGTTCGTCAAGAACGACTACCATCACCCCAGCGACGAGTATCACCCCTCGATGGATTTCGCCGGCGACGCTGTGATGGCGCGCTTCGGGTTCGCCCTGGGATGGGAGGCCGCTACTCAAAAGAGCGAGGTCGGCTGGCTTCCCGGCGACGAATTCGAGCAGGCCCGCAAGGCCAGCGAGCGACAGTAAGGCAGTGGTCGGCGGTTAGTGGCTATTGGTTAGTTATCGGTTGTCGGCTGTCAGCTATCAGCAATCCACGAGCCGAGCCGCGTCTACCATTCATACTTGTCGTCCTGTGCGCAGCGAGACGGTAGCCGCGCACAGTCGAGGCTGCGACTCCGCGAAGCGGAGGCCATACTCTAGCCCAGCACGCAGCGCAGCGGAGTGCTGGGTACGGGCCCCCAAACTTCCTCAAGCCCTTTAGGGCGGCACAACAATGCTCCTTCACAAATTCCTGCCGGATTGCGTTGCGGCTGCGGACTTCTTGTAAATGCTCTTCCTAAGCCGCCCCTGAAAATCGAATACCCGATCCAGCCATCTGGTGACAGCGATTACCGGAGATAGAAACCAGAAGCGTTTCCGCACGTAGACGCGCTGGCCCTTACGTTTCCATATCTCGGCGACGTCTTCCTTTTCCTTGAACTCTGGCCGATGCTGCGCGTGAATGTGATGACCAAGTTCATGAAAGAACGTGTCGCCGAGTTGCATCTCCCGGAAAAACTTCAGTCTCAGCAATGGCCAAGGATATTTGTAGAAAATCGAATCAATATGTAATTCGATCCATGCAGGGTCACTGCCCCACCGGGGATGATAGAGACCTCGCGCCTTCGCGGTAGGCACCTTCTTCCCGCGAGACCACGTCATTCTTCGAGCACGTTTTCCGGTTAGGGCACCCTCACACGTGAGAACGATCGAGCCCAAGCCAGTCAGGTACTTTTCGGGGACCACAGCCAACATCCGCGCTACAGTGCGTTTGGTATCGAACGGCGGCTGGTAATCCCTATATTGTTCGTAGATGGGAACATTGGACGGTGTGGACATGGAAAACCAGTGATTATAGCTTCATCTTCATCCGTGTTCCAGACCTCGGCTATGCGATGCAATTACGCCATCCATGCCGCCTTCTGTACCACGCTCGCTGACCCCCCGCCCCTGTTTAGGCTTGTAAAGCTTTGCAAAACTGTGCAAAGCTTAGTAAAGCAGGTTTCTCGCTCTCGCTGGAAACCCGCTTCAGGAGCGCCGGATGCCACAAGCCAAAGGCTTCAGTCTGAAAGAGGTCGCCGCCAAAGTCGGAAGATCGCCCGCAACCATCGTCCGCTGGATGGACAAGCGCAAGGTCGACGTGCGGCCCAAGAAGAATGCGCAAGGCCACTACTTCTTCACCGAATCCGACTTACGGAAGTTCATCGACTTCAACGAAAGCGTTCAGTTCGTCGCATAAGGCAGCGTCCCTCTCGCCCGGCTGCTTGAAGGAGGCCGCAGGTGCATCAAGGCGAATGGAAAGTTCCCGGCACGTCTTGCCCGCCCATACCGCCGCTAGTGGGCTTCGTCCATACCATTCAGAACAAACTTCACAAGTTTCCTTTTGAAAAGAACGTCTTCCTGATGATGCGGTTCCGCGAAACCAACCGCGCGCTTTCAGATTTCATTGTTGGAACACTCAAAGATGCGGGACTGAACGGCGTCCGCGCCGATGACGATGACTGGAACCTCACCGGCAATGTCTACAACCCCATCGCGGTTCTCTATTGCTGCAAGTACGGCATCGCCCTTTTTGACGAGCCTGAGGAAGGTCAGGTCTACAACGCGAACGTGATCTACGAGCTGGCCATGATGCACTGCCTCGACCGCGAGTGTCTCATTCTGAAGAATGCCGCACTTCCGGAGCTTCCCTTCGACTTGATCAAGAACCTTTATATGCCGTACAAAGGCGAACTAGCCGTACGAACGAATGTGCAAAAGTGGTTGCGCCAGGCAGGTTTGGTTTCTCACGCCGAGCACCTGCCGCCGCGAAACAAGACTGCCGGATCCAATCTGCAGCTTGCCGCCGCCGAGGCTTTTGCCGGCGAAGTCAATCCCGTCATCAAGAACCCGGAAGATGTCGAAGCCACGGACTTCCGCTGGAAAGTAATTTCCAAAACAACCAAGACCTGGAAAGTTTCCTGGCAAATGAAGTTGCGAAGTAAGAGCGAGCGCGCTTTGACCCTGACGGTCCTCGTCCTCTTTCTGGACGAGAAGGGCTATGCGCTCCTCGACATCACTTCGCCCAAAATCGAGCTCCCCCCGGCCGCCGCCCGGACCTACCGTCAGACAGCGACCTTCAGCGCCGATCTGGCCAACCGCATTCGCCGGGGTATCCTCACCGTCTCCAAATCGGGCCAGAAGGGCTCTGCGGGATGAAGGGCCGGACAGTTACCGACGTCACGTGCGTGCCCTTACATTTCTCTTGTGCCCCACGACAAGCCGGTACAGACTGACTATTCAAACTGATCGTTCAACCTGAAGACCCAAGGTGCTCCGCATGCAGACTCCTTTCCCCGCGCGAGCTGCGCTGCTGTTGCTCATAAGCTGTTCCATCCTCCTGCACGCGCAGTCTCACGAACTGTATCTTCCCCCGTCCCAAAAGCCGATGACCATGCAGGACGTGATCAAGCTGTCGAGGGCCGGCTACAGTCCCGACGTCATCATTGAGCAGATCAGGGAGAAACAGCAGCATTTCAATCTCACGACCGACCAGTTGCTTCAACTGAAGGCAGCACGCGTCAACGAGCGGGTCGTAAAGTACATGATCGACCCGGCCAGCGCTGTTGCGGCACCATGCACAACAGCAACCCCGGCGAAGCGCCATGGGGCGCAATCCCAAGCCAAAAACGCAAATGACGCGGCCGCCGATGCGGTGCCAACTGAAGCGGGCATTTACGCGAAGCAAGACGGCGAATGGACGGAGATTCCTCCGGAACTGGTCAACTGGAAGAGCCAGGGAGCGGTGAAGACCGCCGTGACGCTGTCGTTTGTCCATGGCGATCTGGACGGCATAGTGGATGGTCCGATGAGCCACACCAATTTCGTCAGCCCCATCGAGTTTCTGATTGTTATGCCCGAGGGCGTAAACATTACCGACTACCAGCTGGTCCGCCTTCACCGCCGCGAAGGCGACCGGGAATTTCGCATCACGACCGGCGGCCTGACCCACGCGTCGAACGATAATGGCAGAGACATGCTGGTCTTCGTGCCCGTTCGAATCACGCCCCATGCCTACACCATAAAGCTGAACACCTATGCCGGTGAGTACGGCTTCCTTCCGCCTGACTCCGTCACCGCGCGGAACGATACTGCTCTGGCCAAAATCTTCACCTTCCGGATCATGGAGTAGGCGCGGGTAGAAGCCGGCGGAGCGTCGGCCGGTTCAGAGTTCCGAACATTGGGAGTGCGGCAGTTTTCGAACCCACTTAACCCGCCAGAACGGTCTGGTCGAGATCGATCTCTGTCGTGGAAGTTCCCGACGCGTGAATCCTACTCCTCCCAACTGAAGGGACGAGTGCGGCCCGCCGCGATTCACAGCTCGTAGGGCGCAATCGGGTGAGCCCGGTGCGTCAGCGCCGGGTGGGGGACCCAAGAGAGGTTCGCAGCCGCGTCAGCGGCGACACCGAACCTCGCCCCTTCCGTCCGAATGGCACTTCCACATCCCTGATTACCTTCGTACTCTCCACCTAACGCTTTCCTCTTGCTATCAGTCAGCAATGCATTAACTCTGAAGTTGAGGGAGGGACTTAGTGTCTCTCCACGTGAAGCAGGACGAAGATCTTTGAAAACCAGTAATGAGCAGCTGGCAACAGCAACTGCCGGACGGGCTTCCCGTTAAATCCCTTGCTTGCAGGACTTTACCGATAACCCGCAGGGGCTCAGGACTTTAGCGCGAAAATCGCGCCATGCTTAAGAAAACAAGGATGTTCGATAAACATTTTTTCGCGAACGCCTGGTCGCTAGCTCCATGCTTGGTTTCGGATTTCCCACCTTCCGATTGCTAATCACTCGTTGCTACTTGGCTCTACTCCTTCCCCAGGTAATCCAGCAGGCTCAGGCTGCTGGCCTGGGCGGCAGCGGCCAGCGCGGCATTGCGGGCGGCATTGGCATTGACCAGATTGGTAGCTGCAACGTTGGTGGAAGTGTCGAAGGACAGGTTCCAGACGTGCTCGATGATCATATTGCGGGTGACGCGCCGCCCCGCATTGCGCAGCAGGTATTCGAGCAAGGCAAATTCCTTGGAGGTCAACTCGATGTTCTTGCCTGCGCGTTTCACCTTGCGCTCCACGCGGTCCATTTCCAAATCGGCAACGTGCAATACCGTCTCCACAGTTCGCGGGCCGCGACGGAGCAGGGCGCGCACGCGCGCCGAAAGCTCGGTGAAGGAAAACGGTTTGATCAAACAATCGTCAGCGCCTGAGTCGAGCGAATGTACGCGGTCCTCAATGCGGCTGCGTGCAGTCAGCACGAGTACCGGGAGAGAAGGTTTCCGGGCCCGCACCGCGCGCAACACCTCAATACCGTCCAGCTTCGGCAGATTGAGATCGAGGATGATCAGGTCGTACTCGCTCGCCAGCGCCATGCCACGCGCTTGCTCTCCGTCACTCGCCGCATCCGCAGCATAGTGCTCCGCCTCCAGCCCCTTCAGCAGAAAGGCGGACAGCGGACCGTCATCTTCAACAACCAGAATTCTCATGGGAGTGCTCCGGAAGATCGTGCGCCCGGCTAGTAATAACCTAACGTAACATCTAACGAGGTGACCTCATCGAGGGCAGCCCGGAAAAAAGCGCCGCCCTTCCTGAATCGGGAATATCGGATGGGGATTCCCCATTTGTGGTAGCTTTCTGTGATCTTCGCGGGGGCAATTCGGCTCTCGCCGCCCACGGCGACCTATAATGGTTACATGGCACGTGGTTGGGACAGCAAATCCGTAGAAGCACAAATTGAAGAGGACCGAGCCGAATCTTCAGCACACAATCAGCAGAACTCACCGGCGCCGCAAGAGATCGAAAGCCAGCAGAAGCGAGCCAATCTCCTGCTGTCGCGCAAGCGTATCCTGCAGCAGTTGGACGCCAGCACCAGCGAGCGCTATAGCGAACAGTTGCGCCATTCCCTGGAGGAACTGGATCGGCAACTGAGATCCGATTAGGACGACGAGAGAGAGCCGGCGCAGCCTTTGCACGCTTGTCGTCTCGGCTTGGCCTCACACCTAGCTGTGATTGCGGTCACGGAAGGCATGTTTATCGGCGTTCACAATGAACTGTGAGGTGAATTATGCCGGTTCTCGTTATCGCGGTCGTCTTCTTCATCATCTTCCTGGTGATGGGCGTAATGGGCATCAGCGCCATGGTAGCCGAGCACAAGGGCAACCTCTTCAGCGGACATTGGGCAGACTATCCCGCCAACTATCCCAAAGATAAGCGCGGATAACTCCAGTTGTCAGTGGCGGCTTGCGGGTTGTTCCTGTTAGGAACACCTACTGCGTAAGATGAGTTGCTGGCTGCTAATTGCCAGCTAATTGCCAGCTAATTGCTAGTTGCTGGGCTCTAGCGCGAGGCTTCCATTACCCGCGTCAAGCACGCCTCGCAATATCCGCTGTCCTTAAGATCAATCCACTCCACGGAATGCGATGCCGACATCGCGCAGCCGTAGTCTTCACAGTGCGTCAGCCGAAGAGTGTGCCCCAGCTCGTGTACGGATTCGATCAGGAGACGGTTGGCGAGCAGGTCAAGATTTTCGGGTAGCCCGTAGAATTCCTGCCGCAGGCGATGGTAGGAGACGACCGCCGCGGCGCCTCCGACCTGCGCCTCTCCAAAGACAAAAGTGAGAATAGGAATGTATAGATCGAGAGCGGTAACACCCAGTATCTTCCAGGTGTCGCGCCTCACGTACGACTGCATGCCGGCGAGGATCTCGGAGGAATGGTATTGCTGGCGCTCGGAGTGATGAGCAAAGGAGACATCCAGAGTTGGCCACAGGATCTCGGCCTGCACCCGGAACTTTTCTGCCAGAGCCTGCCGCAGCCAGTCCAGCAGGCAAGCATCCACTACGCCCACCGGCAACAGTTGCAATTTCTTCATGTTATTCGACCGCTGCCAGCTCCCGGTCGCGGCGGCTCCAGCCGTACTTCTTCAGCTTGTGATGTAGGGTAACCCGATCGATTCCCAGCACCTCGGCGGCGCGTGTCTGATTGCCGCCACATTCGTCCAGGACACGCAGGATGTGGGCCTTCTCAATCTCGTCCAGACTTCGCACCTCTGCCGCTGATGGTCCGTTCTTCACTTTCAAGGTGAAATCCGCCTCGCGTAGTTCAGGCTCCTGCGACACGACCATGGCACGTTCAACGGCGTTCTCCAGTTCGCGGATATTGCCCGGCCACTGCTGCTGCTGAAGCAAGGCCATCGCGACAGGTGAGACTCGCGTGATCTTCTTGTTCATCTCGCGCGAGAATTTGCGCACAAAATGGTCGACCAGGGCAGGAATGTCTTCGCGGCGCTCGCGCAACGGCGGCAGCTCGATATGAAAGACATTCAGGCGGTAATAAAGATCGGGCCGGAACTTCCCTTCCTCGATGAGTTGCTCCAGGTTCTTGTTGGTTGCGGCTATGCACCGGAAATCGACCTTGAGCGTCTGATTGCCGCCGACACGCACAATCTCATGCTCCTGCAGGACGCGCAGCAGGTCGGTCTGGGTTTTCAGGCTGATGTCGCCAATCTCGTCGAGGAACACGGTTCCGCCCTCAGCGATTTCGAATTTGCCCTTCTTTCTGTACTGCGCTCCAGTAAACGCTCCCTTTTCGTGCCCGAACAGCTCGCTCTCCAGCAGGGTTTCCGTCAAAGCCCCGCAGTGAATAACGACCAGGGGATGGAAGCGCCGCGGGCTGCCGGCATGAACGGCCCGCGCCACCAGCTCTTTCCCGGTGCCGCTTTCGCCGGTGATCAGCACCGTGGCATCGGTGGGGGCCACCGTCTCAATGGAGTCGAAGATGTGTTTCATGGGAACACTCTGTCCCACAATGTCGGAGGGGCGGGCGATCTCAGCCACGGTCTCCTTCAGGCGGGCATTTTCCAACTGCGTGCGCCGGTGAGACATGGCTTTGCTGATCAGGTGGGCGATCTCATCCGGGTCCAGAGGCTTGGTCACGTAGTCATAGGCGCCGTTTTTCAGGGCGGCGATGGCGGTCTCCACCGAGGCGTAGCCGGTCATGATGATGACCAGCATATCGGGATAAATTTCATGCAGGCGCCGCTGCAACTCGATGCCGTCGGTGCCCCGCATCTTGATGTCCACCAGAGCCACGTCATACGCGGTCTCGGCCACGCGAGTAAGCGCTTCGCTGGCACTTTCGGCGGTACCGACCTCGTAGGCTTCTTCGCCGAACCACTTTGCCAGCGAATCGCGGACGCTGAGTTCATCATCGACAATCAGTAATTTGCCCTTATCCACTGTGTTACCTCACTTCCGCCGCTGAGCTGTTTTCTTCACTGCTCACCGCGGGTTTATGGCTGTCAACCGGCAACAGAATCCGGAATGTTGTTCCCTGGCCAACCACGGAGTCGACCTCGATGCTGCCCCCGTGACGCTCCACGATGTTCTGGCTGATGGCGAGCCCCAGCCCTGACCCGCCGGATTCCTTCGTGGTATAGAACGGCTCGAAGATGTGGGCCAGGTGCTCCTCGGGGATACCGACTCCATCGTCGCGAATCGTCAATGCGATTTGGCCATCATGCTCTCGGGTGGTAATCCAAAGATTTCCACCCTGGGGCAGAGCATCGATAGCGTTGATCACCATGGCCAGAACAACCTGCTCGATGTGTGCCGGATCGCAATGCATCGGCGGCAGCTCTTTTGCGAGATCGAGATTCACTTGCACACCCGCCAGATCCATCTTGTGCTGAACCAGGCGCACGCATCGATCGATGACCAGCGAAAGGTCGCACCAGGAGAGGTTCATGGGAGAAATGCGGGAGAAGCTGAGCAGGTTGTGCACCAGATCACCGCAACGCTTGCTTTCACTGGCGATGATGTCGAGCGAGCCTGCCATTTCGTCATATTTCGGAATACCGGTTGCCCCTTTGAGGATCCAGCGCTTTACCAGGCGCGAGTAAGTCAGGATTCCCGACAACGGGTTGTTGATCTCATGCGCCACCACCGCCGCCATCTTGCCGATGGTGGCCATCTTCTCGACGTGCAACATGCGCTGATGCGCCTGCTTCAGCTCGCGGGTCTTCTCGTCGACCCTGTCTTCCAGCGTGCGCGCCCAGGCTGTGATCTCTGCCTGTGCCAGCAGCAGCTTG
Organism: uncultured Acidobacteriaceae bacterium; assembly: GCA_963846815.1. GTDB lineage: Bacteria > Acidobacteriota > Terriglobia > Terriglobales > Acidobacteriaceae > CAVVDY01. The sequence continues at coordinate 1,606,129 of CAWJXG010000001.1, read as the reverse complement.
TTGCTCATCTCGTTGAACGATTGCGCTACTTCACCGATCTCGTCGTTTGAGGTCAGCGGAATCTGTACCCCGACTTCGCCCTTGGCTACCTGTTCCGTGCCCAACTTCAAGTTTCTCAGCGGCTGGTGGACGACCCTTCGAATAAACAGGCCTGACAGCAGCACCAGGCTGGTAAGCGCAAAGGTGAAGTAGGCCAGCATCCTGCGGCGCTCCTGCGCCAAACTGGCGTCGACCGCTGACAGGGAGAGATTGGTATCGAGCACACCCAGGATTTGTGTACTGGCAGGATGGGCGTGGCACTCGGCGTTGGAACACGCCGGCTGGTTCTGGATGGGGGTGATGATTCCCAGCACCCGGGAACCGCCGGCACGATAAATGCGAAACCGGTCAGAACGCTTCAGCAGCGAAAGCGGCTCTGACCGCTCATGGCACGCGTAGCAGGCTTCGGACGCCTTGTCGACGCTCTTCCCCACCTCGCTGGGCAAGGTTGAGTAGCTGATGACGCCTTCCGAGTTCATGATGCGCACCCGCACCATGCCCGGCTGATCGGCCATGTTGATCATCATTTCGTAGAGGCCGGCCCGGTCATTCTGGAGCATGTAGTGCGAAGCGCTGCGGCGCAACACCTCGCTCTGCTGCTCGGCACTCAGCAGTGCCGCCGCTTCCAGGTGTTTGCGGTGCTGATCGATGGTGAGATACATCAGCAAGCCGAAAATCACCGTCATGATGACGAACATCGACATCATCAGCTTGAAGCTGATGCTGCGGCCATTCGCCCACTCCGAAACCGGATGGCGGACTGCCTCGGATTGATCAGTCCCCGGCATGAATTGGCTCGCCCAGCTCAACCGAAACCTCTTCCGGCAGGTGGACGGCGGCCGGAGTATGGGCTTCCTCCTCTTCCTCAGGGAAGATGGGCAGATAACGGACTGCCAGCCCGAAGATGGCAAAGCCCATTGCGACGAACATTAATGTGATTACAACCTCGGTCCACTTGGGCGTGTAACGGCCCCCGACCGCGTTCTCAACCCCGGTGATCGCGATATTAAGACGGTTGGTGACGAAGCCCAGCAAGACCAGTACAGCCGCAAGGTAAAGTCCCTGGGCACTGTTGCGCACCTTCGGGATCAGCAGAAGCACCAGCGGGATGATTACCGCAAGGAAGATTTCCAGCAGGAAGAAGCGCTGCTCGTAGCCCGGCACGAAGACCAGGTGCAGGACGCCGCGGGCATGCAGGTCCTCAAGACGTAAGATCCCGTAAATCGCGAGCACCACAACCAGGACGCGTCCCATATCGCGCAGGATGTAGAGCTCAAGGTGGCGGCCGAAGTGCTTGGCGCTCATCGACGATTCGAAAACCATCATCGCCAGCCCCACCGCGATGGATGAGATGAAGAAGAACACCGGCAACAGCGGGGTATACCAGAAAGGATGCAGCTTGTTGGGCATGATCAAGTACAGCGTGCCCAGCGAGGACTGATGCAGGGTGGAGAGAATCACGCCCAGGATGACGAAGACCAGCATCAGCCGCCGTACCGTCGTTAAGGCCCTTTTCCACCCCAGGCGCTCAAACACGATGGGAGAAAATTCCAGCGCCAGCACCGTGGTGTAGAGCATCACGCAATAAGCCACCTCAAACATGACCGAGTGCGGATTGCGCATGATGAGCGGATGCCAGATATTCCACGGCAGCCCCAGGTCGTACATCAGCGCGGCGCACACCAGCAGATAACCCATGAACGCAGTAAGAACGGTGGGCCGCATGATCGAATGCCAACGCTTGATGTTGAAGATTTCGACGGCAGCGGTCAGGGTAAAGCCGCCAGCGGCCAGCATTACGCCGCACATCACGTCAAAGCCGATCCATAGTCCCCAGGGGAATTGATCGCTCAAGTTGGTCGAAGCGCCTAATCCATAACGGAACCGCAGATAGGTGCAGTAAACTCCAGCGGCCATGATGAGCAGAAAGACCGCCTTCCAGAAGGTAAAGCGCATCTTGGGAATCTCGCGTAGGGTCATTGCTCGCCGCCTTTCTTCTCGTTCCGTTCTTCTTCAGCCACATCTTCCCGGCGGTGCGTGATCCAGTAAATTCCGCCCAGCAGCGTTCCAAACAGAGGAACGAACTCAGGAATGTGCTGCAGCACCTGGTAGGTGTACATGGGCAACGCACGCTGGGTCAGATCGTCGCGGTAACCGAAATTGGTGAAGTCAGCCGACGACAGCAGCAGGATTGACGTGCCGCCAACTTCCGTTTCGCCATAGATGTGGTGAAGATATTTGTCCGGGTTGTCATGGATCCTCTGCTGGGCTTCCTTCAGCAATTCATCCCGATCTCCGAACTTGGTTGCGCCGGTTGGGCAGGCCTCGGCACAAGCCGTCGGTTTGCCTGCCTCAACGCGGGGCGAACACATGATGCACTTGCGCACTCCGGGCACTGCTTTGTCCCACTGATACTTGGGCACTCCGAACGGACACGCTGCCATGCAGTAACGGCACCCCATGCATTTATGTTTGTCGTAGGTAACGGGGCCGAGAGCGGTCTTTTGCATCGCTCCCACCGGACAGACTGAGGCGCAGGCCGGATCGTCACAGTTCATGCACAGCCGGCGCATGTATTTGTCGCCTTTGACTAATACGGTGGTGTACTTGTAGGCCGAGGTGAAATCCTGCTCGGCTATTTTGTCGTCATAGGGCAAGCCGTTTTCAGTGGCACAGGCCTGCTCACACTGTTTGCAGTCGATGCATAAAGTCGCATCGTAGAGAATTCCCTTACTCATATGATTGATCTCCCCGCTCGGCGGGGCGTGCCGAGCGGAACTGCGCTCTACGGTCCGCGTTGGGTCGTAAAGGCGGCATGACTGCTACTTTTATGAATTGATGAAATGGAAAAAGCGGGGTCTGATGTTGGATTTTTGGGGGTAGAGTCTGCCCTGAGAGGCACGGACTGCCGATTCGTGCCCGAGACTCCACTTGCCGAATCCCGGTGCCGATATTCACCTTTGGCCCTACTTACCCCCGGGTTACCGTCTCCGGCAACCCGGGAGCAGCTTTGGAGGAGGAGAGACTACTTGCCCAAACTCTTTACGTAAGTCGCTGACTTCTGCGCTTCTGGCTGACTGACAGTCTCATTCCCGGCGCATTTCACTTTGTAAACGTCGGCGTGGGCCCAAGACAGATTCGGCAAACACAAAAAGAGGACAGCAGCTACCAGAAACACAGCAAATATAACTTTCTTCATCACTTCTCCTGCACTAGTAACATCTGAAAGCGGACTCGAAAAAATGATGCTATGAAACGCGTCCGCATGGACAATACTTTCGCCTGCAACGTCAGTGTCGTACTCGCGGCTAAGCGATTCAGTGACTTGCGTCACTTTTGGGCGTGATGCGTTTCGCCACTGAGAGCGAAATTTACACTGCCAACTCGTGGTGATTTGCATCGCGAAACGGGAACCGGCTAGCGACAACGGTGATAATCTCCACTGCGTCAAGCAGCGCAAACAAAATTCCTGCTGACATCTTCTACAGCGCGTTTTCCCTCCATGCGTTCCGTGTGTCGCGTAAGATCATCATTTAGAACAGGATGCCTGCCGATCACCAGTTTGACGTCATTGTTATCGGTGCCGGAATTGCCGGACTGGCGGCGGCTGGCCGCCTGGGAAAAGCCGGCCTTCGCGTCCTGCTCCTGGAAGCGCGAGATCGGGTTGGCGGCCGCGTCTGGAGTTTGCCTGGCCCGACGCCGGAATACGGTATCGAACTGGGTGCCGAGTTCGTACATGGCAAGCCCCCGTTGCTCGATCAATATCTACGCGGGCACAGCCTCAAGCTGGTCGAAACCGCAGGTGCAACCTACTGCCCCGGGGCGGGCGGACTCCTGGAGCCGTGTGGCAATTGGGACAGCGACATCTTCGCCCATCTCGACCACCTGAATCTGCAGGACTTCCCCGATGAGACCTTCGAGCAGACTCTGCACTCGCGTTTCGCGGATTTTCCTGAGGAAGCAAAGCAGTCAGCACGGGGATTCGTTCAGGGCTTCCATGCGGCCGACCCCAAGCGCATCAGCACGCATTCGCTCATCTTCGGCGATCACGCCGACGCGCAAATCGAGGGCGACCGCGGCTTTCGCATCGTCGGCGGCTATGAAAAATTGGTCGAGGCGCTGCATCAGTCGCTTCCCGCCAACGTCAGTCTTCGCGAGCGGCTGCCCGTCACTCAGATCGACTGGCGGCGTGAACTAGTCATTGTGTCGGCCGGCACAGAGACTTCTGAGCAGTTGCAGGAGTTCCTCGCCCCACGCGTTGTTGTCACGTTGCCATTGGGAGTATTGCAGCAGCAGTCTCAACCGATCGGGGCAGTTAACTTCAAACCTCCGCTTGTCGAGAAACGGGGTGCCTTGGAGAAGCTTGCCATGGGCTCCGCGATCCGCGTCACGCTCCGCTTCGACCTCGCGTTCTGGGAAGATCCCGGCATCATGGGCGACGGCGCCTTGCGCGATCCGCACTTCATCTTTACCAGCGACCCTGGTGTCCCTACCTGGTGGACGTCAGCGCCACTGCGCCTGCCGCTGCTGGTGGGCTGGTGTGCGGGGCCATGCGCTGAAAACAAAAAGTCGCAGGAGGAAGGAGAAGTCTGTAGTCAAGCAGTAGCCGCCATAGCACGCATCTTCAGCCTTCCGGAGAGTCTCATCGGCCGGCATTTAACTCACTTCTACTACCACGACTGGCAGGCCGATCCGTACGCGCGCGGGGCTTACAGCTACGTGCTCGCCGGCGGCATGGGGGCACAACGGGAGCTGGCAAAGCCGCTGGCAAACCGGCTGTTCTTTGCCGGAGAAGCCACACAAAGCGACGGCCATCACGCGACTGTGCATGGCGCATTCTCGAGCGGACAACGCGCAGCACAAGAAGTCTTAAACAGTCTTTAACTACGAAAGTCTCTAACTATCGACGCTCGTTTCCACCGTGACGCCCGTGCGCAAGGTCTGAAGGTTCACGCAACTGCGCTCGGCAGCCGTGAGGAGTCTCTCGACCAACTTCGGATCGGTTCCCTCGGCGGGCCTTAGCTCCACGCGGCAACTCATCTTCTGGAATCCGACTGGAACGCCCCGGTCGACAGCCAAGGTTCCGCGCACATCGACTTGGCCTTCTACCTCTACGCGCAATTTTCTCAGCCCGACGCCGTAGCGATTGGCGATGATTCGTATCGTGGAATCCAAACAAGCCGCAAGAGCAGCACACAAAAGGTCGCCAGGGTTGGGAAGGTCATGGTCTCCGCCAACAGCTTCGTGAACGCCAAAAGGCCAAGTGATGCCGTAGTCTTTGCTCCCCGCCGCCACAAATCCGTGAAAGGGATTAACCGTAAGGCCGTCTTTCGTTACCGCCCGATCGACGATTGCTGCCTCCGTTGGAACATGCTTGTATCGCTCTCGCAAGGGATCCTGACGCTGGCGTACGTCAAACGCTTCTTTAGCACCCGCGCCAGCGGTTGCTTTTTCGTTTTGAACTCTCATCTACTCTCTCCTCGTCTCGGATCACTCTGCCAACTGTGCAGAGAGATCCACCCTCGGCGATGCGAGACACCTTATCACTTTTGGCTGGGCTGTGGTTTAAGAAGTCGGAATCGGTATAGCTATTGATCTGAGAAAAAACTGCCGGATGAAGAGAGCCAGAGTTGCTGAGGTCAATCTCCGCTGGGCGTTGGAGCCAGAGCAGGACTGGTCGCTTTGTTGCGCTGCGCGCGTCCCGGATCAAAGAAATGCAGGATCCCAAAGATGATCCAGCGGCCCAGCATAATCCCGAGCGCAAACGCGAACACAATCGTCAATAGCAGCAGCAGCGATAGAAGCATTGATGTAAACATTACCGTCTCACCTTAGATAGCCGCTGGTCAACCGGATTTTGCACCAACCCTGATTCATTTGGATGCTAATCCCGGATATGACTTTACCTCGCGTTGACGCTCACAGATGTTGCCAACTAGGATACCTAAGTAGGATTGAGCACACTTTCCCGCCAAAAATAACAGCAAACAGAATCTTCAACTTGCAATTCTTGCTGGTGCGGTTGACTGCGGTACAGGAATCGAGGCGGGACTGCGGCGCATCAGTGAAGCAGGCCGATGGGCATTACCAGCATCAGCGTGCGTGGAGCACGCCAGCACAATCTTAAGAACATCAGCGTTGAGATCCCCCGTAATAAGCTGACGGTCGTCACCGGCCTGAGCGGATCGGGTAAGTCCTCGCTCGCCTTCGATACCATCTATGCCGAGGGTCAGCGGCGCTATGTTGAGACTCTGTCGGCCTACGCGCGGCAGTTTCTCGACCAGATGGAACGCCCGGACGTCGACAGCATTGACGGACTGAGCCCTTCCATCTCCATCGAGCAGAAGACCACCAGCCGCAGCCCGCGCTCCACCGTCGGAACCATCACCGAAATCTACGACTACCTGCGGTTGCTGTACTCCTCCGTTGGGATACCGCATTGTCCGCAGTGTGGACGCGAAATCTCGCGCCAATCCGCTGACCAGATCGTGCAGCGTGTCATGGAAATGAAGCCCGAAGAGCGGGTGATGATCATGGCGCCGATCGTGCGCGGCCGCAAAGGAGAGTTCAAGAAAGACCTGGATAAGCTTGTTCAACAAGGGTTTACGCGCGCGCGTATCGACGGCGATCTGCGCAACATCGCGGACGAGGAGATCAAGCTCGACAAGCGCAAGAACCACACCATCGAGTTGGTCGTCGACCGCCTGCTGGTCAAGCCCGGCATCGAAAAGCGATTGGTCCAGTCCGTCGATCTGGCGATGAAGATGGCCAACGGGCTAGTGCTGGTCGCAATCATCGAAGGCGAAGAGCGGCTGTACTCCTCCAAGCTGGCTTGTCCGGAATGCGGTATTAACGTCGCGATACTGGAGCCGCGCTCGTTCTCTTTTAACAGTGTGTATGGCGCCTGCCCGGAATGTAACGGGTTGGGCAGCAAGTACGACTTCGATCCGGCGAAGGTGGTCACCGACTGGTCGAAGCCGCTGCTGGACGGCGGATTGGGACCCGGCTCAGCGTCGCAGAGCCTGATTCGCATCCTGCAGCTTGCGGCCGAAGCCTACGGGTTCAAGCTGGCGACGCCGTTCGAAGATTTCCCGCGAAAGACACAGAACCTGATTCTCTACGGTCCGGAGCCGGGCGAACCCAGGCGAGCTGGATTTCTTGGAATCTTCGCTTATTTGCGCCAGGCCATGGAGGACAGCAGCTCCGAAGTTTATCGCGAATGGTTGCTTGATCACATGTCCGCGCGAAAATGTGGGGCCTGCGGTGGCAAAAGGCTGCGCCCGGAGAGCTTGGCCGTGAAAGTAAACGGCATGTCTATCGCCGACTTCACCGCGTTGCCGGTCTCTCGCGCCGTGGAAGCCGCCGCCCAGATCAAGCTCAACCAACGCGAGACAAAGATTGCCGGACGAATACTAAATGAAGTGGCCGAGCGCCTCGGTTTTCTGAACGCCGTCGGATTGGGCTACATCTCCCTTGACCGCTCGGCTGCGACCCTGAGCGGCGGCGAAGGCCAGCGCATTCGCTTGGCAACGCAGATTGGCTCGCGCCTGCGCGGCGTACTCTACGTGCTCGATGAACCCTCTATCGGGCTGCATCATCGCGACAACGAACGGCTGCTGGAGGCGCTGGAGTCATTACGCGATCTCGGCAACACCGTCCTCGTGGTCGAGCACGATGAAGACACCATTCGCCGCGCCGATTACGTCGTCGACCTCGGGCCCGGCGCAGGTCGCCACGGCGGAGAACTGGTCGCCAGCGGCACTCCCTCCCAGATCGAGGCTGAGCCACGCTCCCTGACCGGGCAGTACATTTCGGGCGCGAAGCAGGTTACCTCGCGCTATGGACGTCGAGAGCCAAACGGAAAGGCAATTGCCATTCTGGGCGCCAGCGAAAATAATCTCAAACACATGGATGTGAGCTTCCCGCTGGGAGTGATGACGGTGGTCACGGGCGTATCCGGCTCGGGCAAATCGACGCTGGTCAACGACATTCTCTACCGCGCGCTGGCAAGGTCGCTGTATGGTTCGCGCGAGGAAGCGGGCGCGCATAAGTCGATCAGCGGAACCGAGTACATCGACAAGGTCATCCGCATTGACCAATCGCCCATTGGACGGACGCCGCGCTCGAATCCCGCAACCTATACCGGCGTCTTCACGCAAATCCGCGATCTCTATGCCATGCTGCCGGAGTCGCGCGAGCGCGGCTATAAGATGGGACGTTTCTCCTTCAACGTGGCCGGCGGCCGATGCGAAGCCTGCCAGGGAGAAGGCGAACGCCGCATCGAGATGAACTTTCTGCCCGACGTGTATGTCTTATGTGAGGTATGCGGCGGCAAGCGCTACAACCATGAGACGCTGGCTGTCCGTTACAAGGGCTATTCGATTGCCGACGTGCTGGAAATGCCGGTGGCCGACGCGCTTCCCTTGCTGGAGAGCTTTCCCCAGATCAAGCAGAAGCTGCAGACTCTGGTCGATGTCGGGTTGGGGTATATTCATCTTGGGCAGTCGGCGGTTACGCTGTCGGGAGGAGAGGCCCAGCGCATCAAACTGGCGCGCGAATTGAGCAAGCGCCAAACGGGGAAGACGTTGTACCTGCTGGATGAGCCGACGACAGGACTGCATTTCGACGACGTCAGCAAGCTTCTGGAAGTTCTGCATCGTCTAACCGATTTGGGCAACAGTATCATCATCATCGAGCACAATATGGACGTGATTCGCAACGCCGATTGGATCATCGACCTGGGGCCTGAAGGTGGAGAAGAGGGCGGCCGAATCGTCGCGCAGGGCACGCCCGAGCAGGTGGCGCGCGTCAGGAAGTCTTATACCGGTCAGGCGCTTGCCAGATTGTTGCCCAACATTCCCGGAGCAAATCACGTGAACGTCTCTCAGCAAGCAGGGGCCAATGGCTGAAGGCGACCGCTGGCCTGATTCCCCCACCGATGGAACCCCGGCACCTGAACTCCAGATTGTCTCTCCTGACAACCCGGAGATGCCGGCGCCCGTCCCAAGCCCTCCCAAAGAGGAGTTCCCTGCCTGGTCGTTCTGGGACGTTCTGGTCATTCCGGCCGTAACGGTGGTTGCGCTGTTCGTTTGCAGTGCAATCGCGCTGGGAATTGCTCACGCCATTCCGGCATTCCGCGGAATGTCCGTATCAGCCCTGGCGCAAGAACCGTTCATCATCATCGGTTCTCAGATCGCCAGCTATCCCATCGTGATTGCGTTCATCGTGATGCTGGTACACCGCCGAACCAACGAGCCGTTCCTGAGGGCTATCCGGTGGAACTGGCCCGGGCGAAGCAGCGTCTGGTTTTACCTGCTCGGCTTCGTTCTGGCGTTTTCGGTACAGGGTCTGTCGCACTTTCTGCCGATTCCCAAGTCGCTGCCTATGGACAAGTTTTTTAATGACGCGCAAAGCGCATATCTCATGGCATTTTTTGGCGTGCTGGTCGCACCGGTCCTGGAAGAGCTGTTCTTCCGCGGAATGCTCTATCCCACGCTGCGCCGACGCCTGGGAGTTGTGCTCGCGGTAACCCTCACGGCAGCGGCGTTTGCAGCGATTCACGGAACTCAGCTCGGCTACGCCTGGGCGCCCATACTTAGCATCTTTGTCGTCGGCGTCGCGCTGACCCTGGTACGCGAACTCACCGGGTCGGTTGCTGCCGGGGTCCTTACCCACTCGGGCTATAACTTCACACTCTTCACATTGCTGTGGATCGGCAGTTCCCATTTTCATCATCTGGAGAAGCTCGGCGGTTAAAGCACACCCACATGGCAAGCGCGCGTGAACAGTTGTTGCAGATGCTCGCGGAGAAGTCCTTCCGGCTGGGCAATTTCAAACTCTCCAGCGGCGGAACCAGCGATTACTACATCGACTGCCGCCTGACCACGCTCGACGCTGACGGGGCGCGGCTTACCGGCGAGACTGTGCTGCAGGAGATCCATCATCGCGGCTGGCCTGCTGACGCGATCGGCGGCCTCACCATGGGAGCTGATCCCGTCGTTGTGGCGAGTGCGGTCATCAGCGCGCAGCAAGGCAAGCCGATACATGGATTCCTGGTTCGCAAGGCGGAGAAGACCCACGGCACCGGCCAGCGAATCGAAGGCTTTCGGGCCACGCCGTCTCGGGTCGTGATTGTCGACGACGTTTGCACCACCGGAGCCTCGACCATCCAGGCGATCGAAGCCGCCCGCGAACACGGATTTGAAATCGTTGGCGTGCTGTGCCTGGTTGAACGCGAGGAGGCAGGCGGTCGCGCAAACGTTGAACAGGCCGCTTCTCCGGCGCCGTTCATAGCACTGTTCACCGCTAACGACGTTCGCGCTGCGCATGTGAAGAACGCTCCACCGCCAATTTTCGCGGTCAGCGCCAAATGCGATTTCTGCGATCGTCCCGCGGTGACAAATGTGCCGGGGAATCGTTGCGAAGTTCACAAAGCGACTTGATATCAAAACATGAGCATAATTAAGACACTGGAATGGACCGATGTCGGAGTGCGCTTCATCGACCAGACGAAGCTGCCGACCGAAGAGGTTTACGTTACTTGCAAGGACTACCGGGAAGTTGCTAACGCGATCAAGACGATGATCGTTCGCGGGGCGCCGGCCATTGGCGTAGCTGCGGGCATGGGCGTCGCCCTCGGAGTGCGCGACTCGAAGGCTTCAACAGTTGAGCAACTCGCGGCCGAATTCGATGAAGTGTGCCGCGTCATCGGAGCTACCCGCCCGACGGCCGTTAACCTTTTCTGGGCCATCCGTCGCATGCAGGACAAATTTGCCACGCTGCAGAAGCAGTCGGTTGCGCAAATCCAGCAGGAACTGGTCGCCGAAGCGCAGCGCATGCACGCGGAAGATATTGCTGCCAACGAAGCCATGGGAAAACATGGCGCCGTGCTTCTGCCAAGCTCCGGCGGCGTGCTCACGCACTGCAATGCAGGGGCGCTGGCAACCGCAGGATACGGAACGGCTCTGGGCGTAATCCGTGCAGCGGTTGATGCGGGAAAGCGTTTGCACGTTTTTGCCGACGAGACGCGGCCCTTCCTGCAGGGCTCCCGGTTAACCGCGTGGGAGCTGATGAAAGACAACATTCCCACCACCCTGATTTCGGACAACATGGCGGGGACAATGATGCGGCAAGGAAAGATCAACGCAGTGGTTGTGGGTGCTGATCGCATTGCTGCCAACGGTGACGTCGCCAACAAAGTCGGAACCTACACCGTCGCGATTCTCGCGAAAGAGCACGGGATTCCCTTCTATGTCGCCGCTCCGGTCTCCACCCTTGACCTCAAGACGGCTGACGGCAGCCAGATTCCCATCGAGCAGAGAGCTGCAACGGAGGTTACCCATCTGGCGGGAAAGCAAATTGCTCCCGACGGAGTGCTGGTAGAAAATCCGGCCTTCGATGTGACGCCACATCAGTATGTGACGGCGATCATCACGGAACGCGGCGTGGCTCGTGAGCCCTATACCGACTCGCTCAAGTCAATGGTTGCTGGATAGGGAACGTGAGGGTTCCTGGGCGCTTGCTACTTCGGCTACTGCGGTTCCGGTTGCTGAGCCTCCGGACCGGTGCGGTTCGCAGGATTTAGCTGCTGCTGATACTGCTCCTGCTGTTGCTGGAAGCGCTGCAGTTCCTGCAGAAGCTGCTCAGGGCTTTTTTGTTGCTGTTGCGGCTGAGTGGTGCCTGTCGCCGGCTCCTGGCCTGGAAACTGCCCGGGATTGGGCACGAAGCCATGATAACGAGCCTTCGGCGACTCCTGATTTTCAGCCGAGTTTTCCTGTATCGGTTCCGGTGGAGTGTACTCTTCTTCCTGCGGCTCCGGAGGCGGCTGAACTGGCCGATTCTGGGCGGTGTTGGTTATCGGCGCATTCGTCTTCGGTGTGAGGATCAGCTCGCGCAATACTCCGGGCTCGTTAGGACTTCCCATGATGATGTAGTTGAATTTCGACCCGTTTAACAGGGTGGCCAGGACCTCCTGAGGCCTGCCCGGACCGATCTGGGCCACGACTCGGTCGTTGCTTGCGCTGGCCGGTACGTCGACCGACGCGCCGGTCTTGCTTTGTACCGCGTGAAGTACCTGGGCGAGGGTAGAGTTCTGGGCTTGGATTGTAAGTTCGCCCCCCTGATACCAGACGTTGGGAGCAACTGGAGGCATTTGCTCCAGCGTGGGAGGTGGGGCCGGCGTTTGCGCTACCTGCGGTTCCGATGAGACTGCCTTGTGCCGCTTCGCCGCATGATGCTGTTGCCCGGATTTTGCCACCTTGGAAGTCGCAATAGCTGGGTTTTGCTGACCTGCGGCAGCGGGGGATTCCGCGCACACGCTGCCTGCCGTCAGCAAGACAGCGACCAGAGCCGAGCAAGCGATTTCTGGTATACGGCGTAACATACTACTTGGACGCAAAGCAGCGCGGAGTGTTAACCCAGGTATTGTATCCCGGAGTGCACCCGCGAAACGAGGGAATGGAAAATTGCACGCGAATTGTGCTAAACATCAGCGCGAGCCGCGCTTGCATCCTATCCACAGGAACTTTGGAAAGCTTATCCGGTTTATATTTGTAGGAAGATCGACGCCATGAATTCGATTTCTAAGGTCTTTCGCCGTATTTTTGCGAAATATCTGTTCGCATTTGTGCTGTCCGCTTGTATTCTTCCGTCCGCTTTTGCCCAGACTTGTGATTCCGGCCCCGACCTCGATGCCGCCACCAAATCGGCAGTTGAAAGCGCCGCTCAACGTTATTTCAATATGTCGGCGCAGGGAGATGTCGCCGGACTGAAGGCGAATGCCATCCCATCATTGGCAAGCAACTTCACCAGCATCGAACAGGCGGTGGTTGACAACAAGAAATACTTCGCCGAGGGTCAGCCGACAATCGCAGGCACTTACGTACTTGACGCCTCGAACAGCAAGGGCACCGTGCAGCGCGCTGACTTTTATTGCGGTATTTACAATTCATCAAATCGTGTGGGATTTTCCATTAACAACCTTCCCGCCGGCCGCTACGCTGTGGTGATTCAGAAAGTGGCTGACAACAAGAATCCCATCGACCTGACGATGATCCTGCAAGACATGGGAGGATCATGGAAGCTGGCCGGCTACTATCCGCGGCCGACTTCGATTGGCGGACACGACGGGCAGTGGTACCTCGCTCAGGCACGCCAGTTCAAGACGAAGAATCAGCTTCACGATGCCTGGTTTTACTATCTGACGGCCTGGGATTTACTCGCGCCGGTGAATTTCATGAGCAATCCGCAACTCGATAAAATTTCCGAGGAGATGCAGGCGGCGCGGCCCAGCGATTTGCCTTCCGATTCTTCCCCAATGGACGTCTCGGCCAAGGGAAAGGTCTTCAAGGTAACCGAACTAGCGCCGGTGCCCATCGGCAACGATTTAAATCTCCGGGTCCGCTATCAAACGGCCGATGCCTCCAATAGCGCTCTGGCCTTTCAGGACAATGTAGCCGTGATCAAGGCGATTGTGGCCAAGTACCCTGAACTGCGGGACGCCTTCAACGCTGTGATCGCCCGTGCAGTCGACAACAGCGGCAACGATTATGGAACCCTGCTCGCCATGAAAGACGTGAAATAGCGCCGCCCTGCCCCCAGAGCGGAAGTCGAGATCAATCCTGCCGGAGACGCTACACTACTGTGAGGCCACATCGGGCCACACACGAAATCTCAGTCGAGCCTCGGAATGCGCATACTCTACCTTGCCACTCGCGTCTGCTGGCCTGTGCGATCGGGCGCGCACCTGCGCGATTTCTATGTCGCTCTTCACCTCTCAAAAAACGCGAAGCTGACCTACATCGGACTCGATACTGGCGAAGGTGGCACTCTCGCAGGTGGGGTTTCTTACGACCCCATCGAGGCGTTCAGCGATGCGGAAGTCATCCGCGTGCGACGCCAAACCAAATACACGCCGACCATGATGGTGCGCGGCCTCGTCGGGCCCAAACCGCTTAACCTGCTGAACTTTGATTCGCCTCTGTTCATGCAGCAAGTGGACAAAGTGCTCCGCCGCGAGAGCTTCGACGTTGTCCAGGTAGAGGGCGTCCACATGGACGCCTACACCCAGCGTGTCCGCCAGTTGGCGCCCAAGGCGCTGCTGAACGGCGATTGGCATAATGTCGAATCCGAAATTATGACGCGGTACACAAAAACCGGGCCTAATCTTCCGCGCCGCCTGTATGCCTGGAGGAGCGTCAGCCTGCTGCGAGAATGTGAGAACGTGTACCTGCGCCACTGCGACTCGCACACCGTATGCAGCGAGCGCGAACGCGAGGCCCTGCTAGCGCGAAATTTGAATTCGCGCATTGAAGTGATCCCTAACGGTGTGGATATTGCCTCGTTCGAATCCACAGCAGCGGAAAGCGCGCCGCGCACAACCCTGCTCTATGTCGGGGCAATGGACTACCACGCAAACATTGATGCCGCTTTGTACTTTGCCCGCGAGGCCTGGCCGGCGATTTATCAGCGGCGTCCCGATCTCACGTTTGTGATTGTCGGCTCAAAGCCGAGCCTGGACATCGTCAAACTCGGCGAGCAGCCCGGGATCACGGTGACGGGAACGGTTCCCGACGTCCGTCCCTATTACCGCTCTGCGCTGGCAGCGCTGGTGCCGTTGCGCATCGGCGGCGGCACGCGGCTGAAAATCCTGGAAGCCATGGCAGCCGGCACTCCGGTTATCTCCACCGGTATCGGAGCTGAAGGACTGCCGGTGCAACACGGCGTTGATATACTGCTCGCCGATTCGCCGCAGGAGATGGTGGAGTGTGTTTTGTCACTGCATCCGGGATCGGAGTTATGGAAGAAGCTTACCGCTGCCGGACGGGTCACAGCCCGCCCTTACGATTGGAACGCGGTCGGCGACAAGCTCTTGCGTTTTTACGACGGCCAACTCGCGCGCGTTGCGAGCGCCCGGGCTCAGTAAGCCGGCTTCTTGCCTTCACGCCAGTCGACGAAGTCCCAGGTCCAGTAGAAGCCCCACGACCACTCTCTCGCGTCCCAGGGATAGTTCTCGTCATACTGGTGCGCGAAAAGATCGTCCCCGCGCTCAAGATAAGTGTTGTCTGCCGTGAGCCGCCAATACCAGGCGAAAGCGGGATCGACAAAGTTGTTCAGCGTGTTCCCGGCGTATTCCTGGCACTTAGCGTTGCATCGTTCGCCGTACGGTTCAGGATTGAACAAATAGTGATGCGCCTTCTGGTCGTACCACTTGTCCCAGGAGCGATCCAGCACCAGCTTGATCACCACAGGAATGCGCTCATCGTGCGAGATAAGATACCAGCGGATCAGAGGACGCATCGCCAGTCCCAGCATGAACGGCTGGTTGAATGAGCGGTCAGGCGCCCCGGTTGCATTACCGTACAACTGGGCCAGACTGAATTCCGCAAAATACTGCATGTTGTAATCCGGCTCGCCCGTCAACTGCAGCCGGGCCAGACGCCGCTCAAGCGCATAGGCGTTCTCGCGAATTTCAGCATCGCAGAGCCAGCCGAAATAGGCTGTGCCTTCGTCAGCGATCTTGATAGCCGCTTCTTTGTAACTAGGATCTTTGGTCCAGTCGTAGGCCGCTACCAGCGTCCAGGGAAAATACATATACGCCGGGATCTTGGGACTCTCAAGCAGAAAATGATCGCGCATTGTTTTTGCGATGTAGATTCCGCAGTTGGCCCAGGTCGGATCGTTGGTGTACTTGGCTATCCTGAAGAACGTCTCATCGCTGTAATACCAGACGCGCAGCATACCGCCAAAATTCATGTCGACGGGATAAGGGACCCCCGTGTTCTTCGGCGTGAAAGAGCCGTCCGGGGTCGCCCAGCCCATGGGAGCGTCTGGGTATTCGCGGTTAGGGCAACGCGGGTAATGCTTTATGTCGGCGCCGCCGCCATCCTTGTTGGCTGTCATCACGTACTCCCACTTTTTTAGCCCGGGGATCGGTGGATAACTCGTCGGATCAGCGATCCTTGTCTGCGGCAACTCGACGGCAGTCAGCGTATACCGAAATGAATTGGGATGCAGATCAGTCGCCCGATCCTCAGAAGTCCGTACGGTAATCCTGTACTCTCCCGGAGGCGTGACGGCGGGCACTTTCGCGAACATCGTCACAAACATCGATGACGTTTCCGTCTCAGCCAATCCGCCCTTGGTAATCGCCGGCAGCATCGTGTTCTGCTCCATCCGCCAGGTAAAGACCGTTCCCCGCGGATAGCCCTTGATGGACTGAATGACGATGGGGACATTTCGCTCGCCCGGTGTCGATCGACCGGGATTGTAGGTAGCGTAGAAGTACTGCGTGCCTTCTCCTTTGCTCTTGATATCCACCAGCGGAAGCGACGGGTCGCATCCGCGCTCCGGACCTACCGGCGCGCGAATCTTGAATGTGTCCGGACCTTCATACACCAGGCAGTACGGCATATACTCGCCCGCCAACGCAGGGAGTAAGGGGTCGGGCAGCTTGCCGGTGGAAGCCACAAAGAAGGGTGCATTGTCGAGCAAATGGTGCGGCTGCGCAGTCTTGCAGATGTCGGTATCCGGATCGCAGGTAAACGGAACCGCCTTGGCCGCCCGGAAGGCCATCGTATGCATGTAGCCCGCGAACGACATGCCGTGTAAGCCGCTGCCGTGGATCCGCTCGTTCAGTTGAAGCGTCGGTCCGCCAGGAGTCTCCGACAACTCGAAGCTGCGACCCGACCAATTCTTGATGTAGTAAACCTTCGCGTGGTCCTGCTCCCAGGAAATCAAACCTCCGGGAAGCTTTCCCGTGGTGACGAACTTTACCTGAGTTCCGTCGGGGAGCCCGCCAGCAAGCAAATGCGTGTCGGTAGAGCAGGTGTTCGCCGTCACATCGCAACCGGGAATGGAAAAATCGGCGCGCGGAACAAGACGCTGACCAAACATCTCTGGCGGAACATCGCTGATCAGCGGTGTTCCATCGTTATACATACCTAGCGGCTCGGCGTTGGGCCAGGTGTAATGCCCAACAAAGACGGTGCGCGACCCATACCACGAGATTGGGTCCCCTTGTTCTGTGACGTCCCGCGCCGGAAATATATGTTGTGCCGAGCTGGTGATGCAGGAGAAAGCTACGACCAAGAGGAGGGCGATACAGAATCTGCGAAGTTGCGGCATTGATTCCTACTGCGGATTACCGTCTACCCGGCTGATTGGCCGGCCGCTCGAACGCCGTGCAATGAATATTGCGGGCGAATGCCACAGTGCGTTTGTTTGCGCGGCGCACTTCTACGGCATCCTGGGTAACAGACCCCTACAGCTTTCGCAGCCTGCAGATACAAGACGCATAACCACGAAAACCGTTTAGGCAACCATGAGCAGCTGTTTTCGACCGGGAAACTCACGACGGCCAAGATGGGACTGTGTCGTCCTTTTCTGGCCGTCGTGCGAGCTGCGCTAGTTCGCTTTTCCGTTTCCGTTGTAGCCGTATCCGCTATCGTAAACCACCTGCTGGGAGGCAGCTTCGTTGAACACCATCCCCAGCAGCTTTCGTTTGTCGATCGATTCCAAGGCCTTGTTCAGGAGTTTCCGGCGCGTATATCCTTCGCGCACCACAACCAGAACACCATCGCAAACGCGAGACAAGGAAGCGGCATCCGCCATGGGCAACATGGGAGTGGAGTCCACCACAGTCCAATCAAAGTGGGCCGAAACGGCTTCGACCATGTTGGCAAACTCCAGCGATTCGAGGATCGGCAAAGGTTCGCTTACGCCCGCCCCGGCCGAAAGGAACCACAAGGGTATATTGCCAACCTGATAGAGCGCATTCTCGATCGAGATCTCTCCCCGGTGCCACTCGGTGATGCCCTTGAGTCGCGAAGGAGAAAGCACTGCGGATGCCGTCGGCCGGCGCAAATCCGCCTCCAGCAACAGCACACGCTCGCCCGGACGCTGCGAGAGCGCCACCGCGAGGTTGATTGCTACCACCGACTTACCTTCGTCGACGACCGAACTACTCACCTGGAGTCGCGAAAGCTGGCGCTTGTCCTTCATATGGGCAAGGCGAGTGCTCAGCACACGAAACATCTCGGCGCCGGCGCCGTTATGGTCGGTCAAAGTAATGAGCCGTTGCTCGGGCGCGGGCTCAGGATGCAGAACGCGCTGGGGAGGAACTCTTAGCCAGTCGACTGGGGCCTTTGCCGCTGCGGCTGCCTGTGCGCCGGCGCCCTGAGGCATATGCTCGCCGGCGGCGAGATTCGCGCCTGCGATTGTCGCATCGGCTGGTCCGGACGGGATCGGCGTTGTCGCCCGGGAATTGGGGTCATCTCCTTGCGAGCGCTGCAACGCATCAAAAATTCTGCTCATAGACTAGGCTCTCCTCACGGCGTTAGGCGATAAAGACTTTGGGTCCAAACTCTCGGTATCGACACTGCGAATGGCGCGGAACAGCGATCGCAGCAGACTGTCGCTGCTTACCTCGCGCTCCTCGGCAGATCGGTTGGTTTCTTCCGGTATGGCAGAAGACGGCGTCAGCCGGAAGTCGGCTGCCACTTCGGCGATGGTTTCTGCAGCGATCGGCTTTTCCTGCCGGGCAAACGCACTGACCATTGAGTTTTCGCAAAGGTTGTTAATGATCCTCGGAATACCCCGCGAGTACTCATGCACAGCGGCCAGCGCCTCGTCGGAGAATACCGGCACTTCCGGTTTTGCGCCCGCTCGCTCCAAACGGGAAATGATGTAGGCTTTCGTTTGCTGTTCATCGAGCGGCAGCAGTTGACAGCGCAAAGCAATGCGCTGCTTCAGCTGGCGCAGCTCGGGAGAATCCAGTAAAGCCTCCAGCTCGGGCTGTCCCAGAAGTACAATTTGCAAAAGCTTCTGCTGGGAGGTTTCGAGGTTCGTAAGCAGCCGAATTTCTTCCAGCAGGTCCGGTCGCAGCGACTGGGCCTCATCCACGACCAGCGCGGTGATCAGCCCACGGGCATGCCGCTGAATCAGGAACCGATTCAGATCCAGCAGAATCTCGGTCTTGCTCCGTCCGGCATAGGGAAGCCCCAGGTCGGCCATGATGTACTGAAAGAACTCCATGGTCGACAACAGAGGATTGAAGACATAGCCAAAGGCGATGTTCCCCTTCCGCAATTCAGCCAGCAGGCAGCGCACCAGCAGCGTTTTGCCGGTTCCCACTTCACCGGTGATCACGATGAAGCCCTTCCGTCTTCCCACGCCATAGTGCAGGTTGGCAAGCGCCTCATTGTGCCGGGGCGTGGGATGGTAAAAAAACGGATCGGGGCTAATCTCAAAAGGGTTCCGGCTTAGCCCGAAGAATTGCTTGTACATGCACTATCCCCAGTAGAACGCGTAAAAGATTCCGGTGGGGATAATGACCGCCACCAGGATGACCGCCGCAACTGCAATCCACGGTTTCCATCGGGCCGCGGCTATCTCCCTATCGGTCTTGAGCGGTGGGATCTCCACCAGTATCGGCAGAGGAGTTGCGTCGGCCAAATCCTGCTCGTTGCGAATCCGGTCGTCAATGTATTCCGTACCGGCTCCAAACAGGACTGCCATTCCAAGCCCAACCGCCAAGCCCGCCAGCGAGAACTTGAATCGGTCAGGGAACGATGCTTTCTCAGGCAAGCTGGGAGGATCGATGATGCGGAAGTTTTCACCCTGCTGCTGGCGCTGAAGATTGGTGGCCAGCTCGGAAGAGTTTCTCTTGTCCAACAGGTCCTGGTAGGCCTTCAGTGTCTGCTGATAGTCCCGCGTCAGGTTCAGCATCTGCGCTTGTACCGCGGGCGTGCCACCCAAGCGCGACTGCAGTTCGCCGATCCTCTGCTGCAGGCCGCGAATTTCGTTCTCGCGGTTCTGAATCTCCATCCGATTGGCTTTGATCTGGCTCTGCACCTGCATCAGCGGGGCCATGGCCGCCAGTTGTGACGGCGTGGTTCCCGTCGGCATGCTGGCTGCGTCGTTATCCTGGTTGGCGTCGGACGAAGGTTGGGCAGCCCCGGTACCTTTGCCGGCAGGAGGAGTTTTGTCCCCGGAACCGGCAGTCGCAGCCACTGCTGCCTTGCTGCCGGACTTTTTGCTGTCGCTGGCCTTGCTGTCAGCCGTCTTGCTGTCAGCCGTCTTGCTGTCGGACGTATTGCTGTCGGCCGAATTATCGGAGTCGCTGCCGTTGCCGGACTGTTGGTCCTTGAGGGCCTCCAGTTTGGCAATCGTCTCCTTCATCTTTTTTACATCAGGATGTTCCGGCGTATACCTGGCTTCTAAATCTGCCAGGCTTGAGCGCGCATTCTCAATCTGCTGATCGATCGACTGCGGCGCTCCGCTCTGGAGATTATTAATTCCGGCAGCATCGTACTGCGCCGCCAGAGAGGTCAGGTACGCCTGCTGTTGCAGGGCCCGGTTGCGGGCATCGACGGCCGCTCCCAACTGCTGCTGCGCGCCGTTGAGCATCTGGATGTTCGACTGAATCTGTTCCGGCAGTTCGCCCGCATGCTCTTTCTCGAAGTCGCGCAGTTTGTCCTCCTGCGCGGCCAGAGATTGCTGGGCATTTCTCAATTGGGTATCGAGAAACTCGGTCGTGCTCTCCGATTGCTCCTGGCTCGCCTTCACGTTCTCGTCAATGAAGTACGACACCATCTGCATGTTGACCTGCTGCGCGACGGCAGCGCTATCGGCCGTGTACTCCAGTTTGAACGCGGTCAGCTCCCGCTTGCCGCCCTCTTCATCTCCCGGCGTACGCACCAGGTCGATTTTGATGTCGCTCCGCATCTTCTTCAACTGGTCGTCGGACGTTGGCGTAAGAAAGCTCTGGTAAAGGTGATAGCGGTTGATGATGCTCAGCAACCGCGAGCGGCTTAATACCTGTTGCGTAATGGCTTCCAGGCGCTCGCCGAGGTCTACCTGAACGTTGGGCGTCACATAGTGTTCCGGCACCTTTTGCGGTTCAATCAGGATCGCCGCCTCGGAGGTGTATCTCGCCGGGATAATCCAGGCCGACACAAACACCAGTAGCCATCCCAAAAACAGGGGACCAATAATCCACCATTTGCGGCGGCGCACTACGGCCCAATATTCGTCTATCCCACGAGCTGATTTTTGCTCATCGAATTCTTCCTGCATCATATCTACCGTCCCAGGGGGTGATTCCAGGTGTACTGGAGTTGTATCGAAACTCGGTTGTCATTGTACGTGGGCGCGGCTGCCACGAGGTAAATGTTCTTCTGCGTCTGGCGCACGTAGCTGTACATGAAATGGGCGACCAGCGATTGTGTGATTTGACGGTCCAACTGCGCCATGCCCTGAAGAAAAGTATATTTGCGGTCCGGGAAAAGCTGCTTGTTCAGGTTGCTGGCCGCAAACGAAGCGTTATTGCCATACATGGCACTTATGGTGCCGTCCCATCGGGCGCTCAGCTTCCGTCGGACGGCGGCGTTTACGTTATAAACCGTGGTCGTCGCCAGCAGTCCGCCGCCATCGCTCACTTGCTTGGAAATGCCCGCAGTAAACGAATTTCGCAACCCCTGCCAGCCCAGGTTGAGTCCGAACGCCGGTTCCCAATCCGCCTGGTGCAAGGTATAGACGTAAGGAAAGACGGCTACGAGGGTCTTTGCCGTGATGTATTCCGGACCGGCCCAGCCGGAAATACTCCAACTTTTCGAGTACTGATAATTCGCGAACAGCTGGATGGTATTAATACCCGATCTTTGCTGTCCGTGACTAAAGTCCAGAGCCGTAAAGTTGTATCCGGCGCCGAGTGACAGTTGGGCGGAAAGACGATGCGAATAGTTCACTCCGCCCGTATAGTTGACCATGTTGTAGAGTCCGGTCTGAAAGTTGTAGAAGTTGCCGAAGTTGCTATACCTGCGAAAACTCTCCGATCCCGTAAAGGTGAGCGTATCGTACCTGCTCAACTGGTCTGCCAGGTCCAACGACACGAGATTCTCTTCCGTGTTGGCAAATGGCACGTACACATTGGGGTTGGGATCATTAGGCGAGGGCTGTCCCGCGATCGTGTAAAAGGCTCCAAACGGGTCGGCGGAATAAGTGTACTGGTCGACGGCATGGGCCTGCCAGCGGGCCGCGAATTGATACAGGATATCGGCCGACGCGGTCTGCGAGTAGGCATCTGAGTGCGTTAACTCTGTATAAATCCCCAAGCCGCCATCGTAGTTCAAGGTCAATGCCAGCCGGTCGCGAATTTGCGAAATCCCGATATGGGGTCCGACGACGTAAGAGTACTGGGATACCCCCGTGGGGGAGAAAGCCGCAATGTTCGAATCGTAGGCCCCCATTACATTCATGCCCAGGTTCAGAGTCGAGTGACTGATCGCCTCACCCAGAAAATCGAGAGACTTCCCCGGGTCCACCTGGGTGTATGCCGGCTTCGGACCCGTTGGCTGCGCCGGGGCGGAAGATTCCGGTGTGGAGGGCGCCGGGGCGGACGGCGCCTCATCCTGCGCCCATACTCCCAGTACCGCGCTCACCGCAAAAACCGTGATGTAAAGCCCGAATCGACGCTTCATAAACGTGCTCCTCTACGGGACAACAAGAGTGTCGCGCGGTTGCAGTTCGATGTTCTGGCTCGCATTCTTACCCTGGATTACATTCTTGTAGTTGAAGGGCAGTCTCTCCTGCTGTCCGTTGGCCGCGGTGCGCAGCACATAGACCTTCTTCACTTTGGCAAAATCCTTAAAGCCGCCGGCCAAAGCAATGGCGTCCAATACCGTCATGCGGCGCGTAAGCGGATAGTATCCCGGCTTCAACACCTCGCCGACCACATTGAAGGTCAGACTGTTGACCTGATTTACGATCACCGTTACCTGAGGATCGGAAATCAATTTCTTCAGGTCTTCGGTCAATTCATCCTGCAACTGAAGTGGGGTGAGTCCGGCAGCCTTGACGTCGCCCAACAGCGGCAGCGAGATCATCCCGTCCGGCCGCACCGGCACCTGCCGGGACATCTCCTGCTCTTTCCACACGTTCACGGTGATGACGTCTTCAGCTCCGATGACAAATCCGCCTGACGGAGCGCCGGTGACGTGCGGAGGAGTCGTGTCGGGGGAGGCAGGCTGGGCCTTTGCGACATCGACCGGTGGCTTGGATGTGCTCTGTGCCGAAGGCTCCTGTGCCTGATCCTGCGCATGGGCCGGGCGAACCAGTGGACTCAACAATAGGAGAGAAACAACGATCGCTAACAGGCTTATGGTTGTTTTTGAACTACGCTGCATGTTGCACCTTTTGTTTGTCATTGCGCCTTATCTTCACTTATGTGCTTCGCAGGGGAAATCGATCGCCGCGCCGGAATGCCAACCTCTTTTAACTTGTACAGCAGTGCGCGGTAACTGATATCGAGTGAGCGTGCCGCCTTTTTGCGGTTCCAGTTGTTCGCTTGCAGGGCGTTCAGGATGATCTTCGCTTCGACCTTGCGCACTGTCTGACGGGTCAGTTTTTTCAGCGAAACCGGTCCGTGAAAGGCCAAACCCTCCAACGGATCGCTGTCGGCCGGCTGCAGCAATTCACTCAGGATAACGCCTTCCGAGCCCATTACAACATAGCGTTTGATCAGGTTCTCCAGTTGGCGAACATTACCCGGCCAGCTGTAGCGCTGCATCTTCGCCAGCAGTGCCGACCGCAGCCTGGAAGCCCGGCCATTCAGCCTGTCATTGTAGTACGCAAGAAGATATTCACAAATTACCGGCAAATCAACAATGCGTTCCCGCAGAGGGGGCATCTCAATCGTCATCGCCGCAATGCGGTAAAACAAATCCTGCCGGAACCTGCCTTGCTCGATTTCATACCGTAAGTGCCGATTGGTGGCACAAACAATTCTTACCTCGACCCTCTTGTCTTCCTGGGCGCCAATCCGGCTAAACTGCCCATCCTGAAGTAATTGCAGCAACTTAGCTTGTAGGACGGCATCCAGTTCGGCAATCTCGTCCAGAAACAGCGTCCCCCGGCGGCCCATCTCCACCCGCCCTGGCTTGGTGCCGCAAGCGCCGGTGAACGCTTCCCTTTCGTAGCCAAACAATTCGCTCTCCAGAAGCGTGCCGGGAATTGCCGGACAGCTCGCCTTTACAAAAGGGCCATCCGCCCAGGGTGAATAAAGATGCAACAAGCGAGCCATGATGTCCTTGCCCGTGCCGCTCTCCCCCGAGATCACCACCGGAATGTTGGCGCGCGCCATTCGCTCCACCTTTTGACGGACATCCTGCATCAGAGCCGTCTGGCCGAAAATGACTGATTCCGGCGGAAGCTGCTGGTCCGCACCCGCAGCTTCGCTCTTGGCGCCAGCCGGCAAAGCCATCACGATTCCTCTTCTCGATGTCGAGCTTCTTACCAGAAAATTGCATTTCTCGCGCTGGCCTGGGGTCGCATCGCAGCGCATTGCAATTCGCGGTTGTAAGCCGCTGATCCGGAGTTAATTACTCTACCACAGGACAACTGCAACGCAACTAGAAATCGCGGAAAAACACACCCCTTATGGACCATAAGTATGAAAATTTTTTCATTTTGGGAAGCGACCGTCCCGAAGCTTAACTATTTCATTCCCGCTTACCCATTTTTTGCGCTCAGCCGCAGTATCAGAAACTGCAATCCATTCAAAAATAGCTGGGTTGGAAAGTGCATCGGGTTACTTTCGCCGCTATTGCCGAAAGCGAGCCGGGCACTGGTGCCGTATCGACTAACGCTGCTGGGATTCCCAGCGTAATTTGTGAGCCTGTCTCGAGAAAACTTCGAAGCGCCAGCAACTCCCCATCGACACAGACGTTGAGGGTGGTAGCAAGGTCAACAAAATCTTTGCTGCCCGATATTTTTTCCCGTATGAAAAAGGAAACGGCAATCGGCAACGGGTCGCATTTTCGACGGTCCTTCTTATGTTCAATGGGAAGCGTACTTACTCCAAGGCAAACACGGAATCCACATCGGCAAGCCTGCGGCCCCAACAGGATTTTGCTACTCATATGTAAGCGACTCTGCTTGAAGTGGCTTACGGTGCAAAGCCGAGCCCTGCAGATTCCCCTCCTGGACATGGAAACGGCAATGTCATCCACTTTCAGGACGAGAGTTTGCCCACGTCCTCCTGAAGATGCCCAGACGGAAAGCTTTCACTAAATAGCGCAGGTGCCGCAGGGCGGCGGGGTCATCCGCCCCGCAGGAGTGAACCCAAAGTGAAGGTGCTAGCCAATTACGAACAATAAAAATGAACAATCGATTTCTGAACAAGTCGCGTTCAGGGGACCGCGATGACAGTCAGCATCGCTACCAGGAAGGGGGAGCGGGCTCTCGGTCAACTCTGGCCGAGGCAGAAACCGGCGACCATGGAGTTCATGTTTGCTACTCCTGAACTCGCTACTCTTGCCCTTTGTCGGCGGAGGCTGCCTGGCCCGTTCTCCCGGTGCAAGTGCCTCCTCCAGCGGATATGCGGCGGTTGGCCAGGGTCCGCCATCGGCCTTCTACGCTGCCTCTCGGCCAAACTGAGGGGCAGCGTTTTACATGGTGGGGGTGCCGCTCCCTACTGTTGAATCAAGGCGCGGGTGCAACTCCCGAAACGGTCAGGCCGCCGGAGGCGGAACGCTACGCCGTCCGCTGGCGAGGCGCGCTATCAACGACACCACCCAGATAACGAAAAACAGCCAGATCCAAGCTCCGATGGCAAAGACATGTATCAGACCCAGGACCCACAAGATGAAGAAAATCACCGCAATGGTCCACAGCATATTTGTTCGCCTCCTGTAGCCGGCAATGGCCCGCATATCCGGTTATTGCCGTTTCTAATAACCTTTCAATAACTATGGTGAGGTCTAGGGCGCTTTTCGTTGCCTGTTCTGATGACAGATGGCGGGTTGTAAACAGCAGCGGCCAGAAATCAATGCACCGCCGACTGTTCTATTCCGCTGTTGGGAATTGCTGCTGACTGGGCCCGAAATCCGTTAACCTCTGGACCTTTCTCTTTCAGTACAATAATTCGTTAATCATGGCTCCCCGCAGGAGCCGGCCCCGAGGTGAACTATCCCGCAGTCTGGCCAATCTGCCCCAAAACGTCGATTTCGTGTCGCTCTTCTAGGCGCTGGAAACATATCGGAAGGGCACGCCTTAGCGTTACAGGCAATTCCCGAACTTGCCGAGATGGTCGCTGTCTGCGATCTGGATCTCGGCCGCGCCCAAACCCTGCAAAAGCGATTCGGCGTTCCTGCTGCTTTTGAGCAACTCGGCTCCATGCTGCAGGAGGTGCAACCGGACGTGGTACACGTCTTGTTGCCTCCGGAGTTGCACGCCGGTGCTGCGGAAACTTGCCTGTCCGCTGGCAGTCACGTTTTTGTCGAGAAGCCGTTCTGCCTGACGGTTGATGATTGCCGAAGAGTGCAGGCGGTCGCGGACCGGAATGGCTTGCATATCGGTGTCAATCACAATGTTGTCTATATGCCGGCTTACCTGGAGCTGATCGATGCCATCCGCACTCGCCGATTTGGAGCCATCGAACACGTTCAGGTGATGTTCACCTTGCCAATGCCCATGCTGGAAAAGGGCCCTCATTCGGCATGGATGTTCGGCGGTACGGACCGATTGATGCTCGAGCTTGGTCCTCATCCCACCTCCATGTGTACACGCCTCCTGGGACGCCCGCTGAGCGCCAGCGCGGTGGCTTCGGGCGAACTGATGCTGACCAATGGCGTGCGCTTTTTCCGGACCTGGCAAACCTCATTTGTTTGCGAACGTGGCACTGCTCAGACCACGATGTCAGTGGGAGCGGGCTACTTCACCATCTACGCCCATGTATTGGGAGAAGATGCGCAGGCCCTGGTCGACATCCGGCGCAACACTGTCCAGATCATCGACAAGACTCCGTATCTACGCCTCGACGACATGGTCAACGCCGGCAGAAACTCGCTTCGCCTGGCGCGGCGCAGCCTCAGCAATTTCAAAACGTACTCATTAGGGGCGGTGACCTTCGGCCCCCGTTACGATCAGCAGACTTTCTCCTTCAGCTCAAGCGTGCCGGCATTCTATCGGGCGCTGGCAGCGGGAAGGCCGCCCCGCATCGACGGCGTCGAAGGCACAGCGGTCGTCGAAGCCTGTCAGATGGCGCTCCACAGCGCGTTGTCTTCTACGGAGAAAAAGGAGGAGCGAGTTGTCGCAGTCTGAACGCGTAGTCGTGATTGGTGGTGGGGGCTTCATCGGCCGGAGACTTACCGCTTTGCTCGCCAACTCGGGCTGCCATGTAGTTGTGGTGAGTCGATCCTCCGGTTCCCGGCGCAGTACGGATCCCCGCATCGAGTACCAGTCGGGCGCCGTTGCCGATGCCGAAGCCATCTCGCAGGTCATAGCCGGCGCCTCCGTCGTCTACGATCTTGCTATGACGGCAGGAATTGTCTGGGAAGACTGGGAGCGCGAAGTTATCGCCGGCGGCGTCAATGTCGCCAATGCTTGTCTCCAGCACGGAGTTCGCCGACATATCTATACCAGCAGTACCTCCGCCATTTATCTGGGAAAGCCGGGCGTCGCCACCGAAGCGACCTTACGCAATGATGCCGATCGTATGGATCGCGCTGACTATCCGCGAGCCAAGTCGATTGTCGAGAACCGTCTGCTGGAGATGCATCGCACGCAGAACCTGCCAGTCGTCATCTTTCGGCCCGCATTGGTGATGGGTCCCGGCGGCATGATGGTGCATCCCGGATTGGGTGAGCGGGTGTCGGATATCTGCGTCATGGGGTTTGGCACAGGCAAAACTCCCCTGCCCTGCGTTCTCGTCGACGATGTTGCTCAAGCTTTATTCCTGGCAAAAGACGCGCCCGCCATCGAAGGCCTGACCTTCAACCTGGTGGGTGACGTACGGCCCACTGCTGTAGAGTTAGTCTCCGTGTTGCGAGACCGGACCTACCGCAATTTCCGTTTCTATCCGAGAAGTATGTGGAAGATCTGTTACGGCGAACTCGGCCGATACCTGATCAAAAAAGCAGTGCGGAAACCGGGCAACAAAATGGTGACGTTTCGCGACCTGAAGAGTGCTGCCATGCTGACCCAGCTCGATTGCTCACTGGCCAAGCAGAAGCTCGGCTGGAAGCCCGTCTCGGACCGCGACGAGTTCTATCGTCAGGCAGTTGACGTCTTCATCAAGCCAATTATGCCGGGCGATTTGAGGTTGGAACCTGCTGAATAGGCGCGCCTCCCTGCACCGCAAAATCCTTCTTAGCGCGGCCGCAAAGATGGTATATAGTTAGCCACTCTCTGACCGGGGAGAGTCGCAACGGTTCGCGACAGGAGAGCTTATGCGCCTCGCCGTCTTTCTCGACGTTGACAATACTCTGACAGTCGGCTTTATTCAGCGTACCTTCGCGAAGTTATTGGGTGTGGAAAGCGAATACTGCGCCATAGAAGACCAATTCCAGAGCGAGACCATCGACTCCACAGAATTTGGTCGCCAGCTCTGCCGTCTGTTCGCCTCCAGACAGTTCACCCAGGAGAAGGCAGCCAGCCACTTCGCCGATATTCAGCCGCAGCCTTGGGCCGACGACCTGCTCACCATGACAGGCATCGACAAATATCTGGTCTCCAGCGGCCCAAGTTATTACATCGACCTTCTCGCCCAGAAGCACCAGATACCCGCCGAGAACTGCTGCCGCTCGGTTTACAAATTCAATAACAACACGCGCCTGATCGAGTCCTGCGCCGCCGTTAATTCCCTGAACAAGTCGGAATTCGTGCGGCGGAACAAGGAGAAGTACGACATCACGATTGGCGCTGGAGACAGCCCCCTTCTCGACGGTCCATTCCTCAGCCAGGTCACGATCCCACTGCTTACAGCCAAGAGCGATGAGTACATCTCGATTCCCGATTTTCAGTCTGTGATCCTGCTCATCGACCGCTTGTCTCGGATCGCCGCCGTGGACGCGCGCTATGGCGCCTCCCTGGACCGGCTTTATGGTGAATCCAAGTACGACAACAACATCTTCATCATGACGCCATATCGGGATGACGCCGCCTTCCGTGAAACCATCAGGACGGTGAAAGAAAGCCTCAGCAAGTTCGGTTTGAGGGGCTGGCTCGCTTCCGAACTTACGCTTGAGCAGCAACTCTGGGACAACGCCAAGGTATTCATGGCGGGCTGCAAGGCAGGAATTGCTATTTTCACAACTGACGCCCAGGCCGTAGCTGGCAATTGCGATGTCTTCAATCCCAATGTCGCCATTGAGGCTGGCTACATGCTCGCGCGCAACAAGCCTGTCCTGCTATTGAAGGACCTGGCCCTGACGCGGCTTCCAACCGACATGGTTGGTTTCTTATATCAGGATTTCGACCTGCAGCACGCCAGTGACACGATTCCTAAAGTTATTAAGCGCTGGGTGAACACGGAGCGGCTCTCGACCAAGCCTTTGAGCGACACAGCGATCCCGTGAGAAGCCCGATGAGTGCGTGCGCTGTGACCTAATCTGCCGTGCTGACACTCCGCCCTTAGAACTGGAAGTACAGGAAAGGCGAGATCTGGCCGCCGTACATCTTGATCAGGCAACACACAACCAGCACCGCTAAGGCCGCGATGCGCGTCGCCTGCCACTCGTGGCGGATCTCAAATGTGTTCGGCGCAAAGTGTGCGATTCCGCCCGCTATCACCAGCATGACCATCAGGAATGGCGCGCCGGCCATAATGAGCCCCTGGTGCGGCCACAGCATGCGGCTGATCAGAGCCAATGCATCCGAAAAGCTGTCCGCGCGGAAGAATGCCCAGCCAAAGACTGCCAAAAGGAACATCATCACCCGCTGCGTCCAGAGTGGGCGATTGTCCCAGAAGCCAGGCCAGCGTTTGTACAGGCTCAGCAGTAAGCCGTGATACGCCCCCCAAAGCACGAAGGTCCAGGCCGCCCCGTGCCACAAGCCGCCGAGTAACATGGTGATCATCATGTTGCGGTAAGTACCCAGCTCCGTGCCCCGGTTTCCTCCCAGTGGGATGTAGAGATAGTCGCGCAGGCAGCGTGACAGTGAAATGTGCCAGCGCCGCCAGAAGTCCGATGGATTCCTGGCCTTGTAGGGGGAATTGAAGTTCTGCGGGATGTGCATCCCGAACATGCGCCCCAGTCCAACGGCCATGTTGCTGTATCCGGCGAAATCGAAGTAAAGCTGATAGCTGTACCCAAGCATGACCAGCCAGGCGCCGGCACTGGAGAGATCATGAACGCTTTTGAATGCCGGATCGATCACCGTCGCAATCGAATCGGCGATCAACATCTTCTGCACCAATCCAATGGCAAAGAAGGACCAACCCGTCTCCAGGTTCTCCCGCCGGTCCATATGGTCGATGTTGTCGAGGTCGTGCTGCAGTTCGGAGAAGCGCACAATCGGTCCTGCGACCAATTGCGAGAACAGCGAGACGTAGCAGGCAAACTCGAAGAAGTTGCGCGTCGGCTTAATGTGCCGCCGGTACGAATCCACGATGTACGTAATCGTGTGGAACGTGTAGAACGAAATCCCGATCGGCAGAATGATGTTGAGCGGTTCCAGCGGAGGATGGTGATTGAACGACTGGTATCCCCAGTTGAGGGTGCGGATCACCATGTCGGTGTACTTGAAAATCCCCAGCAGCAGAAGGTCGACGGTGATGGGCGTGACCAGCAAAATCCTGCGGATCTTCGGGTCGTCGTCGTAACGGAGAAATCCGCGGCCCGCCGTATAGCTGACCACGGTCGAGAACAGCATCAGCAGGCAGAACTTCGGATTCCAATACCCATAAAACACATAGCCGGTGATGGCCAGCCAGATATAGCGGCTGTTCTTGGTCTTCAGTGTCCAGAAGACCAGGTAGGTAATCGGAAGAAAAACGAACAGGAAGATGGTGCTATTAAAGAGCATGGGCCCTGACTATCTGCCTCCTCTTTGGGACAGATATTGGGCGAACCCATCCGCTACGCGATCGACGCCGTGGGGCGACCAATGGTGATCTTCGCGGTAAAACGACAGCGTTCCGTCGGCTACGTCCTGGGGCGCGGCCGCTCGCAACATTGGCAGCGTGTTGTAGACGTTTACCCCGTGGCGCTCCAGCGCCTCTTGCAACTGGTCTACATAGTTGTTCTGCTTCCCGTCTTTAGAGGGATCGGTCCAGGGCTGGTAGAGGCGGTATTTGTTGGGGATGATGATGACGTACATCTGCACGTTGCGGGCAGCCAGATGCTTCGCTACCCCCTCGAAGTACTCCGCGTTCCGCTCTACCTCTGACTCGTTCACCGGTTTCAGCACATGATCGATTTCTTCCGGCAAATAGAGGATGTCCTGGCCGTTCGGCAGCGTCTGGTCCACCGCTGCCTCCTGGTAGATATTGGGCAGGATCACTCCATTGCTGAGCTTCTTGAAGGCGCGAATGGAGAGCACTTCCAGGGGAGAGATATTCCAGACCGCGTTCAAGTAGCGGCGAGTGTATTCATAATCGCCGGCGAGCTCCTTATTTCGTTCCGCGCCCACCAACGGCCGAGCCAGCCGGGCGAGAGGCCAATTGGTTCCTGCCAGGTGAGCGGGCTGGAATTCGGTGTTCTCCCAAATCAGCATGATGACTGCCGACCGAGGGCCTTTGAGGTGGTCTAGCAGCCAGTCCAGGGATTCGAGGTTCATGGGGTCCCACCAGAAGTGGCCGCCGTTATACATTCGCTGGCCGGTCTTGCGGGTGAAGACCGAAGCGAAGGTCTGGTCGTCGGAAAGTCCTCCGCCGTAAGCGTACGATGCGCCGGAAAAAAGGATCAAATCCACATCCTTTGTGGGCGGCACCTCAGGCGTAAGCCGGAATCCCAGGGAATCGGTGCTGAAGACGACCGGAGGCCGCGTCTCCCGTGGCGGATCGTTTCCTTTGACCGCAGTTTCCCCAACCCAGGGATTCTCCGTCAGCGACATGTTGGGAATGAAGGGGTAGTATTTGCCCGGCCTGCGAGTGGCCACCAGTTCAGGAAGTATGTCGAGCCACGCCACCGGTCCGAACCGCCCGACAACGTCCAGAACCGCCCAGACAATCAACAGCCCGACCAGGACTCGCGTCAGTCGCAGCCGCCGTTTTGGCTCGTGACCAACCACCTTCGGGGAGTCAATCTGGGTTTCTTTTTTGACCGCGATCGGCTGCATTTCGGCTGGCTGGTCCCTAGGGAGTATCGACTTCACAGCATATTATCACCAGCTGGTTTCTTTGCTGGTAAGCAAGCTGGTCCCGGAGTGTCCTACTAAAGACACTGTGTAATTCTCTTTTTGGAAAAGCGGAGCGATATTCAGAACTCAACCCGCTGCGCACAAAAACTCGAAATGCTCTACCCCAGCAGCTTCGCCGCGTCTTTGGCGAAATAGGTAAGCGTGATGGAAGCGCCCGCTCGCTGAATACAAAGCAGCGACTCCATCATGACGCGCTCGTAGTCGATCCACCCGTTCAATGCGGCAGCCTTGATCATGGCGTACTCGCCGCTGACTTGATAGGCCGCCAACGGCACGTCGAAGCGGTTGCGGGCTTCGCGAAGCACGTCCAGGTAAGGCAACGCCGGCTTAACCATAATCATGTCTGCGCCTTCGCCCAGGTCGAGCTCGATCTCGCGCATGGCTTCGCGCAGATTCGCCGGATCCATCTGGTAAGAGCGACGGTCGCCAAAATGCGGAGCCGAATCGGCGGCCTCGCGGAACGGCCCATAAAATCCGCTGGCAAACTTTGCCGCGTAGGAGAGCACGGGAACATTCTCGAATCCGGCCTCGTCCAGCCCGTTGCGTATGGCTTGCACACGGCCATCCATCATGTCGCTCGGAGCGATGATGTCCATCCCCGCCTCAGCCTGCGACACAGCCGTCTTTGCGAGCAACTCCAGCGTGGCGTCATTGAGGATCTCGTAGTCCTCCGCCGAGGCAGCCGACATCACTTCGGCCGCTGTCGCCGCCGCCGTTCCCGCCAAACCAACCTTCGCCACCGTCTTGCCCTTGGCTTCCATTTCACGCATGAACGCGTTCGCTTCACGGCGCACCCTGGAGTTCCCAATGCCGGTGGTGTCGACGATGCCGCAGTGCCCATGCGACATATACTCGCAAAGACAAACGTCGCCCATCAGCAGTAGACCGGGAACTTCGCGCTTGATCGCCCGCGCCGCACGCTGGACGATTCCGTTCCGTTCCCACGCCCCGGTCGCAACCTCGTCCTTTTCTTCCGGCAGTCCGAACAGGATGACGCTGGGAATGCCAAGCGCCTTCACTTCCCTGCACTCCTTCACAGCCTCATCCACAGAGAGGTTGAAAACTCCCGGCATCGACCTTATTTCCTTGCGAACTCCTTCGCCAGGACAGACAAAGAGCGGGTAGACAAATCCTTCGGGAGTGAGGCGTGTTTCGCGAACAAAGGAGCGCATGGCTTCGCTGCGGCGCAGGCGGCGGGGACGATCAGTGGGGAATGGCATGACAGGAAAATTCTAGCAGGATGGCGTAAAAAGGCGCCGACAATCGTGCCGGATGCCACGGGAGCGACCCAAGGTCGTCGGGTGGCGTCTGGCTGGAGCAGGTGCTCCTAGGCTGTGGTTTGGGCGGGCTCGGTTTCTCCCAGGTAGCTCTTAATCTTTTCCAGCAACGCCGGGAACATGGCTTCCTTCTGCAGGACGGCCTTGGCATCATTGCCCGAATCCAGCGGACCATAGCCGGTGACGATAATCACCGGGATCTCGGGATTCGTGGCATGGACCTGCCGCGCTAGTTCCAGACCGTTCATGCCCTCCATCTTGAAGTCGGTGACAAGAATGTCGAACTTTTCCTGCTTGAATTTCTCCAGGGCTTCGTGTGCGTTGTAGGCACAGACGGCCCGGTAGCCCTGCGTTTCCAGAATCTCGCAACTTAAACGCGCCAAAACTTCGTGATCGTCAACGAAGAGAACAGCTTTCATTGCTTACCTGCTCCGGTTTGATCAACTTGGGCGAACTCACACCCGACTGTTTAGTTTCTGGAGCAGCGGTAAAAGATGCCCGGTATTTCGATATTGGTTACGATTTGCCTATCGATCCTCAGGGCTTCCCAAAACCCTTCACGGAAAAGCGAATTGCGCAACTGTGCCCGGCCAACTGTCTGCGTGAGCTTAGGCCTCGGATTGCAGCCAAGAGCAGCGTCAATTGGAAGTGATACTTCATTGACCATGGCCTACCCTGCCGTTACACTCAAAGCATTGCCCGCTGTGCATGGGAACGCGCTAAGGGCGGTTAGCTCAGCTGGTTAGAGCGCCTGCCTTACAAGCAGGAGGTCGCAGGTTCGAGTCCTGCACTGCCCACCATTTCTGTTTCTGTGCGGGCTCCGGGAATGAACGCTCATCGCACCCTGTACATCCTCTGTTTCGCGGCCATTGTTGCTGGATTGCTGTTCTGGTACGCAGCGGCCAACCGGGCCACGGATATCCCGATTGGACGCGTCGTCGTAATTAAAGCGCCGCTGGGCCTGCCGCCGGTTCCCATTCCTGAGGACAATCCTCCTACGGTCGAAACCATCGCGCTGGGACGGCGCCTGTACTTCGATACTGCTCTCTCCGTCGACAACACAGTCTCCTGCGCGACCTGTCACATGCCGCCTATGGGATTCACGGACAGCTCACGCGTCTCAACCGGAGTCGGCGGCAAGCTGGGTACCCGTAATGCGCCCACGGTTTTGAACTCGGCCTACTGGACTTCCGATTTTTGGGACGGTCGCGCCGCTTCGCTGGAGAAGCAAACAGAAGGCCCGGTGACCAACCCGGTGGAGATGGCGCACTCGCTGAAGGGAGTTGCGCAGCGGCTCTCGCGTGATCCCAAGTACGTTGCTGCGTTTCAACAGGCCTTCGGACCCGGGCCGATCACCTACACCAAAGTCGAGAAGTGCATCGCTTCTTTCGAGCGCACCCTGCTCAGCGGCAATTCTCCCTTCGACCGCTATTACTACGGCGGCGACAAGACGGCGATGACAGCAGCGCAGATTCGCGGCTTCGAAGTTTTCCGCGATCCCAGGAAGGGCAACTGCGAGGTCTGTCATACCATCGGCGACAAATATGCGCTGTTCACCGACAACAAGTTTCACAACATCGGCGTCGGATTTGATAACGGCGTAACCAACGACACGGGACGTGCCGCCATCACCGGCGATGTGCTTGATACCGGCGCCTTCCGTACGCCCACGCTGCGCAACATTGCGCTCACCTCTCCCTACATGCATGACGGAAGCCTGAAAAGCCTGAAGGAAGTGATGGACTATTACGTCGGCGGGGGCAATTCCAATCCTTACCTCGACAAGGATATGCACTCTCTCGATTTCCTCACTGGCCAGGAACGCCAGGACCTCATCGAATTCATGAATGCGCTCACCGGCGAGATGCCTCCCAACAGCGGCCCCCTGCCCGGCCAAAGCATGGGGATGAACTAACCTCAGCCGGCAACGTGATTTCGTTGCCTGCAACATGTATGGTATTGGTTTTGCGCAGGCAAATGCGC
Source organism: uncultured Acidobacteriaceae bacterium (assembly GCA_963846815.1). GTDB lineage: Bacteria > Acidobacteriota > Terriglobia > Terriglobales > Acidobacteriaceae > CAVVDY01. The sequence goes on along the minus strand of CAWJXG010000001.1, from coordinate 1,570,694 downwards.
CACCTGAACACCAATGTCCACCGACATTCTTAAGCAGCTTTTCGAGCACCACTTCCATACCCCGGCGGCGCAGGTTCAGCCCCTGCGAGCGGACCTTGGTGGCTCCGGGCGCAAAATCCTGCGACTCGCCGGTCATGGCTGCAGAGCGATCGGCATCCTGTACGACGTGCGCGAAGAGAACGTCTCCTTCCTGGAATTCTCCCGGCACTTTCGGCACCTCGGCCTGCCCGTGCCTGAAATCTATGGCGACGATCTGGACCATGGTGCTTATCTGGAAGAAGACCTCGGCGACACCACGCTGTATGAATTCCTCTCGCAGCATCGCGACGGAGAAACTATCTCACCTGAAGCTCTCGAAGCTTATCGCAACGCGATTGCCGTCCTGCCGCGTTTTCAGGTCGAGGGCGGACGAACTCTGAACTACAAAGTCGCCTACCCGCGCGGCAGCTTCGACCGTCAATCCATTGCCTGGGACCTCAATTACTTCAAGTACTATTTCCTGCAACTGGCGGGAATCACCTTCAACGAGCAGGCATTGGAACGCGATTTCGCGCGGCTGACACGCTTTCTTCTTACCGCTGATCGGGACTACTTCCTCTATCGCGATTTCCAATCGCGCAACATCATGCTCCGCGATGGCGCGCCCTGGTTCCTCGACTACCAGGGCGGCCGGCGGGGCGCCTTGCAATACGACATCGCTTCCCTGCTCTTCGACGCCAAGGCCGATCTCCCGCCAAGCATCCGGCAGCAGCTCCTCGATCATTACCTGAATGTTCTGGCCGAATTCACTACCGTCGACCGTGAGGCATTCCTCGGTCATTACTATGCTTACGTTTACGTACGCATTATGCAGGCCCTGGGGGCGTATGGTTTCCGGGGATTCTTTGAGCGCAAGCCGCTCTTCCTGCAGAGTGTCCCCTACGCATTGAGAAATCTGTGTTGGCTGCAGGAAAACATTGAGCTGCCAATCGCGCTTCCCGCGCTGATGAATGCCTTCCGCGGAATGCTCGCCTCCGAAAAACTGCTGAACTGCGGCGCCTCCGGAAGACTGCCCGACTTCGGCGGCAAAGAAGAGAACGACCTCCTAGTACGGATCTTCAGCTTCTCCTTCCACCATGGAACTCCCCCTCATGACGGGAGCGGAAACGGTGGAGGCTTCGTTTTCGATGCCCGCAGTCTGCCCAACCCCGGACGCGAGGAGCAATTTAAGTCCCTGACGGGCAGCGATGCTCCCGTTATCGAATTCCTCAGCCAGCAACAGAGCGTGCATCAGTATCTCGCCGGCGTGCTGTCGCTCGTCGACTCCGCCGTCGACAACTACCGCAGCCGCGGATTTCACAACTTGATGATCTCCTTCGGTTGCACCGGAGGTCAGCACCGCTCGGTGTACCTTGCCAACCGCCTCGCCGAACACCTGCGGGGCCAAGACGGCGTGCGGGTCGCAGTCCGTCACATCGAGTTGGAGAAGATGTCGCAATGAGAGCCATGGTGCTCGCCGCCGGGTTGGGCACTCGCCTTCGGCCGCTCACTGACGACCGCCCGAAGGCATTGGTTGAGGTCGCCGGGCGCACCATGCTCGCGATCACGCTCTCACGCCTGCGAGATTTCGGGGTTCACGATGTCATCGTCAACGCCCATCACTGCGCGGATAAGCTGGCCGACTATCTTCTTGTCCACAATAATTTCGGAATAAACATTCAAGTTTCACATGAGGATATTCTGCTCGATACCGGCGGCGGCCTGAAGCAGGCGGCCCATTTCTTCGCCGGATCCCGTGAGCCGTTCCTCCTGCACAATGTTGACGTCCTCAGCAACATCGATCTAGCGCGCATGGTTCAGTTTCATCTTGAGCACGACGCGTTGGCCACTCTCGCCGTTCAGCCGCGGGAGAGCTCGCGCCAACTGCTCTTCGACCGCCACGCCCGGCTTTGCGGACGCCGCATCGACGGCGAAGGCGAAGATGAAATCGCCTGCTCATCAGCTAACCTCATTCCGTATGCCTTCTGTGGCATTCACATCATCTCGCCGAGGATTTTCGACTTCTTAACCGAAGAAGGTGTGTTCTCGATCATCAACGCCTATCTCCGACTGGCCGGCGAAGGAGCAAAGATCATGGCCTTCCGTGCCGACGAATACTACTGGCGTGACTTGGGAACGCTCGAAAGCACGCGTCAGGCGGAGCGTGATCGGCAAGATGGTTTGATCCGTTTCTAAAGCTAGGTCTCTCCCTTCATCTGTTCATTACGGCATACCAAAAATTAAATTGTGCTAGCGATAGCGCGTGATATGCTTCTCGACCAACCAGGGGCTTGAGCCCGATCGCATTCGCCTGAATCGCAAGTCATCCCCGAGCAGAATCCTTCCTACTGGCGTAGCGATTGCGGTGAGAGGAGGAATTCCATGCTACGCCCACACCAGCATCTATGCTCCACAAGTCCATTCGGTTGGTTGGCGTTTTTTTTGGCTGCCGTTTTTGTGCTGAGCACGTTCGCGGCGCAAACCGCGCAGGCGCAGACGTTAACCGTACTCCATGAATTCGCGGGCGGAGTCGACGGTGCAAATCCCTCCGCCGGTTTAACCCTCGACCGCGCTGGAGAGCTGTATGGAACCAGCAGCGGCGCCGCTCAGAGCACGATCGGTACTGTATTCAGAATCACCCCGTCGAACTGGCTGCTGGAACCCGTTTATAAATTTGTGCAATTCAATCACGGGCTTTACCCCAACACCCGACTGATCTTTGGACCCGACGGCTCCCTCTACGGCACGACCTGGAAGGGAGGCGGTGGGGCCTGCGCCGGCGAAGGATGCGGTGTTATCTTCAAGCTCCAGCCGCCGGTAAGCATCGCCTGCCGTTCTGCTTTCTGTCCCTGGACGCAGACCGTCCTTTATACCTTCACCGGTGGTCCGGACGGCTGGCAGCCAGGCCCCGTTATTCTCGATGCTGCGGGAAACATCTATGGGAATACCTATTACGGCGGCACCGGCGCAGATTGCCAGTGCGGAACAGTTTACGAGCTCAAGTTGTCAGGTGGCGTCTGGAAAAAGACGATTCTTCATAGCTTCGACGGTCCCGATGGGGGCGATCCCGATGGGCCCCTCGTGCTCGATCGGGCTGGAAATCTTTATGGAACCACCATCATTGGCGGCAGCGCCAACAAAGGGCTCCTTTATGAACTAAGTCCTGGTGTGTCCTGGACGCAAACAGTTCTGCACAGCTTTCAGGGAAGCGATGGCGTCTACCCCAACGGCGGACTGATTGCCGACACCTCCGGCGAGCTCTACGGTGTCACCGCCGACGGCGGCTCGTTTGGGCTCGGCAGCGTTTTTCGTTTGATGCAACCTGGCAATTGGACTTTCGAGTCGCTGTACAGTTTCACCAGCTATTCGACAGGGGGTTCTCCCCATGGCCCGCTGGTTTTTGACAGTGCCGGAAATCTGTACGGCATAACCGACTTCGGTGCCTTTTCCGATGGCACGGTATTCAAACTTACCTTCGCAAACCAAAGCTGGGTTGCGACCGACCTGCACGATTTCATCGGTACAGAAGGAACGTTTGTGAACCCCGGTTTGATTATCGACACTGACGGAAACCTGTACGGAACTGCGTTTGGCAACTCAAACGTCGAAACCTGCTACCCGACTGGTTGCGGCACTGTCTGGGAGATCACGCGATGAAAGCCGGAGAACCTCAACCGGATTGATCGGAGGAGGAACGATGAAGCGACTTGCCCTGCTGTGCTTATTGGCTTTGCTGTTTTCCACTGCGTGGGCGTATGCCGACCAGCTGTACTTTTATGGCGGCGATAGCGATCCCAATGGCGACGGTTTCGGCGCTCTCAGCAACGAAGATGATGCCTTGGTTCATGGCGACCCCTATGGATCTGCCGTGTACCAAAATTTCTACGCTCTCTCAAACATCATGGTGAGTGGCCTGTTCACCAACAACTTCAGCTCGCTTGTGCCAACGAGTGGCTACTGGGAAGTCCGCAGTGGAGTCATCGAAGGCAATGGCGGAACGCTGATTGCTTCCGGCAGCGGAGCCGTAACCAACGATCCCACCGGACGTTATTTCCAGGAGTTATATGAGTTCACTAACCTGGTTTCCGGCTTGAATGTTTCGCTGGCTGCCGGGCAGTATTGGTTCGCGGTGGTGCCGGAGTGCCCGAGCTGCGATGGCCGTGCCTTTAACGGCGACACCTTTGGCTTGAACTCTGTTGGCAACTCAGACTTGAACCTGGAGTACATCAACACTCCGGGCTTTGCTAACTTCATGAATCTTGGTTCCGAGTTCCCAACCGGCTCCAGCGGCGTGTACGTTAACAACGTGCCGGAACCGGCCAGTTTGATTCTTCTTGGCACGGGCACTCTCTGTTGGCTCGGAGCTCTGCGCCGCAAAATTATAAAATGACAAACCGTAAGGCTGGCGCACCAGCTTCCAGATGATTTTTTCCAACTACCTCTTGTCCTTCGGCCTCACGAATTTTAGCGCGGTGTGCGTCTCGGAGAACTTCACTACCTTAACATCCACCAAGCTGGCTGCTTTGCCCGCAGCAAATACGTCGCTCTCTTTGATCTCCTGCTTGCCCTTGGGGTAGACGATCCACAATACGCCCGCGTGCGCCAACGACGGAACCAAGTCGGCAACACCGCCCAGGTCGGCGGCTTCGGCGGCGCCGAAAAAGATCAGGTCGGAGTTGGGCAACAGTTCTTTGCTGGAGAACGAGCCCGCTTGTGCCCGTAGGTCGCGCAGGAAAGCCGCGTCTCCCACCATGTGACATGAGACAATCAGCCCCGGTTTTATTCCCAGCTTCTCCGCCGTGCTCCTGGGATGAAGAATCTTGTCGGCCCACTTGACCGCATGGTCGCCGATTTCGAAAACGGCTTCCCCGCTCTTCCACTTCAGGCGCAACTCACCGTCTTCGGCGGTGGTTGATTGTAAGGAGGCAAAAGGAATCTTCAGGCGGAAGTCGCCGCGAAAAATGATTTCGCTGGTTTCCAGCAGAGCCTTGCCCTCGGAGGTCCTGCCTCCGCTGCGAACTTTGCATAGGAGTTCGTTGCCCATCACGCACTCTCCGGAATGGGACCGCGGAAGCTAAAACTGCATTCACCCGCAATCTGCTTCGGTGGGAATCAGGTCAGCATACGCGAAGCCATCGCGGATCACCGTCTCTCCCGGCACCACGGCAATCGCACGATCGAACATCGGCCCGGCCACCACGCACGTGTGGAACTCGCCGTTTTCCCCGCAGGGATCGATCCCGGCCGGTAACGACGCCAGCAGGCTTTCGTCAAAGCAACGGCCTGCCGTAGACGGGTCGAGCTTGCCGGTGTCGACGCAGGTGAGAATCGCCCGCAGGCCCGCCCCGATCATATCGCGCGCCAGGGTCGGCGTAGGTCTGCCCCAAATCGGAAACAATGGCTCCAGACCTGTGCCCGCAAGCTGCCGTACACGATAGGCCCGGACATCCTCGAGAAAGAGGTCGCCAAAGGCGATCGCCTCAATTCCCTCAGCGACAGCGCTGGCGCACGCCTCAGCCATCTGCGATTCGTATTGCTCGTTCGAGCACGGCCAGGGCAGGAAAACCGGCCACAGCGGAAGCCCGGCGGCAGCAGCCTGCCTTTCGGCCATGCTTCGGCGCACACCGTGCATCGCCACCCGGTCTGCCGACTGATTGAATGTGGTCAGCAGTCCGGCAATCTCATATTGATCTTGCTTCCGTAATACATGCAGCATCCATGCGCTATCTTTACCGCTGCTCCAGGAGAGCAAAATGCGCTTTCGAGGCATGCCGATCATGAGATTCAACATAACAAAAAGCAGAATCCCGCCCGACATTGCCAAGAGGGACCGCTTACCACATGGGCCGCCTCAAGCCCATTTCGGGTTGTTGCCGAGAGGGTAGTGCAGCTACAGCCTCGCCGCCGCCTCCAACAGACCGATGCTAGCTGCCATCCACAGCGCGAACGCCACCGTATTCAGGGTGACGCGGATCGCAACGTTATCCATCAGCCAGTTATAGTTTGCGTTCATGACGATTCTCCTTTGCTGTTGGTTGCGTCCGGCAAGCCTCTGTGGCGTTCACCGGTCCAACTTCTAGGGGAATATACGGACTACCGCGGGAAAGGTTCTTCACTGGACAGTGAACTCAGGACGGGACGCTGTTAGCGGGGATGAAGTGCAGAATCGAGCGGCCAGTGACACGGCGATGGATGCTCCATCTACCCGACGCTCCCCGGCATTTCTTCACCAACTCTTGATCGATGAGTTCAGCCTTGGCACACAGAAAAATCCGGCCGCCAGGAGAGCGGCCGGGTGCGTTAGCGTTTCACTCAGGAGGAGTATTGCTTAGCTCATGCTCCTTACATCGGCGAATTCCTCCACCGCATTAGTCCATAGCTATTTTCACAGGGGGAAAAAAATCGGGGCTGACTGCATCGCATCGGCAGACAAACAGCGAGCCCTGGGTAATTTTTCTCTTCAAGATAACTGCTTTAATTTATGCTCAATTCGACCAGGTAGCTTGATTACGGAGGTAATGATGTTCGACTTTAGTAATCTGCCGATTTGGGCTCAAATCTTGCTCCAAACGCCGGCAAACCACCAGTCCTTCACCGCTCACGAGACCATGGACAATGCGACGCCCAATCTACCTGCGGAAGATGGCACCGTCGGACTTAAACCCAGCCTCGCCTGAGAGCACACCGCGAGGGTTGCTCTCCGCCAGAACTCCGAGATTGTGTCAGCCCCGGACCACGTCCCTCCCACTCAGCTAGTCTCGCCTTTTGTGAACGCCGGAACGCAAGTTTCAGACATCCCTTTTTGCCAAAAAACTTCCGATCTGAACAAGTAGATCAATCATCTGCCGGAACAAATGTCCGACACGAATAAAGGTGAAAGGAGCTTGAGTAACCTCTGAAAACTCGAGAAGTTACTTAATCTATAACTTTTTATAGCTTGAAACTCATAGATTTGATAAGGGTTGCTCAGAGAAGAAGTATGGTATAAAAAAGACGAAACTGACCTGCAGACTTCAAGCAGATTGGTGCAAGTTACTGTCTCTTTGCCTAGGTGATCCAGCGCCACAGTTGGTGCGGTCGAGCTCGATTCTGCGTACGCGCGCTGACTCAGTAGCCTAGCCATGTTTCCAAAGAGCTCGATCCATTCGCCACAACCGCGGTTGAGGACACTCATCAGAGTTCGTCCCACAGAGTGCGTTGTTTAACGCAGTTGCTGTTCTGTTGTTTAGGGAGAGACCCGAATGAAAAGGAAGAACCGGGCTGATCGGGACATGTTCGAACGCCAGGCTAATCTTTGTAAAGCCTTCGCCAATCCTACGCGCCTCCAGTTGCTTGATATGCTCGAAGAGTCCGATCGTTGGGCCTCCGAGTTACAGCAAGGACTCGAAATTTCCAAAGCCAATCTCTCCCAGCACCTGTCGATCCTCAAGGGAGCGGGCCTGGTCCAGACCCGTCGCGACGGCAAGCAACTGCACTGCAAATTGGCCATGCCCGAGGTCAAGAAAGCAACTGCCCTGTTTCGCAATATGCTGAAGTCGCAGCTCCGCGAGAATCGCCGCTGGAGCTAGGACGTCTGCCGCAGCTGGCCGTGAACATCAGCAAGTTGGGTTCCCCTACGGGTACCTACCGGCGATCCCTGCCCGCCGCGTCCGGATGGATCGGCAAGCCTGCGAGCGCGGGTTAGACTGCTACTGAATGCCGCGCGCCACCATTCTGGAGTACCTGGACAATTTCCGCCGTCACGCGTCCGAGCCGGCGTACGTTCATCGTCGCGGATATCGCGTTCATCACTGGCGCTACGGCGACGTGCTGGCCTGCTCCTATCGCTTTGCGCGCGAACTCGAGATACGCGGCATTGGCCACGGCGACAAGGTAATGCTCTGGGGCGAAAACTGTGCCGAGTGGATCGCCGCCTTCTTCGGCTGCCTGCTTCGTGGAGCCGTGGTGGTCCCTATCGACAAGATTGCCTCTGCCGATTTCGCTCAGCGGGTCGCGCAGCAGGTCGACGCCAGGCTCTGCGTCTCCGGCGAAGGTAATGCCATTCCCGGCATTCCCCGTCTGGATCTCGAAGGCCTGCAGGAAATTGTTGCCGCTCACTCACCTCAGCCAGTCGATTCGCCGGCCGTGACCCGCGACGACATCGTCGAAATCGTCTTCACCTCGGGAACCACGGCCGAACCGCGCGGCGTCGTCATCACCCACGGAAACATCCTGGCCAACCTTGAGCCGCTGGAGCGCGAGATCGGCAAGTATCTGAAGTATGAGCGTATCTTTCATCCTCTGCGCTTCTTGAACCTGCTGCCCCTCAGCCACGTCTTTGGGCAATTCCTCGGCATCTTCCTGCCGCAACTGCTTGCCGGAACCGTCATCTTTCACGACAGCCTCAACCCCGCCGAGATCATTCGCCTCATTCACGACCAGCGCATCTCGGTGGTCGTCGCCGTACCGCGTTTGATGGAGTCGCTGAAAGACAAAATCGAGCGCGACATGGAGGCCGGAGGAAAAGCCGCGTCGTTGCGGAGGCAATTCGCCGCTGCCAATGGAGAGCATTTCGTGCGGCGCTGGTGGCGCTTCCGCAGCATCCACAATCAGTTCGGTTGGAAGTTCTGGGCCTTCATCTCAGGCGGTGCGGCACTCGATGCCGAGACCGAGGAATTCTGGCGCCGCCTGAGCTTCGTCGTCATTCAGGGCTACGGCCTCACGGAGACGACTTCGCTGATTTCGCTCAACCATCCTTTCCGCACCGGCAAGCGCTCCATCGGCAAAGTGCTGGAAGGCCGCGAAATGAAGCTCGACGAAAACGGCGAGATCCTTGTGCGCGGGGCCAATGTCGCCGCCGGCTACTGGCAAGGCAAGGAACTCAAACCCGTTCTCAATGAAGAAGGATGGTTTCGCACCGGAGACCTGGGCGAAGTCGACGCCGAAGGCAACCTCTATTTTCGCGGGCGCAAGAAGAACGTCATCGTCACCCGCGAGGGTATGAATGTCTATCCTGACGACCTCGAGACAGCGCTGCGCAGCCAGGCCGAAGTTCGCGATTGCGTGGTCGTTCCCCTGGAGCGCGGCGGCAATGCCGAACCGTGTGCCGTGCTATTGCTGCGCGACTCAACCGACCCCGGGCAGGTCGTCGACAAAGCCAATCAGCAGCTAGCCGAATTCCAGCGCATCCGCCAATGGCTGGTTTGGCCGGAACAGGATTTCCCCCGCACGCCCACGCAGAAGCCGCGGACCAACCTTATCCAGCAGTTCGCGCAAACAAGACTCGCCTCCGGCGATGGCGCTGCAGTCCCGCCGGGATCGCTCGCCGAGTTGATCGGCCGCATCACCGGACGCAAAATCGGGCCGCTCTCTCCCGACGCCAAATTGGAAGACGAACTCAACCTCAGTTCCATGGATCGCGTGGAACTGATGAGCGCCCTCGAAGACCGCTACCAGGTCGACTTGGGCGAGGCGAACTTTGCCAACCTCACAACCGTCGGCGAGCTGGAGCGCCTGCTGCAACAGCCGCAGAAATCAGCCCGCAGCGACTACCGCTATCCGCGCTGGGCCCTGCGCTGGCCGATGACCTGGATTCGCACCGCGATCTACAACCTGCTGTCGCTCCCTGCCACGCTCATCATGGCCCACCCCAAAATCGAAGGCCGCGAAAATCTCAACGGCATAAGCGGCCCGCTGCTGATCACGTGCAACCACGTGACCTACATCGATGTTGGCTTTGTTCTGATTGCCCTTCCACCTCGCCTGCGCCACAAACTGGCGGTGGGCATGCACGGAGAGCGCCTCTGGGGAATGTGGCGGCCACCGCAGACGATGAACCTCTTCGCGCGCTGGTGGCAGCAGGCCGGCTATTACCTCGTCGTCGCGCTGTTCAACGTTTTTCCGCTTCCGCAGGAGTCGGGCGTGCGCCAGAGTTTTGCCTTCGCTGGCGAATGTGCCGACCACGGCTACAACGTGCTTGTCTTCCCGGAAGGCCGCCGCACCCAGGACGGCAAGTTGTCCCCATTTCGCTCCGGCATCGGAATGCTCGCCGAGCGGCTGAACGTTCCGGTTCTCCCCATGCGGATCGACGGGCTGTTCGAGATGAAGTTATCGGGCCGGAGGATCGCAAAGCGTGGCGAACTGAGGGTGGTCATAGGCAAGCCGGTTCTCTTCCCTTCCGATACTCCCGCCGAAGAGATCACCCATCAACTGGAAAAAATCACAGCTTTGTTGTGACGCATGTCATAGAATTTGCGGCATCTATGGCATACGGTCGATTGTTTGCCGTAGTGCAGTCGAGTTCCGCCTGCCAACAGGTGCGCAATCCTGCCCACGCGAACCGGAGGAACAAGGATGCGCGACGCCGTGCTCAAGCTTTGGCCTGAGATCGAGTGGATTTCCGATCCCACGCTGCGCGAGCAAGTAACTCAGACCTGGATACGGGCCCTCGAACTGAGCTCGCTCACTCCTGACGACCTGAACCAAATTCCGTTCACCCTGCTCGTTCCCAACTGTCCCACGACTTTTATGGAGCACAAGCGCTGCGTGGTTCACATCGCCCGCAAGAGCGCCGAGAGCATGAAGGAGTTCATGGGAAACGCGCTGCCCATCGATCTGGACACGGTTATCGCCGGAGCGATTCTGGCCGACGTGGGAAAGCTGCTGGAGTACGAGAAGGTTGACGGCAAGTCGCGTCAGAGCAAGCGAGGCGAAATGCTGCGCCATCCTTTCACCGGAGTTGCGCTGGCTATGCAGTGCGGCGTACCCGATGCCGTGTGCCACATCATTGCCGCCCACGCTGCGGAAGGTGACCTGGTGAAGCGCACCACCGAAGCCTACATCGTCCACCACGCCGACTTCATGTCGTTTCTGCCCTTCAAGAATTTGGCGAAATGAGGAGAGATTTCTGATGCCCGCTGTCACCGCTACACCTCCCGCAACCGCAAAGCAGACGGTCACAGCCGCAATGTCGCAATGGGCCGCCGGCCTCAAGTACGAAGACCTTTCGCCGGATGCCGTCTATCAGTCCAAGCGCTTTCTGCTCGACAGCATCGGTTGCGCGCTCGGCGGCTTTCAGCAACACGATGTAGTCATCGCCCTCGAAGTGTTGAACGAAATCGCCGGCCCGGGCAAGGCGACGGTTATCGGCACCGGGCGGCAGATCGATCTCGTATCGGCGTCGCTGGCCAACGCGCTGATGATCCGCTGCATGGACTACAACGACATCTACTGGAAGCAGGACCCCTCACATCCGTCCGACATCTTTCCCGCTGCCATGGCCTGTGGCGAACGCGCCGGAAGCGATGGCCGCGAGCTGATCGTGGGTCTGGTGCTCGGCCACGAATTCGAGATGCGGCTGTGTGAGGCGGCATTTCCCGGCATTCGCGAGCGCGGATGGCATCACGCCACTCTAACGGCATTTGTCTCTCCTATCGTTGCCGGGCGCATGTTGCACCTTGACTGGCAGAAGATTCAGCACGCCATCGGCATCAGCGCCAGCGCCAGTGCTACGTTCGGCGCCGTGACCGCCGGCAAGCTGACCATGATGAAGAACACCGTCGATCCCATGGCGACCCAGAGCGGGGTCCTTGCCGCGCTGCTGGCGGAAAAGGGCTACACCGGCCCCGAGCACGTCATCGACGGCAAAGAGGGCCTCGTGCACTGCTTCGGTCCCGACTGGAAGCTGAACGTTCTGACCGACGGGCTGGGCGAAGCGTCGTCCTGGCGTGTCACACAATGTGGGATGAAGGCGTTTCCTACCGAAGCGCTCACCCACACCCCGATCTCGGCCGTATTGCAGCTCGTCAAAGACAACAATCTCGAGCCGCACCATGTCGCCCGGGTACACATCCGCACCACCGCCCGCGGAGCCGACATCCTTAGCGATCCCAGCAAGTACGATCCGCATAGCAAAGAAACGGCAGATCACTCGCTCCCCTACGTCATCGCGGCGGCCATCGCCGAGCGCCAGGTCACGCCCTTGCAATTCACGCCCGAAAAGATCATCCACCCGCTGATTCGCGAGCAACTCAGGAAGGTCGTGGTGGTGGCTGATCCCGAGATCGAGAAAGTATTCCCGGCGCTGCAGCGGGTCATTGTCAGCATTCGCACCAACGACGGCACCGAGTTCATGACGCAGCTGGATTATCCCAAGGGCGATCCGCGCAATCCGCTCAGCGATCAGGAACTGGAAGAAAAGTTTGAAGCGCTGGCCGAGCCGGTAATGTCGAAAGCCGCGCGCCGCCGGGCGATGGACGCGATCTGGAATCTCGACCAACAAAGCAGCATAACGGAACTGATGAAGCTATTCCGCGTCGATCGGAGAGGGCGCTGAGTATGGGACAAACCGTAGTTGAAAAAATTGCACAGCTCCACATGGCCGAAGGCCCCACGCGCCCACTGCGTACCGGCGATTTTCTTTCTATCCGCCCCACGCATGTGATGACGCACGACAATACTTCGGCTGTGATGAAGAAGTTCAAGGCGATTGGAGCGAAACGAGTACACAATCCATCGCAGCCGGTGATTACCGCCGACCACGATATCCAGAACACGGAAGAGTCGAACCTGGCAAAGTATCGCAGCATGGAGGAGTTCGCCCGCGAGCAAGGCATCAACTTTTATCCGCCCGGAGCCGGCATCGGCCACCAGATCATGGTCGAGCAGGGATACGTATTGCCGGGAAGCTTTGTCGTCGCCTCCGACTCGCATTCCAACATGTACGGCGCGCTGGGCGCGATCGGTACTCCGGTAGTGCGCACCGACGCGGCCGCCATCTGGGCCACCGGCGAGTTCTGGTGGCAGGTCCCACACACGGTCCAGGTCGTGCTCGATGGCGGCCTTCGTCGCGGCGCGACCGGCAAGGACGTGATCATCACGCTTTGTGGGCTGTACAACCACGAAGAGGTGCTCAACGCGGCGCTGGAATTCACCGGGCCGGGCGTCGCATCACTGAGCATGGAGGCGCGCCTCACCATCGCCAACATGTCCACCGAATGGGGCGCATTGGTCGGCTGGTTTCCAGTGGATGATGTGACGATTGCTTATCTCGAAGGCCGCAATCTTCAGTTGCAGAACCGTGGCATTGAGCGCATTCCGGAAAATAAGCTGCGTGAGTGGCGCGAGAATCCGCCTGCCCCCGATAAGGATGCGCATTATGCCGGACGCATTGTGTTGAATCTCGCTGAAGTGACGCCCCACGTATGCGGGCCTGATACGGTGCAGGTCATACGATCCGTGGCCGGGATCGATAAGAAGAAGATTGCCATCCAGAAGGCCTACCTGGTCTCATGCGTGAACTCGCGCCTGGAAGACCTGGCGGCGGCCGCGCGGGTGCTTCGCGGCAAGAAGGTTGCGCCACATGTAAAGTTCTATCTGGCCGCGGCAAGCATGGAAGTAGAAGACGAAGCCGTAAAGCGCGGCATCTGGCAGACGCTGTTGAAGGCAGGAGCGGAGCCGCTGCCACCGGGTTGCGGTCCCTGCATTGGACTTGGGAAGGGAGTACTGGAGCCCGGTGAGGTTGGCATTTCGGCCACCAATCGCAATTTCAAAGGACGCATGGGATCTCGCGAGGCGCAGTGTTATCTCGCCAGCCCCGAAGTAGTCGCTGCATCGGCGATTGCCGGGTACATTTGCGGGCCGTCGCCGGTCGAGCCCTACGAACTACACAAAGACTTCCAGCAGTTCGCTACGCCCGCAAGTCAAGGCGAAGCGGTCGAGATCCTTTCCGGATTTCCTCAGACGGTTCGCGGCCGCCTGGTCTTCGTGCCACAGGACAACCTGAACACCGACGGAATCTATGGCAAGGATTACACCTACCGCGAAGATATGACGCCGGAAATGATGGCTCAGGTCGCGATGGAGAACTACGATCCCCAATTTGCCCGGCAGGTCCGACCTGGCGATATTGTCGTAGGCGGCTTCAACTTCGGAACCGGCTCCAGCCGCGAGCAGGCAGTTACCGCACTGAAGTGCGCCGGCATTCCGCTGGTGATTGCAGGCAGCTTCTCGCAAACCTATCTGCGCAATGCGTTCAACAACGGATTCCTTTGCATCGAGGCGCCGGGACTGGTTCGCCGGATGCGAAACGATTGGGCGCAAGCCATCGCCGCCAAAGAGAAGACGATCATCCCCGGCCACGAGATGGAAGTTGATTTCACGAAAAGCGTAATTCGCTATGCAAACGAACAGTTCGCCTTCCCGGCATTGGGCTCGGTGCCGCAGTCGCTGGTAGTAGCCGGCGGCGTCGAAAATCTTGTCGCCCACAAGCTGAGGGAGCAGCCGGAGCCCGCGGCGGTGTGACCCTGACGGCGGGTGGAAAGCAGGTCCTTCGCTCCGCTCGGGATGACAGAGCTAAGAAGAGGTTTAATTATGTCGAAACTTACCATTGTTACCATGCCGGGAGACGGCATCGGAAACCAGGTACTGCCCGAAGCGCTGCGCGTGCTCGATGCCGTCGGCTTTGATGCAGAGTACGTTCACGCCGATATTGGCTGGGATTGCTGGTGCAAGCAGGGGAACCCGCTGCCCGACCCCACGATTGAGTTGCTGCGCAAGCACCGAGTCGGCCTCTTTGGCGCCATTACCTCCAAGCCCAAGAAGGAAGCCGAAGCTGAGCTCAGCCCTGCGCTCCAGGGCAAAGGACACCAATACTTCAGCCCGATCGTCGCCATGCGCCAGCTTTTCAATCTCGATATCTGCATGCGGCCGTGCCTATCGTTTCCCGGCAATCCGCTGAACTTCATTCGCAAAGTTCCCGGCGGTGGATACGACGAACCCCTCGTGAACGTCGTCGTCTTTCGCCAGAACACGGAAGGCCTGTACGCGGGCGTGGAGTGGACGAATCCACCGGAGCAGGTACGCAACGCGCTTCGCCTGAACCCCAAGTTCAAGCCCTTCGAGAACGTGGAGGGCGACGCGCTTGCCATTTCAGTCCGCATTATCACCCGGCCCGCGGCAAGGCGCATCTGCTTGGCGGCCTTTCGCCACGCCGCGAAGTTCGGCTACAAGTCGGTTACCATCTGCGAGAAGCCCAACGTGTTGCGCGAGACCTCGGGAATGATGGAAGAGGTCGCCAAAGAAGTGCAGCGGCAGTATCCGGCGATACCACTGTGGTCGACTAATATTGACGCGCAAACCATGTGGCTCACCAAGAATCCGGAAGACTACGGCGTCATCGTCGCCAGCAACCTGTTCGGTGACGTTATCAGCGATGCTTTCGCCGGGCTGGTTGGCGGATTGGGATTCGCCGCTTCCGGCAACATCGGAGACGAGGTCGCCGTCTTCGAGCCGACGCATGGCTCGGCGCCCAAGTACGCGGAACTCGATCCCCCCATCGTCAACCCGATCGCGATGATCCTCTCGGCAGCTATGATGCTCGATCACCTCGGCGAAACCGAGAAGGCACAGCACATTCGCAACGCCATCGCCGCCGTCGTGAAAGAAGGTAAGATCCGCACGTACGATATGTCGCGACTGCCCGGAGGGGCTAAGGCAATCGCCCAGGGAGCCACCTCAACCACCGGGATGACGGACGCGATTCTGGATAAGCTGGGTGTTGGCGCGGAGAAGGCATATGCCGGCAGCAGTCGAAGCTAATTCGCGTCGAGGCGAGGCGGGACGCGCCGGCGACGATGTGCGTTCCGATCTGTACCTCACTTTCGAAGAGCGCACGTCGGGCGGCATTGAACTG
Organism: uncultured Acidobacteriaceae bacterium; assembly: GCA_963846815.1. Taxonomy (GTDB): domain Bacteria; phylum Acidobacteriota; class Terriglobia; order Terriglobales; family Acidobacteriaceae; genus CAVVDY01. Next base: position 1,555,006 of record CAWJXG010000001.1, on the reverse strand, counting down.
GAACTGCGCTCGCGCGTCGATCTGTATTACGGCGACGCCATCCGCGCGCAAATCCTCGCCACGTTGCAGACGCTCGGCGTTACCAATGGAGATGTGTCCATCATCGATGAGGGCGCGCTGCCATTCGTCATCGATGCGCGCATCGAAGCGGCGGTGAGACGCGCGGGCGTCGCGATCAAATCGCCTGCACTGCCGGAAGCGCTGCCGCTGCCTCCGCCTTCAGCTCGCGACCGCCTGCGCCGCTCCCGTCTGTACCTGCCGGGCAACGAACCGAAGTACTTCGTCAACGCCGCGCTGCACTCGCCCGACGCAATCATCCTCGACCTCGAAGACTCGGTCCACCACGCGGAGAAGGATGCGGCTCGACTGCTGGTGCGCAATGCACTGCGCGCGGTCGATTTCGGCGCGTGTGAACGCATTGTTCGCACAAATCAGCTGCCGCTCGGGCTGGCTGACCTCGAGGAGATCGTTCCGCAGTCGCCCGATTTAATCCTGATCCCCAAAGTCGAAACCCCCGACCAGATCAAAGAAGTCGACACCGCGATTACGGCGATTCAGGGCCGTGCCAGTTCCACTCGTCCGATCTGGCTGATGCCGATTGTCGAGTCGGCCCTCGGCGTCGAGCACGCATTCGAGATCGCCTCGGCGTCTGCCCGCAACGCGGCGATCACCATTGGTCTGGAGGACTACACGGCTGATCTTGGAGTGGTGAAGACCACCGGCGGCAACGAGTCGCTCTATGCCCGTATGAGGATTGTCAACGCCGCGCACGCTGCCGGTATTCAGGCCATCGACTCGGTTTACGGCGACGTCGCCGACGAGGACGGCCTCTTGCGCTGGGGAGAAGCCTCCCGCGCCATGGGCTTTGAAGGCATGGGCTGCGTCCATCCACTGCAAATCCAGACCATCCATCGGGCGTTTGCACCAACTGCGGCGGAGATCGAAAAGGCACGCTTGATCACCCAGGCTTTTGAGGACGCGCAGCGGCAGGGACTGGGCGTTGTCAGTCTCGGCTCGAAGATGATCGATCCGCCGGTGGTGCAGCGCGCCCTCAAGTTGATGGACCGCGCGCGGCGCATGGGGCTGATCATCGACGAACCCCCGGCAGGAGCACTTTCATGAAGCCTGGCCACGCTTCCGATCTCATCACCAATGCCGTGGGCCGGCGGGTTCCAACATTCGTCAATGGCCGCGAGCAGACACCCTTTGTCGGCATCGAGGGGCAGCCGCCGAGTGGACGAAAGGCTGCGCCGCCCGTTCGCAGCAACAGCGACTATCCGCTGAACGGCGACAAGCGCGCCCCTGATCTGGAAACCGCGCTTAGCTTGTGCGGCTTGCGCGACGGCATGACCATCAGCAGCCACCATCATCTGCGCAATGGCGACCAGGTGGCGCTCACCGCGCTTCAGACCGCTGCCGGCATGGGCGTCAAAGATCTGGTGTGGTTTCCTAGCGCTTCCTTCCCCTGTCACGAGCCCGTGATCGAGCTGATGAAGTCTGGCGCGGTGCATCACATCGAAGGCAGCATGAATGGCCCGCTCGGCGACTTCTGCTCGCACGGCCAGATGCGCGGCCTCGGCGTGCTGCGCTCGCATGGAGGGCGCTGGCAGGCGGTCCAGGACGGCGAAGTCCATATCGACATCGCTGTAATCGCCGCTCCGAGCGCCGACTTTTTCGGCAACGCCAACGGCTCGCACGGGCCTTCCGCCTGCGGCTCGCTTGGCTTTGCGCTGGCCGACTCGATCTATGCCGATCGCGTCATCGTCGTCACCGACAATCTGGTTCCCTTCCCTTGCGTACCCTGGCAGATTCAGGGCAACAACGTGGACTACGTCGTGCAGGTGCCTTCGATTGGCGATCCCACAAAAATTGTCAGCGGAACCACGCAAATCACGCGCAGCCCCGACCGCTTGCGGATTGCCGAGATGATTGCTCGCTTTCTCCGCGACACCGGCATCATGCGCGACGGCTTTTCCTTCCAAGCCGGAGCCGGCGGCATCTCCCTGGCATTTGTCGACTATCTCGCCCGCATGATGCGCGAAGCCCAGGTCAGGGCCAGTTTTGTGCGCGGCGGCTCGACCAGGTATCTAGTTGATCTGCTGCGGGAAGGCCTCATCGGCTACGTTCTCGATGGCCAGACCTTTGACCTGGACGCCGTGCAATCGATCGCCTCCGATCCCCGGCACGTGGCGACGTCGCCGTTCACCTCGTACAACTTCCACGGCAAAGGTAATTTCGCCTCGATGATTGGTGCCTGCGTGCTGGGCGCAACCGAAGTCGATTTGAACTTCAACGCCAATGTTGTCACCCACTCGGATGGCCGGTTGCTGCACGGAATCGGTGGATGGCAGAATTGCCTCTTCGCCGGCTGCACCATCCTGGCTGTGCCCTCGTTCCGCGATCGCATTCCCGTGATCGTCGACGAAGTCACCACCCTCGTCGGCCCGGGCGAACTCATCGACGTGGTCGCCACCGAGCGTGGCATTGCTATTAATCCGCGCCGTCAGGATTTGCTCGACGCAGTGAAAGGCAGCGATCTTCCTATCCGTCCCATTGAAGAAATCAAGGCCGAGGTCGAGAAGATCTGCGGTGGCAAACCCGCCAAAGCTCGCGTAGGCGACCGTCCTGTAGCCGTGGTGAAGTGGGTTGATGGAACGCTGATCGATACCGTCTGGCAGGTGCTCGAAGACAATCCCTACGCGGCGAAAGTGGCAGGCGGGGAGTAGATCGCTCCCCTGCTCAATCTTCCCGCAAGTCCAATCGGTGGAAGCGGCGCTTGAGCGCCTGGTTACGCCGGCGATTGTCGGTCCGGGTTTCGAAGGGCCGCGGAACGCGGGCCTGAAAGGCCCGCTCTACCCAGCCAACCCATCCGGAAACCGCTCTAGAACTTGAAGTTGAAGAGGTTGGCCAGCAGAAAAATAGCTTCGGCAGCCACCAGGCTGATCCAAACCTTCTGCCGGAAGCGGCTGCGCGACAGGTCACGCTTGAACTGCATTTGCGCAGCCCACAAGTCCTGCGTCAACGGAACCGCAGGCGCGGCCGCAGGGGGAGCTGTTGGCAGCAGCTCGTCAGGTATAGCTGTTGACGGTTCAGCTTTGGTGTCGGGAAGGAATATCTTCGGCGTGCTGAGCAGCGAAGACCAGTCCATGATCTGCAGCCAGCTCCTCGCCCCATAAGCCGCGATCGGCTTGGAGGTCAAATCGAGCGGTGCAGGCCTCTCGGGCGACAGCCGGTCCCTGACGCTCTCGGCCAACATACTCCACCAGCTGCGGCTGAGATTGTCACTGATCCAGTCGTCGATGGGAATGGGCCGCGCCGTGAGCTCCAGGGGCGCGGCCATGTCCGGCGAGACCACGTCCGAAATATTGCTGAAGACAGTGCGATACCACGGCAACGCGAGACGGTCGCCGAATAACATTCCGGTGTCGATCGGGCGAGAGGTCAGCTCCAGAGGAGGAAACCGCTCCGGCGAGATACGATCTGCCAGGTTCAGCAGGAGCGAGCGCCACAACGGCATCTCAATGCCAGGCGGCGGCGAAAGGTCGAGATCCAACACGTCTCAATCATAACAAAGCGGAGCTTCCCATCCGAGGGGATGGAACTGGTTTGAAAAAACCCGGGACGAGCTCTGCGCTGGCTCGTCACCGGGGTGAGCAATCGCTGCCGGAGTTAGCCCTTGGTGGCGCTGGCTCCATGCATCTTCGCGCGCTCAATTAACATTTGCACCTGCTCCTTCTGCGGATAATCCGGATTCGTCTGCAGCAGCTTCTCCCAGGCAACGATCGCGGCCTTGGGATCCTTCTTCCCCTGCCACTCCACAATGCCCACGTTGAACAACGTTCCCGGATGGTTAGGACGGATCGCCAGCGACTTCTGGAAGCTAGCCAGCGCCTTGTCGGGATCGCCGGTATACCAGTAGCTGGTGCCGAGGTCGGTGCGGACATCGGCGTTATTGGGCTGAATCTTCAAGGCCCTTTCGTAGTAGTCGATAGCTTGCGGAAAACTCTGCCCGTCGTAGTAAAGGTTTCCCAGCTGAGTAAGAACTTCAGCGTTGTTGGGATTGGTCTGCAGCTGTGCCAGCAGTGGTTCTGCCGCTTTGGCCAGCATCTCGGGAGAGGCGGCCTGCTGCTGTGGCGTGCTCCCTGGCAGTTGGCCCGGCCCCATGTTGGCCGGTGCTCCCCCAGCCGCAGGCATGGATGCCGGAGTCGTCACGGCGGCCTGAGCGTTCTCCGGTACAGCGCCCACAGCAGATGGGGCGGAGCCGCGAGCGAAGTAGCCAACGGCGATGCCGATGACAAGGGTTATGACAGCCAGCGTGTAAGCTTGCACGCTGGTGAAGACGGCGGGGTTGCTTTTTCCCTGTTGCGCAGTTTGAGCCATGGTTTACTCCTGTTTCTCGATTTACTGTCAGTTTTTCGTATCTGCCGGAATCATTGGCGCAGTATCCCGGCCTAACAAACGACCTAAAGCTGCCGACACGATGTCGGGGGTATTTTTCTCCGGAAGCTCTTTTAATTCCCGTGCCAGCGCACTGGCAAGGCGTTGCGTAATGTGCGCCGCAAAGGCGGTCATAGCCTGGTCCTGATCGGCAGTGAAAGGTCCGAATTCCCTGCGCAGGACCTCCAGTTCCTGGCGGCACAGCTCCTCCAGGTGCTGACGCAGGGCCGCAATCGCCGGCAGTGCCGGCCCGGTTGTCAATTTGCGGCGGAAACCGCTGGCCTCGGCGGAAACTATTTTCTCGGCAGTCGCAGCTGCCGCCTGACGCTCCCCGGAGCTGTTGTGCCGGACAGCCTGTTCCAGATCGTCGATATCAAAAAGCTTCATCCCCTCGATCTCGCGCACACTTGGGTCGATGTCGCGGGGCACGGCGATGTCGATCAACACCAGCGGCTTCTGTTCCCTGGCGCGGGCGACCGCCTCAGCTTCCTCCCGCGTAATGATATAGGTCGGGCTGGAGGTCGAACTCACGACGATGTCGGCGGTTTCTAAATGCCGGCGACGGCTCTCAAAGGCCACCCGGTTTGCCTTAAGCTTGCCGGCGAGTTCCTCAGCGTTCGCCGAAGTTCGGTTGGCGATCTTCACGTTGGTGGCGCCCGCGTTGATCAGGCAGCGGGCGGCCAATTCACTCATTCTTCCGGCGCCGATGAGCAGCACCTCCCGGCCCGTCAAATCGCCCAATGTCTGCATGGAAAGCTCTACCGCCGCATAGGGCACCGAGAGACTTTCGTCGCCAACCGCCGTTTCCGTCCGTACCCGCTTGGAAACCTGCAGCGCTTTCTGGGCGACCGAGTCAAGGAAGCGTCCGGTGCAGCCGCCTTCCTTCGCCTGCTGCCAGGCTTCCGTGAACTGCCCGACAATCTCAGGCTCTCCCAGCACCATGGAATCCAGACTGGAGACAACGCGGAAGATGTGATTCAGGGCAACGTCGTCCATGAGCCGGTAGAAGTGCGACCACTCGCATAACTTCAGCTGATACTCCTGAGTTAACAGGCGCAGGACCGAATTGGATGCGCTGGGCACATCACTGGTCCACAAGATGAACTCGGTCCGGTGGCACGTCGCCAGCACCATGACTTCGTCGATTGCTTCCGAGCGTACCAGCTGCTGCAACGCGCCGGGACGCCGCGGCTCGCTGATCCAGAACCGCTCGCGGATGGCGACCGGCGACTTTCGGAAGTTGAGGCCAATCACAGCGAGGGTGGGTTCCAAGGTATGCCTCTCGAATACACGTTCTCCCCATGGTGAGAGGCACCGTGAGTGCCAAATCTGGATCCAGATTGTCGCGATGTAAATGTCTTCTTTACTGTGAGTTACAGACCGTTTTATTCGGGGCAATGAAAACTGGAAGGGCGACCTTGCGGGATATCACCCGACGACAGGGTGTTTTCCCTCGAAAGAAAAACTGGTGGCGTAACTACCTTGCCTGGTAGTAGATTACCCACGCAGTCAATATCATCAAACGCCCATGACATTTTTGGGGTGAAGGAGCTAATGGAATGAAGGTTCTACAACGTGTTGCTCTGGTGGTTCTTGCCGCAGCTTTTGCACTTCCAGCGTTCGCTCAGGAAAAACCAGCCGATCTGTACCACTCAAAATGTGCCATGTGCCATGGCGCCGACGGCACCAAGACGATGATGGGAGCCAAGCCTCTCGCCGGACCCGAGGTACAGGGAATGTCGGATGCCGACCTGAATTCGGCGATCACCAACGGCAAAGGGAAGATGCCGGCTTACAAGGGCAAGCTTACCGATGCCCAGATCTCAGGGCTGGTTTCCTATATCCGCACGCTGAAGAAGTAGCGCCGGCTTTTTCGATAACCTCTGCGACGGAATCGCGCCCTTTCCGTCGCAATCCTGAGGCTTTCGCTTTCCCGCCATAGCCACTTTGTGGTCACTGCATAGTCCTGCGCCCGGAGTTATACTCGCGTTCTTAAGAAGTGCTCGCATCTCACACCCCGCCGCCCTCGACTGAACAACTTTCTTGACTGCGGGGCCGAGAGGTGTTGGAGGAGCTCATGGCAAAAGATCGTCCGCGCCAACCCGGGACCGAATCCGGCGTAACCCGACGTGAATTCATGAAAATCTCCGCGATCAGCGTCGCCGTGCCGGCCGTTCTGGGACCGGCTGCCGAGGCTACCGCCGAGGACGTGGCCATCCAGGGACCGGGCAAGGTGCCGGTTAGCTTGCAGGTAAACGGGAAAACCCTGAAGGCGCAGCTCGAGCCGCGAGTGACCTTGCTTGATGCCCTGCGCGAGAACTTCGATCTGACCGGAGCCAAGCGCGTCTGCGACCGTGGCGAGTGTGGAGCCTGCACCGTTCTGATGGATGGCAAGCCCATCTATGCCTGCACCGTGCTGGCCATCGATGCCCAGGGACGAAAGATCACGACCATCGAGTCTATGGCCGAAGGTAACGCGCTCAGTCCCGTCATGAAGGCGTTCGTTGCACATGACGCTCAGCAGTGCGGATTTTGCACCCCGGGATTCATCGTTGCCACCACGCACTTCTTGCAATCCAATCCTGAACCCACCGAGGAGGACATCCGCCGCGGGCTAAGCGGCAATTTCTGCCGTTGCGGAACTTATGACGGAATCCGCGCCGTGGCCCTGGCGCACGCGGGAGGTAAGCAGTCATGAGCGAATATTCATGGCCTGATCATGCAACTCAACCCTTGATCGGTAAGCGAATCTCGCGCATCGACGGCCCGGCGAAGTCTTCCGGGCGCGCCAAATACACCTACGACTACAATCCCGACGGCCTGTTGATCGGCCGCATCGTGCGTTGCCCCTACGCGCACGCGCAGATCAAGAGCATCGATACCAGCGCCGCCGAAAAGCTGGCTGGGGTGAAAGCGATTGAGGTCATCCAGAAGCCGGGGACGGAAATCTTCTGGGCGGGTGATGAGATTGTCGGTGTGGCTGCGGTCGATGAGACCACCGCTGACGACGCAGTACGCGCCATCAAAGTCGAATACGAAGTGCTGCCCCATTTCGTCTCCGACGCCGAGCCGCCGAAGAACATCGTGCCCGCGGCCGGCCCGCTGAGCCAGGAAGATTTCGACTCGCTGGAGGAGAACCAGGTTCCCGACGAGGAGGTGATCGCCGCCATCAAGCATCGCGGCATCAGCTTCAAGCCCGAAGAGAAGGACTTCAAGGCGATGGAGGGCGAGGGCATCGATGCGAATGTGATCGCGGCATTGCGAGCCGCGAAGATTCTGCCACCGTCGAATGAGAAGTCTCCTTACAAGCGCACTGGCCAACAGAAGCAGGGCGATCCTGACAAAGCCTTTGCCTCAGCCGCTGTCACTCATCAGGGACTCTACGGTCTTCCCTGTATTGTTCACTGCTGTCTGGAAACCCATGGTTCGGTCTCCGAGTGGGCCGGCGGCAACGATCTGACGGTTCATATTTCGACGCAGAACCTCTCCGGCATTGCAGCACAGATGGCGGAGCCGCTGAACACTCCGGCAAGCAACATTCACGTGCTGCAGCAGAACATCGGCGGGGGATTCGGAAGCAAGTTCGCTGCTGATCGGTGGGACATCGTCGCCGCCAGGCTATCGAAATCCGCCGGCGGCAAGCCGGTCAAGATGATGCTGACACGCGAGGAAGAATTCGAGGTCGCCGGTATGAGGCCCTCGGCTTACGCGCGCGTGAAGATCGCCGCCGACAAGAACGGCAAACTCGTCGCCTGGCAATCCAACTCGTGGGGTACCGGAGGCATGGGCGGCGGCGGCACACCGCCGATTCCGTACATATTCGAGATACCCAGCCAGCGCAAGCAGCACACCGCCATTGCGACGAATCAGGGCAGCGCCCGCGCCTGGCGCGCGCCGAACCATCCTCAGGCCGCGATCATTACCATGTCTCCATTTGAAGACCTGGCGGCGAAGCTCAAGATGGACCCCGCCGACATGCTACGCGCCAACATGGATATCCTCGGCCCTCGCGCCAAGGTCTACGCCGAGGAACTGCAGATTGCCGAAGAGCTCATGGGATGGAAGCAGCGCTGGCATCCGCGCGGAGACAAGACCCCGGGGCCGGTAAAGCACGGTCTGGGGCTCTCCATCCACACCTGGGGAGGCCGTGGCCACAACAGCGACTGCGATCTGTCGATCAATCCTGACGGCTCCGTCGACATCAAGCTGGGTAGCCAGGACCTCGGCACCGGCACGCGCACGGTGCTCGCCATCGTCGTCGCCGACACGCTGGGCATTCCGCTGGAGCAGGTCGCGGTAATGATCGGCGACAATCACTACCCGCCTTCGGGTGGCAGCGGTGGGAGCACTACCGTCGGCGGCGTCAGTTCATCTTCGCGCCGCGCAGCCGTCGATGTCCGGGACCAACTCTTCGCCAAGGTCGCGCCTGCGCTGAAGGCTCAGCCGGAAGAATTAGAAGCCGCAAACGGCACCGTGCGAGTCAAGAGCGATACCTCACGCAGCCTGAGTTGGAAAGAAGCGTGCGCGAAAATCGGCGCGGTGCCTCTCACGGTGCGCGGAAAGAATCCCGACCGATCGAAGCCGCCTGATCTCACCAACAGCGGCGTGGGCGGCGTCGAGATGGCTGACGTTTCCGTCGACATTGAAACCGGCATCGTGCGCGTGAACAAGATGGTCGCGGTGCAGGACTGCGGCTACATCATCGACCTGAAAACCGCCGAGAGCCAGGTCAAGGGCGCGCTCATCATGGGCATCAGCTATGCGCTGTACGAGCAGAAGGTTCTCGATCCCGTGACCGGCCGCGTGCTCAACCCGAACATGGAGTTCTATCGTATCGCCGGGCTCAGTGACATTGGCGAGCTGGTGGTACACATGATGACCGGCCCGGCCTACGACGATCGCGGCGTGATCGGACTGGGCGAGCCGCCGGTGATCTCGCCCGGGGCAGCCATCTCCAATGCGGTGGCCAACGCCATCGGCGTGCGAGTGCCGTTCCTCCCGCTTACGCCCGACCGGGTCCTCACCGCCCTGGAGAAAGGAGGCTCCCATGCAGCCTTTTGAGTACGCCAGCCCCACCAGCAAGGAACAGGTCACCGCCCTGCTCGGCACGTCATGGGAGCAGGGAGCGATCCTTGCCGGGGGCACCGATCTGCTGGCACTAATGAAAGATGACGTGGTCACGCCCAAGCGGGTGGTCAACGTGAAGGCGATCGACGGCCTGAGCGGAATCAGTTACCAGCACGGAAACGGCCTGCGGATCGGCGCTCTTACGACTCTGGCCGAACTCGCTGAGTCGAAGGACCTGGCGCAATATCCTGTGCTGCTCGACGCAGTGAAGGAAGCGGCCAGCCCGCAGATTCGCAACATGGCAACCATCGGCGGCAACATGTGCCAGCGGCCGCGCTGCTGGTACTTCCGCAGCGGCATGGGCCTGATGCCCAAGAGCAAAGACGGCAAGTCGATGATCGTGGCCGGAGACAATCGCTATGCCGCCATCCTCGGCACCCAGACCGGCGCATACTTTGTCAGCCCGTCGACCATTGCGCCCGCGTTGATCGCCTATGGCGCGAAGATCCGCATTTACTCGGCGAAGGCTTCCGGCAGCGGTGTTCGCGAGTTGCCCCTGGGCCGATTCTTCATCACTCCGAAGTCGGCGAATCAGCGCGAGCACGACCTCAAGCCGGACGAGATGGTGATCGAGCTGGTGGTGCCTCCGCCGCAACACAACCTGAAGGCAGGTTATTACGAGGTCCGCCAGAAGGCTGCCTTCGACTGGCCGCTTGCCATGGCTGCCGTCACATTGGAAATGAACGACAGCACTGTGAAGAGCGCCCGCGTGGTGCTGGGACACGTGGCGCCGATTCCCTGGGTTTCGGACGAAGCTGCCGCGGCGCTGATCGGCAAGACCATCACTCCTGAAACAGCGATGGCTGCCGCCAATGCGGCGGTCGCCCAGGCCAAGCCGCTCAGCATGAACAAGTACAAGATCACGTTGGCCAAGGCCGCTGTGAAGCGCGCGCTGCTGCAAGCTGGAGGTGCGACATGAGCCGAAAACCGGGATTCACCCGCCAGACCGCAGACGAGGCTTGTTTTCTACGGTCATTCCTCCTGGAAGTCCCTAGGCAGCAAGACTTTGGATGTTTCAGCACAGCGCAAAACCGTAGGGTCTGCGGGCAAAATCTGCCTAATGATTTCGATCCGGTTTCCTGTCGATTTGCGAGCCGTTTGAGGTCATTTGCCGGTAGCGGAGGTGCGGCATGATGATGCTTCCCGATCACGAGCGCTTCGATACTACTTGCGAAGGACTCTGCCCCTCGCTGCGCTGGAAGCAGCAGTTCATCGGCGTCTCACACGATCTCACGGTGCCTCCGACAAATGACGGTTTGTTCTGGTGCCTGCACACCCAGACCTGCATCGGTCCCGACGGCAAGCTGGCCGAGCCGGGCAACTGCTCGTCATCGTCCAGGGCGTGCCACGGCGGCAAGTGTGGGTGAGAAGGAGCAACTAGCAATTAGCAGCTGGCAACTAGAGAAAAGAGTTCTCTACCTGTTCCGGCTCGACAGCAATTATCACTAATGTTTAAACCTACTGGTTGCTTACGAGCCAAGCCACGAAGCGGAGCTCGAAGAGCGAAACAGTTTGTAGTCCAGGACGGAAGTCCTGGGTACGCAGCCCGTCTTTCATTCCAGAGCCCCTTCAGGGGCGGCACGTCCCATCTGCACAGCTCAAGGCGCAACGCGTTTGCGCCACGGCGTCCATAGGGCAGGAGAAGCTAATTCAGCAAAGCTCGAACCGGAAAGCTGTTGGAATCCCGGGTGTTGCCCGGCGCCCGGCGTCCACCTGAGCGCAACAGAAAGGCGGCCATGTCGTCAGGAGACATTGGCTTCGCAAACCGGTAGCCCTGCCCTTCCTGGCATCCCCACAGTTTCAGGAGTTCGACTTGCTCGAACGTTTCCACCCCCTCAGCAACGACCTCGCGTCCAAGTTCTCGTCCCAGTCCAATCGTGGCCCTCACAATGGCACTGCTGTCCGCGTCATCGGGCAGGTCTCGAACGAACGCCTGCGCAATCTTTATGCGAGAGTCGGGAAACCGCCTCAAGTATTCGAGAGAGGAATATCCCGTTCCAAAATCGTCGATGGCGATGCCGACGCCCATTCGTCGCAGGTCTCGCAGCAGGTCGCTGTTATTCTGCCAGGCATCGATCAGCGTAGCTTCTGTAAGTTCGATCTCCAACTGCTGCGCAGAAATCCTGGTCTCACGAAGAATTTCGGCGACCTCGACGCTCAGGTTGCCGGGTCCCTTTAACTGCATGGGGGAAACATTGACAGCCATCACCGGAGCGTCAACTCCCTGATCCAGCCACTGTCTGACTTGCTGGCAGGCTGAGCGCATCACCCAGCGGCCCAGAGGGCCCATGAGTCCATTGTTCTCTGCCAGAGGAACAAATTCACCAGGAAGAATCGTGCCGCGCTGCGGATGCCGCCAACGCACAAGCGCCTCCAGGGTCGAGACCGCTCCGCTCTGCAGGTCAACCTCGGGCTGATAAACCAGGAAGAGTTCGTTTCTTTCGATCGCCTGCTGCAGGTCGGCCAGCAAGGTGACGCGTTGGCGCATCTCCGATTGCATATTCTCGGTGAAGAAGCGAAAGGTGTTCCGGCCTTCCGCCTTGGCGCGGTACAAAGCCAGGTCGGCCCTTCCCAGGAGCGTGTCCGGAATCTCGCGCCGTCTGTCATGCAGGGCAATGCCAATGCTGGCCGTGATTCGTACGCGATGGCCTCCTAAAACAAAAGGAGCGCTCATTCCGCCGATGATCTTGTCGGCCAGGGCGGCTGCACCAGCGGCGTCAGTCTGCGTCGCCAGTATGGCAAACTCATCGCCGCCCAGGCGCGTCACCTTATCGATACTGCGCAACACCCGCCGCAACCTTCTCGCTACCTCCTGCAGCAGCAAATCTCCCACAGCATGGCCGAGGTTGTCATTGATGTCCTTGAAATGGTCGAGGTCGAGATACATCATGGCCAAAGCCCCGGCTCCTCTCGACGAATGCTCGATAGCTTCGTGTGTCTGCTCAACAAACACAGTGCGATTTGGCAAGCCGGTAAGAGCGTCATTGTGTGCCAGCCATGCCACGCGTTCTTGGGCTTGCTTGCGCAGACTGATGTCACGCATGATGCCGAGCGCCCACCACTCTCCATTGATTTTCATGGGCGCAATGGACAGTTCGATAGGAATCTCGATACCATCGCGGCGCCGAGCGGAGAATTCCCGCGTTCCACCCAACGCCCAACCCTTCCCGGTCACATTGAAGTGTTTTAACCCGGCGGCTGCGGCCTCCTGATAAGAGGCGGGGGCAATGGTTTCGTGAAGATTCTTGCCCAGTATCTGCAGCGGAGAATAACCGAGCATGCGTTGCGCCGCCGGATTCCAGTACTGCACTGCGCCGTGCGAATCCAATGCAATCAGGGCATCCTGCGCAGCTTCCGCTGCGGCCCGAAATCTTTGCTCATTGTTGCGAAGCTTGTTCTGCAGGCGGCGGTGCGGCGTGATGTCGCGAAAGTACCACACCCGCCCCAGGTAGCTTCCATCCTCCGCTCGTATCACCGTGGAGTAGCGTTCCAGGGTCCTCCCATCTTTCAACGACAGTTCGCAGTGATCGTCGGCCTCGTGGTCGGCAGAAATTTCCAGCACGCGGTTGAGGACGCCCTCAGGATTGCTGAGCTGCTCGAGAGTTGCCTTGACGATCTGTTTGTTCGCGAACAGATCCGCGGCTCGTCCTCCGACCGTCGTATAGAGCTCCTCCAGGTTCCAGATTTCCAGGAACTTCCGATTCAGCGACATCACCACGCCATCGTCGTTGATGACCAGAATTCCATCTGGCGAGGCCTCGTGCAAGGCGCGCAAGACGGAGATGTTGAATTTGTCGCCTGTATCCAGCGAAAGGGCCCGCTGGATAAACTGGCGCCGCGGTTCGGGTGGCATATCCGACATGGCAAGATCTCACTCTCAGCCTGACTATCGGCATTAATGGGCGAGTCTTGATGCTGACTTCGACCGGGACTGAATAGAAAGTCTATTAAGTGATAAACTGTCTCCCGCCGTGAACGGCTTCCGCACGCCAAGCCTTTCGGGACCCGTCGCTGCGGCGGTCGTACCTATATGTCCTCCGAGTTCCAAGAGCGGTACCTCTGTCGGTTCCCGGTCTCCTTTGCCAAATCCACGGTGTACAGTTGCTCACGTTGCAGTTGGACGCGCACCTATCACCGGGACGACCCGGCCAAGGCTCAGTCCGAGTTCGACACCCACCGCTGCGAGGACTTTCCGCGCCAGCGTCGGCCGTCATCTCGGCCGGAATGACAATCACCAAGCACTCCTGAGGAACGGCAGGACTGACTCCGGCCTGAGAGCATCTCTCACCTGACTGCAATCAGCCAGGGCCGGGATGGTAAGCTTTCCCTCCATGACCACTAACCTGCTACGCCGGGCCACGCTGCTGGCCGTTGTCTTCTCCTGCCTCTGGGCTTATGCCGCAACCTTCACCCTCGAGCAAGTCATGAGCTCGCCCTTTCCCTCAGAACTGGTCGCCGCTCAACACTCCCCCGGCGTCGCGTGGGTGTTCAACTCTAAAGGCGCGCGCAACGTATGGATCGCCGATGGGCCGAGCTTCGGGGCGCGCCAGGTGACGCACTTCACGGGAGACGACGGTACTCCCATCGCCAGCCTGCGCATTACGCCCGACGGGCGCACCTTGGTCTTCGTTCGTGGCAGCGAGACCAACGAGGCCGGCCGGGTAGCTGCGCCAACAGACGATCTTTTGCCGCGCAAGCAGATGGTTTGGGCGATGGACGTGGATGGCGAAGCTCCGCGCACGCTGGGCGAGATGGGCTGTGGTGAAGAGGGATGCGAAGACGTCGAGATTTCGCCCGACGGGCAGTTCGCCGTGTGGGCAGCGCGCAAGCAGTTGTGGATTGCGCCGGTCTCGGGCGCGACTCCCGCGCATCAGTTGACCGATCTACCAGGCAACACGGTCACGCCGCAGTGGTCGCCCGACGGGAGGCACATCGCATTTGTCAGCGATCGTGGCGATCACAGCTTCATCGGCATCTACGACTTCGGTCACGACGAGGTGCGCTATCTCGCGGCGGGAGTTGATCGCGATGTGTCGCCGCGCTGGTCGCCTGACGGCAAGCAGGTGGCGTTCGAGCGCATTGCGGGAGCCGAGCAAAAGCAGACGCTGATTCCGCAACATCCGCTGCCCTGGTCGATCTGGGTGGCCGATCCCGAGACAGGCAAGGGACAGCAGATCTGGCAGAGCCGCGCGAAGCTGGAAGATTCCTATCCGGAAGATACGGCGGACGTCTCTTTCAAGTTTCCGTCGAATGACAGGCTGGTGTTCGCCTCCGAGCAGGACGGATGGAACCATCTCTACTCCATCGCGGTGACGGGTGGCGCGCCAGTCCTGCTCACGCCCGGTGACTACGAGGTGGAAGACGTCACGCTCGCCCCCGACGGAAAGTCGCTGCTCTACACCTCGAATGAGAACGACGTTGACCGCCGCCACATCTGGCGGGTTGCATTGCCCGATGGCAAGCCGCAAGCTGTGACTCACGGCGAAACGATGGAGTGGACGCCGGTTGAGACGGGCACGGGCGGCTATCTGGCGTGCCTGGGTTCGACGGCAACTTCTCCCGCGATGCCGTATCGCCTCACCGCGCAAGGGCGCGAGATGCTCGCCGCGTCAGCGCTGCCGGCCGACTTCCCTTCCTCGCAGCTGGTCGTGCCAAAGCAAGTGATCTTCGAGAGTGAAGACGGGCTGAAGATTCATGGACAGCTCTTCATTCCTGCTGGACGCACGCAAGCCGGGCCGGCGCTGATCTACATGCATGGCGGGCCGGTTCGCCAGATGATGTTGGGCTTTCATTACATGGAGTACTACCACAACGCTTACGCGATGAATCAGTACCTCGCCAGCCAGGGGTATGTAGTGCTCTCCGTGAACTACCGGCTGGGAATCATGTATGGGCGCGCGTTTCGCGAGCCGGCCGACGGCGGCTGGCGCGGAGCGTCGGAGTATAAAGACATCACTGCCGCGGCGAAGTATCTGCGCTCCCAGCCGATCGTCGATCCCAAGCGGCTTGGGTTGTGGGGCGGCTCCTACGGTGGCTATTTGACTGCATTGGGATTGGCGCGCAACTCCGATCTGTTTGCCGCAGGCGTCGATTTTCATGGCGTGCATGACTGGTCTTTGTTCCTGCCGGAGTGGACCCCATATGCTGCCAAGGCTCCTGACCTGGAAGCGGCGAAGAAGCTGGCCTACGAATCTTCGCCCGATGCATCGGTACAACTTTGGAAGTCTCCGGTGCTGCTGATTCAGGGCGATGACGATCGCAACGTTCCGTTCAGCCAGACCGTCGACCTGGCGCAGCGGCTGCGGCAGGAGCACGTGAAGGTCGAGGTGCTGGTCTTTCCCGACGAGATCCACGACTTCCTGATGTACAAGACCTGGGTTAAGGCCTACGGCGCGACGGCCGATTTCTTTCAGCGTAATTTGAAATGAGCGCAAGGCAAGGTTTCAAGATGGCTTTATCGCGAGAAGATGCAATCGCCCTATTCGATCGTCTGGCCGATGCCGTTAACCGCCACGATGCGGCAACCCTTCTCTCGCATTACGCCGATGACGCGACCGTCATTAGCCCGGCATTTCACGAAATGCATGGCCGGGAGGAGATTGCGGCTTCCTGGGAGACGATGTTCGCCACCTTCCCCGATTGGACCGTGGGTGGAGTGGACGTAATGGTCGATGGCGACCGGGTACTCGGAATTGCGTTTAACTCCTTCACCGATAACAAGGGCTGGTTCGGGCTTCCTCCCACGGGCGAGCGGGTCACCTATCGTAACCTCCTGCTGCTGACCATAGCTAACGGGAAGGTCGTGCGGGAAGAGCGCATCTACGACATTGGCGCGGTGCTCGGTGCGCTGGAAAAAGTACGACTTGAGCAGGAGCTGAAAATGGCGGCAGCGGTACAGTCGTCCTTGCTCTCCCGGACACCCAGAGTCGGGAGTTTTTATGAAGCCTTGGGGGATTCTGCTCCTTGCCGCACCATCGGCGGCGACTTTTTCGAGTTCATGGAATTGCCCTCGGGCAGACTCGCGATGGTGGTTGGCGATGTCGCCGGGAAAGGACCACCCGCCGCATTACTCGCAGCCATGCTGCAGGGCATGCTGGCGGTGGAAGCCCAGGCCGAAAGCAGTCCGGCCGCTGTCATGACGCGCTTGAATCGTGCCCTTCTGGCTCGTGGGCTGGGAGCTCAGTATGCGACGCTCCTTTACGGCATTCTTTCGCCCGATGGGCGCTTCCGTTATTCGAACGCCGGGCATAACCCGCCGGTCGTACTTTCCCATGGCAATGTGCAAAGGCTCACGGTTGGAGGGCCGGTTGTGGGAGCTTTGAAAGAAGCCACCTATGAAGAAGAGACCTTGCAGTTGCGCGATCAGGACACGGTCGTGATGTTTACCGATGGAGTCACCGAAGCGCGCAACAGCCGCGACGAAGAATTCGGCGAAGATCGGCTGATTGCGTGCCTGACTCAGTCGCGAAACCTATCGGCACCCGACGTGGTCCAATCGGTGCTGCGCTCAGTCCGTGAGTTCTGCGGAGAAGCGCCGCAGGCCGACGACATTACCTTGACAGTGATGCGGTTTCGGGGGACCACGTAGGGGGGCATCTTAAAGGCGCGGCCAAAGCCGCGCCCCTTCCAAGACTCCAGCTCTACCGGTTCAGCTTTCTTGCCTTGCAGGCCTCAACGGTTTTCGTCGGGTCGACAGCATCGTTGTCTAACTGCATTTCAACGACCTTGCCCTGTTCGTCGATCAGGAAAGTCGCTCGCCGACCCGCCTTATACTTCGGGTTATAGAGTCCGTATTCCTTGGTTACGTCACCGCCCCAATCGCTGAGCAGCGGGAATGTGATGCCGATCTGTTTCGCCCACGCTTCGTTGGAGAACCGAGAATCCATGCTCACACCCAGAACCTGGGTATCGGCAGCTTCCAGCTTGTCGAGTTGTTGCTGGAAGTTCTGCATCTCCTTGCTTCAACCACCGGTGAAAGCGAAGACGTAGAACGCCAAGGCAACATTCTTCTTGCCTTTGAAGTCGTGCAGCGAAACTTTTTTGCCGTTTTGGTCAGTCAAAGTGAAATCGGGCGCGACGTCGCCAACCTTGATTGTCGGCGGCGGAAGTTCGGCCGGTTTATCGGCCGCGAGCAGGCCAGGTCCAGACAGCGAACCCATCACCAGCAACACTGCCAGGAATGCTTGTTTCACGGATCTCTCCTCTCCCGAATCGCAGGGAAGCTCAAACATTTTGACACACTGCTCCGGATAGCCGACCGGCCTCTTGGAAAGCAATCTTGGCGGACCGCCTCGGATGTCGTAATCTGGCGCCGCCCGATTCGCATTTCGGGACAAAATGGCCCTCAGGCCCATCCTGGGATTGCGAATCAAGGCAACTGGCCTTAAATTGAATGAGTATTCATTCGGCGGAGCCGCGCAACGCAACTGCTTGTCAGCCATGGCGTTGGGTACCCCACTTCCGAATGGAAGGCAGACCCTTGGCAAAGCGTGATCCCACACCGGCAGAGATTACGGCCTCCGTTGGTCGCAATCCGGAAAAGTATCAGCGCATTCTCGATGCAGCGCTCGCCGTCTTCGCGGAAAAGGGATTTTTTGTTTCGCGCGTCTCCGATATTGCCGACCGCGCCAACGTCGCCGATGGTACCGTCTATTTGTATTTCAAGAACAAGGACGAGATTCTCGCCACTGCCATCAGCAGCGCGTTCGACACCTTCATGAACCATGCCCGAACCGAGTTGGAGAAGATCGCCGACCCGGCCGAGCGGCTGCGACGGCTGGCCCGCCTTCACCTGGAAGCTCTCGGCGGAAACCGCAACGCCGCGATTGTGTTTCAGATGGAATTGCGGCAGAGCACTCGCCTGTCGGAGTTCTCGCGTCATCATCTGTTCGAGTACTTCAGCCTGGTGCGCACCGCTATTCAAGAGGGGCAGCAGCGTGGGGAGTTTCGCCAGGACCTGCCCGACAAAGTCGCCGCGAACTGTTTTTTCGGAGCGCTCGACGAGATGGTCACTTCCTGGGTGCTCAGCGAGAATGATTTCCCGCTGGCGAATGCGGCTGACTCGGTCATCGACATCCTGTTGAACGGGATGAAGTCTTCCCCCGCGGTTCGTTCCGGAAAATCGCTTGCGAAAGCGAAGAATAGTGAGGGAGATCAATGAGCATCAACACCCTCAATGACGTCTTTTTCACCGTAATTGACCGACGTCAGGAGCGCGTGGCCCTGACCCGCCCATCGGGAACCTGGCAGCCAATCTCGTCAGCGCAACTGCAAGCGAAGGTCTATGCGACGGCAAGGCACCTGCGCAGTTGGGGCATACAAAAAGGTGATCGTGTCGCCATTCTCAGCGAGAACCGCCCGGAATGGGCAATCGCTGACTTCGCAACCTTACTCATTGGCGCAGTTGATGTGCCGATCTATGCCACCCAAACCGCCGAGCAATGCTTGCACATTCTGCAGCACTCGGATGCCCGCGTGCTTTTCGTCTCCTCCAGCCAGCAATACGAGAAGATATCGGCAATTCGGCCGCTCACGAAGTTGGAACGAGTTGTCATCATGGACGATGGCGGCTCGCTCCACAATGTGATCCCCATGGCCGAGTTCCTGTACGACGCCAAGCCCGGTCCCGACGCCGAACTGGAAGCGATCGCCCGCGCCGTACAGCCTGACGATGTCGCCACGCTCATTTACACCTCGGGCACAACCGGCACGCCCAAGGGAGTCATCCTGACTCATGGCAATATCGCTTCCAACCTGAACGTGACTCGCCAGTTGGTTGACGTAGGTCCCAGCGATCTCTGCATCTCGTTCCTGCCACTGTCGCACATCACGGCGCGCCATCTGGATTACCTGCTGTATTACCGCGGGGTCGTCATTGCCTATTGTCCGGTTATCGACGAACTGCCGCAGGTGATGCTCGAGACCCGGCCGACGCTCTTTGTAGGTGTCCCGCGAGTCTACGAAAAACTGTGCAACCAGGTGCAGCTCAAGTCGCAAGGGGTGAAGAAGAAGATCCTCAACTGGGCATTGCGCGTGGGCCGCAAGCACCGTCAAACGACTTTGGCCGGAGGGCGTCCGACCGCGCTGGACTGGCAGTTAGCAAATCGCCTGGTCTTCTCAAAATTGATCGAGCGGATGGGTGGCCGCATGCGCCTGTTTCTCTCCGGCGGCGCGCCTCTGGGCATTGAACTCGCTTCGTGGTTTGCCGACGTCGGCATTCCGATCTACGAGGGATACGGCCTGACGGAAACTTCTCCGGTGATCGCCATCAATGTTCCGGGCAGCCACAAGATCGGCACCGTCGGCAAACCGCTGACGAACCTGGAAATTCGCCTCGCGCCTGACGGTGAGCTGCTGGTACGCGGCCCCTCGATCTTTAAGGGCTACCATCACATGCCGGAAGAAACGGCTGCGGCCTTCGATGATGGCTTTTTTAAAACCGGCGACATCGCAGCTATCGACGATGAGGGCTTTCTCTCCATTGTCGATCGCAAGAAGGACCTCATCAAGACTTCCGGAGGAAAATTCATTGCGCCGCAGCCGATTGAAGGCGCTTTGAAGGTCAACATGTTTGTTGCCGAGGCGGCCCTGCTGGGCGACCGTCGCCGCTTTCCTGCCGTCCTCATCGTTCCCAATTTCGCGGTTCTGGAAGACTGGGCGAAGGGGCACGGGCTGCATCCGGCATCGCGTGAGCAGCTGATTCAGACAGAAAAGGTCCGCTCGCTCTATCAGTCGATTGTCGACGAGCTCAACGATAATCTCGCGCAGTACGAGAAGCTGAAGAAGGTTCTGCTGGTTCCGAATGATCTCAGCATTGCGGATGGCACGCTGACGCCCAGCATGAAGCTCCGTCGCCGTAAGGTCGAGGAGCGTTACCGGGCGGAGATCGAAGCCTTGTACACCGAAGTGCAGGGCCGGCCGGAAACTGTGTCGCACGGAAGGCGCTAGCCGACAGGCGCCATTTCGCAATCGGCGAGTATTGCCGGCAGCAGGCGGTTACTCACCGTCGACATTCGGTCTGACCAGCTTCATCGGATCGACGGTGAGATCGAACTGTTCTTCGCTGACGACGCCCAGCTTCAGCGCCGCTTCCTTCAACGTCAGTTCGTGCTCTTTGGCATAATGTGCCACCTGGGCTGCCTTGTCGTACCCGATGAGCGGCACCAGCGCGGTTACCAGCATGAGAGAGCGTTCGACGTTCTCACCGATTCTTTTGCGGTTTGGCTTTGTGCCCTCAATCAGGAAGCGCCGGAAGTTTGTGCAGCCGTCGGTAAGCAGCGTGACGGAGTGCATCACATTGCGAATGATCAGCGGCTTGTAGACATTCATCTCCAGGTCGCCGCCGGCGCCACCGAATCCGACTGCCACATCGTTGGCCATCACCTGGATGGCAATCATCGTCAATGCTTCGGCCTGCGTGGGATTGACCTTGCCCGGCATGATCGACGATCCCGGCTCGTTCTCCGGCAGTTGCAATTCAGCGATCCCGGCGCGCGGACCGGAGGACAGCAGGCGGATATCATTCGCGATCTTGTACAGCGAAATTGCCAGCGTGCGCATGGTCCCGGAAAGCTGTACCAGCGCGTCGTGCGCTCCCTGCACAGCAAACTTATTCGGGGCGCTGACGAAGGGCAGCCCAGTCAGCTGGGCAACTTCCGCCGCAGCGGCTTCGGCAAATCCCGGCGCCGCGTTTATGCCTGTGCCAACCGCCGTTCCTCCAAGCGAAAGTTGATAGACACCGGGCAACGCAGTCTCAAGCCGCTGGATGTTGTCGGCCAGCATCACCGCGTAGCCTGACCACTCCTGCCCCAGCGTGAGCGGGGTTGCGTCCTGCAGATGCGTTCGCCCGATCTTAACGATGTCGTTCCACTCCGCGGCTTTCTTCGCGATGGCATCGTGCAGCGCCTGCAACGCCGGCATCAGCCGCTGCTTCACGCCGATGGCCGCCGCAATGTACATCGCCGAAGGAAAAGTATCGTTCGATGACTGCGACATGTTCACGTGATCGTTCGGGTGAACCGGCTTCTTGCTGCCCGCGGCGGCGCCTGCCAAGTGCGAACTGCGGTTCGAGATGACCTCGTTCATGTTCATGTTGAACTGCGTGCCGCTGCCGGTCATCCACACGTGCAGGGGAAACATGTCGTGGTGCTGGCCGGCGAGTATTTCGTCGGTCACCTGATCGATCAGCCGATGATGTTCCGGCGAGAGGCGTCCGCCTTTGAGATTGGCGTGCGCCGCAGCTTTCTTCAGGATGGCAAAGGCATGAATCATCTCCCGAGGTATCAGGTCAGTGCCGATACTGAAGTGCTCCAGTGAACGTTGCGTCTGAGCCCCCCAGAGCTTGTCGGAAGGGACATCGACGTCGCCCATGCTGTCTCGTTCTTTGCGAAAGTCTGCCACGGTGCGCGACCTCATCAAGCGAGTCAGGATTGAAGGCAATCCTGTGCATTGCCAAGCTTAAATGAATTGCAAACGATTACAGAGCAGAGATCAGTTCCCTGGACATGTCGGCGCCTTACCTGCTCAAAAAGCGTAGCGCAGAGCAAGGGTCGTGTTGTTGGCATGGAAGTAGCGAGGCGCCGTCGGGCCTACGAAGGAGCCTTCGCCATATTGGTAATAGTTCCAGCCGCCCTCGAAGCTGACGTTCTTGTAAAGCTTGACCTCCAGCGTGGCCAGCGGAGTCTGATAGGTCGAGGCCAGCGGGCCAAGCGGCAACAGGGCGTTGAACTCTGTCGTATTGCCTTGATTGTCGACGATACTGTACCCCAGCCGCATATTGACGCGGTCCACCGGCGACAACGTCAATGCGAAATATCCGTACTGGGTGTGTGTCTGGTAAAAGCCATAGGTCTGCAACAATGAGCTGTCGCCCGCGCAAGCTGTCGAACCGGCCGGAGGCGTGCTGTCCTGGAAGCAGAGGAACAGGTTCTGTTGAATAGCGTCGAAGTTATAGGCCAGATCGATTCCCCACTTCTTGTTAGGCATGATGGTGGCGTTCACCATCGTCATGTAATTGTGCTGGCTGAGGTTGATTCCAGGCGTGTTGTTGCTCGCCTTCTGATAGGTGAAATTGCCTCCCAGCATCAGCCACGGACGGGGAGCGTACGAGACATTGCCCCGGAAGTTGAAGAAGTTCAGCGGGTCGGTCCGGTAGATCCAGTTATCGGCCGCGCCGTATTCAGCGTCGACGTCGGCATGCATGCCTCCCTTGCGATACCAGGCTCCAAGTACGCCGGTGTAGCGGTTGAGCTGCGTGGTCGCGCTCAGAGGATCTGTCCACGGAGTGAGCACCCCGGCGAACGTGCAACTGCCATTTGCATTCAGCGGCTGTCCTGCACATTCGCCGCGGTTGGGATTGTTGGGATAGTAGATATCGCCGAGCGCCGCTTCGTAGCTGTCGCCGGGCTGAATGTTGAGCTTTGTCCAGTTGAATCCGGCGCGCACGCCGAAGCTGCGCGTGACGTCGTACTGCACCTGGAGATCATTCTCATAAGACAACTGCCCGAGCAGGCTGGCATACAGGTCGTTGATAACGTCGGCCGGCGAACCCGACGCATGGGTCAGGGTATTTCCCGGGAAGTACGCTACCGGAGTTAGCAGTGAAGCGGTGGTCGGAGCGGCGGGGAAAAAACTGTTTTCGAAATCAAGAAAGTCGCCCGCCACACTGAAGTTGCGAAAGTGGAAGGATTCGACCAGCCGCATCCGGTCGCTAATGTGGATCGTGGCGGAAACGTCGGCCGATGAAGAATTCCACTTCGCGCTCGAGCTGCTGCCGGCGGTGTTGTACCCCAGCAACCCGGTGCGCGAGGTCAATCCCCCGTAAATCGCCGTCAGCGGCGTGTTCATCTGCGCATGGCTGTACTGCCATTGTCCGTTGAAGTCCAGCCATTTCAATGATGACGAGCGCATGTTCAGCTGCTCGGTAGGAATAAAGGTGTGCTCGTGCTGATACAGGCTGTAATTGGAGAAGCCGTTGCAGGACGGGTTGGCGATTCCGTTCTTCAACGGCGCTGAGCATGGACTGCCACTGTTGAACCACGGCAGTCCCAAGCTGACCAAACTGCCGTTCGACAGCGGCCAGGAGTTGTATGGATTCAGGGAATCGCTTGTCCCGCCGGTGTAGTACTGCAAAAGCTGCGTATAGCTGATTGTCGTTCGCTCATTCGCTCGCCAGTCGGCGCCAAAGCGAAAGCCGTTTAACTGGTTGTTCCAGTCTTGATAAAGCAGCGCCTCCGTTCCCTCATGAAGGCTGCTGAAAGAAGGTCCGATGATGCGGTTGCGGCTGTAGCCGGCCCGAAAGGACAGCTTGTGCATCGGCAGCACGACAAGATCGAAGTTGTAAAGATTCTGCCGGTCGAAGTAGGTGTGCGGCGAGAATAGAACTGGCGCCGCGGGATTGCCCGCAGGCGGGGCCGGGTTCAGCGGGTTTGCAAACAGGTCGTAGTCGAAATAGTTCTGCATGTGCTGGTAGCTTCCGCTGAAGTTGTACCAGCGATACTTGGCAATGCGCAGACGAGCCGCCTGCTCGGGGTCGCCACCCCATCCAAAGCTCGACAGGGTGAGTGTGTCGAACAATTCTTCGTGGTCCTTGGCCTGCATGGTCAGCGACTGATCGAGGATGCGCGCCCCACTTTGATCATTCACCAGGGTGTCATACATCGCCGTACTGCCTGTGGTGTCGTTAATGCGGCCGCCAAAGTCGATGGATTGCGTCACGTGAAAGCCGCCAATGTCCTTACCTTCTTGCGCATCCGGCGGCGGCGCAGCAGGCGACGGTGCCGACGGAACCTGCGCGAAACTTAGGGTTGCCAACCCGAGCCCGGCCACTGCGAGTCCGAGCCATAGATGCGACCGATGGATCGTTAGGAATCGCATAACGTCCTCTCAGCGGAAGAACACCGGACTGAAGTTAGAGCCGTGGATCTGTGTGTGGCATGTTGTGCATGCCTGGTACTTCGCCGACTGATCGTGGTTCGGTCCCATGGGCCTGCCTGCGGCCCCGTTCATATTCGGAGTGTGGCATCGCAGGCAAAGGAAGTTGACGTTATTCACCTGCAGCAATCGAGGATTCGTGGAACCATGAGGCACATGGCAATTGAGGCAACCGTCCTCGGTTGTCACCGGTGCGTGCTCGAAGACGAAGGGCCCCATGGTGTCGGTGTGACACTTGGTGCAAACCGCAAACTGGCCGGCTGCCGAGCGGATCTGACCACCCCGCTCGGTCCCGTGAGGATTGTGACAGTCACTGCATTGAATCAGGCCAACCTCAACCCGGTGCCGATAGGGTCTGGCAAATTCCGCCTGCTGCTGTTTGTGGCATCCGAAACACAAAGTGGTTTGTGGTTTCACCAGCATGAAGTTGACATCCTCAAACTTGTGCGGGTTATGACAGGAGGTGCAGGTCACTCCATTGGACAAATGTACGGAAGTGGCGAAGTTCGTAGTCTCCAGGCTGGATTGATGGCACTTGATGCAGATGGCCGCGGTCTGCGAGGGAGAGAGCGTCTCAAAACGGATGATCTTGGTGGGATCGCCGCCCGCGTCTACGTGCGCCTGCCCGGGGCCATGACAGGACTGGCATCCGTGTTCCCCGCTCTTGAGCAGGGCGGAATGCGGCGTTCCCATGAAATGCTTGTCCCAGATCTCCTGATGGCAAGTTTTACAGACATCAATCTCGGCGTACTGGCCTGCGGTTGAACCCGGCAGCACAGCGGAGGTTTGCGGAGATGGCGTTGTCGATGGCTGCTGCGGCCAGCCAGCCGTCGGGATCACACAGCATGCAAGCAAACCGAGAACTAAGCGGACAGTGCGGCTCTTCGTAAAGATCATCGCCACTCCCTGCTTGAGACAACGCTATGTTTGCGGACGTATACGACCGCTTTTTTATGCCAGACGCCGGTTCGGAACGAGCAGACCCCAATTTATGGTGGGGGTAGATGCGGGAACTTCAAAGCAGGTTGCTACTTTTTTTGTCCGGGCTGAGCGGCGACCTGCACGCCCGCAACACGACCTGTGCCGGCCGGGTCCATCCTGCTAAATCCAAGCGAGCTCAGGTCCGGGTATTCCTTAACCGCTAGCCGGTCCGATTTCCCTGGATCATCATTGGTATGATGATGTAGCTCATTTTGAGACCGTCTATGACATCAAGCACTCACTTAGCTGCTTCTCCCTCCCAGCAAGAGACTTTGGGGTACGATCCGCTGCTCGACGACATTGGGTACATGACCTGCATGACCCTGGTGCTGCTCGGAAACTATGCCCAGACCGGGCACCTCGGCGGACCGCTCGCCTACACGCCGTACAATGTTGCGGCGCATTTGGTCGGTCCTGAAAACGGCGGACTCCGATACGATTACCGCCGGCCGAAGCATCCTTACTCCGACAAATTCATGCTGGCGGCGGGGCACTCGATTCCCACCTGCTATGCCCTGTGGATGATCATGGGCCAGGCGCTGTATCGCAAGTATCAGCAGACCGGCGATCCGCGATATCAAGTCGACCCGCAGGTCGCGATGCTTCCCATCGACGCGTTGGGATTTCGGCGCGGCGCGGGCGCGCTGAAGAAGCTGCTGCACGACACGGATTTGGAAAACCATCCGCTATTCGCGCAAGCCAAAGGCCGCGGCATTCGCGCGCTCTCCGGTCATGCCGAAAGCACCGACGTCACCAACGACGTGAACGGCGGACCCTCGGGCATCGGCATCGCTACGGCCGCTGGCAAAGCGGCGTTTTGGGATGTGGTGGGCGCGCCGGCCTCGCCGAAAGTGATCGCGCTGGAAGGCGAATTCGCACTTACGGAAGGTCACGCGCAGGAGTTCAAGACGCAGGCACTCGCGCTGCAGGTGGGAAAGCGTTTGCGGGTGATGATTTCCGACAACAACGCCGGCATCGACGATTGCCTGATTGGGGGCAAGATTGGTGGCGTGATCGCCGCTCAGTTTTGCGACGTCTACGATCTCGTGGGCCAATGGACGTCGTATGGATGGAATGTTTTCACGCTCGCCAACGGTAACGATTACGGCGAAGTGGCCGCGGCGCTGAAGGCGATGGATGAAGTGGACCCGCACGACCGCCGTCCCGTCGTCGCCATCGGCAAAACCATCAAGGGCTGGTGGCCCGCCTCCGTCGACGGAAAAATCCCCGGTTACAACGGCGATCAACTGGTGAGTTACCCGAGCCATCCTTACGCGCTGAAGATGAACTCGGAGTATTTTGTCGCGCTGGCGCAGACCTTCGAGAAGCAGTACGGCGTGGAGTTCGAAGGAATTCGCAAGGGCGCGGTCAGCGACAATCGCGAACGCCTGATCCAGTTCAAGACGAACATCGACGTGGTGATGTCGCTGCTCGACCACAACGGATTGGGGGATCGCCTGGCCGAGCGCCTGGTGGAAATCGGCGATACCGTGCGCGACGACGTGAAGTTGCGCATCTCGACCACCAGCGATCCGTTCCTCGACGATCGCCTGCGCGTCGCGGCGCTACCGGAAGAGCAGCAAAAGCTCTCGATTCGCAATGCGATTTCCGGCGCCGAGAAGCAAGTCAGCATTGAGCTCTTCAAGAAGCCGGGCGAGAAAGCCGGAGCCCGGCGCGCGATTTCCGAAATCATCAAGTGGATGAATTACGTCACCGGCGGACGGTTCTTCACCGTGGCCGCCGATCTTTCGGAGTCGATCAACGTGGAGCACGGCAGTTTGTGGGGACACTACAGTCCCACGAACAATCCGCTGGGCACGCGCTTGAAAGCGCCTATTCAGGAAGCGGGCAACGTTTCCACCGCCATCGGGCTGGTGAGTCAAAGCGCTTCCGTCGATCCCGAACAATTCGCCGGCGTCTGGGCTTTGAGCGGCACCTATGGAGCGTTCACGCCGCTGATGTACACTCCGGCGCGGGTGTGGAGTCAGCAAAATCAGGACAGCAAATTCCGCGTCGGCGTGCTGCATATTCTCACCGCCCACTCCGGACCTGAAACCGCAGCCGACGCCCGCACCCACTTCGGCATCTTCGCGCCGCAAGTGTGGAAGCTCTTCCCGCGCGGCCAGGTAATCAATCTGAGCTTCTGGGACTACAACGACGTCGCACCCGGCTATTTCGCGGCAGCGGAAATCGCGGCCCGCGATCCGCATGTCGGCATCATCACGCTGGAAGTGGCGCGTCCCGACTTCGCGGTCGCCGACCGCAGCCATTTCGCCGACTCCGATCTGCGCGCTGCGGCAAAAGGCCTGTACGTGATCCGCGATTTCGCGCCCGGTAAGCCGCGCCACGGCTACGTCATCGCGCAAGGCTCAAGTTCCACGGTGAATCTGGTGAAAGCGCTGCCGAAACTCGAAGCGGCCGGGGTGAACGTGAAAGTGATCGCCGCCATCAGCGAGGACTTATTCGATCGCCAGCCGCAAGCCTATCGCGATTCCGTGCTGCCGCCCGAGGCTCGCTACGATTTGATGGTGGTATCTACGGGCACGCGACGCATGTGGCCGCTGCGCGACCTCGGTCCGTTGACGGACGAGTATTCACTTACCTCCGACTTCGATAACTGCTGGAGAAGCGGCGGCCTGGAACCGGATGTGATTGCGGAAGCGCATCTCGATACTGACACGATTTTCGCCGGCGTCGAGCGATTCGCAAACGAACGCGAACGCCGCATCGGCGATCAACGCAAAATGATCGGCTAGGCGAGCCGGCCGTCTGCACTCGTAAATCGCGCTGAGTTGTTGAGATATTTGGCGTCCCCGACGGGATTTGAACCCGTGTTACCGCCGTGAAAGGGCGATGTCCTAGGCCGGGCTAGACGACGGGGACGCTGACAGGTGGGGCAAATTCAAGGTTTGATGGTAGCAGCGGGTAAGTTGCGTGTCAAAAGCGCGGAGCACGTTATCCGGTTGACCAACGCGCGCCCGACGACAAACTAGTGCTTCGCAGCATCGGTCGGGAACACGACCGAGAATGTGGTGCCGCGACGCCGTCCGTCAGTGCCGGAACGCACCCGAATGCGGCCACCGTGCTTTTCCACGAGCTGCTTGCTGACCCACAGGCCAAGGCCGGTGCCAACCGAGCCTTTGGTTGTAAAAAACGCCTCGAAGAGGTGAGGCTTAAGCTCCGGGCTTATTCCCTTTCCGTTGTCAGCGATGGTCACCCGAACCAATTTGCTGCCGTTCCTCGATCCCATGGCCGAGCATCGGAGCTTGACCACGCCGTGTTCGTCAACAGCATCGAGGCTGTTGGCCAAAAGGTTGGAAAACACCTGCCGAAGTTCGCCGGCCACGACTTTGGCTGAAACTTCAGCCTTCCAGTCTTTCTGCAGGACCACGCTTTTTGCTTTAACCTTTGCGCTCAGTAGCTCGACGGTGGAATCGAGAACGGAATTGATTGAGGTGACGGTTGGCGCGTTGGACTCGCGATAGAAACCCAGAGCTTGCCGGGTGATGTGAGCCACTCGCTTCAGTTCGCCGTCCGCGACTTCGAGGAACTGATGCGCGGCCTCCGGCAAGCCGTCCACGGTCTGCGCAAGGAAGAGCGTATTGGTCACCGCTTCGAGGGGATTATTTATCTCATGCGAGATAGAAGCTGCCATACGTCCGACAGACGCTAGTTTTTCGCTGCGCAGCAGGGCTTGTTCCGCCTGCTTGCGGGAGGTAATGTCGCTGGCTGCTCCGAACCATTCCAGGATTTCGCCATTCGCGTCCAGGATCGGAACCGCCCGGGAAAAGGTCCAGCCCACAGTTCCGTCGGCGCGCAGAACACGATGCTCCAACTCAAAGTTGATCTTCTTCCGTATCGCTTCCTGTATAGCTCCCAGTACCGGCGTCCGGTCATCCGGGTGAATGTACGTATCGATCCAGAGATAGTTGGCAAACTCTGCGTCAGGCTTCTTCCCGTGACTGCCCAGCTGCCGCATCTCGCTCCAATCCGGGCTGGTGCGGTAGATCAGATCGGAACTGGCTGCGACCAGCGCGCGAAACCGCGCTTCACTTTCCTTGATGCGGTTCTCCGCGTCACGCCGCAGGTGCGCCAGTGTCAGGTTGTTCTCGACCCGCGCCAGTAGTTCCCGGGCGCTGAACGGTTTGACCAGGTAGTCGTCCGCGCCCCGTTGCAATCCCTCGATGCGCGACTCTTCGCCGGCCCGCGCCGACAAAAGGATGATGGGGATAGTTGCGGTCGCCGGGTTGCTGCGCAGTTCGGCAAGCAATTCGAACCCGTTCATCTCCGGCATCATGACGTCGGTCAGCACCAGGTCGGGCTGTTCCTTGAGCGCCAGTTCCAGCGCTGCCTTCCCGTTGTCGGCGGCGATCACCCGAAAGCGGCCTGCCAGGAGACGGGCAACGTAGTGCCGCATGTCAGGATTGTCGTCAACCACCAGTACGGAACCGGCCTCTTCGATTTCCCCGGACAGATGTCCGGCGTAGCTTGTGTCCTGAGTATCGAACTCCGAAGCGTTGGCGTCGATCCAACTTAGGGCCTCGGCAATATACGGCGCTCCAATTATCCCCTGTGGAATGGCCGCTTGTTTCTCAGATAAAAGGTGCTGCGGAAGGTGGCTGGTTCCATAAGGCAATTGCACGCGGAATCTGGTACCCACACTCGGTTCGCTTACGACATCGATCGAACCACCGTTGAGTTTCACCAGCTCCTGGACCAGAGAAAGACCAATTCCTGAACCTTCGTGACTGCGCCCGCGATTGCTTTCCACGCGGTGAAAACGATCGAAAATGCGCGGTAATTCCTTAGCCGGGATCCCGATGCCCGTATCGCTCACAATCAACTCAGCGCCGCCGTCGCGGTCTTGCAGCAAAACCGAGATCTCGCCGTCGAAAGTGAATTTGAAGGCGTTGGAAATCAGGTTGAGGACGATCTTCTCCCACATCTCCACGTCGACATACACCGGTCGCGGCAAGGGGCGGCAAGCAATGGAGAGCTTGAGTCCAGCGCGATCGGTGGCCGAGCGAAAAATGCCCGCCAACTCGGTCGTGAACTTCGCCAGATCGACGGGGCGATAGCTCACAGCTCCCCGGCCAGCTTCAATTCGCGAGAAGTCCAACAGGGTATTGACCAGCTTGAGGAGCCGAACCCCATTTCGATGGGCCACCTCGAGCAAGGGCCGATCTTCCGCCGTGGCCGGGTCAGCCGGCTTTGCCAATAGATCTTCGAGCGGGCCCAGCATGAGTGTGAGAGGGGTACGAAACTCATGCGACACGTTGCTGAAGAACGTCGTCTTCGCCCGATCAAGCTCTGCCAGCGCCTCCGCGCGCTTGCGTTCTTCCTGATAAGCCCGCGCATTGGAGATGGCGGTTGCCACGTGTCCGGAAATCAGGTCATAGAACGTCTGGTATTCGCTGTCCAGTTGCCGGGTGGGATTGATGCCCGCGATCAGGATCGCGATAACCCGATCTTCTACTCTTGATATAACCGGAAGAATGATCGCTTGTTTCACCTTCTGGTCTGCGGAGCCAAGCGGCAGAGACTCGATATCGGCCACGGAAACCACGTGTATTGTGCCGGCGCGAACGACCTCCTCGAAACGGGCGACGCTCTCTGCGTTCCCGGCGCCGGGAGAGGTGAGGTGGGCCGATGCGACTTCAGCCGCTTGCGCCGAGACTCGCGCTATACCCTTCAAGACCAACTCCTGGGAGTCAGGCGCCAATACGTAAAGCAGCGCGCGGCACGTCGTCGGAATTTCTTCCCAAAGTGCGGGTAACCGAGGCGCACGCGCTGTCAACCGTCTTCTCCACGAAGGCTGCCGCCGAAAGCTCTGAAAGAGTGCGCAACCGGCGGGCGTTCAGAACTTTGGGCGTCACCTCGGCGGAGGGGCAGAAAAGGCCGGCTATCTTCCCGGATTCGTCGCGAATAGGACTATAGGAAAACGAATAGTAGGTTTCTTCCACGGAATCGCCGCGATTCATGAAGAGGCGTACTTCGTCGGCAAACGTCGGTTCGCCCTTCTCAAACACTTTCGCGGCGAGAGGTCCACAGATATCCCATATCTCCGCCCAGACCTCGGCTGTCGGCCGGCCCAGCGCCCAGGGGTGCTTCGCCAGGCTAAGCACCTGGATGTAGGCGTCGTTATAAAGGAAGACAGCTTCCGGGCCCCAGCCGACCCACATGGGGTGCTGGGAGTTGAGGATCAGGCTGACCACCGAACGCAGGCTGTTTGGCCAGGTTGCCACGGGCCCCAAAGACGTGCTCGCCCAGTCGTGGGCTCGCATGAGCCTCGCCATTTCACTATCGCCCGACATGACAGCATGGCGGGCCTTCTCCTCGCTCGGGTCCGAGGGGAATGCACACCTGAGGCATGTAATTGCGGCCGGGTCGTCATCTAGCGTCGTCTCAGCGAATCCCCATGCTGAATAGCATTGTCGGACGGGCAGTAAGCAGATGTATCAGCGCGCAGTGTCGAAGGCAACTCGCGCAAGTTGATTCGATGTCGCGGCAGCAGTTTGGGTTGGCCCGGGCAGTATAAATTTTGCCTGGTCGCTCATTTCACAGTCTATAAACGCTAAGGCAACGGATAGCTTGGTTGCGGTTCGTAGTCCTGGCCGAACTTGTTCTTATGATTCACGGCCACACTGGGAGCAGCCAGAATCGTTATCGGAGCAACCCGGCTAGCGGAAAGCGAAACGGAGGCTCGATGTTGCAATGCTTTTAGCTGCTCCGGTTGCGCACGTTCATACCAGACGGATAGCTGGTATTCCCCAGGCGGCACATTTTCGATCGAGTAGTTCCCTTCAGCATCGGTGACCCCATAGTAAGGAGTGGTCATGACCAGGATGACTGCGCTCATTTCGGGGTGAATATTACAGAAGATGTAGGAAGGCCCGGGGCGGGTGAAACGCACCTGGCGAGACGAGCCGCTCTCATAGAGACCCAGATCGAAGCGTGTGCCCTCATAAACCGAAAATACGTTGTGAAAGAACGGGTCCTGGTTGGGGAATAGCACCGCGGAGTTGATCGGTACTACCAGCAAATGGGGCTCGAAGCGTTTGTTTTTTTGCGTCAGCCGGAAAACCTTGTCCGCCGTGGGAAGCGGCGCTTCGCCGCGGGTTGGCGTAAGCCACACAACGGCGCCAGAAGCATTGTGTAGCGGTTTATGATTGCGCTCGACGATCACCTGTCCGCTGACATGTGCGTCCTGTGCGGTGGCCGCCGCGCAGCAGACAAGCAGGCACAGCAAAACTTTGACCACCCGGAACATTAGAACGCCACTCCCACTCCCATGTTCACCTGTTCGGCGGTATGGGGCGCACCGCTGAACATCACGCTATTCAGATGACGATACTCGAGCGAAAGCATCAGGTTTGATTTGGGATGGTCAATTACATTCACCATGGTTGTCCAGTTGCGCAGAAACGGCTGGTAGTTCGGATCGCCATTCTGACGCAGGTCCGCCGCGAATGGACTCTCCTCGCCGAAGGCGCCATTCAACTCCCACTTGGCGGCAGGTTTGAATTTGAGCTGCGACCACCCGCCCACGGTATTGACTCCCACAATATCCGCGGAGGAATCGCTATCCGAGCCGGTGTAGACAACGCTGGTTCCGATACCGCCCCACATGCCGCCCAAGCCACGTCCGCGGTGCAGTTCACCGGACAAGTCCCAGCGCTCGCCGAATGGTAAATTCCAATCAAGCGTAGCTGCCCAGGCGTCGAGGACACGGCCATAGCCGTAATTCTGGCGGGCAAAATACCCGCCCGCACCAACCGTCGCGCTCTGCTGGCCGATGGGGAAATCCCAGCTCTGCCGCGCTGCCAGTCCCGGCGTTCGCGACAACTCTCCGGCTTCCGGTTGGCGCAAGTAATAGCTTGAAGGATATTCACCGTCGAAAGCATCGAGCAGCCCAAATTGCAGATGGGCTTTCACGGTGTCGGATAGCTTCCAGGTGCGCTCGCCGACCATCTGCGGTGTCCATGTCCACAAGTTGCCCGAGTAGGCGAACTCCGGCGTCCCGATAGCTGCCAACGTGGTTGGGGACAAGGGCGAGATGAAAGGCTTGTCCTGCTCAAATTGCAGCGACCACTTGCTCCAGTTAAATGCAATGTTCGCGGTGCGCATTCTGGCGATGCCCAGGACGTATCCGTCCAGGGTGCGCGTAAATCCGCCATAGAAATCGAAGGAGACTTCGCCGCTGGTGCGCGCCCCCGCGATCTCCGGACCAAAGGTCTGCAGCGTTAGCAAGGTTTGGCTCAACGTCGCGCCGGTATTGCCATTGGCCTGTCCGGCAGGCGTGGGCAAGGCGAGGTTCGGCACGCTGATGGTATCCACTGTCCCGCGGTTCACGAAGGTGTTGAACAAGACCAGGCCCGACAAGCGCACCCGATACTTCGATCCACTCTCAACCTTCACCTGATCGAGCTGCTGCAGCCGGCTGTCGGTGACGTTCTGCTCTTCGCGCAAGTCGGCAACGGAATGTGAAAGATCGCTGCCACTGGTGTCGCCGCCTTGTGCCCCGGCCTCAGCCTCAGCCTTTGAGCTCTGTAGTTCCGTGCGCAACTGATGAATCTCTTCGCGGCACGCCTTCAATTCCGATTGCGTAGCTTCCAGCGAGGAAGCCAGCTTCGCCACCTGGGCGCTGAGTTGCTGAATCGCGCTTTCCGATGGCGGCGAGGAGGCGGCCTGCTGGGCGGTTAAGGGCGTGATCCATACAAAGAGAAACAGGAAGAAAATGCCGGCTCGGTTCATGGTGGTCCTCGCGGTTGTGCGGCGTCAGGGGCCCCAATCGGGATGGGCAATGTTAGCTCAAATCGAATTCGCAGAGGCTGCGGCCGGCGCGTACGTCTGCGCGGCGGAAACCTGGCGGGGCAAACGAACCGTGAACACCGACCCACTGGAAGAGGTCGCCTCCAGCTGGATCTCCCCGCCATGGTCTTCTACGATCTTCCTGGCAATGGCCAGTCCCAGGCCCGTGCCGTTGGTTTTGCCGGCGCTGACGAACGGCTCGAACAGTGATAGTCGGATGGCTTCGGGTATGCCGGCGCCATTGTCCTTCACCCTGCATTCGAGGTAGTTTTCGTCGCCCGTGATCTCGACATCTACCCGGCCGCCATCACGCGCAACGGCCTCGCAGGCGTTGAGCAGTAGATTGATGAACGCGCGCTCCAGCTTGCGGGGATCGAACACGCCGTTGCTGCTGCCCTGCTCCCGCACTTCGATGTTGCACTCGCGCAATTCAGGAAACGCCAGAACCGATTCGGCGGCTTTGCGCACTACCCTGCCCAGATCGGAGGAGATGGGCGCCAGGTTGGGTTTGTCGCGCGCAATTTCCATCAGCGAATCAATCAGCTCGGTCATCTGCGCGGCGCCGCGCTGTACCTCACCATAGATCTCCTCACGGTCGAAATGGAGCTCTTCCACGTTGTACAGGAACTCCGCATTGGCCAGAACGGCGGCAAGCTGATGCCGAAGATCGTGTGAGATGGAGCCGGCGGCCCGGCCCAGTGCGGCCAGACGTTCAGCCTCAAGTTGTTTCCGCTGCGACTCCAGCAATTGCTGGCGCATGGTATTGAAGGCCGTTCCCAACTCGGCGACTTCCACCGAACCGCTGGGCTGCAAACTGTACCTGTAATTCCCTTCCGCCAGCGCGCGGACGGCGGAAACCAGCGCTTCCAGCGGACCGGTGATGGCTCGCGAGATAAGCAGCATCAGGATGATGGCGCCGAAGACCGCGACTGCGCCGAGCAGCAGGATCCGCTGATTCAGCCGGCTGAGGAATGCATCCCAATCGGTCAGAGGCAGCAGCAGATAGCAGTTGATGGTCGTCGATGAACTTGCCGGCAGATTGACGCTGGCAATGGCGTAATTTAGTTCTCCCAGCCGCAGGTCTGAGCCATCGCTTTTATGGTCGTAGATGTTCTGCAACTGGGGCGGTTCGAATCGCCGTGTCGCCGCTACCACCTCATTACCGGCGACCAGCAGTACCTCGCCGCCCGCGAAACTCCCCAACTGTTTTGCAACTTCGTTATCGATTCGTTTGCCGATGGCGAGGTAGCCTAGCGGGTTTATCTCACTGCCGCTGCCGGCGATGATCGGCCGCACCACGACGAGGTAAATCTCATTGCCCTGCTGCCATAGTCCTGTATCTTCGCGGCGTTGCAGCACGACTCCCAGCAGCCTGGCGGCGTCGGAATAGCTCATTCCCGGACTGGTGGCATGGACCGCAACCACATCGCCATTGGGCCGGGCTAGCAGCAACAGGTCGGTGTCGGAGAGTTTGCGGTATTCCGTGGATGCATCCTGGATGGTTGCCCTGTCCGGTGCAGTCATGAGCGCCTTCAGGATCGGCATCTCGGAGAGCAGAGCCGCCGAGCGCTCCAGTTCTGCACTCTGTTGCTGCTCGATGCGCACGAAATCGGCCACCGAAGACTCCGTCGCCTGTGCGATTCGACGGCGCACTTCGCTGCTGACCGACTCGCGCACTACCAACAGACTGGTAGCCGTCAGAGCGGCGAAGATGGCCAACATGGCCAGCAACAGCTGCGTACGCAAAGCAAATCGTGCGATGGTTAGGTCCCCGTTAGGATGCGGCCATGTCGGTCACGCTGACAAACTTGTAACCCACTCCGTGCAACGTAAGGAAATGCCGCGGCGTGGTGGGGTCAACTTCCAGCTTTTGACGCAGGCGCAAAATATGATTGTCAACGGTTCGAGTTGAGGGATAGTTATTGTATCCCCAAACCTGGTTCAGCAAATCGTCGCGTGAAATAACGCGGCCGGGATGCTCCAGCAAATACTTCAATAGCCGAAATTCCTGCGCGGTGAGTGTCACTCTGTGACCTTCGCGCGTGACCTCCATGGCTTCGCAGTCGACCACCACGTCGGCGAAACTGTAACGCCTGGTCGGCTCCTCCTTGGGAGGGGAAACTTCCGTGCGCCGCATTGCCCTTCGCACTCGCGCCAGAAGTTCTTTGGGACTGAACGGCTTGGTAACGTAATCGTCTGCGCCCAATTCCAGCAACAGGACTTTGTCGTCCACTTCGGCATTGGCGCTCAGCACGATGACAGGAACGTCGGGAGCAATTGTCTTGAACTCGCGACATAACTCCCGCCCATGCATGCCAGGTAATTTGAGATCCAGCAACACCGCCTTGGGACGCTGCTCGCGGAAGCTGGTGAGCCCGGCCGGGCCGTCGGAAGCGACGTCGACCTGATAACCCTCGGCTGAGAAAGCGCGTTGCAACGCCCGCTGCATCGGGCGGCTGTCTTCCACAATCAGAACCTTGTCCATGGACGCTCACCCCGTGTGGGAACTTTGCTGCTAATACTAGTACGGCACCCGGCCGCACGATATGGAAAACATCCAGCCGGAGAGGGCTCTGCTGAACAACCCCGCTCCGGCCGGATGCCGCCTGTGCATAGGAGGCCTAATGATCAGTCGTTGCTGCCGCGCTGATCCCCCGCGACGGGAACCAGATTGCCGAACAGGCCCTGGCTCTCGTCCCCCGGTCCGGCGGAGAAATAAAGCGCATTCGAAGCCCCTGCCTTGCCGTTGTTGCCAAAGGACAACCCCCATAAACCATCGATCGCGATGGGCTTGCCGTTGGCATCCAGCAAGGCGCCTTCGTGTTTCCCGGTAAATGGGTTATAGGCGTGGAGCCAACCATCGCCGAAGTTGCCGATGATGAGACGATGACTGAAGACGCCAAAGTCGCTTGGCGCCATGGCGATGCCCCAGGGCGCGTTTTCAAAGTTGCCATGCTCGAGAGTGAGTAGCAGGTTGCCCTGGGTATCGAAGACCCCGACCCATCCCAGTCCGGGACCGTGATCTTCATCCTCCTGGCCCGGCATACGGTGGGCGAAGGTAACAACTAGGTCGCCGCCGACGCTCTGGATACCGAATGGCGCCCAGTTCTCATCGAGCCCGGGAATCCGGAACTGCTTCGAACTTGCCAGCGGCACGAGATGGAAGTTCGCATCGAACACTTCGACCGCGCCGGTCTTGAAGTTAGTGGCATACAACCGGGGACCGCTGGGAGTCTGTGCCAGGGCAATGCCTTTATAGCTCGCGATTCCGTTGCGATTCACCGTAAGGATGGCGTTGGTTGCATTTACCTGCGGGTTCCATCCGGAAATGGTGCCGTCCTCAGTCACAAAAATAAAGCTCGCTGCCTTGCCCGATGCGATCTGAAAGCTCGTTGTGTAGTTGTAGACCTGCCCCGTGGGAGCGGACGGCCCCTGCATACCGGGTGGTGGCGGAATGGTCACCACCAGCGATTGAACCACTCCGGCTCCGTCGTAAAGAGTAGTCAGTCCGGTGCCGTTGTCGGACACCCACCACGGGCTGCCGGAACTTCTGGAAAGGCCCCAGGCGTTAATGAGATTCGGATCGTTGCTTTGCGTAACGAGGTCCGTTCGGGTAAACATCTGCGCCTGTGACGGCATTGTGCAAACCCCCATCGCAAGCAGCAGAACACTAGTCACCAAGACGGCATTGCACCGTCGCTGATTTTTCCAGAACAACATAGTCACCTCCGATTCAACTTGGAAACGCGAAGCCCACTGAAAGTCTCCGCGTCCATAGGCGAGAAGGTACTTGGTCTAATCGCACCGGTTGTCACGGTGGTGTCTGGCGACAGTCAAATTGCGGGAAACGTTTGCGGTGAGAATCGCGACAAACGCGCGCAGCCTCGGGCCAACACGGGATCACAGAG
The DNA here is from genome assembly GCA_963846815.1 of uncultured Acidobacteriaceae bacterium. Lineage (GTDB taxonomy): Bacteria > Acidobacteriota > Terriglobia > Terriglobales > Acidobacteriaceae > CAVVDY01. The sequence goes on along the minus strand of CAWJXG010000001.1, from coordinate 1,516,811 downwards.
GATCTTCGAAAGCAATGGAAGGGAAAAGAATGGTAGGCACGAGGAGACTCGAACTCCTGACCTTCCCGGCTCGCCGGGACGCCCTAACCAACGGCTGGCTGAATTAACTGCAGGATTGGAAAAGAAAACCTGTCCGGGACAGCGTGGGTGTGAGTTGGCCTGCTCGCAACAATAATCGAGAGCTATAATGCTGTCGGCTTGATCAAACTCATTCGCAACCTAATCTTCGCGGTCGCTCTGCTTCTTGCGCTCGCGACAGGTTGCAAGAAGAAAACCGCCGCCGACGCGCAGCCCGGATTCACTGCCGATGTTCGTCTCGCCATGCCGTTCGCCCAACCGCCAGTGACGAATGGAAAGCTGTACATGACCAAGGGCAGGCTGCGAGTGGATCTCGGCTCTATATTGGTCGTTTACATCATTGCGCAGAAGAAGGGCTGGGTGATTTTCCCGCAATCCGAGTCCTATGCGGATATCGGTAACGCGGCAGTCTCGACATTTCTGCCGGCCATGACAAATGGTTCTCCTTGCCCAGCTTCCGAACACCCGTCCGCCTGCAAGATGGTCGCAAAAGAGGACATAGAGGGGCGTCCGGCTACGAAGTGGGAACTGGTGAACCATCGCGGGATGCACATCTACCTGTGGACGGATGACAAGCTGGAGATCGCACTTAGGTGGCAAATCGTAAACGTCACGTACGAAGTGAAAGATATTCGCGATTGGGCAGTGGCCGATAGTATGTTTGAGCTGCCGTCTGGATACATTCACGTTCCACTCCCCCATGTTTGGGACGATTACTGGCAATAAATCGTCCATACTGCAACCAAAGACGCCGACCGCCCTACGTCTTTTCCCGCGGGTTCAAGGCGGGTAAAGCGAGAGTTTGTCCCAAACATTCCTTCGCTACGGCTGGCATGTCCGGTTCGAGGAAAGTTTGGGCACATGAAAACGATTAATCTCATGACAACGGCAGAACCAGTTTCCGAATCTGTAAAAAAAGCCGTTCGGAAGAAGCGTTGGGGCCCCGGAACCAACAAAAAGACCGCAGTCTCGTGGCTCCGTGTTAAATGAAAAATTCTTGTCTCTGCCGCTCGCGGCGACGCGCTTCGGCCAGGGTTGCGAACTCCTCCTGGTAAACAAGCACCCACGGTCCCCTGTTTCTCGTATAGGGACTGTGGCCTCTGCAGTGTTCAGCAATCCTTGCTGCCAGATCCTGAGCGGATCCTACGTAGAACTTGTTTGTGGTCGTACTCTGCAGGATATAAAGAGCAGGCATGGAGATATGGTAGGCACGAGGAGACTCGAACTCCTGACCTTCCCGGCTCGCCGGGACGCCCTAACCAACGGCTGGCTGAATTAACTGCAGGATTGAACGATGCGATTTCCACGACTTCACCTGCCGCTCGCGGCGACGCGCTTCGGCCAGGGTTGCGAACTCCTCCTGGTAAACAAGCACCCACGGTCCCCGGTTTCTCGTATAGGGACTGTGGCCTCTGCAGTGTTCAGCAATCCTTGCTGCCAGATCCTGAGCGGATCCTACGTAGAACTTGTTTGTGGTCGTACTCTGCAGGATATAAAGAGCAGGCATGGAGATATGGTAGGCACGAGGAGACTCGAACTCCTGACCTCTACCGTGTCAAGGTAGCGCTCTAACCAACTGAGCTACGCGCCTGTTTTGCGGGACGTTCTTCGAAGCAGTTTTATTCTAGCTATACCGCTGGCGGCAGGCAAGCGCGTCCCGCGGTCTAGGCTGCTCGCGCCTCTTTCTCTTCTTCCTCTGCTTTGGTGCGGCCTGAGGAAATCCGCACCAGCAAGCTCTTCAAGATCACGTACAGGACCGGAATGAAAGCGAGATTCAGAATCGTGGAAAACAACATTCCGCCAACAATCGCGGTGCCCACCGAATGACGCCCAATCTGACCCGCGCCGGTCGCGAAGTAGAGCGGCAGGACGCCCAGAATAAACGCAAACGAGGTCATCAGAATGGGGCGCAAGCGAAGTTCGGCGGCTTCGATAGCGGCTTCGACAATCGAGCGGCCCTGCTCCAGGAGTTGCTCGGCAAACTCCACAATGAGAATCGAGTTCTTCGCCGAGAGTCCGATCAGCATCACCAGGCCAATCTGCACATAAACGTCGTCCACCAGCCCGCGCATGGAGATGAACAGCAGCGCGCCCAGCACCGCCATGGGCACCGCCAACAGAATGATGAAGGGCAGCGCGAAGCTCTCGTATTGCGCCGAAAGCGTGAGGTAGACGACCAGCAATCCCAGCCCAAAGATGATGACCGCCTTGCCGCCGGCTTCGACTTCTTCCAGCGCCAGACCTGACCAGCTATATGACATGCCCTGCATCATGTGCTGCTTCGACAAGTCCTGCATCGCCTGCAAGCCCTCACCAGAGCTATATCCGGGTGCAGGCGCGCCATCAATCTCGGCCGAGCGGAAGAGGTTGAAATGGTTAATCACCTGCGGCCCTTCGGTGTCCTGCAAGCGAACGATATTGCCCAGCGGCACCAGTCCGTTGGTGTCGGAGCGCACGTAGTACTCGCGCAAATCCCGGGCGCGCATGCGGAAGGGCTCATCAGCTTGCACATAAACCCGGTAGGAACGATTGTTGAAATCGAAATCGTTGACGTACTGCGAGCCCATGTACACGCCCAGCGCCTGCGTGATCTGGCTCATGGGCACTCCCATGGCCTTGGCTTTGTCGCGATCGATCTGCACCAGCACTTGCGGATCGTTCGCTGTGAAACTGGTGAATAGTCCGGTAAGGTCCTTACGCTGGTGGCTGGCGTTCACGATCTGGTGCGCCACGTTATCCAGGTCCTGCAGCGTATTGCGTCCCAGGTCCTGGAGCTGAAACTGAAATCCGCCAAAGCTGCCGATACCCTGAATCGCCGGCGGCTCGAACGCGACCACGATGGCTCCGGGAATGGCAAACAGCTTGGGCGACACGCGAGCCACGATTGCTGCCGCCGAATGTCCCTTCCCTTTGCGGCTGTCGATGGGCTTGAGGGGAGCGAACACCAGGCCGTAGTTCGATGCGCTGCCGCCGGAAAGCGAGAAACCAGGCACGGCAAAAGTCCCGAACACATCCGGATCGGCAAGCAGGACTTTCGTCACTTCATGCGATATCTGCGTGGTGTACGACAACGATGCGCCCTGCGGCGCCTGCACCACCACGATGAAATAGTTCTGGTCTTCCTGGGGCACGAATCCGGTGGGAACGTGCCGGTACATGTAGGCGGTCGCGGCCAACCCGGCAACAAACAGCACGACCATCAGGTATCGGATCCTCAACGTGCGCCGAAGCAGGCCGCCGTACATCCTGCCCATGCCGTGAATGGTGCGGTCAACACCGCGAGCAAACGATCCATACCCGCGGGAGAGCCAGCCGACGCGCGTCCAGTCCAGGACGTTGTATTTATGCTCCTCGCCACGCAACAGAATCGCCGCCAGTGCCGGCGACAGCGTCAGCGCGTTGAACATCGAGATTGCGATCGCGAAGGCGATGGTCAGCGAGAACTGCTTGTATACGATGCCCGTGGTGCCGGGGAAAAACGATACCGGGACGAACACCGAAATCAGCACCAACGATGTCGCCACCACGGCGCTGGCCACTTCCTTCATGGCCACCGAAGTTGCGGTGCGCGGATCGGTTTTGTCTTCGCTGATGTGCCGCTGCACGTTCTCGATGACAACAATGGCGTCGTCGACCACCAGTCCGGTCGCGAGCGTGATTCCGAACAGCGTCAGCGAGTTGATGGAGAAGTTGAAGGCCTTGATAAAGGCGAAGGTGCCGATCAGCGAGACTGGAATTGTAATCGCCGGAATAATGGTGGCGCGCCAGTCGAGCAGAAACAGAAAGATGACGGCGATCACGATGATGATCGCTTCTTCCAGCGTGGTCACCACTTCGCGAATGGAGTCGCCCACCACGGTCGTGGTATCGAAGGCGATGACGTACTTGATGCCGGGTGGAAACGATTTCGAGAGCTCGGCCAGCGCTGCCTTGGCTTGCTTGTCCACGGCCAGGGCGTTGGCGTCCGAGAGTTGCTGCACACCGATTCCGACCGCCTCGTGCCCGCTATACAGCAGGTTGGTATCGTAGCTCTCCGAACCGATTTCCGCGCGCCCCACGTCCTTGATCTGAACAATGCCATTGGGCGTGTTCTTGATAATGATGTTCTCAAACTGGCTCGGCTGGGAGAGGCGCCCGACAACGCGCAGCGTGATCTGGAAATCCTGTTTGGGATTAGCGGGCGGCCGCCCCAACTGGCCTGCGGGGATTTCGACGTTCTGTTCCTGAAGCGCCGATACGACATCCGCGGCTGTGAGTTGCCGCGCCGCCAGCTTTGAAGGATCGAGCCAGATACGCATGGCGTACTTGCGCTCGCCAAAGATGACGACGTCGCCTACACCAGGGACGCGTTTGAGCGCGTCTTTCACGTACACATCGAGGTAGTTCGAGATGTACTGGTCGGAAAGACTATTGTCGGGCGAGTAGAAGCCGGCGGCGAAGACAAAGTTGGGGTTCGCCTTGGTAATGGTGATGCCGGTGTTCTTGATTTCCTGCGGCAGCCGGCCGGTAGCAGTGGCGACGCGGTTCTGCACGTCGACTGCTGCGATGTTCAGGTCATAGCCGGTGCGAAAAACGACGTTGATCGTGCTAGTGCCGTCATTGGCGCTGGTCGAGGTGATGTAGTGCATTCCCTCGACACCGTTGATCTGCTGCTCCAGTGGCGTGGTAACGGCTGACTCGACTACCTGCGCATTGGCGCCAACGTAATTGCAGCTCACCGTCACCTGCGGAGGCGCAAGCGCGGGATACAGCGAGACGGGCAGCGTGGGGATGCACACCGCGCCGCCCACCACGATCAGCAGCGCGCAGACGGTCGCAAAAACGGGCCTTTGGATAAAAAAATCAACCACTACGATACCTTTTGCGGCAACGTCTTCTGCGCCGGGTTAGCTGATGGGTTGAACGGGAACACCGTCGTTCAAGAACTGGATTCCGGAGACGATCACCTGATCGCCGGCTGATAAACCGTCGGTGACTGCGTACTTGTTTCCGATCGTCTCGCCCAGAGTCACGGCGCGCTGCTTGGCCACATGGCCATTTCCACTGGCTACGGCGACGTAGACGAACGACTGTCCGCCGATACGCGTCACGGCGAGCACCGGGACCGTGGGCGCCGGAGCCGTGCTCCAAACCACCCGCGCCTTCACTAACTGCGAGTTGCGGAAGCGGTCGAGCGAGGCATGCACCTGAGCTTTCACCAGGATGCCCTGTAAGGCGTTGTCGACCTGCGGCGCGATGAAGTAAATCTTGGTCGTCTCAATCGGCTCGCCGGTGCTGGTCACGATCTGGACCGGCAGACCCATTTGAATGCTCCCGGCCTGCTCGGTCGGGATGTAGATGTAGGCTTCGAGATCTTTGTTTTCGTTCACCGTGGTCAGCAGCGTCTGCGAAGAAACGTAATCGCCGAGATGTACCGGAATATCGCCAACGATGCCATCGAACGGAGCGGTCAAGTGATAGTAGGCCAGTTCGCGCTGGGCAGAGATCCTGGCAGCGGTTGCAGCTTCCCACGCCGCCTTGGAGTTCTGGAACGCCTGCACCGCCTGGTCGTAGGCTTGCTTGCTGGTGACTCCCGCCTCGTAGAGCTTGCGCTGCCGCTCGACTTCCGTATTGTTGTAATCGTAGGTGGCCTTCATCTGCGCTTCGGTGCTGCGCTGCTGATTGACGATCGCCTCCTGCTTCAATGGATCGATAGTCATCAGCACCTGCCCAGGGCGCACGTGATCGCCGGAATTCACCAGTATCTTGGTGATGGCGCCGTCCACCTGCGGCTGGATGCTGGCCGAACGCCGCGATTTAATGGTGGCCACATACTCGCTGGTCCGGGGCACCGGCTCAAGATTCACCGCCTGGACCTTCACCGGCATTGCGCGTTGCGCAGGCGGCTGTGTGGCCTGCGAGGTGCTGCAGGCGGAACCCAGCAACAGAATCCCGAAAGATACTGTACCTAAAAGTACAAATTTACTGATTTGCTGTTTCCCCACAACTCAACCTCAGTGTTCTTGGAGCAGATGCTGGCAGACGCCGCCCGGGTTCAGAGTTTCTTTGATTTTGATCCTAACCGAAGAAGGCATAATCCACGATTTCTTTTTGCTGACCCATAGACGCGCGAAGGTGCCAAGAACGGACAAGAATGTTTATCAAAAGACGGCGCGCGAAGCGCGATTGCGCCAGCGAAATGCGCCCCTGATCAACCTCATCTGCGGCTGACTACCGGCCTCGGCATAGCTGACGCTCACAACGTCGAAGCGGCAAGGCGGATTGCGGTCGCCCGGCAATCGCCACAGATATTTTCTGGCCACGCCGCGGATATGGGCTTTCTTGGCCCGGTCCACGGCGGCCTCCGGCGCGGTAAGGCCTTCCCCGATACGGGTCTTGACTTCGACAAAGCAGAGCACTTCGCCGTCCCACGCGATGAGGTCGATTTCGCCGTGATGTTGGGCAACACGGAAGTTGGTGGCTACGATGCGGTATCCTTGCGCCCGCAGGAAGAGATAAGCGGCGGTTTCTCCGTGGCTGCCGGTTTGCAGGTGGGCCGCGCGTTTTCGCGGAACGGCGCGCTGTACAAACTGGAGAGCGTTCGTGGCTAGCTTCACGAGCCAGGTCATCGTAGGGGCAGTTTCAATGTAGCCCGCAGTTCTCTTTCCCCTTCGTGATTTCTGTCACACGGGCCCGTGAAGACGTGCGGTTGCCATACAGCAGCAGAGGCTTCACAATCGAGATAGCGAATAGCAGCAGTTCAGGGGCTCGCAGGATCTTCAGCCGTACGTGTGGGCCGGTAAGATGGCGAACGCGTTTCCAACCAGCACCCTCGGAGAATCAAGTGAAAGGTCAGTTTTGGACTGCGCCGAACCAGCTCACACTGCTTCGGCTTATCTTCATTCCCTTCGTCATTATTAATGTGTTCGACGGGGAATGGGGGTGGGCCCTCGGTCTGCTTATCGCAGCCGGGCTGAGCGATGCCCTTGACGGTCTGCTGGCGCGGCTGCTGAACCAGCGCACGATGCTGGGGGAATATCTGGACCCGATCGCAGACAAGCTGCTGTTGAGTTCGCTCTTCCTGGTGCTGTCATTCGTAAAGCGGATTCCCTGGAAGTACACGATTATCGTCTTCAGCCGCGACCTGATTATCGTTTCCACTTGCGTGGTACTGTATGCCGCGGTAGGAATGCGCGACTTTCGCCCTAGCCTCTTCGGCAAAACCAGCACCTTCTGCCAGATTGCGGCGGTGTTCTTCGTCGTCCTGGCGCAGGTTTCGGCACAACCCTGGATTGTGCTCCTGCAGCGCTGGTTTCTCTATGCCACATTCACCTTCACCACCATCTCCGGCATTCACTACGTGCTTCGAACCGGATATCGCCTGCGACACGCTGAATCACACTCAGCCGTTCGCGAGCCGAGTTAGGTAGCTACCGCCGCGTGCCGCCTAGCTCCAATCATCGGCTGAAGGTGATCATCGCGTTCGCCCTGGTGTACGTCTTCTGGGGATCGACCTACCTGGCCATCGGCATCGCCGATCAGGAGCACCTGCCGCCCTTCGTGATGTGCGCCATGCGGTTCTGGATCGCAGGCCCGGTGATGATGGCGGCGTGCGCGCTGATGGGCCGCTCCCTGCGCGTAACCCGCCGGCAGTTGATACGCCTGGCCTTGATCGGATGTCTGCTGCTGGTGGGCGGCAACGGCGGACTGGCATGGGCGGAGCAGTACCTGCCCACGGGCTCCGCCGCTCTCATCATCGCCATCACGCCGATCTGGTTTGTACTGCTGGAAGCCTTCGTTTTCCGGGGAGAGCGCTTGTCCCGGCGCGGAGTGATGGGAGTGGTCCTCGGCTTCGCCGGGATTGCCGTGCTGTTCTGGCCGAAATTCGAATACCGCCAGACGCTTGGCATCATGCAACTGGTCTGCTCCGCCACGCTGCTTTGCTCATCCTTCCTGTGGGCCTTCGGATCGGTGCTGTCGCGCAAATGGCAAATGACGGTGGATCCTTTCGTTGCGACTGCCTGGGAAATGATCTTCGCCGGAGTGGGACACGTTCTGCTTTCGCTCGTCACCGGGCAGTATCGCCGGGCAGTTTTCACCGGGCGCGCCATGCTGGCGGTGTTCTACCTGGTGATCTTCGGATCGTGGGTAGGCTATAGCGCCTACATCTGGCTGCTGAAGCATGTGCCGACGCCGAAGGTAGCAACGTATGCGTATGTCAATCCGATCGTTGCTGTTTTTCTGGGATGGCTCATCATGCGTGAGCGAGTTGACGTATACATCCTGGTGGGCTCGGCCATAATCGTCATTGCGGTAGCGCTGGTAACAACCGCCCAGGTGCAGCAACCGGCGGAGCAAGCAGCCGCCGGCATCGCGCCTGAAATGGAATCGGGATGAGAGGTTCGTGTTCTACTTCCCTGCCGTTGCGGCCTTCGTTTCGGGTTGAAAGCCGACCATCTCCATCGCCCGCGTGGCTTCAGAATTTTTCATGAAATGGCTCCAGATGAAGTTCGAGCGCTGGTTCTCAACCATGAGCATGGTGATGCCCTGATCAATTCCGATAACGTCCAGGTCGGTCCATCCGGTGCGGGGATTGAAGGCGTCGACAAATCCATACTGTTTCCAGGCCTGCGCGCCATGGGTTGTATACAAGTTCTTTAAGCACGCAACCGTCTCCTGGGGAAGAAACGGCACCGAGCCTCCGGCAGCACAGGGAACGATGGTGCCGTCGATGCGTCCGATCTCAGGAGGCCCTCCCCAGACCTGATATCCAATGCGCGAATCCGAGGCCGTAATCCCCCAGGCATTGTTGTTGTAATCGGGAAAGCGCCAGCGCAACGCCTGGCAGAAGAGCTTGTGCGTGTACGTCGCGATGGCCGAGTTGTGAAAGTAGTCGGCGTAGCGGTCGCGCTGATTGCGGAAGTCAAACCAGGCGTGGGAGTACTGATGCACAAACAGCGGATCGAGGCCGCTGATCCAGTAGTAGCCGTCGTATTCCTGCGTGGGACGCGAGAAGGCATCCCAGGAACTGGCCGGAATGTTCCACAGCGGGGCAGCAATGGCCAGCAGATACATCATCATCAGCTCACAGTAGGTGTCCCAGCGCGCGCCGATGAATTTGTACTCCGGGGTCCAGCCCATGGCGAGAGTGCTGCCGCCATTGAGCATCCAGCGCCAATTGACGCGCCGGTAGATGGTGGAAGCAAGATGCGTGATGGTGCGGTCATTGTGGAAGTAAGCTCGCGCCGTCAGTATCCCACACAGTAGGATGGTGGTATCGATGGGCGAAACCTCACACCGCCGCATCCGCTTGCCGGTATGGATGTCGAGAAAGTGGTAATAAAATCCGTTCACCTGTTCCGCGTGGTTCAGCAGATAGCTGAGCGTGGTCACCACCCGCGCGCCGATCTCGTGCTTGGGCGCGTAGCCGCGGGCATAGCCGATGCAAAGAGCCGCCAGTCCATAACCCGTCGCGGCAATATTGCCGGTGACGCGTTGGTCGGGGCTGCCATCGGCCAGGGCGCGATCGCGGACCAGCCCGGTCCGGGGCGAGGCTTCATTCCAGAAATAAAGGAAGGCGCGGTTGACGACCTCTTCCAGAAAGTCGTCGTCGGTGAGCGGAGGGTTCGGATTGGAGGTCTGTACCGGTGCCTCTCCGGCCGGTATCTGGGCCAGCAGGGGCGAGCGCAGCAGCGGATAGGCCAATGCGCCTCTGGCGATGAGCGTTAGTGCTTCGCGGCGGGTCATGCCGCGAGCCGCAGGTTGTGCTTGTTGGTTGCGAACACCAGGGCCTAACGGAGACGAAGAATTATCTCGATTATTCCATGGCCTCCAGCGCGGCCATCGTCTCTATACCGTTCCATAGATTCTGCTCACGTATGTTTTCGTTGGCTGAGTGCTGATTGTTGTCGTAATTGGCAATAGGAACGGTGACAGTCTGGGTGCCCAGCGTCTTCTCAATCATCTCCAGCGGTACGCTCCCGCCCATCGTGGGAAGCTTCACCACCGGGCCGCGCGCGCCTTCCACCGCGGCGATGACCTCTTGCGCGATGGGCAGGTCCATGGGCGTGCGCACGGCATTGTAGCCGTCATCGAGTTGGACATATGCAACGTACGGATGCGACAGCAAGGTGGCGTTATCAGGTGGCGCATTGGTGACGAAGTAGCCTTGCGACTTAATGTAGTCGACCACGCGCTGCTGCTGCGTCTTCCAGTCCAGGCCCTTCACCAGGCGCATGTCGATGTCGACCGTTGCGGTTGAAGGAATGACATTGGTGTGTTGGGCTCCAACATGCGCCGACGCGAATCCATCAATGTTCAGCGAGGGTTCGTTCAGCAACTCAACCAATGTCTTGCCGTTGCCGTCGGTGTGACCAAGCGCAAACTCTTTCTGTAGCATCGGCCCGTTGTTTGGCGCTTCGGCGACCGCCTGCTTCTCCAGCGGAGTAAGCGGCGTGATGCCGTCATAGAAGTGCGGAATCAAGACGTGACCGCTTTTGTCCTTCATGCCGCCCAGCAGTTGCGCCAGCATCATCGCCGGATTCGGGGCCCAGTTTCCGTAGTGGCCGCTGTGCAGCCCGCGATTCGCGCCGTAGACGGTAATCGCAATGTGGGTCACGCCGCGAGCGCCGAAGACGACGGTTTGTCGCCCGCTTTGATCGACCGGGCCATCGCAGATGAGCCAGATGTCGCCGCCCAGCTCATCCTTATATCTGCTGAGAATGGCTCCAAGATTGGTTGAGCCCGCTTCTTCTTCTCCCTCCCAGACGAAGCGAAGGTTGGCCTTCGGCTTGATATTCGCCGCCTGCAACGCATCGAGCGCAGTGAGTTGCGCGATGATGGCGGCTTTGTCGTCCGAGGCCGAGCGCGCATAGATCCGCGTCTCGCCGTTCACCATCTTCGTTACAGGCGTGAACGGGGCCTTGTTCTCCCAGTCGGCGGGCGTGACGGGCTGGCCGTCGTAGTGCGCATAAAAGACGATGGTGTGCTTCGCGCCCGGCGTCTTAATCTCGCCATAAACGACGGGGTTTGCGCCGGGAATTTCCAGCAGCTTGGCCGCGACGTGCCGCTGTTGCAGCGCTTGAACTAACGTCTCGGCATTGCGGCGGATGTTGGCCTTGTCGCTGGCGACGTTGGGGATCGAGAGCAGCGAGGTGAATTCCTGCAGGATCTGCTGCTCATGTGCCGCACGGTATTGATCGGCTGCGGCTTTGGGGGTGGTTTGGGCGGAGAGGGTGGCTGTGACCAGAACGACGATGAACAGGTAGCGAACCATCAGCAGAATATACGCCAGCCAGGTGTTTCGACGACGCCACTTCGCAGCTAGGGCTTTGTCCAGTCCTCAATTTTCAACCGCTTAATGCGATGGAAGCTGCGGTCGCTGGTCACCAGCGTAGCGCTGGCAGAGAGTGCCTGAGCTGCGATCATCAGGTCCATGTTGCCCATCGGGGTACCCGCACGTTCGATCTCCGCGCGGATGTCAGCATAGCGCATGGCCGCAGCCGAATCCCAGGGCAGGACGTCAACTCGGAGCAGGAGCTCTTCGACCGCGAATCTGAGATTCTTTGCGTCCGGTCTTCGTGCCAATCCGAAGCGTAACTCGGCTTCCGTAATCACCGAGATGGAAACGCTTTCCATGGGTGTTCTGGCAAGTTGCTGACGTACGCGAGGAGGGATCCCTTTCAGGATGTAACTTACGGTGTTCGTATCCAGCAGGTAACGTGCCGGCATTAGAAGAGGTCACGTTTCTGCGGTGGGGTCTTGTCGCGGTCGCTGAGGAAATCGCCGGGTATGTCGATGTTTTTTAGCAGCTCAAAAAACTCCTGCCAAGACTCTGGACGCCGTGACAGAATGACATCCCCGGTGCGAGGGTCACGCCGGACATACACCTCGGAACCTTCGAAGCGATACTCGGCGGGCAAGCGTACTGCCTGGCTACGCCCATTGCGAAAGAGCTTTGCCGTTTTCGCCATCCCTCGTTCTCCTCGGTCTATGTGGTCTATATCTATGATATATTACAGGGCCTGCGGCGGCAAGCCGCATATACCACATTGACGACTGGCCCTTGCGTTGCTACACTAATCAGGTTCTGCGAGTTCTGCGGAGCCACGCCTTGGGTGTGGCAGGTTGTGACGTAACGATCCTGTATAATCATTCAGGATTTCCTCGCTGAAACGAGCCTGCGCTGCCGTTGGGCTTTCCACGGGTATGCAGGCCGAGGCAACGAAACGGAGTGCCTTCGTGAGCTTCAATCCGACGCGCCTTCAAGGCTGCGACGGAACGACCTCGGCGCCACCGTCGTTCGCTTGATTCGAACGGACCAGATCCCCGCCGAACGTGTGCGCGGGAAGTATGGGCAGCTTGAGTCCTGTCCAGTCCCAATGTGGGATATCGATTGCGCTGCGGCAGTGCTGCCGCTGGAGCGGGAGACTGCGGTTTCGCGACTGCAGCCGCTATATAGAAGATTTCAGGTTTGAACGGCGCGGCTGAAGCCGTGCCCTTGCAACGGCGCGTTGCACGTCGCGCCCGGATTTAAGGAGCTGGAAAGAGTGCCAACATTTAATCAACTGGTGCGCAAGGGCCGGCAGGCGCCGAAATACAAGACGGCGAGTCCAGCCCTGCAGTCCTGTCCGCAACGGCGCGGCGTTTGCACCCGCGTCTACACCCAGACGCCCAAGAAGCCGAATTCGGCGCTGCGCAAGGTCGCGCGCGTGCGGCTTACCAACGGCATCGAGGTAACGACCTATATTCCCGGCGTCGGCCACAACCTGCAGGAGCACTCGATTGTGCTCATTCGCGGCGGCCGTGTGAAGGACCTGCCGGGCGTACGTTATCACGTGGTACGCGGGACACTGGACTCGGTTGGCGTAGCTGGCCGGAAACAGAGCCGTTCGAAATACGGCGCCAAGCGGCCTAAAGCTTAACGGTGGAGCTGGCCTTCAGGCCAGCGTCTCTGGGACAGTTAAAAGATTGTCCGCGATTCAGATCATCGTGGATGATCGGAATCGCAAAACGAAAATTGAAACGGCTGGACACGGACCTGAAGGTCCGCTCTACCGAAAGATTGTTCGAGGATTTATGCCGAGAAAAGGACATATCGCCAAGCGCGAGACCCTGAGCGATCCGGTGTACGGATCGCAACTGGTCAACAAGTTCGTGAACTCTATGATGTGGGACGGCAAGAAGTCCACCGCTCAGGGCATCTTCTACAGCGCGATGAAGAAGCTGGAAGAGAAGGGCGGCGACGAGGCTTTGAAGCTGTTCAAGAAAGCCGTGGAAAACGCCAAGCCGGTGCTGGAAGTAAAGACTCGCCGCGTAGGCGGCGCCAACTACCAGGTCCCGGTCGAAGTCAATGCCGATCGCCGCACTTCGCTGGCCATCCGCTGGATCTTGACCTACAGCCGCGGCCGCGGCGAAAAAGGCATGATCGACAAGCTCAGCAACGAGTTGCTGGACGCGGCCAATAACCGCGGCGCTGCGATCAAGAAGAAAGAAGACGTTCACCGCATGGCCGAAGCCAACAAGGCGTTCGCCCATTACCGCTGGTAACACGTAGTGCGGCGCTTTTACGCCGCGTAAAAGCAGGATTTTAAGGATTCGCAGCCCCTTTAGGGGCGACACAAACTGCAGCTCCCTCGGCGGCTTTTTCGCCTCGGGATGACAAGAAAACAAACAGGTTAACGGCGCGCCTTAAGGTGTGCCCTTCAGGAAACGGAAAAAGATAGTGCCCCGACAAGTTCCATTAGACCGTTGCAGGAATATCGGCATCATGGCCCACATCGATGCCGGTAAGACCACCACGACGGAGCGCATCCTTTTCTATACCGGGCGTACGCACCGTATTGGTGAAGTCCACGAAGGCACGGCGACGATGGATTGGATGGCGCAGGAGCAGGAGCGCGGCATCACCATCACCTCGGCGGCGACTACCTGTGTCTGGCGCGATATTCGCATCAACATCATCGACACCCCCGGCCACGTCGACTTCACCGCTGAAGTCGAGCGCTCGCTGCGCGTGCTCGACGGCGCCTGCGCTGTGTTCGATGCCGTGCATGGCGTGGAGCCGCAGTCGGAAACGGTGTGGCGCCAGGCCGATAAATACGGTGTGCCGCGCATTTGCTTCATCAACAAGATCGACAAGATGGGTGCCGACTTCGAGCACGCCATCGATACCATTCGCAAGCGCCTGAACGCCAAACCGGTCGCGATTCAGTTGCCCATCGGACAGGAAGACAAGTTCAAGGGCGTTATCGATCTGCTCAAGATGAAAGCCGTCGTCTGGCAGGACGAGACGATTGGCGCCGAGTACCACATCGAAGAGATTCCTGAAGATATGAAGAAGAAGGCGAATGCCTTCCATCAGATCCTGGTCGAATCCGTCGTCGAAAACGATGATGGCGACGATCTGATGCACAAGTACATCGAAGGCGAGGCTATCGGCGAAGAGGAGCTCAAGGCTTCGCTGCGGCGCTCGACCATCGGCATGCGCCTGTTCCCGGTAATCTGCGGAACTGCATTCAAAAACAAGGGTATACAGCCATTACTTGATGCAGTAGTCGATTATTTGCCTTCCCCGCTCGAGATTCCTGCCGTAACCGGCAAGAATCCGGATACGGGCGCGGAAGAAGAGCGGCCGGCGGAAGACAAGGCGCCGTTTGCGGCCCTGGCCTTCAAGATCATGACCGACGCGTTTGTCGGGCAGCTCACCTTCATCCGTGTGTACTCCGGCCATTTGAAGACAGGCGACAGCGTCTACAACAGCGGCCGGCAGCGCTCGGAGCGTATTGGCCGTCTGCTGAAGATGCACGCCAACAAGCGCGAAGAGATCAGCGAAATTTACGCCGGCGACATTTGCGCGTGCGTCGGTCTACGCAACGTCACTACCGGCGATACCATTTGCGACGAGAAGCACCCCATCGTGCTCGAGTCCATCGAGTTCCCTGCCCCGGTCATTTCGGTCGCGGTCGAGCCGAAGACCAAGAGCGATCAGGAAAAAATGGGCGTCGCGCTGGGCAAGCTGGCGCAGGAAGATCCGACCTTCAAGGTCAATACCGATCCCGACAGCGGACAAACCATCATCAGCGGCATGGGCGAGCTACACCTGGAGATCATCGTCGACCGCATGATGCGCGAGTTCAACGTGCAGGCGAATGTCGGCAAGCCGCAGGTGGCCTATCGCGAGACCGTCCGCAAGAAGTCGGAAGCCGAAGGCAAGTACATCCGCCAGACCGGCGGCAGCGGCCAGTACGGCCACGTGAAGATTCGCATTGAGCCCAACGAGCCCGGCAAGGGCTACGAGTTCGTCAATGACGTGGTCGGCGGCACCGTCCCACGGGAGTACATCAAGCCGGTCGATCAGGGTATTAAGGAAGCCATGGAAGGCGGCGTGCTCGCCGGCTATGAGATGGTCGATATCAAGGCGACGCTCTACGACGGCAGCTATCACGAAGTCGACTCCAACGAAATGGCCTTTAAGATCGCCGGTTCGATGGCGTTCAAAGAAGCGGCGCGCCGGGCCAGCCCGGTGTTGCTGGAGCCGGTGATGTCGGTGGAAGTGGTTGTGCCCGAGGAGTACATGGGCGTCATCATCGGCGACCTGAACAGCCGCCGTGGCCGCATCGAGGGCATCGAGCATCGCGCCGGATCGCAGGTGATCAAGGCCATGGTTCCGCTGGCCGAAATGTTCGGCTATGCGACCAACATGCGCTCGAATACCCAGGGCCGGGCGACCTTCAGCATGCACTTTGCGCATTATGAAGAGGCGCCGCGCTCGGTAGCGGAAGAGATCATCGCGAAGGTGCAGGGCAGAAGCCCGGCCGGAACGAAGTAGGTTTGTGTCAGGGCACGACTTCAGTCGTGCCGGTATCGGTCATAAACGCAAGGGCTTTAGCCCCGGTTAATAACGGAGTCACTCAATGGCGAAAGAGAAATTTGACCGCAGCAAGCCGCACGTGAACGTGGGCACGATCGGGCACATCGATCATGGCAAGACGACGTTGACGGCGGCCATCACCAAGGTATTGCAGAAGCACAACCCGAGCGTGAAGTTCCGTTCGTTCGATTCCATCGACAACGCGCCGGAAGAGCGCGAGCGCGGCATCACCATTGCCACGGCGCACGTGGAGTACGAGACCGCGAACCGGCACTATGCCCACGTCGATTGTCCCGGCCACGCCGACTACATCAAGAACATGATCACCGGCGCGGCGCAGATGGACGGCGCGATTCTGGTAGTGGCGGCCACCGACGGTCCCATGCCGCAGACCAAAGAACACGTGCTGCTGGCCCGCCAGGTGGGTGTGCCCTACATCGTGGTGTTCCTGAACAAGTGCGATGCGGTGGAAGACCAGGAACTGGTCGACCTGGTGGAGATGGAAGTACGCGAGTTGCTGTCGAAGTACGGTTTCCCGGGCGACGATCTGCCGGTGGTTCGCGGCTCGGCACTGGGCGCGCTGAACGGCGAAGCGCAGTGGGAAGCCAAGATCGACGAGCTGATGGAAGCGGTAGACAAGAACGTGCCGCTGCCGGCGCGCGACATCGACAAGCCGTTCCTGATGCCGATCGAAGATATCTTCTCCATCCAGGGCCGTGGAACGGTGGTGACCGGCCGCATCGAGCGCGGCAAGGTGAAGGTAGGCGAGGAGTCGGAGATTGTGGGCTTCCGCGAGACCCGCAAGACGGTAGTCACCGGCGTCGAGATGTTCAAGAAGCAATTGGACGAAGGCCTGGCGGGCGACAATGCCGGCCTGCTGCTGCGCGGCATTCCGAAAGAAGATGTGGAGCGTGGCATGGTGCTGGCCAAGCCGGGCTCGATTACGCCGCACACCAAGTTCAAGGGCGAAGTGTACGTGCTGTCGAAAGACGAAGGCGGTCGCCATACGCCGTTCTTCAAGGGCTATCGGCCGCAGTTCTACTTCCGCACCACGGATGTGACCGGAGTAGCGACCTTGCCGGCAGGTACGGAGATGGTGATGCCGGGCGACAACGTTTCGCTGGAGATTGAGCTGATTACTCCGGTGGCCATGGAAAAGGGCCTGCGCTTCGCCATTCGCGAAGGCGGACGCACCGTCGGCGCCGGAACCATCAGCGAGATTGTTGCTTAGATTTGAATCTCCCACTCAAGCCAACAACGCTTGAGTGGGGCGCCCGAAGTTTTATACCGGGTGCGGAGTGGTTGGCCGCATCAATCATCAACGGCGGCAAAAGCCGCAGAGCAAGCCTGGATGGGATCGCACCAGGTGTTTGGGTAGAGCAGCGCTTCAGCGCTGCATTGCAGGTGCTGTTAGAGAGCCGGCTTCAGCCACTGAGGTACCTCGGGCTAAAGCGCGGAGTAAGTAATTCGACCTCTAATACACACCTGAAGGTGTGCTCTACCAAAGCACAGGAAAGAGCGAGCATGGTTTGGGCGGCTCCTAACTAAGAAGATCTTTGAGAGAAAACTAACGTGATTGGCAAAGAAAGAATTCGGATCCGGCTGAAAGCATATGACTATCGCGTGCTCGACCAGTCCACTGGCGAGATCGTGGACACGGCACGGCGTACCGGGGCGCAGATTGCAGGCCCCATACCGCTGCCCACGGTGAAGAACAAGTACACCGTGCTCCGCTCGCCGCACGTGGACAAGAAGTCGCGCGAACAGTTTGAGATCCGCACGCACAAGCGTCTGCTCGATATCCTCGAGCCCACGCAGCAGACGGTCGATGCTCTGATGAAACTCGAGCTTCCCGCCGGCGTGGATGTTGAAATCAAGGCGTTCGGGAAAGAGCATAAATAAGCCGTCGGCTCTCAGCCGTCAGTTAAAGACGGCAGCAAGCGGTAAAGCTTGGGAGAGAGATGTTGAAGGCAGCGCCAAGAACAAGCTGACGGCTGATAGCTGACAACTGGTAGACAAAGCTTCCGCGGCGTAAGCCCTCGGTTCAAAGAAACCGAAACTCAGGAAGCAGAGTTAAGAGGAAACCATGGCAGTCAACGGAATTTTAGGCAAGAAGATCGGAATGACGCAGCTGTTCGATGACAAGGGCGAAGTCCGCCCGGTCACCGTACTGAAGGCCGGGCCCTGCATCGTGACCCAGCGCAAGACGGCGGTGAAGGACGGCTACGACGCCGCTCAGATCGGGCTGGTTGAGTTCGTGAAAGAGTCGCGCATGACCAAGCCGATGCTGGGACACTTCAAGAAGAACAGCCTGCCGCCCATGCGCTTCCTGAAGGAAGTCGCGATCGTGGCAGACGGGACCAATGAAGGCGAAAGCGACGGCGTGAAGGTGGGCGACAAGGTCCTGGTCGACTTGTTCGACGGCGAGAAGTTCGTCGACGTGGTTGCGACCAGCAAAGGACGCGGCTTCGCCGGCGTAGTGAAGCGTCACAAGTTCGCCGGCGGCGCGGCCTCGCATGGATCGATGTTCCAGATCACCGGCTCTATCGGCTCGTCGGCCTTCCCTTCCCGCGTATTCAAAGGTATGCGCATGGCGGGACACATGGGCGTCGACCGGGTCACGACCCGCAATCTGCGCGTGTTGGGTGTCGATCGCGACGAGAACCTGCTGGTCGTCGAAGGCGCAGTTCCCGGTCCGAACGACGGGTACGTGATGATTAACAAGGCGAAGAAGCCGCCCAGAGAGCGCCGCGGATTTGGCGGCGCGGGCACGGTCGATCCGTTGAAGGCTTCGAAACGCCAGGCGGCGAAGAAGAAGTAAGTTGTCGGTTGTCAGTGGTCAGTTGTCAGTAAGCCGACAACCGATCAATGGCTGACTCGACAGTCGTGGTGAAGAAATTGGGTCCATGGTCTTTGTCTGACAACCGACAACTGGCCACTGACCAACTGGAAAAAGATATGGCGACGATTGATGTAGTGAATCTCGGTGGCGAAAAGGTAGGCACGTTGGAGTTGGCCGAGGAAGTGTTCGGTGCGGTCAACGAAGACTTGCTGTGGGAAGCGGTAAAGCATTACCGCGCCGCGCAGCGCGCCGGAACCCATGCCACAAAGACGCGCGGGCTGGTGAGTGGCGCGGGCAAGAAGCTGTGGAAGCAGAAGGGCACGGGACGCGCGCGTATTGCGTCGATCCGCTCACCCCTCTGGCGGCATGGCGGCACGGTCCACGGACCTAAGCCCCGTTCTTACGACTACGCCTTCCCCCGCAAAAAGTTGCTGGGCGCACTGCGCTCGGCACTGGCGGCCAAGCATGCCGACGGCAAGCTGGTGGTGGTCGAGAACTTCGAACTGCAGGATGTCAAAACCAAGACTTTCCGCGCCGCGCTGGACAAGCTGAACGTCAAAGGCAAGGCGCTGCTGGTGGAGGGCGCAGACAATCAGAACCTGCACTTGAGCTCGCGCAACATCAGCGGCATCGCGCTGCTGGCGGGTCATGAGGTCCACCCCTATCACCTGCTGCGCTATGACACCGCGGTGTTCACGCGTCCCGCGCTGGAGAAGCTGCAGGACTCGCTGAAGGCCTCGGCGCCCAAGCGTAAGGCGGAGGTGGCGTAATGAAATCGGCATATCAGACGATTCGCAAGCCGGTGATCACGGAAAAGGGTCTCGGCGTGAAGGAAACCGAAGGCACGCTGGTCTTCGAGGTGGCGTGCAAGGCTTCCAAAAATGAGATCAAGCAGGCTGTGCAGGCCATCTTCAAAGTAAAAGTGGATTCGGTCCGCACCGCCAACTTCATCGGCAAGGAGCGCCGCCGCGGCAAGTTCACCGGCTTTCGCCCTGACTGGAAGAAGGCTTACGTGAAGTTGAAGGCGGGCGAGAAGATGCCCGAGTACGCGGAAAATCTCTAGCAGCTAGCCACTAGCAATTAGCAACTAGAGAAGCAGTTTCACTGAAAGCTGACGGCTGATAGCTGACAGCTCGTCAAGCGCGAATAGCGAAGAGCGAATATGGCAATCAAGACATACAGACCGGTGACTCCGACGCGGCGGTTCACGACCTCGACCGTCAACGACGATCTGACGACCAACCGGCCGTACAAGCCGCTGACCGAACCCAAGCAGCGCACCAATGGACGCCGCAATTCCGGCGACCTGACCATCTGGCACCGCGGCGGCGGTCACAAGCGCAAACTGCGCATCATCGATTTCAAGCGCGACAAGTTCGGCATTCCCGCAACCGTCGCGTCGATCGAGTACGACCCGAACCGTTCGGCGCGTATCGCGCTGCTGAATTATGCCGACGGCGAGAAGCGTTACATCGTGTGCCCGGTTGAGCTCAAGGTTGGGTCCAAGATTGTGAGCGGGCCGGAAGCCGACATCCTGGTAGGCAATGCCCTGCCCTTGCGCAATATTCCTCCCGGTACGACGGTGCATAACGTCGAGCTGAAGCCGGGGAAGGGTGCGCAGATGGCGCGCTCCGCGGGAGCGCAGGCGCAGCTGGTCGCCAAGGAAGGCGACTACGCGCTGCTGAAGCTGCCCTCGG
Source organism: uncultured Acidobacteriaceae bacterium (assembly GCA_963846815.1). Classification (GTDB taxonomy): domain Bacteria; phylum Acidobacteriota; class Terriglobia; order Terriglobales; family Acidobacteriaceae; genus CAVVDY01. The sequence goes on along the minus strand of CAWJXG010000001.1, from coordinate 1,496,344 downwards.
GCGAGACCCGCCGGGTGCTGGTGGATTGCATGGCCACCATTGGCCAGGTGGGCAACGTCGATCACGAAAATGTTTCCATCGGCAAGGCGGGCCGTACGCGCTGGATGGGGATCCGTCCCACCAACCGCGGCGTGGTCATGAACCCGGTCGACCATCCCCATGGCGGTGGTGAAGGCAAGACCAGCGGCGGACGTCATCCGGTGACTCCGTGGGGCCAGCCTACGCGCGGCTACAAGACGCGCAATAACAAGCGGACCGATAAGTGGATCGTGAGCCGCACAAAGAAGAAGTAGGACTAAAACGATATGGCACGTTCTACCAAAAAAGGTCCGTTCATCGATTCGCACCTCGTGACCAAGATCGCGGACATGAATGCGCGCAACGAAAAGAAAGTGGTGCGCACCTGGTCACGCCGTTCGACCGTGATTCCCGAGATGGTGGGACACACGCTCGCGGTGCACAACGGAAAGAAGTTCATCCCGGTGTACGTCACCGAAAACATGGTGGGCCATAAGCTGGGCGAATTCAGCATGACGCGCACCTTTAAGGGCCACTCGGTCAAGGCAGCGACCGAGACATCGGCCAGGCCGGCGCCGCGGTAAGGAGAGGACATGGAATTCACAGCCAAACTGAATTACGTGCGCGTCTCGCCGCAGAAGGCACGCCTGGTACTGGACCTGATCAAGGGCCGCCGGGTGGAAGACGCGCTCGATACCCTGCAGTTTGCCAAGCAGGGCATCGCGCCCGCGCTTTACAAGCTGCTGCGCTCGGCCCTGGAGAACGCAAATTATCTCAGCGCTGAAAAGGGCCTCGACGTGGACATCGATCGCCTCTACGTGACGCGGGCAATTGCCAATGAAGGCCCGCGCATGAAGCGCATCCGTCCGGCGCCGATGGGACGCGCTTACCGTTTTCAGCGGCGCATTGCACATCTGGAAGTCGTGCTGGCGGAGAAGCCTTCGGGCAACAACAAGGCTGAGCTGGCCACCACGGTAGGCGAAGCGGCTCCGGCCAAAAAGCCCGCCAAGAAAGCGGCCAAGAAGGCTCCGGCAAAGAAGGCGGCGGCCAAGAAACCGACAGCCAAGAAACCGGCGAAGAAAGCTGCCGGCAAGAAGACGGCGAAGAAGTAAAAGCAGTTCCCCTGTGGGCAAAGTCCGCTGGGGATGACAACCTAACCGAAAGCATAGCGGCGCGAATAGAATCGTGCCCCTTCGAGAAGAAGCGAGAATATGGGACAAAAAGTCCATCCTTACGGGTTCCGGCTTGGCGTGACCAAGCCGTGGCGTTCGCGCTGGTTTGTCGAGCGTGACTACGACAAGCTGCTGCTGGAAGACGTCAAGCTGAAGGCTGAGCTGAAAGAGAAGCTCAAGTCGGCAGGCGTCAGCTCGATCGAGATCGAGCGTCCGGGCAACAAGCTGCGCATCATCATCCGCACCGCGCGTCCGGGCATCATCATCGGCCGCAAGGGCGCTGAGATCGACAAGCTGAAGCAGGAGATCCAGAAGCGCACCCAGCGCGACGTGTACGTCGATATCCAGGAAGTTCACAAGCCCGAGCTGGATGCTCAACTGGTGGCGGAGAACATTGCGCTGCAACTGGAAAAGCGCGTCGGCTTCCGTCGCGCCATGCGCAAAGCGGTGGATTCAGCGCTGCGTTTCGGCTGTAAGGGCATCAAGGTGCGCGTCAGCGGCCGATTGAACGGCAACGAAATCGCGCGCTCTGAATGGTACCTGCAGGGACGTTTGCCGCTGCACACGCTGCGCGCCGATATCGATTACGGTTTTGCTGAGGCACATACCACGTACGGCATCATCGGCGTGAAGTGCTGGGTGTACAAGGGCGAGATTTATCGCGAGAAGCGGCGCGAGCCGCAGGGCGCGGGAGCGTTTTAGCAAAGTTGTCGGTTGTTAGTTGTCGGTTGTCAGTAGAACCGGCGGTTTGCAACCGCGATGAAAAGAGATTGCGTTGGTGGCTGTTGACTGACAACTGACCACTGACAACTGGGAACTGACTTATGTTGATGCCAAAGAAAGTTAAGTACCGCAAGCAGCAGCGTGGTCGGATGTGCGGCAAGGCCTGGCGCGGCGGCGAGCTGTCGTTCGGCGACTTCGGCCTGAAGGTCATGGAGCCGGGATGGATCACCGACCGCCAGATTGAAGCCAGCCGTGTTGCTATGACGCGCTTCGTCAAGCGCGGCGGAAAGATCTGGATTCGGCTCTTCCCCGACAAGCCGGTCACCAAGAAGCCGGCCGAAACCCGTATGGGTAAGGGCAAGGGCGCGCCCGATCATTGGGTCGCGGTCGTCCGCCCGGGCAAGATCCTGTTCGAGATGGAAGGCGTGTCGAAAACCGACGCGACGGAGGCCATGCGCCTGGCCTCGCACAAGCTGGGCCTGCGCACTAAGTTTGTGGCCCGCGAAGGCGTGCAGTAAAAGGCAGTTGTCGGTTGTCGGTTCTTAGTTGTCAGAAATCTCTGGCAACGTGGTTTGACTGACAGCTGATACCTGACAACTGGTAACTGGATTTAAGAATGAATATCGAAAAAATTCGCAACTTGACCGACACCGAACTGGCGCATCAGCAGCGCGAACTCGCTGACCAGCTCTTCAAGCTGAAGTTTCAGCTGAAGATGGGCCAGACCGAGAGCCTGAAGAAGATCCGCGACATGCGCAAGGACATCGCGCGCATCAACACGGTGTCCCGCGAGAAGCTATTATCCGGCGGCAACGGCGCGGTTCAGGCCAAGCCGGCGGCTGTGCCGGAGAATGCCAAACCGGTGAAGGTGAAGAAGGCGGCCAAAAAGGCTGCGATGGAGAAGAAGTAAGCCATGGCCGAAACAACGGCAGTTGAGACGAGCAAAACCAGCCACCGCAAAACCATGATCGGCAGAGTGGTGTCGACCAAGATGGCCAAGACCATCGTGGTGGAAGTCCGCCGGCAGAAGGCGCACCCGTACTACAAGCGCGTGGTCAATCGCACCAAGAAGTTCTACGCCCACGACGAGAACGGCACCGCGCGGCTGGGTGACTTTGTGCAGATCGAAGAGACGCGTCCGCTGTCAAAGCTGAAGCGCTGGCAGTTGAAGGACGTAGTGCAGCGCGCCGCGCTGGTTCCGGGCGAAGCTCCGGTGGCAGCGGAGAAAGAGCAGTCCTAAACGTCGAAGTTTTAGATCCCACTCATTCCAGATCCAGGAATGGATGGGGCACCCGAGGAATTCTCTGGTGTGAGGAGAGATTGTTATGGCAGTCATGATGAGAAGCATGCTCGATGTCGCCGACAACTCCGGCGCGCGCAAGCTGCAGATGATTCTGCCGCTGGGCGGCTCAACCGGACTGGTGGCCGGACTGGGCGACGTGATAACGGCTGCGGTGAAAGAAGCCTCGCCTGACGGCACCGCGAAGAAGGGCACGGTAGTCAAGGCCGTGATCGTGCGCACCCGCAAAGAGCATCGCCGCCGCGACGGCACCTATATCCGCTTCGATCAGAATGCGGCCGTGCTGATCAACGAAGCCGGCGAACCGGTAGGTACCCGCGTCTTCGGACCGGTAGCCCGCGAGCTGCGTGAGAAGCGCTTTTTGAAGATTGTTTCACTGGCGCCGGAAGTGCTGTAAGACAGCCGCTGGTGGCCAGTGGCTAGTGGATAGAAAATCTTAGGCTGCGAGTTTCAACCCACTTGAGATTTACTGGCGAAGAGCGAAGGGCGAAAAGCAACTGAGAGCTGACGGCTGAGAGCTGACAGCAAAAAAGGTTTAGAGCAAATGGACAGAGCACACAAATTTGTAGATATCCGCCGCAACGACAATGTGCGCGTGATTACCGGACGGGACAAGGGCAAGGAAGGCCGCGTGCTGCGCGTGATTCCGCGCGAGGGCAAGGTCCTGGTCGAGCACGTGATGATGGTAAAGAAGCATGTGCGCCCGAATCCGCAACGCAATATCAAGGGCGGCATCGCCGAGCAGGAAAGCCCGATTTCACTTAGCAATGTGATGCTGGTTTGCGGCTCCTGCAAACGCCCCGTACGACTGGGACACGAGGAGCGTGGCGAGCGTCATGTACGGGTGTGCAAGAGCTGCGGCAATACGCTGGAGAAGTGATGGGTAGGGATCAGGGGATAGTGGATAGAGTCGAACGCGATTCTTCCAGCCACTAACCACCATCCACTGACCACCAAATTGAACGCCTCACGTAACGGTTCAAATCCGGGACCGTGAGAAAGGCAGAAGCAAAGAATGGCAGACGAGAAGAAACAGAAAGCCCAGGGCGGTCAGAAACCGCAGGGCGACAAGAAACCGCAGCAGCAGAGCAAGAAGGCCAAGACGGAGCAGGTCGAAGCCGCTGCCGAGCCGGACAGCAAGCCGGCACGGCCGAAGGCGAATAATCGCGAGACCGCGCGCCTGCGCGACCGCTATTACAAGGAAGTGCTGCCGGCGCTGATGAAGGAGCTCGGCCTCGACAATCCGATGGCCGCTCCCAAGCTGGAGAAGATTGTGGTCAACATGGGCGTGGGCGAAGCGACGCAGAATGCCAAGCTCATCGACCCGGCGGCTGGGGAAGTGGCCCAGATTACCGGCCAGAAGCCGATCATCACCAAGGCGCGCAAGTCGATTGCGGCATTCAAGGTCCGCGAGGGCATGCCCATCGGCGTGATGGTCACCTTGCGTGGCGACCGCATGTACGAATTTTTTGATCGCCTGGTGAACGTTGCTCTGCCCCGCGTGCGTGACTTCCGCGGCGTGCCGACCAAGTCGTTTGACGGTCGCGGCAACTTCACGCTGGGCGTGCGCGATCAATTGATCTTCCCGGAAATCGATTATTCGAAGGTCGAGAAGATGAAGGGCATGAACATCACGATTGTGACCTCGGCAGGCAGCGACGATCAGGCACGCGCCCTGCTGAAGCATATGGGTATGCCGTTTAGAACGGCGCAATAGCTGGCAATAGTGGCTAGCAATTAGCAATTAGCCAACAGCGAAGAGCGAAAGGCGAAGAGCGGTTTTAAAGGAAACAATGGCCAGAACATCACATGTAGCCAAGGCGAACAAGAAGCCCAAGTTCTCCACCCGGCAGCACAACCGCTGCAAGATTTGCGGGCGTCCGCGTGCGTATCTGCGCAAGTTCGGCATCTGCCGCTTGTGCTTCCGCTCGCTGGCGCTCAAGGGAGAGATTCCTGGAGTTGCGAAGTCGTCGTGGTAGGAAGGCAGTTGTCGGTTGTCAGTTGTCAGACACGCTCTAAGGAATTCCGGCGGCGATCTGGCATGGAAGCGTAGAAGACTGACAACTGATCACTGACAACCGGCAACTGAAGTAATCCGTCGCGGCTGGTTCTTCTCAGCCCAATCACGCGCCAAAGCGGCATGCGATTGGGAGCCCCGGAGCGTAAGACGTTCCGGACCGAGAAGCGAACGGGCGGCGTTATTAGGAGATATTGAGCATGAGTATGACCGATCCGGTCGCAGACTTCCTGGCGCGGGTACGCAACGCCATCGGTGCCCGTCATCAGAAGGTGGACGTTCCTCACTCCAAGCTGAAGTTGGAGATGGCCCGCATTCTGAAGGAAGAGGGCTACATCGCGAACTACAAGGCCACTGACGAAGAAGGCCGCAAGCTGCTGCGCGTGTACCTCAAGTACGACGGCAACAACACTTCGCCCATTTCGCAACTGAAGCGCGTTTCGCGTCCCGGTTGCCGGGTGTACGTCGGACACGGCGAGATTCCGCGCGTGCTGGGTGGTCTGGGAATCAATATCCTGACCACTCCCAAGGGCGTGATGACCGGCCGGCAGGCGCGCAAAGAGGGCGTCGGCGGCGAAGTCCTCTGCGAGATTTACTAATAGCTGTCAGCTATCAGCCGTCAGCCGTCAGTGAAATCGGCTTACCGGGCGAAGCGACAGCAATGAAACCGGTATTCCGGTTGTGGTTTTAGCTGAGAGCTGACGGCTAATAGCTGATGGCTTTCCTGAACTGAGAGCTGACAGCTGATAACTGACAGTTTCTTGAGAGCACAACATGTCGAGAATTGGAAAAAAGCCGATCCCGCTGCCCAAGGGCGTTACTTACGCCGTTGAGGGCAACACCGTGAGGGTGAAGGGACCCAAGGGCGAAGTGGTCACCCATATGCCGGGTGGCGTGAAACTGGAGCAGCAGGACGGAATCCTGAACGTCGTTCGCGAGGACGACTCGAAGGCCGCGATCCACGGTTTGGTCCGCGCCCTGGTCAGCAACTCGGTCGAAGGCGTGACCAAGGGCTGGTCGAAAGAGCTGGACATCGTCGGCATCGGTTACCGCGCCGAGTTGAAGGGCAAGGGCATCGTCGTGTTCACGCTGGGGTATTCCCACCCCATCGAGTATCCGCTGCCCGCCGGCATCGAAGTGGGGATCGATCCCAAACAGACGCACCTGACCGTGAACGGTATCGACCGGCAGAAGGTGGGCTTTGTCGCAGCGGAAATGCGCGCGCTGCGCCCGCCTGATCCGTATAAGAACAAGGGCGTGCGCTATACCGGCGAGCGCCTGAAGAAGAAGGTCGGCAAGACCGGCGCGAAGTAGTAACTAGCAATTAGCAACCAGCAATTGGCAATTAGCAACTAGCAATTAGTTCTTTGGATGGTTCGGACAAATTTGCAAATTGCGAACAGTTGCAAGGTTCCGCGCGCCAGTCCCGTCGGGACGAAACAGCTTAGCCCAGCGCTTTAGCTCTGGGAAAGGCGACAGAAAAGAATTGGGCCCCTTTAGGGGCGGCACAGAAATTGAGCGGTATAGGGGCCTTCGGCTCGGATGGCAGCAGCTTTGAAAGGTTATGCCTCTAGCCATGAGTTTTGAAAGGGCATGGCTTGAGCCGTGCCGCAACAGGCGTTCTTAATTTTTCGGGGCTTTAGCCCCGGGTTTGAGCTGACGGCTGATCGCTGACAGCTGAGAGCAAAGAAGATGATTGGAAAAGTATCCAAAGACAAGACGCGGCAGAAGGTACACAGCCGCATTCGCAAGGCCCTGGCGGGTACAACTCAGCGTCCGCGGCTGAATGTCTATCGTTCGGTGAACCACATCTATGCCCAGGTGATCGATGACGCTAAGGGTGTCACGATCGTCGCTGCCACCTCGGTGGAAAAGGGCAAGGGTGTGAAAGGCGATAAGCGGCCGACCGGCGGCAATGTCGCCTCGGCGAAAGATGTCGGCAAACTGATCGCTCAGCGTGCCCAGGAAAAGGGCATCAAGAAGGTGGTCTTCGATCGCGGCGGATACCTGTATCACGGGCGCATCAAGGCCCTGGCCGATGCCGCGCGCGAGGCGGGATTAGAGTTTTAGCAACATTTCTGGGCGCGATAGGGGTCCTTCGACTCCGGACCGGGAACGATCATCCGGTGTTCGCTCAGGATGACAACGACTGGAAGAAGCGCTCTGGCGAATAGCCAAGAGCGAAAAGCGAGAGTAACGGCAAATGCCAATAGTGAAAAGAAAGCTTGACGCCGGTCAGTACCAACTGAAGGACCAGGTGGTCTCGATCAACCGCGTTACCAAGGTCGTAAAGGGCGGCAAAAACCTGTCGTTTGCGGCGCTGGTCGTGGTGGGAGATCCTGGCTCGGGTGTGGTCGGCTACGGTTCCGGCAAGGCGAAGGAAGTTCCCCAGGCCATCCGCAAGGGGATCGAGTCGGCGAAGAAGAACCTGCTGCGCGTGAACCTGAACCAGACGACAATTCCCCATCAGGTGCTGGGGCGCTATGGTTCCGGAATCGTGCTGCTGAAGCCCGCCCCCGAAGGAACCGGCGTGATTGCCGGCGGCGCAGTGCGCGCGGTGATGACCTCGGCCGGGGTGCAGAACGTGCTCACCAAGTCGATCGGAACCACCAACCCGCACAATGTCATCAAGGCGACTTTCGATGCCCTGGCCAAGCTGCGTGATCGCAAGGAAGTTGCTGCGGCCCGCGGCAAGTCGGTTGAGGAGCTCTAATCATGGCGCGCATACGGAAAAAGAACGAGTTGAAACCGGCAGCGCCGGGAACCAGACTGCAGTTGAAGTGGGTTCGCTCCGCCATCCAGGCACCGGCCAAACAGAAGCTGGTGATCAAGGGATTGGGCTTCACCCGGCTGAATCAGGTGATCGACCGCGAAGATACGCCTTCGATCCGCGGCATGGTGGCCAAGGTGCCGCATTTGGTGGAGATTGTCGGAAGCTAGCGATTGGCCTTTGGCTCTGAGCTTTTGACCAGAGTCAAACACTGAACTCCATACTCACGGGCTGAAGGTCAAGAGCCAACAGCCAAAGGCGAACGGCCAAGAGCCAATAGCCAAAAGCGAAGAGCGATCATGAACTTAAGCAATCTGCGGGCACCCCGCAAAGCGAACGAAAACAAGAAGCGCGTGGGACGCGGCATGGGCTCGGGCATGGGCAAGACTTCCACCCGCGGCCACAAGGGACAGGGGTCGCGCAGCGGTTCCAGCACCATGCGCGGTTTTGAAGGCGGCCAGATGCCGCTGCACCGCCGCTTGCCCAAGCGCGGCTTCACCAATATCTTCAAGACCCAATATGAGGTGGTGAACCTCGATCGTCTGTCCGAGTTGGGCGAATCCGAGATCACGCCCGAGACCCTGCGCAAGGCCGGCATCGTCAGTTCGAGCAAGACGCTGGTGAAGATCCTCGGTTCCGGCGAGCTGTCCTCGGCGTTGACCGTGCACGCCCACAAGTTTTCCAAGTCGGCGCAGGAAAAGATCGAAAAGGCCGGCGGGTCCGTAAAACAGTTGTCGGTGGCCAGTGGCCAGTTGTCAGAAAAGCAGCAATAGCCGTTGCGATGACTACTGATACAAGGGCGAGTAAGATCAATGAAATTGGCTGGCGGCTGATAGCTGGCAGCTGGGAGCTGTACTGTAATGCTTGAGAAGTTTACCAATATCTTCCGCGTTCCCGACCTGCGCAAGCGCCTGTTGTTTACTCTGGCCCTGCTCGCGGTTTACCGGCTGGGTGGACATATCCCCACGCCGGGCATCAACACCGACAAGCTGGCGGCGTTTTTCGACCAGCAGCGCGGCACCGTGCTGGGATTCATCGACCTGTTCAGCGGCGGCCAGATGCGGCGGCTCACGATCTTCGCCCTCGGCATCATGCCGTACATCACTGCATCCATCATTCTGCAGTTGATGACGGTGGTGTATGAACCACTCGCCAAGCTGCAGAAAGAAGGCGAACTCGGACGCAAGAAGATAACCCAGTGGACGCGTTACCTGACGCTGCTGTTGAGCGTGGTGCAGTCGCTGGGTATTGCCATTACCCTGGAACGCCAGGCCGATTTCGTCCGCCAGCCGGGCCCCGGCTTTGTGCTGATGACCATGCTGACGCTCACCACGGGCAGCGTATTCATTATGTGGCTGGGCGAGCAGATCACCGATCGCGGCGTGGGCAACGGCATGTCGCTGCTGATCTTCGCAGGCATTGTCGTCGGCCTGCCGCGCGGCATTGCCGACCTGTGGGACAAAGTTCAGAACCAGGCATGGGGAGCGTTTACCGTGCCGGCGATCCTGCTGTTGATCCTGATCATGATCGCTGTGGTGGCCTTCATCGTCTACGTCGAGCGCAGCGAACGGCGAATACCGGTGCAGTACGCCAAACGTGTGGTTGGCCGCAGAATTATGGGCGGCCAGTCGACCCACCTTCCCTTGCGCGTCAACTCCGGCGGCGTCATGCCGGTCATCTTTGCGTCTTCGGTGCTGACCTTGCCTCAGACACTGGGCCAATTTTTCAAGGACAACCGATACATCAAGCCCATGTTCGATGCCCTGCGCTGGGGCGAGCCGCTCTACACCTTGCTGTACGCGGTTGGGATCGTTTTCTTTGCCTACTTCTACGTGTCAATCGTCTTCAACCCGACCGAGGTTGCTGACAATATGCGGAAGTACGGCGGCTTCATCCCGGGTATCCGTCCGGGTGCGAGAACGGCAAATTACATCAACGAGATCCTGACCCGCATCACCCTGGTGGGAGCGCTCTACCTGATCCTGATTTCGATCATTCCGGAATGGATGATCGCCGGCTTGCATCTCAATCACCTGTGGCTGGTCGGTCAGTTCTTCGAGAAGCTGCCGACATGGGTTACCAACGGCTTGAACGTGAACTTCTACTTTGGCGGCACATCGCTGCTGATTGTGGTCGGTGTGGCCATGGACACGGTGAACCAAATCGAGTCGCAGCTGATCATGCGGCATTACGAAGGCTTTACGCCCCGCAGCAGCAAGGTACGCGGACGCAGGGCGACGTGGTAAAGAAAGTTGTCAGTTGTCAGTTCTCAGTTGTCAGTTAAGCCAGGAAGTCTCGATTGGCTGACAATCGATAACCGGCAGCTCGCACGGCCGGCAACCACTGACAACTTTTTCGTGGCAAGCAAAGTCGTAACGTATCGAGTGCCAGGTATCAGGTCTCCGGTTTCAGTTGGAACCTGGGTTTGCGCGGTTGAACAGGATATTCCAGTTCGATGGTACCGCGGCTTAACCGGTTTTACTGACCACTGACAACGGTTTTTTCGGTCAGCGAGGTTGGATGATTCGGGTAATTGGCTGATCTTTGTTCTGACTGGCCACTAGCCACCAACCACTGGCCACTGTATTTCGGAGCTACCGGGAGGCTCCGGCCCGCGATGCGGGCAGAAAGAGCTGTCGTTCGGCTTTGGGGGTCGAACATGACTGCACCAACATCCGCGGTGAGCTCTATGGCGACCGAGCGCATTGTGGGCCCCATCATCCTTCTGGGAGCACCTGGGGCTGGTAAAGGTACGCAGGCCAAACTGATCGCGAAGACGTTTGCTATTCCGCAGATCTCCACTGGAGACCTGCTGCGCGATCACGTAGCGCGCGGCACACCCCTGGGTGTAACCGCGAAGGCCATCATGGCCAAAGGTGGATTGGTTCCGGACCAATTGGTTCTGGACATGGTCACCGGAAGGCTGCGGGAGGCAGACTGTGTGCGCGGCTTCATCCTCGACGGTTTTCCGCGGACGGTGCCGCAGGCTGAGTGGTTAGACAACTTTTTGGAGATGGAGCGGGAAGGCAAGGATGCGGCGTCGCAGGCGGCCTGCGCGCCTCCGGTTGTGATTCAGTTGCAGGTTGATTATAATAAAATACTGCAACGGATAGCCGGGCGTCGTTCTTGTCCCATCTGTGGACGGATCTACAACATTTATCTCCAGCCTCCAAAAGTTGAGGGTATTTGTGACGTCGAAGGCGCAAGTTTGATTTGTCGCCCCGACGACAGGGAGGATGTTGTCGCCGAACGGCTGAAAGCGTACGAGAAACAGACGCTGCCTTTGGTTGACTACTATTCCTCCAGGGGACGGCTCGTCGTCGTGGATGGCGATCAGCCCGTCGAGAACGTAATGGACCAGGCATTTCGTGCTATTGAGCATGTCAATCGTGTGTAAGTCGCCGTCGGAAATCGAGAAGATGCGGCGCAGCGGACATATCGTTCGCCAGGTTCTCGATGCTGTGAAACAAGAGGTCGCTCCAGGCAAAACAACCATGGACCTGGAGCGCGTCGCCGAGCGCACCATTAAGGAATTAGGGGCGAAGCCGGCCTTTAAGGGATACTACGATTATCCCTGTGTGCTGTGTACCTCGGTGAACGATGAGATTGTCCACGGCATTCCATCGGATAAGCGGCTTCTGAAAAAGGGCGACATCGTTTCCATCGACACCGGTGTAGTTCTTGAAGGCTTCTACGGAGATGCCGCGATTACGGTGCCGGTGGGCGATGGACTGAACCCTGAGTTGCAGAAGCTGCTGGACGTGACGCGCGAATCTCTGGAGCACGGCATCAAGGCAGCGCAGATCGGCAACACCGTAGGTGATGTTGGCGCCGCCGTGCAGCACGTTGTCGAATTGAATGGATTCAGCGTGGTGCGCGAATTTGTCGGACACGGTATCGGCACCAAACTGCATGAGGACCCACAGGTGCCGAATTACGGCACTCCAGGCCATGGCGCCCGATTGCGCGATGGCATGGTGCTGGCCATCGAGCCAATGGTCAACATTGGGCGTCCGGAAACACGTCTGCTCAGCGACAAGTGGACGGCGGTAACCGAAGATGGAAGCTACAGCGCCCACTTCGAGCATTGCGTCGCAGTGACAAAGAACGGGCCGGTAGTGCTGACGGATTAGGCAGCAATTACCAGCTAGCAATTGGCCCTTGGCAATTAGTAGACAGGTAAGAGCTGCGCGGCACATGAACGCTGCCTTACGAGTCGGGTCAAGAGCCTGAGCACTCGTCCCGAAAGGACGCAAAAGCTTAGCTCAGCGCTTCAGCCGCTGTAACGAAACTTGCTGATGGAGCGGCGACGATGGCAGGAAACACGCTCCCGTCCCGCAGGGACAGCATATCTAAGCCCCAGCGATTTATCGCTGGGAGGGCGAACGTGAGAAGCCCAGAAGTCCGCTTCAGCGGACGGCACAGGCTCGCAACAGCGTCTTCAGCGCTGGGAACGACGGCGAAAGAGAAGTAAGCCCTTTTAGGGCCGGCACACTAAACCAGGGACGTGAGTCCCGAGCGGAGTTGATAACCAACGTTGGGACTGAATGAGTAAGGAAGACGCGATTGAGGTAATGGCAGTGGTGGTCGAACCGCTGCCCAATGCCATGTTCCGGGTTGAACTGGAGAACAAGCACCAGGTATTGGCTCATATCTCCGGGAAAATGCGCAAAAACTTCATCAAGATTCTCCCCGGCGACCGGGTGGCGGTGGAGCTTTCTCCGTACGACTTGACCCGCGGCAGAATCGTGTATCGCTACAAATGAGCTTGTCGGTGGTCAGTTACCGCCTGTCGGTGAGAGGCTCCTGACAATACGCACTGACAACGGATTACGGACAACTGAGGTTGGAATGAAGGTTAGGGCATCGGTAAAGAAGATTTGTGACAAGTGCAAGGTCATCCGCCGTCACGGAGTGGTGCGCGTGATCTGCGAAAACTCGAAGCATAAGCAAAGACAAGGCTAAGCAAGTGGCCAGTGGCTCGCAGCCAGTGGCCAGAATAAATTCGGTCAAGAGCTGGTTTTTCTAGCCACTGATCACTAGCCACTTTTTTGGGAGTAACAAATGGCACGTATTGCAGGCGTGGATCTTCCACGCAATAAGCATGTAAAGATCGCGCTGACCTACATCTTCGGTATCGGCAACTCGCGCTCTGCCCGCATTCTGGGCTCAGCCAGCGTTGAGCCAACCAAGAAGGTCAGCGATCTGAGCGAAGACGAAGTGAACCGTATCCGCCAGGTCATCGAGCAGGAGGGCGACGTCGAGGGCGATCTCCGCAAAGACACTTCGATGCACATCAAGCGGCTCATCGAGATCGGTTCCTATCGCGGGTACCGCCACCGCCGCAGCCTGCCGGTTCGCGGACAGCGTACCCATACCAACGCCCGCACCCGCAAGGGACCGCGCAAGGGCACGGTAGCCAACAAGAAGAAAGCGAGCTCGAAGACATAAGCTATGGCGAAAGCAGGCGGCTCCGCAGCAGCGGATAAAAAAGGCAAGTCGAAAAAATTCAAGAAGAAGGAGCGCAAGCACATTCCTCACGGACTGGTGCATGTGCAGGCTTCCTTTAACAACACCATCGTCACCATCTCGGATCCCACCGGCAACACGGTGTCGTGGAAGAGTTCCGGTTCGCTGGGCTTCCGCGGATCCCGCAAGGGAACGCCGTTCGCCGCCCAGCAGGCGGCGATGAACGCCGCCAATATGGCTCGCGATCACGGCATGCGCAGCGTCGATGTGCGGGTCAGCGGTCCGGGTTCGGGACGCGAGTCCGCGGTGCGCGCGCTGGCCGCTGCCGGCCTTGATGTGCGCTCGATTCGCGACGTCACGCCGGTGCCGCATAACGGCTGCCGTCCGCCGAAGCGGCGCAGGGTCTAAAAGCAAGTTGTCAGTTGCCGGTTCTCAGTGGTCGGTTGTCAGTTAAAAACTGGAAACGCGATACTGGATTAACTGACAACTGACCACTGGCAACTGACAACTGTTTTTCGATCGGGAAGAAAGGACGCCAAGTCCCGTAAACCGATCCATAACCCGGACGGGCTGCCAGGCCCGCGCCGACAGGAGAAAAACTTGGCACGTTACAAAGACGCAGTATGCCGCCTTTGCCGCCGTGAGGGCATGAAGCTGTTCCTCAAAGGCGCAAAGTGCTTCACCGACAAGTGTCCCATCGAAAAGCGCAACTTCGCGCCCGGCCAACACGGCAAAGACCGTAAAGCCAAGATCGTTGGCTACGGGCTGCAACTTCGCGAGAAGCAGAAAGCAAAGCGCATCTACTTTACTCAGGAAGGCCAGTTCCGCAACTACTTCGAGCGCGCCGCCACTACCAAGGGCGTCACGGGCGAACTCTTGTTGCAGCAGCTGGAGCGGCGTCTCGACAACGTCGTCTATCGTCTGGGCTTCGCCGTGGCGCGGCGCCAGGCGCGCCAACTGGTTCGCCATGGACACGTGGCCGTCAATGGCCGCAAGGTGAACATCCCTTCATTCCAGGTGAACGCCGGCGATGAGATTGAAATTCGCGAGAACAGCAAGAAGCTCAGTGTGCTCGAAATTGCGAAGGAATTCGCCAGCCATCAAGCCCCGCCGACCTGGCTGGAAGTCGATCGCGATGGATACAAGGGACGAGTGCTGGCGCTGCCGAAGCGCGAGGACATCAACCTGCCCATCAACGAGCAGCTGATCGTCGAACTGTACAGCAAGTAGTAACCACCAGCGGCGCTGTCGTGGCGCCGCGTAACGATTCGCGCCAGATCAGCCGCCGATGGCATCACGCCCGGTGAGCAGCATGGCCGAACAGAAGGAGCAATATTATGCTTTGGAAAGGTTTTCAGAAGCCGAAGCGGCTTGCCACCGATACAGAATCGCTGTCTGACAAGTACGGACACTTCTGGGCGCAGCCGTTTGAACGTGGTTTCGGCACTACCATCGGCAATGCGCTGCGCCGCGTGTTGCTGTCCTCCATCGAGGGCGCCGCTGTCACCGCGGTGAAGATTGAAGGCGTACTGCACGAGTTTCAATCGATTCCGGGAGTGGTCGAGGACGCGACCGACATCATCCTCAACCTGAAGCAGGTTCCCTTCCGCCTCAATGGCGACGCGCCGAAAGCCATTTATCTGCGCGCCGACCAGCCAGGTGTTGTCACCTCCGGCATGATCGAGGCTGATGCCGACGTCGAAGTGCTGGACAAGGACGTCTACATCGCCACCATCAGCGAGGGCGGCAAGCTCGACATGGAAATGCGGCTGAAGAAAGGCCGCGGCTATGTTTCGGCAGACAAGAACTTCGACGAGGACCTGGGGCTGGGCTTCATCCCCATCGACTCGGTGCATTCGCCGGTGCGCAAGTGCAACTACTCGGTCGAGGCTGCCCGTCTCGGTCAGATCACCGATTACGACAAGCTGTCGATCGAAGTCTGGACCAACGGATCGGTCACGCCGGGCGATGCCCTGGGACTCGCGGCCAAGCTGCTCAAGGACCACATGAACATCTTCATCAACTTTGAGGAAGAGCATGAGGCCATGATCGGCGGCGACGATCGCAAGCCGGAGCGGGTCAACGAAAACCTGAACCGCTCGGTGGAAGAGTTGGAGCTCTCGGTGCGCAGTTACAACTGCCTGAAGAACGCCAACATTCAGACCATCGGCGAGCTGGTGCAGAAGTCGGAAGCCGAGATGCTGAAGACGAAGAATTTCGGCCGCAAGTCGCTTAACGAGATCAAGGAAATTCTGGCCTCGATGGGACTGAGCCTGGGCATGAAGATCGACGAGCACGGCAACGCGGTGCCCGGCAGCGGATCGACGGTTACCGGCGCGACTCTGCCTTCCAGCCTGACTTATGGCGGGGGCAACGAGCCGGGATTTTAGAATTAGCAGCTAGCAGCTAGCAATAAGCAACTAGTAGTTAGCAACTAGCAATTCGCAATTGGCAGCTAGCTAGGGCTTCGCTGCATTGGCAACTGACAGCCCGAAGGGCGAAACAATCGTAGCCCGGCACGGGAGTGCCGGGTAGCGGTTACATTAAAAATCGGGAGCCCCTTTAGGGGCGACACCCAGAGTTCGAAGGACCACGGACATGCGTCATCTAAGAGCAGGATGGAAGTTAGGACGAAACACCTCACACCGGCGCGCGCTGCTGCGCAATCTGGTGACCTCGCTTATCGTGGAAGAGCGCATCGAGACCACGATCACCAAAGCCAAGGCAATGCGCCCGCACGTCGAGAAGATGATCACCCTCGGCAAGCGCGGCGATGTCGCGGCGCGGCGCCAGGCGGCGGCTTACCTGATGACCCCCGGCGCCGTCGATAAACTCTTCGACAAGATCTCGCCACGTTATGGCGACCGCAATGGCGGATACGTACGCATTATCCATGCCGGCTTCCGGCGCGGGGATGGCGGCGACACTGCCTTTGTCGAGCTGCTCGGCAGCGAGGCAACGCTCGACGAGAAGCGCCAGAAGCGCGCCGAACTTCGCGCCAAGCGCGCTGAAGAAAACCGCAAGGCGCTGGAAGCGGCTCAGGCCGAAGCCAAGCAGGCCGGCGGCGGCGAAGACGTTGGCGCTACCGAAGGCGGCAGCGAAGAGAAGTAGGTTTCGATTTGGCTCGATTCGAAAACGCACCCGGCGACGGGTGCGTTTTTTTTCACCGTCGTAATAGCGGGCTGGGCGCGTGGGATATGACCAATCTGCAGATAGAATGTTCTCAAATGCCTGATGAGTTCATCAGATGCGCGCTCTGGCCTGTACACGAGCGTAAGGCCGGCGGTCACCGCTATCGACCATATTTCGGAAAGTGTAGTAGGTGTGGGATCAAGCTCGCCCTAACCGACGAGGTTAAGAGAAAGAAACAGACCGAACAAACGTTGCGGCTCTTATGTCCGCAATGCACCGATTCGGAGAATCTCGAATCACAACAAGTTTAAAGCAGCGCAGATCGGATCGATATTCCCTTCCCTTCGTCCAGCATGATGAACGTTGTCGATTGCGTCCAACTCAGCGGCCGCAGGCTGCGAAGGGTGAAAGCCCGTTTTTTCCTTGGTACGCCGGAGCCATGCTAACAATTGCAACTATCCTAGCCACTCAGGACCGGTGTGGCGTCCAAAGGATATGCTTTTCACCTGAGCCGCGAAGCGGCGACTCCGCTCTTGGGCCCCAGGACTGTGCTTTTGCTACACTGCAAGGTTCCGGCATATTGCTCTGCCGCGAGGTCATGATGCCCATTAATACCCAGCAGCCTTCGATCAATCTGACAAATACTCCCGATTACCGCGAAAACTATTCCAACAGCGTGCAGGTGCGCGTCAACGTCTGGGACTTCTTCCTGGTCTTCGGCACCCTGCAGCAACAGGACGAATCGCGCGTCGAGGTCCGTAATTTTCAGGGCGTTTACCTCAGCCCGCAGCAGGCTAAGGCGCTGTATACCATCCTGCAGCAGAACCTGGTGAACTACGAGAACACCTTCGGCGACATCAAACTCGAGCCGCGCCCCCAGCCCGGCGCTCCGGTGCACTAGGGTAGAACTGAATGCGAGTGGCAGCGTTTTGAAGGGGCACGGCTTCAGGCGTGCCGTAAAGCGTCAATCGATTCCGGGCTTCAGCCCCTGAGGGATTCGGCCGAGGATTCATCAATGGCGGCGAGTGGTGGCGATGTCCCAAACTCCCAACGTGTAAGCACAACTGCCGCCATGTCCGATCCCTCTTCTCCTGCTAGAGAAAGCATGCTCGGCGTCATTCGCCGCAACGTCGCCGGCTTTGCCCTGATCTTCACCGCTCTATTTCTCATGCACGCGCCGCTGTTGCGACTTCCCTACTTCTGGGACGAAGCTGGATACTTCATCCCCGCGGCGCGCGATCTGCTGCTGACCGGCTCGCTCATCCCTCATTCGACGCTCTCCAACGCGCACCCGCCGCTGTTGATGCTATGGCTTGCGTTCTGGTGGAAGTTCAGCGCCTTCACTTCGGCGGTCACGCGCTTTGCCATGCTGCTGATCGCGACATTCACCTTGCTGGGGGTGTGGCGTCTTGCGCGGCGAGTGAGCAATCCGCTGGTCGCCGGAGCCACGGTGATCTGCACCGCCCTGTACCCGGTCTTCTTCACCGCCAGCTCTCTGGCGCAGCTCGATATGCCTGCCGCGGCACTCACCATCTGGGGGCTCGCCATGTACGTGGAGCGGCGAACCACGGCGGCTGTCGCCCTGCTGGCGATCGCTCCATTGGCGAAAGAAACTGCTCTCATCACGCCCATCGCGCTGCTGCTCTGGGAATTGCTCTGCCCATTTCTTGCACCCGTTAAAACTGCTGGTGAGCCGCTGTGCATCCGCCCAGGCAAGCCGGCCCGCGCATTCGTCTGGCTGCTGTGCACGCTTCCGCTGGCATGCTGGCTGGCGTATCACAGGCACGTCACCGGATACGTCTTTGGCAATCCGCAATACCTGCGCTACAACCTGGGAGCAACGTTGAGCGCGCTGCGCATCCCGCTGGCGATGTCCATTCGGCTGTGGCAATTGTTGGGATACCTGAACCTTTTTGTGCTCACGCTGGGCGCAGCCTACGCCATGTTTCTGCCGCCGCTCCGCAATCCCGACGGTAGCCCGCGCAAGCGCATCGCGATCGATGTGCAGCTGGTGTTTGCCGTGGTTATCCTCGCCTACCTTGGAGCGTTCTCGGTTGCGGGCGGGGCGATGCTCGCTCGCTATTTGCTGCCGGTGTATCCGCTCGTCATCCTGGTATGCATCTCGACCTTGCGGCGGCGCTTCCGGCGATGGCTCTGGTGGGTTGCGGCGGCCTGCGCCGCGTTTGTCTTTGCGCTGTTCGCGATGCCTCCCTATCGCGTGGCGCCGGAAGACACGCTGCTCTACCGCGACTACATTCTGGTACACAAAGCAGCCGCCAACGAACTCGCAGCCCGTTTCGCAAACAAGCGTGTCCTCACCGCCTGGCCTGCGTCGGACGAACTCACACGGCCCTACCTTGGCTATGTGAGGCAGCCACTGCACGTGATTCGCATCGAAAACTTTTCCGACCTGGAGATGCTGCAGGCTTCGCGGGCAACCGATCAGTTCGATGTCGTGCTGCTGTTCTCCACCAAATGGGAGCCGCCTTTCCCGCTGCTCGCTTCCCTGCCTTTCGGGCGCGCACTGCACGAACGATTCTTCGACTATCACGAAGACATGAATCCAGAACGGGCGGCCGCGCTACTCGGCGGCCGGGTGGTGGATTATCAGAACCGCAAGAACGAATGGATGGCGATTGTTGCCATCGAGAAGATTGAGAACGCCTCCGCCCGAGCTCCTTCCCTGCCTTGAAGCGCTGCCTTTCGAGGTGCTGAAAAACTGGCGTGGAGGAACGATTCGCACCGGGGCACGACCTCGGTCGGGTCGAGAAAAGCTTTGATCCGATACCCCAAGACGACTTCAGTCGCCAGGAGATCCGTTGCAAACAGCAGACAGGGGCTGAAGCCCGGGGCGATTCCTTCCCGACTCTGGCCCGGCTGAAGCCGTGCCCTGATACAAAACGATCTATGAGGGCTTCCAGCAATTAGCAATCAAGCAAGCTGGCAGTTCGCAGTTGGCAGCCATCGCACAACTCGACTTGCCTCGTATCCGGGCACACCATCCGGCCTTGGCACCGGGCGCAGAAAATGTCCGGGCTTCAACCCCTGCAAAACCGTCTCAGAACTGCGGCGCAGTTGCGGGTAATGCGCTCGAACTGATGCCCTCGCACGTCAGATTATCGACGCTGACGTTGCCATGGGCGTCGAGCTTCACCGTCCAGACAGTGTCGTAATCGTCGTCCGGCCAGTTGGGCGCCGTCTGGCCGCCATGGAAGGCCGTCAGCAACGCATTCACTGTAGTTGGAATATGATCGTGCTCCCACCCCACGAGCAAAACCCGGTTGGAAAATGCGCCGCCAAAGAAGAAGAAGTTGCTGGCCTCGGTAGCGATTTCCGGTGGGTTCTGCGCTCCCATTTCGAAGTTTGTCGCAAGCCGATATGGCAGACCGTTGGCGATGGCATACGGCAACACAGTCGCATTGGTCCTGACGTACGAGTACATGTCGCCCAGCGAACTCGTGCTGCCGGGCGTAACCTGCGCAGGATCGATGGAGTAGACCACATCCGGCTGAATCTTGCCTCGCAATGCATTGGGAAGATCCAGAGCACGCCACTGTCCTGCCCCAATATAGTTGCCGTCCTCCCACCACGCCGTAGGATGCGCTTCGGCATGACGAACCAGGTAAACCGTCTCGTTGGTATTAATCCCCGCAGGAATTACCGCGCCTCCGCTGCCTCCCTTCACCTGGACCTGAAAGGTAGTGTTCGTGGTAACCGGCAAACAGGAAGCACTGACGATTCCACCTGCCGGCAGCGTGGGATATGCGTCCGGCGGATCGAGGTTGCTGTTGTAGGTCAACAGTTCGGCTTCGCCCGATGGCGCGATCGAGATCACGTAAACATAGTTCGGTCCCGGATAGGCCGCCGGCAGGCTCAGTTTATAGCCTCCGGCCTGGTTGATGTTTTGCATGAGGTTACTGATGGTTTCCCACGGAGCAGAAAAGACATAGAATCCAGGCTCCTCCTGCTGAATCAGGCCTTCTACAAGGGATTCATTCACCCCGTTGATATCGCGGAAATCCAGACCCTGGCAGCTATAAGCGCCGCCGGCGACGATAGGGCAGTCCATCAGTGGTTGAGCGACGTCGTCGGGCAGTTCAGCGGAGGAATACGAAATATTGATGGGGAAACTGTTGGCAGTCACCGGCAGATTGCTCGGGTAGCTGAGTGAAACTTGGTTGAGCATGGCAAACTGCTGAATCGTCACCAGCCCCGTCATGTCAGGGTATCCGATCGAGGTTTGCGGGTGCGTTGTTGGCACCATCGCGTAAATTGCGCTGGCATTCGCCGAGCCAAGCACCTTCTCGTTCAGGAAGGTGGCCATGCTCAAGGAGCGCTGCAAGCCGCGATTGGTGAGGTTCGCAGTGTTGGGGTTTACGTCGCCGGGAGCATTAAATGCCAAGTCTTCACTGCTGACGAAAACCAAATGGACATTGGCCGAGCCCAAGGGACCAGGAGCCGGCGGATTGGCCTGCGATCCGCCACAGCCTGCAAGCAGGATCATGCCAACAACACACAACAGCAATAGTGGGGAAGGTCTTTGCAAGGGTGCCATAACTCTCCTCTCGGAGGCATTTAACGGCACGCCCGGACTTTTTCTCGGTGATCTCGCCACAAGAAACGTGCTAGCAAGTCCTGAAACGGAGCGAGTACCAATTCGGGAGCAGACAAATTTCCTTCCTGCGCTCAATGCGTGGTGCGATGAACCTATGTCGCCACAGGAGGTTCGCGCACTGTGCCTGAACCTGGCCGTATTCCCTCGGCCGTATTCCAATGTGTCCCGGGCTTCGGGCAGAAACTCTTCTTCTTTGCTTGCCAGGTTTGAACAAGACCCTGCAAACTGCATCTGTGGACTTTGCCATCCGCCACTACCGTGCGGCCGACTTCGACCGCCTTTGGCAGATCGACCAGGGATGCTTCCCGCCCGGTATCGCCTACTCGCAGATGGAACTCACGGGCTTCATCATCCGAAGGAACGCCATCACGCTCGTGGCGGAGTTCGCACCGCCGGATGATGCCGGAGAGAAAATTGCCGGCTTCGCCATCGCCCAGCCATACCGCAAGCGAGGGCGCATCCTGACGCTCGATATCGTTCCCCAAGCCCGCCGATTCGGGCTGGGCTCGAAGCTCCTGCTGGACTGCGAGCGGCGGCTGCGCGCCCATGGGTGTAGCGAAATCTATCTGGAGACCGCCGTCAATAACGAGCCGGCCATCAAGCTTTATCAGCGGATGGGATATGAGATCCTGCGCACCCTGCCGGCCTATTACCAGGCCCACAGCCTCGACGCTTTCCTGATGGGCAAGAAATTGGGCGGGGCGTGCTAGAATCGCGCTTCTTTGACACTGGATCCGTGAACAAACTTCAACCGAAAGCAAC
Organism: uncultured Acidobacteriaceae bacterium; assembly: GCA_963846815.1. GTDB lineage: Bacteria > Acidobacteriota > Terriglobia > Terriglobales > Acidobacteriaceae > CAVVDY01. The sequence goes on along the minus strand of CAWJXG010000001.1, from coordinate 1,474,366 downwards.
GAAAGCAACCAGTTCCACCCTTTGGATTGCTGTCGATTCCGGCGGCACCTTCACCGACTGCGTTTGGCGCGACGGCGGAGAGCTGCGCATCATGAAAGTTTTCTCCTCGCCGGGCGATCGCTCTCAGGCCATTGCCGATGCCGTTGCCAGAATCGGGCACGAAGGGCCGGTGGTTCTGCTACACGGCACGACCGTCGGCACCAATGCGCTGCTGGAGCGCAAGGGCGCGCGCGTGGCCTTCGTTACCACCGCCGGTTTTGAGGACACCATTGAGATTGGCCGCCAGGCTCGTCACAAACTCTACGATCTGTTATTCGAGCGCATCCCTCCACTGGTGGAGCGCGGTATGCGTTTCGGTGTAGCGGAACGAGTGGACAGCAGCGGCGAAATTCTTCAGCCGCCGGAGCGAAGCGAGCTTACGCATCTGGCGGCATCCATTGAACGCAGCGGCGCGGAAGCGATCGCCGTCTCGACGCTGTTTTCGTTTGCCAACCCTGCAAATGAGCGGGCCATCGCCCGCGTGCTGGAGGAGTTAGCCATTCCGCTGTCCGTCTCGCACGAAATCCTTCCCGAATTTCGCGAGTATGAACGCGCCAGCACCGTTGTCATTAATGCCTATCTGCAACCGCTGATGCAACGCTATCTGCAGGGCTTGCGGTCTCGCATCGCCGAGCAGGCGTCCCGGAACTCGCGCGTCTTCGTCATGCAATCAAGCGGAGGCACCACCTCGCTGCAAGCCGCAATCCAGCAGCCCGTCCGAACTGTGTTATCAGGCCCTGCCGGAGGCGTGGTCGGGGCAGCGGCCATGGCCCGGCGCAGCGGGTTCCCAGACCTTATTACCTTCGACATGGGCGGAACGTCGACCGACGTGGCGCTGGTGCGCGGAGATCCTAGGCCAACGAACGAAGCCGAAGTCGCGGGATTTCCAGTACGCGTGCCGGTGCTCGACATCCATACAGTAGGTGCAGGCGGCGGATCGCTGGCGCGTTTCGACGCCGGAGGCGCGTTGCGCGTCGGCCCTGAGTCTGCGGGTGCCGACCCCGGACCCATCTGCTACGGCAAAGGCACTCAACCGACGGTGACCGATGCCAATCTGCTGCTCGGACGTCTGCAGCCAGACCGCTTTCTCGGCGGCGAATTTACTCTTGATCTCGAACGCACCAGGTATCTCACCGGGGAATGGCTCAAGGCGCAGGGTTCGAAGATGAACCTGCAACCGTTCGCGGAAGGCGTGATCCGCGTAGTGAACGCAAACATGGAGCGCGCACTGCGGGTCGTTTCCATCGAACGCGGCTACGATCCGCGCGACTTCGCACTGGTCGCCTTTGGAGGCGCGGGCGGATTGCACGCCTGCGAGCTCGCCGCCGGTCTCGGCATCCGTACCGTCATTGTTCCAGCAATGCCGGGCGCGCTTTCCGCTTACGGCATCCTCAGCAGCGACATCATCAAAGATTATTCGCGAACCGTAGTCTGGAAACTCGACGGGGCTTTGCCGCAACGCAAGCTGCAAACTGAATTCGAAACCATGCGGAAGAAAGCGGCGGCTGAGTTCAAAGAAGAAGGTTGGACGGGAAGTTTACGCTTCGAACCCAGCGCCGATCTACGCTATGTGGGCCAGGGATTTGAGCTGAACGTTCCAATCAACGCCCGCCTCGTAAAGCAGTTTCACGAGGAGCATCACCGCCGCTATGGCTACAGCCATCCCGAGCGCAGCATCGAAATCGTCACCCTTCGATTACGCGCTCGCATGAAGTCGCCCGCAGCCACCTCGCGCCGGCGGAATGCGCGACGCCGCAGCTCCGCCAGCAAACTCGACAAACAGCCAGTCACGTTTTCCGTGCGTCAGGTGGTGACCGCGATCGTTGACCGTGATTCCCTGCCGCTCAAAGCCACTCAGCGCGGACCCGCCGTGATCACCGAATACAGCGCCACCACGGTTGTGCCGCCCGGAGCACAGTTCTGGCTGGACGAAGCCGAAAATCTGCTCATCAACCTGCGCACAAATAACCTGGGCGCAAATAAAAGCAAAGGGCGCCAAAGTCGGCGCCCCGAATAGTTCATTCGAAAAAATCTACGCTACGTCGCGGTCCTTGCGATCCGCATCTTCCTTGTCTTTGTCCTTGGTCGCGTCACGAACCGCGTCCTTAGCTTTGCCCCAGGCGTTTTCAGCCTTCCCCTTCACCTGCTGGGCAGCGCCCTCGGCCTGGGTTTCCTTGTCACCTGTCCACTCACCGACCTGACGCTTTGCGCGGCCGGCAACATCATCGGCTTTACCTTTAATACGATCGCTATCCATACATTGTCCTCCGGGTTAATGATTGGGATGTCGCAGCATCGGTGTCCAGGTTCGGTTCCGATGCTGCGCAGCCCTCTGCTAAACGGCTGTCCTTCGGCCCGTGATCAGCTGGACAATCAGTGCGATCACTGCCAGCACGAGCAGGATGTGAATGAACCCTCCCAGCGTGTAGCTGGTCACCACGCCCAGCAACCACAACACCAGAAGGATTACGAAAAGTGTCCAAAGCATGTGTCACCCCGATTCGCTTGTTTGCTCTTCTCGAAGCAATTGATTGGAAGGCGATAGTGGCAGGAATGGTTGGATAAGAACAAAATTCGCGTCGATCAAATAAAACGTGGCTGCGAGCAACCTTAGCGCAGCGCGGCAGACACTTTGTTATTCTCGTGGCCAGATGAAGATAGCCATCCAGGGAGAATTGGGCTCTTTCAGTCATGAAGCCGCGGAGGAATTTGCGCCGCGCGCCTCCATCCTTCCCTGTTCGCGCTCCATCGAAGTCTTCGATGCCGTCGAGTCGGGCGCTGCGCGGGCAGCCGTGATCCCAATCGAGAATTCGCTTGCCGGATCGGTAGCCGAACATTATGACCTTCTGCTGGCGCGCGGTGTGTACATCCATCAGGAGAAGCTGTTGCGCATCCGGCATAACCTGATCGCGGTGCCCGGCATAAAGCTGCGGGAGGTGCGACGGGTGTTCTCGCACCCGGTGGCACTGGAACAATGCCGGAACCTGTTTCGCTCTCATCCAAATTTGCAGGCTGTGCCGTTCTATGACACAGCCGGCAGTGTTCGGCACATCGTGTCAGAAGAACTGCGCGATGCTGCGGCCATCGCTGCGAGGGGGGCGGCGAAGCAATACGGCGGCCGGATCTTGCTTGCCGATATCGAGGACAATCGGCAGAACTACACCCGATTTTTCTTGATCAGCAAGTTGCGAAAGAAGGATGTCGAAGCCAACAAGACTTCCCTCGCTTTCGCATTGAAGAATGTTCCCGGTGTGCTGTTCAAGGCCCTCAGCGTTTTTGCCCTGCGCGACATCAGCCTGTCGCGCATCGAGTCGCGTCCCATCGTCGGGCGTCCGTGGGAATACGTATTCTTTGCCGACATCCTGCGGGGAGACGACGAAGCGGCACGGAATGCAATCCACCATCTTGGTGAGATTGCCGAGTTTGTGAAAGTCCTGGGGATATATCCGGCTGCGAAACCGGCGCGGCGCTGAAATGAGAGTTGCGCCGCTAGAGGCGGCGGCATTATCGGGCGCGAAACGCGCATGGAGGTAAAGATGGTTCGAGTGCAGCTTCCCGCGCATCTGCGCACGCTGGCCAAGGTTGGCAGCGAGGTGACGCTTGAGGTACATGGGCCGATCACACAACGTTCAGTGCTGGATGCGCTGGAAGCCAGCTATCCCATGCTTTGCGGCACCATTCGCGACCACGTGACCAAGCAGCGTCGGCCGTTCCTGCGCTTCTTTGCCTGCGAGGAAGACCTATCGCACGAGCCTTCCGATACGCCGCTTCCTGATGCTGTCGCATCGGGTAAAGAACCGCTATTGATCATCGGAGCAATTGCCGGCGGATAAGATCGCATTCGCGATCACCGCCTGGCCTAGCGCGATGCCGCCGTCGTTCGGCGGCACCTGCGAGTGTAGAAACACTTCGAATCCACTTTGCCGCAGGCCGCGAACCGCGCGCTCCAGCAAGAACAGGTTCTGAAACGTTCCTCCGCTGAGGCACACGCGCTTCAGATTGTCGCTACGACGTATTTGCTGGCACACCTCAACAATCGCATTGGCCAACGCGTTATGAAAAGCTGCCGCGACTTCGCTGATAGGCACAGCGCGCAAAACGTCGCCCACGATCGCTTCGATCATCGGCCGCATGTCGAGTTGTGCAGGATCCGATTCCGTCAACGAGAAAGGATACGAGCGCTCGATTGCCGGATCGGCGATCATCTCCAACTCGATTGCCGCCTGGCCCTCGAAGGTCACCTCTTGCCGCAGTCCCACAATGGAGGAGACGGCATCGAAGAGCCGTCCGCAAGAAGACGTGTCAATACAGTTGAAGCGGCGGGCGAGCATTGACTCGACAATTCTGATGTCGTGCTTCCGAATTTTTCCGGTAAATGCGGGAACCTCTGTGCCGTCCCCAGGGGACTCGAGTTCTTTTCCCTCGCCACCCAGCACTTGGCTTCCGGCTCCGTGCCGGGCTAAGTTATTTCGTCCCGCCTTGCGGGACTGCATCTCAGATGATCCGGCGTACCTTTGCATCCAACACTCAGTTGCCTTAAACATGTATTCCGCGCCAAACGCATCCCGCAGATAGCTCAGCGCCATTCGCCAGGGCTGACGCACCGCAGCATCGCCTCCCGGCAGCGGAACATAGCGAAGATGCGCCCGCCGTTCGAATCCGAGGAAGTCTGCAGCCAGGAATTCCCCGCCCCAAATCTTGCCATCGGTGCCATAGCCGGTGCCGTCGAAGGCAACTCCGATGACCTTGCCGGAGAGATGGTTCTCGGCCATGCAGCTTGCGATGTGCGCGTGGTGGTGCTGCACCCCGATCTTCGGTTCCAGCAGCAGCCGCTGGGCAAATCGCGTGCTCAGATACTGCGGATGCAGGTCGTACGCCACGGCCCGCGGCTCGACACGAAAGAGCTTCTTCAGGTTTGCCAGCGTCTCCTCGAAGAAGACCATGGTTTCGTAGTTCTCGAAATCGCCAATGTGCTGGCTCAGAATGGCGTAGCGGCCCTTCGTCAGGCAGAAGGTGTTCTTCAGTTCCGCGCCGCACGCCAGCAGTTCGCGCAATTCCGTTCCGAGATCGATCGCGTGCGGCACATAACCTCGCGACCTCCGCAGCACGCGCTCACGCTGTTCGAAGGTGCGCGCCACCGAGTCATCCACGCGCATATAGATATCGCGATTGTGAAAGACAAACCAGTCGGCGACCTCGCGCAGGCGCTGCCAAGCTTCCTGGTTCGAGGTGACAATCGGCTCTTCGCTAATGTTGCCACTGGTCATGACCAGCGCGCGGAACTGCGATGACTCGCCGGGAGAATCGCTGAAAAGCAGATAGTGCAGCGGAGTATACGGCAGCATCACGCCAATGGTTTTGTTGCCGGGAGCAACTGCCGCAGAAATCGGCGAGCCGGCACGATGGCGCAGAACCACAATCGGCCGCTTCAGGCTTAGCAGCAAGCCTCGATCTTCGGACATCACTTCGCAGAAGCTTTCAACCGAAGGCAGGTCGCGCGCCATCAGCGCGAAGGGTTTGTCGCTGCGGCGCTTGCGCGTGCGCAGCTCGCGAACCGCTTCGTCATTCTCAGCATCGCAGGCCAGCAGAAATCCGCCGAGTCCCTTGACCGCCACGATCTTGCCTTCACGCAGCAGCTCGCGCGCCTGGCGAATGATCGCGACTGAATCCTGCGACCGGTAGTCCTCGGCCTGCGGAAACGCGCCGCCCGACGAAACAATTGCCAGCCCGGGCCCGCACACGGGACAGGCATTCGGCTGGGCGTGAAAGCGCCGATTGGCCGGGTCTTCATATTCCGCCTGACAGAGGGCGCACATGCGGAACTTCGACATCGTAGTGGCCGGGCGGTCATAGGGAATGTCCTGAATGATGGTGTAGCGCGGGCCACAATTGGTGCAGTTGGTGAAGGGGTATCCGTAGCGCCGGTTCGCAGGATCGCCAAAATCGCGCCAACAATCGTCACAGGTGGCTACGTCCGCCGATACCAGGACGAATTCGCCTTCCTGCGCTTCGCTGTGGCGAATTACAAAGCCTTCATCGCCTGCCGGTGCAAGATCCGCGATCGCGACGTCTTCAATCTGCGCCAGCGGCGGAGGACTGCTTCGCAGGGTCGCGACAAAGCTGGTGACCGCCGGCTCGGTGCCTTCGATTTCGATGGTGACGCCCGCCGAGGAATTCAGCACGTAGCCCGCGAGAGCAAGCTCGTGTGCCAGGTTGTAGACGAAAGGGCGAAAGCCAACTCCCTGCACAATGCCGCGCACCCGGATACGCTTGCGAACCAGCGTGGGAGTGGAAAGCGGCTTCACGGTCGTAAACCTCGCCTGTTCAGGATGCTGTTTATAACACAATTGGCTGCAGCCATTCTGCGGGGCAGGACCACTGCTCTGTTGTCATTCCCAACAGGAACCCGCCTGCAGAACTGAAATGAGGTTATACTTCCCCCGCATACTTGTTCGCCCCACACGCGGGTACCCGGAGGAAGCCATGGCCAAGACCTATCGCGACAAACTTGCACCGACATCGCCGAAAAAATTGCTGGCCTGTGATGGCGGAGGAATCCGCGGCCTGCTGTCATTGCAAATTCTGGCCAAGCTCGAGACCGAGCTTCGCAACAAACTTGGTGATCCGAACCTGGTGCTGGCGGACTACTTCGACTATGTCGCAGGCACCAGCACCGGCGCCATTATCGCCGCCTGTATCGCGCGCGGAATGTCGATTGCGGATATTTCGCAGTTCTATCTGGAAAGCGGTCCCGCCATGTTCACGCGTGCTGGTTGGCTTCAGCGAATCAAGAACAAATACAAAGACCAGCAGCTGGCGGACAAATTGAAGAGCGTACTGGGCAATGAGGCCGGACCCGGTAATTTGCCCACCACCCTGGGCTCGGACTCGCTGCAAACACTTCTGATGATGGTCATGCGGAATGCCACCACCGATTCGCCATGGCCGATCTGTAACAATCCCAGCGCGAAGTACAACGACAGGAGCCGCAAAGACTGCAATCTGAATATTCCCCTGTGGCAATTAATTCGCGCCAGCACGGCCGCTCCGACCTTTTTTCCTCCCGAGGTGGTCGACGTTGGCGAGCAGAGATTCATATTCGTGGATGGCGGCGTGACCACATACAACAATCCGGCCTTCCAATTGTTCCTGATGGCCACCGTCGAACCATACAAGCTGAGTTGGCCGACCGGGGTTGACAAGATGTTGGTGGTCTCGGTCGGTACGGGAAGCAATCCCGACGCGAACGCAAATCTGCAGGCCAGCGACATGAATGTGCTCTATAGCGCCACCTCGATCCCCTCGGCGCTGATCTTCGCCGCGCTCAACGAGCAGGACTTCCTTTGCCGCGTCTTCGGCGACTGCCTGGCGGGCTGTCCACTCGATCGCGAAATAGGCGACATGATTGGCAAGCGCGGTCCTGCCATGCCCAAGCTGTTCACCTACATGCGCTACAACGCGGAGCTGACGCGCGAGGGTCTGGACCAGCTGAATCTGCCGAACGTAAAGCCGGAACACGTACAGGCAATGGACTCGGTGCAGTACATCGGTGAGTTAAGCGAGGTGGGAAAAGCGGTGGCGGAACAGCAGGTGAAGATCGAGCACTTCAGCAAGTTTTTGCCTCTGCCCGCCAGCCGTGGGATGGGCGGCTAAAGCGGGAAAGATTGACACCTTTCTAACGTCGTCCCTCCGTTGCCATGGCGGAAGAATGGTTTGACTTGCCTTGTCCCGCCAAAACAGCCCAGTTTTGCGAGCCCGGGCCTAATGCCACCTTAGTGGTATATGTACTCCTCAGCCAACATCATTAGAATTTCATTCCGTTACTAGGATATAACCTAGTGGCAATAATCGCCTCAATGATTTAGAACAGTTCCTTCCGATGTGATCTCAAATTTGGGCTTAGTGCCAGCCCCAGCTGGCGGCAGGAGCGTACTTATGTCTTGGCTTCCTCTGATCGCGCCGGGTCGGCGCGAAGATCCCTCGCCTACGGCTGACTCAGCTTTACCAAATAGCCGGAGACGGCTGATGTCCGGTGGCCTCACACTCCGCCTGCTGGCGTTGCTCCTGCTCCTGCTTGGGTTCGGGGCCTGCGAAAAGAAGCAGGAGGCGCCCAAGCCCACTCCGCCCGAAGTGCTGGTTGCCGACGTAGTTCAGCAGGACGTGCCCATCTATGAGCAGTGGGTCTCCACGCTGAATGGGCCGGTGAATGCCGACATCACGCCTAAGGTCCAGGGCTATCTTCTCCGGCAGAACTATCAGAACGGATCGTTCGTGAGGAAGGGCGAATTACTCTTCGAAATCGATCCCCGGCAGTACGAAGCTGCGCTGGACAAAGCCAAGGCCGACGTCGCACGCGCGCAAGCCACACTCGATAAGTACACCGCCGACGTGCAGCGCGATACGCCGCTGGCTGCTCAGAACGCCATTCCGCAGAAGCAACTGGACACCGACCAGGCGAACCAGGCTGCCGCCAAGGCTGAACTCGTTGCCAATGGCGCCGCTCAGCAGAATGCCGAACTGAACCTCGCATGGACAAAGGTCTACTCGCCGGTCAGCGGCATCGCTGGAGTATCGAACTCGCAGGTAGGCGATCTGGTCGGAACGGCTACGAAGATGGTCACCGTGTCGGAAGTCGATCCCATCTGGGCTTACTTCAACATCAGCGAAACCGATTACCTGGCCAACGCGGCAGCCATCTCGCGTGTCTTGCGCAGTGGCGAAATCAGCAGCAATGTACCGGTCGAGTTCCTCCAGGCCAATAACGAGCCCTATCCGTTCACCGGAAAGATCATCTTTGTGAATCGCCAGATCGCGGCGGGCACCGGCACCATCCAGCTTGCCGCCGCATTTCCCAATAAGAACGCGTTGCTCCGTCCCGGCGGATTCGGGCAGGTGCGGATAAAGACGAAGACCAATCCGAATGCTCTGCTCGTTCCTCAACCTGCCGTCATCGAGGTACAGACGGATTACCAGGTGGTTGTCCTCAACTCTCAGGGCCGGGCTGTACTTCGTCCGGTGAAGGTTGGAGATCGCGTGGGACCCAACTGGATCATCACGGAAGGCCTGCAGCCGGGCGAGAAGGTCGTGGTTGAGGGCTACCAGAAAATTCAGATGGCAGCGGCCGCCAATCCGGAGTTGGCCAAGCAAGGCGTCCCGGTGATCGCGAAACCGTACGTGGCGCCCGCCGGGGCTCCGGGGAGCAACTAACCATGTCGAAGTTTTTTATTAACCGGCCCATCGTCGCCATCGTTATTGCCATCTTGATGGTGCTGGTCGGCGTAGTTGCGATCCTTGGCCTGCCCACAGCGCAGTTCCCTAACATCGCCGACCCCATGATCCAGGTGAAGGCGACCTATCCCGGCGCCGACGCCAGCACCATCGCAGAATCGGTGGCCACGCCGATTGAGCAGCAGATGTCGGGCGTCAGCGGCATGAACTACATGTATTCCCTGAGCGCCAGCTCCGGCGGCGGCATGACGCTGTACGTCGATTTCGCGCTGGGCACGGATATCAACACCGACCAGATTCTGGCGCAGATGCGTAGCGGGCAGGCAAACTCGCAGTTGCCATCCGAAGTGACGCAGCAGGGCGTGATTGTGCAGCCCGGCACCACCGCCCCGTTCATGCTGCTGAACCTCTACTCGCCCAGCGGCGTGTATGACAACATCTTCCTCGCCAACTACGCCATCATCAATCTGCAATACGCACTGACCCGCGTGCAGGGTGTCTCGCAGGTGCAGATCTTCGGTGCCGGTCCGTATGCCATGCGTATCTGGGTAAATCCCGACACGCTGGCCAACCTGGGCGTGACGGTCTCCGATATCACCAACGCCGTGAAGGCGCAGAACAAGGTGAATCCTGCCGGCCAGATCGGCGGCGAACCGGTACCCAAGGGCCAGGATTATACCTACAACGTTCGCGCTCCCGGGCGTCTGCCGACGGCCGCCGATTTCGAACAGATCGTGATCCGCGCCAATCCCGACGGCTCGCTCCTGCGGCTGAAGGATGTCGCCAGGGTGCAGATGGGCGCGCAGTACTATTCGTATGCCGCGCGTCTGGGCAATGCGCCTGAAAAAGCGGGCGAGCCGGCAAAACCCGCTCAACCTACCGCCGCCATCGCCTTGTACCTCACGCCCGGCAGCAATGCGCTGCAGACCCGCGACAACGTTCTCAAGATGATGCAGGAGGCCAAGCACCGCTTCCCGCAAGGGCTGGATTACGCGGTTTCGCTGGATACGACCCTGGCCGTCAGCGCCGGCATCCATGAAATCTACAAGACGCTGCTCGAGGCCCTGGCCCTGGTCATTCTCGTGGTCTTCATCTTCCTTCAGGGCTGGCGGGCCACCCTGATTCCGCTGCTGGCGGTTCCAGTCTCGTTGATCGGAACCTTTGTCGTCTTTCCCATGCTGGGCTTCTCCATCAACACCCTATCGTTGTTCGGACTGGTGTTGGCCATCGGACTCGTGGTCGACGACGCCATCGTGGTGGTGGAGGCCGTAGAGCACCATATCGAGGAGGGCATGACGCCGCATGACGCGACCGTCAAGGCAATGGAGGAGGTGTCTGGCCCGGTTATCGCCATTGCGCTGATCCTGGCTGCCGTCTTCATTCCGACAGCCTTCGTGCCCGGCATCACCGGACAGCTCTATAAACAGTTCGCCGTCACCATCGCGATTTCGGTTCTGTTCTCGGCGTTCAACGCGCTCACTCTCAGCCCGGCGCTATCGGCCATGCTGCTAAAGCCCAAGAAGCCGGCGCGAGGGCCCCTGGGCATGTTCTTCCGCTGGTTCAACAAAGTTTTCGGACGCGCAACCGATGGCTATGTGAACTGGTGCCACCACCTGATCAAGAAGGCTGGATTCGCTTTCCTATTGCTGGGGCTCTGCGTCGTGGTGGCAGCCTTCTTCGGCAAACGAATCCCGCAGAGCTTCCTGCCTGATGAAGACCAGGGCTACCTCTACGCTGGATTGCAACTGCCCGATGCCTCCTCTCTGCAACGCTCCTCGGAAGCTTCGCGCATGGTCGAGAAGGCGATCCTGGAAACCCCTGGCGTGGAGAACGTGACCACCATCATGGGCTACAACATGCTCAGCGGCGTGGCCACGACCTACAACTCTTTCTACTTCATATCGCTGAAGCCGTGGGACGACCGCAAAACGCCGGAGACCAGCTACGACGGAATCAAGGCCCATTTGCAGAAAGCGCTTTCGCAGGTTCCAGCCGGCATTGCATACTCGTTCCCGCCGCCGGCCATCCCGGGCGTCGGCACCTCCGGAGGCGCAACCTTCATCCTGGAAGACCGCTCCGGCGGGTCAATTGATTTTCTGGCGAAGAATACCCAGCTCTTCATGGCGGCGGCCCGTAAACGGCCGGAGCTTACCGGCCTGATGACGACGGCGCTGTTCGGCGTTCCTCAGGTGGGCGTCAACGTCGACAACGCCAAGGCCATGACCCAGCAAATCCCATTGGATGCCCTGTACCAAACCGTACAGACATTCATGGGCGGATCGCTGATCAACTACTTCAACCGCTTCGGACTGCAGTGGCAGGTCTACGTGCAGGCCGACGGCGACTTCCGCACCAAAGCGAATAACCTGGGCAAGTTTTACGTGCGCAACAATAACAACCAAATGGTTCCGCTCAGTACGTTAACCACGACATATCCGCGCAGCGGCGCGGAGTTCGTCATGCGCTACAACCTGTTCAACTGCACCCAGATCGTGGCCTCGGCCGCGCCCGGGTACAGCTCGGCACAGGTCATCGCCGCGCTGGAAGACGTGTTCCGCCAAACCATGCCGCCGCAGATGGGCTATGACTGGATGGGCATGTCGTACCAGGAGGTAAAAGCTGCGGAAGGTGTCAGTCCCGCGACCATTTTTGGCCTGGCTTTCTTTGTCGTCTTCCTGATCATGGCTGCTCAGTACGAAAGCTGGACCCTGCCTTTCAGCGTTCTGCTGTGCGTGCCCATCGCCGTGATGGGAGCTTTCATCGCCCTCTACGCGCGCACCCTGGACAACAACGTTTACGCGCAGATCGGGCTGGTCATGCTCATCGGTCTGTCAGCCAAGAACGCAATTCTGATCGTCGAGTTCGCCAAGATGGAGTACGACAGGGGAGCCACGCTGGTTGACGCCGCCCTTACCGGCGCCAAAATTCGCTTGCGACCCATCCTGATGACCGCCTTCGCCTTCATCCTCGGTTGTGTCCCGCTGTGGCTGGCAACAGGGGCAGGCGGTATTTCACGTCAGGTACTCGGCACATGCGTCATCGGAGGCATGCTGGCTTCCACCTTGCTGGCAATCTTCTTTATCCCTGTCAGCTTCGATGTGGTGGAACGCTTCGGCCACTGGATTGGCGGTGGCGAGAAACGGCCCGGGACGGATGCATCTGCCCCCCACGCAGAAGGAGCGGCCCATGACTAGGTTGAGGACACTCATCGCGATTGGACTGGCGCTGATGTTCTGCGCCTGCAAGCTTGGCCCCAACTATCAGCGGCCTGCGCTGGATGTCCCCGGCGACTACCGTGGAGTTGCGCCGACAGCTACGGCTCCGCAATCGCAACCGGCAGAACAGCCGTCGGCACCCGCAGCGCCAGCCACCCCCGCCGCCCCTGCTGCGCCCGCGCCACCTCCCGGAACGACGTCGCAGGAGATCAATCAGACCACGCCAAGTGCCGGAGAGTTGACCCATCCGCAGGTTGTCGGTCAGCCTACTCCGCCGGGCCAGACCTTCGGCGACACGGCATGGAATGCGGTTTTTCAGGATGACGCCCTGCAGGGACTCATCAAAGAAGCGCTCAGCAACAACTATGACCTGCGAATCGCGGCAACGCGTGTTCTGCAGGCAAATGCGAACCTTGGCATTGTTCGCGCCAACCAGTTTCCCACCCTGGATGGCGGCGCCTCGATCGCCAATGAGCGCAACTACCAATTCCCCAGCGCTCCAACCTTCGGCACTCTGGGATTGACGTTCAACTACATCGTCGATTTTTGGGGCCAATACCGCCGCGCCACGGAATCGGCCCGCGCTCAATTGCTGGCAAGCGAGTATGGGAAAGAAGTCGTACAGATCTCGCTGATCGCCTCCGTGGCAACCGACTATTACCTGCTGGGCCAGTACGACGATCAACTGGATTACTCCAAGAAAACGGTCGACGCCGACCAGGAAATCCTGAAGCTCAACAACATCAAGTTCAAGGGCGGCGAGGCTGCTTTGACGGACGTCTATCAGGCCGAGGTTCTGCTGCAGGCAGCCGAAGCCGGCGTCATCAATTACCAGCAACTCGCGGAACAGACGGAAAACAATCTCAGTATTCTGCTGGGCAGAAATCCGGGACCCATCAAGCGCGGATTGAATCTGGTCGATCAGCCGCATGAACCTGAGATACCGGCCGGCTTGCCATCCGATCTGTTGCGGCGGCGTCCCGACATCCGCGCTGCTGAAGAGAGTCTGGTTGCAGCCAACGCCAATGTCGGAGTCGCAAAAGCAGCCTTCTTTCCGCAGTTCAGCATCACCGGCCAATTCGGGGCGATGAGTACTTCGCTCAGTAATTTCACTGCCGGACCGGGGACCTACTGGGCTGCCGCCGGCTCGGTGGTGCAGCCCCTCTTTGAAGGCGGCCGCATCCGGAGCAACTACCGGCTGGCCTGGGCGCAGCGCGATCAGGCCGAACTGCAATACAAGCAGACCGTGCAGCGCGCCTTTGGCGAGGTTTCCAACGACCTCATCGGATATCAGCAGTCACGCGAATATCGCATAAAGCTGCAGCAGCAGACCAAGACCTACGCGGACCTGGTGCATCTGTCGAATGTCCGCTATCAGGGCGGGTACACAGCCTTCCTGGAGGTGCAGTACAACGAGCAGCAGTACTTCCAGTCTGCGCTCTTGCTGTCATCGGCGTGGTATCAGGAGATGCAGTACTACGCGGCGCTCTATCAGGCGCTGGGCGGCGGCTGGGACGTAAAGTAGACGGCTGACACTCCCGGCGCGGTCAGTTCGAGTTTCCGCGGCGGCCCTCACCCCAATTTCAGGAAGCAAGGGCCCCGGCTCCGGCACGCCTAAGTGGCTCCTGCGCTGTCGGCGGTTTCCAGCCGGACGGTGTGCGGTTTCACTCCCCAGATCCTTTCGCAGTACTCGCGGATCGAGCGATCGGACGAGAACTTGCCCATGCGCGCGGCATTCAGAATCGACATCCGCGTCCACCGCTCCGGATCGCGGAAGGCTTCTGCCACCTTTTCCTGGCTGTCAATGTAGGCCTGATAGTCGGCCAGCAGCATGTATTCGTCGCGGTTCAGCAAAGAGTCGACGATAGGCCGGAACAAACCTCGGTTGCCGCCTGAGAACACGCCGTCGGCAATCTGGTCGATGACCTCACGCAGGAATGGATTGGCCTCGTAGTAAGAACGCGGCGTGTAGCCGCCCGCCTTGAGATGCATTACCTGCTCGGTCGTCAATCCAAAGAGGAAGAAGTTTTCCGGACCAACCTCCTGGCGGATCTCTACATTTGCGCCATCGAGGGTGCCGATGGTGAGAGCTCCGTTCATCGACAGCTTCATGTTGCCGGTGCCCGAGGCCTCCTTGCCGGCAGTAGAAATCTGCTCCGATAAATCCGCCGCGGGATAGATCACCAGTCCGTTCTTGGCGTTGAAGTCGGGAAAGAATACGACGCGCAGCCGGTCGCGCACATAGTGGTCGGTATCGATCACCGCCGCCACGGAGTTGATCAGCTTGATGATCAGCTTGGCCATGTCGTACCCGGGAGCGGCTTTGGCTCCGAAGATCACCGTCCTCGGCGTAGCCATGTGGTTCGGGTCTTTCTTGATGCGGTTGTATAACGTAATCACATGCAGGATATTGAGCAGTTGGCGTTTGTACTCATGCAGCCGCTTCACCTGCACGTCGAAGAGCGTCGCGGGATCGACCACCGCGCCGGTGCGCTCTTTGATCAGCGCCGCGAGCTTTGATTTGCGGAGGTGTTTCACCTGCCGCCACTGGGCGCGGAAACTAGCATCATCGGCCAGTGGCTCCAGCTTGCGCAATTCTTCTTCATGGGTCAGCCAGTCTCCGCCGACTCGGCTGGTGATAAGCGCGGTTAGCTCGGGATTGGCCACCGCCACCCACATGCGCGGCGAAACCCCATTGGTGACATTGAAGAAACGTTCGGGATACATCTCGTAGAAATCGTGCAGCGTGGTCTGCTTCAGCAGTTCCGAGTGCAGTTCGGCGACACCGTTGACGGCGTGGCTTCCCACTGTGGCCAGGTTTGCCATGCGCACGTACTTGTCATCATGCTCGTCGATAATCGACAAACGCGCAGCGCGGTCGTTATCGCCAGGATATTTCCGTCCCACGTCTTCCAGGAAGCGGTGATTGATCTCGTAAATAATTTCCAGATGACGGGGCAGCATGCTGGCAAACAACGGGAGCGGCCACTTTTCCAGCGCCTCCGGCAAGAGCGTGTGATTGGTGTAAGCCAGAGCGCTGCGGGTGACCTCCCAGGCCTTGTCCCATGCGATCTGGTGTTCGTCGACCAGCAGCCTCATCAGCTCGGCTACGGCGATGGAGGGATGGGTGTCATTGAGCTGAACCGCCCATCCTTGGTTGAAGTTGTCGGGGGTCCCATCGCGCAGGCCGTGAATGCGGATCATGTCCTGCAGCGAGCATGAGGTGAAGAAAAACTGCTGCTCCAGGCGCAGGCGCTTGCCGGCTTCCGGCTCATCGTTCGGATACAGCACCTTGCTGATGGTTTCCGATTGCATCTTCTCGCGCACCGCATCGTAGTAGTCGCCCTTGTTAAAGGCCTGGAAGTCGAACGACTCCACCGCGTTCGAGACCCAGAGGCGAAGGAAGTTGGTCACCGCCGTGTCGTAGCCCCCAATCGGAATATCGTGCGCCACGCCCTTGACCATTTGGTTGGGTATCCAGCGCACGCGGAAGTTGCCATGCTCATCGTGATACTGCTCGGTGCGGCCGCCGAATCCCACCAGATAGCTTCTCTCCGGCCGTGTAATCTCCCAGGGCGTCCCCAGTTGCAGCCACTTGTCGGTCTGCTCCACCTGCCAGCCATCATGGATCTCCTGGCGAAACAGTCCGAACTCGTAGCGGATTCCGTAGCCGACGGCCGGAACCTCCAGTGTGGTGAGCGACTCCATGTAGCAGGCTGCCAGCCGTCCCAATCCGCCATTGCCCAATCCGGGTTCAGGCTCGACCGCTTCGATTTCGTCCAGGCTCTGACCCAACTCCTGGAGCGCGACTCTCGCCTGCTCGCGAATGTCGTACAGATCGAGCAGGTTAATCCCGAGCTGCGGCCCGATAAGAAATTCAGCCGACAGATAGGCGACCATCTTCAGTTCGTCGTGACGCATGCGAGCGAAGGTGACAATCCAGTCGTGCATCATGCGATCGCGGACCGCGAATGAGGTGGCCATGAACCAGTCGTACGCAGTGGCCAACGCCGGGATGCGTCCCTGGGCGTAGTAGAGGTTGTCGAGAATCGCTTGCTTCAAGTCGGCGACGGTGGTCCCTGTGCGAATCGGGTCGGCGGTAGCTGGCATTGGTAACTCCCGGGGAATTTTGGACTCTAACCGAAAGGGTACTCTTGCGACAAGCCGCCAGCTTCGCTGCCGCAGAAGTGAACCCAGAAATTAACAAAATACTTCTGAGTTGAAAGCTGTAGCGGCGGACTGATAACGTTCCAAGCATACAACCTAGAGGTGAGCATGAAAGCGACAAAGGCGTTACACGATCTGGGCCAGAGTCTCTGGCTCGACAACATCACGCGAGACATCCTCAATAACGGCACTCTGAAGCGCTACATCGACGAGCTTTCCGTGACCGGGCTCACGTCGAACCCGACGATTTTCGACCATGCCATCAAGAAGAGCTCGTCCTATGATGCCGGTATCAGCCAGGAACTCAGCCAGGGCAAAGGCGGCGAAGCACTGTTCTTCGATCTGGCGCTGGAGGACCTCACTCGCGCTGCTGATTTGTTCCGCCCAGTCCACGATCAGACCAAAGGCGTCGACGGATGGGTCTCGCTGGAAGTATCGCCGCTGTTGGCGTACGACACGGCAACCACGCTCGCAGCCGCCAAGGACCTGCACTCGCGCGCTGCGCGTCCCAACCTTTTCATCAAGATCCCTGGAACCAGGGAAGGTCTGCCCGCGATCGAGGAGGCCATCTTCGCCGGGGTGTCCGTCAATGTGACACTGCTGTTTTCGCGCGAACAATATGTGGCAGCCGCCGAGGCTTACTTGCGCGGCATCGAGCGCCGCATCGCTGCCGGACTTCCGCCCAACGTCGGCTCGGTCGCTTCCCTGTTCATCAGCCGCTGGGACGTTGCCGTCGCCAACAAGGTTCCCGGGAACTTGCGCGACAAACTGGGCATTGCCATCGCGCAACGCGCTTACAAGGCGTATCGCGATCTGCTGGCCACGCCGCGCTGGAAGGCGATCATCGCCAAGGGCTTCAACCCGCAGCGCCTGCTGCTGGCCAGTACCGGAACCAAAGATCCCAAGGCTTCCGACATCCTGTACATCAAGTCGCTGGCCGCCCCGGACACGGTCAATACCATGCCGGAGGCTACCTTGCTGGCCTTCGCCGACCATGGCGAGATCGATGGCACCATGTCGCCCGACGGCGGTGACTGCGAACAGGTGCTGGCGGAGTTCGCCACAGCCGGCATCGATATCGATGCGCTCGCGGCGCAGTTGCAGACCGAAGGCGCTGATTCCTTCGTAAAATCGTGGAACGACCTGATGGAAGTGATCACTTCCAAGAGTGCAACCCTCACGGCGAAAGCCTGAGTCGGAGACTGAACCATGAACGTTCTGGTTGTGGATGTTGGCGGTACGCACGTCAAGATTCTGGTTACCGGAGAGACCACTCCACGCAAGATCGTTTCTGGGCCGACGCTGACGGCCAAAGAGATGGTCGCAGCGGTCAAGAAACTGGCTGGCGACTGGAAATATGATGTCGTTTCCATCGGTTATCCCGGCCCGGTGGTGCATGGCCGGCCCTTTCACGATCCCTATAATCTGGGTCCCGGATGGGTCGGATTCGACTTTGCCAAGGAGTTCGGCAAGCCGGTCAAGATCATCAACGACGCCGCCATGCAGGCTCTCGGCAGCTTCGAAGGCGGAGTCATGCTCTTCCTGGGCTTGGGCACTGGTCTGGGCTCGGCCATGATTGTCAATGGCCGCATCGAGCCCATGGAGTTGGCCCACCTGCCCTACCGTAAGAAAACTTACGAAGATTACGTGGGACTGCGCGGGCTCAAGAAGTTCGGCAAAAAGAAGTGGCGTGAATATGTAGAGGACGTGGTGGTGCGGCTGACGACGGCGCTGGAGCCGGACGAAGTCGTCATCGGCGGAGGAAACTCCAAGCTGCTCAAGAAGCTTCCGCCCCACTCCCGGATGGTTGCCAACGCCAACGCTTTCCTCGGTGGCTTCCGCCTGTGGCAGGACGCGCAGATCAGCGCCGCCAACTGCGATGCCGCGTCGGCTCCGGAATCGGTAGACCGAACCAACGGTTCGGCCATCAAGAAAACAGGCAAACGGAAAGGAGCATCCGCATGGCAGCAAGCGTGAAGCCGCTGTCCGAGCCCAAGGCCTGGCAGGCGCTCGCCCAGCACTACGAAAAGATCCGTGACCAGCACTTGCGCGACTTGTTTGCTGCCGATCCCAAGCGCGGCGAACGATTTACCACCGAAGCCGCCGGCATCTTCCTCGACTACTCCAAAAACCGCATCACCGACGAAACCCTGAAGCTGTTGCTGCAGCTTGCCGAAGAAGCGGGCCTGCGCCAGCGCATCGACGCCATGTTCCGTGGAGACAAGATCAACATCACCGAGAACCGTGCCGTGCTGCACGTGGCGCTGCGCGCACCCAAGGGTGAAAAGATCGTCGTCGACGGCGAAGATGTTGTCCCGGCAGTCCACGCCGTGCTCGACAAGATGGCTGCATTTTGCGATCGCGTCCGCAGCGGAGAATGGAAAGGCCATACCGGCAAGACCATCAAGAACGTTATTAATATCGGTATCGGCGGATCGGACCTTGGCCCGGTCATGGCTTACGAGGCGCTGAAACACTACAGCCGACGCGATATGAACTTCCGCTTCGTGTCCAACGTCGACGGCACCGACTTCGCGGAAGCGGTGCAGGATCTCGCGGCCGACCAAACCCTGTTCATCATCTCGTCGAAGACGTTCACCACGCTCGAGACCATGACCAACGCGCACAGCGCGCGCGACTGGGCAGTCAAGCAACTCGGGGATGACAAGGCTGTCGCCAAGCACTTTGTTGCTGTCTCAACCAACGCAGAAGGCGTGGCCAAGTTCGGCATCGATACCGCCAACATGTTCGAGTTCTGGGACTGGGTCGGCGGCCGTTATTCCATGGATTCGGCCATCGGTCTTTCGACCATGCTTGCCATCGGCCCGGAAAACTTCCGCTCCATGCTGGCCGGCTTCCATCAGATCGATGAGCACTTCCGTACCGCGCCCTTCGAGCAGAACCTGCCGGTGCTGATGGGATTGCTGTCCGTCTGGTACAACGACTTCTTCGGCGCGCAGACGGTCGCTGTTCTGCCCTACGAGCAATACCTCAAGCGCTTCCCTGCTTACCTGCAGCAGTTGACGATGGAGAGCAACGGCAAACATGTGCGGCTCGACGGCACGCGGGTCACCCACGACACCGGCCCCATCTACTGGGGCGAGCCCGGTACCAACGGGCAGCACTCGTTTTATCAGTTGATCCATCAGGGAACGCGGCTCATTCCCTGCGACTTCATCGGCTTCTACCAGACGCTGAACCCGCTGGGCCAGCATCACGACATCCTGATGTCTAACGTCTTCGCGCAGGCCGAGGCTCTGGCCTTCGGCAAGACCGCCGAGCAGGTGAAGGCCGAAGGCACTCCCGACTGGCTGGTGCCGCATCGCGTCTTCGAGGGCAATCGCCCGTCGAACACCATCCTGGTCGAGGTGCTGACGCCGGAGGCGCTGGGCAAGCTGGTGGCTCTCTATGAGCACTCGGTGTTCACCCAGGGGGCCGTCTGGGGCATCGACTCGTTTGATCAGTGGGGCGTCGAACTAGGCAAGGTACTGGCGCAGCGGATCATCCCTGAGTTGGAGAATCCGCAGGAGCCACAGCTCAAGCACGACAGCTCGACCAACAATTTGATTCGCCTTTATCGGTCGAACAAGGCGTAGTTCAGTGGCCGGTGGCTAGTGGCTAATGGCTGATTACCGTTAGTCAGGGGTGGCAGATTTCAGATTTCA
The DNA here is from genome assembly GCA_963846815.1 of uncultured Acidobacteriaceae bacterium. GTDB lineage: Bacteria > Acidobacteriota > Terriglobia > Terriglobales > Acidobacteriaceae > CAVVDY01. The sequence continues at coordinate 1,454,052 of CAWJXG010000001.1, read as the reverse complement.
ATTGTCGGATGTCAGGCGTCATAGGCTCGGTGGATTCGGCAGGACAGGCTACCGCGCGTTACGTAATAGCCGGCTCTTGAAATGCTCCAAGCCCGGAGGGCGGCCGGCCTGACAGCCCAGCATGCAGCCCCAGGCGGAATGCTGGGTAGGGAGCGTCTTAAGCGAACGTGAGTCCCTCGGGGACGACAGCCTGACAATGCACCGCGTTTCGCCACGACCTTGGTCGATTCTGGAAGGCACCGCGTCAGGGCATGATCTCGGTGCCGGAACGATCGTTGTCTACGTCACCCCGAGACGACCTCAGTCGTCGAGGGACCCTTTTTGTATCGTCCCTAAAGGGACTTGTAAATTGAGATTAACGTTTTTCGGCACGACCGAGATCGTGCCCCGACGCGAAAATTCGCGCCGCATACAAGACATTTCGCTAGGAGAAAGGAATCATTATGCAACTTGGAATGGTAGGTCTTGGGCGCATGGGCGCCAACATGGTGCGCCGCTTGATGAAGAGCGGCCACCAATGCGTCGTTTACGATGTCACGCCAAAATCAGTAACCGAGCTCGCCGGAGAGGGCGCGACCGGCTCATCGTCGTTCCAGGACTTCGTCAGCAAGCTCAGTAAGCCGCGCGCCATCTGGCTGATGATCCCTGCCGCCGTGGTCGACGAGACCATCGCCGAAATCGCGCCTCATCTCGAGGCGGGAGACATCCTGATCGATGGCGGAAACTCTTACTACATCGACGACATTCGCCGCTCCAAGCAACTGGAGCCCAAGGGCATCAAGTACGTGGATGTCGGGACCAGCGGCGGCGTCTGGGGACTGGAGCGCGGCTATTGCATGATGATCGGCGGCCCGCAGGATGCGGTGCAGTATCTCGATCCTATCTTCAAGACCATCGCTCCCGGCAAGGGTGACATTCCTCAAACGCCGGGCCGCGAAAAACTGGGCGGCACCGCCGAGGAGGGCTATCTGCACTGCGGCCCCAGCGGCGGCGGCCACTTCGTCAAGATGGTTCACAACGGCATCGAATACGGCATCATGGCTGCTTACGCCGAAGGCCTGAACGTGCTGAAGAATGCCGACGTCGGCAAGCACAAGCACGAGATCGATGCCGAGACCACTCCTCTGCGCGATCCGGATCATTATCAATACGACTTCAATCTCACCGATGTCGCCGAGGTTTGGCGTCGCGGCAGCGTGATCGCTTCATGGCTGCTTGATCTGACTGCTTCGGCGCTCACCGGCGATCCGCAGCTTTCCAAGTTCGCCGGCCGCGTCTCCGACTCTGGTGAAGGCCGCTGGACGATCAAAGCCTCGATTGACGAGGCGGTACCGACGCCGGTCCTGACCACTGCGCTGTATGAGCGGTTTATGTCACGTGGGCAGGCCGACTTTGCCGACAAGCTGCTCTCGGCGATGCGTTACGAGTTCGGCGGACACCTGGAAAAAGCAAAAGGCGCATAACGAGGAGCTTATGGATAACATTCAATCTGACGCGCTGGTGTTCTTCGGCGCGACCGGCGATCTTGCCTACAAACAAATCTTTCCTGCCCTGCAGGCGATGGTGAAGCGCGGACATCTTGATGTGCCTGTCATCGGCGTCGCCAAGGCCGGATGGAATCTCGATCAACTGAAAGCACGCGCCAAAGACAGCCTGGAAAAACACGGCGGCGTTGATCCCCAGGCGTGGCCGAAGCTAAGTGGCCTGCTTCACTACATCGACGGCGACTATGCCGATGATGCGACGTTTCAGGCCCTGCGCAAGGAACTCGGCGCAGCGCAGCACCCGGCGCATTATCTCGCGATTCCTCCCATGCTCTTCGAGGAAGTTGTCGAGCAGCTCATGAAATCCGGCTGCGCCAAGGGAGCTCGCGTCATTATCGAGAAGCCATTCGGGCACGACTTGGCATCAGCCAAAGAGCTGAATAACATCCTGCTGCGCGCCTTTCCCGAATCCTGCATTTTCCGTATCGACCACTATCTCGGCAAAGCTCCGGTGCGCAATGTCGTGACCTTCCGCTTCGCCAATGCCTTTATGGAACCCTTCTGGAACCGCAATTACATCGACAGTGTCCAGATCACCATGGCGGAGAACTTCGGGGTGCAGGGCCGCGGCAAATTTTATGACGAGACCGGTGCCATTCGCGACGTCATCCAGAACCACATGTTCCAGGTGATGTGCAATCTGGCAATGGAGCCGCCCGTCCGCACCGATAGCGAATCGGTCCGCGACGAGAAGGTGAAGGTCCTGAAGGCGATCCCTCCGATCGCCGTGAAGGATGTTGTACGCGGCCAGTTCAAAGGCTACCTGCAGGAGCCGGGGGTCAAGCCCGATTCCAAGGTGGAGACCTACGCCGAGATGAAGTTGGAGATCAACTCCTGGCGCTGGCAAGGGGTTCCTTTTTACATTCGCGCCGGCAAGAACCTGCCGATGACCTGCATGGAAGTTGTCGCGCGCTTCCGCAAGCCGCCGACTCCGTTTCGCGATACCGCTCTGCCTCCCGACTATATGCGCTTCCGCGTGAGCCCGCAGATTACGATTGCCATGGGCATGACGGTCGTGGCGCCCGGCGAGAACTCGCCTTCCACGTCGGCGGAGATGATTGCCAGCCGGCATCCCGGCGGCAAGGATATACAACCTTACGAGCGCCTGCTGGGAGACGCCATGGAAGGCGATGCCACCGAATTCGCGCGCCAGGATTACGTCGAAGAAGCCTGGCGCATTGTCGATCCGATGCTGAAGGCGGATACTCCGGTCTATGTCTATGACCCGGGAAGCTGGGGACCGGCCGAAGCAGAGAGGATCAGCCCGCCCAAAGGAGGTTGGATGAATCCAAGCGGAGCCGACCCGCAAATCACCAACAACGTGGCTTTCGCCGGTCGCTGACCGACGCCGTGGCTCTCACGTTGTCGTACTCCGTCGTTGTGGGATTCAAAGGGAGGCGAAATGCAGGTCGAGATCCTTTCGGATGCCAACGCGGTTGCCAAGCGGGCTGCCGCCTTCATAGCGGCGTGTGCGCGCGATGCTGCCGCTGCCCGGGGCTGTTTCAATTTCGCAGTGAGCGGCGGCAAGGCGCCGTGGATCATGCTGCGGGAACTGGCGAACCAAGACGTGCCCTGGGACAAGGTGCAGGTCTTCCAGGTTGATGAGCGGGTCGCGCCCGCCGGCGATCCCGATCGCAACCTTACCCACCTGCGCGAGAGCCTGCTGCAGCATGCTCCGCTTCGGCTCGACCAAATCCATGCCATGCCCGTTGAGTTGCCCGAACTGGAAGGCGCCGCCCGCCAATACGAGCAGACCTTGCAGGAATTCGCCGGCAATCCTGCGGTGCTGGACCTGGCGCACCTCGGCCTCGGCCCTGACGGCCATACCGCCTCGCTCGTGCCTGGCGATCCGGTGCTGGAAGTTACCGATCGCGAGGTCGCTCTCACGGAAATCTATATGGGCCGACAGCGGATGACCCTGACTTATCCCATGCTGAATCGCTCACGAAAGATTTTGTGGCTGGTCACTGGAGCCGATAAGGTCGACGCGCTACGCAAGCTGCGTGCAGGCGACCCGTCAATTCCCGCAGCGAGAATCGCCCGCGACAACGCGTTGTTGCTGGCGGAGCAGGCGTCAGCGGGGTGAGATTGCGACACCTAGCATCCTGGTAAGGGCTGACCTTTTTTCGCCCACAGATGGCCGCTTGCCGCGCCGAAACTCCGTGTCTCGCTCAGTACCCCCGCTCCAGCTCATCCAGCATGCCTTCCATTTCCGAGAGTGCGTGCTGATTGCGGGTACGGCGCGCACATTCGATGCCATGCAACAGCATGTCGCGGGCTTCGTCCTTGCGCTCGGCGCGGGCCAGCGTCTGCGCCGCCATGAAGTATCCGTTGGTGTAGTCGGGATGGGCTTCCAAAAGCAGCTTGAACTGGCACAGCGCTTCATCGGTTTCGCCGCCACCGGAGTATTCCAGTCCCAGCGCATACCGGGCAAAAGCGTCGGCCGGATTTTGTTCGAGGATCTCCCTTAAGGTCGCCACGCGGCTTTCATCGGCCATGAGTACTCTCTCCAGAACCACCCGGCATACTACAGGAGCAGGGCCGCTATGCTCAACTTGTGAACTGCTGGCGCAAGCACGTTGGAGGTACCGGCATTCCTCAGTACAATTACGTTTTACTGAGAACGCATTTCGGGAGATACCGTGGCCTGTCCTTTCTTCCTGCCGGAACAGCGCCTTTCTGCTGACTGGCCGTTTCCGCAACGGCTGCCGCTGGGCGCCGGATGGAGCGGCGTTTGTACGGCGGCGTCGAATGCGCCTGCACAGCCAAGCCAGGAAGAACTCAGGACCGGCTGCAATCTCGGCTACGCGCGGACATGCGCGCGCATTCCCAAAGAGCGGGCCGCCGACGCGGTGCGATTTGCCATCAGCGGAGAATGCGACGGGCTGGTTCGAATTCTCTATGCCTACGAGCGCGATTACCTGCCTGCGGGACACGGCGAGTTGGTGTACGACGTCGCGAGCCGTCGCTGGCAAACAGCCCATTCCAGCGCATGCCTGCTACGCATGGCGGAATGCTACATCCAAGTGCGAATCGAGAAGCGGGTTGCGCATATGGAATCCGGCGAGATTCCCGGAGCGTAATACCGCTTTGCTGTATCGCTATACAACGGCTACTCTCACTCTGCCTGGATCGACTGAGTGAGCCGGCAAAGCAGCGCCGAAAGCGCGCGACGTAATCTTAGCCCAGCGCTTTGAGCGCTGGGTGCAACAAGGAAAGAGCCTTCGAGTCCTGTAGGGACGACATACGCCGTCACGCAAGTGGGACCCGGCGCGCGCGCGCCGTTCCGGGTTCAAGACACGATATCGGCCACCGAGGTTACCGGGGCCGGATACAAGCACCGCAGCTGACGTAATAACAAGGACAGACATGGAAAACATGCAAGACCTAAGTCTGATGGGCCGCCCCGTGCGCGAATCGAAGTCGGAGATGATTGAGTTGGTGTTGCCCAACGACACCAATCCACTGGGAGCTTTACTCGGCGGCCGATTGATGCATTGGATCGATTTGGCCGGGGCGCTGGCTGCCCACCGGCATTCGCACTCTTATGTCGTGACCGCTTCGATGGACCACATCGACTTCCTCGTCCCGGTCCACGTGGGAGACATGGTGGTGCTGCAATCATCGGTGAACCGCGTCTTTCGCACCTCGATGGAAGTTGGCGTGAGAGTGTCGGTGGAGAACTACATCTCTTCTTCCCGCCAGAAAGTCGCCAAGGCGTACCTGACATTCGTCGCCGTCGACCGGCACGGGCGTCGCCTGCCGGTCGCGCCTGTGATCCCCGAGACGAGGGATGAAAAGCGCCGCTATGAAGGCGCGCTTCGCCGGCGTGAAGCGTCAAAACTAGAGCGCGAACTGCGTAAGGCCGGCAAGGCCGAATAGGACGAAATGACTTATCAAGAGATTGTTGAGCGCGAGCAGAAATACCTGCTGAATACCTATGCCCGCTACCCGGTCGCCATGGCGCGCGGTAAGGGCGTGTACTTGTGGGATGTGGACGGCAAGCGGTATCTCGACTTCCTGTCGGGACTGGGGGTGAATGCGCTGGGACACGCGCACCCGCGCATCGTGAAGGTCATTCGCGATCAGGCGGCCAAGGTTATTCACCTGTCGAACCTCTATTACAACGAGTATCAGGGGTTGCTGGCGGAAAAGCTGTGCCAGAAATCGCGGCTCGATCGCGCCTTCTTCTGCAACAGCGGCACCGAAGCCATTGAAGGCGCGCTGAAGCTGGCGCGTGCGGCAGGTCACGCCATCGGCGGGGGTGACAAGAATGTCGTAATCGCGCTTGATAACTCTTTCCATGGGCGCACCATGGGCGCGCTCGCTCTCACCGGCCAACCGAAATATCGCCAGGGCTTTGAGCCCATGCTGGAGGGCGTGCGCTTTGTCCCGCGCAACGACATGGAAGCCCTGCGCGCTGCGATGGACGACAAGGTTTGCGGCATCATGGTCGAGCCGATCCAGGGCGAGGGAGGGATCCAGGTCTCTTCCCGCGAATACTTGCAGGCCTGTCGCGAATTGGCCGACCAGCACAATGCCGTTCTCATCTTCGACGAAATCCAGTGTGGCATGGGACGCACGGGTGAGCTGTTCGCGTTTGAGCATTTCGTCGTGATGCCTGACCTGGTCTGCATTGCCAAGCCGATGGCAGCGGGCTTCCCGATGGGAGCGTTTCTGGTAAACGAAAAATTCGCGCAGCACATCACCCCGGGCAAGCATGGCACCACCTTTGGCGGCGGCCCGCTCGCCTGCCGCCTGGCGCTGGAGTACCTGGCGATTGTGGAAGAAGAGAATCTGCTGGAGCAGGTGCGGCGCGTGGGCGCGTATCTCACCAGCAAGCTGCAGGAACTGGTCGCGAAGTTCCACATTGCCACGGAAGTTCGCGGCGTCGGCGCGATGCAGGCGCTGCAGCTGAACGTTCCCGGCAAGCCGGTTCTGGAAGGAGCGCTGTCAGACGGGCTGCTGATCAACGTGACGCAAGAGAATGTGCTGCGCTTCCTGACGCCGTTCCTGCTGGAAGAGAAGCACGTCGATGCCGGCGTACGCATCCTGACGCGCCAGCTCAAAGCCGCGCAGAAGGCGGCGAAGACTGCCAGAAACCACGCCGCAGAGAGGTTGTAGAACGTTACTCGCTTCTCGCCTTTCTTTGTTTGTCGAGCCAGGTAAAGCGTTTGTCGAGCCAGGTAAAGCACGACGAGCCGCTGCTTTGTATCAGGGCACGATCTTGAGTCGTGCCGAGCAGGGCAGCGATGGAGAGCGGGCTTCAGCCCCTGCCAAGAACTATTTCGGAGGCTGCCAGGGCTCGTCGGCCGATGGGCCGTAGATCTGCGGGACCTTGGCGCCCGCCATGCGCGAGTAGATGGTGAACTGCCCGCGATGGTGGATGTGGTCGAGCAGCAGGTTGAGCATTGCCGCGGACAGCGGCATCTTCATCCCGAAAAATTCAGTTCCCTTCTGAAAATCTTCTTCCGGCATGCGGTCGAGCGCGGCATCGGTTTCCCGGGCGAGCGACTCAAAGCGGTCGATCGCCGCTTTCATCGAGGCTTGCGGGCTCTCCCAGCTGAAGTTCATCATGTCGAACTTGCCTGTCGACGCGTACGACTTGTTGATGTTCTCTTCATGGACGAAGGTGGTCACCAGTTCAACCGCGCTGCGAATCATGTCGGCGGGTTTCAGGTCCTTCTTGTCTTCGGGGTAGAAGCGAAACAGTTTGAGGGTCTTGGGAAGTTCATGCTGGCGCATGGTGATAAATTCTTGCTTGGTCATGGCTTGTCAGTTATAGCCGCATCGCTCCCCGGTGCGCAACTGCAAGGTTTGTGAATTCTCATCACGAGAGTGAACGAAATGTCCGCTTTTGGTTTTCGCTTTTTGATTTTGCCGTGGCTTTCGGCTTTTGCCTTCTCGGAGACCAGCGATTCGTCATCCCTGCTTCGCTTAGGGCCGTTAGCCATTGCCTGTTAGCTGTTTCGCCACCCTTGTCCCAATCCACGCTGCGCACTCGCGCGTGCCGAGCGAACCGCCGACGTCGACGGTGGTCTTCTTCTCGCGCACGGCTTCGACAACAGCCGCTTCGATCTTCGCGGCTTGCTCCCTCATTCCCAGGTGCGCCAGCATCATCGCGCCGGTGAGAATCGACCCCATGGGATTCGCCATGTTCTTGCCCGCAATGGGCGGCGCCGAGCCGTGTACCGGCTCAAACATCGAGGTGCGCCCGGGATGAATATTGCCGCTCGCCGCCATGCCGAGTCCGCCCTGCAGCGCCGCGGCGAGATCGGTGATGATGTCACCGAACATGTTGTTGGTCACGATGACGTCGAGGGAACGCGGTTCGCGAACCATCTGCAGACAGAGCGCGTCGACGTACATGTGCTGGGTCGCTATCTCCGAATATTCGGCGGCGACCTCTTTGAACACTCGCTGCCAAAGTCCCCCGGCGTAGGTCATCACATTCGACTTGTCGGCCATCAGCACTTTCTTTCGTCCGTTAGCGCGGGCGTAGTCGAAGGCAAACCGGATCACCCGCTCCACCCCCTGGCGCGTGTTGATGTCCTCCTGGGTAGCGATTTCATCGGGCGTCCCGAACTTGAAGTTGCCGCCTATGCCTGCGTACACGCCTTCGGTATTCTCGCGGATGACGGTGAAGTTTACGTCGTCGACACTGGCGTTCTTTAGCGGACACAGCGACCCATCGAGAAGGCGCACCGGCCGCACATTGGCGTAGAGATCCATCTGGAAGCGCATCCCGAGCAGGATCTCTTTGGCGTGGATGTTCGACGGGACCCGCGGATCGCCCAGCGCTCCGACGAAGATGGCGTCGAAATCGCGCGCCAGCATCTCGAAGCCGCCGGCGGGCATGGTGGTGCCGTCGAGCAGGTAACGGTCAGCGCCCCAGTCGAAGAGGGTGAACTCCAGCGCGGCGCCCGACGCCCGCAGGACATCAAGAGCGTTGGGAATGACTTCCTTGCCGATGCCGTCTCCCGGCACGACTGCGATGCGTTGGTTGGTGGTCACGATTATCGAAGATAGCAGAAAGAGCAACCACGAGGTATGGCATCAGATCATGTATATACAGAACGTGATAATATGTATACAGGCAAAAGGGAAACTCTAATGGCTGTTTCGCTGACCTCGATCCGGCTCGACCTCGAACTCGCTGACGAAGCCAAGAAGGTCTTGGGCGTGAAGTCGCGCACGGAAGCCGTTCATATCGCGCTCCGCGAAATCGTTGCCCTGCGCCGCTTTAAGCAACTCATGAAAAAAAATGCGGGCAAGCTCCACTTTGCCGCCTGTGATGAGTAGCCTTATCATCCTTGACACGTCAATCTTCATCGACTACTTGCGCCAAGAGCGCCATCAGCAGCGGCTGCAATCCCTGGCCGGCATCATGCGCACCTCAGCTGTTGTGCTGGCCGAGCTTTGGCGCGGTGCTACGAAGTCGCAGGAGCGAAAGTTTCTAAGGCAATTAGAAGCAAACCATCCGGTACTGGCGCCAACGCGGAACAACTGGATCGATTCGGGGGAAGTCTTGGCCGGTCTGCGGGCAAAGTATGGTTTCCTCCCTGAGAAGTTGCGCGATTTGCATTTTGACGTGCTGATCGCGCTCACGGCGCGATCTCACGGAGCACGGTTGATCACATCCAATGGCGCGGACTTCCAAGCAATCCGAAAGGTTCGACCTTTTCTGCTGGAGATCTGGTAAGCGCTTGACTGTCAATTTTTGAAATTTCCTCCGTGTCCTCCGTGCCCTCGGTGATGCATCTTTTTCGCAGTTATAATCAAAGGTTCTGTATGGCAGTCACAACGTTTCAGGAGAAGCTCTCGTCAGCCGGTGCGCGCCTCGCGAGTTATCGCGGAGCCGAGACCGCAGCCTCGTTCGGCGACACCGCGGCCGAGTTTCGCGCGCTGCTGGAAGGCGCCGGGCTGTACGACATGAGCTGGCAGGCCAAGCTCGTGCTCGGCGGCGAAGACCGCGTGCGCTGGCTGAACGGCATGGTCACGAACAACATTCGTGACCTCGCGCTCAACCGGGGCAATTACAGCTTCGTGCTCAATCCGCAGGGACGTAACCTGGGAGATCTCGTCGCCTACAACCGGGGCGAGTATCTGCTGGCCACGACCGACCGCGAACAGGCGCCAAAGCTGCAGGAGGTGTTCGATCGCTACATCATCATGGACGATGTGGAGGTCGAGGACATCGGCGACAAGCTTGCCACCGTCGGGGTGGCAGGGCCGAAATCAACAGGCGTGCTGCATGCCGCCGGGATCGACATCGCGCAACTCGCGCCGGGAGAAGTGAGCGACCGGACATGGCACGGGGTTGGAATCTCGGTGGTCCGCAGCGTTTTGCCGCTGATGGATGGCTATGAGATATGGTCGACACCGGAGAATCTCGAGCAGGTGTGGGAACATCTTGTGGCAGCGGGTGCGACTCCTGCCGGCAGCGAGGCTTTGGAGCTCTACCGCATTGCGCGCGGGGTTCCGCGCTATGGCATCGACCTGCGCGAGCGCGACCTGCCGCAGGAGACCGGCCAGCAGCACGTGCTGAATTTCGCCAAGGGCTGCTACGTGGGACAGGAGATTGTTGAACGCATTCGTTCCCGAGGCAATGTGCATCGCATGTTTGTCGGAATCGAACTACAAGGCGATGCGCCGGCTGAGGGGGAGAAGATCCTTTGCGGGGAAAAAGAAGCCGGCGAGATCACCAGCGCGGCGCGCGTGCCCTTTCCGGCAGGCGAACGCACGCTGGCTTTGGGGTACATCCGCCGTGAATTTGCCGGGCCGGGAGCGGAAGTGAAGATTCGCGATCAGGCGGCCGTTGTGAAAGCACTGCCGTTCTGAGATGAGCTCAGTCGCCACTGATAATGGTCGGTAGCTCACACCGTCACCGGCGACTCTGCAGTCCGAAGGGCGGCACATCTTAGCCCAGCACGGAAGTCCTGGGTAGCGACGTAGTAGGATTCCGAGTCCCTTCAGGGACGAAACAAACATCAGATCCCAGCGGTCAATAGCGAAGATCGAACTGCCAAAAACCAAAAACGAAGAGCGTCTTCCTTATGCCAGATAAAGACAAAGAGAACAAATCAGAATTTACCGTCACAGACCGTCGCCTTTTCAGTTCGGAAGGTGAGCTGCGCCAAGATGTAGTCGAAGCCGAAGAACGTCGCGAAGAGATCGAGCAGGAGAAGCTCGACGCTCAGCGGCGCGCGAATGAAAGTCGCTCAGCCGCCGGCGATGGGGCGGCGCAAGCTTCTGCGCCACCGCCCGACACTTCCAAACCGGAAGAAGACTTTCCGCAGGCGCCCAGCGCGGCTGAGCAGCAGGCTTCGGCTGACGCCTACAAGGAGTCGACGCGCGAAATCGACAACGAGATTCGCAAGGAACTCGGCAAGCACGGCCAGGCGCACCGCGCGCAGGACTTCGAGATGAACCTCGAGAAGTTCATCGCTTCCCTGTATATGAGCGCGCTCATGCAGATGGGCATGGCTGCTCCCGAAGGTGGCAAGCCGCAGGTGGACCTGATGGGCGCTCGCCAGACCATCGACATCATCGGCTTATTGCAGGAGAAGACGAAGGGCAACCTGACCCCAAAAGAAGAAGGCATGCTGCAAAACGTGCTCTATGAGCTGCGCATGGCTTACCTGGAGGTGACCAACCTCATCACCCAGGCGCCGCCGCCCGGAAAGACAGGTAACGGCGAAAGACGATGAGGGCCACTCTCACCGTGCTGGGCAGCGGGACGTCGATGGGTGTCCCCACCATCGGCTGCCATTGCGCCGTCTGCACCTCGCCTGATCCCCACGACCGCCGTACGCGTCCATCGATCATGGTGCAATGGGACGGCCACACCGTCCTCATTGACACTACGCCCGATTTCCGCGAGCAGGCCTTGCGCGAAGGCATCGACAACATCGACGCCATCCTGTACACCCACGGCCATGCCGATCACATTCTTGGCCTCGACGACGTGCGTCCACTCAGCTTTCACAAGCAAGGCGGAGGCAAGATTCCCCTGTTTGCCGCCGAGAACACCTCGCGGGTGCTGCGCCAGGTGTTTCGTTACATTTTCGAGGGAGAATACAAATACGGCGGTCTGGCGAAGGTTGAGTTGCGCGAGCTCAACGGGCCCATTGAGCTGTTCGGCGCAATCTTCACTCCTCTCGTGGTAAACCATGGCGACTTTCCCATCGAAGGCTTCCGCTTCGGATCAGCCGCCTACCTCACCGACTTCAGTTCCGTGCCGGAAGAAACCATCGGCCAACTGCAGGGGCTCGACGTGCTTTTTCTCGATGCTCTTCGCCATCATCCTCATCCCACGCACTCGACGGTAGAGAACTCGCTGAATATCGTGGACCGCCTGAAACCAAAGCGGGCGTTCTTCACCCACATCTCACATGACCTGCCGCACGAGGAAACGAATGCGGCACTGCCCAGCAACGTTCGTCTATCGCACGATGGGCTGAAACTCGAGTTCGAACTGTAGGAAAGCCACCGACCCATGCTAGTCTTCCGCCACTTAGACGAAATTCCCGACAATCTCGGCCCCACCGTGGTTACTGTCGGCAATTTCGATGGGGTCCATCGCGCTCATCAGGAAGTGGTGGAGCACATTGCCGAACGGGCCCGCGCCATTGGGGGAAGGGCCGTCGTGGTTACATTCGAGCCTCACCCGCTGCGCATCTTGCGGCCGGACGTCGCGCCCCGCCTGCTGACGCCGCTGTCGGTGAAGCTGAAGCTGCTTGAGGAAGCGGGCGTCGATGTGGTGCTTCTGCTGCCGTTCACTCGCGACTTGTCGCTGATGTCGGCGCACGATTTCGCGAAGGATGTATTGGCCGGGAAGCTGCACGCCCGCGAAGTCCACGAAGGCTACAACTTTCATTTCGGACACAAGGCGCAGGGCAATGTGCACACGCTGGGAGATCTGGGCGAGAAGCTCGGGTTTGCCGCTAGAGTCTACTCGGAGAAGTTGCTGCATGGACATCATGTATCGAGCAGCGTGATTCGCAAGCTGATCGCGGAAGGCAAAGTCGAAAAGGCGCGAGCGCTGCTGGGACGTCCGTTCAGTATCGTTTCCAATCCCGGCCGCGGCCGCGGCTATGGGAGGCAATACACCGTTCCCACGGTCAACCTGGCGCGATACGACGAACTCGTTCCCGGCAACGGCGTCTACATCACGCGGATGCGGATTAATGGCGAGTGTTTCGACTCGGTCACGAATGTCGGCGTGCGTCCGACCTTCGGCCCCGACTCCTTCGCCATTGAGAGCCACTTGCTGAATTTCCATCCCATTGAATTGCTGGCGCAAACCGAAATCGAGCTATTCTTTCTCAAGCGCCTGCGCGATGAAAAGAAGTTCGAGTCCGTCGACGCCCTGCGCGAGCAGATCGGCAAAGATGTCCAGCAGGCGGAAAGATTTTTCAGGCTGCTGGGGAAGATAGCCACTAGCCGCTAGCAACTGGCCATTAGCCGTTAGCAACGCACTGGGAAGACGCAATTCGCGATCGGCGGCCATTGATCCAGCCGAGGCGGTACCCACAATTGCTTTGTATCAGGGCTCGGCTTCAGCCGTGCCGCATGTCGCTTCCTGTATTCTGTCGGTCATCCCGAGCGACGAGTCCGCCGCAGGCGGACGAGGAGTCGAGGGAGCTGCAGCGTTGTGCCGACTGACGAGAACGCGGTGGGTGAATCCAAAACCATCAGGCGACGTAGCAGAAACCATCATCTCCGCTCTGCATGCGAGAACAGATCCTTTGCTCCGCCCGTGAAGACAATTCGCAACGAGGACGACTCAGCGGTTTTGCTAGTTGCTAGTTGCTGGCTGCTTCTTCATCCCACGGGCGAATCGCGATGCACGACCTTCGCCGGATAGCCTGCCTTGGTTAGCCGCTTCTTCACCTCTTCAGCAATGAGCACCGAGCGGTGCTTGCCTCCGGTGCAGCCAAAGGCGATCGTCAGGTAGCTCTTCCCTTCTTTCACGTAATGTGGCAGCAGATAAATCAGCAGCTCCGAGATGCGATTAATAAATTCCTTGGTCTGGGGAAACGACAGGATGTATTTCGCCACCTTGGGGTCCCGGCCCGTGAAGGGGCGAAACTCAGGAACGAAGTGCGGATTGGGAAGGAAACGCACGTCGAACATCAGGTCGGCGTCCTCCGGCACTCCCTGGCGGAAGCCGAAGCTGACGCACGAGATCAGCAGGTTGTGGTCGCGCTTGCCGGCGCCGAAGCGGTCATTGATCAGCGAGCGCAACTCGTGGACGTTGAACTTCGTGGTATCGACCACCACGTCGGCCACATCGCGCACCGGCTTCAGGCGCTGGCGTTCCGAACGCAGCGACGCTTTCACCGACTTCTGGCCTCCCAGCGGATGCGGGCGCCGGGTCTCACTATAGCGCCGCACCAGCGCCTCGTCTTCCGCTTCCAGGAACAACACCGTCGTCTTGAGAGAGCGGCGCAGCGAGCGCAGAATATCGGGAAACTTGTCGAGCCGCGAACCTTCGCGAATGTCGACCACCAGCGCGGCGCGCTCGATCTCCAGCGTGTCGCCCACCAGTTCAGCAAAGTTCTGGATCAGTCCGATGGGCAAATTGTCTACAGCGTAGTAGCCCAGGTCTTCAAAGGCCTTCAGCGCTGAAGCCTTGCCCGCGCCGCTCATGCCGGTGATCACGACCAGCTCGCGCTGATCGTGGCCGTGGGGCGTCCGCGCAGCCGGACGGGGGCTTGGTTTGGATCGAGTTTTCGTGGTCGCCTGTTTGGCCATCATGCAGGAACCGTGATTCCTGCCAGACTAGCAGAGATGGCGTGGGCAGTCAGCCTGGGAGTGCCCGCCCGGGCTCCTGTTACCCGGTTCGAGATTTTTCAGAGAATGAAAGTGCGCGGGGCGGCCCACCAGCCAAGCGACGTGAGCTTGGCATCGGACTGCTAAGTTGTGCATTCCATACGCTTGACCAGATATAGTGAAATCACTATATTGGGAGCTGTCTATGGACACCGAGGTGCCGCTCAAGAAGGTAATCTGGGTCGGGTCGAGCCGCAGAGATCTGCGCACCTTTCCTGAGCCGGTTCGGGACCACATAGGTTATGCCCTCTACGTGGCGCAGCGTGGCGGCAAGCACCGCGATGCGAAAACGCTCAGCGGGTTTGGCGGCGCAGGCGTGGTGGAAGTCGTCAGCGATTACCGGGGCGACACGTTTCGCGCCGTGTACACCCTGCGATTCGCCCGGAGTTTGTTCGTCCTGCATGCCTTTCAGAAGAAATCGAAGACGGGACGGGAAACGCCGCAGCGCGAGATGGAGTTGATTCGGCGACGCTTGCGCGAGGCAGAGGAGATCGCTAAGGAGATCGAACCATGACCAGGAAGAAGTACGAACCCAGTGGCGGCAGCGTGTTCAAGGACCTTGGGGTGCCGAATGCCGAAGACCACCTGATCAAGGCGCAACTCGTCTATAAGATTGACACTCTTTTGAAACGACGCGGTCTCAAGCAGGCCGAGGCCGCCGCGCTGTTCGGCGTCCGCCAGCCCGATGTCTCGAAAATGTTGCGTGGCGAGTTCCGGCAATTCTCCGTCGAGCGGCTGCTCCGTTTTCTGGTCGCGCTGGATCAGGATGTATCCATCGTCGTCAGGCCGCACCGCAGCAAGCAAGATGCTTCGGCGCTGCACGTCGTGTGAGAGCTGCTTGGTCTTGGCTTTCCCGAGAAGGAGGGGTGATGAGTAAGAAGCACATCGGTTCCAGCATTGATGACTTCCTCAAGGAGGAAGGCATTTTCGAGGAAGCGCAGGCGCAGGCAGTGAAGGAAGTTGTTGCCCGGCAGCTCGCCGAAGCCATGAAGAAAAAGAAGATATCCAAGAACCGAATGGCCACCCTGCTGAAGACGAGCCGCTCACAGGTAGACCGGCTACTCGATGCCAAAGATGACATCACGCTGTCCAGCCTGCAACGGGCTGCCGCAATTGTTGGCCGTAGAGTCAGTATCGAGTTAGTGCAGCGCTTGGCTGGTTTGTTTTGGGTCGGTCTTTTCGTGCGAGAAACAAAACCCCATGTCAGGTATTGGTTACAAAATGGCGCCGCGCGGGGCGGGTGCCGTCCCCCGATAAGCGGACTTCAGCTTGTTCGAAATAAAGGCAGGTTCGGGTATGACAGACCTTGAGGCATGGATGATTGAACCGCTCGAGCGATTCCATGAACAGCACCACCAACGCGATGATCTTCTCCACATGCTCCGCGAAGCGGTGTTTTTCATTCAGGCTCGTCCGACAGTAATTGAGATCCTCGGTTCGAAGTGGTCTAACGAAGAGAAAGAACAAGAACTAGCTAAGGCAGAGAACAACTCGAGGATTGCCAAAACCGAGGATGACGCTGGACATCCTCTTCTACACGCCCAAGCGGTCGTTCTGCTTTGGGGAGGACTCGAAGCTCTGCTGCTGGACTTTCTTGCTCTTTGGCTAATCAATAAGCCTGAGACGCGCACTCTTGAGCCTGTGAAGACTCTCAAGATCGGGTTCGGTGAATTCGAGATCCTGCCGGACGACGATAGGGCGGCTTACTTGCTGGAGCGACTGGAGGATAAACTCGGTACTCGCAGAAGCGGAGGAGTCGAGAGGTTCGAGGCTCTGTTTCGAATATTCGGAATGACGTCGAAGCTACCGGACGGAATCGTACGTGAACTGCTTGAATTGAGTGCCGTCCGGAACCTCCTCGTGCACAGGGGAGGAATTGTAGATAGCAGGTTCCGGAACCAATGCCCGTGGACTGCGTGGGAGCTGGGATCGCCGCTTGTAGTCTCACACGAGGACTACCACCGTTATTTCGACGCCGTCGATTTGTATGTATTCGAAGTGACACAGCGCCTACTCGTGTGGCACGGACTGCCCCGCTCCGGCCATAAACCGACTTGCCGATTTCATGTGGAACAGGCGGAATAACGAGCCGATGGTGAAGCGCGAAGTACTCATGCAGCTTTTCTTTCCTTGCCTTCACTTCCCCTTGAACTGTGCTGCCCTCTTTTCCAAAAACGCCTTGGTGCCTTCGTTCTTGTCTTCGGTCGAGCAGCAGACGCCGAACAGCGTCGCTTCCAGATACAGGCCCTCGGCCAGCGGAAGATCGAGGCCGTGATTGACCGCTTCCATGGCGTACTGAACGGCCAGCGGAGCGTTGGCGATGATCTTCGCCGCGATGGCTTCGGCGCGCGCGATCAGCTCGCCGGCCGCCACCACTTCATTGACCAGCCCGATGCGATGCGCTTCTGCCGCGGTGATCATCTCGCCCGTCAGGACAAGTTGCATCGCGACGCCCTTGCCTACCAGCCGCGGCAGGCGCTGCGTTCCGCCGTAGCCGGGGATGAGTCCGAGCTTGACCTCAGGCTGGCCGAGCTTGGCGTTCTCGCTGGCCAGACGCATGGTGCAGGCCATGGCCAGCTCGCAGCCGCCGCCCAGCGCGAAGCCATTGATGCACGCGATGGTCGGCTTGCCCAGGTTCTCGATTGAGTCGATGATGGCCTGGCCCTTGTGGGTGTATGCCTTCGCCGAGACGGGATTGTGCGCCGATAGCTCGCCGATGTCGGCGCCGGCGACAAAGGCCTTCTCGCCCGCTCCGGTCAGGATGACAACGCGCACCTCGGCGTCGTCTTTGGCGGCGGCGAATGCCTGGCGCAGCTCTTCCATCACGGCCATGTTCAGCGCGTTGAGCACCTTGGGCCGGTTGATGGTGATGTAAGCAATCTGGTTCTTCTTTTCGAAAGTAAGATTTTGAAAGTCAGTCATGAGTTCCTCGGAACAGTAATTAGCGAATAGTGATTAGCAATTAGTCTCAACCCAGCCGCGAAGCGGCGGGATGAAGTGAGATCGGCTCGTCAGAGCCGGGTAGATTAACTGCAGACTACCAAGAGCCGCGCCAGGGACGAAGCTAGCACCAAAGAGCTATACCAATGAAACGGTTCCTCGTTGCCAAAAGGGTAACCACTCCGAACTTCACGTTTAAAGGCGCTCTGAGCGTCTCGATGCTCACGGATATCTCCTAGCCATCCTTGCGAGCTACGCGTCGCTCAACGGTCAATTCTGCGCGATTACGAGGCATCCTAGGGTTGCTCTGAATGCCATTCCCTGGCCGTCTCAGCGTTTCATGGCACTAACGTGCCAATCATGGCGCGCCCGTTGGTTGTCCGACAGCATCAACCATCGATCCATCTACCCAATCTGACCACCGACAACTGTTCTACACAAACTCTCCCGGCACCGGATGGTTCGGGTCGGAATAGTCATAAAAGCCCCTGCCTGACTTGCGGCCGTACCAGCCGGCCAGCACCAGACGCCGCAGCAGTGCGGGCGAGGCGAAGCGCCGCTCCTTGAATTCGTCGTACATGACTTCGGTGATGTAATAGGTCGTGTCGAGGCCGACGAAGTCGAGCAGCGTGAACGGCCCCATCGGGTAGCCGCATCCTAGCTTCATGGCTTCGTCAATGTCTGTGATGGAGCCCACACCCTCTTCGTACGCGCGGATGGCGTCGAGCAGGTAGGGCACCAGCAGCCGGTTGACGATGAATCCCGTCTTGTCGCTGGTGCGCACCGGAACCTTGCCCAGCTTCTTGCCGAACTCAACTGCCGCGTCGAAGACCTCGGGCGCGGTGGCGATGGTTTTCACCACCTCGACCAGCTTCATCATCGGGACAGGATTGAAGAAGTGCAGCCCGATGAAGCGCTCGGGGCGCTTGGTCGCGGTCATCAGCTCGGTGACGGAGATGGAGGACGTGTTGCTGGCGAAGATCGCGTCCTTCTTTACGATCTGATCGAGCTGCTCGTAAGTGCGGCGCTTCTCGTCGACGTTCTCGATGATGGCTTCGATCACGATGTCGCAGTCGGCCAGCTCCTGCATGTTGAGCGAGCCCTTCAGGTGCGACTGTGCCTCGGCCTTCTGTTCGGCTGTGATGCCGCCCTTAGCCGGACCGCGCTCGACCAGCCGGCTGAGCGACTTCTCGATGCCCGCAAAACCTTTGTCGAGAAATTTCTGGTCCTGCTCCAGTACGGTCACGTCGCAACCCGCCATAGCCGCGACCTGCGCAATGCCGGAACCCATCAGCCCGCAACCCAGTACCCCAACTTTTTTGATTTCCATAAGTGCCCCTCGTAGTAACTAGCAATTAGTTGTTAGCAGTTAGCGCGCAAATAACGACAAAGTCGGAAGGCGACCATTACCGGTAAAGCGTAAACGAGAGTGTTGATAGCGAACATCAGCAGGTATCCTCCGAAGCTTATGCCCGCGAACCAACCTCTAGTAGCAACTATGATGGGTAAGAGCCCGGGATAAATTGCGAGCAACGCGGCATATCTGAAACCGGTTACGGCCAATATCACCGGCAACGCGATCGAGAGCACGCATCCCAGAATCAGCGCCCAACAAGACAAGAGCCGGAAGCTCTTCATGGGAGGCCAGACGGTCTTTATAACCCGGCGAAGAATTTTCATAACAGCCTCATCATACTGCTCGGCTATTGCGCTCTATCTTCCGCCCGCCGCCGAATCGGCGGCCTTGAACGGATGCTTCATCAACAGCCGTTCCTTGTCGGCGTCAGACATGGCCTCGGCGACCAGCGTGTTCTGAAAGACGACGATCTGCCAGCCTTCATCCATGCGCTCGACCGTCATCGTGGGCCGTGCCTTGATGTGCCGCTCGACACCACTGTCGAAGAACGTCATTTCGCCGAGGATAAATACGGCGACCACGTCGGGCCCGGCCGGCCGGATCTTCTCGACAACGTACTTCACGGTGCTGCCCTTGTAGATTGTGTCCCAGATCATGCGATGGCCGGTTTCCACCGCAGCGCGTCCGTTAAAGTGCACGCCCAGGATGTGAATGAAGTCCACGTCCTCCGCGAAGAAGCTGGCCCACGATGCTGTCGGCCTTGTTCCACGCCGCTTCCAATTTTGCGACCATCTCGCGCAGTGCCTGTTCATCGGTTGGATTCATGTTCGTCGTTCCTTTCTAGCTTGAACATAACCGCCCGTCAGTTCGGCCGGAACCATCACGACCACGGCCGACAGCGGCGACCATCCAATGCCTTTGGCGACCATCGACGCGATCGCGATTGCCGCCATGACGACCGCGATGATGGCTGCAACCCACATATCACGACGACCGGCAATGCCCGTACCCCAATACCCTGCGACGAATGCGAAGAATGCGCCGTAGACAATGGCGGCAATCTCAAAGCCCATGGGCGCAGGCGCATGGGGGTCCTGATGCATAAAACGAAACAGGACGAACGCCGATACCGCGAAGATCAGGTAGCCGAAGATGACGCCGCTGATGGAGCGCATAAAAAGGGTCAGTGGGCAGTGACCGGTTGTCAGCAAAAGCCAGTCGGACCGTCCAGTTGCAAACTAACAACTGACAACTACTTCAGATTCTCCACAATCATTGCGATGCCCTGGCCGCCGCCGATGCAGGCTGTCGCCAGACCGTACTTCGCTTTGCGGCGGCGAAGCTCATAAAGCAGCGTGAGCGTGATTCGCGTGCCGGTCGCCCCCAGGGGATGGCCAAGGGCAATCGCTCCCCCGTTGACGTTGAGCTTCGCGGGATCGATGCCAAGTTCTTTCACCACCGCCAGTGCCTGTGCGGCGAAAGCTTCGTTCAGCTCGATCAGATCGATGTCGTCCAGCTTCAGGCCGGCTTTCTGCAACGCAATCTTTGTTGCCGGGACCGGACCCGAGCCCATGATTTTGGGATCGACGCCGGCGATGCCCCAGCTCACGATGCGGCCCAGCGGTTTCAGGCCGCGTTTGCCGGCTTCGTCGAGCGGCATCACAACGACCGCTGCTCCGCCATCGACAATGCCGCTGGCATTGCCGGCGGTGACCGTGCCGTTCTTGCCAAACGATGGTTTCAATTTTGCTAAACCTTCCATCGTGGTCTCAGGACGCCGGTGGTCGTCTTCGGTGAACAGCTCGCCGGTCGGTTCGCCTTTGCGATTGCGCAGCGGAACCGGCGTGATCTCTTTCTGCAGGCGTCCGGCCTTGTAGGCGTCGTCCGCGCGCTTCTGCGATACCAGCGCGAATTCGTCCTGCGCTTCGCGGCCAATTCCCTGCTGCTCGGCATAGAGCTCCGCGGTACTGGCCATGTAAAGGCCGCAATAGCTGTCGAGCAGCGCCACCATCAGCGAGTCTTCCAGCTTGCCTTCGCCCAGGCCGACGCCCCAGCGCATGCCGCGAATCACGTGCGGCGCCTGCGACATCGACTCCATGCCGCCCGCCAAGGCAATTTTCGATTCGCCAAGCTGAATCATCTGCGCGGCCGTCACGATGGACTGCATGCCGGAGCCGCACAGGCGGTTGACCGTCAGCGCCGGAACCGCAACAGGCACACCAGCTTTCAAAGCTACGTGACGCGCTCCGTAGATGGAGTCTCCCGAGGTTTGCTGCGCGTTGCCGATAACGACATTATCGATCTCGCCGGGCTCAACGCCCGAACGTTGCATGGCTTCTTTGGCGCCGATGGCGCCCAGGTCCATGGCAGTGAAATCGCGAAGCTTGCCGCAGTAGCGGCCCATCGGCGTGCGTGCGCCGTTAACGATTGCGATATCTACACGTGGGGTCGACATAATCTGTTCGGGAAAAACCTGGATCTCAGGCAAACATTCGAGTCTAACAGCGGCGCGAGAAGAGCGGCAAATGGAGCGTCAGCAGAGAAGTGGAGAAACCTAAATTGCGGAGGGTTTCAGCCGTTGCCGCCGTTGCTGCCACTCCTCGCTGCTGAAGATCTTCGGCCCGACTTCGATCAGGCGAGGCAGCATCTGAAAAACGCTAACCGGTGTCCAGCGATTGCCTTCGCGGGTGCGAAAGCCGCGGCGATTCAGTTCGTCGGCAATGGACGAATACGGACCGTCCTGGATGGTCAACTCCATCATGGCCACGAGCGCTTCCCGCTCATCCGAGTTTTCCTCGAGATGAGCGCAGTCGCCGGAGATCTTCAGCCCAAACGGAACTTGTGCTGCCGTCCGCAGCTCCGGCGGTTGCTCCGACCCGGTGACGCGCTCCCACTCCAGCGCCACCAGCCGCCACCCTTCGGCGGTGCGGCGTTCAAGATCGTTTGGCGTGAAAGTCTGCGACACCTGCTCTCGAATGCGCTCGTGCATACCGTCCTCCCCAAAAAGGGATTTCTGTCGTTGTTGCACGTCTCTTACCAGCCGACGGGCGGCCTAGAACGTGCGGGCACAACAGCTTAGACGTGCTCTAATGCGGAATCGGTACAGGATGTCGTCCGTTCGCAGACTGCAGTGTTCGGAAACGGGCACCCGGTTTCGCGGGACCGCTGACTTACAATTGAGAACTGATGATCCAATCAATAGTTTTTCCGCGGGTGCTGGGGCGCTCGCTCGACGATCTGCAACCCGTGCTCGAATTGCTGCGAACGCTCGGCTTCGCTCCGGGAAACGAATGGCATGAGGGCGGGAGTCACGGCATCGAAATGCTTGCGTCTCGTGGAGGCCTTGAACTGATCGCCGCGCCTGATGCCCCCAGCGTGGATGCGATGGTCGAGGTCTCCGATGCTGATCTCGCCTGGCAGATTGTCAAAACCCTTGTTCCCAGCTCTCCTCAAAAGTTGGGAAACGATAGGGCTCCCGATGGCCGGGGACTATCGATCCGCAAAGAAATCGGCGACACCCCGTACGGGGCACGGCTTTTCGAAGTCGAGGTAAGCGGACTGCGTCTGGGATTCCTCAGCTATGCAAAGAAAACCGGAGCCACCGGAATCGAGGCTCCTCTCGACGCAAGAGGCAAATGTTTCGCGGTGGTCGTCGCGCGCTTCAACTCGTTCATTACCGAGCGACTGCTGGATGGCGCTCTGCTGGCGCTGCGGCAATGCGGAGCCGATCCGAAAGACATCAGGATAGTTCGCGTGCCGGGCTCGTTCGAGATCCCTCTGGCAGCGCGGCAACTGGCCGAAAGCAAAGCCTACGCTGCGATTGTCTGTCTCGGCTGCCTGCTGCGCGGAGATACGGCGCACTACGATGTCATCGTCAACGAGGCCACGCGCGGCATCGGGCAATCAGCACAGGAGACCGGCGTGCCTCACGGCTTCGGGGTCCTGACCTGCGACACCCTGGAGCAGGCCATCGACCGTGCCGGCCTGAAATCAGGCAACAAGGGTTATGACGCCGCCCTGGCAGCGGTCGAGATGGCCTGCTTGCGTGAAAAAGTCGCTGTGCGCGCTACCGGCGCATCGGAAAGCCAGCGATGAGCAAGGCCGGGACCCGCCGCAAGTCGCGTGAACTGGCGCTGCAAATGTTGTTCCAGATGGATATGGGGCAACAGACACCCGATCATGTGCGCCGTACGTTCTGGAATGAGCGCAAGGACCTCGACGAAAAGGTTCGCGAGTTTGCCGACGAGCTTTTCGCCATCGCCGCGGAACGGGAAGAGCAGATCGACGGCATCATTGAGCGCAATGCCGAGCACTGGCGCATGGAACGAATGGCAGCCGTCGACCGCAATGTTTTGCGGATAGGTGTGGCCGAGTTCCTTGGTTTCCCGGATACCCCCCGGCCGGTTGTCATCAACGAAGCACTGGAAATCGGTCGCCGCTTCTCGACCCCGGAATCGGTACAGTTCATCAATGGAGTGCTCGACAGCGTGGCACGTGAGTTGGGCGATGCGGCTAAGAAGTAGAGCGCCCGGCACTTCCCTTTTCAGTTCATGTGGTCGGAATTGAAGCTGGTCGGTCCTTCACCCGGCTGCCCCGGGGGGGTGGTTCTCGCCCCATCCACTCTCGTCCAGTCATAAATGGCAACATAGCAACCCCGCAGATTAATCCAGACGCAACTCCGCCGCGAGCCCCTGAATCCTAGTTTCAGCTTTCTTGGTCGAGAGCCAGCCAATATCGACAACATGCTAGTTAGGGTTCAACAAATTTCGAGCGACGTTCGGCGTTCGCCAGATCATGGGTGGGTCCCGTTACTATGTACCGGTTGCGCATCGCTATAGGTTTTCTGAGTGTCTTGGCTTTATTGATTGCCGTCGGATGCGGCGGCGCTTCCAATTCCGGAGATAATAACCCTCCGCCATCCGTAGCGATCGCGATCTCGCCAACGTCAGCTACTCTGGCTGCCGGCGCGACGCAGCAGTTCCAGGCTACGGTCACCGGTTCGACCAATACTGCGGTGACTTGGCAAGTGAACGGCGTCGCAGGTGGCAACACCCAGTCGGGAACAATCTCGGCAACCGGCCTGTACACTGCTCCTTCCTCGAGCCAGCCGCTGCAGGTAACAGTCACTGCGGTAGCAGCCGCGGATTCCTCCAAGACGGCCACTGCTGCCGTGACCGTGAACGCTAGTACGCCACCGGCTCCGGTCGTGTCCAGTTTTACCGTGTCTCCCACCCTGGTTGCCCCCGGGGAATTTGTGAACTTCGCCTGGGCCACCGCGAATGCGACGGCCTTCACCGTCACGCCGGATATCACGCAGGATGACCAGAGTGCCCTCCCCTTGACGGCGACCGCCTACAGTTACAACACAGCCGGATTGTCGCAAACGACGACCTTCTCGGCGACTGCCAGCTCCGGCTCAACCATGTCGGCCGCCGTCACAGCAATGGTGACGATTGTTCCGGTGACCTTAAGCGCATCGGCCACCACCATTCAGGCGGGCCAGTCGGTTACTCTCAGTTACAGCGGGCCCAACAACAACAGCACGGCATGGGTGCTGAATTCAAGCAATGACAACAACCCGATCCCGCTCTCACCCACGTGCGCCAGCAATACCTGCGCGGGCACCTACAATACCGGGCCGCTCGCCGCAAACGCGACGTTCTCCGTGTCGATCCAAGGACCGAGCGGGGGCCAAGCGTACTCGCCCAATGTGATAGTGACGGTCGAGCAGCCAACGACCTTGACTTTCACGGCGAATCCGCAAACAGTGCCGCCGGGTGGCACCGTCATTCTGTCGTGGTCAACGACAAATGCCATATCGGTGACCATCGATCACGGCATCGGACTGCAGCCACCGCAGGGTACGTACACTGTCAACCCCACAGAGACGACAACCTATACCGCGACGGCGAAGTCAATCTATCCCAATGCGCCTCCAGTCACGGCGACAGCCACGGTGACGGTGAGTACAGGCGGGATTTCGAACCTGAATCACATCATCTTCATGCTGCAGGAGAACCGCTCCTTCGACAATTACTTCGGCCAGTTAGCCCAGTATCGCGTGAACCACAATCCGCCAATCCAGGGCGCGCAGTTGAGCGACGTGAACGATCTTCACACGCTGGCCTCGGATTACAAGATCTGTAATCCGAAAAGCCAATGCTTCGGGGTCTTCCATGCTCGAACGGAATGTATCGAGAACTTGTCTCCGTCGTGGGATGAGACTCACTACGACATGGATCTGGTGGGCAACGATTGGCTGAACCTGACACAGAACTCGGTCTACAAGATGGATCGTTTTCTCGACACCACACTGTCAGGAGGCACGGGTGACAAATACGATCCCACGCACTCGCGGCCGCTGGGATACTACGATCAGACCGATTTGCCGTTCTACTACGAACTGGCAACACAATTTACGACCGACGACAATTGGCACTCCCCGATCGCGGCAAACACCGTACCTAATCGAATGTATTTGTTTTCCGCAACCTCCTACGGGCACGCTTTCCCGCCCACCAAGCAGGATGACCCGGCGTGGCAGCAGCCCACGATTTTCCGCGCCTTGACGAATGCGGGAATCACCTGGCGCTACTACTACCAGGACAACAGTGTCTTCCTGGCAAACTGGGCCGATTGGAACGATCCCCGGATCCAGGGCAATGTGCGCAACATTCAGGAGTACTACAACATTCTCGCCAGTCCGAATGCCGACACGCTGCTGCCGCAAGTGGTCTTCATCGAGCGTGCCAGCGCCACCGGACTGGATGAACATCCGTCGAACAACGTGCAGACCGGAGCGCAGGATGTGTCGAAGGTGATCAATGCCCTGCTCACCAGCAAGGCTTGGCCGGATTCGGCATTCATCCTCACGTACGACGAAGGCGGCGGTCTGTTCGATCATGTGGGACCGATCCTGGTCACGCCGCCGGATGACGTGACGCCCCAGGACCTGGGTAAGAATGACACGAAAGGCTTGTTCAACGTCAGCGGGTTCCGCGTGCCGGTGGTTGTGATCTCGCCCTGGTCGAAGCCGCAAACCGTAATTCACCTGCAAACCGATTACACGTCAATTCTGAAGCTGATTGAGGAACGCTTTAATGTGCCGGCGCTGACGCAGCGCGATGCGACCATACCAGATATGGCCGATCCGCAGAATGGTTTCTTCGACTTCAGTGCGCCACACCTGCTGCAGGTTCCGCCGCTGCCGACGCAGCCTACGAACGGGACTTGCAACTATCAACTGGAAGGTCATCCGTAAGGACGAAAAAAGGCCGGGGAAATGGAAATTCCCCCGGCCCCGTTTCATTGGAGCAGTTAGCTTAGGAAGCGACGGCGCAACACGCCCGCCAATCCCAGTACGCCAGATCCAAACAACACCATGCTCCCCGGTTCAGGGGTAGCGCTGGTGCCGTTGATCTTGAATCCCTCGCCGGCGATATTCGAGGTGATGACTCCGTTTTGGTCCTTGGCATAGGCATTATTCCCGTTCAAGGGATTCGACGGGGTGTCCCATTCCAGCGAACCATCGACACCGGTCAGGGTCAGATAGTATGTTCCGCCTGCCAATGTGCTGGCAAAGTTGACGTCGAACAAACAGACGATCCCATCAGGATCGCAGGCGTAAAACAAGGGCAGTTGACTCGTACCCGAAGCGTAAATAGTGCCGCCAAATGGATCAGAGCTAATTGACCAGTCCACTTTTGTAGGAAAGGTTCCACCAGGATAAGTGGCATCAAACTCCAGCGTCTGGGTGTTGCAGATTGCGAACGAGCACGTGAATTGGTTCGAGACTGCGGCGTTGCCGGAAATGTCCCACATTGGCAGGTACTCACTACCGGTACCATTGTTGTAGAGCACGTCGGCATGGGCTGCGACCCCTGACACTGCCAGGCAAAGCAGGGCAAGAAAAACCGAAGTAACTAAGCGAAATTTCATCCTCACACTCTCCTATCAACTCATCTGATTTGAACTGCGGTTGATTACGAACTGAACGTTTCCGCCGGCCGCTTTCAATAGCATTTTGCAGGTCGGCCCGCTCACGCAAAGTGACGCCTCAGCGATCCGCTACCTCGCAGGAGTCTGTAAGGAGTCGAATCCCGAGAACGAGACGAAAGCGTCCGGCCTGGATGTGCTACTGGAAAGAAGAGGCCCGCCACCCTCAAATCTGCAAAGGCGTCAGGCTCTCAGCGCCCGACCGTTAACTGGCCGGTTACAGCGGAACCTCGTTTCCAACCGGTGGGCGAGCAGGGCGGAAAGAGGCTCCTGGAAACGTACAATTACTTTAACCACGTAAAAGTTTACGGGCAGAGTTCCCGGATGTCAATGAGGACTCCGGACAGCTCGTGGGTTATCAATGCATCGTCTCGCGCAGAAGCTGGCCTGGGGAGCGAAACCTCTGCGCGCTACTTCGGCAACACCGCAATCAAGTCGGGCGCCACCGCGTTGCTGTTGGCATCCTTCAGCCCCGGACTGAGTTGTTGGGTATCAGAAAGCGAACTCGCACTGATCAGATGGACGTTGAGGTCGCTGGCGCCGACGTAGAGCGTCTGGCTGTCCAGGGTAATACCCGCGCTCAGTGGCTGAGCGCCCCCGGAAAGCTTAATCGAGGCCGGAGCCAGGGTGCTGAGATCGAAGGAGAGGACCGCAGGCAAATTGCTGACGATCCAGGCCTTCGAGCTGTCATTGCTCACCAGAAGCTGGGTTGGAGTGAAGTCACCGGCCTGCAGATCATAGCTACTCAGGGTATTGCTCGCCACCACCGGGCAAGTCCCGGTTGGCTGAGTAGTGGTGATGATGTCGATGTTCGGCGAGTCGGCGACAACCGCGCCGGTCCCCTTGGGCACACCCTTCACCAGGGTGGGATTGGTAGCGGCAAGCGTCTGCAGCTCGCTTTGGTCGCAGGTGGAACGGACGTCGACGGAATGAGCGCTGCTGCTGGTGATGAAGGCTAGCGAACCCTGAGCCAACAAGTCGATTCCATTGGAGTCGTATCCCAGATTGGTTGCAAGTGGCGGGATGCTATAGCCCTGTCGTATCACCTGCTGGTTGACCAGAGACAACGACCACTCGCTGTCCGGGGTCATGGCCGCCGCCGCGCCTATACCGTAGACGGTGGACAGCACCTGATTCACCGAAGGGCTGTAGAAGTAGATGCCATTGGTGCTCTTGTCGAAGAAGACCACATAGCTGCCATCCGGAGCAATGGCCAGAACCTTGCCATTAAAACCAAGGCGAGTCACGGTACCGCCGGCGACGCTGTACACCATCGCTCCACCGCTATCAGCGCCCAGGTACAACGCGGTTCCATCTGAGCTCGCCACCATCGAATTGGGCAGGTTCGGCAAGGTGACGGCGGTTCCAACTGTGTTCGAGACGACAGGAATCGGCACCATCATCAGCGACTTGGTGCTTGCAACATAAATTACATCCGGGCTGGTACCGGGTACCGAGGCCCTCACCGTATCGGAACTGTAGGCCGGGGGCACACCCACGTTGCAATTCGGATTGCTGCAGGTAGCCGTGACCGTGGTTGTCCCTGGACCCGAACCGACAATACTCGAGCTGGCATTTTCCGCTGATATGCTGACCGCGCCCGGCTGCGAGGTTGCCCACGTCAGGTTCGGCTTGATGCTCTGCCCTTTGGAATCCAGAACATCCGCAACCAGATTCTGGGTTTGGCCTCCGTTCAGCGCGAACTCGGTCGTGGAACTGTTGGCATCATGAATCAGGATCGACGTTACCGGGCAAACGGTAAAGGGCGTTCCCACGCTGTTGACGCCCGCCACGCTGGCAAACAATGAGGTCGATCCCGGATTCTGCGCTTCTAATCCCGATGCGTTATTCAGGCTGGTAATCACGCTCGCGGTACCGCTGCAAGTGGCCGTGCCGTTGCTGAGGGTTGCCGTCGTAGGCGGCTGAATGGCTCCATATCCCTGGTTGGTGATGTTCAACTGCGCTCCAGTGGCAATCGTGTTACTCGCCGTCAAAGCGACCGTCGCCGTGGCGTTGACGACGGGATCAACTCCCACACTGGTCAGCAACGTGGTGACGACCGTGGCCGTTCCGCTACAGGTGGCTGTCCCGTTGCTTAGGGTCGCGGTAGTCGGCGCAGTTGCGCCGCCTCCATATCCGGGCGCGGTGATGGTGAGCTGCGTTCCCGGAGTGATCACATTGGTATCCGACAGGCCGACGAGGGCTGTTGCCCCGGTGACGCCGTTAAAATCTGAGAGAGAACACGTCTGGCCGGCAGTACCGGAGATCGCCCCGCCCCCCACGTAGGTTGGACTCTTGGTAGACGGGGAATAGGTTGGATTGATTCCTGTTCCACCACCAACACTGAAATCCGTCAGGTTACAAGTCTGCCCTTTGGAGCCGCTAATCGTGCCTCCCCCGACGTAAGTAGGGCTGTTCGTCGAGGATGAGTAGGTCGGATTGATTCCCGCGGCATTGGCTACGACCGTGAGGTCGCCGGTTCCGTAGGTGAACGGGCCAACCGTCGACGTGATATCGCAGGGAGCGGTGTTGGAGCATCCGGGAGAGGAGGTGTTATAGGCCACGGCAGTGGGGCTAATCAGAGCTCCCATGCTGGAGCAATCACTGAAGGAATTGATGGATACCCGGTCGACCTGCTTGTGGACGTATACCTGCGCGGTTGCGGAAACAGTGCCCGAGGTAGCGGTGATCGTCGCCTCGCCATCCCCGTTTGCCGAGCAGACGATGTCGTTGGTATCGAACTGGCCTCCGCATACCAGACCCGCGCTGGATACCGACGCCAGGGCGGAGTTGCTGCTGCTGAACGTCAGGTCGACGACGACCGTCGCCCCGCTGGAGTCCACCGCGGTCGCCGCCAGGGTCACAACCTGCCCCTCGTTCAGCGACAAGGTCGAGGGAGTGAGCGTTATCGACGCCGCCACCGGCGTCCCCACCGCCGTACCGCCACCACAGCCGGATATCGAAATCAGAAAAACCAGGGCAACTAATGCGGCCAACGCACGGGCCGCCGGAAACTGCTCCATGAACCCTCCCCGCCTGGCAACGCGCCAGCGGAAATTGCTATTGATCTTGATCAAGAAGATTTTAGTGTAGAAGTTAACCCAGTGTTTCAGCAAATTACGCGCTGCTATACGGTAATCTGCGCCTCCTCCGCCGCACCAGGACGCGCAAGCTGCCCCCGTTTCCATGTATTATCGTGCCTCGGAAACCTTGTCGCGATGACGCTGCCTGCCAGGCCGTCGTATTCCGCCTTGGGATAACGGTGCGTATCCTGCTGCGCGTCTAAATCGGCGAGGACTTTTGCCATGGCGGAAACGAGTGGGGACTCAAACCAGCAACGCACCGGCTGAAAAGCTCTGTAATTTCGTCGACGGTCAGTTTGTCCCCGGTATTCGGGAATTCGACGACATCAATCCCGCAGACGGCACCCTGATTGCCCGAGTCTCGGAAGCAGGACCCGAGACTGTCGATGCTGCTGTCAATGCGGCCCGGCGCGCCGTACGAGGCGAATGGGGCCGCTGGGGCGTCCGGCAACGAGCCGCCATGCTGTACAAAATCGCCGAGACTATTGAGTCCCGGTTCGACCGCTTTGTTCAGGCGGAGTCGGCCGACACCGGAAAGCCGGTGGCCCTTGCTGCCAGGCTCGACGTGCCCCGTGCCGCCGCCAATTTCCGCGTCTTTGCCGATTTGATCAAGACAGCTCCACTGGAAGCTTTCGAGACCGAAACTCCCGACGGCCAACACGCCTTGAATTACGCGGTGCGCAAGCCGGTCGGAGTCGTGGGCATCGTTACGCCCTGGAATCTTCCACTGCTGCTTCTGACCTGGAAGGTGGCTCCGGCGATGGCGTGTGGCAACGCCGTGGTGGTGAAGCCATCAGAAGAAACTCCTGCCAGCGCCACCCTGCTGGCCGAAGTGATGCGCGATGCGGGCGTACCGAATGGCGTCTTCAACCTGGTACATGGCTTCGGAGAAGGCTCAGCCGGGGAGCGACTGGTGAGTCATCCCGGGATCAACGCTGTCACCTTCACCGGAGAATCGCGCACCGGCTCAGCCATCATGAGGGCCTGCGCTCCGGGAGTGAAGCCGGTCTCCTTCGAACTAGGCGGCAAGAATCCGGCAATTGTCTTTGCCGACTGCGATGGTGAGGAGACGATCCGGCAACTCAGCGACGGCATCTTCCTCAACACCGGCCAGGTGTGTTTGTGCGCTGAGCGGGTTTACGTCCAACGCCCCATTTACGACTGGTTTGTCTCGGCTATGAAGAACAAAGCGGAGAGCCTGCGGGTGGGCTGGCCATCCGACCAGGCGACGGATTTAGGCCCGCTCATCTCCGCCTCGCACCGGGAAAAAGTGCTATCGTACTTCCGCATGGCGCGTGAGCAGGGGGCCGTCATCGTCACCGGTGGCGGGATTCCGGAGTTTGGGGATGCGCGCGACAATGGTTTTTATGTGCAGCCTACGATTCTGACCGGCTTGCCGGAATCCTGCCGTTGCATTAAAGAAGAGATCTTTGGACCGGTATGTCACGTCACTCCATTCGACGCGGAAGAAGAAGCCCTTGCACTGGCGAATGACACGGACTATGGGCTGGCGGCATCGATCTGGACCAATGACCTGAAGCGGGCGCATCGTGTGGCGCGACAGATGAACGCCGGCATTACCTGGGTGAATTGCTGGTTCCTGCGCGACTTGCGAACGCCCTTCGGAGGCGTGGGGCTCTCCGGCATTGGACGCGAAGGCGGAATGCATTCGCTGAATTTCTATTCCGAGCTGAATAACATTTGTATCCGGCTTTGAGAGAGGGAGCGAAACAACTGTGCCTGCAAATTACGGCATGAAAGCTACGGTCGTGGAAGGCAAAGCGACGCCACGCGGACGCTTTCCACACATCAAGCGTGCTGGGGACTTCCTGTTCGTCTCGGGAACGAGCGCCCGACGCCCAGACAATAGCATCGCCGGCGCCAAGGTTGACGCATTCGGCAACACGCATCTCGACATTCGCGCCCAGACGCGTGCCGTGATTGAAAACATCCGCGACATTCTGCGCAGCGCGGGAGCGGAGTTGAAGGACGTTGCTGAAATCTCCGCCTTCCTGGTCAACATGAACGATTTCTCCGGATACAACGACGTCTACGGCGAATACTTCGACTATGAAGGCCCGGCGCGAACCACCGTAGCGGTACATCAGTTGCCGCATCCGCACCTGTTGATCGAGATGAAAGCCATCGCCTATAAACCGATCGCCGGAAATGCCGCGAGAAAAGAGGACTAACCATGCCTTCCATCCGCTCGCTGAAAGCTTTCAACCTGCAAAAGTGGATCGACGACAACCACGACAAGCTGAAGCCGCCGGTGGGCAATGCCCAGGTGTGGGAGGACGGAGAGTTCATGGTCACCGTCGTCGGCGGGCCCAACCAGCGCCGCGATTACCACGACGACCCAACCGAGGAATTCTTCTACCAGCTGAAGGGCGATGTTTTTCTGCGCATCATGGAAGAGCCGGGCAAGCCTCCCAAGGATGTTCCCATTCGCGAAGGCGAAGTATTTCTGTTGCCCAAGCACATGCGCCACTCGCCGCAGCGCCAGGCTGACACGATCGGACTGGTCATCGAGATGCCCCGGCCCGATGACACGGTGGATGCCTTCGAGTGGTACTGTCCCAACTGCCATAACCTCGTCTACCGGGCAGAAGTCCGGTTGAAGAGCATTGTGCGCGATCTTCCGCCGTTGTTTGAAAAGTTCTATGCCAGCGAAGAGCTCCGACGTTGTAAGAGCTGCGGCACGGTCCATCCGGGGAGGTCGTAAGCGTGTTGACCATCGACATTCATGCCCATTTCTTCCCTGAAACGTGGCCTGACCTCGCTGCGCGCTTCGGCACGCCCGACTGGCCCTGGCTGAAACACATGGGCAACGGCGAAGGAATGGTCATGCTGGGCAGCCGCGAGTTTCGCCACATCCAGCAGGTCTGCTGGGACCCGGCGGCCAGGCTGGAGGAATTGGAGCGCCAGGGCGTGGATATACAGATCGTCTCCGCAACCCCGGTGCTGTTCTGTTATCACCGGCCCGCCGATCAGGCGCTGGAAGTTGCGAAACTTTTTAACGACGCAGGGCTGGAAATGTGCCGCCAGAGCAATGGCCGCCTCAAGCCGCTTTGCCAGGTGCCGCTGCAGGACATCGACGCCTCATGCGCCGAGCTGTCGCGATGCATGAAGGCGGGACACGTCGGGGTGCAGATCGGCAACCATGTCGGCCCTAAGAACCTTGATGATCCCGGCATCGTGGCCTTCCTGCACCACTGCGCGGATGAAGGCGCCCCCGTTCTTGTGCATCCCTGGGACATGATGGCCGTCGATCGCATGCCGAAATACATGATGCCCTGGACCGTCGCCATGCCTGCGGAAACCCAGCTCGGCATCGCGTCGCTGCTGCTGAGCGGCGCGTTCGATCGTCTGCCGGCAAGTCTCCGCCTATGCTTCGTGCATGGGGGCGGCAGCTTCGCCTATCTGCTGGGACGCATGCAGAACGCCTGGGACCATCAGCCGCTGGCCCGTGGACCCGCCGAGCACTCCCCGGCTTATTACGTCGATCGATTCACCGTCGATTCGGCCATCTTCGATCCGCGGTCCTTGAAGCTGCTGGTCGATGTGATGGGTGAAGATCGCGTGCTGCTGGGTTCCGATTATCCTTACCCGCTGGGCGAGGAGCGAATTGGAGCATTAATACGCGAGAGCCAGTTATCGCCTACGGCGAAAGCAAAATTGCTGGGTGGAAATGCGGCTGAGTTTTTCGGGATTGACAGCGGCGCAGCCAGGACAAGTACGGCTGATGCTCCCGGGACGCGCGTACCCGAAGCCACCGCGGGATGTCCGTTCGGGCAAACTGCATCCAATAACGGCGAGCATGCGCATTCCGCTACTGGCGAACTGCTGACCTACAGCTCGTATCTGCGCGTGCCCGATTTGCTGAAGCTGCAAAATCAGCTCTCGTCGCCCCCGACCCATGACGAGTTGCTCTTCATCATCATTCACCAGACGTACGAGCTGTGGTTCAAGGAATTGCTGCACGATCTCGACGCGGTCGTCGAAAGCCTGGCCAACGTGGCTTCGCGGCAGTGGCGCGATCAGGTCTACGAAGCTGCGCGCCTGCTGCGGCGCTGCACCGAAATCATGCGCGTGCTCGTCTCACAGTTTACGATTCTGGAAACTATGTTGCCGACCCACTTCATGGCCTTTCGCGGAAGGCTGGAACCGGCCAGCGGCTTTCAGTCCGAACAGTTCCGCGAGATCGAGTTTCTCTGCGGACTGAAGGACGAAAAGCTGATGCGTCAGCATGAGTACGATCCGGAGGCTTATCAGCGCCTCGAGCAGCGGTTGCATTCGCCTTCCCTGCGCGACGTCTTCTTCGACGCCCTGGCCACTATCGGCAAAATGCCGCCCTTACCCGCGAGTGCCCCGGAGGAAGAGCACTTCCGGCAGCGTGCCGAGGCGGTTCGCAATGTCTATGAAGACGAGCGCAACTACCGCGACTGGATCGACCTGTGCGAGCGCCTGACCGAATTCGACGAACTGATGGTCGCCTGGCGCCTGCGGCATATCCAGGTAGTGGAGCGCATTATTGGCGCACGCCGCGGCACCGGAGGCACCGAGGGCACTTCCTATCTGCGCACCACGTTGGGCAAGCGCCTGTTTCCCGAACTTTGGGAAGCGCGCACCATGCTGCACCAGCCCGACATGAAGTCCAGCACGCTATGACGGCCGAACGCGGCAACCTTACTCTTGTCGGTTCGGGACTCACCGGACCGCTACTGGCGATCTCGCTCGTACAGCGCGGCTTCCCTGTTGAGCTCTACGAGCGCCGGCCTGACATGCGGCGCGTCAATATCAGCGCCGGGCGGTCCATCAATCTCGCGCTTTCGACTCGCGGCATCCACGCCTTGAAGCAGGCGGGGGTGTGGGACGACGTCGCGAAGATCCTCATCCCCATGCGCGGGCGCATGATGCACTCCGTCACCGGCGAGCTGACATTCATGCCTTACGGCAAGGACGAGACCGAGGTGATCAACTCGATTTCACGCGCCGATCTGAACATCGGGCTGATGGACTCCGCCGAGAACCATGGCGTCTCCATTCATTTCAATGAACGCTGCACCGGATTCGATCTGCGCACCGGCGCGGTGCACCTTCGCAACGAGGAGACGGGGGCGGAGTCGACGGTTGAAACCGAGGTGGTGATCGCGACCGATGGCGCGACCTCTGCGATTCGTACCGAGATGCTGAAGCTGCCGCGCTTCAACTTTGCGCAGCAGTATCTCGACTATGGCTACAAGGAACTGACCATTCCTGCAGCGCCCGACGGCAAGCACGTGATTGAGACGCACGCGCTGCACATCTGGCCGCGCGGAACCTTCATGTTGATCGCTCTGCCCAACATTGACGGCACCTTCGGTTGCATTCTGTTCCTGCCCTTCGATGGCGAAAACAGCTTCGCCGAACTCGCTACCGAGGCCGCGGTGAGGTCATTCTTCGAAGCACAATTTCCCGATGCGCTGCGGCTGATGCCGAACCTGGTGGAGAACTTTTTCGCCAATCCAACGGGCGCGATGGTCACCATCAAGTGCTCCCCCTGGCATGTGGACAGCAAGGCGCTGTTGCTGGGCGATGCCGCGCACGCCATTGTTCCCTTCTTCGGTCAGGGCATGAACTGCGCCTTTGAGGACTGCACTTATTTTCTCGATCTTCTGGAGCGCCACGGCCCTGACTGGGAAAATCTGTTTGCGGCGTTCGAGAAATCGCGCAAGGCTGACACCGACGCTATCGCAGATCTGGCAATCGAAAACTTCGTTGAGATGCGGGACAAGGTGGCCGACCCGCGTTTTCTATTCCGAAAGAAAGTGGAGCTGGAGCTGGAGAAACGATATCCCGGACGCTTCGTGCCCAAGTACGCAATGGTGACCTTCCACCGCACGCCGTACTCCGTTGCTGCCGAGCGTGGCGCGATTCAGAATCGCATGCTGGGCGAACTTTGCGACGCAGTGCAGCGCATGGACGAGATCGACTGGCAGAAGGCAGAATCGCTGGTGCAGCGCGAACTCACTCCGCTGGCGGGAGCTTAGGATGGCAGCCATCAGTTTCGATACTTCTGCTGCCTTCGCCGCCGCGATGGACGCACGCGATCCGCTCGCCGAATTTCGCCAGAGATTCCATATTCCTCCCGCGCCCGACGGCAGCCCTTGCGTGTACCTGTGCGGACATTCGCTGGGACTGCAGCCCCGGCGCGCCCGCGAGTACATCGAGCAGGAACTTCACGACTGGGCTGAACTGGGCGTTGAAGCGCATTTTCACGGACGCAATCCCTGGATGCCCTACCATCGCCTGCTTACCGGCAACATGGCCGACATTGTGGGAGGTCAGCCACTTGAAGTCGTAGTGATGAACTCGCTCACCGTCAATCTTCACCTGATGATGGTTTCGTTCTATCGGCCAACGGCGCAGCGTCACAAGATCGTGGTCGAGGCCGGAGCCTTCCCCTCTGACCAATACGCGGTCAAGTCGCAAATGCGTTTTCACGGCTTCGATCCCGCCATTTCGCTGATCGAGTTGCGGCCGCGTTCATCAGAGGCAACGCTCCGCCAGGAAGACATCGAATCCCTGTTGGCACGCGAAGGCCAGTCCATCGCGCTCATCATGCTGGGTGGGGTGAATTATGCGACCGGACAATTCTTCAACATGGAAGCAATCACGCGCGCCGGACACGCGCAAGGTTGCGTCGTGGCCTTTGATCTCGCCCATGCTGCAGGAAATTTGCCGCTCAGGCTGCACGACTGGAACGTTGATTTCGCCGTGTGGTGCAGCTACAAGTATCTGAACGGCGGGCCGGGATGCGTGGGCGGGTGCTTCGTCCACGAACAGCACGCCCAAACCGCGAACCTGTCACGCTTCGCAGGCTGGTGGGGCCACGATCAGGACACCCGCTTCAAGATGGGGCCGGACTTCCAGCCGATGCCCGGCGCCGAAGGCTGGCAACTCAGCAATCCACCGATTATGGCGATGGCGCCGCTGCGCGCGTCGCTGGAAATTTTCGCTGAGGCGGGAATGAAGCGGCTACGCGAAAAGAGCGTATCGCTGACGGCTTATCTGGAGTTCTTGCTTGATCAGGCGAGCTCAGACAACTTTGAAGTCATCACGCCGCGCGATCCGGAGCGCCGCGGAGCACAACTCTCGATACGTCTTCGCAAAGGCGGCCGCGCTGTTCTGGACCGCCTGATTGCAGAAGGCATTCACTGCGACTGGCGGGAACCGGACATCCTGCGCGCGGCGCCCGTGCCGCTGTATAACTCGTACGCGGATGTCCGCCGTTTTGCCGAACGTTTTCTGGCGGCTCTTGCCTGAAAACGTTCGCCGACAAAGCAAGTTGATGGTCAGCCGATCACACGCAGGCTTCTATCTTTCCTTGCCCTTATTCCAGTCGATGATGTTGGTCAGGTTCCAGGGGTTCTTGCGCAGTTCCCACTGCAACTGCCCTTCCTTGTTCACGATGAGTTGCGTCGCGGGAAACAGCGTTCCCGAGCTCTTCTTGTTGTCCTTATCGTCAATGTTGATCTCGCCCGCAGTCAGGTCATAGGACTGCGATTGAGTATTCCGGTAGGCTTCGCCGAAAGCGATCTTGCGGGTGGTGATAAAGCGAATCTGCCGGCCGGTGTCC
The DNA here is from genome assembly GCA_963846815.1 of uncultured Acidobacteriaceae bacterium. GTDB lineage: Bacteria > Acidobacteriota > Terriglobia > Terriglobales > Acidobacteriaceae > CAVVDY01. The sequence goes on along the minus strand of CAWJXG010000001.1, from coordinate 1,416,675 downwards.
GTCGGAATGGAAACAATATAGGCCACACCATATCCGACTCTGCCCGGCACGTTGAGCTGGCCCACCGGTTTCATCTTCGACAACGCATCGGACAGCCCCTTGCTCTGGCCTTTCTTGAAAGCATCGACCAGCATCTGCTTTTCTTCCGGTGTCGAAAACCGGGTGATAATCAGCTTGATGTTCTGCACCGCGCCCATCTGGGTGCTGGTTCCTCGCGCCGTGGCGTCGATGGTTTCGACCTGCCCCGAAGCAAAGACAGGCAACGCCAATGCAATCGCGAGGAATACGTATGCCACTCTGCCGAGTTTGAAATGGTTAAGCATCTACCCTCCTGACTTCCGTCTTTATATACCAGCCGCTTGGAATAGCAAGCGCTTTCTGTCGACCTGCCTCCGAAGGTCGCGCTCAAACCGTTGTAGTTGGAGGCTACGAGTTGAGATTCGATATCACCGCCGCGCCGTCGATCGAGTCCGACTTCAGCGCCAGCAGCGCCTCGTTCACCTGATCGAGAGGAAAGACGGTGATCCTGGGCCGCAGGTTGATGTCGGCGGCAATCTGCAGAAAATCTCTGGCATCGGAGCGGGTCATGTTGGCAACGCTGCGGATTTGGCGCTCGCCCCACAACAAGTGGTCGTAATCGAACTCCGGCACGCGATCCAGGTGGATTGCGTTGATAGCCACCACTCCTCCCTTCCGCAAGCTGGCCAGCGCCGCGACCACGACATCGCCGCTGGGAGCGAAGGTGACTGCCCGGTCCAGCGGCAGGGGCGGCTTGTCGGTTTCGCTGCCTACCCACAGAGCGCCCCGTTGCTCCGCCAGCTTACGGTGCGATTCGCCGCGGGTCGAAACATAGACCTCGCACTTCCACGATTTGAGAACCTCGATCGCGAGATGCGCTGACGCACCGAAGCCGAACAATCCAACTCGCTCTCCCGGCTCGACCCCTGCCACGCGGAGACTGCGAAATCCAATGATCCCGGCGCACAGCAGAGGCGCGGCTTGCAGATCGTCCAGCGCCGCAGGCAGGCGGAAGGCAAAATCGTTGCGCGCCAAGGCATATTCGGCGTATCCGCCATTAACGTTGTATCCGGTGAAGGTGGGAGAGTCGCAGAGATTTTCCATCGCGTGCCTGCAATACCAGCAGGTGCCGTCGATGTCGCCGATCCAGGAGACGCCGACGCGCGTGCCGGCGGGAAGTTCCTTTGTCGCCCCGTCGATGACATCCCCGACGATCTGGTGCCCGGGAATGAGGTCAGTGCGGATTTGCGGAAGCTCTCCTTCAACGATGTGCAAATCTGTGCGGCAAACGCCGCAGGCCCGGACCTTCAGCAGAATGTAGCCGGGCTGAACTTCCGGCCGTGGAATGTCGACCAGATGCAGGGGACGCTTCGCAATTTCGGCAGGCGAGGTAAGGATGGCAGCCTTCATTGAATCCTCCACGAAGGACATGCCCATCATAGCGCCGGCGAAGCGATCGTTTTGTTCAGTCCGCGTGGGCGGCTGTGTTTGCGTGTACGTTCCGGCCGCGGTAAACCTTCATCAGCATGAGATAAAGCACCACCAGCCCGGCGACAAACAAGAACAGGAACAGCCCGATTACACTCCACTGCGGACTTGCAGGCAGCTCTTGAATGCGGGCGAAGGGCGCAACATAGCCGGTTCGTACGATCTGGCGGACGGCAACCATTACCACCAGCGTCAGCAATGTTGCTGCGACTCCCAGGCGGGCGTGCAACAACGTTTTGTCGGTTTTCGCGGCAAGTATCACATGCGCAATCGCCGCCAACGGCAGCAGCATCCCGATGCCAATCAGCGACGCTGCCAGCGCGCTGCCGCCGAACAGGTCCATCAGAACGTTTCTTGGCAGCGCCAGCAGGAACCACATGCCGACTGCATAATTCAACACGGTGGGAAAAACAAACCAGCGTGAGCCGTGCTGCAGCATCCATTGCCCGTATTCAGTCGAGCGCTTCCAGGCGCCGGCGGCAAAGACGATGAGTCCGGCCACGGCGAATGCGCTCAGCATGAAATGCAAGTAGCGCGGCGCCAGGGTCGGATCGCTCCAGTTAAGGTTCAGGCCGGACGTGCTGTGACGGTACATACCAAGCCAGCGCTGCGGACTCATCATGAGCGTGAAGTTATTGACGTACACAAACCCAATGCCCAGAAGCAGCAGCAGTGAAAGCCAGAGTCCGGCAGAACGGCTCGGCTTCGACTTGGCGTAATACAGTCCATAGTAGGCAACGATCAGCACCGGAATTACCGCGATCCAGAATGCGCCAATGAGGATGGAACTCGCATAAAGCAGATTTCCGTACAGCACCTGCACAAACAGCAGCGCCGCCACGCCCAGCGTGATGGTGAACGCCAGCGAGAATGGCAGGATTCCCAGCAGGTCTTCTGCGAGCCGCCCGGCGAAAGCGTCGCGCTTGCGCCGCACAGAACACACCAGCGCGATCGCGGTCCCGCCGAGGGTAAGGTTCATGGCCACGAGATGCAACAGAAACGTTACCAGCAGCAGGGTCATCATCAGCCATGCCGGTCCGGGCAGCGGCATCGGATCCGGAGTCGGAATTGGAAGTACATTGCTCATTGGGTCCGTCCTGTCTGGTTAGCGGCCTGGTAGGGAGCGCCGCCCTGCAGGAATGCCGCCAGCGCCTTCCGCTCCTGTTCCGTTCCATGGAAAGGCGGCATCTCGGGATTGAGTGAATCCAACTGAGTGAGCATGCCGTCGATGGAATCGGTATCCATGCCGGCCATCGATAGCGGCCTGAACTTGCCTCCCACAGTGTGGCACATGGAACAACGTCGGCCGAATACCTTCCGGCCCAGCGCCGCAGCCGGTCCGACCTGCTCCTCGAGCGCCGGCGACAGGGTTGCCAGGTAGGCTCCCACAGCCACACGGTCCTGTTCGTTGCCGGCAAACGGAGCCATCGTGCCCCGCATCAGCGGCAGATGTTGCAGGACGTCGGTGGCGAATTCAGAGCTCCAGCCATGAACGCGCGGCGCCATCGCCCGGTATCCCTCGACGCTATGGCAGACGCCGCACTGCATGGCGAATATCTGCCGGCCTTGGGCAACGTTGTCAGGCGGGTTAGGGGCGATCCACTTCGCGCTGGCGGCAAAACCGGCCGTGCCCAGGCTGGCCATTTCCGATACCCGCAGATCATTGGAATAGATATAGCTGCCGATGGCGAAGGGCTTGCGCGCCACCTCGCGGGTATATTCGCCTGCGCCCATCACCATGAAGCCACCCAGCAGAATCAGCGCAACCACCGGGGCCCGCATCCATGCCGGCTTGGCAACCGCGAACAGTAGTGCCAGCACAAAACTCACGGCAGCCGCGATCATCCCCAGCTCGGCCATGTGCCGCATGGCAGGCAGGATGACGTCGAAGTACGCTTTTGCTTCCGGCGGGAACTCAGCAAAGTACCAGCGCGCAGGGAGAATCAGACACAGCGTGCCCACTAGAATCCAGCTTCCCGCATAGCGCAGCACCCGCTCGCGCACCGGACTGACAACCCTCAGCCCCGTAACCAGCCCGAACATTCCCGCCAGAACGATCGCCATGCCGCTGCGCAGAACAAGAGACGGCCAGTAGGTCGGATTGAAGAAGCCATTCCAGAAGGCGTGGGTCTGCAGCCAGCGCCCGGGCGTAAGCATGTAGGTCAGGATTCCATTGATGATGAACAGGCTGGCCCATGCGGACACGAAGTAGACCCAGCCCACCGCCATATGCGAGGCGCGGTCGAGACGGTCCCACCCATAGGCGTAGATGATAGCAGAGGCAATCTCCACGAAGAAGAACACCCATTCAATGGCCCATCCCCAAACAAAGGTATGAATCAGCGATGAGGTTGCTTCCGGGCTGACCAGTCCGATGGTGAACCAGATGCCTACGCCGGTTACCGCCCCCAGCACCAGCGTTACCAGGGCAAAGAACTTGGAGTGCTTACGGACATAGACCAGCAAGCCGGCGTCGTTGTCGCGGTTCGCCTTGCGTTCCAGCAGGACGAGATAGGCCCCGCCGCCAACCGCAAAATGCGAGATGAAGACGTGGGTCACGGCTACGAAGGCGATCAGCAGCCCGCCGGGGATTCCTAATTGCCACAGAGGATAGTTCATGGGCTCTTTCCGTTACCCATAACCATGCTCCGGGTGCTAAACAAGGTGCTGTGATGCACGTCACCACAAATTGTTTGGAACGACCGTCAGGCCTTATCCGGCCAGCCCAAAATAGGTAGCCAGCAACGCCAAGGTATCGCTGAGACCATGGGCGCCAATCGCGACCCAAAGATTCTTGCCGGCGAGCAGATACGCGGCTCCGAACACAAGTCCGCTGACAGCGCTACTGACAACGCCGGCCGGACCTTGATACCAGTGAGCGAAACCAAACATGGTGCTCGACCATAGCAAACCGAGGAAAAAAGCCGTGGGGGAACGGCCTCCAAGGTCGGCGACTCGGTTCAACAGATAACCTCGATACCCGATCTCTTCTCCGAAAGCGGCATAAGTCCAAACAATACCCAGCCAGCGCAATACCCCTGGACCTCCATGCACGCCCGCCATAGGATTTGCCCCGGCAGCATAGTGCATAAACGGATGGGTGAGCGGGTCTACCACGAATTGCCCGACAGCCTGTTGGACTACGGCTGCGGCGACCGCAATGATGGCGGTGATGACCCAGGATTTCGGAAGGCCTAGTCCCATTGCTGTCCAACTGCCTTCCCGCAGCCGGAACGAAATCAATGCCATCACCAACAGGATTGGAACCGGATTCGGCAGCACATGCCAGACGCTATGTCCAACGACGAGCAAGCTGGCCGTGATGGCTTCCGCGAGCGAAATCCACCGCCCTGTAGAGCGACCTTCGGCCAGATCGTGACCGGGCCCTGAATCTGGATCGAGACGTGGGTGCATTGGTCTACAGCCCATTATGAGCCTGGAATCGACGAACCTGGAGATTGGAATCAATCAACGTCGCCCGGAGAATTTGCCTTCTCTGGAACCAAGTTCTCGTGCCTTGCGTACCACGCATGGGGCCGGACCTGCCGTCGCAAATTGCCCTTCGGAGGACTGCATGAGCGTTCCTGTCAGCACAGCCTACTCCGCAACCAAAGGACGCTCGGACGCGTTGCCGCGCCCTTACGCAAGGTTGGCCGGGATCCTCTATCTGCTAACCATCATCACCGGATTGGCGGCCTTCATGCTGGAAGGAAGGCTGGTTGTTGCCAATAATCCGGCTGCCACCGCCGGCAACATTCTCTCGCATGAATCCCTATTCCGCCTGAGCAGCGTACTGAACCTCATCGGCACCGCCTGTTACGTCGCCATCACGGCTCTCTTCTATAAGTTGTTCAAGCCGGTAAGCCGCGCCGCCTCATTGAGCGCCGCTTTTCTCAGTTTGATCGGCTGCGCCATGGGTGCGGTGAGTTGCGCCATTCAATTGGCGCCCCTGAGCCTGCTGGCCGGGAACCAATATGTCCAGCTCTTCAACGGGCTGCAGATGCATGGGTTGACCCTGCTGCTTCTCAAGCTGAGCGGCCTCGCCTACACTACCGGGATGGTCTTTTTCGGATTTTATTGCGTACTGATCGGGTATCTGACGTTCCGGTCAACCTTCCTGCCGCGCATCGTTGGGGTCCTGATGGGGCTTGCAGGGATTGGCTGGCTGACGTTCCTGTGGCCGCCGCTGGCTCATCACGTGGCATCGTTCACCATGCTCACCGGACTTCTCGGCGAAGGGTCGCTGACCGTATGGTTGCTGATCATGGGCGTGAATGTTCGACGCTGGCAGGAGCAGGCAATCGCAGGAGAAAAATCGCGCGTGTGAAGGAGGCCCAGCGTGCAAGACCGCAGCGTGGAAGCATCGCCGCAAATTTACGCCCGAATTGGCGGGTTTCTGTACCTCATCATCATCGCCGTAGGCCTATGGGGTGAAGCCTTCGTCCGCGGGAAACTGGTCGTCTCCGGCGACGCGATGAGGACAGCGGCGAACATCCTGGGGCATGAATCCTTGTGGCGGGCTCACATCGCCGGCGAACTGGTTCTGCTCATTTGCGGTGTTGGGCTATTGATGAGCGAGTACCTGTTGTTGCGTCCAGTCAGCCGGGAAATTTCCCTGTTGTTGGCGTTCTTCGGCCTGATGTCGATCACTTCCGAAGCCGCGATCACAATGTATTTGATCGAACCGCTGTTCCCGCTGGGCAACGATGCTTATCTCAAAGCATTCACCCCGGAACAGCTTGCGACCATGGCCAGAATGTCGTTGCGAGCCCATGGCTACGGATTCGGCCTCAGCCTGGTCTTCTTCGGCTGTTTCTGCCTCGTGATCGGGTATCTCATCTTTCGTTCCGGCTATCTGCCGAAAATGATCGGCATACTGATGGCGATGGCCGGCGTTTGCTACCTGATCAACAGCTTCGCCTTGATTCTCTCGCCTGAGGTTGCCGACAAGCTGTACCCGCTGATCCTCGTCCCGGCGTTTATTGGAGAGCTGTCTTTTTGTCTTTGGCTGCTGATCATGGGCGTGAATGTTCACAGGTGGCGCGAGCGCCTGACAGTGGGGCGGCGAGCTTTAGCTGTCGACTAAAACCGGAAGGAACGCTGATATGCGAACACGGCTGTGGCTGGGCGCTCTGGTCCTCGCAAGTTTGGCCGCAACTGCAATGGCGCAGACACAAATCCGTGTAAGTGTAGACCTCGTCAACGTCACGTTTTCCGCGCGCGATGCCCAGGGGAAGCTGGTGCAGAACCTCACGCGTGACGACATCGAGCTCTACGAAGACGCCGTTCCCCAGAAGATCGAGTTCTTCGCCAAAAGTACCGATCTGCCGTTAACGCTCGGCTTGGTTGTCGATGCCAGCGGCAGCCAGGACCACTTCGGCAAGGAACACAAGAAGGACCTGGAGATCTTTCTGAAGCAGATCCTGCGACCACAGGATCGGGTTTTTCTCCTCTGCTTTGGAAATCATCTGCGACTGGTAAGCGATTACACCAATTCGCCGGACCAGATTCTCGAAAGCTATGCGGGTTACGAGAAGCATTCAGATGGTTTTCCCGAGATAGGGCCTAAGGAAGACCGCGAACTCGGCACCGCCTTTTACGACTCCATCTACTACAGCGTGACCGCGAAACTCGAACAGGCCGAAGGACGCAAGGCAATCCTCATATTCAGTGATGGAGAAGACAATTCGAGCTCGCACAATATGATGACGACCATCGAAGCAGCGCAGGCCGCGAATGTTCCGATCTACACAATTCGCTACACAGAAACGAACCACGGAAAGCTCACCGCACGGAACAAATACGGTATCAGCGTAATGGACCGCATAGCGAAGGAGACCGGCGGGCTGCACATTGATGCTGAAAAGACCGCTCCCGATGTGTACTTCGCCGAGATCGCGGAGGAATTACGATCGTCGTACGACCTGGGATATTACCCGACGAACAAAGCCAGGGACGACAGCTTTCGCAAAATCGTTATCCGGAGCAAGCTCCAGGGCGTGACGATACGCGCGAAGACCGGATATTTCGCAAGATAGGCAAAGCGAAGTCAGGAGCGCGAGCGGCTCTTCTGGCAGCCCTCGCAAATACCATAGATCTGAAAGCTGTGCCGGGTGGTGAGGTAGTGGTGCTTGCGGCCGATCTCCTGCTCAATGACTTCGATCTCGGGCGAGAAAAACTCGACCGAACTGCCGCACTCGGTGCAAACCATGTGGTGGTGATTCCGCCGGCCGTATTGCGCCTCATAGCGCGTCACGCCATCGTTGAAAACCACCTCGCTGGCCAGACCACATTCCACCAGCAGCTTCATTGTGCGATACACCGTGGTGAAGCCAATGGCCGAGTCCTTCTTTTTCACCAGGCGGTACAGTTCGTCGGTCGAGAGGTGTTCCCGGGTATCGAGAAAGGCCCGCAGGATAAGGTCGCGCTGCCCGGTCTGCTTCAGGCCTACGCGCTTGAGATGGCTGTTGAAGATTTCCTGCGCATCGCGCAACTTCTCGCGCGAGATCGCAGGACGGTCATCGACCCTGCGCTGTTGAATGCTCGACGTACTGGCACGTTTGGCAGACATGAGGTTGGTAGTCCTCAGGACGCCACCAGCATAGCACCGGGCGACAACAGCTCAGCCCATGATTCACGCGGGCGGCGAGAATTGCCGATAACGTGTAGGGCTCGCTACTGGCCTATCGTTCCACGGCGCTGACAAGCCGATCCTGTACGCGAGCGTTACTGCAACTGCGGAGCCCGCTTCAGCGTGGGACGGCCCGGATCATCATTGCTTTGGCCGGAAGATGAGCCGCCCGCGTTCGGGCTGCTGTCGGTGGTTTCGGTGCGCTTCAGCAGCACCGGACGGTGGCTGTCGGCGCTGCTCAGGTGCTGAGCGTTGTCCAGGGTCAGCAGGCGCGACTTTACCTGCTTAAACTCGCTGGTATCGACGATGTAGGCGTCTCGGTCGGGGAGATACTCCCGGATTTCGTTCTGCGCCGCCGTCACCCGATCCGCGTTCATGGGATGGGTGGAGAACATCTTCGCCAGCTTGTTGTGTTTCTTCTTCTCGTCGGCGTTCAGCTTTTCAAAGAATTGCACAAACGCCTCAGGATCGTATCCGGCGGCGTAGTCATACTCGAGACCAAGCAGGTCGGCCTCACGCTCAGCATCGCGCGAGAACTTGAGGAACGTCATCGGCACCGCGATGCTGGCGACTTCCGCAATCGCATATCCGGCAGGCCCGCCGACAAACATCAACGGAATCGAAGCGATGTTCCAGATCTCCGATCTGGTCATGTTCTTGGTGGCATGACGGGCGGCTACGTGCGCGATCTCGTGGGCCATCACACCCGCTAACTCGGCTTCGTTGTCGGCCGCCAGAATCAGTCCGCTATCGACATAGAAGAAGCCGCCTGGCAGCGCAAATGCATTCACTTCTTCGTTATCGATCACCTTGATAGTAAAAGGTACGCGCGCGTCGGAGTTGCGAACCAGTTTCTGCCCGATGCGATTGATGTACTCCGTAACCATCGGGTCGGTGACCAGCTTCGAGGTGGCCTCAACCTCCTTCGACAACTCGCGTCCCAGCGCCATCTCGCGATCGTACGAATAGAAATTCAATCCCCCGCTGACATCGCGTTGGCCAATCAGACGAACGTCATATTTCGGCTTAAGCGGCTCGGAATGGGCTGGGGTGGAACTCGCCACGACCGACTTTACCGGCACCGGGGGCGGTAACATGGCAGCCGACGGGGCAGAATCAACGGCGTCGCCGTTCCGTACCGGAGCGCCCGATGCCGCCTCGGCTTGAGCCCCCGGGGGAAGCGGTGTCGGAGGCCGCAAGGGCAAGACCTTCATCTTCAGAGCGTTCACCTGCTGGGTGAGCAAAGGGTTATCCGCAGACTCGGGCGAGGAATTCTGGGCGCTGAGCACACATGGCAGTACCAGAGCAGCCGATAGAACAAGCAAAATTAGGGTATTAAAGACTTTGCAATCCGAAGGGCGAGCACTGCAGGGGAGCTGCACAGTAGCACCTTGATGTTGCGCGACAATGATTATCCTGCGAATCAGTCTCGGCGAGAAGCGAAAGTTTCGCCGCCAAGAAACCGGCTCGGAGCGATGCTGACTCCGCTCTTACGAGGTTCGTCTGGGTGAGATAGATGCCCGAGGTGAGCGGCTGGTAGTCCGTCGTTAGTGGGCTCTTGCCATCAGACGAACGTAATGGCCCGGCATTGGAACGCGGTTTTTTCCCTCTTCTACTTGACAACGAGGGTATCAACCCTGTACATTAGCACTCGTTGGAGGTGAGTGCTAGCAGCTTTATCTACCGCCTCCAGCGTGGGATTCTTCCCGAGTTTTATGGGCATCGCTGGCCAGACGCAAGTACGTCGCGCCCACGTCGGCTATCGCCCGGTGCAATCCAAACTGACCTAAAGAATTGAAAGGAGTTTCACGAATGGCTACCAAGCTGACTCCGCTGCATGACCGCATCGTGGTGCGTCGTGTAGAAGAGGCTGAAACCACCAAGGGCGGCATCATCATTCCCGACTCTGCGAAAGACAAACCGCAGGAAGGCGAAGTGATTTCTGTCGGCCGCGGCAAGAGCAATGACAAAGGCGAGACCTTTCCCCTGGATGTAAAGGCGGGCGATCGCGTGCTGTTCGGAAAGTACGCCGGCACAGAAATCAAGATCGACGGCGAAGACTTCCTGATCATGCGCGAGGAAGAAGTGCTCGGCATCCTGGAAGGTTCGGCAAAACCGGCGCACGCCCACAAATAGTCTGGTGCCCCTCTTCCCGGTTTTGGGAGTGGGAGACAAAAGAGTTTCTGAATGAACTGGTAGCTGGCGGCTGGTAGCTGACAGCTAAACATTACCGATAGCTGATGGCCGATGGCTGACAGCTTCTTTAGGAGAAATCAAGCAATGGCAAAGCAGATTCTGCACGGTGAGGAGTCGCGTCAGGCGATTCTGCACGGCGTGAATATTCTGGCTGACGCAGTAAAGGTCACGCTCGGTCCCAAGGGCCGCAACGTGGTTATCGAAAAGAAATTCGGTTCGCCGCTCATCACCAAGGACGGCGTCACCGTAGCCAAGGAAATCGAACTGAAAGACCCGCTCGAGAACATGGGCGCGCAGATGGTGCGCGAAGTGGCTTCCAAGACTTCCGACGTCGCCGGCGACGGCACCACCACGGCGACCGTTCTGGCGCAGGCCATCTATCGCGAAGGCGTGAAGACGGTTGCCGCCGGCGCCAACCCGATGGCCCTGAAGCGCGGCATCGAGAAGGCCGTGACCGCGATTTGCGGCGTGGCCGATGAAGACGGCAAGTACAAGGGCAGCGCCCTGGACAAGCTATCGCAGAAGGTTTCCGGCGAGATGATCGCCCAGGTCGGCACCATTTCGGCCAATAACGATGAGACCATCGGCAGGATCATTGCCGAGGCCATGAAGAAGGTCGGCAAGGACGGCGTCATCACCGTGGAAGAAGCCAAGACGATGGAGACCCAGCTCGACGTCGTCGAAGGTATGCAGTTCGACCGCGGCTACCTGTCCCCCTACTTCGTCACCGATCCCGAGCGCATGGAAGCAGTTCTGGAGAACCCCTACATCCTGATTCACGAGAAGAAGATCTCGTCGATGAAGGACCTGCTTCCGCTGCTGGAGCAGATCGCCAAGAGCGGCCGTCCGCTGGTGATCATTGCTGAGGACGTGGAAGGCGAAGCGCTCGCCACCCTGGTGGTGAACAAGCTGCGCGGCACGCTGAACGTGGCTGCCGTCAAGGCTCCTGGCTTCGGCGACCGCCGCAAGGCCATGCTGCAGGACATCGCCATCCTGACCGGTGGCAAGGCCATCACCGAAGACCTCGGCATCAAGCTGGAGAACGTTCAGATGAGCGATCTCGGCCAGGCCAAGAAGGTCACCATCGACAAGGACAACACCACCATCGTCGAGGGCAAGGGCAAACCCGGCGAAATCGAAGGCCGGGTAAAGGAAATCCGCGGCCAGATCGAGAAGACCACCAGCGACTACGACCGCGAGAAGTTGCAGGAGCGGCTGGCGAAGCTGGTCGGCGGCGTTGCCGTGATTAAGGTCGGCGCGGCCACCGAAACCGAAATGAAGGAGAAGAAGGCCCGCGTTGAGGACGCAATGCATGCCACCCGCGCTGCGGTGGAGGAAGGCATCGTTCCCGGAGGCGGCGTGGCCCTCTTGCGCTGCGCTGAGGCGGTCGAAGCCCTGAAGCTGGAAGGCGACGAGAAGATCGGCGCCAACATCGTTCGCCGCGCTCTGGAAGAGCCGCTGCGCCAGATCGTCGCCAATGCTGGTGAGGAAGGCGCTGTGGTTGTGGGCCGTATTCGCGAGTCGAAGGAAAACAACTTTGGCTATAACGCCCAGAACAGCAAGTTCGAAGACCTGGTTAAGGCCGGGGTCATCGATCCGACGAAGGTAACCCGCACGGCGCTGCAGAACGCAGGCTCCATCGCGTCGCTGATGCTGACCACCGAAGCCCTGGTATCCGAGATTCCGGAAGAGAAAAAGGAACCGGCGATGCCTCACGGCGGCGGCGGCATGGGCGGAATGTACTAAAGACACTGACTCCTGGCTAGTGGCCAGCCAAGAGCTGGATGCCCCACTTCGGCAGCAATTGCCGGGGTGGGGTTTTTATTTCCTCAGGGCGTGGTGTTCTGTCACGGGATAATCTCAAAAATCACACCCCATCCATAGCTTCCACCTGCATTGGTCGCTCCATAGAGATTGCCGTCCGGACCAAACACCAATCCACTGAGCGGACGATAGCCATCGGACCCGCCACTAAATACGTGCAGGAGGACGTAATCGTACCAACCGTGCTGCGAGTTCCATCTCAGCTCGAAGACGTCACCTGTATTGGATCCGCCCCATTGCTCGGTGCCGTAGAAGTTTCCCGCCGCATCCATGATCAGACTGTCATACGGTCCCCCCCCAAGACAGCTGTTGTCCAAACCAGTCGCATCCGCCACCCGGGTACACCATAAAGGGCACTCCGCCACTGGGTGGGATGAACCCCAACGAAGTTGCGCCGACGAGATCGCCCGAGCCATCAAAGATCAGCCCAGCGGAAGCGTTTTTGCTATAGATGGGCTCGACATCCAGACGACAGAGAGCCGTCTCCGTCCAGCCCGAATCTGAAGGCGCCAACTGGTAGACCACTGATTCACCGTCGTTGCCATACGTAGTACCGTAAAGCTTGCCGCTCTTGTCGAAAATCACCTCACTATAGGGGTGTGTTGCGTCGTCTCCATCCGTTGTGTTGAAGCTCCAAAGAACGCTCTCTGTCCAGCCGCTACCGGAAGGCGTCAGCTTGTAAACGTTGCCGCAGTTGCCACCAAACCCGGAATTACAGCTAAAGCTGGGGGTTTTACTGAGAGGAAGCTGCGGCCTAGCTCCCGGAGGACCGCCCCACGGGTAACCGGTGGTAGTGCCGTAGAGGCCACCGTCTGGACCGAAGACGACCTTCCCATAGGGCTCCGATCCATCATCGCCACCGGTGAAGCGATAGAGCACGGTTTCCATCAACGGGCAGACGAGGCTGGCGCAGGGTCGGACGGGAGGAGTTAGCCTGAATACTGTGCCGCAGCCATACCCGTAACATCCTCCGCCACCTCCTGCGGCGGTGGTTCCATACAGGGTGCCATCTGGTGCCAGCATGACTCCGGAGCTGGGACCCGAGCCGTCGCTCCCCCCGACGAAGCGATAGAGCGTCGTGAGCATCCATGTCGAGTTGTGTTTTGTAAGCTTAAACACGGTGCCGTTCTCGTTAATGCCTCCAGCGCTTGCCGTGCCGTAAAGGTTGCCCGCCGCATCCACAGCCAGCGTTCCAATAGGAAGTTTCCCTTCGGGCCCTGAGAAATCGTGGAGCTTGATGAAGGTCTGGGCTTGCACTGTGCTGAGTAATAGAACAGAGCAGACCAGGCCATCGAGCAGGTATTTGAAGCTGTGAGGAAAAGATCGGGTTTGCGAGTTCATGCCTATCCTCCGTTGCTGCGGTTAGTCTCCTGCTAGGAGCGGGAGTCGCGATAGGTAGCAGGTAATGTGTTATGGCGTGAACTCATAGGCGATGGCGCCATTATTGCCGTCCTGCGTCACTCCATAGATATTGCCGGTGTTGTTATCGCGGGCAATGCCCAGCGGCCACCATCCCTCAGTGAAGAAGTCGAAATCGTGAAGCGAGGAATAAATGAACGTTCCGTCCGAAGGTGCCAGCCTGAACAAATTGCCGCCTGAGTTGTAGATCCCTGTGTTATCGGACGTGCCATACACATTGCCTGCGGCGTCGATAACCAGGTTTGCGTTGCACTGCGGATAGAATGCGTCAAATTTGTAAATCGCGTTGTAGGTCCATCCATTACCAGCCGGTGACAGCTCGAAAACTCCCGCGCCGCCCGGGTCGCCATCATACGGACTGACACTCGTGCAGCCGTAAAGATTTCCCGAGGCGTCGAAGGTTACCGCCGTATTCGGATATCCGCCGTCGCCGATATCGAAGGCGTGCAGCACGGTTTCTTTTCCGTCAGGGGTTACCTCAAACACAACGCCCCAGGCTTTGCCACCCAGTTCAGTGGTCCCGTAGAGGTTTCCATTCGCATCAAGGGTGAGATTGCCTAAGGGATACCATCCCCCCTCGGGGCCCGGGAAGTTATAGACGATAGAGGAAGTCCATGCGCCGTTGGAACGCGTCAGTTTGTAAATCGTGCCGCAGCCGTAGCCCTGGCAACCGACTCCTGTGTCCGCGCTGGTTGTGCCATACAGATTGCCGGCGGCGTCAGCAATCACACCGCCGTAAGGATATAGACCGTCGCCGAATTGGCAGCCGAAGTCATGGAGATGGGTCAGCGTCCAATGGGCGTTTGCGCTCGCTGAGACTCTGGCGGTGGAAGGAGTCAGTTGGAACACAGTGCCACCGCCGCAGGCGCCGCCGGCGCTGGTGGTTCCATAGAGAACACCACCGCGGCCGAGCAGCAATTGTCCCATTGGCTGATAGCCGTTACCTGTGCCCGGACCGAAAGCGTAAATGATCGAATAGATCCATTGCGAGCCCTGCCGGCTGAGCTCGAAAATCACCCCGCAGTCCGGGTAGTCCGAACTGCAGGTGTAAGGTCCACCATAAACGGCGTTACCGAAGAGATTTCCGTTGGAATCCCTTACCAGACTGGTGGGGTACGATCCACCACTTTCGGCAATAAAGTTGTGAATGATCGTGTAGGTTTGGGCTTGTGCCGCGACGACAAGAATGCCGCAGCAGAAGCTGGTGACGAGCAAGCTGCGAAGCGTGTGAAGAAGATTTATTGGTGGGCGCATGGTTATTCCTCCTGTTGTGAGTCTGCTTAGGTTTCGGGAACCCCGACAGCGCTGGCCTGATGACCTGCGCTGTCCGGACGCAGTAATAACGAAGCAGGCGTCGCCCTGCCTACGGCGTTATTTCCCAAACGACGCCGTAACCGGTGGATCCTCCGTTAAAACACACGCCAAAGATGTTGCCGCTGCCATCGGGAACAATCCCCCAGGGGCTGTAGCCGTCGTCGCCGCCGGTAAAATCGTGCAGCACCGTATAGATCCAGCCTTGATCGGAGGGCGTCAGTTCATAGGCCTCATCGTAATCTGGGCCTTCGTTGCGGACAGTCCCATACAGGTTGCCGCTGGCATCGATGTTGAGGTCGTATCCTTGGGCAAAGTAGCCGTCAAATGGGTGGATCACCGTGAAGTTCCAGCCGTCACCGCTGGGAGAAAGCTCAAATACTACGGCAAATCCGGGAGGGGCAAAGACAGAGCGAGATCGGCTCCTGACCGGCGAGTTTTCTGAATTTAGACTTACGGTTGTGCCATAAACATTGCCGGACCGGTCGAGGACCACTCCGGCGACTGGATGGCCTCCGGGGGGCCCGCTTTGCGGAAAGGTATACAGAACTGACTCGGAGCCGGAAGGAGTCAGCTTGTACACCACACCGAAGCCAAAGTAGCCGGGCCCGACGCCGCCGTACTCGGTGGTGCCATAAAGATTGCCGGCGGCATCGAGCGTCACGCCTCCCAAGGGGGCTGCTCCGTCGGCTCCGCCGGTGAAGGCGTAAAGCAGAGAGTAGGTCCATCCGTCACTCGAATGGGTCAGTTTGAAAACGGTGCCCCAGCCTGCAGCACCTCCTCCGGTTTTCCCGTACAGGTTGCCGGCCCCATCCACAGTCAACCCGCCGGGTGCGGTACCATCACTGCCGCCGCAGAAATTGTGGATCACCTTCAGCGTCCAGTGAGAATTAGCCGCGGTGCGACTGGCCGTCACCGGTGGCGTCAATTGGAAGACGGTGCCAGCGCCGCAAGTTCCTCCAGCTCCGGCTGTTCCGTAGAGCACGCCGTTCGGGCCCTGTACGATTGGCCCGTTAGGCGTGACCCCGTCATTCTGGTTGGCGCCGAAAACATAGCGTACTGAGAAATTCCAGCTCCCCTGGCTCAATTCCCAAACCGTCCCGTCGTCATACGGGCCACCCAGGTATGCGGTGCCCCAGAGGTCCCCGGTAGAATCAAGAGTGGCTGCGACCGGACTCTGTCCATCGTTGTGGTCGAAGGTATGTAACACGGTGAAGGTTTGCGCCTGCGCCGCTTGGGGGACAATGATCGTCGACAGGCAGGCTATGGCAATAGCCAGCACAGCAGGGTTCGTCCAGTTGCAGGTGCGTATTGTCATAGGTTCCTCCTTCGGAAACTAGCGTCACCTCAGGTAGCCGCATAGTCTCGCCGAATGCACCGCATCTTTATGGCGTGATTTGGAACACAATTCCCCAACCATCAGTTCCTCCTTGAAATGTCTCGCCGTATAGAGTTCCGTCGGGTGCGCGCACTATGCCACTCATGGGGAAAAATCCGTCGCCGTTGTCATTAAAGAAATGCAGGTATGTAGGTTCATAGTATGGGTCTTTTACCAGTTCGAAAACATCGCCGTACTGGGTCGGACCCCATTGCTCCGTGCCATAGAGGTTGCCCCCGGAGTCCATAGTTACGGTGTCAAATGGGCCAAGCTCAGAGAAGCCCCAAAGCTCGATGCAGTCGAAGGTGCCATTGTCGGGAGTCAGTTCGTAGGCAGTACCTCCACCATTGATTCCTCCGGACTGGGTTGTCATAAAAAGGTGACCCGATTGGTCGAAAATCACTCCGGCGGTCGCCGTTTCTGTGCTCTCGGTACATCGCTGGTCGGCAAAGAACTCGGTGTAGCTTGATCCCTGCGGTCTGAGTTCGTAAAGCAGACCTTGATACCCGTGGAAGTACAAGGTACCGTAAATCCTGCCATCGGCGCTGAGCGTTACCTCGCTGGCAGGTGCCGCGCCGGTCGAACCGTTTGGGTTGTTCAAATCAAAACTGAAGAGAACGCTTTCGGTCCATCCGTTCTGTCCCTTCGTCAGCTTATAGACCACCCCGCAGCCGTCCAGGCCGTAGATGTCATCGCAAGTGGAGTTGTTGATCCCGCCCTCAGCCGTAGTGCCGTAGATGTTTCCCGCGCTATCAAAAACGACCTTGCTCAGCGGTTGCAATCCATCAGCGCCCCCGGTGAAACGGTAGATCACGGTCTTTTTCCAGGAAGGTACCAGAGCAGCCGAGGCCGACACCGGAGGTGTCAGGCGGAAAACCGTTCCGCAGCCTTGATTGTGAATGCAGTTGAATCCCTGATACTCCGAACTGCACCCAGCGTCGCTGGTGGTGCCATAAAGACTGCCATCCGGAGCGATGGTTACTCCGGAGCAGGGAGCCCATCCATCACTTCCCCCCATGAAGCGATAGAGTGTCCTGAGAGTCCAACTGGATCCATGTTTTGTCATCATGAAAACCGTTCCGTTGGCGTTGATGCCTCCACCGCTAGTCGTGCCGTAAAGGTTGCCGGCTGCGTCCATGGCTAATGTGCCGACAGGAAGCTTTCCATCCGGTCCAGTGAACTCATGCAATATGCTGTAGGACTGAGCTGTGGCCATCTGAGGAAGCACAGTCACCACAAGAGAAAACGTCGCAAGCATAACGAAGGCAATTCGAATCCACCGGCTGAAGTTCATCGCGCAGCACTCCCGCGGCACTCCCTTTGTGCGCCGTCCATTTTGAATGTCGTCTGAGCCCCTGGTTTCCCCCGCGTTATCGAAATCTCTGCGCAAAAATGAAGCAGGTATAAAACATTGCAGATACTTCCCGACAGCGGTTTCGCGGCCGCGTCCGCATGATCGACATTTCGTGAGATCGTCAGCCGGCTCTGCGGCTGTTCCCAGCCCACCCGCCCCTCAGCAACTTCCGCGACAAACTTCTGTTATCTTGCACATTGCAACTCCCGACATTCTTGAGGCCTATTCATGTCGCAAGCCACGCCCGTGACTGACATCCGCCCGGAGCCGAGCAGGTTCTTCCGCTGGCTGGTGCTGTTGGTCGTCAGTGTGCCGATTTTCGGCAACTACTACGTCTACGACTGCGTCGAACCGCTGGCCGATCTGCTTTCGAAGCAGTTGCACTTCACTGACTCGAACATTGGCCTGCTGCAAGGTATCTACAGCGCGCCCAATGTGATCATGGTGCTGATCGGGGGGCTGATCGTCGATCGCATTGGAACGCGCCGGGCCCTGATGCTGTTCGCATCGATTTGCATGGTCGGCGCAGTGGTGACTATCGCGGAGCCTCGCCTCTACGTCATGGCGGCCGGACGGCTCATCTTCGGCCTTGGCGCCGAGTCGCTTATCGTGACTGTCACCACCGCGGTAGCGAAGTGGTTTCGCGGCAAGGAACTCAGCTTCGCTTTTGGCATCAACCTGATGCTGGCGCGGTTTGGAACGTGGCTCGCTCAAACCTCACCGGCGTGGGCAAAGAGTGCATATGCAAGCTGGCGCACGCCGCTGCTGATTGCAGTCGGATTTGCAGTCGTTTCGTTTCTTGGGGCGATTGCCTACTGGATTCTCGAGGCCTTTGCGGAGCGGAAGTATTCTCTCGGTGAAGGTTCGACTGACAAGGTGGTGTTGGGGGACATTTTCAAGTTTGGAGTGTCGTACTGGTATATCGTCGCGTTGTGCATCGTTTTTTATTCGGCCATTTTTCCGTTCGAGACCTTTGCCGTCAAATTTTTCATGCAAGCGCACGGGGCGTCACGCGAGGCAGGCGGAATTCTGCTCAGCATGCTGACGCTCTTCACCATGTTCGGCACTCCACTCTTCGGGTTATTCGTTGACCGTGTGGGCAAGCGAGCCCTGCTCATGATGTTTGGCTCCGTGCTGTTGATTCCTGTCTACCTAATGATGGCCTACATCCATTGGAGTCAGCAGTTCACCATTTATTTCCCAACTGCTCAATTTTCGCCCTTCTCATTGTCCTTCTCGGCTTATCAGGTGCCCTCGCTGTTGGCCCTCACAATGTCCATGATGGGCTTCGCCTTCGCGCTGATCCCGGCAGTGATGTGGCCATCCGTGGCCTACATCGTGGGACAGGAGAAGCTCGGTACCGCCTACGGCCTGATGACGATGATCCAGAACATCGGCCTGTTCGGCTTCAACGTACTCATCGGTTGGGCCAACGATCATGCCGGCGCCAGCGCCGCCAATCCAAACGGCTACCGGCTGGGAATGGAAATCTTCTCGATCCTGGGATT
The DNA here is from genome assembly GCA_963846815.1 of uncultured Acidobacteriaceae bacterium. Taxonomy (GTDB): domain Bacteria; phylum Acidobacteriota; class Terriglobia; order Terriglobales; family Acidobacteriaceae; genus CAVVDY01. Next base: position 1,397,548 of record CAWJXG010000001.1, on the reverse strand, counting down.
ACTGGGATTGACCTTCGCCTTCCTGCTGCGCCAGCGCGAACTGGGCCCGCACGGACATGGACTGGAGACGATTACAACGGCAAGCCACGCGGCGTGACGCCCGGGCTGCCCGCTGTTTACAGCTCGCGCCGTCCCTCGATCGCCTTCTGCATGGTGACTTCGTCGGCGTATTCGATATCGCTTCCGGCGGGGACTCCGGTTGCAATCCGCGTGACTTTCACGCCCGAAGCCTTGAACAAGCGGGACAGGTAAGTTGCGGTTGCTTCGCCTTCGACCGTGGGATTGGTCGCCAGGATCAACTCGTCGACGCTGTCCGATTCCACCCGGCGCTCCAGATTGGTGATACGCAGCTGTTCCGGCCCAACCCCGTGCAGCGGCGAGAGCGCGCCATGCAGCACGTGATACACGCCGTTGTAGTTCCGGATCTTCTCGATAGCGGCAATGTTGGTGGGCTCTTCCACCACACACACCAGCCGCTGGTTGCGCGTCGGGCTGCTGCAATAGACGCACGGCTCGACGTCGGTGATGTTGTTGCAGATGGAGCAGAGATGCAGGCTGGCCTTCACCTGGCGAACGGCGTCGGCGAGCAGCTGCGCGTCTTCATCGCTGGAGCGCAGGATGTGAAAGGCGAAGCGTTGCGCAGTCTTGCTCCCCACGCCCGGCAGCTTCTTTAGTTCTTCAATGAGTCGAGCCATGGGCTCGGCAAAACGTGACACGCTAGCGCCTCACAGGCCCGGCAGGCCCATGCCGCCGAACATTCCACCCAGGCTTGACTTCAACGCATCATCGACTTTCTGCGAAGCCTGGTTCACCGCCGCGATGACCAGATCCTGCAGCATCTCGATGTCGCCTGACTTCACCACATCGGCCTCGATCACGACACTCAGCAGCAGCTTTTGACCGTTCATCTTGACGGTGACGCTGCCGCCGCCGGAGGAGGCGTCGACCACAATCTGCTGCATCTTCTCCTGCAACTTCTCGGCCTGCTGGCGCGCCTGGGCCAGCATGTCTTGCAAGTTGAAATTACCCATGCTTTACCTTGCCTCTTAACTGCGATTCTTCAAATCAATGACGGTGCGAATCTCAGCGCCAAACATCTCCTGCATGCGCTTGACCACCGGATCGGACAGTGCACGGCTGCGGGCGCTGCCATTGCCGGCTCCGTTCACCGGACGCGACACCGACGCATTGGGCGTAAACTCAGCGCCGCCGCTCACCATCTTCAACTTCAGCGGCTTCCCTGTTGCCTGCAGCAGCGCGCTTCGAATGACCCGCGTTGGCGCATCTCCCATCGCGACGTCAATCAGGGTCTGCGACATTGCGACCTTGACCAGCACTTCCATCCCGCTAACCGTCCACTCGCCTTGCTCCAGGTGATGCGCCAGCATCTGTTGCCCGGAGCTCTCCAGTGCGGCGAGCACGGGCCCGCGAAGCGATTCCGGCGTAATCTCCTGCTCAAGCGGAGCGGGCTTGGGTGGCTCGGGCTCTTCGGCAACAGCCGTAGCGGTTGCGGTTGCCATGGCAGACCCTCGTTCTTGGGCATGCGGCTCCCGCGAGCTCTCGCCCTTCAGCTCTGGCTTGCGGCTGCGGTCCGACTCGAACGGAGTGGGCTTGGAAAACGGCAATGCCGTCCCCGTGGCGCTGGCCTGCGGAGATGGGGGCGTCGAACTCCCAGGATGCGATGATGTCGTCCGCGAGGGGGCAGACGCAGCAGAGGCGCCCTGCGCCGTCTTGGTGCCGCTTGGCTTCACGGCTTCCCCACTTAACAACTCTTCCAGCGGCAGCAGTCGTTGCGCATGCACCAGCTTCAGCAAGCCAAGCTCCAGATGAAAACGCTGCTCCTGCTTGTAGCTCAGGTCGCTGTGGGTGCGGAGCATAATTTGCAGGAAGCGCGCCAGCTCCTCTTCGCTGAAGCTTTCGGCAACGCGCGCCACGCGCCCTCGCTCATCCCTGGAAATCTGCATGACCGGCGAGTCGCCGCCTGCGACCTTGGCCACCATCACGTTGCGCAGAAAGCGCACCATCTGTCGCGCGAAGTGCTGGGCGCTTTGTCCTTCCACCAGAACTCGATCGACGACGCACAGCACATCCTGGCTGGAATTGTCCGCCACCGCGCGCATGATGTCTTCCAGCACATCGGACGAAACCGTTCCCACCAGGCCGCGTACTACATCAGCGCTGAGCCTGGTTCCGCAGCAGGCGATGGCCTGGTCCATGATGCTGAGCGCGTCGCGCATGGAGCCGTCGCCAACCTCGGCCAGCATCGCCAACGCCGCATCGTCGGCGGCAATACTTTCCTGATTCGCAATGTCGCGCAGTTGCTGGACGATGTCGTCGAAGCGCACGGCGTGAAAGCTGAAATGCTGGCACCGCGAGCGAATGGTCTGGGGAATGTCTTCCGGCTGCGTGGTGGCCATCATGAAGACTACGTGCCCGGGCGGCTCCTCCAGGGTCTTCAGCAGCGCGTTGAAAGCGGCATCGGTGATCTGGTGCGCTTCGTCGAGAATCCAGATCTTGTAGCGGTCGCGCGCTGGACGATAGCGCGCGGCGTCGCGCAGCTCACGGATTTCATCGATGCCGCGATTGGTGGCCGCGTCGATCTCGATCACGTCAACCGAGTTGCCGGCGCGAATCTCGCGGCAGGAGTCGCACACGCCACAGGGCTCGGAGACTGCGTGGTCCTGCGACTGACAGTTCAGCGCCATCGCCAGGATACGGGCGATGGTGGTCTTCCCGATGCCACGGTGTCCGCTGAAGATGTAGCCGTGCGCAATGCGGCCCTGCTCAATAGCATTCTTCAGCGTGCGGGTGACGTGCTCCTGCCCGATCACTTCGGAGAATTTCTGAGGCCGATACTTGCGAGCGAGAACCTGATAGCTCATGGGGAGAAACTTCGATTATACGGCCCATCCTGCTGTGGAAGGAGTTGCGATAATTCAGCCTGGGTACAAGAAAGAACCGGGCGCTACTTTGCCGCGCCGCCGTTGGCCTTCGACTTCACCGCCCGTTTGGCCGCCTTCTTGAGTTGCTGCTCGAGTTGTTTCTTTTGGCGTGCCGCTCGCGCTTTGTTCCTCTTCAACTCGGCGGGCGAATACATGCTGCCGCGGCATTTCCGGCTGCCGCAATAACAGGGTGCATCGTCGTCGCCGTCATAGAGCCAGTAGTCGTAAGTGAGCTCCTCACCTGCTTTGATATTGCGAAGTGCTGAGATGAAGACCCGGCCGTCAATCTCGTCGGCTTCACAATTTGGATTGCAGGAATGGTTCACGAACATCGCCATACCGTGGCCATCGATGACGATATCGCCTTTGCCGATGCCGAAGAGGTAGGTAAAGGGACGCCCTTCGTAACGCAGATCGCCTTCTTCTTTGGTGATGCGTTCGCCGTCGTACTCCAGCAGGCGCGTGCCTTTGGCAACCGGCTCCAGCGCGAAGCAGCCGGCGGCGTGAATATCAGAGGAGCGAATAATCAGACGCGGTTGGATTTGGAATTCTCCCGGATTTGCAGTATAGCGCAGTGGCAGAGGGCGGCATTTTCGCCGCTTTTCGCAACGGCTGACCGCAAATCTGCGAACGAACCAACCTTTGTGCTCCTGGTCACAGAGAGAAGGGGCCTTTGCAGTTCACAATCGCTGTGCAATTGCGTATCTTGTATTTCGTCCAACATCGGGAGGCGCTTTTATGGTCCACGTTATCGTTCGGCACAAGGTGGCCGATTTCAACAGATGGAAACAGGCGTTTGATGCACATCTGAACCGGCGCATGGGCGCAGGCGAAACGGGCTTCCGTATCTTTCACGCAGTTGAAGATCCTCGCGACGTAACTTTGCTTCTGGACTGGGAGGGCCTGGATAGCGCGCGCCGCTTCATGAACTCCGACGATCTTCGCCAGGCCATGCAGCAGGCCGGTGTCGTCGGAACTCCGGAAGTGAATTACGTGCAGGACGCAGCAACTATACGCCGCACCGCCGCCGACTGACGTTCGGCTGCGGCAAATTCGAAAAACTTTCTTGACAAATCCCCTGGCTGAGTATCTGCGGTTTGGCTTCCCGTGAGCGTTTTTTTGGGCGTGGCAGCGCAGGGCGTGTTCAGCCCGGCCGGTTGCGAAACGCAGGTTTTATGCTGCTTTTGCCGCCGCCGCAATTTCATCAGGCGTTGTTGTGGTGTAGCAGAAAAGGGGCGGACGTTCCCCGGATTTTCGGGCGCGTTGACAAACCATTCCGAGCAACTACAATACCGCTCACTTACTTCGAGACAGGTTGAGACGACGAGACGTGACACAATCAGAGACATCCAAAGACATTCTCCTTCAAACCGACTTCCCGGAACTCCAACTTTTCGCCAGCGGCAAGGTGCGCGACATTTACAAAGTCGACGCCGACCATCTGCTGTTTGTCGCCACCGACCGCATTTCCGCGTTTGACTATGTTCTGGCCACCGGCATTCCGCAGAAAGGCAGAGTGCTCACGCAGCTGTCGCTGTTCTGGTTCGATTTCCTGAAGAACGTTGTGGCCAACCACGCAGTCACCGCCGACGTGTCGAAGTATCCGCCTGAGCTGCAGAAGTTCGCCGGCCAGCTTCGCGGACGTTCCATGCTGGTGATTCGCGCCAACATGGTGAGCATTGAGTGCGTCGTTCGCGGATATCTTTCCGGCTCCGGCTGGAAGGAATACAAGAACACTGGCTCGGTGTGCGGTATTTCTCTTCCCAAAGGTTTGCGCGAGTCGGACAAATTGCCCGAGCCGATCTTTACTCCCTCAACGAAAGCTGTGACTGGCCACGACGAGAACATCTCGTTTGATGAGATGGTAAGGCTGGCCGGGCGCGAACTGAGCGAGAAACTGCGCGACCTGAGCCTGAAGATTTACCAAAGCGCCGCAGACTACGCGGAAACAAAGGGCATCATCATTGCCGATACGAAGTTTGAGTTCGGGCAAACGGCGAAGGGCATCGTGCTGGCGGATGAAGTGTTGACGCCCGACTCCTCCCGCTTCTGGCCGGCGGACAAGTACAAGCCGGGCGGAGCGCAGGAGTCATTCGACAAGCAGTACGTGCGCGATTACCTGGAATCGATCCAGTGGAACAAGCAGCCGCCCGCTCCGGGACTTCCGCCGGAGGTTGCTGCCAAAACCAGCGAGAAGTACATCGAGGCCTACACCCGTCTGACGGGAAGACCTCTGCCTGTCTAGAAACGCACAATCATGTGGCTCGGATTGTCCATCCTGGACTGGGGCTTTGTATTCATTCTGGCTTTTTCGATTCTGGGAGCGGTGGCGCAGGGTTTTTTTTATGAACTGTTCGCGTTAGCAGGAGCAGTCATCGGTTACCTGGTAGCGGCGTGGGAATATCCGCGAATGGCCGCCTGGTATACGCAATATATGAAATCGCAGTGGGCGGCGGATGTTGCCGGCTTCCTGACGATCTTTTTTGTGATCGCGCTATTGGGCGGTTTGGCCGGCCGGGTTGTCCGGTCGTTGGTAAAAGGCATCGGGCTGCGCTGGTTCGATCGCGTGCTCGGCGGAGTGTTCGGAGCGATTCGAGGCGGTGCGATTTGCACGGTCGTTGCCATGGCGCTGGCGTCGTTTGCTCCGACGTCGCCCTATTTGCAGGGATCGCGCGCGGCGCCGTTTCTGCTGGTCACGGGACGCGCGCTGATCTGGGCAGCTCCGGCTGAACTGCGGCGGCGGTTCCACGAGGGTTGGAACCTGCTGCGTGAAGTTCCCGAGCACGTCGAAAGTTCTCAGCTGTAAGGGCCCTGACGTTGTACTTCATTACTGGCAACAAGAATCCTGAGTTATATGCGTTGAGCGAGAGGGGCGTCGTGAAAGACCAACTGGAAGCACTCATCATGCAGATGTACAAGAGCGGCATTCTTTATAACGAAGCGGTGCGCGAATTCAAGAAGCGATTCATCCTTACGGTCCTGCAGGAGAACAAGGGGAATCAATGCAAGACCGCGCGCCAGCTTGGCATGCATCGCAATACCCTTAGCCGGACCATTACCGAGCTCGAACTCGACATCAAGTCGCTGCGGGGCGGCGGCACACGGCGCCCTCCTCGTAGCGCCCGTGCTTTCAGTCTCGAAAAGCGCGTCGTCCGCTAGCCGCGATCCCTGACGCCAACTGTCGCAACTCAGACTTTTTCACCCGCTTGTTGAGTCGTGCCGACTGACCCCAGCTTTCCTGAGCTGTCATTCTGAGCGAAGCCAAGAACCTGCTTTCCCGCTCTGGCTGCCATCGACGGTGTGTGTGTTGGAAAATACAGGCGTGTGTGGGATGACAGCCCAGTACGCAGGCCATCTTTTGGCCGGAATGCTGGTTACGCTCTCAGTAAGAACCCAGAGTCCCGTTAGACAGCACAGACGTTGCGGCAGGGTGTGCTAACGCCGGGTGGCCATCGGAGGACAACCAGCCTGCAGCAGCTCACATCCACTTCAGCAATGTTCCCCGATTGTAGGAGGATCCGATGCCGCGCCCATTGTTTGAGACGAAGTCCAGGCCGGCGACGAGTTCGCTTGTCGCGTTTTGCTTGTTAGCTTCTCTAAGTCTGTTTGTTTCTCAACTGGCACACGGCCAGACCTTCCAGGTTATCCATACTTTCACCGGCGGGATGGATGGCGGAAATGACTGGTCGGGACTGGTGATGGACAAAGCGGGCAATTTGTATGGTTCGGCCGGAGGTGGTCTGACGGGACACTGCTGGGGAGGTACGTGTGGTCTTGTTTTCGAACTCAGCCGCGCGGGTTCAGCCTGGACTCTGAGTCCGGTGTACCTGTTCCACGGAGACGCCGACGGGGACGGTCCTTACGGTTTAGCCTTCGGGTCCGATGGCAGTCTCTACGGAGCTACATCGTCCGGGGGTTACCTGGGTGGCGAATGCGGCTCCCTTCTTGGGTGCGGCACAATCTTCAAACTGACTCGAACCTCCTGCGGAGGAGCCCTCTGCACGGGGACTAAGTCGGTTCTTTTCGATTTCGACGACAGCAACGGTAACAGTCCCGCCGGTGTCGTCTTCGATCGCGCCGGAAATCTCTATGGGATAACTTCGCTCGGAGGGACTTGGAACCTCGGCACATTGTTCAAGCTAACGCCATCGAACGATGAGTGGAAGGAGACCGTGCTGCACAGTTTCGGTGGACCTGGAGACGGTCAAGTCCCAACCGCGCCGATCACTGTGGGCGCGGACGGCGTGTTGTATGGCACCTTGAGTTATGGCTCGACTGACTATGGCAGGGTGTACCAATGGATGCCATCGGGTGGCTACTCCGCAATCCACTTATTCCAAGTCGACACCGCTTTCAACGCTGGAGCAAACCCCTACACGGGCGTGACCCTCGGCAAGGCGGGCAAGCTGTACGGAACCACGGTTGCAGGCGGCCCGGGCAAAGGCGGCATTGTGTTCGAGATGTCGCTTGGGAATGGGAGCTGGAGTTTTACGAACATCTACAACTTCGGTGGATTTGCTCTCCAGGGACCCGAGTCGGATCTGATTGTGGACGCAGACGGCAATCTGTACGGAACAACGTTTGGTGAAGGGGCGTACGGTCACGGTTCGGTGTTCAAGTTGACGCGTGGTGAGAGCGGCTGGACTTACACCGACCTCTACGACTTCACCGGTGGCGCAGATGGAGGAGGGCCGGGCGGGACCCTGGTCATGGATTCCAACGGCAACCTGTATGGCGTTGCCGAATATGGCGGAAATCCGGCATGCTGGCAGTATGGGTGCGGTGTCGTTTTCGAGATTACGCCGTGACTGGCTGCCGCAGCGTCATCCGTGGCCTGAGCCCTTCCACCTTCCTGCTCATTGCCGCCCAAATAAAAAACGGGAGCTTTCGCCCCCGTCGTGCATTCGTAAACACCACTTATTGCGATTTCTTGTGAGTTGTGGTGTGGTGAGTTGTTGTCGTCTGGATGGGATTACCGTTCTTGTCCAGAAGAATTCCATCGCTGAACGTCATCATGAACGGATTTGGCGTGTAACGCGAAACCGTTCCCTGGAAGAAGATTTCCGTTCCCGGCTGCGGAATCAGGCGGGACGGTATGGGCTTGGCCATCTCCACCGTTATGTCGGCCTTCTTGGCGTCGATATCGTCCTCGCTGCCGGCAAGCTGAAGGCTATCGGCGCTGGCACTGATCACGCTGGCGCCAAGCTTCACAGCTTTTTCCTTGATGGTGTCCCACACGGTGTCCGCTGCGGACTGATTGCCGGAAGACAGCACCAGCTGCCACTCCGCAAAGCTCATCTTCTTCGGGTCCTTGTTCTTGACCAGATCAGCCGCCTGCTCTGCAGGCGACGGCGGCGGCGGGGCAGCCGCTACGGTGAAGCCGGCCGGAGGCATAACGCTCGACGAGGCCTTGGCCTGATTCACCACGTCCTGCCAGCCGTCCTCGGAACCGTGGTAGCGAATATATTTCTTCCGTCCGTATTCCAGAATCTGCTGTTGCCCATCTCCCTGGGCCAACTGAGCAGCCTTCACCAGGAACCAGAACCCAGCAGGATTCACCGGCTTCGCTTCCAGGTCGGCCTGCGCGAGCGGATACAGATCTGCAATGCTCGGCTGGCTCTCATGCGAGACTGCGCCCTGGAAGTCCTTGGCTGATTCCGGATAATTCTTGTTCTGCAGCGCAACAAACCCGAGACCGCCTTCAAAAATCGCGCCCAGCTCGTTGTGCAGCTTCGTGTAATCGGCGTCGCTCATGCCTTCCGGCTTGGGCATGTTCGGCAGCGCCTGCTCGCCGCGGGTGGCGTATTGCTGAATCAGCGGAAGGTTCTGCTGCAGATTCTGCGCCGTGGTGGTCGCCCTGTAGGTATAGGTCAGGGTGGCCAGCGCGCGTACATTATTGGGGTCCACCTCCAGGATTTTGTTGGCTGCATCCAGCATTTTGGGCACATTGCCGGCCTGCTGGTATGCCGCCATCAGTTCTTCGGCTGCGTCCACCTTCATCACACTGTTGGGATAGGTCTGCAGAAAGGCTTCCAGGGCCTGGGCCTTCGCCGCGGGATTCTGCTGCTGAATTGCGTTGACATACGCGTTGTATTCGGCAGGGTCCTTAATGACTTTCTTTTGCGTGGCTGCCTGGCCTGCAGCCGGCGCAGCCTGACTTGCCGCTTGTTGGACAAACGCGGTGGCTGCCACAGTCAGCAATATCACCACTAGCGACTTCTTCATTCGTTTGGCTCCTTGATCCTAGGAACAGGTAGTGTCTTTAACCCGGCGCATGCGATGCAGCTGCTCAGGACACATCAGTCCCTGCGCCGCAAATAGATGGTTTCATCCCCGCAGCAGACGTATCGTGAGCACCGGGCCGCAGAAAGCGGGATTATAAGGATGTAGTTCGAATTCGGCAAGCTACCGGTGTCCTCGCTCCGTCCCGCGTCTTACGATGCCGGACAGACAAACCCGGATGTGCGGTTCACGAGCTCTCGATTTCCGGACTCTGTAATGCTATGGGACGGGACTCGTTCCGGTCAAAAGGTTCTGGATGACCGTATAAAAGTGCAATTCGGCCCATTTTCAGAGTTTTCAACTCTATTCTTGCCTAACCTGCATTATTATATTTGGAGGTTAGGAGGCTTTCCGTGAATGAAGTTCAACGCATTCTCGAACAGTACGACCAGACCATGGACGGAGTTGCGTGGTACGGAGATCCGGTCTGGACGATCCTGGAGGGCATCGACGCGCGATGCGCCGCCGCCCTGCCGCTTGCGGGAGTTCACACGATTTGGCAGCTCGTCATGCACATGCGTTTTTGGGAAGACGTTGCCATGCGCCGCCTCTCCGGTCCGGTTATTCCCGATGAAGCTGGTAATTTTCCGGATACGCCGGCTGCCAACGAAGAGGCCTGGCAGAGAACCCTGGAGGAGTTTCGGCATTCGAATCGAGAGTTCCGCGACGCATTGTCGCGACTCGACCCGAGCAGGCTCGACCAGCTTATTCCCGGGGAAAAGCGGACGTGTCGCAATGAAGCGGTGGGCGTTATTCAGCACCATATCTACCACGCAGGACAGATTGCCTTGCTGAAGAAGGCCTACCTTGGAGGCAACAGGAAGCCTTAGACTCGCACCGAATATCTGTTCAGTGGCCGGCTTTATTTTGGGTCTTTGAGGGGCAAACGGCATTGAGGCACTCGCCTCGCGCTATAATTTTGGGATGCGCCTGCCGGGTGTACGCCGCCGGCGGCTGCGTGCATCCATAACAGCATGCCTGAGCACATCAAGAGAAAGCTCGAACAGGAGATCCAGACCCTGGAGCACGAGCTGAACCACGAACTGCCGAAAGAGCTGAAGAAGGCAGTGGCTTTAGGCGATCTCAGTGAGAACGCCGAATATCACATGGCTAAGCAGCGGCAGGAATTTGTCCGTGCCCGCCTCGGTCAACTCAAGAAGCGCATGGCGGACCTGTCGCTGATCAACATGGCGAACATTCCCAAGGACCGTGCCGCCCTCGGTTCCAAGGTTGTGGTATTCGACTCCACCAAGAACGAGGAGATCGAATACAAGCTGGTAACCAGCGAGGAGTCGGACGTAACCAAGGGGTTGATCTCGACGAGCTCGCCGATTGGCCGCGCCTTGATGGGCAAGAAAGTCGGCGACGTGAGTGAGGTGGTTACTCCCACGGGCAAGCGCGAACTTGAGGTATTGAAGCTCGCCACCATCCACGATGAGGCGTAGTTGTTATGACGTGGACCAGTGCAGTTGGAAAGTCGTGCAGATGGCTGCTGTATAAGATTGTCCACGGCCTTGCCCTTACCCGCATTTCACCTAATGCGCTCACCTTCCTGGGTCTGGTAATCAACGGTGTCGCAGCTGTGCTTTTCGGCTTCGCAAATGCCGATAACCAGCGCCGGATGTTCGTCTATGCGGGGCTGGTGATTATCGGCGCCGGCATTTTCGATATGGTCGACGGACGGGTGGCGCGCGCCACTAATCAAGTCACTCAGTTTGGCGGTTTCTTCGATTCCGTCATCGATCGCTACAGCGACGTCGCGCTCTTCTTCGGATTGCTGGTCTACTACGCGCGCGCCAACCGTTTTCTTTATGTGGTGCTGACGGCGCTTGTCATGACCAGCTCCGTTCTGGTCAGCTACGCGCGAGCTCGCGCCGAGTCGCTCATCCCCAGTTGCAAGGCAGGCTTCATGGAGCGTCCCGAACGCATTGTGCTGATCATTATCGGCGCGCTGTTCAATCGCATGGCTCCAGTGCTGTGGGTAATTGCTGTGCTCAGCACCATTACCGTGATTCATCGCATCCGCTACACCAAGCAGCAGCTCGCTCTGATTGAGCCGCCGCCGGTGCGTACCCGTCCCGACCCGCTGCGATTCGAAGAGATCGTCCGGTAAGGATAGAGCGGCCATTCAGGTCCGCGTCGAAGTGTGCTTCACACTCTTCCGGCTTGGGCGCGGCGCTGAAATGCCGCTCTACTCCGCTAAGCGGGGGTTGCCGCCGGAGGCGTTGAAGGCGTAATCCCCTGCCCGCAGTACGGGCAGCAGGTGTATTCGTTCCTGATTGGCTGGCCGCAGCTTGGGCAGACGGGAGCCAATGCGTAGCGGCAGTGCGGACAGAAGCGGAACGAATCGTTGACTGCGAATCCGCAGCCTGGGCATTGCTTGGGCAGTGGCTTGCGCAGGATGAAGTAAATGATGAGGCCGATCAGGTTGGGCACAAACAGGCAAACCAGCGTCCACAAGGTGGGGCTCATGCCGCGCCGGGCTGCGTCGCGATTGACATAGGTCAACAGCAAAATCCAACAGATAACCACGAACGCACCCAGCAGTGCGAGCACCGGAATCAGGGCGCGAGGCATTGAGTGATCGCCGCGTGCCGATAAGAAGACCGCGATCATTCCGCAAATCCCTACAGTAAAGGCGAGAAACCAGCCAAATTGCGGGACGACAGCCAGTTCCTTTTGGAAAGTCGATTTCTCTTCGTTCATTGCAATTCCTCGAAGTGCTCCATTAACGTCCCATCGGTCTCGACGTGATGCGACACCGGCCGATACCGGATCAGTAGTGCCAGCGCCATAGCGATTGCAGGCGCCAGCCAGAAGATCACAAAGCCCGAGGCGATGGCCCATTGCGCAATGTGGATTCTTTCGGCCAGCCATGCGCTCAGCTTCCATCCCACAAACGCCGAGCCCGCCGACCATAGCAGCCCCAAGGCGAAGGAGATGCCAATCAGGAAGATCTTTGCTTCGTGGTCACGGAGATCGGCCGCGCGCTGCCTTACCTGCGCTTGCGTCGCAGCCACCAGCGACGCGCTTGCAGTCGCCGCCATTCCGTGCAGAGCCCGCGACGTTAGCTGCAGCTCTTCCGCGAAGCCGGCGCAAGCCTCGCAGCCCAACAGATGCGCTTCCAGCCATAGGGCTTCGCTGTCGCTCACTCCCTCGACGTCGCGGAGGAGCACCAGCTCGCGAGCTCGCTCATGATCGGAGTGGTTCATTCCTCCCTTCCTTTCAGCGCCGGGCGCAGCGCCACCACGCCGCGGTACAGGCGGGTCTTCACTGTGGCTACAGGTATATGGATCAACTGCGCAATCTCCTCGAGTTTCATCTGCTCATGGATGCGAAGCGTCAGCACTTCGCGAAAGATGGCGGGCAGCCGGTTGAGTGCTGCCTCCAGCTGTGCGCTCGCTTCGTTGGCGGCGGCTTGTTCGAAGGGCGACGGGCGCGCGTCCTTCACCTCGAAGGGCGCTCCGTCTTCTGTCTCCTGCATTTCGTCGAGGCTTGCCGGGTTGCGGCGGCGCAGATGATCGATACCCACGTTGTGCGCGATGGTCAGCAGCCAGGTGACGAAGCGGCTCTTGCCGTCGTACAGGTGACCCTTCTCCAGCACGCGCATCCAGGTCTCCTGGAACAGGTCTTCGGCGGCCGCGCGGTTCCCTGTCAGATGCAGCAGGTAGCGCAGCAGCCGATGCTGGTACTGCGCGATCAGCGCGTCCATCAGGTCGGGGTCGCGCCGGCGCAATCCACGGGCTATGCGGGCCTCTTCGGTCTCCATCGAAACAAGCGAACTGAATGCGGTGGCAACCATGCTATCTGGGTATACGGACGAGGGAAAGAAAAAGACTCAAAGACCGCTTTTGGCTTTGAGCTTTTGGCGTTTGGCCTATTGCGTCTTGAGCATTACCGGCTGGCCGCACAGCGCCGTAGGCGCGTCATAGGATAGCCCGCCAAGCTACTTTCGCCGGCTACCGATCATCATTCTTATGGATGCCTACTCCGAATAGCAACCCCGCGGCGAGGTCCTGGATTCCGTACACCCGGATCATTGCCGTCGTTGTGGGCCTGGTTCTGTATGGCGGCCTGGCCATTTTCGGCTGGGGAGGCTTCGGCCCATTCTTTTCCCATCCCGCACTTACTGCGCTCATGATCGTGCTCGTGGCTTTGACGGGAGTATCTCTGTTCGCCGGCGGCAATCTAAGTCCGGGGGTGCGCGAAGCCACGGAAAATCGCTGGGTGCTTCCGGTTTTCACCATCGTCGGGATTGCCAGCGCCTACTTGCCCGCGTACTGCGATCGCGCGGGTCTATTGACTTTCGGTGGCAACGGGCTGCGCTGGTTGGGGGTCGTTCTGTTCGCCCTGGGTGGAGCGCTTCGCATCTGGCCTGTCTTTGTCCTTGGCAACCGGTTCAGCGGACTGGTCGCCATTCAACCCGGGCACACTCTGGTCACCAACGGCCCCTACCGCAGCGTCCGCAATCCCAGTTACCTCGGGCTGCTGATCATGTCACTCGGCTGGGCGCTGGCTTTCCGTTCGGTCCTGGGAGTGTTGCTAGTGCTGCTTCTGATACCACCTCTGGTGGCGCGCATGCATGCCGAGGAGAAGCTGCTAAGCAGCGAATTCGGCGAAGCGTATGACGCTTACCGCTCTGGCACCTGGCGGCTGATTCCAGGGATTTACTAGTCCTATTTTCTTCTGGCTCTTGACCTTTTGCCGCTTGGACTTAGACTGAGCTTAGACTATACCTCTTCGCTATTACCTCGTTACTAGTCACTCGTCGCTAGTCACTAATCACTAGTTACCGTTGGCAACGAACAAATGCACTTCTCTTAGTCCGGTTTTTTGCTAATTTGCTTGACTCTTGTCAGCTTTGCCCCATAATGCGCGTAGTCCCCCTATTTCAACCCATGGTCGTTTAGACGCTTGAAAAGACAGTCAATCGGAATTCGTCGCTTGAGCTATTCGGCGCAGGGGCATGCAAGTTGCGGTTGCGCCCCGCAGCAGGGGACGCACTCGCCGACTGACGGTCTGGGATAGGAAACGAGTTTCCACTGGAGGCGAAGCTATGAAAGTGAAGTTTGCGCTTGTAGTCGCTGTAGCGGTTCTGTTGGCATTTGTCGTATCGAATGCCGCAGCATCTTGTACCTTGGCTCCCCTGGCGGTCGCCGATGGCAGGATTGGCGGTCCAATAACCATTAGCAGTAGCGGTGATGCTTCAATCGTCTTCTGGGTTACTCAAGGACACAGCTATTCCGTTGAGGTGGCCACGACCGACGACTTCGCCACTAGTTTATCGACACCGATAGTGGGAAACATTTTCTGCCCAACAGCTAATTCTGTAACACTCAACGACACGAGTCAGAACGACCCGAGTCTCGGACTTGAGGGCAAAGCAAAGAGGGTAAGCTTTACCTCCAGTTCTACTGGATTTCTTGAAGCGCATGTGAGTGTGAGCTCCGGGTCTTACACTTACACCTATAAGATTGCGGACACCACTCTGTATAACCCGCGCTGGTCGACCTCTGGAGGATTCCAGACGTCCTGGGGTTTTCAGAACACGTCAAGCGCCACGATTCACGGGACATTGAACGTCTATGGTCCAAGCGGGTCTCTCATTACGAGTGTTGGGCCATTCGCCATTGCACCCCACCAGACCATATTCAAAATCACCGGCACAGATGTGATCGCACCGAATACCTACGGTTCGGCGGAATTTACCAACGATGGTCCGCCGGGAGCTATTCAGGCGGATGCTTATTACTACAACAGCGGTTACACCGTCCTGGTACCCTCGGTATTTAATCCCGTCCGATCGGGGCACTGAGATCATTGGCGGTAGTCAAGAGGAAAGCCCGGGCCGGGCCGCAAGACGGCCTGGGCTTCCAAGCTACAATTCAGGCAACACTCTGCCGGCAGGTTGAAAGGCACCGACATGTCGATGGGTCGCTGTTTTGGTGGCAGTACACGCCTCGTCATCGTAGCGTTGCTCGCATTTGCAATCCCCGCATGGGCACAACAAACGGCGCCGGTTGCTGTCAAGGTAATCTACGAGCACGCTACCGTCGCGGTTCAGACATCGCAGAATATACCGTTGACCGCTGTTCTGGAAGAATTTTGCCGCCAGACCCGTACCGATTGCGAAGGCACCGCGGCTGGCGCGAAAGTCGAGCTACCTCCCGTCAATGCTCAGGGAAGCTGGCAGCAAGTCATCGCCGAATTAATGGAAGGTACTGGTCTGAACTATGCGGCCATGCCGGCGACGGCGGCATCGGAAGCCCGGTTGTTGATCACAGGCCGCGTCCTTTCGCCGGAAGCACCGCAACAAGTTGCAAACCGCACCACAGAAAGCAACGGTCGAGCAGCTTCCGGCTTGAGTGATCCGGTCAACGCTGACGACGAGGCAAGCCCGGATACCTCCATCCCGCAACCAGATGCCGCTGCGGAAGACGCCGCTGCCGACGTTGCGCCTTCGCAAGGCGGAGTCGCGGCCACAGCTGCTGTGGATACAACATCTCCGGATACGCGCGTTTCGTCCCGGGCTGGATCGGCCGCTCCGGGCGCTGCGACGGATTTCATGGGTAATGCGGTTCCACCCTATTCCGGACCGGCATACTCTCCTTTTCCAGATGGGAACGGAAACCTTATCCCCGCCGGCAATCAGCCAATTACCTCCTCGCCATTTCCAGACTCGAATGGCAACCTGATGCCTGTCCCAAAGCAGCCAGCCCCGAACGGCAACCCCTTCCCCCGCAGCCTTCTGGGCAACACTGAGTTCAGCAAGTAAGGGGAAAGAACGCGGCTGTTTATGCTCGCCGGTAATTTATTGGTCACCCATTAACTTCTTTATACTTTGCTCCTGCTAACTTTGTCGCATAATGCGCGCACCTCCCCTGCGCGAGCCCTCCGCCATACGCGTCAGCATCCAAAACCTGCACTTTTGCACATCAGGCCGGGGGATATCCTGTTGACCAGCGACATCTCAATCGTTGGCCTAAGAGTCGGGATTGGGCGCCGATTCATTGCCAGCAAGGGTTTTGGACATCGAACGTCAGGAGGAGATGTGCAATGGTAGACAATGCCGCTCAATCTTCAACCCCTACCCTGCCCGGCAAACGCTGCTCACGATTCTGGCCGCTTGTCGCCCTGACGATTGCGGTGGGATTACCGTTCTCCGCCGCTCGGGCGCAGACCTACATGGTGATTCATAACTTCAGTGGCCAGGATGGGGAGAACCCGTCTGCCGGCCCAACCCTGGACAAATCAGGCAACCTATATGGGACGACTTACAACGGCGGCAGGGATAACTATGGAGTTGTTTATAAGCTCGTGCATAATGGCCCGTCCTGGCTGCTGACTACGCTGTACAGCTTCACCGGAGGAGAGGATGGGGCCCATCCGGGCTTGGGATCTTTAGTTCGTGGCGCTGACGGCACCCTGTATGGCACCACCGTTGCCGGAGGAAGCAATGGCAAGGGCACGGCGTTCAGCTTGAGCGCCCCTCGGACAGCGAAAGCTTGTATTACGGTCCTCTGTCCCTGGAAGGAAACCGTGCTCCACCCATTCGGCGGCGCGGGTGATGGCGATTTCCCCAACGGCGCCATAATCTTCGATTCAGCGGGCAATCTCTATGGCACAACGACCTATGGAGGCGCGTACGGAAACGGCACCGTCTTCGAGTTGACCCCTGCGGGAGATAGTTGGACGGAAACTATTGTCTACAGTTTCGCCGGAGGCGACGATGGCGGCAGTCCAACCTCGGGCATAATCTTAGGCAGCGACGGCAATCTCTATGGCACAACCTCCAATGGAGGTGTGGACGACGATGGCACGGCTTTCGAACTGGCGCACTCCGGCTCCGGCTGGACGAAAACCACTCTCTACTCTTTCCACTATGAATCCGACGGTGGTGGTCCTACCGGTCTGACCTTCGACAGTGCAGGAAATCTTTTTGGCGGAACGATTTATGGCGGACCTAACGGAGGGGGCGTCGTCTATGAACTCTCTCCGGTAAACGGAACTTGGAGCTATACGTTGCTTTACAGCTTCAAAACCGGCTTCTTCGGGCTGGGTGGACCTGCGAGCGCCCTGACCCTGGACACCTCCGGCGACGTTTACGGCACAACGTCCGAGGACGGCGCGTATTTCGGGGGTTCCGTTTTCGAGTTGACGCCGTCCGATGATGGCTGGACTTTCACCGACCTTCACAACTTTACCGGGGGTGATGATGGGGACGATCCAAATGGATCATTGACCATCGATGCGGCAGGCAATATCTACGGCACCACGACAACTGGCGGCACAAACGACCTGGGGGTAGTCTTCGAGCTGACACCATAACTCACAGCTATCCTGCTATAAAGGCTTGGCCTGACACGAGTCGTCGCATGGACGAAGGGTTCTACGCGAACTGCAAGACAGACCCTGCGCAAGACCCGCTCAAGGAGTTCCGAACTATGAAGCGATTTTTCCTGCCCAGTGCGCTCGCCTTCGCTATGATCTTCGGCGGCGCCGCGCCCTCTGCCCGGACGGGCGGGCGGGAATGAAAGGCCCTGAACCATCGATACGGGTAGCAACTTGCTACTCAAGGCGACACGGCGGTTATGGCCCAACCGCTTCGGCGTTGGCCGCGGTGAGCGTCACAGTATTGTCGCCGGCGACGAGATTCACCGGAATATCCCACAGGAGCGCGCCCTTCCCGTTGTGTGCCGTCGCAAAGAAAAAGTATGGCCCGGTCACCGCATGGGCTGAAAGGGTGGCCTTCCCTCCCGCATCGAGCGTGGCATAGGTGATGAAGTAGTGGCCGAGGCCGGCATAGACTGGCTTGCAATCCCTGCTGCGGCACGCTTCCGAGAGAGCCTCCATGGCCTGGGCGGGCGTGGCACCCGACGGGACCGGGACGCCAAGCTTGCGCAGAATTTCGTCCAGGCGCTCGCGCATAACAAACACATGGCGACCCGCCAGCGGATTAGCGCCGGCGAATTGCGCCTGAATGAGGACTCGCAGAGAGGCCCGCAGCGGCGCCGTCGGAGACGCCACGGAAGTAGGCACGGCGGAAGCGGCAACCGGTGCCGGCTCAGCAGTTGGAGCTGATCGCGGCGCAGCGGAGGAGCTTGCAGCAAGCGTGGTGGAAGTAGAGGCGGACTTCGCGGGGGTGAATGTGCCGAGGTTGCAGGTTTCTGAATGCGGCGTGTAGGTAACATCGTTGCCATTCATTCCGCTGACCAGGCGGCCAGCGACAGCGACGGAAGCCGGCCCAGAGAGTGAACCATCGGGTTCGACCGTCACCGTAAAGGGCGAAGCAGGATTCTGAACCTGGAGAAGAATCCGGCTACCCTCCCGCTCGACGGTGTACTTGTCGCGCACGTGCGCTTCTCCGCAATCGAGCACCACGGAGGCGTCGGTGAATTCTGCTTTGAGCCCGCCCTGGCTGGTGTAGGTGCCAGCCAGGCGAATTCCGGGGGCAAGACGAACCTCGCCCGCATCGCCGGCGCTATTCGCAGACTCACCGAACAGCGCTCCGGCAGCGTTGGCGATGTCGGCCAGCCCACCCTGCTCAACTGCCGCGGGCGGCCCAGGCGCCAGGGTTCCAACGGAGCAGGCCTGGGTCTTTGCCTGGTAAATCGGTACCGACTGCCAGTAGCCTCCGCTGCTGGTACCGGGAACGTAGGTGGACTTCGTGGTGGTTGTTGCCAGGTCGGCGGTTCCCTCGCCTGTATTCGTGACTCTGTCACTGCCGTAGTACTCCGCGTCTTGAGAGCTGATCTCTCGATGCGTGGTTTGCTGTTGTGTCTGGTAATAACCAGGTGTAGACGTAGGTGGAACCCACACCTTGCGATATCCGGTAACCACCTTCCCATCAATCACCGCGGATGGAGGTCCCTCCAGCATTCCATCGGGCTCGAGGGCAAAGGTGAAAGGCGAGGGTGAGTTCTTGACGTGAACGAGAATCCGGCTGCCCTCAATTTGAATTGTGTAAGGGCGGGAGTCGATGACCAGCTTTCCGCAATTGCCGAGGCTGACAGTCGTGTTGCTGAATGCGGCGTCAATACCATTGCGGCTCTTGAATGCCCCCGCCAGAATCAGTCCGGTGTAAGACGGTCCCTGAGCCAGCGGGCTATGAGCCATACCGGCCAGGTCGAGAAATCCGGTGCTCAGGCCTTTGCCGATGCACTGAAGCTCGCTGCCACCGAGCTCGAGGCAGCGCCGCGCTGCCACTGAACCGGCATCGTTTCGCATGCCATTCGGGCCGAGTCCGCCGTTGCCTGCCTGCGCCTGCCGCGCCTGCTGCTGCATCTGGTCTTCGTGCTGTTTGTAGCTTTGCGTCAGCCCGGCCTGGGCGTTGCTGTACGCGGCATTGGCCTGTGCGCCGGAGAGCTGGTGGACCCAGCCGAGGGCGTCGTTGATTTCGTACCTGCCTTCCAGGCTGCTCCAGGCCTTCACTTCCGGAGCAGTGTGATTCTTCTTGTAATCCTGTTCGATCTGATATGCGGCAAGCTCGTAGGCGTTGCGCATTCTGGTTTCACCGGGGGTGTACGGGCCGCTGACGGTGCGGTTGTATTTGATGGTCTGAATGTAGTTGAACAGATAGTTGAAGACGGCAGCCTGGCGTGCGAGGGTGTCGCTTTCGTCCGTGCCTTTGATTCCAGTCTTCACCCGCTCAACTGATGGCAGGTCCTTTGTATAGTCGGAACCGGCCGCCTGCGCGAATACACAACTGAAGGGGATACAAAGCAAGACCGCAAACAGGACAATCCCGGGACACAAAATGGATGGAGCCCGCCGGGAAGAGCAGGCGTTCATAAGCCGGCGCGCGAGGGCCCAGCACTGGTCGCGCTCGACGTCCGAGAAGGTTGGCGGTGTCTGAACATTGTTGCCGATGGTCTGTTCGGTGGCCATCTCATCTCTCCTTCCCCCAAAGAAGTATGGGTCTGTATTCCGCGGTGGAATCAGCGTCCAAATTCCGTGGCCGGAACCCGTGTGCGGTTCGGCTTTGAAATATTACCGCGATCTTGTAAGGAAGGTGCGGCCCATCAAAACACGCCGCGACCGTGGTTCTTAAAGGCGGGAACGTACTGCGCGAAAGCAGACGGAGGATCTGCTGCTACAGCCTCTGGTGGGTTTACGAATTGCCCCACAAACCTCACAGCTCCCACACACTAGGCTCGCTGGCAGCCGTTGTCAACCCTAAGGCACAGGTGACGCAATGTCGCAAACCCGCGGCCTGTAGGTCACCCGAATTTGCTCAGGCCATGCGCTCTGAGATCGGTGTTGGTGCGGTCTGGCGCCGCAGGAGCGAGCGCACAGAATCCAACGCCGCCTGATCGGCAGCGTGCGCCGAGTCGGCAATGTAGCCATCGGGCCGAACCAGCGTCATACCCTTGCTGCCGTCAAGCTTCAGTTCCACCACGTCGCTCATCGAATCCGCAAGCTGCTTCGCGGCAGCCTGAACCGACAGATTCGCGTTGCCGCCCAGCATCAGCACGAAGCGGTGAAGCAGCTTGCCTCCGCGCACGGAGTCGTCGAAGTAGCGCTCGCCGGCTCCTTCAACAATCGGACTGCCGCTGTAGGCGATGCCCAGTTCGGAAAGCCTCTGGACGAAAGCGTGCTGGAAGGGCGCGAGCCGCGACACCATCGGGATCACCGCATCGCGCAACGCCTGGGCAAGTTTGCTGGGCGTTCCCATGGCTTTGGTCAGGAAGTCCGTAGCTTCGATGACACCCTTGATTACCGGACGCCGTTCGGCGGTATAGCTGTCGAGCAGTTCTTCATTGGCGTGGCAGTGCACGGCGAGGTCGAGCTTCCATGCAAGGTTCCAGACGTCATGCAGCCCGGTATTCATTCCTTGTCCGCCAAAGGGACTGTGGATGTGCGCGGCGTCTCCGGCGACGAACATCCGATCGACACGCAGCTTCGCCACCTGACGATGATGGATTTGGAAATAGCTGCTCCAGTGCAGGGCCTGTGCCTCCAGACTCCTGGGCGCGCGCCGGCGCAGAATTCTTTGCACCATCTCGAGCGAGGGAGCGTCGCCTTCCTTGTCGTTGATCATGGCCACAACCCGGCGGCGCGTAGCGCTCATGGGGAAGATGGCGACCGGTCCATCTTCGTTGGGACACAACTGCAACTGGCTTGCAGGAAGCGTCTCATTACTCTGGATATCCGCCAGCATAAACAGCGCGTCATACTCGGCTCCTTCAAACGGCAGGTCCAACAGGTGGCGAACCGCACTGTGAGATCCATCGCAGCCGACGACGAATGCCGCCGAGAGCTCAAGACTTTTGCCCTTCTGTTCTAATGTCGCGGTGACGAAGTCGTCATGCTGGACGGCGGAGACGAACGTGGTTTCGTACTCGACGTGCCCGCCGCGGCGCTGCAGTTCCTCGACCAGAAGCTTCTCGGTAACGTCTTGTGGAACCATCGCGACAAAGGAGTACGGAGTTTCCCCGGGAGTGAAGGGCATGAGACCGAGTTGGCGATCGCCTACGATAATGGCCACGGAGGTGACCCGGTTCGCCGCTGCAAGAAATGGGCCGACGACATTTGCCATATCGAAGATCTCGAGCGTGCGGGGGAAGATCGCAAGCGCCTTGGAGTGTTGCGACTGGGTTGCGTTGGTCTCGACGATTCGAAAGCGAAGACCGCGGCGAGCGCACTCGTTCGCAAGGAAAAGGCCGACAGGACCTGCTCCGACGATCAGAACATCCGTATCAGTTGCGGCATCATGCATAATTCCCATCCTTATATTTTTCGATGTCTTGTGCCGGAGTGCGACTCTGGAAGACTGCATTTTAAACAGAGCAGTGGATAGTTCTTTGCCGACTGCACCGTTCATTCCTTCGGCTGCAATAAGTGGGATATCACACGCTTGGGCTCACGACATCACTCCTATCGAGATCGAGACTCGGAACGGGTCATAGAGAGCCCGGAGGGCGTGTCATGACAGCCCAGCGCGGAACGAAGTGCAACGCTGGGTTAGGCCGGGCGATAAGAATCTCAGTCCCTCGGGGACGGTGCTCTTGGCCTGACGCGTATCAGGAACCCCGTGTCGCCGGCTAAACCCGGCCCGGGTAAGCTGCGCATGGGGAGGATCATCTCAGTTCATGTAGTTATTCTGGTGAAAAGACATGATGATTCCCAGGCTAGGCCAACTGATGGCCGACCTGGGAACCCAGCTCGGTCGCTGACCGAAATATCACCTACGTCGCAAGCACATCCTCTTTGGTCCGAAGAACAATGTTAGACGCGAGCGTCCAGTACTCTGTATCAGCGCCTAGTGCGTTGACGCTCCTAGCCGTCCGACTCTTCATCGCCAGGCACTTGTAGAGTTCTTCAGAGGCTGCCCTGAAAACCATCTTGTAATCCGCTTTCCACTGGTAACGGTCGCCTTTGAGTTCAAGGAGATCCCGGAAGGCGGCTGCAATGGGCAAAGATGCCGCAAGATCCATTTCGTGGTCAGTTGAGAAGGACGTGCCAGGGCGTGTATACGGCTTCTTCAACTTCTTAACTGCCCGGAGCGCTCCAAACTTACGCCCCTTTGACTCCGCGTGGCTGAACTCTGACTGAATGAACTCCGGCAATGTCACGATGTCAACGATCACGTCGTACAAGCGCTCGAACTCCGGACTCGATGCATCGGCCGTGAACAATTCCAGAGCTTTGCCTTTCGATCTGTACATCTGTGTCGGCTGTGTGCTCTTCCATCGCTCTTTAAGGAAGCAGCCTACACGCTGGATTATTTCGCGCACTTCCCAGTCTTTCTCTTCATTTTCACGAAACGCTATCAGTGAAGTATCGAAGCCACCCTTAGTAAGAGCTTCTTTTAGCGCTTCGAATTTGTTTTGGTATTCGTCAATGGTGAACTGCTGTACCTGTGAGGAGGTATTGAGCGCCTCCACCACTTGCTCGATCTCGCCGCTGGCCAACGCGTCTGCGTCACCTGCAAGAAAGTGGACACGGACAAAGGGCTCCGTCCAGCCTTCAAGTTTCCGCAGTTCTTCGGCACGCTTAATCGTCTGCTGGATGACTTCGAAAGTGTGCCCACCGTCGGCAATGCCATATTTCAGCCCGTTTAGGTCGTCGAGTTCTTCATCCGGCGGCGGTGCGGGGTTGGTAAGACGAATGAGCCGAGCCGCGTTGTCGACCTCGAACTTCTCACATCGATAAATAATTCCACGGTTCTTGATGTGGAATTTGGCGGGGTCTTTCTCCACGGTTTCCATCATGTCGCGAAAAGGCTTCTTCCGCTCGGACGCGGGCCGCACGTTGGCATTACCACGGTCAAGCTTTGCAGCTTCAGAGAACGGAAGCCAAGCCTCAAGGTGGAAGATAGAAGAGTTTTGAGGATCTTTCAGACGCTTACAGTGGTCTGCATCTTGGATAACTACTTCAGATACTTTTGTGGGGTACAACATTTCAACACCTCTGCTGCAGCGTGTGCTGCTAGGTAATAGTCATCGGAAGCCGAAAGGTCATCCGACGCCGAAAGCAGAATACCACCCGGCTCGGGAGATGCAAGGGTTATTTTCAAACTTCTCCTGTCTGCTTTGGTAACGGCTCTCCTAGAGCGACCAGCTTCAAATCCGCTCAGGGCAGCTTTCTAAGCTTCGGTTGGCGGGGCACCCGCGCCGAACATCGTCAAAGACTGATCGCACCCGGCCTGACAACTGACCACTGACAACTTCCTCTTACAGCTTCGCCCTCCGCAACCGCAGCGCGTTGGTGATCACCGACACGCTGCTGAAGCTCATGGCCGCGGCGGCGATGATGGGAGACAAGAGCAAACCGAACTTGGGATAGAGGATTCCGGCGGCGATGGGCACTCCGACCGAGTTATAGATAAACGCGAAGAAGAGGTTCTGCTTGATGTTGCGCATCACGGCGTGGCTCAGGTGGCGGGCCCGCACCAGCGCGCGCAGGTCTCCTTTGAGCAGCGTGATGCCCGCGCTCTCCATCGCAACGTCGGTGCCGGTCGCCATGGCGATGCCAACGTTGGCCTGCGCCAGCGCCGGAGCGTCGTTAATACCGTCGCCCGCCATCGCCACCGTGCTTCCCTGCTGCTGCAGCTTCTTGATGACATCGGCCTTATGCTCGGCCAGCACCCCGGCTTCGAAGTCGCGAATGCCCAGCTTGCGCGCGACTGCCTGGGCGGTTGTATGGTTGTCGCCGGTAACCATGACCACGCGCAGGCCCGCGCGCTGCAGTTCGCGAACCGCCTCGGGCGCCTCTGGCTTGATGGGGTCGGCGATGCCCAGCAGTCCTGAAGGACGGCCGTCGACCACGGCGTAAACAACGGTTTGTCCGTCGCGGCGAAGGGAGTCAGCCTTTTCTCTGATAGCAGTGACGTCATGATGCAATCGTTCGTCATCCCAGGTTAAGCCAACAGACGGCTGAACGTGGGGCACCCGATCTTCGAGAACGATACCCAGCTCTTCCAGCAGGCGATCGTTGCCGGCGGCGACCTCGTGTCCGCCAACCGTCCCGATGATGCCCTTACCGGTGAGCGAGCGGAAGCCGTCGGGCGGGATGAGTTGCATGCCGCCGGCAAGCGCCGCCTCGACAATGGCCGCGCCCAGCGGATGCTCGCTGCTCCGCTCCAGGCTCGCGACCAGTTTGACGATGCTTTCTTCGCTTTCGCCGCTGAAGGCGACGACCTCCTGCAACTCGGGCTTGCCCTGGGTGAGGGTTCCAGTTTTGTCGAGCGCGATGGTCGTAACCTTGTCGAAGGTCTCCAGTGCTTCGGCGTTTTTGATGAGGATTCCAGCGCGCGCGGCGCGGCCTGTGCCCACCATGATCGCCATCGGGGTTGCGAGTCCCAGGGCGCACGGGCAAGCGATGATGAGCACGGCGACGGCGTTCACCACGGCGTTAGCCAGTCGCGGCTCGGGCCCGTAGATCAGCCAAACAAAGAACGTGATAACCGAAGCCGTCAGCACCGCCGGAACAAAGAACGCGGCGACACGATCGGCCAGCCGCTGAATGGGCGCACGGCTGCGCTGCGCGGCACTCACCATCTGCACGATCTGCGCCAGCATGGTGTCGCTGCCGACGCGCTCAGCGCGCATCAGGAGCCATCCCGTTCCGTTTACCGTCGCGCCGATGACCTTGTCGCCCATTCGCTTCTCGACCGGCATGGGTTCGCCGGTGATCATCGACTCATCGACTGCGCTCAGGCCGTCGATAACGGTGCCGTCGGTGGGAATCTTCTCGCCTGGGCGCACTCGGAGCTTGTCGCCGACCTTCACCTGATCGAGCGGAACGTCGTACTCGCTGCCATCATCGCGCATGATGCGCGCCAGCTTGGGCGAGAGATCGAGCAACGCGCGAATGGCGGAGCCGGTGCGGCTGCGGGCGCGAAGCTCCAGCACCTGTCCGAGCAGCACAAGCGCGATGATGGCAGCCGCAGCTTCGAAGTAGACTTCCGGCTGGCCGCCATGCGTGCGCATGGAATCGGGAAAGATCTGCGGCAGCAGCGTCGCGACTCCGCTGTAGATGTAGGCCACGCCGACGCCCAGCGCGATCAGGGTGAACATGTTGGGACTGCGGTGCTTCACCGAGGCCCAGCCGCGCTGGAAGAACGGCCATCCCGCCCAGAGGACGATGGGCGTAGCGAGCGCGACTTCAATCCAGGAGGCAAGGCGCGGCGACAGAACATGCATCAGCGGACCCATCCGCAGCATGGCCAGCGCGATCAGCGGAATGCCCAGAATGACGCTCCACCAGAAGCGGCGGGTCATGTCGCGCAGTTCGGGGTTCTCTTCCTCGGCAGCGGCAACGGTGCGCGGCTCCAGCGCCATGCCGCAGATCGGGCAGAAGCCGGGCTGGGGGCGCACAATTTCGGGATGCATGGGGCACGTCCACTCGGTGCGAGTGGCGGCGAGCGGGGTTTCGGGCTCCAGCGCCATGCCGCACTTGGGGCACGGTACCGGCTTCGTCTCGCGCACCTCGGGGCACATAGGGCAGACCCAGACGGTCCCTGCCGGGGCCGGCGGCGCCGGCGGAGCCGCTGCTTTCGAGGCTGCCGGCGAGAGATATTTTTCGGGATCGGCCTTGAACTTGTCGGCGCAGCCGCGGCAGCAGAAGTAGTAGGTCGTACCGTTGTGGACGAACGTGGCCGCAGGCTTCGCGGGATCGACATTCATGCCGCAGACCGGGTCGCGCTGGAGTTTGGCGGCTGTAGTCGGCTGACCAGATCCGCCGATGGTCACGATGGGGCCGCCTGCTGTCTTGATGCCTCCCGGCTTGTAGGCCGGCGAGAGATATTTTTCG
Organism: uncultured Acidobacteriaceae bacterium; assembly: GCA_963846815.1. GTDB lineage: Bacteria > Acidobacteriota > Terriglobia > Terriglobales > Acidobacteriaceae > CAVVDY01. The sequence continues at coordinate 1,371,068 of CAWJXG010000001.1, read as the reverse complement.
GGATCGTCCTGGAACTTTTCGGAGCATCCTTTGCAGCAGAAGTGATACAGCTTGCCTTCGTGCTCGATGGAAGCGGCGGCCTTGGCCGGGTCAACGCTCATGCCGCATACCGGATCGCGCTCAATCTTGCAGACGGCGCCAATCTGCACCGGCGCGTCGTTGGCGTGCATTCCACCCGGCTGGTACGAAGCCGAAAGGTACCTGCCGGGATCGGAGACGAACTTGTGCATGCATCCCGGCGAGCAGAAATAATAGGTGGCGCCCTGGTGCTCGGCCCGACCGCGCGCCTTCGCCGGATCGACAGTCATGCCGCAAACCGGGTCGAGTACGGCAGCGGCGGATTGCGAAGATGTATTTTCCTCACTCATTGTGTGGCCTGATAAGCTTCTGGTTTAACTCTTTATTCTTACACGCTAGCGGAGGTTGTGATGACCAGTGTGGAAGTGATGTTTCGTTATGGCATGCCGCCAGGCGAAACCGAGATGACGGCGATGGCGCAGTTCAATGATGTCTACGGCATTCGCCGCGTTCGCATGAAAGAAAAAGAGAAGACGATCCTGGTGGAATATGACGCCACCCGCCTGACGGAAACCGCGGTGGAAAAGCTGCTGCGCAGCGCCGGCATCGATGTCCGCGAAAAGCTGGCGCTGGCCTAGGCCGCAATCCGCAGACCTGAGTCCCCCTTGACTTCTGCCGTGCGTGGGAATCGCAAAAAGTGTTCCGACGCTACGTCGATGATAGGTTCGCACGTCCTTTTGTGACGGCACGCCGTTATGCTGACCTAATTACAACAACCTACTGCGTTGTCATCATTGCCCTGGCAGATGGAAGGCGAGCAGGTCCGCGCCATACGCTCCGACGTAGACCATGCCGTTGACTACGGCAGGCGAGGAGTCGATATAACCCGTCGGTCCGTACTTCCAGAGTAGTGCTCCGGAAGCGGCATTCAAGGCATACAAATATTGGTCGTCGGACCCAATGTACACGACGCCGTTGGCCACCGCGGGCGAAGACGTGATGATGAACCCGGTAGGGAATTTCCAGAGAAGCGTACCGGAGGCGGCATTCAAGGCATACACATACTCGTCGAAGGCGCCGATGTATACCACGCCGTCGGCCACTGCCGGCGAAGACTCCACCTCGTTGTACCCGGTCTGGTACTTCCAGACGAATGCACCCGTGCTGGCGTTCAGGGCGTATATGTAGGTGTCGTCGGAGCCGAAATACACCATGCCGTTGGCGACGGCCGCCGAGGAGTAGATAAAGAACCCGGTCGTGTACTGCCACAGCAGCGCTCCGCTGACGGCATTCAAGGCGTATAGATTTGCGTCGAAAGAGCCGACGTAAACCACACCATTGGCCACCGCCGGTGAAGTTACGACCTCGCCCCCGGTTGTGTACGTCCACAGTCGTGTTCCTGTGCCGGCATTCAGGGCGTATATGTTCGAGTCGTCGGAGCCTACGTAAACCATGCCGTTCGCTACCGTCGGTGAAGATTCGACAGGGCCAGCGGTCGTGTACTTCCAGATGAGAGTTCCGGTGGCAGCGTTCAACGCATACAGGCTATGGTCATAGGAACCCACGTAGACCATGCCGTTCGCTACCGCGGGCGACGCGTAAATCGCTCCTCCGGTAGCGTAGTTCCAGATCAGCGCGCCGGTCCTGGCATTCACCGCGTAGACGTTGTTGTCGCTAGAACCGAAATAGACCACGCCGTTGGCCACCGCCGGAGAACCAGCATCCGATCCGGCTTTGTACTGCCAGTCCACTGTTAGGTTCTTAATCGTAGTGGACGAGAGGCTAGTCTCATACGGGTTACACCCGCTGTGGGCGGAATTAAACCGGAATTCCGGCCAGTTCACAAGCAGTGAAGCGGGCGGCGTCACCACTGGGCTGCAGGGAATTTGTGCTGTCGCAAGACATGCGGTCCCCAGCATCAGGCCCAGAAATAGAGTCTTCATGCTCCTCTTCTCCTTCAGAACGGCAAAATCTCATCCAATGATTCCCGCACGCATAAGGGAGGATCCAGCACTGGCTGGTAATGGGCGTGGATTATATCGCTGCAGCTACGTAGCATTGTCACGTGTTTGTAAATGAACTGCTGCCGCCCCGGTGGGCGGCAGGTTGAGCGCTATCGCGAACTTGCACCCAACGCACGCTGGCTAAGATTGAGCAGTGCCCTTCATCAGCAAATAAAAAGGGCCACCTGCCGTAGGAGCTCTGGCCGATACTCTCTACGCGGTGACCCTTATGCGCCACTTCGTCTACCTACGTCTAACGCTCCGGCAAAATAAAAGTTGCGCCACCCCGAAAAGATTCAGACGCGCATAGCCGTACTACGATGGCCGTATTCGATTCCGAGTCACTTCCCTTCCGCAAAACGCCGGAAAAAGCTGTCGCTGTTCCACGCCGGAGGCTGTGGAGCGTCCGCCACCTCAAGCGCTAAATCGGCCATAATCGCCTCAAACTTCGCCGCGGCAGGAATGTTCACCGGCTGGTTTACGTCGTCCGAGGGCGCATGATAGCGCTCATGCAGCCAGTTCATCATGGTGGTTTCTTCCGGACTTCCCTTGGTATAACCCACCTTCATGGCCAGCGACGGCACGCCCTGCTTGATAAAGCTGTACTGGTCGCTGCGAATGAAGATGTTGCGCAGGGGCTCGGGATCGGCCTGAACCGCGACATCGTTCTTCCTGGCCGCCTGGCGCGCGTCCTCGCCCAAAGTTGACTCGCCGAGTCCATACACGGTGACGATTTTCAGCGGGATGATCGGCAGGAACATGTCAGTGTTCAGGTCGGCGACGATGTCTTTCTTCGGGACCGTCGGCTTGCTGGCGAAATATCGCGAGCCAAGCAGACCTTTCTCTTCCGCCGTCAAGAAAAGGAAGAGCAGCGAGCGCTTGGTCTTGATGCCGCTGGCGTGCAGTTTGTCGGCGATATCGAGAACCAAGGCCGAGCCGGAAGCGTTGTCCATGGCTCCGTTGTAGATTTTGTCGCCGTTAATCGGCTCGCCGATACCGAGATGGTCGAGATGCGCCGAAAGCACCACATACTGCGATGACAGTTGCGGATCCGAACCCGGCAGCTTGGCCACGATGTTGGCCGACTGTACCTTCTTACGGATGACCTTGGTCTTCGCCTGAATGCTCATGGTCAACGGGAACGTCGGCAGGCGACGGCGCTCCTTGCCCAGCGCAGCGATCCCGGCAAAGGTGTGCCCTGAGCCGTCGAAGAGCTCGTCGGCAAATTCCGGATTCCACACCAACGCCAGGCCAATTCCCTTCCAGTCGTCGAACATCGCCTCGGCCAGCGACATGCTCGGCCGGGTGCGCGCCAGCTTCATGCGGCTCCAGGGAATATCCATTGCCGCAGGATTGGGAATGATGATGTAGCCGACCGCGCCGGCCCCGCGCAGCTCTTTCGCGCGCTCCGTCGACGACTGGTAGTGCGACGCCAGCGCCGCCGGCATGTCGGCAGGCGAGCCGCTGAAGATTACCGCGACCTTGCCCCTCAAATTCAGCCCGGAATAGTCGTTGTAGTTCTTCTCCGGCACATTCAGCCCGTAGCCCACAAAGACGAGCGGCGCTTCCGTTTCGGGAGCCAGGTCGACGCGGGTGCTGAACATCGCTTCGTCGCCCAGCACGACTTTCTGCGGTCTGCCGTCGCGCACCAGTGCCAGGCTCGATCCGGATTCGTCAATCTGCCGGCTGATGAGCTTCACCGGTTGGTAATAGCCTTTGTTGCCGGCAGGCTGCAGCCCGTCTTTCTTCAGCTGATCGACCACGTATTGCGACGCACGCTGCAGCCCCGGACTGCCGGTCTCGCGGCCTTCCATGTTGTCATCGGCGAGCACCTTCACGTAGTCCCACCAGTTTTTGCCGTCGAAGGTGGGAGCCGATTGCGCCGAAGCAACCCGGGCGATGAGAAGCGTCGAGAACAAAAGCAGGGCAGGAACGAGTTTCCAGTGGCAACGCGTATGCACGGTAGCAACCCTCAGAGATGGAATGCGGGTATTGTCGCGCAATGAACGGAGAGTAACAAATAGCTTGCCGGTTCAGCTCAGACAATCGGCGCAAATAAAAAAGGGGCAGGCCGCTGCCCACCCCATTTCATTCGCGCTTGAGCTCTTCCCTTACTGCGTCGACGTTTTTGCCTCGTCGCCGACCTTGAAGCCCGAGCCGGACACCGGGGTTCCGACGGCAGAAATATCATCCACATCGGTCAAGGTAATCACGCCGACCTGCGACGTCATGCGCCGGATCACCTGGCCGGTGGCTGGGTCTTTGACCTCGCGGGTGACGCGCTCGACAGTCATCTTGTCGCCCTTCTTCAGGCCGGCTTTGGCGCCGACGTTCAGGACAACCTGCCCGCCATCCACCGCAGCCACCAGGCCTTCGACCATGATGGTGCGAGCCTCGAGCTTCGAGTTATCGGCGATTAGTTCCCCGCTCATCTGCTTGACAGCCTCATTCACCGCTTCGCCAAGGATGGTCTGCTGAAAGTCGCTGCTGCCGAAGTCGACGCTGCCGCCGCCGAATCCGTGCCAATTGCTGCCGCCGCCGAGCAGTGAAGTGCTTTCGCGCGACGACTCGCCTTTGCCTTCGGCCACGGCCATGATCTCGGCAGTATCGATATTAATGATGCGGGCATCGACTGCCACAATGGCCTTACTCTTCTTGTGGCCAAAGCCGCCGATTCCGTATCCGCCCCAGCCGCCACCACCGCCCCCGATCTTCGTGTTCTGGGTATCGTTGCCGAACTGGGTGACGCTGCCGACGATGATCGCGTCCACCCCCAAGAGCTTGCCCAACTTGGCAGCCGAGGTCGGATTGGCGCGGTCGCTGTTGGAGAAATTCTGTTCGGCCAGGATCTTGTCCATCGCCTGGCGGTCGATGACCGAGTAGGTGCCGTCCTGCACCAGGTATTTGACCGTCAGGTCGGAAATGCCACGGCCCACGTCGACGTTGCTGCCAAACGCAGCTGCCGAGGCCGTCTGCACGGTGGCATAGTCGAAGTCAAAGACGGCGACGCGTTTCTTACGCCCCGCGGGAGGCGCTGAGGTGGTCGCAGCGGAGGCAGTCGCAGCCGCCGGGGTTGGGGTCGGAGTTTGAGCGAAACTTGTGGCGCACAATACCGCAACGAAAACAGCCAGTACAGTCCTTCTCAAGAGGGCCTCCTAACGCGCTGGGACATACACCTGGAATCGTGGCCTAACTTACTTTTGGATTTCGGTGAGAATATTACAACGAAAACAACCCGTTTTCAGCGCCAAAAACGAGGTCGTGACATGGAAACAGTCCCGAAATTGAACAGCTTCGCAGGTCGGCAGTTGAGAAAAAACCCTCTCACTTAGGTTCATGCTAAGCAAGGAACACTACTTCGCAGGGCGCGATCCGGTGATGAGAATGTCCACCAGCCTGCGGGCGCTTTGCTGCCACCCTGGGCCGGACGCCACATTCGAAACCCCAATCAGGGCGCGGAGCAGGTCGAAGGGCTCGAGGTCCGCACGTATGTCCCCGCTCTTAATGGCACGCTTCACCAGACCGTCAATTGCTCCTTGTATCTGCGCCCGATTCGCTTCATAGACCTTCGAGGGACCTCCGATCAGGGTATTCAGCGCCGGGGCGATGATCTGCTTGGCCGCAATGTAGTCGACGAAGAGCAGCATCCAAGCGCGCAAGGCTTCCACCGGAGGCATGGCTTCGGCAAACCGTCGTTCCGCCGCTGCCAGCTTCTCCACCTCGGTACGATACACCGCTTCCAGCAGCGCATCGCGGGTGGGAAAGTGGCGATATAAGGTTCCCGCTCCGACCTCCGCCTGTTTGGCGATGTCGTCCAGAGTGGTGTTCGCGCCGGATTGGGCGAACGCCTCCTTCGCAACCTCCAGAATGCGCTCGCGATTGCGTTGCGCGTCGGTGCGGGGCTTTCGCGTTCGGGCCGCCTTTTTTGAAGATTTCCTAAGCATCGCCAAAAACTTTGCAACCGGAGATAGTCTCCGGTTATCTGATGCTTTATATACGGAGACAGACTCCGTTTTACTGGAAGCGGTGAAGTTGGTCAATACCGACTAAGTCTTCCTAAGAACTCTGATAAGGAGAAATCAATGGCAAACTCACTTGAATCGACCGCAACGACAACCGCCTCTTTTGGCGCGACATCAACCACCGACGAGGTTTTGGCGGGTATCGACCTGCACGGCAAAAGGATTCTTGTCACCGGAGTTTCCGCCGGACTTGGGATCGAAACCGCGCGATCGCTGGCTGCCCATGGCGCGCATGTGGTCGGCGCGGCACGTGACCTGGCGAAGGCCGAGCGGGCCACCGCTCAGGTTCAGAAGGACGCAAAGGCAAATGGCGGGAAATTCGAGTTGATCGCCCTCGATCTTGCCGACTTGAAGAGCGTGAGGGCCTGCGCTGATCGTCTGCTGCAAAAAGGGGAGCCCTTCGACGCGGTTATCGCCAACGCCGGTGTAATGGCCTCTCCGCTTGGACACACCACTGACGGATTCGAAACCCAGTTTGGCACGAATCACCTGGGGCACTTCGTGCTCGTCAATCGGATTGCGCCGCTCATAAAAAATGGCGGACGGCTGATCAATCTCTCTTCCTCCGGTCATCGCTTCTCCGGGGTTGATTTGGCAGATCCCAATTTTGAACGCACAGCATACGATCCCTGGATTGCCTATGGCCGCTCCAAGAGCGCCAACATTCTATTCGCCGTGGCCTTCGACAAGCGTCACCGCAACCGAGGCGTACGGGCTGCTGCCGTGCATCCGGGAGGCATCCAGACCGAACTGGGCCGTCATTTAGATGACAACGAACTGCAGAACATGCTCGAGCGGATTAATCAGCAACTGGCGGCAGAGGGCAAAGCGCCGTATCAGTGGAAAACCATTCCCCAGGGTGCCGCAACTTCGGTATGGGCGGCTGTAGTCGCTCCAGCTGAGGAGATCGGCGGCCGCTATTGTGAGAACTGCCATGTCGGCCATGTGGTGCCTGATGACGTGGCAATCACCGTGACAAGCGAAGGAGTTCGTGGATATGCAGTTGACACAAACAATGCCGAAGCGCTCTGGAAAAAGAGCGAAGAGCTGGTGGGAGAATCTTTTTAACGTTCCCACGACCGCGGAAATGTTGAACAGCGCCCGGAGCGCATGGACTCAGGAGGTACAAAATGCAAACTCAAACAACTCTTGCCGGCAGCTTCACCCTGCCGGGCACATCCATGACCGTGAACCGCATGGGTTACGGCGCAATGCAACTTGCCGGCCCGCACGTCTATGGACCGCCGCGCGATATTGATGCTGCCATCGCGGTTGTGCGCGAGGCAGTCGCGAGCGGAGTGAACCACATCGATACCAGCGACTATTACGGTCCCCATATAACCAATCAGCTTATCCAGCGGGCACTGCATCCTTATCCTGAGGGTCTGGTGATTGTCACGAAAGTCGGTGCGCGCCGGCTTCCGGATGCATCGTGGGTCCCGGCGCTTTCTCGCCAGGAGTTGATCGACGCCGTCCATGACAACTTGAGAAATCTCGGGCTCGACAGTCTCGACGTGGTCAACCTTCGCGTCGGAGGCTTTCAGGAACCGACAGAAGGCTCGATCGAAGAGCCGGTGACGGTGCTCGCCGACCTCAAGCGTCAGGGACTTATTCGTCATATCGGCCTCAGCAACATCTCGCCGACGCAGTTTGCGGAGGCGCAGAAGATCGCCGAAATCGTCTGCATTCAAAATTTCTACAACGTTGCCCACCGCAGGGATGACGGCTTTATCGATGACCTCGCGGCGAAAGGGATCGCGTACGTTCCGTTCTTCCCGCTGGGAGGCTTTACTCCGCTGCAGTCGTCGGAACTCGATACAGCTGCAGCCTCACTCGGAGCCACTCCAATGCAGCTTGCGCTGGGATGGCTTCTGCGACGCTCGTCCAACATCCTGCTGATACCGGGGACGTCTTCGGTTGCGCATCTTCGCGAGAACCTTCAGGCGGCGACGCTTGAGATTCCGGTCGAAGTGCTGGCCGATCTCAACTCAATCGGAGGAACTCACGGTATCGGAGACTGAACATTTTTCATTCTCTATTCATTCGAGGAGAACAAGATGAATCAACTCGAACGCAGTGAATCACGGCATCATCACAACACTAACTGCACCGAACTGCTCAGCCTGGCGGAGCAGGAGTTGGCGGCGTTCTTCGCGGCGGTTACGGATTTGTTCGGCTCAGCTCAAGCCGAGCTCTCAGCCGAAGACTGGCTCGACGAACTGCAGGCCACCGATACTTTGCCCGCCTCCATTCGCGAGTGGCGGCAGATCACGATCAATGCCTTGGCCCGCCTTGCCGGCCGCTGTGGTAATGCGATCGCGATGCCGGCCACTGAACTTCAACCGGCCTATTAGGAGGCACTCGATATGCGTGTTTTTGTAACAGGCGCCACAGGATTCGTCGGCTCTGCTGTGGTGCAGGAGCTTCTCGGCGCGCGACATCAGGTGCTCGGACTGGCCCGTTCTTCTGAGGCGGCTACTGCTCTCATCGCCGTCGGCGCGAAGCCGCATCCCGGCGACCTTCATGATCTCGATAGTTTGCGTCGAGGGGCGGCCATGTCGGATGGCGTGATTCATTGCGCCTTCATTCACGACTTCAAGAACTATGGGCCGTCTGCTGAGGCCGATCAGCGCGCTATCGAGACGCTCGGCGAGGCACTGGCCGACTCGCGCCAACGTCCACTCATCGTCACCTCGGGAACTCTGATCGCCAACCCTCACGGCCCTCTCGCGACAGAAGACGATGAGCCCGATCCCAACTTTCCGCGCAAATCGGAGGAGGCAGCGCTTACGCTGGCGGAGCGTGGGGTACACGCGTCGGTGGTGCGCCTGCCACCCACGGTGCACGGCAAGGGCGATCATGGCTTCATTCCGATGATCATCAACATCGCGCGCGAGAAGGGCGTGTCGGCGTATATCGGCGATGGAGTCAATCGCTGGCCGGCAGTGCATCGGCTCGATGCTGCTCGGCTCTATCGTCTGGCGCTGGAGAAAGGCGCGGCAGGAGCGCGGTACCATGCTGTGGGAGACCCGGGCGTGCCGACGAAAGATATCGCGGAGGTCATCGGGCGGCAGCTCAACCTGCCCATCGTCTCCAAGTCGGGTGAGAATGCGGCAGCACACTTTGGCTGGATGGCGATGTTCCTGGCCATCGACGGCCCGGCTTCCTGCGGGAAGACGCAGGAGCAGTTGGGATGGAAGGCTACCCGGCCGGGACTGCTGGCCGACATGGACGAGCATTATTTCCTGGCGGCAGAGGAAGCGCGCGCAGTGAGTTCGCGCCGCTAGCAATCTGGACAATCAGGTTAGCGTCCAAACGAAGGCCGCGAACCTCGGGCCACCCGGCGGTCGCTGGCTCGCCGACTGAACTCCGCTCGCGACACGAAAAATAGTGGCTTCTCGGCACGACTGAAGAGGCCGCTGAAAAATCAAAAGCGGATTTGGAACGACGCATCTGAAGGTGCGCCCCTTCAAAGCGAATCCCGTCGAGTTCTTCAGCAGCTTTAAAGATCGTTCCCTGACGGAACGCCGGCTTACTTCTTCTCTGCCGTGGCGGCGGGCTGAGGATTTGCTGTCCGCTGGCGGCCCGGCGACTGGTCCGGATACTCGTACACGCCGCGCCCGGCTTTGCGGCCGAGGCGTCCGGCCTTCACGTACTGCACCAAGAGCGGCGCGGGACGAAACTTCTCGCCCAACGTCTTGTGCAGGTATTCGAGAATGTGCAGGCGGGTGTCGAGTCCGACCAGGTCCACCATCTCAAACGGCCCCATGGGATGATTCAGCCCCAGCTTCAGGGCCTTGTCGATGTCCTGAGCCGTGGCGACGCCTTCCTGCAGCATGTAGAACGCCTCGTTGCCGATCATGGCGTTGATGCGGCTGGTGATGAATCCGGGCGACTCGCGGATCACGACCACTTCCTTGCCCATGCGCTTGCCCACGTCGACGGCCGCCGCCAGCGTGTCGTCGCTGGTCTCCAGCGCGCGTACGATTTCCAGCAGCTTCATCTTGTGGACGGGATTGAAGAAGTGCATGCCCACACACTTGGGCGCGCGATAGGTAACGGAAGCGATTTCGGTGATGCTGAGCGACGAGGTGTTTGACGCCACGATCGTCGTGGGGCGGCAGATTTTGTCGAGCAGGGTGAAGATCTCAATCTTCGACTCCATCTCCTCGGGTACAGCCTCGATCACCAGATCGGCTTCGCGCGCGGCCTGCTCGACCGATGAGGCGTACTCCAACCGCTCCAGCGCTTCGCCGGCAGCGTCTTTGGTGACCTTGCCCAGTTCGACCGCTTTGTCGAGGTTGGCGCGGATTTCGGTCTCGGCCTTGCGCAGCGTGGTGGGCAGAATGTCTTCCAGGATGGTGCGATATCCGCCAAGCGCGGCAGCGTGAGCAATGCCGCGCCCCATGATTCCGGCGCCAATGACTGCAACAGTTCGGATTTCGGCCATCGCTACTCCCCGCGCTCCAGCACTTCGACCAGGTGCATAAAGTTCGGCTCCGACTTGCGCATGTATTCGGCAAGCTGCTTTTTGTCCTCTGCCGAGAGCAGATAAAGGCTGGCATTGACGCGGCGCAAGGTGGCGCCAATGTCGTCGACGTAGTTCATCATGCGAATGAGTTCACCGCTGGCAGGCATGAAAGGTCCTCTTTGTAGCTAGGTTTCGCCCTCAGAATCGGGCCGGTTTTGGCGAGCGGCTCCAGCGCGAACGCCGGGCGGCAAGCAAAGATTCATTGTCGCCGTCCCGTGGGATTTAGTAAAGGTAACCGGAGCCAGCCGGAGACCCGCAGAGGCAGGCTGCACGGGCAAAGATCTGTGATCGCCCGGTTGAAATGGCCCTCCGAAGGTCGTATCGAGGCCCGGCATTGACATATTGGAGACCTATTTTCGCGGTTTCCGGCAAATTTCCTTGCGATAGGTGCTGCACAAGTGACGAGTTTCGTTGCAAAATATAAGTCGAAGGGCCTTTTGGGGGAAGATGCATGCTGCCTGGCCGCAATCGCCGAAGTGAAAATGACGGGACAGAGCTCCGTCCAGTTCAGCGCCTGAAACTTGCCTTAATTGGCGCGGGAGTAATTTTTGCGTCGCTCGGCGCGGGCGAGGCTGTATACCGGTTGGCGTTCTCGGATTTCGATGGAGCCAGAGACCGTCTGCCGATCGAAATCTGTTTTGGACTGGCATTCGCCTGGATCTGCATGAAGATTGCACGCCGGGTTTACGTACATCGGGTGAGCACCTACACGGGTATCAGCCTGATCTCGGACCGCAATCACAAAATTCGCCACGCGGTGGATGCGCTCATTCCCGCTCCCTTTCCCAGCAACCAGCAGGCCATACGCGTGATCCGCGAGGAAGTGGAACGCATCGACGGCGTACTGGAAGAGATGCAGCCGCGATAAGCGTCGCCCCCGAAGTCTCAATTCCTGTTCCACACAGTCTGTTGTGCTAAAACCCTGCACTCCGCGCTAATATGTGTGTCACCGCTTTGGCTGACCGGGGGATGCATGTCCATTGATGGCCTTACGAGCGCTTCCGTTCTTCGTTCTGCAGCTTTGCTGATCTCTATCTGCGCAACCGTTACGGCGCTCGCCCAGTCGAGCGACCAGGTTGACCGCATTCCGCTGCAGGGTTCCGACTTCCCTATCTCCGCTGCGGTGGTCGTGCCTCCGGGATACGACACCATCTACGTGAGCGGCAACATCGCGAAGGTCGCTGACCAGTCGGCGCCCAAAGGCAGCGTGCAACGCTTCGGCGACACCAAGACGCAGACGATATCGGTGTTGAAGCAGATTGAAGCCACGCTGAAAGCGCAGGACCTGTCGATGGGCGATGTCGTGATGATGCATGTCTACCTGGCGGGCGATCCGGCGAAGGATAACAAGATGGATTTCGCCGGCATGATGGAAGGCTACAAGCAGTTCTTTGGCACCGCCGAGCAGCCCCACAAGCCGGCGCGAAGCGCGATGCAGGTGGCTGCGCTTGCCGTTCCCGGCGCGCTGGTCGAGATCGAAGTCATCGCAGTGCGCAAGGTCGGGATGCAGATTCGGCCTGCAGCGCAGCACTAAGGAGCCCCACAATGTCGCATGGTGATCCACTGCACAGCTTTTCTCGCCGCAACTTCCTCAACCTTGCCGTGGCCGCGTCTGCGACCGTCGCGTGCAGCACCATCCTTACGGAAAGGATGTTGGCGCTCCCGCACAATCATCATTACCAGCCGGGAGCCATTGCCATCGATTCCAACGAGAATCCACTCGGCCCGTCGCAAGCGGCGCGTGAGGCGATAACCGCGATCATTCCCAATGGAGGCCGATACTCCGACTGGCTCACGGATGAGTTGGTTGCGACCTTCTCTGAAAACACAGGCCTGCCGGCCGACCACATCGCCGCCTACGCCGGCTCCAGCGAACCTCTGCACTACACGGTGCTGGCGTTTACCTCGCCTGCAAAAAGTTATGTTACAGCCGACCCGGGTTATGAAGCGGGAATGTTCGCCGCCCGGGTTTCCGGCGCGCGGGTCGTAAAAGTCCCGCTGCTGACCAGTAACTACAGCCACGATGTGAAAGCCATGCTGGCGCAGGCTCCGGATGCCGGACTGTTCTACGTCTGCACCCCGAACAACCCAACAGGCACGCTGACCAGCCACGTCGACATCGAGTATCTGCTGGAGCACAAGCCCGAAGGCTCGATCGTGATGGTCGACGAGGCGTACATCCATTTCGCCGACGGTGCGACCTCGGCCATCGACCTGGTGAAGGCCGGCAAGGATGTCGTTGTGCTGCGCACCTTCTCCAAAATCTACGGCATGGCCGGACTGCGCTGCGGATTTTCCATTGCGCGTCCTGACCTGCAACAGGAAATCGGCCGCTATCACGGATTCAATCCCATGCCGATTACCGCCGTGGTCGCCGCCAACGCCAGCTTGAAGGATTCCAGTCTCGTGCCGGAGCGCAAACAGATCAACAGCGCAACCCGCGAGCGGGTCTTTGACTGGCTGCGGACGAATGGCTACTCGTTTATTCCGTCGCAGTCGAATTGCTTCATGCTCAACACCCAGCGCGACGGCAAACAGGTGATCGAGGCCATGCGGCAACAGAAGGTCTATATCGGGCGCATCTGGCCGATTATGCCGACCTACGTGCGTGTGACCGTCGGCACGCCCGCCGAGATGGACCAGTTCCAGACCGCATTTGCTCGCGTCATGAAGGGCGAGGTTGTGGGGAAGGCACCTAGCAAGCCGGCCAAAACGAGCAAGATCGAAGGCCTGCATCCCAGCGGCTACCGATTCGCATAAGGGGAGGTATTTCTTGGAAAGTACGCGTCGTACGTTTCTTGCCCGGAGCGCAGGAGCTCTCGGACTGCTGTTTTTGGAGTCGCTCACGCCTGAGTTGATCGCGCAGGCGCACAAGCACGCTGCTTCCAGCGCTGCCGCTGATGGTGCGGGTTTCCACTTCCTCAGCAAACAGGAAGCCGCCGACTTCGAGGCGTTTGCGTCCCAGATTGTGCCTTCAGACGGAACTCCGGGAGCACGCGAGGCGGGCGCCGTGTACTTCGTCGATTACATTCTCAGCACCATCAATCAGGAGCAGCAGCAGGATTTCCGCCAGGCAATGGCGATGTTGCGCGCGGTCGCTTCGGAGGCGCAGCCCGGAGCCTCCTTTGCGGCGTTGCCCTCCGATAAGCAGATTGCCGTGATGAAGAAAATGGAAAACGGGGCGGGAGGCGGCTCATGGCTTCCCGTCGCCAATACCGGTCCCGCCGGTCAGGGCAAAACAGAAGCGGCCAAGCGCGCCGAGGCGTTCGGCAATTTACGGAGCATGGTGGTGCTTGGGACATTCTGCGATCCTTCGCTGCATGGCAATCGGTCCAAGATTGGATGGAAACTGATTGGCTTTGACGATCAGGATTACTGGGCTCCGCCGTTCGGCTACTACGATGCGAAAGTCGAGGGCAAGGCATGAGCGCGGCAGGCCAATCGCAGAAACGTTATCCGCTGAACGATGCGGTTGATTTCGTCATCGTCGGATGTGGCGCCTCCGGCGGCGTGCTGGCACGCGAGCTCTCGCAGAACGGCTTCAGCGTTGTGGTGCTGGAGCAGGGCCCGTGGAAGTCGGCAAAAGATTTCGGCCACAACGAATACTTGAACTGGAGCAACGCCGCGCTTACCAACGATTGGCGCAAGCAGCCGCAGACTTTTCGCAAGACTCCGCAGGACAAGCCGCAGAAGCAGCCCAGCATCATGTATGGCCGCCTGGTCGGAGGCGGCGCGGTGCATTTCACCGCGAACTATTGGCGCTTTCACGAGATTGACTTCATCGAGGCGAGCAAGAAAGGGACGATCGCAGGCACCGGTTTTGCCGATTGGCCCATCACCTATGCCGACATGGAGCCCTACTACACCAAGGCCGAGTGGGACCTGGGCGTCTCGGGCCAGGCGGGCACGAATCCATTTGATCCACCGCGCTCAAAGGGTTATCCATTGCCGCCGATGCCAGTCAAGCCCGATGGAGTCCTGTTCGAAGAAGGCGCGCGCAAGCTTGGCTATCATCCCTGCCCTGCTCCGGTCGCGATCATCTCCAAGGCGTACCAGGGTCGCATGGCCTGCCAGCACTGCGGATGGTGCGAAGGCTTCGGCTGTGAGCATGGCGCCAAGTCCAGCCCGCTGCCGTCGATGGTTCCGCAGGCCGTCGCCACCGGACGCTGCGAGATCCGGCCACACAGCTACGTGCGCAAAATCGAAATGGATGACAAGGGCCGGGTCACGGCGGCCATCTACTTTGACGAGAACAAGATCGAGAAGCGCCAGCGCGCCAAGGCAATCATCGTCGCCGCCAACGGCTCTGAAACACCGCGCCTGCTGCTGATGTCGAAGTCGAACCGCTTTCCGCACGGGCTGGCAAACTCCAGCGGCGTGGTCGGCAAATACCTGATGTTCAACACCGATTCTGTCTGCGCCGGGGCATTTGAACACGAACTCAACGGCTACAAGAGCATTGAAGTAACGCGCGCCATGCAGGACTTCTACGAAGTCGATCCCAAGCTGGGCTTCTATGGCGGCGGCGGAATCACCGCGCGCTTCCAGAATTATCCCATCACTTTTGCCATGGGAGGCCTCTCGCCGAGCGCTCCTCAATGGGGCAGCGAATACAAGAAGCTGCTGGCAAAATACTTCACCCGCAGCATGGTATTGATGGGCCACGGAACTTCGCTGCCGGTGGAGAACAACAGCATCTCGCTTGACGACACGCTCAAAGACGACTGGGGATTGCCCGCAATGTGCGTGACCTACAAAGATCATCCCGACGACCTGAAGTTTTCGAAGTATCAGCAGGAGCGGGCCATGGAGATTCTCGAAGCTGCCGGCGCTCTGGACCGCTGGTCCTACCCGGTTACGGAATCGACTTTCGCCGTGCACCTGCTGGGAAGCTGCCGCATGGGCAACGATCCGAAGTCGTCGGTGGTGAACGCCGATCATCGCACACATGATGTACCGAACCTCTTTCTCTGCGATGGATCGAGCTTCGTCACCAGCGGCCGGGGCCAGCCGACAGAGCACATTCAGGCGCTCGCGTTTCGCGCTGCCGACCGCATCACGGATCTGGCTAAGAAGAACGAAATCTGAAGCTCTCGTGAGCAGCAGTGCTGTCGCCAACCCACGCAACGTGAGTTGACCTGCATCACATAACAGAGGAAAATGAAGACATGCCGGGTAAGGTCAAAGTTACGATAGCAGTGTGTCTTCTGCTGGTTGTAGCTTACATTTTCGTGCTCCCGGCCTTCGACATCGACCCGACGGCTCTGCGCGCGGCGCGTAATGCCGACCTGCTGTTTTTTGCCATCGCAGCGGCAGCCTCGGCGCTCACACTGCTTCGACCGCGGCTTGGAATTTTTCTTCTCTCGCCGGATTTTGCCCACAGCAGCGTCAGCTCTAACCTGATCGACCTCACCTGTACCAGGCTTTGTTAGACCACTTCCTTCGCTGAGCAGATTGCCGCGGTGCGCGTGCTGTATGTCACTGCGAAACCTTTGTCTTTGCAAGGAGGTTTCTCATGATCGCCATTTCAGGGGAACGAAAAGCTTCATTCGCACCCTTTTTTCGTTCCTTCAAGAAGTCAAAGAGATCAAGCCTGCTGCTCGACTACGACGGAACGTTGGCGCCCTTCCGCAAAGAGCGCCAGCTGGCGCTTCCCTATCCAGGAGTTGCTGAACTGCTTGATGAAATTGTTTCCGATACAGCCACGCGAGTCGTAGTGGTGAGCGGAAGAACTGCGCGGGAAATCCCCAGTCTGCTCGGAACAAAGCTGTCGGTTGAGATCTGGGGCTCGCACGGCATGGAGCGCCTGCTGCCCGATGGCCAGTATTTTTTGAACAAACCCGACACTCGCGTTGCCCGCGCATTTGATCTGGCGGCAGAGCAGCTTACAGAACGCGGGCTGCACGATCGCACAGAAATGAAGTTTGGGAGCCTCGCGGTCCACTGGCGCGGGCTCTCTCCTGACGTCGTCTCCGAGGTGGGCACGGTGGCGCTGCGCATTCTGCAGCCGATTTCCTTCTCTGCCGGACTGGCCATCGTCTACTTCGACGGCGGCATTGAACTGCGGGTGCGCACCCCCAATAAAGGAGACGTTGTGAAGGCCATCCTCAAAGAGGAAGGCGAGGACAATCCAATCGCCTACCTGGGGGATGACGTAACCGATGAAGATGCGTTCCGGGCACTGAATCCCGCCGGGTTGACGGTTCTGGTTCGTGAACAACATCGGTCCAGTTCGGCGCGCTACTGGATTTCTCCTCCCGAGGAACTGATCGCGTTCCTGGAGAGCTGGCTGCGCGCCAGTCGAGGTGAGTATGACTACCAATAGGAGGCTCGTCGTTGTTTCCAACCGTCTACCGGTTTCCATCGAGCGCGCCGGTGATTCCTACACCGTGAGTCCCAGTTCCGGTGGCCTGGTCACCGCGCTGCGTTCGGTATTCCGCAAGTATCAGGGCTGCTGGATCGGCTGGACGGGAACGGACTACTCGCCCGGCGTGGAGGATGTGCTGCGTTCCGTGCCGGAGCTGGAGTTCGATGTCTTCCCGGTCTTCTTGTCCGCAGAAGAACGGGCCAAGTTCTATTCCGGTTTTTCCAACGAAGTGGTCTGGCCGCTGTTTCACGATCTGCAGTCGCGGTGCAACTTCGATCCCGACTACTGGGACTCGTACGTGGCCATCAACGATCGCTTTGGCGATCGGATCGCCAGCGTAGCCCACGATGACGATTTCATCTGGGTGCATGACTACCACCTGACAAGAGTGGCGGCATCGCTTCGGCGCCTGGGTCTGCGCTGCCGCCTGGCTTATTTTCAGCACATACCGTTTCCTTCGCCCGACATCTTCGAAAAGCTGCCGTGGCGGACACAGCTGCTGGATTCAATGCTCGACTTCGGGCTGGTCGGTGTGCAAACTTCGCGCGACCGCCACAACTTTGCGGTTTGCGTGCGCCGTTTTGTGCCCGACGCAACGGTCATCAACCTGGGCAAGCAGCTCATAATCGAGCGCAACGGGCGGAAGACCCTGGTAGGCGACTTCCCCATCAGCATTGATTTCGACGAGTTCGCCGATCAGGCAGCCACGCCGGAAATTACCGCCCTCGCCGAACAGGTCCGGGACGATATGCGAGGCCGCTCGCTGGTGATTGGAGTCGATCGCCTCGATTACACCAAGGGCTTGCCGGAAAAGCTGAAGGCGTTTTCACAGATGCTTTCGCAATATCCCGAGCTACGGCGCAAAGTGAATCTGGTGCAGGTGGTGGTGCCCAGCCGGGAAGACATTCCGAAATATCACGACCTGAAGCTGGAAATCGAGCGCAAGATCAGCGAGATCAATGGCCGCTTTACGGAATCAGGATGGGTGCCGATTCATTTCATCTATCGCCGGCTCGATCGTTCCCAGTTGCTGGCCTACTATCGCGCCGCCAATGTCGCTCTGGTGACTCCGTTGAAGGACGGTATGAACCTGGTCGCCAAAGAATATTGTGCTGCGCAGGTCGATGAGCAGGGAGTGCTGGTGCTGAGCGAGTTCGCCGGCTCGGCTCCACAGCTGCAAAGCGGCGCACTGATGGTGAATCCCAACGACGTGGTTGGCACTGCCGCTGCGTTACGGCAGGCGATCCTTATGCCGGGCGAGGAGCGCATGCGGCGCATGTCGCGCCTGCGTAAAGCGGTGCAACGTCACGACGTCTATCGCTGGAGCAACAGCTTCCTGCAGGCGGCAGGAGCCTCGATCGAAGCCGAGGCTGCCGGCACGACGGCTCCAGCGGAATCACTGGCGCTTGCGCAACACCGCGACCCGGGGCTCAGCCCTCCCCGCCTCTACCCGGAATTAAAGGCGGCCGCCGCCAGGATGCTGGACCAGGACCGCAGTCCCCTGCACCTGCTGGAATAATCTTCCGCAGGGACGGCTCCGGCGATTTTCTCGCGGGCAGGCCGGCCTTTGGTGCCCAGGGTGTGACTTGCACCGCCCCGCGAACGTAGAATCGCTCCAGACCCAATAAAGTTTGGTGGCTCTCGGCAGCGAGCGCGTTCTATGGATTTCGATCAACTGGAAACCTTCCTCGAAGTAGCGCGGCTGAGCAGTTTTTCGCGCGCGGCGGAGCGGCGCTTCCGGACCCAGCCTGCGATCTCCGCACAAATTCGCGCCCTCGAGGAAGAGGTTGGAGCCAGGCTGCTGGACCGCAGCGGTGGCCGCGTGACGCTGACCGATGCCGGCAAGGTTTTTCGGGACTTCGTCCACGACCTGCTGGAAGCGCGCCGGGTGATGATGACCACGATTGCCGAGCTTCATCGCGTGCCGCGCGGCGAAATTGTCGTCTCCGCCAATGAAGGCACCTGTCTGCACATCCTTCCCGAAGTGTTCGCCCACTTCAAGCGGGAATATCCCGGCGTCTCGGTGAATGTGAAGCGCTCGGAACGCGGCAGAATCCTCGAAGACATTCTGGACAACTCCTGTGACTTCGGCGTGGTGTCGATGCCGGTGAAGGACAAGCGTCTGACGGTGGTTCCGATTCACCGCGATGAACTGGTGGTGATCACCGCCCGGGGACATCACCTCGCCGGACACAAGAGTGTCACATTGTCAGACGTCTGCGAATATCCGCTTCTGCTTCCGAAAGCAGGGAGGACGCGCGATCTGCTCGATTCGCTGTTCGAAGAGAGAACGCTGAAGCCGGCGGTTTCTATGGAGCTGGATTCCAGCGAACTGCTGAAGCGTTTTGTCGCCGCCAATGTCGGTGTCGGCTTTATGCCGTCGTCCAATGTCGCTGAGGACCTGCAGGCGAAGGGTTTGGCCGCGCTCACCATCTCCGACGCAACCATTCAGCGCGACCTGGCGCTCGTCTACCGCAAAGACAGGGCCCTCAGCCGGGCGGCATCGGCGTTCATCGAGATCGCGGTGAAACAGAAGTCTGCAGGATCGGCGGCGAAAGCTAGCCAATAATCACGCCATTCTGCCCAGCAGAACGCGTTGGCCTGCGAGGTTGTCGTCGCGGTGCTCCATCACCAGCGTCTGCCCGTCGGAAGACAGGGACCAGTAATCGCACAGGTGCATTTCACGGCCGCCGGCGTCGACCCACACTTCCATCAACAGCTCATCGCCCTGCCACCGGACCTTGGCCCGTATTGGCTTGCCCTCGAACTCAGATCCGGCTTCGCGCCCGTCGGTCCAGCATTTGAAAACCATGTGCTGCTGCTGGCCGTCGACTCGGACCACATCGATAACTTCTTGCAACTGCGGCTCGCGATGATCGAGGGTGATGGTCATGTCAGTCGCCTGCGGACCCAAAAGCCTGCTTTGGGAGAGAATCCGCTTTCCATGTTCCGCTGAGGTCAACGCTCATAATTCATCGTCCTGTAACCTTTCGGCGCGCGGGCGGAAAGCTTTTTGGCAGCATTCTGCCTGCCTTCTGCCAAGCGATCTCGCCCATTCGCCAATCTGTATGTTATGTTTGCAATTCGCCCACTGCATATTGTTCCGGAGGACTCCTGAATTGGCAAAAGACATGGTTCCTAAGCGTGTTTTTCTCACCAAGGGCGTGGGGAAGCACAAGGAACGCCTGACCTCTTTCGAGCTCGCGTTGCGTGACGCGGGTATCGCCGCCCAAAACCTGGTTCGCGTATCCTCGATTTTCCCCCCGAATTGCAAGCTGATACCACGCAAAGAAGGCCTGCCCTATCTATCTCCGGGTGAGGTGACGTTTGCGGTAGTGGCGGAGAATTCGACGCGTGAGCCTCATCGGCTCACGGCCGCCAGCATTGGACTGGCGATTCCTGCCGACCGCAGCACCTATGGCTACCTCAGCGAGCACCATTCCTTCGGCGAAACCGAGGATGTTGCCGGTGACTACGCCGAA
The DNA here is from genome assembly GCA_963846815.1 of uncultured Acidobacteriaceae bacterium. Taxonomy (GTDB): domain Bacteria; phylum Acidobacteriota; class Terriglobia; order Terriglobales; family Acidobacteriaceae; genus CAVVDY01. Next base: position 1,350,645 of record CAWJXG010000001.1, on the reverse strand, counting down.
GAGTTAGCGGCCGAAATGCTCGCTACCACGCTCGACGTGGAGTTCGACGCCGACAAGTCATGGGACGAGAAGAAACAGATCTACCGCATGTCGAACAAGATTGTGCGCACCATGAACACCACGCAATCGGCTGTCGGCGACAAGCGCGGGCTCTGGACCACGGTAATCGCGGCCGCCATCCTGATCTTCGAATAGAGAAACTCACCAGGAAGGCAGCCTGAGCAGTACTTTGGCTGCCTTTTTCCTTGGCCCGTCCGTGTCTGTCTGCCCCAAGCCTTGCTACTTCTGCGCCTGCCGCTCGGCGATGTGCGACAACACCATGGCCATCGCCGCCCCACCGAGCGTCTTCACCAATGTGGAATGGCCGGCATAGAACTGGCTGGCAGAGTCGATGATCGACGGATTGTGCTTCTCGGCGCCGGCCGCCAACTGCTGCACCGCCTCCGGCGAAACCTGCTGCGCCTGCTCCGGCGTAATGTTTGTGGTACCACTTTGTAAGACGCTGCTCAGAGCGCCGCCGGCAGCGCCGCTCCCCAGCAGAGACGGGAGAGTTCCCGGAGGTACCGCGGCCAGGAGTTGGTTGAGGATTCCCGCCTTCTGCTCGGCAGTGGACTGGCTGAACAAGCTGCTGAGCATCTCGCCAAAGGCGGGCGTCTGTTTAGACCGAAAGGCCGCGGCCAGTCCCTCTGCCAGCGAAGACTGCGGAGCTACGGCGGCAACCTGGCTGAAGTGTTCTTCCACTTCCTCCGGACCCTGGGGTGCGGTGTTGTTGCCCGCAGTGTATTGAGTCAATACATTCTGCAACTGATCGAACAGGCCCATAGCGGTCTCCTGTGAGAATAAAGCCAGCGTTCCGGGAAAATGTGGAAGTATGAAGCTTGGGCGCCAGATGTTTTACGTTAAAGTTTTTGACCGGTGCTCTATCGCGGATAAATCTTCGGCTCAGGACCCTTCTCCAGGGTTTCGCGATTCCAGATGAGGCCGTCGCGGCTGTAGTTGGCCATTTCGAAGTCCTGCGTCAACTCCAGCGCGTCGACCGGACATGCATCTTCGCACATACCACAGAACATGCAGCGGCTGAGGTCGTAGGTGAACTCGGTCAATTCCTTGCGCCGCGTCTTTTCATTGCGTTCGCTGCCGACGACAATCAGGTGCTCGGGACACGCCAGCGCGCAGAGGTCGCAGGCTATGCACAGTGACTCCTCGCTGTCGGGATTGACGTTCAGGCGCGGCGCTCCGCGAAAGCGCTCTGCCACTTGCGGCCGCTGCAGAGGATACTGCTCGGTGTAGATCTCTCGCGGATGCTGATTACGGAATGTAACTTTTAGACCCTTGAACAGATCTGTAAACAACATCTTGCGAATCGCTAGCATGGCCTCACCCTCGGGATGGCCGCAGTTTAGCACATGCGGATTGGCCGTGCTGCAACTCCCGCGGCAGGCGCCCGGAAACAGACAAGGCCCGGCGGTTGCACCGGGCCCTGGCCTCTCCTGATTCCCCCTCTAGTCGTGGGGATTGGTATCTGTTTTGGTGGCTGAAGAACCGTTGGGTTCCGGGTTAGGAGTTGCCGCCGTCGATCCCGAGGTGTTCGATCCGGAAGCTGGCGAACCCGAATTCGCCGCTGCAGACCCGGAATCTATGTGCGGAGTTACGGCCGGCGACGTGGCCGGCGGGCTCGCAGGATTGGTCGCCGGATGAGCTGGACCGGCTCCGACGTCGGAATTTGAGCCGATCGGATTTGTGGGCTGGGCCGGCGTCTCCGAGGTCACCGGCGGTGGAACTGCAGGCGTAGCACTTGTCGGCTGGTTGGGCTGCTGAGTCGAATTGGTCGGCCGGCCGGCAGAGTTGGCGCTTTGCGTGGACTGGCTGCTGGGAGCGGGAGAGGTTGTCGTCGCGCCGCTATCGCTATTTTGCCGCTCAGGACCTTCCGAGCCCGGTGTTGTCGGCTGCTGCGCCTGCGCCATCCTATGCGGCTCTGGAGGAGCGCCCTCGCCCGGAGATCCCTTCGGCTGATGGTCGGTCGTTGAATTCCCGCCCATGGGCTGAGTGCCCGTACCCGCTGCACCCGCTCCCGGAGAGTATGTCCCCGGTTTCCTGCATTGCGACGCCTTCACCATCACCCTGGACACATGAAAAGCGTTTACGTTGCCGGCGGCGCCTCCATTGACCACTCCTGCCTGCTGCGATTCGGGCGTGCCGGTGAGTTCGACCTCGTGTCCGACTGCCTTCTGCAGCTCCATGTCGTTACCCACCAGGTGGTAGATTGCTCCGTTCTCATCGGTGAGCGTGTAGTTGTCTGCCGACCCGCTCAGGCATCCTTGCAGCCTGCCTCCCGCGGCTTGTCCCATCACCGAGCCATTGTGATCTTGCGAACTGCCACCCATCTCCGCTTGCGCCATGCACATGGTGCCGGCCAGCAATAGCGAAGATGAAACCACCACCATTTTCATCGTCAGGTTCATAGTCCCGCTCCTTGGGAGTCCTTGCGCCGCATTCCCCCCGCAACCCGCTACGGCTCCGCTGTGCATTGTTAGAACAAAAGGCTTGAGGTGAGTTTGCCCGGCAAAACCAAGAATCGTGAGCAGATGCCGTCCTGCCGTAGTCTCACCAACTTCACGTACACTGAGTCAGATGCCTGCTGCCCCGTTCAACTGGCGCGCTTTCGACGCTTACCTGTTCGATATCGATGGCACGCTACTCAACTCGCGCGATGGGATCCACTACAACTCGTTTCACACGGCGTTGCGGCAGATTTACGGATGCGAGGGCCGCATCGATGCCGTTCCGGTTCACGGCAATACCGACATCGGCATCCTGCGCGCCGCACTCGCTCATCATGGCGGTGTCCCGAGCGGAGAATTCGAAGCCAGGCTGCCGCAAGCTCTCGCGGTCATGCGCAGAGAGGTTGAGCGCAACGCCGAGCGGCTCACGCCGCAGCTTTGTCCGGCGATTGCCGAGTTGCTGGCCGCCCTGCATGCGGAAGGAAAGCTGCTGGGAGTGGTTACCGGAAACCTGGAGCGCATCGGATGGACAAAGATCGAGCGCGCGGGCATTCGCCAGTATTTCGACTTCGGCTCGTTCAGCGATCAGAACGAGAAGCGGGAAGACATCTTCCGCCACGGACTTGAGCTGGCTCGCGAGTTGCGAGGTCCCGAGACCAGCGTCTGTTTCGTCGGCGACACTCCTTCCGATATTGCCGCCGCCGGACATCTCAGCCTCCCGGTGATTGCCGTCGCCACGGGTATCTATTCGCGGGAAGAGCTTGCCAGGCATGCTCCGCAATTGTGCGTGGCGACGGCAGCAGAGTTGTTGGCGTGATGAAGGTCTTTATCGAGAGACACATTCCGGTTTCTTCAATCGTCCCGAAACTTCGGACATTGCCTGGCCGGTGTCTTACAATCGTTGCAGCGATGCGCGTTTTCTCCGGGCTTCTGATCGCTATTGTGCTTGCCGCCTCATTGCCGGCACAGCAGCCAACAGCCGCGCCCGCACAACCGCCGGCGGCGTCCGCCCAGCAGCCATCTTTCACACAGCGGGCGTCCGATACCAAGCCTGCGGTCCCTGTCATCATCACTCCTGAATCGCCAAAGGACTTGGCGGAAGCCAAGCGCGACTTCGACGAGGGCGTCAAGCTGAAGAACTCCGGCAAGCTGGAGCAGGCCTTCGACAAGTTCGAGCAGGCAGCGCAGCTCAATCCGCACAGCGTCGACTACGTGACCGCCCGCGAGATTACGCGTGAAGAGTTGGCGATGGACGCCATCAATCGCGGCAACAAGGCGCTGGACGAGCAAAAGCAGATCGTGGCCATGGCCGAATTTCGCCGGGCGCTGGAATTCGATCCCGATAACCAGTTCGCCAAGCAGCGGCTGAAGGAATCCGTTTGGCGCACCAAGCCGCTGACCCCCGGCCTGCTGGTCGCGGACAGCTCCGACGAGATCCTGCTGCAACCGAATTCCGCGCACCACGATTTTCATTTTCGCGGCGATGCCCGCTCGCTGTTCACCGCGGTGGGCACGGCTTATGGCATCACCGTAATGTTCGATGACTCGGTCAAAGACATTCACACCCGCTTTGACATTGACGATGTAAACTTCGCCACGGCCATGGAAGCCGCAACCAGCGTCACCAAGACGTTCTGGGTGCCACTCACTACCAAGCAAATCCTGGTGCTGGCGGATACGGCACAGAATCGTACGAATTTTGAGCAGATGTCGATTCGCACCTTCTATCTGCCCGACCTCACATCACCCCAGGAACTGGCGGACCTGGTCAACGTGCTGCGGGTCGTCCTCGAGTTGCGCTTCATTCAGCCTGACCAGCTGCAGCAGAGCATCATCATCCGCGCGCCGCAAGCGGTGCTTCAGGCAGCGACCCAGCTTTTGGAAAACATTACCCGGGCGCGACCGGAAGTGCTGCTCGACGTCCGCGTCTATCAAATCAGCCAGACTCTGTTGCGCCAGCTCGGCGCCAATCTGCCCACCCAGTTCACGATGTTCAACATCAGCCCGGAGCTTATCGCCGGACTAGGCTTGGGCGCACAGGACCTGATCAATCAGTTGATTGCCTCTGGCGGCATCAATCAGGCGAACTCGACCGGTCTGCAGGCGCTGCTGGGACAGTTGGCGCAAAATTCCAGCAGCAACCCTCTGCTGCAGATGCAGCCGTTCGCGACCTTCGGCGGCGGCCTTACCTTTATGGGCATAAACGCCCAGCCGGCGGGAGTGGGCTATACCTTCAACCTGAATCAGTCGGACGTGAAGAACTTGGAGAATGCGCAGTTGCGCGCTTCCCAGGGAGAACAGGCAAAGCTCCTGATCGGCGAGCGCTATCCCGTCGTGAATGCGACCTTCGCGCCTATCTACAACACGCAGGCCATCGCGAACGTGATCGGCAATGGCAGCTACATCGCTCCGGTACCCTCGGTTAACTACGAGGACCTGGGACTTGTGCTGAGCGTAACGCCAGCCATCCATGCTGACACCGACGTCACCATGAAGCTGGAACTGCAACTGCGGTCGTTAGGGGCGAGTACGTCGAATGGCATTCCCATCATCAACAACCGGCAGTATTCGGGGACCATCACTGCGCGCGACGGCGAATCCAGCGTGGTAGCCGGCATCATCTCGGAATCCGACCAGCGCATGGTGAATGGCTGGCCTTTCCTCAGCCGCGTTCCGGGGCTGACTTTTGCTGCTTCCGAGCACGATAACAACGTGAATGATGCCGACCTGCTGGTGGTGATAACCCCGCACATCCTGCGCATGCCGATGCGGGAGTCTGTGGCGATCACCCTGCCCACCGGGCAGTGAAGAAAAGCAGCAAGTGGCAACTAGAAGTCAACCCATAAATCGGCTTGCCTTGTATCAGACGCCTTTCAGGCGTGGCGAACGGACTGTAGAAAAGTTGGGGCTTTAGCCCCTGCAAAAGAGGGCAGGGTTGAAGCCCAAGATAATTACTTGTCGACTACGGCCCGGCTGAAGCCGCGCCCTGTTACAAGACGATTTATGAGATGCCTTCCAGTTGCTAGCTGCTAGTTGCTAATTGCTAGTCACTTCATGTCGAAATCCACCATCGCCTTGGCGGCGTCATAAGGCATGTTCACAAAGCCGGCCACCTTGCGGCCATTGATAAAGAATGTCGGAGTGCTATTCACATTGAGCTTTTCACCCAGGGCAATCGACGCCTGCACCCGCTTCTCGGTCTCGGGTTTAGCAACGCAGGCGCTGACCGCCACAGGATCGCCACCTGAATCTTTTACATAGCCCTTGAGCATCGTTTCCACGTTCTGCGGGTTGATCTCGCTCTGGTGATCATAGGTTGTGGCGATGAACTTCCACACCGCATCATTGTTCTCGCGCCCCAGGCAGTCGACGTACTTGGCCGCCGTCAATGCCCAGGGGTGAATCTGCGCCAGAGGAAAGTTCTGAAAAACGAGCTTCACCCTGGGTTCTTCGCTCATCAACTTGTTCAGGTTCGCCTGCGCCTTCTTGCAGGCAGGACACTCGAGGTCGCCGAACTCAACCATCGTGACCGGGGCATCCTTGGGCCCGCGCTCAGGGCCGTTGAGTTTGCCCTGCAGTTCGGCGCGGGCGGCTGCGAATGGGTCGGCGCCAAACGGCACCAGATCACCGGAGAAGGCATAGTGCTCGTCAGGTGTGACGTAGATTCGCTGCACCGCCTCGCCCTCCGGCGTGTTGAACACCACCGTCACTTCGGAAATTCCTGGCGCTTCCGAGGGCTTGATGCTCGCCACCTTCCAGGTCAGATTCTGGTTCCAGCCAAACATGTGCTTCAGGAATTCGTTGACCGTGGCTTCGCTGGGAAGCTTGGTAGGGATGGTGCTCTGGGTCTGGGCGTAAAGGGTCAGGCCGACAAGCGCAATAATGCAGGCCACGGTGGTTCGAAAGAAAAGTTTCATCTTCGCCTTTCTGAATGCGGTGATGCTGCTATATATCTGTCTTCGCGGCGATAGGATAGCGCCGTCCGAAACCAAACGCCTTCTCGGAAATCTTCAACCCCGGCGCGGCCTGCTGCCGCTTGTATTCGCTTCGGTCAACCATCCGGGTCACGCTGCGCACCAGTTCCGGATCGTAGTTGTGTTCCCGGGCAATCTGCTGCGGCGATTTGTTGTCTTCCACGTATTCGACCAGGATGGTGTCCAGTATCTCGTACGGCGGCAGCGAATCGCTGTCTTTCTGATCGGGGCGCAGTTCGGCGGAAGGCGGCTTCTCGATCGTCGACTTCGGAATGCGCTCGCCGTTCCGGTTGACGTAGCGTGCCAGCCGGTACACCAGCGTCTTGGGCACATCGGAGATCACTGCCAGTCCCCCGCACATATCGCCGTACAACGTGCAGTACCCCACGCCCAGTTCCGACTTGTTGCCGGTCGTCAGCAGCAGCGCTCCCAGCTTATTCGACAGCGCCATCACCACCGATCCGCGGATGCGGGCCTGAATATTCTCTTCCGTGACATCAGCGGCGCGGTTCCCGAATGCCGGTTTCAATCCCGAAAGGTACGACGAGAATATGTCGTCGATGCGAACCATCTGATACTGAATGCCCAGGTTTTTTGCCAGCGCGGCCGCGTCATCAATGCTGCCTTGCGACGAGTAGGGACCCGGCATGGCGACGCCCATCACGTTCTCCGGCCCCAGGGCATCCACGGCAATGCAGGCGGTGAGAGCAGAATCGATGCCGCCGCTCAGTCCCAGCACCACGGAATGGAAACCGCATTTGCGAACGTAATCGCGCGTACCCAGCACCAGCGCAGCATAAGCGCTGCCCTCTTCCGTTTCGTCGCGTTCGCGCATGTCGCCCTTGAGCGAGTCGGTGTCGAAGAAGATGAGGTCCTCCTCGAACGACTTTGCCCGCGCGATGACACATCCATCGGGCGCGACCACGATGCTGGAGCCATCGAAGATCAGGCTGTCGTTGCCGCCCACCTGATTTACCAGTGCGACCGGCACGTTATATTGCCGTGCTAATGCCGACAACATGTTGCGGCGCAGTTCGCGCTTGCACAGGAAGAAGGGGGACGCGGAAATGTTTAACAGGACCTTGCCGCCGGCGCGCATGAGGTCTTCCACCGGATCGACGCCGTACAGACGGCGGTCCCAGAAATTTTTGTCGTTCCACGCGTCTTCGCAGATCGTCAGCCCAACCTGCTTGTCGTCCAAGGTGAAGAGTTGCTGCGAGTCGGCCGGCGCGAAGTTGCGCATTTCGTCAAAAACATCGTAGGTGGGTAGCAGGCGCTTTGATTGAATGAAGTCGATCCTGCCGTCGCGCAATAACGCTGCCGAATTGTGAACGGACTTGCCGGTGCCGTTGTGGGTAGGTGTCACCAGCCCGACGATCACAGCAATCCCCTGGGTCTTCCGCGCTATCTGCTCGGCGGTCTCGCGGTTTTTCGCGACAAACCAGGGACGCTCGACCAGGTCGCGGGGAGGATAGCCGCAGATGGAGAGTTCCGGAAAGAGCACCAGTTCGGCGCCGCCCTTGCGGGCGCGGTCCGCATAGTCGATGATCTTTCGGGAATTGCCGGCGAAGTCGCCGATGGTGGTGTTGATCTGCCCGAGTGCAATCCTCACATTAGAAGTTTAATGGCGCAGGCGGCAGGCACGCAAAACGCCGGGTCGTGAAGGGCCTCCCAGCGGGGGGCAGGACCCCACAAAAGCTTGGCAGTTTGCCCACTCCAGCATCAGCTCTGACCAACGCCAGCGGGGAAAAAACCATCTAACTGCGTTGATCCGATATGCCGAATTCGTTTTCAGGAACTTTTGTGCCTGGGCGCCCTGATTCAAGGCAATTGTGAAACCACTGATAACCATGCATAGTTTGCTTTCTCGTAAGTTTCGACTTCGGGCCCTGATGTTGCTTGTCGCGCTCCCCCTTATCACAGCCCTCGGGTGCAGCCATCAGGCCGTGCATCAGCCTCTTGCCATGAATCACTTTATTGGCGGAACGGCTGATCCCGTCATCCTCGCCGACTATCAGCCCTGGTTCGGCCAGCCTAACCACATCGACGTCGGATATTCGTCGCTCGACCGGGTGGTTATCGCTCAGCAGATCGATCATGCCAAGCAGCTTGGCATCGCCGGGTTCGTGGTGAACTGGTACGGCCCGCGTCACGGCTTTGAGGACAAGGCGTACACCCTGATGCAGCAGGCCGCGGCGGAGAAAGACTTCAAGGTCGCGCTGATGTACGACGAGGACGACAGCAATCCGGGGAACAGCACGGATGCGGTGATCGTCGACCTGCAGTACGCGTATGACCGCTATATCGGTCCGCACGCCATGATCCCGCGCAGCTCTTATCTGGTTTACGAAGGCAAGCCGGTGATCTTCATCTTTCCCAAGGGCGGGCACACGGACTGGAACCGTGTGCGCCGGACGACCCAGTCGTGGGAAGACCCGCCCCTGCTCATCCTCAAGGGCATCGATGCGAAATACGCTAACGACTTTGATGGCTTCTTTGCCTGGGTGAACCCCGGCAAGGCGGGCTGGAGCCCAAACGGCAGCAACTGGGGCGAGGACTACCTGGAGAACTTCTACCAGACCATGATCGCGCAATATCCCAACAAGATTGCTGTCGGCGCGGCATGGCCGGGCTTTAACGACTCACGCGCCAGTTGGAGCCAGAATCGGCACATGAGTTCGCGCTGCGGACGCACCTTCGACGAGACCCTGCGCCTCTTCCGCCGCTATTACGATGCGCAGCGTCCGCTTCCCTTTCTCATGATCGTAACCTGGAACGATTACGAGGAGGGCACGGCCATCGAGCGTGGAGTCAACACGTGTAAATAGTTCTCGCCTCTTTAGGATCTGCCAGGTGCAAATCCCCGGCAACGGCTTATTTCAGGCGAATCGCTTCCTCGCCCAACTGCTCGTTGATCAGCCGTCCGACAAGTTGTTTGATCGACTCGCCGGTCTTCGTCAACACGAACTCCTGCTTCTTCTCCGACCAATCGAGCTTAAAGCTGGTGGCGAGAGCTGAAATCCAAATCTGGCGCACCGGAGCATTCGGCGAGATGACGAACTTTCCCGGCGGCTCCTCAAAGACGATGTGTAGCGCGCCCGCGTTCTCTTCGACCTCGAAGTCGGCTTCCCCTTCGGCTTCGTAGAGGCTGCGCTTCAGCGACTCGAGACTTGCATCGGCTTGGCGGCGAAAATCCTGTTCATTCATTTGGGTGACCATATTCACATACTTCCGCCGCAAGTTGAACGAGAATCTTGGCCCACTCTCGAAAGTTATTCCGGGGCTACGTCCAGACGAGGATATTGCCGCTTGGGAAGAAAGGCCATCAAGCCCGACAACCAGGCTTCGAACTCGTTCTCCGCAATTCTGAACTGGTCCAGCAGCCGAGGCAGCAGTAGAGGGTCGTCGCCCGGCGACGCGAAACCATGGTCGCAAGTGGTAGCCGTCTCCACCCCGGCTTCCTTCAGCCAAGGCAGAAAATCCGCGCGAATCGCTCCGCTGGGATAACAGAAGTGAACCAGGTGGTCCTTGCCGGTCATCTCGCTGATGTGCTGCCGGTTTTCGCGGACCTCCTGAACAAACTTCTCGCGGTTCAGGGGCGTTCGGTGGCGATGCGTGTGCAGCTGAACGTCGATGCCGCCGGAAGCAATGGCGGCCACTTCTTCAGGGTTCAACACGTGGAACAGGCGGCCGCGCGTGATCTCCGAGTAGTCGAAGCCGATGGCCAATGCGAACTCGGCCGCAAGCTCATCTCTTTGCCTGCCGGAAAGATCCTGCGTCCTCGCATAGTCATTGAGCTGCTCCGACAATTTGGCTCGCCTCTCTTCCATGCGCAAATCAAGGACCGGGGGCAGGAACGTGAATGGATGGCCTTCGATCACCCGCTCACGCTGTTTCCACATCATGTGCCGGAGCGCAAAAAGAAAAATCGGCCGATTGTAGAAGCAATAGTATGTGGTCAGGTAAACAGTTGCAGGAAAACCGAACTTACGGAGCGCAGGATAGGCTTTCGCGTAGAAGTCGGCCCATCCGTCATCAAAGGTGATGCTCACGCTGCGTGGCGGGAGCGTGCCCTCCTTCAATCTGCGGACTGCCTCTCCCAGGTCGAGCACGTTCGCGCCGAATGCTTTCAACCGCGCCAGCCGGGCTTCAAATGTGTCTGCGGGAAGAAACATCTCCGGATGCGAGGCATGTTCGTCGCCCATAGCGATGCCGTGATAACACAGAATCAGCAGGTGCCGGTTACGCCATGGACCGCGCGCAATGATGGGAGACAAGCCTAATCCCCTGCTCCCAATGACTATGTTTTTGGCGCTCTTCAGGAGACCCATGACTCTTTTAAGGCGGCTCTATATCTCAGCTTTGGCGACGCAGTAAACGGCTTCGACGCAGGTTCTCTGGATGTTATACTCAAACGTCCTCGTAGCTCTTGGATAATATCACCCTGATTACTGGCTCTGTCGCAGTTTTCGGCATCTGTGCTCGGACCATTCCATGAAGTTAATTGAGGCCCTTAATTCCCTAAAGAAGGTGGATCGCAGCCTTCCAGTTTTCCCGGTCGCTCTGATTTGCGGATTCACTGCTAAACCTCTGGACACCTTCCTCGCCGCTCACCTGCAAGATCGCTTGCCCGATCATCGTGTTGAGGTTCGAACGGGACGCTTCGGAGATCTGCTGGGCAACCTCACGCGTTACCTGCAAAAGCCTTCCGGAACCGCAGCCGTTGTGCTGGAGTGGGCCGATCTCGACAGCCGGCTGGGCTGGCGGGAGCATGGGGGATGGGGACGTGCCCGCGTCGCAGACATCTGTTCCAACGTCGAGCGTCAGCTCAAGTTGCTGGAGCAGGCGCTGGTGGATGCGGCGTCAGCAGGAATCTTCGCGATCACGTTGCCTTCGGTTTCCGCCGCTCCGGTTGAGCCGGTTCCTGGGCCGTTGTATAGCGGACTGCAAGCGCAACTCGACACGCTCGCATCTTCGTTTGCTGCGAGGCTCTCGGCACATCACCACCTCCGGCTGCTGAACCCCGCGCGCCTGGTGGCAATGTCTCCCACAGACCAGCGCCTGGATGTGCGAACCATGTGCCGGGCGGGATTTCCCTATCAGCTATCGCATGCCGACGCGCTGGCTCAACTGCTGGCGCAGGTGCTCAAACCTTCGGCACCGCTGAAGGGCATCATCACCGATCTGGACGAAACACTTTGGACGGGAATCGTCGGTGAAGTCGGACCCGACAACGTGGCTTGGGACCTGGAACACGAATCCGCGCACCACGGCGCCTATCAGCAGATGCTGCAGAGCCTGGCGGATTCCGGCGTTCTGGTCGCAATCGCCAGTAAGAACGATCCGGCTGTCGTAGATGCTGCGATGAACCGCTCCGACATCCTGCTGCGCCGGGACTCGGTTTTTCCCATCGAAGTCCATTGGAGTCCCAAGTCGGAGTCCGTCGGGAGAATTCTGAAGGCGTGGAACATTGCCGCTGACAGCGTCGTCTTCATCGATGACAGCAAGCTCGAACTGGCGGAAGTAACGAACGCGCATCCGTCCATCCAGTGCCGCTTGTTTGAATCCGATCCCAATCAGACGGCGGCGCTTCTGAGCGAGCTGGCGGACCTTTTCGGCAAGCCATTCGATTCGAAGGAAGATTCACTGCGCCTGAAAAGTCTGCGGTCCGAAGCCGAGTTGCGCAGCGAAATCGATGGGGCGGGATCGCTGGAAGCCGTGCTCTCTGGCGCCAACGGCGTGCTGACCATCGCCCCGGTGAGCATGCCTCCCGACCCACGGGCGCTGGAGCTGATCAACAAGACCAACCAGTTCAACTTGAACGGGCAGCGCATCAGCGATGCTGAGTGGACGCAGTACTTGCAGAAGCCGAGCCATCTCGCATGGATCGCCTCCTACCAGGACAGGTTTGGAACACTCGGAAAGATTTCGGTTCTCGCTGGACACTGCAATGAGCGGGGCGAGTTGGAAATCAACACCTGGGTATTAAGCTGTCGAGCCTTTGCCCGGCGCATTGAATACGCCATGCTAAATTCATTGTTTGAAAGCACTTCGATCTCGTGCATCAAGTTTAACTTTAAGAAGACCGAACGCAACGGTCCGGTGCAGGAGTTGCTCCACCAGTTGACCGGACAGGCTGCCGGCGAAGAGAATTCCCTGGCTGCGAATGAATTTTCCAAGCGTAAGTTGCCCTGGTACATGAGTGTAGAATTTGCGTCATGACCGATCTTCGCGAGCGTCTCGTCGAGTGCTTCACCGCTGTATTTCCCGACCTCTCTCCAGACGAGGCGGTTGCCGCCACGGCTGATACGGTCGCGAACTGGGACTCGGAACATCACTTCACGCTCATGCAGGTCATCGAAGAAGCCTTCAGCATCCGAATTCCTCCCGACGTGCTTGGCGAAATCGATTCGTTCAACGGATTTGAGCGTTACGTCACCCAGGCGAAAGCTGCTTCATGGGCGTAGCCGGCTCCGCGTTTTCAGAAAGGCTTGCACTCGCCTCGGAGGCCTGCCGTAACAACCTGAGCGTCTCGCCGTTTCCGGAAGTGCTCGCTCGCCTGGGCAAGAATGCCAAACCCGCAGCCGCCTTTCAGTTCCTGTCCCAAGTCACTGTCGATCCCTCCAGCGCTGAAGCAGTCGGCCACCTGCGCGATGAGGTCTTAATCGGCCAGGAAGAGAACCCGGTCGAGCGGGCGCTGCTCATGTTGGCCTCCGAGCACGCGACGAAACAGGTTGCCGCACTGCCCGTCTCTGACCGCATGAAGGAGCTGTTTGCGGAAGAGTTCGATTCCTTTGCCAATCCGCCCGCCGCACGGGTATCGCAGTTCCGTTTCGACCACGTTCGCTATCGCGAGATGGCGCGCATCGTTACTCTGCGACGCTTCCCTGCAGGACAGTTTCACTGGGAGCTTGCCGGATTTCCCCGCTCATGGGTCACCAAGACTCCAACGGTGTTCAGCCTGCTGCGGCACATCGCCACCAAGATGGGCGGCTTCTCACCTTTGTTCGAGCTGCACCTGAACGACCGCCGCAAGAACAAGCTGATGCTGCTGGAAAAGGAATCGAACTTTACCTATTACCGCGCCGCGCGGTCCCTGGAAAAGCAGCCTGCGATCAAAGGAGTAATGTCGGCGTCATGGTTCTTCTGCAAAGAAACGGCTGAGACTACTCCGCGCCTGGGCTGGTTGCGCGAGGTCCCGCTCAGCGGTGGGGCAAAGATCTTCGACCTGGGGCCGGCTCCGTCCGACTCTGGATTTCTGATTGGAAGTGAAGAGCGCCGCTCCCTCTACGAGCAAGGCAGTTATAAACCGCAGGTTTCCTGCTTCTTGTGGTCCCGGGCCGACTTGATCGCCTGGGCAAATGCTCACCCCGAATTCGACCAGTAAAGTTGGGCTTTGTTGCGGCATCCAGCCGATTTTGCTCCGTCTTTGATTTCGCGCGAAAACTTCGCAAATAACAGAACGTCAGCTTACGTCCCGACATCCAAACCTGCTCAGGAGGTGCGCATGCGTTCCTACTCCGCTCTCTGCACTCTGTTCGTTGCCTGTTCGTTAATCCTGCCTCTTTCCGCACAGAAGAAGATCGGCGCCTCGGCGGGGCCGCTTAATATGCTGACCTATCATGATGACATCGGGCGCACCGGGCTGATGCAGCTGGAAACCGCGCTAACGCTGTCGAATGTGAACTCCAGCACCTTCGGCAAAGTAAACTTCCTCTCTACCGACGGGAAAGTCGATGCCGAGCCGCTCTACGCGTCGAACGTCATGATTAACGGCCAGGACCACAACGTTCTTTATGTGGTGACAGAACACGACAGCATCTACGCCTTCGATGCCGACACTGGAACGCAATACTGGAAGTCCACCGCCTTGCTGCAAGGTGAGACGCCGAGCGAGGCGGTGAACGGCTGCAGCCAGATTTCTCCCGAGATCGGCATCACGGACACTCCGGTCATCGATCGCAACCAGCTGCCCGACGGCGCTATTTACTTCGTCGCCATGTCAAAGGATTCCAACGGCGGCTATCATCAGCGACTGCATGCGCTCGATCTTGTTACCGGGGCAGAGCTGTTCGGCGGACCAACCGAGATACAGGCGAAGTATCCCGGCAATGGCGATAACCACCAGAACGGCTTCGTTGTTTTCGACCCGAAGCAATATGCCGAACGGTCAGGCCTGCTGGAGCTTAGCGGCAACATCTATCTCGCCTTCACCTCGCACTGCGATATTCGTCCCTATACCGGCTGGATGCTGCAATACAGCGCATCGACCCTGCAGCAGCTCTCGGTCTTGAACTTCACGCCGAATGGATATGGAGGGTCTATCTGGCAGGCAGGCGCAGGACTGGCCGCCGACGACCAGGGCAACGTCTACTTCCTCGATGCCAACGGGGTCTTCGATACCACACTCGACGGCAACGGATTTCCGATTAACGGCGACTACGGCAATGCCATGGTGAAGGTGTCCACGTCAGGAGCACTTACCGTGGCGGATTACTTCAATATGTACAACACCGTGCAGGAGTCGAACAGCGACGTCGATCTGGGCTCGGGCGGAGCGCTGGTGCTTCCCGACGTTTCCGTCAGCGCCAACAAAAAACTGCATCTGGTGATTGGCGCCGGGAAGGATGGCAACATCTATGTCGCCGACCGCGACAATATGGGTAAGTGGAACGCTAATAACAATAACAATCTCTATCAGGAATTACAGGGAGCACTCAGCAGCGGCGCATGGTCAATGCCGGCGTATTTCCACAATACTGTCTACTTCGGAGGAACCGGCGACCACATCAAGGCCTTTCCCATTGTGAATGGCAAACTTGCCACTAACCCTAGTAGCCAGACCAGCATTACATTCAGCTATCCCGGAGCTACGCCCAGCATCTCCTCAAATTTCGCTGCCAACGGCATACTCTGGGCAGTCGATAACATGTCGCCGGCGGTGCTCCATGCCTACAATGCGCTCGATCTCACCCAGGAACTCTACAACAGCAATCAGCAGGGTTCGCGCGACCAGTTCGGTCCAGGCAACAAGTTCATCACGCCCATGATCGCCAATGGCCGCGTCTACGTAGGCACTCAAACCGGGGTTGCCGTTTTCGGGCAGCTGCAGTGAGCGGGAGCCCCCTTAAAACTATGGAGATTCCTGCCAGCAAAGGCCCGAGCCTGTGCTATGCTGCCGTGCTATGCCTACCTGTTTCGTGGTGATGGGATTCGGAAAGAAGACGGATTTCCAGTCGGGACGGGTTCTCGATTTGGATAAGACCTACAAGAACATCATTAAGCCGGCAGCCACGGATGCCGGCTACGACTGCGTTCGCGCCGATGAAATCCAGCACGCCGGCAACATTAATGTGCCCATGTATAAGCAATTGCTGACTGCGGACGTAGTCGTTGCCGATGTTTCTACTTACAATCCCAACGCGTTTTACGAGCTGGGAGTGCGCTATGCGCTTCGGCCGCGCACTACGATTACCATTGCCGAAGACAAGCTGGTATTCCCCTTCGACATCGGGCAGATTGCGGTTCGCAAGTACCACCACATGGGCGAAGGCATCGACTACGATGAAGTCGAGCGTATGAAGGCGGTGCTGACGGAGGCGATACGCACGGTTGGTGCGCAAGCGGATGCTTGCGATAGTCCGGTATACACCTTCTTGCGGGACCTCGAGCCGCCCGTAATGGCTGTCAAGGAAGTAGTGCGCGCTCTGGCTGCGGTTGCGCCTCCGGCGCCGGCTCCATCGAATGAGCCGACGGTTCGCGCCCTGATGGACCAGGTCGAGGACGCCATCAAGCACAGCGACTTCGTCAGCGCCAAAGCTCTGTTGATGGTAGTTCGCAGCATGATGCCGAACGATGCCTACGTGGTACAGAGGTTGGCATTAGCAACTTACAAGACTAAGCTCCCGACCACCGTGGACGCTTTAAAGCAAGCTGAACAATTGCTGTTGGGCCTCCGGCCGGAGACCTCGACGGACACCGAAACGCTGGGGCTTTACGGTTCGGTGCAGAAGCGGCTTTGGGAAGAGACCCAGGACATAGCTCACCTTAATAGCGCGATCTGGGCATTGGAAAAAGGCTTCTACGTAAAGAATGACTATTACAACGGAATCAATCTGGCATACATGCTGACCATTCGCGCGGTGTTGCCGGCTGCAGATCCCGCCGAAGCGATTGCCGACTTCGTTATCGCTCGGCGTACCTGGAGCAAAGTGGTCGATCTTTGCCAGAGGTTGCTAAGCTCCACTCCCAAGCCGAGCGGAGAAAACGAGTTCTGGATCGAGGCGACAATGTCGCAGGCCTACGCGGGTCTGGGAGACGATGCCAAAGCCAACGAATTGCTGGAAGACGCGAAGAAACTGAACCTGGCGGTTCCGACCTCAGATTCTGCGCCGCCGGCGCCAGTGCCCGTTCCCCAGTGGATGATCGACAGCACAGTGGAGCAGCTCGACAAGCTTCGTGAACTGCTCAAGAAGTCGCCACTCGACCAAATCAAGCCATCAGCGCAGGCAAAGGGAAGCGGGACTGACTAAGCTCGGTCGCACCTGGCTTCAACGCGCCAGTTCCCTCTCGATATCTCCGGCGATACGTTCGGGTGTGGTCATCGGAGCATAGCGCTCAACGACGTTTCCTTCCTTATCGACCAGAAACTTAGTGAAGTTCCATTTGATGGCGTCGCCCAGCAGGCCTCCCTTCTCACTCTTCAGAAACTTGTAAACCGGGTGAGTATTCTCGCCGTTCACTTCAATTTTGGAGAACAGCGGGAACTCCACTCCGTAGTTCACTTCACAGAACGACTTGATCTCTTCGTCGTTGCCCGGCTCCTGATGGCCAAACTGGTCGCAGGGGAAACCCAATACCTCAAAGCCGCGGTCCTTGTATCTCGCATGCAACTCTTGCAAGCCCTTGTATTGTGGCGTGAAACCGCATTGGCTGGCGGTGTTGACCACCAGCAGAACTTTGCCTTTGTAGTCCTTAAGCTTTTTGTCCTTACCGCTATTGAGTTTGGCGCTGTAATCGTAAAAAGACATGGTCTTGCTTCTCCGTCTTTCAGAGTAACGGGTCAGCGCCCCGGTCGCAATCAGAGCTCAGCCTGGGGAGTGCGGGCCCTTAGGCTCGCGGATGCCCAGCCATTTCCGAGGTCCCTAAAAACAACTACCGTCGCCTTGCGCGGCACTGAAGCGCCGCACTACTGAGTTTGCGGATACAACAACTCCAAAGCGGCTCCAGACAGAAGTAAAAAGCGGGACGATGGTTGCCGTCCCGCCGGAGGAAGAATCGTACGATGAATGCTACTGTCGCTTGATGCTTGCCATTTCCTGGACCATCTTGTTCGAGGTACCGGGTTCATATACGCAGAATGGCTCTTCTGCGAGAAAGTCGCCGGTAGCGGCGAAGGCGCGAGCGCGGCATCCCATGCACACATGCCGAAACTCGCAGCAACCGCACTTCCCTTTCAGGTTGTCGTCGTCGCGCAGCGCTTCAAACACGCTCGAATTTTCCCAAATTTCCGCAAAGCTCAGCTTGCGCAGGTCGCCGGCAAGCGCCGGCAGATATCCGCAGGGGAAGACCTCGCCTTCATGGGAAATGAAGCAAACTCCCGTGCCCGCCAGGCAGCCCTTCGTCATCGCGTTCATGTCGCTGGGATGGCCCTGCGGGTGGCCGGTATGTCCGGCGGGAGCACCGCCGCCCGGCTTAAGAGAAATTCCGGTCGAGCCCGGCATCGTCATCTCCGTGGGACCAATCTCCGTCGGCGGATGATGCTGCACCGGAGGGGGAACTTCGCGCCCCGCCAGTTTGTCTGCGGCACGCCGCTGGCGCGCAACCCGGAAGTAGTGCGGCGCACAGGTGGCTTTCATCTCGATGTCGCCGGTTAGCGACTGGTCGTAGAACCAGTTGAGCATGCGCTCGTACTCGTCAGGGGCCACCATCTGCTCGGCAGCGATATCCACGCCGCAGCCCACCGGCACCAACAGGAAGGTATGCAGCGCGTCGGCTCCCAGACGCCGGGCCAGAGCCAGGACATCGGGCAATTGATGGGCGTTGTGGCGCGCAATGGTGGTGTTGATCTGCACCGAGACCCCCAGCCGCTGCAGGTTCTTCATACCGTAAATCGCAGCGTCAAAGGCTCCGGGGATACCACGGAAGGAGTCGTGAGTCGCAGCGTCGGAGCCGTCGAGCGAGATTGAAACTCGCTTAACCCCGGACTCCTTGATCCGCTGCGCAACATCGCTGGTTACCAGCGTTCCATTGGTCGCGAGCGCGGTACGCAGGCCGCGGCTGGTGGCATATTCAGCCAGCTGAAAGATATCGTGGCGATAGAGCGGCTCGCCTCCGCTCAGCACCAGGATGGGGTTTCCGTAGTCGGCAATCTGAGAGATGATGTTCAGCGCCTTGGCTGTCGGCAGGTCCTCCGGGGACATGAGTTCGGTTGCCGTCGCCCGGCAGTGAATGCAGCGCAGATTACAGCCCTTGGTGACTTCCCAAAAGATAAGACGCGGCTTGTATTGTTTTACGGCTGCTGCTTCTGAGCCGTTGCCTGCTGTCATGTTTACCTCCCCAAACGGTTACGGATGGGCTCTCTGTTGCTGATGTAACGATAGGATTTCGACGACCCAAAGGGCCGTGAGTCTTATCACCAGCACCTGTGACGTAGGTCACTGGAGGGCAGGCAGGCGAAGCCGGAGGAACCTATTGGGCTCCCCCTCCTCCATTGTGGCAATCAGAACAAGTCACCGACTGCAGGTCGCCGATGTCCACCGGGTGCTTGAAAGACTGGTTGGGAATCGCCGCCAGCTCTTCCTTTCCTTCTTCCTGCGCAGCCAGGGTGTGGCAGGAATTACAGTTCTTGCTGATCACCTTGCCATCGGCGCTAACATGGTTCCCGTCGTGGCAACGGAAGCATCCGGCAGAATAGAAGTGCCCGATGTTATTGGGATGGGTTTTCCAGTCAACCTTCATCTCGGGAAAGAAGGTCGTCCCGTAAATGCGCGCCAGCCGAACCGCGGCCGCGTCGATCTCGGTTGCCTTGGTGCTGGCAATCTGGGGATATTTGTCCTGATAAAAGGCCTTGATCTTGGCCGGGATTTCCCGCTGCGCTTCGGCCGAGGTCTTGTAGCCCGCCGTCAGCACCTGCACGCCCTGCTGCTTGATATACGGCAGTGAAGGATCGATCTGGTTCAGCGCCATGGCGAGATCCACAGAACTATCGGGGGGAACATAGATGTGGGTCGGCCGGTTGTGACAGTCCACACAATCCATGCGGCGCTTCTCAGCCTTGGCAATCTGATCCGGCTTAGGGGGATTGTCCTTGGTTAAGTACTCGGTAACTTTTCCGTTGCTGTCCGTCACCCGCACCCAGGGAATTACCTCACGCTGTTCATCGGTTGCGAAATATTCGATTTTATTGGCAATGTTCATGTGCCAGTGAATACCGCCGCCCGACGGCCCGAGGCTCGGGTCGCCGCCGCCCACCTTGATCAGCATGCGAATCGACCTGGGGGTATTGTTTTCGTCGAAGCCATAATGAGTGAAGGTCTTTAACTGAGATCCCCAAAACTTACGAGGCCAGTGGCATTGCTC
Organism: uncultured Acidobacteriaceae bacterium; assembly: GCA_963846815.1. Taxonomy (GTDB): domain Bacteria; phylum Acidobacteriota; class Terriglobia; order Terriglobales; family Acidobacteriaceae; genus CAVVDY01. The sequence continues at coordinate 1,330,589 of CAWJXG010000001.1, read as the reverse complement.
GCATGTCTCCTGCGCCGGGCGCAGGTTGGCGACCGGGGTAGGAATCGGCCGGGGATAGGTTCCGCGGATGGTGTAGTACACCTGGCGCAAGCCGGAAAGCTTTGAACGGACATACCAGCCCGCCCCCGGTCCAACGTGACAATCGACACAGGCTACGCGGGCGTGCGGCGAGGCCGAGTACGCGACAAACTCCGGGTGCATCACCGTGTGGCAGAGCTGGCCGCAAAACGACACCGAGTCGGTGAATTCATACGCTTTATAACTTCCTACCGCGCTGAGCAGAGCGAAGATCACGATGAAGCTGAGGACAAAGGCGACCGAGCTGCGCTGTGATGGGTTATTCAGGTCGATACGCGGAAGCGGAGTGGCCTCCGGCAGACCCTGCGCGCGCCGATGCCGCTCCAGGATCATGCCCACGATCATCAGCAGCAGACCGAAGAGCAAAATGCCCGGCATGATCATGTAGGCCAGAATGCCGATGTACGGACTGGACTGCGTCGACACCATGTCGACCAGGAACAGGAAAATAATGTTCGCCAGTGCGACTACCGCCAGGGCAAGCCCGATCATGCTGATCTTGTTCTTAATCAGCTTCTCGGGTATGAAGGCGTTTAGATCAAAAGAAGTCCCCTGCTTCTTGTCAGACATGAAAAACCGCTCTCCTATGAAAACTGCTCTTTATTGGTTGACCCCGGATGCTGCCCTTATACCACTTGTGGCAACCTGCAACATCACAGCAAAGTGGTAGTGAGGCGGCCAGTTCCCACTTGCTCGCCGTCCTCACTCCGGCCTTCTAATCACGTCCAGTCGTCTACTTTGGAGCTCCGACCTCGTCGGAAGCCTCTTCTTTTTCTTTTGCCGGCTTCGCGCCCTCTTCGATCGCGGGCTCATCCATCTCCTGTGCGCGCTCGATGGCGAGCATGTCCAGCGGGTGCTCGTGCTCATAGTGCTCGACCGACATCTTGCCATCAAACCAGGCCCAGTTCATCGGATAGGCGTCGGGATCGAAGATAACCGCATAGAAGTGCCAGACGATGATTGCCAGCGTCGCGAGCACAGCTTCGTACCAGTGAATCGTAATCGCGACATCGATCCACCAGCCGGGAACGCGGTGCATGATAGGCATCTTGAACCAGATGAGCAGGCCCGTTCCCGCCATGACGAAGATGCCCCAGATCAACGCCCAGTACTCGGCCTTCTCGGCATACGAGAAGCGGCGGAACATCGGACGCTTGTCGCTCACGCCCAGGTAGAAGAGCATGGCATCGCGAATGTCGGTGACGTCTTTCAAATCGGGCAGCATGTCCTTGATCAGCTGCCGCCCGTCAGGATTTCTAAACAGATACCAGGCGTGGTACAGGCTGACGCAAATCATGACCACACCGGCAATGCGGTGAATGATGCCCCGGACGCTCTCGTTGATAAAGACGTCCCCCAGCCATGAGTCCGGATACTTCAAGGCAAATCCGGTCAGCACCAGGATGATGAAACTGATCAGCAGCGTCAGATGCTGTATCCGCTGAAGGCGGTTCATGCGATAAAGAATTCGCGGATGCCCGATGCGGTGCAGCTTAAGCTTCTTGCGGAAGATGATCAGGTTGTGCAGCACCATGCCGCCGATGACGGCGACGATCATCCAGATGTAGAACTTGCTGATCAGCGAGATGAGCTTGGAACCGAAGTCCGCCTTCTGCACTCCATCGAAATGAACTTTGGCGCGAATGAATTCCTGGTTCGCTCCCGGATGGCACTTGCCGCAGGTCGCCGCCAGGTTCGCGGGATTAATCTTCGACCGGGGATCGCTGGAGGGAAGAATGTCGTGCACCCCATGGCAACTGGCGCAGTTCGCGGCAGTTTTGGATCCCATTCTGTTAGCCATGCCGTGATAGCTGGCCATGTAGGTTTTCACCCGGTCCGTGGGGAGGCCAAATTCGTTGGAGAGCCGCACGCTGGCGTGACAACTTGCGCAGGTGTTCGCCACATTGGCAGCCGCAACCGACGAGTTAGGATTGCTGGGCGCCTTGATGGTGTGGATTCCATGGCAATCGGTACACACCGGAGCCTGCCAGTTGCCTTGCGCGATCTGCTGGCCGTGAATGCTTTCCTTGTACTTGTGCGCGACATCGGCGTGACACTTGGCGCAAGTGTCGGGAATGTTGAACTTGGATACCGAAGATTTGGGATCGTTGCCACCGAGAATCTCGTGCGTTCCGTGGCAGTCGGTGCACACCGCCGCCTTCTCCGATCCGCCTGCCACCGCCCGGCCGTGAACACTTTGTTCATAGTCGTTGACCGTGGCAGTGGTCATGCCGCTGGAGGCCATCACCAGTTGCTTTGCGTGACACGCACCGCAGGTCTGCGGAATGTTGGTGTGCGCGACCTTGGATTTCGGGTCGCTCGCCGGAAGAATCGTGTGGACATTGCCGTGACAATCCTGGCACTTGGCCGCGTTGGCATTCCCCGCCGCTGCAGCCTTGGCGTGGATCCCATGATCGTATTGCCCCTGTTCGTCGGCGTGGCAGGTCGCGCACTTCGGCATCACCGGCGCCGGATCGTGCGGGAACGCCTTGATGTCGCTATGGCAGTCGGTGCAGCCGAAGGTGCTGTGGATGGACGCCTTGAATGCCCCCTCGTCTACATGCAGGCTGATCTGCTTCCCATTCTCGTCCTTCGTCAGAGTGGCATCGTTGTGGCACGCGAGGCACTCCTCGTTGCTCATCTTCGCCGCAGCTTTGGAGCTTCCCGCGGCAAAGATAGACAGAGGGACGGACAACAGAATTGCAATCAGCAAAACCCAACGCTTCACGGCATGCCTCTTTCGGCGCATCATCTACACATCCAACATCGCTGATACACGGGCCAAGGGGCAGTGAGTGATCTCACGTGGGGGTGTGACAGCAGTCACATGGAGAATGTTCATGCAGCGCGAGCGGCCGAGCCGGTTAAGAGCAGATCGAGAGCGCAGTTTCGAAGGCGTGGACCACGAGAAGGCGGCGACCTAACTGACATAAAGAGGCGCGCCCGCAACAGGCGCGCTTCTTAACCAAGCTGGTTCAGGAGGAGTAAATAACTCGTGGACGGGCCAGCAGCCGAGGACGGCGCGGACGTATGGTGCCGATCGTCCGGACACGTTCGTAGGCGCCGTGCAGGTCCTGACTCAACATATGTACTACCTGCATGCAGATGCTGCGGTGTACGCGCAGAAACCTTAACAGCTCTTTGCGGCGCACAAACGCCACCTGGGAAGTATCCAGTAGCTCAGCTGTGATCTCATAGGGCGTATTGGACAATGCTGCCCCCAGCCCCAGAACTTCTCCCGGGCCTGCAATTCGCAGCGTCATGCGCTTGCCATTCTCCGCACAAATTGAAAGCCTGGCGCGGCCATCGCAAAGTAGATAAATTCCGCGTACTGGACGGCCCTCGGCGAATAGCAGCACCCCCTTGGGATACACAGCTATCGACTTGATCTCGTCGAAGTCCTGCAGCGCATCAAGAGACATGTCGCAGAAAGGGCGGTCAGCGCGAGAATCGCAGCTCAAACAGCTCAGTGACTGTGTCACGCTCTCCATCATGTACTGGTAATACTTCTGCTGGAGGGTCAGTCGCAGTGACTGCAATCACCGTTTCGGGTGACCGTCTTCACATGGCCTCCCCTTTTGGGATGGCCGGTGACGGGTGGAAACACGACAAACCTTCGCCCTTTTCTAGTGGGTTAGCGCCATCGCCTTCAGCGCCGTCTTGTTGCGGATCAGCAGCGTCGATCCCTTGGCTTGAACGATCTGCCGTTTCTTCAGGTCGGCGAAGAGCCGGGTGACGGTCTCACGAGAAGTCCCGATCATCTGCGCGATCTCCTCATGGGTAAGCGCCAGCTTCACCCTCGGTTCGGCTTTCGAAGCTTCTCCGTTCTTTACACTCCATTCCAATAACAGCTTGGCCAGCTTCTCTCCGGCCGAGTGCGACAGACCCAGAGAACGAATCTCGCGGCAGGCCGAGTTGTATTTGTCGCTGAGCTGCTCGGCCACACGCAAGCAGGCATCGCTATGCTCGCGCAGGAAGCGCAGAAAGTCTTCCCGCTTCACGAAGTTCACCTGGCAGGGGTCCGCCGTTTCGGCGGTCAGCTCGTAAGGTTTGCCGCTGACACTTGCGCTGAGGCCCAGCACTTCTCCGGGCTCTGCGATTTTCAGGATCAGCGTCTTGCCGTCGGTGGAACAGATAGAAAGCTTCACCCGTCCCTTGCAAAGTACAAAGATGCCGCGCGGCGATTGGCCTTCGACAAATAGAACTGCGCCCTTGGGATAGGCAGTCGCATACTTGATATTTTCAAAGGATTGCAAAGCGGCGGCGGGAAGGTCGCAAAAGATGTGTTCGGCCCGCATCTTGCAAGTCAGACAATTTTCGATGATGTCGAGACCATACGGTGTCAGCACAAGTACCCCCTGATATTCCCGTATCTCCGCGAATCGGCCGGTGCGCTCAAGCGCAATTCCGGGGTGCAGCTTGAAAGTTCGGGCTGCGACATTCTTCCCACCAGCCCGGGTCAGGTCACAATCAAGTGTGATTTCGCCGGCATGTGGTTCGCCCAGGTGCAAGTACTCTTTGTGCTTGACCCTTATTCCTACGCAGCCAGTCCAGACTCTGCTCCAGATACATTCCAGCAGACTGCTAACCCGCACATGGAACAAGTACGGAGATCACAAGGCGGTGTGACGTGAAATACACGCCTCACATGAACATTCTTTCTTTTCAATGAATTAAGGAGAGCCTCCCATCGCCGGCGAATCCGTAGAATCACCAGCGCGCCGGTGCTTTACGTCACATGGGATTGGTTCACCCTGCCAGGCGGCTTCCACACCAGCAGAGTGAGCCGCGGCGAAGCATCACCGCCGATGCAGAAAAATCTAAATCGGCTCCGTCAACGGGCTTGCGAATCTGCCGTCGGAATCGTCAAGCTGGTCCATAAAAACCCAGCTTATCGGCGTTCATCTTAGTTGCGTCGCAGGCACGTCGTTCGCCGGCGCCGGGAGGCGCGAGTACTCTCGCCAGGTGTGTGTGGGTCTAAGGAGTCCCGGATGTCGGCGCCCCGTTGTTGCTATAGAGCGAGAGGGGAGGATTGGGCCATTCCTTGATTAGCGGCAGATCAGTACCGCCTTTACCGATCCAAATCACATAGGGTTGCTTCATCTCACGGAACGCAGGCTTGCCGTCCCGTTTGGGTAGAGGCCGTTCGAATGGAGACAACGGACCGGGCGGCGGATCATCCACGTAATACGTCATCGGATTCTCCAGCCAGAATTCCATGTAGAACATTGTCATCTGGTCTTCGGGATGCTGATAGCGGTTATAGATTACCGCCAGACTTGCGTCTTGTGGAATGGTTCGCCGCAGATAAAGCGCTTCCCGAACGTCCGCTTTGAGCTGGCTTGACATATCTTTCGACTGCGCCACATACCAGCCGGAATCCAGTAGCAGTAATCCCACAGCCCAAACCATCGCCGCTGCGCGCATCCTGCGTCCGTTGAGCAGGTAGGCTCCAGCGGCGGCAAACAATGCCAGCATTAAAAGCACCAGGAATCGTGGCCATGGCGACGCCCAGTGCTGTTGCAGGTGGAAGAAGAGCGTGAAGGTTGCCGAATCTTCCAGACTGCCCCAGCTGAGAAGGTGCTCAGGCCGGACCGTGATCAGACTCCAACAACAAATACCCGCGATCACGAGAGCAACGGGGTACAGAAGCCATGCTTTTATCCTTTTTCGTATTGTGAAGAACCAGATCCAGAGCAGGGGGTTGATTACGAACAGGTAGCGCTCGTGCACTCTCAGGATGCCATCGTGCAGCGCATTATGGCGAGCCACCATAACAAGGTAGACGGTGAGACTCGAAACCATGAGCCACCAGAACGTCCTTAGCCGTCGCGGCAGCTTATGAACAATCCCCAGCGAGGCAAAGAACGCGGCCATCGGTAAAAACAACGTTGAAATCGAAAGAGCTTCCAACAGTCCCAGCACTGAGGCAAGAAACCAGACGATATCGAGATGGCCATTGAAGTTGGCGATGCTGGAGTAGATATTTCCAAAGACGGCTACGCTCAAGCTGACGTTATGCACTCGGCCCATGGCCCATAGAAACGCGATTAAACCAAGGAACATAAAGCCAGGAAGAGCACGGAGAAGTGCCCCGCGAACAGTAGCCTTCCAATTCCTCCGGCCCTCGTGCGAGGTCAGTTCGGAAAAAGCCCACAGTGCTACCGGGACGGCATAGGCAACAACAAAGAACATTTGTTGTATCTTGACGTAAAAGCCGACAATGAACAGCAACCCGGCAGCCACCGCTTGCCACAGACGACCCTCTGTCAGAGTCTTAAAACAAATCCAAATGGTGAGCACAGCCAGCGGAAAGAAAAGATTTTCCGCCATCACCGTGCTGGAATAGATTCCGCTGGGTACGAGCGCAACCAGCAGGGCGGCGAAAAGCGCCTCTTGTTGCGACAGGAATTCGCGAGCCAGACCGTACGCTGGAAAGACAGTCGCAGCCATCACCAGCCCCGAAATAAGCCGGACTAAAAACAGTTCGACCTTGGGCTGGTGCCACAGAAACGCCGGCGAGATGAGCAGCGGGTACAAGACGTTGGGCAGCGTCATGGAAGAGTGGTACATCCGGAAATGCCCGGTGTGCCAAAAACTCCTGGCCATCTGCCAATAATCCACCTCATCGGGGACAAGGTAGGGGCCTCGTAGCACGAAAGCTGCCGCGAAGCGACTCAGGAATGTTCCCAGCCACAACATCCAGAGCCAACTCAGGGCCAATCGCGAAGTCCCGGCTTCCAACGGGCTGGGGGTACCATCTGCGCCCCGGGGATCCTCAGCAAGCGCGGTAGATCCGGAGGCTACTGGGTCTTCTAATTGTATGAGGGAAGAAGCCGAAGAGGACTTCCGGTCGGATTTCGCAAATTTCATCAGGCTGTATGATAACCGATGCAGCATCAGCTTGCGCGATAACGGACTCCAATCGCCTCACGCCCCACCGTTCCCCAGAGTTGCTGCTCGTTCGTTCGATAGTCGGGTATCGCCCGGCTCCCGCGGCGATTCAGGCGGGAATGGGAGGGATGTTCTCGAGAACCAGTGGGTGACTCGGACGACACGACCTTCCTGCGAAAATTGCGCGCCTGCTGACCAGAAGAACAGCTATGATGAATCTGCAGGGGGACATCGGGCCTCCAGACGAGGTGCATTAACCGGAAACTCAGCGGACAATTTCCCGCCACGCGGCGCTAAAGCGACTGTTTTGTGTACTTTGCGAGTATCCACGGGGCGGCGCGGCGGCTCGCAGTGAATCGTTTCCTGTAAATTCCCGTCTAATTGATTTAACGATTTCATCGGACCAAGGAGCGTGAGCATGGCAGGCAGCTCAAGAACCAGCTTCAGCAAACGTCAAAAAGAACGCGCCCGGCAGGAAAAACAGGCGGAAAAGGCACAGCGGAAGGCGCAGCGCAAGCAGGAGGGCGGCGCGCAGCCGGAGGCTCCTGCGGAACTCGTCATCACCCACGACGAAGACGGTCTGCCCCAGGGATTCGACTTCCACGATTTTCAGTAGCGGGAGCGATTCCGACATATCCTTCAGCACTAAAATCCCTAAAACGAGAAAGCCCCGATCGGTCGGGGCTTTTGCTTTTGCTCAGGAGTTCGCCTTACAGCTACTTGCTAATTCCTGGTTGCTCGTTACTGTATTTCAATCACCGGACCCGCCGAGCTCTGCACCTCTCCCACGCGCTCGATTACGTGGCGGGCAAATTTAAACAGCGACCGCGCATGGGGCGACTGATCGCCTTCCAGCACGATCGGCTGGCCGGTGTCGCCGCCCTTGCGGATTTCAGGATCAAGCTCAATGCTGCCCAGGAACGGCACGTCGAATTGCTGCGCCGTCCGCTCGCCACCGCCTTTGGAAAAGATGTCGATCTCCTTGCCGCAATGCGGGCACACAAAGTAGCTCATGTTCTCCACGATACCGAGGATGTCGACCTTCACCTGCTTGAACATTTCGAGGGCCTTGCGCGCATCCTGCAGCGCAACGTCGCTGGGTGTGGTAACCACCACGGCTCCAGTGACCGGGACCGTCTGCACCAGAGAGATGGCAACGTCGCCCGTGCCTGGCGGCAGGTCGATGATGAGATAGTCGAGCTTCCCCCACTCCACCTGTCCAAGAAACTGCTTGATGATGGAGTGCAGCATGGGGCCGCGCCATACCAGCGGCTTGTCTCCCGGACTCAGAAAGCCCACCGAGATTACCTTCAGCCCATAGCGCTCAGGCGGAAGAATACGGTCTTCGCCAATCACGCTGGGCGCAACGCTGGTGCCCAGCATCAGTGGAATATTCGGTCCGTAAACATCGGCGTCGAGCAGGCCGACCTTGAAGCCCATACGGGCGAGTGCAATCGACAGATTGACGGCTAGAGTGGTTTTGCCGACCCCGCCCTTTCCCGATCCGACAGCAATGATGGCGTCAACTCCGGTCAGCGGCTGAGGTCCCGGCTGCGGCTGGCCGGGTGCATGAATATGAGTGCTCACGTGGGAAACACCTGTAGGAAGTGGAATGAACAGCGCAAGCTTTGATTATAGACTGCTGCTTCCGCAGCTTATCGTCGTACTGGTCGACCCTGTGCATAACCTCAGTCGGCTCGTGACCGTTACTTCTTCCACAGCCGATGCGGCAGCAGGTAGGTGAATCCGAAAAACTCTTCCCACTGCGTCGAAGTATTGGTAAGACCATGTTCGAAACCCGCATCAAATACCAGATTGTTACGCGCCGTGTACGAGAGCGCCCAGAGCAGCCCAACGGCGTCACTATGCAGGAAAGGCTGCGTGAAGTGCCAGACTTCACCCTGGCCGGTGAGCTTCCACAGGGGATGCGAGATCGAGAGCGTCTGCCCATACTGGGTTCGGCTGTCATTGTCTACGGTCTGCTGATTGAAGAGTCCGTTGATATCGAAGTGAAACTTAGCCGCGTTGGTGCTTAGCAGAACGATTCCTGAATTGGTTGGCGTTCCAATATCCGTGTCGGGAACCGTGGAACTCACAACCTCGTGTAGATAACTGACTGCCAACGTAGTGTTAGCATCACCCGTCCCCAACAGCACTGCCTGGAAGCCAAGTGAGAGGCCGCCAAAAGCGGTATCGTCGATCTCGCCGCTTGCGCCGGCAACCGGGTTCACCTCCAGGATGAACTGCAGGCGCGGATGCACCGTGAGCTTGGTTACGTTATTGAGATTTGCCAGGTTTGAGAACTCAGGCGAGGTTTGAGCGAAGAGCGCTCCGGTTTCGAACTGCAGATACCCTACCGGGGTCAGAGTTGCCGGCGTCGCCACAGTGGGCCGTGCAGGATTAGCCTCGGGAACTGCCGCGGTCTGCGCGGTCTGCGCCACGGCAATCATGGCCGAGAAGAGAGCGGCCACCAGCACAGCATGGCTCACGCGCGCGCGCCGAAAAGAGGGCAGGGGCAACGAGAATCGGGGGCGTCTACAGAACTTCCGCGGCAGACCTGGCAAGGTGAGTCTCACACTGCATCTTAATCCAGTCCTAAATGGCCCCGCAGGCTACACCGACATAACCTCTTTCTCTTTGGCCTTGGCCATTTCTTCCATCTTCTTGATCTCGTCATCGGTGAGCTTCTGCATCTGCTCCATCGCGCCGTGCTCTTCGTCCTCAGTAATCTTCTTGTCTTTCATCGCCTTCTTGATGGCTTCATTGCCGTCGCGGCGAATGTTACGCACTGCGGTGCGATGCTCTTCCAGAATCCTGTGCAGGTGCTTCACCATCTCTTTGCGGCGATCTTCGGTCAGAGCGGGAACGGGTACGCGCACCAGCTTGCCGTCGTTCATCGGATTCAATCCAAGGTCGGCGCTGCGGATGGCCTTTTCAATGGCGCCAATCTGGCTGACGTCCCAGGGCGCAACCGTGATGAGCTGCGGCTCAGGCGCGCTCACGTTGGCGAGCTGATTCAGTGGCATCTGCGAGCCATAGGCATCGACCGTCACACTGTCGAGCATGTGGACCGACGCCCGGCCGGTACGCTGCGAGGCCATTTCCTTGCGGAAGTCCTCCACCGCTTTATCCATTCTGGATTTTAGCTGCGAGAAACTGTCTTTAAGAGCGGGAATTGTTGCCATCGAGACTTGTGCCATAGAGCGGACGCCTCACGTTAAGATCGCAAACTCGTGATTATAAACCCCTGTGCTCCAACGCAGTGGTGAGAGGTTACGTGTGCAAGAAAAGTCCACTACGGTTTGTCACCACGAGCGCCTTCCTTTGGCAGCAGGGATCTGCTCTCCACTGCATGGCGAAAATGCGCGAGTTGGCCGGCCCGCACCACCACGTTCAGCCACCAGTTCTCCCGCTGCCGGCAGAGAGCAGATCCCTCACTACGCTCGTGATGACAAATCTGAAGAGTGGCGCGTACCAAGAACTGACAACTTGAAACTGACAACCGACAACTGATCTACCCCTCGTTCACCAGCGATCCGATCTTTTCCCCCATTACCACGCGGGCGATGTTGCCCCGCTGGTTCAGGTTGAAGATGACGATGGGCAGGTTGTTCTCACGGCAAAGGGCAATCGCCGTCGCGTCCATCACCCGCAACCCAAGGCGCAGGATATCCATGTAGCTGATGGTCTCGAACATGGTGGCGTCTTTCACCACGACGGGGTCCGCGGTGTAGATGCCGTCCACCTTGGTCGCCTTCAGAATCGCGTCGGCCTTGATCTCCATGGCGCGTAGCGAAGCGGCCGTGTCGGTCGAAAAATAGGGATTGCCCGTACCGGCAGCGAAGACAACCACGCGCCCCTTTTCCAGATGGCGAATCGCCCGACGGCGGATGAACGGCTCGGCTACCTGGTTCATCTCGATGGCGGACATGACGCGCGTCCACACGCCCTGCTTCTCCAGCGCGTCCTGCAGCGCGAGCGCGTTGATCACCGTGGCCAGCATGCCCATATGATCGGCCGAGACCCGGTCCATGGTCTTGGCCTGCTCGGCTACCCCGCGGAAGAAGTTTCCGCCGCCGACCACGATGGCGAGTTCAACGCCCATGCGGTTGACTTCGGCGATTTCCGCCGCAATCTCGTGTACGCGAATGTTATCGACACCGAAGCCCTGGCCTGCGGCCAGCGCCTCACCGGAAAGCTTCAGCAGAATTCGTTTGTAAGCAGGAGTAGGCATTGAGGAGCGTCGTCGTACTCGCAATTCAGTTTAACAGGCGACGTTGTGAGAGCATTCCGTGGAGGCGAGGGCGTGTCACCTGCTGCAACGGGTTAGGATTTGGAGCTCAGGCGCGGCCACGTTTCCTGTTTAAGTCCCGTTGCATTGCCTCACGCAAAAGAGCAGTGCGGCACGACTGAAGTCGTGCCCCGATACAAAGCTCACCTGCCTCGAACAAAAATACTGCTATTTCGACGTCCGGTCGTAATACGCGTAGAATGCCGGGCTCGCGAAGTATCTCAACGCAATTTTTCGCAGCCCCAAAGGCGGAAATAGTAACGGCTCACATTGCAAATTCCCCATTCGCCTTCCACTCCGACGCCATAAACTGTTGGCAGTGCCTGACCAGCTCACAGCCTCCCCAGCAATGAAGTCCGTTGACCGGCTCCTGACGGAAGCATTCCGGCTGCCGCAATTTCGCCCGCAGCAGCGTGAGGTGATCGAGGACGTGCTCGCCGGCCGTGACGTAGTGTGTGTGATGCCCACGGGAGCAGGCAAGAGCCTCTGCTATCAGCTGCCTGCGGTGGTGCTTGGTGAACTGACAGTTGTCGTTTCGCCCTTGATCGCGCTCATGGCCGACCAGGTTCGCCAACTCGCCGACCTCAGCATCCCTTCCCTGCTGCTCAACAGCTCACAAGAGGCGGCTGAACAGCGCGACACCCTGCGCAAACTGCGTGACGGATTCAAGGGTATTTTGTACGTTGCTCCCGAGCGATTTGCAGCCCCTTCGTTCCGCGCACTGCTGCCGCAGCTTCGGGCGCGTCTGTTTGTGGTTGACGAGGCGCACTGCGTCAGCTTCTGGGGACACGACTTTCGTCCCGAATACATGCGCCTGGCCGAAATTCGCGAGGCCCTCGGATTACCGGTGACCATCGCGCTTACCGCTACTGCCACTCCGCAGGTGCGCACCGATATCGCAAACGCTCTGCAGCTGCGCGCCCCCAAGGTGCACGTTACCGGCTTCGATCGGCCTAACCTGCGATACGCTGCGCGTTTTTTCCGCAACGACGGCGAAAAGGATGAAGCACTGCTGCACGGACTTCCTCGGGTGCGAGGCACGGGAATCATCTACTGTGCGACCCGGAAAACCGTCGAAGAACTCACCACCTTACTGCAACATACGTTCCCCCAGCGCACAATCTGCGGCTATCACGCGGGCCTGGAGCAGTCGCAGCGCAAGTCCGCCCAGGAGCGCTTTATGCGCGAGCCTGAAGCGGTCATCCTAGCGACCAATGCCTTCGGCATGGGAATCAACAAGCCCGACATCCGCTTTGTGCTGCACTACAACTTACCCGGCAGCGTGGAGGCGTATTACCAGGAAGCCGGACGTGCGGGACGCGATGGCCGCATGTCGCATTGCGTTCTGTACTACTCCCCGCGCGATTTCGGAATTCAGGAGTTCTTCATCGCAAAGATTGGTGAGAACAACGAGCAGCTGAGAGCACAGGAGATCTCCCGGCTACAGGCCAACGCGTCGCGCAAACTGGAAGCCATGATGCAGTACGCAAAATCGCGACGTTGCCGCCGCTGGGCCATCCTCAATTACTTCGGACAGCCTACCTTCCTTTCGGATTGCGGCTGCGATGTCTGCCGGGGAAAAGTGAAGCAACCTCCCGAGAAGTCGTTCGACTCGCCTCCGCGCAAGTCACGCAAGAGCAAGCCCGCCAACTCGGACCAACCACTCGATCACGCCGCTGAGGCTCGCTACGAAGCCCTCCGCCAGCTCCGCAGTAAGCTGGCCAAGCGCGACAAGATCGTCAGCTTCGCTGTGATGCATAACTCTACCTTGCGCGAAGTCGCTCGCCGTGCGCCCACCAGCATTGCTGGTCTGCTCAACATTTCCGGGATTGGACCCATCAAAGCGGAACGGTACGGAGCTGAAATCACTGCCGCGTTACGGAGGGCTCCAAATCAAAAGGGCGGGAACTTGTCCCGCCCTATCTCGTCGTGAATTGACGCGTTCTTACTCGGCTGCCGGTTCCGGCTCGGGCGCCTTGCTGACCGCGACTGTCTCGGCGACGTCGCCCACCTTGAAGCGGGCAAAGCGCTTCACCGAGATGTTCTCGCCCAGGTTGCCGATGACGGTTGCAATGAGCTGCGACACGGTCACGGTCTGGTCTTTGATGAAGGGCTGCTCGTACAGGCAGACCTCCTCGTAGAACTTGCCCATCTTGCCCTCAACGATCTTCTCGACCACCGGCGCCGGCTTGCCGGTGGCGGCGGCCTGCGCGCGATAGATCTCCTTCTCTTTCTCGAAGGCCTCCGGCGTCACGTCTTCCTTGCGGATGAAGCGCGGATCGGTCGCTGCAATGTGCATCGCCACGTCATGCACCAGGTTCTTGAAGTCGTCGGTGCGAGCGACAAAGTCGCTCTCGCAATTCACTTCCACCAGCACACCGATCTTGCCGCCAGCGTGGATGTAGCTGGCGACAGAGCCTTCGCTGGTCACCCGCGCAGCCTTCTTCGCCGCCGTGGCAACGCCCTTCTTGCGAAGAATGACGATCGCGTCCTCGATATTGCCATTGGCTTCCGTCAGCGCCTGTTTGCAGGCCATCATGGGAGCGCTGGTCTTGTCGCGAAGCTCTTTTACCTGTGCAGCATTGATGTTCACGGATGCAGTGCTCATTGTGTTGAAGAATCCTTATCTCTATCTCTGCGTCAGTCTTTGCGGCTTGCAATTGGCTCTTGGCCAGAAGTGCGGAAGCAGAACCAGAGTTGCCAACCAAATCCCACTGACTGCAAAGTCATTTGATGTTGCTGAGTGCCTCAGCGTCTCAATCCAACCCATCTGGCCAGAAGCTCAAGAGCTAACAGCCAATAGCCTGTGTTACAACAAAACCCGCGCCGTGGGCCAGCGCGGGTCACGAAACCAAGTCGAACCTTCCGCTGTTCTTATACTCGTGAGTCGGAGGAAGCTGCGCGGCGTCCGCCCTTGCCCAGGACTTCTTCCATGCTGACTTCTTCCAGTTCGCTGGCGTCGAGGCCCGGCGCCTGGCCTTCTGCGCCTTCGCCTTCCGGCGCACTGGCAGCAACCTGCTCCCCGCCTTCGGTGTATCCAACGGCGGCCGCAATCTCCGCGCCTTCCTTGTCGGTCGCTGCCTGCGAACCCTCGATTACGGAGTCGGCAATCTTCGAGGCAAACAGACGAATCGCGCGCAGCGCGTCATCGTTGCCCGGGATCACGTAATCCACTTCCGTCGGATCGCAGTTGGTATCGACCACCGCGACTACCGGAATGCCCAGCTTGCGCGCTTCCTTCACCGCGATTTGCTCTTTGTTCGAGTCGATCACGAAGATGGTGTCCGGCAGGCGGCCCAGGTTCTTGATGCCGGCCAGATTGGCCTGCAGGTGCTTGCGCTCGCGCTCCAGCTTGATAACTTCCTTCTTCGGCAGCAGCTCGTAACGCCCATCCGTCGCCATCTCGTCGAGCTCTTTCAGCCGCTTCACTGACTTCTGCACCGTCACCCAGTTGGTAAGCAGTCCGCCCAGCCAGCGCGAGTTGACGTAGAACATGCTGCAGCGGTTCGCTTCTTCCGCGATGGCGTCCTGTGCCTGGCGCTTGGTGCCGACGAACAGCAACAGCTTGCCCTGCGCGGACATGTCAGTCACGAACTTCGACGCTTCCTTGAACATCTTCAGCGTCTTCTGCAGGTCGATAATGTAAATGCCGTTGCGCTCGCCGAAGATGTACTCCTTCATCTTCGGATTCCAGCGTTTCGTCTGATGCCCGAAGTGAACGCCCGCTTCGAGCAGCTCCTTCATCGTGATATTTGCCAAATTCCCTCCGTTTGGCGTGCATCCCTCGCGGCGATCGTGACCTTACTTCCGTCCTGATCGGGTCGTCCGGGATTACTTCCCGTGGCCCGCCCCGTTGCCAATGTGGTTCAGCGGGTGCGGGAAAATTCGTTCCGGACTGATTGCAAGGGTCAGTTGCCAGTTGTCGGTTGTCAGTTCGCAAGTCCGGCTGACATGTTTCCCATAACTGTTGACCGCCCGTTGCCCTATCTCTCTCTCCCCCCGGAACCACAAGGGAAAGAACGATCCGTCGCCGGCTGTCTGTCGTCTTTACTGACAACTGACCGCCGGCAACTGACAACTATCTCTTAGAGAACTGGAACCGCTTACGAGCGCCCTTCTGGCCATACTTCTTGCGCTCTTTGCCGCGAGCATCGCGACGCAGAAAGCCTTCGGCTTTCAGCTTCGGGCGCAGCTCAGGATTGAACTCCTGCAAGGCGCGTGCAATCCCCATCCGAACCGCGCCGGCTTGACCGTTCACGCCGCCACCATCCGTGGTGACCACGATGTTGAAAGTGCCGGCCGTCTCGGTCAACACCAGCGGAGACTTCGCCATAGTGCGCTGCGCCTCCGTCACGAAGTAGTGATCGAAGGGCTTGCCGTTAACTGTGAAGTCGCCGCTGCCGGGGCGCAAAAACACGCGCGCCACGCTCGACTTGCGGCGTCCCGTACCGTAATACTGAACTGTCTCTGCCATCAATTCTCTCTAAGCTGTCAGCGATCAGCCGTCAGCTCTCAGCTAAAACTTCGGGTGCCCCATTCCGGCCTCTTTCGCCGGGGTGGGGTGATTAAACTACCGCCGCAATCGCTTCCGGCATCTGTGCCACGTGCGGATGCTGGTCGCCCCGGTACACCTTCAGCTTCTTGGCCATCGCGCGGCCCAGCTTGGTGTGCGGCAGCATGCCGACGATTGCCGCTTCCAGCACCTGTTCCGGCTTGCGCTCCATGCGCTTCTTATACTGCTCAGCGCGAATGCCTCCGGGAAAACCGGTGACCCGGTAATAAATCTTGTCGTCCGCCTTCATGCCGGTAACACGAACCTTATCGGCATTGATGACGATCACGTGATCGCCGGTATCGAGGAACGGCGTGTACTTGGGGTTATCTTTGCCGCTGAGGATGCGCGCCACACGCGTCGCCACCCGGCCCAGCGTCTGGCCCGAGGCGTCGACCACATACCATTTGCGCGCAATTTCCCCTTTGGGGAAATACGTTGACATCTTGCAATCTCCGATAAATGTGAAAACCGCGAAATAGCCGCTTGAGTTCGTTGGCGCTGAAACGCGCAGAGAACCTCTAGACGGGCAGACGCAGGACTACTAAAGAGCTAACAAAGTCTTAAGCATAGACCAGCGACATCGTCGCTGTCAACGAAACCGCCACAGAAACAAGCAGATGCGACCGAGCTGCTGTCTCCACTTTACCCCATGCCGACATGATTCGCCAACCAAACCCAAAAGAGCACCCATGGTATAAAATTTTCCCAATCCAAGAAAACCGACTGTGCTTCACCAGAGAGGAAGGCATGCGCTTGACCAGATCCGGTATCCGCCCGCGCAACATCTTGTTCGCATTGCTCTGCTGCCTCACGCTCGCTTCCCTGGCGGTTTCGCAGGCCCCACAACCTGGCCCCCAACCTGGGGCCCAAACTCAGGTCACGCAAGCTCCACTACCGACACCCAAGCTCGCCTACACCCGCTGGAAGCTCATCCAGATTGGCGGCATCCCCGTCACCCCGGCTGACTACCAGCACGACCCCTTCATCATTTTGCAGAGCCAGTCGCATCGCCTCACCGGCTCCGGAGGCTGCAATCGGCTGACCGGCAGCTACTCTCTCGAGGATACCGACACAATCGTCTTCAGCGGACTCGCCAGCACTCGCATGGCCTGCGCTAAGGGAATGGACTTGGAGCAGAAATTCACGGACAACCTGGAGCAGGTCAAGACATGGAAGATCGACGGACAGCAACTCGATCTGCTCAGCGGCGACGGAAGTCCCATGGCGCGCTTCCAAGCCCAGCCTCCGCCCGTGCCCAAATCGGCGCCTCCGCAGTAGGGCAATTCGGAAGAAGCGACGCCAAGGATTTGCTTTTCGTTCTGGGCTTCTCGCTCTTCCAGTCTGGGCTTGGTCGTGCCCGGCAAGAAAGCTCGTTCCGGACAAAGTGAAATCGCTCTTCCGCCTCGGAGTTCGGCTTCATTTCCCTTTAACATTCCCCACGGTTTATCATCGACAACCGCAATGCATTCTGTGCGGCAGCGCCGTCATTTCGACCACTTCCCTTTTATAGCCACTCAATTCCCCAACATTCGAGGACTCAGCATCATGAAGACAGCTTTTCCCCTTGTGGCGTCGCTGGCCATTATTCTTGCAACCAGCGCTGCGGCCCAGCAGCCCGAGTCGCCTCGGGAACGCGCGCACAACCCAAACGCTTCCACCCAACAGACGGCCACGGAGGCTCAGCAATCGACCACGCCCCCATCTCCCACGCGCGAACGTGAGCAGCAGGAACAACAGCATCGCGAAGCCACCACGACTCCGCCGGCCGGAGCCGAACATGCCGCCGCAGCCAACTATCACTGGGACATGACTGAGGTCCCACCGGTGCAAACTCATCACACGATCACCGTCAACGGCCGCACCCTGCACTACACCGCTACTGCCGGACGGATGCCGATCAAGGACGCGACCGGCAAGATCGAAGCCGAGATGTTCTTCGTCGCCTACACGCTTGATGGCGCCGATCCCGCCAAGCGGCCTCTGACCTTCTCCTACAACGGCGGACCCGGCTCGGCTTCCATCTGGCTACATATGGGAGCGCTCGGCCCGCGCACCGTCGTACTGCAGCCCGAAGGCTGGATGCCCGAAGCCCCCTACCGCCTGCACGATAATCCCGACACTCCGCTCGACGCCACCGACATTGTGATGATCGACGCCATCGGCACCGGCTACAGCCGTCCGGCCGACATGCAGCAGGCGCACAAGTTCTGGGGCTTGCAGGGCGACATTGAATCGTTCGGCGAATTCATTCGCATGTACATCTCGCGCTATGAGCGCTGGTCTTCGCCGCTCTACCTGCTGGGCGAAAGCTACGGCACCACCCGTTCCGCGGGCATCGCCGGATACCTCTCCGACCGCGGCATCAACTTCAACGGCATCTGCTTACTTTCAATGGTGCTGAATTTCGAAAGTCTCGAATTTGCGCCCATCAACGATGTGCCCTATCCGCTCATTCTGCCGACCATGACCATGATTGCCGGCTATCACCACAAGCTGCCGCCCGACCTCTCGCAGGACATGAATAAAACCCGTCAGGAGGTCAGCGACTTTGCCATGAATCAGTATTGGCACGCGCTGAATGAAGGCGACTCCCTCACTCCCGAGGAGCGCAATGCCATGATCGACAAGGTCGCCGAGTACACCGGGCTTCCCCGCAACGTGGTGCAGATGGCCAACATGCGCATCGACGTGCGCACCTTCATGCAGTGGCTGCTCGCCGACCAGCAGAAAATCGTTGGCCGCCTTGATGGCCGCTACACCAGCCCCGCTCCTAACAGCGCTATGGAGATGCTGCGCTTCGATCCCACATCGGCAGCGACGCAGGGCCCGTTCACCGCGGTCTTCAACGACTACATTCGCCGCGATCTGAACTATAAGGTCGACATGCCCTACTACACCTCAGCCCAGGAACTCGGCCCCGGCGTCTTTACCTGGAACTGGGCGCGTCCCAACACCCGCTTCCCCGGAGGTGGCTTCGAGATGGGCTATGCCGACGTGGCCAGTTCGCTGCGCTCCGCCATGATCAAGGACCCGACCATGAAGGTCCTCGTGATGGAAGGCGACTACGATATGGCGACCCCGTTCCTGGCGGCGCAATACACCATGAACCACCTGAACGTGACGCCCGATCTGCACAAGAACATTTCGTTTGACTATTACGCGTCGGGGCACATGGTGTATCTCGACCAGCAAGCCCACGACAAAATGCACAAAGACTATACGAACTTTGTGAATGGAGCTCTGCCGAATCGGTGATTATGGCTCTTGGCTCTTACGAATTGCTAGCTGCTAACTGCTAGTTGCTTCCCTTCGGGTGCCCCATTCAAGCCGTCGTTTGGCTTGAGTGGGATCTTCGGCGTGCCCACCGCCGGTTCCGTCCGCAGGACGAAACAACCTGTAGCCCAGCCACGGGGGTGCCGGGAAACTGGGTGTCGCTTCGCGAAATGGATGGTATCCCGGCTGGCCCACATTTTCCTTGTGTCGTGAAATGCGGGAGCTAGCTTAGCCTCCAACGGGATGGACGTGAACGTGCGGCACCATGCAGTGTAATACTCTTGCCCCCCGCGGGAAGTCAGCATCCGTTTCATCAGGAGTCCCGATGCTGGTGCAAGAGCTGCGCTTTACCACTGATGAGAGATTGCCCGGGGCGTACTTGCAAGTTGCCGGAATTGGGCCTCGAGGAATATACACCCGTCTGGAAGCGTCGACAGTTTCTCCCGCGGTTACGCGCCAACGTGCGGGTGCCCACCGGCATTTCTTTGGTTAGAATGGATGGCCTCACGTTACAATGGTGTCATCCCAAGCGCGGCCGAGGGACCTGAAGCTCCGTTGTGCAGCGATGATCGAACCATTACCGGGTGCTCCATCTGAATCTTTGCATCCTTCACGCGCCAGAGACATCTAATGGGTGTCAGGCTAAGTTTGAGCGTAAGCGAACTAGAGCTGGTCCCGCCAACGCGTTACCCACTCCAAGCAGCAGCCGATCTTCTCAGCAGGAAAATTCAACAACAAAGGTACAAAACAATGGAACAAGGAACAGTAAAGTGGTTTAACGATGCCAAGGGATTTGGCTTTATCAGCCGGCAGAACGGCGAAGATGTCTTCGTTCATTTCTCCGCGATCGCGTCCAGCGGATTCCGCAGCCTTCAAGAAGGTCAGGCCGTCCAGTTCAACGTGACCAAAGGCCCCAAGGGCTGGCAGGCCGAGAACGTTCAGGTTCTCTAATCATTCAGGTTCGCTAAGCACTCAGGTTCGCTAAAGCGTTCAGATTCTCTGAACCTTCAGGTCTTCTGAGGGTAGCAACCTCCGTACGCCCGGAACCCAAAGTTCCGGGCTTTTCGTGTTTCTGCGCAGGCTGGAGATCTTCGGCGGTGCCCATTCCCACCTCTTTTGCCAGGGTGGGGATTCAAACGTGTCGCAGTTGTTGGGTGCCGTGTCCCTCCAAATATTCGAACCTTGCGAACACCCCCACCCTCACCCCGCCTGCGCCGCCTTGTCCTGTCGCTCGCGGAAGAAGTACGACATGTCGAGCGGAACCGTTTCGCCACCCATCTGCCGCAGCAGCGTTGTCACCTGCCCGCGGTGATAGGTGGCATGATTCACCACATGCTGCATCTGCTGAACCAGAGGCAAGGCAAACGGCTTCCCCGCCATATCGGTGTAGCTCAGCGGACGTTGCAGCTTCTCGTCGTTCAGCGAGTCGAGGAATGCCTGACGCTTCTGTTCCAGCGAGTCGGCAAAGGCACGCAACGCAGCCACGCTCGCCAGCTCTTCATAGCTTGGCTTCTCCCCCGGTGTCAGCCCGTTCCACGTCTTCCCCGAGGCATTGGCATTCGCCACGCGCGCACGCGGCGATGCGCCCTGCCAGCGCTGCAACCAGATCCATTCCGCCGCCAGAATGTGAAACACCGTCTCGCGGAGGGACGGGAAACTGCTCTCGGCCGCGGCCGTGAACTGCGCATCGCTCAGCTTCTCCAGTGCAGAGAACATGCGCCGGCTCGCCCACAGATTGTAGGCATACAAAGTTCTGATGTCATTCATGTCCATCGCTCGGCTCCCACATAGTTCTGAAAGAAGGATAAGCGAGACGCCACACGGACCGAAAGCCCGAGTGGCCTCATTTCGCCATCTTTGGCCGGATGGCCCATTCCGGTCCGGGTGCTATAGAAGGGGATGTCAAGAGAAAATACCTCACCCTCGGCGGCAGAGGGGAGTTCTCTGGCATCCAGCCCCTTGGCACGATGCGTGGAGTGCGGTGCTGGCAGTGGCGAATCGGTTCAGGCCACGTTACTGCGTCGTTCGGCGGCTGTATGCTTGCGCAAGCCACATGGGGGCTCGTGGCCAACCATGGTTCTATCGGAGACTCGTTCGCCGTGGCGAACGGCACTATGGCTTTGTTGGGTTGTCCGAGGGAGCATACGGTGCCCCGTGAGACTTGGTCCTGAAGGACGCTTGGCCTAACCCGGCCAGGATACTTACCCTCGAACCCGAGCGCGCAGCGCGAAGGACAACGTGAAACATCCGTTTCGTCCTGTCGCTGTGCGCTCAAGCCGCATGTAGCTTCAGATAATCAGCGTCGAACGGCTCTCCTTTCTTCCAGATGTGTAAGGTAATGGCGGCCATCTTGCGCGCCAGGGTGAGGCGAGCCAGCTCCGGCTTGATTCCCTTTAAGAGAAGGTTTTGGTAGAAGCTGCCAAACACCCCGCCGCTGCCGCTGGCGGTGGTTGCCGCACCCTTAAACAGATTCTTAAGTTCGTGATTGTGGTTGAGATTGAGTCCGCGAATGAAAACTGGTTTCTTACGCCGCCGTGGTTCTCCGTTCACCAGCTTGTAGTCGGCGCTGCTGCGCGTCTCCAACGCCAGTCCGCAGTAGGCCCAGAACTGGCGCTTCGTGCGGAAGCGATGCGGGGTTTGCACGCACGCCATCAGCAAAGCGGCACGAATCGGACCCAGCCAGGGAATCGAGCGCAGCAGTTTGTTCGCTGCGTGCTTGCGGCTTTCCAGCAGCAGATCGCGACGGGCTTCGCGGCGCAACTGCTCGAGCAGATCCAGCTCCTGATAGAGCCGCTGCGCCCGCCGCTGCAATCCCGGCTCGCCCAGCTGCGCTAAGTAGTCTTCGCGATGCCGGGTTCCATAAGGCTTCTCGCCGGCACAAGCAATCGCCTGGCTGCGATACAGCGCCTTCAGCCGGCCCATGGTGCGGGTGGTGTCTTCCGTCAGCGCCGCATAACTGCGTCCCAACTGCTTCACCGCCGCCGTGCTGTTCTGCCCGTGATAAACCGGGGAGAGCATGTCGGCGCGCAGCAACTCGGCCAGTTTGCGGGCGTCGATGGCGTCGCTCTTGTTGCCCGCCTTCAGCAGCGCGTTCTTGCGCGGATTGCACACCACCAGCCTGGCCACCCGCCGCACCAGCAGATCGTAAAGCCACGCCGCGCTCGCGCCTTCTTCAAAGGTGACATGCAGAGTTCCACGCAGGCCGTGGAAGAAATCTAGGATGGCGCGCGCCTGGGTGGGGAGCACACACTGCATTACCAGCTTGCCGTCGCCGTTCAGCACGGCTGCGCTGATGGTGCTCTGGTGGACATCCAGCCCGACATACTTGATGCTATTCATCAGGGTGTTCCTTTCGTGTCGCTGCAGTTTCTGCTTCTCACAGCTACTGCAGACTACTCCGAAAGGGGCGCCCTTCTATAATGCGTGCCCCATTCAAGCCATCGTTTGGCTTGAGTGGGATCTTCGCCACACCCATCCGATGCAGATGCGCGCCGCCCGGCACCGTTACTCCGCGCAGCGGAGTGCACAGCCTACCCAGGTGCCCCATTCAAGCCATCGTTTGCCTTGAGTGGGATCTTCGCCACACCCGTCCGATGCAGATGCGCGCCGCCCGGCACCGTTACTCCGCGTAGCGGAGTGCTGGGTAAGCGTGCTCATGGATGTCCCGAGTCCCGTAGGGACGGCACATGTCTCCCGAGAAGGAGCCTTTCGTGCGCTCCGCCTGGCGGCTTCGCGCAAGCCTTCGCCAGATTGGAAGTGGACCAGAACTGAAAGATCGGCGATGGTCATCAGCCGGCCAGCGAGAGTAAGCCAGAACCCCGCCAACCGCAGGCGGAACGGGCCACCCGGCGCGCTTGCTGCGGCGCCCCTTCACCGCGGTCCACAATGCCCCTGGTGCGTTCCAGTCTGTGTATCGATAGATGCAACAGTCAAAACCCAAAAACAACCGCCAGTTTTGCCGTTGTTGCGGTTGGTCGAGGAGCGGCCTCGTCGCAAGCCAAAGGGCGACACAATTCCTCGCCCCCCACCAGAAATCCCGAGCCCCTTCAGGGGCGCACCGTGCCCCCGCTCGCTTTCTCTGAAGTGTAGAAGCCCCCGCAGTCATGCAGGGGAAATGCCGCGCCTCGGCTTTGTATCAGGGCACGGCTTCATTCAGCCGTGCCGCAGAGCGACAAGACGATTGGGGGCTGCAGCGCCTGAGCATCGCAGGCGCTGCAGCCCCAGGTTTATATAACGCACCCTTCGGCCTGACTGAAGTCAGGCCCTGATACAAGGCTTGAGCATGGGAGCGACTGGATTGAATTCCGTCCACGTCAACGTCCAAACGAAGGACGTGGGAATTTTGACTTTGCCCGCCCGCGCGGCAGTGTATTATTGCAATCCGAATTCGACGGGGGAGGATGATCATGCCAACCGGCGTTGAGGACCCACCTGTAACCAAGAGTACAAGAGTCTACACAAAAGAAGAACTCGAGGCTCTTAAGCGGGCACTGGCCGGTAGTGGCTATGGTGGTGAGGCACAGACTCCTCCCCCTGCGCCTCAACCGCAGGGCGATACACCATGGCAAGACGACGTGAATTCGCTAATACAGTTTTTGATTGGGCTCCAGGCACTAATGCGCTTTCTGATTGAAAAGAGGATCCCTGAGGGTTCACGAGAGCTTTTGCGGGAATGTATGAACGAGATGGACGCGAATGTTGAGAACGCAATTGAGGAGCTACGAAGTATCGACTCCCCTTCCCACTCGTTATATGGCGCTCTTCGACGATTGGGTCTGGTCGGAAAAGCCGTTCGCGCAAAGTTCGGTGAACTGGGTGAACGCATCGCCACAGGCCCGCTAGGGTCGGTGATTGAAATGGCCGACCGCATACTCGGTAGCCTCTTTAAGGTCTTAACTCAACTCGAGCCCTTGAAGGAACTGAAGGAAACCCTCGAGAGCAAGATCAAATACGGGGCAGACCAGGAAATCATCGATTTGATGAAAGAGACACCGATGGTCTATTGAAGAGTGCCCAACAGGGACGTGACCATGGAGGCATCCCGGCCGTTATTGGCGTTGGTTTGGGGGGCGGCTCATCGCAAGCCCAAAGGGCGACACAATTCCTCGCCCAGCACGTGAGTGCTGGGAAACGCTGCCCACGAACTCAGAGGTATTTAGAGGTATATTGTTCAGGATTGAAGTCTAGTGAACGCCCAGGTTAGGCCAACCGAAGGCCGAATCTGGGGCCCGAGGCACCCGTCCAAATCAGGGGACGTGAACGTCGGCCATTAGGCTCAGGAACTAAAATACGCCCAGCTACCTACTGCATGGCGCTCACAAGTCGCAATCATTTCGTTCCCGAGCTTTATCTGAAGCGATTTGCATCATCTTCTGGAACCCTGCAGATGTACAGAACATTGGTTTCTACCGGCCAAGTTCCCCTCTGGAAGTCCGTTCGCATTGGAGGAGTCGGCTATCACCTCCATCTGTACACTAGACTCGCTCTGGGGCAAGAAACGGACGAAGTCGAAACTTGGCTGAACCGCGACTTTGAGACTCCGGCAGAAGCGCCACTTCGAAAGGCTACCGAGGGCGACAGGCTTACGCCGAACGACTGGGACACTTTGATTCGCTTCGTTGCAGCCCAAATCGTGCGGACCCCAGCTTTTCTCGCGAAGAGTTTACCTATGTGGCAGGAAAGAGTCCCTGGAATTTTGAATAACATAATGGAAGAGCTTCCGCGACGGCTAGTAGAAATCAAAGAGTCTGGGGAGGTTCGCACTGTTCCCTATTCGGACTACATTCCACTCGTCGTTAGGAAGAAACCGGAACCCGACGGCGAAAGTGTAAGCCTCAGAAGTGAAGTTGTAGTTGGACGCGGCATGTGGCTATTCGCAATGAGACACCTTTTAGGCGAGCAGGCGAACGGCCTGCACGCGCACCGGTGGACAATACTTCACGCTCCTGATGGTTCAGATTGGTTCACAAGCGATGATCCGGTAATCAGGCTCAATTATTTTTCGGATGCAAAGTACGACTTCGAAGGTGGGTGGAACACTGATGGCAGCATGATCCTGCTGCCTTTGAGCCCACGACATGTCCTTTATACCCAAGTTGGACATCGCCCTCCTCCACGTGGGTCAGTGTTGGCGGAAGCCCAAGCTCGAATGATCCGTCGCTTTATCGCCGAGCACGCACATCGACAGATTTTTTCCTCGCGCGAGGACCCTGAGATTCTTTCATTGCGACCTCGCATTGTGAATGCTGAGGCTGTGCAACGGGAAAAAGAGGGATGGGAGCAATGGCCTGCGCACCAAGCTGCCGCCGAGCGCAAATTGAGGTCTGGAATCGAAACCTAGACAGCTTTAGCAAGCTCCGGATAATTTAAGATGCGCCCTGCTTCTCATGAAACTTCCTGGCAATCGCAAGGCAGCGGTTCAGGGCGTCATCGCTGCTGAGAACGTTCCAGCTCCGCCGCACGACAACTGCGCAGATCAGCATATCTACGGGGCCGGCCTCGTTCCCGTGGCTCCGGCATTCGTTATACAGACGCGCGGCGTACTCGTGATCGGCGGTGTCGATTGGCTCGTCGAGAAAGGGCTCGAGCGCAGCCTTGAGCTTCTCATATTGCGCCGCTTCTTTGATTCCCGACAGAAGCTCCTGCCGTATCATCCCGATCATCACGACGCGTCCGTCCTGAATGGCCTGCGCCAGCTCCGCCTCGAGCCTCTGCTCCTCCGGGCTCAGGCCGGCTGAATCTTTGCGACGCAGGGCCAGCGACCAGACCGAGGTGTCGGCCAGCAGCTTCACCGTTCGCTGCCCACGCGGTCGCGGCGGCGGTTTGCCTTGTAATCGTAGCCCGGGCGGAAATCAACGGTGCCGAACAGATCGAGGATGTGCATCTGCTTGCGGCGCCGAATGTACTCGTCCAGAGCCGCGGTAACGGCTTCCTTCTTGGTCTGGTGCCGGCCAATCCGGCGGGCTTCCTCGATCAGGCGATCATCGATGGCTAAGTTGGTAGGCATGACACACTCCGGTCTGTGTATTTTCTCACACATTTTAATGTGTAGTGAAGTGCGAAATACGGTAGAGCGGACCTTCGGGTCCGCGCTACGGCAGTGTCCTTTGAGCGAGAGCCCCCGGCACGGGTCGGCGGCGGGGGATGTGCCGTGCCTGAAAGGCACTCCGATTTTCCCCGGGTTTGCGACGCGGGCCTGAAGGCCCGCTCTACCAATTACCTTCGTAACTTGCGCCCTCCCCGTTCCTCTGCTACGTTCGCCTTGGTGGGCACGGGAGTTGTGTCCCCACCCGCGCCGGGGCCTCCGGGCGCCGCTGTTTAGGACGTTTTGGTAATGCCGCAAGGCTGGCTTCAGGTTGACCGTTTCGTTACTCATCAAATTTCATGCTGCACCGTATGTGGTGCAATCGATCGCTCTAAGTCCAATTTCCGGAATATTTTGCCTGTAACTCTCACGCGCTCAAGATTTTGCACGGAAAAATTTTTCCTGACTCAATGGAATCAAGATTTTAGCTATACACCGGGGGGAGGGGGTACCCCAGGTGTCGGTTGTCAGTGGTCAGTTGTCAGGAAGGTCAGCGATGTTCACTAGTAGTAATTCCTGGGGGGTCGCTATTCGCTCTTCGCCAGATCCGGAGCGAAAAGCCAAGAGCGAAGAGCGGTCCGACCGGCGGCTGGAAGCTGGCGGCTCGAACCGTGTTCTTATCCCATTCTTATCCCACTCAAGCCGAAGACGGCTTGAATGGGGCACCCGAAGGTTCGTTAAAATGACTAACAAGGCAACGATCTCCCTATGTCCCTGACCAAAGCTGAAGCGCTGGAGCTGTTTCGCTCCGATGACCTGATCGGCATCGGCATGGAGGCCGACGCGGTGCGCCGCCGCCTGCATCCCGAGGGCGTGGTCACCTACATCATCGACCGCAACATCAACTACACCAACTTCTGCACCGAGTACTGCACCTTCTGCGCCTTTTACCGGCCGCTGAAGGGCAAGCTGGCGGCCGAGGGATACATCCTCGACTTCGACACCATCTACGACAAGGTGCGCGAGACGGTCGAGCTGGGCGGCACCGGCGTGCTGCTGCAGGGAGGCCTGCATCCCGACCTGAAGATCGAGTGGTACGAGGCGATGCTCAGCGGGTTGAAGCAGCGCTTCCCGCAGGTGCACCTGCACTGCTTTTCGGCCTCGGAGGTCATCTGTATTGCCGAGGTGAGCGGACTGTCGATCGAGGACACGATCCGGCGGCTGCGCGATGCCGGGCTCGATTCCATTCCTGGCGGCGGCGCCGAGATTCTGGACGACGAAGTGCGCTACAAGATCGCACGCCTGAAGTGCCTGACCGATGACTGGCTCAACGTGCATCGCACCGCGCACAAGCTGGGCATGCGCACCACAGCGACCATGATGTTCGGGGTGGGCGAGACGTACGAGAACCGCGTGAACCACTTCCAGGCGATCTACGACTTGCAGGAAGAGACCGGCGGATTTACCGCGTTTATTCCCTGGTCGTTCCAGCCGCAGAACACGGCGCTGGGCGGACGCGGATGGGACGAAGCGACGGCGGTCGAGTATCTGAAGACGCTGGCCATTGCGCGGCTGTATCTGACGAACTTCAAGAACGTGCAGTCGAGTTGGGTAACGCAGGGGCTGAAGGTTTGCCAGATGGGATTGCGTTTCGGCGGCAACGATGTCGGCTCGGTAATGATCGAGGAGAACGTGGTGCGTGCCGCCGGCGTGCGCAACTGCACCACCGAAGAAGAGCTGCGGCGGATCATTCGCGATGCGGGCTTCCGTCCTGCGCAACGCGACACGCTGTATACGAAGTTCTTTTTGAATTGAAGGTTGGAGGCGCGCCCATGAAAGAAACTCCGGAGCAATACAAAACTCGCATTCTTGGCCTGATGGAAGGCAAAGACGCCGTCACCATTCAGCGCGCCACCGCATCGCGTCTGGCGAAGCTGGTGCAAGGCGCATCGGCGGAGCAACTGGCAAAGCGTCCTGCGCCGGACAAGTGGTCGGTCTCGGAGGTTCTGGTGCATCTCGCCGAAGCGGAAGTCTCGTGCTTCTGGCGCTATCGTCAGATGATCGAGCACAACGGATCATCGATCCTTCCGTTCGATCAGGACCTGTGGTACGAGTTGGGGGACTATCGCTCGCGCGATGCGAAAGAATCGCTGCAACTGTTTCGCCTGATGCGCGACGCGAACCTGCGCCTGTTCGACCGCCTGACGCCGGAACAGTGGCAGCGCGGCGGCGTTCACAGCGAGCGCGGCCCCATGACGGTTGCCGATCTGGCGCGGCAGATGGCTGGTCACGACGTCAACCACGTCGCGCAGGTGGAGAAGGCGCTAGGCGCTGCGGCGGGCAAGGCGTCAGCGTAGCCGCATCACCACGACTTCATGATGATCTGGGCGCGCTGGAAGGGATAGTTTTCCACGTGGACCAGTCCGCGAAACGGTCGATGGATGTCGACAATCGCCACCACGGACAGCGCAATCAGCAGGGACAACGAAAAAACCTGCACGGTTTGCAGCGCCCTGCTCTCGGAGGCAAACAGGCATGCGGAGACGATGGTCAGCACACCTCCAGTCAGAAGCACCCACCAAAGCACGCCGGGAAGCCGGTCTGAGCTTTGCACAATGCGCGTGAGCCGATACTTTGTCAGTTCGCTGAGATGCGTGAGTTCATGGTCCTGAGCGTTGCTTTCGGTCGGCGACGCAGTCTTCGCCGCGAGCACCGCCTTCCACATTTCGGTCGCGATGATGGAGGTTCGTTCGGGAACTTCGCCGCGATTCATCTGCGGCCATTCATTGTCGAGTACCGAGTCGACGTAGGAGCGCGCCAGGTTTTGTAGTTGCGTGCGCTGCGGTTCCGGCAAAGCGGTAGCAACGCGAAACACGCTGAGCGCAGCGTCCGCTTCCATGTCTGAGTTCACCTCAGCCGCGCCATAGCTTGTCCACACGGTGAAAAGCATGAAGCCCAGGATCACCGCGTAAGTTGTGCCCAGAACGCTGAGCTGCCATCCGATGAGATCGTTGTGCGCGCGCCTTCGCTCCCGCGGCCAGAAGAGGTTGAGCAGGATCATGAACAGCAGTGCACCGCCAACGGTAGCAATGACGAGAAGGACGCTCTCTGTTAGATAGCTCATGCGCAATTTACGCGGAACCGCAGGACTCAAGAGTTGACAAGCTTGCGTATCTTAACCCGACGCACGTTAAAGAGTGGAGTGCTCAGTTTGTGTCCGGATCAGCGGCGCGAAGGGAGATTGTCTCCTGTCTCTGGCGAGCAGACAAGATGTTCCGGCTACTTCTTCTTGGGCAGCGGCTTGCCTTGTATCTTCTGGTCCTGCATAGTTTCGCCGGGCCTGAGCAGCGAAGGATGGAAGTCGCTGCTGGAGGTAGAGGCGGAGCTTGCAGAGTCGGAAGCCGGCTGAGGCTTGGCATCTGCCGATGTGTCAGGGTTCGGCGCGGACGCTGTGGAAGCCGGCGGCGAATCACCCGCAGCAGCAGGCAGCGAAGCCGGCGACTTCGGATTGCCGGAGGATTCGTCAGGCTGCGGCGTTTCGGGCGGAACGTGAGTATCACTGGCTGCGGCAGGCGCCTTCGCCGCTACAAGCGGAGTGTCGGGATCAAAGGACGCCCTGTCATTCATCAGGTCATGCAACTCTGCTTCGTGCGGAGCGGCAAAGAAGAAACTCAACACATAGCCGCGCTGCCGGGTAAGCGCCAGAGCCACCGATACGCGCCGCGACAGTTCATCGCCTTCATCTTTGAAAGCGATAACACCTTCCATGACAATGAAGGTTCGGCCTTGCCGCTCGAAGGCGCGCGCGCCTTTCATGTCCCGCAGAATGGGATGTCCTACACCATAGGCGACGACGAAATCGCGCAAGGCATCCTCGCCCTGGTCGACGGAGGGAAACTTGACGTTGGGGAAGCACTCCAGCGACATGGCTGAGATCGTGACTTCGCCGAAGTCGTCGTACGCGATCGCGCCGGATTGCTGCGGCACGATGCGCCACGCGGAAATCAGTGTGCGCTCGCAGGCATTCAGCAGCATACGTTCGTACGGCTGGACCGCGGGCTTGCCGGTGTTCTCTTGACGGCTGCGCTCGACGGCAGGAACGACGGCTGCTTGCGTTCCGTAGCGCCAACCCTTCGGCAATTCGTATTGAATGCCGATTTCATGGTTCTCGTAGACGTTGCCGGACATGAAACCGGCGTCGAGTTTCTGCGCCGGCGGGTTCGCCTTGAGCTGCTGGAGAACGTGATACGGCATTGCCGGACCGTTATAAGCAACGGCTCCCACTCCCGCGAAGTCGCCGATCGACGCAGGCGGGAAGAAGCGCATCCGCATCACCGCCGATTCCAGCCGCTGCAGCAGCTTGGCGTCGTGTCCGGCGGTGACGAAGCGAAGGACGTAGCCGTCGAGATCGGTTGCGTAAACTGCGTGCTGGTCGATTCCTCGGCGGGTTTCGAAGTAGAAGAACTGATGTCCGGCGATGCTGGTCTTCGTGAGACCATGCAGTTCCTCGACGCCGATGGTCAGCTCGTTGTCGAGTTCGTGGCGCAACATCAGCCGCGCATCGGGACGATTCTCCGCAGGAGGATAAGCGGCGATGGTGAGCATCGATTTGCCCGGAGAACCAAACATCTCCAGCAGTGCGACGCTGCCGTCCGCCGCAGCTTGCGCCGACATGGGACGAAGGCTGGCATCCGCAGGCAGGTCAACGGAGAAGCCGAAGAAAGCATTGGCATAGCGGTAGTTCGACAGGTAGCCATCGTCGGGATAGCGAACTTTCGCCTGCTTCGGTTGAGTTGTTGTTGTACTCGTGGAGTCCGTCGTCGCCCCGACAGCAACGACACAGATAATCAAACTCCAGCACAGCAAAGCGCAGGCTCGCACCACCCGCAACCGCATTACTCCCCTCGCACCACCATTGTTTCGCCGGACCGGGCTAAAGGTCAATGTAGCTGCGCGATTTTCCGCCACGATGCCGGTCATCAAGATCGGCAAGCTGCGAGGGTCTTAAGTCAGCAGCGGGATCCAAGGGCTCAGGTACAATGAGGCATCCGGCATGGCTCGCAGAGTCATACACTTAGCAGATAAATTTCGCTGCGGAGCGCAATCCTGAACGCTGCCCTGAGTTCGATCGCCGTTGCTCTTCTCGAGCCGCATGGGTTTCGGCATTACCTCCGCTCGCACTTTCTCGACAAGACGTTTCAGGGGCTTTATCAGCCGAACGCTTTCGACATGGCACTGCTGATTCCCTACTTCACAGTGCTCATCCTGCTGGCGTTTTATGGAATGCATCGTTATCGGCTCGTCTACCTGTACTACAAGTACCGCAAGAACAAGGTCACGGAGCCGACTTCGCGCTTCGCCGAGTTGCCGAAAGTCACCATCCAACTCCCGATCTTCAATGAGCAATACGTCATCGACCGGCTGGTCGAAAGCGTGTGCCGTCTGGAATACCCGCGCGAGAAGCTGGAAATCCAGGTGCTCGACGATTCCACCGACGAAACTGTGCAGGTCGCTTCGGCTGTGGTCGAGCGCTATGCTGCGATGGGATACAACATCCACTACCACCACCGCACGAACCGCGAGGGCTTCAAGGCGGGCGCGCTCGATGCCGGACTGAAGCACACGGACAGCGAATTCATCGCCATCTTCGACGCCGACTTTACTCCCTACTCGGATTGGCTGCAGAAGGTCATTCATCACTTCGCCGATCCCAAGATCGGGATGGTGCAGACGCGCTGGACGCACCTCAATCGCAGCTACTCCTACCTCACCGAGATCGAGGCCATCCTGCTGGATGGTCACTTCGTGCTGGAGCACGGCGGCCGCTCGCGCGCGGGCGTGTTTTTCAACTTCAACGGAACCGCCGGCATGTGGCGGCGCCAGGCGATTGACGACGCCGGAGGCTGGGAGCACGACACGCTGACCGAAGATACCGACCTCAGCTATCGGTCGCAGTTGAAGGGCTGGAAGTTCCTCTACCTGCCGGACGTGGAGTGTCCGGCGGAGCTGCCGATTGAGATGACGGCCTTCAAGACACAGCAGGCACGCTGGGCCAAGGGACTGATTCAGTGCGCCAGGAAGGATTTGCCCTATGTCTTGCGCGCCAAGGTTTCAGGGCGCGAGAAGCTGGAAGCTTGGTATCACCTCACGGCCAATCTCAGTTATCCGCTGATGATCGTGTTGAGCACGCTTCTGTTGCCGGCCATGATGATTCGCTTCTACCAGGGCTGGTTTCAGATGCTGTACATCGACCTGCCGCTATTCCTGGCGTCGACGTTCTCCATCTCGAGCTTCTATCTGGTATCGCAGAAAGAACTGTTTCCCCGAACATGGCTGCGGACATTCTGGTATTTACCTGCCTTGATGGGTCTGGGCATCGGACTGACGATCACCAACAGCAAAGCCGTGTTCGAAGCGCTGTTTGGGATCAAGAGCGCGTTTGCCCGCACGCCAAAATATCGTGTGGTGAGCAAGAAGGAAAAGAGTATAGCCGCCAAGAAGTATCGCAAGCGGCTGGGATTTATTCCTTATATCGAACTGGCGATCGGGTCGTATTTCGCGCTGACCATCTGGTACGCCATGGTGAACGAGAACTACTTCACCGTTCCCTTCCTCATACTCTTTGTATGGGGTTACTGGTACACCGGAGTGATGTCGCTGCTGCAAGGCCGCTTCGATGTCTTCGGCCAGGCGCGCGCAGCCGAAGAGCACAGCGTGAAGCCATTCCCGGTCGGCGTGTAGAGGTTTCGCCCACGTAGAGCGCAATGCGGCAGAAGTTTCGCGCGACTGTCACCTCACCTAAAACCCGCGCCGAATCGTATGATCTAGCGATGAAGTGCTTCATGTTGTCCCTCCTCCTCATGGCAGGTTTTCTGCTCCGCGCGAATGCTCAGCAGCCTGTGCCGGCGCAAGAATCCCAGTCAGCCGCCACGCCACGGATTTCCGAAGTCGTGGTTCTGGGCTCCGGCAACCCGAACGCCGATCCAGACCGCTCCGGGCCCGCCGTAGCCGTCATCGTCAATGGGCGCAGCTATCTGGTGGATTGCGGCCCCGGAATGGTGCGTCGTGCCGCCGCCGCTACGCGCGAAGGTGTGCCCGGTCTGGAGATGCCAAACCTGACCACTCTTTTCCTCACTCACCTGCACTCGGACCACACGCTCGGCTATCCCGACCTGATCTTCACGCCCTGGGTCCTTGGCCGCAGCGAGCACCTTACGGTTTATGGGCCGCGCGGCACCGCCGACATGACGAAGAACATCCTCGCGGCGTGGAAAAAAGATATCGAGGTCCGTACCCAGGGACTGGAGCACGCGAACACCACCGGCTACCTGGTTGACGTGCACGAGATCGAACCGGGCGTAGTCTACAAAGACGAGAACGTGACCGTAACCGCATTTGCCGTGAAACACGGTTCTTGGGACGAGTCCCTCGGCTATCGCTTTCAGACGCCAGACCGCGTCATCGTTATCTCGGGCGACACTTCACCGGCGGATTCAGTCGTAAAGGCCTGCAACGGCTGTGATGTGTTGCTGCACGAGGCCTACGCCTCGGGACCGAATAGCGAGATGGAGTCGCCGCAATGGCAGGCGTACTTCAAGGCCTTTCACACCTCGACGACGGAGTTAGCGGGCATCGCTACCCAGGCCAAACCGAAGCTGCTGATCCTCTACCACCAGATGTTTCACGGCGTCTCCGAAGGCGAAATGTTGCAGGAAGTGCGCAATCATTATGCAGGAGCGGTGGTCTCGGCGCACGACCTGGACGTGTACTGAGACAGCGCTGCTCAGAACATCCCTGACCGGACAAATTGCTGTTCATTTCGCCGCGAACTTCAGGGCGTCCTTGTACGAGTCCCGGAATTGCGGGCCAATAAATGACAGCGCCTCCTGCTCCTGTGCCCAGCGATAGACGCGTTCGATTCCGTCCGGCAGCTGCGCATCCGTAGGATTCGAATGCGACTCCCACCACGCAATGGCGTCGCGTTGCGCCAGCAGGGTCGCGTTCTGCGCGCCTGCGTAGATGCGTGTCCCCTCTGCCGCCCACGCGTAAGCGGAGACCTCGTCGGTGGACATGTGCGCCAGCGCGCCCGACGACAACGCCGTCTGCCAGGAATTCGTCGCAAAGAAGTAGTAGGGATTGTTGACGCTCTTCAGCTCGGAGGCAATCTTCTGACTATCGGGCTTGCCGCTGCTCAAGGTTTGCAGCAGCGCGTCTAACTTCTTCTTGCCAGCAGTGACCCGCGGCAGTTCGTCATCCATGTGCTCCAGTCCCTGCTTCAGTTCCTGATGGAAGTTCTCCCGCGTTTCATGCACTAGCTTGTGCTCATGCAGCGTCTCGCGAACGCCTTCCAGCCCCAGGGCAATCAAAATGCCCAAAGTGACGATGGCAATATGAACGAGGAAGTCGCGAATGCTATGGACGGGCCGCTCCGGCGCGTGAATATCCATGGGGACGAGTGTAGCTGGTCAGGATAACCAAAATGAACGGAAGCCATTGATGGGGCGCAATACCATCTTTCAGACTGCCCTCAGATTCCGTTAGCCTAGCAGTATGCAGACGCGCCGAATTTGCGCCGTTATTCTCCTGGCTCTCTGGTTTGCCACGTTCGCGTTCGCCCTTGACCGCCAGCCCAACTCCGATTACCGGGCGCGGCGGCTGGCCCTGGCGAACAGACTCGACGGCGGAGTAGCTGTCATCTTCGCCGGCACCGAGGCCGAAGGTCCCAACGCGACCTACGGATTTCGTCAGGACGACAACTTCTTTTATCTGTCAGGCTCAACGGAACCGGGAGCCGCATTGGTGATTGCGCCGGCCTTCAATGGGAATGCAGCGCAGCCCTACACGGAAATCCTGTTTCTGCCGACGCGCAATCCGAAGCAGGAAAAGTGGACAGGCCCGAAGCTTGCCCCTGACGATCCGAAGTCGCCATCCATTACGGGGTTCGACCGCGTGGAAAACCTCGACAGCCTGTCTATGGAGGTTACCAAGCTGCTGGCCGCAGGCCGCCCCGCGCTCTATCTCGATTTGCCGGGCAGCGGTGAGCAGAATGCCGCCTCCAGCTTCGTCGAATGGGCGCATCGGGCGAACGTGTTGCAGATGGGCACGCGCGTCAACGACGTGAAGCCTGCAATGGCGGAGCTTCGCGTGGTCAAAGATGAAGGGGAAATCGAGCGCATCCGCCACGCGACCAATGCATCGATCGCCGGCCAGCTCGCCGCGCTCAAGATGCTCAAGCCGGGATTGAATGAGCATGATGTCGCGACGCGCATGCAATACGAATTCATGAAAGGCGGGTGCGAGCGCCCGGCGTATGCGCCCATCGTCGGGGCCGGTTTCGACTCGACAATTCTTCACTACTCAGCCGATGACCAGCCCATTCGCGATGGCGACATCGTGGTGATGGACGTGGCAGGCGAGTATGCGATGTATGCCTCCGACATCACGCGCACCGCGCCGGCCAACGGCAAGTTTACGGCCCGCCAGCGTGAGATCTACGACATTGTCCTGGGCGCACAGCAGGCGGCCATCAACGCGTTCAAGTCGGGCCAATCCACTCTCTCCGGCCTTGATTCTCTGTACCAGGTCGCCTACGACTACATCAACTCCCACGGGAAAGACCTGCACGGGCAGCCGCTGGGACAATATTTCATTCACGGGCTGGGACATTACGTCGGCCTTAACGTGCACGATGTGGGCGACACCCGCGCGAGGCTCGGCCCGGGAATGGTGTTCACTATCGAGCCCGGGATTTATATTCCTGAGGAAGAACTCGGGGTCCGCATCGAAGACATCTTCTGGGTCGATCCCAACGGAAAACTCGTGGACCTGACGGCATCGCTTCCTCATACTGCGGACGAGGTGGAGGCGGTAATGGCAAATGGGCGGAAATCGCACGAATAGGCAGCGGTATCCTAACTTCCCAGGCTGCTTAACTTCAGGTCACTATCGAGTGTGAGTCGCATCACCGACGCTGCGAGAATGTACCTCTAGACTGACGGCATCTCCACAAGGTTGACCCTCGGATCGGTACATGATAGCAACACTCTTCAGACGGAATTCCCTGGGTCGTTGGGATTAACTCAGCAAAAAACTCTCCCAGAGGTCACAAATGCCCAGCAACAGAGCACAGCTCCCTCGAATTAACTGAGGAAGTAATCCGTTTGCGCATACCAGCCGCACATGGAGCACAGTGCAAACCTGGACACGAACTCGACGGCTAGGTTTAAGCGAGGAGGAATCCATGGCAGACAAACCCACTCGCTCAAACCAAGAAACGGCGATAGACGCGGTTGGAACCGCATGAGGTAGGCCCATGAACACAAGAGCAGCAGGAGTGGAAATCGTCGAAACTCTACTGGAACGCGTCGACCGAATCCTAGCGGCGTCTCTTCAGTCAAACGCTCATAGAAGAGCGCAGCCGGATTCCAATGGTTTCTTGAGAGCATCATCAGGTCATAAACGTCAAAGACCCTGGAAGGCCAGCGTACCCAAAGTCTCGTCGGGAAAGAATCGGCCACAGCAGGGACGATAGGAGTTTAGCCGCCTAATTGCAGTCGTCCCTGCATTCTCGTGATGCCGACAGCCCCGCCAAACGCCCAGACTTAACCGGCTGTTTTGGGCCTCTGTCGCGGGAGTGGTCCTTTGATTGTCCAGCTTCCTCAAGGACCCGTTCAAGTGCGTGAAGTGTGAGATCACCCACGGTTAGGCACTACCGAAGGGACGGGACTGAGGACGGCGGCCCGCAATCTGGTATGCTGATTTTCTGTGGTGATCAAGCTTCTGTTTCTCGTCCTGATATTGAGCACCGCAGCGCTGGTCGCCGTCGGCCTTGCCATTCACTTTCGCGTAAAGCGTCATCTGCAAGGGACAAGCCCGGATGCAGAACCGCTTCCCGAAGGCAAAGCGCCAGCGCAAACCGGAACTTCTGAGGAGTAAACCATGGCAAAAGCAGCGATTGGAGCGGGTGAACGTTCTGTCGAGCAGGGATTTAGTATTTGGCGGCAAGTTGCCATCGTCGTGGGCGCCAGCGCCGTGATTGCGGTGTGCGCCCGGCTGATGCTCCCGCTGCCGTTTACTCCCGTTCCCCTGACGCTGGCAAATTTCGGAGTGCTGCTGGTTGGCCTGACCCTGGGGAGCAAACGGGGCTTTGCGGCGGCGGCGCTCTACCTTGGTTGGGGCGCCATGGGACTGCCCGTTTTCAGCATGGCGGGCGCGGGCGGCATCGCTCAACTCGTGGGACCCACGGCTGGTTATCTCTGGGCGTATCCGGTGGTCGCATTTATTGCCGGCTGGATTGCCGAGCGCGGCGCGCCGAACTTCACCCGCAATCTGTTCGGCGGAATCGCGGCTGAACTGGTTTTATTTGCCGGCGGCGTCGCATGGCTGGCTGTCCTTACGCACAGTTGGCAACACGCGATGGTGTTCGGGCTCTATCCCTTTCTCGCTGCGGAAGTCATAAAGGTGATGGGAGCGGCCGGGTGTGCGCGTCGCTTGCGGCGAACGTTCTAACCGGCTGCCCGGGAGTGCTGAATTTTCTCTTGCCACGCAACCAGGTGACCTATCTATGAATAGCAGTGTTGGCACGCAACTTCGTGAAATCACGGTAGCTCACAGTCCGGATTCGGACGACGCATTCATGTTCTATGGCATGGCTACGCACAAAGTACGCGTGCCGGGTGTGAGGTTTACCCATACCCTCTGCGATATCGAGACATTGAACCGCAAGGCGCTCGAGGGCTTCTACGACATTACTGCCATCTCGTTTCATGCCTATCCTTACATCCAGGACAAGTACGCCCTGATGCCGAGCGGCGGCAGCGTCGGTGAGGGCTACGGTCCGATGATCGTCGCCACCCGGACGATTGCGCCCGACGAGCTGACGAAGATCAAGATCGCCGTGCCCGGCACGATGACAACGGCTTACCTTGCACTCAAACTCTATGCCCCCGACGCTATCACCGAGGTGGTTCCCTTCGACCAGATTATTCCCCGGGTGATGGAAGGCAAATACGAAGCCGGGCTGATTATTCATGAAGGCCAGCTGACCTTCGACCGATCCGGCCTGCATCGCATCGTCGATATGGGCAAGTGGTGGCGCGAGAAGACCGGTATGCCGCTTCCGCTGGGCGGCAATGTAATCCGCCGCGATCTGGGAACGGAGTTGATTGCCGCAAGTTGCAGCGCGTTGCACGACAGCATCCGCTATGCGCTCGAGCATCGGGAAGAGGCCTTGGAATACGCGATGCAATTTGCGCGCGACCTCGATCCTCAACTCGCAGATAAATTTGTGGGCATGTACGTGAACGAGCGAACCCTCGACTACGGCAAAGATGGGCGCGAAGCCATCGTGAAGCTGCTCGACATGGGATATGAGGCGGGCATCATTCCGCATAAGCCGAATGTGGAATTTGCCTGCGATACCGCGCTGTCCAGCACCAGCTAGCGGCGTAGAGTTATGCCTGCCGTGCCCGACCAGAAGATTCCGCCCGGCCAGAACCTGCTCATCGACGCTGACGATACCCTCTGGGAAAATAACATCTACTTCGAGCGGGCAATCGCTGACTTCATCACCTTTCTCGATCACAAAACCCACACTCCCGCTGAGGTGCGCGGAGTGCTTTGGGAGGTCGAGCGCGAGACCATACGCCTGCACGGTTACGGCATGCGCAGCTTCGCCAGCGCGCTGGTAGGCTGCTTCGAGCGGCTGTCGGTCGAGCCGGTCACGATGGAGCTCCACGACCAGATCAAGGCCATCGCCTACAAAATTGCCGAGCATCCGATGGAGATATTGCCGCAAGTGCCGGAGACCCTTGCCGACCTGGCGCAGCGCCATCGCCTGTTCATGGTGACGAAGGGCAACATCACCGAACAGACAGGCAAGCTGGAGCGGTCCGATCTGAAAGCGCATTTCACTGCAGTCGAAGTCCTCAGCGAGAAGAATGCGCCTGCCTACCGCGGTCTGGTGGACAAGTACAGTCTGCTTCGCGAGAGCACGTGGATGATTGGAAACAGTCCCAGCTCCGACATTAACCCGGCACTGGAGGCTGGGCTGCATGCGGTATTCGTTCCCCATAACAACACCTGGGAGCTGGAGCGCGGCGAGATCATGACCGCGAAGGGCGACCGCAAGCTGCTGCACGTGGAGAGCTTCGGCCAATTGCGGAAGATTTTCTAGGGCTGGCAGACTTCTGCGTTACCAGAAACTCAGGACAACAATTTCCCGCGTTTGAGTTTAGTGCGGCGGCACCTGACTGCCAGGACCCGGCGTTCCGGTGCCATCTGGATATGGCGTGCCGTCGGGCGGCGCCTGCTGGTCTTGCGGACGGTCCACGCGCTGGACGGAACGAGTCTGGCCCGCACCATCGGGCTGTTCGCCGGGACGTAATAAGCTCGGAGGGTTTGCCGGCTTGGGCGCCGGTTTCTTGTCCGCCATCTCTGATTCCGCCGATTTGAGATCGATTTCTCTCTCGGTGCGCACAACCTTCTGCCCGTCGACGGTCATGATCTCCAGCCGCGCAACTTCATCGCCATGGAAGCGGACAAAATCGACCTCTTCCGGAGGAGTGCCGTAAATCCACTCTTCGTAGGGATTGCCCTGCGCGTCCTTGTCGCGGATCTTTTGCGGAGGCCGGCCTTTGGCGTAGATGACCATCTCCTTGTCCATGCCGACCAGTACCTTATGGTCCTTGATCGCCTCCTGCACTTTGGGGGGCAGCGTTTTTTCGTAAGCTTCGGCCGTGGTCAGCGCGGTAAAGTCGAACACCGGCGAGAGCATGGCGCGCACCTGGTCCCCCGTCATTTCCGGGACGTACTTGTCAAACTCCAGCTTTACCATCGTGCCGTGGGCATCCAGACTCTGCGGTGCGCCTCCAGATGCGACTGGAGACGTTCCACCCAAGCCGCCGATCTCGATACGTTGATACCACTTCGGCCCCTTCTTCGGACCGCCGTTGATCTCGAAGATGATTTCCTTGTCCTTAACGTCGACGTTGCTGATGACGCAGCGGTCTCCAGGACGCGCGGCGGCTCCGTTTTCAGCCACCATCTGTGCCACGCCCATCTGGTTCGGGCTGACGACGCCGTCTTTAATATTCAGGCCTTGTTTTCCCTGCGGGAAGAGCACTTTCGCGAATACACGCTCTGCATCGAGGCTGCGTATGATGGCCAGCCGCGTCTGTGAGCTGATCTTCGGCGCGTTTGCCGGAACGATTGTGGAAGACGCCGGAGGAGGATTTTGCGGTTTCGTGTCCCCGGCCGCAAGCGTACCGGCGCAGACGCACAAGATCAGTAAAAGCGCTGCGGAGCCGACCAGGGTGGAACTGCGGCGATCCATGGGATACCCCGTTGCCTCAAGATTATAAGCCCATCCAACGGACAAGAGTTGCGCACTAATTTTGGATGCCT
The DNA here is from genome assembly GCA_963846815.1 of uncultured Acidobacteriaceae bacterium. Taxonomy (GTDB): domain Bacteria; phylum Acidobacteriota; class Terriglobia; order Terriglobales; family Acidobacteriaceae; genus CAVVDY01. The sequence continues at coordinate 1,290,071 of CAWJXG010000001.1, read as the reverse complement.
GTGATGCTCCCGGGGTGTTCGGGTTCGGGGCTGGAAAATGGCAGGGCGGGCCCGAGGCGTTGCACGGGAAGCTTCCAAATCACGATCAGGCCAGTGCAAACCGCAAGCACGCCCGGAACGCTGGCCTCCATTCCGTAGCTGCCGCCGGTGAGCCAAGTCGGTCCAGTGGCGGAGGAGCGCACGACGACATTAAAGACCCGCAAACCACTGACGGGCAGGCCAAACAGCAGTCCCATGGTAGCGTTCCAGCCGAAGTGCAGTCCCCAGGGCAGCCACAAGGCGCGGGTGCGGAGATAGGCGATTGCCAGAACAATTCCGATCAGAACGGTGTTCAGCAGCCCCAGCCTGCTGGCACCGGGATTCATAAGATGCACGGCGCCGAACAGGACGGAGAAGACTGCAATAGCGCCGAACGGGCCGATTGCCTCTTCCAGCCGCTGGAAGGGATAGCCGCGAAACATCAGCTCTTCCGCTAAAGCGCCACAAACCAAAACAACCAGAACCACCAGTAGTCGCGTCATAGCTCGGGGATTCAGGTGTACGTTGACCGAGATGTCTCCCCATATCGCCACCGGAATCAGCGCCATCACCGGGAGCACGAAGCCGAGAAGACATCCCACGCCAAACTGCCGCCGCCAGCCCTGGACAATCGGGAAGCCCATGACGGCAGAGCGGTGCGCTTCAACCTGATCGGCAATCGCCAGCATCCAGGCGTAGATGCCAAACAACAGGGCTGAAAGCAGCGGGCGAAAGATCGCCTCAAAGCGCAGAATGCGGTTGCCCACCAGCGCGTCGGCAAGATAGGCGCAGACGATAAAGGCAAACACAGAAAATGCCACCGAGACCAGGAAGCTCCAAACCGGCTTCATGCGCCCGCTGGCGAAAGTGAACATGGCTAGGTTGCACGCCTTCCGCGTGTGCCGGATGTCGACGCTCCCTTTGCTGTTGCAGCGCTCTCTGCGGAGTGGAAGCGCAAGCCTTCGCCCTCGACATGAAAATCGAGCGGCTGACCGCCGTTCCTGCGGATTGCTTCCTGCACGCGTTCCCGGCTGCCCTCTTCCACCAGCACGATGACGCAGCCTCCGCCGCCGGCGCCGCAGACCTTTGCTGCGCGGCCTCCATGCTTACGGGCAACCGCGATGAGCGAATCAATCAGCGGCGTAGTGATGCCCGGAGCATTGCTGCGACGCAGCTTCCACTCTTCGCGCAACAGACGGGCGACATCGTCCCATGCAGCGCGTTTCAGGGCGCGCTGCATCTGCTGAGCGACTTGCGAGATCTGCTCAAAATTCCGGATCACCTTCTTGTCGCCGTTGATGTGCTGCTTGAAGACCTCCCAGTTGTTGATGCCGGAACGGCGCGGCGCTCCGGTATAAAACAGCACGAAGCGGCGCGTCATCTCGTCGGCGGAGATCGTAATGGGCTCGCACTGCACGCCCGCAGGCGATAGATGGATGGCGTTCACCCCACCGAACATCGCAGGGTAATAGTCCTGGCAGCCTGTAGGAACCTTGATCAGTTGCGCTTCGACGTTTTGCGCGATGACGCGAATCTGCTCCAAATCAAATCGCTGCGCGGTGAAGCGCGCCAGCACGGCGGTCGTCGCGATCATCAGCGCTGACGAACCAGAGATGCCGGCGCCGGCGGGAGATTCCGAATGGGTCTCCAGCGTGAATCCTCCCTTCGGCTGGAAGAAGCGAACGAGATACGCGGCGAGTGGATGCTGGTATGTCTTTGCCCGCAGCAACTCGTCGAGCGATGAGAAGCGTTCGGCTCGACCGGTATCGTGAGAGCGGAGGAAAATTTCCCGGCCATGCTGCGCCGTGAGCTTACACGTGGTCAGGATGGACAATGCCATATTGACCGTGACCGCTCCGGGATGGAACAGGTACAGCGGCCAGATATCGTAGGTGCCGCCCGCGAGGTCGGCGCGGCAGGGGGCCTGGGCAAAAAGGGGCGCATTCGATGAAGCAGAGAGAGTGCTCGGTTTCGCCATTTATTTTTGTGCGGGCCTCCTGATCCAACTCCACGTGGTCAGGATGCAATAGAAAATGAATGAATAGAGTACGAAGTTCAGCAATGTGAGCTGAATCCGAGGGTGAAGCACGCCGCTCGACATAAGCGACGGAAATAAACTATGTAGCGCGCCAAGAAACAGCATGAGTATCCATATCCCGGGAGCATTCAACTGCAAAATCAAACCTAAGAATCTTGGGTTGTTATGTGTTGAAAAAAAAAGTGCTTCCAGGAGAGCAGTGTATAAAATGGCGGCGCAAACGGCGGTCACCCACCTCCGAGATCGTGATGTCGAAAGCATACTGTCTCAGCTTGCAGCCTGGCTCAGTTCCCTTCCCACCGCCAACACCTCGCTCACGACTTCGTCCAAGTCGGCCTGGGTCGAACGATGATTCACGATGCAGATCCTCAGCGCGAAACGGTCCGCGATTGTCGCGTTCGAAAGAAAGACCCGCCCGCGGCGAACGACCTTAGGGAGAACCTGCCGGTTCAGTTCATCGACCTGCTCCGGCGACGCTCCGCCTTTCGGGATGTAACGAAAACAGACTGCGCTCAGCGGCACTGGCGAGAGCCGTTCCAGCTCAGGCTGGGCATCGACGCGAGCGGCGAAATACGCAGCCAGATCCAGATCATTGCGGATGGCTTCGCGAAAATTCGTTAGTCCGTGATAGCGCAGCGACAGCCAGAGCTTCAGCGCACGGAAGCGGCGCGATAACTCAATGGTCTCGTCGAAGAACATGAAGTTCTCGATAGGGTCGTCGAAATACGACTTCGCGTACTCGCCGGTGTGGGAGAATGCACGCCGCGCTCGCGTCGCCAGACGATACAGAAGACATCCGCAATCGATGGGCTGGTAGAGCCACTTGTGCGGATCGAGCGAAATCGAGTCGGCCATCTCCATCCCCTGAAACAGCTCGGGCTTGGCGATCGCTGCCAGCGCGCCATAAGCGCCATCAATGTGGAACCATGCGCCACAATTGTCCGCCGCCTCCCATACCGCGCCCAGCGGATCAACGCTGCCGGTGTTGACCGTGCCCGCTGAGCCGACAATGGCGATGGGTGTGATTCCGTCCGCGATATCACGCTCGATTGCGGCGTGAAGCAAGTCGATGCGCATACGGAACTCGTCATCACACGGGATGAGCCTCAGATGATCACGCCCGATGCCGAGCAGCGCGACTGCTTTGCCGATTGACATGTGTACTTCCATCGAGGCGTAAATTGCGCCCGGCCTTTTGATCCCGCTTTCATTTGCGGGCAGCCGCGCTTCGCGCGCCATGGCCAGCGCCATCAGGTTTGCCGACGATCCCCCGCCAGTCAGGGTTCCGCTGAACCCCCGGCAGCCAATCATCCTCGCCAGCCAGCCGACCACCAATCGCTCAATGCTCACCGCCGAGGGCGACGAGCGCCATGCGGTGACGTTCTGATTGAGCACGCTGGCCAGCAGATCGGCGGCAGCGGCAACCGGCTCACCCGACCCCAGAACATATCCAAAGAAACGCGGACCACAGGGGCGGGCTCCCTCGATTACTTGCGTCAGGTCGCCGAGAGCTTCCATGCCCATTCCCTTCTCCGGCACCGAGCCGAAAAAGACGCCCTCCGCCTCCGCACCGGAAACGGCGGGGAAGCTGGGCAGGTCATCGAGCGAGCTGAGATAGGCAAGCGAAATCTGGGTGATTCGCTCGTAAATTTGTTTGTACTGCTCGTCGGGTAGTGAGAGTGGATTCATGCGCGGCGTCGCTGCAACTGCGAACCGACATTGTAGCGGGTTATAGCTCGTGGTAGCTGATCAACTGTACCCCACGCCGCTCCAGCGCCTGCCTGGCTTCCGGCGAGGTTAACACCTGCAACTCCTCCTGGCGTGAGGCGCGCAAGCGCGTGTGGACCTTGTCGAGTTCGGAATCGCTGTATCCGGGATGGCAGACGAACTCCCAGACACCGTCGGGAATGGTAGAGGCTATCGCAACAAAAAGATCAAGATCGAGGACGCCGGTCACCAGCACGCCCAGCGCTCCGTCTGGTGTACGCAGGCCGCTGCCTGCGACTTCGCGGCGAAACGACGATGCAAAGCTGCGCAGCGTGGTCATCTGCAGGAAACGCTTGCAGAGCTTCGCATTGCGTGCAATCTTGGTGAGCGGTAACGGCAAAGCGCATTCGAATGGGTTTCGCACCGCCGCGACGCCGCAGGTCGTAGCGGCGCGCAACAACGGCCGCAGCACGGCGGGAAATATGTGGACGTGCTTATGAGTATCGAAGTGCGACAGCATGATTCCCGATTGCTGAATGCGCTGCATCTGGGCGGCGGCCTCAGCCTCGATCTGGCGGGAATCGATGCTGCCGGCAACCGCCGCAATGGCGAAGTTGGTCAGTTGCTCGCGAAATCGCGCGGCACCGTTGCCATGCTCGAGCAATGAGGGAATCTGTTTCGGCGGCAGCAGAGGCTCGCCGTCGACCAGCACAACGTGGCATCCCACGCTGAACCGGGCCGGTTGCTGCGCCAGAGCGCGGGCCAAGTCGATGGCTTCGTCGAACGCGCGCGAGTTCGCCATCAGGGTCGCCGAAGTGACGATGCCCCGCTCGTGGGCTTCGACAATCGCTCGGTTCACTCCGGAGGTTACGCCGAAATCATCGGCGTTCACGATCAGCCTTCGCACAGGCCCAGTCTAGCAAGTGACGGTTCTCATCCGCTCAGCCTTGCGACCTACCCGGTGCTACCATCGCAGATATAAATTTAAAGCGACAGGAAGAGTCTGGTGGGTAAGCCCATAGCGCGATTATTGATAGCGGACGATCATAAACTGCTGGCGGACGCGTGCAAAAACATGCTGGAGCCGGAGTTTCAAGTCATCGGGATAGAGACCGATGGTCGCGCGCTGGTGCAGGCCGCGTTCACGCTAAAGCCGGATGTGGTTATTGCCGATATTTCCATGCCGCTCCTCAACGGACTGGACGCCGGCGAGCAAATCAAGAAGAAGCTTCGCGCGGTGAAGCTGATATTTCTCACCATGAATAATTCAGCCGAGGTGGCGGCGGAGGCATTTCGCCGAGGCGCTTCCGGCTATGTGCTCAAGCAGTCTGCCGCCGAGGAGCTGCTGGCCGCGGTCCGCAATGTGGTTAGGGGCCAATCCTATCTTTCGCCTTTGATTGCAAAGGAAACCGTTTCTTATCTGCTCAACCGGGGCAAGAGCCTTTCCGACCAGCCGCGCATCACCAAGCGCCAGAGCGAGATTTTGCAGTTGCTGGCAGAAGGCATGTCGATGAAGCAAGTGGCAAACGTGCTTGAACTGAAGCCGGGGACGGTGGCCTTTCACAAGTATCGGATGATGGAGACGCTTGGCTTCAAGACGAATGCCGAATTGTTGGAGTATGCCATCAAGCGCAACATGACCTCTTCTGAATAAGAATCAAAAAATTCCCTCGATAAAAACCAACCCAGGACTGCTGCGGGAGTGGAGCGCGAAGCCCTTGCAGCCAGGGACCGGCTTCGAACAACCGCCTGAGCCGCACTTACCTGGTCCGGAGCCGCCACCACCGCAAGCCCAGGACAGACGCCAGCAACAGGGCCGGCGCAAGTCCAAATAGCGCTATCGGCGTCAGGAGGTCCTGCTTCAATTCAATCGAGGATCTCGTCTTATCTGCGAAGTAAACGTTCAGCTTTCTTGCAGACGCAGCCGCTTGATCGGCGACAGGGTAGCTCAAGACCGGATATTCGCTATAAGGCCCCGAGTTCAGAATCAGGTAAACGTTGCAGTTAGGACTACGATGGCCACCCACTTGTGCAGTGCCGCATACGCTCTTCGCGCCGGCGATTGCGGATTCCGGGAGCGGAAAGGCGCTGTTCCCGAACAGGCCGAAAAACCGGGTTTGCCGCACTTGGCATTCGGCCGAGTTCTCTGATCGCGCACAGCGCAGGCCGTCCTCTGTCGGCCCAAATACTGCGGTCAGCAAGAAAGCGCCCACTACAAGAGTAGCTACCAGCGCGGAGGCGAAGATCAATAGGACTTTCCTATTCCGATTCACGCGCAATCCCTCTCTCGGTGCCGGCTATTTCCAATTGCCGGTCGTCGGCATTGGCTCCAAGGCCGTCCAGATCGAACTTAGTGCAAATAATCAAAGCTACTCCTGATTTACCAGCAATCTGAAAGGGAGCGGCCCTTTTTCATAGCCGGCTGAAAAACGCAAATTTAACTTATGTAAGCTTATTATTTTTGTGCATTTACAATGAAATATTTCCGCGTGGCACATAAGTGCTAAAGCGAGACGCTGCTGACGAAGTACACTAATTTTTTGGGGTTTACTATGTAATTCTGGGAGTGTACCTTCCTAGGTATCCAAGTTAGCTTTATGTGGTTGTGTCGCATTCCGCTCTCGCTGGGGGTGTCTTTCTCTGCGATGGGATGGGATGCGATGCGATAACGTTCTCAAAATTGCACGGGAGGAACAGTTGTGAAATCTGGAAATTGGAAGCTTCGCGCACTTATCGTGGCCATTTTCGTTGCCATGTTTGCAACCCTGAGTTTTGCGGCCGAGGGAAATATGAAGCAGATCCCCAGCGGCCAGAAGGCCAAAATCAAGGGCATTATCAAGGCACGTGCTGGTGACCTGGTCTATGTCACCGAGCCCAAGAGCGGCCAGGACGTTGCGGTTGACGTGACCGACAACACAAAGATTGAACGCAAGAAGGCCAAGCACACATTTTTCCGCAAAGCGTCCATGGATGCCGCTACCCTTCTGCCGGGCCTCACCATCGAAGTCGAGGGTGTTGGCAATGCCAAAGGACAGTTGGTGGCCAACACGATTTCCTACTACCCCGACACTTTCTCGATTGAAGTAGCGCAGGAACAGCAGATCGAGGGCAACAAGGCTGCGGCTGCTGAAGCACAGTCCACGGCCAACACCGGCGTGCAGAAAGCCAACGCCGCTCAGGGATCTGCCAACGTGGCACAGCAGTCGGCCAACGTCGCGCAGGGCACGGCTGATCTGGCTGCCGAAGGCGCCATCGTCGACGCCTCTGCCATCAAGATGGTCAACACTCGCGTCTCCAATCTGGGCGACTACAAGACCGTGGCCGCGGCCGGCATTTACTTCGACAATGACAGTGCTGCTCTGGATCCTGCGGCGAAGGCTGACCTCGACACCCTGGCCGGAGCACTGGCCGGTGCGCCGAACTACATGATTGAAGTCGCCGGTTATGCTTCCAGCACCGGCTCGGCCCAGCTTAATCAAAAGCTGAGCGAGCAGCGTGCCGAAGCCGTTGTGAACTACCTGCGGCAGAAAGGCAACGTGCCAATGCGTCGCTTCCTGCTTCCTGCCGGTTATGGGGCCAGCCACATGGCCGCGCCGAACGCCGATCCGCAGGGTCGCGCGCTGAATCGCCGGGTTGACGTGAAGGTAATCGTTAACAAGGGCTTGACCGAGATGTAGACCAGAGTGGAGGCTGCCGCAGATGGCAGCCTTCGCTACTTGTTGTTGCAAGCGTTCGAACTGAAAGCTTGCAGTGTGGATACTGGGTTGCGCTCGTCCATTTTTCGGTGCGAGCGCAAATCTGCCTGCGACCTGTTTTCAGATTTTTTCGCCGGCATCCTTTGATGCCCTCCGTCACGTGGATAAAGAACGACAGTACCTGAGACGACCTGCCCGAGGCTGAAAACTTCGACGCGGCCTGCAAGAAATCATGGTTTCGCGCGAATCACAAATGATTTAAACTTCGCTGGCAAACACATCCAGCTCCGTAGTGGTTACCAAAATGAAACCTTCCTACCATTCTCTTGTTGTCCGACTCCTGTTGGCTGTCTTTTTGATCTTCGCTGCCTCCTGCTCCTTGCCGGCGCAAACACAAGGCTGGCCGCGCAACTTTTCCAATACAGGCGGCAGCCTTATCCTTTACCAGCCGCAAGTAGACGCCTGGAAGAACTACTCGGTCGTCGATGCTCGCTCGGCCTTCTCGCTGACCCCGGCCGGCGGCAAGCAACACGTCGGCGTCGTCAGCTTCCAGATGCAGTCGATCGTGGACATGGACACGCATAACGTCTTCCTCTACGGCCCGAAGATCACCAACATCTACTTCCCGTCGCAGGACTCCGCCGCCAGCGCGCAACTGCAAGCACTGGTCAGGACGTTCCTGAATCCGGCTGCGACGATGAATATCTCGATCGAGCGGCTGACGGCGAGCGTAAAGAAGCAACCGTCTCCGCGCCTGATATCCAGCGTAAACAACGACCCGCCGACCATCTTCATCAGCTTCAAGCCGGCCATCATTCTGCTGGTAAACGGAAAGCCGGTGCTGGCGCCGGTGGGCGGGGATATCAAAGTAGTGGTCAATGCCAACTGGCCGCTGTTCCAGGACACGAAGACGTCCGAGTATTACCTGTTCAACGGCAAGGGCTGGATGACGGGCAAGACTTTGAATGGCAATTGGACCTCGACCGACAAGCTGCCTTCCGATTTCTCCAAAGTTGCCGAGAGCCCGAACTATCCCGATCTGAAGCCCTACATTCCGGCGCCGGTAGTCCCCACCAGCCCGGCCGTGTTCTATAGCAGCACGCAGGCGGAGATTGTCGTATTTAAGGGACGGCCGCAATGGGGGGCCATCACGGGAACGCAGTTGCTCTACGCCAGCAACACCGCGAGTCCGGTGTTCAAGTACATCCCGACAAACACCTATTACTATTTGACGTCGGGCCGGTGGTTTTCCTCGACCAGCCCGCTGGGACCATGGAGCTTCGCCACCAACAGCCTGCCGCAGGACTTCCAGAAAATTCCTCTTTCCAGTCCCATGGGCGGAGTGCTCGCCTCGGTGCCGGGAACTCAGCAAGCCGAAGACGCGGTGCTGATGGCGCAGGTTCCGACCACGGCCGTAATCAATCCGACGGAAGCGGCCAAGGAAGTCAAGGTCAACTACAACGGAACGCCGGAGTTTTCACCGATCACGGGAACGTCGATGTCTTATGCGACGAACACGCCCGACAAGGTGATCCAGGTCGGCAGCCTCTACTACCTGTGCTTCCAGGGTGTGTGGTTCATGTCGACGACACCCAATGGACCCTGGCAGACCGCGACCTCCGTGCCGCCGCAGATTTACACCATTCCCGCTACATCGCCGGTATACAACGTTACGTATGTAACGCAGGAAACGCTGCCCAGCGGAAATGTGCAGGCTAGCTATACGGCCGGATACCTTGGCACCTTCGTTGCCGGCTTCGCTGTGGGTGCTATCTGCATGGATGGCACTGGTTGGTACTATCCACCCTATGTCGGCTGGTATGGCGCTTATCCCGTTTACTATCCTTACGCCGGCACCTACGGCTACCATCCGACCTACAACCCCTACACCGGAGCCTACGGCTATGGAGCTGCGGCCTATGGACCTTACGGTGGTCAGGCGCATTGGGGAGCTTCCTACAATCCCTATACGGGGACCTATGCGCGCGGAGCCACCGCATCCGGCCCGTGGGGTTCTACCGCTGCGGCGCAAGCCTACAACCCTTACACCGGAGCGTACGGGCAAACCCATCAAGGCTCGAATGCCTATGGTTCATGGGGAAATTCCGTATATAGCAAAAACGGCACAACAACCTACACCCAGCACCAGAGCAATGCTAACGGTTCGGAGGCTACTGCCTACAACAACAAGGGCGGAGAGGCTGCGGCGACTAGCACGAAATATGGCAACAGCGCGGCGGCGAAGAGCTCCAACGGCGACATGTATGCCGATCACAATGGAAATGTCTACAAGAACACCGGCTCGGGATGGCAGACCTACAACAACGGAAGCTGGAATAACGTTCAGAAGCCGACGCAGCAGAGCTTCGACCAGGCCCACCCGCAGGCCAGCACCGACGCCACTAACGTCAAGAACTCCGGCGGATTTGGTGAAGTGAATCAGGAAGCCCAGGACCGTGCCCAGGGCAGCGCTTCCACCCAGCGCTGGGACCAGGCGCAGCATTCCGGCTGGGGCAGCGACGGCTGGGGTAGCCATAGCGGCGGCGGCGGATGGGCAAGCCGTGGCGGTTCCGGCGGATGGGGCGGCGGAGGCGACCACTGGGGAGGCGGCGGAGGAGGCTTCAGCCGTGGCGGTGGTGGATTCCGGCGCTGATAGCTCCAGTGAAATTCTGGTTCAGCCCAGGAGACGAACTTCGTCTGAGCAGTAATGCGGTTATCACTTGATCGCGAGGTGACGTATGAAGTTTCAGAATGTCGTGGTAGTTCTGCTGGCGAGCTTATTTCTTGTGGCTGGACAGGCGTTTGCTGAGAAGAACAAGTATGCATGCTCGGAGCCGAAGCCTGAAACACTGTGCAACGCCGAGAACACCTGCGGCTCAGCTTCCAACCCTTGCACCGTAGCGGTAAAGAAAGAAGGCGGCTCGGCAACGGCCACGGCAGACATCTCCAAGCCCAAGAGCAATGCCCTGTTCTGCGTAAAGTCGGGGACGAAGGTGATCTGGATGGCGCCCAACAAGAATACGGGCTTCGTTGTGGACTTCGGGCCCGAGACGCCCTTTGAGCCCAGCGACGCCATCATCGGCGGAGGCAAGAACCAGGTAACGGTAGAGGCCAGGAAGGCAGGCTGCTACAAGTATTCCGTAGGAGCATGTTTTTCAGGTGCGACCTACGGCATGTGCGGTAACAGCCGGGCAGAAGCCATCGTGCTGCCGTAGATGCTTTCAAAATAGTTCGCTAAAGGCGTGTGCCGGGTGTATGGCACGAATACGGAGAGTTACCAATGAAATTAAAGTCCCTGATGATTGCTCTTGCTGTGTCGCTCTTCGCGGTCTCCGCAGTGGCGCAGCAGGTTTCCGTCAACTACAACCACGACCAGCCTTTCACCAGCTATCACACCTGGGCATGGGGAAATAACAACACGAACCAGATTAAGAATTCCATTCTGGCTCAGGTGGCACAGCAGGACATCCAGAACGCACTCGCGGCCAAGGGCCTGCAGATGGTGCCGGAATCGCAGAACCCTGACCTTATTGTTACTGCCAGCGGCGGCGAACGCGAGCAGACTTCATGGAACGCGTGGGGTATGCGCGGCATTGGCGGCGGAATGGGTGGTATCAGTCCCGAGCAGAATGTGGAAGCCACGATGATCGTCAGCATCTACGACTTAAAAGCGAAGGCGCTGGTGTGGCGCGGTATCGCGCAGGACACGCTGAGCAACAACGGCAGCAAGAACCAAAAGATGGTCGATAAAGCGGTTCAGAAGATGTTCAAGCAGTGGCCGAAGTCCTAGTTCCCCATACCTGGTGGGAGCACGGCCGATTGCCAGGCTGGATTCGAAAAGGTGGAACCATGAAAGCTGGAAACATAATTCAGTCGTGGCCTCGCCTGGTTCTGGTGGCGATTATTATTCCGATATTGTGCTTGTCGCTGTCGGCGCGCGACAAGATCACCGTTACCTACGCCAAGAGTATTAACTTCTCGAACTTTAAGACCTACTCATGGGCGGAACATGGAGCGGTTGCGCATCCCTTGCTCGCGGCCGATATTGTCGCGGCGATCGAGCAGGAACTGAACGCCCGCGGGCTGCGAAAAGCCACTTCCAATCCTGACCTGATCATCCAGATGTACGGCTCCATCGATCAGGATATGACCATGTACTCGAACGATCCTCTTTACGGCGCTACCGGCGGCATTCCGCCTTTCGATCCCAACTTGGCAGGCCCTGTCTTTATCGGGTTCTATGGGAACACCACGGTGACGGTTCACAAAGGACAGCTGGTAGTGGACCTGATCGATGCCAAGGCCAAGAAACTGGTATGGCGGGGCATAGCCATGGAGAGCGTCTCCTCTCACGATCCCCAGAAGTTGGTGGATGAGGTGAACGGGGCAATCTCCAAGATGTTCAAGCAGTATCCGAAGGAAGTCTAGCGGTTCGGCGGATTCTCTTCTCCACCACGCTCTCGTCCGGCCTCCCTGCTGAGCACGGTGCAGGCGCCACTTTGTAATAGATCCCGTTCGCTCCGGAGGCGGGATCTCCCCGCGCTTCGTCTTTCGCCCAGTGACAGAAACAGCTCGTCCACAGCGCCAAGAGCTACCGTTCGTTGGTGTCCCATTTCGCCGCCCGGTAGCAACAATGCTAGTTCGAGTGGACTTGACCCAGTAGTATGCTGTGACCAATTACTCCAACTGCATTTGCTGTAGGTCGTACTTGCGCGCGGGCCACTGTGCCTGCGAGAGAGGACTCATGAATTCACGAATAAAGAAGCTCCGCAAACCTGCCGTGATGGCCATAGCAGCACTGACGGCGCAGATAGCGGGCGCGCAGCAGCCGAGCTGCCCCATCGGTTCGCCTTGCGCCACTACAACTATTGACGGCAGACAACTTCCTCCACCGGAGCCGAAATTCGGAGGCGTTATAAAGGGAGACGCGCTCCAGTCGACGCCATGGTGGCCACCGCGTGTGGTGCCTCCGAAGGGCGCTCCCAACATTCTGCTCATCATGACCGATGACGCCGGCTTCGGGGTGCCCAGCACGTTCGGCGGCGTAATACCAACCCCGAACATGGACCGGATTGCGGCCATGGGGCTGCGCTACAACCGCGTCTTTTCCACTGCGCTGTGCTCGCCCACGCGCGCCGCACTCATCACCGGACGCAACCATCACTCGGTCGGCTTTGGTGTGATCTCCGAGCAGGCCACCGGCTACCCCGGCTACGACAGCATCATACCGTTGGATAGCGCTACCATCGGCCGCATTCTGCGCGACAACGGATATGCGACGAGCTGGTTCGGCAAGGACCACAACACGCCGGCCTATCAAGCCAGCCAGGTTGGCCCGTTCACTCAGTGGCCGACCGGCATGGGTTTCGATTACTTCTACGGCTTCGTCGGCGGCGACGCCAACCAGTGGGGCCCAAACCTTTTCCGCAACACGACACAGATCTATCCCTGGATCGGTCACGACGGCACGTTGAAGATGGATCGATCGGATCCAAACGCGAAGATCTGGCCGGTCACCGGCAAGGACCCTACCTGGAATCTGGTCACGGCGATGGCAGACGACGCTATCGACTGGATGTACCGGATTCACCAGACCGACCCGAGACAGCCGATCTTTGTCTACTACGTGCCCGGCGCAACGCACGCGCCGCACCATCCGACTAAGGAATGGGTGGACAAAATCCACGCCATGCACTTGTTCGACGACGGCTACGAGAAGCTGCGCGAGCGCATCTTCGAGAACCAGCAAAGGCTCGGCGTGATTCCCCAGGGAATGAAGCTGACACCCTGGCCCGCCGAGATGCTGACTCCGTGGGACAAGCTCTCACCCGAGGCCAAGAAGCTCTACATCCGGCAGGCCGAAGTGTTCGCCGCTTATGTGGCTTACAACGACTACGAGATTGGCCGCGTGATCCAGGCGTTTGAGGACATGGGTAAGCTCGACAACACGCTGATCATTTATCAGAACGGCGATAACGGCACCAGCGCCGAAGGGGGCCCCGACGGCACTTTCAGTGAAGTCGCTTTCTTCAATGGTTTCCGTCCGCCGGTGGATGTGCAGATGAAGTTCTACGACGCCTGGGGCACCGAGTTCGCTTATAACCACATGTCAGCGGGCTGGTCCTGGGCGTTTGATACTCCCTTCGACTGGTTCAAGCAGAACGCCTCCCGGTTCGGCGGCACCAACCAGAACATGGTGGTCGCATGGCCGGGCCACATCAAGGACAAGGGTGGCCTGCGCCAGCAGTTCATCCACGACATTGACGTGGTGCCGACGCTGCTGGAGGCCACGGGCATTTCCGCGCCCGAATATGTGGACGGCATCAAGCAGAAGCCCATCGAGGGCACCAGCTTCGCCTACACCTTCGATGCCACCAATGCCGATGTACCGTCGCGGCACAAGATCCAATACTTCGAGATGATGGGCCAATGGGCGCTTTATGACGACGGCTGGCTGTTGAGCACCAAGGTCGACCGAGCGCCGTGGGACGCCTTCAGTCCCGCCAATCCCGACCCGCTGAACAACCAGGTATTCCAACTCTATGACCTGAGCAAGAGCTGGAACCAGTACGAGGACATCGCAGCGCAGCATCCCGAAAAGGTAGCGGAGATGCGTAAGCTGTTCGTCGAGGAAGCCAAGAAGTACCAGGTATTCCCGATGGACGCGTCGGTTGCAGCCAGGATCGCAGCTCCCAGGCCAAGCCTAACCGCCGGCCTAACCGAGTTGGTTTACACGCGCCCGATGACGGGGACCCCGCAGGGCGATGCGCCCAATCTGCTCGACACGTCGTACACCCTGACAGCCGATATCACAGTACCGCAAGGCGGCGCCGAGGGAATGATTGCGACCTCGGGGGGACGCTTTGCAGGCTGGGGTTTCTACCTGCTCAAGGGCAAGCCGGTGTTCTGCTGGAACCTGCTCGATCTCGAATGGGTGAAGTGGCAAGCCCCAGAGGCGCTCGTGCCTGGCCGGCACACCATCGAGTTCGACTTCAAGTATGACGGGCTCGGCGGCGCCACGCTGGCTTTCAACAACTTCTCAGGAATCGGCAAGGGCGGCACCGGCACCCTGGAGGTGGACGGCAAAGTGGTTGAAACGAAGCGGATGGAGAAGACAATCCCGATGATTCTGCAGTGGGATGAGAGCTTCGACATCGGCTCCGACACCATCACCGGTGTCAATGACGCCGACTATCTGCCGCCGTTCCCGCTGACGGCGAAGTTCAACAAGCTCACGATCAAAATCGATCGTCCGCAGTTGTCGCCCGGGGAAATCAAGAAGCTGCAAGAGGGCATGCAGAAAGCCGCCCTGGGCATCCAGTAATGTCACTTCGCTAATGCGCCGCGGGCCATTCCGGACTGTTTTGGCACGGCCCGCGACTACAACTCGAAAAGCCGATGGCGGACAGCCAGCGAAGACCTGCCCATGACTTAGCAGGCGCAACTTGGAAATCTCAAGAGGGCAGCAAGACAGGCCACGGAGAAGGAGTAAACTCATCCTTCCTCAGAGGAGGAGATCAATGGCCTCACGCTTGCGAGCAGCTATTCCGGTAGTTCACGTCTCCCGCCGCAACGCTGCGAAGTACTGGGTCGTTATACTCGCGATCTGTTGGTTGGCCGTCGCTGCACAAGCCCAGGACCCATTACCTTCATGGAATGACGGCCCTGCCAAGCAGACCATTCTTAGCTTCGTAAAAACCACTACCGATTCTTCCAGTCCAAACTTTGTCCCTCCTGAGCAGCGAATTGCTACTTTCGACCAGGATGGCACAACCTGGGTTGAGCACCCTGTATATACGCAGGTTGTTTTTTCCCTCGACCGGGTCGTGGCGTTGGCCCCGCAACACCCGGAATGGAAAACCATGCAGCCGTTTGCCGCGGTACTCTCCAACGACAAGGCCGCGATGGCGAAATTCACCACCAAGGACCTCGAGACCATCCTGATGGTGACTCAAACCGGAATCACGGTGGAGCAATTCAATCAAATCGTTAAGGACTGGATCGCCAAAACCAAAGATTCGCGCTGGCACCGTCCATACACGGAACTGATTTACCAGCCAATGCTCGAGGTTATGCAGTATCTCCGTGCCAATGGCTACAAGACATACATCGTGACCGGCGCGGGCCAGGACTTTGTTCGCGCCTACGCAGAACAGGTGTATGGCATCCCTCCGGAACAGGTCATCGGCTCGGCTCTCGACCTCGAATACACCTACAACAAACAGGGCCAGGGAATCCTGGTACGGCCGCCGAAATTGCTGCTTAACAACAACTTCTCCGGCAAACCGGAAGATATTTATCTGTTTACCGGACGCCACTCCAAGGCGGCGTTTGGCAATTCGACCGGCGACCAGCAAATGCTGGAGTACACGCAGGCGAGCGGCGGCGCGTCCCTGATGATGCTGGTGCTGCACGACGACGCGCAGCGCGAATACGCCTACGGCCCAGCCAAGCAGCTACCGGCCACGCAGGTCGGGACCTTTACCCAGGCACTCTATGACGAAGCCAATTCAAAAGGCTGGACCGTCATCAGCATGAAGCACGACTGGAAACGAATCTTTTCCTGGGAGAAGTAAGCGTCGAACCGGATCTAATCAGGCAGGTACTCGTCTCAAACTTCTTTCTCCCTTGAATGAGCTGTTCGCACGTATAATGTGTCGCTCCCCGAACCGGAGGACCAACGGCAGACGAAAACGCCGTGGTTATAGTCGCAACGCGTTTATATGTGGCAGGTCTTCTCTCAGGGGCCGCTGGACGAATCACTGACAAAGCCACCGCTAACGAGCGGAATCGGCAGTTCCCCCCCGAGCTGGCTGCCGACCGCAAGTGGTGAAGCTGAAGAATTATGAAACGCTTCCTTTTCTCATCGCTTGCCTTCGTTCTATCTTCGGCCATGCTGGTGTTCGCACAGCAGAATCAACCCGCAGAGTCTAAGGCTGCATCGCAGCCGCCGGATGCCGGACTGCCTCTGAGCTTCGAGCGCCATACCGGCGACCTCGATGAGATGGTCAAGCGCGGAAACATTCGGGCTTTGGTCCTCTACAGCCGTTCCGGCTTCTTCTACGTCGACGGGCGGCCCGAGGGCATTTATTACGACGCCATGCAATACTTCGAACGGTTCCTCAATCAGAAGTTGCATACGAAGCAACACGTGCAGGTGACGTTTATTCCGGTGCGGCCCGATCAGGTTGAAGCCGCCCTGACCCAGGGCGTGGGTGATCTGGTTGCGTACGGGCTGGTGGTGACCCCCGAGCGTGAGCAGAGAGTCGCTTTCTCGCTTCCGATACAGACGGACGTGAAACAGATCGTGGTAACGCGCAAAGACTTCGGCACGCTTTCGTCGTTCGACCAACTGGCTGGGAAGAAGGTCTTCGTCAACCCGCTCACAACGTATTACGACAATCTGGAGAAAGTGAACCAATCGCTGCGCAAGCAGGGCAAGCCGGAAATCCTGATCGCAAAGGCCGACAAGAGCCTGCTGGACGAAGACCTGCTGGAAATGGTAAACGCCGGCATCCTGCCCGCAACCGTTACCCTGAAAGAGCGTGCCGACCTGTGGGCCAGTGTTTTCCCCGGGATTACTCCGCAGCCTAAGCTGGTGGTCGGTGATGAAGGGGATTTGGCATTCGCGATGCGGAAGAACAATCCGAAGTTCCGGCAACTGGTGGATGAGTTCGTCAAAACCCATGCCATGGGAACGTCGTTCGGCAACACATTGTGGCGGCGCTACTTGCAAAGCAATCAGTGGGTAAAGAATCCGACCACTGCAACGGAGATCAAGAAATTCGAGCAGACTGTCAATTTCTTCAAGAAGTATGCAGATCAATATGGCTTTGACTACCTGATGGTCGTGGCCCAGGGGTACCAGGAGTCGATGCTGGAGCAATCGGCGAGAGGTCCTACCGGCGCCGTCGGAATCATGCAGGTCAAGCCGTCGACAGCGGCGGCGCCGCCCATCAGCATACCCGACGTGATGACGACCGAGAACAACATTCACGCTGGGATCAAGGTTCTCAAAACGATTAGCGACAAGTATTTCAATGACCCGAAGATTGATCCGGAGAACCGCCTGTTGTTCACCTTCGCGGCTTATAACGCCGGCCCTAACCGCATCGCGGAACTTCGGAAGGAAGCGCCGTCCCGGGGATTGGATCCCAATGTGTGGTTCGGGAATGTCGAGCTTCTGGTGGAACAGAGTGTAGGCCCAGTCACTGTTCAGTACGTCAGCAACATCTACAAGTACTACATCGCGTATAAGCTCGTGGTTGAGCAAGGGCAGTCGCTACAGTAACGCGTAGCAGGGGCGGACTTCGAGTTCTTACCTGGCGACCGCAGGAACGTCGGCCCGCAGATCGTGGACTTCCATTGGGGGTCGCCCCGCAAGCGATCGCGAATAGGAACTGGAGATGGGGGAAATGAAACACCACTACACCACGCCGCTCCGTCCGGGCAACGTTCTATGAATCGGGGCTGGGGGTTTTTCGATCTCGTTCGTTCCGCCAGTTCACGCACACTCACGCGTGCTTTCGTCGCAATTGCGGCGGCATGGATTCCCCTGGCCGCACTTTCTGCTCTCCACGGCGGCGCTGTGTTTCTCTCGTTTCTGACGGATTACGCGGCGCAATCGCGCTTCCTCATCATTCTGCCCATCTTGATTCTGGCAGGACCGCAATTGCATCAGCGACTGGCGCTTGTGGCCCATCAATTCGAGGAGGGTCTGGTTCCCCGCAGCCAGTGGGCAGAATTTCAGGCGGCATGGGATTCGCACCAAAAGCTGTGGCAGTCGAAGCTCGTGCAAATCGCGATCGTTGTGCTGACGTACGCAACGGCGGCATTGCTGAGCCAGTACTTAAGCCCGACCGGCTCCGAATTCCTCTTATGGTGGAAGGGTAGCGGCGTTTTCAGGGCTTTCTCGCCGGCTGGAACATGGGCATTCTTCATCAGCTATCCAATCCTCGGGTACGTCACCTATCTATGGATTTGGCGGCAGTTGCTTTGGGCCCGATTCTTGCGGTCCACGACGCAGCTGGACCTTGCGCTGATCGCGGCTCATCCTGATCACCTGGGGGGCTTGGGATTTCTTGAGGCATCCCTGTTGGCGCAGATTCCCTTCAGTTTTTGCCTGGGGCTCGGACTGGCCGGCGCTGTTGCCAATCAGGTTCTGCACGCGGGACACCCGCTAATGAGGTACCGCTTGCTGGCCCTGGTTCTCATCGCCGGGGTGCTTTTGTTTTGTGTCGGTCCCTATCTGTTCTTCACCCGGATTCTGCTGCAGATGAGACGCCAGGGCATGCTGTCTTACGGAGCCTTTGCCCGCGCCGTGGGCGAGCAGTTTGAAAAAAAGTGGCTGCACCAGGCGGATAGCCTGAACGAAGAAGTGTTGTCAGTTCCCGATTTCTCCACCACGGCTGATCTTTACGGAGTTGTAAACAACATCGACGACATTCGGGTGATCCCGGTTGGAGCGGTTGACCTTTATGCGATCGTGAGTGTGGCGTTAATTCCGACGGTTCCCGTGGTGATCGCGTCGATTCCGTTCGACGTGGTAATACGCGGGGCGATGCGTCTCCTGTTCTGAGAGCGGAATGGGGGTGCCAACCCGGGTTGCTCGGAATCAGTTCTGCCCTCCACACTACAAGGTGGCCAGGTAGCCCGATGGAATCTCTATTTCTGAGCATGTCCCCAACTATCCCGAATCGCGATGGTTTGCGAGGCTTCCGACACTAACGTGACTAGGGTAAAGACTGTCTGCGAATGGTAATCCAGAGAGGATTTCAAAAGTCCATGCACCCGGACTATTGGCTTCGTGCGAGAAAACCATTGGACGTATTGAGGTCTGATGCCTACACTGCTCTAAATAGAATTACCGGTTCGTGCTTTTGCAGTTCCCCCCGCATAATCGTGTTGTGGTGCTGCAGAGTCGGTTCGAGCCCGTTCCGGCGTCAAGTCTAAAGTCCACCCCCTTGCTCAAATCCCCGGGGTGCGACCAACTCAGCATGCGGCTTCCATTGAGGGGCCGAATCACAAGGACCGTCGAGAGGAGAAAGGTAATGGATCTAGGATCAAGTGTCCGTAAACTAGCTCTGGGGGCGCTCGCCATATCGGGCTTCGTACTGGCGGGCAGCGGAGCCCAGATTGCCGCACAATCCTCAGAAAAACCCAACATCGTCATGCTCATGACCGACGATACCGGCTGGAACGATTTTGGGGCCTATTCCGTAGGTGGGATGACGCTCGGCCATCCCACGCCTAACGTCGACAGAATGGCCAAGGAAGGAGCCGTATTCACCAGTTGGTATGGACAAGCGAGCTGCACTGCCGGCCGTGCCTCCTTCATGACCGGACGGATTCCAATCCGCAGCGCGCTATCGATTGTGGTCGCTCCAGGAGATGAAAACTATCTCCGTCCGGAGACACCGACGATCGCGGAATTTTTCAAGAAGAACGGCTACACCACCTACTTCTCGGGCAAGTGGCACATGGGTGATAAACCGGTGGCTTATCCCACCAACCATGGCTTCGACGAGATGAAGGAGTTCGCCGCCTACTACGCCGGTGTCTATTCTTATCCCGACACTGACAAGTGGTTCCATCCTTGGTTCCCGTCGTACAACCCGGATTTCGAGAAATCCTTTGACTCGATCGTGAACCTGTACGAGTGGGAAGGCGTGGCTGGTCAGCCGGCGACGAGAGTCGCCAAGATTACCTACGACTATATGGCGACCATGGACGAACGGCAGGCCGACTACGCAGTCCAGTACATTAAGGCCCACGCCAAGAGTGGCAAGCCGTTCTTCATGGACGTTAACTGGATCAAGATGCACAACCCGACCAATGCCGCGCCGGACTTCCGCGGTAAGTCGCACCTCGGCGACTACTCGGACTCCCTCATGGAAATGGACGCCGATATCGGTAAGGTGCTGGATGAAATTCGTGCGGACGCACCCAACACCATTGTCATCCTCACCGCCGATAACGGCGCCTGGCTTGATGCCTATCCCGATGCCGGCACCACCCCGTTCCGTGGCGAGAAGGGTTCGGCCTTCGAAGGCGGCTGGCGTGTGCCGGCCATCATGTGGTGGCCCGGACATATTCCGGCGGGCGTGACCTATGGCGAAATGATGTCGCACATCGATTGCTGGTCCACCCTGGCGGCGATGGCGGGTATTACTCCTCCACCGCATGGCGAGTGGAAAGACAACAACGGCAAGCCTATCTATTTTGACAGTATCGACAACAGCGCCTACATCCTCGGTAAGTCGCCACATTCGGCACGCACGTCGTGGATCTATATCAATGGCGAGTATCTCAACGCGATACGCACCGATATCTCTGGAGACCCGAACGAACCCTGGGTGAACATCGCCTGGAAGTTCATTTGGACGGCCAAGGATTCGTGGCTGGGACCAAATCAGAGCCTGGGCTCTATTCCGGCTGTGTACAACCTCACCATGGACCCGTTTGAGAGATACGACATGGTCTTCAACGGAGCCGAGGGCGAGATGAATGGACTGAAGACCTCGCCTGGGCGGTACGCGGGCGAGGACAATGGCTGGACGGCGGCACTGTTCTCGCAGGCGCTCATGGACTTCGACCAGTCCATCATGAAGTATCCCAATATCCAGCGCTTCCCGGGCGGAGCTTCGAACGATCTCATCCCGGACCTGCAACATCCCAATAATCCGCTGCCGTTGCTGAATCCCAAGAACATGCCCAAAGCCTCTCCGATGAGCGATTAGCCGGTCAGGCAACTTTCACAGGACGGGGTGTGCACAACCCACACCTCGTTCTACACTAAGAACCAACGATGCCTGTGATAAAACAACTTGTGCAGATCGGCGACCTTTCTCCGTTCCCTCCTCAGCAGGGCTCGACGCGCGCCTATCACGCGATGATCAAGCCGGTAGGCGCGATCTGCAATATCGACTGCACCTATTGCTATTACCTGCACAAGGAAAAATTGCTGGGCAGCAACAGCAAGTTTCAGATTACCGACGAGATTCTCGAAGCTCATATCCGGCAGTACATCGAAGGCCAGGACCGTGACGAAGTTGTCTTCTCGTGGCAGGGCGGTGAGCCGACCCTGCTGGGTGTGGAGTTTTTCGAGAAGGTGGTCGAGCTTGAGCAAAAATACAAGAAGCCCGGACAGCGCATCGAGAACGACCTGCAGACGAATGGCACGCTGCTCAACGACGCCTGGGGAGCCTTTCTTAAGCGCAACGGATTTCTGGTCGGCCTGAGTATCGACGGGCCGGAACAGTTGCACGACCATTATCGCGTCACCAAAGACGGCAAGCCGACGTTCAAGAAGGTCTTCGCCGCGTCGCAGATACTGCATCGCCATGGCGTGCCGTTCAATTCTCTGAGCGTCATCAACCGTGTCAACGCCAGGAAGCCGCTGGATGTCTACCGCTTCTTGCGCAACGAAATCCGGCCGCGGCAGATGCAGTTCATTCCCTGCATCGAGTCAAAAGACTTTCACAATGTGGCTCCGCAGATGTGGGACCCGGAGAGGCTGCCGATCTTCGACTCCCCTGCCGCGCATCCGGGCAATCCCGACTCTATCGTCACCGACTGGTCAATCGATCCCTACGACTGGGGATACTTTCTCTGCAAAGTCTGGGACGAATGGTATCGCCGCGATATGGGGAAAGTCTTCGTCAATCTGTTCGAGACGGCGGTCGCCCAGTGGATGGGCCAACCCTCACAGCTTTGCATCTACCACGAATTCTGCGGCAAAGGCGTTGCCCTGGAACACGATGGCAACCTGTACTCCTGCGATCACTATGTCTATCCCGAATATAAGCTGGGAAACATCATGGAGACGTCAAGCTCGCGGCTGGTCTTCTCCGAGGAGCAGAAGCAGTTTGGCTTCGCCAAGTTCAATACCTTGCCCAAGCGCTGCCGCGAGTGCGATTTTCTCTTCGCCTGCAATGGCGAGTGTCCCAAGAACCGGCTGATCCGCACCCCCGAGGGAGAGGTGGGCTTGAACTATCTCTGCAGCGGGCTGCAAAAGTTCTGGCACCACATTGACGGCGACGCCAAGGACATCTGCAAGCGCCTGGCCCGCGGGGAGACTCTCCAGCGACGCTAAGGGCGTACTCCGGCCAAAGCAACGTCTCTCGCCCGGACTCGCATTTCCCCCAATGCCATCCATTTGTTAGCCTTGTTGCATAAAGGACGCTTCGTCAATACATGCCCAAGGGTCGGGAACAAAACCGATTTTGATGCAGCATAAGACTGTCTCTGTTGATCTTCGCCGAAGCACCCGCACTGAGTTACTGGATCACATCGTCTTTGAGACGCTGCTGACCGAAATTTCCGCTCTCTTCGTCAACGTTCCCGCCGACCAGGTAGACAGGCTGATCGAGGATGGGCAAAAAGGTATCTGTGAGTGCCTGGGGCTTGACCACTCTTCCCTGTGGCAGGTCTCGATGGCGAGTCCCGGCCATGCCGTTCTCACTCATCTTTATCGGGCACCTGATTTGCCGCCTCCGTTTGAGGACATGCAAGCCTCCGAGTTTTTTCCCTGGGTGCTAAGCAAGATCAACAACAAGGAAATTGTTGCCATACCTGATACCTCAAGGGTTCCGCTTGAAGCGGCGCGTGATGCCGAAAGCTGGCAGTACTTCCAAATCAAATCGACGTTGGCTATTCCTCTCTCCGTAGGCGGAGGGCCCCTGATCGGCGTGCTCTCGTTTGAAGGAACCCGCGCACACCGGGATTGGCCGGCTCATCTGGTGAGCCGTTTGCAGGTTGTGGCGCAGGTGTTTGCCAACGCGCTCGACCGCAAACGCGCGGAGGAGCAACTG
Organism: uncultured Acidobacteriaceae bacterium; assembly: GCA_963846815.1. Lineage (GTDB taxonomy): Bacteria > Acidobacteriota > Terriglobia > Terriglobales > Acidobacteriaceae > CAVVDY01. The sequence goes on along the minus strand of CAWJXG010000001.1, from coordinate 1,266,801 downwards.
CGCGAAAGCGAAGCCCGGCTCAGCCTGGCAGCCCGGTCGGCCAATGCCGGTCTGTGGAGTCTCGACCCAAACACCGGCGAGATCTGGGCCAGCGCTGCGGTGGCCGAGTTGTTTGGTGTGACATCTGCCCCGGCTCTTGATTTTGCTGTAGTTCTTGGACTGGTCCATCCTGAGGATCGCCTGAAGGTGCAAGATGCGGTCCGGGAGGGGGTGTTACGGGACGATGAGTCGCGCATCGAATACCGCATCGTTCGCCCCGACGGCGAGATGCGCTGGCTGGCCTCACAGGGACGCCGGCATTTTCGGCCGTCGCAGAATTCCCACATCCTGATGGGCGTAACTCTGGACATTACCGAGGCCAAGCGCCTCGAGTTCGAGCGGGCCGAGCTCGCCGGCAAGTTGCTCAAGGCACAGGAGGCGGAAAGCGCACGCATCAGCCGCGAGCTGCATGACGACATCGGCCAGTCTCTGGCGCTGGTGGGAATTGAGTTGCAGGCTCTGCTGCGACGAACGGAACAGGTCTCCCTGGGCGCGGAATCTCTACAGAAGCTCCAGCGCAAGCTCAACGAAGTCACGCATCGCGTGAGCACGCTTTCCCATCAGTTGCACTCTTCCGAACTGGAATTTCTGGGGCTTGCAGTGGCGGCCAACAAGCTCTGCCGCGAAGTCTCCAACAACGACGCCTTTCGGGTGGTCTGCTCGCTTGACGAACTGCCGCAAGGCCTCGGAGAACAGGTCGAGCTCGGCTTATACCGGGTGCTGCAGGAGTCGCTGCGCAACTGCCTCAAACACAGTCAGGCCGATACAGTGATCGTGAAGGCCGAGCGACAAGACGGCACGCTGCGCTTTTCCATTCGTGACAATGGAGTAGGGTTCCGCGTCTCCAATTTCAGGAACAGCCCAGGACTTGGGCTGGTCTCAATGAGCGAGCGGCTGCATCTGGTCGGCGGCGAATTTGCAATACACTCCGAGCCGGGAAAAGGAACGACGGTGCTGGCTACCATTCCACTCGGCAACAATAGGACTTAGTTTCGAATTATCAGGCATCTAGGCCGCTTCACCTGACAAATCTGCCCCCGCCAAGCTAGCAACAATACTAGTTCCCGGCAATCGTCGCCGAGCGTAAACTCGTTTCAAAATTTCATCCAGTTTTGCGTAAGTATCGCGTCGTAGCGCGAACGCGGAGGGCCGAAGTCAAGGCCCAAGGGCAGTGACGCGCATAGGAGAGCTTAATGAGACTCAAGTTCCTGGCATTGTTTATCACCGTTGTGGCCCTACTAGGGATAGTCGCCTGTTCCTCGGGTGGCAAGTCGGAAGGTCCCGGGCGCGAGGCCATCTCTCACAAGGACGACTACCAGCAGGCCTACATCTACGGCTTTCCAATGGTCGCGGCCTACAAGGCCATGTATCAGTTCAACGTCGACAAGTCGGACCCGCAGTATAAGGGTCCGTTCAACAAAGTGGTGAACGATGCGCAGGTCTTCACGCCAAAGGACACCGCCATCGTTACTCCCAACAGCGACACTCCCTATTCCATGCTGCAGGCCGATCTGCGCGCCGAGCCCATCGTCTTCTGCGTTCCCAAGGTGGAAAAGAACCGCTACTACTCGGTGCAGCTCACAGATATGTATTCGTTCAACTATGGCTACGTAGGTTCGCGGGCCACGGGAAATGACGCCGGCTGTTACATGGTCGCGGGACCGGACTGGAAGGGCGAGACACCGAAGGGCATCAGGAAGGTCTTTAACTCCGAGACGCAGTTCAGCTTGCTCATCTATCGCACCCAGCTCTTCAACCCGGCCGACATCGCGAACGTGAAGAAGATTCAGGCCGGATACACCGCCCAGCCTTTATCCAGCTATCTGAAACAGCCGGCACCGCCCGCAGCTCCAGCCATCGCTTTTCCGGCTTTCACCGACGACGCTTTCAAGACCCAGTTTCCAAAGTACTTAAACTTCTTGTTGCAGTTCTGCCCGGAAGTACCGGAAGAAAAAGAACTACGCGCCAAGCTTTCTGCCATCGGCATCGCTCCCGGCAAGGAGTTCGATTTCGCCAAACTTTCAGACCCGCAGAAAGCTGAGCTTGGACTTGGGGTGAAAGAAGGCTACGACGCGATCAAGAAGAAGGCTGGCGAGCTAGGAGTCGACGTCAATGGCTGGCGCATTGGTTCAGCCTTTGGTGATCGCGCCTTCTACAAGGGCGACTGGCTGCTGCGCGCGGCGGCTGCCGATGCCGGTATCTATGGTAATGATGCCGTCGAAGCCATGTATCCCATGGCGAAGACCGCGCCCGATGGCACTCCGCTGGACACCAGTAAGCACAACTACACGCTTACTTTCGCAAAAGGCGACTTGCCCCCGGTGAACGCCTTCTGGTCGGTCACGATGTACGACGGCAAGACCCAGTTGCTCATCGAAAATCCCATCCATCGTTATCTCATCAACTCGCCGATGCTGCCGGGCCTGAAGAAGAATCCTGATGGCTCGCTGACGATTTACATCCAGAAGGACGCACCGCCCGCGACCGAGAAAGCCAACTGGCTGCCGGCTCCCAACGGCCCGCTCTACACGGTGATGCGCTTGTATTGGCCGAAGGAGCCGCCTGGGCCCTCGATCCTGCCTCCGGGAGACGGCACCTGGAAGCCGCCGGCGATCACAGTGGCGCAGTAATAAACCAACAAATCGGGCGGCCCGCAAGAGCTGCCTTTGCATTAAGGGGAAAAAATGAAACTTAAGTTCATCGTAGTTCTGGCTGTACTGACGACCGTCCTGTCATTCACCGCCTGCAACTCAACACCGAGCGGCTCGGCGGGCACGGCGCAAAAACCGGGCGCAGAACAGGCTGTCAACGATGCCATTGACGTTTACATCTACGGATATCCGCTCATCACGATGGACATGACGCGCAGGCAGATGACCAACGTAGCTACCCCGGATGCCGGACATGCCCCGATGGGTCAGATGGTCAGGATGCGTACCTATCCTGCCGTCGACTACCACGCTGTCACCGCCCCCAATGCCGACACGCTTTACACAACGGCGTGGGTTGATGTCTCCAATGAGCCGTGGATATTCAGTGTCCCCGACATGGGCGACCGCTATTACCTTTTGCCGATGCTTAGCGGCTGGACGGACGTCTTCCAGGTTCCCGGCAAACGTACCACGGGCGGCAAGGCGCAGAAGTATGCCATCACCGGCCCGAATTGGTCAGGCACGCTGCCGGAAGGCGTTACCGAATACAAATCCCCGACCGGCATGGTCTGGATTCTCGGCCGCATCTACTGCACCGGCACACCCGAAGACTACGCCAAAGTTCACGCCCTGCAGGACAAGTTCTCGCTGGTGCCGCTCAGCTCCTACGGCAAGCCGTATACGCCAGTTCCAGGGACGGTCGATGCCAACTTCGATATGAAGATGGCGGTTCGCGATCAGGTTGATGCGCTCAGCGTCGACGACTACTTCAACTATCTTGCTCGGCTGATGAAGACCAATCCTCCCGCTGCCGAGGATGCGGCGATGGTCGAGAAGATGAAGGCCATCGGACTGGAGCCGGGAAAAGACTTCGACCCCAGCAAGCTGGGTGCTTTCGACAAAGAGGTCATCAAGACCGTGCCGAAACTGGCCCAGGCCAAGATCATGGAGTACTTCAAGAAGGCAGCCGAGCCGGTGAATGGTTGGATGTACCTCAGCAAAGACATTGGTGTGTACGGCACCAACTATATCCAGAGGGCATTGGTCACAGCCATTGGCCTGGGGGCCAACCGTCCCCAGGATGCCATCTATCCGACCTCGCAGAAAGATGCGAAGGGCGATGATTATGACGGCAGCTCGAAGAAGTACGTAATGCACTTCGACAAGGGCCAGATGCCCCCGGTGAATGGGTTCTGGTCGCTAACCATGTACGACAAGGACTACTTCTTCGTCCCGAATCCGCTGAACCGGTACACCCTCAGTCAGCGAAACAAGCTCATCACCAATCCTGATGGCTCAGTTGACCTGTACTTGCAGGCCGAATCGCCGGGCAAGGCGAAGGAAGCCAATTGGCTGCCCGCTCCTAAGGACCGGTTCATTCCTATGCTGCGCTTGTACTGGCCGAAGGAAACACCACCCTCGATCATTGACGGCACCTGGAAGCCGCCGGCGATCACCGTGGCGCAGTAGTAACCAAAACAAGGGCAGCTCGCAAGGGCTGCCCTAAAATGTTCAGCTCAGCACCCTTCAGAAATCAGGAGAAAAAAGAGCAATGAGAACCACGCGATTCCGTAGTGCCTTTGTCCTGCTGGTTGTCGCAACACTGATATTGACTTGTGGAGTGGCAGCGGCACAGAGCAAAATTCAGGGAGTCATTAACGGACGCTCCGGAAATACCATGTCGGTACAAACTGCCAACGGAAACGTAACCGTTGTCCTTAATGCGGGCACACTGGTTCAAGAGACGCAAGGAGTCTTCCATGCCCGCCGGAAAGATTTGGCTGTTACAGCGCTTGTACCTGGATTGTCCGTCGAGGTGCAGGGCTCATTCAACGGCCAGAATCAGCTTGTAGCCGACACCGTGAAGTTCAGTGGCAGCTCGCTGAAGACTGCGACCGACATCCAGGCGGGGGTCACTCCCGTCCAGGAACAGGAGCAGCAACAGCAGCAGCAATTGGCTCAGCAGCAGGCACAGCTCCAGACCCAGGAGCAGGTCCTGAAACAGCAGCAGGAAGAGCAGGCCGCCGATGCAGCAAAAATTGCCGCCAACAAGGCAGCGATCGAGGCCGTCAACAAGCGCTTCGGCGAACTGGGTGACTACAACATCTGGGCCGAAGTAACGGTATACTTCGGCAACGACCGGGTCATAATCGATCCGCAGTACAAACCGAAGCTTCTGGCGCTGGCGCAGAAGGCCAAGACGGTGACCGGATATGTGGTCCAGGTACAGGGGTATGCTTCTAAGATTGGCTCGGCGGCTCTGAACCAAAAGCTGAGCCAGGAGCGCGCCACCAATGTGATCGAGTTCCTCGAGCAGCAGGGCGGCATTCCGCTGACCAACATGCTCGCTCCCGGGGCAATGGGCACCGCCGATCAGGTGGCGCCGGACAAAACGGTGGAGGGTCAGGCCGAGAATCGCCGCGTCGTGGTCCGCGTTCTGCAGAACAAGGGGATTGCCGGCACATAGGTTCTGCCCTTGGACAAATTCGGGGGCAGCACGATTAACTGCTGCCTCCTAAACCTGAAATGAATTACCAGGGCGCTTATCGCGCGCTCACGAGAGGATTATGACAAATTCATCTTTTCCCAGAACAACTCTCAGCACAATTCGCTACACCGGCGCCACGGTGATGGCTGCGCTCTTCCTTCTGGGCGCCGTGATGGCAACGGCACAAGGTCCGCAGATGGAACAAAAGCTGATGACCATCCGCCAGAACATGGTTGCGAACAAGCAGAAGCTGGCGCAATACAGCTGGACGGAAACCGAGACCATCAGCATCAAGGGCGAAGTAAAGGACACGAAGACTTACCAGGTGTCGATGGTGAACGGCAAGCAGCAGAAGACGCTGATCAATAATCAGGCGGCGCAGTCGGGTGGCGGACGCCAGGGCCGCATCAAAGAGCACGTGGTCGACAAGAAGAAAGCCGAATACCAGGAGTACGGGCAGTCTATCGCCGCGCTGGCCAAGCAGTACACCACTCCTAATCCCGATCGCCTGATGCAGGCCAAGCAGCAGGGCAATCTGTCCATCGTGCCCGGGAGCGGCACAGTCGGGCTGGTAATCAAGAGCTTTGTTAAGCCCAACGATCAGGTCACGATGACGATCAGCGAGCAGACCCATGCGCCGGTCAGCATCCAAGTGAATTCTTACCTGGACGATCCCAGCGACAAGGTAACGATCAATGCCCAGTTCGCGCAGCTCCCGGATGGCACGAACCACGTAACCACCACCACCATCAACGGCGAGCAGAAGCACCTGACGGTGAGCGACCAGAATTCGAATTATCAGAAGGTGATGTAAAGGCGGCAACGCCGACCTCGGCAGACCGGCAAGCCGCGTATCGACGGTTCGAGGAAACATCTCGATTTGGCAAGCTCTGTGCGTGTACGCTTGCTTGCTGAACCTGCAAACAATTTTGCTTTGAGGCAGGGTGAGATGAAGCTTCGGGCCGTAGCCATCTGCTTGTTGCTGTGCAGTGCGCCGCTGCTGGCGCGAGAAAAAACAGACGTGATCATCATGAAGAACGGCGATCACCTTACCGGCGAGATCAAGGGCCTCTCCGGCGGCGTTCTTTATTTCAATCTGGACTACATTCTGGGCACCAGCAGCGTGCAATGGTCGAAGGTTGACCACATCGAAAGCAAACAATTGTTCCTGGTGAAGGCCGAGAATGGCTCGGTCTACACTGGGACGCTCTCAACTGCCGAGTCTGAAAGTGGCCGCCCCGTCACCATCGAGGTAGTAAACTCCGGCGATCAACCTGTCGCCGTCCTGCCTCGAAAAGAGGTAGTGACGATGGACCAGACGTCCACCCGCTTCTTGCACCGTTTCAACGGCGAAATCAACACCGGAATCATCTACTCAAAAGGTAACCAAAACACGCAATTCAACCTGAGCTCTGACGTTGTCTATCCCCGCGAACGCTGGCAAGCAGGTGCCAGCTACAACTCGACCCTCTCGACCAGCACGGGAGCCAGCGCATCGACGCGCAATCAGCTCTCTCTCGATGCACTCCATTTGTTGCGGTGGAACAACTGGTTCTATTCCGGACTAGGCAATCTGTTGCAGAGTTCTGAGCAAGGTATTGACCTTCAAGGCGGCGCGGCTGCTGGTATAGGACGCTATCTGGCCAATAGCAACCACGCCAAGATATATCTGGTGGGAGGCTTCGGTTGGCAGCGAACCGCCTACGCACAGAATATCATAGCTGAACCACCGCAGAATGTTGCTACCGCTATGGTTTCGGGTACCGCGAAGCTCTTCTGGTTCAATAAGACCAATCTTGATGTGACCGGCTCGGTATTTCCGGCACTTTCTCAGCCGGGGCGCGTGTATACCAATCTGAATGTGTCGTACTACATCAAGCTGGTCAGCAATCTTTCATGGAATGTTTCGTTCTACGGCAACTGGGACAACCAGCCACCGCCTACCTTCTCCGGAAGCGACTATGGCACCAGTTCGGGCCTCAGCCTGACATTTGGCAACCGCTGAGACCAGTTAGAAACTATGAGACGCTATCTCATTTGTCTGCCATTGCTGGTGCTGCTCCAAAGCTCGTCATCGGCCCAGGAACTCTCGCCACGGGCGTATCTCATCACCCCACTGCACAGTAACGCCATCACCCTGACCTGGTCGTTCTACAACGGAGGAGTCGATTTCAACGGTGTAGTTCCGATCACCAACGCCCGCGGCACTTACAGCGTTCCGGTATTCACCCTCTATCATTCGCTCAGCTTCTTCGGTCGTTCGGCAAATATCACTGCCTCGCTGCCCTATGCGGTCGGCAATTTCAGAGGCGACGTGGGAGGCCAGAGTCGGTCAGCCTATCGCTCCGGGCTGGGAGACTTCTCCGCCCGTATTTCCGTGAACCTGCTCGGCGGCCCAGCCATGGCGCCACAGGATTTTAGAAAGTGGAAGCAGAAGAGGATTCTGGGTGCCAGCCTGAAGATTGTTGCCCCCACAGGACAGTATGATTCGGACCGCTTGATCAATTGGGGCATCAATCGCTGGGCATTCAAGCCCGAGCTGGGATATTCGCAGCGCTGGGGCAACTGGGTGCTCGATGCCTACGGCGGAGCGTGGTTCTACACCGAGAACCCTCACTTCTACAACGTTCCCTATCCTGTGCCGCAGACACAGGCGCCCATCGGTAGCTTTGAGGGTCACCTCAGCTACGACTGGAGCAAGCTGGTCAAACGCAAGTGGGGAGGATGGGCCTCCCTCGATGGAAACTTCTGGTGGGGCGGCATCGCCTCCATCTATGGAATACCCAACCCGAAAACCCAGCAGACCAGCTCCCGTCTGGGAATCACGGTGGCCATTCCCTATTCCAGGCACCAATCGATTAAGGCCGCCTTTAGCGGCGGAACCTATAGTCGCTTCGGCGGCAACTACCACAACCTGCAGGTCGCCTGGCAATACTCCTGGCTGGGGCATCCCAAATAATTCTCGCTGAGACTTCGGGACTCTATTCTGGCAATAGACAAAGCCGGCGTCTCGGGGGACCGCCGGCTTCTTGCGGGGCAGAGAGAGTGTTTACTTTGCTCCGCCGAGGGTGAAGTTGATGCCGCCGAAATATTTGAAGCTATTCTGGCTGTTAGCTATGCCTGCAATGTGGTTGCTACTGAAGTCGGTATACAGATAGTCAACCTCTACCGGCCGGATCTGTATATGCTCTGACAGCTTGTAGTCAATGCCGCCGCCGAACTCCATGGCAAACGCGTTGTTGTTGCCGTGGCCGCTGGAAAGATTGCAGCTGTTCGAGTCGTTGCCCGAAATGCAATTCACCACCGACGCATAGCCATTGGAGTGGCCGGCGCCGAACAGGGCCTCACCGAAAGGCTGAAACTTCCCAGTGTGCTTCTTGATCTGCGGGCCGAACATATAGGTGAACAGATTGCCGCTCGCCGACCCGGTGACGGGATATCCCAGATCCGTCAGCTTCGTGGTCCAGCCAGTACCTACGGCATAGCCCATGAAGTCGGCTTTGATGCCAATCCACGGCGTGACGTTATAGACGAACGCGCCGCCACCACCATTGAAGTTCTGCGAGGTGAACTGGGAAATAGAGGGATGGAAATTCATGTATGAGTACCCACCTGTCAGTTCGACCTTGGGGACCTCCTGGGCAAAAGCTGCAATCGAGCAAACCAAAGTAAAAACTGCCAGCACAACAAAAAACCTGGTCTTCACACTTTCTCCTTGTTGAATGAACTGAACGCAGCAAGCGCCGCGTCCTACACCACTAACGATAGAACACCTAACCTTGCTAAACCACTCGCAGTTTTTCTAGGAACTTTTACAAAAGTTAGCAGGAATTCAATTATGAACTAGATAAATCATGAGCAAAGGTTACTTTGAAAGACCCTGCGCGTTATAGAACTGCGCGGCGTACCGCGGCGGGAAGATCTGCACTGGCGGAAGACTTGAACACATAGGCGACTGCGCCCATAGTGAGGGCCGTCTGCACAAAATCAACTCCTTCGTAGAGAGACAGAAAAATACATTTTGGCCCGGAAGACATGACTTGCAGTTGACGAAGAACTTCAAATCCCGTCATGTCGTCCATGCCAACCTCGAGTACGACTACGTCGGGATTAAATCGGCCGACTTGTTCCAGCAGCGCTTTTCCGTTTTGCGCCGTGCCCACGATTTCGCATTCGGGCTGCAACATGTCGGCCAGCGTTTCCAGAACCCCGGCATTGGGATCGCCGAGCAAGACACGGACGCGAGGCACAGGCCACTCCTTCCCGAACGGTTGCACAACAATTAAGACTAGCGGGATGCGGCGGACGCAACTACTAGTAAAACTACGGGATTTGCCTCAATGGAATTTGCAGGCCGCAACAAAAACAGCTAGTCGGGGGGTGGCGCCGGACGGTCGTGAACTCGCAGGCAAGGCTGCTGGTTCGAGTTTCAGGCGGCGAAATCTCTTTGCTCTTGTGGGCAGATCCGGGCCGATGTTCCCGCCGGAGGCCGGGCGACGTTAATATGCAGGAGTTTACTAATTTTGCCGGCTTGTCATTATTTGGGACGTAGACTCGCATTTCTACCAGTACAATTGAGTTAAGTTACTTTCTACAATTCCCCTGGGCATATCTGCATTTTTGTTGTGAGCTAAACGCGGACGCAGGAGTGCGTGCAGAATACGCCAGACGTTTTCTTACGGAGAGAGCCAAATGATTGCATACCGCCGAGTATGGTTGCCGTTGCTGCTGCTGCTGACATTGATCCTGGTATTCAACGCGACCTCAATGGCGCAAGGGCCGGCTGACGTAGGCGCCGCGAGCTCGGATGCCGAAGCGAGCCCCGATGCCGCCGCGTTCCCGCCTCCCGCAGGGCCGTTTCCGGATTCGCCCTCAACATCGAAGGCGGCGGCCGACGACGCCTGGCGCATCAAGATGTCGATCTACGGCTGGTTCCCGGGAATCCATGGAACCGTGGGAGCGGCTGGTCACGATGTCAGCATTCACGAGTCGTTCAGCGACGTTTTCCACGTCCTGAAGGGCGTGATTCCCATTGCGGTCGAAGCCAATAAGGGCCGCTTCTTGATGCCCATCGATTTCTTCTGGGTGAAACTGGGCGATGATCGTGGCCTCCCCTTGAACGACTTTGGCCAAACCTCGCTCAATCTCCACATCACCGAATCGATTTTCACCCCGAAGTTCGGCTACCGGGTCCTGGATGGCGAACATTTGAAGATCGATGCGCTGGCCGGCATACGGTATTGGTATGTAAGCCAGAACCTTAAGCTGGAGCCATCCGGGCTTAATAACACGCGTTCATCGAACTGGGTTGATGGACTGGGCGGTATGCGCTTCATCGTTCCTCTCTCGCCGAAGGCGGCGATCATGGCCAGCGGTGACGCGGGCGCCGGCGGAGCAAGTCTGGATTACCAGGCAGTCGGTCTGTTCACCTACGATTTCACCCCCAAGCTGGGATTGGGACTTGGCTGGCGTTATCTCGACGTGGACTACAGCAAGAATTTCGGCATCAGGGGCGATCAGGAGTTTATCTACGACGTAGCCCAGAGCGGTGCGTTGGCCGGTTTGTACTTCAATTTCGGCGGCAAGCCTCCGGTACCCCCCACGGCCAGTTGCTCCGTGTCGCCGACGGAAATCTGGGCCGGCGATCCGGTCACGGCCACCATCAACACTCAGAACTTCAATCCCAAGCACAAGATCACTTACAGCTGGACCAGTCAGGGAGCCAAGGTATCCGGCACCGGGACTACGGCTACGGTTGAGACTACTGGCCTTGCGCCCGGCAGCTACGGCGTGACCGGAACCGCAACTGACACCAAGGAAAAGAAGAACAACGCAGCGACTTGCAGCGCATCGTTCACCGTGAAGCAGCCGCATCCGCCGGTTGCTTCCTGCTCCGCCAGTCCGGAGACGGTTCCGGCGGGCGAGTCTTCCACCGTCAGCGTAAGCGCCAATAGCCCTGACAACTTCCCGCTCACCTATGCCTGGTCGTCCAGCGGCGGAAGCGTCAGCGGCAGCGGCACAAGCGCGACGCTGAACACCAATGGCGCGGCTCCTGGCAGCTCAGTCACTGCGACTGCTACTGTCACCGACTCCCGCGGGCTGAGCACCACCTGCAACGCGACCGTCAATATTCAGCAACTGCCGCCGCCCGTGACCGTCAGCGAGGCTACGGAAATCGGTGAATGCAAGTTCATGGATCCCAAGCGGCCCTGGCGCGTGGACAACACCTGCAAGGCGACGCTCGACGACGTGGCCCTGCGTCTGCAGCAGGAACCCAACGGAAAACTGGTGGTGGTCGGTTACACCGCGCAGGAAGAAACCGTGAAGTACCAGCACCTGGGCGCGCAGCGCGCCGTGAACGTGAAGTATTACCTCACGGAAGGTGAAGGCGGCCAGCGTATCGATCCCGCCCGGATCGAGCCTCGGACCGGTACGGTCAACGATAAGAGCGTGAAGCTCTACTTTGTGCCATCGGGCGCCACATTCAAGACCGATGACACAACTGCCGTTGACGAGTCAGTGGTGAAGGGGCACGCACGTAATGCTCCGGCACCCAAGAAGAAGGCGAAGTCACCCCATACCCAGACGTCTCCCTCTCAGTAGTCGTCTGGGGGAGAGTGAGCCCGGCGAAAGCTGGGCCTCGAGGCCCGAAAGGCAACAGCCCTCTGGAATTCCAGGGGGCATTTTCTTGCCCATAAGATCTCTCGCCTAACTTTGCTTTGGCAGGAGCATCACCAACTCAGGGGCTGAAGCCCCTCACGCATCCTCCACGGCATGGACGCTGCCCTGAAGACCTGCTCTGCCCCAAACTCGCATCTTCAGCAGTCTGTTCTGGTCGTACCGACAATGCTCCTTTCGTGACCACAAAAAAGCTGGCCCTTCCACTTTCGCGAAAGAGCCAGCCAGTAAAGGCAAAAAATATACGCCGAAATTAATTCTCGGAATTTCCCTTCCAGTCGATGATGTCCGACAGCCGCCAGGGGTTCTCCCTCAGATCGAGTTGCAGCTTGCCCTTATCGTTGATGATGAGCTGCGCGGCGGGAAAGAGCACGCCCGTACTCTTCGTCTTGTCCTGATCGTTGAGGTCGAGTTCGCCGGCGCTAAGGTTGTAGGCCAAAGATTGCGTGTCCGCGAATGCCTCGCCGAACTTGATCTGGCGATTGGTGACGAACGTGATCTTCCTGCCGGTCGAGGTGGGTTCCAACCTGATGTAGCTGAGGTCATAGCCAAGCGTCCCGGTGATGGCGATGTGGCCCACTGCCCTCATCTTGGTCAGCGCATTGACCAGCCCCTGATTCTGCCCTTTCTGGAAGGCCTGGACGAGGACTTCACGATCGGCAGCAGTCGACCAGTCATAGATCGTTATGGTGACATCGGCGTGCGCGCCCATCTGCGTGCTGGTTCCCCAGGCGGTGGCGTCAATGGTTTCATTCTTGTCGCGCGCGAACCCCGGAAGTGTCATGGCGACAACCAGAGCGGCGGCAAGGAGACAGAATGAGGTCCGCCTGGCAAAGTTTAATCCCATATTCATAGTTCTCTCCTGTCGCTACCTGAACGTAGCGGATTCAATACCGCCTAATCTTACGTGCCCACTTACGCCGAAGTAACTAGAAAAATTACCAGCAATGCCCGAAAAGATGCCCTACCTGACAGGCAATGCCGACTCGCTTGACCCCGGGCGCGGTTGCGCAAAATTACATTACTGCCCTTCGCCAATTTACAGTATGCTTCTGATAATCTTCGACCCGGAATTTTCTATTCGCCATGCCAATTGCTACCGCACGACAAAAGGTCAGAAAGAAAGCGCGCAGACTGGTAAAAGAAACGTGGGAGGCACAGGCCAATCTCTCCTTCTTTCTCGCCGTTCTTGTACTCTTCGCCTTCGTCTTTCCACTGACCCAAACAGTTGAGCAGCACTTCAACGTCTATGTCGATATCTGTTATGCGTTGCTGCTGATGTCGGGTACGGCGATCGGTTGGGACGAACATTACCTCTTCTATGTAGGCTTGGTGACCGGCCTCGCAGGACTCCTGGTGCGCATAGGCTCCTGGTGGTATCCGGCACTGGTCCGCCTGCGCGGGCCCTGCACATTGCTCGCCACACTCGCCCTGATTCTGATTCTGCTGGTGAAGGTCTTTCGTAAGGGCCCGGTGACCAGCACGCGGATTCAAGGGGCAATCGCCCTATATCTTCTGTTTGGATTTGCCTGGTCCAACGCCTATGCGGTGGTCGCCAGCCACAACCCCGCCGCCTTCAATGCCGCCAGGGTCCCCACGACCTCGATTGCCTGGACCTACTTCAGCTTCATTACCCTCACCACCGTCGGCTACGGCGACGTTGTTCCGGTTTCACCGGCCGCTCGTGTGCTGGCAACCGGTGAGGCGCTGTGTGGACAGATCTATCTCACAGTGATGATAGCTCGACTGGTGGCGCTGCAGGTCAGCGAGAGCGTCACGGCTGGAAACTCCAAGGACGACCCCCAGTGACCGGAGCCTGCCTGCAATACTCAGTTCGGCGGCGGCGCGCCGGCGATGATCGCCGCTATCTGTTACAATCAATCTCGTTCCTTCGATCAAGCAAGTCCCCGGTCCAAGGCGCTCCCTCGGGTTCCGCTAACCCGTTCGAAACAATAGCGGGGTCGTAGTTCAGTTGGTTAGAACGCTGCCCTGTCACGGCAGAGGCCGCGGGTTCGAGTCCCGTCGACCCCGCCATCATTCCAAAGCGCTTACGGAATGATGGCTTGAAAATCCCGATCCACAATCCCTTCCCAACATCACTGCACCGCTCCCAAGTCTTTTGCCGTCGTCGGCGCGGCCGGAATCCGCCGTCATTCAGCGTTTGTAGATTTGTACAAATTTGTACCCACTAAATCTTTCATCGCAGATCCCATTTGTCGGCTGCGTGGGCAGTGGCGGCACCTGCAGCAGGTTTGGGAAGCTGAAATCGAAGAAGCCGTTCTGCAGATCGGCCATGTCTTGTGTGGTTGCATCCCGCTGCGTCAGAGGCGGCACGTTATAGCGCTCCTCAATCAGCTTGAGGATTGACGTGTAGTCGGTGGGCAAGTGAATCACCGTCTGTGGCTTCGACCATGGCGAGACCACAACCACCGGCACGCGGAAACCGGTGACGTTGAACATGCCTGGAATGCCATTCTTCTGCAGGTCCGTCGGAGTAGTCAACTCGTCGGGCGGGGTGACGAGGATCGGCCCCGCCTGGTCGTAGAGGCCGCCGCCTTCGTCGTACGTGAGGATGAACGCCGAATCCGGCCATGCAGCGCTATTGAACAGCGCACTCAGCATGTTGGCTACATCCGCCGCTCCGCTCTGCACGTTGTTTAACGGGTGCTCATCCAGTCCGATCGCGGTGGCGCGCTCAATGAACACCACCTGCGGTAATAACTGGTCGGCATCGGGGCTGGCGAGGTCGTCATAGAACTCCTGAATGTTGCGAACATTCCCCTGGATTTGCGGATCGTTCCAATCGGCCCATTGCGCCAGGAAGACGCTGTTGTCCTGGTAATAGTAGCGCCATTTGATTCCCGCGTCCGTCAGGGCCCGGAAAATCGTCGGCCGCGCCCATGCCGGGTCATCCTGGCTGGTAGGTGGGTAGGCGTGCCCGTAAGAGGTGGCAGCGAACAGATACATACGATTGGGCACCGTGTTTGCTGGAACCGGAGAGTACCAGGAGTCGTCGGTCGTAAACTGTGTTGCCAGTTCGTAGTAGAACGGCAAATCTCTCTGGTCGTAGTACCCTAGCGGTCGCGTGTCCTGAGTATCGTATTGCCCGCCTTGCCCGTTCATCCAATCGGTGTCGAGGAAGCGATCCATCAGGTAGACCGAGTCCTGGGTCAGGTTAAGCCAATCCCCGCCCACCAGGTCCATGTCGTAGTGAGTGTCGTACCAGGAAGGAGAGAGGTTCTCGGTGCACTCGGTTCGGGCGTGGAAGAGCGGGAAGCAGAGACTGTTCGGATTGCAAAGCTCGAAATCCGGAGGCAGATTGTGAAGGTCGTTCACATCGCTTAACTGCGCCCCCTGGATCGGCGGCTGATGGTTCACCCGATACTCTGCCAGGTTTCCGAAATAGTTATCGAAGCTGCGGTTCTCCTGCAGCAGGAAGATGATGTGGTTCAGGTTGGTGAGGTCCCCGGTGCTCACCGTCACCATGGCGGTCGCGATGACCGGAGGCGCACCCGGGTAAATCGGGGCCGCGGTCGCGGTGTAGGTGGTGGTTTTCGTGGGATAAACGCAGCAATAGGAACCTGCGCCCACCGGGTGTAGTTGGCCCACCCCGTGATCGATGGTAATCGAAGATGCATTCCTCGTTGTCCACGACAGAGTGACTGCGCCGCCCGGCTGCACGACTCGTTTCTGAGCCTGGAAGCTCAAGGTCGTCGGCTGCTGCACGGCCACAATAACTTTCCGCGAGTACGCCTGCCCCCCTGTGGGAGCCGGGCCCGTGAGCACAACGGAGAACGTAGTCGTGGCCGCGAGTGGACCTGTCTGGTAGCTGCCTGAGCAGGTATTGCCACTGCAACCGTGCGCCAGAGGTACCGGACTATCGCTGTTACTGGAAGTCAATACCCAGGTGCTGTTGTTGTTCGGTCCGCTGTAGCTGAGAGTGATCGAGTGTCCGGCGGCGATAGCGGTAGAGGATGCGCTTAAACTTACCGGAACGATGGTCAACTTCGTTGACACAGGCGCCGACTTGGCCGAGCCCGAGCTAGCGACGGCCTGGAATATCGTCGTTTGCGCAAGCCCGTTCGTGTTGTAAGAGTAGGCGGTCGTCCGCAATGGAAGCGTCATGTCATCCTGCACGATTTCGGGCCTGACATTGAAGGACGTCGCATTGGCCGTAGCCCAGGAGAAGTTCACAAACTGGCCAGGCGCTGCCAGGGTGGGAGAAACGGTCATGCTGGACACCACCG
Organism: uncultured Acidobacteriaceae bacterium; assembly: GCA_963846815.1. Classification (GTDB taxonomy): domain Bacteria; phylum Acidobacteriota; class Terriglobia; order Terriglobales; family Acidobacteriaceae; genus CAVVDY01. The sequence continues at coordinate 1,250,698 of CAWJXG010000001.1, read as the reverse complement.
GTCCCGGCGATGTGCCGCCTCCGCCAGTTCTGGCTGCTCCCTCACTCACGCCCACGCCGCTTCCGTTGCTTGCGGCATTGGCGACGCGGTTAGAAGCACCACTGGCGAATTCGGCGGTAATCAACAAGCACCAAATAACGAGGAGAGCTGGAGCGATGCGCGGCCTGGACATAGATGTCAACCTGCCTATGATCTGGCGAACACCTGGGTTCGCTCGCGAGGGTCGGTCGTACGTGCTTGGTTGAGTCAGAGAGGGTCTACACACGAGCAACTCACAATGCGATTCAGCGACGGGTCGAAAAGTTGTTCGCCCCGAATGTGCGGCTTGGCCTTATTTTTTCGAAAAAAGGAATGTCAGTTGTGCCCGTGCCGGTGGTCTGCCCTTGCGTCGGGTGTGGCCCCCAGTTGTGGTCACTTGTCCGCTAAGTCCTGGCTGCGGTGCAACATTGCTGCCAAATCGTCTACACTGAAACTAGTCCCCAAACAAATAACCGTACGAGGAGCGGATGGGCTACCACATGACGAAGTATGTGTTGCTGGTTGTTGCCGGCGCACCTTTTGTCTACTACCTACTCGCTCTTTTCAGTTCGTGGCGCTACTTTCTTTCGCCCCAGGATCGTGTCCCTGAGCACTCCGATTACACCCCGCCGGTCAGCGTATTGAAGCCGGTTCGCGGACTCGACCCTGAGGCTTACGAAAATTTAGCCAGCTTCTGCCGGCAGGACTATCCCGATTACGAGATCCTGTTTTGTGTCGGCGACGAGTCGGACCCCGTCGTCCCCGTCATTGAACAGCTTAAGGCTGACTTCCCTGAGCGCTCGATTCGTCTCCTTTACGGTTCCCGACGCGACGCGACGAACGACAAGGTCGCCAAGCTGGCCCGTCTGACGCAAGAGGCGCGGCACGACGTGCTCGTGATTAGCGACAGCGACGTCCGGGCTGAAACCGGCTATTTGCGGAAGGTCGTTGCTCCCCTGGCAGATCCCAAACTCGGCGCAGTGACTTGCTTTTACGTGTCGATCAATGAGACCTCCGCGGTGCAGCGGCTGCAGTCGGTTGGAATGCTCTCCGACTTCTATCCGGGAATTCTCGTGGCCTGGTTGCTGGACGGCATAAAGTTTGCCCTCGGACCCACCATCGTGACCACACGCGCCCGGCTGCAGGGATTCGGCGGATTTGAAGCCATCGAGAACCGGCCCGGAGACGACTTGCTGGTCGGTCGGCTTATCGCCGAACAGGGTTATGAAGTGAAGCTGCTGCGCTATTGCGTCACCACGGTCGCTGACTTCCACTCCATGCGCGATCTGCTGTTGAAGCGCCTGCGCTGGATGGTGGTCATGCGCCACATGCGCCCCTGGGGACACATCGGGCTCTTGTTCACGTTTGGTTTGCCATGGGCGTTGCTCGCCGCGCTCGTCAGCCACTCCACGGCGATCGGGCTCGCCTACCTCGGCGCATATCTCTTCCTTCGCCTGGCAATGACCTGGCTGATTGGAAGCTGGGGGCTGAAACAGCGCTTTCACCTGCGGTATTTCCTGCTGATCCCGCTCTGGGACGCACTCGCCGTCGCCATCTGGCTGAGGAGTTTTACCCGCAACACCATCAGCTGGCGCAATCACGAGTACTACATCCGCAATGGAGAATTGGTGCCGGTGAGCGCGGAGTAGAGATCACAACAAGTCAAGGTTCGCTGACTATGCCGGTCATCGCTCCTGAGATGCCTGCGCGGAAGCCGCCGGCTCCTCGATCAAAAGCAGATTCCTCGTCGGCTTCGCTTCCTCGTGATGACAAAGGTCTAAGCGCTCCCTCACAGCTCTACCCGCAGCAGAATCGCATCCTCTTCCGGATTCTGGTAATACCCTTTTCGGCGACCCTCCTCTTTGGAGGCCAAACCCGCGTACAACGCACGCGCCGCCGCATTCGATTCACGCACTTCCAGCAGAATCCTGGAGACACCCCGACTCCGCGCCCGGCGCAGCACGTCCTGCAGCAAAGACTGCCCGATTCCCTGCCGCCTTACGCCCGCCTCGACCACAACGTTTTCAATCTCCCACTCATCGGGCCCGCAGCGGACAATCACAAATCCCGCAATCCTCCCCTGCGTCGCCACAAGTGCAATTCGTTCCGGAGCTTCCGGCGCAAACAGGGCCTCATACTCGCGGATGCGCCAATGCGCAGCGGTCTCCGACTGCTCCGCCATCGCCATGATTTGCGGGATATCTTCGGGAACCACCGGCCGGATCAGCATCGCTCATCGCCTGGGAGTGGCAAAAATCTCGGCATCGGAGCGGCGAATGTAGTTAGCGTCCAGCGTTGCAGGATCAGCGGTTTCGCCGGCCAGCAGCCTGCGCAATCCATAGCGTCCCACGTCGTCGGCCGAGAGCGGCTCGACCTGTCGCGCGATGGCGCCCGCTGCCACCAGAGCTTCTGCAACCTTGTGGTCGGGGGTGAGAGCGGCCGCTCGCTTCGCTCTCAACTCGCGCGCCAGGACATCGAGCTTGGCAATGTACTCCCGCAACGTAGTCGCCTGCGCGTTCGCGAGTTGAAACTCGCCTGCGTACACCTCGCCTCTTCCGGCATCGAGGGCCACTGAGATTCTGTCCCAGGCACGTCCGCGAAGAGCCGCCACCGCCTCCAGCATCGACACCGCGACCAGCGGCTTTTTCAGCGCCTCGCACAGCGCTTTAACTGTCGCTATGGCCACTCGAAGCCCGGTAAACGATCCCGGGCCTGACACCACAACGAAGGCGTCGATCTGTTCTTTGGTGAACTGCTGATTGGCAAGGATCTCCGCAATCGTCGGCACCAGGCGGGCGGAATAGGTGCCACCCTCCAGCGGAGTCATTTGCAGAGTTTCGAAAGACTTCTCTTCTCCACGGCACAATGCAACACTGCCGTGACGCCCCGAGGTGTCAATAGCAATTAGAAGCATCGTTTAAACGCCAATTGGCGCTTCTTCCACCAACTCGAGCAGCACGCCTCCGGTGCTCGCCGGATGCACGAAGACATACATGTGGCCTCCGGCGCCGATCTTGACTTCTTCGTTGATCAGGCGCATGCCCGCAGCCTTCAGCTCTTCAACCCGCTCCACCAGGTTCGTCACCTGCAATGCCACGTGGTGCAAACCCGGCCCGCGCTTCTCAAGAAATTTCGCAATCGTTGAATCCGGCGAGGTTGGTTCCAGCAGTTCGATGCGGCTTTCGCCCAGGGGAACCATGGCCACGCGAACCTTCTCCCCTTCGACAACTTCCTCCGGCATGACCTCCAGCCCAAGCGTTTCGTAGAACTTCTTCGCCTCAGCCAGCGACTTCACCGCAATTCCCAGATGATCGATTTCTGTCATGCCTGCTTCCCCAACTCTCCCACAATCTCTTCCACCAGAGAATACGGATCGCGCTTGTGTTCGGCAACTTCGGCGGCATAACTTTCCGCCTTGCCGTTGTCCAGGAAACTCAACAGCACTCGCTGATAGAGCGCGTCGCGCAACATTTCCGTCAGCCGCATCCGCCAGTTCTCGGCCCGCCGCGCGCGCGCCAGCCCGCTTTGCTGCAGGTACTCGCGATACTTCTCGATCGTCTCCACCAGCTCGGCAACGCCGGTGCCTTCGCTGGCCACAGTCTTTATGATCGGAGGCACCCAACTGTCGTGTCGCAGGGCAAGCGACTGCAGGGCTCGAACCTCGCGCTCCACCCGCTCGGCGCCTTCGCGATCTGACTTGTTGATGACGAAGATGTCGGCGATCTCCATAATGCCGGCTTTGATGGTCTGCACATCGTCGCCCATGCCGGGCACAAGAATCACGATAGTCACGTCGGCCAGCCGTACGATGTCGACTTCGTCCTGGCCCACGCCGACAGTTTCGATGATCACCAGGTCGCGGCCGCTGGCGTCGAGCACGGTCGCAACATCGGCGGTGGTACTGGCCAATCCTCCGAGCGAGCCGCGCGTAGCCATGCTACGGATGTAGATGCCCGGATCGGCGTAGTGCGACGACATGCGAATGCGGTCGCCAAGGATCGCTCCCCCGCTGAACGGGCTGGTGGGATCGACGGCAACTATGCCGATGGTCTTGCCCTGCTTGCGATACTGGCGCGCAATCTGATCGACCAGCGTGCTCTTGCCCGCACCCGGCGATCCGGTGAGGCCGATCAGCAGTGCATTGCCGCTGTAGGGAAAGAGCGCTTTCAGCAGTTCGCTGGAATCAGGCGTGCGATTCTCCACGATCGAAATGGCGCGGGCCAGCGCCCGAGGACTGCCTTCGCGCAGTCGGGTAACGAGATGTTGTAGGCTAGGTTCGGCTTTCACGGTTGACGTATCAGATTATCAGGTTGAGCAAAGTCATCGCCGCACGTGCCGCTTCCTAAATCCGATTTGTCATCACAAGCGCAGCGAGGGATCTGTTCTCGTCGGACCTATGTGAGGTGTCAGTCGAGTCCAAGGTTTCCCCCCATCCTCAGCCAAGCCATCCCAGGGCGGGTTATTGCGCTCAATCAGCGCAACCCGTTTCGCCCGTTCAAGTCCTTTGACCTGCTTTTCCCGGGTGGGTCTGTCAGCACCCCACCCCCGCCAAACGAAGGCGGAGTGGGGCACCCGGCCCGCATATCTCAATCCTTCAATATCTGCCGCGCGATCACCAACCGTTGAATCTCGCTTGTTCCTTCGCCAATGGTGCACAGCTTCACGTCGCGATAGAACTTCTCTGCCGGATAATCCTTGATGAAGCCATACCCACCGTGAATCTGCACGCCTTCATTGGCGGCTTTCACGGCGACTTCGCTGGTGTAGAGCTTCGCCATCGACGACTCCAGCGTGGTCTTCAATCCGGCGTCTTTCATCGACGCGGCGCGCATGGTCAGCAGGCGCGCAGCATCGATTTCCGTCGCCAGGTCGGCAAGCTTGAAGCCAATCGCCTGAAATTCGCTGATCGACTGGCCAAACTGCTTGCGCTCTTTGGAATAATTCCGCGCGGCTTCGTACGCGCCCTGCGCCATCCCCAGTCCCAGCGCCGCGATGGAAATACGCCCGCCATCGAGGACCTTCATGGCGTCGATAAATCCGCTGCCTTCCTTGCCCAACAGGTTCTCGGCGGGAATTTCGCAGTCTTCGAAGATGAGCTCCGAGGTATCGCTGGCGCGAAGCCCAAGCTTATTTTCCTTTTTGCCCGGACGAAACCCCTTCGTGCCCTTCTCCACGATGAAGGCCGAGAGTCCATGTGTGTTCGCCGTCTTGTCGGTCACGGCGATGACCACCGACACATCGGCATAGTGACCATTCGTGATAAACGTCTTCGTCCCGTTCAGCACCCATTTATCGCCGCGCCGCACGGCCGAGCAGCGCGCCCCGCCGGCATCGGAACCCGAGCCCGGCTCGGTCAATCCCCACGCGCCAAGAAATTCACCGGTCGCCAGCTTCGGAATATACTTGCGCTTCTGCTCTTCACTTCCCGCGATAAAAATATGATTGCTGCACAGCGAGGTATGCGCCGCCACAACGATGCCCACCGAACCGTCCACCCGCGAGAGCTCTTCGATGGCAATGACATACTCGACATAGCCCATGCCTGACCCGCCATACTCGGTTGGAAAAATTATTCCCATCAGGCCGAGCTTGCCCAGTTCCTTGATGGTCGCCATTGGGAACTCGCTGGCCTCGTCCCACTTCATTACGTTGGGAGCGATCTCGCTCTGGGCAAAGTCGCGCACCATCTTCTTCAGTTGCTGTTGCTCTTCGTTGAGCTGGAAGTCCACGATATCTCCTTGGTCTGGATGCGCAACGTATGACAGGAAGCCGAGCCACCCCGCACAGAAGCGGCTTAGCTTGGGGACGCGCCCGGCGCAGCGCAAACTAGCGGTTATAACACAGCCGCAAGTCCCGATGGAATGCGCTACGTCACCGTGCAATGGTTCGCGACCCGATTTCTCCCGGCATGAAACTGGCACCTGCGGGTTACAATGCCGCGATGCCAAAGCAACTGCGCCCGCTGATCTTTCTCTTCCTGATACTCGCCTCGCTGTTCGCGAGTGCCGACCAGTTCACGCCTGTCGTCGCCTCCGCACTAACGCGCGACGCGCGCCCCTTTCCCGGCACCGACGGACGCACGCACCTGGTCTATGAGCTGGTCATCACTAACGCCAATGCCACCCCGGCAACGCTGAAAAGCATTTCGGTGGTCGACGCCGACAATCCCTCGCACATATTGGCAACCTTCGACGGGCAGCGGTTGGCGGTTCGCCTGCGCAACACCGGCGGTGGCCAGGTCAAAGATGCCGATATCGAATACAACGGCACGCGCTTGTTTCTTGTCGATTTCTCGCTCGACTCCTCGGCCAAGGTGCCGCAACGCCTGCTGCATCATTTTGAACTCATGGGAGCACCCACGCCCGCGCGCACTCCTGGCACACCTGTCCCCTTGAGTTATACCGTCGCGCCCATTGCGATTTTGCATCAGCTGCCGGTGATTGGTCCTCCCCTGGCCGGCAAGCACGGGGTAGCCTTGAACGGCTGCTGCGAGCCCGGCGGCGCGCATCGCTCCACCGGATTGGCCGTCAACGGCCGGATTTACTTCGCACAGCGCTTCGCCATCGACTGGATGCAGATGGACGATGCCGGCCGCCTGGTGCATGGCGACCCTTCCAAAGTCAACAACTACACCTGCTACGGGGCCGACATTCTGGCCGTCGCCGACGGGACCGTCGTCGATATTTTGAACAATCTCGACGACCAGATTCCGGGCAAGCTTCCCGACCCCAAGACCATCACCATTGAGAACGTCGACGGCAACCACATCGTGCTCGATCTCGGCAACGGCATATATGCCTTCTATGCCCACATGCAAAAGGGATCGATCAAGCTCCAACCCGGCGATCGCGTGAAGCGTGGCCAGGTGCTCGGCAAGCTGGGAAACACCGGCAACACCTCAGGGCCGCACCTGCACTTTCACCTGATGGACAGCCCCTCGGTGCTCGGCTCCAGCGGAATCCCCTATGTGATCGACTCGTTCGAGATGGCAGGGCAGGTTTCGGAGAGCGATTTCGAGAAGGCCACCGGCGTCGAAGGCGACTGGAGCAAAGGACTGCTCCCGGCCCCCAGCCCGCGGCATGACCAGTTTCCCCTGGACCTGAACATCGTGAATTTCGCCTCCCAGAAGTGAAGCGGCGCAAATTGCGAGCACGCGGTTTATAGGCGCAGCTTTAGCGGAGGTTGACGGGACGCAACTTTGGCGCTTTGAAGGGGCGTACCTTCAGGGGCACCGTTAGCCGACCCTCTGCCATCCTTCTTCATTGTCCGACCGGGCTTTAGCCCGCGACCCGCTTCATGCAAAAATGAGCCATGAATTCCGTGCGCATGGACATGTGGCTATGGGCGGCGCGCTTCTTCAAGACCCGCGCCCTGGCCAAGAAAGCCTGCGAGATCGGACGCATCCAGTCCAACGGACATCCCGCCAAGCCGGCACGCGAAGTTCGCACCGGCGACCAACTGAAGATCACTAACGATACGGGAGACTTCCAGGTCGAAGTGCTCATCGCTGGCGATATCCGCGGGCCCGCGGCCGTGGCGCAGACTATGTATCAGGAGTCAGAGGAGAGCCGCGCACTGCGTCAGAAAGCAGCCGCGGAACGCAAGGCCCTGGCGCAATGGGAGCCCGCTCCGCAAGGCCGGCCGTCGAAACGCGACCGGCGCAGGATCATTCGGTTCAGGGGAAACGCTTGAGCGTGCCCGGACGATTGCGGAAACCCAGCGACTCCGCGCCATCCGTCGTCTCGGCCGAGGGCGGCCATTTCAGCACATTGTGGGCGGCAGCAGAATCTGGAACGACGCCAAGTTTCGCCAGCTCGGCCAGCAAATCGCGAGGGTGAATCGGTTTTGCGAGGATCTTGAACTGCTCAGCGGCATGCCCGGCCTTGGCCAGCAGATCGGTGGTTGACGCCTGGCCCGAGATGAGCAAGATCTTACAGTCAGGCACTGTCTTCTCTATCTCAATGGCCAGTTCGATCCCGTTCATGCCCGGCATCATTACGTCGGACAGCAGCAGGTCGGGCGGGGTCACTTCGGCAATTTCCAGAGCGGCAGCCGCGTCATAGGCGGCGGTTGCGGCGAAGCCCGCCTTTTGCAGGATCACAGCCAGTGTGTCAGCAATCATCGGCTCGTCATCGACCACAAGCAGCAACGGTGGCGGGATTGGATCGGGCACCAATCCACGCTGCGCCAACTCGGAAAGCGGTACGGCAGCAAATTTAGTTAGCATTGGGAGACCTGTTGCAAACGTAACAGGGCTCGCCCTCTACGGGTTAACTCTTTAATAAATTCACACGGCACTGTTGTGGCGCAACTTGACGCATCGACTTCGGCAAATATAGAGAAGTGAGCGGTACGCCTGTGATACGTTACGACTAGGCCAACGTGGTACGACTCCAATACGATAGAAAAACGTCACCATACTGGCACTTCTCGTTTGCCATACGATATGGCGATTGCTAAGAAAATTCGTCGGGACGGGTCGAGTTTCGGCACCATCTCCCAGGAAGACCTGCCATTCGGCCGCAAGGGCAAGCACAGTGGCATCATTCAGCAGTTGCTGAATGATTTGGAAGTCCTGCAGGATGGCCGCGCGTTAAAAATCCCACTCGCCGAACTGCCCGACTCCAAGGCGAACATCCGCTCCGCCCTCAATCGCGCTACCCGCAAGCGCAACATGCTGGTGGCTACCTCCAGCGACGACGCGTATTTCTACATTTGGAAACCCGAAGCAGACGCGTAAGCACCGCGTGCTTTCGGCTTTGCGATTCGCGTCAGGGCACGACCTCAGTCGGGCCGAAGCCCTGATCTTTCCCTGCCGCGAGACTGGACTGACTCGCCGTCCTTTTACTTCTCCACTACCGGCAGCACAATGCTCGACGCCGCATCTTTCGAGCGGTAAATCTTCTGCGTCGCCTTGCTGTAGTCCGCGTCGGTGGCCTTGTAGATGTTCGGAACAAACTTCTGCGGATTGCGGTCGTACAGCGGGAACCACGTGCTCTGCACCTGCACCATGATGCGATGGCCTTTCATAAAGACATGATCATTGGGGTGCAGGTCGATCTTGTATTCCTCGATCTGGTTGGGCGGGATGGGCTCGGGCGTTTCCAGGCTGTTGCGATAGCGCCCGCGAAAGATGTCGTCGGCCACCATCAACTCATATCCGTTCAACACCGGCCCCGCGCCTTTAGCGGCTTCGTCTTCCGTGATCTTCTGGTAGTCCTCGGGATAGACATCGATTAGCTTCACCACCCAATCGCTGTCGCTTCCGCTGGTGGCCGCATACAGATCGGCGACAATGTCGCCGGTCACGGTGATCTCCTGCTGCAGCGGGTCGGTCTCCCAGGTCAGCACGTCCGGACGATGCTCCACAAAACGCTGGTCTTCCACCAGCCACGTCGTCCACGTGGGATTGGGATACGTCTCTGTCACCGGACGATGCCGGTACGGCACCGGGTTTGCCGGGTCGCTGATATACGTGTCAAAGGCATCGTTCTCCGTAGGCGGCGCGAAGGAGGCCGTGCCATTCGAGTGGAGGTAGAGCTTCTTTTCCGTCACGCCATCTGTAGGCGGCCACTTATCGTAGCTCTTCCACTCATCCGATCCGGTCTCGAAGGTGATCGCCTCCGGCTGCGTCAGCGGCTTGTCGTGCAGCCAGTGCGCGAACCATGGCGCCAAAATGTGCGCCCGGTAGTAGCGCGAGATATCGCTGCCCCAGTCGATGTCGCCCAGCTTGCGCCCGCTCTCGCCCATCCAGCCGCCGTGGTTCCACGGGCCGGCCACGAAGTAATTCAGGTGGCCGGTGTCGGTCTGCTCCAGGGTCGCATAGATGCGCGTAGGCCCGACGAAATCTTCCTGGTCGTACCAGCCCGCGACGTTGAGGTTGGGAACAGTTGTGTGCTTCAGATACTCCGTAACCGAGTGCTGCTTCCAGAAGTCGTGATTGGGATGCTCGACAAAGTCATTCCACGTAGGCAGCTTCTCGTGAAAGTAGCGCGCATTGGCATTCGACAGCGCTCCGAGGTCCAGATACCACGAGTACGTGTCGTACTGATCGAACGAGAAATCGGTGTTCTTGTCCTTGGAAGTCTCCAGCAGCGCCGAATACTCAAAGCCATAGCTCAGGCGGAAGGCGCCGTTGTGGTGAAAGTCGTCGTTGATGAACATGTCGTCCGGCGAGGCCTGTTCGCTCGCCGCCTTCAGCGCCGGATGCGGCTCCAGCAGCGCCTGCGTCACCAGCCAGCCGGGATACGAAATCCCCCAGATGCCAACCCGCCCGTTGTTGTTGGGCACATTCTTGATCAGCCAGTCGATGGTGTCGTACGCGTCGGTGCCCTCGTCGATCGACTTGGGATTGCTCTTGTCGCGCGGCGGCCGCTGCATCACAAACTTCCCTTCCGACTTAAAGCGTCCGCGAATGTTCTGATAGACGAAGATGTAGCCATCGGCGATGAGGTCATCCAGCCGGCCTGTCTGGTTGAACTTGTCGACGCTTTCGGGAACGCCATACGGGGTTCGCACCATCAGGATCGGCAGCGGTCCGCTCGCATTTTTCGGTGTCAGAATGACTGTCTGCAGGCGCACGCCGTCGCGCATCGGAACCATCACTTCCTGGTAGGTGAAGTGTTGCGGCTTGTACTGTGGCTGCACCGGCGGCGCTTGCGAGACATCTTGCGCCACCAGCGGCGCGATGAACACAACCGCGAACAGCAAAAGCACTGCGAGGCGCATTCCCCGCGAGATCGAGAAAATCGGACGTGACATGCGCGACAGTATACAGGTGAGCGGGGTGGATTCAGGCAGTGAGTTTCAGGGCTGCCAGCAGTTCGCCGAGAGTCGGTTTGCGCCCCGTCGCCTTGCCCGACTGTTTGTAGGAATAGACCTGCCGGCCGTCAACCAGCACTTCTAACTCGCCCATGGCGTGGCGCACTTTGGGCTGAATGCCCCTGGATTGCAGTTCACGCTTCAGGCTCCCGGCCAAGCTTCGCAGATCGCTTCAAACCAGGCAGCGGCGGATTTCGATTCGCATTGTGTTTCCCTTATGAGGTGTGGCTGTTATTCCAGTTGCTAATTGCTAGTTGCTAATTGCTAGTTGCTAGCTGCTGCTTCACCCCACACAGCGACGCAATCACCTCCAGCGCCTTGGCGCACTGCTCGCGCGACACATCCAGATGCGTCACAAACCGCATGGCCTGCGGACCGACACCGTTCGCCAGCACGCCTTTCTCACGCAGCCGCTGCGACAGCGCAGCCGAACCCATACCCGTCCCGCTGATATCGCAAATCACGATGTTCGTCTGCACCTTCGCCGGATCGATCTTGAATCCCGGGATCGCCGCCAGCCCTTCCGCCAAAAATTTCGCGTTGGCATGATCGGTCTTCAGCTTCGCCGGGCCCTGCTCCAGAGCAATCAATCCTGCGGCGGCGAGAATGCCCGCCTGCCGCATGCCTCCGCCCAGCGCCTTGCGGTAGATGCGTCCGCGATCAATCTTCTCCGCGCTGCCGACCAGCATCGACCCCACCGGCGCGCCCAGTGCCTTCGACAGGCAGAACATCACCGTGTCGGCCTTGGCGGTTAGCTGACGCACAGGCATTCCCAAAGCGACTGCGGCATTGAACACCCGCGCGCCATCGAGGTGAACCGGCAGGCCAACGTCATGCGCGTTGTCGCAGACCTTGTCGAACACCTGCAGCGGCATCACCGTGCCGCCCGCCATGTTGTGGGTGTTCTCCAGCGAGATCAGCCCGGTCTTGGCCGCGTGATAGCTCTTGCCGTGCAGCTTCGGCTTGATGAGTTCCCAGGTGAGGATGCCGTCTTGCGCCCAAACCGTGCGCGGCACCACGCCGGAGAAGTGCGCCATCATCGCCATCTCGTAGTTGAAAACGTGGCCGCGCTCCTCGCAGATGACCTCCTGCCCATGCGTGGTGTGCAGCTTGATCGCGATCTGGTTGCCCATGGTGCCGCTGGGCACAAACAGCGCCGCCTCGCGCCCGAAAATTTCCGCTGCGCGCTTCTCCAGTTTGTTGATAGTCGGATCTTCAGCGTAAACGTCGTCGCCGACCTCGGCTTCGAACATCGCCTTCCGCATCTCGGGCGACGGCTTGGTCACCGTGTCAGAGCGCAGGTCGATGAAAGAATTAATGGTGGAACCGTTGTCATTCGGAGATGAATACATAAGTGCCTCTGGTTTCCAGTCTAGCCCTTCGAGTCTAGCAGCGTTGGGGTGCTGCCTTCTGAATAGTAGTTACCAAAGCATAATCTCGACAGCGGATTTGCCGCTGCGGACAGTTGCACAGATTCCGGTGCATTCTCCGGGGTACCCCCTCCCCCCTGGTATCTCGCAAAATCTTAAAAACAGTAGGTCGTTTTGAAGAATGCTCCGCAAAATCTTGAGCGCGTGAGAGTTATAGACAAAGTATTCCGGAATAAAGACTTAGCGGCGATTTTCCGAGGGTGGAAGGATTTAGATGTTTTAGAAGTGATTAACAGCGGCGATGCCAGAGAAGGAACAGGTTGCTCCTTCGATCAAGCTCCCCAGAGATAGGTTCGCGCGAGACACACAAGTACTCAGTCATCCCTTGGTGGATTGTATCGAAAGTTTGGTGCGGCACCCAGAGAGCTTGTTACAGAGGAGTGTGATAAGGACGGGTCCGCAGGTAAGAAGACATTGACAGAATCTTAATGTTGACGCCCCCTCCCCGGGAGAGTATCCTCATGTCGTTTTGCGACAATGTGGATTGTAGGAGGCGGAAGACATGTTGACCTCGTTTGACCGGATTCGGGCGATTGTCTTTACATTGGCTGCGACTCTTCTGATTGGCGTCTCGGCACGAGCAGACGTACTTCTCGAGCATACGGGAGCTAACGATCCAACAACCGAGAATTTCCTAAATAGCGGAGTTGGCACCTTTGGACCTGTGTATAACGACCTTGGGCTTGGAATAAACGCGTGGAACGAACAGGGTTCGTGGTGTTGTAGCTACTATACACACAGTTTCACCTCTAATGAAATCGCCGCCCTGACTGGGGCAACCAACTGGGAATACACGGTAAAATTCAGGAACCTGTCCACCGACACCGCACCGACGCAGTCTGGCATCTATGCCGCTATTGATGTAAATGATCTCAGGATTGATTTGAATATCCATTCTGACGGAAATGGGAATCAGATACTCTCTCTCAACCCCTTTACAGGGTCCCCGAGTTACACCATCCCCGGACTGGGCATGAATTACGTAACGTTGCAGATGCTCTATAACAACACCGCGAAGACGGCCGACATATATGTAAACGGGACGCCGGTGATCACTGGGTACGCTGGGTGGAGTGACCCGTATGGTGAAAACTGGGCGAATTTTGGCGGCGAAAACGGGAATTTCAATCTCGTCGAGTTAGAAACTAATGTTCCAGAGCCCTCCAGCCTTATTCTCCTTGCTAGCGGATCCTTGGGCTTAGTAGGCATTCTTCGCAGGAAGTCGATATAACAAGCTCCCTTGAGAACTTATCGCCGGGTTCCCCACACATTCCTTCGTTTGGACGGGTGGCCCGGCGGGTGGCCCGGGCCAAGCATTCCGAGTAGTCGACACACACGAGGGTGCCCCGTCCAACCGTCGGTTGGTTGGGCGGGGATTTTGATTTTCGTCGCTGGTCGTCTTGAATCGAGTTTTGCAAAGCTGTGGAAACAATCTGTGCCGTCCCTGGCGGGACTCGGAATTTGAGAGCGGGGCTCGCGGCGCGGCTGAAGCCGTGCCCCTTCAAAGCTGCCGTCCCTACAGGACTCGGGGAGGTTTTCTCAATTCCCCAGCGCTGAAGCGCTGGGCTAAGCTATGTCGCGCCTCTGGCGCTGGACCCTTCAGCAACGAACACCTTCGCCGACGGAAGCGTCTCCTTTGTGGCTTCTCTCGAACTCACGGCACGACCGGGTGCCTGGGTATCATTTGTGGAGTCAAAAAACAGTGGCCTGAGCATCAGGTTCCATGCTCCGCGCACGTTAAACGTCCAATTGAAGGACGTGAACGTGAGGCACCGGGCTGTTTTCCCTAAAGGTGACTGTTCTTAGCAACTCAAAATGTCCGCTTTTCGTAGCAAGTGAAATGTCCGGTTTTTAATTCATACCAGTAGCCGTCGAGGCGGTGGAAAAGTGGGAAACGCGTAGCGTTTTCCAAGGCGGCGCGGCCGCCGTCTTTTCCACCGTCCGGGGTGCTGCCGGTGTTGTCAGGATCGCTTCTCCCTGGGCGGTGTAGCGGCCCAGGGTGTGCGGCCCGTAGCTCAGGCTGAGTTCGCCATTCAGGTGCTGATGCACCCTCACCGAGCAGCCCGCCAGAGTGCCTCGCCAACTCACCCGCTCGATCTGCAGGCGCAGGTTCTGAAAGCTCACCGTGTTATCGCGGTTGACCGTGCGCTCGAACTGCAGCGAAAAAATACGTTCCAACTCGCGCCGTGGCGGCGGCAGAAATGCGCTTCCGCGCTGCGCTGCCGGCACTTGGAAGCGGCGATTGAACTCCCCGATGTAATGCTCGCGCAGAAATTTATTGGCCTCCTCTAGCGTGGTAATGCCATGCAGCCGCAACTCCTGCGGCAAGCGTCCCTGCCAAGTCCCGAAGCTGCGCTCCGAGCGCCCCCGCGCTTGCGGCGAGTAGGCTGGAATCATCTGCACCCCGAGCTCGCGCATCGCTCGGCCCACCTGCGTCAGCCGATGTGGATCGACCTTGCCTCCGGCTTCCGGCGTCAGCCAGAAATGACTGCCCCGATCGCTGTACAGCGCGCAAAACACGCCTTTGCGCTCCACCACCTCGCGCAACGCCGCCAGCACCGTCAGGGTCGATTCCTCGTCCACCAGTTGCGCATAGTAGATCTCGCTGTTGGCGTCGTCCAGGATCACGATCAGGTCGTGCCAGCGCTCGTCCTGGAACCAACGATGCCGGCTGCCATCAATGTGCAGCAGCATGCCTGGCAAAGGGCGCCGCGCTCGCCGCTTGCGATGCACCCCTCGCTTGCGCCCCTTGGCCACCAGCCCGGCGCCTTGCAGCGCGGCTTTTACCCAGGTGTAGCTGAGCTGGATGCCATGTTCTTCGCCCAGCTTCTCGTGAAAGTGCCGCACGTTCAGATCGAAATACCGATCACGGTACAACTCCAGAACCTGCTCCACCGTCGCTAGCGGCACCCGCTTCTCGCTCGGCCGACAGCGCCGCCGGTCCAGCAGTCCGTCAAAACCCCACTGCTCGTACCGCTCCCGCCAGCGTCGCATCTGCCGATCGCTGATGCCGATGATCTCCGCCGCCTGCCACCAGCTGATCTTCCGGGCTACCGCCCGCAAGATCACTTCCTGTAC
Source organism: uncultured Acidobacteriaceae bacterium (assembly GCA_963846815.1). GTDB lineage: Bacteria > Acidobacteriota > Terriglobia > Terriglobales > Acidobacteriaceae > CAVVDY01. The sequence continues at coordinate 1,235,351 of CAWJXG010000001.1, read as the reverse complement.
CTTCATTGCCCGCTCCACCGCGGCCCTCGAGTAGCTCTCCATGCTTCGCATGGTCGCCTACTCTCGCCGCCCGCCAAGCGGACAGATCACTTGCTATCTCGACCGGACATATCATGTGCTAACGACATTTCCCTAAAGGTGACTAGCGGTTTGTGCCATTCTGGGATAGAATCCCCCCTACCTGGCCCCGCGGTGGTATCAATTCTGTACTCTGGAGCCGAAAATGCGCCACTTCCGGATAATCTCAATCCTTGCTGCAGCTATTGCCTTTTCTAGTGCGGCTTACGCTACGAGCGTCGAAGTCAATTTCGACAACCTGCAGGACGGCGACGTGGTCACGAATCAATATGCGGGCGTGACCTTCTCTTCCACGCCAGGCAACGTGAACTATGTCACGATGCAGCCTGACTATCACAGTACACCGCCGAATTTCTTGTGTTCCGGCCCCGCAAATGCCGGCATTGATTGTATGGAAGAAACATTTCTGAAGTTCGATTCACCGGTCAACAACCTGAACTTCGATGCGATGGGTGTAAACGACGTCGGCGTCGTGGCACTGATCGATGTTTTTACGAACGGTGTTTTCAATTCTACGGTCCAGGTCATTGGCAATTCGCAAGGTTTCGACCCGGACCACATCGATTTAAGCGCCTTCTCCAACATCACTGAAATACGCCTGTATGACATCACCGACAGCGCTGGTATCGGCTGGGACACATTCCGCTACGATCAAAACCAAGTTCCCGAGCCGAGCACGCTGCTGATGGTCGGCACAGCGGTCCTCGGCCTCGCAGGAACGCTAAAGCGGAAATTGAGGCGGTAATTCAACTCGACGGTTGCCCCGGGACTCCAGACTTTTTCTCAACGCTACCCAGCACTCCGGCCAAACGACGGCCTGCATGCTGGGCTAAGCTATTTCGCGCCTCCGGCGCTGGAATCTTCAGGAAGGAAGGCCTTCGCCCATGGAAGTGATGGGTGAGCCCGCATTTGCCCGAAGCTGGCAAATGTGGGAGTGACGCAAGGTCCCGCCGCGACATCTGTGCCGTCCCTGACGGGACTCGGAATTTGAGAACGGGGCTCGCGGCAAGGCTGAAGCCGTGCCCTGATACAAAGCTTGAGCGCGCCTCACTCGGGCCCAAGCCATCGCGCCGGTGCGCGAGGTTCAGGACGCCGCCGCCTGGCGCAGCGCTTTGCGCAGAAAGCGGGTTGGGCGGTTGGCGATGTGCTCCTCGCGGATGAGTTGTGGGTTCAGCCACTCGATCACTGCCGCGTAGCCCAGGCTCTCGGGATCGTCACTGAGGTAGTGCGGCACCACGGCAACCACGTGGAAGCCTTCCTTGAGTTGAAAGCTTAGCGTCGGGTCGTACTCGTGTCCTTCCACAACGCCAACCACGTAGTCGTCAGGCTTAAGACGAGCGGCGCAACGGCAATAGCCGCGCAGCCGCGAGCCGGCGCGGATGCGCAGCAGCTTGTGCGACTCCGTCAATGCCCGGCGAGCGCTGTAAATTTTGTCGCCGATGCCATGATGCTGCAGCGTGGGATCGACAATGACCTCCGCGCCGTACAAGGTTCGGCCCCGCTTGGGATCGTGATTGGTGAACATGCCGTCAGCCGTGAACTGCTCCCAGTCGTCGAGCGTCTTGTAATCTTCCCAATCGACGATCAGGCTGGCGCTCATGCCCACGACCTGCTCTTCCGCTCCATGCACCGCCACAAATTGGCCTTCGGGAAAGACCTGCAGATGCGACGAAAGCTGCTCGGCATTCCACGGAGCAGTGTCGGGATAGATCCGGGAACACAATTCAGTGATGCCCGCGAAATCACGGGGTTCGGTATTGCGCACAACGACCGGTTGATCGGAATCAGAGGACATTCGTTTTCTACCCTATCGCACGCAGCGCGACATCGAGTTTATCGGCAGAACTGCGCCACGAATTTACCGAGCGCCTGCGAATCTTAGTTTCGCACGCCCCATTCGCCCATTCTCGCCTGCTGGGGGCTTTTCGAAACGGGAGGCGTTGCAGCATCGCCCGCATCCTTACTATCGCAAATGAATCGCCCAAACACCTCGTTCGACAGCAGCCGCCCCCGCGAAGTTAATCGCAGACGCGCGTCCGACGTTTCCAGCAGCCCGGCATCAACTAACTCTTCGATCGCATCGTTGAACTGGCGCACCTTGTCCTCTCCGTAGCGCCCCGCGATTTCGGCCAAAGACACGCCCCGATTCATTCGCAGTCCGAGGAAAAACTCTTCCTCCAGCGCCCACCGTTTGTCCACCGGCGTACGTGAACTCATCAGTTGCGATAAGCGCGCGTGACCGGGCTGCATCTGCATCGCCGCCGCCGAATACGCCTCCAGCGAATCGGGCGTGGCAAAGCGCACCGCCTCAATTCCCTGCCCCAGCAATTCTTCGTCCGCCGGCAGCATGGAGTGCGCATCCACGCCGAAGCCAAGATACGGCTGGCGCTTCCAGTACTTCAAATTGTGGCGCGAGTCGCGCAGGCCGATGCCGTGCGTCACCGCGCACGCGAAATTCGAAATCTCGTACTGATGCAGCCCGCCGCGCTCGAGCTTTTCGCAGGCGGCAAGATAAAGGTCGGCGACCAGGTCTTCATCCGGGACATGGTGCGCGTGATAGCGGCTGCCTCCCGCAAGCAGTTCGTTGCCCAGGCGCGAATCTTCATCCACCTCGAGCATGTAGACGCTCACGTGCGGCACGCTGGTGGCCAGCGCTTCGCGCAGCGAATATTGCCAGCTCTCCTCGGTCTGATGGGGCAGCCCGGCGATCAGGTCAATGCTGATGTTGCCGATTCCCGCCGTGCGCAGCCGCGCGATATCGGCCAGCGTGATTTCGCGCGTGTGCAACCGGCCAACCGACGAGCACTCTCGATCGACAAACGACTGCACGCCCAAACTCACGCGGTTCACACCGCATGCGAGCAGAGCTTCCAGAATCGGTTCCGTGATCGTACCCGGCGCGCACTCGACCGTGATCTCAGCCGGCCGCTGAATTTCGAAGTTGTCGGCCACCGCCTGAAACAATGTCCTGAGCTGATCGGGCGCGAGCACCGACGGCGTTCCTCCCCCCAGATAGATCGAGTCCACACAGCGCTCGAAGCGCCCGCCCAGGCGGCCTGCGACCCGCTCCGCCGCGGCAATGTCCGCCCCGACCTGCTCGACATAACGATCGAACGCCGTCCGCGAGAATACTCCCGACGCGAAATTGCAGAAGCTGCACTTGGTGCGGCAGAACGGAACCGAAATGTAGATTCCCAGTGACACGATTATGATGAATCTCTTACCGCAAGCTGAAGGCATCACTTCGCCCCAGCCTGTACCATTATCTCGCGAGTATCTCGCGGCGCAGGGCACTTTACTGTCGTGCAAATCGCTGCGCGTTTCACGTTTCCCGATGCCGCAGCCGGGCATCTCAAGAACACTCATGAAGAATCGCGTTGTCATCACCGGCATAGGCGTCGTCAGTCCGAACGGGACCGGCGTCGCCAACTTCTGCCGCGCCATCCTGGCCGGAACCAGCGGCGTCAAACGCATCAGCCGCTTCGATGCCGGCGATCTTCCGGTGCAGATTGCCGGTGAAATTCGCGATTTCGACGAGCTGGCGTGGATCGACGCACACCAGCGCAAACATGTCTCGCGGGTCGTGCCGCTGTCGTTGGCTGCATCGTCCGAAGCCCTGGCGCAAGCAGGCATGAACTGCGATAAGCTCTCCCTGCAGGAGCGGCGCGAGGTCGGAGTCATCCTCGGAACCGGCGGCGGAGCGCAAGAGTTCTCCGAAGAAATGTACCGCCTCTACTTCTCCGGCAAGTCGAAGAACGCAAGTCTCTATTCCATTCCCAGCGGCACGGCCGGCACGCTGGCCAGCGAGTTGAGCATGCGCTTCGGCTTTCGCGGCATGAGCCACGTCATCACCACTGGATGTACCTCGTCCACCGACGCCCTGGGCTACGCTCTGCGGCAAATTCAGCATGGCTATCTGCCGATGATGCTGGCGGGCGGCGCCGATGCTCCTATCGCCCCGGGAATCATGAAGGGTTTTACCCTCATGAAAATTATGACCGGCTCGTGGAATGACGCTCCCGAGCGGGCATCGCGTCCCTTCTCGGCCGACCGCGATGGCTTCGTCATCGCAGAAGGCGCGTGGATGTTCGTGGTCGAAGATTACGATCACGCGCGTGCTCGCGGCGCGCAGCCTCTGGCGGAGATCGTCGGCTACGGCTCAACCTGTGAGGCATTCCATCGCGTTCGCCTGCAGGAAGATGGGGAAGAGCCGGCGCGCGCGATTCAGATGGCAATCGAAGATGCGGGCATTTCAGCGGCCGAGGTCGATTACGTGAACCTGCACGGCACTTCGACCGAACTGAACGATCGCATTGAGACGCGCGCGCTGAAGCTCGCGCTCAACTGCCGGGCGCACGCCATTCCCATGTCGAGCCTGAAATCGCAGATCGGCCATCCCCAGGGAGCGTCGGGAGCCGCAGGAGTTGCCGCCACGCTCATTGCCATGCGTCACGAAAAAATTCCCCCCACCATCAACCTGGAAAAGCCCGATCCCGACTGCGATTTGGACTATGTTCCCGGCCCTGGGCGCAGCGCCTCCATCGAGCATGCGGTGTGCAACTGCATTGGATTTGGCTCGAAAAACTCAGCGCTGGTGCTGCGGAAGGCAACTTAGAATTTTCTGCCCTGCAAAGTCTGGATTGGGTGGAGTACGCCTTCAAGCGTACAAAAATCATGTCCACAAATGGCTGCGGCTTTAGCCGCTGAGGTGCAAATTACCTCAGGCGCTAAAGCGCATGATCATGATGAAGCCTTGAATGTGCCCGCCTGAAGGCGTGCTCCACCCGAAAAAACAGAGCAATGGGCTAGCCGATCAGCCGGCCCGCAATCTGGAAGGCGGCAAAGGCCGCGATATAGGCGACAACCGTCATGTAGGTGAACTGCAGGATCGGCCATTTCCAGCCGTTGGTTTCACGGCGCACCACGGCTATGGTTGACATGCATTGCATGGCAAAGGCAAAGAACACCAGCAGCGCCACTGCTGCCGCGGGTGTGAGTTCCTGCCGCAATGCAGCTTGCAGATCGGTAGCGTGGGATTGCGGATCCACTCCGTGTAGTGTGCCCAACGTCGAAATGATGACCTCGCGCGCGGCCATCGACGTCAGCAGCCCTACGCCGATCTTCCAGTCGAAGCCCAGCGGACGAATCACTGGCTCAATGCTGTGCCCCACGCTGGCAACCACGCTGTCCTGCACCGCCGGAGGCTTGCCGTTGTGCATGGGAAAGTTCGTCGCCGCCCACAGCAGCAGCGAGACCAGCATGATGACCGTTCCCGCGCGATAGATAAATGCCTTGCCGCGATCCACCAGCCGCAAGCCCAGCGACACGGCTCGCGGCCAGCGATAGGGCGGCATCTCCAGCACAAATGGCGTGTCTTTGCTGCGCAGAATCGTCGAGTTCAGCAGCTTCGCCGTCGCCACCGCCATCAGGAATCCCAGCACATACAGGCTCAGCATCGCCACCGCGCGCGTTCCCAGAAACGGGCCCAGCAGCCGGCGGCTGGGCAGGAACGCCGCGATCACCATGGTGTACACCGGCAGCCGTGCCGAGCACGTCATGAACGGAGCAATCAGGATGGTCGCAATGCGGTCGCGCTTGCTCTCAATGGTGCGCGTCGCCATGATGGCCGGCACCGCGCAGGCATACGCCGAAAGCAGCGGGATGAAGCTCTTGCCGTTGAGTCCCGCGCGCGACATTGTTTTGTCGGCGATAATCGCCGCGCGCGCCAGGTAGCCGGAATCTTCCAGAATGCCAATCACCAGGAACAGCAGCAGAATCTGCGGCAGGAAGACCAGCACCGCGCCGGTTCCCTTCCACACGCCATTAATCAGCAGCGAACGGAAGTAGCCATCGGGAAGCAGCGTTCCCACGCGTGCGCCGGTGGCATCCAGTCCCGCCTGCATCAGATTCGATAGCGGCTGGCCCACGGCGAAGATCGTCTGAAAAACCGCGATCACAACGACCCCAAAAATCACGGGTCCCCAGAAGCGATGCAGAAAGATGCCGTCCAGGCGGCGTGTCCAGGCAGGGGTTGCCGGGCGGCGATAGTTCGCGTTCTCGCCCACCCGCACGGCCCATTCCCGTGTGCTGCGCGTGCTGCCCACCACCGGCAGTTCCAGCGGCTCAGGCACGGGAGCCGAAGAAGAAAGAAAGTTCGATACCGCGAAGATTCCTTCGCCGGTGACAGCGCTCACCAGGGCAACCGGCGTTCCCAACTGCCGCGCCAGCAGGAGCACGTCGATGTGGCCTCCCTGGTCGCGAAGCTCGTCGGCCATATTGAGCAGCACCAGCGTCGGCAATCCCAAGGCGATGACGCGCGCCGCCAGCACCAGATGGCTGCTGAGGTTGTTCGCATTCAGCACCAGGATGACCGCGTCGGGCCGAGCGATGCCGGGCATCTGCCCCATCAGCACATCGACGGCAACTTTCTCGTCTTCCGACTTGGGGGTCAGGCTGTAGACGCCGGGCAGGTCGATGAGCGCGACCTCGTTTCCCGATCCATCCTTAATAAATCCGGTGTGATGTTCGACGGTGACGCCGGGAAAATTTCCGACTTTCTGGCGTAGTCCTGTCAGGCGATTGAATAAGCTGGTTTTTCCGGAGTTGGGAGGGCCGACGACGGCTACGGTTCGAAGGGCCGCTAGAGCTTCTTCTTCCGGACGGGCCACGGTGTGGCAACTCATCAGCGTGACTCCGTTGAACTAATCACCGAAGGCAGGAGCTCCCAGGGGATGTACATGAATATGACGGGACAGATCACGGCGCATTGCGATTTCCGTGCCGTCCACCCGGTACACGCGCGGATCGCCGCCGGGACAGGCGCGCGTCACCATAACTTCAAATCCGGGCACCAGGCCCAGGTTCATCAGATGCTCCGCCAGCGAGGGAGACAACGTTATTTCGCCGACAATGGCCCGCTCGCCGACTTCCAGATCACACAAGGAACCCGACCCATGATGCCGCTGCCGCCGCCGCTTGCGCCCGAACATCTTGCGCCCGAACATGAAGTTGAAAATCATTTTCAATTCCAACCCTATTCTAATCCCTTACTGCAGACCGGCAACGACCAAAGTCACACCTGATTGTGACAACCGAACAAATTGGGAAGTTGTCCGGTTTCGGGGAAAAGTGCCGCCCCGCCAAGCAGTTGCATCCCGGCACCCACATCCCTACCCCACCTTATGGCGGTGCCTCGCGGCAGTCCAGCGCGCATCAGCAGGCGGCCGAAATCCCCGGTTGAAACGATTAGCCGCTGCACGAAGCGGTGGCCAAAGGGTTGGCACCGCGGCCCAGCGCTGAAGCGCGTGCGAAGCGGTGGGAAACTTCTGCGCCGTACAATATAGTTAGTGCCCGACGTCTACATTCTGGGAATTGAAAGCTCTTGCGACGAAACCGCAGCCGCCGTGGTGCGCTCCGGCGAAGAACTCATCTCCAACGTTGTCTACTCTCAGATCGCAACCCATCAGGCCTACGGAGGAGTCGTTCCCGAGCTGGCTTCGCGCGAACACCTGCGCGCCATCATTCCCGTGGTGCGCAAGGCCCTGGAAGACGCCGGCAAAGATTACGACTCGATCGACGCCATCGCCGTCACCCAAGGTCCCGGCCTCGCCGGATCGTTGCTGGTGGGTCTCAGCTTCGCCAAGGCGCTGGCCTTCTCGACCGGCAAGCCGCTGGTGGCGGTCAACCATCTCGAAGGACATATCCACGCCGTGCTGCTGGAGGAGCGCCTCAAAGGCAACTACGAACTGGAGTTCCCTGTGCTCGCCCTAGTGGTCAGCGGCGGTCACACGCATCTGTATCTTGCGGAAAGCCATGACGACGGCTGGGTCTACCACAATGTAGGACAGACGCGTGATGACGCGGCCGGTGAAGCCTTTGACAAGGTCGCCAAGCTGCTGGAACTGGGCTATCCTGGCGGCCCGGTGATCGACTTCCTGGCGCCGCACGGTAACCCGAATACGGTGAAATTCCCCTTCGCCCAGATGAAGCACCGCGACCGCAATCCCGAGAACCGGCACGACCCTGAGGTTCAGCGCATCGATTTTTCCTACAGCGGAATCAAGACCGCCGTCCTGCGCTATGTTGAGCTGCACAACATGCGTCCGATGCTTGAGAATCGTCGCGAAGTCCTGCGCGCCATCGCGAATCCCAAGCCTGAGGACTATCTGCGGTTGTGCGAGCGGCAGACACTCAACCTGGTCGCTTCTTTTCAGCACGCCATGGTCAACGACCTCATCAGCAAAACCCTGGCGGCAGCCAACGAGTTTAGTGCTTCCACGCTGCTGGTCACCGGAGGTGTGGCGGCGAATTCCGAGCTGCGCTCCAGCTTCGAACGTGAAGCCGCTGCCCGAGGCCTGGCCGTGTACTTCCCTTCGCGAAAGCTCTCTACCGACAACGCCGCCATGATAGCCGCTGCCGCGTATCCACGATTTCTGGCAGGCGAATTCGCCGATGCGGAAGTATCAGCCGAGGCGGGATTGCGCTTGCGGTAGGCGTTTGAAATGACGCTGAGGTTCGCAACAAATAAAGCCCAAGGGCGTGTCACGATAGCCCAGGAGGGACCGTAGCGGAGTCTTTTCTGTAGTCCGCCCAGACTTTGCCGTGCTGGGTTACAGATGGTTACACCCTTCCGGCTGGAGCCTCTTGCGCCGAGCGAAGAGCGAAAGGCGAAGAGCGAATAGCGGCCTTCCAGGCACAGGTCCGCGCCGTCCTGCCATCTTCCGGCGCTGCGACGTTGAGTCTTATTCCTCTTCTTCGGTGGGAATCTTCGCTTCGATGTCCATGTCGCGGAATTCGCTGGAGTCGAACACCTCACGGCATTCCAGACACTCCACAAATTCCGAGTCTTCGTCGCGCGAGACGATCTGGACACGGGGGTGAAGACATGGATTTTGCATAGGCCTGCTCTGGGGAAAATTACGAGTCGTGTTGGCCGGCTGGATGAAATTCATAGGCACACCTGCTTGTGCAGGTTTTTCCAAAGAATTGGCGGTATTTTAGCCTGCACCGATATGAAGTCAAGCGTTTCCCGCACTGCGAACATTAATTCTGTTGCGGGATGGGAATCTGGCGCGAATCGGCACGTTGCCCATCGGCAAGCATTTAATGAGGGTAGCTGCCGACCAATGGGTTCGCGGAAACCGGCATTTGGCCTCTGCGGGCCATCCCCGCCAACAATATCCGACGAAAATAATCGCCAATCGGTAACTCTTTCAGCTTCAGATATCTGCAGCCCGATGCTCAGAATTTCCATTCCCTGAAAAACTTGCCTTGCGGGGCTTCGACCGCTTAGAATCAATTTACGACCGAATCGGTCGGATATGCATCAGAAGAGTGCGTCATGCTGAAGCTCACCAAAAAGGCGGATTACGGGTTGATTGCCATGCGGCACCTGGCCGAGCACGCCGACTTGGGAGCCTGCAGCGCCAAAGATCTCGCGGAGATGTATAGCATCCCGCAGGAGGCGCTGGCCAAGATTCTGCAGCGCCTGACCAAAGCCGGGTTGCTAATCTCGCAGTACGGTACCAACGGCGGCTACAGCCTGTCGCGTGATCCGCGAAAGATCAGCGCCTTCGAAGTGATTCGCGCCATCGAGGGGCCGCTGTTCATTACCTCGTGCAGCGCCAGCGATGACTGTGAGCAGAGCGACTATTGCACCATTCGCCGTCCCCTGCTGAAAGTCAGCCGCAGCATCGAAGAGGTTTTAAACCGCCTGACCATTTGGGAGATGACGGAACCGGATCCCGAGCCGGAGACCGTGACCGAACTGGTAACGCTTGGGCTGAGCGGGCACAGTCCCGCCAAAGTTTAGGAGAAAGCATTTCATATGAGCACTACTGCTATCGCCCCGGAAAACACAGTTGTAAGTAAGGATGTGAAGCTGCCCATCTACATGGACAACCACGCTACCACGCGCACTGATCCGCGCGTGCTGGAAGAGATGCTGCCCTACTTCACCGAGAACTTCGGCAATGCCGCCAGCCGCAATCACGAGTTCGGCTGGGTAGCCGAGCAGGCGGTCGAGCAAGCGCGCGACCGCATCGCCAAGCTGATTGGCGCGACCGCAAAGGAAATCATCTTTACCTCCGGCGCCACCGAAAGCGACAACCTCGCTATCAAAGGCGTGGCTGAAATGTATCGCGAGAAGGGCAACCACATCATCACCCAGGCTATCGAGCACAAGGCTGTGCTCGACACCTGCAAACGTCTGGAGAAGTACGGTTTCCGCGTCACCTATCTGCCGGTGCAGAAGGATGGCCGCATTGATCTCGACGACCTGAAGCGTGCCATGGACGACAAGACGATCCTGGTCACGATCATGACGGCCAACAACGAAATCGGCGTGTTGCAGCCGATTCGCGAGATCGGCGCGCTGTGCCACGAGCGTGGCGTGCTCTTCCATACGGATGCGGTACAGGCCATCGGCAAGGTTCCGTTCAACGTGATTCAAGACAACGTCGACCTGGCATCGATCACGGCACACAAACTTTATGGGCCGAAGGGCGTAGGCGCGTTGTACGTGCGGCGCAAGAATCCGCGTGTGCAGCTGGTAGCGCAGATCGATGGCGGCGGCCACGAGCGCGGCATGCGTTCGGGGACGTTGAATGTTCCGGGATCGTCGGCCTCGGTAAAGCTTGCGCGATCGCCAGCGAGGGCATGGCGGAAGAGGCGAAGCATATCGCAGCGCTGCGCGACCGCCTGAAGGACAAGATCATGGGCCAGCTCGACGAGGTCTACATCAATGGATCGATGGAGCATCGCCTGCCCAACAATCTAAACATCAGCTTTGCCTATGTGGAAGGCGAGTCGCTGCTGATGGGCATCAACGATATTGCGGTTTCCAGCGGCTCGGCATGCACCTCTGCGACGCTGGAGCCATCCTATGTATTGAAGGGTCTGGGCGCAGGAGACGATTTGGCGCACAGCTCGATCCGCTTCGGCATCGGACGCTTCAACACCGAAGCCGAGATCGATTACGTAGCCGAGCGCGTGGTGGATACGGTGAAACGCCTGCGCGAGTTGTCGCCGCTGTACGAGATGGCGAAGGAAGGCATCGATTTGACCAAGGTACAGTGGGCGGCCGAGCCCTCGGCGCACTAGGACGGGTAGTGCCGACCTTTAGGTCGGCGTATCCGGCGCACGGTGAATTGGTAGAGCTGGCCTGAAGGCCAGCGTACCAGGCGAGATTGGATTGGGGCTTTAGCCCCTAGGGCGGGCTGAGCCCGCAAGTCGTGAAATTTGAATACGGGAACGCTGGCCTTCAGGCCAGCACTACCAGACCGAGGAGAATTACGAATGGCATACAGCGACAAGGTTCTTGATCACTACACCAATCCGCGCAACGTTGGCTCGCTCGACAAGAGCAGCCATGAAGTCGGAACCGGCCTGGTGGGCGCTCCTGAATGCGGCGACGTGATGAAGCTGCAGATCAAGGTGAACCCGGCAACCAACGTCATTGAAGACGCCAAGTTCAAGACCTTCGGCTGTGGCTCGGCGATTGCTTCGTCTTCGCTCGCCACCGAGTGGGTGAAGGGCAAGACGGTCGACGAGGCGCTGCAGATCCGGAACACCGACATTGTGAAGGAGCTCTCTTTGCCGCCGGTGAAGATCCACTGCTCGGTGCTGGCCGAAGATGCCATTCGCGCCGCCATCGGCGATTGGAAGAAGAAGCAGGGCGAGGGCAAAGCGGCGGAAGCGGTTCCGGTTGCGCAGCAGGCGTAATCTGTAGGTGAGGGCAGGCGTGTCCGGCGATTGGCCGGCACGCCGCGAACACTATGAGCACGGTCAATATTGAAAATCCGGCCCAGACGCCGGCCGAGCCTGCCAAGGGCATTCAGGTAACGGAGAAGGCGGTGGCGCGCATTCGCGCCGCGCTGGCGAAGGAAAACATCTCGCCCACCGAGGGTGGTCTGCGTCTCGGGGTGCAGGGCGGCGGCTGCTCGGGACTGAGCTATAACATTCGCTTCGACACCCAGCCGCGCGAGCGCGACCGCGTCTTCCAGTTCGAAGACGTGCGGGTGTTCGTCGATCCCAAGTCCTTCATCTACCTGCACGGCATGGTCCTCGATTACGAGGAGACGCTCATGCATCAGGGCTTCGTGTTCCAGAACCCCAACGCGAAAAAGGCCTGCGGCTGCGGCACTTCGTTCTCGTAAATGTCGTGGCTTCCTCCCGACAATTTCTGGGTTGCGAGCCTTGTGTCAGGGCAGGACCTTGCAGTCTGCAGAAAAACTCGCGTAGAGGAATGATTCGCGTCAGGGCACGACCTTGGTCGTGCCGGCACGACGATACATTTACGACCTGGGCCCCTTCAGGGGCGGCACAGTTGGTCGGCTGCGGATGACCGGTGCTGAACCGAAAACGTTTCAGGCGCCGCCACGCTGAGTCCCTTCAGGGACGACCAACATGACAGCCCGGCGTGGAGCGATGCGGAACGCTGGGTAGGCTGGATATAGAACGTTGCGAGCCCCTTCAGGGACGGCACAAGAACTATGGCAACCACTAAGCGCGAAAAATCCGATGACAGCGGCATCCTGGTAGTCAGCCACGATAAGCCGCTCAAGGCGAATTGCTGGTCCTGCGGAGCCATGCGCGCCGCTCACTTTTGCCAGGAGTGCGGCAAGGTGCAGCCGCCGGTCCCGGTGGATTACTTCAACTTCTTCGGCCTTCCCTATCGCCTCAACATCGACACCAGGCAGTTGGAGCGCGACTTCTACGAACTCAGCCGCCATCTGCATCCCGACATCAACGCCGGCAGCACCGGACGGGAGCAGGCATGGAGTCTGGAGAAGAGCTCGCAGCTCAACGATGCCTATCGCACGCTGCGCGATCCCATCTCGCGCACCGAATATCTGTTGCGCGTGCAGGGTGTGCAACTCGAAGAACAATCGCAGGCTGCCACCGAAGAGGCCCGCCGCACCGGCGGCGTGAAGAAACAAACCGTCCCGCCCGACCTGCTGGAAGAAGTCTTCGAGCTCAACATGCAGCTGGAAGAGCTGCGCATGAACAAGAAGATGGGCGAGGACGATCGCTCGCTTGAGCACGAGGTACAGAACGCCAAGCAGCAGTTGCAGACCAAGCACGACAACCTGATCGAGGAATTGCGCTCTGCCTGGAATGACTGGGACGCGCTCATCGATCGCAGCGAGCGCGGCGAGAACGTTCTGGAGAGCGACCGCGCCAAGGTGCGGCAACGCATGGTTGACGTGCTCAACCGCCGCTCCTATATTCGCAATCTGCTGCGCGAGGTCGACGAGGTCCTGGAAGGGTGATGGCAACGGACCGCATCATCGGCATCGATCTGGGCACCACCAACTCCCTGGTGGCCTACATGGAAAAGGACCGCCCCGTCGTCATCCCCGGAGAAGACGGTGCGAACCTTGTACCCTCGGTCGTCGCTGTTGATGAAAAAGACCAGATCATTGTCGGCAATGCCGCGCGCAAATACCTCATCGAGACTCCGGAGCGCGCCGTCTACAGCGTCAAGCGCCTCATGGGCCGCGGCGTGGAAGACATTCAGGACGAGCTCAAGCTCTTCCCTTTCCGTCTTGCTGACGACCTCGCCCCCGGCGAAGTGCTGCGCATCAAGCTGGGGAACAAGACATTCACGCCGCCCGAAATCTCCGGCTTCATCCTGCGCCAGCTCAAGCGCAATGCCGAGCGCTACTTCGCGGCCCCGGTCAGCAAAGCCGTAATCACCGTTCCAGCGTATTTCAACGATGCCCAGCGCCAGGCCACGAAAGACGCCGGCCGCATCGCCGGACTTGATGTCCTGCGCCTGGTCAACGAGCCTACGGCGGCCTCGCTCGCCTACGGCCTCGACAGGCACAACGACGGAATCGTGGCAGTCTACGATCTCGGCGGCGGAACCTTCGACATCTCGATTCTCAGGCTGCACGAAGGCATCTTCGAAGTCATCGCCACCAACGGCGACACCCATCTCGGCGGCGACGACATCGACAATCTGCTCATCGCGATTGCCATTCAGGACATTCAGGGCGACCTTGGGCTCGACGTTCGCCGCAATGCCGAGATCGTGCAGGCCATCCGCAAGGCGGTCATTGATGCCAAGATTGCTATGAGCGCCAGGGAGACAACCAAGCTTGATATCGGGCTTCCTGGCGGCAGGCGCTATCAGCGCGAGATCACCCGCGAGCAGTTCGAGCAGCTCATTCAGCCGGTAATCCATCGCACCGTCGGCCCGCTCCGTCAGGCGATGAAGGACGCCGCCCTCACCCCGCAGCAGATCAACGAAGCGGTGCTGGTCGGCGGATCGACCCGCATTCCGCTGGTGCGCAAGCTGGTCGAAGAGATGTTTCAGCGCACCCCCCACGCCGACCTGAACCCCGACGAAGTGGTCGCGCTGGGCGCGGCCGTGCAAGCCAACATCCTCGCCGGAGGTTCAGAAGCCACCAGTGACATGCTGCTGCTCGACGTGACGCCGCTGTCGCTCGGCATCGAGTCTCTCGGCGGAGGCGTTGCCAAGATTATTCATCGCAACTCCACCATTCCCGCGTCGGCCACCGAGCATTTCACCACCGGCGTGGAAGGCCAGACCAATGTGGCGATCCACGTTTTGCAGGGCGAGCGCGAAATGGCGAAGGATAACCGTTCCCTGGCGCGCTTCGACCTGAGAGGCATTCCTCCCATGCCGGCCGGGCTGCCGCGTATCGAGGTGAAATTCCTGATCGACGCCAACGGCATCCTGCATGTCACCGCGCGCGAGCTGCGCAGCGGCAAGGAAGCGGAGATCGAAGTTCAGCCCAGCTACGGCCTCACTGACGAGCAGGTCGAGAACATGATTCTCGAATCGTTCGACTACGCGGAAGAAGATTTTCGCCAGCGGCAGTTGGTGGAAGCGCGCAACGAGGCCGAGACGATTCTTACCGCGCTGGAGAAAGGCCGCAAGAATCCGGCGTGGCAGCAGCTTGCATCGCAGGAACGGACCAACATCGACAAACTGGAAAAGGCGCTGCGCGCGGTAATGCCTGAGGACGATTACCAGGCAATTCGCAACGGCGTCGACACCCTGAACCAGGGCACCATGCGCTTGGCCGAGCTGATGATGGACTCGGCTGTCGGCGCAGCGCTCAAGGGCAAGACCATGGACAACGCGGATGTGGGCGAAGGTCCTGCGGCGCCACACCCCATCGCGCAGGCAGAAATCGAGAGCTGAGAATTTATGGCAGACGAGAAGACCCAGGGCAGCGGAGCTGCCACCATTGAAGCCCCCGGCGCCAACACCGTCCGGGTCACCTTCCTTCCCGAGAACAAGACCGTCGAGTTCGAGCACGGCAAGCTTCCCTATCTCGAGCACGGCAAGCCGGAATCGATCCTCGATGTCGCGCTGAACTGTGGCATTCACCTGGACCACGCCTGCGGCGGCAACTGTGCCTGCACCACTTGCCACGTCGTGGTGAAAAAGGGCAAAGAGTGCCTGAGCGAGATGGAAGACGACGAAGCCGATCGCCTCGATATGGCGGCCGATCTTCAGCTCGAGTCGCGCCTGGGCTGCCAGTCGGTGATCGAGAAGCCGGGCGAGATCGTGGTCGAGATCCCGGCCTGGAACCGGAATTACGTTTCTGAGGGACACTAGGAACTTTCACCACAGAGACACGGGGGCACAGAGAATTAAGAATCAAAAACTCTGTGACCTCCGTGACCTCGGTGGTTATTCTTTTCGATGATCGCGTGAAAGGAACCTCATGGCTGCCGAACTACATTGGGACGATTCCGAAGATCTCGCCATCGCGTTGGCCGACAAGTATCCCGACCAGAATCCGCTGGAAGTCCGCTTCACCGACCTGCACCGCTACATCACCGAATTGCCGACCTTTGTCGACGATCCCAAACAATCGAACGAATCCAAGCTGGAGACCATTCAGATGGCCTGGTACGAGGAGTACCAGGACAGAAACGAATAACTAGTCTTGTAATCAGTCAGTTGCGAGTTTATGCATTGGCTGTGTACGGAATTTGTACAAAAAATTCTATCCTTCGCGTTCGTTTGAGCGGCGGAAATTGCATGGATGGACGCCAGCTGCAGAAGTCCTGCTCTCGCCGATCACATGTGCGGTGCCGGCCATCCCAGAGTTGCAGGACTATATCCAGATGCCCAGAGCACGTTGGTGCAATGTACCTATGTCGCTTCGAGAATGGAAGCGGAAGAGATCGCACCTGGAATAACAAGACCTTGTTCTGAAGTTTCCGATGGACTGCAGAATCGCCAGCCTGTGCAGATTAATAGTCGTGTTCTGAGGGGATTCCTGGTCTTTGCTACTGCTGTATCGCCTGTATCGGTTTGGGATGCACTTGCTCGTTTTGGATCTGCGAAGCGTTCCAGCCTCCGCCAAGAGCTTTAACCAGCGCAACCTCGACCACCATCTGCTGGCCCAGCAGCTGCGTTTGCAGCCGCTCGTTCGTCAGCAGGACGCTTTGCGCGGTGACCACGTCGAGGAAGCTGGTCACTCCACCGACATAACGATTATTGGCGATCGCCAGCGCGCGACGAGCATCGCCAACGGCCGCGTCCTGGCTCGTAATCGCCTGCCCCAGCTCGTTCAGCCCCGACAGTCCGTCCTCGACTTGCTGAAAGGCTACCAGCACTGCTTCGCGGTAGTCCGCCACGGTCTCGTCATAAGTATGCCTCGCATAGGCAAGGTTGGCGCGATTGCGTCCACCGTTCACCACCGGTTCCAGCAGATCGCCGCCCAGCGACCATACCGCATTGGGCGCGCTGATCAGGTTCGCGATGTTGGTGCTCTGAAATCCGCCGCTGCCGAAGAGCGTGAGCTGCGGATAAAACGCCGCCTTGGCTACCCCGATCTCCGCATTCTGAGCCGCCATCTGCCGCTCCGCGGTGGCGATATCCGGACGCCGCTCCAGCAAATCCGACGGCACCCCCAAGGGAACTGGAACCGGCCTTGCCGTCAGCGACCGCACCGGAACATCAAACGTCGCCGCCGGGTTGCCGGTCAGCACGGCGATGGCATGCTCAAACTGATCGCGTTGCTGCTGCACCAGGTAGAGCTGCGCCACCGTGGAATCCAGCAATGTCTGTTGTTGCGCCAGATCCAGTCCCGACGCGACACCGCCGGTGTGCCGATATTCCACCAGTTGGAGGCCCTTTCGCTGAATGGCGATTGATTCCTTCACCACCTGCGTTTCCGCGTCGAGCTCCCGCAGGCTGAAATAGTCAGCGGCCAGCTCCGAGGTCAGCACCAGGTTGACGTTAGACATGTCCGCCGCGGTCGCCTGCAGATTCGCATTCGAAGCCTGCAAACTGCGGCGGAACTTGCCGAACAGATCCGGCTCATAATTTATGTAGAACGGAATTTCGTAGGTGCTCTGGGTCAATGGATTGCCGATCGTGACCACTTCGGGGCGCCTTCCCGAGTACCGGGTCCGCGAGGCATTGGGATCGACCGTCGCTTGGGGGAAGAACAGCGCCGAGGTGACCCGAGCCAGTGACCGCGCCTCTTCCAGCCGGTCTCTCGCGGCCAGGAGCGACTGATTTGCCGCCAGCAATTGTTGCTCGTAGCCGTTCAGCTCGGCATCCTGAAAGACTTCCCACCAGGCGCCTTTGGGAAGACTGTCTTTCGGAGCGGCCAGCCGCCATGGAGCCTGCGTCTTGTAGGCGTCCGGAGCAGGCGCGGGCGCCGAGGGCCGACTGTAATTCGGACCCACAGCACATCCGGCGAGCAGGCCGGCCGCAGCTATGGCGGCAAGCAACGCTATGCGCTTCACGATTCGCCTCGCGGCGCTGCTGCGACGTTGACCACCTGACCTTGTTCGATCGAATCGGAGGGATTAACGATAATGCGGTCGTTCTGATTGACCCCGCCGACAATCTCCAGCGTGGTTCCATAATCGCGACCAATCGAGATATGCCGCAACTGCACTTTGCCGTCGCTCCCCACCACCGCGACCTGGGGTCCTTCCTTGCGGAAGAGCATGGCATTGACGGGAATCGTCACTTTTTCTCCGTCAATCTTCGGATTGAAGTGTACCTCGCCAAAGGAGCCGGGCAGCAGCCTGCCACCTTTGTTGGGTACATCGACCTCAGTCAGCAAAGTTCGCGTCGTGGTGTCGATGGCATCGGCGGTGCGCGCCACCGAAGCACGAAACTTCTCGCCGGGAAATTCCTGCAACGTAATCACCGCGTCCACGCCCTGATGAATAGCGGGCGCGTAAGCCTGAGGAACCGAGACGTAGACCCGCAAAGGATCGGTGCGCGCGATGTCAAACAACTCGCGCGGACCACCCGTGCCGGAACTGCCCGCGTTGATCAGCGCACCGGGATCAACGTTGCGCCGCGTGATCACCCCGTCAAACGGGGCATACACATGCTTGAACCCTTCCAGGTCCTGCAAGCGTTTGACGTTGGCGTCGGCAGCGGCGAGGTTCGCCTGTGCTTGCTCGTACCCGCTGGTCTGAGTGTCGGCTTCCTCCTGGGAAACCGAGTCGGTCTTGCGCAGCGATTGGTAACGGTCGGCGTTGATCTTGGCCAGGTTCAACGCCGCGACCACCTGCTGTCGCGCCGCCTTCGCCTGCATCAGCTCCTCGTCCACCTCGGGGGTGTCGATGTCGGCCAACAACTCTCCCTTCCGCACATGGCTGCCGATATCGTGATACCAGCGCAACAGATAGCCATTGGTGCGCGCGTATATCGGCGAATCGATATAGGCCTGCAAGGTTCCCGGCAGCACCAGTTCTTCGTCCGGCTTCTCCGCAATGGGATGTACGACGGCCACGGTGGGAATTGAATCCTGCGCGGTTTCGTCCGCCAGAACGCGGCTGTCGTGCATGCGCGAGAGCACGGCGGCGACGGCAGCCACAGCGAGCACCAGCAAGACCACAGCGACGAACAGCAGGGCTTTGCGCGGAGACGCCGGCGGCAGCTTCGGAGGAGGGGTTATCTCCGGTGCAGCATGCCCACCCTCGTCGATTGCGTCGTCATGATCCATGGCAGCGCGCGAGGCATTACCATCCGATTGGCTTGGCTGGCGGAGAGTTTCTGTCTCGCCTGCCGAATTCTGTTGCGCTTCCATTTTTCTCGTATCAGTCTCCAATATCCTACGACTGCCTCGCCGCCTCTTTGGCTTCCCGGTGGCCGTGGATCATGGCAAAAACCGTCGGCACAAAGAACAGGGTCGCCACGGTTGCGAACAACAAGCCGCCAATGACGGCACGGCCGAGCGGCGCATTCTGCTCGCCGCCTTCCCCTAAACCCAGCGACATCGGCAACATTCCGATGATCATCGCCAGCGCGGTCATCAGCACCGGACGAATACGCGTGTAGCCCGCCTGCAGTGCGGCGTCGGCCGCAGCAACTCCCGCATGCATGCGGTCGCGCGCGAACGAGATCAGCAGAATCGAATTGGCCGTCGCCACCCCCATGCACATCACAGCTCCCGTCAGCGACGGCACATTGAGCGTAGTGTGCGTGAGCAGCAGTATCCAGCAAATACCCGCCAGCGCTCCCGGCAGCGCCGTGATGATGATGAACGGATCGAGCCACGACTGGAAGTTCACTACGATCAGCAAGTACACCAGGACAATCGCCGCCAAAAGTCCGACGCCCAGGCCGATGAATGAGCTTTGCATGGTCTGCACCTGGCCGCGCACGATGAGCTGCGTGCCCCGCGGCAGGTGTCCCCGGAACGGCTGAAGCGCCTTCTCGACATCGCGACTCACACCCCCGAGATCGCGGCCCTGCGTGCTGGCGTAGACGTCAATCACCGGCTGCACGTTGTAATGCGAGATGACGGCGGGCCGCTCCACCGGCGTCAGTTGCACCAGGTTGCTCAGCAACTGAGGATTGGGCACGTTCACGTTCGTAACCGGAGTGTTCATCAGGTCCTGCAGCGACGTCATGCGATATTGTGGCGACTGCACAGCAACTTGATAGCTCACGCCGTTCGTCGGACTCAGCCAGAAATTTGGCGCCGTCTGAAAACTGCCGCTCAGCGAAACCAGCACGCTTTGCGCGACGTTCTGTGCCGTCATGCCCACCTGGGTCACCCGGTCGCGCTCAATGTTCAGATGCAGCGTCGGCAGGTCAAACATCTGCTGCACGTGTACGTCGGCGGTACCCGGAATTTTTCGCAGCCGGTTGGAAATCTGCTGCGCCATCCTGTAATTGTCCGCCATATCAGGACCGATCAGTTGTATATCGATGGGCGCGGGCAAGCCGAAATTCAGGATTTGCGTAACGATGTCAGCCGGCTGGAAGAAGAACTCGACGCCGGGAAATTTGCGCGGCAAACCCTCGCGTAACTTGCGGACGTACCCCGCCGTGGGATGATGATGCTGCTGATTCAAAGCCACCAGGATCTCCGCGTCGCTGGTGCCGATGACGCCAGAGTTGCTGTAGGAAAGATTGATACCGGAATTCGGCAGCCCGATGTTGTCGAGTATCGTGACCAGCTCGTCTTTGGGTATCTGCTGCCGGAGATAGCCTTCAACTTCATCGCAAAGCCGCGCGGTCTCCTCCACGCGCATTCCGGCACGCCCCCGCACGTGAAGGCGCATCAGACCGGCATCGACGCTGGGAAAGAAATCCTCGCCCAGCAAAAACACCAGAAACATGGAAGCCGCACAGAACGCGAGGAAGCAGGCGACGAAGACTTTGCGATGCTGCAGCGTCGTTTCCAGCAGCTGATAGTAGCCATTACGAAACTTATCGAAGCCCCGCTCAAACCCGCGCTGATAGCGTCCAAAAATCGTCTTCGGCCCGGCCGCGCGATGTTCGTGGCCGCGCATGATGTACATCACCAGCGTCGGAATCAATGTTCGCGAGAGGAAATAGGACGCCAGCATTGCGAAGCACACGGCTTCGGCCAGCGGTACAAACAAAAACCGCGCCACACCGGTGAGGAAGAACATCGGCACGAACACGATGCAGATCGACAGCGTGGAAACGAACGCCGGCACGGCAATCTGGGCTGCGCCATCCAGAATCGCCTGCTTCATCTCCTTGCCTTGGGCAAGGTTGCGCTCGATGTTTTCGATTTCGACGGTCGCGTCGTCCACCAGGATTCCGACCGCCAGCGCCAGACCTCCGAGGGTCATGATGTTGATGGTCTCGCCCAGCGCGCTGAGCAGCAGCACAGAAACAAAGATCGACAGCGGAATCGAAATCGAGATGACGATGGTCGGCCGCCAGTCCCCCAGGAACAGCAGGATCATGCAGGCGGTGAGAGCCGCGGCGATCAGGCCTTCGCGCAACACGCCTTCAATCGACGCGCGCACAAACAGCGACTGGTCAAACAGCGCCCTGACCGTGATGCCCGGCGGCAGCGACTGCAACGCGACCGGCACAACGCCTTTCACCGCTTTGACGATGCTCAGCGTCGAGCCTTTGCCGATTTTGTACATCGACATCAGCACGCCGTGCACACCGTCCTGGCGAACGATGTTGGTCTGCGGCGCAAAGCCATCGCGAATATGCGCCACGTCGCGCATGTAGATGGTGGCGCCGTTCACCGTCTTGATCGGAATGTTATTCAGGTCGGCGATCGTGCGCGGGGCGCTGTTCATCTCGACTTGATATTCGAGCAGGCCGATCTTGGTCGTCCCCGACGGAGTAATGACATTCTGCGCATCGATAGCGTTAACGATGTCGCTGGGCGACAGGCCGTATTGCTCCAGCTGCGGCATGTTGAGATCGACCTGCACCTGGCGAATCTTTCCGCCATAGGGATACGGAGTCGCCGCCCCCTGCACCGTCGCCAGCTGGCTGCGCAGGAAGTTCTGGCCCAGATCGAACAGCGCCTGGTCAGGAAGTGTCTTGCTGCTGAGACCGAGCTGCACGATCGGCGTAGTGGACGCCGTGTACTGGATAATCAGCGGCGGCGTAGTACCCGGCGGCAGGCCGCGCACGGTCGTCTGCACAATCGCTGTTACCTGGGCCAGCGCGGTTTGAATATTCGCATCCGGCTGAAAGAAGACCTTGATGACACCGACGCCGTTCACCGACTGCGACTCGATGTGCTCAATGTTGTTGACGGTCACCGTCATGCCGCGCTCGGAGTTGGTGATGATCCGGCTGGCCATGTCCGTGGGCGCGAAGCCGGCATAGTTCCACACCACGCTGATGACCGGGATGTTGATATCGGGGAAGATATCGACCGGAGTGCGCAGAATGGCCAGCGGCATCAGCAGGATGATGACCAGGGCCATTACCACAAACGTATAGGGGCGGCGCAGCGCTAAAGCAACAATCCACATGGATCGGGTCGCACTCCCTGGTCACCGCCGGAACAGCCTGCGGCAGAGCAGTGGGGGATAATCGATATGATACGATACGGTGTGTATCGGATTCAACGGCTAAGCTAAGAGGTCGTGGGCCAGTTTGAAATATCCTCGACATTTTCAAACTGAGCCACACCCGAGAATCGTTGTGGGCTGTTTCGCAGTGACAGCTAATTCTACTGATAACTGGCAACGACAACTGAAAATGGGCCGCAAAATGGCATCTTCTCGACAAAACGTGCTTCCCGAGGCCAACGGCGATAAGCGGCCGCCGGGTCGGCCGCGCTCCGAAAATGCACGCCATGCCATCCTGCGCAGCACCATCAAGCTCCTCCGCCGTGACGGTTTCGCCGATCTTTCCGTCGAGGCGATCGCAGCGGATGCGAAGGTGGGTAAAGCCACCGTCTATCGCTGGTGGCCGAACAAGGGCGCGCTGGTAGTCGATGCCTTCGCCTCCACCACCGAGGAGGAACTCCACTTCCCTGACTCCGGCTCGGTGTTCAAGGACGTGAGCCTGCAAATGAATCAGTGGCTGGGCGTTCTGCGCTCGCAGCGCGGTTGCATTGTGAGAGCGGTCCTCGCCGGCGGACAATCGGACCCGGAACTGATTGAGGAATTCCGCAAGCGCTTTCTTTGGCCGCGGCGACAGGATGCCTACCGCACCTTGCGGCGCGGTATCGAACGCGGTGAACTACCACGCGACCTCGACCTGGACCTCGTGCTCGACACGCTCTACGGCGCCATGTACATGCGCTTCCTTATCCGCCACACCGAACTCAGCGAACCTTACGTCGAGGAAGTTTGCCGCATGGTGTTAGAGGGAGCGGTTGCAATTGGCTTCAATGCTCGTTCCAACGGGGCGAAGAAAAACAGGGCCGCCGCAAGTGCGCGCCGCGGCTGATTTCGTCGTAAACTCAGTTCTGCGCAACTCATCTTTTGCAAGCGTCTGCTGGGAGAGAATAGGAAGTGCGCAGCGCCGTGCCGTTTGGGCCTGCTCCTGATCGACCATCAAATGACGTTCATCGCAGACCGGGCGCGATGTCCTGCACTGTCATCCGCTGAACCGGCGCAACTCGCGAGCGAAAGATCAACCTGACGAAAGCGTACGGCCAACTATCCATACAGAGCTTCGGGAAAGGGACCAACTGTGAAGGTTTCTCAAATCTTGGCGGCAACTTGCATCCTTGCGCTGGCGTGTAGCGGAATCGCCAGCGCGCAATCCTGGACCCCTTTGACCAATCAGCCTGTCACTGTCGGAGGTTTCGACGGGGTGGGCGCTATGCTCCAGCTTCGGGACGGCCGCATTCTCGTACACCACGAGAATGGCACTGGAAACCTCAACTGGGGCTATACCGATTGGTACTACCTGACTCCCGATGCCTACGGCAGCTATGTCAACGGAACCTGGAGTCCGGCCGGCAATCTGGACGTCTCCTATCAGCCGTTGTACTTCAGCTCGCAGACGTTATTGAATGCAGTCAATCACGGAAACAGCACGGACTGCCCGTCCGGCCAACAGCAATGTGGCCAGGTCATCCTCGAAGGCGGAGAGTACAACGCCAACCAAGGGGTCTGGACCAACCAGGGCGTGATCGGAACCTATTCGCCCTTCACGGGCGGCATCCAGTTCTCGTCCAACGCTCCGCCTGCCGGATGGATCAGCATCGGCGACGCAGCCGGCGTGATCCTGTTCAACGGAGCCTATCTGCAGTCAAGTTGTTGCAATGGCCCCAGCCAGCAGAATGCCATTTTTAATGGTCCAAACTCGTGGATACCCTCCGGTGGTACCCTGACGTCTTCGACCGACGAATCCGGTTACACCCTGTTGACGACCGGCCATGTGCTGCTGGTCGACACCAAACGAGCACCCTCCTGCCCCAACCCGACCCAGAGCTCCGAGCTGTATACCGTCACCGATCCGGTGACCGGTGTTGGAACGTGGTCCTGCGGGCCGTCCATCCCCGTGCTGCTTTACGGAGGAGACGAGGAGCTAGGCGCCGGCGTGATGATGTACAACAACAAGGTCTTCCAGGTAGGCGGCACCAAGAATGCCACTGCAATTTATGACGTAGCGCTGAACAGCTGGTCCGTTGGCCCGGTTCCCGATGCCAACCTCAGCCAGTCGGACGGGCCGGCCGCGCTGGAGCCGAACGGCAAGGTGTTGGGCATGTACAGTCCGGGACTGTTCGAGAACGGCTGCTATTTCCTGGAGTACGATCCCGATACCAACACGCTCACCAACACTACGACGAGCCTGATTCCGCAGCCCGCGGATTGCACTCCGCCGTCACACGATACCTCCTACGACGGAATGCTGATGGTCCTGCCCACCGGCCAAATCATGTTCACGGCATTCAATCTATACGTGGAGGTTTATAACCCTGCGCCAGGGATTGCCACGTGGACGTGCGACAGCTGCGTGCCTGCACAAAGCTACCCCCTGGCTGCTTCCATTGCGTTGACGACCCCCAAGCTGGCCAGTGGTTCTATGAATAACGTCGTGTATGGCTACCGCCTGAACGGCATGTCGCAGAACAACTTCTACGGAGATGACAAACAGTCCGACACCAACTTCCCGTTAGCTCGCCTCACTTGTGCGAACGCGCCAGGCAACACCTGTATCCCGGGCTATGTCTATTACGCGTTCACGCACGATGATGGGCCTGCCGGGCCCAATGTGCACTCCATCGCGCCGACTAATCTCGGGTACACCCATTTCGATCTGCCCTCCATGCCTGCCGGAATGTACGATTTCCAGACAGTCACGAACGGCATCCCTTCCAACTCAGTTCGCGTGAGCGTAATCTGTTCCAACGTCCGTTGTTTACAGTACTCTCGAGAACGATAGCGATCGCAAGCCTGCGCTTTCGCCATTCCGCCAAGTCCCTCTCCAGTTGGCGGCGGCCAGAACGCGCGAGTTCGTAGCATTTCTCGCGGCGCTTGTTGTCGCTAGCTCGCCGTTTCGGTGAGGCCCGGATGCCCCCGCAGGGCTCCTTACTTTGAAGCAATTGTTGTAATCGGGCGTTAGCGCGAGTTTGCGGTTTTATTCGCCCCTCGAATGCCAACTGACATGGCATCAGTTCCGTGGGGGTGTTTGATCGCAGGCGCGCTTGAATGTGGTCGCCGGGAGGCCCGCACATTCATCTCCCGCTATGCCGCCGATTTTCGCAAGCGACCTCCGGCCGGGAACGGGTTCCTATATGGGCAGAAATCGCTTAACGGAGAAACCGGAGATTAGGGAAGGGTTGCCGACGACCCAGGAACTGGCTTTGTGTCATAACACAATTAGGTCTTGGCTACGAGGCGAGCTGGGTCAGGGGTATCGCGAATGCGTCCGGCCTCCACATCGGCAAGCACCGCGCGGAGCCAGCGCAGGTCGAGGCGGCACTGCTCCGCCATATGCTGCATCAGGTGGCGGCTACCCGTAGGCAGCATCGTTACCCATTGCCGATGCAATTTCCGGACCTCCGCCAGCCGCGCATTCTGCCTCTCGATCCGGCTCCGCAGAGCATGCGCGACCAGGTTGAGGTCGGCGAGATGCAAGAAGAGCATGGGGCCGTACAGAGTCTCCCTGAGGTCACCCTCTGCGGCAAATTGCGCGTGCAGTAGTTCACGAAAGCGGTCCCGTCCACGCGGAGTGATGCGGTACACCGTACGCATGCCGCCTCGAGCCACGCGCTGGTGAGCGACCGCGCTTAACAGGCCACGCTCGGCAAGCTGGCGCACGGCGTAGTAGAGCGTGCCGACATCTACGTCGGTAAAGCACTCGATCATGGCCTGGGTCAGGCGCCGCTTGATCTCGTAAGGGTGGAAATCGCCGCGGTGCAGAACACCTAAAATATATAGTTCGGCCTTCATTAGTTTAATTGTACTATTATGTTTAAACTAAAGGAGAGGATTGATGAAGCGTTCCGTTCTCGCCTGCCTCGCAGGACTCCTCACTTGGATTATCGTCGTTTCGGTGATCAACCGCGTGCTTCGCCTGAGCCTGCCGAACTACACTGCTGCCGAACCCACGCTCCAGTTCACGCTGGCCATGAAGTGGGCCCGCCTTGTCATGGCCATTGTGACCTCTCTGGCAGCGGGTGCCGTAACCGGTTGGATATCGCCATCGAACCGCTGGGCGCCGTTGACCGTCGGCATCGTGGTGCTGGCGATGTTTCTGCCTGTGCACATCGCCATTTGGAGTAAATTTCCGGTGTGGTATCACCTTACCTTTCTCCTGACGATTCTTCCGGCGGTGCTCATGGGTGCGCTGCTGGCGCCGCGCCGGAACCAGGACCTCAATGGGACTTACTCCGCACTGAGATAAAGTTTCATCGCAAGCTCTTGGCGGTTGACGGGCAACTCGGCAGTAATCCACCTGGACGAGAAACGCCCAACCCGTGCCATTGAAGAGCTCCACCAGGTAGGGGCCACAAGGACGGGAACGCCGACGATTCGGCCGAGCGGCGAGCAGCCTGTTCTAACCAAGCCCTCGCCGCCAGCCTCAGCCGTATCTCGTGCCTGACAATCGTCAAAACGTCAGATTCCTATTTCGCCTGCACTAGCTCCGCAATAACAGCAGCAAGCTTTTCGAGTATCTGGTTCCAGCCCTCCATTTGACCGCTATTTTTCGCGCTCTCCATGGGTTCATTTCCAATGAAGGTGAGTTTCGTCTGGCCGTTTCCGAGATCCTCAAAGAGGGTCACATCGTACGCTCCGTCTATGGCCTCATGTTCTATTCCTAGTGCCGCAGGGTCAACCTTGTTTCCCTCCGAGTCCGAAAAGTACATCAAGGAAACGATCTTCTCGTGCAGAACAATCTCGTGGTATTCAACCGCATTCCAGAACTCCTGCCCATCCGGCGCCTTCATGCAGCAGAGAAGTTTTCCTCCAACGCGAAAATCCATCTGACAAACGGGCGCAGTAAAGCCCTTCGGTCCCCACCACTGCATCACGTACTTCGGGTCTGTCCACGCCTTCCAAACCAACTCGCGTGGGGCATCAAAGACTCTTGTAACCACCATTCGCTCTGTCTCGTTAACCGTGTTTTGTGTCATCTCTGACCTCCGTTTTTTTCATTTGATTCACCACCACATCCAGCTTGTCGAAACTCTCTTCCCAGAATCGGCGATAGCTAATAGCCCAGTCGCTGACTGTCTTGATCGCCTCCGGCCTAAGCGTGCACACACTCTCTCGTCCACGCTTCGTCTTGATCACAATCCGCGCCCGAACCAGGTAGGCAATATGTTTTGAAATCATCTGCTGCGAGAGTGCGAACGGTTCCGTCAATCCATGCACCGAGGCAGGCCCATGTGAGAGTCGTTCGATCATCGCCCTACGGGTGGGGTCAGACAAAGCCGCAAATGTTGTACCTAATCTATCCACAACCATATGGTAGTGGATTTTCGGCCGATGTCAACTGTGAATTTTGCGATGCGTGATTTCTGTTCCGAGTCACTGAACCCTGACACCCGCGCTGCTTGATACTCTGCGCTGGATCGAGCCGGCAAGGGTGATGGCGCCGGCATCAGGGGCAGGAGGAATGCGGATTGCCTCTGGAAACTTCTCGGTCTCTCACCGCCTTGTTGGGCCAGTGATCTTTGCCCGACGACTCGCCAGGACCTACGCGGTGAGTGGTAAATCGCCTCTCGCTGACCGGGCCTGGATTAGTACCAACTTACCGATGCTGTCTTGCCCACGAGCTTACGAGGAGTATCAGGACCGCAACGAATAATTTCTTTGCCACAATTTCAGACAAAAATCCAGCAACTTCTCTGCCTTAGTCCGTAGATAAGAAAGGCAGCTTCTCTCCCAGCTTGCTTTAACTCTTAGCAAACAAAGGCACCCAGCCGAGGTCTCTAAGGCTTTCACCCTTAGCCTCCCGCCTCGTAGCAAGCCTCGTTAACAGTACTTTCACCTAGTTCGGCGCCACCGTACTAGGCGTTCATTCCCATTGTTCCAGAGTAGATCGGCCCGTAGTCTCCGTTCCGTTAAGGAGGAATTGATGATCCAACGCGGTCTCATACTATTTACTTTCATGCTCTCTCTTCTTGGCGTGGTTTCGGCAGCTTC
Organism: uncultured Acidobacteriaceae bacterium; assembly: GCA_963846815.1. Lineage (GTDB taxonomy): Bacteria > Acidobacteriota > Terriglobia > Terriglobales > Acidobacteriaceae > CAVVDY01. The sequence goes on along the minus strand of CAWJXG010000001.1, from coordinate 1,206,962 downwards.
CGCCGTAACTGTTACCGTCTCTTCACCCGTCAACAATTACAGTGGCTCCTCGCCCGTACACGTGGCTGCGAGCGCAACCAGCAATCAACGAATCACCGGCTGGGTAGTCTATGTCGACAGCCAGGAGGCCTACTCCGCCAACTCGACATCCTCCATCGACACTCAACTGAACATGTCACAGGGCAGCCATCAGGTGGTCATCCGCGCCTGGGACAGCCTGGGCAAGTATGGCGACCAGTGGGAGACGATCACCGTAAGTGGCAACAACAACAACGGCGGCGGCTTGCCGGTTCCTCCGCCCTGGGCGAAGGTATTCAGCAACGTTCACACCGGCGGCACTTGGGGTTCCTGCCACGACCCGGGCTGCGCCGGCGGCAGCGGCAAGGGTACCTACTGGATGGCACAGAACCAGGGCAATCCCTCGCTCACCGGACGCAGCACCGAACTGTTCAACTCCGGCGTCTGGGCCAACGCGCTGTTCTGGCATCCCCTCGGCGCCAACAGCTCACAACGCAATTTCCTGGTGGATTACTACCTGTATGTGGACAACGCCACCAAGGGCGCGGCGCAGTCCTTGGAGCAGGAGTCCTACCAGTTCGTCAGCGGATACAACTACATGATGGGAACGCAATGCGATGTCGGCACCGGCGTCTGGGACACGTGGGACATGGCCGCCAACCACTGGTATGGGACCTCGGTTCCTTGTCATGGCTTCGCCCCCAACTCGTGGCATCACATCCAGTGGTACATCACCAACGACACCAACGCGCATAAGTACACCTACCACATGCTGGTCGTGGACGGTCAACCGTACACGCTCAACGTGACCCGCAACGCCGGCAGAACCGGCTGGAAGGACAACCTCGGCATTCAGTGGCAGCTTGACGTGAACGCTACCGGCGCCGGCTATCACGAATGGATCGACAAAGGCACGCTGACTATCTGGTAGAAAAGCAGCAACTAGCAATTAGCAACCAGTAGCTGGTAACTAGCAAAGAATGGCCACTGGTGATCTGCGAAAGAGCAAAGGCCCGGCTGAAAAAAGTCGGGCCTTTCTGTTAACGTGCGATTCGTTCTTCCTGCCAAAGAGGGCCTAATGCTCCGCTGCCCCTCACACTTCCACCGCCTCCGGCCCCAGCACCTTGGCCTCGCGCAGGAACTTTGCAGCTTCCTCCGGCGGCGTGGGGTTCTGATAAAACCCGGTCCCCCACTCGAATCCCGCAAGCTTCTTCAGCCGCGGCATGAACTCGATGTGCCAGTGATAGTAATCCAGCGGGCCTTCTTGTATGGGCGCGGTATGGATCACCAGGTTGTAGGCCGGGCTGTCGAGCACCTGATTGGCCCGCGCCAGCAGGTTCTTCAGCGATTTCGCCAGCGCCTCATAAACCTGGGACGAAGAGTTCTCAAACGCCGACTCGTGCTGCTTGGGCAGGATCCAGGTCTCGAACGGGAACCGCGGCGCATAGGGAGCCACGGTGAGAAAATTCTCGTTTTCACCGACCACGCGCAGGTTCGCCTCCGTTTCCTGCCGGACGATGTCGCAAAACACGCAACGCTCCTTAAAAACGAAATACTGCTTGGCGCCTTCCATCTCTTCCAGTACGTGCTTGGGAACGATGGGCAGCGCGATCAGTTGCCCGTGCGAGTGTTCCAGCGTCGCGCCGGCTGCCGCACCGTGATTTTTAAAGATCAGGATGTACTTGAAGCGCTTGTCTTTCTTCAGATCGAGGATGCGGTCGCGAAACGCCCACAGCACATCTTCAATGCGCTTTTCCGACAGTTCCGCCAGGCTCAGATCGTGCTCTGGAGTCTCGATGATGACCTCGTGCGCCCCCAGGCCGTTCATCTTGTCGAACATTCCTTCGGCCTGCCGGTTGAGGCTGCCTTCTATTCCCAGGGCCGGAAACTTGTTCGGCACTACCCTCACCGTCCAATCGGCACTGCCGGAACCCGAGCCATTTGCCCGATAGATCAGCACCTCGGGCGGCGTTGTCGTCTCATTGCCCGGACAGAAGGGGCAGAATCCCCCTTTTTTCTTCACCGGCTCACGGACAAAGTCCGTGGGACGCCGCGCACGGTCATTCGAAATAATTACCCAACGTCCAACGATCGGGTCTTTCCTCAGTTCAGGCACAGCAACCTTCTTCCGGAACGGTCGCGCCGCTCCGCGTTGTAGTCTCGTCTCTGTTTGTTTACATCGACAGAACGCACACCAATTGTGAAGCCGTGAGCCGGCAGGGCGCTGGGAACTTACCCGGGCTCAACGTTCGTATTGCGACCAACGCGGGGCAAGCGTGATGGCAAACTCATGATTGTACAAAATGTGGGGCCAACCGGCGACGAAACCCGCTTCCTCTGTAGTGGGTCAGTTTTCAAAGAGACCCACTACCGCTTCCTCTGTTACCTTGTTGCGAACACCCTTAGGTGCTGGAGGTTGCCATGTCTTCCTCTTTCCCGGCCAGTGGAGCAGCGGCGCCGGTGACCATTGTCTGCCTGGCGAGCTATTACAAAGGCGACGATTTTCTGAACGAATGCCGCCGCCAGGGCTGCCGCGTGCTGCTGGTCACCTCGCAGAGCCTGGAACACGCCTCCTGGCCGCGGGAAAGCATTGACGAGTTCTTCTATGTTCCCGACGTAGACAAAGTGTGGAACATCAACGACGTTATGCTCGGCCTCAGCCACGTCGCCAAGACCGAGAATGTGGACCGCATCGTTGCCCTCGACGAGTTTGATGTCGAGACGGCGGCGATTCTGCGCGAGCATCTGCGCGTTCCCGGCATGGGCCAGACCAGCGCGCGCTATTTTCGCGACAAGCTGGCCATGCGCACCCGCGCCGCAGCCGAAGGGCTCCCCGTGCCGGCCTTCATCCACGTGCTGAACCATCGCAAGCTTAGCGACTTCATGGAGCGCGTTTCTCCGCCCTGGGTGCTCAAGCCCCGTTCCATCGCCGGCTCCATCGGCATGAAGAAGCTGCATAGCGCGACTGAGTTCTGGGACGCCGTAAATCAACTGGGCGACCAGCAATCGTTTTATCTGTTGGAACAGTACATACCCGGCGACATCTATCACGTCGATACGATCACTTATGAAAAGCAGGTGCTCTTCTCCGTCGCCAGCAAGTACGGCCGCCCTCCCATGGAGGTCTCGCAGAGCGGCGACGTCTTCACCACCCGCACCCTGGCTCCGGGCTCGGCCGAAGAGCGCGACCTGCGCGCGCTCAACCAGCGGGTCTTAAGCGCCTTCGGCCTGGTCCGCGGCGCTTCGCACAGCGAATTCATTCGTGGCAACGATGGCAAGCTGTATTTTCTGGAGACGGCGGCGCGCGTCGGCGGCGCTCACATCAACGAACTGGTCGAAGCAGCCACCGGAATCAACTTATGGGCCGAATGGGCCAAGGTGGAAATCGCCGGCGGCAAGGCGCACTATAGCGTTGCGCCGCTGCGCAACGACTTTGCCGGGATGCTCATCTCGCTAGCCCGCCAGGAATGGCCTGACACCTCCGCCTACAACGACCCGGAGATCGTCTGGCGCATGAACGACAAGCCGCACCACGCCGGCCTCATCGTGCGCTCCCAGGACCCGAACCGCATTGAGCAGCTCATTCGCGAGTACGCCCAGCGCTTCCATCACGATTTCTTCGCCTACGAGCCGCCGCGCGACAAGCCGACGGCGTAATTGCCTTTTGGCCTTACAGCACGTTGATCGCCCGCGCCGCCAGCACCACCAGCACCGATAGCGAAATCAACGACTGCAGCATGGTCAGGACCTTCGCCCAGCGTTCCATGACGGCGGTATCCGTGGGTGAGAACGCCGTGCTGGTGTTGAAGGCGAGAAAAAGATAATCGATAAACTGCGGCGACCAATTGGTATCCGACGGGCGAGTCATCTGCGGGAAAAGGAATGCGCTTGCGATGGGACCTGTAGATTCGTCGCGCCCCACCGGGCCGCCCGCATCCAGCTTCCAATACCACAAGGCGAAGACCAGGACGTTGGTAACCCACAACACGCTGGCGGAGCGCAGCAGCGCTGCCGGAGTGTCCTTGTGGCTCGGCAGTCCCTGAATCAGCAGGGCCAGCGACGCCACCAGCGCCAGCGTAAGCGCTGCGGTGGCAACAAACGTCAGGGCCCGCGCCAGGTTGTAAGCCCTGCGCCGATGCGACGCCATGATAGGCACCATCAGCACCGCCATGAGCCCAGGCAGGAGCCAGTCCGGCCCGTACGACAATCGGGAGGGCAACGCCGCATGCAGGCAGGCTCCGGCCATCAGCGCCACAAAACCGGGCCAGCGCGGCTCAGGCTCGCCCTTCAGGACTGCCGTCCCGGCGCGCTTCACGTCGCGAGCCAACGTCTTCACACCCATATTCATTCCGGCGCTTTCAGAATCACAAGCTGAGGCGGCAACCGATATTATGCCGCAGTTGCTGCCCTTTCTCGACAATCCTACAAGCTCGAAGTTATAAAGGACGCTACATTCTCTCCGAGGGATTACGCCCAGTGCGCAAAATTATCTGGCTCTTCGCTCTGATACTGCTCACCGCTCCTCTGTTACCGGCGCAGAGCAAACGCCCCATCACCGAAAAAGACCTCTTCCAGTTTCAGTGGATCGGCGATCCGCAAGTCTCGCCCGACGGCTCGCAGGTTGTCTTCGTCAAGGTGACGGTCAACGAGAAGAAAGACAACTACGACACATCCCTGTGGAGCGTTGCTACCAGCGGCCAATCCGCTCCCGTGCGCCTGACCAACGGCAAGCACGACTCGCAGCCGCGCTGGTCGCCCGACGGCCAATCGATCGTTTTCGTTCGCGGCAACGGCGAGCCACCCAAGAACGGCATTCCGCCCGCCTCCCAGCTTGCGCTGCTCTCCATGTCAGGCGGCGAAGCCTGGACCATCACCGATCTGCCGCGCGCGGTCGGAGATCCCGTCTGGTCGCCCGACGGCAAGCGCATCGCCTTCCTGTGTGATGCTAATCCCGAAGACTTCTCAAAGCAGCAGCAGAAAGCAGCCGGCGGCGAGCCGGAACACGAAAGCGACGTGCGCATCATCACCCGCGCCGTCTATCGCTTTAACGGCGCCGGATTCCTCGATCCCAAGCACCATCGGCACATCTGGATCATTGACGTGCCCTCCACCAGCGACGCCAAAAACAAGCCCAAACAGCTTACGACCGGCGAGTTCGACGAACAGGAACCCACGTTTCTTCCCGATGGCAGCCGCATCATCTTTCATGCCACTCGCGTCATCGAGCCCTACTACGAGCTGCCGCAAACCGACATTCTCTCCGTGCCCGCGAACGGCGGAACGGTCGAGCTCATCTCGCACGTGAAGCTTGGAGGCCTGCTGGGCGGCATCAGCAGCATGGTGCTCTCGCCCGATGGCAAGCGCGTGGCCTTCATCGGCGCCGTGCAGAGTCCTGTTCGCTCCTACGCCGAGCCCGATCTCTGGACGCTCGACCTGACACCTGGAGCCACTGCCAAGAACCTCACAGCCAATTACGACTACGACATCAACAGCGATCTGCTGGGCGATATGGAGTCTCCCCGCGCCGCCGGCCGTCTCATTCCCGAGTGGTCGCAAGACGGATCGCACCTGCTCGACGTTGTCGCCAAAGAAGGCCGCGCAGTTCTGGTCAGCGTCGATGCCCTCTCCGGCAAGGTGCAGGAGTTGTCCCGCGGCGATCAGGCGGTCGTGCATTTCGCTACATCCCGGGACGGCAAAACCGTCGTCCTCGACGTCTCCACCGCTACCATGCTCGACGAACTCTTCGTCCTGCAGCCCAACGGCACCGAGCGGCAGATCACCAATTTGAACGGGCCCCTGTTCAGCCAACTGAACCTGACCGTCCCGGAAGAGTTCACCTACACCAGCTTCGATGGCAAAAAGATCGAGGCATGGATCCAGAAACCGCCCGACTTTGATCCTGCGAAGAAATATCCGCTCATCCTCAATATTCACGGCGGCCCGCACACCGCCTACGGCTACATCTTCGATCACGAATTCCAGTGGATGGCCGCCAAGGGATACGTCGTGCTCTATCCCAACCCGCGCGGCTCGACCAGCTACGGACAGGAGTTCGGCAACATCATTCAGTACAAGTATCCCGGTGACGACTACAAGGACCTGATGGTCGGCGTCGACGAGATGCTCAAGCGCGGATACATCGACCCGACCAAACTTGGCGTCACTGGCGGCAGCGGCGGCGGCCTGCTGACCGACTGGACGGTCGGCCATACGCATCGCTTCGAGGCAGCCGTCGCCCAGCGCGACATCGCCGACTGGGCCAACTGGTGGTACACGGCGGACTTCACGCTCTTCCAGCCGAACTGGTTCAAGGCCCCGCCGTTCGACGATTTCCAGGACTACGTCAACCGCTCGCCTATCACCTACATCAAGAACGTCGATACGCCGATGATGTTCATCCTGGGCGACGCTGACTATCGCACGCCCCCGACCGCCGGTGGCGAAGTCATGTTTCGCGCCTTGAAGTACATGCACCAGCCGACGGTGATGGTGCGCTTCCCCGGCGAATCGCACGAACTCTCGCGCTCCGGCCAGCCCTGGCACCGGGTCGAGCGGTTAGAAAACATCGTGGGCTGGTTTGATATGTACCTGATGGGCAAGCCAAATCCCGAGTACGAGATGCCGTCGGAGAAGGCCTCCGTGCAGCCGGCAACGCAGAAGGCGGCGGGCCCGCGCTCGCAGAAATGGTGAGGAGTACGCTATTCGCTCTTCGCCAGAAGTCGATGCCGTCCTGCATGAGCGAAGAGCGAAAGGGTCGGAGCCGCGGGACGCGTCGGTACACAACTTGCGGTCCGAGAGGGAACTTGGAATCGGCCAGCTTTGTATCAGGGCCCGGCTTTAGCACCGGAATGACATTGTGGTTTGCGGCGAACCGCATCAGGGCACGGGCTCCTGGGCTGCTGAAACAGTTAGATAACGGAAAGATCCGCGTCAGGGCACGTCTTTCAGTCGTGCCGTTAAGCGCTTTCCAATCCATTTCCAGAGCCGACTTTAGTCGGCGGCAGGACCCTGGTACGAATCTAGTCTCTTTTAAGATTGTGATTGCGAAACTTTGCGCAGCTATTGGCATCCACTTCTTTGACCCCTACGCGTGAATCACCTTGAGTGACACCATTCAATTCATCGTGCAATACGGCTACCTGCTGGTGTTCGGCTGGGTACTGCTCGAACAGGCGGGCCTGCCCATCCCGGTAGCACCGCTGCTGCTGACCTGCGGCGCGCTGGCCGGCGAGCACCATCTCAACCTTGCGCTCACCGTACTGGTGGCGGCCCTGGGATCGTTCGTCAGCGACTCGGCCTGGTTCTATATCGGAAAGCGCCGCGGACTGGCAGTGCTGCGCCTGCTCTGCAAGATCTCGCTGGAACCCGATACCTGCGTCCGGCAGACCGAAGCCAAGTTTGGCAAGTACGGAATGCGCACGCTGCTGTTCGCCAAGTTCGTTCCCGGACTGAATACCGCCGCGGCGCCACTCTCTGCTGTGGTTGGCACTCCGTATCCCCGGTTCGCTGCTTTCGCATTCGCCGGAGCTGCGCTGTGGGCCGCGTCTTTCACCCTGCTCGGATTCTTCTTCACCCGCCAGATCAACCGCATTACCGATGGCCTGCAGCGCTTCGGCGCATGGGCGTTCTTGATGTTTGTCGGGGCCTTCGTGGCTTACATCGGCTACCGCTACTATGACCGCCTCCGCTTCCTCAACCAGGTCAAGGGTGACCGCATCACCCCTGAGGAGCTGAAGCTCAAGCTCGACTGCGGCGAACCGGTGATCATTATCGACCTGCGCCACCCACTCGACTTGCTTCCCGACCCCAATACTCTGCCCAACGCGCTGCGCATCTCTCCCGAGGACCTGGAGTCGCGCAACGGCGAGATCTCCCGCGACGGCGAAGTCGTTCTCTTCTGTACTTGACCGAACGAAGCCACCAGCGCCCGTGTGGCGCTGCAACTCAGACGGCACGGCATCCGTCACGTGCGTCCTCTCCTGGGCGGATATTACGCCTGGAAGGAATTGGGCTATCCCATAGAAACTGTCGTGCCCGAAGAGGGGCGGGGTGAGGAAATGGGCGTTATTGCGAGCGACGGCGCCGTCTGATCAGCTCACCAGATAATCCAGCGCTTCTTCCCGGGTATGGAACACCGCGATCTCGCGCGCCGAAAACGTGCGAATCGATTCCAGCAGCACCTTATGTAGGTTATCGCCCAGGACCCACGCCGACTTCAGGATGTGCGGACGGTCAAACACTGCGGCGATCTTGAGCTGCTCGATCGTTTCTTTCGTGAATTGCGTGCCGGTGAAGTCTCCCAGCAGAAGAACCGAATGTTCCGGCAGCCGGGTGACGTACTGCGGAACGGTCTTGATATACTCTGCGAGCTGCTCAGGTGTGCAGTTGGTGACGTCGACCAGCAGAATGCGTTTTCCGCCGTGCTCCACGAACCGCAACCGCTCGCGGTTCGCGTCTACCTTGCCAGAATTCAGGGTCGCCGGAACCATTCCGGCGGGAGAGCTATCCGGTCGGTGCTCCATGACGGCCTCCCTAATCGCGATTGATCCGTACGAGCTTACTATAATTTCCCTGCGCCGGAGCAACTACCTGCGGCCCACTCATCTACCTTCGGTTGTCGGTCTGCGGCTCGGGATGGATTAGCACCCGGAACAGCTCCGGCACTTCCTGCCGGAAGCGCCCCTCCATCGCGGTCTGGATATCGTGTACCCGCGACAGCGGCAGGTCATCCTTCATGGTGCAGTGCAGCGAAAGATAAAGCCTTCCTCCCACCCGCTTGAACACCAGGTCGTGCATGTCGACCACGTCGGGAAAGCTCTGGGTTACGACCTGCAGCTTTCGCTCGAAACTGGGCACCCGCACCATGCCGTCCGAGGTCTCAATCCGCGCCGGCTCGCTTTCGATATGGGTGAGAATGCTGGAAATTTCCGGCAGGTCCTGCTTCATCTCCGCTTCAAGCTGCGTCACCTTGTCGTGCGCATCTTTCAGCGTAAGCGTCTCGTCCAACTCTACGTGCTGCTCCACGTGCAGCCGGCCATCCAGGTCCTGCACGCTGATGTCGTGCACATTGAGGTTATGGCGGGTAGCCACCGCGCGCACCCGATCAAAGAGGCTTTCCTTGTGGTGAGCGCGCGCCACCGCATTCACCACCACGTCCGCCTCGGGCAGCAACTCCCGAATGCAGCGCGCCACCTCGGCCGAGACCTGCTCCGACTTCTGGAAGGTCACGGTTCGCGACATGGCGACTGACACATCCACGAAATATTTGCTGCCGCCGCGCCGGATGCGCACCCGATCAACCTCCAGCACGCCGTCGATCTGGTAGAGCCGGGCAATGATGCGCGCGCGGATGCCGGAGGGCGCCGCATCCAGCAGCGCATCAATCGTCTGCCGCGCCAGCCTCCAGCTTACATACACCACAATGCAAGCCACGAAGAGCGCGGCGACTGGGTCGGCCTTCGCCAGCCATGGGATCTTCCATCTGTCGCCCGCCAGCACCAGCGCCAGTCCAAGGACCACCACTGCGCTCGACCACACATCGGTGCTGAAGTGCAGCGCGTCGGCCAGCAGCGCCTGGCTGTCGTACTTCGCGGCAATACGCCGCAAGCGCCGCGAGCGCCAGACATCTACCACGATCGACGCTCCCATCACCAGGAATGCCCACAGTGTGGGATTAATATGTGCCTGGTGAAAGAACAGACGCTTCAGGGCTTCGTAAACAATCCAGACGCAGGTCAGCAGCAGCAGTCCGGTCTCGATAAACGCCGAAAAGTTTTCGACCTTGCCATGCCCGTACTGATGGTCGGCGTCGGCCGGCTTGTCCGACACCCGCACTGAAAAGAACGTGACCATCGCCGCAACCAGGTCGAGTCCCGAATGCGCCGCCTCCGACAGGATGCCGAGGCTGCCCGTGGTCACGCCGACCACGATCTTCAGGCTGGTGATTACGACCGCAGCCCAGACGGAATTCAGCGCAACGTTTTTCTTTTCCATCTGCATGGGCGTGGTATTCACAGTCGCGTCCTGACAGGATTATTCACGTCTGCCATTCACTTTGGCAAAATGCAAAGTCCTGAGTAGTGGGTCAGTTTGATTGTCATCCCGAGAGAGCTTCTTTTGCGAGTGAGGGATGGGCGTGCCGATTCGCGCCGGCGCGCGAAAGCCACGCTTCCATATTCTCACTGACCCACTACCAAACCCCAGCATGCTTGGCTTCCTCCCGCAGCAATATGGTACGATTCTTCTCACTACCTACGAACCTGCTGTCTTCTTCCGGAGGCTTGAATCTCATGCGATTTGAAATCATTTCTGTTGTTGCGCTTTCGTGTGCGCTCGCGACTGTGGGCGTCGCGCAAACGAACCCTGGCGCCCCCCTGGGGCACGTGCCAAAGCCCGGCCAGACCACCGAGTTGCCGGCGAGCGCGGCCAGCGTTGGACCCAACGATTCTGTCATTACCCTCGAAGGCGCCTGCAAGAGCGGCGAGAAGGATTGCGTCTCCTCCATCAGCCGTGAGCAGTTTGAAAAGATGGCCGAGGCCGTCAAGCCGGGCATGACCACCGAAATGAAACGCTCTTTCGCCGCCCAGTATGCCAAGATCCTGGCGTTTTCCGATCAGGCTCGTGCCCTGAACCTGGAGGACACTGAGCGCTTTCAGGAAATCATGAAGTTCGTCAAAAGCCAGATTCTGGTCGAGGCGCTCAACGAGTACTACTCGAACCAGTACTCTCACCCCACCGATCAGCAGATCGACGACTATTACAAACAAAACGGCCGCAAGTTTCTGGAAGCCAACCTGATTCGGGTCATCATCCCCAGCCAGCCGGCCGCAGCCAGCATCAAGAAGCCAGCCGCAGACGAGCAGAAGGCTTATGTCGACAAAATCCGCCAGCAGTGGGTCGGCGGCGCCGATCCAGCGACCCTGCAGAAGGAAGCCTTTACGCGCATGGGTCTCACCAGCTCCGTGCCGGACATTAATCTCAAGGACCACACCATCGGCATGATTCCCCCCGACCAGCAAGGGGTCTTTGATCTGAAGCCGGGCGAGATATCCCAGCCGTTCACCGATGCGGGCGCTTCCTTTATCTACAAGATGGTGTCGGAACAGGAAAAGCCGCTGTCGAGCGTCAAGGGCGAAATCGCCAAGACCCTACACGACCAGCAGATGCGCGACAAAATCCAGGAACTCACCGAGTCGGTTAAGCCCAAACTGAATGACGCTTATTTCGGCGAGGAGAAGAAGTTCGAGCCGGCCCAGGGCCCTGCGAGCCACGGTGAAAACCCCGGCGCAGCACCACAGGCCAAATCCAGCACCTCCTCCAACACGCCGCACAAATGAACCAGCGAGGGAGGACGGTGCTGGTTACCGGCGTTTCGGGTAATCTCGGGACCCGCCTGCTGCCGTTTCTCTCTGACTTTCACGTGGTGGGCGTCGATATACGCCCACCTGCTTATTCCGGCCCGCTGGATTTTCATAACCTGGACCTGGGCCGCGAACGAAGCTGCCCTGCTCTGACCCAACTGCTTCGCCAAACCGGGGCCTCCTCGATCATCCATCTCGCCTGCGTCCTCGATCCGCAGCGCAGCGGCGTGCTGGATGTCGAGCGCATGTGGCAGATCAATGTCGCCGGCACCGCGCGTGTGATGGAAGCCATCAGCATCGTCAATCGCACCGGAGGCGAAATCAGGCGCTTCCTCTTTCCCAGCAGTGTTTCAGTCTACGGGCCGGAAACGCCCGGCCCCGTCCGCGAGAATGCGCCGCTGAATGCCGCCAGCCTGCCCTATGCCCTGCAGAAACGCGAAAGCGATGAGGTGGTGCGCTATCGCACCGAGAGCCTGGGCGACTGCCGCGTCTACATCCTGCGGCCGCATATCTATGCCGGAGCCAGCGTGCAGAACTACATGGTGGGAGCGCTGCGCGGGACCGCTTTCGGCAACAGCAAGCGTGCCGACCGCATGCGCGCCGAAGGCAAACGCATGCCGTTCCTGCTTCCCCGCGGCAAAGAGTATCCGGGCAAGAAGCTGCAGTTCGTCCATGTCGACGACGTCGCCCGCCTGCTCACCTATCTGCTCTATCGCCCGGCTTCCGATCCGGCCATCACCATCCTCAACGTTGCCGGTCGCGGCGAGCCTCTCACCATCGAAACCTGCGCTCGCCTCGCCGACGCTACCGTCAAGCGGGTTCCCAATCGCGCTGTCATGAGAGTGGTGTTGCGGGCGATGTGGAAATGGGGCATCTCTTCCATCCCACCCGAGGCGCTTCCCTATCTCATCGGCTCTTACACCATGGACACTTCACGGCTTGAGGAATTCCTCGGCGCCGACTATCCCGCGGTGATTCAACATACTGTGGAAGAGGCGCTGCGCGAGACTCTGGCGCGCCATTAGGCAGCTCATCAATCGTTTTTTACGCAGTCGGTTTGAACGGCAACCGTTTTGGATCGGCAACCGTTCTGGAAGGGGCACGGCTTCAGCCCTGCCGTACAGGTCCGTTCTACAAATCCGGGCCCCTTCAGGGGCGGCACATTCTTACTTCTTTCCCCGATACAATCCCGCGATCCCGAAGGTATACGGCGTCCACGACACCTCGCGGAAGCCAACATCGCGCATGCGCTGCAGCATCTCTTCTGGCGAAGGAAACCGCTGCACCGAAGCCGGCAGATACTTGTACGGGCCGCTCACCCCGGAGATCACCGTCCCGACCGCCGGCAGAATCCTGTGGAAGTAGAAGCGGTACACCTTCCCGACCACCCCTTTGGGCTCGCCGAAATCCAGTATCCCCACCTCCCCATCGCCGGCCAGCACACGGTAAATCTCCTGCAGCCCGCGATTGTAGTTGGCCAGATTGCGAAACCCGAACGCTGAGGTCACCAGGTCGAACTCCCCGGCTTCAAACGGTAGCTGCAAGGCATCGGCCTCGACCCAGCGGATTCTTCTCTCCCCCGACTTCTGCTCCGCCCGCTGCAGCATCGCGCGCGAGAAATCCGCTCCCGTAATCGCTACCTGGTTCCCTTTCGCCTGCCGATACAGAGCGAACGTCATGTCGCCCGTGCCGCAACACAGGTCCAGCGCCCGCGCCTGCGGACGGTTAAGAATATGCTTAAACGTCCGCGCGGTGCGGTTCCACCACACGCGGTCCACGTTCATCGACAGAACATGGTTCAGCAGGTCGTAGCGCGGCGCAATCGAGCTGAACATCTCGCGGACAGCCACCGCCGCCGACGCCTCATCGCCCGCTCCTTGTGGCGCTGCGCCGACGACCGGCTTCTGCCCGCCATTGTTCGAGGCCGTCATGATCTCCGCGACCCCTGCCCGTTCAGCGCTTCCACCGCCCGCACGATTACCTTCTCCGCCACCGTATTCACGATCTCGACCTCGCCGATGCTTCTCGCCAGCACAAAGTGCGGCACCCCGCCCACCGTTTTCTTGTCGCTCATCAGCCGCTTCAGGATGCGCCTCGGCTTCACCTTCACCCTGGGCAGCGGCCCATAGGCGCGGACCAGCGCGCGAATCCTCTCCGCCGTCTCATTGTCTGTCGTGCCGGTCGCTTCCCCGATGTGCGCCGCGGCAATCATTCCGCAGCCGACGGCTTCGCCGTGCAGCAGCTTCTCGTATCCCGTCTCCGCCTCCAGCGCATGCCCAATGGTGTGCCCGAAATTCAGGATGCGCCGCTCGCCGCTCTCCCGCTCATCGGCGCCCACCACCTCGGCCTTCACCCGGATGCACTCTGCGATCAGCTTCTCCAGCAGCTTGCTGTCGCGCCTGAGCAGCGCATCGCGTTGCTCTTCCATCATTGCGAAAATCTGCGGATTGCGAATCACCCCGTACTTCATCGCCTCGAACAGGCCTGAGCGATACTCCCGCTCCGGCAGCGTCGCCAGCACATCGGGATCAACCAGCACGCTCAGCGGCTGATGAAACGTGCCCAGCAGGTTCTTGCCCGCAACCAGGTTCACCCCGGTCTTGCCGCCGATGGCCGAATCCACCTGCGCCACCAGCGTTGTCGGAACCTGCACCACCGGAACGCCGCGCATGAAAATCGATGCCAGGAAGCCGCCTACGTCGCCCACCACGCCTCCACCGAACGCGACGATCACCGACCGCCGGTCCGCGCCATGCGCGACCAGCTTCTCCGCCAGCTTCTCCAGCTGCGCCACCCGCTTGGCGCGCTCGCCATCGGGCAGCTCCACCAACTCGCACTTCTTCTGCCGGCGAAGTCCCTTCTGCAGCGCCTTGCCCCAATGCTTGCGAATCGGCTTCGCGGTGACGACGAAGATTGGCGCGTCCTGCGCGATGAGGCTGTCCAGCGCTCGCGCCACGCGGCGCAGCAGACCGCGCTCCACCAGCACTTCATACGATTGGGAAGCGGTTTTGACAGGGATTCGGATCAAGCCATCAGTGTAACGGAAAGCCCCGCGCCTTCACTCCCGGAGGGTGGCCGGCAGGTGGGTTGGCCTCGGCGGGAATTGCTGGCGTAACCGAGAGCTGGACTGTACAGTTATGCTCTCGGGTTTGCCGTGCCAAACATTCCACCATCGCCCGATTTCGACCGCGAACTTGCGCGCGACATCCGGGGGCGCATCCTTATCAAGTCAACCTGCAAACGATGCGGAGCGTGGAAACTTGTCTCCATTGCCGATGACTCGCTTCGGCGATGGGAGGATGAACACAAGTGCAACGGAGAACCATCAGCGCAGAGTTAGGCCCTACTCAATCCTCGGGGATGGCGTAGTTCGAATGGGCGACTAACAAGCGGTTCTCGAAGAAGCCGGAACGTCGCGGGCTTTCGATACCAGGGATTCTAGCCATTGTGACCGCCGCGCTTTTGCGGCTCTTAGCCGCTTTCCTGGGCGTCTCTTCGGGCTCCTGCCAGGACCACAGCCTTTGCTAATTTCTCGAAGTTTTCCCTTGCTTCCGGCCCTTCTTTGTATTCTGCTTTCATCTTCGCCCAAGCTCCAGATTATGCACCTACGTCGTCCATTTCAGCGGGCAATTGACCTGCTGGTTTCCGAACTGCGTAATATAGCTGCGGCTGTCCAGGTATTGCATTCCGACGCCGAGAAGCAGGCAGAAGCCAACCACGCAGAGCACGAAGGCCAAAAACAACAGCGCGAGGTTGCCCCACTCTGGCTTAATGATGTCATTGCCAAGTACGATCAGGCGGAAAGAGACAAAGCCGCCTCCGATGAGCGCAGCTATCGCGTACAGAAATCTCTCAAACGAGCTACTTGGTGCGCTTTCATAGCGGCGAGCTTCTACGGAGCTATCGCTACTTTCCAATGGTGGACTACGCATCGGACGTATCAGGAGATTCAAAAGCAAACCGCTGCCGTCCAGTGTGCTGCTCAAGCCGCTACTAGGGCAGCCGATGCCGCACAAAAAAGCCTTACGAACGCCCAAAGACAAACCGTGATTGAGCAACGTGCGTGGCTCAAGTTTAGCGATGACCCCAACACCCCGTTTATGAAGGGTCAGCCGATCGGCATCCCGATTCACATAACAAACATCGGGAAGACTCCGGCTCAACACCTGTGGTGGGCTGTCTACACAAACCTTGTCCCAATGGGCAAGGAACCCGACCTGCCATCGAGCCATATACTCCCCAATGACACGACCTACAAGGTGGACAGAACTAAAGTCAGACAGGTCGATGTTCCTCATGAAGAGTTCGAGAGGGCGCTTCTCTATCCCGGCGACCATGACGACGCGATGGCTACTATCCTTCAAAGAATTAGAGACAACAATGGAAGGTATCGTGACCAACCCAAACCGCTCGTATCGCCAGATTGGGAGGAGTTTGCGCAAGGGAAGGCCTATATTTTGGCGTTCGGAGAAGTTTGGTATCTCGACGTATTTGGAGTTACCCATTGGACGAGTTTCTGCATAAGCAAGAGCGCAACTGGCGGAAACACAAGCCAAAAATGCGCAGAGTTTGACAAGGTTGACAACAACACCGAGTAGCCCTGCCCTGTCACGGCAGTTATTACCATAACGGTAAACTAATATGTGCGTGTTCCGTTTTGCTGCCAAAACTTCCGCTTTTGTTCTCAACACCTTCCGCGTCCCGCCGCCACCGAACCCGGTATCCCCGGCCGCCTCGGAACCCCGCCTAGCCCCTTCGCCCTAAGTTGCCAATTCTCCTAAATTTTTGTCGAAAAATTTCGGGTCACAAAGTACAATCCAACCAACTGCGATGTACGACCCTCAACGCACGAACATCGACGGGAATTTCACCCGTCGCTCGAAAACCGAAAGTGTTTGTATGCGCTGCTTCCTGACGGTGCGCGCCTACTGGGACGAAACCCTGGACGAGGCCGAAGCAGATCATGCCCAGGTTTGCATTCAAAGGCCCGGCCCTCCCTACATCAAACAGCCAGCAAACCACGTTTAGCAGGCCACCGGCTCTCCGCTCGTCGCAGGATGGCGCTTTCATTCCGACATTTTTGGACTAGACTCTGACCAATCGTCCAAGGTTCGCTCCCATGTCAAACGGTGCCGGCTCAGGGTCGCGGAAGGTTCCCATTCCCGATAATCCGCGGCTGATTAGGCTGTACTGTCCACACTGTGGCCTGTTCGTCGCCGCCGGCCTGAACCCTGATCTGCTGGCCTTCGTATTGCGTTTGCATCATTGCCCCTTGGCTCGCACCTCGGCCGTCGCTTGCAGAACGCAAACCCGTCACCACCCAATCCTGTAAGCGGGAAAACAAAAGCGGAGACGACGGCTGGTTTTTTCGACGGAGGGTTCAGACTGGGACGTCAGACTCGTACTATTGGGCGCGCGAGTAATCTCGCGATCGAGCAGTTACAAACTGTTGAAGTCGTTCTCCGCTTTGCCATCTCGATCTTTACCGAGGTAAAAACTATACCTCGACTCTTCCTGCAACGGGCGCGACAAATCGCGCCAGTCCAGGGCTTGAAACGCACTCGCCAAGCAGAGCTCGTTCTGTAATTGCCTGGCGCTTCTTGTTCGCGGGAAGCTGACGAATCGCCTTTTCCCAATACGAGAACGTCACATTGTTCTTCCCCATTCGCGCTCCCCACCCGGTGTTACCATTACTTCCAGAAGCTTCATCATTGCAGCTTCGGCTATGAAATCACTCCCATCGGAGACCGACTTCATCGTCGTAGGCGCTGGTATCGCGGGCCTGCGAGCGTCCGTGGAGCTTGCCTCCGCGGGCCGTGTGCTCTGCCTGGCCAAGCGCGAAGTCACCGAATCCAACACTCAATATGCCCAGGGCGGTATCGCAGCCGCGCTCAGCGACGAGGACGAGGTCGGCCTGCACCTCGAAGACACCCTCCGCGCCGGTGACGGCCTGGTGAATGAGGAGGCCGCCCGCATCCTGGTCGAGGAAGGCCCGCGCCGCATCGAAGAGCTCATCGACTGGGGCACGGAGTTCGACCGCACCGGCACCCGGATCGCCTTCACCCGCGAGGGCGCGCACAGCCGCAGCCGCGTTCTGCATGCGCACGGCGATTCCACCGGACGCGAAATTGGCCGCGCGCTCTACCTCAAGGCCGCTGCGCTCAAGGCCATCAGCTTCCGCGAGTTCGAGTTCACCACCGAGTTGGTGGTGTGCGATGGCCGTGTCACCGGCGTTCGCCTGCTCGACGCCGACGGCCATATTCGCGAGCTTCGCGCCTCCGCCGTGTTGCTTGCCACCGGAGGCCTGGGACAGGTCTACAGCAACACCACCAACCCCGCCGTCGCTACCGGCGATGGCGTGGCCATGGCGCATCGCGGGGGCGCCGAAATCAGCGACATGGAGTTCGTGCAGTTCCATCCCACGGCGCTGTTCCTGAAGAATGCTCCGCGCTTCCTGCTCTCCGAGGCGCTGCGCGGTGAAGGCGCTTACTTGCGCAACATCGAACTGAAGCGTTTCATGCCCAAGTATCACGAGATGGCGGAGCTCGCGCCACGCGACGTGGTGGCCCGCGCTATCGCGCATGAGCTGGAGCTGCAGCACCGGCCCGATGCCGCGGTCTATCTCGACCTGACCCACCTCAATGCCGACCGCGTCCGCAACCGCTTTCCCACCATCCACGCCACCTGCCTGGGTTACAACATCGACATCGCGAGCGAGCTGATTCCCATTCGTCCCGCGGCCCACTATGCCATGGGAGGCGTGCGCACCGACCTTGACGGCCGCACCTCGCTCGACGGACTCTTCGCCGCCGGCGAAGTCGCCTGCACCGGCGTTCACGGAGCCAATCGCCTGGCCAGCAATTCCCTGCTCGAAGGCCTCGTCTACGGCACACGCGCCGCGCGGGCTATGCAGGAAGAGTTGGAGGTGACATCGCCGCCGGCAAAGCACTCCGTATCCGCAGCGGCAACCTCCGGCAACGGCAACACCGCCGATATCGCGGCGTTTGTCCACCAGGTGCAGGAGTTGATGTGGCAGTATGTGGGCGTGGTGCGCGACGGCAAATCCCTCCGGCAGGTGATCTCGGAGCTCGCGAAATTGCAGGAGAAGCAGCCGAAGTCAGGCAGCCGTCAGGCCCGCGAAGCCATGAATATTCTGGAGACGGGACTGCTCATCGCCCGCTCCGCGCTCGCCCGTGAAGAGAGCCGCGGCGCCCATTACCGCCTCGACTTCCCGCTCAAGAACGACGCCAAATTCCTCAAGCATTCGGTGGTCTGCGGCGAATCGATCCGCTTCGAATAGCGCGCCGTGCGTTGCCGGTGCGGTCTTCGGTCTTTGGTCTTCGGTCTTCCACGGACTGGAAACTTGCAAC
Organism: uncultured Acidobacteriaceae bacterium; assembly: GCA_963846815.1. Classification (GTDB taxonomy): domain Bacteria; phylum Acidobacteriota; class Terriglobia; order Terriglobales; family Acidobacteriaceae; genus CAVVDY01. The sequence goes on along the minus strand of CAWJXG010000001.1, from coordinate 1,188,214 downwards.
CGGAAACTTGAAACGCTTCTCGCGAGGGTATGCACCGTGCCCGGGCACGATACGTTCTCCCAAATGGCTCGAAGGCGTGGGGCGCCGCGAATCCAAAGCCCGAAGGGCGCCACAATCGTAGCCCAGCACGACCTCCCCGAATGCGACCATCCGCGTCAGGGCACGACCTTTCAATCATGCCCAGACGATTTGCGGAGGGCAATGGCGAGTTGTGAGCCCGAAGGGCGCCACAATCGTAGCCCGGCACGACCTCCCCGAATGCGACCATCCGCGTCAGGGCACGACCTTTCAATCATGCCCAGACGATTTGCGGAGGGCAATGGCGAGTTGTGAGCCCGAAGGGCGCCACAATCGTAGCCCGGCACGACCTTCCCGAATGCGACGATCCGCGTCAGGGCACGACCTTTCAATCATGCCCAGACGATTTGCGGAGGGCAATGGCGAGTTGTGAGCCCGAAGGGCGCCACAATCGTAGCCCGGCACGTGAGTGCCGGGAGAGGGAGAGGGAGAGGGAGAGGGCAGAGACCCGCCCGGGCCCGCGAGTCCCGAAGGAACGGCACCTAATCGAACACCTCGTGTTCGTTGAACGCCGCGCCGGACCGATTCAAGAACGAAAGGAACTCCTCTTCGTAGCTCTGCTGCCGGTGGTGTTCTGCCTGATTCTGGATGTAGTGCCGCACCGAATCAATGTTGGACGAACTCACCGAGAAGGCTCCATACCCTTCCTGCCATCCCGGCCACCGCCCTTGCTCACGCAGCCACCGTGAGGAATTCGACTTCAACTTCTGCACCGCCTCAGCCGCCGGGACAATTGCCGGCACCCCAATCAATGTATGAATGTGATTGCCGATGCCGCCGACAGCGAACGGCTCATAATGGAGATTCCTTGCAACACCCGCGACGTAGGACCACAATTTTGGCGGTTCGGATATCGCGAAGACGCGGCCTTTGGTCGAGAAGACGATGTGAAACGTGATCGACGTATAGGTATGGGCCATGTACCGTCCCTGCCGGGACTCACTTTCATTCTCTCATCTCGTTCCCGGCACTCACGTGCCGGGCTACGATTGTGGCGCCCTGCGGGCTAGCCTCTCGCGCCGATTTCCACGCCGCATATCGTCTCGGCATGACAGAAACGCGGCGCCCTGACCAGGATCGTTCCCTGTCCGCTTTTCGCTAATTGCTAATCGCTAGTTGCTACCCGCTCGCTGCTGCCTTCTTCGGAAACACCAGCGACCCCACCACCGACACCACCAGCACTCCGGCCACCACGCTCAGCGCGATGCCGATCGGGATCTTCACGTAATGCGAGGCAATCATCTTCACGCCGATAAAAATCAGGATCACCGACAGCCCATAATGCAGCAGGTGAAACGCCTCGATCATTCCTGCCAGCGCGAAATACAGCGACCGCAATCCTAAGATCGCGAACACATTCGAGGTGTACACAATGAACGGCTCGCGCGTGATCGCCAGCACCGCCGGAATCGAATCGGTGGCAAACAACAGGTCGGTAGTCTCGATGATGATCAGCACAATCGCCAGCGGCGTGGCGTAGCTCATGCCGTCGCGCCGCACAAAAAACTTATTCCCCTCATAACCCTTCGTCACCGGATACAGCTTGCGAAACCAGCGCAGCACAATATTCTTTTCCGGCTCGATCGTCTGGTCCTGCTGCCCGAGCAGCTTGACGCCGCTGTAAACCAGGATCGCCCCGAAGATGTAGATCACCCAGGCAAAGTGCTGTAGCAACTGGATTCCGGCAAAGATGAAGATTCCGCGCATCACCAGCGCCCCCAGCACTCCCCAGAACAGCACCGAATGTTGATAATGTTTCGGCACCTGGAAGTAGCGGAAGATCAGCAGGAAGACGAAAAGATTGTCGACGCTCAGCGACTCTTCAATCAGGTAGCCGGTGACGAATTCCAGCGACAGCTCGCGGTTCGAACGCCCCAGGTGCCCCACCAGCGTGTGTCCCCAGAAATACAGGAACACCGCAAAAATCGCGGCCAGCGACACCCAGACGCACGTCCAGCCCATGGCCTCGCTGAAGCGCACCGCGTGCTTTTTGCGATGAAAGACGCCCAGATCCAGCGCCAGCATCGCCAGCACAAACAGGTTGAAGAGAACCCAGAAGATCCAGTTCGATGGCATTCGCGTGGACTCGAAAGGCCATTCTATCGGACGCCCTGGTTCTGCTATCTGCTCTCAATCCGCGCCACGTCGGCTACAATTTGGTTTTGCCTCAGACATTCGATTTGGAAAGGACCCCGCATGGCACGTCAATCCGGCACTTACGCCAACTTCAATACCAGCGAAGGAACCATCGTCGTACGCCTGTTCGAAAACGACGCCCCCATCACCGTGAAGAATTTTGTCGAACTCGCCGAAGGCACCCGCGAGTGGACCGACCCGCGCGACCGCCAGAAGAAGCGCGCCCCGCTGTACAACGGAACCATCCTGCACCGCGTCATTCCCAGCTTCATGATCCAGGGCGGCGACCCCACCGGCACCGGCATGGGTGGCCCCGGCTACAAGTTCGAGGACGAAACCAAAGGCTCACCGCACAAGTTCGACAAGGCCGGCAAGCTGGCCATGGCCAATGCCGGGCCCAATACCAACGGCTCGCAGTTCTTCATCACCGTCGCGCCCACCGACTGGCTTACCGGCAAGCACACCATTTTCGGCGAGGTGGTTGAAGGGCAGGACGTGGTCGACAAAATCACCAAGCTGCCGCGCAACTCCCAGGACCGCCCGCACAAAGATGTCGTGCTGAACTCGGTTACCATCGAGCGCGTGTAGCGGTTTGGCTGGTGGCTGATGGCTGTTAGCGGATAGCTGTTAGTCAGTCAGCCGCAACATAACCTTGGCGGCAATGGTTTGAAATGCTTTTTGCACCGCGGTAGTACAGCTGGTTGAGGGACAGTTAGGGATATTGAAGAATAGTCCTGCCGGCTGTCCCGAGATATACGTCGGGTAGGAAGGATCGTTGGCGAGCTGTGCTAAGAACGCCTGCGTGCTGGAGTTTATACCACTGCCTAGTCCTATCGTGAATATGAAGGTCGGAATCGGAGTTTCCGTCCTCATGGCAATTGCAGTCTGGATGGCACGATATTGTGCTTCAGCGGTAATGTCCGACTGACTCAAAGTGCGCTGTGTGCCATATAGCTGTGAAGGAAACGTAGTTACGATCTGGCGGCTGCTGTTCTTGCAAATATCATTATTGGAGTCATAGGGGAAACCGGTATGGCTGACGTAATGCCCCAGATCAGTACCGGTATGGGGATCGAAGAAATCCACCTGCGACCCTGAATCATGGCCTCCATAATTAAGAAGCACCGTGTTTGGGCAGGAGAAGTTGTCCTGGACGGTATTCATCAGGCCGTCGGTGAAATACACCACAACTTTGACCAGATTCTCTCCTGGTTTCGCGCTGATGCTGTCGACTTGTGATTGCGCCAGCGACAGCGGCGGTCCCTCGCTTGTGCTCAGAAGCGAGCCGGTGCCTGCGCCGGTACCGAAGGTCCCACCGGTAAACTTCAATGCACCGACGGCGTTGCTGATAGCTTTTATGAAGTTATAGCCAATGGCAACATCCGCGGTCGCATTCGAGGCGAAGCTGACCATTCCAACCCGGTCAGTGACGTCGCTAAAGTCACCAACAAAAGCGGGGACGGCGGACTGCAGGGCTACTCCGCCATTGTCCCCGGTCACCCCCGAATCACACTTTTGCGAGCCGCCGCACATAGAACCTGATCGATCGAGAACAATCGACATCACCAGGTCGCCCCGGGTAGCCACGGCATGAGCACTCACCGGCACCGTCTTCCAGCGGGGTATAAGTCCGATAAAGAACGTGTTTATATTCGCCGTGGCGCTCACTTCGACCTGCTGATTCCCATAGGCATCCGTGGGAAAGGTGACGGATGGGACCGGTGGATTGTTTCCGAAATTGAGGTTAAAGACATTTGTCGCTACCGTTGCAGCCGGGCCCTGCCCTTGCCACAGATTCTTCACGGCGGTCAGGCAGGCGCTGTCCACTGCGTTTCTTAACCTGGTCTTGGCCACATACAGCAGCCCCGCATCCAGTGCCAGCCCGGCGAAGAGTGCAACGCTGAGGAACAGGGCAGAGAATGCAGCTATCAATTGGCCCTCATCACGTTTTATGAAGTTGCTGGCACGCATTGGATTACCTCGTTAGTAATACGAAACACTGTAGAGTTGCGACGGCATCACTCCCTTGTGCAGCAGCTGGGCGATCGGCGACACCGCACTGTAGTTGTAGAAAATCTCCGTGATATAGAGTGAAGAACCGCTAACTTCGTTTTGCAGGATGCTATTTGCAGCTGCCGGCAACTTTGGGGTGGAAGACTGACAGCCCGCTTCACCTTGCAGGCAGCCTATCTGGCTCGAAGCTGTGATCGCACATTGGGAACTCTGGTCCGTAATTTGTACGTTCCCCCCCTCGTTGGTAACTGTAGTGATGATGACGCAGCCCTGGCCCGCCAAATCCACTTTGGATCCCGCACGGCCAATTACATTTGCCGCCGTGGCGGACGTGCTGGCGCCGCGCGACACCTGGCGGCAACTCTCTCCACTGAGGCTTCTCATGTAAGCCACGTCGCAGATTGCCTGGCCGAAATCGACGATCCCCAAGACAAACACAGAGAGAATCACGAATGCGAAGGAAAGCTCTATCAGCGCCTGGCCTGATTCCTGCCTGAAGATTCTGGTGTTCATAATTCTCCTAGCTCGCCGTCGGCGGAAACGGCTCGTTGGTAAACGCCGCCTTGATCTGTATGGTGTACGAGTGGTTGGGGAAAAACGCCGGCAGCACCGGACTGATGAACGGGTAAGCGTACGAGACGGAGAAATTGATCTGATCACCCGGTCCGCCGGCGTAGTTGGGGCACCCACCGCCGTCGTTGGTGCAGGAAATCACGACGTCTGAGATATTGGAAGTATTCAGCAGCCCGAGCGAGTTCGTCTCCAGCGTCTGAACAATAGAGTTGTATCGGTTCTCCGAGCACGCGCCGTCACTCCCGGTAACGCACTCTCCGGTGATGGCATACCGGCCCGCCTGCAGCACAGCATTTTGCAGGGTAAGCTTTGTCCAGAATAGGTATCCGAAGTCCATAGCGGACATGGAAAGCACCAGGAGAATCATCAGGGACAGGGCGACCTCTAAGATTGCCTGGCCAGAATCATTTCTGTTTGTCATTGTGCAGAACCTCCTCCCTACCGCAGGTCTGACGGACATAGTTATAGAAACCGTGTTACACAACCCTGACCAGCCACTGGCAAACGATCATGAGTGCGAGCAGGAAGACGAAATAAAGGCTCCCCACCCATCGGGACCCTGGGCCGTCCTCCGCGCGGCGGAGAAGGATTGAGCTCCCGTCCGGCCGCGGCGCACACCGCACTTCTACTGGAAACAACATCCGTCCGGGAATATAGCTGGGCACCGTCCTGTGCCAGGACAACACATCACTCGGGGTTAAGATGTGAGGCCTCATGGGATTGCTGTGACTAGCTATCGTTCCCTGTGGTGTAGTGCTGATTTCGGTATCCATATGTCCTCACCTTATTGAAATGCTTTTCTATACAAGCTTCTCAAGCGTTGTGCATGTTCTTGCCAAGGCCTTGCTATCTTCACTTCCATACCGGCTCGTGTGCTGGCCGAGGGCACGATCTAACAACTGGCTAAACTCTTTGGCATCCGCGGGATTGACCACGATACGCGAATGAACGTGGCGGTCACCGTTGTAGTCGACGATGCCAAAGTCAAGTATGAAAATGTAGCCATTGAAGCCGATCAGAAACGAATTGCTGAATCGTTCGTCCGGTTCATCGCTCTGTTTTACCTTTAAGGTGGCCATCGCCTGATGTAATTGCAACCTTCATGCCATCATCCGGGCTTGGCGGTTCAGCAGTAAATTCAGCGGCTTGGGAGAGGGATATTTATGTGGGAGAGGCAAGTGTAACGCACAGTGTAACGGGAACTGTCACAGCTCCTGTAACATCCGATCACGATATACATGAAATAACTAGCACTAATCGGGGGGATTTTTGTAGGTTGCGTTTATGGTGACAGCCAGTGGCTGCTCAAGCATTCCATCTCCCGATGGGCATCGGAAATCGCTGCCCATCCTACTGACGTTTTAGACCCATCCCGAAAAGTGGCCTTAAACCCGTTACTGTTGCGCAGCGAGAGCGCGACTTAGGAGGGGGCACATTGGGTTGTGACTTTTATCACTGATAAACCATCCAGGGATGCCTAAAATGGGCATTCCGGTCCAGTCGCTTGAGGCTTTGGGTAATCTAGTCACCGCTTAAATTCTCGAACGACCCTCGAAGCGAAATCTAGAACCCGTGGTATTCCCTCACATCTCTGAGTCCCCAGCGGGCGCCCGGATTCGAGCTACGGCGTATCAAAAGGACGTTGCCTGGCTCAGCAACGCGGCACGCCGCAGCTTCCTTTCCGGTACGCGCAAACTCTTTTGTGTGCCGTCGTGGATTGGCGCTCGGCGAGCCGCCGGCGCCCGCTTGTCTAACTAGGCCCGAATTCGCCACGCAAGCAAGGCTCTTGGAGCAGTAACCAATACCTGAATCGGAGGGCTGTTGGATGCGAAAGCCTGTCGTCAGGATCATCTCCGGCATGGTTCATATCCGCGGAAGACTGCTTGAGATCCTGCGCGCATCCGACGAGCTCCTGGTCAGCGATACCGGCACCCCTGACATCATCTGTATTGGCTGCGAGTATCAGCTATCCCCGACCGACCTGGAAAAAGCACGCAAGTGTGCCGGAGGAAGCCACGTCCCGATGGTGCTGGCCGCATGGAACGGCTCGGAAAACCTCGCGGTCGCAGCTCTTCGCAACGGGATCAACGACTACGTAGGCGGGAGCGCCTGCCGGGCAGAACTTGTGGGTGTATTACTCTCACACTGTTCTTCATCTCCCGATTCCTCCTGCATCGGCTGCGAATTGCTGGTTGGGGACAGCGAACCCATGCAGGCGATCAAGGCTTACATTCCACGCGTGGCCAAGGCGTCCAGCAATGTTCTGATCACCGGAGAGACCGGTACCGGCAAAGAGTTGGTTGCGAAACTGATTCACCGCAACAGCCCCCGGGCGGAGAACGCTCTGGTTTGTTTAAATTGCGCCGCCATCCCCGACACTTTGCTGGAAAGCGAGCTGTTCGGCTCCGAAAAGGGAGCATTCACCGGTGCCCTCAGCTCCCGCGATGGAAGCCTGAAGGCGGCGGAGGGAGGCACCCTCTTTCTCGACGAAATAGGCGACATGAGCGCGTATGCCCAGGCCAAGGTCCTGCGGGTCATCGAGACCCACGAGATTCACCGTCTGGGGGGCGGCAGACTGCAGCATATCGACTTCCGCGTGGTAGCCGCCACCAATTGCGACCTGGAGGCGCTCTCGAATGTCGGACAATTCCGGCGCGACTTATTTTTCCGGTTGAATGTCGCTCGCATTCACTTGCCGCCACTGCGTGACCGGCCGGATGACATTTTGCCTGTGGCCAACCATTTCCGCCGCGAGTACGACCGCACTTTCGGCCGCAACACCATAGGTTTTACGCAGCATTCCGAGCAGGTTATCCGGCAACACCGCTGGCCCGGGAACGTGCGTGAGCTGAAGAACATAGTCGAGATCGCTTTCATCAATTCCGATCCCGAATGCCAGTGGGTCGAAATACCGGAACTGTTCTGCCAAGCCGTGGAAAATCATGCGGTCAACGACTCCGGTGAAGCCGATCGCATTCTGCACGCGTTGTCGACCACACATTGGAACAAGAGCAAAGCGGCCGATATCCTGAGCTTTTCGCGGATGACACTCTACCGCAAGATGGAACGCTATGGAATTGGCTCTGAGAAGCATCGCTCGTAATCCGGCATTGGAGGCCGTGGATAGCCTGCCCGAATCGCCTATATCAGGTCTCGTTGCGGTCCACTCATGCGAATTTTCTTGCATTGTTCACGTAAGTATTTATATTGCGGTCTATTGCACAACAAGCAGCACAAGTAAGACAAGGAAACTCATGAAATCGAAAAGTGTCCTTTTATTTCTCGCGCTGTGTCTGTTCCCGCTGTCGCTGTATGCGGCCGACAACGCCAATATCGGTACCTGGAAGCTGGTTGCAGCTAAATCAAAGTTCTCTGCCGACGCTATCAAGAACACTACCGTCATCTACGCTGACGAGGGCGACAAAATTAAAGTCACCACCTACGGCATCAACCCCGAAGGCAAAGCGGTCTTCACGGAGTGGATCGGAAAGTTCGATAAGCAGGACTATCCTGTCACCGGCGACGTAGCCCCCGGAACAACCCGCTCCTACAAGAAAGTCAATAATCACACCCTGGAGCTGACCGCCAAGCACAATGGAGACGTGACCAGCCGCGCCCGCATCACCGTGTCCGCCGATGACGCGAGCCAGGTCGTCAGCCTGGAAAACATCACCCCCGACGGCGATAAGACCCATAGCAAGTCTGTCTACGACAGGGAGTAGCGAACCCCCCGGGTGCCTGACTCAAAAGGAACCGGGCTTGAGCCCCTGCATACCGGCACGCGACTGCTATTTGGTTAACCAAACCAGGCAGCGGCTAAAGCCGAAGACTTTAGTGAGCCGGCTCGGCCCGGCTGAAGCCGGGCCCTGATACAAGGCTTACCACGCGGCCCGACGCGTGGTCCAGGCAAGGTTTTCCGCACCCAGGTGGTCAGCGGGTGCCCCGTTCAAGCGTAGCTTGAGCGGGTCTATGCAACGGTTGGACCCAGGTGTACGCGTTCACTTCCCCGACGTCGAAGATTACGGGAATTTCCCAACCTTCCAGTAAGAAGAAGATTTATCTAGGTACTCGAGTCAAGAGGCCCGTTCAAGCTTTGCTTGAACGGGGCACCCGGCACCCGACATCGAAGAGTCACCATCCCAAACTAAGTCGAAACGCCCACCAAAAGAATTACCTTCGTTTCCCTTATCACACGTCACTGTGACTAACTCGCTCCCGCATTCTTTCGCAACTCCTTTACTATCGGCATGAACGTTGGGGAGGGGGAAGGTGTCGGCAAAAGCCGCTATACGCCAGAGAAGCGCTTTTTGCCGGAAACTTCCCGGCTTGATCCTTATCGTCGACCCCCTTGCGTACCCATCTCTTGTCCAGAGCGAGAGCCAAGAGCGAAAGGCGAAAAGCGAAGAGCGATCTTCCCGCCCGCCAACTCCCGCCTTTTCAAGATTTTGCCTGCAACTCTCACGGGCTCAAGATTTTGCAGACCATTCCCGAAACGGAACTATTGTTTTCAAGATTTTACGAGGACCACGGGGAAGGGGTATCGCCCTGCGGCCGGCGGCCAGAGGGAATCGCTATTCGCCTTTCGCCGGACCCCGGAGCGAAGGAGCGAAACCAAGTCCTACGACTCCGTTGCGCTCCCGTGGGAGCCCCCGCATTCATGCGGGAAGAGATGCGGCATTTATACGGACGCGCTTTAGCGCCGGCAACTTTCCGGGCGCTCTCGAGACCGCCCGGGCTAAAGCCCCTGATTTTGGGAAGGCAAGTATTCCCTAAGGTAAATCCGAGGCTTCCACTCAAAGCCAAGCTGGCGACTGGCAGCTATAAGCAAGAACAGATCCCTCGCGCCGAACGAGGGCGTTCGTGATGACAAGGAAAGGTTTTACTGACAACCGACAACTGAACCCTGAGAACCAATGCGGAGCATTCCATGACTCGCCACTGTGAACACGTCAAGGCCAATGGCCAATTCTGCGGATCGCCTGCTATGCGCGGCCGCAATTACTGTTTCTTCCACCTCAACTACCTGGGACAGCGCCTGCGTGTCGAGCGCTATGCCTCGCTCGGACTTGGATGCCCGCCACTTGAGTTGCCGCTGCTGGAAGATGCCGCATCGATCCAACTCGCGCTCATGCAGGTGACCGAAGCTCTGCTGCGCGGCACGCTCGACGCCAAGCGCGGCGGCCTGGTGCTCTATGCGCTGCAGACCGCCAGCAGCAACCTCCGCCACATGGCCAAAGAGGCGGCGGAAGAGCCCAGCGCTGCCGTCTGCAATCGCTACGACAGCCTCGAAGAAGATTACGAATTGGGAGATTGTCCCCATCTGCGGGTCGACGAGGCCGCCCTCGAAGCAGCCGCGCAGGCCGAGCGGGCCGCACAGGCGTCTCCTACAGTGTCAGATACCGGCGGAGAGGCCGCGGAAGGGTCTGTAAACCCACCGAAGCAGGAGATCTCCGACATCGCGCTCACCATCGATATTGGCCATGTTAGGGGCTACCTGCCCCCCGAAGCCAGTTGCCAGCGCAAGACCGGACCGGGCTCGGAAGACGGGCCGATTATGGTCAGCGACCGCGATGTGGAAGATGCGCGGGTGCGCATTCCCGTGGTGCTGACGCCGGCGCAATACCAGCAGGCGAAAATCTCCATGGTCGAGTACGAGAAGGAGAACGGCATCGATCGCAATCATCCCGAGGGCCGCAAGCCGGTGCCGCAGCGCCCCGCCATCAGCCAGAAAATCCTCCTGGGCACGCGCAAGCCGCCCGCCTCTGCGACCGGGGCGGACTCTGGCAATGCGACGCGGCCGGCCGCGGCCGGGGAGTAGCTGTCTAGCCTGGCACCACCCGCAGGTTGTTGGTGACCTGCAAGACGCCAGGCACCATATTGGCGGCGATGCCGGCCTGATTCTTGTCCGCTTCGTTCAGCACGAAGCCTTCGAGGGTTACCCGGCGATTGGCAACGATGATATGAACGCTGGGAGCGGCTTCCCAGAAATAACGCGAAAGGCCGCTGGTACGGACAAGCGCATGGAACGTATGCTCGCGTATCTGCTCATCCACCGGCGACGGCGGAAGCACCTGGATGTTGTTGACCACGTTCTCCACGCCCTCGATGCGTTTGACGGCCGTCTCGGCGTCGCGCTTGGTCACAGCGTCTCGCGCGACGAGTGTGCCGGTAAGTGTTACCGTACGGCCTTGCACGGTGTAGCCCAGATTGTCGAAAAGCGAGTAGTACGGCAACATGAGCAACTGATGGCGCACCTCTTTGGCGATCTTGTCTTCTGCCGAGTTGCCCTCATGGGCGTTCTTCCCGTAATCGGCGACGACGGGGCCTTTCACGACAATGGCGGGAGCCGCGCTGGGAATCTGGGCAGTTCCGTTGTCCGGCGCCGGTGCTGTCGTAGCAGCCTGCTGCGCAACCACTGCCAGGCTGAAGGCCAAAATCACAGCGCAGATCATAGATTTCCACATCTTGCACTTTCTCCTTCAAGTAATTTGACGTTACACCGTCCCCCGAAGCTTCCTTGGAACGGCCCGGCAAACGATTCTTTACAAACGTCCCGCCGCCCCTTACCTGCCTGGAGGCGTTCGGCAATAGCTAACCTGCAGGCAGGTACGTGCGTCCTAAAGTGCAGGGCGTTACGGGAAAGTTGCGCCCACCGCGTTTCCGATGTACAAAGACGGACAGGTTTTGGGCCGAAGCAGTGGAACCGGAATCTGTGGTGGATACCGGCGATCTTGAAGGGAGGCGAACCATGTTCAGGATCATCACGGTAGAACGCGAATATGGAGCGGGAGGCAGCCTGGTTGCTGCCGAGCTGGCGCATCGCAAGGGATGGCAACTGCTTGATCAGCAGTTGACCGGAGAGATTGCGCGCATGGCCGCTGTCGACAGAAAAGTCGTAGCGCGATGCGATGAGAAGGTCGATCCGCTGATGCACCGGCTGGCGAAGGTGTTCTGGCGCGGCAGCTCCGAACGGGCGCTGCCCATTCCCGACCACCATATCTTCGATGCCGATACCATGGTCAATCTGGCGACCCGGCTGATCGAAGAGAAAGGCCGCACCGGCAATTGCGTCATCGTCGGGCGCGGCGGTCCTTATATCCTGCGCGACCGGCCCGACACCTTTCGCGTGTTCGTCTACGGCTCGCGCGACCAGAAGATCAAGCGCATGGTGCGGCTGAAGATGAGCGAGCGCGAAGCCATCGAGATGATCGACACCATCGACCAGGAACGCGCCGCATTCGTCCGCAAATACTTCAACGCGGAGTGGCCCTGCCGCCGGCTGTATCACATGATGATCAACTCCGATTGCGGGCTGGACTTCGTGACCGAGATGATTCTGCACACCATGCACGAGCTGGAGCGGAAGCAGAGCCATGCCTCGCACGAAGCCCACCAGCCGCATCAGCAGCACGTGGTATGAAGAGCGAGCCCTTGGTCGAGGGGAGATCGTGGCGGTTTTTATTGAGGGAGCGCGCGGCGCCGGCGCAGCTCCTGTCACACAGGACATGTGATGAGTGGACTTGTGCGCTTTCCACCGCGGGCTAGACTTAAGCTGGCTAGGCTTCGACGAGCCGCCCGAAACGTTAGCCTGACACTCCCGCCAATGAGGACGGAAGCGCCTCGCCCCCAGCGGCTCCCGCCGCCAGCTATGGGAGGTTGCTATGCCGCTCAATCAGCTTAGAGCTTTTCTCGATCAGAACCACATTCGCTATATCGTGATTTCGCACTCCAAGGCTTACACGGCCCAGGGCATCGCCGCCGTGGCGCACATTCCGGGAAAGGAACTGGCGAAAACCGTCATCGTCAAACTCGATGGAGCGCTGGGCATGGTGGTTCTGCCCGCTTCGTACCATGTTGACCTTGCCGCGCTGAAAACGGCAACCGGGGTGAAGGTCGCCGAGTTGGCCAGCGAGCGGGAGTTCAAGCAGCACTTTCCCGACTGCGAAACTGGAGCCATGCCGCCGTTCGGGAACCTGTATGACATTCCCGTGTACGTGGACGACACGCTGACTGTTGATAAGGAGATCGCGTTCAACGCCGGCTCGCATTTGGAACTGATTCGTCTTGCCTATGAGGACTTTGAACGGCTGGTAAAGCCGCTGGTGTTGAACTTCTCCTCCAGCCGCAAGACGCACGAGCATGCGCTCGTTTAGGCGCGCACTTTCGCGTTGCCGCAAGACCACTGGTCGGATAGAAGCCAAATCCCAAGACGCAGGGTGGGACTGCGCCCGGTTTTTTGTCGAAAAACAATCAACCGTTAGCACTTGCTCGGCATTCCAGAATTTACCGGCTCAGCGATTGACACAGCCGCTCTGATTGCGAGAAGATTTCCGAACCTTTGTCCCGCGCTTTTCTAGCAGGCTAGTAGTTCATTCCGGAAAAGTTCAGCGACAAAACACTTGCGTTCTATCAGCGCTCGGGCCGTTTCCTGCCTGAAAAGACGTGATGCAGCGAGATGGAAGCACATGGAGAGGAGAATCGTGACGAAGAGATTTCTATCGACTATAGTTGCGCTTTTAATGACGGCTAGCGCCGCCGTGCAGGCGCAAACAATCACCCGGCTTGCGCATTCTGCGCCTGACGGCGCTGAAACGGTGTTGCTGCTCACGGATGGCAGAGCGCTGGTGCAGGGCTACAACGACTCAGATTGGTGGACCCTTACCCCTGATATCAATGGCAGTTATGTGAACGGCACCTGGACTCAAGTAGCCAGCTTGCCTTCTGGCTACTCGCCTTACGCCGAGACCGAAGCCGTGATGATCGATGGACGCGTGCTGATCGAAGGCGGCGAGTACAACTATGGTTCCTTTGCCTTCACCAATCAGGGCGCAGTTTACGATCCCATCGCCAACACCTGGACGATGCAGCCTCCGCCCGCAGGATGGGATTTCATCGGCGATTCGCCATCGGCGGTCGAACCCAATGGCAAGTTCCTGATCGGCCGCAAGTTCGATACACAGATGGCGGAACTCGATCCTTACACGCTGCAATGGACGGCCGTGGCTTCCACCGGCAAGAGTGACTGGGACGCGGAAGAGGGCTGGACGCTGCTGCCGAACGGCACGATCTTGACAGCCGACGTGCTGAATTCTCCCAATTCGGAGCATTACGACCGCACGACTCAGACTTGGATCCAGGACGGCAGCACGATCGCGCTCCTGATGGGTCCACCGGAAGTCGGCTGCCTTAACGGAGCGTGGGGGACTTACTGCCCGCCGGGCGAAATCGGTCCCGCGGTTCTGCGTCCTGACGGTACCGTTTTCGCTACCGGCGCACTCCATGTTGGCCAATCGACCGGTCACACGGCAATTTACACTCCCAGTTCGCCGGACCAGCCCGGTACGTGGGTAGTGGGTCCGGACTTCCCGAATGGCGATTACTGCGACGACGATTTCGCCGCGCTTCTCCCCAACGGCAACGTCCTGGTAAGCAGCGCTTACAACAACCTGTACGAATTCAATGGCACCACGATGACGAGGACCGCCTCGGGCGGCGGCAGCCTGCTGGTGCTGCCCACCGGCGAAATCCTGGTCGACGGCTCGGAAGTTTACAAGGGCGCGGGAACCTATCAGCAGGCGTGGGCGCCAATGCTCTTTCCGCTTACCGCGGTCGCGGTGAAGCGTGGATCGACCTACATAGCCTACGGTTCCAATTTCAACGGAGTGTCGCAGGCTCATGGCTTCGGCGATGAGTTTGAGACAGCTACCAATTATCCGTTGGTGCGCCTGACAAACGTCAACACCGGCCATGTCTTCTACGCCCGCACCCACGACCACAGCTCGATGGCAGTACACAAACTCGGTTCGATCACCTACACGCACTTCGATGTGCCCGCGGCAGCGGAGACTGGTTCAACAACAATGGAAGTCGTCGCGAACGGCATTCCTTCCAACAAAATCACGATCCTGGTTTACTAAACCGGCTGAACGCGATCGTGCAGCAGTAGAGTTATATTCTCAAAGCTTCCGGGCGGAGCCAAATCCGCCCGGATTTTTCATGCCGCGGCTTGCCGGTTGAGGACTAGTTGATGTGCGGATCAGCAAGCCGCAGCAGTAGTACGTCGAGCCGTTCTTTGATCTGCATTGTGCTGGGATGCTCGGGACCGAGCGACTTTGCTGACTTGGCCACTGCATTTTCGTAGAGCAATCTTGCCCCGGTATAGTCGCCTATCTGCTCCAGCAGTCGAGCCAGCGCGCCGGTCGAGACGGCGGAGTGCGGCGCATCATGCTCGGGGTCCTGATCGTAAATCGAGATGGCGCGCCGGTATAGAGCCTCGGCTTCGGAGAGTCTGCCCAACTCGTGTAGAACGTTTCCCAGTTCGAAGCATGCTGCGGCGGCCGAGCGCGACTGCGCGCCGAAACTCTTTTCGACAATCTGCAAAACGCTGCGCAACAATTGCTCGCATTCGCCAAATGACTTCCTGGTTCGCAGCAGCAGGGCCAGCGCGCGAAGCAGTGGTGCAGCCTCGACGCGTCCTGGTCCAAATGCCTTTTCGTCAATTTCGATCGCGTGCCGGTAGAGAGCTTCGGCGCCTGCGGCGTCTCCCTTCTCCGCTCGAATGTGAGCGAGCGCGTCCAGCGTCACCGCTAATCTCGGATGATCGGGGCCAAGCGTTTTTTCTTCAAGATTCAGCGCCCGCCACAGGAAGGGCTCGGCCGACGGATCATCCGTGCGCTTCAGCACATAGGCCAGGTTGTAGAGAGTCAGCGCGGTCTCAGCATTCTGCGACCCGGGATAGCGCTCCCATATTGCCACTGAGCGGCGGAGCAGGGGCTCAGCGTCAGCAAATTTTTCCTGGAAGATAAGGCACATCGCGAGATTGTTGAGACTCCCGGCGAGGGCTTCGTGGTCCGCTGCCAGAAGGCGCTCTTTCAGAGATAGCGCATTGCTTTGCAGCTCCTCTGCGTCGGCAAAGCGTCCCTGGCTGCGCACTGCAAGTGCAATCTTCTCGAGCGTGACAGCGATGGCGATGTGGTCGTTTCCAACCAGTTCCTGCTGTATCGGCAACATCCGGCGAAGCTGGCCTTCCGCCTCCGCGAAATTGTTGCTGCGGTAGAGAGCAGTGGCAAAGCTGTCCAGCAGCGAAAGCAGTCTTGGATCCTGCCGCCCAAAGTTCGCCTCGGCGAGTTGCAGTGTATGAAGCGCTTCGGTTTGTGCTGCCGGAATGTCCCGCTTCTCCAGCAACACATCCGTGAGATCGGAGTGCGCTTCCACCAGCAGCAGGGGCGGTTCCTGCGACTCGATTTCCAATAATGCAATCGAGCGGCGAAGCAACTCCTCGGCTTCTGCTAGCTGCTTTTTCTGCCGCAATGTCCATCCCAGGTTGCGCAGCGACAGTGCGACTTGTGCAGGTGTGCCTGACCTTTCGCGAATGGCGAGGGCGCGGCGGTGTGCAGCCTCAGTAGCCTCCAGATCGCCCGTGCCTGATAGGGCAACGCCCAATTCGTTCAAGGTGAAGGCGACATCGCGATGTTCGAGGCCCAGATGTTTCTCGCGAATTGCGAGCACTCTCTGCCAGATCGGAACCGTCGCCGCGAAATTCCTCCGCTCGTACTGGGTGCGGGCAATCCACTGCAGCGTCGAAACCAAGTCCAGCGACTCCGATCCGACGATTTGCTCTTCAATGGCAAGGGCCTTCCTGAAGCTTTCTTCCGCCGCTGGAAACTCCTGCGTCTTCACTTGCAATCCTCCCAGCTGAAGCAGAATCTGGCTTGCTTCGAGAGAGTCCTTGCCGGCGCGCTTTTGTACACGCGCCAAGGTCTTCTCCAGATGTTTTTCAGCTTCCGCGTATTTCCCTGCAGCCACAAGCTGGTCGAAAACCGGCGCCCTTCCGCGCTTGCGCATCCACATTCGAAAAACGAAAACCGCCGCCCAAACGACAAAGATCCAGAAGGTGAGGGGGAACTCCGTGGTCCAATAGGAATTGGACTGGGGAGGCGAGTCTGGAGCCGCGAACCAGCGCAGCAATGTAAGAAGAGCGAGCAGATACATGGCTTGTGGCTGAGGCATTCTCAGCCAAGCCTCAGTTAATCAGCAGGGTTGTGCTGATCGCCTGACTGCGCAGAACTCATCGGCTGGAGCAGCAGCACCGCCGAGCGTCCTTCGCGGCCGCCTGGCAGAAATACCATCTGGCTTTCCGGATCGCAGGCCACCGTGTGGCCTTTGATGTCACTTGGAATTTTATCAACTGCGGTGAGTCCTGTATCGCTCGCGCGCACAACCAGCAGTTGGCCCGGGCTGGCGGCGTAAACTGTGCGCGATTGAGGATCAAGCCAAAGCCCATCCACGCCCGCCGGCGCCTGAACGCGGCTGGTTTCGCTGCCGTCCTGGTCGTTGATGGCCAACACCGCGCCACGCGCAGCCACATACAGGCGGCGGGCGCGGGGGTCGTAGACAATGCCGGTCGGCTGCGACGCGTTCAGTTTGAAGCGGCTGACGACTTGCAGTGTCTTGTCGACGGCAACGATTTCGTTCTGGTCCTGTAACGCCACGAAGGCAACATTGCGCTGAGCGTCCCAGGCCATTCCGCGAGGCCGTCCGCCGAGATCAACCGTGCCCAGATTCTGGCGTGTGTTTATGTCGAGAATCGAGAGCGCATTATTCGAAGCGCTAGCCCAATAAAGAAGGTTTCCACTATCGTCGAGCAGCAGGGTGGTCGGCGACTGCGGCAGTGGAATGACGTGCTTCACCTGCCATCCTTCAAACGAGATGACCGCGACCGAGTTGTTGCCGGCTTGGGCGACGTAGATGAGCCCATGCTGCTGATCGACACCAATGCCGCGGGGCGATTGCAGATCCACCACTTGTGCCACAATTCGCCGCAATGCGGGGTCAAAGATGTCAAGCGTGGAGTTGTCAGTCTGGGTGAGCAGCAGTTTGCCGTTGGCGATCGCCGCTGCGTCGAATCCGGGACTGCCCGGAAGATTGACCATGCCAAGCTGGCGCATAGTGTGCGGCCCTGCCACGACCAAATTCTGCGGCGCTAAGGGGCCGCTCTGTGCCGGCTGACTTGAAGGCGTAACCACCGAACTGCTTGCGGAAGGCGGTTGCGGTACCTGGGTTGGGCTAGCCTGGTCTTGAGTCGCTGCTGCCAGCCAACAGTTGCCGGCAAGCACGAAACCGAGAGTGAAGCGATATAAGCGCATCGTGGCGAGCAGAATTGCTCGTGAGGTAAGATGCGTTTGCCTTCCCGAACTGCTGCCTGAGAACTGGCCGCAGAAGACCTTGCGGAAAATGTAAAATTCACAGTTAATGCCATTGCAGTCTCAGCCAGGTTCGGTTCCGGCCACTGTTACGACCCGAGTCGAGGATTTTTCCACCAAAGATCGCAGATGGGCCCACTCCATCGCCTGGATGGTCCTGGCGGGATTCACGGTTCGGCTGCTTTATATCCTGCTGGCCCACTCCTATCGCTTCCGCACCAACGACGCGAACTTCTCCTTCGGATGGGAGATCGGCAGGGTCGCGTACTCGCTGGCTACTGGACGCGGCTTCAGCTCTCCCTTCGGAGGCGAGACTGGCCCCTCAGCGTGGAACGCCCCGGTGTATCCCTGGCTTGTCTCGCTGGCTTTCCGGCTCTTCGGCGTGTATTCCAGCGCGTCGGCAATTGTGCTTCTGGCCTTTAACAGCCTGTGCGGTGCGCTGACCTGCTGGCCCATCGTGCGCATTGCGCGGCGGCTCTTCAACGAACGCGTGGCGGTGTGGTCAGGCTGGATCTGGGCGCTATTCCCATACATGGTTTATTGGGCGGTCCGCTGGATATGGGAGACCAGCCTATCCGCCCTGCTACTGACGCTGCTTTTCATGCTGACCCTGGACATGGATGGCGATAGCCGCATCAGTTCCTGGTTTGGCTACGGATTGCTTTGGGGAGTCGCTGGACTGACGAATCCCGCCACGCTGGCATTTCTTCCCTTCTCCGGCCTGTGGCTGGCATACCGGCTGCATCGCGGCGGCCGCGGCTTCCTGGTTCCTGCGGGTATCGGCGCGGTGGTTTTCTGGCTGACGTTGATGCCCTGGCTTGCGCGCAACTATGAGGTTTTTCATAAGCCGGTCTTTATCCGGGACAATTTCGGCGTCGAATTCCGCTGCGGCAACAACCCTCTGGCCGAAGGGATCTGGGTGGGGATGTATCACCCCAGCCAAAATCCGCTGCTGCTTGAAAAATATGAGCGGATGGGCGAGGCGGCCTATGCCTCCGAACAAGCGCGTCTGGCAAAGGAATGGATCGAGGGGCATCCGAAGAAGTTCGCCACCATCAGTTTTCGAAAGTTCATCTTCTTCTGGTCGGAGATACCTTCACGCGACGATCTTGCAACGTGGATGCAGGAACACCCATCGAAGAACCTCAGCCGCGCCCTGTGGCCGGCCGTGTTCCGGGAAAATGGGAGTCCGAGAGAAGTGCTGGTTGAGGCTCTGGATGAGCTCAAGCCTTCCCTCTTTCTCGTCTCTTCCCTGCTGTCGATTGCGGGACTTGTATTAGCTGTGAAACGCAAGGTGCGCGGGATGTTCCTGTTCGCCAGCCTCGTAATTTTCTATCCACTGGTTTACTATTTCACTTTTCCCCATCCCCGTTACCGGCACCCCATCGAGCCGGAGCTGCTGATTTTAGGAGTGTATTTGGTAACTGAAGCTCGTCCACGCAGCACCGTGCCTGCCATTAACGATTCGCCGCAGCTCGATACGCCCGATGAAATTCCAGTGTTTCACACGCTGTCGATCATTATTCCCGTCTACAACGAACGGCAGAACTTGATGAAGCTGCTGCGGCAGGTGGCCGTTCAGCCTGTGAGCCTGCACAAAGACATCGTGATCGTCGACGACTTTTCGACGGATGGAACACGGGAATACCTGCAGGGCCTCGATCTGGAACGAGAACTGGGCGACGGCGGCCGCAACAGCGTGTCGCTGGTGCTTCATGACAAGAACAGAGGAAAGGGCGCCGGCGTTCGCACCGGCCTGCAGCATTGCACCGGGGACATGGTACTGATCCAGGACGCCGATTTGGAATACGATCCGGGCGACTACCCCATGCTGATCAAGCCCATCCTGGAAGGCCACGCCGACGCTGTCTTCGGCAACCGCTTTCACAACGGTTCGCATCGCGTGCCGCGCTTCTATCGTTATGTGCTGAACCGCTTGTTCTCGGTAGTGTGCAACATGCTTACCGGGATCAGCATTCACGACGTCACTGCCTGCTACAAAGTCTTCCGCCGTGACTTGCTGGAGAAGATGCACCTACGCTCCGACCGCTTCAGCGTGGAGACGGAGATGACCGTAAAGGTGGCCAAACTCAGCGCACGCATCTACGAAGTGCCGATTGTCTACCATGGCCGCACCTACGCTGAAGGCAAGAAGATCAGTTGGAAAGACGGCTGGTTGGCGCTCTACGACCTGGTGCGCTATCACTTCTCCGACTAACTCCTTAGTTGTAAATAGCTTATCCAGCGCGAACCAGCGGCCCCGACTCTCCGTATCTACTCTTGTCGAATCCGCCACAAGGAGGGCATATGCCGGGAGACCTGGTGTACCAACTGAAATCGAGGGGAGCTGTTTTTGCTGCTCTCATAGCGATCATTCTGGCGCCGTCGGCTCAAGCTTTTGCGGCGCATACCGTAACCGAAGACTTTCACAGGACGGTTCCTCTCAATTCCAGCGGCCGGGTTTCACTGGGAAACGTGAACGGTAGCGTGGAGATCACAGGATGGGCGAAGAATGAAGTACAGATCGACGCGGTGAAGTCCGCCGATGACCAGCAAAAGCTGAACGAAGCCAGAATCGAAGTCGAAGGTAGCGGTGACTCCGTCAGCATTCGCACGCGCTATCCTGAAGGCCGTAGCAACAATAATCCCGCCTCGGTCCACTACACCTTGCACGTGCCGGCGAATGCGCAGATCGATAAGATCGACCTGGTGAATGGATCGCTCAACGTCTCCGGGGTGCTGGGTGAGGTGAATGCCAGCCTGGTAAATGGCAAGATCACGGCTCGCGATCTGTCAGGCCGGGCAAATCTTTCCACTGTGAATGGATCGACTGACGCCGAATTCCGCACCTTGAGCAACGTCAATGAGATCAAGATCAGCTCGGTGAACGGCAACATCAACCTGACGTTGCCGGCCAAGCCAAATGCTGAAATCTCGGCCTCTTCGGTGAGCGGCGGCATCAAGACAGATTTTCCGCTGCGGGTAGAAAGCGGATTCGGCAGCCGAAGCTTGTCAGGTACTCTAGGCGGCGGCGGAACCCACATCGATCTGAGCAACGTTAACGGCAGCACGCATATAGGACAGGTCGGCGCTTAGAATTCTGCCGACGTCCGGGTAAGTCAAAAGGCCCTGCATCGGCAACCATGGCTGATGCAGGGCCGTTACCGTTCCTACACCAGCGTCTTATCCATCGCGGCAGCGGCTTCCGTCTTGGCCGCTTTGCGTTCGTTGCGCGTCTTGCGCCAGTTCACCTTCGGCTGGAACAACGAGGTATCAATGCGATGGCGATAGCGCATCGCGATGTGAATCATCGAGTCGAGCAAGGTGTCGGACAGGTTGTGCGGCTTCAGCCCGAGATCGACCAGGCGCGAGTGCTTGGCGTTGTAGTAATGCTCTTCGGCTTCCACCCGAGGGTCGGGCAAGTGATCGATCTCCACCTTCAGACCGATCTCCGCGCCCGCCTTCTGCACCAGTTGCGCCAGCTCCAGCACGCTGAACTGCTCGGTAAACTGATTGAAGACGCGGAACTCGCCGGGCTTGGCCGGATTCAGGCACGCGATCTCCAGACAACGTACCGTGTCCTGAATATCAAGGAAGCCGCGCGTCTGGCCGCCTTTGCCGTACACCGTTAGCGGATACCCCAGAGCCGCCTGGGCGCAGAAGCGGTTCAGCACCGTGCCAAAAACTTCGTCGTAGTCGAAGCGGTTGACCAGCACCTCATCCATTGACGCTTCAGCGGTCTCTGTCCCGTAGACTACGCCCTGGTTGAGATCGGTGGCGCGCAGTCCCCAGATCTTGCAGGCGAAAGCAATGTTGTGGCTGTCATGCACTTTGGAAAGGTGATAGAAGGAGCCGGGCTGCTTGGGGAAGGGCAGCAGGTCCGTACGCCCATTGTGTTCAATCTCGATGTAGCCCTCTTCGATGTCAATGTTCGGCGTGCCGTACTCGCCCATCGTGCCCAGCTTCACCAGGTGGCAGTCGGGAGCGTCATCATGAATGGCATAAAGAAGATTCAGCGTGCCTTCCACGTTATTAAGCTGAGTGAACACCGCGTGCTTCCGGTCGATCATCGAATAGGGCGCGGAACGCTGCTCCGCGAAATGAATGATGGCTTCCGGTTCCCAGGTGCGGACGAACTCCGACAGGAACTCATAATCGCAAATGTCGCCGACGAACGAATCGATGGTCTTGCCGGCGACCTGCTGCCACACGTTCAGGCGCTCGCTTAGCGGACGAATCGGGGTCAGCGTCTGGGCTCCGAGCTCATGGTCCCACATACGTCGAATGAAGTTGTCGACGATAGCCACCGAGTTTCCTCGCGCCGACAGGTATAGCGCCGTTGCCCAACCACAATAGCCGTCACCACCCAGCACGGCGATTCTCATGTTGTCTCCTCTACCACGGTTGTTTGAATTCGCGGGAACGAAATATCGATTGTAATCGGATTACTTGGCCGCCGAAACTGGCGTTGGAACTTGCTTCGTAGCATCGCCTTGCAGGTCTTCTGGTGGCACACCCTTGCCGGAATTTTTGTCTTTGCTCAGCCTTCTCAATTCGAAGAAGCCCCTGGCCACGCCGTATTTCATAGCCAGCGATGACTCGACGCCGCAGGTGCAACCCGGGCATTCCCGCCGCACCATGGCTTCCGCCTGCCGCCGGTAAACCTCCGATTGCAGAATTGTCGCAAGCTTCTCTTGCAGGATATTCCCCACTGGCGGCAAAGGGTAGCAGCCGGTGAGCACATCTCCATTCGAGAGCACGAAGACTTGCAGATATCCTAAAACACAGGGCGGCTCGGCAAGCTTCTCGCGCTTGTAATATCGCGTGATGTAATCCACCTCGTAGCGCGGGCGGCGGTCCCGCAGAAACGTTTCAATCTGATGAACATCGCCGCGCTCGGGCCACATCGAGGTCAGGTCGGCATTCTCGAGGAAAAACAGGCTGGTGCTCAGGATGTTGAATTCCAGGTGCGCGCCGACTGCGTCAGCGCTTGCAGCCAGTTCATCCAGTTCGCTGGCCGACATCTTATTCAACGTGACGGAAATCGCCAGCCGCTTGCCCTTCAGCAGCGAAAGCCCTTCGATGCCCAGATCAAAATAGCCGCGAATCCCGCGGATGGTGTCGTTGGTATGCTTCAGCCCGTCGATGGAAACCGCCACGTCGGTGATGGGCGAATCATTGACCTCTTTATGTAGCTTCTTCAGCGCCAGGCCATTCGTCTGCAGGATGATGCGCTTCAGCCGCGACGCGTTCGATTTACCCAGCACGTCGAACAGGTCTTTGCGCAGCAGCGGTTCGCCGCCGGTGAGGCGGAGCGAGCCAATCCCGGCGGCTTCGATCTCGTTGATCAACTCAATGGCGCGCCCGGTGCTGATCACATCCTGCCAGCGCGTCTTCCAGTAATCGCAGCTGATGCACTTGGCCTGACAGTTTTCCGTCAGCTTGATATGCGCCGAAAGCGGGCGAATCTTCTCCGGCAGCAGGCTCGTCGAGAGGTTGGTCCCTGCCCAGACACGTGGCAGATACGCTACAGACATCCTGGCTCCTTGCAACTGCTAGCGCCGACCTTCCGGTGCGCGTCCAAAACCGCTTTCGTTTGACAGTGGACGTTCGCTACGCACTGCGAATGTCCAAGGTTCCGTCGGGAGGGCACCTGGAACGCGGCGCTAAAGCGCCGCACTATGTGCTCACTGCGCAGGCAAGCCCTGGTTGGTGACCAGCAGCTTTCCCCCACTGCTCGCAAGAATAACGATATTCCGGGAATCCACCAACCCTCTTAGATGCAGCAACTCGTCTTCCGGCAGTAGCAAATACTGCCGCTCTGGTTGTTGCCAGCGCTCCGCCAGTTGCGCGTCATCGAGAAACACATTGGGCGCGCCCGGTGCATACGAGCCGTAAATCAGGTTCATCTGCCGCCCATGCCAGAGCAGCGCCGACCGGTTGGTATAGAAGAATACTGACGAGAACGGATAGTAATGGCCGTAGGTGATGAGCTGCCCCTCGGGAGAATGCTCCAACGCCACCGCCAGCTTATGCGATCCCAGATAGGGATCAAACTGCACCATCGCGAGTCGCGCCGCCTGATAAAACAGGATCATCATGACCACGGCAGAGATAAACGCGCGCTGCCGATGCCAGATGAGCAACCCAATCGCGCCGATCGCGAACGCCACCGCTGCCAGCGCCAGAGGCAGCCGCATGTAGGCGAACGACGGCAGCGTGAGGTCCTCTATATGCCCCAGCGAAAGCTTGTAGTTCGCCTGCCTGGTGACGGCCTCCGAAATGTCGCCGACCACGGGAACGTTTCGCACTGCGATCAGGATTCCGATGCAAGCTGCTCCTGCCGCAGCGCATAGCACGCCCAGCACTCGCGTCGCGCGCTCCACCCAGCGTCCGCCCATCGCCATGGCCGAGCCCAGAAGCAAGGCCAGCGCCGGATAGCACGGCATCGAGTAATACTCTTGCGTGGTCGAGAAGGTGAAGAATACCAGGATGAATCCTGCCCAGCACAGCGCCAGCAAACGGGTGCGGCCGGCCCGGTCAACCGGCCGGTACGACAGCTTGAACACCGCCGGGAAATAAACACTGAACGGGAACAGCCACACCAGGTGAAATAGCCAGAAGTACAGCCGTGGCACCGTGCTGTAATCGCGCGGATAACGCAGATTCAAAAACCGCAGAAGCTGTTCGTTGATGACGTAGAACCACAGAAATCCGTGATACTCGCCCGGGCCGCTGTGCAGCGTGAAAGCAAAGTAAGGCGGATTGCGCAGCGTCGCCAGTACATGCCAGGGAGCGGCAATCGCCAATGCGATCAGCGCTCCAAGGAACGGATGCAGCCGCTTCCAGGTACGCGCAGAGAATAGCTGGTGCGTGATCGCCAGGTAAACCAGACCTGCGCCGACGGGAAACACCACCCCGATCAGGCTCTTCAGCAGCAGGCCCACGCCCATACTGGCAGCCATGAGGTAAGCCCACAGGCGCGGATGGGCCTCCTCTTCATCCAGCGCCCGCAGGAATCCCCACATCGCGAGTGCAATGGTGAACGTCAGCATGACGTCGGGAATCAGGACGCGTGTGAACAGGAAGAGCCCGACACAAATGGCGATAGTCAAGCCCGCATACAGCCCGGCTTTGCGCCCAAAGGCCCAAAGGCCGAAAGCCGCCGTCAGCCAGGCAAGGGCGATACTCGACAGCGCAATCGGAATGCGCGCCGACCAATCATGAACGCCAAAGACTTTGTAGGAGCCGGCGATCAGCCAATAGACAAGCGGGGCTTTCTCCAGATAGGGAACGCCATCCAGCCGCGCGGTTACAAAGTCGCCGGAGGTGAGCATGTTGCGCGCAATCTGCGCCTGAACGGCATCCACGTCGTCCTGCAGGTAAGGCGGTGAGATTATGCACGCGAGATATATGAGAACCGAGCACAGAATGACGATCAGGAAGAGATCGCGATTCCCTCGGGTTGGAGCTGTTGCCGGGCCGTCGACCACGTCGACTGCTGTATGCGCCATCTTTTCATCCATTGGAACAGGATCATCAACCCCCAGAGGTGATATCCAATATTGATTCGCCTCTCCATATGCTCGGTCACGAGCCGGTTGACTTCGTCTGTTCGAAACAGGCTGGGATACTCTGCTAGACCTGTGTTCAGTGTATCAACAAGCATGGGACGCAAAATGCCACGCAGCCATTCGTGCGCCGGAATATCGAAGCCTACCTTCTTGCGCGTCAGCACCGATTGCGGCAGCTTGTCGCGCATCGCCTCTTTCAGCAGCAACTTCTGGCGCGAGCCGCGAATCTTCAACTCCGGCGGAAGCGTAGCCGCGAACTCGATAATGCGATGGTCGAGGAACGGCGGACGTACTTCCACCGAGTGGGCCATGCTCATGCGGTCCGACTTCACCAGAATGTCGTCAGCCAGGTAGTACTGCTGATCGAAGCGCAGATACGAACCCAGTCCATTACGGGCCCCGTTCACGCCCTCCGGTCCGTAGAGCAGTTCGTGCAGCGCCTTCGGCATGTCAGCGGCCATCAGGCGGTCTTTCTCCGCTTCGGAGAAAGTTCCGTTCCAATAAACGTGCGCCCGCGCCGGGGACATTAGCGAGCCTTGCAGCAGACGCTTCAACTTGTATTCAAGGCCGATCTTTTCGTCGGATACCGGCCAGTAGCGCAAAGCTGTCAGCGCAGCCTGCACCGTGGGCCGCGGAACGTTCCGCAAGATCTTCGCAAAACGGTTGGCGCGATAGGTCAGATACCCGCCCATCAGCTCGTCGGCGCCTTCGCCGCTCAGGGCAACCGTGGTCTGCGTCTTGCAGAGTTTCGACAGAAACCACACCGGCAGCGCGCCGGCGTCGGCGCTGGGCTCATCGGAGTAATACGCAAACTCTTCAATCGCGCCCGCAAGGTCCTGCGTCGGATTCAGATCAAGCTGCTCGTGCTCCGTGCCATAGGCGGAGACGACTTCCTTTATGTAGGGCGTCTCGTCGAAGCTACGCCCGTTGAAGGAAATCGAGAAGGTCTTCAGCCGCGAACTGGTCGCATTTGCCGCATAGTGCAGAATGGTCGACGAATCGATTCCACCGCTCAGCCAGATTCCCAGCGGCACATCCGAAACCAGGTGCTCGCGGGTCGATTGTTGCATCAGCGAATCGAACTCTTCGATCGCGGTGGGCAACGTCCACGCCTCGTAGCGTTGCTCGGGAACGGTCCAGTAGGCTTCGCTGCTCGTGCGCCCATTGCGCCACTCTACCCAGGTTCCGGGCAGCACCTTTTCGATGCCGTCGACCAGCGTCCAGGGAGCGGGCACATAGTTGAGCGACAGATAGCAGTCGAGGCCCTCCATGCTCAGGTTGCGCTCGATCTCGGGATGAATCAGGATCGCCTTCAGCTCGGAGCCGAAGAAGAGGTCGCCGCGCCGCTGCGCAAAATAGAGCGGCTTGATTCCGACACGGTCGCGCGCCAGCACCAGCCGCCGCTCGGACTCCGTCCACAGAGCGACAGCGAACATGCCCCGCAGCCGTTGGAAGCAATTCGTGTCCCATTCCATGAAGGCGTGCAGCACGGTCTCGGTGTCGCAGTGGCTCTCGAAGGTGTGCCCCAGCGCCTCGAGCTCGCGGCGCAATTCCATGTGGTTGTAGATTTCGCCGTTGAAGACGATGATGACATTGCCGTCGGGACTCTGAATCGGCTGATCGCCGCCCGCCAGATCGATGATCTTGAGCCGCGCTCCACCCAGTGAGCACATCGAGGAGCTATAGACACCTTGCTGATCGGGCCCGCGATGGATGAGGGTGGCAGTGGCGGATCGTATGCGGTCGGAACTTGGCGACCAGTTCTTATGTGTAAATCCGGCAATGCCACACAATTCGGCGGTACCCCTTGTGGAGACGTTCTGAAGTCTCTGCTTCGTCGCAATCAGCGCCCTGAAGCATCCATCTCAATAACTGACTGTTACAGATAGATTACCGGATTATAGGGGTCGCTGTCTGCCCGGTACAGCCAAATGCGCCGGTACTTCCCAGGCCCCCATTCCAGCCTTGGCCCACATCTCAATTGTTGGCAAGAGCTTGCAATTCCCGGATTTATGTTTATGATTTGTCAACGATTGCGCCTGGCATAGCGAAAGCGATCGAGGCTTTCCATGAAACTGCGCTTCCACCGAACCGGCTCCACTGGCACAGGCTTTGTGCCCACATGCACCGACTTCCCGCCCATCGATGGCGCGGAGCTTTCCGCCATGGTGCATGGCGCCCGTGTGGGAGGCGACTTCTATCACTTCATGCGCACCACGCCCCGCCGCGTGGTTTTCGGACTGCTCGATGTTGCCGGCCGGCACGCGGAGAACCAGGCCATCATCGCTGCCACCCACACCACGTTTCAGGAAGCAGCCTGCGCCCGACTCGGCCACGAAGACATCAATGAGGCTGACGCGATGATGGAATTCTGCATGGATCTGAATGCAACCATCCGCCGCTGCGCTTCCGCGGTTTGCGTGTGCGCCGCCTTCATTGGCTGCTACAGCGAGGACATCGGGACCATCTGCTACGTCAACGCCGGACACACCCCCGGCCTGCTTCGCCACGGCAACGACATCGTGGAGTTGCGGGCCACCGGGCTGCCGCTTGGCTTGTTCGCGGCCTCGACCTACGAGGCTCCAACCGCCCACATCGCGCCCGGAACCGCTCTGCTACTGGTCTCGCGCGGCGTGGTTGAGGCGCTGCGCAGAAGAGAAGAATTTGGCCTGCACGGCGTGAAAGAAGAGTTCCTCAAGGTTCCTCTCGACCGCGCCAACGTGGTCGCATCCCGTATCCTCGACGCTGTCCGAGAGCATCTGGGCACCGCCCCTCCCACCAACGACCTCACCACTCTTGCGCTGGTCCGGGGTGTGCGATCGAGCTAGTGCATACGCCTGGCCCCAGCACGGCGAGCCGTCTGGGCCGCTTAACGGCAACCAGGTAAATCATCAAAATCGCCCAGGCAATCCGCTTTTCTGCGTGAGTTGCACAGCCTGGAGGAGCAGAAGTTTCAGGAATCGCTCCAGACATGCCAAAATGCCAAGCGGGGATTGCTTCGCCTGCAATCGGAAGGGCTCGCCGCTCAGCGCAAGCCGCCGCGCAGCAGCCGTGGCACTCACCCCAGATCACATTCGCGGGCGGCAAGCTGAAAATGGGCCGCTCCTATGAGCCCAGGGCATGCCCAGATTCGCTGCGGTAGACATCGGTTCGAACTCTGTCCGGCTGAAGATTGCCGAAACCAATCGCGACCGTCTCAAGACAATCCATGAGGACCGCGAAGTTACGCGCCTGGGGCAAAGCGTGTTCACCACCGGCGCGCTGGAACCTCAGGCCATGGCGCACACCATTCAGGTGCTGCAGCGATTTCTGCGTGCCACCCAGAGTTATGCCGTCGACCGGGTGCGCGTCGTCGCCACCAGTGCCCTGCGCGACGCCCGCAGCAGCCGCGCCTTTCTCGACTGGGTGCTCACAGCGACAGGCTGGCACGCTGAAGTCATCACCGGCCTTGAAGAGGGCCGCCTCATTCACCTCGGCATTCTCTCCAACTACCACATCGGCCGCAGCCGCGTCCTGCTGATCGACCTTGGCGGCGGCAGTTGTGAACTGACTCTCTCCGACCAGGGCCACATCGCCGAAATGGTGAGCTTGCCCATCGGCGCCGTCCGCATGACGCAGACGTTTCTCCACCACGATCCACCCAGCAAGAACGAACTGGAACAGATGCGAAGGTTCATCCAGGTCGAAATCTCGCGCGTGCGAAAACGTCTTATCGACGCCACGGTGCAGGCTGTGCTCGCCACCTCCGGCACGCCGGCGGCGCTCTCCGGACTCTACGAAGCCAAAGCCAGCGACGAATCCAAGCCGCACACCGTCCCTCAGCCCGCAGTTTCAAAGCTGCTGAAGCAGCTCACGCGCCGCAGCCTGGCGCAGCGGCGCGCGCTGCCCGGCATTGGTCCCAAGCGCGCCGAGATCATCATCGCCGGCGCCATGGTCTTCTCCGAGCTGATGGAGATGTGCAAACTGCGCAGCTTCCGCTACCTGCCTCTCGGCCTGCGCGACGGCATGCTGGCGCAGATGATGGCCGACTATAACGCCAGCTCCGCCATTCGCGAGCGCGTCGAGTCGGAGCGGCAGGACGCTCTCATCGCCGCTGCAACGCACTACGGCGTCGACCTTCGATTTGCCCGCCGCATTCGCGACCTCACCATCCAGCTTTTCCGCCGCCTGCAGAGCGTGCACCATCTGCCGCCGCAATACTCCGACTGGCTGGAGGCCGCCGCCATGCTGCACGAGGTCGGCTCCTACATCAATCGCACTGGCCGCCGCCGCCATACCTATTACGTCATCGCCAATTCAGAAATCTTCGGATACACGCCGGTGCAGCGCCTCATCATCGCCGCTATCGCGCGCTACGTCGGGAAGTCGCTTCCCAGCCTCAGCGATCGCAATATCCGGCTTCTTCCCTCCGACGAGCAGGCTCTTGTCCCCAAGGCCGTGGCCCTGTTGCGGCTGGCGCGAGCCATCGATCAGGGGCGCCGTGGCGCGGTGCGCGATCTGCAGGTCAGACTCTCGAATGACGAGCGCGTCACCCTGCGCCTGACGCCGAATACCTCCGAAGGCGTGGAGCTCGAATTGTGGGCCGTGGAACAGGAGAAGGACTATTTCCGCGAGGTCTTAGGACGCGAGCTCTTCGTTGCAACCGCCTGAAGGCTCTCCGCCAGCTTCGGCGTCAGCATCCATTTCAGCACCGCCTTGCCGCCGTCGATTTCGACTTTTGCCAGCGCGCCCTTCTTGAACTCGATGCATTGGCATTCCTGGCTGCCGGCCAGCAGGTTCATCAGGAACTCGGTGATGCTGGGGTTGTGGCCGACCACCATGATGGCTTTGTTCTTGCCGTATTGCGCCAGCAGGTCCTGGAACTGGTCGTAGCTCGCCTCCGGACGCATTGCCTCATCGATCACGATCTTGTCCTTGTGGCTGAACTCCTTCGCCGCCAGCTCAGCCGTCTGCAGCGCCCTCGTTAGCGGGCTGGAGACGATCGCGTCGAGTTCCACCTTGAGCGCCGCCAGCGCCCGCCCCATTTCCCGAGACTGCCGCTCGCCAATTTCGTCGATCGGACGCTTCTCGTCCTGCTTGGGACTAACTTTGTGATGGCCTGCACTGGCGTGACGAAAGAAATAGACGATCATGGTTTCATTGTGCTCCAGTTGGGAGGCAGGGGGTATTACCAGGTGGGTTTCTTTATCTTGAGTTGACACCAATTCATCTGCCTTTTACATTTCGAGCACCAGGAAAAGGAGATGTGGTATGAAAATGCGCAAAATCCTCGTATCGGTGTTTACCCTCGCCCTGCTGATGTCGGCAGTGCAGTTATGGGCGGAAGACCATCAGGCGGTAGAGAAATCCCTCCAAACCATGGAGCAGGCAGGTTGGCAGGCATGGAAAGACCATGACGCCAAACCTATGGCGGCGATGATTCCAGACGACGTCATCAACATTGCTGACGGCACCATGCAGCGCAGTAAGCAGGAGATTATGAAAGAACTCAACTCCGGCGACTGCAAGGTCAACAGCTATAACTTGTCTGACTTTTCCTATCTCTGGCTCGACAGGGATTCGGTGATGATGACCTATACCGCCACCCAGGACGCTACCTGCGGAGGCAAAAAGCAGGCCGGAAAAGTAATTGCCAGCTCGCTGTGGGTGAAGAAAGGCGGCAAGTGGGTGTCTCCCTTCCACCAGGAAACCGCCACGGAAGGCATGTAGGACCAAAGCTAAAACGCCTTATTCGCTATCCCATCCAATCTTCGTTCCGGTTGGGTGGGATCCCGAACTTACCTCATTTCGATCCGGTCCGCGCCGGTGTTCTATCATGCTTGAGCTATGCCCAAACAACACTACTATTTCAAGCTGACCCCGCCGCGCGCGACCTTCGCCACCGACATAACTGAAGAAGAGCGCGCTTTGATGGCGCAGCACGGCGCCTACTGCCAGCAGAATTTTGAAGCGGGCAAGCTGCTGCTCTTCGGTCCGGTGGCAGGGCCCGACGGGGCCTTTGGCGTGGGAATTCTCGAAGTCGCCGATGAGACCGAAGCCCGCAACTTTGGCGAGAACGATCCCACCGTAATAGCCGGGCTCAACCGCTTTGAGGTTTATCCCATGCGAGTGGCGGCTGCCCGCGCCAAGGGATAGCTCTGCCCGTGGGCCGCTTGCGATGCCGTGAATTACCAAGCGAATTTCCTGGTCAGCAGCTGGAAGTCCGACTCGAACTGACTACGAAGCTGCTGTACCAGAGCCTGATCGCGCACGACCAGACCCATCTCTCGATTGAAAGCGACCGAATCGGGCGAAACGCTGACGGAGCCCAGAAAACCAACCCGGCCATCAACTACATCGGCGCGAGCGTGCATATAGGGCATCGGAGGAGTCACACTGCCATTCACGTGAGCATCGACGCCCGCCGCTGACAAAGCCCGCAGTGATGCAAGCTGCCTGGCCTGTACTTCTGGGCTGCCGCCGTTTACATAGAACGGGCTGATCGTGCGCACCTCAACTCCACGCCTCACCGCCGCTGCCAGTTCGCTTTCCAGCATGAGATTACCCAGAATTTCGGTGTAGACCTCGATACTCTGCTGCGCTGTCTGGTAAAGATGGACGAGTTTCTCAGCTCCATTCACCGGACTGATGATGAGGTCCTTACTTGAGAAAGGTGGCGTCGGATTGAATGCCGGTGGCTGCTCCCCAACGCCAGCCGAGTACGACCAGTCATTCTCAAAAAGCAGATGCAGATCCTGCAGAAGCTGCGGATCCTCCGATGTGGTTGCAAAATCCCGATACAGCAGGAATGTCGTCTGGTCCAGGCAAGCCGAGCCGTACACCAGCAGGTTGGAGTCGATCAGAATGATCTTGGGAAAACTTCTCGGAAATACTGGGTTGCTGAGGTGCAGTTCTCCGCCTTGAGAGGTCAGATACTTCTGCAGATGGTCTCGCTCTGCCGCCAAGTCGTGATATTTGCCGGAATCAACAATGGCGCGGACCGACACGCCACGATGGAGGGCCGCTTGCACCCGCTCGAGAATCTGCGGATCCTCCAGCACGCAGATCAAAATACGAATCTCCTCGGTCGCGCTGTCGATGGCATCCAAGTACAGCTTGCGGCCATCTTCGGGTAGCACGGTCAACGGGGAGCCGCCCCGCCGCGGTGGGGCAAGAGTCTGCGCGGCCAGCGGATACGCAAGAGTGATCAGCGTCGCACCGGCAGCTCCCAGGAACCCGCGCCGAGTAACCGCTGAGCCGGCGGCCGTTCGTCCTTCATTGCCGATTTCGCTGCCTTCGCCAGTTTGTGCGCAAGTCGTCAATTCGCCAGACGTCCGCACTTCGTCGTTGCTGATTTCCATGGACTCGTCCCGACCGATCTACTCGTTGTGAATATGAGGGAGAACACAGACCGTAGCACCGATCCGCACTGCTGACAAGCCTCTCGCCATCTTCGTGCGTCATCCTGAAAGAGGACCATGGGCAGCGCGAGCGTGACGAGACCGTCCCATTGCATCGTTGACATCGGCCTATAGAAGTACCCGGCGCGAATCATCCCCAGGCGGGAACACAGCGCACCATGTTCCAGATCGCCTGATCCAGGGCAGCGTCCATTTCGTCGTGCGGCTCGGTGCGGGTGTTAGTCAGCCCGGCCCAACACATTCCGCTCGCCGTGCGGACCATGATGGTGGTGCTGCCCGGCAGGCTGCCATTGTGCCACCAGTTGCCGGCGCCATTGTCGCGCACCATCCATCCCCGGGCGTATTTCGCCGGGGCATTCTGCGGATACGCCGCAGCCGGAGTCGTCATCAGCTTGATCGTCTCCGGCTTGAGCATCGCCGGAATCTTTCCCGCGCCTGCGATGTGATCAAGGAAGATCACCAGGTCCTGGGCCGAGGCCAGCCATCCGCCATTGGAATCCATGCGGCTGACATTGATTTTGTACGGATCTTCGCCGTACTGCCCGTAATAGACGACTTCCGTGGGCGCGCGCTGCTTGAGCTTGTTCTCCGCAATCTTCATGTCGGTGATGCCGCAAGGCGCGAGTATGTTCGCCTGAACATAGGAGCCGTACGGCTGGCCCGTGACCTGCTCGATCACGCGGCCCAGAACGCAGTAGCCGAAATTGGAATACGCCCAGTGCTCGCCCGGAGGATACGTGAGCGGAAGATTTTCCAGCGTCCAGGTAATCAGTCTGGTGTGGTCCCATGAATTGAAGCGGAACATGGGGTCGGTGGAGTCGTTCGGCCATCCTCCGGAAGTATGGGTGAGAAGGTTATCGACAGTGATATCGGTGACGTACTGCTTATAAGGCGGCTTGCCGTACTTCTCGCCGAGAATGCCTGATGGGCCGAATACCTTGTCGTTAAGGTTCAGCTTGCCCTGCTCAATCAGCGTAAAGATGGTGACGGAGGTGATTGGCTTGGTCACGCTGGCAATGCGGAAAAGGCCGTTCTGCTGCACCGGCTGCAACTCCTGGCGATCGGCCATGCCACGTGCAACGTCGTAGACAAATTCGCCGTTGCGGGTGATTGCCACCGCCATCGCCGGCACCCGGTATTTTTTGCGGAACGCGAAGTCGATGCGCCCCATCTCGCCGCGTTCCTGGCCCGTCGGACCTCCACGGCGCGGCCCCTGCGCAAAGGCGTCAAAGACGGATGATCCCACCGCCGTAACAGCGGCAGTGCCCAGCAGGTTTTGCAGTAAGGTTCGGCGGCTGATCAGGCGCGTCATAGGTAAAGGTATCCTTATGTCTTTCGGGACGCTCACGAAACGCAGAAGCTTCAGCGGATTTTATACTGCAGACCCTCACTGTTAAAGTAGTCTTCCCGGAGGTCCAATGCAGAAATACAGTTGGCGACTCATCCCACTTTGCTTCGTTCTACTGCTGGCACTTAGTAACATCGGCCGGGCGCAGCAGCCGCCTCCGCCTTCGCAGGAACCGCCCGCCAACGTTGCCGGCAAGTGGACCATCTACGCCAATGACCCCAACGGCACCACCTCCACCAAGTACATTGATCTCCAGCAAAACGGGGAAAACCTCAAGGGACACTTTAAGGGTCCGTATGCCTCCGGAGGCCTCGAAGGCACGATCCAGGAGCGCCACATTGTCTTTCGCACCAAGACTCGCCACCCCCTGACCTTCCGCGGCCGGGTCGAAGGCGAAAAGGTGAACGGCGTGGTCCAGGGCACGAAGATTGAAGGCAAGTTTCATGCCCCCAAAGGCACGGGAACCTGGCAGGCCGTCCGCGCGCAGTGAATTACTCCAGCCACCGCGCCAGCACATACTCCACGTCCTCGACCTGCACTGTTCCCACAGTCGAGACATCGATCTGGTGCTTTGCGTACAGCTCCTGAAGCGCAGCGCGAAGCTTGCTTACTTCGTCCGAATACGAGCGGGCACTGGTGAACTCATGATTTGCCACGGCGCTCTCGACCCGGCGCTCCATGAGCTTGAACTCGCGCAGCGCTTTGTCTACCTCTCTTGGTAATAATGATTGCCGCGACTTGACCCGCCATCCTGCCGCCTCAAGCACATTCACCGCTTTGCCGACACGTCCCTCGGAACGTCGTGCCGCCAGCTCGACCGCGGCATCGGCGTAACTGATCGCATGCTGCCTTCCCAGCTCTTCCTTCACCACGTGTAGCAACTTCAACAGTGTGTCTTGAGCTAATGGAGGTACGGGCACCTGCTGCGAGTACTCCGCGAGCCACGCGTAGTTGGCAACCATCGCCAGGTAGTCCGCGGGGGTCGTCTCGAGAATGCAACGAATCTGCCCGCTGGTTAATGCGGGCTGCAGAATTGTCGCGGCATTCGGAACGCCCTCCTTCGAAGCGCCGCCGAGCAACCTCGCCAGGTCCGGAATGAACAGCAGTGCATCGAAGGAATCGGTGACTTCCTGCAAGAAAACCTGCAAGCGTGCCTCGACCTCCTCCCGGTACTTGATACCGGAAGCCAGCTCTTCCAGATCCAGCGCGAACACACGCCTCTCCCACAGCTCTGGCGGAGTGCCTCTAGCCGCAATACGCAGCGCCAGCCCATTCACAATCGCCGACTTCCCTGCCTCGCGATCGCCAATTAATACAGCGTGCTTTCTTTCAGGACTGCTGAGGACTGCTGCCAGGGCGCTGATCTCCTGATCGCGTCCGATCACCGTACCCAGTGCGCCTCTACGAGCGGCAGCGCTAAGGTCGCGCGAGAACTCTCCACCAGCCGATAACGGCGCCCGAGCGGCGCCGAGGGCTTCCTGCCGCGGAAAACGCGCCAGTTCCTCACGGATCTTCGACCGCGACAGACCGCGCTCCTTCAGAATCTCGGCGGCGAAGCACTTCTCTTCGCTCAGCAGGCCCAGCAGCAGGTGCTCGGTTCCAATGTGCTTGTGCCCCAGGCGCTCAGCTTCTTCGGCGGCATACGCCAGCACTCGCTTGCTTTCGTTGCTCAAAGGAAGGTCGGCGGACGTCGAAACCTTCTCCCGGACAGTGGTGAGTTGTTCGATCTGTTTGCGAATCGACTCAATCGCAGCATGCGAGTGCAGGAACCGATTGGTGAGCGCCTTATCTTCGCGCAGCAGGCCCAGCAGCAGATGCTCCGTCTCAATGTAGGGAGAGCCAAACTGGCTGGCTTCATAGCGCGCAAAGAAGACGACGCGCCGCGCTTTTTCCGTGTACCGTTCGAACATTTCTTGCTCCGGTCTCGAATACTCTGTGGCTTGGGAAAGGGACAGTCTGCGCCTGGCGGGGAGGGCTGAAGCTTACGCTGTAAGTCTATCCGAGTTTCGCCCTTGGCGGGGCACAGAGACTGAAGGCCCCTCTCGACCGGTTTTGAAGGGGCACGGCTTCAGCCGTGTCGCAAGCACCCAACTGAATACAGGGCTTCAGCCCTTGAGGGATGCGACGCGCCATCTGAGGTAGCTTATCGACGCTCACTGTTTCTCGGGCGTCGCCGAGCTCGTGTCCGAGAACCCGACTCTTCCCTCGCGGATGATCTTGGAAAAATCCGGACTGTCGCCGGCGGCTTTGGCGACGGGGTTGATGTGCGCCTGCGCCTTCAATGCAGGCAATGACAGGCCGCCCGTGACCAGCGTGCCGTGCTCATACATCATCTCGTCCATCTTGCCGTTCAGCAGGATACGGTAATCCAGGTTCATGCGTTTGTGACGCGCCTGGTCGGCCGAAACGGCGATGTTCGTGGTGCAATTGTTGGTCAGGGCGTTGTACCACTCCGGCCGGCTGTGCAATTCGTTGGCGCGTTGCAGGTAGTCGAGGAAAATCTTGCGCGCCATCTCCGGCTTCAGTGAGGTACGAAACAGGTAGACCTCTTCATCCTTGCGGTAGTCGGTGCGCAGGCGGATGACATCGCGCTCGTCGCTGGCGATGTAGGTAAGCGCGTACTGGCGAAAGAATCCGCGAATCGCCGAATAGCTTTGGCCCACCACGTCGCGGGTTTCGATCGACATGGCGACATGCCCCTCGTCACCGAAATCAAAGCTGGCAATCGGATGCGCGATCCACGGCGAACCCCACCAAGTAATAAAGATGTCGGCGCCGCGCAGCTTCGCCAGGTCGTAGGAGCGGGTTTCCCACTGGCAGGTGTAGTCGGTCTCGGTACGGTAATCACAGTTGCGAAAGTTGTGAATCGTAACCTGGTCTCCGCTGATGTCGGCATAGGCTGTCTTGGCGTTGTCGGGCTGCCAGTCGGCAGTGTTGGTCGGCTTGATGGTGAACCACCAGATCGCCACCATGGCGAACCCTGCGAATGCCACCAGCAGTCCGGCGTGGCCGCGGCGCAGGATCAGCAGAGCGCCCACGATCACGGCAAGATACACCACGGTCAGGACCGGCCGCACCGCCGGGAGCGGCGAATCGAAGTACAGCGCCGCCGCCGCCCAGACGGTAACCAGAACCGCGATAATGGTCAGCAGCACCAGCACGAGTTTACGCACCCACTGCATCGTTCCACCTGTTCATTGTTCCGTTCATTGTTGCGCAGTATTACATAACTATAGTCGAGCGCCAGTATTCTCCCCTGCGAACTCCTGGCGCTTTACGCTGGTGCTTGCAGCTTTGGCGGAGCCCATCTAAATTAGTTGCGAGCACTGGAGCTATCGATGAAAACGCCCATACCCGATAAATCGGCCTCTGCCTCCATTGACGCGAAGATCAAGCAACTGGGCGACTGGCGCGGCCAGACGCTCGCCAAAGTGCGCAACATCGTACTCACAGCCGACCCTGAGATCGTCGAAGAGTGGAAGTGGGCGAAGGCGACATCCCCGGGCGTTCCCGTCTGGTCGCACGCCGGCATCATCTGCACCGGAGAGACCTACAAGGACCACGTCAAGATGACATTTGCCAAAGGCGCGGCGTTGCCCGATCCCAAGGGTCTTTTCAACTCCAGCCTTGAAGGGAACGTCCGTCGCGCCATCGACATTCACGAAGGCGACAAGATTAATGAAGCGGCCTTGACGACTCTCATTCGCGCCGCCCTGGCGCTCAACCTCAAAGCCAAAACCAAGCCGAAGCCCCGGCCAGCCAAGTGAACTCTCCCCGGCCAACGTCCAACTGACCGCACATGGGGGACTCGG
Source organism: uncultured Acidobacteriaceae bacterium (assembly GCA_963846815.1). Lineage (GTDB taxonomy): Bacteria > Acidobacteriota > Terriglobia > Terriglobales > Acidobacteriaceae > CAVVDY01. The sequence continues at coordinate 1,150,078 of CAWJXG010000001.1, read as the reverse complement.
CAAATCTTAACCAAAATAGGGCTTCTTGTGATTGGCGTCACGGATTTGCAGCACGCGCCTGCCCTACACTGAATTTGGAATCGTGACCGACGATGGGCAGCTCGAAGTCCGCATCGTTGGCGGGCTTTGCTGACTTTGTTTCGTCTTGACTACATCTCTTGCGCTCTTACCCTGCTCTCGACCTACATGGTCGGCAGGCATAAATGGCAGGGTTGGATCGTTGCTGGAGCAAACAGCGCCATCATCTGCGTCATCGGAATTCGAACCTCGCAGTTCGGATTTGTTCCCGCCAACATCTTCTGCCTTGGAATATATGGCTATAACGTGCTGCATTGGCGCGGCACCGCTCCCCCGCCCAAAACTTAGCGCCCCATTCGAAACTCCCGAACTATCGGTTGAACACAACTTCGACGCGAATGCCTCGATCCGCACCCGCCAGCACTCCATAGATGCGGACGAACCATTGGTCTTCCACGTCCCTCGCCGCCGTGTGCCCGACTCATTCCTGCCGCTGGGGTGGTAGCCGATGGCCAGCGCCGAGCCGGCGATCAGCACATCCAGCGCGCACATCCCCTATAATCATCCCGCATGGGTGCCCCATTCGGGCATCGGTTGCCGGGGTGGGGTAGTGAGATCACGCCTTGAACGCCCGGCCACAACCCGTACAATTAAGAGACACCGAGCCCTACCGATTACCTTATGACAACTGCTGCCGCATCCTCTGAAGTCCACGCTGCTGCCACCCATCAACCGCCCGTGGCCAAAAAGGTCCACACCGAGCGCATGCTGAATGGCGCGACCCTGATCGACGACTACGCCTGGTTGCGCGAGCGCGACAATCCCGACGTGAAGTCGTATCTCGAGGCCGAAAACGCCTACGCCGAGCAGATGACCGCCTCGCTCGCTCCGCAGCGGCAGAAGCTATATGACGAGATCCTCAGCCACATCAAGGAGACCGACGACACAGTTCCCTACCTGAAGGACGGCTATTACTACTACACGCGCACCGAGAAAGGTAAGCAGTACCCCATCCTGTGTCGCAAGCGGGGAACGCTCGAAGCGCCCGAGCAGGTGCTGCTCGACCTGAACCAGATGGCGGAAGGACAGCCGTTCATGTCGGTCGGCCCGGCGGCGGTCAGCGACGACGGCCACTGGCTGGCCTACACCACCGACAATGTGGGATTCCGTCAGTATCGCTTGCACATCCGCGACCTGCGCACCGGCCAGGATCTGCCCGACGACGCCGAGCGCGTAACGTCCATCGCGTGGGCGTCCGACAACAAGACGCTCTTCTACACCATTGAGGACGAGGTGCAGAAGCGGTCATACCGGCTGTATCGTCACGTGGCCGGCACCGGCACAGCCAACGATCCGCTCCTCTGTGAAGAAGAGGACGAGCGCTTCAACATCGGAGTGGATCGCACGCGCAGCCGCGAGTTTCTTATGCTGAACTCCTATAGCCATACGGCGACGGAGTCGCGCTTCCTGCCGTCCGCGCAACCGGAAGCGAACTGGACCATGCTCGAGCCGCGGCGCGACAACATTGAGTACTACGCCGACCATCGCGGGGACCTGTTCTATATCCGCACCAACGACACCTCGCAGACCTTTCGCGTCGTGACCGCGCCCGTCGCGAATCCCGGACACGAGCAGTGGCAGGAGATGATCTCTCCGCGTCCTGATGTGCCGATCGAAGACATCGACGTCTTTCAGAATTTCTACGTCGTGACCGAACGGCTGGGCGGATATCCGGCGTTTCGCGTGGTGCAGTTCGCCGATGGCTCGACCAAAGAGATTGAGTTCCCCGAGCCCGCGTATTACGCCGGCGGGCAGAACAACGCCGAGTTCACGACCAACGCCTATCGCTATCAATATCAGTCGCTCATCACACCGCCCTCGGTCTACGACTACTTTGTCGATATGCACCGTTCGGCGCTGCTGAAACAGAACGAAGTGCCCGGCGGATTCGATCGCAACAACTACGTCTCCGAGCGGCTGTTTGCCACGGCGAGCGACGGCACGAAGGTCCCGATCTCACTGTTCTATCGCAAGGACGTGGCCGACAAAGCGAAGGCGCCGCTGTATGTCTATGCCTACGGCTCGTACGGATATCCGCTGCCGGCGAGCTTCAGCCCGGCGCGGCTACCGATGGCCGATCGCGGCGTGATCGTTGCGCTGGCCCACATTCGCGGCGGCGGAGAGTTGGGCAAGCCGTGGCACGATGCCGGCAAGATGATGGAGAAGAAGAACACCTTCACCGACTTCATCGCCGCCACCGAATATCTGGTTGCGAACGGCTATGGCGCGAAGGATCTGGTTGCCATTGAAGGCGGCAGCGCCGGCGGATTGCTGATGGGCGCCGTGACCAACATGCGTCCTGACCTGTTCAAGGTCGTGCTGGCGCAGGTGCCGTTCGTCGACGTGATGAACACCATGCTCGATCCTTCCCTGCCCTTGACCGTTCCGGAATACGAGGAGTGGGGCAATCCCGAGCACGATCCGGCGTTTCATTACATGCTGTCGTACTCGCCATACGACAATGTTGCGCAGGCGAACTATCCGGCGATGCTGGTGCGCACGTCATTCGACGACAGCCAGGTCATGTACTGGGAGCCGGCGAAGTATGTTGCAAAGTTGCGAACCATGAAGACCGACGCGAATCCGCTCATCTTCTACACCAACATGCATGCCGGACATGGCGGGTCGAGCGGACGCTATGATCGTTATCACGAGATGGCTTTCGACTACGCCTTCATGCTTGCTCAACTTGGGATCGCAGAGCCGGCGAGCAGCGGAGTCGCGCCGCCGGTGGAATGATCTGCCAGCACTTTTGGATGGGCAAACCTACGCCGCCGCTTCGCGGCTTCAGCATAGGAAAGGTTGGGTCGCGACGCTGTCCTGAAGGCCAGCTCTACCGCGGGCCAGACACAGGCGCGTTCGCGCCAAGCAAAATCTGGTCCTGTTCCGCTTGCGGAAGAGCGTGCAGCAGCACCAGGAATGTGGCGTTGGTCCAGCCAAAGCCGATGACGTTCTGGTGATAGCCGACGACATTGGCCTCGGTTGACCGGTTTGCCACGTTGTACTTCTCGCGAATGGTGCCGTCGCGCTCGTAGTTCTCCAGCACCATAGAGAGAAACTCCTCAGAGACGCGATCGGCATCGGCGTTGTAGCCGGCGCTGCGCATGCCCTCGACGGCAATCAACATGGTTGGAGCCCAGCCGAAAGGCAAGTCCCATTGCACTCCGGTATCGTTGTCGCTCATCGCCAATCCACCCGCATGTTCGAATATCTTCAGGTTGTTCATGAGGGCCCTTGCCTGCTCTGGCGTTGCGAGTCCAACCCACAGCGGATAGTACGTCGTGACATAGTCATAGCTAGAGAGCTGCGACCTGACGAAATCCCAGTCGAAGAACATGCCGTGGGTCGCGTTCCACAGCAGGCGGTCAATGCGCTGCTTGCGCTGCTCGGCTTGCGCGCGCCATTGTTTCGCCTGCTTCGGCTTGCCCAGCATCGTCGCCATCTGCGCCAGGTCAGCTTCCTCTTTGTAGAGCAGACTGTTGAGGCAGATCGGCGCGTAATCCTGCGTCGAGCCGTCGTAAGGACCCCAACGAAACGACGGGTCAAAGCCCGACTCGCGCATGGCACGATCGCCCTGGTAGAAGCCGGCGGTGAGCTTCACCGGATGACTGTCCTTGCACGGCTCGTCGCCGCAGAGCGGAACGCGCAATTCAGGGCCGATTCCTTCCGCGAGCGTCGCCGCGATGTAGCCGGTCTTCACCTCAGGATGCTGCACCAGCCAATCGGCGACCTTGGCGTAGTACTCGGGATGATCGGCAATCTCAGGCACCGGACCTTCGCCGACATCGAAGTAGCGGGCAAGCTGAGTATCGCCTGCAAGCTTCGGCGCGTGCGTCCACAGCGCGTGATCGCGCACCGCGTACTGATAGGCGCGCTCCAGCCATTTGCGGTCGGCCTGCCCTGCTTTCCGGTCGGACGAATAGACAGCAAGAATCATGGAGGTCAGAAACGGCGGCTGCGAGCGCGTGAGGTAGTAGGTGCGATTGGCATTCAGCACCGCGCCGTAATTCTCGATCTCGTAGAAGAAGTTCTCGACGATGCCGCGCGCCAGCTCGCGCTCGCCGTCCTCAAGCAAGCCGCGAATGATGAAGTAGCTGTCCCAACCGTACATCTCGTTGAAGCGTCCCCCGGGAACCACGTAACGGTTTGGCAGATAGAGCAGCCCGCTGGCCCTCAACTCGCCGGGCATTACCTCGCCGAGATGCCGAATCTTGTGCGGCAGGTGTTCAACTCGGACGGCGCACTGATGTTGCAGGCGCGCCAGCGAAGGAGGCATCGAACTGCCATAGGGCAAATAGAGCACGGCCGCCTGTCCGGCTGGAATCTTGGGATCGACGACCGAAGCGCAGTCGTTCATCGAGCGGCTTAGGGTCGCCCAGGAGTTCTTGATGTACCGCAGAATATCTTGGCGATCTTCTGCAGTTGCAGTGGGCGCCTGGCGCAGCCGGGGTGGCGGTTGCTTGTTCTGTGCCGCGATCGGATGTGGGAACGCCGCGCAGACGATCAAAAGGAGGAGCGTCACCCAACGGCTTTCGCGTAAGCGTCTCGGCTGCTTCGATATTCCGCACATGGGCCGCGATTATAGTTGCTCATTCCGGCAGGCGGTGCCGGCCGCAAGGCGCCAGAGTACCTGAAAACATCGAGCATCCGTCACGATTTGACATCTTCCTTGTCGAATCGGGCGTACAATCCCCGCAAATGGGCGCGATCCCAACCGCGCTCGGGGGGCAGTAATGATCCGCATTCTCCGCCCATCCTTGCCGCTCTTTGCGGTCACTCTTCTCATTACTACGGTTTGCGCCCAGCGTGGCGGGCGGATAGCGGACGGCGAAATTCAGGTCCACGTCACGTACGAAAACAGTCGTCCCGTACAGATGCAGCTTCGGTGCGAACTCGAAGCCGGAACCGGCGTAGCTTTTACCCAGATGTACACGGATAATAACGGCACTCTCAGGTTCCACATTGCCAGCGATGGTGTGTACTACGTGAAAGTATCGGGACCAGGAATTGAGACTACGACCTCGCAGCCCATAGAGTTCGACAATCTGGAGGAGTCGGGGCACGGCTTTCAAGTTGTCTACGTGCGCGTCAGGGCTACATCGGATGCGGTACAAAGCTCCACGTCTTCCGGCAAGCAGCAGGTCGCCGCCGAAGCCGAGTTGCGCGTCCCGCAAAGCGCGCGCAAAGCATTCGATAAGGGCATGTCCGCATGGAAGAAGAAGGACTATCAGAAGGCCGCCGACCAGTTTGAAAAGGCAGTTGCCGCCTATCCTGAGTACGACTCGGCCTACAACAATCTGGGGGTGATGTACGCCCAACTGAATCAATCTGACAAGTCGATCGCCGCCTTCAAACGTTCGGTTGAGTTGAACGACAAGAATGCTGATGCCGATCGCAACCTGGCGCGAATGTTCTTGCGCCAGAAGGATTTTCCGGACGCAGAGAAGTTTCTGAAGAAGTGTCTTGCGGTCCAGGCGCCGGACGCTCCTACCTTGACCATGCTGGCAATCTCGGAGATTGAGGACGGCGAGGTCGACGATGCCCTCAAGGATGCGCAGCAGGTGAACACACTGCCCCACCAGGGCTACGCTGTGGCGCACTATGTTGCGGGACAGGCGCTGGAGGATAAGCACGAGTTTCCGCAGGCCCGCGCTGAATATGCGGCCTATCTGCGCGAGACCCCGAACGGCCCCGATGCAGCCGAGGTGAAGAGCGCACTGGAGAGGCTTTCGACCTCGAGCACGGCCTCGGCTCCGAAGGCGCAATAGCAGGGACAGTCGCCTGTTACCGGAACTGGGAGCTATCTGATACATCGTCTTGTATCAGGGCACGGCTTCAGCCGGGCCAAAGGTGGCCAGCAATTATCTTGGGCTTCAGCCCCTGCGCGCCCGGTTTGCAGGGGCTGAAGCCCGGGCATTTTTTACGCCTGATTCGGCACGCCTGAAAAGGCATGCCCGGATACAAGGCAAACCGTGCATTTAGAAAACAACGTCGGATTAAAAGAGGAATCCCACTTCTATCACGCCGCGCACCTGGTTCCGGTTCGTGCCGTGGGAACCGAAAGCGCTCCCCGGCGTGTAATCCATCGCCCTCACCCACGAGACATCGCCACGGGTAAACAGATGTTTGTACTGATAAGTGGGGGTGACGGTAAGAGACAAGCCTGCGCTGCCCGGTCCGTAAAGGAGGTTCACGGATTGCTCGCTGCGGCTCCCCGTCGTAGCAAGATATTCCCAGCGGAACGGCAGTGAGAAGCCATGCTTAAACGTGTGATTCACCAGTACGGCTTCGCCCCAAGCCGACGCCCCATCCGCCACTCCGACAGCCGGATTGGTGGGCACGTTCCCGACCTGAAAGTAGGGCTGCACAATCCAGCTTCCCTTGTTGTAGGTGTACATCACCGAATACATCGCGCCATTGTTCTGCACCGGGGTAGCCAGGGTCTGATAAGCCGTGTGGCTGAGGTTTCCCATTCCAATAAACGAGAGCGTGTGCGCTCCATTGGTGTAATTCAGTGATCCGCTCAGCCATGAGTAGCGATTGGAGTAGTAGCCATCGTTCCAACTGAAGATGGCCGAGAACTTCCCCAGGGTCTGGCTGACCTGAATGCCGCGGGTGATGGCGTTCTCCTGCGCCCACAGCAGTCCGCGCTCGACGTTCATGTTTTCGAAGTCGAAGGTGTATTCCGCTCCCATCAGCGTGGGAAGTTGCCCAATCTGAATCGTGAAGCTTTTTGTCGGCACGAACGTCAGGTACCCGACGGGCACCGGCCCATACAGACCGTCGATGGCGCGCTGGGTGGAGATGTAAGGAGCTCCCACCGAAACAAAGTTGTAAGCGCCGGCTTGCAGATAGAAACGCCACCAGCCCTCGGTCTTTTGCAACATCAACTCCCCATTGCTGATGGACCACTGGGTCGTGCTGTTCCCGGGGACAGGATTGCTCTGAAACAGACCCGTGCCGCTGACAATGCCGTTCAGGTTGAGCTTGCCCAGCGGTCCGGCCTCAAACGATACCGACGGGTTGAGTTGCAGCGGACCGGTCATGGCGGGCGCCGGCAAGGGACTCGGCGAGGAAGCGTTTGGCGTTGCCGCCGGCATAGTGCTCGCCGCTGCAGGAGGGTTCTGAGAATAAGCGCCGCATGCCAGCGCAAGGCAGGCCATAGCCACAGCCAGTGTTCTGAAATAGTTCTGATTCATGAGGGCAATGTCGAACGTCGGCAGCTCGCGATTCGTCAGCTCTGCTCTTTCCCCGGTCAAGATACTGAGTCCGGCGACCTCTACGATTAGAGGCCATCACAACCAAGAATGAAATAACGGGAGCATAAAAATCGCCTAAAGATAGCATTCAAGAAACAGGAATGTTTGTGACGAAAGTCATATCTGAAAGTGCGTCGGCCACTTAGTCTCAGGAGTGAAGGAGGCGCGGTGGCTGCAAAACCTTCCATCTCTCAGAATTTTGACGGAACTCCAATTCCGGTCTCCGCAGGCTCGTCAGTTCCTGGCAAGAGCGTTCCTCGCAAGAAGCTGCTTCGCCGCCATGACCGCGACCACTCGCAATGGTTGCGGCGCGCGTTTCAGCTTGCGTTTTTCCTGCTCAATGTACTGATCGGAGTGCAGTTCTATCTCTGGGTGCGCTGGGCTGAGAGCGGAGGCCACGCTTTGGCCGTGGCCCGGCCTGCAGGAGTTGAGGGCTGGCTCCCTATCGAAGGACTGATGCAGTTCAAGTATGTGCTCGCCAGCGGGCACCTGCCCTTGATTCACACCGCCGGATTCTTCCTGTTCACGGCATTCCTGCTGATCTCGTGGCTGTTTCGCAAATCGTTTTGCGCCTGGCTCTGCCCGGTCGGAACGTTCTCGGAATATTTGTGGAAGCTCGGGCATTTCATCTTTCGCCGCAACTTCCGGCTGCCGCGCTGGCTTGATCTCCCGCTGCGCTCGCTGAAGTATCTGCTGCTGGCATTCTTCGCTTACGCGGTTGCTACGATGCCGGCGGCAGGGATTGCCGATTTTGTCGCTAGTCCCTATGGACTGGTTGTCGACGTTCGTATGCTCGACTTCTTCCGCTATCTTGCCGGAACTGGGGCGTTCGTACTTCTCGGACTGGTGGTGGCATCCCTCTTCGTGCAGAACTTCTGGTGCCGCTATTTATGTCCTTATGGCGCGCTACTGGGATTGGCGGCTCTTTTCAGTCCATTGCGCATCGTACGCAACGCAGACGCTTGTATCGACTGCGCGAAATGCGCCAAGGCATGCCCGTCGTCGCTGCCCGTCGATAAACTGGTGCAGATTCGCTCGGCCGAGTGTACGGGCTGCCTGGAATGCGTCGCGGTGTGCCCGGCTAAGGACGCGCTGGCCATGCAGGTGAAGCCGCCACTGCGCCGGCCGGTCCGCCCTGTTTCAGCCTGGACGCTGGCCGCGGGAATCGCCATTATTTTCGTCGCGCTGGTGGGCTACGCCAAAGTCACGAATCACTGGAACACCCATCTGCCCAGCCAGCTTTATTTCCAGCTGGTGCCGCAAGCCGACCAGCAGCAGCATCCCTAGCTTCGGCAAAGCTGCTATCCGGAAGCACCACCTCCGGTGCTATCCTCCTGTTTGTAACGATGCGCATTACCAGCCGCAAAACCACCATCGCCTTTTTCATCACCCTCGGCGTGCTGATCGCCGCGGTCGCGATGGTGCTCAACATCAGCTGGATCATCCTCAACTGGCGGGAGTTTATTCCGCTGTTATTCGGTATCGTCTTCTTCCCAGTCATCATTGCAGGAGTCATTCTCAATACCATTTTTCTGGTGCGCGAAGTGCGGCGCAACGAGCAGCAGGACAGCTTTCTCAACGCGATTACGCACGAGTTGAAGACCCCGATCACTTCCATCCGCCTGCACCTGGAGACACTGCAGCGGCGGCCGCTCGATGAGCAGCAACGCAGCAAATTCTACCGGGTGATGCTCGAAGACACGCAGCGGCTGTCAGGCACAGTGGAGCAGGTGCTGCGGGCGGCGCGCGTGAACCAGAAGAATGCGATACTCCATCGCACCGAAGTCGAGGTAGGGCCGCTGGTGCAGGATGCGGTCGAGCTGGCCCGGTCGCGGCATCACCTGACGGCGCAGTCCCTCATCTGGGAATTGGACGGAAAGCCGGCCGAGCCCATCGTCATCATTGGCGACCGCGAGGAACTTTCCACCGCCCTGTCGAACGTTCTGGACAATGCCGTGAAGTATTCACCGAACGATCCGAAGATCCGGGTGGACGTGGTCACGCCCGATCTGGACAACGTGCGGATTTGCGTCACAGACAACGGCGTCGGCATTCCCGGCGGAGAATTGAAGCGCGTCTTCAAGCGCTTCTACCGGGTCGTAGCTCCGCATTCCCTGCAGATCAAGGGCAGCGGGCTGGGCTTGTTTATCGTGCGCTCCATTGCTTTGCGCCACGACGGCCGCGCTTATGCAGAGAGCGAAGGCACGGGCAAAGGCACGACTGTTACCATCGAACTTCCAAGGCACCACGCATGAGTGCTCGCATACTGCTGGTGGAAGACGAAGAGCATCTGGCCAACGGCTTGAAGTTTAATCTCGAAGCCGAAGGCTATCAGACCCAGGTTGCCGGCGACGGAGAGACCGCGCTCGATCTGCTGCTGGAGAAGCGCGAGAATTTCGACCTGCTGGTGCTGGATGTAATGCTTCCCGGCCAGGACGGCTTCACCGTAGCTTCAGAACTGCGCAAGGGCAACGCCCACATTCCGCTGCTGATGCTCACGGCGCGTGGCCGTCCCGAAGATGTGCTGAAGGGATTTGCCGCCGGCGCCGACGATTACCTGCCCAAGCCGTTCGATCTGGCCATTCTGCTGGCGCGTATTCGCAGCCTGCTGCGCCGCAGCGAGTGGGCCGGAGCTTTGCTGTCGGATCCACCGGCGGACTTCCGGGTTGCCGAAGCGAAGCATTACGACCAGCCGCGCGAGTTTGATGTCTACACCTTCGCCGCAAAAGAAGTCGACTTCGGCACGCTGGAATTGCGCAGCGACGGCAAGAGCTTTCGCCTGACCCTGATGGAGGCCGAACTGTTGCGTCACCTCATCGCCAATGCGGGGCGCAACGTCTCGCGCAAGCAAATCCTGGAGCAGGTTTGGGGCTTGCGCGAAGATACCGACACCCGTGCCATCGATAACTTCATCGTGCGCCTGCGCAAGTACATCGAAGCTGATCCCTCGAAGCCGAAGCATCTGTTGACCGTGAGAGGCGTCGGCTACCGCTTCCTGCCAAACCCATGAGCTATTCGGAGGTAGCTAGCGGGCGCGCGCCAATACGAGAGTTATGTCGTCGGGCTGCTCCGCCCCGCCAATCCAGTCGATAACAGCGCTGGTTACGGCCTCGCTGATGCGGGCCAGCGGCTGATCGCGGTGAAGCTGCACCAGTTCGATCAGGCGATCTTCTCCGAACTCGCCAAACTCATTCTCCGGCTCGGTGATGCCGTCGCTGAAGGCAACGAAGATGTCGCCCGGGCGCATGGCAATGCGGCTCTGATCGTAGGCAATTCCGTCGAACAAGCCGACCACGGTGCCGGAAGTCTCCAGACGGACGACACTGTGGTCATGGCAGAGGAGAATCGGGGGCAAATGCCCGCCGTTCGAGTAAACCAGCGACTGCGCGGCGGCGTCGTAAAAGCCCAGGAACATGGTCGCGTACTTCTCCGGCGGAGTAGAGCGATAGAGCTGGTAATTCAGGGTGGTCATCAGACGGCCGGGAGCGAGCTCTTCGTCGCGCGACCCGTTTCCGCCCTGGTATAGCCTGGCGCCGCCGGGAGCGGCTCCGGCCATGAGCATGGGCGCCAGCGCCAGCTCGGGTTCCAGCGAATACGCGCGCACGAAGGCGTGAACCGTAGCCATCAGCAACGCGGCGGAGATTCCCTTGCCGCTGATGTCTCCCACCGCCAGCATCATGCGTTCGTCGGGCAGGCGAATGAAATCGTAATAGTCGCCGCTGACGGTGCGCGCCGGCCGGCAAACGCCATGCACTTCGAGCGACGGCAGTTCGTCGACTACGCCCGGAAACAGAAGCTCCTGCACTTCGTGAGCGATGGCCAGCTCGTTCTCCATGCGCTGCTTGTCTTTCTGCTCGGCCAGCAAACGCGCCAGCGAGGTCGTCATGGAGTTGAATGACTGCTCGAGCGCGGCCATTTGATCACGCGAGTCGATCTTGATGCGATGCGTCAGGTCGCCGCGATTCACGCTCTCCGTCGCGGTGTAGAGCTCGCCTACGGACTTCGTCATGGTGCGCGTAAGGCGGACGCCAATGATCAGCGCAATCAGTTCGATAATGCCGAAGAAGATCGCGATGGCGGCGAGGGCAGTCAGGAAAATTCCCGCTTTCTCGCCCAATCTGCCGAACAGCACGTTGTAAAGCAGCGATGGCCGGGTGCTGACCATGAGCGCGCCGGTTTCCTGCGTGCCCGTCATCCAGTCAATGGCGTCGAACAAGGTCCAGAAATCGAAATCCCGGTCGAAAGTACTCTGCGGGGGCGGCACGCTACCGGCAGTGATGGTGCGGGAGAAGCCGGATTGCCCGGAGATGTTGACACTGGGCGATGAGTTCCCCAGGTCGAAGGTGAGGCTGTCGTCCGGCTGCGCTTTTGCTTTTTCAGCCTTCGGAGCTGCCGGCGGCTCGGTCTTCACGTTGATGTTGAAGCTGCTTTCCGGCTGCGCCTTCCCCTTTTGCGGCTGCGTCGCTGCCGGCGGCTTGTCCTTGACATGGATTTCCGGGTTCGGCGGGTAGAGATCGATAGCGCCGATTTTCGCCGCAGTACGCTCCAGCAACCGGTAGTTGACCGGAACATTGGAGATCACCACCAGTTGCTTGGTCCCGGCATCGACATGGCGAACCGCTCGCAGATTCAGGCGTCCGCCGTCCATGGTGAAGTTGCTGAAATCGCCCTTGATGGCGTCCGGAAGTTTCAGTTCGGCTTCTTCGATTCGGCCGCCGGGGCTGATCTGATAACCTTTGTCGCCTTCCAGCACGGTGACGGTCCGCTGGCGGAAGTGCTCCTCCGAGGCGCTGGCAATCTCAGCGGCAAGCGCCGGAGTGAGTTGGTTGGAACGGGAAAGCGTCCTGAACTGCGAGGCCAGCGCATGGTTCGACGCTGTCAACTGATCGAGCTGGGTCTGCAGATCGGAGAGCGCAATGTAGGTTGCGAACTGTCCGGCAAAAAGATATCCCGCGAGCAGCGCCATCGAGACCAGCAGCAGGATGGGAATAACGCCGATGAATACGTAAGTGACGATCAGGCGATTGCGCAGGCGCCACATCAGCCGCTGCCGTACCCAGCGGAGTCCCATCAGCACCAGGAAAACCAGGAAAACGAAGGAAAGGAATTCCGCCCATCCGCTGATCGTGGTTCCGGCGGCAGAGCGCGTCGCCAGCCGCAGCAGTTGTGCCAGTCCGGCTACAATGCCGAACCAGAGCGTGGTTTTGCCAAGCTTCGTCTGGGGACGGAAGATGCCGCGGACGCGGGTTTTGATTTCGTTAGCCTGTGGCAGCTTCATGGATTCCACGGGAATGCCGGCGGCCGAAACCGCGCTCCATCTCTATGTTTGACGACCCGAATGAGCCGAAGTCCAATGCCCTGTACCGGTCAGATTTCCGGATAAAGATCGAAGAAGGCATCGACGCTCTGGCGCAACTGTTTTTCGATGTCTTCTTTAGAGCCCTCGAGGATGTGCAGCGTAACGTGGGCCTCGCGTCCGTTCTTCAGCTTCACGGCGCCATCCCCGACCTCTGCAATTTCTTCTGCCGGTAGCAGACGCATGCCGTACACCAAGGTAAGCTTTGCCATATCAAGATTCTAGCTCGGAACACCGCCCTTCGCCCTTCGCTCTTGGCTAGGAGGGTTATTCCCTTACGACTTTGGTCCTTCGTCAAGAGAGTGGCAAAGACGGCAAGCCGGCATCCTTTGCGACCGGCCCTGATAGCAGGGGAGCGAGAGCATAGAGCTCGGCCCAACGTGCGGCTCCGTGAGGACAATATACCTCTGCAGCCAGCAATTCTGGCCAGAAGCCAAGGGCCAAGAGCCAACAGCGGCGTTCTCTTGCTAGAATCCCATTTGCTTCAACTGACCCTCCAAACCATATCGCTGCTGCATCTTCGGATGCGCATGGGAATCTATTTCATTTCAATATGAATGACAACATAAGCAATGTCGTGATTATCGGTTCGGGATGCTCGGGCCTGACGGCTGCAATCTACGCCGCCCGCGCTAATCTCAGTCCAATCGTCATTGATGGCCACGAGCCTGGCGGACAGCTTGCCATTACGACACTAGTGGAAAACTTTCCGGGATTTCCCGAGGGGATACAAGGGCCAGAACTGATCGAGAACATGCGCAAGCAGGCCATGCGCTTTGGCGCCGAGATTCGCAACGGCCATGTCGCGAAGCTGGACCTGAGCCGGAAAAAGCTCGACATCGGCAAGCGGCCGATCGAGGTCCAGATGCGCAGCGGCGACAGGCTGCTGACCCGGACGCTGATCATCGCCAGCGGCGCTTCGGCGCGCTGGCTGGGCCTGCCGAGCGAGCAGGCGCTGATCGGCCATGGCGTCTCGTCATGCGCCACCTGCGACGGATTCTTCTTCTCGGGCAAGGAGATCGCCGTGATCGGTGGCGGCGACTCGGCTATGGAAGAGGCGCTGTTCCTGACCCGCTTCGCCAAGAAGGTAACGCTCATTCACCGGCGCGGCGAATTTCGCGCCTCCAAGATCATGCTCGACCGCGCCCGCAAGCACCAGAGTATCGAGTTCCTCACCGATACCGTGGTGGAAGAGGTCCACGATGTCGCTGCCAAAGAGGTGACCGGGCTGAAGCTGCGGAATCTCAAGACAGGCAAGGTGTTCGATTTGCCGACCAGCGCGATGTTTCTCGGCATCGGCCACACCCCGAATGCCGATTTCGTCGGCGACCAGCTTAAGCGCGACGGCGACGGCTACATCATTCCTGAAGGATTCGTCTGCACCAGCATGCCGGGGGTGTTCGTCTCCGGCGACGTGGCCGACCGGCACTACCGGCAGGCGGTCACGGCTGCCGGAACCGGCTGCATGGCGGCGCTGGAAGTGGAGAAGTACCTGGAAGAGATCGGCAAGTAATGTGGAGAAGTACCTGGAAGAGATCGGCAAGTAATGCTGAGGTGAGAAATGAAGGTGCTCTGCGGCCTGGCGCTGCCAGCCATCCTGCTCGCCGCGTGCCTGTCGGCAGCACAGGCGGCTTCCCCGAAAGCTGGAACCAAGCAAATCGACTTGCCTTCCAGCAAGCAGTTGCAGGAGCCGATCATCGGCGAGCCGCAGCGCACCAACAGCTTTCCCACGGTGGTCGCGCTCAGTCCCGATGGCAAGTATCTGGCGCTGCTCAACAACGGGCGCGGCACGGCCGAATCGAAATACGCGCAGTCGATTGCGATTCTCGATCTGGCTACGAACCAACTGCGCGACTTCCCTGACCAGCGGCTGAAGGTCGATGCCCGGCAGACTTACTTCTGCGGCCTCGCCTGGAGCAGCGATGGCAGCGAGATCTACGCTTCCATCGCTTCGCTCACCGACCCGGAAGGAGATTCGGTCAATGCTGAGGGACGCAAGCTTGGCGGCATCGGCAATGGAATCGCCGTCTACAAATTTGCGCACGGTGAACTCACACCCGACCATTTCCTTAAGCTCCCGTTGGCACCATTAGAGACCGGCAAGAAGCTCACCTACGGCAGGCAGCATGTGAAAGCCGGCAATGCCATTCCCTACCCTGCGGGACTGGCGGTGGTGAAGAGCGCCGGCGGCGATGCTCTGCTGGTGGCGGAAAACCTTGCCGACGACGCAGTGCTCGTCAGCGCGGCGGATGGCAAGGTGCTCCAGCGCTTCGACCTCAGCAGTGACAAGTACATTCCCAGCGCGTTTCCTTTCGCTGCGGTTGCTACCAAGGACGGCAAGCTGGGATGGATCTCGCTGTGGAACGGATCGGCCGTCGCCGAGCTCGACTTGCGATCGGGCAGGGTGTTGAAGCAGATCGCGCTGCAGCCCCCGGCAGTTGAGACTGACGCTTCTTCGCATCCCTGCGCCATGCTGCTGAGTTCCGACGGGCGATGGCTCTACGTGGCGCTGGCCAATCGTGACCAGATCGCGATCCTCGACGTCAGGACCGGCGCGGTGGAACGCTATCTCGATACGCGCCTGCCCGGCCAAAAGTACGGCGGCAACTATCCGCAAGGGCTGGCGCAATCGGCTGACGGCAAGCGTCTCTACGTGGCTGACGCTTCCTCCGACGCCGTCGCGGTCTTCGACTTGCACAAGGATGGCGACGCAAGGCCCGGCGCAAAACCAGAATCTGCAAATTACTTTATTCCCACAGAGTGGTACCCCACGGCGTTGGCGATCGACGGCCACGTGTTGTTCGCCGTCGCCGGCAAGGGAGTTGGAACCGGCCCGAACGCCACATGGCTGAGTCATGACAAGAATGCGCGCCGCAATCATCCTTACATCGCCTCCATGATTCGCGGATCGATCGCGCGGATCGATCTGGAGCAAGCGGACAAAGAGCGCAAGCAGCTCACCGCAGAGGTCCTCGAGAGCAATCGGATGAACGGCAGGACCGACGAAATTGCTTTCCAACATGGCTCGAACCCCATCCACCATGTCATCTACATCCTGAAAGAGAACCGCACCTACGACCAGATCTTTGGCGACATCAAGGAGGGCGACGGCGATCCTTCGCTGGTCATGTACGGCGAAGCCATTACTCCCAACGAGCATGCGCTGGCGCGGCAATTTGGGCTGCTCGATAATTTTTATGACAGCGGCGAGGTCTCCGGCGACGGTCATCCCTGGTCGACTTCGGCAATCACCACCGACTACGGCGAACGTACGTGGCAAATCGGATATCGCGGCCGCGAGCGCGACTACGATTCCGAAGGCACCGTCGGCGACGTTATCCCCTTGCAGTACGGCATCCCCGATGCGAATGCTCCCGCAACCGGATATCTCTGGGGAAATCTGGCGCGGCATAACCTGAGCTATCGCAACTATGGCGAGTACATCGAAACACGCTGGTGTACCGAAGGCAAACCTCGCAGCTTATCGCCGATGATCAGCGGAACTCCAACTGGCCCACCGGAAAGGTGTGCCGTCGCGCGGATCAAGCCCGGCGACAACTTGCCGGCGGGGTTCGGAGGCGGAAAGAGCCCCTACCAGTTCGCGATTCCGCTGCCCGCGCACAATACCCCGACCAAGCCCGAGCTGCGCGATCATCAGGACCCGAAGTATCCCGATTTCAAAGTCGAATATCCCGACCAGTTTCGGGTGGACGAATTCCTGCGCGAGTTCGCCGGGTTTGTCGAAGCGAAGAAAACCGGTAGAGGCACCGAGTTGCCGAACTTCGCGCTGGTGCGTCTGCCCAACGACCACACTTCAGGAACCCGACCGGGCTCGCCTACTCCAGATGCATCGGTCGCTGATAACGATTTGGCGGTGGGCCGCGTCGTTGAAGCTGTCTCCAACAGCCCGTATTGGGATGACACCGCAATCTTCGTGATCGAAGACGACGCGCAGGATGGCGCCGACCATGTAGATGCGCATCGCAGCACGGCGCTGGTCATCAGCAAGTATTCACCGCGCAGCGGCAAGGTTTTCGTCGATCACAACTTCTACACCACCGTGAACATGGTGCACACGATGGAGGCGCTGCTGGGGCTTCCGCCCATGAACAACAACGATGCCTTCGCCGCCGTGATGGCTCCGCTGTTTACCGGAGCGGGAGAGCAGCCGCCCTTCAAGGCCGACTATCGCAACCGCGACAACGGAACCATCTACCAGGCCAATACTGCGTCGTCGCCGATGGCGAAGCAAAGTTCGGAGCTGGATTTCTCCGTTGCCGACGCCGCCGACCATACAGTCCTCAACACGATTTTGTGGAAGGCGGCAAAAGGTGATGTGCCGATGCCGCAGCCGCAGCACACGGTGTTTCGAGCGGTCTCACAGTAGTGCGGCCTTTCTGAAGGGGCACGGCTTTCGGGCGCCGAAAAACTCGCGTGGAGGAATGATTCGCGTCAGGGCACGACCTTGGTCGTGCCGAAAAGGCCTTTATTCCCGCCATCCGAGGCGACGTCAGTCGCCGAGGGGGTCGGTCGTTTCAAGTTTTTGAGGGGGGTAAAAACGCCGGAACGCCCTTCGCTACTGAGGGCATTTTTCTCCAGCGCCTGAAAGCCGTACAAACGTAGCGAGCGGCTTCACCGTCGAGCTAGGCATCGGCGAGCGCGAGCTTCACCTTGTTGAGAAACTCCTGCGGGCCACGAACGCGGGGAATAACTTCGTCCGGACATTCCGAATCGAGTTTCGATTCATGCCAGGTAATGACGGCGACGCTGACCGACGGATCCGCGGCTTTGATTTCTTCACACAACTCGATCGCGGAGCGATAGTCTTCCTCCGAATCGACGATGACCAAATCGCAATCCATGTTCTGACACGCAGCCCGAGCAGCTCCCACCGTATGCACGGCTTGCACCTCGTAACCCTGCTGCTCCAGCAGAGCCTTCCGGGTGCTCACAAGGTAAGCATCATTCTGAACGAGGATAATGCGTTTAGCTGGCTTCATTTGTGTTGCCTCCGTTCGATTGAGGTTGATGGGATTCGGTGGCTCGGTAGCTTGCCAATAGCGGAAATCGATCGTGATCGGCCAACGTTCAACCTAGTGAGAGTAGGTGGAAGGGCCTAAGGGTTGTATTGAGGAACAGCGCAAACTATAGACACCTAACCTATTGGAAAGATAGGTAATTCCATGCAGATGGAGGCTGCGCCTCGCGCCGCTCAGAAGAGTTAGGGTTGCCGCCGGCCACGGTTCGCCGGGCGAGCTAGTACTGAACGATTCTGGCGAAGGTTTTTGGATCGAGGCTGGCGCCTCCGACCAGTGCGCCGTCGATCTCCTCTTCCGTCATCAACACTGAGCAGACATCGGGCTTCACGCTGCCGCCATACAGAATGCGCAGGTTGTCGGCGAACTCCTGCCCGAAAGCTTTGGCGGCCTCGCCGCGAATCACGAGATGGGCATCGGCAGCCATCTCGGGCGTGGCAGTCTTACCGGTACCGATGGCCCATACCGGCTCGTAAGCCATGGTGAGGCGGGCTGCTTTGCGGGCGGAGATGCCGTTGAACGCCCGCAGGCATTGCCGTCGCAAGACCTCTTCCGTCAGGCCGGCCTCGCGCTCTTCCAGAACCTCTCCGACGCACACGATCGGCGTCAGCCCGCATTCCAGCGCGAGCTCCAGCTTGCGATTGACGGTGTCGTCCGTTTCGTTGAAGTACTGGCGCCGCTCGGAGTGTCCGATGATGACGTGGGTCACGGTCAGGCTGAGCAGCATAGGGGCGGAAATTTCGCCGGTGAAGGCGCCTTCCTTCTCCCAATGAACGTTCTGCGCGCCGATGGCGACGTTCGAACCGGCTGCGGCGGCGACGGCGGCATCGATGTCGATATATGGGACGCACACTACGATCTCGTCGCGCTCGTGCTCAGCGACCAGAGGCAGGAATTCCTCAAAGAAAGCGATGGTCTGCTCGGGTGTCTTATACATCTTCCAGTTGGCGGCAATCAGTTTTTTGCGAGGCATGAATGAGTCCGTATCGATTTCAGAGATCTCTGGCGCCAGAGTTGCCAGAAAATATTTTTAGCTTCTCGGCAGCGCGGGTGTAGATTTCGCGCGTCGCCGCGTCGTACAGCACAAAGCGAACTTCGCGAAGACTCGCTGCGCTCTTCAGCCCGTGAAAGGCACTGCCCAGCGCGACCGGGGCGGCAAGTTCGGCCGGGTATCCGAAGATGCCGGTCGAAATCGCAGGAAACGCGATCGACGCAAGCTGCAGTTCGTCAGCCACGCGAATCGCTTCCCGATGGCAGCTTGCCAGCGACTCGGGCTCGCCATGACCGCCACCGTGCCACACCGGCCCGACGGTGTGAATGACGTAGGACGCAGGCAAGCGTCCACCGGTGGTGGCCACGGCCTGGCCCTCGGGCAAGCGGCCTTGGCCGGCAACGATCTTTTTGCAGTGCTCCAGGATTTCCGGTCCGCCGGCAGCGTGAATGGCGCCATCGACACCGCCGCCGCCCATGAGAGATGAGTTCGCGGCGTTCACGATGGCGTCAACCTGTTCGCGCGTGATGTCGGCAGGGCCGGTGACGACAATCGTTTTGCCGGCGACGATCTCAATCCGCAGCGGGTCGGCAAGCCTGGTCATGCTGATTTCCTATTTGTTGGTCAAGGCCTCGACGCCCGGCAATTTTTTGCCTTCCAGAAATTCCAGCGAGGCTCCGCCGCCGGTCGAGATATGCGTGATCTTGTCGGCAACACCCGCGGCCTTGACGGCGGCCACGCTGTCTCCACCGCCTACAATGGAAATCGCGGCCCCGTTGTCGGCAACCGCCTCCGCCACCTTGCGCGTGCCCTTGGCGAAGGCATCGATTTCGAAGACGCCCATAGGGCCGTTCCAGATAATGGTGCGCGCCGTGCCGATTTCCGAGGTGAACATTTCGATCGTCTTGGCGCCAATGTCGACGGCGATGCCGTCCGGCGGAATCTGCTGCCCTTCATCGACGTAGCGTACCGTCGCGCCCGGCTCAACCTTGTTGGCTACAACGTGGTCCACCGGCAGCAGCACCCTCGCGTGTTGCGCCTTGGCCTGTTCCAGGGTATGTTTCGCGAGATCGACTTTGTCGGCCTCGAGCAGAGATTTTCCAATTTCCTGCCCTTGCGCCTTGAGAAACGTGTAGGCCATTCCGCCACCGATGATGAAGGTGTCAACCTTGCCCATCAGGTTCTGAATGACGCCGAGCTTATCACTGACCTTGGCGCCGCCCAGAATCGCGATGAACGGCTTTTGCGGATGCGTGAGCGCCTTGCCCAGGTATTCCAGTTCTTTCTCCATCAGCAGGCCGGCAGCGCTTTTCTCCACCCAATGAGTGATGCCTTCAGTGGAAGCGTGGGCGCGATGCGCCGAGCCGAATGCGTCGTTCACATAGTAATCGCACAAGTTGGCAAGCTGGTGGGCGAACTCCGGGTCGTTCCCCTCTTCTTCGGCGTGAAAACGTAGGTTTTCCAGCAGCAGCGTCTGGCCCTGTTCCAGCTTTATGGCCATCTCTTCGGCCTGCATTCCGATGCAATCGGGAGAGAAGCCCACATTTTCACCGCGCCGCAATACGGTGTCGAGCAGGATGCGCAGGCGCTCGGCTACCGGCTTCAGGCTCATCTTGGGATTGGGTTTGCCCTTGGGGCGTCCAAGATGCGAGGCCAGAATCAGACGTGCTCCGTGACGCAGGGCGTACTCGATCGTGGGAAGGGTTTCCCGAATGCGCGTGTCGTCCATCACGCGGCCGCCGTCGAGCGGAACATTGAAGTCCACCCGCATCAGAATCCGTTTGTTGCTCAGGGGAAGATCACGAATCGACAACTTCGACATAACCAGCCGCCTTCTAGCGCGAATTCACATTCATTTCACCACAGAGGCACGGAGGACACAGAGAAACATAACAGAACGGCGCGTCTGCTGCAGTCCGTTGTAAGTGATCCGTAATGACAGCATTGGAACCGCTGCTACCGCCGGCGGAAGCATGCCGGGAGCAAATCAGAAATCAATCCCCGCGTGCTCCGTGTCTCCGTGGTTGGCTTGTTGATTACAGCCCTTTTTTTCCGATGTAATGGATCAGGTCCCGCACGCGGCAGGAGTATCCCCACTCGTTGTCGTACCACGCAATCACTTTTACGCAATTGCCGGCCACAACTCGCGTCATGGGAGCATCGACGATCGAGGAACGGGGGTCGCCGCGAAAATCGATCGACACCAGTTCGTTCGTCTCGTAGCCCAGATATCCCTTCAGCGGTCCGCTCTCCGACGCCGCCTTCATCGCATGGTTGACCTCTTCGACCGTGGTCGGCTTCTCCACCCAGACCACCAGATCGACCACCGACACGTTCGGGGTCGGAACGCGCATGGCGAATCCGTCCAGCTTGCCCTTCAGCTCGGGGATGACGAGATAGACGGCCTTGGCCGCTCCGGTCGAGGTCGGAATCATCGACAACCCCGCTGCGCGTGCCCGGCGCAAGTCTTTGTGCGGGAAGTCGAGAATGACCTGATCGTTGGTGTAGGAGTGGATGGTGGTCATAGTGCCGGCGACAATCTTGAAGTTATCGTTCAGCACCTTGGCTACGGGCGCCAGACAGTTGGTGGTGCAGGAAGCGTTGGAAATGATGTTGTCCTTGGACGGATCGTAAGTGCCTTCATTCACGCCCAACACAATGGTGACGTCTTCCCCGCTCGCCGGAGCGGTGATGATTACCTTCTTGACCGTGCCGCGAAGATGCTGCTTCGCCAGCTCCGCCTTGGTGAACTTGCCGGTCGATTCGATGACCACCTGCACGCCGTACTTTTCCCAATCGAGCTTCGCGGGATCCTTCTCGGCAAAAACGTGGATCTTCTTGCCATCGATGGAGATGGAGTCGTCGGACGCCGTGATGTTGTTGGAGAGGTTTCCGAGGATGGAGTCGTACTTCAGGAGGTGGGCCAGCGTTTTCGGGCTGGTGAGGTCATTCACCGCCACTATATCGATTTCCTTATCGTTGAGGGCGGTGCGTAAAACGTTGCGGCCGATACGGCCAAATCCGTTGATGCCAACTTTGATTGCCATGAGACCTCGCGAGATTAAGACTTCAGAATATCGGACTCAGCAGGATGTTGCGCCTGCTACTGCCGGATGCCGCTGCTGTAAAGACAATTCAGCATGGAATTGCATGGAACAAAAAAGACTAGCATCCGGCAAGAGCCTCGGTAAATAGCGTGAATCACAGAGGGCGACCCCTGGCGTCACAGCAATCCCAGGCGACGGATTGCCCCGGCAGTGGAAACCATGTTACAAGTGCAGCATGCGCAGATGGATGCGCGACCGCGATAAGCGGCGCAAACAACAGCCCAAAGACCAACCATCGCAGGATCAACAGGTACCCTTGCAGCCCAGGTTCCCTGACCGCGACGAAGCTATGAACGACACGAACGATCAGCCCGAAAACGAGATTCATCCGGTCGAAGAACCGGAAGCGGCTGAGGAGCCGGCCGCCGCCGAGAGCGGCGGAGGCAGCGAAGCGCCGGAACAACTCCGCGCCCAGCGCTCCCGCAGGCGAGGCCGCAGAGGACGCGGCAGCCGCCCGCAGACCGTGGCCCAGGCACCCACGCTGCCCACGCCCGGTGGTCCCACCGGTGAAGGGGCCGAAGCCGAAGCTCCCGGCGAAATCAGCGAGCCGGCCGCTCCGGTTGAAAAGGCCCCGCACAGCAAAGGCTCCAAAGGTGCGGTTGTACTCTCGATCGGTTTACCGGGATCAGGAAAGAGCACGTGGTTCAAGCGCCACAATATTCTTCCTCTGTCGAGCGACATGGTGCGAATTCTGCTGTTCGATGACGTGACCGAACAGCGCTACCAGGACCTTGTCTTCTCCACTTTGCGGTCTATGCTTCGCGCTCGCTTGCTGGCCAAGCGGCCGTGGAATTATGTGGACGCCACCAATCTTTCGCCCCACGAACGGCGCAGCTGGGTGAAGCTGGCGCACGACTTCGGCTACGAGGCGCACGCAGTATTTTTCGACGTTCCTGCCGAAGTCTGTATGGAACGCAATCAGCGGCGCGACCGCAACGTTCCCGAGGACGTGATGCAGCGCATGGCTAATAAACTGCGTCCGCCGAAATTCGAGGAAGGATTCGCGAAGATCACAGTGGTACGGCTGAAGAAGAAGGATACGGAACCGGAATCCGGTTCCGAAGCTCCGTCGACGGAAAAGCCGCAGGCGGTCACCGAGCCCGATCCCAACGATGTGCCCAAGGTGGTCGATTCGGAGTATTAGTCCGGCTGCGGACTAAGAACCATCGGGGGGCGCGATGCGGGCGTGATAGCCCTTGCGCGCGTGCACCTGCAGACGGCTTCCCTTTTTGCTGGCCGTCACCTGGATGGCGCGATACTTGCCATTGGGCTGGAAGTCTGCCGGCTTATAAGCCACCAGATAGCGGCTGCGAATGATGTCGCGCAGCTTATCAAACGAGTGGTTCAGGCTTTCGTTGTCCTCCGGAAAAAAGGCTTCTCCCCCGCTTTGTTCCGCCATGGCCTGAAGAATCCGGTCGGCATCCGTCTTGTCGCCGCTGGTATCTTTCGTGCTGATGGCGTAAATGGTAACGCCGCTGTTCTCCGCATCGCTGATGGTGCGCCGCAGAGTTGTGTGGCTGGAGTTGTCCTCGCCATCGGTCAAGACCACCAGCACCTTCGCCACCCTGTCGCCCTCCGGATACTCAGCCAGCTTGCCGCAGGAGAAAGAAACGGCGTCGAATAACGCGGTGCCGCCGCCGTTGGTCAGGCCATGGACACCTTTTTCGAGCGCGTCGTGATTCGGGGTGAAATCCTGCACAACTTTTGGCGAATTGGCGAAGCCGGCGACAAATGCGAGGTCGGAAGGGTTGGTCAGCAACTGCTGCAGAAACTTGCTGGCTGCGTGCTTTTCAAAACCGAAGCGCGGCTGCACCGAACCGCTCGTATCCACCAGCAGGCCCACTCGCAGAGGCAGCTTCGACTGCGGAGCAAATGCCAGAATCTTGGCCGGAGGCCTGCCGTCATCCCGAATCTGTATCTCCGACAGAGTCAGGTCGTTGATCATGTGGCCATGACTGCTGACCGCGAAGAAGAGCGCGACTTCATCCACCAGCTTGTGAATTGTCCATGAATTCCCGGAGGGCAGCAGCGGAATGTCGGCCACGTTGGCTGCAGCGTTGCTTGCCAGCTCCGTCGGGCCGCCGTTTGCAGTGGGGGTTCCACAATCGGAGCATGGGTCGCTGGACCCGCTGCCGAGAGCATTCAACTCCTCCTTCAGACGGTTATTGTTGGCGGTCACCGCGGCCGCGACCTGCACCTTCTGCGAAGCCAGCTTGGCCTGCTGAATAGCAATCTTCTGCCGGTTTTCCGCCAGCCGCTGAAGGTCCATCCGCGCCTCCGGAGCCAGCGGGTTCATCGGATCTTCCTGGAGGAACAACTTCAGTTCCCGCTCGAAGGTGTCGCTGTCCTGCAGTGCCAGAGCAGCGGCGGCTGCTACGTAATGCGCGTTTCCCATCCCGCTGTGCGGCAACTGATGAATGCGGTCGACGGTTTGTATGGCCTGACGATATTCACCCAGGCCGTTCTCGGCATAGGCCATCGCCAGCAGTATTTGAACGTCATCGGGGCGGACCGCGAGCGCCTTCCCCAGGCTTTTTTCGGCGGTGGCATAATCCTGCTGCGAGATTGCCAACCGGCCCAGGTTGAGGAGCGCACCGGGAAACTTGCCGTCGAGCTGTACTGCGGTTTCAAACTCGCTGCGGGCCTTTGCGTTGTCGTCGGTATCGCTGTAAGCCAGGCCAAGAGTGTTGTGGGCGGAGACGAACTTGGGATAGAGGGCAATTGCCTTTTGCAGATGGATGATGGCTTGTGCTGAGTGCTGCGACCGCATCTGGCCGATGGCGTCGTTGTACTCCTGAATGGCTCCTGGGGGCGCCGAGAGATCAAGCGCCGATATCGCGCCCGAACTTACCAGTTCCTGGTTCTCGCGTAGACGCTTCTCTGCCTCCTGTTGGTTCTTGGCCTGCTTCTGCAGCATGATCTGGGCGAAGTCCAGGGCGGCGACCTGCTGCTCGATGTTTCCCGGACCGCCGCCGACGGTAATGAACTGCGGACCTACGCCGTTCCCCTCGGGATCGGGTACCTGGGTGAAAGCAGGAAGACCGATAACGCAGACACAAAGGATCGCCCAAATGATTCGGTGATTCACCAACATCTCCCCCGCTGCTGTAACACTTTAGCAGCAAACATCTATCCGATGTGTCTGCTAATCAACAATGTCCTGAGAATCGAAGGGCGAGCGCGCCCAGCACCTGAACGGTTTCGCCTACTTCAACAATGGCCCCGGTTTTGACTATCTGTTTACCCTCGATTGGGGCGGCTGCGGCCTCTCTCCGGATTGGGCTGTCGATTTGGAATTCACTTACCACGCCGGAACCAGCGTCGCTGTTGTTGCTCGGCACGGGGATTTTAGGAAGTCTCGCCGCTATACGCCGCAAGCTGCTTTAAGAATCTCCACAGCGACCGTCGCGCGCTCCTGTTCCACCGCGGGTCCCGTGGTAACATGCCTTCCGAATCGTGGTTTCCCCCCTGAACCATGTCCAACTCATTGGGAGGCCGTCTGATGAATATCGATGTCAACAATCTCATGCAGTCCGGAACAGCGCTGCTGCTCGCCCTGGGACTGAAACTTCTGGAAGCGCTCGCGATCTGGATTGTGGGCCGCTGGCTGATTGGTATTGCCACCAGCATGATCGGCAAGGCGATGACCCGGCAGAAGATCGATCCTACGCTCATCCGCTGGATCCAGAACGCCACCGCGGCACTGCTTAACATCGCGCTCGTCGTCGCCATTCTCGGGTTCTTCGGGGTGGAAACAACGACTTTTGCGGCCCTGGTTGCGGCTGCCGGTGTCGCCATCGGCATGGCGTGGAGCGGGCTGCTGGCCAACTTCGCGGCCGGAGTCTTTATGGTGATCCTTCAGCCTTTTAAGGTTGGAGATTTTGTGGTTGCCGGTGGAGTCATGGGCACGGTGCATGAAGTCGGTCTGTTTGTCACTTCCATCGACACGCTGGACAACGTTCGCAACGTCGTCGGCAACGGCAAAATCTTCGGCGATGTTATCCAGAATTTCTCGGCCAATCCTTATCGCCGTGTCGACCTGACGGCCCAGTTGGCGCATGGGGTTGACGTTCATGTTGCCATGTCGCTGCTGAAGGATGCATTGGCGAAGATCCCGAACGTGGTGGCGGCGCCCGCTCCGGATGTCGAGATCCTTACTTTCACCCTCGCCGGCCCGGTGCTGGCGGTTCGTCCGTATTGCAACAATAAGGACTACTGGCAGGTGTATTTCGACACCAATCGGGTAATCAAAGAGACGGTTACGGCCGCCGGATTTTCCGTTCCCGAGCAGCATTACGCGGTTCGCGGCGATACTGGCGGATTCGCCATGGCGCAAAACGCTTAACAGTGGGAAATGGGTTCCGGGCGTCAGACGCCCGGTCCGCCGCCAAATCTTGCTGATTTAAATCTTTCGATAACCGATAAATCTCCGGGTCGTCAGGTTACACCTGACGACCCACTGCGTCTTAACCCATGTCCGGGTGGGAAACGAGACCACGCGCCCGGGACGGATCGGCGATCCATCGATCGCGGATGACTCTTTGGGGAGGAAGCAATGAAAGCGCAGACTGCTTTGGCAATCTCTGTCCTGGTCCTGGGTGGCGCCGCAACGCTCCTGGGTTCCGTCGTACCGTCAGGTCAAACGGGAATATGGATGGGCGTTGGACCAGCCCCTCATTCCGCCGCGGTCAAAAATGTCCCTTTCTCCGCCAACGTCGTCGTCACCAACGACCACGCTGAGGGAAAGCCGGGATTGAAAACCGAGTTTCACGGCCAAGTGGCCCGCAATTCGCAGGGAAGCACGTATTTCGCGATGGAGCACTTCATGCCAACGGCAGAAACGCCGCGGCCCATGCATATCACGGTGAGCGACCCGGCCAATCACACGGTCACCACGATTGATCCGCAATCCAAGCAGGCTTTTATCAGTCACGTGAATGAATCGGGAGTGAACGCGTCGCAAGCGCTGGCTCCAGCGAGCACCACCTCCGCCGGCATGCCCATGGCCGGGCAGGCTCCGGGAGTAAATACGAAAATTGAGCAACTGGGCACAAAGACAATGGACGGGCTGCAGGTGACAGGAGTTCGCACCACGCGGACCGTCTCGCCGACAGCCGCAGGTGGTAAGCCATTCGTCTCCACCGTCGAGACCTGGACCTCGCCGGAGCTGAACATCGTGGTGCTGATGGAAAATCAAACGTCCAATGGCGACCGGCACGTTACCAGGCTGGAAAACCTGGTTCGAACCGAGCCCAGTTCTTCGCTCTTCCAGATACCTGAGGGTTACTCGGTTCACGAAAACACGCCCCGGCCCTCCAACAATTATTAGGCTGGCTCACGCAGGCGCGAATCTTGACGGCGGCCTCTGGGCCGCTGTTCTGTTTTGTCCTATATAGCTGTTCCGCTTTGTCCTATATATTTGAGGGCACGACGCTTCCTGAGCCAGTGTGTGGCGGCGCCGCAGGAGGAGGTGGCATGAGCATCAGCATAAGCACCCGGGTAGTGGACGGCGTGGTCGTCGTTGACCTGTTCGGCCGTCTGCTACTCGGGGAAGGCACCAGCAAACTCCGCAACGTGGTGCAGGAACTCATGCAGCAAGGCTATACGAAGCTCCTGCTGAACATGGAGAATGTCCTGCATATCGACAGCTCAGGCATCGGCGAGCTGATGACCTGTTACACGTCCGTGCAAAATCAGAAGGGCGAGCTGAAGCTGCTCAACCTGAACAAGAATGTGCGAAACCTGCTGCAAGTCACGCGGCTGTACACGATCTTCGACGTGCAGGAGAACCTTGACGCAGCGGTGAAGGCGTTCTCGTAACGCTGTATTATCCCAGCGCGTCGGCACGACACCCGCGTTTTGGCAACGCACCGTTTTATAATCGATGAGACCTGAGGCAGAAAATGGGATCTTCAGAAGCTTCGTTTTGTTTTGTCGCAATTCCTTTGGCAAGCGAATTCATGGAAGTGCGCAAAATCGTGAGCGCATGTCTGGCGGACTTGAATGTCGTGCCGCTCAACCCAGAGGACCCGTCCGCCGGTTCCAGCCAGTTGTTGGAGCAGGCTGATTTCGTTATCGCCGATGTGACCGATTCCGACAAATTCGTTCTTTATGTATTGGGTGCAGCGACCTCCCTGCGCAAGCCCACGTTCATGATGGCGCAGCAGATGAGCGGTCTCCCGCTCGACCTGGCCCATCAGCAGGTTGTGCTTTATCAGCCTCAGGAATTGGGAAAACTCTCCCGCTATTTGCGCGAGTGGATACCCGATGTCATTGCTTTGCAGCGACAGAGATACGCGATGTAGCAAACCTTCGACATGAAAACCTGCTTCGTTATCATGCCCTTCAGGCCGGAACTTCGCTTCATGTACGACGTTTTGTCGGCTCACATTCAAGACAATTTCCCCGACGTGATATGCAAGCGAGGCGACGACAATATCCTGACGGTTCCGATATTGGAGAAGATCGCGAACGATATACGAAGCGCGGATGTTCTTATTGCCGACTGTACCGGGCGAAATCCCAATGTGTTTTATGAATTAGGCATGGCACACGCTTTTGGGAGGCAGGTCATCCTGATAACGGCAGATGATGTACGCGACGCGCCCACGGACATTCGCTCTTTGGAATTCGTCCACTATGCCCAGGATCCGAAAATCTTCCTTGAAAAACTGGACAACGCGCTGAAAAACGCTTTAGGAGATCCCTTTAAGCCGCTTTATGAGTGCGTTTCTGCGATGTTCGACGAGTTCAGAGCCGCCATAGGCCCTGTTGCCAAGGCCACCCGAGATCAATTCACCGCCGGTGCGGTAATAAAGGTGCGCACCACAGGTATGCCGCGCCTCGACGATCAAAAAATGATAGCGAAGCATTTCCTGCAACTGATGCTACCTCAGCCGGTCGACGTAGATCTCGCCCTCAAGATGTCGGATTGGAGTAAGGCAAAGTATCCGTGAGCCCGTCAACTTCGGCGGCATCGCAGGTTAAGGTGACGCGTCTCTGATCTGGTGGACTACATCAGCGGCACTGGTCGCGGGATCTGTCGCCTCCACAATCGGCCTGCCCACCACCAGTCGGGTCGCTCCCGCACGAATGGCATCAGCGGGCGTGACCACGCGCGCCTGATCGCCCGCCGCTGCTCCCGCCGGCCTGACTCCGGGCGTCACGATCTCGAAACCTTCCCCCAATTCCCGGCGCAACTCCTTGGCTTCCCTGGCCGAAGCGACCAGTCCCCCGCAGCCTGCTGAGCGCGCAAGCGCCCCCAGGCGCAGTACCTGTGCCGCCACATTTCCCGCAACGCCAATTTCCTGCAGGTCGGAATCCGACAGGCTAGTGAGGACGGTCACGGCCAGAATCATCGGCTTGGCGGAAGACTGGGCTGCAGCCTCGACAGCGGCTTTCAACATCTTGCTGCCGCCGGAAGCATGCACAGTGAGCATGGCGACGCCGAGTTCGGAGGCAGATTTGACGGCTGCCGCAACGGTATTGGGGATGTCGTGGAATTTCAGGTCCAGGAAGACCTTGCGACCGGAAGAAACCAGGTCGCGAACGATGCCTGGCCCTTCGGCTGTAAAAAGTTGCTTTCCTATTTTATAAGTTGCTACGGCCTCGCCTAACGTCTGAACAAGTTGGCGGGCTTGGGCGGCGCCGGGTACATCCAGCGCCACGATGAGCCTATCTCGTGGTGCGAGCATCGGCCCTAAGTTTAAACCAAGCTTGTAAGACGAGGTGACGTCGCCGAGACGGGCCGCCCTCATGAACTTGCGAGCAGAAATTCACAAAGTTCGAGTGGAGAGGTGGTGGAAACTCTGCGACCTAAATGAATTGTCCGCCAAGCCACTATTTTTCAATGACTTGACGGACATTTTTGTTTGAACCCAAGATGAGAGCGCTATTGCAATTGCGGTCCCATGTTCTGGGCTACGGTCGGAGTCTCGATGATGTCCAGGCGGACGGAACCGATACCGCTTTGTCCCATGCCTAGCATCTTGGCAGCGCCGTAGGACAGGTCAATAATCCGGCTCTTGGCAACGGGTCCGCGATCGTTGATGCGAACCACGACAGAGCGTAAATTCTTCAGATTAGTAACCTTGACCCAGGAACCGAGCGGCAACGTCCTGTGCGCAGCAGTCAAATTATTCATTTCGTACGGTTCGCCACTTGCAGTGGTTTTATGCTGAAAGATGCGACCGTACCAAGAAGCCTTACCAACCTCAAACTTCTTTGTCGGAATCGGCTTTATGGTTTCCTGAGTCTGCCCTGGGGTACCTTGATTCGAGTCCGGTGTCTGACTGTTACCGGGTGCCGCTCCCAGCGCGATAACCAACGCAACGGCTATCGCTGTCTGGTTCAGTACTCGTAGCATTTAAACACCTCGCATCGTAATATAAGGGCCTCCCTGACAGGTTCTGTAAAGTTTACGTACCTGTAAGGTGCGAGTCAAGCCGCGAAGGTGGTACGTCCTATTTTTTTCTTGACATTTTACTTTAGGTATGCCTGCTGCAGTTCCCGACGCCAGGACCTGCCGGAAGCTACAAGGTAAGCCGCTTGTTATCATACAGTTGCCTGCTTATCTCCTGGCCGGTAACCCCGCGGTTCGGCCCCTGAGTTACATTCTCTTCATGGCCTCAACTCCCGTCGTCCTGAGCATCGCCGGATACGACCCCTCGTCGGGAGCCGGGGTGACAGCCGATATCAAGACCGCCGCCGCCTTCGGCTGCTATGCCGTGACCTGTATTACGGCGCTTACGGTGCAGTCCACGCAGGGGGTTTTCGGGGTTGAGCCGGTCCAGCCGGGGATCGTTCGCGACACCCTGGCCAACCTGCGGCAAGATTTTGAGATCGCCGCCGTCCGCATCGGGATGCTGGGCTCCGGCGAGGTCGCCGCCGAGGTGGCCAACTTTCTGGAGGGCGGCTCTTTTCCCAACGTGGTGCTCGATCCGGTGATTCGGTCGAGCTCAGGGGCGGACCTCATCGATGTCTCCGGTATTGAGACCCTTCGCCGCCGGCTGCTTCCCTTGGCTACGCTCATTACCCCCAATACTGACGAAGCGGCCCTCCTGGTGGGTGCTGATCCCCTGCCCCCGGGAATTGCCTGGGCGTCAGCGCAAGGCAGAATTCGGAAATTTTCCACGCAGTTACACGATTTGGGGGCTGGAGGAGTCCTGATCACAGGGGGCCATCTCGCCGAACCGGTGGATCTTCTGAGTCTTCAGCAGCCCGACGGGTCCGCTCTGGTGCGCGAATTTTCCGGCCAGCGTCTGCATGCGCGCTCGACCCACGGCACCGGCTGTGCGCTGGCTACGGCCCTGGCGTGCCTGCTGGCTCAGGGAACGGATCCCGTGGCCGCCGTGGCCGAGGCGAAGGAGTATGTTTGGGAGGCAGTTCGCCAGGCTGAGCCGATGGGAAAAGGCGTGGGGCCTATCCGGCATCTCCCTCGTCCAAAGAGATAGCTGAACGTTGCTGATGGGCACCGATTTTAGCGAGCACCGCAGGCATTGAATACGCAGAACAAGTCGTTTTGGGTTCTCTTCACCATCCTCAGCATCTTTGCGGTTTGGCTGCCCTTGGGCTGGGCAGTTGTCGAGACCATAGTGGCCCTGATCGTCAGCTGGTGGGTCATCTACTGCAACAGCTTGTTCTAGCCTCGCGCCGCATGCAATATGAGCACTCCGCCTACAACGATCAGTCCGGCATAGACGCAGCGGACGAAGGCGTCCCCGCGCAGCCGGCGGTTCAAGAAGTTTCCCAGCAGAATCGCCACCAGCGCAACCGGAAGTGACAGTAGAAAGTAATGCGTCACAGCGTGCGTCCACAGGCCGGCCAGCCAGTACCCTGCCATGCCGAGAATGCTCGCCGGCAGGAAATATCCCTGCAGGGTCGCACGAAATTGCTGGGCGGACCAGCGGCGCATAGTTCCGTAGATCGCCAGCGGAGGACCATTCATGCCGTAAGCGCCTCCCAGAATCCCGGCAACCAAACCGCAGCCAACCAGCCAGCCGAGATTGTCGGGCGGCAGCTCTTTGGCCTGGCGGCGCAGCAGCGCGTAGAGAGCGAAGGCGACAATGAAAGCCCCCAGTATCGCTTTCACCATTCTTTGATTTCCGTGCGCCAGCAGGAGTACCCCAAACGGGATGCCCACCGCGCTGGCAGCCAGAAGCCCGCCGGCGCTGCGATATTGCACGTGATGCCAGTCCTGCAGAATGACGATCAAAGCCACCGTGATCGAAACCAGCACAGCCAGGGGAGCAGCAATGCCGATGGGAAGACGCAGGGCCAGAAGCGGGACCGCGACCAAGGCTTCGCCGAATCCGAAGACAGACCGGATCAGCGTGGCCGCAAACACCACAGTCAACACGAAGGCGGTTGCACTTTCCATGGCTATGCAGGTTCGCCGATTGTCAGCCGCAGATAACTAGAAATGAAATCCGATCTCCCCCGTGACGGTGCGTGGCGTCACATAGTGTGTGCCGCTGAAGGTTGATAGGAAATTATAGAGCGCGTAGTTGTTTGCCAGGTTGATGAACGATACCTGCGCGCTTATGTGGTAACGGTCATTCCCGAAGCTGTAAACGTTATCGTCTCCCACCGCCAAGTCAAATAAGCTACGCGGGGCAATACGAGGAGGATTGTGGTCGTCGTTCTCCGTGCCCGGCGCCGGGACCTGCGTCAGCGTCGATCCGAACTGCGATGCCAGACAGATGGATGGCAGCGGAGTGGTCGCCGTCGCATGGACACCGTTACAGGTGAAGCCGGCCTGAAACTCCTGGTCGGCGGTAAAAGGGATTCCGGAAGGATCCGTCATGCTAACCGCGGGTAGTCCATTAAGGGTGGTCGATTGCGGGCAGTCGTTGGAGTCGCCGAGACCATAGCAAGGCACCGTGCCCGCGACCAGTCCGCTGTCATACCGCCAGTTGAAGCCAAGCCACGGGCCGCGTTTCCAGGGAGTCTGATACTGCATGTGAGCGGTCATATTGAATGTTTCATCGTGGTCAATGCGGAACACACCAAGCGGGGCTGAGGGCGTAGCGCCGGCTCCGGCGAGCTGCGGAGTAAAGAAGCGGGCGGCCACACTCGACATCACCACCAGTGCGCTAAAGCCATGGTAGACAGGCACGCTGGCTCGCAAGGCAAATCCCGGGATCTTTGACTTCTGCCATTCAATCGGGAAGGTGATCGGTGTATTCCCCAGCACACTGAAGTCGTACGCGAGGTTCGTGTACTTCCAGATGTATTCGCCATCAATTACCGCGAACTTCCCAATCGCTTGCTGCAGGCCGACATGGAATTCATTACGAGTGCCGGGCGTCAATGGTGTCGTCGTGGTCGAGGAACAGGCTAGAAGCGGGTTCAGCACATCATTGGCGCAGCCGATGCTGGAGAGCACCAGGTTTTCATTGAACGGTGTTTCGAAGGTTCGCGCGTAAGAGAATCGCAGAACCGTATTCGTCTTCTGGATGTTGTAGGAAACTCCCACGCGAGGTTCCGCCTGACTGGCAACCGACAGCCCGTTGTACAGGTCACCGCGGATTCCAAGGTTGAAGGTCCAGTTCCGCGCCGTGATGCTGTCCTGCACATACATGGCCAGCTCTTTCACGTCGGTGTGGCCAAAGAACGGAAACAGACTCCCTCCCCGAGTCAGATCGTAAGGCAGCAGAACACCGTTGAACAGGGGATAGAGAGAGGAGTTGGGAGCGTTTGGGTTGTCAGCCGTGTTGGGCTGGTATCCCGCTCCTGCGCACTGCGAGGGGTCGGTAAATCCGTTGACCGGGACGGCATTCATGTTCAGGCAAGGCGCGTTGAAACTGGGATCAACAATCCCGAGTTGATCATTCTCATTCAGTAACGTCTGCTCGTAGGTTATCCCCGCCTTCAGATTATGAATGCCCTTGGTATAGGCGACGTTCGCGGTCGCGCCACCGTTGAGCAGTGAGCGCTGCTGGGCAACGGTCTGGCGCTGGAGGTTCAAAGGCCCAAGATCATTGAAAGGATTGTCGCTGGGGTAGTAATTGTAGCCATCGCGCCGAACGAACCCCGTAACGTTCAGTACAGCGTTCGGGCTAATGGTATGTGTCCAGGTAGGGGCGATATTGAAGGTGAGAATCTTCGAGCGCTGATCGGTCGGGCCCAGTTGCACGCCAGTCAGCGGATTGAGTACCGGAGTGCCATCGAAATCGTGGTACTGCTGATCGAAGGAATTCGGCGTCTGGAACCACGACCGGGTGTATTGGAAATTCAGATGGACAGCGTCCTTCTCAGAAAAAAGGTAATCGACGCGGTCAAAGAAGTTCTCCTCATTTCCGTGCGCGTGCAAGACGGCGAACTCCGGCGGGTCCAGGAAGCGCCCGGAATTTAACCCGTTAGTCGCAAAGAATTCTCCCCAGTTTTTACCGCCGTAGGAGAAGTTAGCGTCCACGTTCGAGGTCCCAAATGTTCCATAGGAGGTGGTTATATTGCCGTGAGGCGTGGTTGAGTCCATGCCGCTTCGCGTGGTGACGTCAATTACCAGGCTGGTCTTATCGCCGTATTCGGCGGGTGGTGCTCCGGCGATCACCGTCATCGATTGCACCGCGTCAAGCGGAATCTGGTTGGAGAAAACTTTGCTCTGCTGATCGGTGATGGGTTGGCCATCCAGCGAGAAGGAGTTTTCCGCGTGGTCGCCCAATCCGTGAAACAGGCCATTGGAATCGGCGGCGACTCCAGGAGAAGCCAGAGTCACCAACGAGCTTAGCTGGGACGAACTACTCTCCAGCGGCAGCTTGTTGAACAGGCTGCGATCGACGTCCGTATGAAATGTCGGGGCATTCTCCAGCAAGTCTCCCGCTTCGCCCTGAACATTTACTGTCTGGGCCGACCCGGTTATCTGAACCGCGATTTTCAAGTTGAGCGGCACAGCGGAGTTGACATCCACATCTTGCGCATAAGGAGCGAATCCCTTTGCGGTGACAACTAGATGGTAGTCATTGAAGGGGACGTTAGGGAAGCTGAACCGTCCTGCGCGGTCCGTGGTGGCTGAACGGTCAAATTGGCTAACTGGATTGTGAATCTCAACTGTGGCGCCAGGGACCACGGCGCCGCTCGGATCGGTAACGACCCCACCCAGAGATGAACTTCCGGATGTCTGCGAAAAACCTGCCGGAACCAATAGCAGCAACGACACCGCCAATAGGACAGACCTGGCTGAACTCCGAAGAGTGCGTGATAAGCAGGACGGTGAAGCCCAGTTGCCCGACGAACTTGGTTGCGTCCTATTAGTGGACTCTGCGTCTGGTTGCGCTGTGCGACTACTCAACATGGAATCTCCTCCAACGCTGCGGGAAGTGACGCGGAGAAAGAAAGAAACGCGGCCACTCCCCAGAAGGTGTGGAACGACGGACGGCCAACGTGCGCTGCGGCACGTTTAAAGCCGACTACCTTCGCTTTGGGTCACACAGCAGGTGGAGGACGAATAAAAGAGGAAGGGACGATAAGCCGGGACCGCAATTGCGGCTCGGCAGCAACCGAGGCAACGAAGGTGGCAACCGGAATCGGCGCCGACCGCGCTGCCGTGACTACTACCGCGTTATGCGAGAAAACACAGAGGGCGCAGTGGGTATGATCTGCCCCAGTCGACATTAAGTCTTCGTGCACATGCACGGACTCGACCAGGCCCATGCCGAGGACCAGCAGGATCCCGAGGATGGCGCTACAACGCCACAGACGCGATCTTTCTAACTGGCTTCTCACGCTCATCCGAATTGATAAGTACTATACCTGATTTCAGACCGCATGCGGGTTGCTCCGGATGCACCCCAGCGTTCGCTTTGTAACGCTCACTTGTCACCTCCCGATGTGAGCCCCGCCACATCGACTGCCCGCCAATAGTGCTAAAGATGTAAGAGTGAGCGCCTTTTCATAAGACACATCGCTTGGCCACGGGCGCCGCAGATACAGGAGAAAGTATGTCATTCATCGTACGGGTCATCATGGAAGAAGGTAATGGGAAGAAAGTTGTGGTCAGCAACGCCCACGTCGATGGCGAGTTCGAGTTCGAGAACCTGGAAAAGGCGCGGGAAGCCGCCGAAGTTGCGTGTCGGGCAGCGGCTAACCTGAATCCCCGCCGCTGGAAGGAAGTGGACGACGACGACTGGAAATTCCATCCCGACCGCACTGATGGTTAGCTGCTTGCCCGCCCAACACCAGATGACAAACGCCGCATGGGGCTGCCGCCGACCCGCGTAAGAAGTGCCCAAACAGCGGACGCGAGTATATTTGGCGAGCCAAGCCAAGGCTTCTGCAGCCGCACCCAATGTGGCGCAAAGCTTCGAGGCAAGGCGTGAGAAGAGCTGGAACCGAACGCCCCGGCTATGACACCCAGCAACTGTCCGAAAATGGACGGTTGAATGCCGCAATCAGACACTGGGATCCCACCAAGCTGCCGCAAGCCAATACCAAGCTATTGATAAAGAAGGCGCTTATATCATTTCTGTGCCTGGCCAGGTTGGCACAGTAACTGCACTACTCCAAAGGCGATGGATATAGCCCGCCCAGAGTTCAAGAAGCAGAAGCGACGCAAGCAGGCGATGATCGCCCTTGTGGTGGTCGTGGTTGCTGCCGCAGCTTTTGTCGGCATCTCGCGCCTGAAGCCGGCCGCTCCCACCGTCGAGCGAAGCACGGTTTGGACTGACACCGTGAAGCGCGGTCCGATGTTACGCCAGGTTCGAGGTCTCGGCTCCCTCGTGCCCAGTCCTGAAGATGTGCGGCAGATTCCTGCTGAAACCGAAGCCACCGTAATGCGCATCCTGGTCCTGCCCGGCACCGAAGTGAAGGCCGACACGGTTCTGCTGCAAATGAGCAATCCGCAGACCGAGCAGGCCGCCGCCGACGCCGAACTGCAACTCAAGGCCTCTGAAGCGGAGTTGAAGAGCCTGCGGGTAAAGCTGCAAAGCGACCTGATGACGCAGAAAGCCGGCGCGGCAACCGTCAGTGCCGACTATTCGCAGGCCGCGCTGCAGGCCGAGACTGACAAGGAGCTTTATAACCTCGGCGTTATCTCCGGTCTGACCTACAAGGCTTCCAGCGGTAAAGCCACCGAGCTGAACACGCGCAACGATATCGAGAAACAGCGTCTGGAAATCAACCAGCAGGCGATTCGCTCGCAGCTTGCCGTGCAGGAGGCGAAAGTCGACGAGATGCGCGCGCTGGCGGAGCTCAAGCAGAAACAGCTGGACGATCTCAACGTTCGCGCGGGCATCACGGGAGTACTGGTCGACATGCCGCTGCAGGTCGGTCAGCACGTACAGCCGGGCACCATGCTGGCGAAAGTGGTGGAACCCAATCACCTGATCGCATCGCTGAAGATTCCCGAAACCCAGGCGCGCGACGTGCAGATCAACGAACCTGCGACCATCGATACCCACAACGGCATCGTCTCCGGCACGGTGATGCGTGTCGACCCGGCAGTGCAAAACGGAACCGTCACGGTCGACGTGCGTATCACTGGTGACCTGCCGAAAGGCGCGCGGCCGGACTTGAGTGTGGACGGCACCATCGATCTCGAGAGACTCGACAACGTGCTCTACGTCGGGCGGCCGGCGTTCGGGCAGGAGAACAGCACCATCAGTTTGTTCAAGCTTGATGCTTCCGGACAATACGCAACCCGGGTTCCGGTGAAGGTAGGCCGCGCGTCGGTCAACTCCATCCAGATTCTCGAAGGATTAAACCAGGGCGATACCGTAATCCTGTCGGACATGTCGCGGTGGGACAACACCGACCGCATACGGCTTGAATAACGCAGATCAAGATTCGTATTGAGGCAAAGCAAATGAATAATGGCCAAACCTTGATTCACATCGAAGACCTCACCAAGATTTTCTATACCGATGAGATCGAGACTCACGCGCTTTCGGGAATTCATCTGACCATCAACCGCGGTGAATACGTGGCGATGTCGGGTCCCTCGGGCTGCGGAAAATCCACGCTGCTGTCGATTATCGGGCTGCTGGATACTCCCACGAGCGGCAGCTACACGCTGGCAGACAAGCCGGTCGCCAATCTTGATTTCGCAGAACGCTCGCGCATTCGCAATCAGGAGATCGGATTTATTTTCCAGAGCTTCAACCTTATCGGCGACCTTACGGTTTACGAAAATGTGGAGCTTCCGCTCACCTATCGCCAGCACATGCCCGGCACTGAGCGCAAGCAGCGCGTGATGGAAGCGCTGGAGAAAGTGGGCATGGCGCACCGGGTGCGGCATTATCCGTCGCAACTCTCCGGCGGTCAGCAGCAACGTGTGGCCGTCGCCCGCGCGCTGGCAGGCAAACCGTCAATCCTGCTGGCCGATGAGCCGACCGGCAATCTTGATTCGCGCAACGGCGAAGCCGTGATGGAACTGTTGCAGAACCTGCACCGCGAGGGCGCGACCATCTGCATGGTGACGCACGATCCGCGTTTCGCCGCTCACGCCGAGCGTGAAGTTCACCTGTTCGACGGCAAGGTGGTTGGCGAAGAGGAACTGAAAAAACTCATACAAGAGGTGAACTGATCGAACGCCGCGCACTCGGCGCCTCGGCCTCTTCGGATTTTGGAGTCTGTCATGAGTTCAATGGTTCAGCAACTGCGTTACGCACTCCGGCAACTCAACCACTCGCGCGCATTCGCCCTGGCCGCGGTGCTGACGCTGGCGCTTGGCATTGGCGCCAATGTTGCCGTATTCAGCGTGATGAACGCGGTGTTGCTGAATCCCAGTGGCGTACCCAACCCGGATCGCGTGCTCGCGGTGCGTGCCCACTACAACACTCCAACGGAGTTGAACAACATTGGAATGTCGCCGCCTGACTTCGCCGACGCCGAAGCGGGAAAGCAACTGCTTTCCGCGACCGCGGCCATGACAGTCAACAATCTCACCTATCTTCAGGAAGGGCGGAATCCGGAGCGACTCATCAACGCGGCAGTGTCGTGGCAATTCTTCGCTGCGTTCCTGGCCAAGCCCATTCTTGGAAGAACGTTTGTAGCAGAGGAAGATGTTCCTAGCGCAAATCACGTAGTGGTTCTGTCCTATCCCACATGGAAGAAGCGCTTCGGCGGCGATCCCAACATCGTGGGCCGCAAGATTACGCTGAACCAGCAGGCCTATGAAGCCATCGGCGTGATGGGGCCGGAGTTCGGCTGGCCCAATCAGGCAGAGGTGTGGACACCGCTGGCGCTGCCCCCGGCTCGCCTCCACGATCACGATTACCGCTACAACGAATACTTGTTCGTGGTAGCGCGCATGCGTCCAGGCGTGAGCATCGATCAGGTGAATCAGTATCTCGCGATGAAGGCGCGGGAGAACGCCAACTCCGAAGGCGAGAAGAGCTTCGCAAAGCTTTCCGGCTGGGGCATGTTCTCCGAGCCGTTGCTGCAGTTTGTTGCCGGAGATTTGCGCAAGCCGCTGGCGGTATTGCTGGGCGCCGTCATCCTGGTGCTGTTCATTGCCTGCGCGAACATCGCCGGGCTGCAACTGGCGCGGGCGTCGGACCGGCAGCGCGAGACGTCCATTCGCATCGCATTAGGCGCGAGCCGCACGCAGCTGCTGATACAGGCTTTCACGGAAAGCGCCATCCTGTCGGTGCTTGGCGTTGTCCTGGGATTGATCCTTGCTTACAACACGATCCCTCTGCTGCTGATGCTGGCTCCTGCAAACCTGGTGCGCAATCTGCACGTACAGATCAGCCTCCCGGTATTGCTTTACGTCGTAGCGGCAGGAGTTGCCTGTGCGATTCTCTGCGGCGTAGCCCCGGCGTACCAGATGACACATGTGCGCTGGTTCCAAGCCTTACAGGAAAGTGGACGCTCTGAGACCGCAAGCAAAGGACGGCAGCGGCTGCGCTCGGCCATGGTCGTTGGCGAAATTGGCCTGGCTATGCTGTTGCTGGTTTCCGCCGGCCTGCTGGTGCGAAGCCTGCGCCAACTTGAACATGTCGAAGTCGGCTTCGAGCCGCAAGGACTGATGTCTGCCAGCCTTACTCTGCCACGCGATGTGTATAAGAACGACGAACAACAGGCGGCCTTTGCGCAGGCGCTCGCAACTCAGTTGCGGAGTCAGGCTGGGGTGACAGACGCCGCACTGGTCGACGCATTGCCCTTTACGGACAACGGTGGCTCAGCGTCGTTCCTTATCGCAGGCCAAACCCTGCCGCCCAACGTCCCGCCCCCGCACGGCAACATTCGCTCGATCTCTACTGACTATTTTTCGACCCTCAAAATTCCGCTTGTCGAAGGCCGTTCCTTTACCTCGACCGATCAGGCCACGACGGAGAAAGTCGCCATTGTGGACGAGACCCTGGCACGTGATTACTGGCGCGGGCAGGATCCGATCGGGCAACGCATCTCGTTCGGAGCGGCACCTGGCGGGCAGGGCACGGTGATGACGATTGTCGGCGTGGTAAAGCACGCACGTGTGTCGTCACTGGAGCAGGACAACAAAGAAGGCTTCTACTATCTGCCACTCTCGCAGTCGCCGTCGCGCGAGCTCGACATTGTGGTGCGAACCAACGCGAATCCACATTCCATGGCGGACGCGATCCGCAATGCGGTACGCCAGGTCGATTCCAATCAGGCCGTCTACGACTTGCGAACCATGGATGACCGGATCGATTCATCGCTGGTGAGCCGCAGGTTCGTGGTCGTTCTGCTGTCAATCTTTGCCGGACTCGCGCTGCTGCTGTCGGCGATCGGTCTGTATGGCGTCATAAGCTACGGAGTTCACATGCGCATGCGGGAGTTGGGCATTCGCATGGCGCTGGGCGCCGCCCGCTCGGATGTGCTGCGACTGGTGCTGCGCCGTGGACTGGAACTGGCTGCCGCCGGACTGGTGCTTGGCATCGTCGGAACCTTTGTGGCCGGACGCGTGCTTTCCAGCATGTTGTACGCGACCCACCTGTTCCAGCCGCTGACCCTGCTCGCCACCGCTGCGTTACTGACGGCGACGGTCCTGCTCGCCAGTTATCTGCCCGCGCGCCGGGCCTCGAAGCTTGATCCCATGCGAACCCTGAGGGAGGAGTAACCCGAGATGAGCGCCCGGCTGCAAGATCTTCGTTACGCGGTTCGCCAGTTGCGCAAGAGTCCGGGATTCACGATTGTCGCCATGGTGATTCTGGCGCTGGGCATCGGCGCGAACACCGCCATCTTCAGCCTGCTGGATCAGGTCCTGCTGCGCAGCTTGCCGGTACAAGATCCCGACAGGC
The DNA here is from genome assembly GCA_963846815.1 of uncultured Acidobacteriaceae bacterium. Taxonomy (GTDB): domain Bacteria; phylum Acidobacteriota; class Terriglobia; order Terriglobales; family Acidobacteriaceae; genus CAVVDY01. The sequence goes on along the minus strand of CAWJXG010000001.1, from coordinate 1,109,046 downwards.
TGGTGCAATTGAAGTTCACAGGCTCCGATTCCGGACACACCAGTTCGTGGGGCGGTGACGAGCATCTTTACTTCTCCTATCCGATGTACCGCGACCTGCGCGACAAGAGCGCCGTGTTCGACGGGATGCTGGCGCGCACTCCGGCGCAGGTGGGCGTTCAGTATCACAATGAATCAAAGCTGGGGATGGCGGAATTGGTGTCGGGCAATTATTTCCAGGTGCTCGGGCTGCGGCCTGCAGCGGGAAGGCTTATTTCGCCCAGCGATGACCAGGTGCAGGAGCGCGATCCGGTAGCAGTGCTGAGCTATGAGTACTGGGTGCGGCGCTTTGGAAGCGATCCCTCCGTCATTAACACCTCGCTGCTGATCAATGCGCATCCTTTCACCATCATCGGGATTGCGCCGCCCGGCTTTCGCAGCGTCGTGGTGGGCGACCATCCTGACCTGTTCGTGCCGATGATGATGAAGGCCGAGGTAACGCCGGGGTGGAACGATCTGGACAACCATCGCTCGCGCTGGCTGAACATCATCGCTCGGCTGAAACCGGGCGAGTCGATCAGCAAGGCCGAGGCCGGTCTGGAACCGCTATGGAAGGGGCTGCGCCAGGAGGAGCTGAAAGAGATCCACGACCATTCCGACAAATTTGTCGAGCACTTCGTGACCAAATCAAAGGTTGAGCTGCTGGACGCGAAACGTGGCTTCTCACCGCTGCGTGATGAGATTCGGACGCCACTGCTGATCGTGATGGGCATGGTTATCCTGGTCATCGTCATTGCCTGCGCGAACCTTGCCAGCCTGCTGCTGGTGCGGGCAGCCGGACGTACGCGCGAGATGTCGGTGCGCTACTCGCTGGGCGCAAAGCGCAGCCGCATCGTGCAGCAACTTCTGATGGAAGGCATGCTGCTGGGCATCGGCGGCGGACTGCTGGGACTCCTGCTTGCTCCCGAGATCACCAATCTGCTGATCCGTCGCATGTTTGCCGACGCGACCAGCATGCCGTTCAGCTCCGGCGTGGACCTTCGCGTGTTCGCCTTCAACCTGGCCGTCGGCGTCACGGCAGGGCTGGTTTTCAGCCTGGTGCCTGCCATTGAGTTCTGGCGTCCGGACCTGACCGCCGCGTTGAAGCAACAGGTGAGCACGGCAACGACCAGGCAATCGCGCATGAAGAGGATCTTCGTGGGCGTGCAGATTGGCTTGAGCGTGCTGCTGCTGTTCGGGGCGGGACTCTTCGTGCGTACGATGGACAATCTGCGCTCTGTGGACGTTGGGTTCCGCCCCGATCATCTCCTGACCTTCACCATCGATCCCATGCTGGCGGGTTATACGAAGGACAACGCAGTGTCCCTGACGCATCGTTTATTGGAGACATTGAGCGCTCTGCCCGGAGTGAAATCGGTAGGTGCAACGGACGATCCCGAGCTGAATGGAGACGATACCGGGTCGAACATCACGGTCGCCGGCATACCAGATTCGTCGCAGGACGACACTGATGTCGAACGGGGACAGGTCACCCCCGGCTATTTCGCGACTCTGGGCATACCGCTGGTTGCCGGCCGCGTGCTCACCGATCAGGACAATCGTCCGGATGCCGCCAAGGTGGCCGTCATCAACGAGGCGTTTGCCAAGAAGTGGTTCGCCTCTCCGCAGGCTGCGATCGGCCGCTATTACGGAATTGGCGGCGGCCCCACCGCGAAAACCGATATCCAGATTGTCGGAGTCGTGCGCAACATTAAGCACTCGGATCTGCGGACCCCTTCGAAGCCCACAGGCTATCTGGCAATCGACCGCGCCACCGATCGCAGGCGCTTCGAAATGGCGTACTACCTTCGCACGGCCGAAGCGCCGGATGCCCTCATGCCCGGCGTGCGCGCCGCCGTGCAGCAGATTGATCCGAAGCTGGCGCTCGACGGTTTCCGCAGCATGGATGACCAGATCGGTACCCAGCTCAACACTGAGAGGCTGGTGACCTTCCTGGCGACCTGCTTTGGCTTGCTGGCCACTTTGCTGTGCGCGGTGGGACTCTACGGCGTGCTGGCGTTTTCGGCGGCGCAACGCACGCGAGAGATCGGTATTCGCATGGCGCTGGGTGCCGACCGTGGAGCGGTGCTGCGCATGATGCTGGGCGAGGTGGGGCGCTTGCTCCTGATCAGCTTTGTAGTCGCTGTACCGCTGGCGGTTGTGGCCGGACGCTTGTTGCGCAATCAACTCTTTGGGGTGTCGAACCACGATCCGCTTACGTTGCTGGCGGTCGTGGGCATCATCGCAGTGGTGGTGCTGGCGGCGGCTCTGCTGCCGGTGCGGCGCGCAGCCGCTGTGGAACCGATGCAGGCGCTGCGTTACGAATAGGAATCCATGATTGAACTCAAGGACGTAGAACGAAGCTATAAAACCGCTGCCGGCGAGACCTGGGTGCTGCGGCGCATCAACCTGAAGATCGAGCGGGGAGAGTTTGTCACACTCATGGGACCTTCCGGCGCAGGCAAGTCTTCCCTGCTGAATGTGCTGGCGTTGCTCGATGATGAGTGGCGGGGGCAGTACTTCTTCGAAGCCGACGCGGTGCACGAGCTGCGGCGCAAAGGCCGTGCAGAGCTGGCGAAGCGCAACATCGGCATGGTCTTCCAGAGCTATCACCTGATCGACGACCTCACGGTGCAGGAGAACATCGAGCTGCCGTTGTCGTATAAGGACATCCCCAAATCGGAGCGGCAGGGCATGGTTGCTGATGTGCTGGATCGTTTCCAGATTGTCGCCAAGAAAGATTTGTATCCCAGCCAGCTCTCGGGAGGACAGCAGCAGCTCGTGGGCGTGGCGCGCGCCATCATTCACAAACCGGCGCTGTTGCTGGCCGACGAACCGACGGGGAACCTGCATTCGGGCCAGGCCAAGGAAATCATGGAGCTATTCTGCGAACTGAATCGCGAAGGAACAACCATAGTCCAGGTGACGCACTCCGAGGCGAATGCTGCCTATGGGGGAAGAACCATACAGTTGCGCGATGGATGGATCGTCTCGGAAGAACGCAGCCCCGCGCGCGAGGTGGTGGTCCGGTGATCGAATACTTCCGCAAGCCATGCGCGATGGTGGCGATCGCAGCCACGCTCTTCGCTCCGCTTTCCGCTCTGGCGCAACAACCCGCGGAGCAGCCGCTTCCGGCCACGCCTGCGCCGCAGGTTAACGTGCCGCTGGCAACGCCCGCGTCATTGCAGATGCCGAAATCTTACAGCCCCATGGGACCGTACACGCCGGCCACCGTGCCGCAGCCGAACATGGGCAACTCTTCCCTGCTGCAGTCGCTGATCCGCGACGGCAAGCTGTATATCTCGCTGCGCAATGCGATTGACCTGGCGCTGGAAAACAATCTGGATTTGGTGATCGCCCGCTACAATCTCCCGATTGCCGATACCGACATTCTGCGTACGCGCGCCGGTGGAATCTTTCGCGGCGTGAATACCGGGATTGTGCAGAACACTCCCGGGGGAGGGGTCGGCGGATTTGGAGCAGGGGCTCCGGGCGCAGGCGCAGGCGGCACCACCGGCGGCGCAGGTGGAGCGGGCGCAGGCGCGTCCGGACTCGTGGAATCGACGCTTGGCACCGGTACCGCGGTACCCAGTTTCGATCCGCTGATTACCGGCAACGGCGGCGTGGAGCATTTAACGCTGCCGCAGGCGAACCTGCAACTCAACGGCGTGCCCACACTGCAGCAGAACACCGGCACCGTAGATCTCGCGTATCAGCAGGCATTCCCCACGGGCACCGTTGTCACGGCTCAGTTCTTCAACAATCGCCAGAGCGTCAACAGCATTTACACCAGCCTGTCGCCGGCACTGAATGCGCAAACCGAGTTTCAGATTCGCCAGCCGCTGCTAGCCGGATTTGGCTTTGGGCCTAACCTTCGCTACCTGCGCATCGCGAAGAATGACAAAGAAATCTCCGACATTGCGTTCCGCAACCAGGTGATTGCCACGGTCACGCAAATCGAGAATATCTACTGGGACCTGGTCAGCGCTTATGAGCAGGCCAAGGTGAACGAGCAGTCGCTGGCCTTTGCGCAGCAATCGCTTGATATCGCGCGCCAGCAACTCAAGCTGCAGGCGATTCCCGAACTCGACGTGACGCGCGCTGAGGCCGAGGTGTCGCGACGCGATCAGGACCTGACCATTGCGCGCACTAATCTTCAGTTGCAGGAATCGTTGATTAAGAATGCGCTCACCAAATCGCTGGACGATCCCGTGCTGGAAGAGATGCCGGTCGTTCCCACGGACCGCCTGCAGGACAGGAAGGTACAGGTAGAACCGGTCCCCATCCTCGACCTCATCCAGGAGGCGTTAGAGGCGCGCCCGGAGCTGTCGGAATCGGCCATCGACCTGCACAACCGCCAGATTACCCGCAAGGCGGCGCGCAATGCCCTGCTGCCGTCGGTGGACCTGGTCGCTTCCTATGGAGGAACGGGGCTGGCGGGCCAGGACAATCCAGCTTATACACTCGGCGGCCAATCGACCGTACCCAAAGATTTCGGCGGCGCCTTCTCGAATGCGTGGAACGGTTCGGCGCCGGATTATTATGTCGGTGCGTCGCTGAATATTCCTTTGCGCAACCGGATCGCCAAGGCTGACCAATATCGCTCGGAACTGGAGTATCGCCAGGCTGAGGTGCGCCTCGAGGAATTGAAGAAGCAGATTCGCATCGAGGTACGCAACGCCCGCTATGCGCTGGAGCAGAGCGCGGCCCGTGTGGCTTCGGCCATCAAGGGCCGGGACCTGGCCCAGCATCTGTTCGAGATCACGCAGAAAGAACAGCAATTGGGAGCTGCTTCCAGCTTCCAGACGCTCGGCGCGCAGCGCGACCTGGCCCTCGCCGAACTCGACTTCGTCAATGCCATGACTGCTTATGAGAAGTCCCAGGTTGAGCTCGATCGTGCAACCGGCCGGACTTTGGAACATAATGGCGTCCAGGTTCAGGACGCAATCAATGGGACGGCCACTGCTGGACACTGAATCCATGAATCCTACCAAGGCGGCGCGCAAGCCGAGAACGGCCGTCAGTGATCGTCCAAGGGTACTCGCGGCCGACGATCAGCAGGACATCCTCGACGCTATCGAATTGCTGTTGTCCGCCCAGGGATACCAGGTCGATACCGCGAGATCGCCGCAGCTGGTGCGCGAAGCTTTGTCGCTCGACAGCTACGACGCGGTGCTCATCGACCTGAACTACACCCGCGATACGACTTCCGGGCAGGAAGGCCTTACGCTGCTCTCCGAGCTGAACGGCATCGACAGCAATATGCCGATTATCGTGATGACAGCCTGGGGAAATGTCGAGCTTGCGGTCGAGGCCATGCGGCGTGGGGCCTGCGACTTCATACAAAAGCCCTGGGACAACGATCGGCTGGTTTCGATTGTCCGCACCCAGATCGAGCTGTATCGCGCCCTGCAGAAGGCGCAGCATCTGGAAGCCGAAAACCGGCTGCTGAAGGCCGAGAATCGTCCCGACTTCATCGCCACCGCTCCCGCCATGCAGGCCGTGATGGACACCATCACGCGCATCGCTCCGTCGGATGCAAACGTTCTCATCCTCGGCGAGCACGGAACCGGCAAGGAGGTGGTGGCGCAGACCATCCATGCCTTGTCGGCGCGCGCACAGCGGTCGCTGGTAGCCGTGAACACAGGCGCGCTCTCGGAAGGAGTGTTCGAGAGCGAGTTGTTTGGACATGTGAAGGGCGCGTTTACCGATGCCAAAACCGATCGCATCGGGCGCTTCGAACTGGCGCATGGTGGAACCATCTTCCTCGACGAAATCGGCAACGTTCCCTATCGCCAGCAGGCAAAACTGCTGCGCGTGCTGGAATCGGGAGAGCTGGAGCGGGTGGGCTCGTCACGCTCGAAACAGGTCGACGTGCGCGTCATCTCGGCTACCAACATGGATCTGCATGCTGCCTCCGCGGGTGGAGAATTTCGTGAAGACCTGCTCTTCCGCCTCAACACGGTCGAGATCAGATTGCCGCCGTTGCGCGAGCGCCGGGAGGATATTCCTGTTCTGGCAAGTTATTTCCTGGCACGCTACGCGGCGCGTTATCGACGCGAGATTCGCGGGTTCGACACGGCGGCGCTGAATGCGCTGCTGAGCTATTCCTGGCCGGGCAACGTGCGCGAACTCGACCATACCCTTGAGCGCGCTGTGCTGATGTCCCGCAGCAACGAACTGCAAGCCGCCGATCTCGGTCTCAATCCGCAGCGCACAACTCAGAGTAGCTCGGTTGACGAGCTGAGCCTGGAGGCGATGGAGTCAATCCTTATCCGCAAGGCGCTGCAGCGTTTCCAAGGCAACGTTACGCAGGCGGCAGAGGCGCTGGGGCTGAGCCGTGGAGCTCTCTATCGGCGCATGGAGAAGTATGGAATCTAGCCAGCACAGTCCGCCTCCCGAATCCCCACCGGTAGCGCCCAAGAAGAAACGGCGCCGGCTGTACGAGCGCCGCATCCGCTTCCTGTCTTTGCTACTGGTTACTCCGGGAATCGCTGTCGCGCTGGCGCTTATCTTTGCGCAAAGCTGGCCACTGACTACCAAGTGGCTGGTCGTCACAGCTCTGATTGTCTCTACCCTGATTTTCGAAGCCGCTCTTCACAGCCACGTCATCCGTCCGCTGCAAACTCTAACCAACGTGATCTCTTCGCTGCGCGAGGAGGATTTCTCGTTTCGTGCGCGTGGCGCGGTTCCCGACGATGCGCTTGGGGAATTGGCAATCGAAGTGAATGCCCTGGCCGACGCGCTGGCCGCGCAGAAAACGCGAGCGGTGGAGGCGACCGAGCTTTTGAAGCGGGTGGTCGAAGAGATCCAATCGCCGTTGTTTGCCTTCGACCCGAACGGCAGGGTGCAGCTGGTGAACACCGCGGGAACCCGCCTGCTGCAACACCCGCGAGAAGAAATACTGGGCAAGACATCGGAAGAGATCGGTCTGGAAGCGTTCATGGCGCCGGAAACTGCAGAGACTTCGGTGAGCCCGTTGTTCCCCAACGCCCGCTGGCTGATACGGCGCAGCGTGTATCGCGAGAAGGGTGTTCCGCATTCACTCATCCTGCTCTCCGACGTCAGCGTGGCCCTGCGGGCGGAAGAGCGCAGCGCCTGGCAGCGCCTGATTCGTGTGCTGGGACACGAACTCAACAACTCGCTCACGCCGATCAAGTCCATTGCCGGCACCCTGCTGGCGCGCGTCAAGCGACTGCCTGCGGCCGACGAGGAGCGGGTGGACTTCGAGAAGGGGCTTGGGATCATCGAAGCGCGCGCCGCCTCGCTCAACCGGTTCCTGCAATCGTATCGGCAGATTGCGCAGATGCCCGGCCCCAAGATTCAGCAGACGCGCATCCCCAGCCTGATCGAGCGCGCTGCCGGACTGGAGACGCGGGTGCGCGTGTACGTGGAGCCCGGCCCGGATGTCATGATCAGCGCAGACCCGGACCAGTTGGAGCAGGTGCTCATCAACATCATTCGCAATGCGGCCGAAGCCGTGCTGCAGGCACAAAACTTCCCCCAGGGAGAGGAGCCGATGGTCTACGTGCGATGGGTCCGCAACTCGCATAATTTGCTGATCCAGGTTGTCGATAACGGCCCCGGCCTGCTGAATCCACAGAATGCGTTTGTGCCCTTCTACACCACCAAAGAAACCGGAAGCGGGATTGGCCTTGTCCTTTGCCGGCAGATCGTCGAATCACACGGTGGCAACATCGAACTGATGAACCGGCCCGACGCCAGTGGATGTATCGCAACCATCGCAATCCCGCTGGAACAATAGCCTGGGAATTCAGAACTACGGCCTGCCGTGAGGAAAGACCGGGCAAGGTACAGCCGTCACGCCCGCCTGTAACTCGCATCACAGCATCAAGTTCATCCGCAAAGACACAATACAGGGTCAGCAACCGGGAGGAAGCACATGGTTACCAGTGCGCCAAAGTTGCGATCCGAAACTATTCGCACGCTGCCCGACGACAGCGTGCGCCAGATTCTATGGCGCTTCGCCGACCGCTTTGACCTGCAAATGCTGGTGCAGTCGGCGCGGGAAGTCGCTCGCGGTCCAGTCGCGCGCCTGGTGGCAACGGGCTCGCGCGCCACGCATGACTGGGATGAAAAGAAGGCGACTTTGCTCGATGCCTTTGACCAGTCAGGCATCACCGCGGTCTTCATGGATCCGGAGCAGGGCGGCTATCTCATCGGCCCTAAGAACCTCGCGCTGGCATTGGTAGCGTTTGAGCTGGCGTGGGTCGATGCCGGCGCTGCAACCGGCAGCCTTGCCGGATGTCTGGCGCTCGCCCCAATTCATGAGCGCGGCACTCCAGAGCAACAGGAGCGCTACATGGCTCTCGCGGCACCTCCGGCGCCGGGCGAAGATCGCCGACCCTGGCGAGGCGCGTTTTGTCTCACGGAGCCGATTCCTTATGTCGGCGTCGACACCGGCATCCTCGGCGGCAAGCTTCGCGTGGCCAAGTGGCAGGGCGGCGAGGAGCCAGTCCTGCACCTGGAAAAACGTGGCCGCTTCATCACCAACATGGGGTTCGCGAACTTCGTGACCGCGGCGGTCGATTCCGGCGATGAGCGCATCAAGGGTTCCTGCATCGTGATTGTGGAAGAGGGCGATCCGGGCACGTTTGATCGCGGCGCTGCCACGCGCAAGCTGGTGCATCAACTTTCTTCGACGTGCGATCCGATTTTCAGCGTAGACGTGCCGGCCAGCAGAATCGTGGGCGGCTACACCGTCAAAGACGGCGCCATCGTTCCGAATTACAGTCACAGCGAAGTGATCGAGGCGGTATTCAAGCGTACCCGCGTAACGGTTGCGCTGATGACCTCAGCCAAGCTGCTCTCCGCGGTTGAGCCGATCATCCGCTACCAGCGCGGTCGCTTCCGCGGCTCGGAGCAGGCCAAGCCGGGCAGCCTGCGTTATGAGTTCGGCATTCAACAGCGTCAGGACGCGCTGCATCGGCTGGCAGGACTTTGGGCCATGGGCGAAGCGGGAGCCTCACTGGGATTCGCCGCAGCCCGGCAATATGACGAGGTTGATCCTTTAGAGAAAGAAAAGGATGCTCTTCTCGCCGCCAAAGGTGTGCGCGGCGGCAAAGCGGAAATGAAGTTCTTCCGCGAGGTGAACAAGTCCGCACTCGAATTTCTTCGCGAAGAGAGTTTGCCGCCCCAGAAGCAATCCGGCAACTACGAAAGCCTGCAGGCGGACCCGCTGGTGCAGTTCGCTCTGAAGGACGCGGTCGCGAATGTGCTGTGCCCCGCCGCCAAGCTATGGAATACCGGCACGGGCGCCAATGCGATGCGCGAAGCGCTCAGCCTGATGGGCGGCTACGGCATCACCGAAGATTGTCCTGGCTTTCTCGCCTATAAGTGGATGGACGCACAACTCGAAGCGACGTACGAAGGCCCGGAGGCGGTACAGCGGCGCAATCTGAGCGTCACCATGACGAGCGAATTGTTCCTGGCGCAGTTCCGGCAATGGATTCGCGAGATGCGCGCGGTTGCCGAGCACCGTCCGGGAACGGGCGCGTGCACCATTGCTACGGCGATGCAACTGTGGCTATGGACCTTCGAGCACCTGCAAATCGCGACCGATGCCGACGGCGCTGGCCTCTACCAGAGCGCGCGACAAGGCGTCACGTTTCCTGTGGCAGATGCGCTGTGTTGGCTGTTAGCCGCGCGGCAGTTCATCCTTGACACCATCGAGCTGGAGAAACACGGGCCGGAAGATCCGGTGCTTGCCGAAGGTCTGGAAGGCACGCTGAACTTCTTCACCGACCTCTGCCACATCCAGTCGGCACGCGCGGCGGGAGAAGCCGGACGCATTTGCGCCGAACTGGTTTTCGGGTACAACCGGCATCCGGCGTGGGATGAAGAAGGCTATAAGGGCTGCTTCCGCACGGACGAACTGGACGACATGGAAGCACTGATCCCGGGCATCAGCGCATGCGCCGTCGATGTTGTCGGCAACGATGGTTCGCACCCGTCGAAAGCCGGGCCCTGCGCCTCCTGCAAGGGACTGGAGGCCTTCCAGCGGATTCGCAGCAAGCTGGATAGCTGCCTGACCGGAGCGCAACTGGCGAAAGATCGCGCAGCCGATGCTATCGCTAAGGTAATGATTCCCGAGGCACTCGATTATCCACGCTGATTAGCCGCATTGAAAAATGAGTTTGTCGAATCTTGTAGAAATGAAGATTGAACGCGCTGCGGTGGATGTGGACATCGCCTGCGTCGGCTTCGGGCCGGCGATGGGCGGCTTTCTTACCACGCTGTCGCGCAAGCTGCTGAACGAAGACGGCACGCCCGCGATCGAAAGCAAGGTGATGCCGGGCATGACGCTGCAGGTCATCTGCTACGAACGCGCCGATGATATCGGCTTCGGCGTGTCGGGAGTGGTGACGCGCGCTCGCGGTATTCGCGCAACCTTCCCCGATCTTGATCCGGCACAGATTCCCATGGCGGCGCCGGTCAGCAGCGAAAAGCTGGTGTACCTTCTGGATCCCGTCGGAGCCAGCCGGCGTTCGCGCGCCCTGAGCTTTGCCGACGCTTGCCTGCGCAGTGTGCGCCGCATTGCAAAGCTGGACCATCACGCCTTCGAGCTGCCTTATACGCCCGGATTTCTGCACAAGAATGACGGGCTTGTGCTTTCCATCGGGCAGTTCAACCAGTGGGTCGGCAGTCAATTGATGTCGAGCGGTGCAGTGCAAATCTGGCCGGGTATGCCCGTGAGTTCAGCGCTGTTTGACGATGGGAAAGTCAGTGGCGTACGGCTCTCCGATCAGGGAGTCGATCACGACGGCAATCCCGACAGCGGATTCACGCCGGGAATGGATATTCGCGCCGCGCTCACGGTCGTTGGTGATGGACCGGTGGGGGCGATCAGCCGCGACCTCGACAGCAGGCTGGGAATGCCCGTGGGCAACGACGTGCGCGAGTGGGCCTTGGGAATGAAATTCGTCATCGAGCTTCGTGCCGATGTCGAGCTTCAGCCGGGAACGGTGATCCACACCTTCGGCTTTCCTGAGCCTGAGATCTTTGGCTTCCTCTACGTGCATGCCGGCGGGGTGGCCTCGGTGGGGATATTCCTGCCTTCGTGGTTCGACTGTCCAGTGCGGACCTCCTACCGGTATTTGCAACATTACATTCAGCATCCTTATCTGTGGAGATATCTTGAAGGCGGCAAGCTCCGTTCATGGGGCGCGAAGTCGCTACAGGAATCGGGCAAGCGCGGCGAGCCCTTCCTGGCCGGCGACGGGTATGCGCGCATCGGCGAGTGCTCGGGCAGCACAAATGTTCTCACCGGATCCGGGGTTGATGAAGCCTGGACCACAGGAGTGCAACTGGCGGAAGCCGTACTTGAATTGTTGCGATCGGGCGAGCCCTTCACGCGTGAGAACCTGATGCTGTACGAAGAGCGGCGGCGCGCCAGTTGGGTGGAAAAAGAAGCTCGCATCGCTGAAAAATCGCGTGATGGGTTCCACAGCGGAGTGGTCACCGGTTTGATGGGCATGGCGCTGGCGGCGTTCAGTGGAGGACGGTTATCGCTGGGGAAGAAGCCTCCCCGGCCATGTGAGAAGTTGGCGGGCCTCGCGGATTTCTATCGCGGCAAGATCAGCTTCGAAGAGATTCGCACGCTGGAGAAGGAGTGCGCCGCGCAAGGCACATCGCTGCATGATGCACTGATGAACCGCAGCGGCTGGCCCGCGGTTGTGCCGGACGGTTCGCTGCTGGTCTCGCATCAGGATGTGCTGCTGATGGGCGGTAAGGTGCAGGCCCCGCCGGGCTATGCCAATCACGTCATCTTTCGCGACAGCGCAGTCTGTGGCCAGTGCGGAACAAAGCTCTGTGTCGAGATGTGCTCGGCGCAGGCCATCACCCGCAGTCTGGAAGGGACACCGAATTTCGACCGCGAGAAGTGCGTGTTCTGCGGAGCATGCGCGTGGAATTGTCCCGAAGAAATCGACGGTCAGCCCAATCTGCAATTTACGGCCGGGGCCGGAGGTCTGCACTCCGCCGAGAACTAGCCAGGGAAAAGAAGAATGAATCATCCATTTCATGTAGTGGTTTGCGCGAGCATTGTGCCTGATCCTCTTCAGACACTGGAACCTGTGACCGGCCCGACGGGCCCGGGCTTAAAAAACGAAATGATGCTGCCGGCGATTCTCGATCCGTGGGCGGCACACGCGCTGTACGAAGGCGCTCACCTGGTGAAGCAGGTGGAGGGCAGCAAGCTGTGGCTGGTGAGCATGGCTCCGAAGGCCAAACTGCAACAGGTGATGATGACGGTCGCGCAGAAGGTCCCTCTGCAACTGGTCGCCGTGGATGGTTCCTCCGGTGGATTTGTCGACGCGCATCATGCTGCGCGCACGCTCGCCAACGCCATTCGCAAAGTCGATGGTCTCGATCTTTCCCGCCTGCTTCTATTCGGGGGATGGGAATCAGCCAGCCGCAGCGCGGGCGTGACCTTGCAGCTTGTCGGCGAACAACTCGGAATCGTTGACCAGTTTCAGGGTGTTGATTCCATCAAGCCGCAGGAAGACGGTTCCTTCGAGGTGCTGGAACGCATCGAGGGCGCGCGCCACCAGGTTTCGCTATGCGCCGGAGCTCCGGCGGTATTGGGATGGGCCACGGGAAGCCTCGGCGAACCGCGCAACGATCCGCAGGTGGGCATGCAGAACATGCGCGCCATCATGCCGGCGCTGCAGCGCGCCGTAGCCGCTGGGCCATCCCCGAACGGATTGCAATATTCCAACGTAGCCACACCCAAGCAGCAGCGGGAGACACAGATCGTGAAGGACAAGACCGCAGACGAAATTGCGCGCGAGATCGTGCGATGGATCGGACAGGAGTAAGCAGAATGGAGACAATTCTTGTTCTGGCGCACACAGAAGCGGACGGCAAGCTCGGCAAGACGGGCCTGGAGGCGCTGACGGCCGCGATAGAGTTGAACAAGACGCTGGGCCGAACGCTGGCCGTCGGTTTATATGGCGCTGCTATCGAAGAGGCAGCGAACAGCATCGCAAATTGCGGCGCGCAGAAGTTTCTCGGTATTGCCGGAGCAGAATTTGCGCAGCCTCGCTATGCGACCGACGCTGCCGCCTGCGAAGCGCTGCTTCGCGCTTCATCAGCGACCATGGTTCTCGCTGCCGGGACCTCGCGCAACGCGCGCGTGCTGGCGGGAGTAACGCAACGCCTTGACGGCTGCATCGATACGCACGTCACCGGTATTGAGGCGGCTCCGGGGTCTCTGAGCATCCGGCGATGGTTCTACCGGCAGCGCATCGAAGGCTCGGTGGCGCGCACTCGCCGCCCGTGGATCATTCTCCTCGATCCCGACGCGTACCCGGCATGGAAGGGAGAGGCCGGCCCGGTCCAGGTTGAGCAGGTCGCGTGCAATGTTCCCGAAGCGCTGCGCCGTACGACGGTTCGCGGCATCGTTACTCCGCCCGCCGACCAGCAGACCATCAGGCCCGACGCTGCGCTGCTGTTCGTTGCGGGAGCGGGATGGACCAAGAAACAGAAAGATGGGCAGGCCCATGTCGGCGAGGCGGAAACACTGATTCTCGATTTCCTGAAATATTCGAAGGCTTCGCTGGGCAGCAGTAAGTCGCTGGTCGATCTCGCGGGAGAGAATCAGACCGCCCTGCGGTTCATGAGCCATCTGAATCAAGTTGGCCAGACTGGAGCATCGCCGCGACATCCCAAGGGCCTTTCGGCGTGCTGCCACGGCGAGGAGCCGCATACGGTGGGCTGGCGCTTCATTGGCGAACGGCGCGCTATCAATCTCGATCCCAATTGTGGCTGGGCGCGCGGCAAGGCTGATGTACTTTACGTTGCCGACGCCTTCGAGGTTATGTCGAAAGTCAATACACTTCTAGCATCGAAGTGAGTCGGCCGGAGCCAGAATAAATATCTACCGCTGAGCGGCATCGAAGATCCGGGGCCCGGCCTGCCCTTGTTACTATTCCGTTGCGTACATGCTGATGATCCGCTCAATGGCCCGGCTGCACACCGCGCAGAACCTGTCGTAGCGGCTGAACATGATGCAGTTTTCCTGCGGCCGGTAATATCCGCGGGCCTCGTAATTCGCACCTTCGAAGGCACCGACGCGATCTGAATACTTGTCCGTCCCCAGCAGTTCGTCCTCGTGTTTCTTCTCTTTCTCGAAGAGGGCATTCATCTCCGACTCAGGCCGGTTCTCGGCGCGAATTTTGTGCCGCTCTGCCTGGATGTCGTGCTCGTAGGCTTCGAATTCCGCCTTGCGCCACGGGGTGGGGATTGGCGTTCCCGGCGCGACCAGGTCTCTCCACTTCAGCATTGCGGGATCGAGCAGCGCCGTGGCGTTCGGCTCCCACGGCTCGATGCGCTTCGAGTCCGACTCATACGCCACGTCCGAGGTGTAGTACTCGTCAGCCAATCCGGCGAAGTGGTGGCCGAACTCGTGAACGAAGAGGTAAGGCGCCCACTGGTTATCGATTGCGGCCGTCGCATACAGATTGAAGATGCCGCCTCCGCCATAGGTGTCGGCGTTCACCAGGATCTCGATGAACTCATAGGGAGCGTACGATGCCACATCGCGCAGCGCGTGATTGTTGGTGGTCATGACGTAACGCTCGCTGCCGAAGGTGTCGTAGGAGGTGCCGATCGGCGAGTCGCGATAGACGCCGGTGGACGGGCGCGAGATTCCCGACTCCGCTGCTGCCGGACAGAGCCCCCACACATTGAAGTCCTTGCGATGTTCTTTGAACGGCGCGTACGAGAACAACATCTCCACAGCGCGCTTGGCGTCCTTCTCGAACTTGGCACGCTCGGCCGCGGTGTATCCGTCACCCAGCATCAACAGATTAACCTTGGTCTCAGGCTCGCCCATTTTCTGCAGCGTCAGCAGCGGCCCCGGGGAGGGCGGCTTGGCCCGGTCGACGAATTTGTCTTTGGGATCGATGGTCGTGGTCCAGACTTCGTGGAAGTCCAGGTCCTTGCCCTCGCGCCGCTCTTTCAACACGATCTTCACCGGCGCGCCGGGCGCGGGAAAGCGCAGCGACTCGGAGAAGGTGCGGTTGAGTTTCTTCGCCTCTTCGGTCTCGGCCCATTCGCTGAAGATGGAACCGAATCCCCGCGAGTACAGCAGCTTGCCGCTGGCGGCGTCGTGTACCTCGAAGACGTAGTTGCCCAGGTTGCTATCGTCGAAGGTCTTCGACATGTTGCCGGGCCAGGGTAGCGGCTCGATCACCACGCGGTCGAAGCTGAACGTCTCGGTGGTAGCGTTGCCGGTGTGGTAGTAGTCCAGACGCATGGTGGGCGGCTGAACGGCATAGGTGGGAACAAGCAGTGCAAGGATCAATACGGGTACGCCAAACAGCAATCTTGAAATTTTCATGAGTGCTTCCCTGGTAGATCAATGTGGGTGCGTGATGACGCAATCCAGACATGATTCCGCTTCAGAAGTAAGCTGTGTGAAGTCGCCGCCATTGTAATTGAACAACGACGAACGTGCCGCACATGTCGCCTACATTCCCGATACTGTTTGCGGGGAATCGCGCAGGAGCGAGCGTGCCGGATGGCTTGTGGATGCGAGCGCAGGAAGCGGCCTTCGCGGGCGCTGTGCTCGGCTTCTCACACCTGAAGGACGTCTCCGTCGCGGGCAACCATCAGATACAGAACAGGATTGACGAAGAAGCCGATGAAGAGGCGGGAGATCAAGCCTGCCACGATCACGATGGCAAACGGCTTTTGCGTTGCCGAGCCGATGCCGGTCGCCAGTGCAGCGGGCAGCAGTCCCAGGCAGGCGACCAGCGCCGTCATCATGATGGGACGAAGGCGCAGCAGCGAGGCCTCGCGGGTCGCCGTACGAATGTCCATGCCCTCCTGGCGCAGCTTGTTAATGTATGAAACCAGAATCACGGCCGTCTCGACCGAGACTCCCAGGAGGGCCAGCAATCCCAGGACTGAGGAGACGCTGAAAGGAGTGTGCGTGAGCTTCAGCGCCAGCAGCGCACCTACGGGTTCGGTGAGAATCACTCCCAAGGCGATGGTGACCGGGAACTTAAAGTTCCCATACAAGGCAAACAGGATCATGAAGATGATTACTACCGCGAGGGGGCCGATAAAGATGAGCTGAGCCTTTGCCTGCACCAGTTGGCTATACTCGCCGCCCCATGTCATCCAGTATCCCTGCGGCAATGCCACGGATTTATTGACAGCTTTCTGACCGTCGCGTACCGCGCGTTCCAGGTCGCGGTTCTCAATGCTGTATTGCACGCCGATGTAGCGGGAGTTGTTCTCGCGATAGATGAACGATGCGCCGTTGCCTTGCTTGATGGTGGCCAGCTCGCTTAGCGGAATCTGTTTGCCATCCGGTGTGCCGACCAGCAACTGTCCAATCTCGTGAGCACTGCTGCGGAACTGCGGCTGCATGCGGACTACCAGGTCGAATAGCTTCTCGCCCTGGATGACCTGAGTTGCTGCCTGGCCCCCGACGGCTGCTGAAACTACCGCTTCCACGTCGCTGACATTGATTCCGTAGCGAGCAATCTTGTCGCGGTCAACATCCACCAGCAGACTGGGCTGGCCGAGTTCGCGCACGACGGTCAAGTCGGTAAATCCCGGCACCTTGGCGAGGGTGTTCTTGATCTGGATCGCCTTGTCCTGCAAAACATTCAAATCGCCGCCATAAATCTTGACTGCCAACGAGCTCTTCAGACCTGTCAGGGCCTCGTCCACAGCATCTTCCGCCGGCTGGGTGTAGTTGAAGATGATGCCGGGAAACGCCGTCAGCTTGTTGTTGATGGAGGCGATCAGCTTTTCCTTGGTGTCGTTATCACCGCTCCAGGCTTTGTCTTTGTAGGGCTTCAGCCCGACATAGAACTCGCAGTTGAAAAAGCCGGTGGGATCGGTTCCATCGTCGGGCCGTCCCAACTCCGAGGCCACGACGGTCACTTGCGGGTACGACATAAGAATGGCGCGAATCTGCGGCGCAATCTTGCTGGCTTCTTCGAAGGAGATGGTGTAAGGCATGGTCGCCCGCACCCAGAGAGCGCCTTCGTCCAGATGCGGCATGAACTCTCCGCCAATATAAGGCACCAGCAGCAGGGTTGCGCCGAAGATCAGGCAGGAGAGCAGCATGACCAGCTTGGGGCGCCCGAGTGCCCAATCCAGCTGGGTTGCGTACTTGCGCTTCATCCATTCGAAAGGCCGGTTGACGTGCTCGCGCACGCCCTTCTTGAACCAGTAGGAGGCCAGCACCGGGACGAAGGTCAGGGTGAGAATCAGCGCGCCGATCAGCGCGAACGACATGGTCTCGGCCATGGGGTGGAAGAGCTTTCCCGAAGGCCCGCTCAGCGCGTAGATGGGAAGATAGCCGGCCAGGATTACCGCGACCGAGTAAAAGATCGGACGGTCAACGTCCTTGGCGGCCAGAAGAATGACGTCGAACAGGTTATAGCTTTGGCCTTCACGCAGGGCGAGCTCACGATAGATGTTCTCTACCATGACCACAGTGCCGTCGATGATGATGCCGAAGTCGATGGCGCCAATGGAAAGCAGATTGGCAGCGCCATCGTGGGCGTGCAGAACGATGAAGGCAAACAGTAGGGAGAGCGGAATTGTAAGGGCGACGATGACCGCGGCGCGAATGCTGACCAGGAAAAAGATCAGCACGATCAGCACCAGGATCATTCCGCGGAACAGGTTGGCTTCCACCGTGTCGGTGGTCAGCTTCACCAGTTCGCTGCGGTCGTAGAAGGGATGGATCTTGACATCCGGCGGCAGCACCGAGCGATTCAACTCAGCGGTCTTGGCTTCCACCGCTTTGAGCACATTCTGCGTCTGCTCACCGCGCAGCATCAGAATCACGCCTTCAACCGCGTCGTTGTTCTTCTGATATCCGAACTCGCCTAATCGCGGCGCGTGACCGATCGTTACCTCGCCGATGTCCTTGACCCGAATGGGCACACCGTTATTGCTGCCTACGACGACGTCCCCAATGTCTTCGGTGTTGCGCACCAGTCCGAGGCCGCGCACGTAATAAAACTGTCCACCCTGGGAGTAGAATCCACCACCGGCATTGGAATTGTTGGCGGTCAGGGCCGCTACCACCTGGGGCACAGTGAGGTGATATCCGTAGATCTTCGCAGGGTCGAGCAGCACCTGATATTGCATGACGGTCCCGCCGAATCCGGAATCATCGGCGACACCATGCACCGAGCGGTACTGCCGCTCCACTACCCAATCTTCAATGGTCTTCAATTCCTGCGGAGTGCGGTCGGGGCTCTCGAGTACGTAGCGGTATACCAGTCCGCTGGGGCTGAACAGCGGAGCCATGTCCGGCGCCACTCCCGCCGGCAACTCAGCTTGCGCCATTCGCTCGAAGACGACCTGACGGGCGAAATAGTCGTCGGTATTGTCTTCAAAGGTCAGGATTACGTCAGAGAGACCGTACAGCGAGATCGACCGCATGACCACGACGTGGGGAACACCGTTCAACTCCAACTCGAGCGGAAGGGTGACCAGTCGCTCGACTTCTTCCGCGGCGTGGCCGGGCCACTGGGTGATGAGTTCGACTTGCGGAGGCGAAAGATCGGGATAGGCATCCACCGGCATGCGCTGGAACGAAATGATCCCGGCGATGAGAATGAAGGCCGTCAGCATCAACACCAGAAAGCGCTGACGAAGCGCCGCTTGTACGATTCGATGGATCATTCAGGTGCGGATACCGTGGTCCGTGTCATAGATTCCGTCAAGCCTTGCGATGGTCGATCAACGAGTATGCCGGCCGCACTACCGCTGCAGTGAATTTGCAAACTGCAGAAACAGGCTGCCGTCTCCGATAATGCGATCGCCGGGGCTCAGTCCGGCGGTGACCTGGGTCTCTCCTTTTAAACTTTCCCCAATCGCGATGGAACGTCTGCCAAACTGATTGCCGTTTACTTCAACGTAGACAAACGGCTGGTTCTCTGTGTCGCGCAACACGGCGGAGTCGGGGACGGCAATCGCGTTCGGGATGGTGCCGGCGTCGACCGAGGCCACAACGTACATGTCTTTCTTCAGCTTGTAGCCTGGATTACTGGTCTCGATGCGCGCCTGCAAGGTACGGGTATTGGGGTCGAGCGCGGCCGCTACATAAGAAATTCGTCCCTGGAAAACGTCAGGATAAGACTCGGTCGTGATCGTCACCGGATCGCCCACGTGCACATACGGCAAATCCTTTTGATAGACGTTGACCAGGATCCAGACCGTACTCATGTTGGAAATCACAAAGCACTGAGTAGCGCCGGGCTGCAGCAACTGGCCCACGGCGACATTTTGTTCGACGACCTGCCCATCGATCGGCGCCTTTACCGAAGCCTCAAAGGAAGGCGGCGCCTTCAGCAGGGCATCGGGATCAGTAATGCCCAAGACGCGCAGGGCCGCTTCGGCGGAAACTAAGTCGCTTTCCGCTTGTACCTGGGCCGACTCAGCCTGCTCCAGATCCTGTTCAGCAAGCGCGTGATGCTGGTACAGGTCCTGGGCGCGGGCATAAATCTTTTTGGACAGCGCATAGGTATCCTTGGCCTTCAGGTAATTGGACCGCAGTTGCGAATAATCGGGGCTGGCTACGTACAACAATGTCTGACCGCGCTGCACCGTCTGTCCCGGCACAACCACAATCCGGCTCACGGGGCCGCTGACCTGCGTGATCACAGGCGTGGTGTGGAAGCTGTCGTAGGCCACGGCCCCGGTCAGGCGAAGCGTTCGCGTCAACCGAGTTGGCTCGACGGTGAGTACCTGCACGTGCGCCATCTGGTCCGCCGGAATGCTAAACAGCGCGGCAGTGTTGGCGTTGTTGCCATGGCTTGCGGTATTTTCCGGTGCTGCTCCACTGCAACCGGCGAGCGTCAGGGCGAATAGAGCCAGTACCGACAGCGTTGTGAGGCGTATGTGTCGAAGGCAGCGCAGGGTCATGGCAGGCTCCTCGTTCCGACCGCTTCTTTGAGCTGTTCGACCGCGGTCATGTACGACGCCAAAGCCTGTCGATAAGCCAGTTGTACCGCACGGTTACTGCGTTCGGAGTCGAGAAACTCCAACACACTGGTGGCTCCGCGCTTGTAGGCATATTCGCTGATGTCGCGGGAATCCTGGGCCTCTTTCAAGTAGCCGGAGGTATAAATTTGCACCACTTCCTCATTGCTGCGAAGCGCTTCGTAAGCATCGCTGACGTCCGACAAAACGGCGTCGCTGGCCGCTGACCGCGACTCCTGCGCCTGGGTAAGGGCGTATTGGGTGCGCAGGATTTCGCCCTGGTTGCGATCGAAGATGGGCAATCCGATGCTCGCGAAAAAGGAGGCGCTGCTCTCTCCGGCCACGTGCGTGTAGTTGGCGCTGGCGGTCACATCCTGTTTGGCATTGGCTTTCGCCAGCAGGATCTGGCTTTCCGCGGCGGTTATTCCCAATTCAGCAGCCTGATAATCGGGGCGGTCTTTGAGAGCTTGCAGTTGTAAATCCTCCAGCTTCACATGGACGGGCTGATACGCCAGGTCGCCGACGACGTCATAATCTGCCGGAACGGCATCATAGCCCAGCAACTGCCGCAATCCGACCAGCGCCTGCACCCGGGCCAGGCGGGCCGAGGAAACGTCAGTTTCAAATTGCAGGAGCTGCAGCTTGATCTTAAGGTAATCCCCTTCGCTGATGTAGCCTGCCTTGTACTGGGTTCGCGAAATGTCCACTGTGTCCTGAAAGCTCTTCAGGTCCATAAGGGCGAACTGCAGGGTCGACTCGGCCAATAGAACCGAGACGAACTGCTGGGCCACATCGAAGACCAGGACACGTTCGTCATCAGAAACCTGGGCGCCGGTGACGGCGGTTGCGTCTTTTGCTGCTTGCAGGCGACGCTGACGCTTGTGGCCCCGTTCGAAGAGATAGCCCACTCCCAGATCGAACTGCTGCAACTGGTCCAAGTAGTCGCTGGAATAATCTGAGGGAGTAAAAATTGGCAGGAATTGGGAATCGAAATTGAGGGTCGGATTCGGTCGCAGATTGGCCGTAATCTCCTGCGCGCGGTTTTGCAGAATCAATGTGCGGGCCGCCTTGAGGGCATGATTATGCGCGACCGCTATCGTGATCGCGTCACTCAGCGTGATCATTGATGTGCTTTGCCCTTGGGCGGAAGACATCATCAACAACAGGCTCAAAGTTATCAGGACCTTGATCCGCAAGTGTGCTGGATGTAGAGGGCTCAATTTGGAGCGCACATCCTTGCGTAAAGGATTGAGGATCTCAGGTCGGCAGACAATTGTCTTAGCGTTTTCAATCTACGTGGCGCTGCAGTAATAGCAAGTTCTCCCTGCAATTTGCGGTGATTCTGGAAGAGCCTGATGTGTGTAAGCAGCAACACATTCTAAATCACGAAGTTGCGAATTGGAGAATCCTGCCGGGGAAAGACTCATTCTTGCCGAACCGGCCGCACTCCGGCCGGTGATGGAAAAAGCGCTGGTCCTGGAGCGATTTATCGCCTGCTATTTCGTGTCCGAAGCGAACACAGGACCCGGCTGCGGGATGGCTTCGCCATCGTGACGGGGATCGCTCGCACCGAAATGTACGCCGGTATCTTTCTCCATTACCGCCTGGCCGAAGCCGAAAATGGGAGTACGCCTGGGCTCGACTTTAAGCTGGTGTCCCATCTCCGTCAGTTGGGTGCGCACCGCCTCGGGAACCGTGTCTTCGATCTCCACGTCGCAGCCGGAGAAGTCCGGTTTGGTGAAACGCCCCGCCTCCAGCGCTTGCTGGATGTTCATTCCGTAGTCGGCGATGTCGGCAACGAACTGGGCGTGCGCTTGTGCCTGGTTCCATCCGCCCATAATGCCAAAGCCGATATTCTCGTCACCCTTTCTCATGAACGCTGGAATGATGGTGTGCAGCGGACGCTTGTGTCCTGCAAGCGTGTTGGGCTGGTTGTGCTGCAGGGTGAATAACGCACCCCGGTTCTGCAGAACAAAGCCGCCGCCCCTGGGCACGATCAACGATCCGAAGCCGAAATAGTTCGACTGGATCAGGGAAACGATGTTTCCATCCTTGTCGATAACGGTCATGTAAATTGTGTCGCCCTTGGCGTCGGTAAATCCGGGAATCTTGTCCGCCGGTACATTGCAATTGGCCCGCTCGCCGATCAACTTCGCTCGTTGTGCTGCGCGGTCCTTGCTGAGCAACTGCTGCACGGGGATTCTGGAGAACCGGGGGTCGCCGACATATTGCAGCATGTCAGCATAGGCCAGCTTTTTGGCTTCAATCATGGTGTGCAGCGACTTGGCGGAGTGGAACCCGTACTCCGACATGGGAAACTGCTCCATGATGTTGAGCATCATCAGCGCAGCGATGCCCTGAGTGTTGGGCGGAATTTCATACACTGTCCAGCCACGGTAGGTCGTCGAGATTGGGTCCACCCATGCCGGCTGAAAATCTGCCAGATCTTGCAGCGTCATCACGCCGCCTTCCGCGCGTAGGGTATCGACAATCGCCTGCGCAATCGGACCTTGGTAGAAACCATCGCGACCGTGCTCGGCGATGCGGCGAAGCGAGTTGGCCAAGTCAGGATTCTTCCAGACTTCGCCAAAGCGGGGAGCGCGCTCGCCCCCGATGAGATAAGTGGCCTTTGTGCCCGGCTGCGCTGCCAGGCGCTTTTCGGCCATGTTCCACAGCCCGGCAGTCACCTGATTGATGGGCACGCCGTTCTCCGCATAATAGATGGCGGGAGCGAGCAACTCCGAAAACGGCTTGGTGCCGAATCGTTCGCGCATCGCAGCCCAGCCGGCCACCGTCCCGGGAACAGTCACGGTCCAGACGCCGCGATCCGGCATCTTAGTTATGCCTTTCGAGGCTAACAGTTCCGGTGTCTCAGCCTCTGCCGCCCATCCACTTGAGTTCAGTCCGTAGAGCTTGCCGGTTTTCGCTTCGTAGATGATGGCGAACAGGTCGCCGCCGATGCCGTTGCTCATCGGCTCCATCAGCCCGATCACGGCGTTGGTGGCGATGGCCGCGTCCACCGCGTTGCCGCCGCGCTGGAGAACCTGGATACCGGCGGCGGCGGCCATCGGCTGGCTGGCCGCAACGATGCCGTATTTCGTCGTGATCACCGAGCGGCCCTGGATGGGCAACGGGGAACCCGTTTTCGCCGGAGCTTGCGGGTTTTGTGCTGTGAGAGTTGTGCCGCAGAAGAGAAGGAGCAATATCGAAATGCGCATTGGACAGGCCTTAGTCGAAGATATGGGCGCAGCACGGGTCGACAGTCATCGGTTGTGGTCGAAAACGGCCATTGGGGTAACGCATCCCCCGCGCATCTGCTCGGCAATGTTCAGCGGAGCAAATGCTGCTGTCTCCAGACGATGCCGGAACCGCTACGGCCCATTGCAGTCAACCCTGACAGTCCAACGCATGCACATAGAAGTCTAACGTACCGGATCAAGGGCTGGGCCGGACAACGGCACCTGACCAGTGGAGCAGTTCTTCTTTGAGCCGCTTTCGGTTTGAGTTTTTTCCTCAGGCCGTCCGAAGAGGACGGCTTTTTTGTTTGTACGAGTGCGCGTTTAATTGAATAATTGATTCCTTTTTACGGAAGCCTCTCGGTCGCTTCATCGCTTAGCCATGTTCTTGCGCTTTTATGAAGATGACAAGAATGTAATGCCCCTTGCCACTGTATCCTGGCCTCTCGCCTAAGACCGTGCGAAGGTCAACAAAATCCCAGGAGGTTCTATGCGGGGGAAAATCGAGGGGGAAGGCGCAGTCTGCAGACAGATTGCGCGGCATGGCACACGGCTCTCGCGCGCGCTACTGATCCTCCTTTGTCTTGTCTCGCCGGGTTGGGCGCAATGGGCCACCAGCGGACTGACCGGCACCATAAGCGATCCCTCCGGACACAGAGTTTCCGGCGTCACAGTAACGGCAGTGCAGAACGCCACAGGACTTCGACGGGAGGCGGTCTCTTCCGCCGAGGGAGCCTACTATTTTCCGAAGCTGCCGGTTGGGACTTACAGCGTCACTTTCAGCCGTCCGGACTTCCAGGCCCTGCGCTTCGACGATGTGGCGCAGAAGCTGCAAGAGACGCGAATCCTCAACGTAACTATGAAGG
Source organism: uncultured Acidobacteriaceae bacterium (assembly GCA_963846815.1). Taxonomy (GTDB): domain Bacteria; phylum Acidobacteriota; class Terriglobia; order Terriglobales; family Acidobacteriaceae; genus CAVVDY01. Next base: position 1,084,944 of record CAWJXG010000001.1, on the reverse strand, counting down.
TCGCGGGGCCGACACAGCACGTCGAAGTCTCGGCCGCCCCGGTATCGGTCGATCAGACGAACAATACGCTGAACACGGAGATTGCACGCATCCAGGCCCAGGAGCTTCCTTTAAACGGGCAGAATTGGGCGACCTTGACCGCCCTGGTCCCCACCGCAATTGACACCGCCGGCGGACCCGGTGCCGGCAACCAGCGCTCGATTCGCTATGCGGGCCGCGGCCGCGACGACAACAACTACACCTACGACGGTATCGACGCCACTTACATCATCAATCAGTCCCAGCTCTATTACGTGCGCGCGGCGATCCCACTCGATACCATCGAGGAGGCCCGCATCCTGCCCATCCTGGGGACGGCACAAACCGCCGCCACGGGAGGAGGCCAGGTGGGCGCAGCCTCGACTTCAGGCAGCAATCAGTTCCATGGGGATGCCTACGACTTTCTCCGGAACAGCGCTTTCGATGCCACCGATCCGATTGACTCTTTGAACCCGGGACACCAGCCACCCTTTCACCTGAATCAGTATGGCGGGTCTTTGGGCGGACCGATCGTTCGCAATAAGGCATTTTTCTTTGTCGCATACGAAGGCTACCAGCAGGACCTCGGTCAAACTCTTATCGGTTATGTGCCCAGCAACGCCTTTCGTTCGCAAGTGTTGGCCACGTCGCCCGAGCTTGGACCCGTCATCGACGGCTATCCCGTAGGGCAGATCGCTACCAGCAACCCTGAAGTCTCCCAGTACATTGGCGAAGGCAATCAAATAGGCGCGGAAAACTCGGGAATGTTTCGCCTGGACTATAACTTCTCCGATAGCACGAATCTCTTCTGGCGGGCCAACCTCGACCAGGCCGACTACCATCTGCCGTATTCCCCAAGCTCCGGGCAGTATCTGAACGAAACAGATGAGCTGACGTCCTATCCGGTCAATAGCGTGATCGCGCTGACGCACGCTTTTTCTCCGACGATCCTCGCCGACTTCAAGTTTGGTTTCAACCGCAGCACAGGCGACACCCAATACTTCAATCCCACCGGGCAGCTCTACGCGGTCGCGATAGCCGGCCTGACTACGTTAAACAACGGCCGTCTCAGCACCGGCGTCGGCAATTCGTTTTCCTGGCTTGGCGATGTGACCTCAGTCAAGGGAAGAAATGTAATCAAGGCCGGAGTCGAGCTTCGCCGCATACAGATGAACCAGGGCAGCAGCGCCTATGGCACCATCACGTACAGTTCCCTCTCCAGCTTCGTCGCCAACCAGCCCAGCAAAGCCAGCATCACCGGCGAGTATCCCGTGAACGGCCTGCGCAAAACGCAATTCTTCGGATATGTCCAGGACGAGTTCAAGTGGAAGCCGACTTTCACCCTGAATTTGGGAGTGCGTTACAGCTTCTTCAATGTTTTTCACGAAGTGCAGGGCCGGGGGAATCCCTTTGATTTCGCCACCTGCGGACCGCAGGGATACTGCGGCGTGGGGGCCAGCTTTGGCCCGCCGAATTATCTCGACTTCGATCCCCGCATCTCGTTCGCCTGGGCTCCGGCCGGCTACGGCGGGAACACGGTCATTCGTGCCGGCTTTGGTATTTATCACGAGGATGGCCAGTTAGACGATCAGAATATTCCCGACAAGAACGAGGTCTTAAGTTATGCGCTCACTCCGAAAAACTGTCCCGGACTTAGCTACCCCATAGCGCTCGACTCACAGGGCAATCCGCTCTGCAGCAACGGCACACAGTCTCCAAACGCGGAACAGCGGGATCGCCAGGACTCGTATGTCACGCAGTGGGGCCTTTCGGTTGAGCATACGTTGCCCCGCAATTTCACTGCGAATATCGCATACGTAGGCAGCAAAGGCACCCATCTGCTGCAGCTGTCCTATGTCAACGTGATAGACCCGCTTACCGGGCTGCGACCTTACTCCGACTTTTCGCAGATACCCTGGCGAGGCAACGTCGGCAACAGCTCCTATAACGGGCTGGCGCTCTCGTTGAAGCGTTCTTTCTCACAAGGTTTGCTGGTTTCGGCCAATTACACCTGGTCCCATAGCATCGATGACGGTTCCAATGGAAGCGGCGACGGCGACTCGCTTGCGGCGCAGGACGTCTCCTGCTTTCCCACGGGAGCATCGCAATGCGGGGAGAAGGCCAGCAGCGCCTTCGACGCCCGCCATGTGTTCAATGCAAATTTCATCTATCAGCTTCCTTTCGGCGCAGGCAAGCCCTACCTCTCCGAAAACAGCTTCGAGCGGGCGGTGTTCAGCCACTGGCAGATCAGCAGTATCCTCATCGCTCGTACCGGCTTCCCGGTGAACCTCACGACGAGCGCTACTGGCCCGGACGGAAACAGCAACAATCAGCGTCCCAATCTAGTTCCCGGACAGGCCTTGTATTTGGAGAACGGGACTTTCAACGCTGCGGCTTTTTGCACTCCCGGGACCAATGACTCGCTTTATCCGGGTGGTACCTGCCCTGCGGGATTCGGCGATGTGCCCCGGAATTTCCTGCGGGGTCCCGGATTCTGGCAATCGGATTGGGCTCTTTCCCGGCGCATTCCCGTCACCGAGCAGATGCAAATTCAGCTTCGGGCTGAGGTGTTCAACGTCTTCAACCGGGCGCAGTATGCGAACCCGGATGGCCTCATCTCGGCTTCGGACTTCGGCAGGATCTATCTGCCTTTGAATACGACTCCGATAGGCATAGGCACGCCGCGACAGTTTCAGTTTCTGCTGAAACTGCAGTTCTGACACCAAAGCACAGAGGCATCAACTTCTTCCATCGCCGCCGGCATGCAAACTGCAGTGGCGGTTGCGGCTGAATTCCGAGCCCGACGGCAAACTGCGGTCGTCAGCGGTCTGATCAGTGCCGGGTATTCGAGAACTCGAAAGTACCCGAGTGGCAACGTGCTAGCGCCTCTTTGCTGCCGGAAGGGAGATGCATTGTGAGCATGCGTTCTGGAAGCGCGTATTCTGGTGCATGGAGACTTGAGTCATGGAGCTTGAGGGACCATCACATCGGCGTCCCATCCACGCCGTCCCGCCGCTACGGCCGTCATCAGCGGGTCGTCGCTGGCTTTGGTTGATTATCGGTGCGGTTGCGATTGTCGCCTTTGGCGGCAGCTCGTGGTTGTCGTATTACGTCGATAGTCTATGGTTCGGCTCGCTGGGCTACGCGGCGGTGTTCTGGAAGACGCTAGGCCTGCAGTGGACGGTCTTTGCCGTGTTCGGGATCGTAACTTTCGCCTGCCTCTACGGCATTTTTCTGATTTTCAAGCACACCGAGTTCGCGCCTGATCCGCAGGGTCACACGATTCTTATCGGCGGCAGAATTGTGAAGTTGCCGGTCGAATCCATGCTGCGTCTTGCGGCCCTCGGGGGGTCGCTCTTCGTGTCGGCCAGCATAGCCGGCATCATGATGGCGGACTGGCAGATTTTTGCGCTCTACTGGTACGCCCCGCGGGTGGCAGCATCGATAGAACCCATCTTCGGCAAGCCGCTCAATTTCTATCTGTTTACTCTGCCTGCATTGCAGGCGCTTGCAGGCTGGCTGCTGGTACTGGCCGTGCTGAGCGTTGCCATCGCAGGTTTCTTTCTGCTGGCGAATGGCGGCGCACGCGCCCTGGAGGGCTACATCAACCGCTACGAGTTGGTCTCGTGGCGCGGCGTATCGGCGACCTGGGCATTCCTTCTCCTGGTCATTGCATGGCGTGTGTACCTGGGACGCTTCGATTTGATCACCCAGAATCACACGGTCTTCAGCGGCGTGACTTACACCGACGCCCACATCTTTATTCCCGGCCTCCTCATCGTCGCCGTGGCGCTGGTAATCGGCGCCGGAATTGCCTTGGCCAATAGCTTCTGGCTGAAGCGCGGCGGCTGGCTACTCGCGGCGGTACTGCCGGCGGTTGTCTGCTACCTGCTGCTCCAGATCGTCGGCTGGTATGTCGGAAGCTTCATCGTGAAGCCGAATGAACTGGTCCGCGAGACGCCTTATATCACCAATAACATCAGGCTGACCCGCCAGGCCTACGATCTGGATAAAGTGTTGCCGCAACGCTTTCCTGCCGAGACCACTCCCGAGGCGGCAGACCCGGCCAATCACCAGGCGACACTGGAGAATATTCGCTTGTGGGACTGGCACGCGCTGCAGGACACGCTGCGCCAGATACAGGAAATCCGCACCTACTACGATTTCCCCGACATCGACATCGACCGTTACGTTATCGATGGCAGGCTTCGCGAGGTAATGCTCGCGGCCCGCGAGTTGAACGTCAATAAACTGCCGGAGAGCAGCCGCAACTGGATCAACGAGAAGCTGATCTACACCCACGGCTACGGCCTGACCATGAATCCGGTAAACGGCTTCACATCGGAAGGATTGCCCACCCTGTACTTGAGCAACATGCCGGTCCAGAGCACGGTGCCCAGCCTGAAGATCACTCGGCCGGAAATCTATTTCGGCGAACTGACCGATACCGATGTCTACGTCAAGACCCGACAGAAAGAGTTCAACTATCCCGAAGGCCAGGAGAACAGCTTTACCGAATACCAGGGCACGGGCGGCATCGTGCTCGGTGGCTGGGTGCGCCGCCTGCTGATTGCGCTGGACCGCGGCGATGCCGGCAAGCTGCCGTTCAGCGATGACGTGAATATTCAAAGCCGGCTGCTGATGCGGCGCAACGTGGTTCGGCGCGTGTCGGCCCTGGCTCCGTTTCTCACCTTCGACACCGATCCCTACCTCGTGGTCGGCGACGATGGCCGGCTGTCATGGATACTGGACGCGTTCACCACCTCTGACAGCTATCCGTACTCGACCCATTACCCGCTGGGCGACAGCTCCGTCAACTACATACGCAACAGCGTGAAGGTGGTGGTCGATGCCTACAACGGGACCACCACGTTCTATGTCTTCGACAGCAAGGACCCCATTATCACCACGTATGAGCGCATGTTCCCCACGCTGTTCAAGCCGGCATCAGACATGCCGGCCGATTTGCGCGAGCACGTGCGCTATCCGCAATTGCTGCTCGAAATGCAGGCGGAGGCTTATTGCCTCTATCACATGAAGGACCCGGAGGTCTTCTACAACCGTGAGGACCTGTGGAATGTCGCGAGCGAAGTCGTCCTGGGCTCCAACGGCGAGCAGACCACCCAAATCATGCAGCCGCACTTTGTGCTGATGACGCTGCCGGGAGAAAGCCAAGTCGAATTCGTCGAGATTCTGCCCTTCACCCCGGCCAACCGCAACAACCTGATCGGCTGGATTGCAGCCCGCAGTGATGGAGCCAACTATGGGACGGCGCTGGTCTACGACTTTCCCAAGACCAGACTCATCGACGGGCCGCTTCAGATCGAAGCCCGAATCGACCAGAACGCGCAGCTCTCGGGCCAACTGACGTTGTGGAATCAGCAGGGCTCGCACGTGCGCCGCGGGACGTTGCTCGTCATCCCGATCGGAAAGACCCTGTTGTATGCCGAGCCGATCTACTTGCAGGCCGAGCGCAGCCCCATGCCGGAGTTGCGCCTGGTTGTGCTGGCCCTTCAGGACCGCCTGGCTTACGCGACCACCTTCGAAGGCGCATTGGCGGCACTGTTCGGCAATGCTCCGTCGACGCTTGAAGCGGCAGCCGCGCCCGCACAAGCAGCAGCCAACGCGACGGCTTCGGCCGGTACAACTCCTGCGCTTCCCAACTTCAATGCACTGGCCGCTGAAGCCGCCCAAGATCTTTCCGATTATCAGCACTTAACCGCGGAGGGAAAACTCGCCGAAGCAGGACAGAAGCTGGAACACTTGAAGGGCGTGCTTGAAAAGCTGAATTCGTCAGCAAAGTGATCTGCGAGGATCGCGAGAAATGATCGGGATCACTCTCGCGCGTGCTCACTGCAGTCGGGCTGGCATGGACTCCGATTTGTGCTAGTTTGCGCTCTCCGTAATAGTGATATATCTCTTTGCTTCCGGGCTGCTACTTGGCGATTGAAGTTGCGGCATAGGCTTTGCATGGAACAGCTTTTTGCACTGTCTGGCGGTCCACCGCGCCCATCGCTTAGACTTCCTTCTGCGGGCGCTATCAGCCGAAAGTCCAGTTCCGGCATACATCTGCCGATAGAGCTTCGAAAGAAACACGAAAGCTATCCTGGACCGCAGGCGGGGAGCGCAGGCTGACCTCTGCCAGACAGCGCGCCAGTTATAGAATCTGTCCCAAACCTTCTGAGTGCGTTCAGCAATTTCGGCCGAGCTCATGGAGGGGTGCGGGGTAAACATCTTCGGCCTGATCTCGCTCGGAATCAGCCAGTAGCGGGTAATCGGCACGTCTCCAACCAGAGTGGGATTTGCTTCCTGCTCCCGCTCCCAGCGGTCAAAATCCACCGTGCCGGGAAACGGCGTCATCATTAGAAATTGAGCGAAGCGCACGCCCGACTTCAGGGCCACTTCAACTGTTGCATCGAACGTTCCCGGCTTATCTGTCGGGAGCCCGAAGATGAAAGATCCAAGCACGTGTACGCCATGGTGCTCGAACGTCAGCAATTGTTTGCTCAGAGCCTCGCCGGACTGATTGAAGTCTTTGAAAACCGCCTTGAGTCCTTCCGGGGTCACCGCCTCGACTCCCACCAGGGCGCCCTTGATGTTGGCCCGCCGCATGGCGTCCAGAAAGGTGGCGTCCTCGGCCGCCTCCATGGTGATCTGGGTGAAGAACACCATGTCATGGGGCAGCTTGGCTAACTCTTCCATCAGCTCAAACCGCTCTGTCCGAATCCTGGTTAACTCTTCCAGCTTGGCCACATTATTTTGCTGCTGGGCCAGCCGCATATCGGTCAAGGTAACCGGGTAAAAGTTATCATCGGCCAGGGCAATAAACCGGAAACCCCTCCGCCGCAGGGTAACGATTTCGTCGACCACGCTTTGATATTGCCGTTGCCGCGGCTGCTGCCCATCGGTGCGCCACACGCTGCAAAAAGAGCAATGTTTCGGACATCCGCGAATGGTCTGCACCGAAGCCCACATGTATTTGTCAGGGGGCATAAGATCCCAGCGCGCGGGCAGAAACTGGCTGGCTGGAATCCGGCCGCCCTCATAGATTTGGTTTGGCGCACCTGCGAGGCAGTCGGCGACGGCCCTTCCCCAGGCGATCTCGCCATCGCCCTTCACAACCGCGTGAGCCTGACCGCATTCCAAGGCCTCGTTCGGAAATAAAGTGGCATGAATGCCGCCATAGATCACCCAAGCGCCACGCTTCCGCGCCATTCGGCCAACTTCGTATCCCCGCAAAGCGTTGCCCGTATGCACGCTGATACCGATGATGTCTCCCGGCAGAATGCTTTCCGGCACAATCTGTTCCAGCGATTCGTCGACTAGCATCGGATCCCCGGCTGTGGGAGGGGTTGCCGCCGCAAGAACAAACAGCCATCTGGGTGTAATAACCGCCGTACCGAAGGAATGATCGCTCGGATTTACGAGATGGACACGCATCGAATACCTATTTTTCTCCTTGGGTGCGGGTACGCTGGCTCTACGGAGTCTCACCACGAACGAGTTTTCTTAGCTGTGAAACAGGCGGGGGGAGCGATTGACGACGTTTTCACGCCCACACGGTGAGTTCACACCATACTCGTTAAACAATCTATAAATCTGAGCAAAATCAGTTAGATGCAAAACACTGTGGAAGGAGCGGCCATTAGCGTCTGCACGAACGGAAATCCTGTTGTTGCCTCAAACTAGCTACTTCTCCGAGTTAACCACTTGCTGTCGTGGGCTTGCGCTAGTCTCCGGGTGGTACTCCAACTGTAACACGGCTGCCGCCAAGCCAGACGCCAGCCCCGGACGCACACCCGATAGTTCTAAGCTTTTGCACGAAATCTAAGTGCTGAAGAAATCTGCGCATTGGATGTGGACCTGCCATAACATTGAGGCCACGGCTCATCTGCGGAACAGTGGCACTGCCTTGGGGACTGGAATCCGGAAGATCTAACCGCGATCCTGGACGACGTACGCCCGCCACGCCTTACGAAGCGCGCTAAGAATCTGCTACGATGGGTCATTCGGTGAGGTGGCCATGCCCCAATATGTAATTGAACGGGAAATCCCAGGCGCAGGGAACTTGTCCGAGGCGGAAATCCAGGAGGTCGCCCGGAAATCGGTAGACGTCTTGAAGGGGATGGGGCCGGAGATCAAGTGGCTGCACAGCTACGTCACCGGCGATAAGGTTTATTGCGTCTACCTGGCGCCGGATGAGGAAACGGTTCGCGAACATGCGCGCCGTGGAGGTTTTCCGGCGAATCGGATCTCGGCGGTGCGGCGCATGATGGACCCCAGCAACGCCGATTGAATTATACGTCGCTTCCAGTTCCTAGAGTGGCCCCTGCCCCTGGGTTAAGCGCTTCCTGGATGGCCTGTTCCACGGGTAAGGCCCAACCTTCCATCCACGCTGTCAGACCGGCGGCATTGCCGAGGGTTCGACGGGCGAATTCCAAGACCTTCTCCAGCTTATGTTGCTCGGCAGGCGTCAGCGGCGTGCCCAAGCGCTGGCGCAGTGCGGCCGCCGCTCCTGCGAAGTGCAGCGATTGCACGGCGTTGGATTGCGCGGCGGCGTTTGCGGCAAGACACTCCAGCACTCTTGCGATGCCCCTCTTGTGACCTAGATTCTGAAACATCTGGATGCTTTCACCGTAGAGGCGGCGGGCCTCGTCATTGTCACCCTGGTCCCAACTAAGACCGGCTAAATCGGACAGGGCGCTGGCGATTCCCCAGCCATCCCGGGACAGGCTGAACGCTGCCAGGCTCTGCTCATAGAAGGAACGAGCAGCCGTCAAATCGTTGCTTTCCCGGGCCAAATCTCCCTGATAATTCAACGTCCAAGCGATACCTGCCACGTCACCCACCTGGCGGAACATCGCGAGGCATTCGTCGTACAGCGCGGAGGCGCGCGCCGGTTCGCCTTGCAGCTTGGTCACGTTTGCCAGATTGCTGAGGGCACGTGCAACATCCGCTGGATCCCCCGAATCCCTCCAAATGGCGACACATCTTTCAAACAGGACGGACGCAGTGAGGAGTTCGCCACGATCGCGAGCATTTAACGCCAAAGCGTTAAGCGCAACTGCAACCCCGCGATGATCGTTTAACTCCAGACAGGTCTCAAGACTCGCTTGGAACAATTGGTGCGCAGAAGTATAGTCGCCCTGCTCGCCTGCCAGGACCGCGGCAGAGAACAGCAGGCGCGAGCGAAGTTTCGGATGCGCAGCAGCTCCTTCCAGGGCAAGCAGCCTGGCGATACACTCGCGGCCCTCGGCAAGATATTCGCGCGTCTCCCAAAAGTGAAACAGCGCTGTGCCCAGGCGGAGACCCCATTCAGCGGCGCCGGTTTTGACGAGGTATTCGAACGCGGCGCGAAAGTTGTCGTGCTCTACCTCGAAACGATCGAGCCATTCGGGATGAGCGACCGCTTCCAGAGCGCCCTCTTCGGCTAGCACCAGATAATAAGCGGCATGGGATCGGCGAGTTGCAACCGCATCGTCGCTCGCGACGAGACGTTCGAGTGCGTACTCCCGGATGGTGGAAAGCATGACGAAGCGGGTTTCGCCCGCTGCCTCCTCTATCTGCTGCGCCAGGCTTTTGTCTACCATGGAGGCCATGCCGTCGAGTGCGTCGACACCGAGATCGCCTGCGGTATCACAGATGGCCTCCACCGCTTCCAGCGTACATCCGCCGAAGAACACCGAAAGCCTGCGGAAAAGAGTTTGCTCGGCAGGATTGAGGAGACTGTAACTCCAGTCAACCGTGCCACGAAGAGTCTGCTGACGGGTTGGCAAGTCGCGGGCGCCGCCGGTCAGCAGGTGGAGACAGCTTTCCAGGCGTGCCAACATAGCGGACGGCGAGAGCAGCTTGATGCGCGCCGCTGCCAGTTCGATGGCGAGGGGCAGACCGTCGAGGCGGGCGCAGACGGCAGCAACCGCGGGCGCATTCTCATTGGTTAATGCGAAGTCGTGCTTGACAGCCTGCGCGCGTTCCACAAAAAGCGCGATCGCGGGAAGACGCGAGAGCACATCCAGAGGCAGCAAGGCCTTCGGATCGGGAATCGCCAGCGGTGGCACCGGGAATTCGTGTTCGCCATAAACATGCAGTGGCGACTGGCTGGTGACTACGATTTTGAGCTTGGGCCCAACCGAGAGCAGGTCCGATATGACGGGGGCAGCGGAGACAAGGTGCTCAAAGTTGTCGAGCAGGAGAAGCATGGGCTGGTCCAGTGCACCCAGGTAGTCTTTCAGGCTTTCCTGCGTCGACTGATTGCTGGTCTCGCGCACTCCCACCGTTTGTGCGATGGCGGAAGCGATTAAGCCGGGCTCCCGAATTGCCGACAGCGAAACGAAGCTAATGCCGGATGGAAATTGCTGCCTGATTTCGCCTGCGACCTGCAAAGCAAGTCGCGTCTTACCAATGCCGCCGGGACCGGTGAGGGTCACAAGCCGCACATTGTCCCGGCCGAGGAGTTGGCGGAGCGCAGCCGTCTCGTGCTCGCGTCCGATGAAAGCCGTACGCGGTACTGGGAGGTTGCTGGGGCGAGGCTCCGTACGGTGAGCGGGCGCATCAGCGATCCGGTCGCGCACGGCCGCAAGGTCGCGAGCCAAGTCACGGGTGGATGCGTACCGTTGCTGCGGGTCTTTGGCAAGGCAGCGCTCCACAATCCAAATGAACGGAGCGGGCGCCTGAAGCATTCTCAAGCCAATGCGCTCCGGCTCGTCGCGAAGGATGGCAGCCGCAGTTTCCGCGGCGGTCTTCCTCTGAAACGCAGGAACTCCAGTCACCATTTCGTAGAGCACCGACCCAAACGAAAACTGGTCGGAACGAAAATCGAGTTTCACGCCGTTCGCCTGCTCCGGTGACATGTAGCCAAGCGTGCCCATCACGGCCCCGTCCTTGCTGATAGAGGTGGAAGCATCTGCATCCGTCGGGTGGTCGACCGCAAGCAGTTTCGCCAAGCCGAAATCCAGGACCTTGGCCGCGCCGTCCACCGAAACCATGAGGTTGTCGGGCTTCAAATCCCGATGAACGACGCCGATTTCGTGTGCCCGCGCCAGAGCATCGGCCACCTGTGCCGCGATGGCGATTGCTTTCCGCAACGGAATGGGACCAGACGCGACCAACTGACGCACCGTCTCGCCACGAACCAATTCCATAGCGATGAAGTGCGTGTCGTCTACGCAACCGAGCTCGTAAATGGTGACGATGTTGGGGTGATTGAGCGCGGACGCGGAGCGGGCTTCCAGCTCAAAGCGGGCCAGGGCTTCGGCTTGCGAATGGCGATCACCCAGCGAAACCGTCTTGATGGCGACTTCACGGCCCAGGCGCGTGTCGCGGGCGCGATAAACCTCGCCCATGCCGCCGGCGCCCAGTTGCTCAAGGATTTCATACGCGCCGAAGCGCGTACCCGGCGACAAAGTAGACGGAACTGAATCTGGCGTGGTCGGCGGGCTCAATAAACCTCATTGGCGCAGCGGTTGAACAGCCAGGCTGACTGCTCGACACTACGTGATCATATGGAATTGATCTTGAATCTGTGCCGCCACACGTTTGCGGCATCACCACATCTGGGTGCGCTTATAATACTCAAAATCCGGGGGAGTTGATGGATATTCGAACGTTACAGCGTCCACTGAAGGAGCAATATCGCCAAAATCCGTCAAGTTCGCGAATCACCCTGAAGGCACGCGGCATCCAGACGGACGCTCCCATCACATGCTCTGTGGACCTGGGCCGAGAGATCTACAAGGCGCAAGCCCACCAAGGCGTCGGCGGATCGGGTACCGGTGCCTGCTCCGGAGATTTACTGCTGGGTGCAATAGCCGCATGCGCACAGATCACCTGCCAAATGGTGGCCGCTGCGATGGGCATACCTACGGAAGGCATCGACGTTACAGTCGAGGGCGACCTGGACCTGCAAGGCACGTTGGGGATTTCCAAGGATGCGGCCGTTGGATTTGAGAGTATCAGAGTCATTTTCGACGTCCGCGCACCACAGGCAACCAAGGACCAGTTAAGCGCCTTGCAGGAGAAAACCGAGCAGTATTGTGTCGTAATGCAAACCCTGGAGCATCCGCCGAAAATCGATCACCAATGGGGGAACCACAGCTAGTGGTTGAGTGCCAGATTCCAGCTACCCGTAAGTGTTGGTTGCAAGAAACAACAATTCGGTAGTCCTAAAGAAGTTACCCCCATTTCCGTATGACAAATCGCCGTTACACTTGCAATCCGCGTACGCTTCCCTGTCGGGATCGTGAGTGTCTGCGATATTGCCTTGCCCAGGCACACTTTCCTTCTAGAGAACCGAATGCATGCAAGCAGGCTAAAGAGGTTCAGTGGAACTAGCCGGCAGTATTAGGCATGCCAGATTTCTCCCAGAACACGGCGCCAATTCTGGCCCAAAACCAGGCGTAGCTGCTCGTCGGTGTATCCGCGCCTCACCAAAGCAGCGGTGAGATTGTAGACTCGTTTCTGTCCTTCCAGACCGGCGACCACCTCGTGGGTTCCATGAACGTGGTAGCGCGGGTCAGCCTTCGCCAACATGTCCTTGAGTATCTGAGGAGCTCCGAGATCATTGCTCTCGACGCCGGCGTCCGACCCGATTCCCACGTGCTCAATTCCCACCAGGTCGCGCACGTGATCGAAGTGGTTCACGACGTCCTCTACGGTCACCGGCTCCGTGCCCTTGACCATGAATGCGATACACGTAATTCCCATGACTCCGCCTCGCTTGGCCAGCTTTCGAATGGCTTCATCCGTTGAAGTGCGAGGGGCATCCGGATTCAATGCGCGGCAGTTCCCGTGCGACAGAATCACTGGCGTTTTGGACATCTCGCATACGTCGAGCTTGGTCCGATCGCTCGCGTGTCCCAGGTCCACGGCCATTCCGACTTGGTTCATACGCCCAATCACCTGCTGGCCATACTCGCTCACTCCGGCATCGTGTGGCTCGAACGCGCCATCTGCGACCAGGGAGCGGAAGTTGTAGCTGACCTGTGAAATCCGCTGGCCGTAGCCGTAGCAGGTATTGACGGCATCCACAGTTTCGAACTGCGCGCTGGATTGCAGTCCAAAAATAATGGCGTACCGACCCTGGGTCTTCGCTTTTTCAAAGTCATCGGCGGAATTAATCCGCGCCATCCATTGCGGGTAGTCGAGGATAAAGCTGTTCCACTTTCCGAACAGCTTTTCTGCATCATCCAGGGATGATGCCCCAAGACCAAAGTTGATCGCATTCACTCCCGAGTTCATAAAGAACTCAAAGTCGGACCGTTTGAAAGCGCCGGGCTGGGACAGCCAGTCATTCAGCACGCTTTGTTTATCCTGGCGGTAAAGGAACTGATTGAGCATGTCAATCACCAGCTCCTCGCGGATCAGCCGGACTACGCGCTCCGGATATTCTTCATCACTGTCGGCAAAGACCCGGTAGCGGCCCCGGAGGACAAATGGTGCAGCCACGGCCGCAGAACCGGCGCAGCGAAGGAATTGACGACGCGAAACCAAGGATCGTCTTATAGGCATCTCATGGGCCTGTAGATGGGGAAACCGATGCCGCGAGCGGCAGGATTAATTGACTCGCGTGTTCGGCATCATGGAAGACCTTGATGTGCGCAACGCGGATGTCCTCGGGCTTCTCATAGCCAATCCTGCCACCGGTGTTGTAATTCTTTTGAAAGTTCGGCGAATTCAGCGGAGCGATGGTGAGCCGTAACCGCGCGCCCGCAGGAATCCTTCGCGCCATCCAGTAAAACTCGAAGGGTATTTCCACGATTTGATTCGGTTTCAACAGTTCCTGCTTAAACGGGCTGTTACGGAATCGGGCGCGCCGGATATCTTCGCCAAGCCTGACTGTGGAACCGTCCGGCAGAACCATTAATACCTGCGCCCACAAGTCAAAATCGGGCGTGTCCGCCTCCACCAGCAACTTCACCCGCATCTGCCCGGCTACTTCGGTATCCCGTTCAAAGGGTTCGGAGTGAAAGCTGATAGCTCGCTTCTGGAAGCCCCGAAACTGGCTCTTCAGATTTTCGTTTTCAGCGTACTTGGCGACTTCGAGCTCGGGTAGCTCGTGTGGGTCATCGACAATAATGGCCGGCGGTTGTTGGCCAGTGGGGTTTTGCGAAAGCAAGCCAGAGTGGAAGAGGTCCCGCGGTGTTCCCCCGGGGTCGGACAAATACAAGTTCAAATCCTTTCCCGAGGATGCTGCTTCGAGGGTCTTGGCGTATCGCCACTCGTCTGCACCCATCATGAAGTATGCAACTCGGCCATGCAGAAATGCAGGCTTGGGCCCACGCCCCAGCACCCAGTCGTACCAGTCAGCGTGCAGAGCGTCCATGTCAATGACCGCGACGTCAGGTATGGCTAAACCTTCGATCTCCTTGGTCGGTCTCTGCGTGCCACCATGGTCCCAGGGACCGATCACGAGATACTGCTGACTCAGGGATGCTGCCGGAGCATGCTTGACGTAGCCTCGATAGTAGCGCAGCGCTCCGGGTTGGTCATCGTCGAAATAACCGGTCGCCGTTAGCACCGGGAACTCCATCCGAGCATAGTCTTGGGCTTTGGGCTCCGCCGCAAGATTGAAGGCTTCGTCGCCTACGTGGTCGAGCCACATTTTCATGAACGAGAGCTTTTGGCCGCGAGCGTCAATCATCCACCAATCGTCCTGAGAAATCCCGATGGCGTCGTCCAGTTCCCGGAAGGGACGAAAGGCAGCGTACTGTTCGAGCATCTTTCCCGCCCAGTAGCTTTGGTTTGCAATGAAGCCCGTATTCAGCGAGCGGCCGGATGTGTAGCCCAAGATCACCGCTGACCACGCCTGCGGAATTCCGTTGGTGTTGGGCACATCCCAGCCTGGATAGATCGGCACATAAGGCGCGATGGCGGCAAGGTGGGGCGGGTGCTGGGCGGCGGTGCGCCATTGGGTCATGCCGACGAACGAGCCGCCAAACATCACGACATGTCCATCGCTCCAGGGCTGGGCCGCGATCCACTCCACCACGTCGTAGCCGTCGCGCCCAACCTGCAGGCCCAGATTGTCGCTCTTTACCCCGCCCGAGCGGCCACGGCCGCGCACGTACACCTGCACGAAAACATAACCGCGCCGGGTGTAAGCGGCGACGTTGCCACGGCGGCCACCATCAATATCGTACTGAGTCAGAGTTAGCACTGCCGGCGCTTTGGCCTTCAGGTGGGAGGGTTTGAAAATCCAGGCCTCGAGCTGCACGCCGTCTCGCATCGGAATCATGCGGCTCATTTCTATGTCGTAACCTGGTCCGACCTGTTCCGCACCAAGCAGCGTGGCAGCCAGCAATACCGGCACCGCAATCAGTGCCATCAGGACCGATTTCCTGCTCATTCTTCCTCCGTTTGCTCTTCGGCTATAGAACGCTGTTTATCCTCAGATGGCAATGTATAAAGACAGTGCCGAACTCGCCCGCGCCAAAGCGGCTGTTTCCGATCTCACAGCCTCGATTCAATGACTGAGCTTGCACCCCTTGGGCCAGAGAAATAGACAACACCAGTAACCAACGCTGGGATTCTAAGACAAGCGGGATGAGCTTGTGAGGATTCCTCATCCCGCCGTGCTCTACGCGGCCGCCGAGGAAATTGGTAGCAGCCGGTAGTTCCCTCAGGGGAAGGTACACAGTCGTGCAATCGTGGGTTTTACTTATTGAGTCTGATCACCCACACTGTTCCGCATCCCGAACCGGAGTTGCAGTTGAGGTCGCCACCCGCTGCGGCGGAGCCATATAGGTTGTCGGCTGCGTCCAGCACCAGTGGTCCTTGCGGATTGGCACCGTCGCTTCCGCCGGTGAAGTCATATACGCTTGAGTATGACCAGCTGCCGTCCGTGGAGGTGAGCTTGTAGACGGACCCGTGACCATAGGCACCGCCAAATGGCGCAGCGCCATACAAATTGCCGGAAGCATCCCTCACCAGGCCGCTCGCAAGGTGCTCTCCTTGGCCGGGCAGAAAATTAAACAGCGGAGTGACGGATCCAGCCCCGCATACGGCGGTCGGAAGTTCGAACACACCGCTCGGCTGCGAGTCTCCATTGGTGGTGCCATAGAGGTTGCCCGACGGGTCAAGGATCACATTGCCCATTGGTTTGCGGCCGTCGGACCCACCTGTGAAGCTATACAGCACGCACTCGTTCCAGGTGTTTCCCGCAGAAGCTAACCGGTACACCGTGCCGAGATCATTGTTGCCGCCACCTACGGTGGTTCCGTACAGATTTCCCATTCCGTCGAAGGTCACGGGGCCAACCGGCCATCTGCCATCGTTAGGCGGACCTTGAAACACATGCAGCCGGGTCAGTGTCCAAGTGTCGTTCAGATTCTTTGCAGGCGAGAGTTCATAGACCTGTCCCGTGTGGCCGCACATTTCCACGGTCGTGCCGTAGAGATTGCCGGAGGGGTCCAAAACCAATCCGCCGTTGGTACCGGCGCCATCACATGAACCGAAGCGGTACAGGATGGCCTTATTCCAGACGACCTGATTGCAGCCCAAGTCCTTGCAGGTGGGTCGGAGTCGGAACACGGAACCCCACCCGCCTTCTATCCCGGCATCGAGAGTTGTGCCGTAAAGCATGCCACCAGAGCCCAGTGTCAACGGGGAGTTCGGGCTCCAGCCGTCGGCGTTGCTCTGGAACTCATAAAGCGTAGTGAATACCCAAGAGGAGTTCCTCGGCGATAACTCGAATGCGGTTCCGCAGCCGGCGTTGCCAGGAACGGAACAGTTGTGGATGCCACCCTGCGATGTGGCTCCGTAGATGTTCCCGCCCTGGTCCATTGTTAGGGCGCCGGGGCCAACTCCGTCGGCTCCTTCGAATGTATGCAGCAACTGGAAAGATTGGGCACGGGCCACGGTCAGAGAACCAAGCAGGCCCAGCGCCAGCAGAACTAAAGTTGTTTTGGCTTTCATGGATTTCCTCACCCTTTTCTGGCGATCGAATTTGCCTGCGGATGGGTGAGTATCGGGCACAGGGGCAGTGCGGTCGATGTGCTGGCAGTGACTTATCAACAACTTCCGGAAGATCTCGCCAAACTTAAGCAGGGAAACCACTTAGCATCCAAGCAGCCCGAAAGAGGTGCCAGGAATATCGGAAATCTTGACCGGGATTGTGACCGATAGTACTATCGACGAACTCATCGTGAGCTGATGCCGCGGATCACACGAGGACGGGTACGTTTCGGGTCCTTCGAGCTCGACCCACGGGCCGGAGAGCTGCATAAGAACGGCCAGAGTACGGTGTTGCAGGAGCAGCAGCTCAAAGTCCTGCTGATGCTCATCGAGCGCGAGGGCGACCTTGTCACGCGCGAAGAAATCAAGAGAAAGCTCTGGCCAAACGACACGATCGTTGAGTTCGACTCCGGCATTAACAGCACCATCAAGAAACTGCGCGGGTGTTTAGGCGATTCCGCGGAAAACCCGCAGTACATCGAGACCATTGCCCGCCGCGGTTACCGCCTCTTAGTGACAGTGGAGTGGGTGGGGGCGGAGGATTCGTCGCCGCAAGAACCCTCCGCCTCGGATCCACCGACTGATTCGGCCGGGAGCCTTGATTCCGATACCGAAGCTCTTCCCAAAGCCAAGCTAAAAATCGGTCGCCTTACCGGCCAAGTCGTCTCGCATTACCGCGTGCTCGAAGTCATCGGTGGTGGCGGTATGGGATTGGTCTATCGTGCTGAACACCTCAAGCTCGGCCGCGCCGTGGCGCTGAAGTTCCTGCCGGAAGAAGTCGGGGATGATCCCAAGGCGCGGGATCGCTTCAAGCGGGAGGCAGATGCTGTATACGCGCTCGACCATCCCAACATTTGCACGGTGTATGACTTCGACGAATACGAGGGCCATCCCTTCATCGCGATGCAACTCCTACAAGGTAAGACCCTGCGCGATCACATTGCAGACGGCCGCTTCCGGCTGACCGAGTCGGAGGGGCTGGAGGTCGCGATTCAGATCGCCTCGGGCCTTGAGGCCGCGCATGAGAAGGGGATCATCCATCGCGACATCAAGCCGGCGAACATTTTCATCACCGAGAAGAACGTGGCGAAGATCCTGGATTTTGGGGTGGCAAAGGTGATGCAGGTTGCCGAACCCGAGGTGGCGAAGGGGCGCGGCTTCAGCCGCGCCGACTCGGCCTCGCATGGAGATGGGCGGGGGAATCAATCCCCATCGGGATTGATTCCCCCGCAAGATAACAACATCAGCCTGAATGGCGCGCCTGAAGGTGCGCCCCTTCAAATGCCGGGGCTAAAGCCCGAAGAAGAAGACGACGCGCAACGTCGGGCTGAAGCCCGGCTCTACCCAAAGGAAACCAGCCTCACCGGCACCGGCATGAAGCTGGGAACGGCGGGCTACATGTCGCCTGAGCAGGTGCGCGGCGAGCCGCTCGATGAGCGTACGGACATTTTCTCGTTCGGCCTGGTGCTCTATGAGATGGCCACCGGCGAGCGCGCCTTCAGCGGCGAAACGGAGGCCATCCTGCACGATGCAATCCAGCACCGCGATCCCAAGGCGGTACGTGAGTTGGCACCGGAAGTCTCCGCAAGCCTTGAGGGGGTAATCGGGCTCTGCCTTGAGAAAGAGGCGCCGAAACGGTATCAGTCGGCGACCGAGCTAAGGGAAGCGCTGGTCCATGAGCGAGTTCAAGTTCCGCTAGTAGCTCCCGAGAGCGGGCTGGAACGGAGGAAGGAGCCGCATCCTCGACGCCGGTTTGCCGCAGCTCTGATCGCCGCCCTTGTTGTAGCTACGCTCGCCGGAGCTTTCTACCGACTCACCCATCCGAGATTCAAGCTCACCGATAAAGACACGATCGTCGTTGCCCATTTCCAAAACCTCACCGGCGATGCGGTAATGGATGATGCACTGGATTGGCCTCTGGTGAGGGAATTAAGCCAGTCGCCATATTTGAACCTGCTGTATTCCAGTAAGATTCGGGACACCTTGAAGCAGTTGAACGTCGCCAATGTGCCGATGTCGGCTTTTGGGACCGAGTTGACGCCGGAGCTAGCCCGCGAGGTCTGCTCGCGCAGCGAAAGCAGGGCCGTTGTAACAGCCTCCATCGCGAACGCCGGCAACGATTATGACATCGCTTTAGAGGCCGAAGACTGCCGTTCCCGCAAGACTGTGGCAAAGGTGGAAGCAGACACGAATGACCGAAACCAAATTGTTCACACACTGGGAACGGCGGGCCGGCAACTGCGGCGTGATCTGGGCGAACCGGAAGCGTCCTTAACTAGATTCAACACACCCCTTGAAAACGATACCAGTTCGTCGGTGGAGGCGCTACAAGCGTACCTCGAAGGCATGCGCCTCAGGTTCGAAAAGGGCGATGCCGACGCCATTCCGGAGTTGAAGCGCGCCGTGCAACTGGATCCCAATCTTGCGGAGGCGCATTTGAATCTGGCCGCCGCGTTGTCAGGAAAAAACGGGATACCCGCGGAAGAGTCGAAGGGAGAACTTACCAGCGCCTATAACCTGCGAGAAAGATTGAGCCCGCGTGAACGCTGGTTTATCGAGATGATGTATTACGCGCTGGCGACAGGCGAACTGGAAAAGTCCAAGGATGTTTTAGAGCAATGGGTGAATACATTCCCCGCTGATCCAACGCCGCATAACGACTTCTCCGCAATGCTGATATTTCTCGGGCAGCACGAGAGAGCTGCCGCTGAGGCGCAAGAGGCAGCGCGTCTGATTCCTTCGATCCCAACCTACTCCAATGAAATCTTTTCCTTGATTCTGCTGGATCGGGTAGAGGAAGCAAATGCGGTGCTGCAGGATGGGATCAGCCACGGTTTCGATGATCCCGGGTGGCGCTCGTTCGCATACGAGATCGCGCTTCTGGAACACAATCAAGCTGCCATGCAGGAGCAGCTTGCAGCGGCCATGAAAAACCCAGAGAGCAAAGCGTGGGCGATGTTGCAGCCCGGGGGCATGGCAACCTACAGGGGTCGTTTACGCGAGGCCCGCAGGCTGTACGCTGCCGTCCAGAAGGAGTTGCGATGGCCGCCTGGAAACCCGCCTGATGAGGTTGTGTCCCACATGGCAATTGCCTACGCGGAAACCGGCAGTCCTGCTCAGGCGAAGCAGTACGTGGAAGAAGTGGTCTCGGTGGATCGGTCCGACGACATGCTGAAAGCGACGGTCGCGCTGGTGCTTGCCAGGGCGGGTGCAGTGGACAAAGCGAAGGCCATAGCCGATTCGCTCGACCAGAGTTTCCCCTTGGGTACGTTAGTGCAGAATTTTCAACTTCCCGCCATCCGTGCGGCAATCGCTCTACATCAAAATCAGCCGGCGCAAGCAGTACAAGACCTCAAACCGGCTTTGAGCTACGACTTGGCAAACATCGAACCGCTGAATGCGGACCCTCACGTAATACAGAGTCGTTGTCAAAGGCTGTACCCGGCATATTTGCGTGGAATCGCGTATCTGCAGTTGGGAGATGGAGCCGAGGCTGCCGGTGAATTCCATAAGATTATTGATCATCCCGGCATCGTCCAGGACTGTGCCACAGGTCCGCTGGCCTACCTACAGCTTGGGCGCGCGCAGGTGGTGATGGGCGACGAGCAAGCCGCGCGCAAGTCGTATGAGGAGTTTCTCACCCTCTGGAAAGATGCCGATCCCGACATTCCCATCTACCGCCAGGCCAAGGCGGAGTACGCGAAGCTGAACAAGCTGCCAGCTACCAGCTCCCAGCCGCCAGCGGGAAGCCATCAGCTCTCAGCTTTCAGCCAAGAACAGCCGTAATAGCACCCTGCAGAATTGAAAACTGCCATGCAATGTGACATCCTATGGGATGTCGCATGTTGCAAAAGATCGTGCTCGACACGTCGGTCGTCGTGGCCGCGCTGCGCACTCGGCTAGGCGCTGCGAATGCGGTGATGCGGCTGATTGCGAATCGCCGCCTCGTAGCCTTGGCGACACCCCCGCTGTTTCTGGAGTACGAAGAGGTCCTGTTGCGTCCGGAGCAGCGCTTGGTGCACGGGCTGGCTCCAGAGCAGGTCGAGGAGTTCCTGGCGGAGTTTGCGGCCCTGATCGAGCCGGTCGAACTGCACTTTCGCTGGCGGCCGCAGTCGCCGGACACGAATGATGAGATGGTGATTGAAGCGGCAGTCAATGGCAGAGCCGGCGCCCTTGTCACCTACAATTTGAAAGATTTTGTTCTACCGTGCAAACGCTTTGGCATTGCCGTCCTCACGCCAGCAGATGTGTTAAAGAAGGTGAAACCGTGAGTAAAGCAACTTATCCGTTGAAGCTACCTCTATCGGTCAAGAAGGCCGCGCAGCGGCTGGCTAAAGAAGATGGCGTCTCCTTGAACCAGTGGATTGCGGTCGCGGTGGCGGAGAAAGTCGGCACCGTCGAAACGGCGGCTGTGTTCTTCCGACGGCGCGCAGGAGGAGCAACTGGCGCGGGGTTGATGAAGTTTCTGCGCAATGCGCCACGAGTCCGCTCCGAGCCAGAGGATGCAGCGCGCTAGCGCCCAAATGATGGCAGGCGACAAGGACGCCGCGCGCAAATCGTATCAGGACTTCCTCACCCTCTGGAAAGATGCCGATGCCGATATTCCCATCTACCAGCAAGCCAAAGGGGAATACGCGAAGCTGCAGTAGCCGCCAGTTAGCAGTCACCGGCAAGCGTGAAGTAATCCCAAGGCAAGGTTTGCCGAATTCGCTTGGAACCCATCTGCCACATTCGCGCATGGGCCGTTATACGTGACCTGCTCCGCAGCTTCTCTACTTCCCGGGGCTGTTGGCCGCCGGCCTCGGCATCTTTTTCGGCTACTATCCGTCACGAAAAGCTTCACAATTGGCCCCATTGAGGAGTCACGGTACGAGTGACAGAGCAGAGAACCTCCAGCTCGCCCGCTTCGTTAATAATCGGTGCAAGCAGCTGAATGCAATGGTCCGCTGCACGATCTCCCATCTGGTCCCCAGATCATGTAAAAGCGTCTCGGAAGGTGGTGAATGCCATATCGGGAGCTCACCTTGCTGGACGGTTGGCGGGCAGCCGATGGAGCGCTCCCGAAGTGCACATCACTTCGATTTCTCACTTACCACAACGATCTTAAAGCTACCCGGTTTCGCCGCTGGCCTCTTGCCCGGTGGTGCTGCTTCCAACTCGGCTGTTGGCAGGTAGATGGTACGGGTCTGGGGATCGACGCTCATGGTCCTTGCCCCTTCCGCTGTAAAGACAGTCTGCACGAGCTCGAACCTCCCCGGTGCACTGCGGCTGACCACGAAGAGTCTTCCATCACGACAACTAGCGAAAGCCTGCGAACCATCGTATTTGGTCGCGTCGTTTCCCACACCGATTGGCAGGTCGGCAAGAACTTTGCCCGTGTCGGCGCTCATGACGATCATCCTCTGCGGGTTACGGCAGCCGATGAACAAGATGCGATCTTTCTTGTCCATGGACATGCCGACCGGATGCCCGCCGGGAGCTACGGACCAGCGGGATATCACCTTGCTCTCTTTCAAGTCCACAACCGCGACCTGATCCTTGTTCTCCAGGTTGATGTACACCTTACCCTTTCCGTCCGCAGCCAGAAATTCCGGGGCGCCGCCAAGATCGATGGTCGCCTCGACCTTCCCGTGTTCGGCATTCACGCTCGGATCCAGGGTGATCAAAGCGTTGCCGTCGCCCGATACCGCCAGTACCTTGTTGGTGCCCGGATCATAGATAATGCCGTCCGTATCCGGCATCGTCGCGATCGTCCCGAGAACGGCATTGGTTTTTAGATTGAAGATTTCGATTGCGCCGCTGCCGCCGCCATCGCTGATGAAGCCGCGGTCCTCTGCCGGTACCAGCGCAACGCCATGGGCGCGTTTCTGGCCGGGGATATCGGCAACGGTCTTGCCTGTTTTGGCATCGATCACCATGGTGTGCGTCGATCGCGTAACGTACAAACGGTTCGTTTTGGCATCTACGGTGATGTAGTCCCAGCCGCCCTCTCCTCCAATCTTGAAAGTATTTGTTACACCCCAGTCGGTTTGGGACCATGCCAGTTGGCCAAAAAGCAATACAAGTGTGGCCATCAGCACTGAACAGGAAATCAACGCATTACGCTTCGATCTAATTGCCACTTGTGATTCTCCTTCTCGCGCCGGTCTGCACGGCGGCGTTTCGTTGACGAGTAATAACCCGCTCGAATGGGAATAAAATGGAACAGCTGCCCAATGTCAGTCGGTATTGCCATCCAGGTAATCACACTGAGAATCGCAGGCGTGAAACCGGGCTGATACTCTCCTGAGTTCTCCCTGCGCACTGAGAAGCTGCGGCAGCACCGACATTGTATCCCGACAACTGAAACCAGCCTTAAACCGCCTTGCGGGTAGTGTCGTAAAGGTGCGTTGATGCGTCGTAATCATGGAGGGCCGCCCCTTTTCAATGTTGGCGGCCCAAGTGGTGCCGTTATACGGGCAAGTTGCCATAAACGCAGGCTTCACAGGAGGGATGTCCCGGCACAACGTCGCTCGTCCACCGGCCGGCCAGGCATCTGATCGTGAGGGTTATGGGGATGTCCTGTGCAATAGCGGGTAACTGGGCTTCATTGACTTTGCCCATTTCACGGAAGTAACATTCCGCGCCGATGATTGGACAAACCATCTCGCACTATCACATCGTAGAAGAACTCGGCGCCGGGGCGATGGGTGTCGTCTACAAAGCCGAGGATGTGAAGCTCGGCCGCTTTGTGGCGCTCAAGTTCCTGCCCGATAACATCGCCACCGGCGCCCAGGCAGTCAGCCGTTTTCAGCGCGAGGCCCAGGCTGCATTGGCGCTCAATCATCCCAATATCTGCACCATTTACGAGATTGACGAGGCCGAGGGCAGAATCTTCTTTGCGATGGAGCTGCTGGAGGGCGAGACGCTCCGGCACCGGATCAGCGGAAAGCCGCTGGCCATCGAGACGGTGCTGGACCTGGCGATCGAGATCGCCGATGCCTTGGATGCTTCGCACTCGAAGGGCATCGTCCACCGCGACATCAAGCCGACGAATATCTTCGTGACCAATCGGGGCCACGCGAAAGTCCTGGATTTTGGCGTGGCTAAGGTCGCCGCAAACGATAGGCTCGATGAGCAGCTCACTACCATCGGAACAGTACTGGGCACCGCATCCTATATGTCTCCCGAGCAGGTGCGGGCCGAGGAATTGGACGGCCGCACAGATCTGTTTTCGTTCGGCGTCGTTCTCTATCAGATGGCAACCGGGAAACTGCCGTTTCAAGGCCCCAGTTCCGGCGTGATTGCTGAAGCTATCCTTAACCGCGATCCTGAGGCTCCCGTGCTGGTCAACCCCACGATTCCTTCTTCACTGCAAGAGGTCATCCGGAAGGCCTTGCAGAAAGACAGGAACCTGCGCTACCAGCACGCAGGGGACATGCTGGCGGATCTGAAACAACTCAAGCGAGATACGGAGTCGGGCTCGCGAGTTGCGGAAGCAGGCAAGGAATCCAGGCTAACCTCCAAGACAAATCCGTTCTCCAGCGCCGGCAGACTTGAGAGTGCTGCTGCTTCCCCTGCCGTGCGCGCCCCGCGTGTTCCAAAGGTCATTGATTCACTCGCAGTTTTGCCGTTCATCAATTCCGGCGGCGATCCTGAACACGAATACCTGAGCGACGGCATCACCGGCAGTCTGATTAACATCATGGCTACACTGCCCAAACTGCGCGTGATGGCTCACAGCACCGTCTCAAGGTTCAGGTCACGGGAAATTGATCCTCAAGTTGTGGGCCGTGAACTTGGGGTTCGCGCTGTTCTTACCGGAAGGATCATGCAAAGCGGCGGCTCGTTGCGTATCGGGACCGAATTAGTCGATGTAATCACCGGCTCCCAGCTTTGGAGCTCGCAATACGATCGCAAGCCAGGTGACATCTTTGCCATCCAGGACGAAATTTCCAGTGAAATCTCGGGGAAATTGCGGTTGCGGTTGACCCGAGCCGAGAAGAAACAACTAACAAAACGCCACACGGAGGATGCCGAGGCATACCGGCTTTATCTGAAAGGTCGCCACCACTGGAACCGGTGGACCGAGGAGGGATTCTATAAGGCAATCGAGCACTTTCAGCAGGCGGTCAAGAAGGATCCCGTCTATGCCTTGGCCTACGCCGGCTTGGCCGATTGCTATGTTCTGCTGGGGTGGAACAGCTACCTGGCGCCCAAGGACGCCTACCCTAAAGGCAAAGCTGCGGCCGAAGTCGCGCTGCGGCTCGACCCGGAACTCGTGGAAGCCCACACAGCTTTGGCGGCCATTTTGTGGCTCGATGGCTGGGACTGGGAAAAAGCCGGAGCTGAATTCAAACGCAGCCTCGAACTGAACCCTGCCTACCCCACCGCCAACCACTGGTACGCCGAGTACCTCATGACCATGAACCGGCACCACGAGGCGCTGGTCCGCATCAGGAGAAGCCAGGACCTGGACCCGCTGTCGCTGATTATCAGCGTCGCCGTCGGATGGGCGCTTTACCATGCCCGCCGATACGACGAGGCCATCGAACAACTGCGGCGAACGATCGATCTGGATCCCAATTATCCGGTCACCTACTGGATTCTCGGCCTGCTGCTCAGAAAAACGGGACGCTACGACCTGGCGATCACCGAGGGCGAGAAGGGAGTGAGGCTTTCGGGTGGAAGTCCACTCATGCGGGCGGCGCTGGCGCAAAGCCTCGGCAGCGCCGGCAGGACCGCTGAGGCGCGTCAGATCCTCGCCGATCTGACGGAGCTGGCCAGACAAAGATATGTGGCGCCCTATTTCTTTGCCGGAATCCACATCGGCCTTGGACAAAACGATCGGGCGATTCACTACTTGCAGAAGTCCCTGGAAGAGCACTCCCACTGGCTCATCTATCTTCATCTGGATCCGAGCATGGACGAGCTGCGAAACGAAAAAGCGTTTCAAGAGCTGTTGAGGAGAGTTGGTTTCCCCGCTCGCACGGCTGCCGGTCCCGCGTGAAGAAACACACGCCGAATCAGGTGCTCCAAACCATCAATCCTCGAGTGCGGCGATATGCGACTATTGCGTGCGATCGAGAAACTCCTCGTTCCAAGCAGTTCGAATCGCTTCCAATTGGTTCTCATTGCAAGTAGTTCGATCATCCTCGAACTCCGGCAATTCAGTCACACGCCTACGCAAGTCATCTAAATCGGCACACAACGGGTAGAGTTCAGGGTATTTCCTTGCGAGAAGGACTCCAATCTTCGAGGCATCGTCCCAAGTCAACTTCCCAGCCATGAGATGCTCCTTCAGAACCTTGGAGAATTATCCTACAGTGCTGCGACGAGGAGAATCTTTAGCCAACGAATTTGGCAGGTCGTCCACTAATTGACATCTTCTTCGCTGCAGTTTCGTAATAGACCGTATTGCATCCCGTATCTTTCACGTGATCGACTAACACTTGTGTGGCACCGGCAATCCAGAAATCTTCAAACATTGGACCCCGCTTCTGGTTGACCGTATGCGTGATGTTTCTATTGCTGACGGTTACCTGTTTGCTGCCGCTCCCGATATCGACGCTCTGGATGGTATCTTGCGCCGATATATCGCGTATCCACGCATCGAGCACATTCTTGGTGGCGACGAGCTGGTAGACATGATCTACATCGGGCTCCAGAAGATCGCAAATTGGGGATTTAATGATGACGCGCAGGTTCTCCACGCCAACGTTAGAAATCCCCTCCTCCGATTCATATGCCTGCAGATAGGCGCCAGGACTGAGCACGGGATTGATATCGTCGGAGATGGGTGCATCGAGCGTGATGTGGTCATCATCTACTGCTTCTACCTTCCGATCCGTTGTCTGCTATGTGGATCCACCAATATTCGTGGACATTGGAAGCATTGTCGCCGCTTACAGCTTGACGCTGGGTGCCACAGCGAAGGCCACGCTCGCTCCCAGCGATAAGGATAGTGGTGTATTGAACGGTTCTGTAAACTAGTGATAGTCCAAGCGCATCTTCACTTCTTCCAGCAGCCGCCGGTCGCTGGTGATGGTCTACTGGTCTACTTTTGCTCCGCCCCAGTGGTCTGGTTTTACTCCGCCCTTGACATCACGCGCTCCGTTTCTCGATGGAGCGTTCCAAGCTCCTCAAGTAGGCTTCGATTTTGGCACATTCGTCGCAACCCTTCGTCCAGCACCGCAGCGCGTGGCGGGTGGCTTCCATCAGGGTCACCGCTTCGGTTTTGTTGAGGCGAATGCGATGGTGTGGGTTCTTGTACGTCATTGCGTGCTTCCTTCGGTTGCAAAGGTTACTAGGTTACGCGAATCGGCGAGCCGCGCCGACTGTAGTTGTGGCGGGGCCATGCCTGCGTGCGGATTATACTGAGCGGCAAGGAGAATGAAAACTGAGTGGAGCGACGGAACGAGCCATGCGCCTCAGGCCGGACCTCTTGGCTGTGCAATTAGGCTGTAATCTAGAAACTCGCAGGGTCGTAGGTCTTCGTTACGAAGGTGCCTGGAACCTTGGGAGGCTGAATCACCGGATTCGAGCGCCCCGCCTGATTGGGATCAAAGACCATGAAGCCAATGCCCGCTGGCACGACTGGCAGGGAGTAATCATCGTTGGCCGGACCGCTGGGGTTCGCAGCCCAGGGGTTCAGTACAACACTGTTCGTGTCTTCAGCGGCGTCACTTGCGCCCTCATGCCGACCCGCGGCAATGGGCAAGAGCCAGGGACTTCCAACGGATTGCCAAGAATTCATCGCGGACGGTGGGCCGAAGGAGTAGAACGCCCACTTCTTGGTGTTGCTCGTACATGGCGAACTCGGCGGGTTGATTTGTTTCCTTGCCGCGTTTTGCATGTGAAAGGCGTGCCCGTCAGAACCGAACGGATTGTTCACGTCCGCCCGGTAGTACACGTTGTAGTCCCACTCCTCAAAGTTCGTATAAAGGGATGGATTGAACAGGTCCGTGGAAGGATCCGGATTCCACGTGCAACCGCCTTGCACATAAAACGGACCGCCTGGTGAGGTGTCACTACGATCAAAGTAGAAGATGTTGCTGGTGGCCTGAAACACCAGGTTGGGTGGCGTAGTGAAATCCCCGGTCGGGAACGGATTGCTGATGTTGATCATCGAATTGCGCGCATAGGCCAAAATATTGTTGAAAATGTTGTTCTGAACAAAGTTCGGGTTGGTGGGGTTCGGCGCGTACGGGCTCATGGGGAAGTACACCGCATTTTCCGAAACCCGATACACCAGATTGTTGGCAACCGTGATATTGCCCGACTGATTGTCGAGATAAATCCCGTTTCCTCCGTATCCATCGCAGGGCAGGGGCCCGGCAGGCCATGCGACACAACTGGGGTCACTGTTCGATCCGTCCAAAGCGGACGCGGAATTCACGTCGTGGACTTTGTTGTTGATCATTTCGTTTCCCGTGGCCACATAGCTCCCGTTGCCATCGCCAATGCGGATAGCTCCTCCGTCGTTCATAATTCCCTGGTGCGTGTCGTGAACGTGGTTGAAGGAAATGAGGTTGTTGGAACCGATGAGTCCGTTGGGATTGTTCTGTGGATTGCCACTGCTGCACAAGCAAGCGGAAATTGCCACGTGATAGCCGTCATAGACATCGTTGTGGTCGTATTGATTGTCGTGACCAACTCCTTGTCCAATGCCGAACGTGCTGGGGAACACTCGCCCCCAGCCTTCGACAACCGTGTTCTTGACGGTTATGGACTGCGGAATATTCGACTCCGTGTCACTGCTTGGGCTTTCCGGCACCCCGATGCGGATGCCCGATCCGCCGAGATCGTAGAACGCGCTATTCTGCACCGTGTCGTTTGCCGTAACGATTGGGGGGACTGGAATCGAATTGTCTTGTGGAAGGAGACACCAGGACGGTGCGCTGGGTACTCCGCAGGAGAGAAACTCGACGCCCGCGCCGGCGGTTTGCGTCACGATGACAGAATCCAGAACTACGTTCTGCACGTCCTGGAATGAAACTGCCGCTGGCAATTGCTCGTCCAAGTCCTGCGATTGGTACCCTGCGCTCGGGATGGTGAAGTTGTCATGAGCGAACGTCAGGCCCTGAAAGGTCACATATTGCAGACCGTAGGCAACCATGACCTGCTGTGACTGCGGAACGATGACAGTGTCGATGTTCGGGTCTTCCCCGGGATTCGCCAAATACGTTAGCGTCATGGGCGACTGCGATTGATCTAGGAACCACTGCCCTGGTTGGCTCAGGAAATCTTTCACGTTTTCGATCAGATACCGGTGGCCGGGAATGAATCCACTGCTTCCTGCGATTAACTTGGTAGGACCGGTGAGATAAATGATTCCTTTGGCCGTATCTATGCAACTAATACGCAGTTTGGAGGCGGTGAACTGCTCGAAATCGAGCAATTCGATGTTGCCATTGGGGGCTCCATTGCCCGGCGGTTGCGCGCCGGAGCAGGGTTCGCCAGGGGGCTGGGGTGGTGTGAGGTTCGCCCAGGTGTTAGTTACGGGGCTCTGGTCGCAACTCGTCGCTTGCCCGCTGGTCGTCGGATCGCAATATTGAAACCTGTCAAAGCACTCATTATTCTCCTTGGAAGGGCAATTTGCCGATGGGGACGAAGCCACAACCTGATTGAAAATTCGCAGGTAGTCACCGAGATACCCGTTCTGGGTCGGCTGCAGGGTCACTCGTGGCCTCAAACGCCGCGCTCCGTTATAGAACAGGTTTTCGAAAGGCATTGCCGTCGAAGGGAGCGTCGCAGTCCACACATTTCCGCCGCTATTTACCCAGTTGGTAACCCTCATGCCGCCGCTGATAACCGGCGATTCGTTGGGATAGTTCTCGTACACGATCTCGGTGCTCGACGTTCCCGAGTCGAATGATGAAAAAATCAGTGATGCTGTCGGGCCTGTCTGGCCGAGCGGCGGCGGTGCTGGAACAGGCTGAAAGTAGGTTCCCGCGCGGATTTGAACTGTGACCTGCGTCAGGCCTGTCTTATTCCTGCCCCGGACCACCACGCGCGCACGATCAATGGTTGCGAACGGCCCATCGGTATGGCCCACATTGGGCGCGGGAAGCGTACCGGTCCAGGAGTCGTTGCCGTTAGTCGCGACATAGAACAACGTGGCGCTGTTGCCACCGTTGCCGCCGCTGCCACAGGCAACCACCATCAGCAACTGGCTGAGTGCGATACATAGACATATCTTGTTGAACACCGGTCCTTCTCCCGAGCAACTTGGCATAAGAGAATACTCGAACTAACACATAAAGAGGAGAGAGTTATTTGTAAAAAGTGCCCGCTTTGGGAAACTGCGGGCAACAGGAATCGATACGCCGTGCGGCGTTTATCTTCTTCCTCGATCAACTTGACATATAACGGCGATCCCGGACTTGTGGCACAGCCATGCGCTTTGGTAAACGCACTTGTAGCTGTTGCTTCTATCCGTGCCTGCAGACAGTTCACGGCTTGGTCATGTGACAATAAAGCGCCATGCCAAATGAGCCACAATCCGTTCCCGACTTTCTTTACGGTACTGCCTGGAAGGAAGAGCGCACACCGCACCTCACCGAACTCGCGCTCCAGATGGGATTTCGGGGAATCGATACCGCCAATCAGCGTCGCCATTACTTCGAGGCCGGAGTAGGGGAAGGATTGGCGGCTGCCTACTCAGCGGGCATTGTTGCGCGCTGCGATCTTTTTCTCCAGACGAAGTTCACCTTTCAGCATGGACAGGATCATCGCCTGCCCTATGATCCTGACGCCAGCCTTGCCATTCAGGTGTCTCAGTCTTTGGCCAGTTCACTCGAGCATCTTGGAACCGACTACGTCGACAGCTATGTGCTACACGGGCCGTCGTCGGCTTTCGGCTGGAGTCACGTCGACGGTGAGGTCTGGGAAGCTATGTGCAACGAGCGTGACGCCGGGCGAGTTCGCTTTCTCGGCGTAAGCAACATTTCCCTTCGCCATCTTGAGCAGATGGTGGTCGCCCACGCCGAAGGCCCTACGTTTGTGCAAAATAGGTGCTTCGCGCGCTTGAAGTGGGATAGGGATGTGCGCTCGTTTTGCCGGCAACGAAAGATCCTCTATCAGGGTTTCTCGCTGCTCACGGCAAACGTGGAGGTGCTACACGATCCCAGGCTGACAGAGATCGCCGCGAGCCTTCATGCGACGCCTGCACAGATTGTGTTTAGCTTCGCTCGCACCGTCGGCATGCTGCCGATGACCGGCACCTCTAACCCCGAACACATGAGACAGGATGTGGCCAGCCGCGACTTGGTACTCGCTCCGGACGCCGTGCGAGCGATCGAGTCGCTGGCTGATTGACCACTCGGGACAGGTTCGAAATTCGGACTTGGGTCGGGATCGATCCGCTTATGGCGGCTTGTTGACTTCGGGCCCGCTCCAAACGACAGAAATCGAATGGCAACTCACATGCGCCCGCTTGATCTCCTGACGAGATAGAAAGTCATTCGCTCGTCGATGTCGTATAGAATCTCGCGCAGAAGGTGATGACGTGCGACTTCGTAGCGGTCACGGACTACGACTGGTTCCAGGTACATGCCGCGCAGTCCTCCGTTGATGAGGTCAACTTTTGGCAACCCTCACCGGACTCTGTCTTCAGGGCGCTCTCACCCGGTGAACCGCTGCTCTTCAAAACTTCATTCTCTGCGTAACTTTATTACTGGTGGCGGCTTCGATCTCTGGGCGGGGAGTTCCGATGAACGTGTGCGGAGCTACCGGTAATCACAGCACGGGATGATGTAGCTCACATCACATTGCCTCATAACGTGACAATAATCTCTTCAAGGGAAGCACGTTTCTGGCAGTGAATTCTGGGCGGGTTCCCTCGGGTCGGAGCAACTTATGTCTTCCACGAGCAGGCTCGACAGTTATTTTGAATATGGCAGAACATTGTTGGACTCGGGCGCAAAGGGAATTCGCTCCGGGTCGGAATCGTATCTCCACGGGCAGCCCCTCACGGCAGTACTGGGCGAATCGGCGCGTGCCTCGCTCCCTTTCGCGGCGCTCGGAATAGGAGCAGGTTTACTTCAGCTCATCAGCGGCAGCCGCCGACACCGCTTTACGAAGGGCCTTGCCGCAGCCATTGCGGGAGGCAGCCTCGGTTTTCTTGCAGGTCTTCTCTGGAAGAGCCGGGACTTGACTGGCTGCATGGCGCAAGATGCACTCGAGAACATTAGCAGGACGCGTGATGCTCACTGGCTCGAACGCCATCCGATCGACTATGCGTGAGTGATTTCTGTCGTCAATCTTGGGGTGAGGCATAGCGCCAAAATGCGCCATCTCGCCTAAGCCTCCGCTTGAAGCTCCCGGCACTGAAGTCTCGACCCACTTAAGCTGCGCAACGGCAAGCACGCATGCCTCCTGTTTTGAACCGTCTTTGTGTCGGCCGTAAAGGAAGCGTATTCGCTCGCCGGCTTAAGGGTGGTTACCATCAATGATGGTTGGGGGACTCCATTGGCTTTATTTACTGTACGTTGAGGGTTCTTTAGCAACATTGCAACTGGTTACAGTCCCCAGACCATGATCGAACCGTCAGCATGGCAGAACAATCATAAAGTTTATAACTATCGAAACTAATGCGAGCTTCGCCACACTATGGGCCATTATGTAACTCCAGTCACGCGCGCACGTGACTGGCCTCACGTCGACATAGCTCGAATCTCACTGATTTTGGCAACAAGGCAAAAGCACAATGCCAACATTGGCCGGGTTTTGACCGCTTCCCGGCTTGCAGATTCTATCTGAGAGCGATCCTGCACCCAGCGGCGCGGGAATGGTGAGTCGTAACCTCCTCCCGGTTGAGTGTCGGTACGAGGCGTTCCCCGGAGCTTTCCAATCCCAGAGGAGCGGTTGAGTATGCATCCTGCTTCTTCGAACCCGCAAGCTGGATCCTGGCTCCTTTCAGCGCAAGTCCTTTTCGTCCTCATTCAGGTAATCGGGATTGCGTTCTTCTGCTACGTCGTCAAAAAGCGGCTTGCACCGCTGCTGGCTTCGGAGCGGGATTTCCGCTTCGACCGACCGTGGCAGCGGATGCAAAACGTGCTGCGGTACTGGCTGGGACAATGGAGACATCCGCGTTATGCGGGCGCCGGCGCAATGCATATCCTTATCTTCGCCGGATTCATTGTGCTGGCGCTCCGCTCATTCACTCTGCTGGTAGCCGGCATGCCGGGGCCGATTTCGGGCCTGGAAGAGACGGGCGGCCTAGCGCACCTATATGGGATGGCCACGGATTATGCGGCCACCATTGTCTTTCTATGCATGATTGTCGCGGCCGTCCGGCGCATAGTTTTCAAGCCTGCCCGCTACGCCGTTCCGCCCCGATATGGAAAGGGCCACCCGGCCGATGCCATTTTCCTGTTAGGCCTCATCGCGATTCTTATGTTCGCCGACAGCCTCTATGCCGCAAGCATCCCCGCGGCTTTTGAGGCGCATGGCCAAGTGCCGCCGGTGTTCTCGCTGGCGTGGCTGTTGTATCTGGCGATCGGCTCGGCTTCCCTTTCATCGGTCTTGAGCATCCATACCGGAGCCTCCATCCTGCACGCGTCAGCTTTCTATTTACTGCTGTGCTATCGCCCATTCGGCATTCAGTTTCATGTGGAGACATCACTGTTCAACGTCTATTTCGCCAAGCTGGATCGGGGAACCGTGAAACCGGTGAGGTGGGGTGTAAGCGACACGGAAATTGATCGGATAAAGAAGTTTGGAGTGAAGATGTTCGAGGACTTCACCTGGAAGCACATCCTCGACTTCTACACATGCGCAGACTGTGGTCGATGCTCTGACAAATGCCCGGCTAATGCATCTGGGCGTCCGTTGTCGCCGCGGTTCCTTAGCATCAAAGCACGGGACTATGCATTTGCTCACTTTCCCGTATTCGGCAAGCCCACCAACAGTCTGGCACTGATTGGCTCCATTTACTCCGAGGATGAAATCTGGTCGTGTACAACCTGCGGGCAGTGCGAACAGGAGTGTCCGCTGCTTATCGAGTACATCGACAAAATCGTCGACCTGCGCCGCGGCATGATTGACGATGGAAAAGTGCCGCAAACTCTGCAGAAACCACTGAAGGCTCTGGAGAGCCGGGGCAATCCTTACGGCAAGCTGGAAAAGAAACGGGCCGATTGGGCAAAGGACAAGGATTTGGCGCAGCCCTGCCCGGTCAGGATTCTGGACGGCGACACCGCTGACACGCTGTTCTTCGTGGACAGCATCACGTCCTACGACGACCGAATTCAATCCATCGCCCGCTCGACCGCCCGGATCCTGGACACCGCCGGAGAGAACTTTGGCATTCTCGGGCCGGCCGAGAAGGACAGTGGTCACGAGGTCCGCCGCTTCGGGGAAGAACTGCTCTTCATGGCGTTGCGGGAAAGCAACATCGAAAGCATCCGCCAGACCTCTGCCCAACGCATTGTCACCGCCGATCCCCATGCGCTGAATGCCCTGAAGCACGACTACAAAGACATTCCTCCCGCGGAGCACATCAGCCAATTCATCGCCCGGCAGGTGAAATCCGGCAAACTGCGGCTTAAGCCTTTGCAGGGCACGGAGAAGGTCTACTCCTACCACGATCCCTGCTACCTGGGCCGGCATAACCAGATCTACGACGATCCTCGCCTTGTGCTGGATTCCATTCCCGGACTGAAGCGAGTGGAGATGGCCCGCTGCCGCGACCGTTCGTTTTGCTGCGGTGGCGGTGGGTTGATGCTTTTCTACGAATCGAAGGAAAACGAGCGTATGGGCGTGCTGCGCGTGCGCATGGCTGCGGAAGCGGGAGCGAACGTCATTGTAACGGCGTGCCCGTTCTGCATGGTGAATATCGAAGACGCAATCAAGGTCGCAGGTATGGAAGGAACGATCACTGCAATCGACCTGGCCGAACTGGTTGACCAGCAACTGGTGCGCGAGCCCAGGCTGGAGGCGATTCCATCACAGGAGCCGGTAGCGGTGCAGTAGCAGAACGTCACAAGTGAGGTGCGGAAGGTGAACATTCTAGTTTGCGTACGGAGAGTGCCGGACAGCTCGGAAAACGAGATCCAATTAAATAGCGCGGGAAACGATATCGAGCGGGAAGACCTCGTGTACTCCATTAACGAGTGGGACAACTATGCGGTGGAAGAGGCCCTGCAAATCACATCGCGCATTGGCGGCGACGTCACGGTGGTCACGGTTGGCAATGACGAAGACGAAGAAGTGCTTCGTCGTGAGATGGCCATGGGTGCTAAGCATGGTGTGCTGCTAACCGATGAAGCCTTCGCAGGATCCGATGCTAAAGGAATCGCCACCATCCTGAAGAGCTACGTCGAGAAGGACCACTTTGACCTGATCCTGACGGGAGTGCAGGCCGAAGATGGTGGCGCGCAAGTCGGCGGAATGCTGGCAGCCCTGCTCGATTGGCCCTTCGCATCGCTGGTGAACGCAATCGAAGTGCTTGACGGCAAGGCGCTGAAGATCACGCGGGAGGTTGCCGGGGGAAGCCGCGAAATCAGCGAGATTGACCTGCCGTGCGTGCTTTCTATCCAGACCGGTATTAACGAACCACGCTATGTCGGAATGCGCGGTATCCGGCAGGTAGCGTCGCTGGAGATTCCGCAGTTCGGCACGTCAGAGCTGGGCATCAACGCCGGCGCCATTGGACAAGCGGCCGCAAAGGTCAAACGCCTCGACTACTTCGTCCCGGCCGCTACTAGGACAGCCGAAATGCTCACTGGTGAGCGCGAGGAAATCATAGATAAGGTCATCACGATGATGAAGGCCCGGGGAGGAGTGCAGGCATGATGCGCATATTCACGTACGTCCTACACCAAGATGGAGTGGCTGATGATACGGCGCTCGAACTGATGGCTGCGGCAAAGCAGATCGATCCGGCGGCGTCCCCGATAGCGCTCGTGAGCGGTGCGGGCGCTGAAGTCGACCGGGTGTGCGAAACCTTGCGTACTTCCTACGCGGAGGTCTGGAAGTTCTCGCATGAGGCTCTTGCAGGGTGCAATGGCGAAGCCGTTCGCCAGGCGCTGCTCAAGGAATTGCCGGCCGGCAGCATCGTACTTCTGGCGCACGAGCACTTCGGCATCGACCTTGCGCCCGGGCTCTCGATCAAGCTAAATGCCGCCTGTGTTCCGGATGTTCTCAGCATCGATGCCGGCAAACCGGGCTCATTGCGGCTGGTGCGTCAGGAATTCGGTGGCCAGGTCAGCACGCACGTTCAATGCGATCTATCTTCCGGCGCGGTGATCAGCATCCGCCCGGGCGCATTCAAGGCCGAGCAATCTGGCGAGCTGGACGGACAGGTCATTGATAAATCATCAGGAATCGGCTCGCTGGCCCTGAAGCGCCGCTACCTCGAGACCGTCGTTCCCGAGTCGGGTGACGTGGACATCACCAAACATGCGGTGTTGGTGTCCATTGGGCGCGGCATTCAGGAGCAGGATAACGTTCCGATTGCGGAGGAACTGGCGGAGGCACTCGGCGGCGCGCTGAGTTGCTCGCGTCCGGTGGTCGACGCCAAGTGGCTGGAAAAATCACGCCAAGTGGGCTCGTCGGGGAAGACCGTGAAGCCGAAAGTCTATATGGCGCTCGGCATCAGCGGCTCTTTCCAGCACCTGGCCGGACTCAAGGGCAATCCCTTCATCGTTGCCGTCAATAAAAATCCCAAGGCCCCGATTTTCCAGGTGGCGGACGTCGGAATCGTCGATGACATCCTGGAGTTTATCCCGGCGATGACGCAACGGTTACAAGAAGTCGCATCCGGAAAACTGGCAACAGCCAAAGCGTAGGACGGACGAGGCGCAACCATGATCAGTAAGAAGACGCTGAATCTGAGTTTGAAGTCGCTGAAGGAGTTCGGCAAAAAACGCCTGCCGGACGACGTTCGCATGGAACTGGACGAGCGCGACGAATGCCCGCTCGATATCGTGCGCGATATGTGCGATCCCGACAAGCTGGGGATCCAGCTCCTGTTTGTGCCCGAGGACTGCGGTGGTATGGGCGGAGGCGCGTTTGACGTGTACCGCATCTGCGAAGCCATGGCCGCCATCGATCTCGGCATCGCGACCTCGGTGCTTGCGACCTTCCTGGGCAGCGACCCCATCACGGTGGGAGCTACACCGGAGCAGAAGAAACTCTGGCTGGGAAAGATTGCCGATGAGGGCATTCTGTTCGCCTACGGCGCGACCGAACCGGATGCCGGAAGCGATCTGGGTGCGCTGAAGACCACCGCCGAGCGCGTCCTGGATGGCGACCAGATTATCGGCTACAAGATCAGCGGGCTGAAGCAGTGGATCAGCAATGGCGGAATTGCCGATGCTTACAGCATTCTCGCCAACGCACCGGGTGGCCCAAGCTGGTTTGTCGTCGAAAAGGGAACGCCGGGATTCACCCACGACAAACCCGAGAACAAGCATGGCATCCGCACCAGCAATACCGCCGCACTTGCGCTCGAGAGTGTGTATGTAACTCCGGACCGACTGATCGGCGGGGTTGAAGGCCAGGGGTTACTGCAAGCGCAGGCTGTCTTCGGTTACACGCGGCTGATGGTGGCGGCGTTCGGTCTTGGCGCCGGTTGGGCCGCGCTGGATCGTGCTATCCCATATTCCACCAAGCGAATTCAGGCCGGAGCGCCCCTTTCAGAAAAACAGGGCTACACCCATAAGCTCATCGTTCCTAATGTAGTGCGGCTTGAGGCCGCGCGCGCCTTCATTGAGGAGACGGCGGAACGAATCGACTCGGGTACCGAAGGCAGCCTGAATACTGAGGGAGCCATTGCGAAATACATGGCGACCGAGGCCGGAAACCAGGCGGCGGAGGATAGCATTCAGGCGCTGGGCGGCTACGGCTACACCCATGAGTACATGGTGGAGAAGATCAGCCGTGACGTGCGCATCACGATCATCTATGAAGGCACCTCCGAGATCATGGAGATGACCATCAGCCGCGACCGCTGGCAATTGCACCTGAAGACCCGCGGCCTGCACTACCACGAGCTCGCTCGCCAAGCCGAGGCCTTGCACGCCAAACATCCGAACGTTGGTTCCGACTATGCCGCCCTGGCGCTGCACGCGTTGGCGGAGGTGTTGGAACGAGCGCGCGTTGCTCGGCTCACCCGGTTCCAGCATGTGCTGCTGCGCCTGGGAGAGTTGATCGCATTCGCCGAGACCTCAGCCTGCTTTGCCCGGCATGCCGCACGCGCCGCAGAAGGACGCCTCCATGAGAAGACAAGCGATCGCTTCAATCCCGAATCGCTCGCGGCCATGAGCCGCGTCTTCTCGCGCGAAGCTGCGCTGAAGATTGCTCAGGAAGGTTTGCGCCTCATCGTTGGCGCCGGAGGGGTCAGCCAGGCGGAAATTGCTTCCTTCGAGACGAGCTTAGATTTAGCCGCGATTCATGGCGCACAAGCGGGATTGATCGCGGACATGGATTTTATAGCCGATATTTTATACGCCCGTGCTGAGAAGCACGCGCAAGCAGCGGTTGCTTATAGCAGCTAGAAAGGCGGATGCGCGCATCTGACGCGCTTTCTAGGCTCCCAGGTGCGCCTCCGAGCAGGAGCGCAATCATGGAAAATACCGCCCACAGGGCTATTGCTATCGTCGGGGTAGGAGCCATCCTGCCGGACGCGCCCAACGCTACAGTCTTCTGGAAGAACGTGAAGGAAGGCCGCTACAGTATCAGCGAGGTCTCTCCCGACCGCTGGGACCCAAACTTTTATTACGACCCCGATCCTGCCGCTCCCGACAAGAGCTACTCCAAGATTGGCGGCTGGGTACGCGAGTTCGAGTTCGCACCCATGAAATGGAAGCTGCCGCTTCCGCCGCGTATTACGGATGCCATGGACCAGGCGCAGCAGTGGGCCATCGTCTGCGCCCGCGAAGCCCTGCAGGATTACGGCTATCCCAATCGGCCGCTCGATTCCGATCGCACCGCCGTCATTCTGGGCAATGCCATGGCCGGGGAGAAGCATTACCTGACGGCGCTGCGCGTTTCTTTCCCGGAATACGCGCGTGAACTGGAGCTCACGGAGAGCTTTGCCGCCCTTCCGAAATCGGTGCGGGACGATATCACCCGCCAGCTGCACGATCGCATCAATCGTTGGATTCCGGACATCACCGAGGACAGTATGCCCGGCGAACTGGCCAACTGCATTGCCGGCCGGATCGCGAATCTCTTTAACTTCCACGGCCCGAACTACGTTTGCGATGCTGCCTGCGCTTCGGCCATGGCAGCCATCAGTTCGGCCGTCGAAGGACTGGTGCAAAAGAATTTCGATGCGGCGATTGTTGGCGGAATCGACCGCAACATGGGCGCTTCCACCTACGTGAAGTTCTGCAAGATCGGGGCCCTCTCGGGGACGGGTAGCCGCCCCTATGCCGAAGGCGCAGACGGCTTCGTCATGGGCGAAGGCGCTGCTCTTTTCCTGCTGAAGCGGCTGGCGGATGCAGAACGCGATGGCGACAAGGTCTACGCCGTTATCCGCGGTGTGGGCGGCTCCAGCGATGGCAAAGGGAAAGGAATCACTGCCCCCAATCCCCTCGGCCAGAAATTGGCAGTACAGCGCGGATGGGAGAATGCCGGACTCTCTCCGGCAACAGCTACCTACATCGAGGGACACGGGACATCGACACGCGTCGGCGATCTCGTCGAATTGCAGAGCGTCGCTGAAGTGCTGGCCCCGTTCAATCTTCCCAAGGGAACAGTGGGAATTGGTTCGGTGAAGTCCAATCTTGGGCACCTGAAAGGCGCCGCTGGAGCAGCGGGACTGCTCAAGCTCACGTTAGCGCTGCATGAGAAGGTGTTGCCCCCGAGTATCCATTGCGAATACAAGAATCCCGGCATCGATTTCGCCAACTCGCCATTGTTTGTCAACACCGAGCTGAAACCCTGGATGATGCCTCCGGACACCGCACGCCGTGCCGGACTCAGCGCCTTTGGTTTTGGCGGAACGAACTTCCACGCAGTGCTGGAGGAATACATCCCTGGCAGGCTAAAGACAAGTGGCAAGCATTCCATGGCAGTGGGCGATGTGTCGGGCGCATTCGGTGGAACGGTCGCAAGCGCGAGCCCCTCCTCCGCTGCACAGGCATCCACCAAAGCGCCGCTACGGGGTGCCCTGGTAATTGGCGCCGCATCGCCGGCTGCAGTAGCTGAACGGCTGCGTGATATGCAGAAGTTAGCCGAAGCAGGAAATGCGCCGTTGCCCGCAGCGCCGTCGGAAGCTGATCTGCGTGCCGTTGAACGCATTGCTATCGACTATGCCGATGCTGCAGATTTGTCCGATAAGGCGGCAAAAGCGCTGAAGGCGTTGCAGGCGAATCAGCCGGCGATCTGGAAGGCTCTGCGCCCGATGGGCATTTTCCGCGGAAGTGGCCCAGCGCCCAAGGCAGCCTTCCTCTACACCGGGCAAGGCTCGCAGTACGTGAATATGCTTCGCGCCTTGCGAGCCGTCGAGCCCATCGTGGCTGACACCTTTGCCGAAGCCGACAGAATCATGACTCCACTCTTGGGCAAGCCACTCACCGAGTACATCTTCGTCGATGGTACTGACGAGACGGCTATGGTGCAGGCGGAAGAGGACCTGAAGCAGACCGCCATCACGCAGCCCGCGGTGTTAGCCACAGATCTTGCCCTAACTCGCCTGCTGGCAGCATTCGGCATCGAGCCCGACATGACGATTGGGCACAGCCTGGGTGAATACGGCGCTCTGGTCGCCTCCGGCGGCCTTCCCTTTGCGGATGCACTGGAGGCGGTAAGCGCGCGCGGGCGCGAAATGACGCGCGTCTCCGTCGCCGATAACGGCAAGATGGCTGCCGCCTTCGCCCCCATCACCGAAGTGGAAAAAATACTGCGGACGGTTGACGGCTACGTTGTCATCGCAAATATCAACAGCCAACAGCAGGCGGTGATCGGAGGGGCGAGTTCCGCCGTTGAAAAGGCATCTCAAAAGCTGCTCGACGCGGGCTTTAACGTGGTCCCGCTTCCCGTCAGCCATGCCTTCCATACCACGATTGTTGCTCCTGCCAGCGAACCATTACGGCGCACACTGCAGCGACTGCACCTGCAACCGGCGCGCATTCCTGTTGTGGCCAATGTGGATGGCCAGTTCTATCCCACCGGTAGCGATGCGCCGGCAAAGATGCTGGACATCCTCGCGCGACAAATAGCCTCGCCGGTGCAGTTCATCAAGGGCCTGCAGACGCTGTATGACGCAGGGGCGCGGGTTTTTGTCGAGGTCGGTCCCAAAAAGGCGTTGCAGGGATTCGCTGAGGACGTGCTGGGTAAGCACGGCGATGTGGTCTCATTATTTACCAATCATCCGAAGCTGGAAGATGTGACGGCATTCAATCAGGCGCTCTGTGGAATGTATGCCGCCGGGCTCGGCAAGGGACTGGCCGACGCTCGTATCGACGCTGCAAGCCGGCCGGTTGTCGCTGTCACCCCGGCCGCAAACCCTGAACTGAAGAGCCTACGCGCTGAACCTCACCCATCAGTCACGGCGAGTGTGGACAATGGAAACCGTTACCGCGCGCTGGGGCATTTGCTTGAGGACTTCATCAAGCAAGCCTCGCAGATTTATCGCGGCGAAACCGGAAGCTCTCGTTCCGAAACGCCTGTCGTCATCACCGGCGCGGCCATCGGGCTGCCCGGCGGCAAGCACATTTTTGACGACAAGAATGTCGAGCGCATCCTGCACGGCGATCAATTCATTACCGCGATTCCCGCCGCGTCGCGCCGCGCCATGCTTGATAAACGCATTACGCGCGTGGTCAAGAGCGAGGACGGCAGCGGCTCATTCGAGACCATCACCGATGTCGCAGACGTGATCAAGCTTGCCGGACGCGGTGGCACTTTCGATCTGGAAAATGAATTTGGTGTTCCAGCGGACCATTTACCGGCCCTTGACCGGGTTACCCGTCTGGCCATGGCTGCTGGAATCGATGCGCTGCGGGACGCCGGCATTCCCCTCGTCATGCACTACAAAACCACGACCCGGGGTACGCAGCTGCCGGACCGGTGGGGATTGCCGGATGCAATACGCGACGACACCGGGGTGATTTTCGGCTCTGCCTTCCCGGGCTGTGACTCTTTTGCCGATATCATGTCGAGCTACTTCACCGATCACGGCCGGCGCGAGCGCCTGGCCATGCTGGAGAGTTTGCTTGCCAAGGCAGGCACGAATGGTCACTCCCCGCTGGCGCAGGAACTGGTCCAACGCGTGGAAGAGTTGCGCACCGCCATCGAAGCGGAGCCGTATGTCTTCGACCGGCGTTTCCTGCTCCGTGTGCTGTCGATGGGGCATTCGCAGTTCGCCGAACTGATCGGAGCCCGCGGCCCCAACACGCAGATCAATGCCGCTTGTGCCACCACCGCCCAGGCCGTGACCTTAGCGGAGGACTGGATCCGCGCCGGAAGATGCCGTCGGGTCATCATCATTTCGGCAGACGATGTCACCTCCGACCACCTGATCGAATGGATGGGCGCTGGGTTCCTGGCCAGCGGAGCGGCGGCCACCGATGAAAAGGTGGAAGACGCCGCTATTCCGTTCGATCGCCGGCGTCACGGGCTGATCATGGGCATGGGTGCAGCAGCTCTTGTGGTCGAAGACGCCGAAGCCGCCCGCGAACGCGGCATTCAACCCATCTGTGAAGTCTTGAGTGCGGTGACCGCCAATAGCGCTTTCCACGGCACCCGGCTTGATGTGCAGCATATCGGCCTGGTAATGGAAAGACTGGTCAGCCAGGCCGAGGCCAGGAGCGGCATCTCGCGGCGCGCCATAGCGCCGCACACCGTCTTCGTCTCGCATGAAACGTACACCCCCGCGCGTGGGGGCAGCGCTTCGGCGGAGGTCAACGCTTTGCGTCACATTTTCGGCGACCTCGCCAGTCAGATTGTGATTGCCAATACCAAGGGACTGACCGGGCACGCGATGGCTACCGGAATCGAAGATGTCCTCGCGGTGAAGGCCCTCGAAACCGGGTTGCTGCCGCCGGTGGCCAACTTTAAAGAAGTCGATCCTGAGTTGGGCCCGTTGAACCTGTCCAAGGGGGGCGCCTATCCCGTTGAATACGCCATACACCTCGCTGCCGGGTTCGGTTCGCAAATCAGCATGTTGTTCCTGCGTTGGATTCCGACGAGGAACGGCGTGCGTCCGTCGCCTGACGGCTTGGGATATGCGTATCGCATTACCGATCCAAGCGCATGGAGCGCTTGGCTGACGAGCATTGCTGGATACAACAATCCCCAGCTGCAAGTCGTGCAGCGGACGCTGCGGGTCCGGGATAAGGGAGCTGCGTCTCGCCCGCAGCCGAGCGTCACGCAAGCGGCGGCCCCGCCCCCCTGGGTCGAAGCACCCGAGCTGGCGCCAGTTCGTCTGCCAACTACGACAGCGGTTGCTCCGCCGGTCACGAGCTTCCCTGCCCCGACGTCCGTTGCTGCCGCTGTGGCAGTCGCTCCCCCGAAGGAGCCGTCCGCGCCAGCGTTCGACATGGTACGGGAACGCGTGTTGGCGCTGGTCGCAGAGAAGACTGGCTACCCGACCGACATGCTTGACGTTGATCTCGACCTCGAAGCCGATCTGGGTGTCGACACCGTCAAACAGGCTGAAGTGCTCGCCTCGATCCGGGAGGCTTACAACATTCCCCGGCAGGATAATCTACGCCTGCGCGAATTCCCGACGTTGGCGCACGTCATTCGATTCGTCTACGAACGGCGGCCCGATCTGAGGTTAGTGGCGGAAATTGCGTCCATTGCTCACAACCCCGAGCCCGCTATTACGCCGGCCGCACCGACTGATGAATTGGATTTGGTCGCCGCCGAGGATCCGGTAAAGGAACGCATTCTCGATCTGGTCGTCGAGAAGACGGGCTATCCGAAAGACATGCTCGATCTCGACCTCGATCTGGAAGCCGATCTTGGTGTAGATACGGTGAAGCAGGCTGAGTTGTTTGCCGCCGTTCGCGAGATTTACAACATCAAGAGGGATGAGAACCGGAGACTTCGCGACTATCCAACCCTGACGCACGTTATCCGCTTTGTGTACGAGCAGCGCCCCGACCTGAAGGCCGTGGTAATTCCAGCCGTCGCCGCGCCGCAAGGGTCGGCCCAAACCTCTGCTGCTGTTTCGCCCGTTGCCGCCTCTCCCCAGGGCGTTCCAAACGCTGTTGCCGTCGATCGGGTTCGCGAGCGCGTACTTGAGTTGGTCGTCGAAAAGACCGGCTATCCCAAGGACATGCTCGATCTCGACCTCGATCTGGAAGCCGATCTTGGCGTAGACACGGTTAAGCAGGCGG
This sequence comes from uncultured Acidobacteriaceae bacterium, assembly GCA_963846815.1. Classification (GTDB taxonomy): domain Bacteria; phylum Acidobacteriota; class Terriglobia; order Terriglobales; family Acidobacteriaceae; genus CAVVDY01. The sequence continues at coordinate 1,040,698 of CAWJXG010000001.1, read as the reverse complement.
AGATGTTTGCTGCTATCCGCGAAATCTACAACATCCCGCGGGATGACAGCCGAAAGCTGCGCGATTATCCAACGCTGTCGCACGTCATCCGCTTCGTCTACGAACGGCGGCCGGACCTCGCCTCGCCTGCATCGATACCCACACCCGAGTTGGAGATCGGATCCGCTGCAGGTGCAGTCGCCAATTCACCTTTCGCTCCGGAGAAGACAACCAGCACCCCAGCCACCGGCGAGGATGCAATCACCAACATGGTCCTCGAGATTGTTGCCGAGAAGACTGGCTATCCCAGGGACATGCTCGACCTCGACCTCGATCTCGAGGCCGATCTCGGGGTAGATACTGTGAAGCAGGCCGAGATGTTCGCTGCCGTTCGCGCGGCCTACAACATCCCCCGAGACGAGAACCTCAAGCTGCGCGAATTTCCTACCTTGGCGCACGTGATTCGTTTCGCCCATGAACGTGCCAGCATCGCGCACGAAAAAATTGAAATGCAGCCGGCTGCCGCGCAAGACCAGCCCGCTCCAGCACTGACGACAGCCCCAGTTCCTCCGCTCGCGGCAAACTTTGAAGAGGTCAACAAGGTGCCCCGCAGGGTGCCCGTTCCTGTGCTGCGCCCGTCGCTTGCGTTGTGTAAAGCGACCGGCGTCAAACTGAGCGCAGGCACGCGCGTCATCCTCATGCCTGACCAGCGTGGCGTAGCCGAAGCCCTCACCACCAAGCTGCAGAAACTCGGCGTCAAGGTCTTGCGTTTCGAATCCCAGCCCAGCCAAAAGACGCTTGCATCGCAGCTGAGTGAGTGGGCAGAGGCGGGGCCAATCCACGGACTCTACTGGCTGCCTGCACTCGATGATGAGGGCCCTCTCAGTGCGATGGATCTCCCCGTCTGGCGCGAAGCCCTGCGGGTTCGTGTCAAAGCACTCTTCGTTGCGGCGAAAGCACTGTACGAGCAGATCGGCACCTCAGGTGGGTTCCTGGTTTCCGCCACAGCGCTGGGCGGACAACACGGCTATGACCAGCCCGGGGCTTCAGCTCCGATGGGCGGGGCCGTTGTTGGATTCACGAAAACATTCAAGCGCGAGCGCATGGACGCGACGGTTAAGGCTGTTGATTTCGAACCCGAGCATAGCCCGGCACAGATTGCCGAATTGCTGATAGCCGAAACCTTGAAAGATCCCGGCGCGGTTGAGATCGGGTATAAGGGTGATCTGCGCTGGACGGTCGGCCTGCTGGAGCAGCCTGCGGTCGATGGTCTGCCCGGCCTGGCTTTGAACCGTGAAACCGTGTTCCTGGTTACAGGTGCGGCAGGAAGCATCGTCTCCGCGATCACTGCGGATTTAGCCGCGGCATCGGGCGGCACCTTCTACCTGCTTGATCTCGTTCCTCCGCCCGATCCGGCGAATGAAGACATCAAGCGCTTTGGGACTGATAAGGAAGCGCTGAAGCTCGATTTGGTCGCACGCCTAAAAGCGCGCAATAACAAAGCGACTCCGGTGATGGTCGAAAAAGAATTGGCTGCCCTGGAGCGCGCCTTTTCGGCAAAATCCGCCATCGATGCGGTTCAGGCTGCTGGCGGCACTGCACACTACTTCAGCGTTAATCTGACAGACGCAGAATCGGTGAGCGCAATTATCGAGCAAGTGCGGCAACGCAGCGGTCGCATTGACGTCCTACTGCATGCAGCCGGGGTGGAGCGCAGCCATTTCCTCCCTGACAAAGACCAGAAAGAATTTGATCTGGTCTTTGACGTAAAGGCCGATGGTTGGTTCAACCTGCTGAAAGCCATTGGCGAAATGCCGCTGGGAGCGACGGTAGCATTCAGCTCCGTTGCCGGACGTTTCGGCAACGCCGGCCAGTCGGACTACAGCGCAGCGAACGATCTGCTCTGCAAGATCACCTCGGGTTTCCGTTCGTCACGTCCGCAGACGCGCGGCATCGTGATCGACTGGACGGCCTGGGGCAGCATCGGCATGGCAACTCGCGGCTCCATCCCCCAGATGATGGAACTCGCAGGCATTGACGTGCTTTCACCGGCAGCGGGCGTGCCGTTCATCCGTCGAGACCTGACTTGCGGCCGAACCTGTGGCGAAGTAGTCGTGGGCACACGGCTTGGCATTCTGTTGCAAGAGTTCGACGCAACCGGCGGGCTCGAGCTTAATGCCCTGGAACGCTCGCGGACGCAGCTGCCTGCACGCGGGCCGATGGTTGGCAAGATCACGGGACTGGGCATCTATCGCGGGCTGACGATGGAAACGACGCTTACTCCCGCGGCCCAGCCCTTCCTGAATGACCATCGCATCGACGGCACCCCCGTGCTGCCTGGGGTCATGGGCATTGAGGCATTCGCCGAGGCCGCTCTGTGCGTACATCCCGGATGGCGCATCAATGCCATTGAAGAGGTGAACTTCCTCGCACCGTTCAAGTTTTACAAGGACGAGCCGCGGACGGTCACAATCGAGGCAATCTTCCGGCCTTCTGGAGAGCGGCTGGTTACAGACTGCCGCCTGATCGGGCGGCGCATACTTCCCAATCAATCCGAACCACAGGAGACAGTCCACTTCACCGCCCGCGTGCGACTGACGAGAGAGCTTCCTGAGGAAGTCTCAGTGGCACAGCCCCGGCTATCGGCAGAAGCTATCGTCGATGCGGCACAGCTCTATCGAATCTATTTTCACGGTCCTGCTTACCAGGTCCTGGAGCGTGCCTGGTGGGACGGAACGCACATCATCGGCGAGATGGCCGCCAGCTTACCCGCCAACCATCAGCCATCGGACCAGCCAACCCTCATCGCGCCCCGCTTAATCGAGCTCTGCTTCCAGACAGCGGGCGTGTGGGAAATGGGTACCACCAGCCGCCTGGGACTGCCCATGCACATCAGCCAAGTGCGCTGGCCGCGGGAGCCGGAACGGGGTGACGGCCGGTTGTATGCGCTGGTTACTCCGCGACCGGAAGAGGGCATCTTCGACGCCGAAGTCGTCGATGCCGATGGGCGTGTCTATCTCCGGCTCAACGGCTATCAAACATCAGCGCTTCCGACGGTCCTGGACGCCGAATCGTTGCGGCCGTTGCAAGCGGCTGTTGCACATCCGGCCGCTAGTTCGGCCACAAATGACTAATCTCCTGGGATCCAGAATGTAGGTCTGTTATGCGGGGCAATTTTGAGAGAGTAGCAATCGTCAATCGCGGCGAATCGGCGATGCGGTTTATTCATGCCGTGCGCGAGTTCAACGCAGAGCACGGAGCGTCGCTGCGTACCATCGCTTTGTTTACCGAGCCGGATCAGAGGGCCATGTTTGTGCGAGAGGCTGACGAAGCAGCTTATCTGGGGGCGGCACACGTCGTGGATGCGGCGACCCATCACCTGAAGAGCAGCTATGTCGATTACCGCCAGCTGGAGCGCGCATTGCTCAACGCCCGTGCCGAAGCAGTGTGGGTGGGCTGGGGATTTGTCGCCGAGCACGCGGAGTTTGCCGATCTTTGCCGGGACATGGGAGTCGTTTTCATCGGGCCGGAAGGCGAGGTGATGCGCCGCCTGGGCGACAAGATCTCCTCCAAGCTGCTGGCCGAGCAAGCGCAGATACCGGTAGCAGAGTGGAGTGGCGGCGCAGTCGAGACCCCCTCGGAAGCTTTTCGCCAGGGCGAGCGCCTGGGATACCCGCTATTCATCAAAGCTACTGCCGGAGGTGGTGGACACGGCATCCGACGTGTCCGTTCCGAGTCCGAATTGGAGAAGGCGTTCGATAGCGCCCGCGCTGAAGCTTTCAAAGCCTTTGGGGATCCCACTGTTTTTTTGGAGCAAGTTGTTCCTGCAGCGCGCCACGTTGAGGTACAGGTCATTGCCGATTACTTCGGGAATGCCTGGGCCGTCGGTGTACGCGACTGCAGCATCCAGCGGCGTCATCAGAAGATACTGGAAGAAGCGCCGTCGCCCGTGCTTACGCCTGCGCAGGACGAACAGCTCCGTCAAGCGGCCATCCGTTTAATCCAGGGTGCCGGTTATCACAATGCCGGTACGGTGGAATTTCTCTACGAACCGCAGCATCAACGCTTCTCGTTCATGGAGATGAACACGCGTCTGCAGGTTGAGCACCCCGTAACCGAGTGCACAACCGGCGTTGACCTGGTGAAGTTGCAGATCCAGGTCGCCCGCGGTGAACCGCTCGTGGGTGAATCGCCGCGAACCGCCGGGCATGCCATCGAGGTGCGCCTGAATGCTGAAGATGCGGAGAACGGCTTCTCGCCCTCACCCGGACTGATTGAGCGCTTCCGGATTCTGACCGGACCGGGAGTACGAATTGATACCGGCTTCGAGGAAGGCGACGTCGTACCCTCGGAATTCGATTCGATGATAGCCAAGATCATCGGCTATGGGCGAAACCGTGCCGAAGCGCTCTCGCGGCTGCAGCGGGCCTTGCGGGAGAGCGTCGTGGTCATCAAAGGAGGAAGCAGCAATCGTGCCTTTCTTATGGAACTGCTGAGCCGCCCGGAAGTGAAGCAAGCGTCGGGTGACATTGGCTGGCTTGATCGTCAGGCGGCAAAGAACGAACACCTGGCGCAGGCGCATGCTGAGATCTCATTGGCGCAGGCGGCAATCGAGGCCTATGACGCTGAGCTTCGCGCCGAGCAGGCACAGTTCTATGGTTCGGCGGTGCGCGGCAGACCCGAGGTCCGCAGTGAAGTGGGACACCATGTGGAGCTCCGGTACCGCGATCACACTTATTCCCTCCGCGTTTATCGGCTTGGTCTCCAGCGATATCGACTGGAACTGGACGGGGCGCGGGTTGATGCGCAACTTGATCGTGTCGGGCGTTTCGAATACTGGCTCACCGTCCTCGGATCGCGATATCACGTGATTTCGGTCGAGCAGGGATCAAGTTACAGAATCGAAGTGGACGGGGTGTCTCATCGCGTGGACCGCGACGATGGCGGGGTCGTTCGCGCACCTTCGCCGGCGGTTGTGGTGTCCGTTGCCGTGAAAGCCGGCGAGACGGTTGCCACAGGCGACCGGCTGGCCGTGCTTGAGGCCATGAAGATGGAGATGGAAGTCACTGCGCCATTTTCAGGTAAGGTTCGCCAGGTATTTGCGATTCCCAACGTGCAGGTGTCGCCCGGCACTCCATTGCTGCAAATTGAGCCGGCGAGCGATGAAGTTACGAAGGACCACACGGAACGCCTCCAGTTTGCAGTTCAGAAGCCATCCGACACTGGTGAGACGCGAGTACCATGGCAGGATCTCGAAGAGCTGCGTCAGTTGGTGCTCGGCTTTGACATCACTCCCGAGCGCGCAAAAGGAGTACTTGCTCAATGGAAATCTCGTCTCGACCGCAATGATGAAGCATTCTGGACTCGCGAGGAGGACATCCTCAGCATCTTCATTGATATTTGCGCACTCTTTCGCAAGAACCCAAAGTTGACCGAGGATGCCGAAGGTCCCAGCACCGAGGCTAACCTGTTCTCTTTCTTGCGTATGCTGGACACACAGGGTGGCGGCCTCCCGGAAGATTTCCTGTCGGCGGTACGGCGCGCCCTCATGCATTACGGTGTCGCCAGCCTCGAGCGGTCGCCTGAACTGGAAGAAGCGCTGCTTTGGATCTACAAGTCTCACCGGCGGGTGGAACAACAAATCGGAGCCATTGAAGGGATTCTCGCCCGCCGTCTGGAATGGCTTACGGCCGGAGGCAAAGGTCCCGCGAACGACGCCTTTCGGACATTGCTTGATCGCATGATCTCCAACACCCGGCTGCAGTTCCCTGCCGTGAGCGATCTCGCGCGCGAGCTACGCTATCGTTGTTGTAATGAGCCTCTTTTTCACGACGCAAAACAAAAAATCTACGCAGCCGCAAACCAAACTCTCGACTACCTGGAAGCACATCCGCAGGCTTCCGACCTATATGAAAGAACCCGTTCCCTGATCGAGTGTCCGCAACCTCTCGCGGGACTCTTCTCCAGTCGATTTGCTTCGGCAACGTCGTTCCTGCAGCAGCTGATGCTTGAGGTGATGACCACTCGCTATTACAGTTCGCGGAAGCTGAAAAACCTTCGCACGGTCCCACTGCAAAGCCGCTGGTGCCAGGTTTCCGAGTATGAGGAGAACGGCCACGCCGTTCATATCATCGCCGAATACGCAGAGTATGGCTCGTTACGCGAAACGCTGCTGGCGATAACCTCATTGTTCAGCCAGATCGCTCCCGGCGAAATAGTCCTGGACTTCATGGCATGGCACAACGCTCCGCTGCCCGACCCCGATCAAACCGCCCATGAGATTCAGCGAATCCTTAATGAGATCAAGTTTCCCCGTCCTATTCGCCAATTTGTCTGCGGAGTTTCCGGTCCCGACAGCAAGGCGGGGGCTGCCAAAATGCAGCACTTCCTATACGAACCCGGCCATGAAGGTTATGAGGAGGTTACGTTCTTCCGCGGCGTGCATCCCATGCTGGGCGAACGCCTGCATCTGTGGCGGTTGCAGAATTTCAATGTGACACGCCTGCCGTCTCAGGAAGACATCTACCTGCTGCATGCCATCGCCAAAGAAAATCCTAAAGACGAGCGGCTGTTTGCGGTAGCCGAGGTCCGCGACCTTACCCCGGTACGCGATAAAACGGGCAAGAATCGTACAGCTTCCCTACCTGGAACAGATGTTTGCCGAGGCGGTCGCGGCCATGCGCATGTTCCAATCGAAACGCGATCCTCACCGCCGCCTGTACTGGAACCGCATCTTCCTTTATGTTTGGCCGACGCCTCAACTTACGAGCCCGATGAAGTCAACGACATCATGCACCGGCTGGCTCCGCAGACAGACGGTCTGGGCTTGGAACAGGTGGTGGTTCGCGTGCGCATCCCCAGCCCACGCACCGGCGAACTGCGCGACACGATCATGCGAATCTCTGTGCCGGGTGATGCTGGATTACTGGTAACCTTCCGGCCGGCTGCCAAGTTGCAACCTATGAAGGCTCTCAGTGCTTACGACCAGAAGGTCGTGAAGATGCGTCAACGAGGAATGACCTATCCTTACGAGATCATCAAGCTGCTGGCGCCTTCATCGGAAGAAACTCGCGGCGAATCCCCGGCCGGGGAATTCGTCGAGATGGATCTCGACGCAGACAATGGCCTGATTCCTGTGCAACGGCCCTATCGGTGAGAACAAAGTCGAACCTCGTTGTTGGCCTCATTCGCAACTTCACCGGCAAATATCCCGAAGGCATGCAGCGTGTCATCCTGCTGGGAGATCCCAGCAAGGATCTTGGCGCCATTGCTGAACCGGAGTGCCGGCGCATCGTTGCCGCGCTGGAACTAGCCCAGGCCAAGCAGATCCCCGCTGGAGTGGTTCACCCTCTCGGCGGGCGCCAAGATATCGATGCAAAGTGGCGTGGAGAACATGGACTGGATCGCTCGGGTTCTGCGGAGGATCGTTGAATTCACTCAGGCTGGCGGCGAGATTAACCTGGTTGTCCATGGTATCAACGTCGGGGCGCAGCCGTATTGGAATGCCGAAGCCACCATGTTAATGCACACGAAGGGCATCCTGGTCATGACTCCCAAAGGCAGCGATGGTGCTCACCGGAAAGCGTGCGCTGGATTATTCCGGGAGCGTCTCTGCCGAAGACAACCAGGGTATCGGCGGCTACGATCGCATCATGGGCTTCAATGGGCAGGCACAATATTTTGCCCGCGGTATTGATGAGGCTTGCCAGATTCTCCTGCGGCACTACGAGCTTGCGTATGTCGCCCCGGGCGAACGGTTTCCCCGCCGGGCCCGCACTGCTGATCCCATCGAGCGGGATATCCGTTTCTATCCCCACGCCGATACAGGAAGCAACAGCTTCACTCATATCGGCGAAATCTTTTCCGACGAAACCAACCCCGGTCGCAAAAAGTCGTTTGACATCCGCAAAGTAATGATGGCCGTGTGCGATCAGGACCTCCAGCACTTGGAACGCTGGTCCGGCATGCGCTCAGCGGAAACCGCTGTGGTATGGGACGCTCATCTGGGAGGCTACCCGGTTTGCCTGATCGGAATTCAGTCGAAGCCGGTGCCGCGCTTCGGCTTCGTTCCTGCTGATGGACCGGACCAGTGGACTGCGGGCACTCTATTCCCGCTTTCATCAAAAAAGGTCGCCCGCGCCATCAACGCGGCCAGCAATAATCGCCCGGTTGTGATTCTTGCGAACCTCTCAGGATTCGACGGGTCACCGGAGTCGATGCGCCGCCTGCAACTGGAATACGGCGCTGAGATCGGCCGTGCCGTGGTTAACTTCAAGGGACCGATGGTCTTCTGCGTAGTGTCGCGGTACCACGGGGGTGCCTACGTGGTGTTCTCGCGAAGGCTAAATGAAAATCTGGAAGTGGTCGCTCTCGAAGGCACCTACGCCTCGGTGATCGGGGGTGCCCCAGCCGCCGCCGTGGTATTCGCTGGTGAAGTCGAAGCCCGCTCGCGGAAAGATGAGCGACTTGTATTACTTGCCGACGCCATAGCAAAGGCTCAGGGAGCAGAGAAGAATCGTTTGCACGCTCAGTATGACGAAGCTGTTCAATCTTGTTCATTCGGAGAAGCTTGGGGAAATGGCTGCCGAATTCGACAAGATCCACTCCGTCGATCGGGCACTGCAGGTCGGAGCACTTACCGAAATTCTGCCGCCAGAGAATCTTCGCCCGTTCCTGGTTAAGGCTGTCGAGCGCGGCATGAAGCGGTGCGCGAGGGATACGGAATCTAAGCCGCCGGAGAGTCTGGATGTCGCAAAGCGAAGTGTGGTGGCTGCAGCAGACTGAGTCTGATGTCCTTCAAGCTGATGGCTGGCTTAGCGCTGCGGAATTACATCGGGCGGCACGATTCCGCGTCCCAAAGCGTCGCCGTGATTGGCTTCTGGGTCGCTGGACTGCCAAGCGCGCTGTGGCTCTCTATTTCGGATTCCAGCAGGACGTTCGCTCGCTCGTCCACATTGAAGTACGCCCTGCTCTTTCCGGAGCGCCGGAGGTATTCATCGCCAATTGTCCGGCCGAGTTGGTGATATCGCTCAGTCACAGGGACGGCGTAGCTATGTGCGCCGTAGCCGCTGCGGGCGTACAACTGGGTTGTGATCTGGAATTGGTTGAACCGCACAGTGAAGCCTTCGTCAATGACTACTTCACCTGCGAAGAGCGCGCGCTGCTCAAGGACTCCGGCGAGACAGATCGTATGGTGGCGCTTATCTGGAGCGCCAAGGAATCTGCGCTGAAAGCCCTGCGTACGGGCCTCCGGGATGACACCAGAGCTGTGTCGGTGACTGTGCTGGGGGAATCACCTTGCGATGGCGGATGGGCTCGGCTCTCAGTGCGGACGCGACTTGGTGGCTCGCTGCACGGGTGGTGGCAGCGCTCCGGCCCGCTCGTGCGCACGCTGATCGCTGATCCGGCAGGGCCTCTCCCAATGTCATTTTCTTGAAGCAGCTTGCACGGCCAAGTATCTTCGGACTTGTACACCCATGCCGCCGGCCCCGAGTTTTCAATAACGCGGTAGTGGTAAGCGCGGCGCCCGGAAACAGGCAGGCCAATTAAGGTTTGAGTAGCACAACAGAGGAAACTACGTAGATGCACGGTTCACCTGCAGTAGTTCGCGGAGCTCGCCGAGCATGAGCATGGGTAGAGCTTCCCAACCCTCCCGCCGGTACAAAAAAACAGAATGTAAATAGACAGAAGGGATCGCCAGGATATTGGAGAGTAATCCGGGAACAATGCCTTAGCTCAAGAAATGCAGTACAGCGGTACAAAAGATGAGCCAACTCTGAGGCCCGGCATTCACCAGATGAACCCCACGCGCCAAGACAGGCTTTGACGGTGGTCGTGCTCTAGACCAACTCCGGAAATAAATAACCCAAGACTTCCGTTTTGACACCCGGGCGACCAGCACTATACACCCGAATCGACTTAGCAGCTCTTTGATCCTAGAGCGATTGACGATGACGGAAAGAGGGTAGAGGGCATCCTCTCCTCGCGATCTGCTTGCCGCATCTGCTACGGGAATGACACGCAAAGCAACGCAGCACGTTGCTACGGACGCGCATCACTATTAGTCCCTCTCCTCCATCAGCGCCGCAGCGCGCTTGCCGAGCCTCTTAAGCGCCACTTCGAGACAATGAAGCTCCTCCGCGCTCAGTTCGGAGAACACTCTCTTCATCTGCCTGGAATGCTTTCGGAAGGCGGAAACAATGAGATCCTTGCCGCGTGAGGTGAGGGCGACGATACGAACACGTCGGTCTTCCGTGCTCTCGACTCGGGTTACCAAGCCCTCCGCGAGGAGACGGTCCACAGCAATACTGATCGAGCCGGGGGTCAGATCGACGATCCGGCCAATCGTATTGACGGGCAAAGGTCCTTTGTTCAGCAGGAGTTCCAGGACGGCGAAATCCGAGAGGCCGAGTCCGGTGTCTTCAATACCAGCGGTTGCGTACCTCGTCAGGGCGCGCATCGCCTTCATCATTACCAGCCAGACGTGGTCCGTCCCTTGACTACTTCGGATCATAAAAAACCCTGAATCTTTCAGAAGTATACATCATCAAGTATATTGACATAAATATATATGACGCCAATGTAATTTACGGCCTATTGAAAAGGAGAACCAGTTATGAAAACCGCTTCCTTAATCGCCCGCTATCTGGCGGGCGCGATCTTTCTTGTTATGGGGCTGAACGGCTTCCTGAACTTCATCCACTTCCCCCCACCTACGGGGATTGCGGCACAGTTCATGGGTGCCCTTTATCTCTCACATTACTTGTGGGTGATCTTCGGGTTTCAACTCGTCGCAGGTGTACTTCTGCTGGTTAACCGTTACGTACCGTTGGCGGTGGCACTGCTGGCGCCGGTGATTGTCAACATCCTCACCTTCCACATCTTGATGGCCCCGAGCGGGCTTCCGCTAGCCCTCTTTGTGGCCGTGCTGTGGGCAGTGATCTTTCTCGACGTGCGACCGGCCTTTTCCGGATTGTTCCAGTCGCGCTTGAAAGCGCAAGTCTGAGGAGGGGGTTGCACAGAAAGACAGCCAGGCGTTAAGCGAAGAGCATGCGTGCGCGGCCTTCTACATGAGGAATGGCAAGATCGAGCGATTCGACTGCTATCCCGCGTTCGAGATCATGCCCAAGCAAATGGGCGTGCCGCCTGACTTCGCTTCCGCCGTCAGGCGTTCGACTAACGCTGACGTTGTTCGTCAAAGAAGTGTTGGAGGTTCGAATTAAAATCGGTGTCGCCCTCAGACTTACCATATTCTCGTTCGTCATGGCGTTGGCAGGGTCAACCTTGTTGGAACGAAAAATCGTTGCGGCACAATCCAACGATGGATTCGGGATCCTTTGAAGATGCCCGCCAGACAGGGAGGAGACAAATCATGTCCAATAACATTTCAACCTTGCTGCTCCGCAACCTTTCTGATGTCTTTGGGGAAGGCGACCCTCTACGCCGACGCGCCGCCCTCAAAGAGCTCTGGAACGAGGATGGCATGTTCTACGATCCGAATAAAGGCGTTTACCGTGGCCACGACGAAATCGATCGCATCGCGGCCGTCGCGGGCGATAAGGAAATCGGGCCCGGCGTAGGCTGGCGCCTGACCTGGAATGCCCGACACCCACTGCAAAGAACTCCTCATCGAGCTTGCGTTATCAAAGCCTGACATCGGCCCGCAGTACAGTCCCAGTGCCCGCGCCGCAAGTATCATGTAGGCTCCTGGGAACGTAGAGGAGACGATGGCCGCTCTGGTCACGGTCATCATCGCTTATGATCTGAAGTTCTACGACAAGTTGCCGAGGCTGTTTCCACACTTCCCCGCCGGCAAATGTGAGTCCTGCGAGCAGGAGTTCTTCCCTCCCGCGAGGTTCGTATTCATTCGTTCCACGGCTGCGAAGGAGCGCCTCCGGCCATCGCTCGCGCCTGAAGGACATGTAAAATCGAATTTTCTCTGCAACATCGGCTACAGCGACCCTGCGACGCTCTGGCCGCGGGGCCCTCGGCTCGACTACAGCGAGGCATGCACTCTGTTGTGATTGCCGTTTACTCGCACTCGAAGACTAAACAGCATAGCGACAATAGCATCGGCGGTTCGGCCCATGAGTGTGATTAGGGGCTTTTCGATCACTTCAGGAATTAGAACTCTCTTTGATCGGCCGCGACCCGATTACAAGGATATCCACGAGCCGTTTGGCGCCTTGCTGCCAGTCAGGTAAGCAGAGGAAAAAAGAATGACGAGACAGATAGGACTCGGTGACGATGGCGGATTACACCATCCATCTTGAGCCCTTCGGAACCCTCAGGCAGTTGCGGATGTAAACTGTGCAATTGGCTAGCAGCGGATGCGCAGTTGTCGTTTGCCCGAGGACGCAGATAGAGAGGAGAATACTATGAACTCAGCTAAAGCTAACTACTTCACTGCTTATCACAACCTGAAGCTGACACGAGATAGCCAAGGCGTGCTGGTTGCTGAATTCCATAGCAACGGCGGCCCGTTCATCATGACGGCGCAATCTCATACGGAATTTGTCGATGCCTTCTATCGGATCGGGCAAGATCGAGCGAACAAGATCGTAATCCTGACGGGCGCAGGCGGACAGTTTATTACTGATGTCGAATGGCCCTCGTTCGGCGACGTCACCGATCCAGGCGTTTGGAGCCAGGTTCACGATGAGGGTCTTCAGGTTTTGGAAAACTTAGCCAACATACGCGTGCCGGTCATCGCCGCTATCGAAGGGCGCGCGCATGTGCATTCCGACTACGCGCTACTTGCCAGCGTCATCGTGGCGGCGGAGGGTGCGACCTTCCAGGATGTAGCCCACTACTCCGCCGGCGTTGCGCCCGGTGACGGCATCTTCACGACCTGGAGTTATCGCGCAGGCGCAGGACGAGCGGAGGCGTTCTTGCTGAATCCATACCCGCTGCCGGCGCGGACTGCACAAGAATGGGGAGTGGTTGCAGAGGTTGTGCCGAACGGCAGGGCGCTCAGTCGGGCGCAGGAGTTAGCCGAGGTGTACTTGAAAGCTCCGGAAGTCACGCGCCGCAACACGCGCGTGCACTTCATTCAGCCTTTGAAGGAGCGCATTGTGCGAGAAGTTGGCTACGGACTCTCGCTCGAAGGTGCCTCCTCGGCGGATCTCGTCAAATCAAAGCGAGCCAAGAGTGAACCTGCCAATCAGAAAAGAAAATCGGGATGAACTCGCATTGACGCTTAGGAGCTCTTTCCATCCTTCATCCTGTCGGTTGGACGATGGCCTCGAAAGGTGCCTTTGTTGCATCTGCTACGGGAATGACACGGAAAGCAACCCCGGCACGTACTTACGGACGTGTATTACTACTAACTAATTTTCCGCAGCATTCTGGCCGCTGAGGCAGACTCGATCTGTCCCAGCCCCCACCAAGGGCTTCGATCAATTGCACCGCACTCGCCATGCGGCGACCCAAAATGTTGACTGCTGTTACTTCGTCCGACAATGCGGCATTCTGAGCCGTGATTACTTCCAAATAGCTGGTCACGCCCCCTTCGTAGCGTGTGTTTGAAAGGTCCAGTGAGGTTTGCGCGGCTTGCACGGCCCGAGCCTGTACGCCCGCCTCTTGCTCCAGGATTCGCAAAGCCGCGAGATTGTCTTCCACCTGTTGAAACGCCGTGAGCGCGGTCTGGCGATAAGAGGCTACTGTGGCGTCGTACGCGGCTTTAGCCTGATCGTTCGTCGCACGTCTTCTGCCGCCGTCGAAGATTGTTTGTGACACGGAAGCGCCTACAGCCCAGAGGCCAGCCGGGCCTTGGAACAATGTGCTGATGGCGCCGCTCTCGAATCCACCTGAGGCGAAGAGATTCACCAGTGGATAGTACGCGGTCTTGGCGAGCCCGACCTGGGCATTCGCCGATGCGACCATGCGCTCCGAAGCGGCAATGTCCGGACGCCGCTCGAGCAATTCAGATGGGACGCCGACTGGAATCGGAGGCGGTGGCGCCGTCAGTGGCAGCGGAGGCAGACTGAATTCCGCCGGAGGCTTCCCGACCAATACGGCGACCGCATGCTCATACTGAGCGCGAGCAACTCCAACGTCAATGAGTTGCGCTCGTGTCGTTTCAAGAATTGTGCGCGCCTGCTCGACATCTACGTCCGAAGCCAGTCCGCCTTGATAACGGTCTTCGTTGAGTTGCAGGGCTTGGTGATATTGGCTCACGGTGTCTCGAAGTAACTTCTCTTCAGCGTCAAGAGCTCGCGCGGCAAAATAGTCGACTGCGAGGTCCGCATGCATCGTCAGGTTCACCACCGCCAGATCGGCTGCGCTGGCTTGCGCCTGGTCACGATACGCCTCGACATTCTTGCTCACGCGGCCCCAGGCATTGACCTGATACGAAAGATTGATCGGCACGACGAAATCGTTGAACGTCAGACCGCGGCCCACGCTTAAGGGGCGATTCGCTGAGTACTTCTCGCGAGACGCGGAGGGATCTGCGGTGATAGTCGGATAATAATCTGCGCGTGCATATCGGAGAGCCGCTCTCGCTTCCTGGTACTGCGATACTGCAGCTTTCAGGTTCTGGTTTGAAACATTGATCTGCTGCTCGAGAGTGTTCAGTTGCGGGTCCTGAAATATCTCCCACCAGTTGCCGCCCAGATTCTGATCGTTTGGCTGCGCGGTCTTCCAGTCTCCCATCTCCTTGTACGCAGGTGGGGCCGGTACCGTGGGTGTTTTGTATTTCGGTCCTACCGCGCAGCCGATCGACCCAGCAAGTGCAACAAGCGCGACGAGTAAACCTGCCCGCGGCGTCCGGCGCAGGCGGATACTTGAACAGTTCATTGCGATTCTCCTGGCAATGAGGCCTGTACGACCTTCACTTCCTGCCCCGAGATCAGAGAATCAGGCGGATTCACGACAATCTGATCGTCAGCCTTTAATCCCGCAACGACCTCGATCTGGTTGCCAAAGTCGTGGCCAGGCGTGATGTCTGCAAGCTCGACTTTGCCATTTCGGACGACGCCGACCTGAAGATGCTGCGAACGGAATAGCAACGTATTGGTCGGAATCAGGAACGTCGGAGTCTCCCCGGGTACATGCAAATGCACTTCGGCATAAGAACCCGACAGCAGAGTGTTGTCGGGATTCGGGAGGTCTATCTCGGTAAGAAGAGTACGTGTGATGCCATTGATTGCTTCCGAAGTGCGCACTACCTTGCCGGGGAATTTCTGGCCGGGAAACTCGGCCAAAACAACGTCGGCTGTTGTTTGTCTCGGCTTGATACCTCTCCAATATTCCTCTGGAACATTCACGTAGACACGCAACGTACCGTTTTGTTCAATGTGAAAAAGATCCGTCCTTGGTACGGTATTGCTCCCGGCATTAATAAGGTCTCCAATGTCGGTGTTGCGTGCCGTGATCACACCGTCGAACGGAGCGTATACGTTCTCGTACGAAACCAGGGCCTCATAGTGGCGTACGTTCGCCGTGTCGGCATCGACGATCGTTTTATTTGCGCTGTAGGTCCCGACGGCGTTGTCGACGTCCTGCTGAGCCACGGCGTGCTTCAACAGCAATCCCTGGTACCGGTCCATGGTGATCTGCGCCAGCTTCAGGTTGGCTTGTGCGGTGGCAAGGGTACTGCGCGCCTGCGCAAGTTGCTCATCGACTTCTGGAGCCTGAATCGTGGCGAGCAATTGTCCAGCTTTGACGTGTGAGCCGATGTCGAAATACCACTTCTTCAGATATCCGTCAGTACGTGCGTAAATCGGCGATGAGATGAAGGACTGTATACCGCCCGGCAGAATAATCTCCTGGGCTGGAGCGGCTCGCTTGGGCTGCACGACCGAAACGGGAGTCACTGACATTTCGACACTCACAGCTCGCAGATTTGCCTCGGCCTTCCGCCGGGAGAGAATTCCGAAAAACAAAACTCCAGCAATCACCAAGCCTAGAATCGCGGCGATTAGCCACCGCTTTGGGCGTGGCCCGTCTTGTTGCACGCGCTTCTGCACAGCCGGTTCAATAGGGATGGCGATGTGCTTTGTTATGGTGTCGTTCATATCGTTTTCCATCTCAATTCCAAAGTTCATTCTGTGGTTCGCTTTGCTGCGGCTCTTCCATGCAGCAGACTGAAAAAAGTGGGGACGAACAGCAGTGTCGATACCGTGGCAAAAATAAGACCTCCAATCACGGCACGCCCCAAGGGGGCGTTCTGCTCGCCGCCATCACCTAGGCCAAGTGCCATCGGCACCATGCCGATGATCATGGCCAACGCCGTCATGATCACGGGACGAAAGCGCGTGGCGCCTGCTTGTAACGCCGCGGTGATTGAGTCTTGGCCAGCTTCCATCTGTTCGCGGGCGAAGCTCACGACCAAAATGCTGTTCGCCGTCGCTACTCCCATGCACATGATGGCGCCCATGAGTGCGGGAACGCTGAGGTTCGTGTGGGTGATGAAAAGCATCCATGCGATTCCCGCCAGTGCAGCCGGCAAAGCGGAAATCATGATGAAAGGATCGAGCCAGGACTGGAAGTTCACCACGATCAGCAGATAATCCAGCAAGATCGCGAACACAAGACCAATCAGTAGCCCGATGTACGAAGACGTCATTGTCTGAACCTGCCCTCGAACGACTACGCGTGATCCGCGCGGCAAACGACTACGATTGGCGTCGATGATTTTGTTGATGTCGCGCGACACTCCTCCCAGGTCACGTCCCGAGTTGGTGCCAAAAATATCGATCACCGGTTGCACGTTGTAGTGCGATACCTCTGCCATCCCGTTGGCCCGCTGGATGGATACCAGGCTTGCCATTAGCGATGGTGCGGCCGCAGCATTTGTTCCGGTGACGGGGATGTTCACCAGGTCCTGCAACGTGTCGGCATCGTACTGCGGTGTTTGGGTCTCGATGTTGTAGCTGACCCCGGTCTTGGGATCGACCCAAAACGTGGGCGCAGTTTGAAAACTCCCGCTGAGTGACACCAGCAAGTTCTGGGCGATATCGTGCGCCGAGAAACCAAGCTCCTGGGCTTTTGTGCGCTCAATCCGAAGATTCAGATACGGCTCATTAAATGGCTGCTGAATCCGCAGGTCGGCGGTACCGGGAACCGATTTAAGCTGACGCATGACGTCGTCCGCCCAGGCATGGTTTCCTTCAAGATCGCGGCCAATGACCTGAATATCGATTGGCGCAGGTAGGCCAAAGTTAAGGATCTGCGTGACGATGTCGGACGGGAGGAAAGCAAAAGTTACACCTGGGAACTGCTTTGCGAGACTCACGCGAAGCCGGTTGACATAGTCAGCCGTCGGGTGATGTTTCGGCGCCAGCGTTACAAGGATGTCCGCATCCGATGTTCCGACCGGAGCGGAATTGCTGTAAGAAAGATTGATACCGCTATAGGGCAGACCGATGTTGTCAATTACGCTCGAAACCTCGGCTGCCGGGATCTGCTGGCGAATTGACCTTTCAATCAAGTCGCATAGAAATGCCGTGTCCTCAATGCGCATGCCGGTCGGGCCGCGAACATGGAGTTTGAAGCTGCCCGCGTCAACCGGCGGGAAGAAGTCCTGACCCAACCACGGAATCAGGATCGCCAATGACCCCAGGCAGGCGGCGAAGAACCCCGCCAGAAACAATTTCCGATGGAGAAGAACTCTTTCCAGAAGGCTGTGATAGGCCGCGCGGAGCTTTTCGAAACCACTTTCGAAACTCTGCTGAAACCGGACGAACGGATTTCGGCTCGGGTTCTGCTCAAGGTTCTCGCGATGATGCCGCAGCAGATATTTCGCCATCGTCGGAACAATGGTGCGCGAGAGTAGGTACGAAGCGAGCATCGCGAATACTACCGCCTCGGCCAGCGGAAGGAACAGATAACGCGCTACGCCTGAGAGTAGAAACATCGGCGCGAACACGATACAGATCGACAGCGTCGAGACGAATGCCGGCGTGGCGATTTGCTGGGCGCTGTCGAGCACCACATCGTCCATCGTTTGCTCGGGATGAAGTTCGAGGTTGCGATTGATGTTCTCGACCTCGACCGTGGCATCGTCCACCAGGATGCCCACCGCCAAAGCCAGTCCACCTAGCGTCATGATGTTGATGGTTTCGCCCAGCGCACTCAGCACGATAATCGACGTGAGAATCGCGAGAGGGATCGAAGTGGCGATGATCAGCGTGCTGCGCCAGCTCCCCAGGAAGATGAGGATCATCGTCGCCGTGAGACAGGCTGCGATCAGAGCTTCGCGCACCACCCCGCTGATGGCACCCTTTACGAACACCGACTGATCGGACAAGGGCTGCATTTTCAGTTGCGGTGGAACCGTGGTCGCAATCTGGGGCAGGATCGACTTGATTCCCGAGATCACACTCAGGGTCGAAGCGTTGCCGCCCTTTTGAATGGTAAGCAGCACGGAGCGCTGCCCATTCACACGAACGATGTTGGTCTGTGGCGGCGAGCCGTTATGTACCCAGGCGACGTCTTTTATATAAATGGTCGTGTCGCCGATGGTCTTGACGGGAATACGATTCAGATCGCCCATCGTCTGGGGAGCCGCATTGGGAACTGTGACCTGATACTCCGTTCCGCCGATTTTCGATGTTCCTGTCGGCAGAATCAGGTTCTGTAACGCAATCGCATTGACCACGTCGAGAGCGGAAAGGCCTTTGGACTGCAGCGCGCTAGGGTTGAGGTCCACCTCGACTGCGCGCTGCTTCCCGCCATACGGGTACGGTACCGACGCTCCCGGCACAGTAATAAGCTGCGTGCGTATGAAGTTGAGTCCGTAGTCGTTGAGTTGCTGCTCCGAGAGCCCGTTTCCCGACAGAGCAAGTTGCATGACCGGAACGCTCGATGCGCTGTAGGCAAGAATCAACGGCGGCGTGGTGCCCTCGGGCAACTGTCTCAGCTGTGTCTGCTCGACCGCCGTAATTTGCGCGATGGCGCGCTCGATATTTGCATTTGGCTGAAAGTAAACCTTGACGACCGCAATTCCATACAGGGACTGCGATTCGACGTGCTCGATGTTATCAACCGTCGTGGTAAGCGAGCGTTCCGTCACGAACACAATCCGGTCGCTCATGTCCTTTGGGACAAGTCCGTTGTAGTTCCAGATGATGCTCACGACTGGAATGTTGATGCTGGGAAAGATGTCAATCGGCGTGCGGAAGACCGCAACGAATCCCATCACCAGGATGAGGATGGACATGACCACAAACGTATAAGGCCGACGTAACGCTAATCGAACAATCCACATGATTGCCTACCTCACCAGTCCTGCTGATCCTTCGTTTTCGCCAGCGCGTGAGCCATTCCGCTCACGCGAAATCCACTGCCGGATGAATGCGGGGCAATTTCTCAGCGTCACGAATGTCTCCTCGATGTGGGCCAGGAATCGAACCGCATCCCGGTCCGCAAGCTTCACCTGGTTCAGGTCCAGCGCAAGCTTGTGTTCTGTGGATTCGGACTTCAGAAGCCCTTCAAGTTCGGGCAGGTGATCCGCCTGGATACGACCGCACAGGGTGAAGACCACCCATGTGTCATCGTCGGATCTTTGAATTTTCAACGTCATCGACTTAGCGCCTTTCGCTTTGGCTATTGCAGCGGAAGGCCCAAAAAGTAAGCAATTGAAACCACAGCAGTTACCTGTCAACGACAATGCTGACAATTCGGAAATTTCCGAAAACTCGGAATGCACCAAGACTGCTTGAGAGAGGACGCTTCGACTGGCGCGTGCGGGACCGCGGGATCAACGATGGACGAGACGCTACGCCTTCTTGAACTGATGCTTGTCGATTTTTAGGGACTTGATCTTGGAATCGAGGGTTGACTGCGGAATTCCAAGTCTGGCCGCAGCTCCAGACGGGCCGGACACGCGGCCCCTGCTTTCAGTCAGGGCTGCCTCGATGATCTCCCGTTCCTGGGTAGCAAGTCTCTCGGAAAGAGGCTGCGATTGCGAATCGGTTGTAGCTGCACGTTTTCCCAACCAGCTCTCATCGATTTGGAGACTCTCCGAATCAGAGATGATGACCGAACGCTCGATTACATTCTGCAGCTCCCTTATGTTCCCAGGCCATACATAGGAGTGAAGCAGCTCTAAACTTCTTTTGTTAATACTAGTGATCTTCTTCCCAGCTTTACTCGCATAGCGGTCGACAAAGTACTCGACCAGCAGGGCGATATCTTCTCTTCTATTGCGCAAAGGAGGAACTTGAATCGGGAACACATTCAGGCGGTAAAACAGATCCTCGCGAAATTCGCCTTCCGCAATAGCCGCTTGTAAATCACGATTGGTGGCAGCCACCACTCGTACATCCGCCGCAAGAGACTCGTTCCCGCCGACGCGCTGGAATTCACGCTCTTGCAGTACGCGCAAGAGGGAGATCTGCATCTCAGCGGGTAGTTCTCCGACTTCGTCCAGAAAAATCGTACCGCCGTCGGCCGATTCAAAACGGCCCAGTCGCCGCTGAGTAGCTCCGGTAAAGGCTCCCTTTTCATGGCCGAAAAGCTCCGAAGCGATCAGATCACGGGGTATGGCGGCGCAATTGACGCTCACAAATGCTCTCGACGAGCGCTGCGAACGCTTATGAATAGCACGCGCTACCAGCTCTTTTCCCGTACCCGTCTCGCCGGTGATCAGAACAGTTGAATCCGTCGGGGCCACTTTCGCTACTTGCGAGAGCACCGATTGCAGAGCAGGGGATGAGCCGACGATCTCTTCGAACATTCTGGTGATGTCGATCTCTTCGCGGAGCGCCAGATTCTCCTTGTAAAGTTGGTCGCGCAGCGTCCGAATCTCTTCAAACGCATTTTTCACAGTAGTGACGTCCGTCACGGCTCCGACCAACTCCAGCTGGCCGGCCGACTTGTTGCTTTGGGCGTGTCCCAGAACGTGGACTGATTTTACCGAGCCGTTGGGCATTATCAGTCGATGCTCCAGGTCGAGTTGCTCCCCACGAGAGGCCGCGTCAAGCGCCTGCCGCACACGCGCAAGGTCCTCGGGATGGACGCGTTCGAGGACTTTTTCCATGGTGGGCTTGAATGACCGTTCGTATCCGAAGATTCGAAAGGTTTCGTCGGACCAGAAGAGTTCTCCGGTCGAGACATTCCAACCGGCACTCCCCGTATGGCTCAAGCTCTGCGCTTCGGCCAAATACGCTTCACTCGTAACGAGTGCTTCATGATTCTGGCGCGCTGCTTCCTCAGCGCGTTTCTGCTCGGAGATGTCCTCACACACGACCAACAGGACCGGCCGCTCCTTCAGGAAGACAGCATTCCCCGTCTCCCGGACCCAAAGCATTGCGCCATCTTTGCGGACTTTCCTCGCCTCCCACGTCATGTTTCGTCCAGGTTGATCGAAACATTCCTGCGCATGCTTTTGAGCTAGAGAACGGTCAGACTCGTAAAACACATTCGATACAGGTTGTCCCACCAGTTCATCCACTCTATAGCCCAATTGCTCCGCGCCAAGCCCGTTCACGCTTACGATTGTGCCGCCCGAATCCACAATGAAGTACATCGTGGGATTACTCTCAAATGCCGCTTTCCACTGTTCCTCAAGTTCCTGACGAGCTTGCTCTGCCCGCTTGCGCTCAGCAATCTCCTGGCGTAGCGCCTCGTTGGTTCTTTGGAGCTCACTTACGAGTTCCTTTAGCTCGTCGCGGGCTAACCGCAGCGATTGAGCAGCCCATCGTTGTGCAACGCTCAAACCACCAACGACAAACGCTGACACAACAAATGCCATGAACCGCGGTATCTCCTCCGGTTTTGGGCCGAACGAATAAATTGGCGGCAGGAACCAGCGATAGAAGGCGACGGCGGAAAGGACGGCAGCCATCAAGCCCGGACCGACCCCTCCAAACCAGGCACTGAACATGACGGCGCAAAGAAATAACGACACCGGAGCAGATTCCAAATGCAGTGGCGACCAATTCGAAAGCAGGAGTGCCGCCAAAACAGAGAGAAGCGCAGTGCCGTACCTGCGAACCGCTCCCAACGCCTTCTCTTGATGAAGATTGGAAGTGAACACCATGGGTGCTCCAACGAATGAGCGAAATCTTAGCCCCCAGAATCCTTGTTCCGCAAGCAATCTGACCTACCCACAAGATGAGTTCAGCGGAGGGCGCGACTCAGCCACACATCACGAGATTTCAGAAATTTTCGTCTTTTCGTGAAGCGTCGGCAAGCAACATCTTGGTATCTCAGTGGCTTAGCTTTTGGCCGCCGCCTTGCTTCTTCTCCAGTAGCGAAGGCAGGCAGGAAACGCCTTCGAGGAGAACATCAATGAAATTGCACAAGAGTTACATCATGCTCGGCCTAGTCATAGCTTTTGCCCTGTTCTGCGGGATTATGGCGAACGCTGACGAGATTAACGAACAAATCAAGGTCACTTTCGACAAACCGGTCCAGATTCCGGGACAGGTATTGGCACCCGGCGCGTACACCTTCCAATTAGGTGATCCTGACGCTGGGCATAATCTCGTCGAAATCTTCAATGACGACGAAAGCGTTCTATACGCGATGTTGCCGACGATCACAGCGCAACGTTCTAAGGCAACGGCCCGCGTCTCCCTCACAGTTGCAGAATCAGGTGCCGGGAAACCGGACGCTCTGCTGACGTGGTTCTATCCTGGCAGCACAATCGGGCACGAATTCGTTTACTCGAACCAGGACAGGCAGGAACTTGCGCATGCGCAACAACAAACGTTCGTTAGCAGCCGGTCGGGTTCGAACATGGAAACCGTTGGTAGCGGAACCAACATTGTCGCCTTCGCCCAAGGTGTGAGCTAACCACCACGCCCCAGTCAGCGAATGCGTTGGAAGAAATAGTGAAGCTTGAATACCGATAAATGAACCTAGGAGGCATTTATGAAGATTAATAAGCGTTCACTCGGGTCCAGCGGACTCGAAATCACAACCGTTGGTTTTGGAGCCTGGGCCATCGGCGGCGGAGGATGGTCCTTCGGATGGGGACCGCAGGATGACCAGGCGTCCATCGACGCCATGCGCCACGCCGTCGAGCTCGGCATCAACTGGATCGACACGGCTGCCGTCTACGGCCTTGGACATTCGGAAGAGGTGGTGGGCCGGTTCTTGCGCTTGTTGCCGAACTCCGAACGACCCCACGTTTTCACCAAGTGCGGTCTCATCAGCGACACGAAGAATCCCATGCAAGAACCCAAGCGCGACCTCAGGCCGGAATCGATCCGCATGGAGTGCGAAGCGTCCTTGCGCCGGCTGGGCATCGAGCGCATCGACCTGTACCAGTTCCACTGGCCTGATGAAACGGGAACCCCGATCGAGGATTCGTGGGCGGAGATGCTGCGGCTTGTCGAAGAAGGCAAGGTCCGCTTTGGCGGAGTTTCCAACTTCGATGTGAAGCTGCTCGAGCGCTGCGAAGCAATCGGCCACGTGAATTCGCTTCAGCCGCCCTTCTCGCTCATTCGCCGGGAGGTCGCAGCAAATGAGATTCCGTGGTGCGACACGCACCAGACAGGCATCATCTGCTACAGCCCCATGCAATCCGGCTTGCTGACGGACACGTTCAGCTCCGAACGCCTCGCCAAAATGGCGAAGGACGACTGGCGACGTCGCTCTCCGGAGTTCAACTCGCCGAATCTGGAACGCAACCTTGCGCTGCGAGATGCCTTGCGACCCATCGCGAAGCGACATGGGACGTCGGTCTCGTCGGTCGCAGTCGCGTGGACCCTCAGCTGGCCGGGTGTGACAGCCGCTATCGTCGGCGCTCGCTCTCCCCAGCAGGTCGAAGGCTGGATCGGCGCTGCGAACCTGACGCTTACGAGGAATGATCTGGACGAGATCGCCGGCGCGATCAAGCGGACGGGCGCGGGGAGCGGTCCTTCAACTCCGGCGGTACTCCAAAGCGCCGCATAAACTCTGGCTGCGCGGGTCCATATTGCTTTCGGCCGTACCACGCTATCGATTAGAAAGGAGAAAACACCAATGACTGATAAGACGGAAGTTGTCCAGCGCCGCAAGTCGCTTACTGCAAGCCGCAGCTATCTTAATCCCGAGGGTGTAACCGACCTCTCGGCCGAAATGAATGTTCTGCTGGCTGACACGTTCGCACTCTATCTCAAGACCAAGAACTTCCACTGGCACATGACCGGACCGCATTTTCGCGACTATCATCTCCTGCTCGACGAGCAGGCCACACAGATTTTCGCCATCAGCGATGACATCGCCGAGCGCGTTCGCAAGATTGGCGGCACCACGGTTCACTCGATCGGGCACATCGCGCGTTTGCAGAGAATTGCCGACAACGACGCGGATTATGTAGATCCGCAGGACATGCTCGCCGAGTTGAACGATGACAACAAGGCGCTTGCGTTACGAATGCACGAGGTCCACGATCTCTGCGAAGAGGTTGGAGATGTCGCCACGGCGAGTCTGCTGGAGGTATGGATTGACGAGGCCCAGCGCCGCTCCTGGTTCCTTTTCGAAGCGACCCGGCGCCACTGAACGCGAAGTGCACTTACACGGCCGGGCAGCGGAGACTTGCACATCGCGTGAGGTGTACGTCCGGCTCGGCTCTTTCTGGAAATCATGAAACTGGAATAGCAATGCTAGTCCAGCCTTCGAAAGGAGATACATATGCAACCGTTTACCCCAGACAATACAAGTCTCGGATTCGTCGGTGTTGGTGCGATGGGCAGCCGCCTCGTCCGACGACTGCTGGACCACGGATACAAGGTCATTATTTACGACCTCAACCAGAGTAACGTGGAGGCGTTGCTCAAGTACGGCGCCATCGGGGCGGACAATCTCGCCGGCTTGGCGCCCGCCGCCGACGTTATCCTCTCCTGCCTTACCAATGACGACGCCGTTCGCAATGTCTATCTCGAGCGCAATGGGATCCTCACCGCCACCAGCCCTGGCAAGATTGTGCTCGAGATGAGCACGATCTCACCCCACACCTCACGTGAGGTGCATAGTGCAGGCGTGACGCGCGGCGTTAATGTCATGGACGTTGCCATCTCGGGCAGCACTCCGGCGGTCGAACAGGGTACGATCACACTGCTCGCCGGCGGCGATCCTGAAGTATTCGAGGCATCGAAGCCGATTTTCCAGGCAGTCGCCAGCCAATACTTCCTGATGGGACCGTCCGGCGCAGGCACGAGTATGAAGCTGGCCGTAAACACAATTCTCGGCATCGGCATGCAGGCAATAGCGGAGGGCATTGCGCTGGGTGAAACCGAAGGGCTGGACCGCCAACGGTTGCTAAACGTTCTGGCGCAGACCGCCGTCGTCCCGCCGGCGCACAAAGGGAAGCTGGCCAAGGCAGAGCGGAACGATTACAGCCCGCAGTTCGGCGTCGACTTAATGAATAAGGACTTTCGTCTGATCCTCGAGACGGCAAAGTCTTCGCATCTCAGACTTCCCGCAACAGCAGCGGCCTATGAGGTCAATTCTGCGGCAATGGAAGAAGATCCCGAGTCCGACATCTCTTCTGTAATTCACTACATGGAAAATCTGGTTGGCAAGGTTTTCGCGCAAGCTGAAGAAAGGATCGCCTAGCCATCTTCAACCCGCCGGTTGCTGCAAACGCGACGGGCTTTGGTCATAAACAGAAGGAGTCCTAAAACAATCATGAAGTTACTTCATCAGAAGTAGGAGTGTTCATCATGTGCGCAACAATTGACGCCGTTGGATCAACCGATGTGCTCGCGCAGCAGGCTTCGGGTCGCTACATCTCTCCCGCCGAGTCCGTGCAGAAGAAAGGTAGCGCCCCAGGGATGAAGGTGAAGTTAATCAGCAGTCGGGGCGAGACAAAGCAGTACGCGGTGATCTTCAGCGAGGGAGACGAAGCGTATTCCGGCCTTTTGGATTTTGCCGGGAACTATCACGTGACCAGCGGGCACTTCACCGCAATCGGAGCTCTGAACAGTGTCGTATTGGCCTGGTTCGACCCACAAAAAAAGATGTACCTGGGGAACCCGATTCATGAGCAGGTCGAAGTGGCTTCCATGATTGGCGATTTCGCGCTGTATCGGGGCAAGCCCGCGGTCCATACTCATATGGTGGTGGGCCGTCGCGACGGAACCGCGAATGCCGGCCACGTTATCGAGGCGATCGTCTCTCCAACTCTGGAGGTGTTTGTCACGGTCGATCCAGTGCGCTTGCAGAAGAAGTACGATCCGACATCCGACCTCACGCTAATCAATCCGGACGGCAACTGAAGGAGGAATAGCCAATGGCAAGTCTTCAGGATCGGCTCGATGAATTTAAGAACTCATTCGAGTCCGGGGCTCCGCCGTACAACGCGCCGCAGGAGGCAATCGAAAAGATGCATCGGGCGACCGCCGAGCTAAAGGCCTCCGGAATTGAAGATCGCGCATTGAAAGTCGGGGACCGCGCCCCGAGCTTCACCTTGTTTAACCAAGATCACGTGCAGGTCACCTCGGACGACCTCCTGACTAAAGGGCCGCTGGTGGTCAGCTTCTTCCGTGGCCACTGGTGACCCTATTGCAATATGGAGCTGGAAGCTCTACAGGAAATTCATCCACAAGTCAGAGAACTCGGGGCAGAGATCGTCGTGCTCACACCCGAACTCGAACGCTACACGCGCGCTCTGCATAAGAAGCTGAACTTGACTTTCGATATCTTGACGGACGTTCACTTGAAGACGGCAGAACAGTTTCGGCTTGTCTTCACGCTGCCGGATTACTTGCGCGAACTCTACAAATCATTTGGAAGCACGCTTGACAGGTTTCATGATGAACCGGAATACCGGCTGCCGATGCCGGCCCGGTATGTGATCGATCGGCAGGGGACGATTCGCGCGGCTGACGTAAACGCCGATTACACGGTTCGTACGGAACCCTCAGAAACCCTGAGTCAAGTGCGGCAACTGCGGGGCTGAGTTCAGGGAAGATCCGAATGCAGCCTTCTCCTCCCCTCATGCGGGCAGATGGATAAATCGCTTAGCGGAATAGCTGAACGCTTCCGGCATCCGTATTATCTTTCGGCGTTACTGCACGCTCGCAAACTCAACGATGATCAGCTCAACATCTATCCCTGCGGGATCTGCCGGCACCTGCACATCGGCCACATGAAACAAAGCACACCCCAGCAGAAGAAGAAAGATCGACTGCTGCGCAGGATCGCCGCAGTACGCCAGCAACTGGCGACGCTCAAGTGCAACCTGGAAAAGCTCCTGGCGGAAGAGGCTAAGGCGGCAGCAACCGAGGACTCGAACCACTCGCCGGATGCTTAATTAGGGAGCGGTTCAAAATGGGTGCTTCCGCCGCCCCGCTATCTCACTGAATCTACAAAG
Source organism: uncultured Acidobacteriaceae bacterium (assembly GCA_963846815.1). Classification (GTDB taxonomy): domain Bacteria; phylum Acidobacteriota; class Terriglobia; order Terriglobales; family Acidobacteriaceae; genus CAVVDY01. The sequence goes on along the minus strand of CAWJXG010000001.1, from coordinate 1,013,466 downwards.
CCGGATCGGGCCCTTCGGCCCGGTCCATAATCTCTGGCTTTAGACACCCCGACCATCGCCGATAACGTCTTTATCATTCACTATTTCAATTGGCAACTCGCAACAGGCTACTTTGTCACTTGTCCGACAGTTCGCTTGGTCCCCCGGGCCCAATCGAGTGGCAGATAACGTTTGTGGTAATTGCTGGCCCGGACTCCAGCTGCCGCCACTTGGCCCGATGTTGCAGGTATTTGCTTAACGAGTAGTTTGAGTCGTTAATGAAAATATCGCTTATGGTGAGCGGCGCGGCCAATTTGCAGCAGACCATCACCGCGTTTACAGGTTCGCCAGCGACGCTCACGGGCACTTCTCTGATCCAGCGATCCCGCAGTGCCGGTACAACGTCTTGATAGTCCACGGCGGCACGCCGGGTTTTCCTGGTGGCTTCGGCCGCTGGGGCGATAAGCGCCATTCTGGTGGACATTCTGAAATGACGCTGCGATCTCTTGAGTTTGTCATCCCTCGCATCTCCATCGGAGGGACGCGAGGGATCGGCTTTTCGCGAGCACAGCGGTTGGTCACGACTCGTCCAATCAGTTCCGTACAAAGCCATGATTCACATCGTTGGCGTCGACGTAAGATCCGGTAATCGTCCCCGACGGATTATTGCCTGCCGGGAAGGTGCCTTGGCCGTCACCGGTACCCGCGCCCGGAGCATCGAAGGTTGTCAAGCTGCCGTCGGAATCGCGCAGGAAGCCGTGAACCACGTTCTTACTGTCCGTGTAGTATCCGGTGATAGCTCCGCTCGGGTTGATGCCAAAAGCACTGGTGCCCTGGCCTTCGCCGGTGCCCGCACCCGGAACATCGAAGATGATTATGGTGCCGTTAGACGCGCGCAAAAAGCCGTGATACACAAAGTTCTCGTCCGCGTAGGTTCCGGTGATTGTCCCCGATGGATTAATGGCCAGGGCCGAGGTGCCCTGGCTGTCGCCGGTGCCCGCACCCGGAGGATCGAAAGTGGTGATGGCGCCGTTGCGGGCGCGGACGAAGCCATGAGACGCGTTGATCGAGTCCAGGTACTGTGCCGCCACCACCCCAACCTGGTTCAGGCCGTAGAACGTTGAAGTGTAAACACCCTGGTGGGCGCCTGTTCCCTCGCCCGGCGGATCGAACTCAGTGATGTTGCCCTTGGCGTCTCGCACATAGCCGTGACGGGCAAGGCTTGCGTCAACGTACACTCCTGAGATTTCTCCGGCTGGGTTGATGTTCCCACCTGCGGTACCCTGAAAAGCACCTTCGCCTGCTCCCGGAGCCGCGAAGGTCGTGATTTTTCCATCGGGAGAGCGCACATAGGAGTAAAACGCGTTATTCGAGACGTTGTAGCGTCCGGTGATCGCTCCCGCATCGTTCATGCCCAAGGCAACTGTGCCTTGGCCCGCGTCCGTTCCCGCGCCGGGAACGTCGAACTTCGTGATGGCGCCATCGGAACTGCGGACGAAACCATGGTTTACGTTGTTTGCGTCGATGTACCATCCCGAGACCGATCCGTCGGCGGTAATCCCGCTAACAATAGTCCCCTGGCCTTCTCCGCTACCCGCACCGGGAACGTCGAAGGTCGTGATTGGATGACGCCTCGCTGCTGCCTGCGCATGCGGCAAGCGCGCCGCAACTCGCCCGGTCAAAAAAACCAAGCTAAAGCGCTGGAACGTTTCATGCTTGCCTCCACTGCTACATAATGAGTCGAGTTACTTCACGCTTTGAACCACGCCCGGTAGGGGCTCGGTTCCAAAATGCTTGGAGCCCGGGGACCCAAACGTCAGTGTGATATTGGACAATTGGACGACGCTGCCGCCGGTGACGGTGATCACCAACGGTGATGGTGAGACGGGTGCCGGGTTTCCATTGAGCGTGATGGTGGCCATACCGGTTACTTGGAAACCGTTCAAAGTCGGCGTGACATAAGCGCCAACCAGCGTGACGTGGTGCGTGTGGGCGCCCCTGGCTTTGGGATCGAAATCCCCATGGTTTTCCGTCAGGACCCAGCCATCCGACAGTTCCATGTCCAGGGCCGCCGTGAAACTTCCCGTGACTGGGGGCGCGCTTAACTGCAAAGACCATGGACCATGGATCTCATAAGGACCGCTTGAGCCGGTTTGTGGCGTATAGGCATCAATCACCCCGCTAAACTGTGTCGGATTGGTTGGCGGATTTTGCGCCAGCGCTCCAATGCTTACCGCCAGCAGCAGAAACGCCAACCAGCACACCGTCCATCCGAACGCTTTTCTCTTCATGAAAGACCTCCCGGTCTGAGTTTCGTTCGCCGTTTATCGCCCATCGCGCTCTGCAAAGCAATGCAGCTTCTATGAAGGAGAGGTAAAGCTTTGCTGAACTCCTAAATCGCTGATGCGGTTGCTTCTATGCGGATTATGGAGGATGATTTCGGCAACGCAGGTGAGGGGAATTCATGGCCCAGGAACTCCAATTTGGCGACTACACACTCGACCAGTCCCGTTATCGCCTGCAACGAGGTGATCGCCTCCTGCGTCTGGAAAAACTCCCCATGGAGCTGCTCATCCTGCTGGTCGAACGGCGCGGGGAGTTAGTCTCGCGCGAAGAGATCGCCAAGCGCCTATGGGATAAAGATGTCTTCCTCGACGTCGATCACAGCATTAACACGGCGGTCCGCAAGGTCCGCATGGCACTGCGCGACGACCCGGAAAAGCCTCGATTCGTAGAAACCGTGGTGGGCAAGGGATATCGTTTCGCCGCCCCGGTGATCTCCAGCAACGGGAACTCTAACTCGCAGGTGCAGCCACTGCCATCGCCGGCTCCGGCAGCTTCGGGCGACCCGGTCCTGCAGCAGGATGCCGCGGTGATCGTCTCACCTGCTAATGTCTCGCAGCGTCCGCGCTCACGATGGGCGTGGGTAGCAGCGACAACGGCTGTGGTTGCGCTTGCAGCTCTGCTCATCGCGTGGTGGAGAACGCCGCCCCGCGTTCCCGTGATCGAGTCGGTCACTCAGCTCACCAATGATGGCGAACCAAAGTTAGGGACCGTGGTGAGCGACGGAGCGCGAATTTATTTCAACGAAGGCCAGACCAGGAGCTGGAAAATCGCCCAGGTCTCAGTCAAAGGAGGACCTACGACCGCGCTGGCTACCAGTCTTGTCGATCCCCGACTCATAGCGCTCGCGCCGGACGGTTCTGCCTTACTCGCGGCGGTCGGGGGCATGGATGCACCCGTAGGCCGACTGTGGACGATTCCACTGCCCGCGGGAGAGCCCCGGCCACTCGATCGCATCGAGGCGCAGGCTGCGGATTTCCTTCCTGATGGTCGCTTCGTCTTTTCCACCGTCACCGCGTTGTACGTCGCCGACAGCGATGGCTCCAACCTGCGCGAGCTGTACTCCGGCCATGGGGAGGTTTATAACCCAACCGTCTCACCCGACGGACGACGAATTGGCTTCGGCACGCTGACTGCCAGATCATTCGCATTGGCCGAGATCGCGCCCGACGGCACGGCTTTTCATCTCGTCCTGCCAGGCCCAGCTGGCGCTAAATGGAGTTCCAATGGGAAGTACATGCTGTACCGAATCGGGGTTGGACTGGGGTCAGATCTGTGGGCGCTGCCGGTACAGACCGGGTTTTTCCATCGCTCGAGACAGCCGATTCGACTGACCAACGGACCGCTGGTCTACACCAGCCCCCGGCCCAGCCGTGACGGCAAGCAGATATTCGCAATTGGCAACCAGGAGCGCGGCGAGTTGGTTCGCTACGATGCGAAGTCGCATCAATTTGTTCCTTTCCTCTCCGGAATCTCGGCGATCGATCCTACCTTTTCTCGTGATGGACAATGGGTAGCCTACACTTCTTACCCGGATCACACCTTGTGGCGAAGCCGGAGCGATGGAAGCGAACGCAGGCAGTTGACCTATCCTCCCATGGAAGTGGCCTTCCCTTCCATTTCGCCAGACGGAACGAAGGTTTCCTTCGCGGTCTCTGACGAGGGAACTTATGTGGTCAGCATGGATGGCGGCCCAGCACAAAGGATTGGCGAAAAGAATTTGCTCGGTGGAACCTGGTCACCTGATGGAAACCTCTTAGTCGTGACTTCCTCGACCAATGGGCCTGCCAATGAACCGGGAAAGATCTATTTGCGAATATTCGACTTACGCACGGGAAAAATATTCGATGTGCCTTCCTCCCAGGGTATGGACGGAGGCGAATGGGTCACGCAGGACATGCTGGTAGCCGTTACCGAAGACGGTCTTAAACTCAGGACCTTCGCTCTCAAGACCCAGAAATGGAGTGACCTTCTTGGCGGCGACTTCGTCAGCTGGGTAGTCACACCGGATGGCAAGGATCTCGTCTTCACCACCGGTGGAGCGGAACCCAAGCTACAACGCCTGCGCTTTGCCGACCACCAGGTTGGAATCATCGACAGCTTAAAAGACCTTCGCCGGGTGGTGGATGCAAATGAGGGTACTCAAATCAACGTCGCGCCTGATGGCTCCCCAGTGTTTACCCGCGACATCGGCACGCAGGAAATCTACGCCCTCACCGTGAAGTGGCCGTGAGCTGTTCACGGCAGCGAGTCACTCGGAAGTTTTTCTTGCGAGATAGCTTTTGTAATCAGACCATCCCCTACCTATCCGGACCGGACAGGCTGCGTTTGCGAAGCATTCGCTCGCCAGAGCGACTAGAAACCGATTTCTGGGAAATTACTCTGGATAACGCGGCAAGGGCGTAACAATGCAAATTCGGACGAGGGCGCTTCGACTGGCGCCTATATGCTCATCCATGCGCCACAGTTGCCTTTTGGTTGGGATCGTGAATGATAAAGGACGTTATCGGCGATGGTCGGGGTGTCAGAAGGCAGAGATTATGGACCGGGCCGAAGGGCCCGATCCGGCTTTGTAGATTCAGTGAGATAGCGGGGCGGCGGAAGCACCCATTTTGAACCGCTCCTTAATTAGGCATCCGGGGAGTGGGTCGCGTCCTCGGTTGCTGCCGCCTTAGCCTCTTCCGCCAGGAGCTTTTCCAGGTTGCACTTGAGCGTCGCCAGTTGCTGGCGTACTGCGGCGATCCTGGGCAGCAGTCGATCTTTCTTCCTGCGCTGGCCGAATCGCAAGGCGCATAAACGGGAATCCGCCAAGCAAAAAGGGCTCCTCGCCATAGCAGCCCTTTTCCAGATTTCACGGCGGATTTTCTTAATGGACCTTTTTGGACCTGCGCTCCACAGCCCGAGGGCCCATAACTGATTGATTCTTTGGTTGCGGGGGGTGGATTTGAACCACCGACCTTTGGGTTATGAGCCCAACGAGCTACCGGACTGCTCCACCCCGCAACCTGATCATACTGGTTCATGAAAATCAGGTCAATGTGGTGGCGAGGCTGAGGAGCAATTCTTCCCGGCTACCCGCTCTTGTCTCTCCCAGAATCTGGGGTTGATTCTCCCGCGTTTCGAACCGACCTCTGGCCGTTCTGCTTTTCTGCCGAATCTTCCAATTCACGCAACGCAGCTATTCCTGTGGCGCGATCAGATATTGTTCAAACTTGCCGTCAGGCATCTGGTAGATGTTGATCCCGACCGTCTTCTGCGGAAACTTCACCTGATAGCTCATGTGCGTCATGCCGCCGCGAAGTGTGTTCGATGTCTGGCGAAAACTCTGCACATCTCCGAGCGCAGTCAGGCTGGTGGAGTAGTCGTGCAAGGCCTGCTCGGTGAAGTAAGAGTTTGCGTTGTCGGTGAACAGCGAGCGATCGATCTTCCCTTCGCGCAGACCGTCGAAGACCTTGCGCACCAGCGCGTCTTCTTTGGGATTGCTCACATTCGCGCTATTTAGAAACGCGGTGAGAATCTCGCGCGCGATATCACCGGCCGCACCCACTGCGTCCTGGTTGGTAAGCACTGCGACCGCGAAGTTGTCATCGGGCAGCACAATGTTTTCCGCCACGAATCCGGAAACCTCGCCGCTGTGCTCCAGCATGCGATGCCCGTGCGCGGTGGTAACTCTCATTCCCAGACCGTACTGCGTGCCTACACCGTTCTTCAGCAGATTTTCTGTTTCGATTGCCAGATACGAGGCGGGCTTCATCAGCGACTCACGCATGAGCGAGATGTCCCACTTGGCCAGGTCCGACGGGGTCATCGCCAGCTCGCCGGCGGCAAACATCCAACCCGGCCCCTCATGCGGAGCCGGACGCAGCGGCCCCAAGGCATAGCGAAAATATCCCTGGGGATCGCTGTTCGGCAGTTTCTTAGCGTTGCTATCCCAGACACTGCTCATGTCCAGCGGCGTTAGTACATGCTGGCGCAGGAACGTGAACAGCGGCTCGCCGGAAACTTTTTCGACGATAAGGCCGGCAATCACGTAATTGGTGTTGCTGTACTGCCACTTGGTCCCCGGCTCAAAGTCGAGCGGCTTGCGCGCCCATCTGTCCAGAATCTGCTGCGCCGAGATCGGCTTCTCCCACTCGGGGATCATGTAATCCTGGGGCGCGTAGTCCTGGTAGCCGGACGTCATCGACAGCACCTGCCGAAGGGTAACCTCGTTCGCGCGCGTCAGGTCGGGAAGCCACCTCCCTACCTTGTCGTCAAGTGAGAGCTTTCCCTGCTGCTGCAACATCATGATGGCCGTCGCGGTGAACTGCTTGCTGATCGAGCCGATGCTGTAAGACATCTCAGGCGTGGCGGGCATCTTGGGCTCAAGCCGGGCATCGCCATAGGCTTGCGCGTAGGCGATCTTTCCATCCTTCACGACGGCGAGCGAGGCGCTGGGAACCCCGGTTGTATTCAGGACCTTGTGAGCAATTTCGTCGACATTCGCACGCTCCGCGGCACTCAGCGGCGAGGCCGCTTGCGCCCAGAGAGTCGAGGAAATGGCAATCAGTACAAAAAAGAAGAAGGAAGCTGCTGCGACGCGCCGGGGTCGAACGGGAGGCATAGGATGAATCCTCGATGAAGCAAATTGCAGACAGTGCAATCTAACTGAACGCCGGAGAGATGACAACGCCGTGAATATTCCTGGTCCGCCAGACGGGTCCGGGAGCCCAGTCACGTTCCTACTGAGCAACGGAAAATCAATAAAATGACCGGCGGCCTATCCTCTAGAGTAAATTGCGGCTTAGGAGACATCGTTGTAGACTGAAACCCCGGGCTGGAGACGCGAAATACAGTCTGTGCGCGGCCCGGATGGGGCTCAAACTGCTTGCGAATTGCTTGGGAGGCCATCGTTCCGGCAGATCCAAGGACCAGATCATCAGGCGATCCGTTCCATTTTCCGAGCTTCGGTTGAATTACTTCCGGGCCGCTTCCAATGACTGATCTTAGGAGCTTCGACGAGCGGGACCTAGGCGTGGGATGCGGCCTACCAGTCGGGCATCTTTGGCCGGAGAAAGGTCGCGTTGCCCTTTTTGGGAAACCCGTGGAAAGATTTCGCCGCCAACGCTATCCCAGGAAGCCACAGTTGCGTCTAATGGGCGGCTGCTCGTAAATACCTGATTCGAAACTCGGCTCCGCCCATAACGGGAAGGCTCGAGTCTACAATTTCCGGTATCTTTTCGTACTCGTGCGGGGACGGCGGTACAGTAGCAATTTCAGGGGAGGAAGCCTTTTCATGCTGTCGGTCTTGATGGCGGTGTACAAGAAGGAGAAGCCGGAATTTCTTGCTTCCTGCCTGGAAAGCATCGCCTCCCAGACCCTCCGAGCAGACCAGGTTGTAGTCGTAAAGGACGGTCCTCTGACCCCGGAACTGGATGAAGTGCTGGCGCACTTCGCAGAACGCCTGCCTCTGATTACGCCCGCGCTACCCACCAATCAGGGCACCGGCGAAGCGGTCCAACTTGGGATGCGCTATTGTACTGGCGACCTGATTGCTCGTGCCGACTCCGATGACATCTACGAGCTGACAAGATTTGAAAAGCAGGTAGGGTTTCTGGAGCAGCATCCCGAGGTCGATATCCTCAGCGCCTCGGGGGCTGAGTTCGAACGTGATCCCACTAAGCCTTTCTGTGTGCGCCGCGCCCCGGTTTCCGGTGCCCGTCTCAACTGGTACGCAAAGTTCAGAAACCCCATCACGTATCAGTCGACGGTAATGTTTCGTACGGCGCCGGCTGTCGCAGCTGGTGGCTATCAGTCTTGCCTTTTCTTTGAGGATTACGACTTGTGGGCCCGCATGATGATGAAAGGGTCTCAGGTTTTCAACATGCCGGAAGTGCTGGCCTACATCCGCTGCGGGGATGGCATGTTGGGCCGCAGGCGAGGCGCAAAATACATTCGCTCTGAGATTGATTTCTTAAAGAAGATGTACCGTATCGGGTTTTTGTCCCGATCTTATTTTGTCGCGAACCTGGCTTTACGTATCCCTTGCCGTCTGCTTCCGGAGAGATTGCTGGGGCAGTTTTACTATCTGTTTTTGCGCCGGGCCCTGCCGCAACAGTAGGCCTCGCCCACTTGCTTTGCCGACCGCGTGATTGACACTCACGTGAGCACCCGAAAGTGAACTGAAGATATGAGTCTAAGGTTAAGTTCGCATCGGTTTTATATGCGGGTGTTGTTCTATCTGCTGCCCACCTTGGCGTTTGGGCTCGCCATTTATATCCGGTTTCGCAACGACATGGGGTCCCTCCTCGACCAGGGATGGCGCTTCTACGTGGGCAATATCCTGTTCGCGTCAATCGTATGGGCCATCGCCGCAGAGCGCAGAGGCTTGTGCCATGTTGAGGATGTCTTTCACGATCTGGGTGTCTCCAGCTGTTTGTCGGCATGCGCGGAGACGTATCTGGCGATGACCTGCCTGCTGTTCTTCTATCGGCAGGAAAGTATGTCGCGTATTGCGCTGGCTGCCAGCGCAATATTACTTTTTGCGACGGCGGTGTTAACTCGCTTATTGTTCCGATACGTGCTGCGCCGGCGATTTGGCGCCAATGGGAAGCTCAAAATTTTGATTGTCGGTGCCGACCAGTACGCGGTCAACGTGGCCAAGCACCTGCACAGCATTCCGCTGATTCCGTGTGAGGTGGTCGCTCATGTGGCGCTGGCGGGTCAGACCTCGGCGGTTCACGATGTCGCTCTTTACAGTATTGAGGATTTGCGCAAAGGCCTGCCGATTCCGGTTGACGATGTCATCATCGCGCTCCCGCCGGAACGCCTTCACCAGCTTTCCAGCGTTATCCGGGAGCTCGGAACCGTTTCTGCTCCGGTCCGAACCGTTCTGGATCTGGGAGATGTAGCAGTCCTGCGGGAGCGCTGGTTCCAATATGGCGATCTGCAGATGCTGGATGTCGCGACTACTCCGGTTGATTCTCCCTATTATTTCGTGGCCAAGCGCGCCTTCGACATGGCGTTTTCGGCATCGGCTGTGCTTCTCCTGAGTCCACTGATGCTGGCGATTGCCGCCATCATAAAAATGACGTCGTCGGGACCCGTTCTTTTCAGACAGCGCCGGGTTGGCCTCAATGGACAGGAGTTTTGGATGTACAAGTTCCGTACCATGCGGCAATCAACTACCTCGGAAAGCGACACCCGATGGACGACGCCCGAGGATCAGCGCCGAACCAGGTTTGGAAGCTTCTTGCGCAAAACCAGCCTGGATGAGCTTCCGCAATTCTTTAACGTGCTGAAGGGCGACATGAGCGTGGTGGGACCGCGGCCTGAGCGTCCCTACTTTGTCGGACAGTTTTTGCAGGAAATCTCCTACTACAACGCCCGCCACAGGCTGAAGGTGGGTATCACCGGATGGGCGCAGGTCAACGGCTGGCGAGGAGACACCTCTATCGCGAAGCGATTCGAGTTCGACCTTTACTATCTGCAGAATTGGAGTCTATGGTTCGATTTTCGTATCGTCTGGATGACTCTGTGGTCAGGCTTCTTCAGTAAAAACGCCTATTGATAGCTCTCACAGCCTATCGCGCCAGCTATCAACTCTCAGCTCAGTGTTTGGAGGTTTCTGTCTCGCGCAACCCCCGAGCAGCCGCATTCCCGGAAGACGCTGAAGCACTGGCTGCTTTGGCCATAATGTTTGCGGACCTGGGTTGCCGGTTACCCTCAGGGCCCGATTGCGGTACCCAGCCATCCAGCAGATGCCGATGCATAGTGTACAGCGCGAGCTCGAGGCGGTCCGAAACGCCGAGCTTGTCGTAAATCTTGCGGAGGTAGTTCTTCACAACTTGCTCTGTCGTGCCCACCTGGGCGGCAATGTCCTTGTTTTTCAGACCCTGCGTCACCCCGCTGATGATCAGCATCTCCTTGTCGCTAAGGCGGAGCTGTTGTTTGCCATTGCCAACCTGAGTCTGGGTGCGATACGCGTCGATAATCCAATTCACTCCCTGATTATCGAGCCAGGTTTCACCGGCGGAAACTTTATAAACACATCGAACGAGCAATTCCGGCGAAACCGATCGCGTGAGAATGCCACGGACACCCCGGCGCAGAAAATCCACCGTCTCGTGTTCGCTGGGACGCTGTGATATCAGAATTACCTTCGCGCTCGGAAGCGCCCGGCGGATGACCTCACTGACCGCTTCGGCCGGAGTCGCTGACAATCCCGCCTCGAACAAGACGACATCGGCTTCCGTTTCAGCGACCATATCCAGGGTCTGTTGCAGCGTCTCAGTCTGAGCAACAACTTCCAGATTCTGCTCTTGGCCGAAAATCTTGCTCATGCCCGCCCGAAAAATCGCTTCGGAATCGGCGATGATAATGCGGATATTTTTGGGTTCGTCTTTCATAACGGCTGTCCTGTAATGTAGTCCGCCGATTACCCCGGAATTCGACAGCATAATTGCCGGCCAGCACTGCAACGCTAAGGCCTCTCGAAACAGTACTCGTCAATCGCGACTGCGATGTTCCGTCCCGAGCCATCCTCCGAACATCGCACCACACGACCCTCGCATCTCACCAGCACGTCTTCTCCGGCACCTAGTATTTCGCCGGGCATTCGAATCGTGAAACACACTGCCGCTCCGACCGCGATTCGCGCTTCGGTAAAAAACAACATCCCGCCGGCGGAAATGTCACGAGTTTCAGCCTCGATTTCATCTGTCGGCGTCTTCAATACCACCGGCAAGTGCAAGGGAAACCGTACTGCGTTGCGGAGGTCTGGCCTCGGGCCTGAGTACATGATGTAATCTCAAGCATAACCGCTGGCGTCAAAATCCAGAAGTTACTAAAGTACCACCATGGTCACTTCGTGTCTTCGATATAAGTTCCGATTTTTACAAAGTGGTTTCAAAATGGGAAAAAAGTGCCGATAAGCAGTCTTTCTTGCGCTTTCTCTTCCCAAATGGCATGTAAAGTTTGGTCATCCTGGCGTTTCCATGGTCATCAAAACCGTCAACATTGAGGAAGGACTACCTAGCGTGGAGCAGGCGCGATCGAGGCTTTCTGCCGAAATCGAGCTGGCCAGGACCGCAGGATTGCCCTTGCTGAAGGTCATCCACGGCTACGGTTCCCACGGAGTAGGCGGGGACCTTCGCCTTGCGTTGCAGGCAACGTTACGCCGGATGGCGAATGCACACGAGATTCGAGACTGCATTTACGGCGAGAATTGGCGCCAGAGCGACGAACGCAGTTGGCAGCTCCTGAAACGCGCGCCTCAGCTCAAGAACGACCGTGACTTGGGCAAGGGTAACCGTGGAATTACGATTGTCCTGCTGTAAACCGGATTGCCAATGGCTATGCTCCAAATCACGCTGCACGATCCTTGGAGGGCAATTGCGATTCCTCATTCGCCCGCTTGTAAGCGACCTCCATGGTATCGGTACCGAGTTTGATGTCGTCTCTGCGGCGGATTTGCTCGAACACCGACCGATAGAGAAACGTGCTGGCAGCGCGCCGCTTTTGCGGATCGACCACGTATCGCATGGTCAGTCCGACCCAGTTAGTGGTGACCTTTAAATAGACCTGCGGCCTTAGCTCGAAGTCGGGCACCAGAAAATACTCTTGCATACGCGCCAATTGCTGCTGCGCGCCTTCGAGGAACTTCTTCGTGTATTCGGTCGCCGCCTCGACCAGTATCTCTATCGACGCATTCAGGTTCGACTCGTACGTGATGGGAAGGTGTATCTCGTCCCAGATATATTGAAAGTCCCGCGTGTAGTTGAAGACTCCGGTGCCGAAGATCTGCGCATTGGGGAACTGCAGGATGCGTCCACTGTATTGATCGCCGCCAATCCAGTTCCCAATTTCCATAAGGCGCGTGTAGATAAAACCGATGTCGATCACGTCTCCCGACGCGCTGCCGATTTGCACGCGGTCGCCGACCTCATAAATGCGTCCGCCGAAGATAGCGATGCGTCCGGCAACACTGAGCAGCGGCTCGCGAAGAGCAATGGCTAAACCGGCCGCGACCAGGCCGAAGAATGTTCCGTGGTGCGGAATCAGCCTTGCCCACAAGATCGCAATGATGAAAGCGCCCAGCACCACGACGATGGTGCTCAGCAGCTTGCGATCGCGATAGTGCTCTCGCGGAGCGCGGACCTTCGCGTTGATAATCTTCTGCCCGACGGCGGTGACAAGGGCTCCCAGCGCGAATACAGCGGCAGTGCCGATGACCGCAATCAGGTGATGGCGCAGCCAATCCATCCAGAGGAAGATGCGCTTTTCGCAGCCAATGGCTGTATGCGACAACGTGCCCGTGATCACATCCGGGCAACGCAGTCGGCGTGTAAGCTGGAGTGAGTTCAACCGTCCACATGAATTCTCCGCAACCCGCAGCCACACCAGCAAGCTCCGGGACCCAGGCTTCCCTCAGCACCATCCTCGCCTGCATGCTCGCGGGCATGTGTACGTTTCTCAACGTCTACGATACGCAGCCTTTGCTGCCCTACTTGCAGCAGCTCTACCATGCGTCGGCCATGGCCGTGAGCCTGACTGTGAGCGCGACCATCCTGGCGGTTGCGCTGGCTGCGCCGTTCGTAGGACTACTCGCAGAATCCACAGGACGCAAGCGGGTCATCGTGCCGTCGCTACTGGCCCTGACCGCGCCGACCCTTCTGGCAGCGACTTCGCAGAACCTGCACCAGCTTATCTTCTGGCGGTTCATGCAGGGCCTCTTCGTGCCGGGCGTGATCGTCGTGATCATCGCCTACATCGGCGAAGAGTTTACCGGTCAGGTGGGCAAGGTTATGTCGGCCTATGTATCAGGCACTGTGCTGGGAGGCTTCCTGGGGCGCTATCTTTCCGGAGTGATTGCCCATCACTACAGCTGGCAGCGCGCCTTCGTCGTCATCGGCCTCATCAACTTCGTGGGTGCAGTGCTAGTCTGGCGGACGCTCCCCAAGTCTGCACATTTCGTTGGCACTGGAAACGTACGCGAGTCCATTGGCCAGGCAATGCGGCATCTGCGACACGCGCGCCTGCTGGCGGTCTTCGGGATCGGGTTTTGCGCGCTGTTCACCATCGTAGGTGCCTTCACGTATGTGAACTTCTATCTGGCGCGAACGCCGTTCCTGCTGAACTCGGCGCAATTAGGAACCATCTTCTTCGTTTACATCCTTGGCTTCTTCGTGACTCCGCTTGCCGGGCGCTTTCTTGACCGCTATGGGACACGCAGTACCGCCACGATTGCCTGCTCATGCAGCGTGGTCGGATTGACGCTCACGATGGTGTTGCGGCTGCCTGTGATCATCGTTGGGCTGGCACTGTTCTCGACGGGAGTATTCATCTTCCAGGCAATCGGAACGGTGCAAACTGGCGTGGTCGCAGGAAAGGCACGCTCGTCGGCGGCGGGTCTTTACGTCACCTTTTATTACATCGGCGGAAGCCTGGGTGCGACTGTCACCGGCTGGATGTGGATTGCCGACGGCTGGCGCGCCTCGGTACTGCTTCTGATGGGAGTGTCGATTCTGGCGTTGATCATGGCGTGGGCGAGCAGCGGAACTCAACCAACGGGCGTACCTCTTATACCGCTCGATTGAGCAGCAAGAAATGGGCGGCCACGAAAGCCGCCCATATCTTCGTGCTACTTTGTATCCTCGCTGAAGAGACTCACAACCGCTCCGATTGTCGAAAAGGGCTGAGAACTTCAGGCTCACTCCTTCTTTCTGACAACCGACAACTGGTTATGTTCCCTCGCTCCAGCTTGCCAGGTATTCTTCCTGCTCCGGAGTGAGGCGATCGATCTTGACTCCCATCGACTCAAGCTTGAGTTTCGCAACCCGTTTATCGAGCTCTTCGGGAACCGGAAATACCTTCTTCTCGAGCGACGCGTGGTTCTTCACCAGGTAGTCGACCGAAAGCGCCTGATCCGCGAAGCTCATATCCATGACTGACGGCGGATGCCCCTCGGCCGAGGACAGATTGATAAGCCGGCCTTCGCCCAGCAGGTTGATCTTGCGCCCATCACGCAGCGAATACTCTTCCACAAAATTGCGCGTAGTGCGCTTGCCGGACGACATCTTCTCCAGTGCGGGAATGTCGATCTCGACGTTGAAGTGTCCGGAGTTCGAGATGATGGCTCCGTCCTTCATCGCTTCGAAGTGCTCTTTGCGCAGTACGCTCTTGTTGCCGGTGACGGTGCAGAAGACGTCGCCTATCTTTGCGGCTTCCTCCATGCTCATCACGCGAAGGCCATCCATCACGGCCTCGATTGCTTTCGTCGGATCAATCTCGGTCACGATGACTTCCGCGCCGAGTCCGCGTGCGCGGCTGGCCAATCCCCGGCCACACCAACCATATCCGGCGATGACGAACTTCGCGCCCGCCAGCAGGAAGTTGGTGGCGCGCACAATTCCGTCGATGGTCGATTGCCCGGTGCCATAACGATTGTCGAACAGGTGCTTGGTGTCGGCATCGTTGACCGCGATGATCGGATACTTCAACACGCCTTGCTTGGCCATCGCCCGCAACCGGATTACGCCGGTGGTTGTCTCTTCCGTGCCGGCAAATATCCCGTCGAGCACATCGGTACGCTTGGTCAGCGCCGTCGAAACCAGGTCAGCGCCGTCGTCCATGGTGATGTGCGGCTTGTGATCGAGCGCCGACATGATGTGCTGGTAGTAGGTATCGTTGTCCTCACCCTTGATGGCAAACACCGGGATGTTGTAGTCGCGCACCAGACAGGCGGCAACGTCATCCTGTGTGGACAACGGATTGGAAGCGCAGAGTGCAACCTCAGCTCCGCCGTCCCGCAAGGTGATGGCAAGGTTCGCAGTCTCGGCCGTGACGTGCAGGCAGGCAGCAATGCGAATCCCCTTCAGCGGCTGGTTCTTGATGAATTCCTTGCGGATGATCTGCAGGACCTTCATCGACTGGTTCGCCCAGTCGATGCGCTTCTTGCCAAGATCGGCCAGTTCAACGTTGGCGATATCGCCGGCTACGCGTGCAGTTGTTGTCGACATAAGCTCCTAAAAAGTTCTCAGTTGTCGGTTCTCAGTTGTCGGTTTGGGGGAGTACGCGTTCACGCATACTGTTCAAGCACCCCACGAACTTGGCGGAAAACAGATGGCAGCTTGATGCACTTTCGACTCGCCATTCCGGCCAAAAGTCAAAAGCGAACAGCCAAAAGCGGCCCTTCTACTTCGCCGCTTTCGCCGTCTGCTTCTCCTGCGCCAGCCCAGCCTGTTCACGCAACGCAGCGGCCTTGTCGGTCTTCTCCCAGGTGAACTCGGCTTCGTCGCGGCCAAAGTGTCCGTAAGCCGCCGTCTTGCGGTAGATCGGACGCCGCAGGTTAAGCGACTCGATAATCCCCTTGGGCGTGAGCTGGAAGTTCGCCCGCACCAAGTCGGCAATCTTCGCCTCATCAACCTTGGCGGTTCCAAAGGTCTCGATCAGCACGCTTACCGGCTCGGCCACGCCGATGGCGTAAGCCAACTGCACTTCCACGCGGTCCGCCAACCCGGCGGCCACCACGTTCTTCGCGATATAGCGCGCCATGTAGCACGCCGACCGGTCTACCTTGGTCGGATCCTTGCCGCTGAATGCGCCGCCGCCATGGCGTCCCATGCCGCCGTAGGTGTCGACGATGATCTTGCGACCGGTCAGGCCGGTGTCGCCCATCGGTCCGCCGATTACGAAGCGACCTGTGGGATTGATGTGATATTTGGTGTCGGCATCGAGCATATCGGCAGGAAGCGCGGCCTGAATCACGTGCTTCAGAATGTCTTCGCGCAGTTCGGCGGTGGTGACCTGTTCCGAGTGCTGGGTCGAGACGACAACAGCTTCGATGCGCTTCGGCTTGTGGTTCTCGTCGTACTCGACCGTGACCTGCGATTTGCCGTCGGGACGAAGATAGGGGCAGGTGCCGTTCTTGCGGACTTCCGTCAGACGTTGCGTCAGCTTGTGCGCCAGGAAAATCGGTGTCGGCATAAAGTTGGCATTTTCGTTGGTGGCGTAGCCGAACATCATTCCCTGATCGCCTGCTCCGCCGCTGTCGACGCCCATGGCGATATCGCCCGACTGCTTGTTGATGGTCGAGATCACCGCGCAGGTGTTGGAGTCGAATCCGTACAGTGCATTGTCGTATCCGATGGAAGCGACAACGCCGCGTACCAGCGACTGGAAATCGACATAGGCTTTGGTCGTGATTTCACCGGCGATGCAAACCAGTCCGGTCGCGGTCAGGGTTTCGCAGGCAACACGGCTGTAAGGATCATCTTTGAGGCAAGCATCCAAAATGGCATCGGAAATCTGATCAGCAATCTTGTCCGGATGTCCTTCGGTGACAGACTCGGACGTAAATAAATAACGCTTCTTTGACAATGTAGTTAGCTCCTTGCTCGGGGCGCCGCTTCAGGCGCGGGAGACGTTGGCTGGGCAGGATTCTGCTGCGGCCTTAACTCTGCTCTAGGATAGCAACCGCCCATAGGCCTCTCAATATTTTACGTTCAATCGGCAGATTGGGCCAGCCAAGCGCATATCGGCGCATTGGGCGGAAGACTGGTCCTGTCAACCTAACGCCGCCTGGATGGCGATTAGCTGATCCAGTACTGCGGGCAGCAACTTTAAGTCGAGGGCATTTGCGCCATCGGACTTCGCCTGGGCGGGATTGTCGTGAACTTCCATGAAGATGCCGTCAACTCCTGCCGCAACCGCGGCGCGCGAGAGCAGAGGAATAAATTCCGGTTGGCCGCCGCTGACTGCTGGACCGCCGTCGTTTGTTGCCGACGGAAGCTGCACCGAATGCGTCGCATCGAAGACGACCGGCGCGAACTCGCGCATGATAGCCAGCGAGCGCATGTCCACTACCAGATTGTTGTAGCCGAACGATGCTCCGCGTTCGGTCAGGAAAACGCGTTTGCCGCCCGCCTCGCGGACCTTCTCGACAGCATGTCGCATGTCCCAGGGCGAAACGAACTGTCCCTTCTTCACATTCACCGCGCGGCCGCTCTTCCCGGCCGCCACCAGCAGATCGGTCTGGCGGCAAAGGAAGGCCGGAATCTGCAGCACATCGACCGCCTCCGCCACGCGCAGCACATCGTCAGCCTCATGCACATCTGTCAGTACCGGAACCTTTACCTTCTCGCCGACTTTGCGCAGGATGCCCAGGCCTTCGTGGAGTCCCGGCCCGCGAAAGCTGCGAATTGAAGTCCGGTTGGCCTTGTCGTACGAGGCCTTGAAGATGTAAGGCAGGTTCTTGCTGAGGGCGATGGCGGCGATGGCCTCGGCCATCTCCAGCGCGTGAGCCTCGCTTTCGATGACGCATGGCCCAGCGATCAGGAACAATCGCCCGCCGCCGATTGTGACGCCTCCGACATCGAAGGAGCTAGGCAAGGGGGCTCCGCTCTTGGCCCAACGTCAATGGGAGCTTGCGGGCGAGGATGTGGTTCGGTGGCGACGGGAATCTACTGACGACCGACCACGGACCACTGACCACCGGGGTATACCCCCCTCCCCCCCTTAGCTCGCAAAATCTTGAAAACAATAGTTCCTTTTTGAAACTGGTCCGTAAAATCTTGAGCGCGTTAGACTTAGAGGTAAAATATTGGAAATAAAGGAGCTTAACGTCGCGGTCGACCATTCGGCGATCGTCCTTGGGGAATGAGTGTTGCTCGAAATCCGCCCGGAGACACAAATCCCTTCGTCCTCTGCGCCGATTTTACGCGCTTGGTCGAGCAGGCTCCAAGCGGTTTAGTCACATCGATGTGTGACATCGAGAAGCGGTGCCGCCAGCTTAAAAGCCGGGTCGGAGTTTTTGGGAACCGCTACCCAGCGCTCCGCTTCGCTCCACGCTGGGCTATCATGCGGGTCGCCCTCCGGGCTCGGTGCGTCGAGATGCTCGCGGGATCGCAACTGTGAAGATCGCGGGGAACGAGCCGCAAACCGGTATCCCACCACGTCCCGCCAGCCGAAGGCCGGCTAGGGCAAAGAATGCGGCTTGTGGCCCGACTGAAGCCGGGCCCTGATACAAAGCGCTTCCTCCAGTCGAACTCATGGTGATTCCACGGAGAGCAGGTCCCTCGCTGCGCTCGTGATGACAAATCAAAAAGTCCCCGACGACAACGACTCAATCCAGTTGGGGATGACAGTTCGGTACTGCTGTCGTTGGGCTGAGTGGGTAAACGCAGAGCCTTGACGAACGCTTATGCCCTTCCGGCGAATTCCCGCGTTTCGGTTGAAACTTTGACCCGCTCGCCTTCTTTGATGAACAACGGAACGCGGATTTCCAATCCGGTTTCGAGGCGGGCGACCTTGGTGACGGTGCCACCCGTGTCGCCGCGCACGCCCGGTTCGGCATAGGCGACCGTCAGCTCGACTTGGGCGGGCAGCTCCAGACCAATCGGATTGCCGTTGTACTTGTGCAGCTCGACGAGGCTGCCGTCGGTGAGGAAATTGAGGGCGTCGCCGACCATGTGGTCGCTGAGGGTGAGCGTCTCGAAGGTTTCCTGATCGAGGAAGTGGGAACCGTCTCCATCGCTATACAGGTACGAGGCCGGACCGATCTGGAGGTCGGGTTCCTTGAACTTGTCGCTGGCCTTGAAGGTCTTTTCGAAGACGGCGCTGGTAAGCAGGTTGCGCATCTTCAGGCGGACCAGGGTTTGCGCTCCGCGCGCACTGGGAGTGTTGACCTCCGATTCCAGGCAGCAGTAGGGAGTGTTTTCGAACTCGAAGAACATCTTGCGCTTGACGTTTATGGCATCGATCAGGGTAGCCATGCATTCCTCTAGAGCTGGGGTAAGGTCGATTATAAGGTCGGAAGTTGGCGATGGAACACTCGCCGGGTAATGCGGGTTGAGAATAAGGAATGCGGCGGCAGACGGCGCGGCAGCAGTCCTCCGTTTGGCTGCGTCTGCTATCTCTTTGCGGAAGCGTTGGTAGTCGCCTCGCGCTGGGACTTCCCTTCCTCCAGAACCTGGGCCAGAAGCTGTGGCTCCACGTTGCCTCCGCTGATGATGGCCACGGTCTTTTTCGATTCAGGCAGCTCCGCCTGATGAAAGAGCCAGGCGGCGAAGGTGACCGCTCCGCTGGGCTCAGCCACAAGGCGTGCAGCAGTGGCTGCCCGGCGCATGGCAGTGCGAATCTCGTCTTCGGTGACGGTGATGATGTTGTCGACAAACTGGCGGATGTGGGCGAAGTTCAGCGGCCCAACCGACTGCGTGCGCAGGCCGTCGGCCAGCGTGCTGGAGACGCGCTCGGCAGGAAGTTGAACGATCTCGCCGCGCTGAAAGCTCTGTTGCGCGTCGTTGGCCAGTTCGGGTTCGACACCGATCACGCGCGCTTTGGATCCGCTCAGCTTCATAGCCGTGGCAACGCCGCTGATGAGTCCGCCGCCGCCGACCGGAGCGAGCACCAGGTCGACGTCGGGAAGGTCTTCGAGAACTTCCAGCCCGAGCGTGCCCTGCCCGGCGATGATGAACGGATCGTTATAGGGAGGGACAATGGCATATCCGTGCTGTGCGGCGAGTTCTTCGGCCTTGTGCATGCGCTCGGCGCTGCTTCCCCCGACGACAATAATCTCCGCCCCGAGCGCCGCGGTGGCATCGACCTTGACCTTAGGAGCGTTGCGCGGCATCACCATCACGCACTTAACGCCGAAGACGCGGGCGGCGTAGGCGACGCCCTGGGCGTGATTGCCGCTGGAGTATGAGATGACGCCTTTTTCCCGCTCGGCTTCGCTGAGCGAGGCGATCTTGTTGTAGGCTCCGCGCAGCTTGAAAGCGCCGATGGGCTGCAGGCTCTCCGGCTTCAGCCAGAGCTCGCCAGAGTATCTTGTCTGGGGGATTCCCTTCTCGGCGGGCGGAAAGAAGCGTACCAGCGGAGTGCGCGCCGCTATTCCGCGCAACCTGGCTTGCGCCGCCTGAATGTCATCAAGGGTGATCATGTTTAGGCAGATTCCTCTCCGCGAAGGGCAACCAGCTTCCCGCAGGAATGTTCGCCGGTTGCGATGAAGGACCGTTCCGCGCTTCCCGGAGCATCAACGCTATCCAGTGTACAAGGGCGAGTTGGTCGCGCAAGTTCGAGTGATGTCCTACTTCAACATGCGTAATCGCCGGACTGACTAGCGCATCGAGCAGATATCGGCGCGGTATGGCTTGCTTCAGCCAAAGCTGCTCGGTAGGCGGAATCACGGAATCGTCAGAGCCATGCAACAAAAGGACAGGAATGTGTATTTCGGCGAGGCGTCGGGCGGGAGAAACGGCTGCCAACTGCTGCCGGTCACTGTTGATCTCCCAAAGGATGGCCTGCCGAAAACGGTCCAGTTGGTGATGGTAAATCTGCTGCATGAGTTCCTGGCCAGCCGGCGTCATCTGCGCCGTCAGGGGCTCAGACTTCTTGCCCTGATCTGCGAGCACCAGCCGGATGGCTTCGCTGGCCTTGGCTGCATCCTGGGGGGCGAAAAAGTCCCCCGGCCTATCGAGCACGACGATCAGCGGTCCGTATTCATGAGGCGTGAGATGGTCGAAGGTGCCGTCTGGGCGAACGGCTTCTCCGGTGGCAAAGAAACGCAGCACGTGCGCGAGGTCGTAATAGGCGCCGATGGTGGCTATCCACGCGATCGAGCCGCTGTATTGCGGATCTGTGGCGGCAACCAGTCCAAGCCCACCCGAAAAACTAATGCACAAGAGCCCGACTTTCGACACCCGAAGTTGCTGCGCAAACGATTGGGTTGCGCGTCCGATGACGGCAATGGATTCGGGCTCAACGCGGTACTCCGCAATCCCCTGCAGTTGGGGCGTCATGACGAAGTATCCGCTGGCGGCCAGAGCGCGGGCGAAATTTACCAGGCGAGGTTCGTTCAGTCCCAACTCGTGCATACCGTGCACGACGACGATTCCGGGTGCAAAGCCAATGCCGACGGGGCGGTACACGCGGGCCGGCACAAGCTGTCCATTGACTTCGAACGACTCGTCTTGCGCCTGCACGGGATGAACCTCATAGCGGGCGATCCAACCCTTTGCATTGGGATCGGCAATGCGGGTGAGCAGTGACGCCGCCTGCAGGTAATCCTGCGCGACAGGATAGACGAGGATCAGCACAGCGGTGAAGATCAGCAGAGTCCAGGCAAGCAGACGCGGCCGTTTCGAGCTCACAGGATAACTTTAAACTTCCAGGATTACGGGCATGATGAGCGGGCGGCGCGATGTGTTTTTGACGATGAAGCGCTTCAGGTCCTGGCGGATTTTCTCTTTGATCATGCCATAGTCGCCCTTCTCTTCGTCGCTGGAGCTCAATAGGGTATTCATCACGGTCTGTCGTGCCTGGTCGAGAAAGCCGTTTTCGATCATGCTGCCGCCGAAGCCGCGCACCACGATTTCCGGAGAGGCTTCGACCTCGCCGGTGAGCTTGTTGATGGCGATGATGGGCAGCACG
The DNA here is from genome assembly GCA_963846815.1 of uncultured Acidobacteriaceae bacterium. Taxonomy (GTDB): domain Bacteria; phylum Acidobacteriota; class Terriglobia; order Terriglobales; family Acidobacteriaceae; genus CAVVDY01. The sequence continues at coordinate 991,737 of CAWJXG010000001.1, read as the reverse complement.
ATTCCATCTTCGCTGAGGTGGCGGCGATCCTTGATGACGAGATCTTCGACCACGTCGCCCATCGAGTTGGAATCGATGCAGATGCGTCCCACGGGAACTTTTCCTGATTTACGGGCGCCCAGCTCGTCGAACTCAAGAATGTCGCCGCTCTCGGCCATCAGCACGTGGCCGACGGAGCCATGCATCGATCCTGCCAACTCGGCATGCAGCTTGAGCTGACGGTACTCGCCATGGATCGGGATGAAGTAGCGCGGCTTAACCAGGTTGATGATGAGTTTGAGTTCCTCCTGGCTGGCGTGACCGCTGACGTGCACCGGCGGCGACGAGCCGTCATCATAGATCACGTGCGCATCGCGGCGGAAAAGGTGGTCGATGACCCGGTAAATCGGTTTCTCATTGCCGGGAATGATGCGCGATGAGAGCACAACGGTGTCTCCCGGCTGAATGCGCGCATGCTTGTGATTGTCGACAGCAGCGCGGGAAAGTGCCGACATGGGCTCGCCCTGGGTACCGCTGATCAGCACGCAGACTTTTTGCGGCGGCAGGTCTCTGATCTGCGACGGATGGATCAACAGACCGTCAGGAATATCGAGATATCCCAGGTCCTGTGCGATCTCGGTGGACTCGAGCATCGAGCGTCCCACAACAGCGACCTTGCGCCCGCTTTCAAATGCCTCCTCCATCGCCAGCTTGATGCGATGGATAGACGATGAAAAGCAGGCAATGAAAAGCTTTCTCTCGGTGCGGGCGAAGATCTCCTGGAAGCGGGCCCGCACCGCGCGCTCGCTTGGGGTGTAGCCGCGCCGCTCCACGTTGGTGGAATCCTGGAACAATGCCAGCACACCTTCTTTGCCGTACTCGGCAAAAGCATGCAGGTCGAAAAGCCGGTTGTCGGTGGGCGTAGGGTCGACCTTGAAGTCGCCGGTGTGGATGATGATTCCAAGCGGGGTGTGAATCGCCAGCGCAACGCAGTCGACCAGGCTGTGCGTGACCTGGATGGGATGAATCGCGAAGGGCCCGATCTTGAACCCGTCGCCGGGCCGAATCTCATTGAGCACAGCGTCATCCAGCAGGCCGTGCTCTTCCAGTTTGCCTTCGACGTAAGCCAGGGTGAACTCGGTGCCGTACACCGGCACGTTCAGCTCGGAGAGAATCCAGGGCAAGGCGCCGATGTGGTCTTCGTGCCCATGGGTAAGGATAATGGCCCGGACGTGCTCGCGGTTTTCCAGTAGGTACCGAATATCGGGAACGACGATGTCCACGCCCAGCAATTCGGACTCGGGAAACATGAGTCCGGCGTCGATGACGATGATGTCATCGCCCCAGCGAATTGCCATGCAATTCATGCCAAATTCGCCGAGACCGCCTAGAGGAACAACTTGGAGCTTACCGGAAGGCATCAGCAAACTTGATGCTAGCACAGCGGAAATCCGCTTTTGCGTTTCGCTCTTAGCTTTTCGCTGATTGCTTGCCACAGACACACTGAAACACAGCCAGATTTGCGATTGTCTGTTCGGAACGTCGTCGCAATTAATCTGCCTAAGAGCGAAGAGCGGGCAGCGAAAAGCGCAATTTAGGAAGGCGTCCTATACTAAATTCAATGCTTGATGCCGAACCAAAGTCTCTGATGCGCCGCGTGCTGGAAACGGCGATTCGCAAAGCCTTCACTCGCGCTTACGAAACCATCAAGGTTGATCCGGACAGATACATGGAACATCTGCGGATGGCCTATGGCGTGCCGGCAATCACCTATGACGGCGTGTTCGGAGTAGAGCTTCACCATCTCGATCGCATCGCGGAAGAAACCATTCGCGCGAGCATGAAAATGGCGGCCGCAGAAGGCGCAGGCCTTGGACTCGGCGGCGTGTTCACGATCGTACCCGACCTGGGGATCCTGGCGGCGATTACCATGCGCATGATTCAAAAGCTAAGCCTGTTGTACGGCTTCGCTTACAACACCGAGGAGGAAGAAGCCGAGCTCTGGATGGCCGCTGCCAGTGCGGCTGGAGTCGACATCAGTCGCGAGGTACTGGAGAAACGGGTGGTCTCGAGAGTTGTGCCCAGAATGATTCAGAGCATTGCCGCCAAGGCAAGCACCGAAATTGCGGAGAAATGGGCAGGACGGCTTATTCCGGTGGTCAGCGGCGCGATCGGCGCAGGGCTGAACTACTACTTCGTGCGCGTCTGGGGGGAACGTGCGCTGAGCCACTTCCGCCAGCGCCATCTAGCAGTGCGACGGCAGCACGTGCAAGCCGAGCCAATCCCGCTGCCGGCCTCCAGCGCGTCGTAATACGGAAAAGGATTCGCCATCGACGGCACGAAGGTCACCGGTAATTAACAGCTTGGCGGCGATGAACCACAGTTCAATCCCGGAGGGCGTGCCATGACAGCCCAGCATGGAGCGAAGCGGAATGTGGGTTGGTGAGCGAAGAATGCCGAGCGGGCTCCGGGTACGCTGTCCGAAGGCGTTGGTCAAACCCGTCCCCGAGGGACTCCAACTTTTTATACTTCCTACCCAGGACTACGCTACGCCCTGGCCTATCATCACACGCCCTTCGGGCTTAGCTGCCACACTTATGAGCCGCTACTCTCCTTGAGAACTCGTTAGTGGATTTACTAGTTGGGGTTTACGAATTCGCCGCTTCTAGTACGACCGGAGATGACTGCTCAACATCGAACTCCCCTTCCCACTTCGCCATGATGACCGTAGCGAGGCAGTTCCCCAGCACGTTAACTGCTGTCCGTCCCATGTCGAGCAGTTGATCGATGCCCAGCAGTATGAATACCGGCTCGGTCGGGAGTCCAACCGAGGCCGCGGTGGCCAGCAGGATCACCAGCGCCGCACGTGAAACTCCCGCCACTCCTTTGCTGGTGAGCATAAGCGTGAAGGCAATCATGAACTGCTGCCCCAGCGACAGGTGCATGCCGGCAACCTGCGCCACGAAAATCGCCGCCACCGAAAGATAAAGCGAGCTGCCCGTCAGGTTGAAGCTGTAGCCGGTGGGAATAACGAACGCCACGATCTGGCGCGGGACTCCCATGCGCTCCATCTCTTCCATTGCGACCGGCAGTGCGGCTTCGGAGCTGGAGGTGGCGAAGGCGATGGTCACCGGTTCAGCCACCGCTCTCAGGAAGCGCTTGAGCGGAACCCGGCACAGCAGCGCAATCGGCAGCAGCACGCCCACAACGAAAACGATCAGCGCCGCGTAAAGCGTCAGCAGCAGCTTCAGCAGGCTGCCCAGGATGGTGAAGCCCGTGTGTCCCACAGTGTAGGCTATGGCGGCTCCTACGCCGAGCGGAGCCATGTACATCACGATGTTGGTGAACTTGAACATCGTTTCGGCCAGGCTCTCGCACAGCGTTAATAGCGGCCGGCGTCTTTCTTCGCTGATCATCGCCAGCGCAATGGCAAAAATCAGGCTGAAAACCACCACTTGCAGCACGGCATTGTCGGCCACCGCCTTGGCAATGTTCTCGGGAAAGACATGCAGGATAGTGTCTTCTGCACTAAGCTTGCTGACGCTCGTCGTGTCTGACGTTGTGGTAGACGGAAGCTGCACCCCGACCCCGGCCCGGCTGAGATTGATCGCGCCCAGGCCGAGAAAAATCGCGATGGTAGTGATGACTTCGAAGAAGATGATGGAGCGCAGGCCAAGCCGGCCGACCTGCTTCAGGTTTGAGTGACCGGCAATTCCGACGACCAGGGTCGCGAATATCAAGGGCGCGATGATGGTCTTGATCAGCCGCAGAAAGATGAGCGCCAGCACGCGCAAGTGCGTCGCCACGACCGGAAAGTCGTGCCCAATCTCCGCCCCCAGCAGCATGGCAATGAAGATCCATGCCGAAAGCGTGCGCCGGATGCAACCGTAGGCAATCAGCGCCAGCAGCCCCGCCCAACGCAGACCAAAGTTCGGCCCCGCCGAACCGGAGAACTTCCACTCCAACAGCGCGACCAGCCCCATTCCCGCTGCGAACAGCAACAGAAAGCGGGCACGATCGATTCCCCGGCCTGCAGTCGTCGCGCTCATCAGCGAAGAATGTCCTCCAGCTCAACACCGCGATCGGTGCGCTCATCGCGATATTTCACAATCACCGGCGCATACAGTGACAGTCCCCACTCGGCGGCTTTGCCTTTGGTGATTGCGCGCGAACCAGGTACCACAACAGCTCCTTCCGGCACGCGCAGAGGCTCAGTTTCGGAAGAGCGATAGATCTCGCCACGCACCACGTCGAATAGCGGCGTCGAGCGGGTAAGAATCACACCGGCGCCGAGTACAGCTCGCGATCCCACCTGCGTGCCTTCGTAAACGCCGCAGTTGCCGCCCAGCAGCACGTCATCTTCAATGATCACGGGCGATGCGTTGATGGGCTCCAGCACGCCGCCAATCTGGGCCGCGGCGCTGATGTGTACACGCTTGCCCACCTGCGCGCAGGAGCCGACGAGCGCGTGAGAGTCGACCATGGAGCCTTCATCGACGTAAGCTCCGGCGTTGATGAACATGGGCGGCATGCAAACCACGCCGGGCGCGACATAGGCGCCGGCGCGAACGGACGAGCCCCCGGGAACGACACGCACCCGATCGCTGACCGAGAAGTGCCGAAGAGGATAGGTTTCCTTATCAACAAACGAAAGCCCGCGAGCATCGCCGCTCTCCGCCAGTTCGCCAATTCGGAAGCCGAGCAGGATGCCCTGCTTGACCCACGCATTCGTCTTCCAGTGGCCGTCGACCCTGTCGGCGGCGCGAATTGCTCCCGAAGACAGGCCCATGCGGAATTCGAGGAATGTGTCGCGAGCAGCAGGGTCACCGATTGCGGCTGCGCCTGCGGCATAGAATTGCTCAATAGCCGGTTGCAATGGATGCATCTGGCGGGCAGTATATATGGTCGGCTGCCGGGCTCCAATGCCTTACCGACGCGGAGTGGCCCGGTATCATCGAATGCAGATATGGCTTGGATCGACGATCTGCTCGGACGAACCCTGGTGCTGGTAGCGCACCCTGACGACGAGTGCATAGCGTTTGGCACGCTCCTGCAACGCATGCGAGAGCCTCTGGTTGTGTTCGCCACCAACGGCTCACCGGAAGATCCCTACTTCTGGGGACAATACGGGTCGCGCGAAGCGTACGCCGGTCTGCGCCGCAAGGAAGCATTTGCTTCTATGCAGGCCGCTGGGGTGAAAGATGTCGTTTTCCTGACAGACATTCCCGGTGGCGAGCAACTGGTCGATCAGGAACTGTTCCGGCATTTGTGTCCTGCCTACGACTTGCTCTGTGAGTTGGTACAGCGGCGCATGATACGAGCATTGCTGACGCTGGCCTACGAGGGGGGACATCCGGACCACGATTCCTGCAGCTTTCTTGCATCTCAACTCGCCGGGCGTTTCAATCTTCCCTGCTGGGAAGCCCCGCTGTATCACCGTCTGCCCGATGGCGGCGGCCTCTTTCAGGAATTCATCGGAGACGCAAGCGAAGCAGTCGATGTGAAACCTACCGAGGCAGAAGAAGCAGTAAAACGGGATATGTGCCGGGCTTATCCCTCGCAGGGCGATTTTCTCGGCCGGTTTGATGCGGTAAAAGAGCTGGTTCGTCCGCAACCGGCGTACGACTTTACCCAGCCGCCACATACGGGCAAAACCAACTACGAAATTTGGCAATGGAAGATGACAGCGCAGGACGTGTGCTGCGCGTTTGCAGAATTCCTGGGCTCGCAGAATAAGTTGGCGCGCGGCTGAGGCGGCATCGCCGACGAAGATCGCATCTACTCTGCTTCGGTGCTTCCGTGGCCAGACTTTCCAGCCTGAACTCGTCATTGTCGATTCTTTACGTCTCGTATCCGCTGCTTGCTGTTTCCGAGAAGAGCCCCGGCGGGGCCGAGCAGATGCTGCTCACGCTGGAGCGCGAGATGCGCACGGCCGGGCATCGGGTCACGGTGGCCGCTTGCGACGGATCGGTGGTCGAAGGGCGATTGCTGGCGACGGGCAGGGCGGCGGCGGCGCAAGATGAGTTTGAAAAACGCGAGCGCGAGCAGTCCGGCCACATTCTGCGCTATCTGCAAGCTCATCCCGGTCAATTCGATTTGATTCACGACGAGAGTGGCAGCTTCTTCCGGCATGCCGGCCGATGTCCGGCTCCGGTGCTGGCGACGCTTCATTTGCCGCGAAGTTTCTACCGGGAAGAAGGGTTTCGCAAGCTGCCGGAGAACCTGGCGTTCAACTGCGTGTCACATTCGCAGGCCCGAAGTTTTGAGGACTTGCCCAACCTGCTTGGCGTTGCTCAGAACGGAATTGCCGTCGAGAGGTTCGCGTTTTGCGAGGTCAAGCAGGAATATCTGCTCTGGCTGGGCCGCATCTGCGAGGAAAAGGCACCTCACCTGGCGATTGCGGCGGCCCGCGAAGCCGGCGCTCGGTTAATCATCGCCGGGCAGGTGTATCCCTTCCGCTATCACCGGCAGTACTTCGAGCGCGAGCTAAAGCCGCATCTTGGAGACGAGGTACGCTTGGTGGAATCCCCGACGTTCGAGAGCAAAGTTGCTCTGCTGCGAAACGCGCGGGCAGTGCTGCTGACGAGCACGGTAGAGGAAACAAGTTCGCTGGTGGCGATGGAGGCGATGGCCTGCGGAACTCCGGTGATAGCGATGCGGCGAGGCGCATTTCCCGAGATCGTTGCGCACGGTGAGACGGGATTCATTGTCGATGATGTGAGTGCGATGGCTGCGGCGATCGCGCAGGCTGAGTGGATCAGCCCGTTCGACTGCAGAGAACGCGTCGAGCGATTGTTCTCCGTACGAAGAATGGCGCGCGAGTACGAAGCGTTGTATCGGCGCGTGCTGGCTTCGCAGCGGGGGCGAGTGGCCGCGTAAGTGTTGGCAACAGAAAAGCAGGTCCCTCGTGGACAAGGGCCAACGCGCGATGATAGTCAGCGCACTTGCGCTGCGTGCCGCTCTAACAAACCCAACTCACTGACGACCTTCTCAAGCTTCGCGCGCGCGTCTTTCTTCATAGGCACGAGCGGCAGGCGGTAAACCTCTTCGATGCGGCCCATCATGGCGAGCACGGCTTTCACCGGACCGGGGTTCGACTCGATGAAGTTCGCCTGCATCAAGGGCAGGTACTTGCGGAATATCTCGCGCGCCGTGTCCCACTTGTTGGCCAGTGCGGCTCGCGTCATGCGGGCCATCTCGGCCGGAATTTCGTTCGAGCAGACCGACACGATTCCGGCGCCGCCCAGGCCGATTACGGCGAGCGTGATGGCATCGTCTCCAGAGAACACGAGGAAGTGCTCGGGCAAGCTGCCGCAGACTTCCGCAATTTGCGCGATGTTGCCGCTGGCTTCTTTGACGGCGATGATGTTGGGGACATCCGCCAGGCGCAGCAGGGTTGGGGTTTCGATGTTCGCGCCGGTGCGCCCCGCGATGTTATAGAGCATGAGCGGCTTTTCGGAGGCTTCGGCAATGGCTTTAAAGTGCTGGTAAATGCCTTCCTGCGTGGGCTTGTTGTAGTAAGGCGTTGCCGTCAGCACGAAATTAACACCGCTGCGGGCTGAAATTTCCTTTGCTTTGGCGACAGCTTCGCGGGTGTTGTTCGATGTGGCTCCCGCCATAATCGGCACGCGGCCGGCGACGACATCGACGGTGATGTCGACGACGCGCAACCATTCGTCATGGGTCAGGGTCGGCGTTTCGCCGGTGGTGCCGCAGGGGACAAGGAAGTCGATACCCGACTCAACCTGCCATGCGACCAGATGGCGCAAAGCAGTTTCGTCAACGCTGCCGTCCTGCTTGAAGGGGGTAACAAGTGCAGTGCCGCATCCGCGCAGTTTCATGGTGATGTTAGCCTCTTGACTGCAATTCTAGAAGAGTTTCCGTCATGCTGCGCGACTGAAGCAATTAATCACAGAGGCACGGAGACGCAGAGGATTAAAGAAGAAAAAGCTAAGAGTCTCGGTGCCTCTGTGTCTCTGTGGTGAAATTGGGGTTCGCCGTTGATCAGGCCTTTTCCAGCGACGTGGCGAAGGAGTCCAGCGCGAGGCTGCGCAGCAGATTGCGCCGCATGCCGCTCTCCAGCTCGCCAAGCCTCTGCGTGGCCGCGACGATCCAGTCGAAATCCACCTGATCGGCCATGCGCGCCAGTTCGGCTCGCATGTCCTGATTGCGCACCATCTCCGGCGTTGCGGATTTCACGAAGAGCAGATCTTCCAGCAGTAAATACAGTACGCGAATAGTCGATTCCAGCTTCGATTTGCCGTCCGCACCGCCGCGGTAGCTCTCCGTCACCTTGAACAAGTCGGAGTGATCACGCGCGCCCATGGCCGGCGCCAGCAAAGCCAGCGCATCTTGACGCGCGGCGAGGTATTGCGCCAGATCGAAGCTGCGCGCCCGGCCCAGACCGCCTCCGCACAACCGAGCGACAAGGGCACGCTCTCGCGGCTGCAAATCGGGTCGGACCTCGGCCAGATAGTCCTCGACTTCTGCCGGCGAAAGGGGCGCCAGCCGTAGCGTCATGCAACGCGAGCGAATCGTGGGCAGCAGGGCCGAAGGGTTGTCGGTAAGCAGAAAAATCGTGGCGAAGTCGGGCGGCTCCTCCAGGATTTTCAGCAGCGAGTTGGCGGCCTCCTTCATGAAATCGGCGTCGCTGAAGATGTAGACGCGTTCGCGCCCGTTCGACGGACGGTAATAAATCTCTCCGATGACGTGCCGCACCTGGTCGACCTTCACCAGCATCTGCGGCGGGTCGGGCGGAATGATCGTCACGTCGGGATGGGTCTGCACGAGAATGCGCGTCTCGCGCTTGTCGGCTTCGCGCAGGTTTTCGCGGGTTTCGACGGCTTCGGCAAAGCGCTCTTCCAAGTTGTCGGCTTCGGCAATGCGAACGCAGTTGGCGCATTGTCCGCAGAAATCGGGCAGGCCGTTGGTGACAGGGCGCTGGAGGCAGTTCATCGTCTTGGCAATCATCTGCGCGAGGGTGAATTTGCCCGAGCCCTGCGGGCCGGAAAGGATTACCGCGTGGGGAAATCGGTCGTGCGCCAGCATCTCGCGGATGGTTTGCACAACGTCGGCGTTCCCGTGAAAGTCAGAAAAGGGCATGTCAGGCAACGTCTTTGAGGGGTGGTGAATGATAGATGTGTTTGCGAGCGGAGATCGCCGGTACTTTAAATCCACCCACGCGCAATGCTGAAAATCGGCAGATCTTATTCCATGTTCCCGTTAAGTTGTAATCACATTCAAACGAGTGCCACACCATTCCGCGTACCTGAATAATGCGAGTTTGGTATGAGATCAGCTTCTGCAACGCATCGAAGAAGGCACCGTCTAACTTCTCCACCGAGTACCCGAACGCAGAATCTTCAAACGGCATGTACCAGAAATAGAGGTCGCTTAGTTGGCCGACTAGCTGCGCGGATATCTGCCGTTCCGGTTTCAAATACACAACGAAACCGTAGTCGGCACGGGGCGGCACGGGCAGTTCAATACTCACAGATGAGTCCGGGGATCCCTGCATTGGCGTAATGATCGGTTCGAACTTCACGGATGGCAGTAGCCGTTTCAACCCTTCAACCGTGGTCGCGTCGATGTAGTTAAGTAACTCCATTGAACTGCTGTAACGTACCGCCGATGTTTCGCAACCTGCCGTCCCTACGGAATTGTGGTTGTTAACTTAAGCTACCCAGCACTCCGGCTTCACCTCCGTGCTGGGCTACGATATGCCGTCCTTCGGACTGGCACCTTGGTCAGTGCCCGCTCTTGGTACACTGAGAATTTCGGGCCGCGCACAAGAACAGATCCCTCGCTACGCTCGTGATGACAAGCCTCATGTGATGAACAAACCTCAAACTAGCGTGACAAACCCTGCGCTTCAGCCCGAACCGTCAGCCGCTCGCGCACGATGCTCACAATGTCGTGATGCACTTCTTCGATCGGTCTCCGCGCGTCGATCATCACCACGCGTTTCGTTTCCCGTTCCGCAATCTTCAAATACGCATCATGCACTCGGGTGAAGAAGGCACGACTCTCTCGCTCGAAGCGGTTTTCGTCGGGACCATCGCCCGAGGTAACGATCTTGTTGCGCCGCCGTGCCCGCTGCACGCTGTACGCCACCTCGGAATCCATCAGGATCGTCAGGTCGGGCCACAGTCCCCGGCAAAGTACGCGATGCAATTCGAGCACAGGTTCCGTGCCGAGTTGGCGGCCTCCGCCCTGGTAGGCCTCGGTTGAATCGGTAAAGCGGTCGCACAGTACCCACTTCCCTGCATTCAGCGCTGGGAAAATCACCTGGGCGATCAGTTGCGCCCGCGAGGCGAACATTAGCGACATCTCCGCCCAGGGGTCAAGCCCGGCGGTGCGGGAGTCGAGCAGCACGGCGCGAATACGCTCGCCAATCTCGGTGCCGCCCGGTTCGCGCGTGGTCAGCACCTCAATGCCTTCGGAACGCAGCGAAGTGGCAAGCTTCTCCATCTGCGTGGTCTTGCCGCAGCCGTCGAGTCCTTCAAAGGTGATGAACGTTCCGAATCTGGTCGCCTTGGGCACAGGTAATCGTAGCAGGTGGTAGTGCGGGCTTTGGGGGACGATGTCCCGGCCTATGCCGTCCCTGACGGGACTCGGGGGTGTTTTCATACGTTACCCAGCGCTAAAGCGCTGGGCTAAGATCTGCTGCGCCTGACGGCGCGGTTTCTTGGGTTTCCGCACCACTTCTCAGGCCGGAGAATAGGCCGCGACATAGTCTCTTCAGGTCGGCCTTACCCCTCTCCACCGAGCTTTTCCAGTTGCCGCCGCCAGTCGGTCTCTTCGACGAAGACGCGCGACTCGCGCCAATTCGGCTGCACTTTGACGAACAATTCGAGGAAGACTTTGTGGTTCAGCAGACGCTCGATCTGCAGACGAGCGGCAGTGCCAATCTTCTTCAGCGTCGCGCCCTGCTTACCGATCAGAATGCCCTTCTGGCCTGCGCGCTCGACGTAGATGGTAGCTGCGATTCGCGTGAGCTTTTCGCCTTCTTCATATTGGTCAATGAGCACCGTAGTAGCGTGCGGCACTTCCTGCGAAGTGTTCATCAGCACCTGCTCGCGGATGAGTTCCGCGGCGAGGAAACGCTCGGGCTGGTCGGTGATCTGGTCTTTGGGAAAATAGCGGGGGCCTTCAGGCAGCGCTCTGATAACTGAGTCGAGCAACGTATCGAGACCGTGGCGCTTGAGCGCAGAAATGGGGATGATCTCGGCAAACTCATGCAGCTCCTGGTATTGCGCGATCAGCGGCAGCAGTTTCTGCTTGTCGATGGCATCGACTTTGTTCAGCAGGAGGAAGACGGGCAATGCCGTCTTCTTCGCCAGTTCAAGAACAAACTGGTCGGCGGGAGCAAACTTGGAAGTCACATCCACGATCAGCAAGAGCAGATTGCAACCTTCCAGCGCGTCGTAAACCTCTTTCATCATGCGCCGGTTGAGCGAATTGATGGGCTTGTGAATGCCGGGCGTGTCGATAAGCACAATTTGCCCAGCCGGCCGTTTGGCTTGGTGTTCAATGTTGACAATGCCGAGGATGCGGTTGCGCGTGGTCTGGGGTTTACGCGTGACGATAGCCACTTTTTCGCCGACGAGCGCATTCAGCAGCGTAGACTTGCCGGCATTGGGCTTGCCGATGATAGAGACGAAGCCGGAGCGAAAGGCCATCTAGGCTTTGACCTGGTGCGCGGTTTGACTGCTTTCCAGGCTGATGCGCACGCGATCGACGCGCCGTTCGGTTGATTCCAGAACCTCAAACTTCAAACCGTTCTCCTCGAATACTTCTCCGGCCTTGGGGATGTGGCCGGCCAATTCACTGACCAGACCGGCAACGGTGGTAGCGTCTTTCTCTTCGGGGCGGACTCCCAATAGTTTTTCGATCAGGTCGAGATCGGTGTTGCCGTTGAAGATATACGACGTGTCGGATTCCTTAATGATTTCGGCTTTTTCGTGTTCGTCGCGAATCTCGCCGACGATCTCTTCGACCAGGTCTTCGATAGTGAGCAAGCCGCTGACGCCGCCGTATTCATCCACGGCGATGGCCATGCGGATGTTGTCACGCTGCATCTCGCGCAGCAGATCGCTGCCCAGCTTGGTCTCGGGGACAAAGAAGACGTCGGACTTCATGATATCGCGCACCGACTTGGTTGCGGCTTCTTCGTCGGTGACTTGCAAAAGGTCCTTGGCGAAAACCATTCCCTTGATGTGATCGAGGTCGCCTTCGTAAACCGGAATGCGGGAATAAGGATACTTGTTAATCAGTTCGGTGAATTCCTGCAAGGTGGTATCGATAGGCACAGCGACGATTTCTGGACGCGGCGTCATCACCTCGTTGACCGTCTTGTCGCCGAACTCCACGACCGACTGAATCAGGTCGCGGTCGCTTTCCTCGAGAACTCCCTCTTCCTGTCCAGCCTCGATCAGCGCGTCGACCATTTCAGCCGAGGTCTCGGGTTCTTCCGCGGAGTGGTCGCGAGTAAGGGCAGCAACGGAAAGGGCAAATCCAAGCACCAGCGTCGCAGGCATGGCGAGGTAGATCAGCACTCGTAAAAGAGGAACAAAGTGCACCAGCCATTCGCCTCGGGTGCGGACGAAGAATACGTACGGCAACAGGCGATTGAAGATGACGATGATGAATATCAGGCTGACGATCGCCTGCACGACATCCAGCGCCACCCAGCGCTTGTCCATAAACAGCAGGAAGCCGATGATCAGGCCGATGCCGGCCATGCAGAGCTGCGTCAGCAGGGCCATGGAGAGGGCCGCGCGCTCCGACGTCACCTTCAGGCGCGGCTCGACATCCTTCTCATAAGCCTCGATGTTCTCTTCAAACTCTCGCGAGAGAAATTTGCCCATCTCGGCGTAGAGCCGGTCTACGTAGGAGACCAGCGCCAGAAGGACCATCAAGACTGCCAGGGCGATGGATAACGGGAGGATCATGGGCGGCCTCCACGAGTGGAGGTTCTACCCTTCCGCACTGGACCGCGGGCGTTCGATGGCTTCGGCCCGTCAGCGGACTGCTTAGATCCTTCGGTGCGCTCGATGAGCCCCAGCGGTAATCCGAACTGCCGGCGAAGTTCCGACTCCCGGGCAGACATTTCGCCGTTGTCCGATTCGTGATCATAGCCGGCCAGATGAAGCAAGCCATGGAGGATGAGGATTTTGAGCTCGGAGTCCAGTGAGTGGCCGAGGGTGTGGGCGTTCGCTGCTGCAATTTCACGCGCGATGGCTATGTCTCCGCCGGGTTCCATCAGCGAAGGAAACGACAACACGTCGGTCGGCTTATTTTTGTGACGGAAACGCCGGTTCAACTGCTGCAACTCTTTAGCCGAGGTAATGCGAACGCTCAGGTCGCCATGAACTCCGACGGCACGGCGGGCCTGAGACGTGAAGAGACGCAACTCGCGTTGATTAATTGCCGGCGATGGAGGTTCGAAATCGGTCACGTCGTTCAAGAGAAAATGGGAGGGCAACCGGCCCTCCCATTTCATGGTAACAAGCTTCTACTCGGAAATGCGATCCGGAAGGCCGGGATCGACAGATGGCGGCACCTCGGCAATCGAGGATTCGCGGTCCGCATCGTTGGACGGCCGAGGCGACTCGGCGGTTCGAACGGCCGCATAGGGGCTGCCGGCCTTGGGCTCCAGCGCCAGGGACAACTGCTCGTTGCGTCCCCTGGCATCTTCATAAGCACGAATAATGCGCTGCACCAGATGATGCCGCACCACGTCGCCTTCATCGAAGTGACAGAAACGAATGCCTTCGACGTTTCTCAGAATGTCAACCGCTTCGACCAGACCGCTGCGATGGGCGTTCGGCAGGTCGATCTGGGTCACGTCGCCGGTAATTACAGCCTTGGAATTGAATCCCAGGCGGGTGACAAACATCTTCATCTGCTCGGAGGTAGTGTTCTGCGCCTCATCGAGAATGACGAACGCGTCGTTCAGGGTGCGCCCGCGCATGAACGCGATCGGCGCGATTTCGATAATATTCTTTTCGAGATAGCGGTCGACCTTGTCGGGCTCCAGCATGTCGTACAGCGCGTCGTAGAGCGGGCGCAGATAGGGATCGACCTTTTCCTGCAGCGTGCCGGGAAGAAAGCCCAGGCGCTCGCCGGCTTCAACTGCTGGTCGCGCGAGGATAATCCGGCTTACCCGCTTGGACATGAGGGCCGAGATGGCCATGGCGACGGCGAGATACGTCTTGCCTGTACCTGCGGGTCCAACCCCAAAAACCATGTCGTGCTTCTCGATGGCCTCGAGGTAGCGCCGCTGGTTAATGCTCTTGGGCTGCACGCTGCGCCTGCCGAAGGAGCGCTGCTTGCCAGCCTCGGCCAATCCGCGCAGAGTTGCCTTCGAGTCGGCGGTCAGGACTCGCAGCATCGAGCCCAGATCGCCGTTGACGAAAGTGTATCCATTGCGTAACAGATGCTCGTAATCGGTGAAGACCTGCTCAGCGCGGGTTACATCGCCGGCTTCCCCTTCGATCTCAATCGAGTCGGAGCGCATGACGACGGTGACGTTCAAGCCATCTTCCAGCAGGCGCAGGTTTTCGTCTCGGGTGCCAAACAAGGTTTCGATGTTGGGGCTTATCTCGATATTCTTCTTCATTTATGGTCGGGTTCTACCCTCCGCCAACCGGGCAGGGCTTCCGCTCCGGTTGCGTGCTGTAAATGGGATGCGCGAAAACGTGCTGGAGTGATGTACGAAGTACGACCGGGATGCTCGCCGCAGCGACCGACTACCATTGGCCGCTAGCGTAGCTCCGTTTTTTGGCCTAGTCAATGCCGATTGAGCTTCCCGGTCGGCAATTGACGCTACTTTCACAACCCGCCAGCCAGGTTTCGACCGATACTAGTTAGATGGGCGTGGCGGCGAAAGGAAGCAGAGCAGCAGACCGGCCCGCTCGCGCTACAATCGAGACCTGATGTCTACCCGGATTCACCTCACATTTTTGGCCGTTTTCGTGTTTTCCGCCAGTGTCTTCTGCCCGGCTGCGATAGGGCCGCGGGGGGTGACGATTCGCGAAGGGATAATTTACATCTCGCCCGATACCAGCTCGGCCAAACTGTCGAATATCGGTCGCGGCCGGGAGGTGGTTGTGCTGGAGCGCTCGCCTGGTTGGGTACACGTGGTGGGCACGGTGGAGAGCAATCCTGAGTTGGAAAGCGAGCGCAATATAACCGGCTGGATGCTCGATAAGGGCGTCATTACTCCCGATGTTCCCGACGGCGACAAGATTGTCTTTGGTGAGGCGGTCGATTCCGAGTACCAGGCCAGCGAGCGTGGCGGCCGCCGCGGCGCGGCACAGGATGCTCTGCGGCTCTATGCGGCGGTGGCGGAGTACTTCCCTTCTTCTCCTCTCGCGCCTGAAGCGCAATTTCGTGCAGCGGACATACGCTGGCAGCTTGACCTTGCCGACCAGAGGACGCGCCCTTCGGCGAAGCTGCGCGATCCCGGCATGCGACTTCCGATTGATGAAACCTACATGAAGAGGGTGATCAAGAAATATCCGGGGACGAAGTGGGCCGATTTGGCCGCTTATGACATGATCGACAACAAGCTGTGCGGGGATTGGGAAGCCCAGGCAGAATGCCCGGTAAAAGAAACCGAGATCTACCTGAAATACGTAGATGAGCATCCCAAGTCTCCCAAGGCCCCGGAGGCGCTTTACAAAGCGGCATGGCGACAGGCCGCGCTGATCACGATTTACAAGGCCGACAATCAGCAGAAGAAAGCCGACGATGCGGCTGCGCGCTCGATCAGCCTCTCCAAGAAACTGATTGCGCAATACCCCGATGCGAACGACTGGTCCAACCGGGCAGAGTGTTTGATATATATGGTTCAGACTGGTATGCCTGCTTACGGCAACACCATTGAGTAACATCCCAGGAACGTCGCTGTGGAGGCGATTTGAACGACTACCTGTTGTCTGTTTTGTTGGGGGTCATTGAGGGCCTGACTGAGTTTCTTCCCGTAAGCTCGACGGCGCACCTGCGCCTTTCCGAAGCCTTGCTGGGCATCGATATGGGCAATGGCTACTGGAAGATGTTCTCTATCGTTATCCAGTTAGGCGCCATCCTGTGCCTGCCGATTTACTTTTGGCCCCGCATTGTCGAGTTCGTTCACGACTTTCCCAATGGCAAGCGCGGCGACCGTACGGTGCTGACCCATCCGCTCTCGCTGACGATGATCGCTTTTGTCTGCACCGCCATTCCTGCTTTCCTGCTGACCAAGATCATCGGCAAGCACCTGGAAAACGTCCGTATCATGGCCTGGGCACTGATCATTGGCGGAGTGATCATGTGGGTGGTCGACGCCCTGTATGAGCGCTCATGGCGCCAAGCCCAGGCTCGCGGCACACTCACTACGGACATGGAGGATATGTCACTGGGACAGGCAATCTGGATTGGATTGTGCCAGATCCTTTCGGCGGTGTTTCCCGGCACGTCGCGTTCGATGTCGACCATTACGGCCGGGGAGATCGTGGGCATGGACCGGCCGACAGCGCTGGAATTTTCCTTCTTCCTCTCGATCCCAACCATGGTGGCCGCGACATGCTACGACCTGTTCAGATCGCTGCGACCGCATCATGGGCAGCCGAGCGCGATCGGCGAGTTGCCAACCGACGCGCACCACATCCTGGTCCTGATCATCGGATTCGTGATTTCATTCATCGTAGCTTTCGGCGTGGTGGCATGGTTCATGAACTGGGTACGCACGCGCGGCTTCACGGTGTTCGCTGTGTACCGGATTGTCATCGGCATCGCCGTGCTGTGGTGGGTGGCGCAGTTGCGGTAGCCAGCAGGGTTCAGCGCGAGCAGCGTTCCCAGGAAACAACTCTTCAGCGCGATGTCGCGACCGGTACCGCTTGATCTTGCAACGAGCGGCGGTGGCGGCGTGATCGCCTCACATAGGCCGTCAGCAGAAGCACACCTGTGGCGGGAAAGAGTAAGTAGGGCCACCAGTCACCGAATCCGGGCTGATGCACGGCGGCGTTTACCGGAAAGGCAAGTGCGAGGTTCTGAGAATCGTGCTGCGCATCCACGTGCATTATCCAGTGGCCGGGCCGCGGCAGCTCAAGTGTGAAAGTCTTCATCAGCTTGTTTTCACCCTCTTCTTCATGTGCCTGAGGAGTGGTCTGCTGCTGTTGGCCATCGCCGGCCTGAGCGGCGCTCACCTGGATATCGCTGTCGAATACCACAGAGGCCTCTGCGTCCTGGACTAAAACGTTGACCTCGCTGCCGCCTGTGGGCAAGTCGCCGGGTGATGCGTAAACCGATGCCGTAAGGCCATCCCTCTGCTGCCTTGCGCGCAGCGCCAGTTGGTCGTCCTCTGCTCCAGAAAATGCCAGGGCCGTTGAGAACGCAATCCCCATAGCGAGAAAGAGCGCAAGAAACGACACGGCTTCGGCGGATGGGCTGCTGATCCCGAGCCGAGCCAGAGCTCTCTGCCATGCTCCACTCAGGATGGGCCTGCGCTTTGGCAGCCGCTGAATCTGCGGAGCGGTGACCGGACGGCCCAGGCAGTGAATCGCAATGGGCATCGCGGGGATGAGGAACGCCGCCGACCCTACGACCCACATGAGGGCTCCAGCAGCGGCCTGATCCTGGCGCGGCGTGAGTCCGAAGACTGCGGGGGCCTTGAGATAGGACGGATACAGCACGCGGTCCGCGAAAACGAGAATGGCGGAGAGAACGGTGTTCACCAGGTCAGCAATGAGAAGGTACGGCACCATCGACCAGCGTGGCCATTGCGCCTCACTTGGCCAGGGCCGAACCACCGGCCACCAGAAGATTAGGGAGGTCACCAGGAAACAGGCGTGCTCAACCTGGTGCCACGACCCTGAGCGCAACGCCAACTCATACAGCGCCGGGATGTGCCAGCCGAGCATCACCACGCTCATGAGCACGAGGGCAAAGACAGGCTGGGTCAGCCTGTTCCCGAGACGCTGCGCGGCCCTCCAGTTAAGGAAAGGGCCGGCGAACTCGCGAGCGGCGAGGATCGGCAATCCGCGGACGAGAGGAATCAGCGGCGCGCCAAGCAGGATCAGTGGCGGCGCAATCATCATGAGCACCATATGCTGCAGCATGTGCGCCGTGAGCAGCCAGCCGTTGAAAACGTCCATGGGAGAGGCAAGAGCCACCCACACGGAAAACAGTCCCAGGAGGAACATCCAGACACGCCACGGCGCGATGAGGGCGAAACCCGCGC
Source organism: uncultured Acidobacteriaceae bacterium (assembly GCA_963846815.1). Lineage (GTDB taxonomy): Bacteria > Acidobacteriota > Terriglobia > Terriglobales > Acidobacteriaceae > CAVVDY01. The sequence goes on along the minus strand of CAWJXG010000001.1, from coordinate 973,532 downwards.
AACGCAACAGATACCAGCCGCGGAGGTAAGTGAGCGCGGTGAGAACAACGGCGATGGTTGGCAGCCATGGGATCGACCATGAGGCCAACGCAGCGTGCAGGACTTGAGACATCGCTACTTAATGTTTTTCCGCCACGGGTCGAGGCTCCAGAGGAATCGCAGCCTGGGCGGCGGCATCCTGCGCCGGACGCTGGTTCGCCGGATGCAATGTCTCCAGGAACGAGACCAGCGCGGTGACTTCTGCCGGGTTCAGGTTCTTGCCGTAGGCAGGCATGTTCCCTCCGCCCTGGATCACTTGCCGAACCAGTTGATCGTGCGTCATGCGCGTCGCGACGCGATCGAGCTCCGGACCTCGCTTGCCGCCGGAGCCGGCAAGGGCGTGGCAATTGCGACACTGCTTTCCTTGAAATATCAGCGCGCCTTGCCGCTCCAGGGGCGTTCTGCCATTCAGGAACTCCACCGGCACGGGATCGCTGCTCCAGCCGTCCATTACCGGGCTCCAGGGAGAATAGGTGGCAAGCCTGGTGAACGTCCCTAGCGCGACCGCTACAAGTAACAGCGTAACCACCGCGATCGGACGACGCTTCCAGCTCTTCTCGCCTTCGCCGGAGATGAAAGGTAACAGGATCAGCAAACCGATCACGATTACGGGCCCGATCAGCAGCACCGGTGTCTCCATTGAGGGCGGCAGCAGCGCGAGCATGGCGTAGAGCCATAGGAAAAAGAAATCAGGCTTGGGAATGGTCTGAATGATGGTCGGGTCAGGGTAGCCGGTGGGCCCGAAGGGGCCGAAGTAGGCGGCGCAGGCCAGGATCGCAAAGATGATCGCGGCCGAGAAGAACATGTCCTTCCAGATGGCGGCGGGAACAAACGGCACGCCGCGCTTTTGCGTCATCTCGTGGTATTCCTGCAGGTAGGTCGAGCGCCGGATCAAACGGCCAGGCATGGGCCATTCGTTGATCCCGAGCTTCAGCACCATCAGCAGGTGCAGGGAGACGAAGGCGATCAGCAGACCTGGAATGACAAACACGTGCAGAGCGAAGAATCGCGACAATGTGGCGCCGGCGATGATCGGGCCTCCCAGCAGCAGATGGACGACGTAGGACCCGAGCACCGGAACACGGCCAGCGATAGACGCGCCGATTCCAATACCCCAGTAGGCGTCCTGATCGAAGCGCAGGACCTGCCCGGTGAATGCCATGGCCAGCGTCATCAATAACAGGAAGACGCCGACAATCCACGTCAGCTCGCGCGGAAATTTATAGGCGCCGAACAGGAACACCTGGCACATGTGGATGAGCACCACGGCGACCATGAAGTTCGAGCCCCAGCCGTGCACCGCGCGCAGCAACCATCCCAAGGTGACGGCGTGGTTCAGAAACTGGAGGCTGTTCCATGCTTCGGCGGCGCTGGGAACGTACATGAGCGCCAGCAGGATTCCGGTGACTACCTGCAGGATGAAAATGGTGAGAGCGGCACTGCCGAAGACGTAAAACCAACTCGCCGACTTGCGCGGGACGGGGTGTTCGGTGGCCTCGCGGATCGCGCCCGCGATCTGCAATCGCTGCTCGAACCAGTCACCGATCCGGCTCAGCCTTGACATCCGCCACTCCTCTTGTGCAAAGCTGCGGTGGTCGAGAGCGTGGGCAGTTGGCCGGTCTCGATCATCAGCTTGCCATCCACCACTTTGTAGGCGTATTCAAACAGGCCACGTTCAGGCGGACCGGAGGCACGCGAGCCGTCCTGGTAGTAAACCCCTCCGTGGCAGGGACACATGAACAGGCCCGACTGCGGGAACCAGCGCACCGGGCATCCTAGGTGGGCGCAGTTGATGGCAAACACCTGAAACTTCTCTCCGCTCAGGCGCCGAACCCAGCAGGGAATGTCGTCGGTCTTGCCGTCGGAGACGCCGGTGATGGGATTCTTGAATTTCGCCAGCCGTGTCTGGTTCTCGGGGAATTCGTCCAACTCGCCCAGGGTAATCCAGCGCTTGAATCCGCCGTTCTTCGCCTCCAAAATGGGGGAGACAAGATAGCCGATGATCGGAGTGGCAAGGACGAGCGCTGCCAGGCCGTTGAGGAGGAGGCCGATTTTGAAGAAGACCTCGCGACGCGAGATCTCTTTCTTGTCCGCGGATTCCGGTGCCGGCGCGGGTTGAGAAGTCATTGCGAACCTCCGGGAGCAGTGGGCGCGGGCGGCGCTGGGTTGGTCTCAACCAGGGCCGATGCCGGACGATGTGAAGCGACCCAAGCGACTACGTCGGTGATTTCCCGGTCGGTCATAGGCTGTCCGGGCACGTTATTGCGCCAGTCAGGAGCGCCAAAGCCGGGACGCCCGGTAATCACGATAGTGCGAAGTCCCTGGTCGGTGATAAGGCTGAGGTATGCGGGATCCAGCACGGATCCTGCCTTCGAACCGGCGTTGCCTTCACCGTGACAGCCGGCGCAGAACTTGTCATAAGCGGATTGCCCGGGTTGAGTATTGCCAGGGCCCTTTGCCTGGTAAGGAGGAAGCGTCGCGCCGGCAACCACGCTGGGATTGCTCCAGCGCTCCCGAATGCCGTGAACGATGGAGTTGATCTGCGCATCGGTCAGCATGCCGCCGTCCTTCTGGGCAAAAGCTGACATCGCGGTTCCGGGACGGCCTTTGGAGATGACCGATCGCATCGTGTCATCACTCACGAGCGCGAGGTAAACGGGATCGCCAATGCCAACTGCAGCCCCGTGCTTACCGTCGGCACCATGGCAGCCGGCGCAGTTCTGGCTATAGAGGAGCTTGGAGTTGAGAACTGTATCGGGATTGGGAACCTCCGGCCCGGGCGCGGGCTTGCCAGGAAGATTGCACCCCAAACCGGAGAGCAGGAAGAGTCCCGTCGTAAGCAAAGCCGCGAAGTGAACCTTCATCGCCCTTTGTCCCCGTCGTGTTCGGCTATCAGGCCCGGCGCTTCGATACCGGCGCGCATCGCCAGCGGCAGATTCTCCGCGGTCCAGACCTTGTTGTGCCGGACGACAACCAGTCCCGCGACGACCCCAAAGGCGACCTGCGATACGGCGAACCAGATCCAGTTGATCTTCTGGTCGAGCAACGGATTGACGAATTCGAGAACGGAATACACCAGCCCTGTCCAAATCAGCGGAGCGATAATTCCACCCAGCACGATTGGCCGGCCAGGCAACATGGGGAGCATGGCCCCATACAACAATCCCACCAGCACACACATGGTCAGGTGCAGTGCAATCGCAAACAGCAACCACGCAAAATGGAAATGCATGAGAGCTTGCGTGGAAGGCATAGCATTGGGTGCGTAAAGGGTTCCAGCCACCAGATTGATTGGGTACCAGATGCTATGCACGACGATGATTCCATACAGCAGGGCGAAGATGGCCATGGCCACGCCGCCGGCCAATCCGCCTCTCAGTCCGGAGACGACCGGATAGACCTTTAAAGGTAGCCAGGCGCGCTGTATCTTCTCCGCGGAGCGTACATATTGCACCTCGGGAACTGCCAGGGCTGCCTGCTCGGCGGGGATGGTGACTGTGTGGGTCAGGTGATTTTCGTGCGGCAGCACCTGGCGAAACCATCCCACAGCGGCGACCACGTAGAGAACTGCGCCGAGGATACTCAGTGAGACGTTGGTCAGCAAGCCGGCGAATATGAGCGAAGCACCGATAGCCAGGAAGAAGGGCCATGCCGTCGGCGCAGGCAGGACAACGACCGCCTGCTCGGGTCGATGTTCAGCGAGTTGTTGCGGCGTTGCCATTATCGTTGAAGGGCGCAGGCTTTAGCTGCGCCAACCTCCATTGTTTTTGAAGGGGCGCGGCCTTGGCTGCACCGGTTGCTCCTCGTTTAACGAAGGCCTACCCAGCACTCCGCCTGTGGCTCCAAGCTGGGCTATCATGCTAAAAACCTGCCCTGTTCGGCAGGGCTAAGGCCGTGCCCCTGCAAAACCTCATCTTCGTCATCTTGCGATGAAATACACCACTGACAGCACCACCACCCAGATGGCGTCCACAAAATGCCAATACATGGCGAAGATACCGATTCTGTGCTCGTGTTCCTGGCTGACATAGCCGAGCGCGGTAAAAGTCATGATCGTCGTCAGGCCAATCAGACCGACGATGACGTGAAACGCATGCAGGCCGACCAGCGAGTAAAACGTCGTTCCGAACAGGTTGGTGCTGATCGTCAGTCCTTCCCTGTAGATCAGGTGATACCACTCGACTCCGGTACCCACGATGAAGATCAATCCCAGCACGAGGGTAAACAGCCACCAGATTCCGAATAGCTTTACCGCATTGCGTCGCAGGGCACGCTCCGCCATCACAATAGTGAAGCTCGACCCGAAGAGGCAGATGGAGTTGAATACCGGAACATGCAGCACCTGGTTGGGATATGGCCCGTTGAGGCTCTTTCCTGCGTAAAACAGGTAGGCGACGACAAAGATTGTGAAGATTGACGACTCCGCCACAATCAGGCACCACATGCCGACGCGCCCGCGCAATTCGTGCGCCAGCGGCATCTCCGGTGGTCCCAGCGTAATGCTCGGTGCTGCCAAACCTGGTCTCCTCTACTCGTATTTCCAGTCCGGATCTTCCGGGTGTTTCAAGTCCCACAGCGGGCGGCGGCTGCGCACGGTGGGAATGACGGCGAAGTTGTAATCGGGCGGCGGTGAAGTGGTCGACCACTCCAGCGACCATGCATCCCAGGGATCGTTGCCCGCTATGCGTCCCTTGTACCGCGACCATAGGAGATTCACTACCCAACACAGGATTGCCACGATCTGAAAGATCACGCCGATCGAAACGATAAGGTTCCAGATCTCCCAGCCCCGGTTGGCCTCGTAGGTATAAATGCGGCGCGGCATGCCCAGAATGCCGGGGATGTGCATGAAGTCAAAGGTCACGTGAAAGCCCACGAGAAAAAGCCAAAAGTGCCACTTTCCCAAAGTCTCGTTCATCATCCTTCCGGTGATTTTGGGGTACCAATAATAGCTGGCGGCGAACACGGCGAAGACGATGACGCCGAGAATGACGTAGTGAAAGTGAGCGATGACGAAGTAGGAATTGCCGAGTTGCCAATCGAACGGAGCGGTAGCCAGCATGACTCCGGTCAGCCCCGCGATCAGCATTTGGGCGACCGCCGCCACGCAGAACAGCATCGCCGTGCTGAAGATGAGTTTGCCTCCCCACATCGTGCCCAGCCAATTGAAGATCTTTATACCCGTGGGAACCGCAATGGCTACTGTCGAAGCGACAAAGAATGCGTTGGCGTAAGACGGCATCCCAATGGTGAACATGTGATGGGCCCACACACCCAGGCTAATAAAGCCGATAGCAATGGTGGCGAGGACCATGATGTTGTAGCCAAAGATCGGCTTGCGCGAGAAAACCGGAATCACCTCGGAGATGATGGCGAATGCCGGCAGCACAAGGATGTAAACCTCCGGATGGCCGAAAATCCAGAAGAAGTGCATCCAGATAACGGCCGAGCCGCCGGCCTGGGGATCGAAAAAGTGCGCACCCAGGTAGCGATCGAGCAGCAACATGATCTGTGCCGCGGTCAAGGGTGAAACCGCCACCAGGACCAGTCCCCCGGTCACCAGATTCATCCAGGCAAGCAGGGGCATCCGCCGCAGCAGCATGCCGGGACAGCGCATGCAGAATATCGTGGTAACGATATTTAGAGCTGTGCCGATGGAGCCGACACCGGCGACCAGCAGGCCGATAATCCAGTAGTCGGTGCTGTGGCCGGGCGAGAATGCCTGCGCCGTCAGCGGAGCGTAGGCGAACCAGCCAACATCGGGCGCCGTCCCTGCCCCATAGAGTCCATTTCCGCCGATGAAGCTGAAGTACAGAATGACGCCGCCGAGAGCGCTCATCCAGAAACTGAACGCATTGAGGCGTGGGAACGCCATGTCGCGGGCACCAATCATCAGCGGGACCAGATAATTCGCGATGCCAAACACGATGGGCATGGCCGCGAAGAAGATCATGGTCGTGCCATGCATGGTGAACAGGCGGTTGAAGGTCTCGGGCGAGACGAGATGGTTGTTGGCCACCGCCAACTGGGCTCGCATGATCGCAGCTTCGATGCCGCCGATCACCAGGAACAAGACGCCGTAACCGACATACATCAGACCGATCTTCTTGTGATCGACGGTGATGATCCAGTCGTGCACTCGCTCGAAGAACGGGCGTGAGGCTGCGCCCGCCTCGGGGACGAACATCGGTTTCGATAACGAATCGGCGTCGAGCATCAATCAGTCCTGTCAGTGCAGCGTCATCATGTAGTCGGTCACGGCGTCGATGTCCGCCTCGCTCATTTGCATCGCAGGCATCAGCGCTCCCGGCTTAATGACGTTTGGGTCCTTGATCCATTGCCGCAGGTTCTCGCGCGTGTTCTGTGCCGCACCGGCTGCAATGGTCTCGCGGCTCATCAGGTGCGTGAGATCAGGACCAAATTTTCCATGGGCGTTGGTACCTGCCACGGTGTGGCAATTCACGCAGGCTGTGGTTGCAAAAATTTGCCTCCCTCGTTCGGCACTTGCGGCCTGAACAGCAGGACTCTTCTGGCCCTGAACCCATTTCTGAAAATCTTCCGGGGAGTCCACATAAACCCGCAGGAGCATCTTGGCGTGCTCTACTCCGCAATACTGTGCGCACTGTCCCAGGTAGACTCCGGTCTCATGCGGCTCAATCCACATTTCGTTCGGATGATTGGGGATGAGGTCAGTCTTGCCGGCAAGTTTCGGCACCCAGAAGCTGTGGTCCGTATCCGCCGAGAGCAGCCTGATGCGCGTGGGCGTCCCCTGCGGACCATGGCTCACCGGCACATGCAACTCGTTGGCAGTTGTGAAGCCCTGCTGCGGATATTGAAACTCCCACCAGAACTGGTGACCGATGGCGACAACTTCCAGCGTGCTGGGTGGAAGCTTGGCGTCTTCCACGGCGTGAATGACACGCGCTGTTGCCAGGAACAGCACCACGACGATCACCACGGGGATTACCGTCCAGGCCAACTCCATCTGATTGCTGCCGTATATCTGTGGAGGCTCGCGACCATCATCATCGTCGCGGCGGCGAAACTTTACTACCGCATACACGATGAGGGAAAAGACAGTGAGGAATATCGCCCCGCAGATGGCCAGCACAAATAGCGAGAGGTGATAAATGGAATCGGCCGGGGTCGATGCGGGACTGAAGATATTGGGAATCGCGGGATCAGAGCGAACAGCAGCGTGAGCGCAGGCAGTCCACACGGCAAAACCGAGTGCGAACACGCTGCGTGCGAGAGATGCGGCTCGGAATGCGAGGCTCACGGCTGCAGAATTACCCTTTTGTTAAGGAAAGCTGAAAGTTGACCAACCCTGCCGGCCGACCATCCTCTCGGTCAGCGAAACTGCCGCCAAGCTCAAGTCACGTGACTCGCAGGAGGCTAGCTAGGTTTTAGGTTTGTTCGGATGATTGCTTCCGGCGCGCCGGGTTGTCAAGGAATTTATCAGCTTGGAAGGCGCTGTTCCAACAAGTTTTTATTTACGCAATTCAGGCGTTGAAAAAAAGCAGGGAACGATAAGAGTTGTTGTTATCCGGCAAAGGCCTTCGCCAGAAACCGCGAGATATGCCAAGCATCCATGTACTTGTAGGGAGTCTCTCCCAGGGTGTAGTGGCCACACGGAAGCGCTTTGATGGTGGTATCGAGACCGCGCTTGAGGAACTCGGCCGCGGCTTGCATAGAGAATTCGGGCAGGAACGTCAGGTCATAGCGACCGTAAATCATGAGCGACTTTTTCGGCCAGCGGTGAAACTTCTGGAAGTAAGCCATCGGACTGATACACATCCAAGCGTCGCGCACCTGGTCGTGGTTCAGCACGCCTTCCATTCCCTTACGGATGTGCCGCGTGGACTGGCCCGTCCACACCACGTCGCCGAAGGTAGTCGAAGCATGGTTGAAGACGTTCACCGTGATGCGTGGGTCGTGAGCGGCTGCGATGAAGGCATAGCATGAGCCCAGGCTGGTGCCGACAAGACCAAGCTTGCTGTAACCCTGTTGCTCGAGCCAGTCGAAACAGGAGCGTATGTCGGCGATCCCTTGCTTGACGGAATGAATGGTCCGTCCAATATTGGCTGACACGGCGTAATCAGCGCGCGTCAATCCCTCGGGACGACGGATATCGTGATAAGGCAGGCTCATGCGTAAGGCCGCGATGCCCAGCCGGTTGAAGATGCGACACAGGCCGTTGTGGCTTATCCCGTCAGCGTTCCATTGAGGCATGACGACGACAGCGCGCTGTCCCTTCGCCGGGAACCAGCGCGCGTTCATCAAATTGTTCTCGCTGTAGGGCGTCTTGACTGGCGATGTGAAACGCAGAAAATGTGCCGACTCATCTTTCAACTTCGTCGTGGGCGGCTCGCTGCCGGTATGAAAGAGTTCAACCTTGCGGCGTTCCAATTGAAAATCTGCAGGCGACTGATAAGCGTAAAACTCATCGCTGTTCGCAATAATGCGCTGGTTCACCGCCGACCAATAGGCGATCATCGCGGCAGTGTCGACGGAATTCTGCGGCGGGTGAATATCGGCCACCACCGGCCAGCGCGACGCCCACTCCGTACCCCACTCCAAGGGACGCACGACGCGATTGGTGTCTCGCGAGGTGAGACGAGACTCCCAGTTGTAGATCCAACGCTGATATTTCGAACGCATTCTTAATGTTTGATGATAATTGGTAAGTTCGGGGGAGCTTACGTGATAGTCGTTGAAATGTAGGCTGCGCCATCGAATGACACGATGTGTGGGTTGAGTGGGGAGCGTTCAAGATGCCTTCATACTGGCGGATGAAGTCGAGGTACAGGGGAACTCAGAGCCCGCAGGCCGTGCGACGACAGCCCTGCACGCAGCGCGGCGGAGTGCTGGTAGGCGCGTTAGAATGATCCGTAGGACGGCAGATGGGGTTACGATAAGGCGTGTTATCAGCCGGAAGCGTAAACCCATGTGGATGCGGGTTGTTCTCGCTGTTTTCATCTCCTCGATCCTCGCTCAGGCACAGCCCTGTCGCGATATCCGCTCCGTCGATTTCCGAAATGCAATCATCCGGACGAGTTCCACCGATGAGAACGAGTTGACAGGTCTTTTCAATGGCTCCCCAGGCCCTCAAACCTTCAGGTTCAAGAACGGGGTGAGTGAAGATTTCTTCGATGAAGCCCAGCGCAAGGCTGGAACGCCAGAAGGCCGAGCGACAATCTCCTTCGATTCGTTGTTGACGCTGCCGTCAGGCACTCGGGCGCGATTCCTTGTAATTACATGGAACCATCTACAAGGGACGGGGGCACATTCGTTCGTGCTGGGCTTCGTGTGCCAGAACCATGCGCTGCAGCAAGTTTTTCAGTTCAGCGCAGAGTACGGGCCGCACTTCAAGACCAGTCCTGGCGGCCAGCTAGTCATTGAACAGAGCATCTGGAGTGAGCACGACCCGCATTGTTGTCCGACACAAACGCGCACACTGTACTACGCCTGGGACGTGGCGGGCCAACGTTTTAAGAGGGTGATGGTGGATGATCCAAGTCCCGTTGCAGCTGAGCGCTAGGCTGATCGCGCTCGTAGCATCGCCATTTCACACACAATCCGCAACTTGTAGAAGAGATGCCGTCCCTGCGGGACTCTGGATTTCAAAAGGCCACGTTACCCAGCGTTCCGCTTCGCTCCACGCTGGGCTGCCATCACATGCCCTCCGGGCTCTGGGTTTCGCGGATGCGACGGCGTAACCGAGAATGTCGATGTGGTCACGCCGTTAAAAGCAGGTCCTTCGCTTCGCTCATATGACAAAACGAACCCAAATTCGCGGCGAATAGAATTGATACCGCCTCGTCGTGCATAGCCGTTGAAATACCTACGTCGCCGGGCTCAGCGTCTCTCGCAGCAGCGCCGCCAGTTGGTCTGGCTCAGCCAGCGTCGGCAGGCAGGTGAAATTTGTGCACACTACGGCAAGCGACCTTCCCTCTTTCAGCCCTGGCAAATTTGGAATCGTTTCCGCCAGTACCGGCGGCAGATTCTGGGCGACAGCCTCACTATCCGTTAGGTGCACCACCGCCTTGTTCACCAGGAAGGGCGCGCGGGCTGCCTTCAGCAGATCGTTTGCGTTAGTGTCCTCGCCGACTACCACGACTTGCGTGTGCGGGCGCGAGAGCCAAGTTGCGGCGATGCCATAGGTGCCAGCATAAATCCCGAACTGTTCAGCGACCCCGGCAAAAACCTCAAGTGTTTCTTCAGCTTTCTCCCGATAAGTGGCTTGGTTGGTGTAGGCGTGCAATCGCAGCAGCGCAATGGCTGCACTGGGATCTCCAGCCGGAGTAGGAGCATCCTGAAACGGTTTGCGCCTGGCGGACAACGCTCCAAGTTGCAGCTTCTCCTCGATGCTCGCCTCGGTGTCGAAGAAACCGCCGGAGGTCTTGTCGCCAAAGCGGGCGATCATCGCATCGGCGATCTTCTGCGCGAATCGGAAATAGCTGATCGCTCCGGTTACTTCATAGGCGTCGAGGCAAGCAATGGCGGTGAATGCGTAATCGTCGAGCAATCCTTTAACGAATCGCGTCTCGGCCTTGGGGTCGGAATAGGCGATAACGTGCGAAAGCCCGCGCTCATCGTTCCATGCCTCCGCCAAAATTCGGTCGAGAGAACGCAATGCGAACCTGCGGGCTTCTTCTAGTTCCAGAGCCTGAGCAGCCTGCAAATAGGCGGAGACACACATCGCATTCCAGCTGACGTAAACCGTTTTGTCGACGAAAGGCGTCGGCCGCTTCAGGCGGGCAGCATACATCTTCGTTTTGGCCGAGGCGAGCAACTCGATCGCTTCAGCCGCCTTGCGGCCCATCTTGCTCGCGACTTCTTCGGGCAGCATGGCGATCCAAAGCACGTTCTTCGACGCATTGTGATGCATCTCGCCTTGCTCGCCGATATCAAAGTGCAGCGACGCTGCGCGAAACTCGTCGCCGCTGAGAACGGCTTTCGCCTCGTCGACTGTCCAGGTGAAGTAGTCGCCATCGTCATCCAGGTTGATGTCGGCGTCCTGCGAGGCGTAAAAGCCACCGCGCTCGCGGTCGCTGAGCCACTCATCTATCCAGCGAATAATGTCGCGCGCGATGTGCGCGTAGAACTCGTCTCCGAAAACCTGATAGGCGTGAACATAGTTCTTCAGCAGTTCGGAGTTGTCGTAGGCCATCTTTTCGAAGTGAGGAACGATCCAGCGCTCGTCGACGGAGTAGCGGTGAAAACCTCCGGCAAGCTGGTCGTAGACTCCGCCTTGTGCCATCTTCGTCAGTGTGGTCGTGATCACAGTCTTGACGCGCGCTTCGCCGGTTCGCGCGTACCAGTCCAGCAGCAAGTCGATTGCTGAAGCGTGAGGAAACTTGGGCGCGCCGCCAAAGCCGCCATGTTTCTCGTCGAAAATCGGCAGCGCAGATTGGACCATCACGCCGATAATGCGAGGCGAGAAGTCGTCCTGGCGTCCCGCAAATAATTCCGCGCCCAGCATCTGCATTGTCTGGTTGGCCGAATCGACCACTTCGCCGTTCCGTTCACGCCAAGCCTCAGCGATGGCCTGCAAGATCTTCTTGAAACTCGGACGGCCCCATTGGTCAACCGGCGGGAAATAAGTTCCGCCATAAAACGGCTTGCCGTCGGGAGTGAGGAACACAGTCAACGGCCAGCCACCCGTCCCGGCAATGGTCGATACCGCGAGCTGATAACGGCTGTCGACATCGGGACGCTCGTCGCGGTCAACCTTCACAGCGATGAAGTCACGATTGATGATCTCGGCAACCTCCGGGCTCTCGTACGATTCGCGATCCATCACGTGACACCAGTGACACCACACCGCGCCTATGTCGAGCAGGACGGGCTTATTCTGCTCCTGGGCGCGGGCGAAAGCCTCTTCGCCCCACTCATGCCATTGAATAGGCTGATGCATGGCAGAGCGCAGGTAAGCGGAGGACGCACGGGCGAGAGAGTTGATGGCGGTCTCGTTCATCGGTTCTCAGTCTAGCAGTTGCAGGCGACAACGCTGGGACACCCAATCTGCCTTTAAGAGGAAAACAGTGACAGCGGCGGCTCTCGCCTGGACGAACCGGATTCGCAAGCCTTACCAAAGAAGGATTACGCTACACTTTTGGACTTGGCACGTGGGCAGCTTTTTGGGATCGTCACACAGTTGTGACAGGGAGGTAACTTGGACAAAGCGCGAGCCTGGAAGCGTATTGCCAGCGGAGTATGTAAATTCCAGACGGAAGTCTATCCAACTCAGCGTGACATGTTCGCGAGATTACGCAAGGGGCAGACACCGCTGGCCATGTTCATAACTTGTGCCGATTCTCGCATCGTGCCCAACCTCATCACACAAACGGGCCCCGGCGAGGTCTTCACCGAGCGCAATCCGGGAAACATGGTGCCGCGTTATGGCGAATTCGTTGGGGGCGTAACGTCGAGTGTCGAATACGCCAATCTCGTACTGAAGGTGCCGCTCATCATCATCTGCGGACACAGCGACTGTGGCGTCATGAAGGCCCTCCTGCACCCGGAGACGGCGGCGGGCCTGCCAGGAGTGCAGCAGTGGATGCGCCATGGAATGGAGGCACGACAACTCATCCTGCGCGATTTTTCCCATATGTCGGACCAGGACCAAATTGACCGGCTGGCCGGTTCGAATGTGTTGGAGCAAATCACAAATCTGAAAACCCATCCCAGTGTGGCGTCGCGCCTGAGTGCGGGCGAATTGATGATTCGAGGCTGGATCTACGACATTGGCAGCGGATCAGTTTGGCAGGCCGATCCGGAGACAGGCAAATTCGAGATGTTCGCCGGGTGTTCCCAATCGTCTGAGTAGGGTTGCAAATATAAACCTTGGGGACGGGCGCGCCCTACTTGCTGACAAACACGGCCACGCTGCGTGCCTTGACCGTGTAGCTTTCCTGCGAGGATAACGGGAATTCATGGCCATCCTCGGCAATATCATGCGGCGAAGGCTGCGCCGTATCTACCATCCGGAACCACTCCTGTTCACCGATCTGGGGCAATTCGAATTCGTGATCGTCCCAGTGAGCATTGGCGATGAAATGAAGGTCACTCCGCGAACCATCAGTATCCAGTTGCGTGAGCTGCATGGCGACGGTGCGAGATTCATAGCCCCAATCGGGCTGCATGCGCTTCACTCCGTGCCAGGTAACATGGAATCCATCTTCTCCGTGAAAGGCGTAGGTCGAACGGCGGAGGAGAGGATTGCGCTTGCGGAAGTCGATCAGGAGACGGAAAAAGCGCACCAGATCGGAATTGGATTCCGCCATATGCCAATTGATCCAACTAATCTCGTTGTCCTGACAGTAGGCATTGTTATTTCCCTGTTGCGTCCGTTCAAACTCGTCTCCGGCGAGGATCATCGGCACGCCGTGTGAAAGCAGCAGGATGGTTGCAAAGTTCTTGCGCTGCCGGGTGCGCAGTGCATGAATGGCAGGATCGCTGGTCGGACCCTCGGCGCCGCAGTTCCAACTGTTGTTGTCGTTGCCGCCGTCGCTGTTCCCTTCACCGTTGGCGAGGTTGTGCTTTTCGTTATAGGAAACCAGATCGTTCAGGGTGAAGCCATCATGGCAAGTGACGAAGTTAATGCTGTGATATGGCTCTCGAGCGCTGGTTTCGTAAAGGTCAGGGCTGCCCAGCAGGCGGGTCGCCAAGGGTGACGCCATGCCGGCGTCGCCTTTCACGAATTTGCGCACGTCGTCGCGGAACTTGCCGTTCCACTCCGCCCACCGTCCCCACGATGGAAATGTGCCGACCTGGTAGAGACCTCCAGCATCCCACGCTTCGGCAATCAGCTTTGTGTTAGCCAGCACCGGATCATAAGCCAGGCTTTCCAGCAGCGGAGGATTGCTGAGCACCGAGCCATCCTGGCCGCGACCAAGTACGGAGGCGAGATCGAAGCGAAAGCCGTCGACGTGCGTGGCAACCACCCAGTAACGCAAGCACTCGACGATGAAGTCGCGCACCACCGGGTTGTTGGCATTGATAGTGTTTCCGCAGCCGGTGAAATTTTCGTAGGCGCCGGTCTCCGGATCAACGATGTAATACGTCGGGTTGTCGATGCCGCGGAAAGAGAACGTGGGACCGTGCTCGTTGCCTTCCGCGGTGTGATTGAACACGATGTCGAGAATTACCTCGATGCCTGCCTCATGGAAGGCCTGCACCATTTCCTTAAATTCCTTGATCTGTTGTCCATCGCCTCGTTGTGAGGAGTAGGCCGTATTCACCGCGAAGAAGGCCCGCGACTGATATCCCCAGAAATTCAGCAGCGGCACTCCGGTAAAGGGATTGACACGGTCGGTTTCAGCCTCTTCGAACTCGTTTACCGGAAGCAACTCGACTGCAGTAATACCCAACTGCTGGAGATAAGGGATTTTCTCGACAAGCCCAGCGAAGGTGCCGGGGTGAGCCACCATCGAGGTTTCATGCACCGTAAAGCCGCGCACATGCAGTTCGTAAATGACGCTGTCAACCAGCGGAATGTTGAGTTGCTGATCGTTCTTCCGATTGGTCAGGCCCCACTCCGTAACCACTCCAATTCGCAGCGGAGCATTCGCGGCTGTGTGCGCGCCCCACCTGCCTTCTCCTGATAAAACTCGCGCGCACGGGTCGAGCAGCAATCGCGAAGGATCGTAGCGGTAGACCAGCGGATTGGGATTCGGCTGCATGTCGAAGCGGTAGGCATAATGCACCCCGGGATCCAGATTCTCAATGAAAGCGTGCCACACCTGTCCAGTACGGTTGCGCAGCGGATCCAAGAGGAGCTCTGCCAGCGTATTTCCCGTCGAAGGATCCCGCAGGACGAGAGTGCAGGACGTAGCGTGCTTGGAAAAAATTGAGAAGTTAACTCCCCCGCGAAAAGGAGTCGCCCCAATGGGCAGTGGGGAGCCCCGCTGAATGGTGAATGCTCCGGTAGAAAGCTGACTGGCTGTTGCTGCGGTCGACGCGCTGGGGTTCATAGTGGTTGCGGCCTGCCTGACACTCGCAACTATGACTTACCAGAAAGCAGACGGTCAGACAAGCCATGCTAGAAATTTTGAAGAATGTTTTACCGATCAGTGCTTCAATAGCTCGCGGGCGATCCTGGCGTAGAGATCTACCGCTTCCAGCAGTTGTTTCTTCTCAATGTACTCGCCGTCGGTATGCGCGACGTGAATCGAACCTGGGCCAATGAGTACAGGCTTGCCCCAGTTAGTCAGTGCCGGGACGTCGGTTGTGAAAGCGGCGACCATGGTTTCGATGCCGGGGATGGTGGTCATCTCCATGTAGGGAATTTCGAGCGGGAAGTGCGCCTCGGCTTTGCCGGCGACGGCTTGGTCGATTTTTCGCCGCAGATCCTCGGACGGACCGACTAAGCGATACAACAACTGCGCGACGGCGTGGTCGGGAATGACGTTGGGCGCGCGGCCACCTTCGATGAGGCCGATGTTCATAGTGCACGGCCCAGCCTTGGCACTGGTGGGCAGCTTCAGCGCGCGAACGCGCTCCAGAGCGTCGAGCAGCCTCTCGATCGCTGATTCCCCTAATTCCGGATAGGCCGAGTGCGCCATCCGGCCCTTTGCCACGATCTCGACACGCAGGGTTCCCTTCGACGCAAGGGCCAGCTTGTTCTCCGTCGGCTCGCCATTAATGAGGAACTTCGCGCCATGTGGCTGCTGGTTTGCGACCTGAGCTCCCTGGCTGTCGCGTTCCTCGCCGACCAGAAAGAGCAGTCCGACGTGAATGCCTTCGGTCCTCAGCTTCTCGGCGGCGCCGAGTTGTGCGGCGATGATGCCTTTGGCATCGCACGACCCTCGACCGTAAATGCGGTCTTGTGTCTCCGATGACGGAAAGAAGGGCGGCACGACATCCATGTGCGTCGAGAGCACAACCGGGGGCTCAGAATCGCAGGACGAAGTGGCCCAAACGTTAAATCGTGGGCCCTCCACCATCATGCGCTCGACGGAGTAGCCTAGCCGCTGCAAATCGCCGGCGAGCGCTTCTCCTACGGCTGTTTCGTTGCCGGTGATCGACTCGATGTCGACGAGCTTGCGAGTGAAAGCGAACAAGTCCATTCCGTCAGGATAGCGAATGTCAACCACCGAGGCACAGAGACACAGAGGAAACTGGCTTGCGCCATTCGCCTGCTCGGAGCCGGAGAACCGACACGCTATGTACGGCGAAAGGCACTCACCACAGAGAACACGGAGGGCACGGAGAAAAACCGCTCTCAATTTCTCAATGTCCTCCGTGTCCTCGGTGGTTGACGCTTTGTCGACCTAGGCAAAAACAGGTACGTCGCTGCGTGTGGCATGACAAGGCCCAACAGCGAAGAACGCGCCGGTCGTCCGCTCAGCGCGGGCGTGAGTGCGAGAATGCGAATGGGTGCTCGAAGCTCAGATAGAAGATCGCGCCGCGCTGACCGGTGGCTCCCATCAGCCCGATCGGCAAGCCGACACCAGGGACGATCTGCAGCCCGCTCTTGAAGTTGTAGGCCCAGCGCACGCCCGGGCTGACGAACAGCGCCTGCTGGCGTGTGGTGCGCCCGGAAGCAATCACCGTTGCGTTCGACGTCCAGACCACTTCGCAGAGCGCGTTGAAACGCGGCTTCACCAGCCAGACCGTGGACTGCGCGAGGTTGGGGTTCAGCAGCGCGGCGTGCTGGTTCTGTGCATCCTGGGCCGAAGGAATCCAGGTCACGCCCGCGTTCCAGTGAGTCACGAGGTAACGATTGGGTTGCAAGCTGATGGGCAAATTGGTCTGCAGACCCCAGCCCCCATACCCTCGGCCGGCCTCGCTGTTGCCTGTCGGCAATAGCATCGAGAGTCGAGGCGCGATCGCCAACCGGGTTTCGCCGCTTCCTACAAGCTGATAGCGATAGTTGATGGCGGTATCTCCCCAGCCCGGGCCGTACTGCCGATAACTTCCGGATTCGTTAACCGAGGCGGTCACGCTCAACTGGTGCTTGAGGGAGCGCAGGGGCCACTCGTCAGTCTGCGTGTATATAACGTCTCCGGAGTTCAGGAATTGTACGAAGCTGATGTGTTGAATGACCCCATCCTCCTGGTTGTAGGCTTCCTCGACCAGGAAGCTGTTGTCCTGGATTGGCAGATCGGGCTTGGACGGGGTTGTCGGCCCGTTCTCAGATGCTTCTACCGGGTCCGCGGAAGGGAGGGTTTCGGCGTTCGCCGGGGGCAAGGAAGCAGCCGCCAGCAAAAGGAGGAGGAGGAGCGAGATATAAGTGCGCATGACCGCCTGCTGATATTGAAAATGAATTTCAATTTCAACTTAGCGCGGCCCCAGGAGCTGCGATGTGACTTCTGTCACTGATGCGAGTGATTCAGCCGGCGTTCGCGACAGCCGTGGGTTCGGGGAAGATTGCTGCGACCGCGCGTTTGCGGTAATTGAAGGTTGAGCGGAGCATCTGCTGAAATACGACCGTCTCCAGAACCCGGCCGACGAAGCCAAACCCGACGTCGTATTCGACCTGATCACGAATCAGCGTGCCCATCTGGCCAGCCTGCATCATCCGCTCGAATCCGTGGGTATGCTCCCAACGGCGAAAGGGCCCCTGCTTCTGCGAATCGTGAAAATATTCGTTTAGCGAGAATTGCGTGATATCGACGATCCAACGCTCGTGCACCGGCACGTAAGGAACGACGCGAAAGGCGACGGTCATTTCGGTGCCGGCTCCGGCCATGCGCAGAGCTCCGGGCGTAGCCTGGCCGGCTGCGAGACGAGGCGGCATCAGATTGAGTTTCACCAGCTTTGTGCCCAAACCCGGAGGCATGAGCCGGGGAAGATTATGGGGATCGGCAAAGAAGGCGAACACGCGATCGACTGGTGCTGGGACCCACTGTTCGGACTCGAAGCGGTGGCTCATGAGGGCCGAAAACGGACACGCAACAGATAACAGACACCGGTAGAAACTGCAACCGGCGAGCACGGCCCGTACAGTGACGGAGTCAGGCATCTAACCGATATCTGCATATCCGGACGGGGCGGAAAATGGACTATAAAAGGAACATCATGCAAAAGCGCAAACTTGGAAAATCCAATTTGGAAGTTTCTGCTATCGGATTCGGCTGTATGGGGCTGAGCTTCGGCCTGGGGCCGGCGGTGGACAAGCAGGCTGGAATCGAAGTCATTCAGGCTGCGGCCGAACGCGGCGTCACGTTTTTCGATACCGCCGAGATATACGGGCCGTACACTAACGAGGAGCTGGTCGGAGAGGCTCTGGCGCCATTTCGGGATAGTGTCGTAATTGCGACGAAGTTCGGATTCAAAATCGAGAACGGGAAGCAGTCTGGCCTCGACAGCCGGCCGGAGCAAATCAGGCAAGTCGCGGAGGCTTCGCTGAAGCGTCTCAAGACCGATAGGATTGACCTTTTCTATCAGCATCGCGTCGATGACAAAGTTCCTATCGAAGAGGTTGCTGGCGCCGTCAAGGACCTGATTCAGCAAGGCAAGGTCAAGCACTTCGGGCTTTCGGAAGCCGGTGCGAAAACTATCCGCCGCGCGCACGCTGTGCAGCCCGTCACCGCCTTGCAGAGTGAGTATTCAGTGTGGTGGAGAGAACTGGAGAATGAGACCTTCCCGACACTGGAGGAACTTGGAATCGGGCTGGTTGCCTTTAGCCCGCTCGGCAAGGGCTTTCTGACCGGAAAGATCACGGAGGAGACACAGTTTGCTCCCAATGATTTCAGGAACATTGTTCCCCGCTTTAGTGCCGAGAATCGCAAGGCTAATCAGGCAGTTGTCAAACTAATCAGTCTGATTGCAGCACGGAAGAAAGCAACACCCGCGCAGATTGCGCTGGCATGGGTTCTCGCGCAGAAGCCGTGGATCGTGCCTATCCCGGGGACGACAAAAGTCCATCGACTGGAAGAGAACCTGGGCGCCGCAAATCTCGAGCTTACGGCCGATGACTTGCGCGAGATTGACGAGGCCGCTTCCAGGATTTCGGTCCGGGGAGCACGCTATCCCGAGGAACTGCAGAAGCTCGTCGGCAGATGAGTTGCTACGCCGGCTGTTCTTGTCCGGCCAGTTCCTGAAGAAGTGAGTTCAAGCGAGTGAGCACCTGCTCCGGCTGCTTCTCTTTGAGCGAGAATTTTAGGATGCCGGCTGGCGTGAACTGCGCGCCTTGCTCTGAAGCAACGAAGCGCATCAGCCGGTCGGGTTCGACGTTGGCTTTATCAGTAAACCGGATGCTCACCGCATCTTTGCGACGCTCGATCTGCGCCACTCCTATGCGCTGCGCTAGAAGCCTGAGACCGGCGTACTCCAGCAGATTGCGCACCGGCGGCGGCGGCGTACCGTAGCGGTCGCCCAGTTCGCCGGCGACGTCTTCGAGCTGCGCTTCGGATTCGACTCCGGCGATGCGCTTGTACATTCGCAGCCGTTGGTTCTCTTCATGAATGTAGTCGGCGGGGATGCGGATGTTGAGTCCAAGGTTGAGCTGCGTCTCCGGAACTTCTTCCTTGACCTCGCCTTTCAGCTCGCGCACGGTGCGTTCCAGCATTGTGGTGTAGAGCTCGAAGCCGACAGCCTCGATATGTCCGCTCTGCTCGCCCCCGAGCAGGTTCCCTGCCCCGCGCAGCTCAAGGTCGAGGGCTGCGATCTTGAAGCCCGCGCCAAGATCGCTGAATTCCTTCAGCGCAGCCAGGCGGCGGCGTGCCAGTTCGGTCAGATCGCGATCCGGCGGGATGAGCAGATAGGCATAAGCGCGGCGATCGG
Organism: uncultured Acidobacteriaceae bacterium; assembly: GCA_963846815.1. Classification (GTDB taxonomy): domain Bacteria; phylum Acidobacteriota; class Terriglobia; order Terriglobales; family Acidobacteriaceae; genus CAVVDY01. The sequence continues at coordinate 953,759 of CAWJXG010000001.1, read as the reverse complement.
AGCGGCCTACGCGCCCGCGAAGCTGATATAGCTCCGACAGTCCGTGGCGGTCGGCACGGTTGATGATAATGGTGTTGCACAGCGGGATGTCGAGCCCATTCTCGATGATGGTCGTCGCCAGCAGAATGTCGGCTTCATGACGAACGAAGGCCAACATCGTCTTCTCCAACTCGCTCTCAGGCAATTGCCCGTGGCCGATCAAGATGCGCGCCTTGGGCACCATCTCGCGCAGCTTGTCGGCAATGTCGTAGATGCTTTCGACACGGTTGTGTACGAAGTACACCTGCCCGCCGCGCTCCAGCTCTTTTTCAATGGAGGAGCGAATGAGCTTCTCATCCCACGCGGCGACGACCGTCTGAATGGCCATGCGGTCTTTGGGCGGAGTCTCGATGACGCTCATATCACGCAGGCCGAGCAGCGACATGTGCAGGGTGCGTGGAATGGGCGTGGCCGACATGGTGAGCACGTCAACCTCTTTGCGAAGCTGTTTCAGGCGTTCCTTGTGGCGCACACCGAAGCGCTGCTCTTCGTCGACGATCACCAGTCCCAGGTCGGCAAACTTGACGTCCTTTGAAAGGACTCGATGCGTGCCGATGATCATGTCGACCTGCGCGGCTTCGATTTTGGCAATGGTCTCTTTCTGTTGCTTTGGGGTTCGGAAGCGGCTGAGCATCTCGATCTTGATAGGAAACGCGGCGAAGCGGCTGCGGAAGATGTTGTAGTGCTGGAAAGCAAGCACGGTCGTCGGGGCGAGCACGGCGACCTGACGATTGTCGTTGACCGCCTTGAAGGCAGCGCGCATCGCAACTTCGGTTTTGCCGTAGCCAACATCGCCACACAGCAGGCGGTCCATTGGGGTAGACGCTTCCATATCGTGCTTCACGTCGGCGATGGCGTCGATCTGGTCTTCGGTCTCGGTGAACTCGAAGGAGTCCTCGAACTCCCGCTGCCATTCCGTATCGGCGGCAAAGGCGTGGCCCTGCGCGCTTTTGCGGACTGCATAGAGCTTGAGCAGCTCGTCGGCCATGTCCTTCATGGCCTTCTTCACGCGGGCCTTGGTTTTCTGCCACTGCTGCGTGCCCAGGCGGTTGAGTACCGGCTTCACGCCCTCCGACGACCGGTACTTCTGCACCAGGTCGAGCCGGGTAAGCGGCACATACAGCCGCGCGCCTTCGGCGTATTGCAGCACCATGAATTCGGCAGCGGCACCGTCTTCCTGAGGAACTTCTTTCAGTCCCTGATACTGGCCGATGCCGTGCTCGACGTGCACGACATAGTCGCCAATCGCCAGGTCGCGAAAGTCGGATAGAAAGGCCGAGACCTTCGATTTTCGTTGCTGCGGCCGGCCGGCGGAGACATCGGCCTCGTCGAAAAGATCGCGCGAACCGAACAGTACGAGGTCCGACTCGGGCAGCACCACGCCTTCCGGCACATAGGCCTTGACGATGGTGGTGGTCGCAATCTCCTCGGAAAAGTAGGTCGACTCGTCGACATACACCTGGCCCGGCTTGGGGGTACGGCTGCCAATGCGGAAGGATAAGTTGTACTCGTTGAAGACATCGGCCAGGCGCTCGACCTCGCCGAGGCTCGCGACGGCGAAGATGACGCGCTTGCCGTCTTTGGCGAGCTGGCCGACCTCCTCTGCCACGGCGGCGATCGAGCCATGAAAGCGCGTCGTGGGCTGCGACTGAAAGTTCAGGTGCTCGACACCGTCGCTCGACTCGATGCCGAGCTGCTCCACGCTGAGGACCGCAAGAGCTAGCAGGCGCTCGTTCCACTGCGCGGGCGCGAGATATAGCTCTTCGGGACGCACGAGATTGCCGACCAGGCTGCGCTCGTGTGCCTCTTCCACCTTCGTCCACCAAAAATCGTGCGCCTCGTCGAGTTGCTCGGGCTCATCGACCACGATCTGTGCGTTGGGCAGCAGGTCGAAAAACGTTTCGTTGGCTCCGGCAACCGGCGCGTACAACTCCCATCCCGGAAAAACAGTGACACCAGTGGCGCGAACTGTCTGCTCGATCATCTCTTCGCTTCCCGAAAGGCGCTCGCCCGAGAGACGCGCGTTGATCGCGGCAAGCGTTTCTTCTTCCAATGGCGTCTCGGTCAGCGGCAGCAGGGCAACATCGTCGGTGCTGGCGGCGGAGCGCTGGGTCGCGGGATCGAATTTGCGGATGGACTCGATCTCGTCGCCGAAGAACTCGATGCGCACTGGCCGGTCCGATTCGGGCGGGTAGACATCGAGCAGGCCGCCGCGATGTGCGAACTCGCCGGGCATCTCGACTACATCAACCTGGCTGTAGCCGACCATGCGCAGATACTCGACCGTCTTTTCCACGTCGACAATCTCGCCGCGGCGCATGACCTTCGCCAGCCCGGCGTAGAACCCAGCGCCGCGCATGCGCATGGCAGCCGCGATGGAGGTGGTAACGATAATCGAGGCCGCGCCGGTCGCGATCTTCCAGAGCGAAGCTGCCCGCACTTCCTGGATCTCGGGGTGCGGCGATTGGCTCTCGAAGGGGATAACGTCATAAGCGGGCAGGCTGACCACGGATTCGGGAGCTGCTGATCCGGTGAGCTCGGCGAATGAGCGAATGACGGGCAAAGCATCTTCGATGGCGCGGTTGTCGTTGACGATGAGCACCAGCGGGCGCGACGAACCGCGCTGCAGAAGGACCGAAAACAGCGCTTTGGCGGTCGAGGTGAGTCCGGACACACGAAGACGCCCCGCGCCGCCCTTGGTATGGGCTATGGCACGCGCCAGTATGGGAGAGCTTTCCACGTCCGCGAAGAGATCGCGAACGAAAGGAAGGATCATCGTAGGGATATTTTATCAGCGGGAGGGATAAGACGGGCGGCCCTGAATGGGACGGACTAGAGGAAAGAATTCACCCCGAGCGCACGGAGGTCATAGAGAAAAACCGCGTTTTGTTTCTTCCGTTCCTCCGTGTCCTCGGGGTTCTCGGTGGTGAAATGAATTGATGCGACCTGCGAAACAGCAGGTTCTTCCGCTTACAGCTTCCTCAGCACATCGATGACCTCGTCCGGCTCGGGGGCGCGGTCGAGAGGATAGAGCTTCCGGAAAGCAATTTTGCCCTCCTTATCGACCACGAAGATGGCGCGCTCGCTGACGCCGGGCAGGGGATCGCCCTCGCGCAGGATCCCGTAGCTGGCCGCAACCTGCCCGTGGGGAAAGAAGTCGCTGGCTAGCGGAAGGCTCAACGTGCCAATTTCTTTTTTCTGCCAGGCAGTGTGGCTGGGAATGGAGTCGACGCTGATGCCGATGACGTCGGCATTATATCCGGCGAACTTTTCCAACTCGGCGTTGAAGGCCGGTAACTCGGCGGTACAGACCGGTGTCCAGTCGGCAGGATAGAAAACCAGCACGACGTTCTTGCCGCGATAATCGCTCAACTTGACGCGCTGCCGGATGTTGCCTACAACGGCTGGAAGATCGAAATCGGGCGCATGATCGCCCACCTTCAGAGCTGTCATTTTTCTCCTCACCCCACAGCTGGAACTTTGATTCTACGGAGGGGAGAAAATGGCGGCAAGGGCGGCGGGCCAATTGTCACGCAAATGCAACAAAGAAAACACCGCTGGCCACCGAGGCATCGTACGAGCGTAACTCACGCGTTATTGCCTATTCGTAATAGTATTAGTTGTTGGACCCTCAACCGGAGGTCCCATGTTCGGTAAATACAACTACGAGAAGTTCCAGCGAAACCGTCTGTTGCGAGAGCTCGCGACCAGCCAACTCGGAGGAGCACCTCGCCCTGGGGATCGCGCCCCGCTGTTTGAGGGTCGCACGCTGAGCGGTGATGAGGTCAAGTTGAAGGATTTTCGCGGCCGTAAGAACGTCGTTCTGACCTTCGGCTCGGCGACATGTCCACAAACAGCCGGCTCTCTGCCCGGCTTGAATGATCTTTATGAGGACCGTGATCCGGATGTGGAGTTCTTCTTCGTTTACACGCGGGAGGCGCATCCCGGCGAGCATCTGCCGGCACACCAGTCTTATGACGATAAGGTAAAAGCGGCTGAGTTGCTGCGCGAGTCGGAAAGCGTAACGATTCCGATCATTGTCGATGAGCTGAGTGGCGACATTCACCGAAAATATGGCAAGCTGTCGAATCCCACATTCATCATCGACAAGAGCGGCCGAATTGCGTTTCGCGCTTTGGCTACTCGCGCATCGGTGATTTCCTCCGCCCTGGATGAGTTACTTGAGCTGCAACGCAAAGGCAAGCAACACGCAGTCGTGCAGGACGGCGAAGACCTCTCGGTTCCGTCCCCCTATCTGTTGTGGCGCGCGCATCGGGCGCTGGAGCGCGGCGGGCATCGGAGCATCTCCAACTTCCGCAAGGAAATGGGTCTGCCAGGGCGAGTAGTTCTGGCCGGCAGCCGGGTTGCGGAGCCCATCATCGAGAACCCCGGCAAAACTGTTGCCGGAGTCATTGCCGCTGCGGTCGTTCTAGGACTCGGGGTTTGGGGCGGACTTGCGTTGCGGCGCAAGCGGCTAGGAACCTACCACAGTCCCTATGAATCGAAAAAGTTCCAGCATCCGCTGGACGACGCCGGCGGCTACGAGGCGGTTGGGATCTGATCCGCTATTGCGTACCCGAGGGACGCGGAAAGAACGCCTGAGCCTGATCGATCTCAGAGGCAAATCTCTGAGCCAGTTCTTCTCTCCAAGACTCGTCCCAGAGATTGCGTTTCTCCAGATATCTCTGCATTCGCGACAGAGGGTCGTGCTCAACCGAAGGCGCTCCTGCGTCGATTGACGATGCAACTACCTGGCTGTCGATCAGCGTGGGGCCGGCACCTCCACGGGCGCGGTGGATCGATTCCTGGGTAACGCGCCACATCGCCACAACGTCATTGCCGTCAACAGTGATCGCGGGAATTCCATACGAGGAGCCTCGCTGGCGTAAGTCACTCTTGCCCGACGCGTCTGCGGTCTCACATGAGTTGATCGCCACGATGATGACGGGGAGGCGCGCCTTTTCAGCCAAGGTCGCCGCTTCATGCCAAAAGCCAAGACCTTCGAATCCATCTCGCAGATGCAACAGTACTACGTTGGGACGTTGCACCTTCTTCAAGGCCAGGGCAAAGCCGGCGGCAACCGCCAATTGCGATGCGACCGTACTTGCCTGCGGGAGTATGTGAACTGGAGTGTCTGCCGCTTGCGGCGCAAAGGCCAGATATTCCGAGCGAAGCCCGCTCATCTCTGCGAAGAGAAGGCCCAAGGGCTGACCAGCGACAATCTTCGGGGCAACACCTAAGTCCGAGGAGATAGCGTCGCCTGCTCGCAACTCGATCAGGCTTCCGCTGATTGCCGCTTCGAAGTCATAGCGTGTGCAGACGGGCAACGGAGCTCGCTGCAAATGTGCAGATTGCCCAGCCCTCTGCTCGACCATGCGGCAGCGCAACATCAAAGCGTACAGCTTGCGCAACATTCCGGGATCGGAAGGTGAGGCCGCGACCTCGGGAACGATTTCCGGAGAGGAGGATTTCGTCTCCTGCGGGGCATTCTGCGGAGACGGAGCATCGAAGCTGCTGAACGTAGTAGCCATTGGTAAGGGGTGTCACATGCCGCCTCCGTATTGTAAGGGAACATCGACGATCATTTTGCCCAACGACAAGGTAAATGCGTCTGTGTTACAGGAGGTTTTCAACATAAATGTGAAAAACGTTGTGGAAAAGGAATGTCCGGGGAGAGGTAAGTCCAGAGTTACCGGAAGGTCGTAGCAGAGTGACTCACCTGCGGTGCACCTTGCAAGTTTGCTGCGGACTGGGAGCAGTCATTCACGCAAATTTCCCAACCCGCCGCCGTGTTAGGCTGGCGCGGTGAAGATGCGACTGGACCGGCTGCTGGTGGAACGTGGACTGGTGCCTTCCCGTGAACGTGGTCAGGCGCTCATTCTGGCGGGACGGGTGCTCGTCGGCGAGCAGAAGGTGGAAAAGGCCGGAGCTGCGGTCGCGAGCGACGCAAGCATTCGTATTCTGGGCGAAGATCCCGCTTACGTCAGTCGAGGCGGCCTGAAACTCGCCCACGCCCTGGCCCACTGGCAAATCGATGTGAGCGATGGCGTTTGTATGGACATTGGCGCTTCAACCGGCGGATTCACCGATTGCTTGTTGCAGAACGGCGCTCGTCGGGTGGTTGCGGTCGACACCGGCTATGGACAGATGGATTTGAAGCTCCGCGCCGATCCCCGGGTACTGCTCCTGGAGAAAACCAACGCACGCTACCTGACGCCCTTGCAACTATGGACTTCGGAGTCGCACCGTGAACCGATCTCGTTTATCGGAATGGACGTCTCGTTCATCTCCGCCACGCTGGTGCTGCCTGCCGTCATCGACTCTGCGTGGGCATCGGGAACCGTTCACTTTGATCTTGTGACTCTAGTAAAACCACAGTTTGAAGCCGGGCGGGCACAGGTGGGCAAGGGAGGAGTAGTCCGCGATCCCGAGGTGCAGGCATCCGCCGTTCGCAAGGTGGCTGCGGCGGTGGAACACCTAGGGGGAGCGGAAATCGAATCCATCGAATCGCCAATCCTGGGCACCGCGGGTAACCGCGAGTTCCTTCTGCACGCTCGCTTTGTGAGGCGGTTCGAAAACGCTGCGGTACACTGATCCATCGCACAATGAAATCCGCCGCTATCATCTCCAAACCTTCGAAGCCGGAGCTGGCCACGATTCTGCCTGAGCTTCTCGGTTGGTTCCGCAAGCACGGATACCAGCTTTACCTCGACAAAGAAACCGCCAATTACACGACCGACGGCGCGGAAGTCGTCAGCCGCGACGAGGTGGGCGACAGGCATCCCGACTTTGTGCTGGTGCTGGGTGGCGACGGGACCTTGCTTTCGGCCGCGCGCGCCGTCGCCCATGCCGACGTGCCAATTCTGGCCGTCAATCTCGGCTCATTGGGATTCCTGACGGAAGTACCGCTTGCCGAAATGTACGCGACGCTGGAAGCAGTCGATCGCGGTCATTGTCCGCTGGAAGAACGTTCGGTACTGGACTGCCAACTGATCCGATCGCACGAGTGCATTGCCCGGCATTTCGCGTTGAACGATGTGGTCGTCAACAAAAGCGCCATTTCGCGACTCGTGGATTTCGATCTGTTGATCGATGGCGTGTTTGTTTTCAGCTACAAGGCCGATGGAGTGATCATCGCGACGCCAACCGGGTCGACCGCCTATTCTCTGGCAGCAGGTGGGCCCATCCTGATGCCTTCGGTTGGGGCGTTCGTCGTAACGCCAGTCTGCCCGCACTCGCTCACCCACCGGCCCCTGGTTGTGAGAGACATGGCCGAGATCGAACTACTAGTGGAAACGGGCGAGGAAGAAGCCTTTCTCAGCATTGACGGGCAGGTGGGCATGCCGGTTCGGCAGGGCGATCGCCTGATTTGCAGGCGTGCGACCCACACCGTCAAGCTAATGCGGGTGCGCAGGACCTTTTTTGAGGTCCTGCGAAACAAGTTGAAATGGGGACAGCGATAGGGACGCTAGATTTTCTCTGGTCCGAGCAGGTCGTTGATTTTCTCGCGGCGGCGGATAAGTCGCGCCTTTCTTCCTTGCACCAGTATCTCTGCGGGACGAGGGCGGGTGTTGTAGTTCGATGACAAGGAAATGCCATACGCCCCAGCGTCAAGCACCGCCAGCAGGTCGCCTTCCTCAACTGCGGGCAGCTCACGGCCGCGAGCAAGGAAATCGCCACTCTCGCAGATGGGACCAACTACGTCGACTTTCGCTTTCGTCTGAGGCCTTGAGCTTGCCTTCACCGGCACAATTTCATGGTAAGCATCGTAGAGCGCCGGCCGCATCAGATCATTCATGGCAGCATCAGTAATCAGGAATAACTTTCCCTCGTTATTTTTCTTGTAAACAACACGGGTCACCAGAATTCCTGCGGGACCAACGATGGAGCGACCCGGCTCGATGATCAGCCGGATCCCCAGCTTCTTGATCGGGCCCACAACCTGGGACGCATAGGTCCGCACCGTTTCCGCAAAATCGTTGGCCCGATCCGAAGCGTAGTCGATTCCGAGCCCACCGCCGGCGTCGACGTAGCGGATGTCGTAGCCTTCGGCCTGAAGAGCGGCTGCGAATTCTGCGATTTTTGCCATGGCCTCCCGAAACGGCGAAAGGTCTGTTATCTGCGACCCTATATGAGCACTGACTCCAGCAGCCTTGAGGTATCGATCGCTGCGGACAAGGTTGTACAACTCACGCGCGCTCCGCAACGGTACGCCGAATTTATGTTGGTGAAGTCCGGTGGAGATGTAGGGGTGCGTCTGCGCGTTCACGTCAGGATTGACTCGCACAGCAAAACTCGCCTTCTTCCGGAAGTGGCGGGCGCGCGCGGCAAGCAGGCGCAACTCACTGGCGCTCTCCACATTAAACAGCAGGATGCCGGAGTGCAGGGCGAGATCGATTTCGTCCAACTGCTTCCCTACACCAGAGAAGACGACCTTGGCCGCCGACTTTCTATCGGCGGTCATCACCCGGTGGAGTTCGCCTCCGGACACCACATCGAAACCTGCTCCCAACTTCGCCAGCATCTTGAGCAGCGAAAGGTTTGAGTTGGCTTTGACCGAGTAACAGATCGTGTGTTGCTGCTGCCGAAAGGCCCGGTCGAACTCTTCATAGCGCTGCCGGATCATTTCGCCGGAATAGATGTAAACCGGAGTGCCATACCGGCCAGCTAGATCGCTGACCGACACCTGTTCGGCGAAGAGTTCCCGGTTGTGGCCGGAGAGCAATGCTGACGGCCGCCCGTAGACGAAGCCCGGAGGACGTTCGGGAAGAGGTTTGGCTTTCACTTTGCGGGAGCTGTCTCTTTCACTTTCAGCACGACGATGGTCTGATCGTCGAAGGGATCGACGCCTTCGGCGTGCTCGCTCACCGAAGTGAACAGCTTGTCGACTAACTCTTCAGCCGTCCGGTGCGAGTGCTGGTTGGCCACGCGTTCCAGGCGCTCACGGCCGAACATCTCTCCCTTGGAACTGGTGGCATCAAGGATGCCATCGCTGAAGAAGATGAAGGCATCGCCAGGCTCGGCCTGCAACGTCATCTCGTCGTATTCGGCGTGATTGAACAAGCCCATCGGCAGTCCGGTGACGTTGATCAACGAGCTATGGCGGGCGCGGCAGTGGATGGGACGTGGCAGGCCTGAGTTCGCAATGCGCAGGTCACGCTGCCGGTCGTCCCATACCGCATAGATCATCGAGACGTACTGCCCGTCGATGGGGCGCTCGGCGAGCGACAGATTCACGGCCTCCAGCATGCCGGCTGCTCCCGGCTCTTCCATGGCGTGGGAACGTACAATACCCGACACCAGGGCCGCGTAAATGGCGGCCGGCGCGCCCTTGCCACTGACGTCGCCGACGGCGATCCCGCTCATGCCTATACCGGAGTATTTAAGAAAATCGTACAAATCACCGCCGATCTGCCGCGCGGGAGCGAAGCGCGTTGCCACCTCCGCGTTCTGAAAAACAGGCAGCTTGGGCGGCAGCAGTCGGAATTGCAGCTCACGAGCCAGCGCGAGGTCCTGTTCCAGCAATCTCTCCTGGCGAGCGATACGTTCGTAAAGCGTGGCGTTCTCAATAGAGATGGCCACTTGTGCCGCCATGGTCGTGAGGGTGCGGACGTGATCTTCGTTGAAGTAGTTGCGTCTGGTGTGCTCGATATCGAGGACGCCGATGACCTTGTCTTTATAAATGAGCGGAATCGCAAGCTCGGAGCGCGTCTCCGGATTGGCTTCGATGTAACGCGGATCCTTGCTGACATCAGGCGCCAGCACCGCCTGCTTGTTCTGCGCAGCGAAGCCGACCAGTCCCTTTCCCAGATGAATCTCGTGCTTCAGTTGCACGCTTTCCTTAAATCGCAACGAAAAGCGATGCGTCAGCACCTTTCCCGAGGGATCAAGCAGCAGGATGGAGAACATCTGATAGTCGATGATCCGCGTCAGCAGATCGGCGATGCGCTTCAGTAACTGATCGACATTCAGAATGGACGTGAGCTCACGGCTGATCTCGGTAAGCAGCGCCAACTGGCGCGCCTGGCGCGAAACCCGGGTGTAAAGGCGCGCGTTCTCGATACCTACGGAAATGCGCGAGGCAAACAGGGTGAGCAGGCGCACGTGATCTTGGTTGAAGGCGCCCGGCTGTGCGGCCTCGACGTCGAGCACACCGATGACTTTATTCTTGGCGATCAGCGGTACCGCCAATTCGGAGCGCACGCCGGGGGCGGAGTTGATGAAGTTCTCCTCCGAACGCACGTCGTTGACCAGCACCGGCTCGCGAAGCTCGATAGCCTTGCCGGTCACGCCCTGCCCTACCTTGATGCGCATGCGCTCGGCAACGTCCGGTGGATGCCCCACCTGAAAGCGTATGCGCAGCTCCTGGGTTTTCTCGTTCAGCAGGAGAATGGCAAACACCTCGTAATCCAAGACACGCTTCAGCATCTCCGCGACGCGCTGCAGCATGGTATTCAGGTCGAGCGTAGTGTTTACCGCGTCGGCAACTTCCAGCAGATAGCTGTCGAGTGTGCCCGGGACCAGCGGGTTGTGAGCTACAGAACTCATGAGCGCCTGTCCATGATAGCAGCGATAAAGAGGTGTCAGGCGTCAGCTCTCAGCTTTTCGGTTCCGCAATCCGACAGCCTGCAACGTGACACCTGAGACCCGTTCCTTAGCGGCTCATTCCGCGTAAAATCGTTGCATGAACCTGCAAGGAAACAAGCTCACATGGCTGGGCCACGCCAGCTTCCGCATCGAGACCAAAGATGGCGCGACGGTGTACGTCGACCCGTGGGTGATGGGTAATCCCATGTGTCCCGATAAGGACAAGAACGTGACCAAGGCCGATGCGCTCATCTGCACGCACGGCCACATGGACCACATCGGTGATGCCGTGAAGATCGCTCAGCAGCACCAGCCAAAGATCGTCGGCATCTTTGAATTGTGTATGTGGCTGCAAAAAAAAGGCGCGAAGAATATCTCGCCGATGAACAAGGGTGGCACGCAGACCGTCAGCGGGATCAAGGCCACCATGGTTAATGCCGTGCACTCCTGCGGCATCATGGAAGACGATGGCAGCATCGTCTACGGCGGCGAGGCCTGTGGCTATGTGCTGGAGCTGCCCGGCGGCGTGAAGCTCTATCACGCGGGCGACACCGGAGTCTTTGGCGACATGGCCATCATTCGCGACTTGTACGCGCCGGAAATTGCCATGCTGCCCATCGGCGACCTGTTCACCATGAATCCGCGCGAAGCCGCCTACGCTAGCGGATTGTTGAAACCGAAGTTTGTCATCCCCATGCACTTCGGTACATTCCCTCCGCTCACCGGAACGCCTTCGCAACTGAAGGCGCTGTTGGGCCCGGACGGCCCTGAAGTGGTGGAGATGAAGCCGGGGCAGACGCTGGGATGATGGAGCCGATCACGATTACCGATCCGCGCGTGGAGAACTATCTGTACGGCGTGCTGCCCGCGCGCGACGCCGTGCTGCAGGAGATGGAAGCCCGGGCAAAGGAAGAGCATATTCCCATTGTCGGCCCGGCCGTTGCACGGTTGCTGTTTCAATACGCGCGGCTGATCAATGCACGAAGCGTATTTGAGATGGGCTCGGCGATTGGCTACTCGACCATCTGGTGGGCTATGGCCGTCGGCGACGGCGGCAAGGTGCATTACACCGACGGCAGCCAGAAGAACGCGAAAGATGCGCGCCGCTATTTTGAACCGGCTGGGGTGGCGGATATCGTCGAAGTCCATGTCGGGGACGCGTTGGAAATATTGTCCGGGCGCAAAGAACAGTTCGATATTGTGTTCTGTGACATCGACAAGCAGGACTATCCTCGTGCCGGGCGCATGGCCCTTTCGCGTGTGCGCAAAGGCGGACTTTTTATTACCGACAACACGCTGTGGAACGGCAAGCTGGCATACATGGCGGGCAATCCCGAGCTGAAGCCCGACCCAACTGACGCGCAGACGAGCGCTGTGGCCGAGTTGAACCGCATGTTGTACGCGTCGCCGGAGTGGTACACGACGATCATTCCGCTGCGCGACGGGGTGACCGTGGCGATGCGGGTTTAGCCCCTTCTCATGTCCAGATCTATTCGTATCATTGGGGCCGGCTTGGCCGGATCGGAAGCGGCGTGGCAATGCGCGCGTCGCGGGCTCAGCGTCGAGTTGTATGAGATGCGTCCTGTGCGCTCGACGCCCGCGCATCAGACGGCGAACTTCGCTGAGCTGGTCTGCTCCAACTCACTGAAGTCCGACTCGGAGAACACCGCGCCGTGGCTGCTGAAAGAAGAAATGCGCCGCGCGGGTTCCCTGCTGATGGAGATCGCACGAGCAAACCGCCGTCCCTGCCGGGCATGCGCTGGCGGTCGATCGCGACAAGTTCGCTGAAGCCGTGACGCAGGCCATCGAGCGCGAGCCATTGATTCGCATCGTCCGCGAGGAAGTCACGCGCATCGACGAGAACGACGGCGTGACCATCATCGCCAGCGGGCCACTGACCTCGGACGCGCTCTCCCACGAGATCATGCGTCTGAGCACCGATCCCGGGTTAGCCGAACTGAAGGGCGAAGGGGGGGCACCGAATGAACAGCTTTATTTCTACGACTCGATCAGTCCCATCGTTGAGGCCGACTCCCTCGACATGTCACGCGTGTACATGGCGGCGCGCTACGACAAGGGCAGCGCCGACTACATCAATTGTCCGATGACGAAAGAGGAGTACGACCGCTTTCTGGATGCGTTGCTGGAGGCGCAGGCGGTCGACGCCAAGGATTGGGAGAAGCTGAACTACTTCGAAGGCTGCCTGCCGATTGAAGAGATTGCACGGCGTGGCCGCGACACGCTGCGCTTCGGCCCGATGAAGCCCGTAGGTCTGCGCGATCCGAAGACCGGACACATGCCCTACGCTGTGGTACAGCTTCGCCAGGAGAACCTGCGCGCGGATTCCTACAATCTGGTCGGCTTCCAGAACCACCTGAAGTTCGGCGAGCAGGCGCGCATTCTGCGCATGATTCCGGGCCTGGAGAATGCGAAGTTTCTGCGCTACGGGCAAATCCATCGCAACACCTACATCAACGGGCCAACGCTGCTGTGCGAAACCCTGCAGATGAAGCAGCACCCAAATGTTCTTTTCGCGGGACAGATTTCGGGAGTCGAAGGCTACGTCGAGTCCATCGCCACTGGATTGCTGGCGGGGATGGCGGCGTCCCGGTTGGCGAATGATATCGAGCCCATTCCGCCTCCGCGAGCGACAGCCTTCGGCGCGCTGGTGAACTACATCTGCCACGCTGACGCGAAGAATTTTCAGCCCGCCAATATCACCTTCGATTTGCTCCAACCTTTGGACGAAGCCACGCGCCGCCGAGTCCGCGACAAGAAGCAGCGCCATGCTTTAGTTTGCCAACGCGCGCTGCAGGAATTACAAGACTGGATGAAAAATCAGGTGGTAACTTCTCCCGCAGCAGCGAACCAAATTCCCTCTTCTACCGTATAACCTCTCAGGCGCAAGAGCGGCGAGCTATGCCGTCGCTTTTCCGTTGCCCCTATGGTTTTACGCGATCTCATTCGCGACGTTTTCCAGACGCTCTGGGCGCACAAGTTGCGTACCGCGCTGACCATGTTCGGCATCGCCTGGGGAATCGTTTCGATCGTCTTAATGGTCGCCGCGGGCGAGGGACTGCAAGAAGGCCAAGCCAAGGTCGCGCAGAATTTTGGTCGGGATGTGATGATCATCTTCGCCGGACGCACCAGTTTGCAGGCCGGAGGCACACGCGCAGGGCGGCGGATCGAATTTGAGGACAGCGAAATTCCCCAACTGGCGCAGCAATCACCCGACTGCCGATGGGTCCTGCCCGAGGTGGGCCAGAGCGACGTCCGCATTCACAGCAACTTCAACGCAAGCGCGCAGACTGTCGTCGGCTCGTGGCCGCCATTTGCTGATGTGCGGTCGATCGATGTCGCAGAGGGCCGGTTTTACGACTGGAACGATGTGGAAGCCGGACGGCGCGTCGCCTTTCTGGGCACGGAAGTACGCAAGCAACTGTTCGAAGGGCACAAGGCAATCGGCGAAAACATCTATCTCGACGACATTCCGTACCAGGTTATTGGCATTATGAAGACCAAAGATCAGGACTCCAGCTATGACGGTTTCGACGTCAACAAGATTTTCATCCCCTACAGTGCCATTCATAAGGACTTTCCCAACAAACCTCCGTGGAAGCCGCATGGGCTTGACCGCCTGCTGGTCACTCCCAAATCCGTGGGGCAGCATACGGCTTGCAAGAACGAGATCATCGCCGCCCTGGCACAAGTGCATGGCTTCGACCCACACGACAGCGAAGCGGCCAGTGTGTGGGACACCATCGAAGAAGCCCAGGCATTCGAAACCATGACCAACGGCATGAAAGTGTTTCTGGGCGCGGTGGGATTCACCAGCCTCTTTCTTGGCGGCTTGGGCGTGATGAACGTCATGCTGGTGGCGGTACGGGAACGCACCCGGGAGATCGGCGTGCGCAAGGCTGTGGGCGCCAAGTCGCGCAACATCATGATGCAGTTTTTCCTTGAAACCATCATCGTCGTGTTTGCCAGCGGCGGAGTCGGCATGGCGATATCCTTCGGCTTCTGCGCGCTGTTCAATCTGCTGCCCATGCCGCAGTATTTCGCCGGGTTGATGGCTACATGGCAATCGGCGCTGCTTTCTTTCGGTTTGCTGGGGACGGTGGCGGTGCTGGCCGCACTGTATCCCGCGCGGCAGGCCGCCCGCATCGATCCTATCGAGGCGCTTCGCTACGAGGCGGGGGGATAGCCTATGCGCGCTCTCGCCATCACAGGCGAAATCCTGCAGGAGGCATGGATCGCGCTGCGTCGCGGCCGCACTCGCAGCCTCTTGACCATGCTTGGCATCGTCTGGGGCATCGTTGCCGTTACCCTGTTGATCGCCTATGGCAGCGGCTTTCGCCATGTGTTGGTGCATGCCTTCGAAGCTTTCGGCAAAAGTGCAGTAATCTGTTGGCCGCAGCAGACCAGCGAACAGCCTGGGGGACAACGCGCCGGCAAGAAAGTGCAATTCGAACTCGCAGACCTTGAGGCCGTGAAATCGCAGGCAACTTTGGTAAAGCACGCCTGCCTGGAAGCAGAGAAGCGGCTGCCCATCGCCTATGACGACCGCATGGCAAATACGGCTGTCCGCGGCGTTTGTCCTGAATATGGCGAGATGCGCAACGAAGTGCCCAGCGATGGCCGTTGGATCAATCCCAGCGATGAGCTCGAACGGCGGCGGGTAGCTTTCCTCGGCGGCCGCGTGAAGCAGCAGCCTTTCAGCGGACGCGACGCTGTCGGCGAGACCGTAGAAATCGGCGGGGTGCGCTTCACCGTGATCGGCGTAATGGAGCGCAAGATCCAGATGTCGAACTACTTCACCAGCGATGATCGTTCCGTCTTCATCCCGTTTTCTGCTGCCGGTGATTTGTGGAATACCCGCTATCCGCAGGTGCTGGTCTTCGAGCCGGTGGCTCCGCAGTTCGAAAAGAAAGCCGAGGCGCAGGTGCTCGCCGCGATCGCCGAGCGACAGCAGTTCTCGCCAACGGACAAGAAGGCGATCCAGATGTTCGGGCGCGAAGAGTTCCGCCCGGTAATCGACGGCCTGACGATAGGGCTCCAGGTGCTACTGCTCTTCATCGGCACGCTGACGCTTGGCATTGGCGGCGTTGGAGTCATGAATATCATGCTGGTTTCGGTGGATGAGCGCATTCGGGAGATCGGCTTGCGCCGGGCGTTGGGTGCGCGGAAATGGCATATCCGCCTGCAGTTTCTGGCGGAGACCATGATGCTGATGTTGATTGGAGGCGCAATCGGCATCGCGCTTTCCTATCTGCTCTCGGCCGTATTGCCGACTCTGCCGCTCCTCGGTCCATTGTTCGAGGACTCTTCCGGAAAAGGAGACATTCACCTGAAGGTTTCCGCCATGGCGGTGCTGGGTTCGACGCTGGTGTTGCTGTTTGTTGGTGTGCTTAGCGGGATGGTGCCCGCCCTGCGTGCTTCCAGGCTGGATCCCGTTGAGGCGTTGCGGTACGAGTAGAGGAGCCTGAGCCGCCACCTGTCAGCTGTCAGTACGACGATGGGGCGGTGAATGAACTATCGCTTGCCTTTGGGCTCGTTCCGGGCGCGGTTCTTGATCCAGATCGGTGTGCCGACAAATCCGAAGGCAGCGCGAATCTGGTTTTCCAAGAACCGCTCGTAGGAGAAATGAAGCTTCACCTGGCGGTCGGTGAACAAAATGAATGTGGGCGGCGCGACATTGCTCTGTGTCATGTAAAAAATCTTTACGCGCTTGGACATCGGCACAGAGGCACGCTCGAAGTCGATGCGGCTGAGGAAGCGGTTCATCTCGCCCGTCCCGACGCGCTTGCGCCGCTCCCGCGCGACCAGTTCCAGGGTCGAAAAGAGCTTGTTGATGTTCTGTCCCTTGGAGGCCGAGACGAACACAACCGGCGCGTACGACAGAAACTTCAAGTGCCGCCGCACTTGCTCCTCATAAATGGAGCGCTCGGCGGGAGGCTTGCCATCGGTGCGCGCAGTCGTCACCAGGTCCCACTTGTTAACAACAACGATGACTGAGCGTCCGCTCTCATGCGCATAGCCCGCGATGGTCGCGTCGCTCGCGGTCACGCCCTCCACGGCATCAATGATCACCAGAGCGACATCGGCAGCCTCCAGGTGCTTGCGCGCCATGACGACAGAAAGCTTCTCCGCCATCAGCTCGGTTTTGCCCTTTCGGCGAATACCTGCAGTGTCGATGAAGCGATAGGTCCTGCCTTCGTGTTCAACCAGTTCGTCGACCGCATCACGGGTTGTACCAGCGATGGGCGACACGATGGCGCGTCCGGTGCCCGTGAACGCATTCAGCAGAGTTGACTTGCCAACGTTGGGACGGCCGATGATCGCGACCTTGGTTTCGCGAGGCTCAGATTCTTGCTCCGCTGCGTCGCCCTCCGCGTCATGGCCTTCATCCGACAGCTGCGGTTGTTGTGGGGGAGCTTCCTCTGTCTGCGGCATGTATGGCAGGACCTGCTCAAGCAGTTCGACGAGACCGTTACCGTTCTCGGCCGAAATCGGGATTAGTTCCTTGATTCCAAGCCGGCGGTACTCTTCCGCGTAGGGTTCCTGCTTGACGTTGTCGATCTTGTTGACTGCCAGCACGAGTGGCTTGCCAGTGCGCAGAAGGAGACGGGCCAACTCCAGATCAGGCGAGGCAAGCTCGGTTCGGCCATCGACAACCATGACGATGGCGTTCGCCTCGTCCAGGGCCACCCGGGCCTGGCGGAATATCTCCGCAGGAATCAGCTCTTTCTCGTCGGGAATGATGCCGCCGGTGTCGACCACGCGCAGTTTACGGCCGTTCCACTCCGTCTCGCCGTAAAGGCGGTCGCGAGTGATGCCGGGCTCATCGCCGACGATTGCGCGCCTGGAGCCGACCAGCCTGTTGAACAACGTCGATTTGCCAACGTTCGGGCGCCCGACGATTGCGAGTAGTCCCGCGCGGGCGGCAGGCGGAGAGGAAATGTCGGATTGTGCATTGCTGAATTTTTGCTGGTTCACGAAGATGTCTCGGCGGGAGCTTCCAAACCGCTATTATAGGGTTTCCTGTGTCCTCTCCGTCCCAGCCCGTTTCGACGATCGACAGGCTCCCCTCGCTTTTCCAGTTTTTCGGCCCGGGAGGAGTGCTGGCGCGTACCCACCCCGCCTACGAGTTTCGACGCGGGCAGCTGCAGATGGCCGAGGCCGTCGAACTGGCGATCCAGGAGGGGCGTCACCTGATTGTCGAAGCCGGCACCGGAACCGGGAAGACTCTTGCTTACTTGCTGCCTGTGATCCGTTCGGGCAAGCGCGTCATCATTTCGACCGGAACCAAGACACTGCAGGAACAGCTCTATTTCAAGGACGTTCCCTTCCTTTCGCAGCACCTGGGCGAGTTGCGGGTGTGCTATATGAAGGGGCGCGCGAACTATCTTTGCCGCAAGAAACTATATGACCTCGCCGACCAGCCGATATTGAACGGGCTGGAAGAAATCAATCACTTCAAAATCATCAGCGATTGGGACAAGACCACGAAAAGCGGCGACCGCGCCGAGTTGGCCGAACTGCCCGAATCCAGCCAGCTGTGGAGCAAGCTCGATGCCCGCACCGACCGCTGCATCGGCTCCCAGTGCTCGCAATTCGACCGTTGCTTCATCACCGAGATGCGCAGGCGCGCAGCGGAAAGCGACATCGTGATCGTCAATCACCACCTGTTCTGTGCCGATCTGGCAATCAAAGCGGGCGCCGATTTCAAACCGGATGCTGGAGTTTTGCCGGACGCCGGGATCGTGATTTTCGACGAGGCCCACGAGTTGGAGGATGTGGCGACCGATTACTTCGGGGTGTCGGTATCGAACCTTCGCGTCGAAGACTTGCTGCGCGACGTGGAGCAAACCTTGCGCCGGGTGAACGTGCTCGCTATCGACGTTCTGGGAGCGTGCAGCAGGGTGCGCGAGCGCTCGCAGTTCTTCTTTTCGCTGATTCCCCCGGGTGAAGGGCGTTTCGCCTTTGAGAACCGCGCCGAGTTTCTGGAAGAAAACGGCGATGAATACCTCGGCCTTCAGAACACGTTGATGCACCTCTATACCGAACTGCAGGCAATTCCGAATAAGCCTGAAGAGGTACACAACCTGTCGCGGCGGGTGGAGGAGCTGCGCGTGCAACTCGGATTCATTCTGGAATCGAATCAGCGCAACACGGTTTTCTGGATCGAGCGCCGAGGGGAACGACGGGGACATGATCGCGGCGGGGGACGGCAGAATGTGTTTCTACAGGCGACCCCGATTAACGTCTCCGGCATTCTGCGCACCACGCTGTTCGAAAATCTGAACTCGGCGGTGCTGACGTCCGCCACGCTGGCCGTTGGCGGAGGCTTCGATTACATCCGCAGCCGGCTGGGCGTCGAGCACGCGCGCGAGTTGGTCGTCCCCTCGCATTTTGATTACCCGAGCCAGGCTTTGCTGTACGTTCCACCAGACTTGCCCGATCCGAGGGAGCCAGGATTTCTTGAACTCGCCTCACAGCGCGTGGGCCGATTGCTGGAGATTTCGCGCGGACGCGCATTCTGCCTCTTCACCAGCTACGCATTGATGAATCAGCTCTACCAACGGCTGCTCGGCGAACTCGAATTCCCCATGCTGTTGCAAGGCAGCGCCCCGAAAAATGCGCTGCTCGAAGAATTTCGCCTGACACCCAACTGCGTGCTGTTTGCGACCTCTTCGTTTTGGCAGGGGGTTGACGTACAGGGCGAACAGTTGAGTTGCGTCATCATCGATCGGCTGCCGTTTGCGGTCCCCAACGACCCAGTCGTCGCTGCCCGCATCCGGGCGATCAACGATGCCGGCGGGAATGCATTCTTTGAGTATCAGGTACCGAGCGCGGTCATCGCCCTGAAGCAGGGATTCGGGCGGCTGATCCGCTCGCTGCATGATCGAGGAGTGCTTTGCCTGCTCGACAATCGCATTCTGAAGAAGCAGTACGGCCGCACTTTCCTCGACAGCCTGCCGAAATATTCGAGAACAACGGACTTGAAAAAGGTGGAAGAGTTCTTTGGGCTGCCGCAGGCTGGCGACGATCGGGTCAAGCCTGCTCAAAAAACTTCTTGATCTCCGGCCAGTACTTCTGCACCACGTACTCTGTTCTCAGGTGTCCTCCTCGCACCAGCAACTTCAACTTCACGCCTGTTTTCTTTGCAAACTTGTCCACGGAACGCCAGGGCACACTCGGATCATCTTTGGCGTGGAAAATTATGATCTTTGCGGGATCGATTTCGCTCGCATGGTGCATCGGATTGAAAAACGTGCCGGTGTTCAGCTTCTTCCAGTTCTTATCGCTCAGGCGATAGGCATTGCCGAACGCTTCCCGTAAGTAAGCGACGTAACTGGGATTCACGGTCTCAGCCTTCAGCGCGCTTCGCAGGATCGTCCAATCCACCACGGGACAATTCGCGACCACACGCTTAACGCCCGGATCAAGAGAACACAGGATCGCTGTCGTCCCGCCAAAGCTGCCACCCATCACAAATACATCGTCGGGATAGAGCTTGAAAACCTGATGGAAGGCCGTTTCGCGGATGGGTCTTTTCAAGCCAGCGATGACGTCGAGAACGTCTTCGTGGGGAGATCGCTTGAGAAGCTCGCCACCGCTTTCCCAAGCGCCACGATAGCGAGGGTAGAAGACCCAGTAGCCCTTCTGCGCAAGCCACTCCGCCAGTGGTTGCTTGCGCGGCATCCCGGGCATGCCATCGCAAAGAATGATGACTCTCTGGCGCTTGCGCGGCCGCGCCGGAGGCAGAAATTCCGCGACTATGTCTCTTGCGAACCGCGTACGGAACATTCAGCAATAGTAATGCTTATGCCCGTCTCGGGCCGCGCAGTACTCGGGCCGGGAAAAGAATGATCGCTTTGACCAACTCCAGCACCCCCTCCACGGCGAAGCCGAGAATCCTGAAAGGGAGAAGAATCAGCCAGACAATTGGATAGAGGAACAAAAACAGAAGGGCAACCGGCCAGCACAGCACCAGCAGAATGCACCACAGCAGAAAAGTAAACATGGCTCGATCCTGCTATTGCTACGCAGAATCGAGCCCATTTGTTCCGTCGTCAGTAGAGCCGGAAATTGACTTCTACGTTGATCTGCACGGATACCGGCTTGCCATCTTTCATGGCCGGCTCAAACTTCCAGCGGCGAACCGCTTCAATGGCCTTCTGGTCCAGACCCATGCCCAGGGCACGCGCTACCTTGATGTCGCGCGGCTTGCCGTCAGGGCCGACGATCAGCCACAGAACAACGGTCCCCTGGTACTTTGCCTTGCGAGCTTCCTCGGAGTATTCGGGGTCAGGCGTATCGAGGGCGCGAGGCGCGGAAACGCCTCCGCCAACACGGAAGACACCTCCACCAATGCCGCCTCCCCGTCCCGGTCCCACACCTGGGCCAGTACCCGAGCCGACGCCGCCGCCATATCCCGAACCAATTCCACCGCCGGCACCGGTTCCGTTCGACGGAGCCGAGGAAGGAACCGCCGCCATGGGATCACCGAGGTTGGGCATGTTCGCCGCCATCTTGATCTGTGGAGGTAACACCACAGTGGGCTCTACAGGAAGTTTCGGATTGGGGTTGCGAATGACGATCGCCGGTGGCGTAATCTGCTCCATGGCCGACTTGGGAAGTTTGCCCTTCGGAGCCTGAAGCTTATCGCGATCACCACCGCCGCCACCGCCGGCAGCCGACGGGCCCTTTTTCGCCGTCATCGGCAAAGGCGGCGGAGATAAATCGGGCGCGATCAGGGTAACTGTTTCCTTGGGCTGTGCTTTCTTGACTGCCCGCGCTCCGAGAATGGACAAACCAATCAGTCCGGCTACTAACAGGATGTGAACCGCCAGGGAAACCCCAGCACTCTGCTTCTTGTAGTCGTATTCGCCCCAGATGTTGCGGACCGGCACAGGCCGCGATGTCAACCGTAGAGGGGGAAGTTTATCGGGGAAGAATACGGCGCGGATGTTCTCCCGCAACGACGTCCACAAAGACGCATTCGCCGTGGTCGTCGGAAGCAAATGTAGATCATCGTCCTGCGGTTTGGGGACTTCGTGCCGCATCGGGTCTTCCTGCTGCTCGGGAGGCGAAATCAGAGCTTGATTAGCCATAAACTCTTTTTGTTTCCTCGAAAACCGGATTCGGAGACTTGCCCGGAATTGTTAAGCACGTGACCTGCCAAGCTGCATGTTTTGAAAACCCGCCTCCTGCAGGAAGGTTGCGCCGCCTGTCCGTAGCAAGTTGCTGAACCTGTAACTCCGCATTCCCACAGTTAGATGCAGAGCTTCCCACACCGTTGTAGTCGACTGCGTTAATCGTTCGACGAGTTTGCTCAATAAACGGGAGCCGCGGTCTCGATGGCGCGCTCCCTACTGCCACCCTATAATGAAAAGGATCGTTGCATCAATTTTACAGATTCATAGAGGGGACGGAGAAACCCGGAGTGCCGCTCGACCTGAAAGCATCGCTAAACCTGCCCAAGACAAGCTTCCCTATGAAGGCAAATCTGCCGCAGAACGAGCCGAAACTGCTCGAACACTGGGAAGACATGCGGATCTATGAGCGCATCCGGGAAGTACATAGGGGGCAGCCGGTCTACGTCCTGCACGACGGACCTCCCTATGCCAACGGGCCCATCCATCTGGGAACAGCCCTTAACAAAATCCTCAAAGATTTCATTGTTAAGTCACGCACCATGAGCGGGTTCGACGCTCCCTACGTACCCGGGTGGGACTGCCACGGCCTTCCCATCGAGATTAAGGTGGACAACGATCTCGGCCGCAAGAAGCTGGAGATGGATCCGCTGGACGTGCGGGAGGCGTGCCGCGCTTACGCCCAGAAGTACCTCGACTTGCAGCGTTCGCAGTTCAAGCGTCTGGCGGTATTTGGCCGCTGGGATAAGCCGTACGCCACCATGTATCCCGAGTACGAAGCCTATGTGCTTGAAACGCTGTATGGTTTCTACGAGCAAGGCCTGGTCTACAAAGGGTTGAAGTCGGTTTACTGGTGCATTCACGACAAGACCGCCTTAGCCGAAGCTGAGGTCGAGTACGAGATGCACACCAGTCCGAGCGTCTGGGTGCGGTATGCCCTGACCAGTGATCCGGCCGCTCTCGATCCGGGGCTCGCGGGCAAGAAGAACCTTGCCACGATTATCTGGACGACCACCCCATGGACCCTGCCCGCCTCGATGGCAGTGACATTCGCCGCGAACCAGCCCTACGTGGCCCTCGAGGCCGGCGATTGGATCTACATCGTCGCCAAGGAACTTGCGAACCAGACCATCGAGAAATGCAATTTGGGAGAAGTGCACGAGATTGCGACTTTTCCGGGGACGAAGCTGGAAAAAGCGACCTTCGCCCACCCCTTCCTCGACCGCACAATCCTGGGGGTACTGGGCGACTACGTAACCATGGACACCGGAACGGGCGCGGTACACACGGCCCCAGCCCACGGTGCAGATGACTTTCAAACCGGCGTCCGCTATGGCCTTGACTTGCATTGCAATGTCGACGATGCCGGTATTTTACGGAATGGCTTACCGGAGTACGAAGGTCTGCAAGTCTTCAAGGCCAACCAGCCGATTGTCGAGTTGCTCAAGAGCCGCGGTGTGCTGCTAGGGTTCGAGAAGATCGAGCACTCGTATCCGCATTGCTGGCGCTGCCACAATCCGGTGATCTTCCGCGCCACGGAGCAATGGTTCATTGCCATGGAGGGTAAGCTTGCCGGCTCAGAAAACACGCTGCGGAGCCGGGCGCTGGACGAGATCCATAAGGTGAAGTGGGATCCGGCATGGGGCGAAGAGCGCATCTACAACATGGTCGCAAGCCGCCCTGACTGGTGCATCTCGCGCCAGCGCATCTGGGGCGTACCCATTGCGGTCTTCCAGTGTGAAGGCTGCGGCGAGTTCCTGAACGACAAAGCGGTGCACCGCGCCGTGGTCGAATTGGTTGCGCGCGAGGGCAGCAATGCCTGGTACCGGCGCTCGGCCGAAGAAATTCTGCCTCCCGGAGCCAAGTGTCCGAAGTGCGCCTCGGAAAAATTCCGCAAAGAGATGGACATTCTCGATGTATGGTTCGAGTCCGGCTGCAGCCAGGCTGCGGTGCTTGGCCATGAGCCTGGACTTCCCTGGCCCGCCGACTACTATCTGGAAGGCGGCGATCAGCACCGTGGATGGTTCCACTCTTCCCTGCTCTGCGCCGTCGGCACCAAAGGCGCCTCGCCCTATCGGGGCTGCGGAACGGTAGGTTGGACGCTGGATCCGCAGGGACGCGCCATGTCGAAGTCTCTGGGCAACACGGTTAACCCGGTTGAAATCGCCAACAAGCAGGGCGCGGAGATTGTCCGGCTGTGGGTTGGCTCGGTGGATTTTCGCGAAGATGTAATGGCGTCTGATGAGCTGATGCAGCGCATCGCTGACAGCTACAGGAAGATTCGCAATACCTTCCGCTACATTCTCGGGAACCTGGACGGCTTCGACCCGGAGCGCGACAGCGTGGACTTTGCGGAGATGAATCCCCTGGACCAGTTCTTTCTGCTCCGGGCGGCGGAGCTGACGGCCGACGTGCGCGCCTACTACGACACGTTTACGTTCCAGAGGGTTTACCAGCGGCTGAAGGACTTCTGCATCGTCGACCTGAGCGCAATTTATTTCGACATCCTGAAGGACCGGCTTTATACCTCGGCGCCAAAGTCGCTGCCGCGGCGCTCGGCGCAGACCGCGCTGTACCGTCTGGGCGAAGCCCTGGTCCGTTTGTTGGCTCCGATTACGACCTTCACATCGGAGGAAGTGTGGAACTTCATGCCCGCGACAGCCGCCCGCCAGCCGAGTGTGCATCTGAGCGAATTCCCGTCAAAGGGCGATCTAACCGGGGAACTTCCAGCCGGCTTTGATCTCGCAAAGTTTGTGGCCGACTGGGACACGCTGCTGAACGTTCGCAACGAAGTACTGAAGGCACTTGAAGCTGCGCGGGTGGAGAAACTCATCGGCGGAGGCCTGGAGGCTCAGGTGCAAATATGGGCTCCCGAGAGCCTTTATCCGCTCCTTGACCGTTATCGTGAGTACCTGCGCTATCTCTTCATCGTGTCAGATGTCGTGCTGGAGAACACTCCCGGCGTGAACGGAGATGCTCCCCTGAGGATCACGGTGGCCAAGGCTCCCGGGGAGAAATGCGAGCGGTGCTGGAACTACTCCACGCACGTTGGGGAAGACAAGCGGTATCCAACAGTCTGCGAGCGGTGCAGCGTTGTTCTGAAAAAGATGGCGTAGTGCTTTGGTTCAGCCAATGCGGCTATCGCGTGAGGTAGAGCGGCGCTTCAGCGCCGCGTCCGGAAGATCGTCTCAAGCTCCATATTGTCCGCTGGCGAACCCAGCGGACGATATGAATAAATCAGGAACGTCGCTGGACGCGGACTTGAAGGTCCGGTCTAACTCGGTGATGATGCTTCTTTACTGCAGGGCATTGCGTCTAACCATAAGACAGAGCACGATATGTCCCGTGAGCGACGCTTTAAGGTCTTCGACTTCAGCATGAGTGAGCCCGTAAACCGGAATTACGCGCTACGCAAGTACTTCTTCCTGATCGCTGCGCTGGTGGTGCTGCTTGATCGCATCAGCAAGTGGGCAGTTGCCGCCAGCTTGCCTTTACATGACTCACTGGCAATCATCCCGGGCTTCTTTCACATTACCCATGTCGAGAATGCGGGAGCCGCTTTCGGTCTCTTCGCCGAATCGACGGTCCACTGGAAAGGCGCGGCATTGGTTACGTTCTCACTGGTAGCGCTGGTGATCGTCGCAATTCTCTTGTGGAAGAACAGCCATTCCGTCAGCACGATGACCATCGGCCTTTCGCTCATTCTTGGCGGCGCTTTTGGAAACCTGTGGGATCGCGTGGTGGCAGGACACGTGGTCGACTTCCTCGATTTTCACGTTGGTCACTATTACTGGCCGGCGTTCAACGTCGCAGATAGTGCGATTGTCGTGGGAGCCATTTTGCTGGTAGCCGAGATCCTCTTCGCCAGGCCAAGTGGCGAAGCGGTGAAGAGTAGCTCGTAGCTGGATGCCCGCCGGGATAAACTACCTCCGTGATGACTCTTGAGGATTGCCGATCCTTCTACGCCGAAGAAGTTCAGTTTGCGGCAAATCTCAGCTCGCCAGCACTGATTGAGGCTTTCCGGCGAGTTCCACGGGAGCAGTTTCTTGGTCCGGGTCCATGGGATGTTAGTTTTCCGAACATTACAACCGGGACGGTGCAATATCATGCCACGCCGGATGCCGATCCCTGTCGTGTCTACCACAATGTGGTAGTCGCGCTTGACCGTTCGCGCGACCTCACAAATGGGCAGCCCGCCACCCTGGGCCACTACATCCAATCGCTTGAATTACGCCCGGGCGATCGCGTCTACCATCTTGGCGCCGGCGCCGGATATTACACCGCCATCATGGCCGAGGTTGTTGGTCCAGACGGAAGCGTAATTGCCGCCGAGGTCCACCCGGAACTCGGGGCAAAGGCGCAGAAGAACCTGGCCGACCGCAAGAACGTGACCGTTCACCAAGGCGATGGGACACAATTCGATCCGGGCAAATGTGACGCCATGCTCATCAACGCGGGCTGTACTCACCCGCTACCTCTCTGGTTGGATGGGTTGCGGGAAGGCGGGCGACTCCTGTTACCGATTACCATGCCGATGGCACCAAACCTTGGTAAGGGAATTATGCTGAAGGTGATCCGGCAGGTGAATGGATATGCGGCCCAACTGGTCACATTCGTTGCGATCTACTCTGCGACCAGCGGACGTGACTCCGCGCGCGAAGCCGTCGTAGGCAAAGCACTGGCTACTGGAGCGCTGATGAAGGTGAAATCGGTGCGTCGTGAGCCTCATGCTGCCGACGAGACCTGCGCCCTGCACGGTGACGACGTGTGTCTCAGCATGCAAGCTCCTGCTAGCTGCTCCAAATGATTTGCGTCGAGCATCCTGATGCCTGAATCCACCTCCAAGCTGACGATAACGATGGGAGGATAGCCTTCCCCGCCGGTTCTTTCCCGGTACAGGGAGATAATCGACCGGTAATAGTCGATCGTGGATTCCGGCCCGAGACCACCCACCATTCCCAGTGTCTTCATGGTGCAGGATGCTTGGGAGGTTCCGCGCTGCCAATCCATTGACCGATCTGGAAAACAACGAACTCTGCGGGCTTAACGGGAGCCACGCCGATTACCATGACAAGGCGCCCATTCTCAATGTCGTTTTGCGTCATTGTAGTGTTGTCGCAGCGAACGAAAAAAGCCTCTTCGGGCTTGGCTCCCTTCAGTTTGCCGCTCTGCCATTCCTTCATCAGAAAATCGCTGATGCTGGAGCGCACGCGCGCCCACAGCGACTCGCCATTGTTCTCAAAGACGGTCCATCGCGTACCTTGCGCGAGAGACATTTCGAGGAACGACAAATAACGGCGCACCGGGACGTAATTGAATTCCTGGTGTGGCGAAGATGGATGAAATGTCGGCATTGAAAGACTCGCTTACGGAGTTCCGTACACCCGTTTATAAACCGCGGCATTCCGCACGATGGCCTGCACATACTCCCGGGTTTCGGTGAATGGAATCGATTCTACGAACTCGTCGATATCACGATAGGTGCCGTCGCTGCGCCACTGCTCGACACGGTTGTCACCAGCGTTGTAGGCGGCCAGCGCATATTCCACCTGCCCGTTGAAGTGGTCGACCATCTTGCGGAAGTAGCGCGTACCCAGCTCGAGGTTGATGTTGGGATCAAACAACGAGTCAGTGTTGTAGCCTTTCAGCCCGACTTCTTTGGCTTCTCCCTTGCCCGTCCGTGGCAGCAACTGCATTAAGCCGAGCGCATTCGAATGCGAAACTGCGCTGGGGTTGAACTCCGATTCCTGTCGAATCAGCGCCGAAACCAGATAAGGATCCAGCCCGTTCTCTTCGGCGTTACGACGCAGAGAATCCCAATAAGGCCGTGGAAAGAGTCCATGCCAATACTCGGGAGGCAGGTCGCCCATCTCCATGGCAAAGTAGCCGGAGACACAGTGCTTCAACGCCTGCAAGGCCCGGAAGTATTCACCGGCAGCGGTGTACATGCGCGCCACTTCTACCATTTCCCACGAGGGCCCGTCGGACGCACCATTCTGCAACTCGCGGACGGCCAGATCCAGGGCGCCGGCATTTTCCAGGAGCTTGGCGCGGCTGTAGTGCAGGTCGTCAGCAGGAGGCTGGGTGCGCAGGGCGTCGTCGTCATATTGTTTGACCGACGCAATCTCCTGCAGGGCCGCCACATTTGCAGGAGATGTGGACGGCATTAATGCTAGCCGCTTACGCGCCAATACGCCGTAATAGTAATTGCGATAACGCTCAGATAACTTTTGGTAGTAGGCCCGCGCCAGTCCGTTATCGTGATCGTCTTCCGCCAGGCGGGCTCGCCAGTACAGCGCGTTGGGTACCTCCGCGCTTGCCGGATAAAGTTCAATCTGGCGCGCAAATGCTTTCTTGGCCTCATCGTTGCGGCCTTGGCGGTAGGTCAACCAGGCATATTTCCAATGAGCATAGGAGGCCTTCGAGCCGTTGGGAAACCGTTCCTGAAGCTCTCGATAATAGTCGATGGCCTGGTCATAGTCCTTGCGCAGCAGATACATGTTGCCGGTCGACATCAATGCCGACTCGAGCCACTCCGAGTGCGGCGTCGCGGTGCGCATGTACGTCAGGATTTCCTGGATCTTGTTGTCGTCCTGAGCACTGCGCGCCAACTCCAACCGTTGATACCATTTTTCGGCCGAAGCCTCGCTGCCATCGTCAGGTATGCGATCGAGCACGGACGCGGCTTCGCGATTCTGGCCAGTCTTGATCAGCGCATTGGCGTAATCGATAAGCACGTCAGAGCGCACGCTGGCGGGAGCCATGTCGAGCATCGCGCTGTATTCTTCCGCCGCTGCGGCGTAATGATGGGCCCTGTAGAGCTGATCGGCACGCTTCTGGTGATCGGCAAAGGTTGGAGGCGGCAGGAACTCTGCCTCAGGGATTTTCTTCAGCGCTGCGGAGGCATCGTCGGCCAGATAGCTGGTCGCGTAATCGTAGTAGATGTGCCGGAATAATTCGGCGCCGGTACGGCCCTGGCCACTGGCAACATAGGCTTTGGCCAGATAGAAATCTGTTTCGGACCCGCCTCCACGATAAGTCTGAAGAAGGTGTACCGCCTCGGCTGGCCGATTGTCAGCCAGCAAAGCTTTGGCATAAGCGATCATGGCTTCGTGAGCATAGATGGAATCCGGGTAGCGGGCTGCAAAATCACGAAGATAGGTAAATGCGGCTTCCGGGTTGTTACTCAGCACATAGGAGTTGCCGATGAAGAAGGAGGTGTAGTCACCCAATTCGCCCATCTTCGGCGCAGCTTTCTGCATTGCCGTAATGGCCGCGGGATATTGCGCATCGAGATAATGCGCGTATCCTATGGCAAACCACGCAAGCGCGCCGGCATCTGTCCCGGCATGTGTGCTGGCGTAGGTTTCCACCCCTGCGTAGGCAGCCGGGGTACGGAACTGAATGAGCTGACGTGCCATGGGCCGGAGGTCGCTCGAAGCCACGAACGTCCGGTGCAGTTTTTGTGCCCGGGCGGCGGAAATCTTGGCGCGAGATTTGTGACTCTTGTGCGAAGCTGACTTGCTTTTGCTCTTAGACAACTTCTTCTTCTTGCTCGAAGTCGTGCTCGACGAGGCATGCGAACTCGATTGCTCGGAGGTACTTGCCAAAGCAGGCAGCCCGGTAGCCTCAAGCATGAGACATGAAGTCAGGAACAGTGCTAGAAAGCGGCCAAGGAAACTCACTGCTGTTCAGTTTAGCGCGATTCGTTCAGAGTGCAATCGGCCTCAGCGTTACAGGAAAGGTTCGCCACAGGACATCCGAAGCGGATAACCTCCCGTACATGAAGTTGGAACTCGGGGTAGCGACGAGAGATGGAGACAAAGCGTCGCATCTGCTGCTCGTCCCGGACAGACGTGCTCCTGCCACAAACCGAGCACCAAAACAGTTAAAATGGCAGCAAAAGTTTCTCTGCCCTGTTAAAATCCTGAATCTGCAAACAAATGGGAACCATCCAACCCAAAGTGGAAGGGCACGCTAGCGAAGAAAGTACGCTAGTTCATGCCGCAAAGGCTGGCGA
The DNA here is from genome assembly GCA_963846815.1 of uncultured Acidobacteriaceae bacterium. Taxonomy (GTDB): domain Bacteria; phylum Acidobacteriota; class Terriglobia; order Terriglobales; family Acidobacteriaceae; genus CAVVDY01. Next base: position 923,954 of record CAWJXG010000001.1, on the reverse strand, counting down.
CATCAGCGCCTTCGAGGAACTGGTGAAACGCTATGACCGAAATGTCTTCCGGATTGCGCAGCATATAACGCAGAATCGGGAAGATGCTGAAGACGTGGTGCAGGACGCCTTTCTGAAGGCGTATCAGAACCTGGCCAACTTTCAGGAGCAATCGAAGTTTTACACCTGGCTGGTTCGGATCGCGGTAAACGAGGCGCTGATGCGTTTGCGCCGCCGTCGTCCGGAGCGCATGGTTTCGCTCGACGAGGACATTAAGACGGAAGAGGACTCGATGCCGCGCGAGGTCGCGGATTGGTCCCCGAATCCAGAACAGCTTTATGGCCAAGGTGAGCTGAAAGAGATCCTGAGCAAAACCATTCAGGGATTGCCGCCCAGTTTCAGGACGGTGTTTGTCTTGCGCGATGTGGAAGGTCTCTCGACGGAAGAGACTGCCGACGCGCTGGACCTGAGTATTCCGGCCGTGAAGTCGCGTCTGCTTCGCGCCCGATTGCAACTGCGCGAGCGTTTGAGCAAGTACTTTAAAAACCGTGTTGGTGGAGATGGCAAACAGTGACCTGCTCTGAATTTCTTAAAGAGCTGACCGATTATCTTGATGACACCATAGACGCCCAGACCAAGGCCGAGCTGGAAGACCATCTTCAGTGGTGTCATAACTGCTACGTCGTCTGCAACACGACCAAGATGACCATTGAGATCTACCGGGACTCTCATCTCTACGAGCTGCCGGATGAGCTGCGCGGCCGGCTGCGGTCGGCGATTCTGACGAAGTGTCAGGGGCAAAAAGACTCACATTAGCGCGAGCCTGCGATGCGGCGCTTCTCAGCGTCGTGCGCTCCCTGTGCCTCGCGGCGTTCAGCGGATATCGCTCTCATGGTACGCTTCCTTTATGGCTGACGACCATGACGAGCGAAGGAACTTGCAAAGTACCGCCATCGTTTGGGCGCGCTACTCGGAAATCGCCTTCATCATTCCTGCTGCGGTTGTCGTCGGACTGCTGCTCGGCAAGCTCGGTGACTACCTGTTCCACACTCACTGGCTCACCATCACTGGCATCGTCATCGGCGCGATTGCCGGATTCGTACAGTTGATTCGCATGCTGCTGCGGGAAAAGAGCTGATTGCCTACCCGCCAAACTAAAAACCTCCTGATGCGGTTTCATATTTTGTCTTCAAGAAAATTGGCGGTTCACATTGTCGCTTGTGTGATTCTGCTGACCTGCACTACGGCACTGGGACAACAGCCAGCAGCGCCTCAGGCTCCAGTTCAACCGGATTCTCCCACCGCGGCGCAGCAGGCACCCGCAACGCCGCACCCGAACGCACAGCCAACACCCGGGGAACCGTCTCAATCGATTACCCCTGCGGGAAACGGTCCAGAGGCGCAACATCCGTCAAATCCCGGTACTGCGTCGCCACAGCAAGAGTCGCCACAACAACAAACAGGCCCCATCACCAAGCAGCAGGCCAAAGAACTATTCCGCTCCGTTGACCAGATCCTGCAGTTCGCCAGCGATGATACCGGTCTACCAATCAAGCACTCGGTCAAGCGCAAGCTCATTACGCGGCAGTCGGTTGAGAACTACATTGAGAAGCGGATCAAAGAAGACAAAGACACCCAGCGGGTCGAACGTTCGGAGGCCGTTCTCAAAAAGTTCGGCCTCCTGCCGTCCGATTACAACCTGCACGATGAATTCTTGCGCTTGCTAGGCGAGCAGGTCGCAGCGTATTACGACGCCAAGACGAAAACCGTGAACATGCTCGATTGGGTTCCTCCCGATCAGCAAAAGCCTGTGCTCGCCCACGAGCTGACGCATGCTTTGCAGGACCAGAAAGTCGGCCTGGAAAAGTGGGAGTTGGCGGGCGCAAAAGACGACAAACCGCTTCCGGACAATCAAGAGGAAACAATCGAAGAGGCCCAGGCTGCCCGGCAGGCGGTCACAGAAGGGCAGGCGATGATCGTATTCCTCGATTACACTCTCGCTCCTCTGGGCAAGGACGTACTCACGGCTCCGCAGATGGTCGATGCGATGCGTGCCAGCATGGGTGACAGCAAGGACTCTCCTGTCTTCGCCGCTGCGCCGACATTCGTACGCGAGTCGCTCCTCATGCCCTACACCTTTGGGGTCGACTTCGAGCGTTACGTCCTGGAGCACAAAGGTAAAGAGGCAGCTTTTGAGGGCGCGCTCGACAATCCACCGATCGACACGCGGCAAATCATGCAGCCGGAGACGTATGTTGCAAACCGGCGGGTCGCGCCACTCGACATTCCGGATCTTGACCGCCTCGTAAGTCCGGAATACGAACGCTACGACTTCGGCGGGATGGGAGAATTCGACGTGTATCTGCTGATGAAGCAATACGCGCCCGACGAAGATGCGAAGGATATTTACACTCACTGGCGAGGTGGATATTATCTGGCTGCTCAGCAGAAAACTGCGCCGCAAGACCAGATTGCGTTGCTGTACGTATCGCGTTGGGATTCGCCTGAAGCGGCGGCGCAGTTCGCGAAAGTCTACGAGGCATATACGCCAAAGCGTTATCCGAATTGGCCGCAGACCAGCACTGCATCGAGCGAAACACCTTCCGACTCCATGGAATCCCGTTCTCAGTGGTCAATGGGTCCGGAATCGGAGCGCGTATTTGTCGAGCAGAGCGGCGATGACCTGCTCATTATGGAGGGTTTCGATCAAGCAACAGCGGGGCGGATTTCAGCGGCGATCCTCAAAGGCAATTCGCCAACAAGCGACAAAAAGTCCAGCTCTCCTCCAGATCGCCCGTTAGATTAACGATCCATCCGGCACCGGCAGAATCAATAGCGTTTCTTTATGCCTAGGCTGCTACGCCGACGACGGTGATTTCTAACCGGTTTGATTCCTCTCTTGCTAGTGTCGCTGGCTTTTTCCCCAATATTTCCGCTTCTGCGATAAGCCAGTCTTCCATGTCGTGGCCGTGCTCACAACCCCGTTGTTCGAACAGTTGATAGGCGCGAACACGGATATAGTCTTCCGTCAGCTCAAGCGAACCTTGTTCGGGATTGGGCCGAGGGTACTTCAAAGCAGGCTCTGTCATTTTCGGCCTCCGGGAAAGAACCGCAGCGGGGCATGTCAGGAACCGGGGAGAGAACTACATACGGCACCAATGCCCTAGCTACCGTCAAGTCGAATGCTAAACTCCAAGTCACCTCAAATCAAGTCACAGCTTCAGCGGGAGTACACCGGGGGACGCAAACCTGAAGCTGTGATTGCGGTCACTGCGTCGCCAGCCCGCAACAGATTAACTTTCAATCACTTAACCGGGCGCCTACGAACAGCGTTCTGCAGTCACGAACCCTGAGAACCAGACTGGCGACTGTAAGGACTCTGCGGCGCATAGCACCTGGCGGGCACGGCAATGGCGGCAATAAGGAGACTGTAAACATGGCCCATGTAGCGGCAGCAATCCAGCGCAGCAAACCGTCACCAGCATTCCAGGTACCGAGAAACATTTGTGCCTTGCTGGACAAACTGGGAGCGACCAAAGCGATACCCCGTGGCACCGTTTTGTTCCGGACGGGCGACCTGCCTAAGGGCGTTTTTCTCGTGTTGAAAGGGCGAGCGGTCCTCTATGTGGGAGATGATTCCGGCACAGTCACTCGGATTGCAGGGAAAAGAAGCCTGCTGGGGCTGCCATCGACCGTCGGGAATCGGCGATACACCCTTTCTGCCGAGGCGCTCACCGATGTAGAAGTCTGCCACATCCCAGCCATGGAGTTTCGGGAAACTCTCGCCGGCAATCCTGCGATCGGTTTGGAGGTAATTAGAATCCTATCCGACGAGGTGAATGTTCTCCGGCAAATCGCAATATCCAAGAGAGACTCCCATCCAATTCAAGAGGTGACGGGCCGCTGAGCGATTTCTCGATGTCTGCTTGTGCGATTGCTGAAGCCGGTGAATTGCCGCGCGGTTCATTCGCGACGACGGTCGCCTACGATCCTAAGGTGCGGGACCTGGAGGATGCATAACTGTGTATCGTTCTCGTGAGCCCCTCGCGTAAGCTTACTTTGGGCGTCCACCCCAGCTCCGTTTTGGCCTTGCCGATGTCGGCGACGGTATCCAGCACCTCATTCCGCCGAACCTCATCGCGAGATCGAATCGGCTTCGAAACCCCAACGATGTCGCTGATGAGCTCAGCTAGTTCGCGAACGCTGGTCGAAACTCCTGATCCGGCATTAAACACTCCTGTCACGCCGGCTTCGTGGCTCGTCAACAACAACTCCACCAGATCATCGATGTAGATGTAGTCCCGTTTTGGGCGGAGATCTGCCACGCTGATAACGTCACATTCAGACCTACTCGCCTGCTGAATCAGGGTTGGAATTAGAAATTGTTGTGCCTGTCCCGGCCCGTAAATATTGAAAGGACGCACGATGGTGACCGGCACCCCAAATGTTTTCTCGTAATATTGAGCTATATTTTCAGCCAACAGTTTGCTATGGCTATAGGGATTTGGCGCACTCAAATTATGATCTTCCGAAATCGGCAACTGGTTGGGAACTCCATATAAATAGGAGCTGAGCAAGGTAAACGAGGCCTTCTGATTCCGGCAATATTCCAAAACGCGTGCCGTGCCGAGTACGTTTACAGCATAGAATTCAGTAGGATGGTTCCAGCTCTCCGGAACAAAAGTTCTGGCCGCCAGATGGTATACGTGATCAACTCCTTCCAAAGAAGGGCCCACTTCTACCAAGCTACCGTCCTGGGTAGAATGGGTTGCGACCTGATCTCCTTTTACCCGAAGGGTCTCAACCAACCGACTGCCCAGGAAGCCTGATGCGCCTGTAACCAGGATCCGGCTCATGGTCCGAGAAACCTCGCTCGTTCTTTTTCGAAGTCGTCTATCGCCCGCGCATAGTCATCGGGACGCCCAATATCGAGCCAGTAGCCGTCGTGGATCTTTACCTTGACAGGTTTGCTCTCTCTGATCATTTCGTACATTAGATCGTCAAATCCGTACTTTTTCCGTATAGGCACTCGTTCCAGTATTTTGCGCGAAACGGCATAGACTCCCATGCTGACCAGAAATTCTTTTTTTGGCTTTTCCTCAAAATGATCTAACAGGCCATCTGCCGTTGTATGAAGAACCCCATAGTCGATGGTGTCAAAGCGGCGAGCTGCCGAAATCGTGAACAAGGCGTCGCTTCTCGTATGCTCCTCAAGAAACCCACCAAAATCGAGGTCGCTCAGCACATCGCCGTTCATCAGCAGAAAGTGTTCGGGAAGGTCGGGAATCAAACGCACAGGGCCAATGGTACTGAGAGGCTCGAGTTCGAGCGAATAGTCTATCTCAATGCCCCACTGGCTGCCGTCGCCAAAGAACGCCTGGATCAGGTTAGCCTGATGATTGACCGCTATGGTCACACGCGAGAACCCATGGTTCGCGAGTTGCCTGATAACAACTTCCAGAATCGGGTACTCGCCAATCGGCATAAGAGGCTTGGGAAAGACCACAGTGTAAGGACGCAACCGAGTCCCTTTGCCACCGGCAAGAATCACGGCTCTCTTGGAAGGCTGTGCCTTAGACATTGTAGATAATCTTGTAACGGCGTAAGTTATCAGGATCTCGAAACCAATCTATCGTGCGCTTCAGGCCCTCCTGGAATGTCACGGAAGAACGAAATCCTGTTGCAGCTGCGAGCTTTTCATTATTGCACCACAGGCGCATTACTTCGCTATCGGGAGGACGTTTCCGCCCCTCTGCCACCGAGATGGTAATAGGCCTGCCCATAGTCTCGCCAATCAGGCGCGCCAGTTCTCCAATTCGAATCTCGCTGTTCGATCCGATGTTGAAGACCTCCCCGATGCCACCTTCCATCTCGGCCAGAGCCATCATTCCACCAACCGTATCTTCGACATAGGTAAAGTCTCGCGTCGAATCGAGCTCTCCCAGCTCAATCGAAGTATTCCCTGCTCCGATTTGAGAAATGATCGTAGGTATTACCGCCCGCGCGGACTGACGTGGTCCATAAGTATTGAAGGGGCGAGCAATAACCGCCGGAAGTGCAAAAGATCGCACAAAACTAACTACAATCGCGTCTGCGCCGATCTTCGTAGCGCTATAGGGAGACTGCGCCTGCAACGGATGCGACTCATCGATCGGCACGTAGCGGGCGGTTCCATATACCTCGCTCGTCGACACCTGCACCAGCCGTTTAACTCCGGCTGCCAACGCGGCCTGACAAATATTCAGTGTGCCCTGGACATTGGTTTGTACAAAACTGCCTGGCGCCTGATAGGAAAATGGAATTGCAATAAGAGCAGCAAGATGCAAGACGATATCTATATTTTCAGTGAGGCGATAGCAAAAATGGGGGTCACGAATGTCTCCCGTTACTACCTCTATATCACTTAGACGGGGCAGACCTTCCAACCATCCCCAATTGTTAAATGAATTGTAAAAAGAAAGAGCGCGGACGTGGGCAGACCGGCGGACAAGTTGTTCCACCAGGTGCGATCCGATAAATCCATCGGCGCCTGTCACGAGAACGCGGCTAGACTCCAGTTTCATGCAATCGTACCCTTGGGCCACTGTCGAATATGGAAGCAGCTCATAATTTTACACTGCAAGCATTGCTGATTTTACCGGCGAACCCTTCGTCTCTGATCCCTGAACAATTCCTCCGTTCAAATGCCGGCGGCGGACAGGAAAACGAAAGTACTTATCGATTCGGCAACAGAGGAGGAAAATTTACCCCATGTGGCCAAGCTCAGTAGCTGGTTCTGCAAGCGGAGCGCCGATGCCCTGGTACTCGAATCCCAACTCCTGCATAGCCTGGGCGTCGAGGAGGTTTCGGCCGTCGAGGACCAGAGGTCGCAGCATCAAGGTCTTAATTCGTCGCCAGTCCAGATCCCTGAAACTGTCCCATTCGGTGACGATCATGATCGCCTCAGAACCGTCAGCCACTTCGTAGGGGTCATCGCAATATTCCAGAGAAGGAAAAACAGCCTTGGTCTTGGTCATTGCCTGAGGGTCATGCACTCGTACTCGTGCGTGTTCCTCCAGCAGCTTGCGAATCAGATCGATAGCCGGGGCAAAGCGTATGTCGTCGGTGTTCGGTTTGAACGCCAAGCCGAGTATTCCGATTCGCTTGTCTCTTATGGTCCACAAGAGCTGTGTTGCTCTATTAACGAAATGATCAATCCGCCGCTTGTTAATTTGTTCCGCATCGCGCAGCAGTGAAACATCGACGCCCGCTTTTTCTCCCAATCGGATGAACGCCTGAATGTCCTTCGGAAGGCAAAAGCCGCCGAACCCGAGTCCGGGACGAAGGAACGAATGCCCGATGCGTGGGTCCAGCCCCATGCCACGGACAACCTCCTCGACATTAGCGCCCATTCTTTCGCAGATATCCGCGATCAGATTGGCATAGGAGATCTTCAGTGCCAGAAAAGAATTTGATGCGTGCTTGATCAACTCAGCGCTGTTGATGCTTGTCACCAACAGGGCTGGCCGCGCTTTGATCGGGCAGGCGCCCTCGTGAATCGGACAAGGGGAGACTGCATTTTCCAGAATCGGCCGATAAATTTCTCGCAGGGACGCCTCGGAATGATCGTCGCTCACACCAATGACGATGCGATCAGGGTGTAGAAAATCGAGAACAGCCGTTCCCTCTCGAAGAAACTCGGGGTTGGAAGCGACGGAAAACCTATAACTGGAATTGCGCCCGTACATAGCCAATGCGCGGGTCAGTTTTTGCCCGGTCTGCATTGGAACCGTGCTCTTTTCCACCACCAGTTTGGAACTGCGCGACTCCGTGGCGATCAACCGGGCGGCGGCATCGATTGAACTGAGGTCGGCGTCTCCGTTCTGCAGCGGTGGAGTACCAACACAAATAAAGACCACATCACCATGACGGACAGCTTCGCCCAAGTCTTTGCTGAAACTTAGCCTGTTGGCGGCTACACAGTGCCTGACGATTTCCTGCAGGCCAGGCTCAAATATGGGCAAAGCGCCTTGGTTCAGGATATCGATCTTGCTCTCGTCGTTGTCGGTGCACACGACGGAATGGCCTATCTCGGCCAGACAGGCTCCGGTGACCAGTCCAACGTAGCCGCAGCCTAGAATCGCGATTCGCAATGAGGCCTCCTGTCAGTACGGGGTAAGCGGCCTTCCATTTAAGCGTATCATTCAGAAACCCCTTTTCGATATTTCTATGCAGAGGAACGCCGGTCAAAATGATCTTCGAAAAGATGACCCAAACCGATTGGAACCAGCGCCTGCGTCGCGCCGAAGACCTTCTTGAGCGGAGTTCGCCACGTTTGGAAGTCCTCGCTTTTTATGCGCAGATTCTCAGGCTGCAACAACAGATGGGGGAGAGCCTCGCCTCGCAGTCAACCTCCATGCCATCGCTTGACGGTCCCTTGCGCGTGCAACTGGATGTGGAATTTGCGTTTCGATGGCTGCCAGGTTTGCTGGATGTCGTGCAGAAGCACGGCCCGGCCAAACTGGCGCAGGAGGCCGCGCGGATCGGCACGTCCGCAGACTCTGATCAGAGGCGGCTATTGGTAGATTCCTTGCGTCAAGAGCACACAGCTAGCTATGCCCCGCAATCTTTCTTTGCTCGCGTCTTGTTTCAGCCATGCGCAGCATTTCTGGCTTCGAGGCGGCCGCCGATGGGGGCTTCCGGGGTGTCATGTCCTATGTGTGGCAGCCTGCCGCAACTGGCGGTCCTGCGTCCTGAGGGCGACGGCGGAAAGCGCCATCTCGCCTGCTCCCTTTGTCTGACCGAATGGGAGTTTCGCCGGATTATCTGCCCGATTTGCCAGGAAGTCGATCCCTACAAATTGCCTCGGTACACCGCAGAAGACCCCATCGCGGTGCGGGTCGAAGCTTGTGATACTTGCAAGGCTTACCTGAAGTCTTTCGATATGACGATTGACGGTCTCTTGGTTCCTGAGGTCGATGAGATTGCCACCGTCCATCTGGACGTGTGGGCTGCCGAAGCTGGCTACCACAAGATTCAACTGAATCTGCTCGGATTTTGATAGTCGTGCCCAAACAGACTCCTGTGGCACAGCGCAATTTTTCACATTGACCGGCTCTCGTTTTGGGGTGTAATCTTCCCTGCATTCCGCGACGATGTGGGCTCGCGGCCGTTATTTCGATGGCCGGCGACATCATGAATCGCACATTACCGGTACGTACGGTTATCTTCGTCACGTCTTTTCGGAGCGCCTTCCCCGGGCTCTCATTCCGTGCACTTGCTGTCCCAAGGTTCGCTCAGGAGGTCTGAGCTATGGACGCGTCTAGACGAGCATTCTTCAAAACTGGCATAGCCGGCGCCGTCGGCATCACGGTCTTCGGCTTCGATGCCCAGCCGATCATGGCTCAGGCCGACAGCCTGAAAATCTCACGCACTACGGAGACGCGCAGCACTTGCCCATATTGTGCGGTGAGTTGCGGCGTCATCATTCACACCATCGGTGACAAGGCAAAGAACGTCACGCCGCAAGTGGTGCACGTGGAGGGCGATCCTGATCATCCGATCAATCGCGGCACGCTCTGTCCCAAGGGCGCTTCTCTACAGCAGGACATCCAGAACGATCGGCGTCTTCTGCATCCGCAGGTTCGGCGCCCCGGCTCCGACCGCTGGGAGGATATCTCCTGGAACCAGGCGATCGACGAGATAGCGCAATGGACCAAAAAGACCCGCGACGCGACCTTCATCGACACCGACGCCAAGGGCAACACGGTGAACCGTCTCGAGACGATTGGTTTTACCGGCGGCTGCACCGACACGAATGAGTTCAATTACCTGGTCATTAAGACCATGCGATCTTTGGGGGTGGTGCGCCTGGAAAACCAGGCGCGGGTTTGACACGGGCCCACGGTCTCAAGTTTGGGACCAACTTTCGGACGCGGGGCGATGACCAATGGCTGGATAGACATCAAAAACGCCGACATGATGTTGATCATGGGCGGCAACCCAGCCGAGAACCATCCCTGCGGATTCAAGTGGGCAGTCGAGGCCAAACGCAATCGCGACGCCAAGATGATCGTCGTCGATCCGCGGTTCACTCGAACCGCCTCGCAAGCCGACCTCTTTTGCCAGATTCGCGCCGGTAGCGACATTGCCTTCCTCGGCGGCGTCATCAACTATGCGCTCCAGAACAACAGGGTGGCTCATGAGTACCTGGTGAATTACACCAACGCAGCTTTCATCATCAAGGAAGGTTTCAAGCTTCCCGAGGATGGCTTGTTCTCCGGCTTCGATCCTCAGACTAAGAGCTACGACAAGAACACATGGAATTACCAGGAAGGCGGCAACGAAAGCGGCAAAGTTGTCCCCGCCGTGATGACCGCGACCGAGGGTGCTCCGAAACCGGAACCGAGCAGCAGTGCCAACTCCGGTGGAGAGAAATCGCCGGAAGGCCATGGCTATCAGGCACGCGGTCCGGCAGGCGCAAAGGGCTTGACCGGCGGACCGATTCCTCCCCCATCTCTGCCCCCGAACGTCGCCTATGATTTATCGCTGCAGCACCCACGCTGCGTCTATCAGCTTCTGAAGCAGCAATACTCGCGCTACACGCCCGAAATGGTGGAGCGCATCACCGGCATTCCCAAAGACCAGTTCGTGAAAGCCGCCGACATGTTCACCTCCGTCCGCAAGGATGGTGACATGACGAAGGTTGCGACCGTCATCTATGCCGTCGGCTGGACGCATCACACGTTCGGCACGCAGATCATTCGTACCGCTGCCATGCTGCAGTTGCTGCTGGGCAACGTGGGACGCGCTGGCGGAGGCGTCAACGCCCTGCGCGGGCACTCCAACATTCAGGGCGCGACCGATATGGCCGGGATCTTCGATATCCTTCCCGGCTATCTCAAGATGCCGTCTCCCGCGGACAAGGACCTGAAGACCTATTTGGAACGGGTAACTCCCAAGCCATCCAAGCCGGGTGAATGGGAATCCTTCAACTATTGGTCGAACACTCCAAAGTTCACGGTGTCGTTCCTCAAGGCCATGTACGGCCCGGCGGCAACCAAAGAGAATGACTTCGCTTTTAATTACCTGCCCAAGATCGACCGCAAGTACTCCTGGGTTGAAAACTGGAACGACATGTACGAAGGCAAGGTAAAGGGCTTTTTTGCCTTCGGCATGAATGGCGTAATGATTGGGCCCGATTCCAAGAAGAACATCGACGCTCTGAAGAAGGCCGATTTTCTGGTGGTCTGCGAAATCTATCCCGATGAGACCAGCGCGTTTTGGGAAGCGCCGGGCACTACGGCGGAGGAGATGAAGCAGATCAACACCACGGTTTACCGGCTTCCCGGTGCGGGCTTTGCCGAGAAAGACGGCACCATGGTCAACTCGGCACGTTGGCTGCAATGGAAGCACGCAGCGGTTCCGCCGCCCGGAAATTGCAAACTTGACCAGGACATCCTGGCGCAGATCTTCCTCAAAATTCGCGAGCTTTACAAGAAGGAGGGCGGCAAGTTCCCAGATCCCATCCTGAATGCAACGTGGTCTTACACCATCCCCACCAGCCCATCCCTGGCGGAGGTGGCAAAGGAGATCAACGGTAAAGCCTGGGCCGACATCAGCGACGAGAAGACCCATCTCTCGCTGAAGGCCGGACAGCAATTACCTGGCTTCGGCGCACTACGCGACGACGGTACCACTTCGTCGGGCAATTGGCTCTATTGCGGCTCATGGACCGACGCGGGACCGCTCATGCAACGGCGCGGTACCGAAGATCCTTCCGGTTTGGGCATTTATCCCAACTGGGGCTGGTCGTGGCCGATGAACCGGCGCGTGCTGTACAACCGCGCATCCTGTGATCTCACGGGTAAGCCCTACGATCCAACGCGCAAGCAAGTGTGGTGGAACGAAACGGCGGAGAAGTGGGTGGGCAACGATGTTCCCGACTTCAAGCCCGACTCCAAACCCAGCGATCACATGGGCCCGTTCATCATGAATCCCGAAGGCGTGGGGCGGCTCTTTGTTCCCATCGGCGCCGTCGCCGACGGCCCGTTCTCCGAACACTACGAGCCCATCGAGAGCCCGATTGCGAATCCCCTTCACCCCGAACAATCGAACAATCCGCTGGTGAAGAAATTCAATACGCCTCTCGACAAATACGCCAAACGAGACGAAGGCTACAACATCATCTGCACGACCTATCGGCTCACCGAGCACTATCACTACTGGACCAAGAACAACCCCATGAATGTTGAACTGGTGCCGGAGCCTTTTGTCGAGATCCCAGCCGAACTCGCCGATCAAATGGGAATCCGTGGTGGGGAGAAGGTGAAGGTCAGCAGCATTCGTGCTGACTACATTGCCAAGGCCATGGTGACCAAACGCATCAAGCCCATGCAGGTTGACGGCAAGAAGCTCTACCAGATCGGCGTTCCGATTCACTGGGGCTTCAAAGGCATTTCCGAAAGCGAAGGCCGCACTTCACTGATGCCGGCCAACCGTCTGACACCAACCGTCTTCGATCCCAACGCTTACACCCCGGAATTCAAAGGGTTCCTGGTGAAGTTGGAGAAGGTCTAGAGGAGGCACGAGATGGGTGATCGCGGAACATTACGAATCCAGCAGATCTCGGCCCACCCCGGGCCGGTGGCGGGCGCGGGCACGCAGCGTCAGGACAAGGTCTGCAAGCTGATCGACACCACCACATGCATCGGGTGCAAGGCTTGCGAAGTCGCCTGCGTGGAATGGAACGATATGCCGTTCCAGGAAACACACTTCGACAACACCTACCAGACCATGCCTGACACGGACTGGAACTACTGGAACCTCATCAAGTTTAACGAGGACCAGCACGAGGACGGCAGCTTTGCCTGGTTGATGCGCAAACATCAGTGCATGCATTGCGCCGATCCGGGATGCTTGCGTGCCTGCCCGGCCGACGGCGCCATCGTGCAATACTCCAACGGCATCGTCGATTTCAAGCAGGAAAACTGCATTGGCTGCCGCTTCTGCATCTCGGGCTGTCCCTTCAATATCCCGAAGTTCAACGAAGGCACCAAGAAGGTTTACAAGTGTACCCTCTGCTCTGACAGAGTAGGAGCTGGTCTCGAGCCCGCCTGTATCAAGTCGTGTCCCACCGGCTGCTTGCACTTCGGGACCAAAGACGACATGAAGTTCCTTGCGGAAAAGCGGGCCGCGCAGTTGCGTGATGTGTCCGGGTTCAAGGATGCGGGCGTCTACGATCCCCAATCGATCGGCGGCACCAGCGTCATCTACGTCCTGCACAACATCAACAAGCCTGAGGCGTACGGGGATCTTCCCAAGAACCCGCGCATCCCGCTGGCGTTCACCGTATGGAAAGACGTTTTCAAGCCGGTCGGACTGTTTGCCGCCATGTTGGGTTTTGTCGCCGTGGTAATGCACTACGTCTTTGAAGGTCCGCGCCGGGTGCAACCAACCCCGCCAGTCAAGAGGATCGATCCGCCACCGGCGTCTGGCACAACGTCAGGAGGAAACTAAATGGCGACCTCCGCTAACACCTTTCAACACCGCCCCAATGCTATCGACCGCCTGGGCCAGACCGTAATTTACGCGGGCGAGCTCATGCGCCATCCGGTCTACACCCGTTTCCTGCACTGGATGGTCGGCATCTTCTTCTTCCTCGCCCTGCTGTCGGGATTCGGGATTTACTTGCCGTGGATCTTCCGCTTCTTCACACCGCTGTTTGGTGGCGGGGCTATGACGCGCTTCCTGCATCCCTGGTTCGGCCTGGCATTCGTCTTTTTCTTCGGTCTTCAGGCGATCAACTGGCTGCGGCCGATGAGATGGACGAATGCGGACACGCGCTGGATGAAGCACGTTCACACTTACGTCACTCGCACCGATTCGGTCGAGTCGCCCGAGACGGGCTTCTTCAACGGCGGACAGAAGTTGATGTTCTGGGAAATCGTGTGCGGCTGCATCGCCTATGTGATCACCGGATTCATCATGTGGTACCCCACGGTCTTCGGGCGGGTAGCGGTCTCGATCTCGTACGTGGTCCACGATCTCTCCGCGTTGATCATGCTGTTTGGGATTTTTTTTCACATTTACCTGAGCACGTTCGGCGAGCCCGGGACGATTCAGGCGATGACGCGCGGCACGGTAAGCGAAGCCTGGGCGTGGACGAACCATCCAGCGTGGTACAAAAGCGTTACTGGGCGGGATCCTCAACTCGCGCTGGAACAAGCCCGCAAGGCACCTCCCGAGGGCGAACCTCCCGCGCTGTAGCACCTGGGTTTCTCGTCGGAATCGAGCGAGCGGCTGGCGGACGATTGATGCGCCTTGTTCGTTCCCTCGTTTGAGAACCTCCAGGGCTACGGCGTCGGACTAGGAGTACTCTGTGCCGGCACACTCGCTGGCTTTTCGTTCCACCATCCACCGCCGAGCGCCTGAAACAATGTGGCAGAATCCGCGTACCGGCTGGACTCATAGGCGATCCGGTCTAGGTCCGTCTGTAGCTGCTGGCGCTGCGCATCGAGCAGAGCGACCTGACTGATACCACCCGCAGCGTAGCGTTGCTGAGCGATTTGGTACGCGCTCCCGGCCTCAGCGGCCGCCTCGCTTTGGGCCTGTAATGCCTCGGCATCGTGCTCGAGGGCACGCAGCGAGTCCGCCACCTGACGAAACGCATCGAGCACCGTCTGCTGATAAACACTGCCTGCCTCTTGATAGGCCGCCGCAGCCTTGCGCTTCTCTGCCCGCAACGAGCCGCCGTTAAAAATAGGTTGCGTCAATGATGCCCCAACATTCCACACGTCGCTGCCGGTGGTGAAGTTGGTACCGATGAGCCCGGCGCTCGCCGACAGCACGATCTGGGGATACAGATTGGCCGTAGCCACACCCACGTCGGCGCTCGCCCGATGCATCAAGGATTCGGCGGCGCGGATGTCGGGGCGCTGCCGTACTAATGAAGATGGAAGGCTAACCGGCAGATCTTGCGGGAGAGTCAGGCTGTCGAGGCTTATGGTCTCCACGTGCGCCTCGGCCGGAGTCTTGCCCATCAGCACGGCCAGTTGATGATCGATAACGTCAAGTTGCTGCTCCAGCGAGGGCAGCGTGGCACGCGTCTGCGAGACCAGTGAGCGCTGGCTGTCCACGTCGTATTTCGACACGCCTCCTGCCTGATAACGCCGCTCAGTAACCTTGAGCGACTGCTCTTCCAGCGCAAGCATCTGGCGAGTGAGTTCAATCTGTGAGCGCAACTGTGCCTGGCGAATACCGGCGGAAACTACGTTGCCGGCCAGCATCAGCCGCGCCCCTTCCAGTTGCCAGCTCTGGTAGGCGACCTGCTCGTTCAAGCCCTCGATCAACCGGCGATTGTGTCCGAATAAATCGAGCGCGTAGGAAACGGCAACCGATCCGTTCAGCAGCGAGAATGGCGGCGGACTGGGAAACGGAACACCGAACGTGGCCAAGTCCACCTGCTCGCGTTGCGCAGAAATGCTGCCACTCAACGAGGGATACTTCGTCGCTCCAGTGCGCGCATTAGCTTCTTCCTGCGCCTGCTTCAGCTTAGCCATCGCCTGCGTCAAGGTCGGACTGTTGGCGAGCGCCTCGCGCACCATGCGATCGAGCTCCGGCGAATGGAACAGTGTCCACCACTGCGCCGGAACATCGGCCGACGCCGAGAATTTCTGCGCGGCGCCAGCGGTGCCACAAGATGCGACGGTGGAGGCGGGCTGCGGCGCCCGGTTGTAGGTTCCCACCGTCGGCGGCGCCGGGGCGTGATAGCGCGGGCCAACGGTGCATCCCACCAAAAACGCCAGCGACAATCCGGCGAGCGCTGCCTTCGCTGTCAAGCTCGATTTCGTAAGAGTGCACATAACCGAAACCTCACTCTCTAATCCAAAGTTCTGCGGTAGGTCGTCACCGCGATGGTCATCACGATCAGGGTGAACGCGATCAGCGGCCACACGCTGGGCCAGGAGTCCGCCCACCCGTTGCCCTTGAGCATGATTCCCCGAATAAGCCGGTTGAAATACGTGAGCGGCAGAAAGTTTCCTAGCACCTGTGCCCACTTGGGCATGCCCTGAAACGGAAACATGAAGCCGGAGAGCAAGATGTTGGGCAGAAAATAAAAGACGGTGAGCTGTACCGCCTGCAACTGGTTCTGCGCGATCGACGACAACGTGATGCCAACCGTCAGGTTCGCCGCTACGAACAGCAGCGCGACCAGATAGATGGCACCGATATTACCGAAGAACGGAACGCTGAACACGTAGCGCGCAGCCAGCAGAATAATGCTGGACTGGATCAGTCCGATGCCGATGTAAGGGATCAGCTTGCCCGTCATCACCTCGATCGGCGTGGCCGGCATGGCCAGCAGATTTTCCATGGTGCCGCGCTCACGTTCGCGGGTGATGGCCAGCCCGGTCATCATCACCATGGTCAGCGTCAGGATGACGCCCATCAATCCTGGCACCACGTTATACTGCGTAATCCCGTCGGGATTGTAGAGGCGATGTACTTCCACATCGAAGGGCGCGGGACTGCCGGCGAGCGACGCTAACGGCCCAGTGAGTTCTTTCTGGACCACCTCCTGCGCAATGCCATTCAGAGCAAAGATAGCGTTCGCGGCGGCCATGGGGTCGGTAGCGTCGGCTTCCACCAGCAGCGCCGGCCGCTCGTGGCGAAGAAGTTGCCGGGTAAATCCCGGGGGAATGTTCACCACGAACACTACCTTGCCTCGGGCCAGCGCCTCACGTCCGGCGGCTTCATTAGGCAGCTCGCCGACAAACTTAAAATATTTGGAGTTCTTCATCGCCCAGATGAAGCTACGGGTGATGTCAGTGTTGTCGGCGTTGATGATTGCAGTGTCAAGGTGCTTGGGATCGGTATTGATGGCATAGCCAAACAGCGCCATCTGGATGATGGGGATCCCGACGATCATCGCAAAGGTAACCCGGTCGCGTTTAAGTTGCAGAAATTCCTTGCGCACGATGGCCAGCCAGCGGGAGAACGAGAAGCTGTTCATGCCTGCCCTCTGAAGTTGTCGGTGGAACGGCTCATCATGTAGATGAAGACATCTTCCAGTCCGGTATCGATCTTCTCGGCCCGTAAGTTCCGGCTCGCGATCGCGCCGTGGACACTGCGCTCCAGCGCCGCTGCGTCGGTTCCGCTGATATGCAGCCCGTCCCCGAAGATCACCGTCTGCGCCACGCCGGGAGCCTTGCGCAATGGCTCTTGCAAGTCGATCAGGCGATCGCCATAGATCGCCCAGGTCGTGAGGTGCTGCCCGGCAATGACTTCGGCGGCACTCCCCTGCGCCAGCAACTTGCCATACGAGATGTAAGCCAGCTTGTGGCAGCGCGAAGCCTCGTCCATGTAGTGCGTGCTCACCAGCACAGAGATGCCCCTCGCGGCCAGTCCTTGCAGCTCGTCCCAGAAATCCCGGCGCGCCTTGGGATCGACGCCCGCCGTGGGTTCATCAAGCAACAGTAGTTGGGGACCGTGCAGCATGCAGGCCGCAAGTGCCATGCGCTGCTTCCAGCCGCCGGACAATTCGCCGGCCAACTGTTTCGTGCGGGCGGTGAGTCCAAGATCGGCAATTGTCTGCCGAACCACGTCGCGGCGTTCGGGAATGGCATACATGCGAGCGACGAAGTCGAGGTTCTCTGAGATGGTTAGGTCGTCCCAGAAAGAGAAGCGCTGCGTCATGTAGCCGACATTGCGCTTGATGTCGGCGGCTTGACGAACGATGTCGTAGCCCAGACAAGTGCCGTCGCCGGAGTCTGGCTTTAGCAGTCCGCACATCATACGGATCGTCGTCGTTTTGCCGCTGCCGTTGGGTCCAAGGAAGCCGAAGATCTCTCCCTTGCGCACGCGAATGGAGACGTTGTTGACCACGTGCTTATCGCCAAAGTGCTTGTTAAGGTTCTGCACGTCGATGGCGTACTCGGAGTTGGCGGGTGCAGTCATTGCAGCGTGACCTCCAGAGGCTGGCCGGGATGCAGCGCGGTGGCCTTGTCCGGCGGTGGCTTGGCAATCACCATGAATGCCAGCTTGGCTCGATTTTCGTTGCTGTAAATTAGCGGCGGCGTGTATTCCACCTGGTTGGAGATGAAGGTGATCACGGCGGGTACGTCGGCTGCGCATCCGTCGCAATGAACGGTGATTTTTTGTCCCACCTTCAGCTTGCCCACGATGGATTCTGGGACAAAGAAGCGTACCTCGATGTTCTCCGGAGGAAGTATCTGAACAATCGGATTTCCGGCGGCGACCCATTCGCCTTGGCGGTACAACGTGTCGAAGACCAGACCACTGCGCGGCGAAGCAATCTCTTTCTGTTGCAGCTTCCATTTCGTCTGGGCAAGCGCCGCTCTGTCGGCAGCCAATTGGTTGGCTTGCGCCTTTAGCTGTTCGTCCCGACCGGGCAGAGCTGCGACCTCAAGATCGCTCTGATACTGGTGCACGACTGCGGCGTCGGCTTCGACGGCGGCACGCGCACTGATCAGGTCCGTCATCGGAACGCCGCCTGCGGCATACTGCGATTCATAACTCTTGAGCAGGTCTACCGCCTTCTGGTATTCAACCTTCGCCTGCGACAGTTGGGCGGCGATGACATCTTTCTCCGGCGGACGCTTGCCGGTGCGCAGGTCGGCCAGGCGGGCTTCGTCCACCCGCAGCAGTTGCTGGGCCTGCGCTTCGGCCGAGGCTTCCGGTTCCTGATCGAGCGCGAACAGCGGATGGCTGACGCTGATCGTCTCGCCGCGCGTTACGGACAGCCGATCAAGGCGCCCAGCCTGCGCCGAAGCCACGTAAACAAACTTGCCTTCGACATAGCCTTGGTAGGTATTGGCAGGCGGATGCGAGCAGCCTGCGAGGAAAAGCGCTGTCGCCACAGCGGCAGTAGATAGGAGAGCGAGTGGTCGATCAATGGGCATGGCCGTTTCCTCGTGCATGCTTCTTTCTGTGAATGGTCGCTTTCGATTTGAGAGATGTTGGGTGACATAAGCCCTCGAGCAGCAAGCCTGTGATATGGCGCTGAACCGCGAGTCTCGTCGGCGTTTTACGATGGAACATTTCGGCCCAGAAGTTCAGTGTCGCCATGTGCAACATGACCAGTCCCAGCATCGAAAAAATAGTCATCAAGGGGTCGAGTTCGGAGTTGTAGAAACGTTCTGACTGGCCTTGCGCAATTGCAGCAGCCACGCCACGGAGCTTCTCGATCGGCAGTCGGCGCAACATCTTCTCGCGCAAGAGGCCACCTTCGTTCAGCACCTCTCGCATCCAAGTGGACGGAATCCAGGGCATCTCCTCAATGCCCTCCAGCAAGCGCGCAACAATGCCGCGAATCGCTTCCGCCGCATCGGTCCCCGGCTGAACCGGATCCCACACCCTTGAGACAACCCGCAAGAGACGCTCCTCGACCACCGCATCGAGCAACTGCTCGCGGTCCTTGAAGTAATAGTGCAGCATGGCGGGAGTGAGGCCGGCGCGCTTGGCGATCATGGCGAAGGTGGTCGCCGCCACGCCCTGTGCCGCAAACAACTCGGTCGCCGAATTAAGCAAGAGCTCGCGGGCATCGCGATCGGCGCTTGCTGCGGGGCGGCCGGGAGTTCGTTTGCTGGCAAGGGGTGTTGACATCTTCTCTCTTTATTTTAATTAATGCTTTAATTAAATAATTGGGAACGGCACTTTGTCAAGCTGCGCCGTCCGGCGCAACTACGAACTTAATCTGTTAACGATTTCGAGGATTTCCGTGTCGCTCAGGACCCGGCTGGAGCGCTTGGCAGCCTGAAGAATAGCCGCTGCTATCTCGGGACTGGCGGCAAGCCCTCGGGACCTGAGGTAATAAACAACATTCGAGTTGCCGGACATGTGCCCCACTTCGATTTCCTGGGTCCGTCCAACCCAGGCGGCCGGGACGCCGGAATACACCCGATCGGCCAACCATGCCTCGCCCTTCTCATGAGCTTTGATCACGGCGGAGGCGTGAACCCCCGTAGCGGTGCGAAAGGCATCGCGGCCGACAATCGGCATATTGATTGGGACCGGAACTCCCGTAGCTTCTGAAACTGAGCGAACATAATCCGGGAGACAAGAAAGATCGTCGTCGCGAAGTCCCAGCAGCTTGAGATTGACGAGCAGTTGCTCGATAGGAGTGTTCCCCACGCGCTCACCGACTCCCAGTGCGGTTCCGTGCACCCGCGTAGCGCCGGCCTCGATCGCCGCCATGCTGTTCGCGAGATCCAGACCGCGGTCCCGATGCCCGTGCCAATCGATTCCCACCTCCACGCCTAATTCTTCGATCAGGGTCTTTACCCAGGCGACAAGGTTCCAGACTCCCTCCGGCACCGCAGCGCCGCAGGTATCGCACAGGCACAGGCGCGTGGCTCCAGCTTCGATGGCAGCGGTGAAGAGCACGCGCAACTGCTCGGGAGAAGAGCGTACCGTGTCCTCCGTAACGTACATGACCTCCAGCCCCTCACGAACCGCAAACCGAATCGCCTCGCGGGTGTAGCGAACGATATCCGCCAACTCCCAATCCTCGGCATATTGGCGAATGGGACTGCTTCCGATGAACACGCAAGCTTCGATGGGGACGCCTGTCAGTTGCGTCACTTCAGCGATGGGCTGGATGTCCACCATCAGGGTGCGTGCGGCACAGTTCGCGCGGATGCGCAACCGCTGATCGGAAATTTCGCGGCACAATCGCAAGACGGCTTCGCGCTGATGTGCTCCGGCTCCGGGCAGACCAACATCGGCAGTCTCAATGCCGAGGGTGTCCATCAGGTGCAGAATCTCGAGCTTGGTTTCTATCGCAGGATCGGTCACGGAGGGACTCTGCAATCCGTCGCGCAGCGTCTCGTCGTCGAGCATCACGTGGCGAGGATAATGCGGCTTACGTGGACCAGCTTCCGCCCAGTCAAAAATAAGTGCGCTCTCTTCGGCTCTATTCACGTTGTCAGCCTGCAATTAGGAGGTCGTAGCTTGCGTTTTGCCGAGTTTCTGGGCACGCCGCAGAAATTCCTCCGCGCCTTTGTGATCGCCTTTGGCGCGCCTGACGGAGGCCAGGTGAAAAAGACTACTAACGTCGCCGATTGATTCCTCAAGGCTGCGCTTGAATTCCCTTTCAGCCGCATCCGGTTGGCCGCGCCGCTCATGGATGACGCCCAGGTGATAGTGCGCCATCAAATATTCCGGCGTGAGGGCAAGGGACTGCTGGAAGTGATTCAAAGCTTCTTCCGACTGACCGGCGTGAAACAGGGACAAGGCCAGGCGATAATGCGCAGCGTTGTAGTTGGGGTCGATTTCCAAACAGCGTCGGAAGGCCTGAATAGCCTCCAGCATATTTCCGCGGTGATACCACGCCACTCCCAGGTCGTAGTGCGCCAGAAGGAATTGGGGCGCTGCGGCCAACGCCCGCCGATACGCTGCAATCGCGACATCGAGCGTGCCCTGGTGAAAGTAAAATGTCCCTAGCATGTGGTTCGCCAGGGCATTGCTGGGCTCTATCTCGATTAGGCGCTCCAACTGTTGACGGGCTTCACGGCTGCGGCCTTCCCTCTCCTCCACCAGAGCATGTAAAAGCCTATGGTCCAAATACGCGTCCCTGAGAAACAGACCACATTCTGCGCAGAATTTATCCTCGTCGCCTGCAACGCGGCCGCAACGCGAGCACCGTAGTCCACTGTGAGACGCAGGCTTCGTAGCAACTGGATTGCGTACGTTTTTTTTCGTCATCGCCAACTTCTCCTTACTAGCTTCCTGCCGCCGCGGCTATCCATCCAGCCGCGTTGGATCAAGTGTGCATTCAAGGCAGATCCTGCTCGAAGGTTTGAATTCCTGGCTTCTGAAGAATGCAAGAAGACCAAAGTCATCCCACGAGACCTCGGTGCGCACAATCGTAATCTGCAGCGCGGCCAGGTTGTGCCGGAGTTGCCGCATCAGTGCCTTGCCAACATTCTTGCCACGCCAGCGCGCGTCGACACCAATGGCGTCGATTGAGGCGGAAGGCTCAACCACCCCGTACTCGCCGTAATACAGCGTACCAATCATGAAACCCACCACCCGGTTGTCCAGCTCCGCGGCAAGCGAGATCTGAAGGCTTGCCTGAGTCACGGCACGCTGCAACATCAGCTCAAAGTATCGCGGACGGCGACGCCCAGTGGCGGCAGCATCAATTGCCACGATGGCGGCAAGGTCCTCTTCGCGCAGGTTGCGCACCAGGACAGCATCCGTTTCCAGTATGCCCGCCTCTTCCCTTTCTTTTGTCTCCATCACTTTTCTCCCACCCGGCTTCAGCTACCGCCGAGGAATTGGCCGGCATCAACCCGCAGAATCTGGCCTGTAATATGACGGGCACCCGGCCCGCAAAGGAATGCAACCGCGGCTGCAACATCAGAAACATCCAGCAGGCTGCCCAGCAGGCTCTCCGCTTCCGCCGCTTGCCGCACCTGCTCAGGCATCGACTCCGTGAGCGGCGTGCGTACCCATCCCGGCTCAACCACATTGACCGAAATTCCAAAGCGTCCCGTCTCCCGCGCAACGCTCCTGGCGAGTCCGAGCAGGCCTGCCTTGCTTGCCGAATAAGCCGAGGTGCCGAACTTACCTCGCGATCCGTTGATGGACCCGATCAGCACTACGCGTCCGGCTTGGCCTTGGCGCATCAAGGGAATGCAATGTCGCAAGAGAAGAAACGCGCCTCGGAGGTTCACCGTCTGAATCCGGTCCCAATCTGCAACTGCCAACTTCCACACAACCGCTTCGTGCGAGATTCCAGCAGCGTGTACCGCAATATCGAGGCGCCCGTGTTGCTCATGAAACCTCCGTATCGCGGTTGCGACGGAACTGTCTTCTCGCACGTCACATTCCAGCCACGGGATCTCCGCGCTCCCCGGCGAGCTGAGATCGAGGGAAGCTACGGATGCTCCGGCGGATTGCAGGCTGCGAAGAATTGCGCTGCCGATGGCTCCCGATCCGCCCGTCACGATTGCCGTTTTGCCGGCCAGATCGCTGCTACTCACGCACATGCCTCCGCTGCCTTTGATAACCTGCTGTGGCGATAGGCTCCCCAGAGCGCAGCACCGAGAGCACCGGCATAGATGGCATTCGGATGGGTTCGGATCTCCATGTCGATTCCGTCCTCCTTAGCCTTCTCCCGCAAAGCCTTCGCCAGTCCGATGTCGGCTGATGATCCGCCCGTGATCGCGACCTGCCCATGTGCGCCGATCGCACGCAGCAACTTGAGATATCGCCCAGCCATCGAGAGATGAATGCCCTTCAGAATATCCGGAGGCGCAATGCCTCGGCTGACCATATTAATGACATCGGTTTCGGCCAGCACCGCACAAATGCTACTCACAACCTGCGGGTTCTCTGCCTTCGACGAAAGCGTACCCACCTCTTCCAGAGCGATACCCATGTAGCGGGCCACATTTTCCAGAAACTGTCCCGAGCCCGAAGCACACTGGCTGGTCATGCGGTATCCCAGCACCTTGCTGCGCGCGTCGATGGTCATGGCTCGCGCATGCAGTGCCCCAATATCAAGCACGGCGCGCACTTCGGGCATCAGAAAGATGGCGCCCCGGGCGTGGGTTGTCATGCCGTAGAAATGTCCTCGACGAAAGTCCACCAACTCACCCTCGCCGGTGCTGGCAACATAATCGACCGCGCTCGCCGTGATTCCGGCCATGCGAAGCGCCTCTTCATATCCTTCATTCACCACTTTGCGCAGTTCTCGCCGCCGTATTCTCTCGGTCAACAGAGCGAGCACCGCAGTCTCATCACCGTTGACTCGCACAACTGCAATCTTTACCGCGCTTGAGCCGACATCCACTCCGGCAGTAACCTTCTCCTCCGCATTCATTGTGGAAGGCGTTGTCATGCGTCGGCCTCCGCGCCACGAAGTGCAAACAAGGCCGCTCCGAGTGCGCCGGTGTAGATTGAGTCCGAAGAAATGTTCAGCATCCGCTCACCGTAATTTTCCCGCACTAACTCACGCAGGGCAGCAACGGCCGCCGGATTCCGCGCCACTCCGCCCGTAAACGTGAATTCGTCCTTTACTCCTCCCGAGCGCGCCAGAAGCGACATTGCACGCAGGATGACCGCCCGGTGAAGCCCGGCCAATATATCCTCCCGGCGCTGGCCAAGCGAGAGGCGCTCGCGCAATTCTGCCCCGGCAAACACCGTGCATGTGCTGTTGATCTTCACTCGGGATTGGCTTTGCTGCGCCAGCGGACCCAATTCACTAAGGGCAAGGTTCATCTCGTCCGCGATATAGCCGAGGTAGCGCCCGCATCCGGCGGCGCAGCGGTCGTTCATCTGGAAGCTGACGACAATGCCATCGCCATCCACCTGGACCGCCTTCGTGTCCTGCCCGCCGATGTCGAGGACCGTGCGGGTCTGCGGGAACATGGCATGGGCACCAAGGCCGTGGCAAAGAATCTCGCTGCGAATTTGCTCTTTGGGAAACGGCAAACGCTGTCGGCCATATCCAGTCCCGACCGTAGCCGCCTCGAAAATTTCGCATGAGCAGGCCGCTTCGACCGCCCGTCGCAATTCCGTCGCCTTCCCCTTCAACGCCGGACTGCCTTTCGCCAACGTGCGCTCGAGGGCTTCGGACATCTGCGTGTCAATGGCGCTCTGTGCCGTTGAATTTTCCACCACGAGAATCGCGGCGTCGAACAAGCTGCAGAGCACGTCGAAGGCAATGCCGCCCGGATCGCTGTTCTGTTCCGAAAGTTGCATGTAGTCGGTAGTGGCAAGGTCGCGGAAAAAGTCGCTCTTGCGCACCGCGAGCTCACTGAAGTGGTCCGCCGCGCGTTCCACCATTCCGTTCATGACCAGCGTGATGGTTGCGTTCAGTTCTTTCTTATATGACTCGTGCCTCGGGTCCTCGGCAATCCGTTGAAGTGCGTCGCGAAGTAGCGAAAGTTGATCAATATGCTGCCGATAGCGGAAATTGCGTATCAGAGAGGAGAGGACGGCCCTTTCCACATCAGCAAGAAAGGCATCGTTGCCAAGCGCCTGCTGGATGAGCGTGAAGCGGGTGCGCAGCAAGGCTTCTTCGCGTACGACCTGGCAGGCCACGTCATAGTTGCTGCGAGTGTTGGTAATACCGCGGCCAACCACCTCACCCGCCTCGTTCAGCACAACCGCCTTCGTTGTCGTGGAGCCAAGGTCGATACCGATGTGGGTGCGCAGCACACTCATGCCTTTACCCCTGCACGCCGCTGCTCGATCATTTGCAAATAGCTCTCGATGCGGTTCTTGATGTTCGCCGCCGAGAAGTAGCGTGGATCGACAAGGTCGCTTTCTATGAAGCCGCCCGGCACACCGGTGCTCTGCTCAATCTGGCGAAGCATAAGAAGCTGTCCCACGCTGAACGAATTGCAGCTCTTGATGCTATTGATCATGAAGCCGTCGGCGTGGTATTCGCGAATGTAACGCTCCAGTAGTTCAACCCGGGTTGGAAGGCCAAGGTTTGTGTAGCATCCCATGCAGTATTCAGCCAGTGTCTCCAGGGGGCGGGCCTCGTCGTGGCGGAAGCCGAGGTCGTACAAGCCTCCGACTTTCGTGTAGCTGCTGGCCACGACCACTGCTCCCTCATCGTGAAACATCTTCCAGAATTCACGGAAGCTGGTCCAATTAGGAGGGCCCTCGACGACCAGCCGGTAGCGTTCTCTTTCTTGCGTGCCTTCGGGCGTTACTGGGCCGAGACCTTCACGCAGCCGAGCTTCGACCTCCTCGCGCAGTACGCGGTAGTACTCGACTCCCGCAGCTGTGCCGCGGAACGCAGTGAACATCGGCCCAATGTAATAGACGCCCCCAAAATAGGCATCTATGGGCGATGGGGTGTTCTTGGCCGATTCCAGAACCCACACCAAATCATCTTCCGCCCTGGCTGACAGTCGAAGCGCATCGCGCAGACGGTCTTCGTCGTACTTGAGACCACTCACCTGCTCGAGCTTTGGGATTACTTCCGTGCGCAGTTGCTGCACGATGTATTCAACGTGGTGCGGCAGAATGCGGCCGTCCGCCTGATAAGGAACATGCAGCATCGCGACCGGGCAGTCGTATTCCTGACGCAGCAGCTCAAACCATTTCATGAACGTAAAGCAGCCGGTATAAGAGAGCAGAAGCAGGTCTGGTGGAGGCAACCGCTCGCCGGTCGGTCCAATATTGCTCTTCTTCAACATGCCGATATCGCACTTTACATAGGTGCAGACATCCTCGCTATGCCCATGTTTTTCTGCCTCGGCAATGTAGTCACCCGATAACTTCCTCATCCCGGATTGCAAGGCATTGATTTCTGGTAAGACCGGAAGCAGGCTGAAGGAGCGCAGAAGCTCGGTGAGGTTTCCGGGCACGAAGGTATACACAACCTTGCGACCGAGTTGCGGAGCACGCGCCAAGTCAGCGTAATGGCCGGCAATCATCTGCTTCTGCAGCAGCATGCTGCGTTCTTTGCTGACCTCTTCCGGTCCGCCCCGAGTCCTATCGACGCTCATGCTTCACTCCATAAACGAATGGAATCGGAAAATGTGCCTACCTGCTCGCGAATCACGGCAAACTGCCCGGTATCTTCGCTGTACTTGAACTGCGTGTGCGGAATCCCTTCCCGGTCGAGTCGCGCTACCAACATAGGTTGCTCTAAGAGCGCGGGATCGCAAAAGCTCGGAGCACAAAAGACAACGCCGTCGGCTCGATTGCGACGAACGGAATCGACCAATCCGCGGCCCCGCTCGCCATCCGGCATATAGCGCGCCGCTGTCTCGGCACTTTGGGTGAGAAAGGCCTCGACGAGTGCTTCCAGCGGGTCACCTTCGCACGAGACATCCCCGGTGAACCATCGCAAGCCAAGAAGAATGTCGTCATCCACCACCCAGCATCCGGCGCGCTCGAGAGTCAGCAAAAGTCCCAGAGGCGGCTGTTCGCAGAACATTCCCACCAGAACTACCCGGCTCTGGTCACGCTCGTGCCTGTCTGTCTCCTGAGCGGCAACTGCAAGATATCGCCGGATCAGCGAGGTGTGCTCTTCCGGCGGCAGGACATTGCCGGCGCGCAAGATGGGATATACCTCGGATATTGGGAAGAACCATGGCTGGCGACTGCGTGCGGCGTATAGATCGCGAATTGCACGGCGATTCTCGTTGTAAACGGCGATGCTGTTTCGCAGCGATTCTTTGGGGATGGTATGGCCAGTCAGACGCTCGAGGTCGTCCATCAGAGCTTCCAACTCGCGCCGCCAATACACTCCGCCCGCATTGAATGTCGAAGTTCTGCGGCAAATCGACATAACGGACATAACGCTCGGGGAACAGAAGCTTCCACATGCCCGAGAGGTTGCGTATCACGTCGCAGATGGAGGGAAACAACATTCCGTCAAGAGCGTCGAGGCGGCGGCTGAGCGCAAGCTCGATCGTGCTGCGGGGAATATGGCAGATATAACTCTGAAAATAAGCATCTCCCCGGATGATCTCGAGCCGCTCTCCCGCCCCCACGATGCCGACCGGCAACATCCCGGCGGCATGAATCAACTCACGCGGAACATAGATGGGCATATGCCCAATTGCTTTGCGGCCCGGCTCAGCCGCTTTCCAATCGCGCACCGCGCTGAGTTCCAGGTCCGCAAGCAGGGCTTCGGCCCGCGCAACCAAACTGGCGAGTTCCGGGTTCACGCTGTAACTCCCGCGTCGCTCCAACGTGGAGCGCGCTTCTCAAGAAAAGCGCGAATCCCTTCCACGGCGTCAGGACCGCTCATCAGCTCCTGCAGGTACATCCGTTCCATCTCCGGCAACTCCTGCTGCAAGGCGTGGAACAGCCCCCGCCGAACTGCCAGCGCACTATATCTCAGGGCTGAAGCGGAACGACCCAGAAAATCTGTAGCCAGCCATTCCTCAAGAACAACTTCGAGTTGTCCTGGGGCTGCCGTTCGGGTGACCAGTCCGAAGCCGGCGGCTTCTGTGGCCTTGATGCTGGCGCCGGTGAGCAGCAAACGTGCGGCCACTGCAGACCCTGTGCGGACGGGAAGGATCGCTGAAGCCGCCGGAGGAAAAACGCCGAGCTGGATTTCAGGGCATCCCAGTTGCGCTGTTTCTTCGGCAAGGACCAGGTCGCAGGCCAGCACCAGCTCGAACCCACCTCCCAGACACTGGCCTCGTATCGCGGCGATTGTGGGAGCCGGAGCCTCCGCGATTTTCCGGATGACTGCATGAAGGCGCGGCAGCGTCTCAACGATCTGGTCCGGCAGATGCTCCTGCACGCTGGCGCCAAAGCTGAAATGGGGGCCTTCTGCTGCAAGGACGATGGCCTTCAGATGACGCCGCGTCGACACGGCTTCGAAGGCAGACTCGAGTCCCTCCATCATGGCCTGGTCCACGATGTTGGCCTTCGGAGCCGCAAGCGTGATGCGAGCTATTTGCTCGCCGTGTGCAAGCTCCAGCCTAACTTTGCCAAGATCCCTTGTCATTTCCCTGCCCGCGCGGCCTGCGAAGTCCAAGGTGCAATTTCCTGGATCAGATCCTCACCCCAGGAAGCTCCCTCCGCCAGGCGCTGCCGCAACAACACGAAGTCCACTTCCCTCTGGTCCTTGGACCCATAGTGGAAGGCGCTGAAACCGGCGCGAGCTTCCGTCATCATGTTGAGCGACAACCAGGCGCGGTTCGTTTCGCGATTGCGGTCCCAGTGCTCCAGTTTGTGTTTCCGCAGGCTCTCGACGGTCTTAATGAGGCAGTCGGGCATGGTGTACAGCAACTGGGTGCAGAGCGTATCGACGGCCTCGTCCAGGAGCGTAAGATCGATGGTCCCTTTCGCGAGTAGCGCCTTCCCTTGCTCGCGCTCGGCTCCGGTCTTAGAGTCTCCAATCACCAGCCGCCCGTATTCGTCGAGCACGCGGTCGGTAACAACCAACGGATTCGGCACCCAACGCCCGTCCACGTTCAGCACAGGGACAATCTGTGTTAATCCCCCCAGCCAGAAGAAACGGTGTGCGCTCCACTGCTGGCACAGCGTGCAACTGAACATTGCCCGCTCCACCCCGACAAACAATGGCAGAAAATCAGTCGAGCCACCGTCCGGCGCCGAGCCGTGGCGCGGTCCAGCCTGGCTGAAAACGGCAAGGTCGCTGGCGACGGAGAAATCGCAGGCCATCCCTACTTCCTGGCCCCCGCCGACGCGCATGCCGTTGACGCGGCAAATCACCGGCTTGTCGCATTGCAGGACCGATGTGACCATGTCGTTGAACAGGCGCATGTACTGCCGGTACTCGCCGGGATGTCCTGCATAGTTTTCGGCATATTCACGGGTGTTGCCACCGGTGCAAAAAGCGCGGTTACCGGCGCCGGTGAGGACTACGGCCACCGCCGCACGATCGTTACTTGCGGCCCGCAAGCCGAGAATTATTTCTTTGATCATGTCCGTCGTGTAGGCATTCAGTTCCGACGGATTGTTGAGCGTGATCCAGACGGCATGCAGTCCCGGAACCGCATTGCCGGCGCGGTCTTTTACTGCCCGCTTCTCCACCAGAATCGAACGCGCGGGAAACGACTCCACCAGGTCGTGGTTATGCACAAATAATCTCCTTTACTTAATACTTAAGTCGTGGCTGAATGATCAGGAATGAGAATTGCGCGCTTGCGAATTTCATGCCGCGCTACTGCCTCCAATATCTGCGGAGCATCGTCGAGCGGATAGCGCTCGATGTATGGCTCGATGGCCACCTTGCCATCCAGTACCATCTTCAACGCCGCCGGGTATTGCTCCGGTGGGCAGCCCCAGTTACCGCGCGCTGTCGCGTCGAACGCCATCAGGTTCGAGAGCCGCAGTTCCACCCGCTTCGGAGTGAAGCCCACTATCGCCAGATATCCGCCATGATCGAGTAGCCCGAAGGCGGTCGTTTGCCCCGCGGGCGTGCCGCTGGTTTCGAAGATTTTCAGGCCTATGCCATTGCGGCCCGATTCCTTCACGAACGACCGCACGGCCGCTTTGATCTCTTTCTCGTTGGCGGAACTCGCGTCCAAAATCAGTTGCGCGCCGTGCTGGGCCGCCAGCTCCAGCCTTGCAGGGTCGACATCGATAGCGACGACCGCAGCTCCTAAGGCAGCCGCGATCTGCACCCCAAATCCACCTACTCCACCTGCGCCAACGAAGACCGCAACATCGCGGGCCGAGAGTTCCGCTCGGCGGATCGCCTCATAAGGAGTCGTAACCGCATCCGCTACAACGGACAGAAGGTCAAGCGTAATCCCCGGAGGAAGACTCGGCGGAACCGGACAAAGTCCTCGTGCGGGAACGCGCACATGCGTGGCGAAGCCTCCATCACCGTCGTTGCCCGGCATGAACTGCCGCCGGCACACGGTAGGCCTTCCGGAGCGGCAGGCTGCACAATCGCCGCACGGAACCACGGCCGGGACAATCACATCCCGCCCGTCCCATTCGGTGGCCTGCTCGCCAGTCGCCACAACGCAGCCCGAGATTTCGTGCCCGAGCGTAAGCGGCAAGGGAGCGCGTGTAGGCACGCCATCATAGGCAAAGCCAACATCCGTATGGCAGACGCCGCAGCCGGCAACCTCGACCACAACTTCGCCCGCCCGCGGCTCAATTGCAGGAAAATCGTATCGCTCCAGCCGTTGGCCAGGAGCCGTCAAGCGGTATCCGAAACCGGCGCGAATGGAAGACAAGCCGTTTCTCCCCAGGCCCCACTATCCTGCCGCACATTTAATCTCTGGGGACTCAACACTTTACTTGCGGGACGAACAATAACTCTGTGACGTAAATCACCAGACTCAGTGAGGAGAATGCCGTACCTTATCAGACAACCGCCTACAGAAAAGTATCCTTACAATGGAGCGTTGGGTCCTGAACCATGAGTTTCGAACCGATTAACGGGCTGCGGATACTGGGAATTGAGACCGGAGTTCTGTTCGCAGCCTCCGCACTGGCGTTTACGATCTTTCCACTTTTACGCCGTCTGCGCTGGGCAAGATGCCCGGAATGGCTGTTTGCCAGTAGCTGGCGCCCAGTTCTATTTGTCATAGCCCTGGCCTTGATTTCGCGAGCTGCGCTTCTACCCTCCATCGGAATTCCCCAGCCCCACATCAATGACGAATTCAGCTATCTGTTGATGTCAGACACGTTTTCTCATCATCGACTGGCCAATCCGACTCCCGCGGAATGGCCGTTCTTTGAGACGTTTCACGTCACTCTCAAGCCCACCTATCACTCCAAATATCCTGTAGCGCAGGGCGTGTTCCTGGCCTTCGGGCAGTCCCTTTTCCACCAGCCGTGGATCGGAGTGTATTTGAGCACAGCACTGCTGTGCGGTGCGATCTGCTGGGCTCTGCAGGCGTTCCTGTCATCGCAATGGGCCTTCATCGGAGGTCTGCTGGCGGTTTTTCGGTTCGCTCTGTTTAGCTACTGGATGAACTCTTACTGGGGAGGCTCGGTGCCGGCGCTCGGTGGAGCACTGGCTCTGGGCGGAGTCGTGCGGCTGTTTCAGGAGAACCGGACGGCTCGACACCGGATTGGTTCCGCGGTCGCATTCGCACTGGGGTTGTTGATGCTTGCGACCTCCCGTCCCTATGAGGGACTGGCGTTCTCTATCCCGCTGCTCGTCTATTTTCTCTACAAAATAGCTGCAAGCGGCCCTCATTTCGTCCGCATTGTTGCACCCGTCCTTTTACCAGTGCTGCTGATCGGGACGACCGGCATCGGCTTCATCGCTTATTACAACTATCGAACAACCGGCGACCCGCTGCTGATGCCATATCTGCTGAACGAGCGGACCTACTCTCCGCTGCCTTTTCTCCTGGGACAGAAGCTGCGGACTAACGTCGTACCCAGCGATCCGGTATTTGCCAAGTACTACCAGGTAGAAGCCGAAGAGCATCACTACCAGCCAACGCCAACCCTCGCGGGCCTGACGGACGTCGAACTGCGCCGATGGGGCCGCAACTGGTTTTTTTACGCAGGACCTGCCATGACGCTTCCCTTGCTGCTGGGTTTCGTTTCCTGCGCCAAACGCCCTCAGCTTCGAATTGCTGTGTTCGCGGCTCTTACCACCCTGGTTGCCGTCGCCGCCTGTAGCTGGACCCAGATGCACTATTACGCGCCGGCGACCGTTGCCGTCTATCTCTTCATAGCCGAAGGCCTGCGATATCTATGGGAGGCAGAAGGAAGAGGCGGCCAGGCATTTGTGATCGCTGTCCTGTTCACTGTGGGGCTGACATCGCTGATGCGGCTGAATGGCAGCACGGCCACGGAACGTCCCCACTTCCCCGATGGACGAAAAGCCGTTTCCGCGCGGCTCAGCCATGAGCCAGGGCGTCAACTGGTGCTTGTAAGCTACGATCTCGACAAACACTATCCTGGGGATGAATTGGTCCACAACTCCGCCGACTTTGATTCGCAGAAGATCCTCTGGGCGCGCTCCAAGGGGGCCGAACGTGACCGCGATCTCTGCCGAGCCTACTCCGACAGGACCTTCTGGAGTGTCACCACCGACGACGTGAACCTCTCCATCAAGCCTCTCGATCTATGCAATACAGGCGCAGGTCCGACCTCAAGCCCGCAGAAGACCGTTACTCGGTAATGTTGCGGGAATACGGGCATCGGAAGTGTCAGACCTCCATTCGCTGTGAAGCCAAACTTACCAGTAGGAACCGCATGGCTGTTGGTCTCCGAGCCGACTTATTTAACTTCCGACGAATGCTCCTAAAAGTGCCTTTAATTACGCACAGTCGGATGATATGCTTCGAGGTAGACACACTACATCGGGACCTACTCTAGTCGGGGACCGATCCTATATCTCTCGGTTCTGAAAAAGGTGGGCAGGAGGCATCATGAAAGCGGTGCTTGCAGCTCTGATATTCGCGCTAGGTTGCGTCAGTGCAGCGCAACAGCAGCAGCCTTTGGCCGGCCAGCCCGGGACAGTGCCGGCTACATCATCGGCCCCCGCCCAGGGAGCGGCCGAGCCCGCGACGACCTCGGAACCATCTGCCACTCCGTCGCCCGCGACAGAGCCGGCCGCCGCAACGGGTGTA
The DNA here is from genome assembly GCA_963846815.1 of uncultured Acidobacteriaceae bacterium. GTDB lineage: Bacteria > Acidobacteriota > Terriglobia > Terriglobales > Acidobacteriaceae > CAVVDY01. Next base: position 890,970 of record CAWJXG010000001.1, on the reverse strand, counting down.
ACCAAGCCAGACGCAGGTACATCAGCCGCCACAGCGCCGGCGCCTGCAGAAGGAGCGACAGCGGCAGCAAACCCCAGCGACGATAATTACGGCGCGCTGACCAGCGTCTTCGGCAACACTGAATCCACGACGGACGCTATTCCGACGTCCGTGATTCCTCGTTCCTCGATCTCAACATCTCCCATACCGGCAACACCGGTACCGTCCTCTCCGGTGCCGTCGGATGTGGTCCCATCGACCCCGGTTCCATCATCGCCCATAGCCTCATCGCCGATTCCGTCGTCGGCAATTCCGTCCTCGCCGATACCGTCATCACCGATCACATCAAAATAGAGTTTGGGACGACGAAGTTCTGGAGTGGTAAGTAGCTGCCCTTTCGGCTGCTAAAAGCCCAGCGTGAGCTGGTTCCTGTTTTCCGGAACTTCCAGGTCGATGCCCCGCTCATGGTTTGCGGCAATGGTAGCCGGCAGGTTCAACGCATCCAGAGGAATGGTTTGCTGATTACGACCTTGCTGGATCTGAAGAATGTCCTGGGTCAGCAGGTAGCGCTTCGCCTCCAGACGCTCTCCATTTGTCAGGATAAAAACAGCGGGCGGTGTCGGTGTGGAAGCCGCGACCTGCTTGCCTTCGGCATTTTTCGCGGGCGGAACTTCGATCACCTTGGGAGACGGTGCTGGCGGGGCAGGAGCCGTCTGTTCGGGTCCTCGCACTACGATGACGGCGGGCTGCGCTGAAGAGGAGGTTTGCGGCTCCTCCGGTTCGCCGATTTCCCAGTAGGGATCCAAGCCTCCGTAGGCGTAAGGGGAGTAGCCCCAATAGTTGCCGGGCCAGTAGTAGGGGTTGTACCAGCCTTGGCGATCAAAACAATTGCCGCGGCTGCATCCACGCGGGCCTACAAGTCCAATCGATCCGTTGCCGCCAAATAGAGAGCCGTTGTGTGATGGATGGCTCCAGCCAGGTCCCTGGCCAGCGCTCCGTACTCCACCGGAATGCATGGACCCACGCTGCGCCCATCCAGATGTGCAGATCAGTGCAACGACAAGCAGCGACGAAAGACCGATCCTCTTCATATCGCCTCTTAGCGCAAGGATACTACTCTTGTTCCCGGATTGCCAAAAATTGCCCGGCCTCCCGGTTGTGTCTGCCAGCCTGCACGACCAGTGATGCGAGCGCCACGCCATAAAAATGCCCCTTGTCGCCAAGGGGCTGGGAGGAACTTGCCGCTCGTCTTATTGGGTCAAGCGCAACAGAATCTTCGAAGCGATGATCTGAAAAGCGGTCTTCATCTGCGTCGTGCAGTCATTCGTGGAGCAGTCCTGTATATAGAAGAACTGACCCTGCGGAAGACTGGCGTCAAATGTGGGGCTGCTCGGGTCGTTGGCCATTTCCTTAAGAAACGTCTGAGTGGGCGTGTCTACGTCGGTCCCCAGGCCAATGGTAAAGATATAGATACCGGGGGTTTCAGCACGCATTGTAGCAGCCGCCTGAAGAGCACGATACTGCGCCTCGGCCGCAACAGCATTGCGGCTGATAGCGGTCTGCCCATACTGCACAGATGGAAATTTCGACACATACGTACCGTACGGGTTTTGGCACAAACTGCCGGACGAATTGTATGCTATCCCTATGCCTGACGTTTTTCCCGAGGTGAAAGTGCAGTGGCTTGACGGACACCAGTCAGTTCCATCGGAAGCATTGAATGTGTCAACCGTTGTAGCGGGCGGGTCGTACCCTCCATAATTCACCAATACCTGGGTCGAATTTTTGCTCGACGTATAGCAAGTAAAGTTGTCCTGAAGTGCATTCACTTTACCGTCGGTAAAGTACACCATCACTCGCACAATATTGTTCCCGCCCAAGACAGGCACGGTGGCGATCTGGTGATCGGCCAGCGTTATGGGAGGTCCATAGCTGGCCACATAGGTTCCGCCTGTGCCAAAGGTTCCCCCACCTGCCTTAAGACCATTCACATCGCTATCGATTGTCGATTTGAAATTCGTCGACATCGCGAAATTGATCTTGGAGGCGGTGTAGGTGTTCGAACCTGATCCTGTCCAGCCGAAGCTAATCAAGCTGACGCGGTCGACAGTGTCATCGAAGTAGTTGACGAACGTTGGAACCGAATTCTTTACCGCTGTTGCTCCGCCGTTGGTTAGCAGCGAACCGGTATTGTCCAGCACCAGCGCCATCACCAATCGGCCGCGGGTCGCAACCGCGGTGTCGGCAACTGTCCAGTGTCGAAACAGCAGTCCGGCAAAGGTCGTCGGGACAACGCTCGTTGCCGTCACCTGAACCTGCTGGTCCCCGTAAGCGTCCGTCGGAAAGGTAATGGTTGGCGCCGGCGGGTTGCTGCCATAATTGGCGTTGAAGATGTGAGTAGCAATCGAGCTCGCCGTAGACTGTCCTTGCGAAAGATTCTTCATGCCCGCAAGACACGCAGCGTCTACGGATTTAGTAAGGCGCGCCTTCGTTACAAAGGCGTTGCCCGAGTCCACCGCTAATCCGGCCGCTATGATCAGCACGGACATCATGAGTGCTACGACAAGCAGAACCTGTCCTCGTTTATCGCTGAAGAGGTTCATCGCATCCCTCCCTTTAGTAGTACGCCGCGTCATACAGTTGCGTTGGCAGAATCTTGCCACCAACCGGAGTGACTGGGGTGAAAGTGTAGTAAATCTCAGTCACGTACAGAGACTGGCTGGCGCTGAGGGCGGCAACCGCATCGCTGGGGAGGGTCGCATTGCCGCACGCTGAAGGTGGTGGATAACAGCCTACCTTGCTCGCAATCCCGGTGCACGCGCCCGAGAAAGACTGCCCGCTCACCTGCAAGGGATGGCTGCCCGAACCGGTATCGGTAACCGCCGTGACAATGACACAGCCATTGCTGGCGAGGCTCAAGTCCGTGCCTGAGTCGTTTAAAACGGTCTGCGCGGCTAGCGCTGTGCTGGTTCCGCGCGAGGCCATGCTCGCCCCTTCTCCGGTCAGCGTCTTCATGACCTGCTGATAGTAAAAGGCGCGCGAGACATCGATCACGCCATAGATCAGGAGAAACAACACAGAGGCGGTAATGGCCACTTCGAGAAGAGCCTGCCCGGATTCTCCTGCGAACCTGCGCTTCCATAGTTTCTTCATAATGTTTTTCTCCTTTCCTTACGATTCGCTCGGCGGGAAGGCCTCGTTGGTGAAACTACTACTGACCTTGATAACGTACTGATGATTGGGAAAGAACGCGCCCACGAAAGGCGTAGCAAAGTGGTAGGTGTAATCGACGGTGATGGTCACCACATCCCCAGGGCCGCCCGCACTGCCACAACCTCCGGTGCTGCTGCACACAGTGGTATTACCACTGTTGGCAAGTCCGGAAGACAGATTGTCGACGGTCTGCAGGATGGAGCTGTAGCGGTTCAAACTAGGCATCGACTGCCCGGTAATAGCGTATCTACCGGCCTGTCGGACAGCGTTCTGTAGCTCCATCTTGTACATGTAGAGATAGGAGAAGTCGAAGATGGAGAATATCAGGAAGAAAAATACGGCCCCCGCAAATGCGAACTCCAACATCGAGGAGCCCGCCTCTTCCCGACGAAAACCTTTGAATCTTAGTTTCATTTGTACCCTCCCCCTAATCAGAGAGTATAGATACTTAAGGACCGGCAACGCTGAGCCCAACGTCTGAAAAGAAAATCCCTAGCACAGAGGAGAGTACAAGTATCCCACGAAGCTGTACCGTATGCAATAAATTTATTGGCGAATCTGCGAACCAATTTTCCACCTGCAGATTACTAAAATGTTATTACCTTCGAGTTATTAGATATTTATATATTTACTAGTTGATTACGCTTTTACCCGCGGAATAATCGCCGCATTGCCGAGCGAGCTTTGACTTAGCACATCGTGCCGCGCTGCTACCATCTTCGTCCTACATATTACGTTGAGCCTGGCACTTGAAGGCCTCCGAACCGTTCCCGACGTCGGAAGACAACGGCCGGCTGAAGCACGATGTAGGGGGGTGCGCCCTCAGGCGTACTATCCGGCAGTGGGAAGACCATTGTAAGCCCAGCCGAGTTTTGGATGAAGTCCTTCACGTTCTCTTGTATTCGTCGTCATATCAGGTGAGACGAACCAAGAGACAGCAATGGCTGTCATAACCTGAAATGCCGGAAGCGGCAGAGTGAGATCAGAAATGCGACAGCCCCCAGCAGGCCTCAACGTTGGCCTGGACGAAGCACCATTTCCGGTTTGGGAGGCATCTGGGCTCGACACGCCGGTGCGCCTTATCTTGCGAACACGCCCGCTACGCCGCACCATCGTCCGGTGATGATGCGTCACCCTGCTCAGCAACTGACAGCTGATCACCGACACGGGTCGATGTTTTGGCGATGACACCTGGGGGCAATTCGATCACACACCGTGCCCTCCAATGGAGCCCAGTCAGGCGATACGGAACCATCTGGGGCCGCAAATGGACAACCCGCCAATTCCGATCCACAAAAATGACGTCGATCGGGAAACGCATGGCCACGGTGTGGATGGACTGCGAAGGGTAAATGAGCAAGCCTGCCCCAACTCCGAGGCCAGACTTCCCCAGCAATCCGATTATCCGGCTGAGACTCGTCTCGGCGACCTCGATCTTGTCGCCGAGCACCGTATCTCTGCTGATGTTGGTTACTGTAACGATCGAAGCCGACATTTACTTCCGCATGGTCGTTCGCCGCGACGCCGCCATACGTTTCCGCCGGGCGACCATCAAGACTACGAGAACCACGGCCACCAAGCCCGCGACGACCCGAATCATAGTTACGGTATCCATTAACGCACACCTCCTAAAGATTTTACCTCTGCCTATCCTGGAACGCGCTCATCGAATATCCTGGAACGAACTCATCATCTTGATCACGGCAGGTCCAAGCAATACCACAAACAGGGCAGGAAAGATAAAGGCAATCAAGGGAAAAAGCAGCTTGACCGAAGTTTTGGCGGCATTTTCCTCCGCCTTGAGCATTCGTTGAGTGCGCAGGCCGTCGGCAAAGTTCCCCAACGACTGAGCAATGGGGGTACCCAGCCGGTCGGTCTGCACCAGCATGGCGACAAACTGGCGAACCGCATCCACGTCGACTCGATCTGCCATACTACGCCAAGCGTCCAAGCGCGGTTTGCCGGCGCGCTGCTCCCGGCTGATGATAAATAACTCTTCGCTCAGTTCGGGATAGACAGGCTTGATCTCGGTAGCGATTTTTAGCACGGCCTGGTCAATACCCAATCCCGCTTCCATGCAAATCACCATCAGATCCAAGGCATCGGGCAATGCTTTCCAGATTCTCTGATTGCGCTTGGCCGCCCTCCAGAATAGAAAAATGTCCGGCGCGAAAAAGCCCAAGACGCCCAAGAACAATGCGAGCATCCAGAAGCTGCCTATTGGAATAAAAGTGGCCAGGATAATCCCGAACACTGGTCCCAGCAGCTTCGCGCTGAGAAACGTGTCGGCATCCTCCGGCTTCCGAAAGCCGGCGACGCTGAGTCGGTACGAGAGTTCTTCGTCTCGTGATCGCAACCAATCGCGAAATGGCGCCAAGGGCCGGGTAACCATCGCGAAAATATCTTGAACCCCGAGCGACTCCTCGCCTTCTTCCTCCGCGAAGCCCGGCCGAGCCTGCATTGCCGCCAGACGGGTTTCGACTGGCGACTTCTGGCCGACGGCAAGCATGATGATGAAGGCAGCACCAGCGAACACTGCGAGAGCCACGAAGATGGAAAGCAATAGTGCGGTCATGTCAGTACTCGACTCGGATAATTCGCCGAACCACGTAGGCGCCAAAAGCCATACTTCCCAAGGTGTAGTACATCAATTTCCGACCAATCTCAGTATCAAACAACGGCCGTGTCCAGCCGGGACTAACCACATTCATCAGGAAGAAGGCCACGAATGGGATCCCTAACAAAACAGAGCCCGTCAAGCGGCCTTGTGCAGTGTGTACCCTGACTTTTTGCTGCAGGTGAATCCGCCCCCGCAATACCGCGGCAGTCTTGTCCAGCAACTCGGCAAGGTTGCCTCCCGTCTCTTTTTGGAGGAGGATTGCGGATACAAGAAACTGCAGGTCTTGTATGGGAAACCGCTGGAAAAGGTGGGTCAACGACTCGCGGAATGGCAAGCCGAAGCTCATTTCCTCCGCGCAGCGACGGAATTCCGGACCTAACGGATCATCGATCTCCTCGGAAACCGCCACCAAGGCACTCGGAAGAGAATGGCCCGCGCGAAGAGACCGGGCGATCAAATCAACAGCATCCGGCAAGAGGGCGTTAAACTTGCGAAAACGAGCCGCCCGCCGGTAAAGCACAAAACCTAGAGGAATGAGACCCGACGCCAGTCCTAGAATCCAGCCTGTGATACCTGGAGCTATAAACCAGTTACCGATTACCGCCCCGACCAACACCATGCATGCCGTATAGAAAGCGAAACGACCGACCGTCCAGGACAGTTTCGCCTGCTCAAGAAGCAATTGCAGATGCAATGCTGAGGTGTTGTTGCGAAGGTAGCGATCAATCCATTCAATTCGGCTGAAGGTAACTCGCCGAACAATTTCCGATTGTTCGTCAGCATCCCCAGGGCGCCGATCCAGTGCACCGAGCCTTTCAAAAATTCGCTTATCCGCTTCGGATGGCTCAGTGAAATAGGCGATGGTAGCAAACACGGCCACCAACAGGATCAGAAATACAGTCACCATCGACATATGTCCGCTCCGCCCTACACTTCGAATGAATGCTCAAAAATATTTTGAGGAAGGTTAATGCCGGCTCGCTTGAGCCTTTCGCTAAACTTAGGTGATACTCCGGTTGCCTTGAAACGTCCGAAGACATGGCCGTTCACATCAATGCCTAGCTTTTCGAAAATAAAAATGTCCTGCATAGCAACCACGTCACCGCTCATGCCGGTAATTTCCGTGACATAGGTTATGCGGCGAGTACCATCGCTCAACCTGGAAATCTGCACGACCAGGGCAACCGCAGACGCGATCTGCTGACGAAGCGCCTTTTCCGGCAAATTGAGATTGGACATCAATGCCATGGTTTCCAGGCGCGCTACTGCGTCGCGGGGACTGTTGGCGTGAATCGTGGTCAGCGAGCCGTCATGCCCCGTATTCATCGCCTGCAGCATGTCCAGCGCTTCCTCGCCGCGCACCTCGCCAACGATGATCCTGTCGGGCCTCATACGCAGCGCGTTGATCACCAGTTCGCGCTGGCGCACCGCGCCTTTGCCTTCCACGTTGGGAGGACGGCACTCCAACCGGACAATGTGTTCCTGCTGCAGCTGAAGCTCGGCCGAATCTTCGATAGTCACAATGCGTTCCGATTCGGAGATGTAGCCGCTCAGAACATTCAAAAGCGTCGTCTTGCCGGCACCCGTTCCACCAGAGATGATTATGTTGAGTTTTGAGCGCACCGCGGCTTTCAGCGCCTCAAAAATGGGCGCGGTCACTGTGCGATTCGCTAACAGTTGTTGTGTGCCGATGGGTATCTTTCCAAAACGACGGATGGAAAGAATTGGCCCGTCCACCGCAAGCGGCGGAATGATCACGTTGACACGAGACCCGTCGCGCAAGCGGGCATCGCACATCGGCGATGACTCGTCCACGCGCCTGCCGACATCGGAAACAATCTTATCGATGATATGGCTCAGGTGGGCATCATCTTTGAACACAACTGCTGTCTTCTCCAACACGCCGCTTCGCTCAACATAAACCTGTCGATAGGTGTTGACCAAGATGTCGTTGACGGTTGCGTCCTGCAGCAACGGCTCCAGAGGACCCAGGCCGAAGACTTCATTCGCTACTTCGCGGGCAAGGCGCTCTTTCTCAATCGTACTGAGCGGGGTATTCTGTTTCCCGATCAGATCGTAAATCACGTCCTGCACTTGCGCGCGCGCCTTAACATCATCCAGAGCCGTAACCTTCTCCAGATCAAGCACGCCCAGCAATTCCCGATGAAGCGTGGTCTTCAGATCCTGATACGCTCTGGCGGAAACAGCGACACTGCGCGTTGCGGTCCAAGTTCCCGTACCGATCCGCATGTCAGTGCCGAAGGTCTTCGTTGTCTTCGCCATTTCACTTCCTAACTCTACGAGCCAAATAGACTGAACAATTTACGCGAGCCCTTGTGGTTTGCACTGCCGGATGCACTTGTTGCTGCTGCTGCTGCAGTAGCCTCGTGTCCCACAAGCAGGTCGGCCCATTGATCAAAAATCAGGGGCAGGTCCGATTTACGATCCATATCGAGGGGCATACCCGCATTGATGGCGGTCACAATCTGGGAGTAATTGTTAGGTACTCTGACAGAAATTTCCCGGTGTATCGAACTCTCAACATCACGTTCCGTGAGTGCGTTCTTGCGAGACGCGCGGTTCAGCACAATATCGATGTTCTCATTCGGATAGCGGAGACCTGTGAGGTACTCAATCGCGCGGATCGCGTTTTGTATCGCCGGAAGTTCAGGTGTAATGACCATCTCCAGACGGTCCGATTGCCGTATCGCAGCGCAGGTATCCTCGCTCAATCCCGGCGGACAATCCAGGACCACATATTGATAATTCTCTGCCAGGAATGCCAACGTATGTTCAATGGCATCTGCCGGAGTATCGGCATAACCCTGGATGGCTTGCGGGCAGTCCAGAACTTCCAGGCCAGCAGGATGCTGCAGCAGGAAGCCCTGCAGCAAGTCAATGTCCAGACGATCCATGTTATGGACCAATTCGTAGAAACTGTACTGATGCCGGTTCATCCCAAGACATAACGCGACATCGCCGAGCGCGGGATGATGATCCACCAGCAAAACCTTTTGCTGGTGACGGCGCACCAGGGCCAGCGCCAGGTGCAATGCCAGAGAGGTTACTCCCGTGCCTCCCTTGGATCCCATCATGGTAATAACCCGGCCCTTCTGTCCCGGCAAACTACCCTGACGGCGCGCCTCGATATGGGCTAGCGCTTCCAACACTTGATCGGGCTGGAGAGGCTTGAGGAGATATTCGGAACAGCCACAACGCATGGCGGTGATGATCTGATCAGGATTGGAGTCGCTGGAGACAGCAAAAAGAGTAACGCTGTTGTCGCAGCCATCCCGCAGGGTTCGGCTGACGCGAAGACTCTCCTCCCCCTCGTCAAAGTCGATCAGGCAAACTCGATGACGAAACTCCTCCAGCCTGCGCATCGCCTCGCGTGGCGTGATGTACTGGTCTACGTTGTCAACTACATAGGCCCCAGGCGATTGCGCAATCATCGACTCCAGGTTGTCCCTTGTGTTCGGATCCAGATTGACGCACAGGATTCCGGTTCGTCGTTCAGAACTGCGCGAACTTCTGAGATCAGTCGGAGAGGTACTCATAGCTCACTTCGATTCTGGAGCGGTATTCGGCGCCGGCAAATTCTTGTCGAATCCGCTCTTGTCCAAATTTTGTATCGGCATATGTACGGGGGGCGTGTTCGGCATGACTCCCTGGACCGGATCAATAATTGTCGGAGTCACCAGAACGATGAGCTCAGTATCGGTCTTGTTTATGCTCCTTGACTTGAAAAGCTCACCCAGAATCGGAACGTCCCCGATGCCGGGAACCTTGTTAAGCTGCACTGTCGTGCGTTCATCCAGCAAGCCTGCGATGCCGAAGCTCTGTCCATCCTTAAGTTCGATCTCCGTTTCGGCACGTCTCGTCTGCAGGGCCGGCATGGTGAATCCGGCAAGGGTTATTGCATTCGAGTAGTCGAGCGAGCTTACCTCGGGAGCAACCTTCAGGCGGATAGTGTCATTGTCTTCTACTGTCGCTATAAATTCCAGCTTCACGCCATAGGGTTTGAACTGAACGCTGATTGCCCCAGTCGCTCCTGCAGTACCGACACTCTGCACCACCGGATAAGGAAACTCGCCCCCAGCCAGGAAATGTGCAGGCTGCCCACTATAGGCCATCAGGTTGGGTTCAGCCAGGATTTGCAGAATCTGCTTCTGCTGTAAGGCTTTGATGGTGGCGCCGAGATTAATGTCTGGACGAAACAGAAAAATGTTCAGAAGATCCGAGAGCGAGAAATTCGATCCTGGGCCACCCGAGGAACCGCCCGATCCCTGCTGAAGAGCCAAAGGACCAAACTGTTGGGTACCGATTGTACCGATTGTGTTGGTCGCGCCGGTGCTGAACAGGTTAATGCCGAACTGACTCAATTTAGCGCGGTCGGCCTCAGCAAAACGTACCTTCAGCATCACTTGCTTCAGGTGAGGTGGCGCAGCGATTTGCAATCCGTTCACCACTTCTTTGGAGAAGTTCTCGGCCATCTTCAGCATTTGCTCGGCAGCATCCTTGCTGGGAGCCGAGCCGGTCAGTACTATCCTGCTTCCCTCCGACTGCACATCCACGCTTGCGTTGGGAAAAGTCTGCTCCAGGCTGCCGCGCAGCTGAGAGACATCCAAGTCCCCATACACATCCAGGTCACGCGCCCGCTCATTCTCATTCCACAATACGAGACTGCTGCTGCCCGGCTTTTTGGCAGTAACGACGAGCTCCTGCGGTGAGGTGACGACAGACTCAATGATGTCAGGGTTCCCCGTCAGCACTCGCTTCACTCTTCCAGGAGTGTGGATCACCAGCGAATGCCCCACGATAATATGCACCGTTTCCGGACTCTGACGCCGCCCTGCTGCCCGGCTCGAAGGCGCCGGCATGGGAGAAGCGTGCCCCTCGCTCGGCTGCGGAGCCGCCGCTGCAGAAGCCAGCACTGCTGCTGGGGACGCCTGCTGGGCGCCGGCCGGCAACACAGCGACACAAAAGCAGACGCTCACGAATAGAAGCACAGCGCCAGCTTGCCACGATAGTTTCTTCTTGCTTTGCCCCATTGTTTTCATGATTGCTCCTCGGAGCTGCTTCCTTCGCCGCTAGAACTTCTGTACGGCTTTCTTGGTACCATCGTAGACTTCAACCTCATAGACGCTTTTTGGCTTAGGCGCTGGCGCCGCCGCTCTCCGTGCCACCGGAGCGCTCGGCTTCGGCACCGTGGTAATCTCAAAATCTTTGAACACTACCGGACGGTGGTCCTCCTGCTCCTGGTCAGCACCATTGCGAAGGACAAGACGTATATTCCCCTGCGTACTCGCCAGCACTAGCTTTTGTGAATCGTCCGGGCTCAGCAGCAGGGTCACCTGCCGGACCTTCTGCGGTTTACCCGAAGGATCGGGAGCCACCCTTTCCCCCGTGCTCAAGACTGCTACGTTCTGCAGCACGATTGAGGTCATCCACTCCTGGTTCGCGCCCCTCCCTTCATCTGGACGGAAGGTAACCAGTACGTCGACGTGGGCGCCGGGATAGAGAAAGCCTGCCACATTGGTGACATCGTTGGTGTCCACCGCGACGGCGCGCATGCCCTCTGGGATCTTGGTCGTCAAGCCTACGGCTCCTGGAGTGGCCAGGAAAGGCTCGCGAATCGGCTCCTTAACTGCGATCGGAAGCACTGCTACCCTGCCAACCACATCCTGAAGCTTGTTAAATGACCCTTCCAAGGGAAAATTCACCGGCCAATCAATCTGCATCAAGTCGCTGGCCTGTATCACGGTTCCCGGGTCGAGCGCTTTGGCAGCGGCAACGATCTGGATGGGACGCGAGTTGAGCGCGTATTGGCCCTTCATGCGGTTGTAAAGGAAAAATGAAACGATCAGCGAAACCGCCAGCGCCATTATCAGAGCAAAACCTAATCGACGATTTCTCGTAACTCACCTCCACCACATCGCCAGAAACACGTAGAGCGTTCCCAGCGCGATTGGTAACCCATAGGGCAAACGCAATACTTCCGCGTTGTCGAGATTAAATTCCGGATGGGGCTGCAAACCTGCCAAGGCGTGGAACTTCAGGACCGAGCCAACATTCTTAAATGTGGACCACAAGCGTCCGCGATGGAGGGCGTACACAATCCCTAACAAACCACCGCAAATCGCCGTTGCCAAAACTATGTTCATAGCTTGGCCTGGCCCAACCAAACTGCCGATGGCCGCCATCAACTTCACGTCACCGGCACCCATAGCCCGTACCATGTAGAAGAGAAACATCACGCCGCCGGCGAGAAGACAACCCTCGACAGCGCTACCGAAACCCTTCCATCCAAGAAGCGCACCCCGCAGCACCACCCCAACCACAATCCCTGGGAGGGTAAGCCAGTTGGGTATCCGATGCTGCCGTACATCCCAAACGGCTGCAGTGATGGCCAGCAACAGTGCAACTAAAGCAAGAAAGGAAAACTGATTCATGGCCGATCACAGCATGTTACAGAAGTGGGAAGCAAGCTACGAGGCGACTATCGACTCGTAGCACCACGCCCAAGCCTTTCTCTGACAGTTCTGACCTGCAGATGTGCCCATTTTTCGGACACCCCTGCTCTTATAGCCCGCTTCCCCAAAAAACAAACGGCAACCTATGTGAGCTTGGCGCCGAGGTTACCGAATTCGTCGTTGATCGAGGTCGCCAGTGTGCCCATGCCGGCCACCGCGCCCAACGCAACGATCAAGCCGATGAACACGTACTCCAGGGTGTCCTGGCCCGATTCTTCCTTGAGCAGATTCTTCAACATGTTAATCATCTAAGCATCTCCTTCTCTCTACCTTGATTTGCTGACCTGTGACGGAACGATAGTCACACGAGTGACAAAGCCGTGACAGGGTAGCGAGCCCAATGTTCCATATTGAGAGAAGGATTTCAAGAGAAAAATCGATAAAGGAGTCCAACTTACGTCGTAGGTGCTACTTGAACTCTATACCTTGGTGCCACAGCAAGATTACCTTTGGTACATTTTTTCGCGTTACAGAGGATTCCGAACTTCGGTCAATCCATATGGCTCTTGTTTATCGCTGTACTAAATTGTCCCATGGACAAAGTATCTTCTGGCCCAGATCTTTGAGCCTTGACTACTAGTGCCCACAACCTCGACTCGCCGATGCCAGATACAAAGGCGGAAGCGAATAGCATCACGCCTCTCTCGTGCAAAAAATGCATCGCTGACTAAGCTTCTGCGTGTGCTCCTGTGAAACGCCCGCACCCATGTGCTCAGTCAGGTTGTCGCTTGGAGATATTTCAGTTGTATGAGATGAGGGTTGTGGCGTCGGGGCCGCCGGAATTGATTTGCGAACTGGTCCTCACCTGCGACCGCGATATTGCACAGCCGCTTTGTATAATGGGCTGCAATACTCCTCCTGATGACTCGCACCGCCAAGCTGTTTCTGGTCCCGCTTCTCTTGCTGCAGATTCTGTTCTTCGTCTTTATTGCCCAGCACCGGTTTGTTGATTCCGACGAAGGTTATTTTCTGCTGGCTTCGCGGCTCGTGCTCCTGCACAAAAAGCCGTATATGGACTTCTTTTTCCAGCAGGCGCCGTTACTGCCCTACGTCTATGCAGTGTGGCTAAAGCTCTTCCATATCTCCTGGGCTGCAGCGCGCCTGTTGCCCGCATTGCTGACTTCCCTGCTCGGCCTGCTCCTGTATGAGGACGTTTCCCGCGAGACGCGAAACTGGGTAGCCGGCTCTGTAGCTGTGGTCATCTTCGCGGGCAGTGCGCTGATCTTTGCCTGGTTCCCCATAGCGAAGCCCTACTCGCTGGCAGGACTGCTACTCTTTGCAGCCTATGTTGTGATTAGCCGCATTTCCGAAAACTCTTCCCTGTGGGTGGCGACAATTGGGGGAATTCTCGTTGCGCTGGCCGCCGATACCCGCTCGTATGTGATTTTGACCGTGCCGCTGTTTCTCTGGTGGATGTGGAAGAACTCCACTCCTCGTTCCAGGTCGAAGCCGATGCTATGGTTCCTCGCTGGCCTTGCAATAGGACTTCTGCCGTGCCTTTATTTCTTTTTGCTTTCGCCGAGCAGGTTCATGTTCGATAACCTAGGCTACCACGCGATCCGGACAAATGAGGGCCTGGTAGGAATGTGGGGTCAGAAGCTCGGCGTCCTTCTAATGTTGTTCCTGGGAGGCCCCGAGGGCAATGGACTTCAGAACAGTATTCTGTTTTTTGTCAGCCTGGGCTTCGTCTTCTCGATTGGCGGGCAAAGATATCGTCCGCGGTTCGCCTTCCTGATCGCCGTTGTTTTGGCCCTGATTTCTCTTCTGCCCACCCCCGTGCTTCCTCAGTATTTTTGTCTGTGTATTCCATTCCTCGTTGTCACTGCAACTTGCGTTATCAATGATTTCGTCACAACCCTGGTGTCGAAAGGAGAACGCCGGCTTGCGGTGGCGGGATTTGTTTTGCTGGTGTGTATTTATCTGGCGGCATCCATCAACGATTTTCGCAAATACCTAATTACCGGAAATGGCATCCCCACGGTGAAATGGGCTCACGACGTAGACGATTGGAAGCTCAGCCAGATTGTGAAGGTTTCAAAGGCGATTGACGAAATTACCGAGCCCGGGGAAGTAGTGGCCAGCTTTTGGCAAGGTTATATGTTCCAGACGCACGCGGTTCCATTCCCCGGACTAGAGACCGATTGCGGTATACCGATCGCCGACAAGCTCACGCCGGAACAAAGGGCCAAGTATCATATCCTTTCCTGGGAACAGATGCAGGCCGACCTTACGGCTCACACGCCGCGAGTAGTAGTCCTGGAAGAACGGCAAAACGTCAGAAGTTCATTGGTGCCACATCCCATTGGGGAGGAGGCTAAAAACTCGCTTCTTGCGCATGACTACAGCCTATTTCGATCGGTAGGAGATACGTCCATTTACGTCTGCTGCTCCAAGCCCTGAGCAGTCCGCGCCAGGCCAATGAGGTTATTCAGCGGGCGTAAATCGAAGTGTCTCCGATCGACTTGACCAGCGTGTATCCGTGCTCACGGAGTGTGTTACCCAACGAGTTCTCCACGCCGATCATATTCCGCCAAAACTCCACCTTAGTGGGGGTAGGATCTTTGTCGGTCAGCACAACGATTCTCGGTACGCGGGCAGAAAACTCGGCTTGGAGGTCGGCGGGGGAGACGATATGGTATCTCGCCCTCTGTTCCGGCGTGAGTTTCTCTGAGACGGAAAGCCCGAAGTCGCTTTCGAAGCCCGAAAAAGGTACAGCCTTGCTCTGAAAAATATAGCCCGGCCAGAAGCTGGCCACGGGCTCACCGGGTCGCGCAATTTGATCGATGGCCTGCGAGACGGCAAGCACCCGCTGTAGCCTCCAATCGTTCTTGTCGAGACCTATATCCACGCCTGGCACCCTGTCGCCGGTTACCAGGAACCTGCGGAAGTCTCCAACCGACGAGGCGACATACAGCCCTAACACTGCTGCGCACGCTGCGATCGTAGTCAGTTTGCCTCGGCCGGGGGATAACTCCATCAGCATGCCGTTCACAACACATACCGTGCTTGACAAGAGAAATGGAATGCACAGGCAGAAATACTGAGGGTGTACCGGAGTTGGGAGCAGCGAGATGAGGCCCACCGTGAGGGCGATCTGGAAGGCAAATCGGGGAGCATATCGCGGCTTGTGGATGGAAAAGACGAATGCCACACTGACGAAAAACAGCAGGCTCGTCTGGAGCCCGTTGCCTTCCGATCCTCCGAGGAACGTTACCAGGATCGCGGCAAGCTTTTCTTGCCACATTCCCACCAGCCCGGAACCGGATCGAGCTGCGTGATATCCCAAATTGTTAAATAGAAATGCGCTCGGAGACGAGACGAAGAAATAAAGGCACGGAAGTAAGCCGATTGCCATGCCGCCGAGGAACCAGCAAATCAAAACGACTCTGGCCCGCGTCTCGGAGTTGCGATAAATCCACCACAGAAATACCGCAGCGACCAGAACCAAGTACGAGCGAGTATCAGCACTCAGCCCGAGCAGCAGACCGCTCGCCCCCATGAGCCACCGAGGAGATGTCCCGGAGATCCGGCCGGCAAGAAAATAAGCAGCAAAAAGGAACAGTCCGGCCAGCGAGTAGGTCTTTACCACCGGGAAGAACGCGAAGATCAGCGTGCTTACGCAAAACATGACGACCGCAGCCAGGCCGGCGACCCAGTTTCGCGTCTGACGGCAAACATCCGCGAACACCAGCGTCCCGAGCACTGCCGTCAATAGCGCGGCAAACAACTTCCCCGAAACCCAGGTCACGCTGGTGAGCTTCAGCCACAGAGCGTAGACGTAAGGCAACAGGGGCGCCTGGGTGTAAAAGAAGTCCAGATACGGCTTTTTGTGCATCAGGACCAGACGCGACGCGAGCAAATAAAAACCCTCGTCCCCATCCACAAAATGGTGCAGAGCGATATACGAGAAAAAGGCAACCTGCAGCACCAGCAGCGGAAGCAGCAGCAGTTTGGCAGTGCGGGTCATCCATTCTCCCCGCGCCGCCACAGTGCGACAATTGACTTACCGGCTGAGCGCAAAAGACACCTGTCGAGAACTCGAGAGACGGGGATCACGTATTGATCCCAAAACCTGAGCTGCGCTTGAGTGGGCATAGACTGGCGTAGAAACTGCCGATTGGCGAGCGACAGCATCAGGCCGGCAGAATCCAGATACCACACTCGCTCCAGTGGCGCGCTCGCCGGAGAGATGCTCCGCAGCATCGCACGGTTATAGCGCCGGAAATGTCCGATCGCCGCGTCAAACGGACTAAAGAGCGACTGGTGCGCGGGCGACAAAACGATGATTCGGCCTCCCGTCCCGAGCAGCGCCGCCGCATCTTCGAGTTCTTCGCGATCGTTCTCGATGTGTTCAAGAACATCAATGTAAATGATGGTGTCGAACCGATACTCTTTCACATCGCGCAAAGTGCCACAAACGGTCTCGTACTGACGTCGGGGGGCTGATTTCCTGAGCTTCAGGTCCAATTGAGCAGCAAGAATGGGGTCTGGCTCCAGGCAAATCCAGCGACCACTCGTCTGGTGATCGAGATAGGGAGTATTGCTGCCGATCCCCGCGCCCACCTCGAGAATGTCGCCGTTGATGAAAGGCCGAAGCTGGCATGACCAGTAGGACTTCCAGTTGTGGACGCTCGCGAACAGCTCCAACTCCGAGCCGGCATATCGAAAGTCATTCACAGCGGTAGAGGTCCACAGTCTCTTCCACAAACAACGAGTAATCGCGGAGTGGAACAAAACCAAGATTGGTTCGGTTGGAAAGGATAAAGAAAGTAAAACTGGCAGCAATCGTGATGAACTGAATCATGATAATGGCGAGTGCGCCTGTTGCATACGTAGCCCAGCCGGGAATAGCCCAGTCCGTAAAGAGCCGGATAATCGCCACCACCACAATCCCCAAACCTGCCAGGAACGACCCGATCAAAGAAGCTATCAAGAGGCGCACGCCAACGACATCGCCAAATACCGAGATGGCGCTGAGGCCGTGTGAGACCAGAGCGGAAAAATTCATTTTGGAAGTTCCAAAAATCCGCTTTCCTCGTGGAATCGGGATCATAGTAAACGGGAGCCTCGATCGAAACACTGCAGCAGCATAGTGATTCCACATTTCGGGCATCACGACCAGCGTGTTCAGGTAGGTCGAAGGAAGAATACTGAAGTTTCCAACTCTTACGGCGATGCCAGTGAGGGCTCGGTGCAACACCCTATAAAGGTGGTAGAAAAACCTGAAGAGAAGAGATTCCGAGCGGCGCGTCCGTTCCGCAAAGATGGCCTGCGCCCGGGTGATCCCCGTATAGGCGCGCAGCAGATCCAGTGCTCCCTCCGGCGTATCCTCGCCATCGGAATCCATCACGAGAACTGCGTCGCACGTCTCGGCCTTTTGAACGTACGCAAGGCCAATGGCAATCGCCCGCTGGTGACCTATATTCCGGCGCAGACGCAGAACCCGTATGGCCGTCACCGTTGAGAACCGGTTCTGAAAATCCTCGGCCTTGCAGCTTTCCAGTGAGCCGTCATCAACCAGAACAATTTCGGTCCTGCACTTAAGGCCGGAAATCGTTCGATCAATCCGTCGTATGAGTTCCGCAGCTGAGTCCCAATCATCCCTTAGTGGCATCAGTATCAGCAGGCGCAGCGGCAATTCTGAAGTCATAGTCCGCATTTTACGATTCCGGACTGTAAACATAGATGGAGGTGCTGCCGAAGGAGCGAACCGGCCTGTACCCGTTCTCTCGCAGAGTTGTTTTGAAAGCACCCTCCATTGCCAGAATTTGTTGCCAGATCTTCCCCCCCTTGACAGGAGCCAGGGAGTCGTCCCGCAGTACAACCACTCGTGGTTTATGAGACGCAAAATCAGCTTCGATTTCAGCTGGATCGATCATGTGATATTTCACCCTTTGCTCGGCCGTGATTTTGTCCGCCATCGGCAGATTGAAGTCGGCTTCGAAACCAGGGAACGGAATTGCTTTGCTTTGGAAGATATATCCCGGCCAGCCGGCCACCGACTCGCCCGGAAGCGCGACTTCGTCGATCGCTTGCGACACTTCAACGATTCGTTGCAATCTGAAGTCTTCTTTGTCGGGGCTCAGGTCGACACCTGCCACTTCGTCACCGGTCACCAGATATCTGCGGAAATCGGGGATCGAGGCAGCAAGGTAGATCGCAAATACCGTGGCACATGCAGTTACCGCCGCCAGTTTGCTGCGTCTGGAATCCAGTTCAGCGACCAAGTCGTTCACCACGCACACCGCAGAAACCAGAAGAAATGGCACACACAGGCAGAAGTACTGCGGATGGACCGGCGTGGGGACAAGAGAAGCAATGCCGATAACGACTGCAATCTGGAATGCCAGCCAGGGTGGGTATGCGCCTTTCCGAAAGGAAGAGGCGAATCCCAGGCTGACAAAAAACAAGATACTGGTTTGAAGTCCATTGCTTTCCGGACCTCCCAGGAACGTCTGAAGAAATGCGACTATCTTCTGCGGCCACATTCCGACCAGCCCTCCGCCCTCCGATCGGATTGCATGAAATCCCAAGTTGTTAAACAGGAATACATCCGGAGACAAGAGGAAGAAGTACAGGCACGGAACGATTCCAATGCTGAATCCGCCGATAAACCACAACAGCGTAGCCAACCTGGAAGCCGCACTTGAGTTCCGGAAAATCCACCACAGAAGCACTGGCATGACCAGAACCAGGTAGGACCGCGTGTCCACACTGAGGCCAAACAGCAAGCCGCTTGCCGCGATCTGCCAAGATGACAAATTCTGAGAGACGCGGCCGGCGAGGACGTACGCAGCAAAAAGAAGGAGTCCCGCCAGAGAAAAAGTTTTTACGACTGGGAAAAATCCGAAGACAAGGCCGCTTGCGGCAAACAGGACCACCGCCGAGAGCCCGGCGATGACATTTCGCGTCTGGTGGCAGATCTCCTGGTAGAGAACGGTTCCAAGAAGTGCCGTTAACAGAGCAGAAAGCAGCTTCGCTGAAACCCACGTTACCCCAAAGAGCTTCATCCACACCGCGTAGACATAGGGCAGCAGAGGTGCTTGCTCATAGAAGAAGTCCAGATACGGCTTCTTGTGCATCAGCACCAGCCGCGAAGCGAGCAGATAAAAACCTTCATCGCCGTCCACAAAGCGATGCAAAGCGATGAAGGCGAACAACGCAACTTGCAGCAAAAACAGGGGAACCAACAGTAATTTAGCTGTACGGGTCACTCGGTGGCCTTAACTTAGCGAACGAAAAGAGATTCTCTCAAAACAGGACATTTTACAAGCCGTTCTTCGTGAAGCCCCCTCCGTCGTGATGAGCACTTCCGTGCCTGACCGCTTGGCAGGCAAACAAAGACGCGCAGCAGCGCTGAGATATACTTTCGGCGTCCTTGTTCGATTGCACTCCGAAGCCAGCATGGATCAACTGATGTCACACCCCTCGGAACCGGTATCACAGGTATCAGCCCCCGTGGTGGCCTTTCGCTGGACGGATCTGGCGCGCAGAACATTTTCCTTTCCAGTCATGTGCATGTTTCTGCTGGCGGCGGTAATCCTGGCCTTCTGTGTAAGGCAGGCCGCAGAACCGGACATCTGGTGGCATCTGCGCAATGCGCAGAATCTAATTGAGCATCACTCGCTCTTACGGAGCGATACCTACTCTTTTACAGCGGCCGGCTCACCATGGATGAACATCGAGTGGCTCTCCGAAATCCCATACTACGTAGCCTACAAATGGAGGGGATTACAAGGACTCCTTGCAGTTTCTTTCACCGTGTTGCTGGTGATTTACGCGGGAGTGTACTACCGTTGCTGCCGTGCCGGCGCCGATTGCAAGGATGCCGTTATTGCCACTCTGGTCGCGATCTCTCTCGGTGTTGTGTCGATTGGTCCGCGGACGCTGCTTTTTGGCTGGCTGTGTATGGTGGCGCTTCTGCTCGTCTTAGACCACTTTCGCCACGCGGGTCGAGGCTTAGCCTTATTGCCTCCACTATTCGCCTTATGGATCAATCTGCATCCCTCTTGGGCTTTCGGAATGGCGGTACTGGGACTCACGATCGCGGCCGGACTTATCGAGGGGAAGTGGGGCCTAGTGGTTTCTCGCCGCTGGACTTCAAGTGAGTTAAAGAAGCTGTTACTGGCACTGGCGGCCTCGCTCGCCGCATTGATGCTGAACCCTTTCGGTTACAAGCTGCTGCTCTACCCTTTTGAATTTGTCTTCCATCAGCAAAGCAATGTTCAACACATTGAAG
Organism: uncultured Acidobacteriaceae bacterium; assembly: GCA_963846815.1. Classification (GTDB taxonomy): domain Bacteria; phylum Acidobacteriota; class Terriglobia; order Terriglobales; family Acidobacteriaceae; genus CAVVDY01. The sequence continues at coordinate 870,386 of CAWJXG010000001.1, read as the reverse complement.
AGTGGCAGCCGGTGAACTTTAGTACTGGAAACGGCAAGCTGATGATGATTGTCATCTTTGCCTTGTTGGCGGCCACCTTGTTTTCGCGACGACGCTGGCAGTTAGCCGACGTATTGCTGACCGCGTTTGCGCTTTGGATGGGGCTGTCGCATTCCCGCTTCCTGTTCTTCTCTGGCCTCATCATTGTCCCTGTCCTGGCACCTTATCTGGCGCTGTTTACCCCTTACAATCCGCACACGGATAAGCCGTGGCTCAATGCCGCCATCATGGCTGGGGTTGTAGGCTTACTGATCACCTTTTATCCGGCGGCAAGCACATTGCAACGGAGGGTAGAGGATCAATACCCCAACGCAGCGCTGAAATTTATGCAGCAACAGCAAATTACCGGAAACATCTTTAATCAGTACCTCTGGGGTGGGTATATAGAATGGGAGTCTCCACAACTAAGGCCTTTCATCGATGGCCGCGCGGACATCTTTATCTACAATGGAGTCTTCGATGACTACTTCAGCGCCGCGTTGATAAGACAGCCTTTCGAGGTCATGGACAAGTATAAGATCAACTACGCCCTGCTCGAACCGGAGCGGCCTCTGACATATCTCCTAGAGCAGTCTCCGTCGTGGCATCAGGTCTACCACGACAACGTGGCCGTATTGCTCGAGCGGACGGCGCGGCGACAAAATAGCAAGAGATGATTTCAACGCCCAAAAAGCCGCGGCCAGCACTCCGTCAGGCGCCAACATCGAGTACGTCGGAGCTCATATGACCGGGTTAGTCGAGTGGATCCGTAGCCACAGAGCCGACGTCTCGATCATCCTGTTTTTGCTAACAGCATTCTACGGAATCGTCTTTACCGATCTGCACCAGTCTAACTGGGGCGATGAGATGCTGAAACTCGGTGACAATCTCGCCAGGCACGGTGCTTTTGCCAATCCATTTTCCGTGATGGAGACTGGTCCCACCGCCGCAAACCCGCCACTCTACCCGTTGATGCTGGCCATTTTCATAAAAATCTTCCGGCGGCCCATTCTCGTATCGAGTGTGGCGGTTTTCGGCTGTGTTGTCGCCAATGCGTTTACGGCAGCGCTGCTTCCCCGCCTATCTATCGTGTTCTTTGGCGACCTGGTGCCTGGTGTGATTGGATCGCTCTTATGGATACCTGCGATGCCACTCTTGCCGTCATGGGACACTAATTACACAGTTACCGGCATTCTCCTGTTTTGCGTGGTTACAGCAGCTTTGCTCGATACGAGTCGCAACGGCTGGAAGCCGGCGGTTAGCGGCGGAATTCTGGCTGGACTGCTGTTTCTATTAAATCCTTCTTCCCTCCTCATTTCTGTGCCATGGGTAGTTTTTCTTACCTGGCGTACGAAAGCAGGTTTGCACTTCGCCGTCAGACATAGCGCGATTCTGCTTTTGGTTCTGAGCTGCTTCATTGTCGGATGGTGTGCAAGAAACTATGTTCAACTTGGCGGTTGGGTCGTACGAACAAATCTTGGCATGACGCTATTCGCCTCTAATAATGACTGTGCCGAATCCAGCATGATCAGGGATGAGCTTAACGGCTGCTATCAAAGTCACCATCCAAACAATAACCTTGCCGAAGCGGAGCTGCTATATAGGATCGGCGAAGTGCAATTCGATAAGAGTCGGATTGCAGAGACGAGAAAATGGATCGCCGAGAATCCAACCCGATTTGGCCAACTCACAATCGCCCGTGTCCGTGAATTCTGGTTTCCCGCCATTGAAGTTGTTCCACCGGCAATTGGCCCGTTGCACCCTGGCATTGCTGGCTGGTTAAGTCAGCAGAATGCTCGCGCGTATGCCATTTGGGTCATCACTTTGCTCTCAATTCCCGGATTCGTTCTGATGGTGCTCCGCCGACAGCCATTTGCGCCGTACATAGCTATGGTGCTGGTCGTCTATCCGCTGATCTATTATGTTGTGGTTTCGGATATGCGATACCGATATCCTGTTCTGTGGCTTTCCTTGCTAATGTCAGGCTATTTTGTCGCTTATCTGGGCTCCACTTGCGTCGGGACTCTAAGTAATCCAGGCTTCACCAGGAAAGTCAGTTGAATTGGATTATGTCACTTACTCAAGAATCGTCGGACCACAGTCGGCTGAATGCTAAGCCAGAATCCGAACGCACCCCAGCCAATACAGCTTCGGAAGAACTTAGCCGCTCCGGCGGCAGCTATTGGGCTGGGCCGGGTAAGAGCGTGTTCTCTTTCCCCATCATGTGCATGTTCCTGATTGCAGGAGTCATCTTTGCATATTCGGCACGGGGAATCACAGAGCCGGACATCTGGTGGCATCTGCGCAACGCGAGCCACCTTCTGCAGTATCATTCTTTGCCTTTAGTCGACACCTATTCGCTTACGGCAGCCGGATCACCGCTGATCAATCCTGAATGGCTCTCAGAATTGCCGTTCTTCTTCGCATATCAAACTGCTGCATTACGAGGCCTCCTGTTCCTTTATTTCACGGTTGTAGTGCTGATCTTCACTGGGGTCTATTACCGTTCCTGGCGGGCAGGCGCCGATTGCAAGGACGCGGCGGTGGCAACCCTGGCAGGTGTGTGCCTGGCAGGAGTCTCGCTAGCGCCCCGGATGCTATTGTTTGGCTGGTTGTGCATGGAGATCCTGCTTCTCGTGTTGGACCACTTCCGGCGGAGCGGCAGGGGTTTATGGATACTGCCGCTGTTGTTTGGCTTTTGGATCAACCTACATGGCTCTTGGGTTTTCGGTGGAATTGTTCTGGCGCTAACGGTCGCCTCAGGCCTGGTCGAAGGAGAATGGGGTCTGGTCCTTGCGCCTCGATGGTCCTCCGCTGAGCTGAGGAGGCTGCTCTTAGCCTCGATCGCTTCGGTTGCCGCGCTCTTTCTTAATCCGTACGGCTACAAGCTGGTGTTTTATCCCTATGAGCTTCTGTTGCGCCATAACGGCGTGATGCAACATTTGGAAGAATGGCAGCCGGTGAATTTTAGCGCCTGGAATGGAAAGCTTGCCCTGATTCTAATCTTCGGGCTGCTCGCAGCTCCCCTGTTTTCGCGGCGCCGATGGAGGTTGGACGAAGTATTACTGACTGGATTTGCTCTCTGGGCAGCGGTTTCTCATGTAAGATTCTTTTTCTTCGCGGGCATGATCATCATGCCTATCCTTGCGCCTCGCCTGAAACTGTTCCCGCCTTATCGTCGGGAGATCGATAAACCATGGCTGAACGCAGGTATTATGGCTGCCGCTCTGGCCGCGTTCATCATCTTTCTTCCCAAGGAGACACATCTGCAGCAAAAGGTCGATCAACAATTCCCCAGCGGCGCGTTGGCATTCATGCACCGGCAGAACCTGAATGGAAGGATCTTTAATCCCTATGCATGGGGTGGTTACATCGTCTGGAATGCCCCGGAACTGAAAACCTTTATCGATGGACGCGCGGACATATTCATCTACAATGGAGTGTTTGCCGACTTCCTGAAAGCAACGGCGCTGACCAAGTCATTCCAGATCCTCGACAAGCATAAGATCCAGTATGTGCTGATACCGCCTGCTCGGCCCTTGGGATACCTCCTTGAGCACTCTCCGGATTGGCGCCTTATTTACTCTGATAAAGTGGCCGTCCTCTTCGAGCGCGCGGCGCCAACAGCAGCTTCTGCGACTTCCAGTGCAACTCAGTCTAGTAGTCAGGAATGAAACGTTTGTCGACCGTGTCCAATTCGCCATCGGAATCAGTTTCGCCCCGTGCAACGGCATTCTGGAAACGGGTAGCTACTACTGTCTTCTCTTTTCCCGTGATGTGTATGTTCCTGCTGGCAGGCCTCATTTTTGCGTATTCGGCGCGCGGTATCGCCGAGCCGGACATCTGGTGGCATCTACGGAACGCGCAGCAACTATTCGTGCAACATTCATTCCCTCGCGTAGATACATACTCCTTCACTGCCGCAGGATCACCCTGGCTGAATTTCGAATGGCTTTCGGATATCCCGTACTTCCTTGCCTTCAAAACGGGGGGGTTGAAGGGAATTCTGGTGGTTTACTACGCGCTCTTGGTGCTGATCTTTATCACGGTTTACTACCGGGCGTTACATGCTGGGGCTGATTGCAAGAATGCGACCGTCGCAACCGTGATGGCGATTTTCCTTGGGATCGGCGGCATGGGCCCTCGCACGTTCCTCTTTGGCTGGTTGTGCATGAGCGGACTCCTGCTTATATTAGACCACTTCCAGCGGACGGGAAGAGGTCTTTGGCTGTTACCGCCGTTGTTTGCCTTATGGATTAATCTTCACGGGTCATGGGCCTTCGGAATCGTCGTGCTGGCAATCACCATTGTTTCAGGATCGGTGGAAGGGAAGTGGGGCCTGGTGGTGGCGCGCCGCTGGTCTCGGGTCGAACTGAGAAACCTGCTGTTGGTGTTCGGGGCCTCCCTGGCCGCGCTCCTGGTAAATCCGTTTGGCTATAAGCTCCCCTTATATCCATTTAAACTTCTTTTCTATCAGCAATCTGCCATGGCATACGTGAACGAATGGCAATCGGTAAATTTCAGTAAGCTCAGCGGTAAGCTGGCGCTGATTGCAATCTTCAGTCTGTTGTCCTTCGCCCTGTTCTCGCGTCGGCGCTGGCGGCTGAACGACGTTCTGCTCATAGCCTTTGCCTTGTGGGCGGGTCTTTCACACGTGAGATTTTTGTTTTTTGTGGGTTTAATTTTGGCCCCCATACTTGCGCCCCGGCTGAAGCTGTTTCCGCCTTACCAGCGCGAGTTCGATAAGCCTTGGCTCAATGCCGGTATCATGGCCGCTGTCGTGGGATCGATCTTCCTCTTCTTCCCGTCTAATGTAAAACTTCAGCAGCAGGTAGACGAGCAGTATCCAACAGCCGCATTGGAGTTCATGCAGCAGCGGCATATTAACGGCAGAATATTCAATGAGTATGGCTGGGGAGGCTACATGGAATGGAAGGCGCCTCACTTAAAGACTTTTATTGATGGTCGGGCGGACATATTCGTTTATAATGGGGTGCTTGACGACCACCGTAAGGCTATTTTCATGGAACACTCGCTTGAAATTCTCCATAAATACCAGATTGACTATGTCCTCTTGCAGTCAACACAGCCTTTGATCTATCTTCTCGAGCACTCTCCATTGTGGCACGTGATCTATTCCGATAAAATCGCAGCGCTGCTCGAGCTAAGGATGAATTCTCAGATATCTTCGTTGCGTTACAGCTCTGGTCCCAATTAGCGATAGTCGAAGATTTCGCGCGCGTACATGCGTACAGGCAGGCCACACCGTCGAAGGTCAACTACCATAAAGCAGATAACGCATATTTATCCGTGACGACCTGACGGAACACTTGGTCGATCTCATCTCACGCTCGATTTCATTCGGAAAGACCGATGAATCTGTCGGGTCTTCTCTTATTGCATGCTTCTCACATGCCAAATCGTGTAATTGCCAAACTCCGCTACTTGCGCATAATCTCGTCGGATACCATCGTCTAAAATGTTTTCACCAGGGTCAGTCTCAATGTTGCTCGGGGTTTTCGAGCGAAATAGGCTCAACAGCATAACGTACTCAACCTGTTTTTGGCGGATGTTTTCGAGCATCTCTGATTGCACAGCAGGACTACTTGTAACGCCTGGCAGGAACCAGTCGAAACGAGTGGCTGTCGGACGATCAGCGAGAAAATAGAAGAGACAGTCGTTATTGTGTGCCGACGTATGGGGTTCGACCCCTACATATAAGAACTTACCCGGTGCCAGATGTCGTTGTATGTAGCGAATGGCATGCCATTGATCAGCCTCCAGGTGGATCGGTCCCGCCCGCACAACGTCAGTTGGTACGGCATACCTCTCCCTCGTCATTTGCCATCTCCAAACAACCAACGGCACAAACCCATAGCAGAGAATGACACCGGATAGCAGGAGAGGTAGTAAAAAAGTGTGCCGGCTTTCAAGGCGCCAATCAGCGATACACATGCAGAGGAGCACTAAAGAAAACATGATTGCAGGATAAGAATGCGCGATGTCCACCCTCTGCACGGCGAGGGCGAGCGCTAAGAGGCTAGTTACAAGTAACAGCATTAGAGCAGGCATCCGGGCAACCCTCTGCCGAAACGTAGCCGCAGCTGCCAGGATGATGGCGATGGGCATATAAAAATCAGTCCAGGCCAAAAGAGAGCCGGGGCCGGGTACCGGGTGGTATCGGCTGGAGAAGGTAATCCTTGGAAACTCTACGAACGCTTGGAGAAGCGCGTTGTGAGGTACCGAGAGCCAGAAATACAGACCTGGAACTATCAAGATTATTAGCACACCGGCCCAGAACACCAGAACAAGCTGAAGGCATCTCTGTTTTTCTCCAGCCTTACCCAGATAGCACAACGTGAGTGTCACCGCGCCGGCCACACAAGCAGCGAGATCGTGTCGGTATAAGCCTCCGAGTCCAGAGAAAAACCCCGCTAGGAATATCCATCGCAAGCTGCGCGTCTTGAGGCCTTCGACCGCACACCATAGACCAGCCACGCAGGGGAGCATTGCGGCGATCGTGGGATAGAGATAATATCCCGACGCACCTGTGACCAACCCAGCACAAACCAATGGCAGAGGTGGTGGTCGTCGCCCCTCTAATGCTGTTCTGGCCAAAAGGACAATGAATACGATAATGGCTAATCGCCATAAAGTATCCCAGATTCGTTCGACAAGCAGGCTGGAGCCAAAAGTCGAGAAAACACCCGCGATCGTATAAAACTGCCCCGGCGGGTAACACGCATAGAAGTCTCTATAGGGCATCTGGCCCTGCAGAACCCGTTCAGCTCCAGACACAATCATTCCCTCATCGTACAAGCCGGGTGGTTGCATTAGTAGAGTTCCAAAGTATGCGACCGCGAGAGCAGCCCAGAACAACGTCCAACGCATTACTCTGTTGGTAAATAGCAGTTTCAAACCAGTTCTTCCGTAATGGATGATGCCACTTTTGCACTCCTGCCGGAACCAGGCAATTCCCGCTCAACAATCGTCAACGGACGGCGCTTGACCTGGCGGTAGATGCGTCCCAGATATTCACCGATGACGCCGAGGAATAATGCATTCAGGCTGAGGGAGCCGAGGATAAGAACCACAATTGTGGCGAAGCCGGCCGGCCAATCTTTTCCAAGAGCGATGCGGCCGATTCCATAGCCCAGGATTCCAAGGAACGTCGCGATCGAGATCAGTAGGCCCAGGTAGGTGGCAATCCTCAGAGGCACAATCGAATGATTGAGAATGCCGTCCAGAGCTAGACCCATCAACTGGCTAAAAGAAAACTTGCTTTCTCCCCGCTGCCGTTCGGCCCTGGAGTAAGGGATTCCGATTTGGTCGAACCCCAAGGCTGCAATCGTACCGCGCAGGTACGGCTGATAATCTTCGAACTTCATCAACTCGTTCAGTACAACTCGATCGATGAGACGAAAGTCGCCCGCATCCAGCGGCAGTGGGTCTTCACTCAGCGAGTCAATGAGACGATAGAATACCTTCCGCGTAGCATTCATCCACCAACTGCCCTGGCGAATGGTGCGCACTCCGTAGACCACGCGGTATCCCGCCTCCCATTTCTCAAGAAACTCGAGGATGAGAGAAGGGGGGTCCTGCAGGTCGCAGTCGATTTGTATAGCTGCATCGCCGCGGGCGTTGCTGTAAGCGGTAAAAATTGAGCGCTGAAATCCGAAGTTGCGGGAGAACCGGAGCGCCCGCACCCGCGCATCACGCCGGGCAAGGCGCGATAAAACCTCGAATGTCTGATCCGTGGAATGGTTGTCGGTGAAAAGCAATTCGAAGTCGTAGCGCTCGCGAACCTGCTGCATGATCGGCACCAGGGCTTCATAGAGAAGCTCGATGTTTTGCTCTTCATTGAAAACCGGGATGCAAATACTGACCAGACGTTTGCGCTCAGACATGTTTCACGGCCACCATCGCATATTGGGCGCCCAAGGGCAGCCACGAAAGAAATCGTTCCAGAGGACGAAGTCCCGCCAGGAACCCGGGCATGAAAACAATGTAGTCGCGGCACTTCAACCGGAGGCCAACAGCGGCAACATAGTCAGCAACCTCGCGTGGCGATAGCAGAATGGCGTCCTCATCGAAGGCGCACCGCGACACAACCAAGCGAGTCATCGGATTAACAGGATTATGCTCGAAAATAGAAAGCAAGCCCCCCTGGCGAAGGCGACGCGAAAGATCTTGCACCAAGCCGAGCCTCTCCCCCGGCGCGATATGATGCATCACGTTTGCTACGACGATCAGATCGTAATTTCGCGCCAGCTCAGCGGTAGCCGAAGTGAACACTCCTTGCGACAACAGAGCAGGATCGACGTGTGCGATGCTGCTCTGAGAGATGTCGAAGCCATCGATATGAGCCGCAGGCAAGTGCTTCAAGAGGTAACGCGACAGCAGACCTACGCCGCATCCGAAATCCAGAATCTTCCCTGAGAAGGACGCCCCCAGCAGCCGCCCAAGGTAGAGCGCCTTATACTCCGCGAAGTAGGTAGACCCTTCCCCGGAGATGGCGACACTGCGATCCAGGATGTCGCTGTAGGACTCTGCGAAACGGTCAAACTCCACGTTGACTCTCACTTCTTTCCCTGAGTTCGCGCGTAATCCAGCATACGGCGAATGCCGTCGGGCATACTCACGCTGGGCTGCCAACTTCTAATTGCTTCACGAAACCGGCGATTATCGCCAACCAGCCACATCGGTTCGTCCGTCCGGTATGGTCGATCGCCCCAGCGCAGTAGCTCATGAGGTTTCCCCATCGCGTCTGCGACCATGCCACCGATATCCCGGATCCTTAGTGGCCGGGAAGAGCAAACGTTGTAAGCTTCGCCTGATTTTAATCCGTCGGCTGTCGCCGCAGCTATGAAAGCTTCAGCGACGTCGTCCTCGAACAATAAATCCCGGACCTGCTCACCAGCCGTAAGATCGACCGGCTCCTCATCCTGTAAATGTGAAATCAGGTAAGGAATGAGGCGCCGGGGACCCTCCCGAGTCCCATATACACCGAACAATCGAAGTGTCACGAAAGGAATACCCAGGGATCCAGCTAAGGCGCTCCCGCAAAGAACCGATGCTGCCTTGGCGGCGCCATAGAAAGACTTCGGGCGAAGGGGATGCGTCTCAGCAATAAGGGAGCCATCAGAAATCGGACAGCCATACTCGGAGCAACTGCCCGCGTGAATAAACCGCCGCAACGGCCAATGCGCCGTCGCTTGTAACAGATGCAAGAGAATGGACACATTGCCCTCGACCAGCCGGTCGATATCACGATCCCCTTCCTGAACGCCGTAGGATGCGAGGTGAAAAATCACTTCAGCCGAAACATCCGCCAGCTTCGACTGCAAGACTGAAGTTTCGAACGAGCGCACGTTGATGATCCGAACCCGGGAGTCCTTGAAAAGCGAATGCGCTTTGGAAACCGATTGCGAGCGCACGAGACACGTGAGTTCAACGTTCTCTCGTCGCAAGCGATCGACCAGCACAGGTCCCAGGAACCCAGTCGCGCCCGTTACCAAAGCTGACTTCATGCTATTGCTCATCACCCAGGGACTGCATATACGTGCGAATCTGCCGCTCCGTCATCGCACGTGCCGAAAGCAAAGTGTCCTCATAGAATGTGCGGTACCAATCCACCGTCCACCACAGCGCTTGTTCCAGGCTGAGTTTCAAAGACCAGTTAAGCCGTTGTGCCGACTTCGCAGAATTCAGGCTAAGATAAGTGGCTTCGTGCAGGTGCTTCGCATCCGGTTCTATGCGCAGATCGCCCTTTCCCCACATGGCGCATACTTGTGTGGCCAACGCGCCGGCCGTAATGGATCCGTCCGAGCTTGGTCCGAAGTTCCATGCCTCCGCATACGCATGTCGATCTTCATATAACTTCTGTCCCAGTCGAAGATACCCGGCAAGCGGCTCAAGCACATGCTGCCAGGGACGAATAGCCTCGGGGCAGCGGATCTTTATCGGCGTGCTGGACGATATACCGCGGACGATGTCGGGAATAAGCCGGTCTTCCGCCCAATCGCCTCCACCAATGACGTTCCCGGCGCGAGCACTGGCGATGGCCGGCGAATCATCGCTACCAAAGAAGGAGCGCCGGTAGGCAGCTGTCACCAGTTCGGCTGCGCCTTTGCTCGAGCTGTAGGGATCGTGACCTCCCATCGCGTCGCCTTCTTCATAACCACGGGACGACTCGCGGTTCTCATAGCATTTGTCGCTGGTAACGACCACAACAGCACGGACCGACGGCGTAGCGCGAACAGCCTCCAGCACATGCACCGTCCCCATAACATTGGTCGCGTACGTTTCGACTGGCTCACGATAGGACCGCCGCACCAAGGCTTGGGCCGCATTATGTATCACCATGTCAGGCGTCTGCTGCAGGAAGGTTCTTCTTACACACTCCAAGTCGCGCACATCGCCCAAAATAGAGACGATCCCGTCAGCTACGTTGGCAGCGCTGAACAGGTTTGGGTCGGTTTCTGGATTCAAGGCAAAACCGACGACCTCGGCGCCCATCAACTTCAGCCAAATCGCAAGCCAGCCGCCTTTGAATCCGGTATGCCCGGTTACCAGAACCCTCTTCCCGCGATAAAAATCTTTCAGCGACGTCATCGCGGCATCCAGGGAGGATTGCCACTCGCCCATAAGGATTCGAGCAGTTGTTTGTCTCGCAGCGTGTCCATCGGATGCCAGAATCCAGTGTGCCGATAGGCAACAAGCTCGCCTTCCGATGCAAGCTTCTCCAACGGTTCCCCTTCGAGAGGAACATCATCCCCAGAGATGTAGTCGATCACCTCCGGCTGGAAGACGAAAAATCCCCCATTGATCCACCCGTCGTTCGAATGTGGCTTCTCCGCGAATCGAACGACCGTGTCATCATTGCGCAACTCCAGGCTGCCGAATCGGGCAACGGGCAATACGGCAGTAACCGTGGCCAGCCTTCCGTGACTACGGTGAAACTCGACTAAAGCACGTATGTCGATATCACCGACACCGTCGCCGTAGGTGACCATGAAAGGAGAATTTCCCAGCAGCGCTTTCAGTCGCCGCAAGCGACCGCCGGTAAGAGTATTCAGTCCTGTGTCGATCAGACCGACCTGCCAGTCTGGAGCAGAGGAACTGGCAACCTGTAATGAGCCGTCCTTTAGACTGACAAAAAGATCGCTGTTATGAAAGTGGTAGTTCCGGAAATATTCCTTGATGAGTTCGCCCTTGTACCCGCAAGCCACAAGAAAGTCGCTATATCCCTGGCGAGCATAGATATTCATGACGTGCCAGAGTATTGGCTTGCCGCCGATCTCGACCATCGGCTTCGGCCGCAGAGTCGTTTCCTCCGCCAGCCTGGTCCCCAGCCCTCCTGCAAGTATGACAACCTTCATGCTTCGCGGAACCCCATCATCGAAATGTAACGGCGCTGTAAGGATGCTTCGGGACACAACCAGAATGGTGAAGGCAATTTAGACTGGGCCAATCTCCCCTCGTTTCGTTTACATCTTGCGAGGACCGCGATAAACGTAAAGAACGCCAACCACGACTACGACGGCGATTGCCAACCACCACCAAATATTTTGCAACCCGGAGTCAAGATCATCCACTTGCAGCGCAAGCGGGAGCAGAAGGCAGAGGCTGAGCTTATGAAAGAGCCCGCGCAACAGCAGCAAAGCAGCTACATGTTCACCCAACAAGGTGGCTCCCATTACGACAAATGTAGCGGCCGCTCCCATGAGGTCAATTCTGTTCGGTTATAACTGATTGGTCAAGAGCGATTTGATCCCAAGTCTTTACCGGATAGGGTCTTGTCAGCATTGCGGGAACTGGGCTCACTTCGCTAATCTGAAGGCCTGGTTGGACGTTAGGAACAAGGCAGATATGAAACGAAGCAGCAAAACTTGGATCTTTGCGGTGGCCGTCCTTGTGATCCTCGGCGTCCTGGCGGACAGCAAGCTTCATGGTTTTCGAATGTGGGAGCTGCCATTCTTGCTGCTCGGGGCCGCCATCATGCTCTACGCCTTATTTTCGTGGAATCCAAGCTGAGGGATAGCTCGCTACCTTGGGGAAGCTCGCATCCTCCTGGTGGTCGCTGGCGCTGGCTGCTGCGGGGTGGCGATGATTTTTGCTGTGCCTTAATATGCTGCCTTTTCAAACACCTGCATGGGTAAGAAACAGGAGCAGGTTCGAGACCACGATCAGACCATAGACCCCGCACACCGCCCAAGCAGGTCCGACCTTTTTCGTGTGCTTCGTCCAATACGCCAATAACACAATGAGTACAAGCACCGTGAGCTTCGCCTGCCATAGCCCGAGCTCCCGCACCAGAGGATTCAGCTCCAGAACTCCCGGCACCCTCAGCGCCATCCGAGTCGAGATTAGATCTCCGACTTGCAGCAGGCAGAGGACGAGAATTGGCGTATTCTCTCGATCCAGGTTCATGCAGTGATCGTTGCACCTTTTCGATGGGTTGCACTCAATTGATAACGCTAGTGTAGCAACGATCATAAGGTTCGCCTAAGGCTCCGCAAAACCAGTGCCTCACATCTTGTGCAATGTGCTTGGCTGGGCCCTGGCTGCAGTTGAGAATTCCGACTTCTCGGTAGTCACCAACGGCCGGAGCGGCATACCTTCCAGTGCATCGCTGGTATCCTGGCAGGTCGGCAGAGAGGGCGAGCTACCGGAACTACATCTATCACGCGGCAGACTATGAAATATTGGCGCGACGACAGCGGCCCGTTATCGATATCTCATCCACAGAAGAGTCTGTGATCGCCGAAAAGCTTACGGCTGCTAGAATCGTCGTCGTGATCGTAATGCCCGAGGTTTAAGAACGATCCAGCCAATATACAGAAATGAAACTAGTATCATTAGCCATCCCACGATGGTAGGCATCGATCTGGGGGCCTCCGGGTCACCTCAAATTTTAGTCCTGGACAAATTGCAACACGCAAGTGTTAACTTAGCTTCATCATTAACCATACCATCTTGATGCTCAGTCGAGCGCCGGGCGATTTTTGTTTCGGCTAATTCCTTGCCGTCTGGCGGGCGCAGACCTGGGAGGACTTCATGGAAACCATTTCTCGAAGCTGGGACCTTCTGGGGAAAAGCTTGGCGGTCTTGAAGTCGGACAAGCAACTGATGTGGCTGCCAATATTGTCAGCCATCTTCTGCCTGACTGCGACAGTGATAGTCTGCGGCATCGGCTTGCTATTCACCTTGCCCCCGGGACCAATTCCCCAGGATCCCGCACAGCAGAAGTTGCTCGGACAGCAGATGGCGCCGTTCCTGTTTCTTTTCTACTTTGTGACCTACAGCATCACGATTTACTTCAACGTGGCGTTGGTAAGCATCGCGTCCAATCGCCTCGGCGGAGGCCAGGCAACGTTAAACGACGGATTGCAGCTCGCATGGGAACGCAAGTGGAGCATTATTCAATGGGCGCTGCTCTCCGCAACCGTGGGTGTGTTATTGCAGATGCTGGAACGCCGTCTGCGATTTTTGGGACGCTTTGTTGTCAGTCTCGTCGGCGTTGCATGGACGCTTGCGAGCTTTTTCGTCGTTCCCCTGCTGGCCGCCGAAAACATTGGGCCAGTCGAGGCACTCTATAAATCGGCTCACATATTTCGCAAAACGTGGGGCGAGGAGGTCGTCGGCGGTTTCAGCTTTGGGCTGCTCTTCTTCCTTCTGGGGATTCCGGGATTGCTGCTACCTGTGATGGGAGCGCGCGTAGGACCACCAGCAATGCTAGCGGGTGTCGCCGTCATGGTGATTTACTGGTTGCTGCTGGGGGTCATCAGTTCCGCCGCGCGTGGCATCTTTGTTGCGGCCCTCTACCGCTATGCCAATGACCAAACGATTGTCGACGGCTTCGACCGTGGCGAGCTCTCCGGCGCCTGGCAACCTAAATTTGCGTTGAAAATCTAATCGAGACGGACAGCGTCTCCTGCGACGAGCAGTTCGCTATAGACCGCATTGCTGCGAAGAGTCTGCCGCCGGCGATCCCCCGTTTACGGTTCGGTATTAGCAGTGTCGGGTTTTGGTGCGCGACTTGCCGAATGAACAGCCCCGGCGTGTTCGACCTGTAGTCGATTACGGACGATCTTAATTTGGTTGGACTGCTGAGTCAGATCCTCAGCCCTTGCCAGGTCCTCCTCAGAAGCAACCTGGCCCTGCAGAATCGCAGTTCCATGCTCGACAGTTACGTAAATGGAACTCCCTTGGATCGTCTTCAGTCTCTGCTCAATCTCCTCCACAAGCTGAATGTCAGATAGCGGGGCCGCGGGCGCTGCGGCATGAACTTCCTTTGGCGAAACGCTTTCGCTCGCCGCATGAGGTGAGCTAGCGCCCTTCACGCCGAAGCGACCACCAACAGCAGAAATCACGACCATCGTCAGGATTATGACTGCAATTGCCCCAATGGTGATGAGAAAGCTCCGATTGATACCGAACCCGGAACCTGCCTGCTGTGTCCCGCCGAGTACTGCGTCCGCAGAGGTAAAAGACGGGGGAACAAATGCATTCGAATCCTCAGGCTTTTGTTCGGCGGCCTCATGCGCATCCTCGGCGGGAGCCTGCTCAGAAAGTTCGATCGCCGCATGGTCATTGACCGGCTGAGTCTGCGCCCCGGTGGCCGCCTCATCCTGAAATGCAGCCGCGATGGATGCTCCGCCAGCTTTACCACCGGCTGCCGCATTGTCGAGGTCGCTGCCACCGACCGGCTGCTGCTTTGCCCCGTTACCGTTGCCATTCGATCCGCCGTTTACTCCCACTCCAGTTGGAAAGGTGGCACGCCTCAGTTCTTCCGAACTCGAAGGCACTTGGGCGAAGGGCAGAGATTCGGTCACCCGGGCCTCGGGAACCTGCGCCACCACTGCGCCGACGGTGTCGGATTGCCCTGCCGCTTCAAATGGGCTTGGCAGCGTCCGTAATAAGTCACTATAGCTATCCGTCGAAACCGGTCGTAATTCTGGGAGCGGGAAAGAAGTTGATTGACTTCTCGTTCCTTGCAGCGGAGGGATGCCACTCAGACCAGACTGCTCCGGAGCCCCATGCGCCCGTTCCCTGGGCCGCCAATAGCTTTCCTCCATCTCGCCGGCAAAATGCATGAGTGCAGGAAAACTTCTCCCCAACTCAGCAAATTGCGCCGCGTTCGCATCCTCTTGCAGTCCACACGCCCAATGCACCCAGGCGGCTGCCTCCGGTCCAGGCAGGTCTTTGGGTTCGTCCTCGGCAGCCTCGGCCAGCAGTTCTCGAACCGCCTCTTCGCGTAACCCTTCCAGTTCTACGAGGCGAGTCTTGAGACGATGTGTGATCCTTCCTGAATTCAGCGCCTCCGCCAGTTCCAGCAACCTTCCCAGCCGTATTTCTTTCTGTCCTGCCTCGGCCGCTTCCAAATGCTGGATGAGTCGCTCCAGCGACTGGCGATCGGTCCAATTGAAATCGCGGTGCCGGCCATGAACCAGTTCACGCACCGTGCCTGCATTCTGGCGAACATCAGCCGCACATTGCTTGAGTTGATCCTCCGGGACTTCTAATCCCGCCGCGAGACGATTCAGGTGTTCTTCCAGAAGGCGGACGCTGGCGTCGAGTTGTGTCAGGGCGGACAACAAGAGAGACGTCATACAAATTCCCACATCTCGGAAGGGCGGGGAGAACTTTCCCGGCTTCCTCCCGACGCTTGTTTACCTGAAGCCGCGCGCGCTTCCAAGCCACCCGGCTTGCAGCTTCGAGCCAACGCAACCGAGCTTAAGCCTCGCTATGATCACCCGAGAAGGTGACCCACCACATCATAGCCTTTCCGGCATCCGGGTGGAAAAGGAATCTGTTGCGATTGTTCCCGGGCCCGAGCAGCCTGTTTGATCAATCCACGGCTGCTTTTGCTGCGAGAGGAGCCCCTGGTCGGAATGATGGGGCATTCGCCGGCTCTGCCTGGGGTCTCGTGGAAGAACATCTCCTAGCGTTGCGGAAAGGCGAGGAAGCTCACAGGTGTGCGGTCATGGAATTCCCCGCCGTGCGGTTGGCTAACCCATCACCGTCCATGGCGTAATAGCGCAAATCGAGGCGCCGCCCCTTGGAATCGAAAATGTGGAACCTTGCCGCGCCGATCTTCTGCAAAAAGAATTGCAGGCTGGTGGCGAGTACGCCAAACCCGTACTTGACGCTGCGTCCGAAGCCAATCGAGGAGGCCTCTTCAAAATACTTTGTCGGACAGGAGACCTCTCCGATCCGGAAACCGAAATATATGCATTGCGCAAGCATCTGGTTATCGAAGACA
This sequence comes from uncultured Acidobacteriaceae bacterium, assembly GCA_963846815.1. GTDB lineage: Bacteria > Acidobacteriota > Terriglobia > Terriglobales > Acidobacteriaceae > CAVVDY01. The sequence goes on along the minus strand of CAWJXG010000001.1, from coordinate 854,101 downwards.
AAGTCGTCAGAGTTCTCCAGCAATGGCAACTGCAGTAGTACATCGCGGCTGAACACACGATATCCGGTGTGATACTCCGAGAGCTTGGCGCCAAGAATCATATTCTCGAAGGCCGTCAAGAATCGGTTTGCTACGTACTTGTATAGCGGCATTCCGCCCTTCAGCGAACCGCCTCCAATAATGCGAGAGCCCAGCACCACGTCGTAAACGCCATACGCAACCATACTGGCCATCGCGGTCACCAGCAGCGGGGTGTATTGATAGTCCGGGTGGACCATGATGACGATCTCCGCTCCGCACGCCAGCGCTTCACGATAGCAAGTCTGCTGATTACGGCCGTAGCCATAGTTCCGGTCATGAACAAACACATGCAAGCCCAGTTCGCGTGCCAGCTTTACAGTATCGTCCGAGCTATGATCGTCCACCAGAATGCGGATATCAACGCATTCAGGCAGTTCGGCTACCGTAGCGGAGAGTGTCCTCGCCGCATTGTAGGCGGGTAGTACCACCGCTATTTTCTTACCGTTTATCATCGTCAGCCCATTAAGACACCAGCGTGTCTGTCAGCATCCACGGATAAGAACTCTCCTTAGCATAACGAACCCTACTACTTTGGACCTCGCATCAAGCTTCGTTCCCGTCGCGCCGATTTGCTGACCGGCGAACGATCCTGCAGTGTCGCCCGGAAATGAGCGAAAAACAGTCGCAGATAGCTGACGCTGGTCGGCCCGATCCGCAGTTTAGACTCGCCGCTGGACCGAAAAACGAAGCTTATTGGTACCTCGACAATCTTCAGCCCACGCGACGTCCCTTGTATGAGAATCTCCGGCAGAAAGGCAAACCCAGCGCTATTGAATGCGATTTGCCGTAGCGCGTCCATTTTGTAGATCCGGAAGCCGGAAGTGAGATCGGAGATGCGCATGCCCATGAAGACGTGCATGCAGCGATTCCCCATCTGACTGAGAGCACGCTTCCACGCGGGCGTCCCATGTTCCGAACTCTCCTGCAGACGCCGCGAACCGACGACGATATCGGCGTTGTTCTCCCGCATGCACTCCAGCAAACGCGGAATCTCCTCCGGTTGATGATTGAGATCGGCATCCATGGTGACGATGAAATCGGCGTCGGCAGCAACCGCGTCAAAACCACGTCGAAAAGCCCGCCCCAGCCCGCTGGGTTGTTCGCCATAAAGAACCTCGATTTCAGTTCTCTGCCGGGCGAACCCTCTGGCAATATCAACCGTGCCGTCCGTCCCCTCGATCACATAAATAAGGTTCCATGACGTCTCAGGCAGAGAATCGAGGGTTTGCACCAGGCGTTCGGTCAATGCGCCGATGTTGCCGGCTTCGTCGTATGCCGCAATTACGACCGCGACCTTCATGACTCCATCGTGATGACCGCCAAGTGGAAGAACGCCTGCGTCGCTTGAAATTGACGGTGCTTTCTCGTGAATGCCGGAGGTGATCATCATGAAGCCCGAAACATAGCTGACTCAATCGAATTCATTTCATATTACCGGTCAGCGGATTTTGAAGTCGATAGCACTATAGCACCATTGGGCAATTGCACTACACTCTAAATGCCATAGGCCGATGTCTACGGATAGCATCATTCGGGAAGGTTGTCCCATTTTGTTACCTGGTTAATGCTCAATTCCTTTTTTTGTACACAAAAACTCGTCACCGTTCTTTTGAGGGTGTACAGTCTAGAGCAAATCTCCTAAGCTACGTGAAAGGGCAACGTAAAGCGGGTCAGCCGCTTACAGTGTTTAGACTATGCCGGTACAATTTGCACCCTCAGATGTAGAAGCTGCTCTTAGTCAGCGTTTCAGCGTCGATAGGCAAATTGCCGTCGGCGGTCAAGGCGCTGTCTTTAAGGCCATCCGGAATTGTCGGCCTGACGGTACGACCTGCAATGACGTTGTAGCCGTGAAGTTAAACCTCTATCACACGCAGGATATTCGCGCCCAGCGAGAAGTTGCCGCGATGGAAAACATAACCCATCCGGCTTTGGCGCGGCTGATTGAAAATGGCTCCTGCGATGTCGCCGGAAGACGGACCCGCTACGCGGTCTGGGAGTTTATCGAGGGGCAGACTCTCAGCCAGTCCTTGAAGGTCGGCCGGCTGGAAGAACCCGAGGTCCTGGCGATAGGGCGGGATGTGGCGGCGGCAATTGCGGAAATCTGGACACGGCGCATTGTTCACGGGGACATCAAGCCCTCGAATATTATGCTGCGAGACTCCGGCGGCGCTGTTCTCATCGACCTTGGTGCTGCCAGGTTTTTGGAACAAGAAAATAGCGCTGCCGCACGTGAGCCTTTCGGAACCCGCGGGTACTTCTCGCCGGAGCAGGCCCGCGGGGCAAAAGGATTGTCTTGTGCTTCGGACATATTCTCGCTTGGCGTTGTCATGCTACAGGCCCTGCTGGGACGGCATCCCACGACCTATAGCCAGAGTGCCTTGACAGACGGCCTGCGAGCGAGCGACACCAAGCTGGCGTTGAGCACAGGCTTGCGGAGCGAACTGGACAAAATGCTGTCGGCACGCCCCACCCTAAGACCACAGCCGGCAGAACTCAGCCGTCGCTTTCAGCGGCTGTATCAAAGCATGGACTGGAACTTTGGAATGCACACTGCTGTGCCTTCGGAAAGCCAAACGACACCCTTCAAATCTATTTCTGAAGATCAAGACCCAGCGGCCTGACTGAAGACCGCCAATCCGCGGAAAAAGCGACGCTCCTGACGCGACGTCTCGATTGTGAAACGACATCGTCGCGTCGGTCTCTGAGGATAACGCGTCGTCATCCTCGACACCGATCATCAGTTCCGGAAAGATTCATGACCCGAAACGGAGGCGGCGGCAGGAGGAGAGAACCGCCGCCGTCACGTTTGGGGGACGCCCCGACAGTCACCGCAACAACCAGCTATGCGTCAGGGGAACGCGGGAAGAACCCTTGGCAGCAGCCCACTCCTGCGGCTGCACGCCGATGGTCCAAGATTATTTATACGGCGTATTAGTTACAGCGTCAATGTTAGACTGGTCGCAGCTTGCAGGACTGGGACCGCTGCACGTGCCCCGCACTCCCGACCCACAACTCGAACGACGAGTGACCAAGGCAGCTTTGCGTCTGCTCGATTCAGGCGGTCTGTCTGCGGTCACCCTGAGGGCGGTCGCCCACGAAGCCGGTACCACGACGCCAACCATTTATGGGCGCTTTGCCGACCGCGAGGAGCTGCTTCACTCGGTGGTGAACGAGGTGCAGTCAGAAATTCTTGTCGCGGTCCGCGGGGCGCGCGACGTAACTGATTTCGTCACACGCTATCTGGACTTCAGTTTGCAGCACCCGAATCGCTTTGAACTGAGTGCCGACACATTCGGTTCCCGCATCTCCTCGGGACAGCCCATGCCGGTATACCAACTGCTCAAAGACTACCTTGCGAAAGAAGTCGGAGTGCAGGGACGGCGGCGCGAAGACTTGGCAATGGCCATTGTTTCTTTGTCCTTAGGCACCACGCGGGCCGCGATTGCAGCCGGTCGCAGCACGCCTGCTGCGCGGGACCTATACCGCACCGGTCGCGCTGCCCTTCGCCTGCTCTTAAAGGCGTTCTCGAGCTAGCGGCTGCCATTCCCTGTTGGCCGGCAGGCTTGCCCACTTGAATACAAATGATTGCGAGAAGCAAGCCAGCGTGCGAATATATGACAACACATTGAAAGTTTTGTGGTCTGCTCAGATGTGCTCTTGCAAGTGCTGGCACAGCCTTGGGACTTCTTCGAATGCTCAAGCTCGGTTCCGGCAACTGGCAGACAAAGCTTCTCCTTGCCTAAGCCGGCCGTCAGTGCTGAACTCCGGCCTTGATACGCCTCCTTGATCACTGATTGGGGCTGGGCGAGCAGACATTGTGAAAGGCAGTTGTATGCCGTCGCTATTTTCATCTGCCTTGGCCGAACTCGACGATAATCTGCAAGCCATTCAGACCCAAAATGAACGTCTGCGTGGAGGCTTGAGTGTCAGCGAGAACCAATTGCGCCGCGCTCTGGCGGCCGCTTACCGCTCCGCAACCGTATTATCGGATCTGATCAGCACCCAACCTCCTAACGCTAATGGAATCGACCGCGAAGCTCTGGATCGGCTGATCCGTGAGCTCAACGCCTTGCGGCAACGCCAGCTACGGCGACTCAAGCTTCTGGACCTGGCCATGGAACTGAACGCCGGCAGGGTCCATCACCATCGCGTCAACCGTACGCAATCTCTCAACGAATTGCGTCTTGCTGCGGTCCGAGAATTACGCGTGCTGGCATCTCGTTCAGCGCAGGAAAAGCAGATTCCTGGACCGAGCGCCGGCAAATGGATGAAATGGGCCTGCAGCCTGGACGAGGAGGAGCACGCCACGGTTCTGCAAAGCTTGAGCCAAGGCTTCCCTGCACTGGAAGCCTTCGTTTCTGCGATAGACATCGGGAATTGGGCAGCCGGTGAACACCAGGCCGTAGAACTCTCTTACGAATCAGCGGAAGAAGCATTCGAGGATGCTGAAGCTGATTGTGCGCCTCTCACGTCCGCACCATCGACCGATGCAGCAGTCGCCGAGCGTGACGCTCTGGCTAGAAGTCTGCTCGGCATGTTCGAGAAATCGCTTCTTGCCGGAGAAAAGAAAACTATTTCCTCGGCGCGCGAGCATCCAGCGAGCGAAGCTCCCTCACTGTCCGAAAGCCCCAAAGTACGCCCATCCGACGGTAGCGCCGACGAATGGCCAGGGTATACCACGGAGAAGGGCACCGCCCTGCGAACCCCAAGCAGGGTTGAAAGGGAGCGCCTCAACAAGGCGGCCGCCGCCGATTTTCTGAAAGTGATGAAGGCTTGGCAGTTGCAGGGCTCGCAAGCACGACAGCTTCTCGGAGTTTCCCGTGCTCTTTTCAACCAGATCCAAAAGGGACAAAACGTCATCCTCGAACCGGACAAGCTGGCCAGAATCTCTATCCTGGTCGCTATCTGGAAAGGATTGAATGTGTTGTACGGAAGCCGGCGCGGTGACAAGTGGGTCCACCGGCCAAACTCCAATCCTCTCTTTAACCGACAAACCCCTTTGAAGTACATGCTCAAAGTGGGAGTCGAAGGGCTCGTCAGCGTGCGCGAGCTGGTCGGCGTCTGGTCGCCTTACGCGACGACGGAAGAGAAACAGTAAGCCCCGAGGCTGAGGCGATCAGGGCGCTTATGTCAGCTCATTATGGAGCGAACTTTATCTTGATCTGGGTCTTCGCTTCAACCGCCTCGCCATTCAGATAGGATGGTTTGTACCGCCACCTCTTCACCGCATCCACCGCCGCTTGCGTCAGCATGGGATTGCCGCTGACCACCTTCACGCTTCGCACGGATCCGTCTTTTGCAATCACAGCGTCCAGCACGACGGTTCCCTCTACGTGCGCCTGGCGGGCCTGCATCGGGTATGCCGGATTGACCTTCTGCTCTAGCGCACCCTGCGTCACGCCGCCGGAAATGTCGCCACTGAATCGAGGTTTCGCGACCGGTACCGAAACAACATCGCTAATCACCCTGCTTCCGGTTGGCGCCCCGGCCAGAGCAAGTAGATCGGGACCCTTTTCGCCAGAAGCCGCCGCCGTGTTGTTCGAGGTCCCAGCTTTGGGTATGGCAGTCGGAGTGCGCAACTGGGTATCATCCAGTTGGCCCGGCTTCGTGGAAGCAGATTGAGTGGGTGCGTTTTCCGCCTTCTGCTTAGCGGGCTCCGGGGACTGTGGCTTCGAACTGGAGCTCTGCGGAGTCGAGGCCGGAGGCACCGCGACATGCTGCGCCGTGTCAACCTGAGCAACCCCCGCTGTCTGATCGCTCATAGTAGTGGTGCTGTTCGGATCCACAGTGGTAGTCCCAGCAGGCGCAGTAACGGGTGCTTCCGCTCTGACCACGTTATTCGAGTGTGCCCGGTGTGATCGCCAGCCGATGATTCCCAAGGTGGCCACCACGAGTACTGCGATACCAATTATGATTGCCGGCCGTTTCCCCTTGATACCACTTTGAGCTTTGCTACTCGATGCATTGTCATTGTCGACGCTCTTTACTTCCGAGGACGCTGACCGCTGTCTTGCAGCATGCATCCGATACGTAACGACTTCCTTCTTCTGCCGCAGCCAGTCACCAATTCCACTCTCTTCGCCATCGTCTTCGACGAGCAGCATTTGCGGCTGGCGGGGTATCTCCGTTTGCGAGACCGCCATAGGCTTGCCGGCAGCGGAAGCGCTCATCGGCGAGGACGTAGAGGACGAAAGCACCGAAGACCCGGAGGGACGTGAGTCATCCGAGGAACTGGCGGAAACTTCAGGCTCCGGCGAGCCTGGAACCCACATGTTAGGTTCCAAGTGAGCGATAAAGTCGTCAAGCTGGGGGAATCCCTCGCGTATGATCTCAACCGCCTCGGCATCTTCAGGCTCTCGCAAGCTGCATGCCCACTCGACCCACTGATCTGCCTTGGGGCCCGGCAATGAAACCGGCGTTCCCCCAGCCTTGACCTGGGAGCGCAATTCCTTAACTGCTTCGTCCCGAAGCTGATTCAGCTGAGTGACTCGAACCGCACGGTGGTGCACCACACTCCCGCGTTGCAGTTCACCGGCAAGAGACAACAGACGCTCCCGCAGATTCTTGTGAACTTCCTCAATCTTGGCCCTCGCCGGCCGCGGTGCCGAAACCTCGGTTGTCGCCTCTACCTGCCACATGCCCGGTTCAAGGTGGGAGACAAAGTCATCCAGACAAGGAAACGAGCTACGCAGGATCTTGAGCGACTGAACGTCTCCCGGCTCTTCCAATGCACAGGCCCAATCGATCCATTGATGTGCCTCGGGGCCCGGAAGCGGCGCTGGGGTTCCCTTGCTCGCAGCCTTCACGCGCAACTCTTTGATGGCTTCATCCCGAAACTGATTTACCTGCTCGACTCGAGCCGTGCGGCGATGCACCACCCGTCCGCGCTCCAACTCGGCTACCAGGTCCAGCAATCGGTAACGCAGCTCTCGCGCTTTAAGCTCTTTCTCGATGGTGTCACAGAGATCGTCAAGCTCCTGCCGGTTTCGCCACGACGCGCCGGGAATCTCCGAGGAGATAAAAGAGCGTAGCTTCTCCGCCGATTCTGCCGCGAGCTTAATCTGATGGATGACGTCCTTAAGTTCGACCGCTCTGGCGGCCTTGAGCTTGTCACAGGTATCAAATGGCAGGACTAAAGAATCGTCTAAGCAGGTGCGGGTCTCCTGCAACGTTGAACTCATATCAACCTCCTAAACCGTCGTTTCTGCTGCAGCCACCCACATTTCGGGTTCAAGATGGGAGACGAAAGCGTCGAGCTGCGCGAACGACTTCCGCAGCGTCCTGAGATCTTCGGTGTCCTCAGGCTCCTTTAAGCTGGAAGCCCATTCCACCCACTGGTCTGGTTCCGGACCGGGCAGCGAGGGAGGCATCTCTTTCCTCTCCGCCATCGATCGCAGTTCGCGAATTGCACTGTCGCGGAGCTGGTTGACTTGGTCGACGCGAGCTGCACGACGGTGTACGATGCTGCCGCGTTCCAACCCAGCGGCCAGGTCCAGCAACCGGGAACGGATGACCTTGACCTCCCGGTTCCTCTGTATCGTCTCCAGCAGATCCTCCAGTTCGGCACGGCTCTCCCATGTGGCGTCAGGCATCTCCGCCGACACCAGCGATCGCAGGTTCCGGGAATATTCTGCTGCGGACTCAAAGTTCTGGATAAGTTCGGCGACGTCGACGGGTTGGGCCGCCTTTATTTTGCCGAGACTTTCCTTCAGAAGGGACAAAGACTGATCGAGAGATTCACGGGTGTAGTGCCACAATGAACTCATGCGTTAGCTCCTAAAAATCGGAGTCACGGTCGCGGGCAAATCCATTCACCACAGTAAAACATTGCCCGTTGTCCGCTGAGAAATGCTCCCCCAGCGGCCCAATTGTGACATGGATTGGTAATTCCTCAAGACAACGATCTTTCATAGCGTACAAGGGGCGCGGTATTCGCATTCGGCAATTGCATGGCAGATTTGCTGACGTCATAGAGTCAATCATGGTTCAGTCATTGACCATCACAACCTTGGTACCGCAAGAAGCTTGACTGGACTCATGCCGCATTACCTCTATCACAGGACCTCGGCAGTGCCGGAGTCGCTCGTCACCCAAGCTACGCCTTGGACTGCAGATACTCCTTGGCGCCCACACTGACGGTCGATTGCCAGCGCGACGACGCCGCTGCTGCCGGAGGCAGCTTGTCCGCCGGAGTAACAGCCGCTACTGAGGCGCTGGAGAAAGGTGCCGTATTCTCTTCCGTCGGTTCATCGGGCAACTCATAGCCGATCGCTGACCCGTTTTTTGGTGGTTCTCCAGCGACCCAGTAGCTTTCTTCAATCTCGCCCGCGAAGTGCTCTAATGTTGGAAAGTCCTTCCGCAGGCCGCTGATCGTCGATGCGTCCTTTTCGTCCTCCAGGTTGCATACCCAGTGCAGCCACTCACTGGCACCCGGTCCGGGAAGTTCCTTTGCCTGCTCCGGAAGCGCAGCCTCAGAACGCAATTCCTTGATCGCCTCCAAACGCAGGGCATTCAATTCTGTGCTCCGAGCCTGGAAGCGGTGCCGGACGGTGCCGGCTTCCAATTCGGCGGCAAGCGCCAACAGTTTGGCTCGCCTCTCCTGGTTGCGCCGGATTGCTGTTTCCAAATCCTGCACTAACTGCCCCAGTGATTCTCGATCCGCCCACCTGGCATCGGGATCCTCCGCTCTAATCAAGTCCCGTAATGTCGCGCCATGGTGGCGAGCTTCTGCGAGAAGATCATTCAGCTGTTCGCCATTGACCTCCATCCCTGCACTAAGCTGCTCCACCTGAAAGCGGATACTTTGCAGACTATCGTCAAGTTTTGCCAATGCCGACGAAAAGGGGAATGCCATACCAGTTCCTTTCGTAACTCTCACTGAAATTCTGGTGTCCTCGGGGATAGGTACTCAGAATACGGCCTAAGTGTAGGACCAGTGCAACAGAAATGCAACAGTTTCTAATATAGGTCGCACCACTAAAGTGGTAGACAAGCGGGTAGCGAACTCATGCGGATTAAACCAGACTCGCTAGCGTGTGACGTAATTGCCGCGAAAACAAATCTGTTCGTGCTTCCGCTGCAATAAATAAGCCTGCAATTGCTTTCGTTGCTTGTCGAATCAATGCTACTGGGGAGATGCGTAGTAGCCAGACCAACATCCCACCACTTCCCGAACCTTGCCGATTGCCGCCGCTCCGCCCTTCAGCATGAACTCGAGCGGCTGGTCACCCCGAAATGTAGGACTGGAGTGAGGTGAATGGATCCACCTGTCAGCTCGCTTGCTGCCATAGAGTACGTGCAGGCCTTTGTAGATTTCGACCAACAGGGAAATTCGGGCGTTCTGGTCAGGGCTAAGGGTTACGTTCCACCCTTCCTTCAGCTGACGGAGATCTCTTCGAGAAACTCCGAGCAGCCGGCTGGTTTCAGCGTCGCTCAATTGCCACGCGTTCGTGACCTTGAGAAAGCCTGTAAGGGCGGGAGAAGGATTCAATCTCTCCTTCAATGCGGAGGAACTCTTGAATCTTCCCCGCCAGAACTCGGCGGAAATGAGGGTACGAGCCGACATAATCACCACCACAATTGGGAGTACAACACCTGGTTGCGATCAGAATAGCCGTACCCCATTTCAATGTCTATGGCTCATAAGCCGCGACGAAATCATCCCATCAAAGCGGTAGCAATTCACGTGAATATGGCACTTTTATGGCTTGTACTATATGGCTCTAATGGGTACTCTAAAGTCACTTTAAGGCTTAGACCAAACTCGTTACCATGAACTTTTAAGGGTTACCGATGATGCGAAGCGCTACGCTTTCCTGTCAAAAATCTGTTTCCGGAGAGTTCGACATGGAGCAGTTGCAGCCCATCGAAGTCGCTCCTTGCCCTGAGCTACTGCCTGCCCCTGAGAGCGTCTCTGAGGTTGGTGTCCGCAGGCCTTTACTTGAGGAACTGGCACTGAAAACCATCCACGTCACCGCTCCGCCAACTTTAGTAGAGCTGGCAGCGTCGATGCGCCTCCCCTACATGGTGGTGGATGACCTGTTTCGGCGTCTGCGGTCGGAGCAACTGGCAGAAGTTACCGGAATGACTCGCAACGCGCCACAGATCGGCCTTACTTCACAGGGCAGGTCACGAGCTCTGGAAATGCTGAGTCTGAATCACTATGTGGGCCCGGCTCCAGTTTCTCTTGACAGCTATGTCCAGCAAACTCGTCGCCAAGGCGTGCGCGATTTGGGCGTGGGTCCCGCCGACATCACACGCGCCTTTTCCCATCTGGTACTCGATGAAACCACGCAAACCAAATTAGGAACGGCGCTCAATTCGGGGGCTTCGATCTTTCTATATGGACCTTCGGGAACCGGAAAGACAGCGATCGCCATGTCGATCCCTGGAGTATTTTCCCAGGATCGGGTGTGGATACCTTATGCCATCCAGATCGACGGGCAAATCATCTCGGTGTACGACCCCCATCTGCATTCCAAAATCGATGAGCCACTGCCCGAGAAGACTGATAAGCGCTGGGTCCTTTGCCATCGCCCCAGGGTACTGGTGGGAGGAGAGCTCAACTTTGAAATGTTGGAGCTGCAACTAAACCCCATCACAAGGTTCTATACCGCTCCGGTGCAGATGAAGGCCAACAATGGTGTGCTCATCATCGATGATTTTGGGCGCCAGCGCATGCGTCCCGACGAACTCCTGAACCGCTGGGTTGTTCCTCTGGATCGCGGTATCGACTTCCTCACCCTCGCCGGCGGCAAGAAGGTCGAGATTCCGTTCGAGTTGTTCGTCGTCTTTGCCACCAATTTGAATCCTGCCGAACTGGCGGATCCCGCGTTCCTGCGAAGAATTCAAACCAAGATCAAGGTGGGAACTGTTTCTCCCCATCATTTTCATGAAATCTTTCACCGGGTTTGCGATGACTGGGGAATTCAGTACAGAGTCGATCTTGTCGACGAACTGATTGCCATCATCCGGGAAAAGGGAGAGCCGCTGCGCGCCTGCCATCCGCGCGATTTCGTGAATCAGCTTCGCTGGTCGGCGCGTTATGCGGGCAAAGAACCCGCCCTCGATCGCGACGCTTTACTGACTGCCGTGGACGCTTATTTTGTTTCCGACAATGGGGATATGGACCACATCCAGTCTAGGTTTACGGGAGCCACTCAATAGACATTGGTGGCAACCCACCAGTGCCGCTTAACAAATTGGAGCCGTTTCGTGCATCTCGCTGAGATCCGAGATTCGCCGCCACAGATCCACAGCGCCGGAAGGCGAATGACGCTGAGCTATAATTTCTCCGAACCAAAATGAAAACTCTAGCTGTTTGCATTCTCCTGACGGCCGCCTCTGCGCTGGCTCAGGCCCAAGCATCGCCCCAGGCTTCACCGCAGGCTGCACCCCAGGAAACTTGCCAGAAAAATATATCTCTCGCCGTAGCAGAAGGAGGGCAGCCGGTTCCCGACGTCCCGAAATTTGCCGCCAAGTGGATCAGCAAAAGTTTGAAGGACCACGCTTATTCGAAGCTGTGTTTCTCGCAGATACCTTCTTCCAGCTTGAATAACTATGTTGTGGTCCTGTCATCTTCCGAACAAGGATTCGAAGGTCTTGTGCCTTCTGCCCACACCTATACCAGTACGGCGCCGGCATCAGGGAATACAGCGTCCATCAGTAGTTATGGGGGGACCTGGAGCTACGCCTACGTGGGCGTGACACCTCCAACCACAACCAGTACCACGGACTTGGGGCGCGATGAAAAACCGAAATCCTTGTACGCTCGCGCCTACAATCAAGAAGGCCATGTCGTAGCTCGCTACAGCCCCGGTGGCTGGCTCTCACGGGATAAGCTCATGGAAGACATCGTGTCGGCCATCAATAGCGATGCTTACCAACCGGTCAGGCAGCGGCCTGTTGCAGCGCCGCTTTCGGTGTACTACGTCAACTGTGATGTCGACCAGCCTGCAGCCCAAACGGCCAGTGCATTTCCGCAAGCCGACCCTGCGCCTGCTCCAGCCGCTGCGCAGCCCAAGGCACCGCCGCCACCCCCGCCACCGCCATTGCCATCCTTGGAAGTGTGGTCGAACCCTTCGGGCGCTGACATCTACCTCGATGGCAACTACGTAGGAAGAACTCCATACTCCACCACCGTGCATCCGGGGGAACACACTGTCATCCTTCGCAAGCAGGACTTCGGAACTTACGAACGCAAATTGGAAGTGGAGACAGGAAAGCGCAGTGTGGGAGCTTACCTCGAGCAACACACCCTTACGTTGCACTGAGCCGTCCCGGGCCGACTTCCAGACCGGTCGGTGATTCAGGACAGCGAACGGTACCTCCCTGCGCGCTCAATTCTTCGTCTGAGGAACTCAGCAGCGCCAGGATGCGTCTGCCGTCGGACTTGGGAAGCGGGAGCAGACTGCCTACTCCGATGAACAGATTCACCTCCGCGAAACCTGGCATGGCCCTCCACAACGTCGCAGCCAGCAACAGATTAACGAACGGACCGGAGAATGAGATCAGCAAGTTCGCCCATCTTGGACCGCAATCGCGAAGAATGTAGAGCCCAATCCATGAGATCCCCACCTTCTTCACCTTCACGCGACAAGCACGCGCGGCCGCGAGATGGCCACACTCGTGAAGGATCATGGCTGGCACCCCCAGCAACATCGCAGAAAGCATTGCCAAAAGCATGGCGATCAGTACCGGCATGTGAGATCTGCTTTTCTGGGCAAGCATCGCTACCTGCCCCTGATTAACTTCGGCACGACATTTCGCAGCCTTTAGGAGTGACAGCAGCCATTCCGACTGGCTGCTATTTCCGATGGGGAGGGTGACTGCTGGGTTGGCTCATTTCGGCAAGGTGCTGCCGAGCTTCCGTCAAAGCCTGCCGCCTTTGTCCCGATGCGGACTGCCAGCCGAGGGAGCCTGCAGAACACCAGCGACTGTTCCGCAGCGACGTGCGTAGAATGTCGCTGAGGGATATCCGATGAAACGAGTCGCGTGCTTCGTTTTTCTTATGTGCAGCGTTGTCGCCGGGGCGCAGGAGGTTCAGGTCACCCCTGGCAAAAATACGGTGACTTTAAGCGTCTCCGCCCTGAAACCCTATGATTTGCTTTCCGGTGAGAAGAAAACCGCCGTGCTCAGCGTGGAGTGCAGTGCGAAAGGCAAAAAGGCGGGACACATTGTGACCTTTGCTCCGGGCGGTGCTGTCTCGGAAGACAGTCCCGAAGGTCAGCAGGTGAATTTTACGATGACGATCGGCGGGACCAAGCAGTCGACGAGTTGGGTTGCCTTTGGTGACACCGTCACCTTTGCCTACTTCGGCAAACACGAGCCTGAACGCTTGCAGTTCATCCAGTCGCTACTCAATTCCGGAGTAGTTTCTATTGAGTTCAAGCCCTTTCTGACTGGAGAGTCGGTCACGAGTGTTTTCGATTTATCCAAGCTGCGGGCCGAAATGGACAAGCAGCCGGAATGTGCTCTGAAGTAGCGGAAGGATTCCGGTGCGATTCCGGTGCCAACCCCACGTGTTCCAGTCCCCCGCAGGTCAGACTGCGCTGGCAAAGCAAAGCTGGTTTTACTCCGTTGATGAGAACTCAAACAGACTTTGGCTCGATGTCTGGCATTGCCGCGCGCGGCCTGAAAGCATAAAAGTACCAGCGCAGATACGCAGGCAGCCATTTCCACATCCGAAAGCGCGATTCGCCCGCAGTCCTGTCCGTCCAAGTCGAGGGAATCTCTGCGATGCGGTATCCACTCAGAAAGGCTTTCACCGTAATCTCCAGGTTGAGTTCGAAGCCGTTCTTGCTTTCCAGGGTCATTGACTTCAGCATCTCAGCGTCGTAAAGCTTGAAAGCATTCGTTGCGTCGTGGGTCGGAATCCCACGAAAGTAGTGAAGGCTCACACCCGCCATCCGGGACATAGATTTCTTCAGCAACGGACCACCTATGATTCGCCCACCCGGCATGTATCGGCTTCCGGCAACTACGTCAAATCCCTCGCGATAAAGCCCGAGCATGCTCCCGACGACGCTGAGTTCGTCCGACAAATCGGCCATCAGAACTAATACCGGTCCCCGATCGACTTGCTGGAATCCACTGCGAATCGCGCCCACCACTCCCCGGCCAACCGAATTCTTCAGCAGGTGTAATCTCTGCTCACCTTGCTGCTGGATACCGCGCACAACCGGGATAGTATCGTCTTCGTCGAAGTCGTAAACCACGAAGGCGCGGAAGTCTACATCAATGGCAGACATCTCCTGCCACAGTCGCCCAAAATTCGTCCCCTCGTTGAATACGGGAATGACGATAGTCAGGGGGAGCAGAAGGCGGTCAGAGGTCGGAGTGCTGTGAGGCATGCCGCTGGAGTGTGGCCCTACCAATTAAATGTGCCCAATCTCAACCTGCTGGGCAATCCAGGGAATAACTTCGTCAAGAATCTTATCTAAGCTGGTAGCCGCTTCGAATCTCAACAATCGCTTAGCCTTCCTCACATCGGGGGACCGTTCCTGCACGTCATAGGGAAATGGCGGATCACTCACATAACGGAAAGCTACAGACGAACCTTGTATTTTCTGCCAGATTAATTGCGCCAACTCCAGAACGGTAGTGCGCTCCGCGGTCGACAAATTGAAACCCTCATTCATGGCGGCTGGAGACTCAATACAGGCACGGATACCTTGCGCCAGATCTCCGCCGTAGGTGTAATGGCGCACCTGTTCGCCCGAGCCGAGAATATGCAAAGGATCCTGTCCTTTAAGCACCTTCTGCACCAGATCCGGCACGACATGAGACATTGCAAGCTTTATATTCCCGCTCTGAATATTGCGGTCCTGCAGGGCGCGCTTTTCCCCTATGCCGACACAATTGAACGGCCGGACAATCGTGTACGGTAACTTATATTGCTCAAAAGCACCTTTCGCAAAGTATTCGGTCGCCAGCTTCTGGAATCCGTAGGTGGAACTGGGAGGAGGACAACGCTGCTGTGCGCCCTCCGGAGTGGGAAACTCCGAGGTGTTTTCGAAGACCATGCTCGACGACATCACAGTAATCTTTTTCAGCTGACGATCCCGATAAGCCCAGATGGCAGCGTCAAATGCCGCCGCAGTGATACGCTCGTTTTCTGCCAGCAAATCATAGGCAAGCTCGTGGAAATATGAAATCCCGCCGATCATGGCCGCAGCCGCCACAAAATGATCGCAATCCTCCAGCAGCTGCTTCAGCAAATCGGCATCTTTGGCATCGCCTTCGACAAAGCGATAACCTGGGTGGCTGTCATAGGATTTCTGCACGTGCCCATATTTACTGAAGTTGTCGAGCCCTATGACTTGGTGGCCGGCCTGAAGAAGCTCCTCAACCAGATATCCACTAATAAATCCCGCAGCACCTGTAACAAGTGTTTTCATTCTGGTTCTAGCTGGCATTGACGGTAGCCAATGCCGGATTCCGCTCCTGTTCTGGAGTCTTTGCCCACACTCCCCAAATGTCGACCACCGTCTTCGAACTTGGAATCTGCAACTGTTGATAGCACTTATGCGGTGCACCCAGGATCACGATGTCAGCCCGGCTCAGGGCCTCCTCCAGCGAAACCAGGGTTGCATCCTGCACATAAGGATCAACGCATAGAACCTCTGCCGCCTCCAGTGAAAGCAATTTCTTTAGCTTATAGCTGAGGCTTTCTCGGCTGTCATCGGACTCCGCCTTGAACGCCATACCCAAAATAGCAACGACTTTGCCGGAAAGACCTTGGCTGCGAAGCTGCGTCACTAAAAAATTCGGCAGGCCTTCATTGATTAACATCGCAGCGTGGCCCATAAAGAAGTTATTGCCGGCGAATGCGGCTAATTGCAAGGTGTCTTTGAGCAAACATGGCCCGGCAGCGAAGCCGGGACGCGCAAAGCTGCGCATGCGCGGATAGTCTCTGGTGACGGCGTCGTGGATATGGTTGAAGTCGAGACCATAGCTGCTGGCGAGCATGTAAAACTGGTTGGAAGCGGCGAAATTCAGATATCTCCAGCTATTCGTGAAGAGCTTCGCGAGTTCGGCTTCGAGCGGATCAAGATCAATCGTGCTGGGCGCTATTCGCAAAAACAGCTCCCGCGCGCGTTGCCGCGCCTCCTCTTCAAACGCGGAGACAATTTGCGGCAGCTCGCGCAGCTCGTGAATGGCACGGCCTTCGGCAATGCGCTCCGGGCAGAACGCCAGATGAATCTTGCGTCCCGTACTCAGGATGCGGTCATAAACCAGCCGGGTGACGCCGGGATAAACGGTGCTGCGGAGCACCAGCAGCGCTCCGTCTCTCATTGCAGCCAGGGTGCGATCCACGCTGCGATACAAGGCATGGACCATCGGGTTCAAGTGTTCGTCGACGGGCGTCCCGACAACGCTGATGACAACTCCCGCTTCCGCCAGGCAACCGGTATCGGTGGTTGCGACCAGCGATTTCCCGATCGCACTGCGAAGAAGCTCCTCGGCTCCCTCCTCCAGAAACGGCATCCGGCGTTGATTGATGGCTTCGACTTTGTTCGCGTCGGTGTCGAGCAGGGTGACGGTTGCGCCACCGAAAGCAGCCAGCACAATTCCGAGCGGCAGGCCAACATGACCGCAGCCTCCGACAATAACAATTCGGTGGTCGATATTATTCATAAGTCTATGTGTCGTTCTCCCGAAGAGAACCGTTACCTAAATATATTCCCGCTGCGTTGAATAATGTGTGGTTCTGACTTACTTTACACCGGGATGTCACCGGCGAGCCATTGCGAAAGGCGCCGATCCAGGCCCGTCATGAGGGTGATCGCGAAAACAGCTTTCCGGCGGCGAACGAATCGGCGATGGCCTGACGTAGAATCAAGCTGCTGGCTTATCTTGATGGGGGAAAACAGCTACAGTTCCTGGAGAACCAATCTCTCAGGGTGAGGTATCAGGACCTTCCCGCGGCTCTTCTTTACCAAGCCGATTTTTTCCCATTCGCCGATGACTCGACTGGCGGTAAAGGGCGTGATATTCGAACTGGCTGCCAGTTCTTCGTTGCGTACATGGAGTTCGACTCCGCCCGGAACTCTATGGCCGATTCCGCTGGCAAGATTCATCAGCGTGAACGCCAGCCTCTGCCGCGCCGAATGAAAGCTCAAAGAAACTTGCGTGGCGATCGCCAAATCCAGATAGTTCGAAGCTATCGACAAGGCGTTGTCCAGCAATCGGGGATACCGCTCCGTCAAGGCTCTGATCCGTTGCCGCTGCCACACCAGGACCTGACTGCTCTTAGTGCACTCTGTGCTGAGCAGATAAGGAGAGGGCTTGGACACAAGCGCCATACCTCCGAACACTTCCCCCGGCGGATACCAGTGAATGTGTAATTTCTGCCCGGCTTGCGTCAGGTAGAAGCTTCTTGCGCCCCCGGTAAGAACCAGATACGTGCTGCTTGCCGGATGCCCCTGGTTGGTAACCACAGAGTTCGCCAGGTAACGGCGATGCGTTCCGGCGGCAAGCACCGTACTGATCTCCGCCGGATCCATGCCATCGAGAAAAGGCGGCTTCAGCCGCTTTAACAATGTAGCCGCTTCAGAGACAGTCATTTCATTTGCACCATGGGTGGGCAGATTATCCGGGCGGTTCCGGCAATAAGTCAACTTGACGGATGAAATATTGCACAGTATCTCACCCCATGGACCACTGAGGGCCCTTGGGTTTTTCGTATGTCATCGCACTTGGGGTGACGGTACTCCGGACTCTTGCACGATCTGGGGAGACAGGTGTTCACAACGACGAACAGGATCTTAGACTGGAAAACAATTCTGCAAATTGATTGGCAGTGCGGATGCAGTTTAGCGGGGATCGAATGCCGAGCACCCGACCTTCCGTGCTACGAACCTTGTGTATCCCCACCGTTATTTCTTGACGATTCTCGTGCCGAGACCAAGCCCGCGATCTTCGCCAGGAAGTCCTCCGGTGTCAACCCTTTGTTCAGGAGCAAATCCGCATGATCGTAACCCGGCGGAAACTCCGCCGAAGCAGTCAAAAGCACAACGGCGACTTCCGGCTTGAGGCGTTTCATCTGAAATGACAGCGCTGCACCGCTAATATCGGGCAACAAATGGTCCGTGAGCACCAAATCAACCTGATTGCCGTTAAACAACTGCAGGGCCGTCTCGCCCGATTCGGCGGTCAGAACCTCGTATCCCGCTATGGACAACAAGAGCCGGCGAACGGTCAACGCAGTAGGGTCGTCATCAACGCACAGAATCACAATCGACACAGATAACCTCCAAACGCACATGGGGGGAAACAGCATCCTGTTGGGAGTGTCAGGAATCGCTGCAAGGCTGGAGCTTTACGCCGCATTTCTACAAACAGAGAGCAAAACTCCGGCGGGCTGGAACCAATCCTGAATAAAAATACGGACAACATTAACTGCTAGCCCAACTTTCCCGCACGGGAATGGCTCGAAATACAGCCGAGCGTAGCAGTCCCTGATAACGTCAACAGCAATTGTGATCCTCAATTCCTGGAAGGTCGTTGTCCAATCGCAGCGGTGAGCTTGCGTTAGAGCAATTATAGGCACTTTGAAGCGGCTGCAGGCGATGACAGTCCCCTGCAAAACCGCTCGTCGACCACCGTCGAGGTGGCGACGGCGGGTCAGGAGCAATGAAATTACGAGGGTGGAGCGAGAGCGACGGAGGATTCGGACGTGAGATAGAGGAACGTAAACGTTTCCTGCAAATAAAGCCGAACCGAGGTGTCGCTGTGGCTCAAATAGCCGATGGAGGCGTCCTGGCCGATGTGAAGATCAAGGTCGCCGCCCCGAGTAGTGAGAACGAAGGCCCCGTCAATCGCCGGCGCCCATATGATTTTGCCTTCCACCAAGCGTTTGACATGTTCCAGGACTGGATAGCCGTAATCGCTGGTTTCCGCCAGTTCGGTATAGGCATCGGCGCCGAGCAGAATATAATACGGTCCGTTGACCCCGACAAGGCGTAATTGGCTCAGGGCCTGGGCAAAAGCTCCCGGGTACTTACGCACGTCGGCGGGGAGAGATCTGTTGGGGATTGCTGGTGCCCTGGCGAACTCCGACGATTCCCGCGGCCGGGTAGCCTTCGAAGATGGCGCGGTCTTCGGCGAAGGCGAGCTTGCGCGCGGCGTCTTTTGCCGGCTGCCAATCGGAATCATTGGCGCCACGTTCGACGTCGTCAATCATCTGTCGTTCGAGCTCGAACGGAATGCGCAGCTCGACGAGCGCCTTCGCTTCCCGCTGTTGCGCTGTGATGCCGTCTCCCGGTGCGGTGATGGTGTTCTGGTGCCCCGTGCCTACGGCCGCAACAGCAAATCCCGCGGGACCGTGGAGGTCCACAACCCGACGGCCGGCCAGATAGCGCTTGATTGTGCGCGACGTTTCTTCCTCGATCTGAGCCCACGCGGCATCAGAAATCGGAGCCAGTTCGCGATACAGGTTATTCATAGGAATCTTCTCCTTTCAGGGAACCTATGCCGAGCGAACCATCCTTGGACGGTGCGCTGCAAACGGAAGTTTCAACTGCTGCCGGCGCCATCGCGAGCTTCTGCGCGCCGGAAAGTACAGCAGGCACGGGCTGGTCAGCAGAAACGCTGTCGAGGAACGAGGCTGTCGGGATAAAGAACAAACTCCCGGTGACCGCGGTGCTGAAATCGAGAATGCGGTCGTAGTTGCCGGGCGGCCGTCCGATGAACATGTTTTCGAGCATGAGCTCGATAGTGCGGGGCGAGCGGCTATAGCCAATGAAATAGGTGCCGAACTCGCCGTGGCCGGGACGGCCGAAGGGCATGTTATCTCGAAGGATCTTAATTTCCCTGCCATCCTCTTCGATGATGTTCAGCGCATTGTGGGCGCAGGTGGGCTTCACCGAGTCATCGAGTTCGATGTCGGAAAGTTTTTTGCGCCCGATGATTTTTTCCTGGGCCTCCATCGGTACCTTGTTCCAGGCATCGAGATCGTGCAAATATTTTTGGACGATGACGTAGCTTCCCCCGGCGAAGGCGGGATCCTCGTTGCCGATGAAAACCGCCTCGTCGGCCACGCCACCTGAGGGATTTTCGGTGCCGTCCACGAAGCCAAGCAGGTCGCGCGCGTCGAAGTAGCGGAAACCTTGGACTTCGTCGACGGTCGCGACAGCGCCTTCGAGGCGAGCTGCGATTTGCATCGCCAGTTCGAAACAAAGATCCATCCGTTGGGCGCGAATATGAAAGATTAGATCGCCCGGCGTGGAGACAGCGTGGCGCGCCTCGGAGTGAATTTCGCGGAAGGGATGCAGTTCGGCCGGACGGGGCGAGGCGAAAAGCCGCTCCCAGGCCTCGGAACCAAAGCCCATGATGCACGAGAGCGCGCCTGCGGGAGCGCGAAAACCTGTGGCGCGCAGAAGAGCTGAAAGATCGGCACAGAGCGAAAGTACCGGAGCGAGATTTTCTTCGCCGGAATTGATCGTGACGACCAGGAAAATTGCGGCGTTCGTCAGCGGAGCGGAAACCGGTTGCGAGACGGCGAGGGCCGGTGCCGATGCTTGCGCGCTCATGGCCTTCCAGAAATCCTTCTGCCGGACAGTAATTAGCGGAAGCGACAGCTTACCAAAGGTTGTCGAGCAACGTCGACAACAATGGCAACGGGCGGCAAGGAAGATAATTTCCGTCGGAAATATGGTACATATGTCCGTTTTCAGATTGTTTGCGGCTCGCTTCGGGCGCATGCAGCGGCGCCCAATTGCGCGTAGCGGGCACGCGGTTGCGGTGGACGTGGAACAGATAACAATTAGCGGCGGCCCAGAAACGTTTCAAGCTTCTCGACATCCTTGGTTGCCAAATCCAAGTAGTGACGAGCCTGGTCGGGCTCGGTGTTGTCGATGGCCTGTTTGGCTTCTTGCAGGTGGACGCGCATCGAGTTGCGGGCTGTGACCATATCGCCACGCAGTCCAAGGCCGCTCTGTTGCATCTGCCGCTCCAGCGTGTCGAGACTGCTTTCGACGGCGGCTGCCCGGCTGTCGAGCTGGTCGTTCTCCGTCTCCAGGTCCTGCATCACTTTCGGATCCACGGCAGGCGCTGGCGGAGGCGGAGGCGCCTGGTCGGCAGTCCCGGTGCCTGGCGTGCCCCGGTTCGAAGCCATTTTCGTCTTACCTTTATTTGGGGGCGGCTGAACGTTCGTCTCTGTGTGCTCACTCGCCGGCTGTCCCGAACCGGTTGCGCTGTTGCCTGCTCCCGGCAGGCTCGCCGGGGGCAAAGTACCGCTTCCCGTCATCTCAACTTGCGGTTGCGGCAGTGTCGCGTTAGCGGTCCCCCCGACCGCGGAGATCGGCGCCGGCGCCGGTTTGCGGGCCAGCAACACAACGCCCAGCAGCACCGCGGCAACTATGACGATCACGCCGGCCACGAGATAGCGTGAATTCAACTTGCCGCTGGCTGGAGCTGGCGTAGGCCCGCTGGCAATCGGCGTCATTGCGGAAGCTCCTGCCGCCTGAATCTGAGGCGCCGCGGCTGCTGCCGCTGCATAGCTCTGCCCCGTAGTGCCTTCCAGAACGGTTCGCTTGGGAGATTCAAGAACCGTGGGCGCGATTGCGGGCGTCATCGTTGCGGCCACACTCTCCGGACGCTCCAGCGCGCTCCCGAATTCTTCGACGCTCCGGTAGCGGTCTTCAGGATCCTTCTCGATCGCTTTCGTCACCACGTTCTGGTACTGCACCGGCGCGTAAGGATGCAGGTTGACCATAGGCGGCGGCGGCGTGCTGACTTGATGGCGCATGATATCGAAGTCGCTGCCCTCTTCAAAAGGAACGTGGCCGCTCAGCATCTGGTACAAAGTGATTCCCAGAGCGTAGATGTCGGTGCGCACGTCGATCGTACGGCCCTGAATCTGTTCCGGAGACATGTACGCGGGCGTGCCGAGTTGCATTCCGGTTCGGGTTGCACCCCGCACGCCGACCACCTTGGCGATGCCGAAGTCCATCACCTTTACGATGCCCTGGCGGTTGAGCATCAGGTTGGTGGGCTTGATATCGCGATGCACGATCCCCATGCGATGTGCGGCCCCAACCCCCAGCAGCGCCTGCTTGAACCAGGGGATGGCATCCTCCACCGGCAAAGGACCGCGCCGGCGGATGAGTTGCTCAAAGTTCTCTCCCTCCACAAACTCCATCGCGATGAAAGCATTGCCGTCATGCACCAGGAACGCATAAAGCGTGGCAAGATTGACGTGGTTCAAATTTGCCTGGGCGCGGGCTTCGGTGCGAAAACGCTCGACGATTTCCGGATTGCGCGACAGCTCCGGGTTCAACATCTTGATAGCGACCGGACGCTCCAACTGGACGTCCATCGCCTTGTAGACGACTCCCATCCCGCCTTCCCCGAGCTTTTCGATGATCCGGAAATTTGCGACTTGCTCGCCAATCATGGGCTCACCTCAACTGCAGAATTGGTCGGCTCGCGCGATCAAAGACATTTGAACTTCAACTCGAGATCGCCGATGCGAATAAGATCGTTGTCGTTCAGGGCCTCACGCGCAATTGGTTGCTCACCATCGTTGAGATGAGTACCGTTGGTCGAATCCAAATCGGTCAGGAAGAACTTGCCGTCTTTGTAGCGAATGCTGGCATGACGGGCGGAAGCTGCACCATCCTTCAACACCACGTCGGAATCCGGACTCGTGCCCAGAACATTTTGTCCTTCGCGGATGCGAAAGTCTTCGCCCTTCTGGTCCCCGTTCATGGCAACCAGCCAGCCAACCACCGGGAGCTTGCGTTTCTCGGCAATCGAGACCGTCTTGAATCCGGCAACCGTGGGAGCTTCGGAACCACCCGCAGGGGCCGTCGCCCCCTCGAGACGCGTCTTCGCCGTAGACGCGGTGGAGACAGCGTATCCAGTCTTCTGACAATAGGGACACACTTCCCAGGAATCTTCCAGTTGATGTCCGTTGGCACAGAACTTTGACATGGACCCTCCCGGTACTGCTCTGGCCTGCCTGTAAATTAATTTGCGAAATACGTCGCCACCGGGCCCTTTTTACCCAGAAAAATTCGGTCTCCGTTTTTCAACCCGATTTTGCTGACCCGAGGCGAGTCGGTCGAATTCACATACGTGCCGTTGCTCGATCCTTTATCAATGAGCATCACCGTGCCATCCACGGGAACAATCCAGGCATGTTCGCCGGAAACGGTTTCGTCGGAGAGAACCACGGCGCACTTGGTGTCACGCCCCATCCACAAGCCCTGCTTGTCCACTTTGAAGGTGCGCCCGGAGAGTGGTCCCGAGGTGAACTGTATGCTGCCGTAATTTTTCTCCAGCACCGTACGCGGCAGTGGGGCGTCGTTACGTGAGGCCACGAACGGGCCGGGTGGCTGCGCAAGCGGCTGTGCATTGACGCCGGCCGCCGCCGACATCGCAGGCTGCGGCACCGGCTGCTTACGGCGCAACACCAGAACAACCGCGCCGAGCACCAGAATGCCGGCCGCGGCATAGAGCGGACCTCTCCCCGTGGTCTCTACCATTCTCTGCAGAAAGCTGAGCTGATCTTCCGCAATTACGGCCGATGCTCGGTACTTTTTCACGTCCGGCTGGTCAGGCATGAACTGCAAGGCGTTGTCGAATTCCCCGATGGCCTGGCGATATTGCCCGGCGTCGTAGAGATCCAGTCCAGCGTCCCAGTGTTGGTCGAAGGTGCCGCGTGCCGGGGTCACTCCGGTTTGCCGCACGAATTCCATCGCCGTATTGATCGGCACCAGGAAGTTGAACCCCTGTTGCTCCGCCCCTGCCGTGGCAATGCCGATCACTTCGCCGTGATCATTGAAAGCCGGGCCCCCACTGTTGCCGTGCGTGATGGCAACGTCGGACTGCAGAAGAGGAACTCCGATCGTTCCCGTCTTGATGGCAGAGATGTGTCCGTTAGTGGCAGAAGCTTCCGCATTCGATTCGGCGCTGACGATGGGATTGTCACCGAAATTCGATGCCACGCCGGGATAGCCCATCACCATCACCGGGTCCTCCAATCGAACCTGTTCCGAATTACCCAGCGGCACCGTCGGGTAATTTGAGCCCGGTACTTTCAGGACGGCGACATCTTTGCCGCCTTTCGTGATCGGCGCGCTGTATTGCAGAATATCTGCGTTCAGCACCTTGCCGTTTGACAAGCCGACCTTAAGGGTCGGACCTAACAGTTCGAGCTTCCCACGTCGCAGCAGGTCCACGATCTGTTCTCGGCTGAGACCCTGCTTCTCCCAGTCTGAAGCCGCCTTCGTGGCGCTCTCGACCGCGTCGGCCCGCAACTCCTCCTGGAACGAGGCCATCGCCTGCGGGTCCTTGAAATTGGCGTGCTGCACGACATGGCCGTTGGTGATGAGGTAACCGTCAGGATGAAAAAAGAACCCGGTACCCAGGTCAGCGTGGTTCACCGTGATCGACTTGTCACCGGAACTCCATGTCACCTGGTACTGCACCACCACCAGGACCACCGCAGGCTTCACTTCCATCGCCCGCTTCTCCTCCGGCGTCAACTGGCCCAGGGCCGCAAGCGGCACCCACAATGCGATCCCAACCGCTACCGCCCACCGCTTCATCATCCGTAACCTCCGCAGTGTGAGCCCGGCGCGAGACAGTCGCGTGAACCGAACTCTCTGTCCACGCCGTGTCGCCATTCACACCGATTCGTAACGCAGTCTAGGAAGCCCAACAAGCTGATTTCATGCAGGATTCGCATCACGGGACTCGCCTAGTTCATCCCCGGGAGACGCGGAGGATTGTGTACCACTTAGAACTTCGAGTCAACGGAAAAACCGCGCCGCCGAAGCTCCGGAATTCAGCTTAGCGACGGGACAAGAAAAATCCTGTATTCGCCCGTGCGACCCGCTCACGAGTGATATCGCTCACAGACATGACGTACGCAGGGACATAGCCTGTAGTTTCCGGTTGTGCGTCCTCGATTTTGGCGATCCGGCTTGCCAGATCCGAGCCGGCGCCATGGTCGGCGAGGAGGTTTGGTTATGAAGCTCGAACAGCGCGCGCAGCAGTTCTGGTCGGTCCTGGTATTTGCCGCCAGGGAGCAGAAACTTGTCAGCTACTCAGTGCTGGCACAGATAACGGGATTTTACGAAGTGCCCGGCCCCGTCTTGTATTGCATCTACTGTTACTGCAAGCTGCACGATTTCCCGCCACTGAACGCGATTGTGGTTGATCCGGCCACCGGCCATCCGGGCAACGAGTGTCCCCGCGATTTTCGCGAATGGTCAACCCAACAGTCGCGCGTCTTCCTCTACGACTGGCTCGAACATCCTGCCCCGTCGGATGAAATGTTTAAAGAGGCCATGGCAAAGCAGGAGGAGTTGGATATGGCGAATGCAGGATACATCGCACTTCCCTGTTGAGCCCAATGCATCGTGCCGGGCCTGAGCACCGTGCTGCCGTCAGGACCGCAATCCGCACCAGGAGGTATAAACACCATGAGTCTTAGTCAGCTCGCTCGATCTATCAGGGAGTCGGCGACTCTCAAACTGAACGAAACCGCTTCTTTGCTTCGCGAGAAGGGAGAGCCGATCATTCATTTGGGAGGCGGCGAACCCAAGAGCAAGGCCCCCCTGGATGCGGTGATCAACTGCGCCTCGCTGCTGAACACCGGGGAGATCCGCTACACAGCTCCCGACGGTATCCCCGCGCTCAAGAAAGCCGTCATCCGTTACACCGAAGACCATTACCGCAAGATTGTCACGCCCGCTAATGTGATCGTCTCCGGCGGCGCCAAGCAGGCGCTGATGGTTCTGCTCCACGCCATCCTCGATCCCAAGGAGGAAGTAGTCTTCCCTGCGCCCTACTGGGTGAGCTATCCGGAGATGATTAAGCTGGCCGGCGGCATTCCGGTTCCCGTGGTCGCCGAGGACGGAAGCTTCACGCCAACCGTCGAGGAGATCGTCAGCGTGGTCGGCTCCTATACCAAGGCGATCATTCTGAATAGCCCCAACAATCCCTGTGGCGTGATGTATTGCAGGGATTTCATCCGGGAGATGGTCGAGTTCTGCGAGAAAAAAGGCCTCTACCTCATCATGGACGATATCTATAACCGGCTGGTCTTCGACGGCAAAAGCGCGCCGATTTGCTACGACTTCGCGAAGGAACCGATCGAGCAGTCGAAGCTGGTGGTCATCAACGGTGTCTCCAAGATGTATGCCATGACCGGCTTCCGCATCGGCTGGGCCATCGCCAATAAGCAACTGACCGAAGCTATGGCGACCATCCAGTCGCAACAGACTTCAGGACCATCGGCCCCCGGACAGTGGGCCGCCGTGGGCGCGCTCAATGGCGTGCAGTCTGCCATCGAGAACCTGCGCGTAACCCTGGAAAACAATCGTAACGTGATGGTCGATCGCCTGAAGGCATTCGATGGAGTAAAACTGCACGTGCCTGACGGGACGTTTTATTGCTTCCCCGATTTCAGCGCCTATATGAAGGACTCCCAGAAGCTCAGCCAGTTGCTGCTCGACAAAGTACGGGTGGTGACCGTGCCCGGCAGAGAGTTCGGCTTCGACGGACATCTGCGGCTCAGTTACTGCGGAACCATGAAAGACATAACCGAGGGCCTCGACCGTATCAAGTGGGCGCTGGATCCAAACTCACCCAATGAACTCTATCTCGGCGAACACAAGCTGGTCAGGGAGTGGCTATGAACATCTATCTCGATGTCCAATCTCCCGCTGTGAAAGAGGCTGCCAAGCTGGCCAGCAGCTATGGCTTGCAGAACCATGGCCTGACCAACCTCCGCCGCATCTACTGGAACCTGCCGACCCCCGCTCTGTACGAAGAGATCATCTTCCGCTCCGAAGGAAGCCTGACCCACCTCGGACCTCTGCTGGTCGACACCGGCAAGCACACCGCGCGCGCGGCGGCCGACAAGTTCGTGGTGCGCGAGCAATCCACCGAAGACCGCATCTGGTGGGGCACCTACAACCGCCCATTCACCAGCGAAAACTTCAGCTCGCTGCTGACGCGTCTGCAAGGCTACCTGCAGGGCCGCGACGTCTTCGTGCAGGACTGCTATGCCGGCGCCGACCCGGAGTACTCGCCTGCCCATCCGCATCATCACCCAGAAGGCATGGCACAGCCTGTTTGCGCGCACCATGTTCTCCAAAATCCACAACCACGACCTGCTGAAGCGGCACGTGCCGGAATTCACCGTGATCGCAGTACCGTCGTTCCTGGCTTCGCCCATGGTGGATGGCACGCGCACCGACACCTTCATCATCCTCAATTTCCGCGAGCGGCTGGCGATTATCGGAGGCTCCAGCTATGCCGGCGAAATCAAGAAGACCATTTTCACCGTGCTGAATTTCCTGTTGCCGCTGGAAGGCGTGCTCTCCATGCACTGCTCGGCCAATGTGGGCGACGATGGCGACGTGGCCATCTTCTTTGGGCTCTCGGGCACCGGCAAAACCACGCTTTCCGCCGATCCCAAGCGCCACCTGATTGGCGACGACGAGCACGGCTGGAGCGACAACGGCGTCTTCAATTTCGAAGACGGCTGCTACGCCAAGGTCATCCGCCTTTCGAGCGACGCCGAGCCGCAAATCCATGCCTGTCACCCGCCGCTTCGGCACCGATGCTGGAAAACGTCACCTTCGATCCCGCTCTCCCGCCACCTCGACCTGAACGACGACAGCGTGACGGAGAATACCCGCGCCGCGTATCCGCTTGACTACATCTACAAACTTCTGCCGGAAAAACAGGCCGGCCATCCCAAGAACGTCATATTTCTCACCTGCGACGCGTCTGGGGTCATGCCGCCCATCTCCAAGCCTGACTCCCGATCAGGCCATCTACCACTTCATCTCCGGCTACACCAGCAAGATCGCCGGAACGGAAATCGGCCTGGGCACGGAGCCGCAAATCACCTTCAGCACCTGCTTCGGCGGCCCGTTCATGGTGCATCATCCGCTGGCGTATGCGGAGTTGTTGAAGGAGAAAATCAAGCGGCACGGGGCACACGTCTGGCTGGTCAACACAGGTTGGACGGGCGGGCCGTTTGGAGTCGGCAAGCGCATCAGCATTCATCACACGCGCGCGTTGTTGAATGCGGCGCTCAACGGCACGCTGTTGAAGGTTGAGTATCGGAAGGACCCGGTCTTTGGCTTCGAAGTGCCGCTACAATGCGAGGGCGTGCCATCGCAGATTCTCGACCCCGCCAACACCTGGCCCAGCCGCGAAGAGTACTTCAGCAAGTACGACGCACTCGCAGCCCGCTTCATCGAGAACTTCAAGCTGATGGTGGCCGAGTGTCCGGAGAACATTCGTGAAGCCGGACCGAAGCGCTTAGCTGCAGCTGCGGTTCGCTAAAGCGCGTCGACCCTTGCCGAAGGCGCGACGTGCAGGCTAGCTGAGGATTGACGAAGAGGCGACGTTCAGGCGATTTACAAGGGGCGCGATTCCAAGGGTGCGATTCGCAAGGGGCGCGATTTCAGGGCCGCGACTTCACCCGCGCCGCCGACGCACTACTGACGTTCTACCGATCTGTCTCATCCTGAGCGCAGCGATGGACCTGCTGTTTGTGCCCCAAGACCCGCTGAGTGCCAGGTTCGGTTGGGTGCCTGTAGATGATCAAGACGTTGTTCCGGAATCGGAGCGGCTGATGGGCCACCTTCAATACGACGGCTCTAGTCGATCATTCCGCGAGGAAGAGAATGCCCCGGTCTTCCCAAAGCGACTCCGCCAATCCTTGGCCCGCGTCGACCCCGGCTCCCGAGCGCACCTCTTCAACCGCAATTCGGCAGGCCGAGCCACTCACACTGCGATCGCCGCGACGGGCGAAAGGCAATCGGCCGTGCTTTGTACATGCAATCCTTTCGGCAGCGGCTCGCCGAAAGTGCGCGCGACATCATTGCGGTCGGGCGGAATGAATTCCGTCAGCCGTTCGAGGATTGCGTCGTCGGCAACGCCCTGCAACTCCAGTTGGCGCGCCACTGATTTCACAGCTTCTTTCTCGATGTCGCGGGTGCGGTCGTCTGTGCGACGGGCCAGCTGCACAATAGCGTTCGCCGTCTCGTGCGTCACCTCACGTAGTCCCAGAAGCTCGTTGATCCATACTGCCGCTGCCGCTGCCGGCACAACGCACGTTAGCGGACCATACAGCGGAATACGAGCGCCGAAGCGGCCGAGTGACCAAAGCCAGGCACCATCGGCCGGCTCTTTTTTCAGCTTACGCAGCAGCTCCAAGGCTAAAGCCGCACGGGTCGCGCCTGAGAGATGTTCGAGGCTTGCGAGCAGGCGCCATGCGTCGCGTTCAACCTGCGAATTCAGCCGCGTGCCCGGCTTCTTGCGGCCAATACCCAGTCCGCCAAGATAGTTGCGAATCTCGTGCTGATGCGCCGCGCTGAGTCCGCCCGCGACCCGTCGCCAAAGCACCAGCCAGTTGACCTGATTTTGCGGATTGTTGTTGAACGTGAGGCCTGCCTGAAACAGTCTGCGCATCTGTGCTAAGCGACGGGCGTCGCCGGCATCGCCAAAACCCGGCCGCAGACAAAAGCCCGCGAGATTCAGCCAGCGCGCTTCATGCTGCACGCTCAACTTGCGGCCGTCAGCAACTTCGAGCAGGGTATCTGCGAGCTGCCGCACAAGCGACAGAGACCAGGATTCCTTCCTTAAAGCAAGCAACTGTTCGAGTTCGCCGGCAAGCGCTGCGGGTTCGCGAGCTTCGCTTTCGCGTGGCCTAATAAAGGTTGCGCGAACTGCCGCTCTCGCCGCCTTCAGTGATTCCTCAGAAGCCTCTGCATGGTGGACCGGTTTCGAGGATTGCGATGCGGCTTCGGTATCCTCGCCGCGCCTGCCGCGCAACTCAAACTGCAGCCGCCAGCGATGCGGCGAGCTCATCGACTCGCACCACAGCTCCAGCGTTCCAACTTCGGTGAAACTGACGGACAACAGCACTGCGAGTTCTATCTCCTGAAGGCGTTTGCCGTAGCGCAGCAGGGTTGTGAGCGGTGCATGTCGATGCACCTCCTCGGCATTCAGATCGGCCAGCGCGCCGTGCTCATCGTGACGAATGGTCGAGCTGAAAAGGTGGAATGATACGGGCCGATTCGCTAACACGGTGAATTCACGGTCGAGCCGCAGCGTTGTGCCTTCGTCTGTGCCAGCCGGCAGAACACAGACTGCCGCTCCTTCGGAGCGTGTGCCTATGTAGTATGTGCGCGCGCTGCCTGCCTTCACGCGCTGCCCTTTGCCGCGCCGAACCTGACCGTAATACGCCGCTCCCATGGCGACCGCGCTGGCCATTTCCGCGCCAGCCTTTTCCGGGTTGCGAAGAATCTTCGGCTGCCAGTTCGTGTCAGCGCCAAACCATTTAGCGATGGCTTCCAGGATGCGCTGCCGCGCCATCTCAGGAATGCAGAAGCCGCCATTGAAAAGCACAGCGTCGGGTCGCGTCATCTCCCCGGTCGGCTCTTCCTCTGAGGAAATATCCGCCGAAGGTTGCGCCCGCATCGCAGCAGCCGCTCGGCGCAGAAACGCCGCGAGATATTTGGTGATTGCCGGATCGCTGGCGTACGGCAGGCCAACCTCGCGCAATCCTGCCGTTCGTGCGCGGGACGGCATTTCGTTCGCAACGGTGAGCGGCAGAAATCCGTTCATCAGCAGCTCGACAACCGCGTCGCGCGTAAGTTCGCTGCTGAGCATCTGTCCGACGACCGCCCGTCCAGAGCCGAGAATATTGATGGGCAGGCGATCAATACTCGGATCGCTGAGCAGGCGTTCTTTGGCTTGCGAGCAGGCGATCTCCAGCGCGTGGCGCTGGCGCAGGCTCAACTTCGTGTTTAGCTTCTGCTCCAGGCCGCGTGCGAGTGCAAGGTCAAGGTTTTCGCCGCCGATCAACAGGTGCTCGCCGATGGCGGTGCGCTCGAACTCAACCTCGCTTCCATGGACCCGGGCACGCACCAGGCTGAAGTCCGAAGTCCCGCCACCGATGTCGCAGATGAGAACTTGCTCGCAGTCGTGTACGTGTTCGGCGGCGTCGCCCCGATGCGCCGAAATCCAGGCATAGAACGCTGCCAGCGGCTCTTCCAGGAGCGTGAGATTCTGCAGCCCGGCGTCCCGCGCGGCTTGTACCGTGAGCTCGCGCGCTTCTTCGTCGAACGAAGCGGGAACGGTGAGAACAATCTCCTGGTTCTCGAAACGCAGCCCCGTTACGCCGCAATCCGAGGCCATCGTGTGGTTCCACGCATCGCGTAGATGCATCAGGTAACGCGCTGAAGCTTCGACGGGAGAGATCGTTGGTTCAGGTGGTTCGGCTTCGCGCGGCAGAATCGGCGCCGTCGGATCCATGTTGTCCTGGCAGAGCCATGACTTCGCTGACGAGACCTGCCGCCCGGGAACCAGCGCTCCAAATTCGTGTGCGGCCACGCCGACGATCGCCTGCGGTTGCTGCTTCCATGGAAGATTAAAAGCGCCCGATGTACTTTCAGCTTCGGTGAGGAAATAGAGGAATGACGGTAGGCCGGGAACCGCGCGCACCTCGCCGG
Source organism: uncultured Acidobacteriaceae bacterium (assembly GCA_963846815.1). Lineage (GTDB taxonomy): Bacteria > Acidobacteriota > Terriglobia > Terriglobales > Acidobacteriaceae > CAVVDY01. Next base: position 822,527 of record CAWJXG010000001.1, on the reverse strand, counting down.
GTCCGACAACCTGCTCGACATCGAAGATTCGAATCTCGTCCGAGGCGGTGGTGTCGATGTAGGCTACGACACAGTTCGTGGTGCCAAGGTCGATGCCGATGAGGTAACGTGAACTACTCATTTCCACACTGTTATTGGTCGCTCTTCTCGCGGATGTTCAGCTCCAGCTTCCAGCGCTGGCCGGCGTCGCGCGAGACGCACCACACCTCCAGCGTGCCAACCTCGGTGATGCGGGACTCCAGCCGCACAGGCAGCACCGCGCCGCGCTGCCCGTCGACCGCGAGCGTGACTTCCAGCGGGCTGAGCTCTTCAATCTCGCCCGCCCAGTTGTCGAGCAGATCGCCGACCTGGTCCTGCTTGCGCACGGTCGAGCTGAGGAAGCGAAATTCGGCGGGCTCACCGACAACCAGGCCGAATTCGCGGCCGGGAATCTGCGCCTCGCTGCCCTCTTCCATCCCGAAGGGCACCACACATAGCGCCTTCATCGGCGCTTCGAGGCCGGGAACGGCAGGCAGCGCACTTTCGATGCCGATGTAGTAGCTGCGCGACGCACCACTGCGAATGCGCACGCCGTGACCGCGCCGCGCGCGTCCGTAATACGCCGCGCCGCGAGCCACCGCGTGCTCGAGATCGGGAGCGTCGAGAACCTGTGCAGCTCCGAGCGCCCCAAAGCCTTCTTGCATAACCCACCGGTTGAGCACCGCGACCAGGCGCTCGCGCAGCATCGCGGCTTTCATTACTCCGCCGTTAAACAGCACGTGCGTTGGACACGCGAGTCCTCCGCGTCCTCGGCGGATGTTTGCTGCTTCTGGGCTGTTCTGCACCTGCTGCGTGAGAAAGCGGGCGAGATGCTTGGTTACCGCCGCATCAGCCGCGTACGGTAGACCCAACTCCTGGAAGCCGACGCGCCGCTGCCGCATGGGCATCTCGTCGCTTGCAACCTGCGGAAAGAAGCCCTCCACCAGCACGCGATCGAGTTCCTCGCGCAGCAGCTCGGTCTTGATGGTGCCGCCGACGAGCTTTCGTCCCTTGCCCAGCAGGGTGACATCCTGCTTCGGCGTCTTGGGATGCTCGAACAGATACTCCTTCGCGGCGCGGCACTGATGCCAGAGACCCTGCAACTGATAGGTATCGATGCGATGGCCGTCGGCTTCGAGCTTCTGTTGCAGCAGTCGCGCGAGCGCCAGGTCCATGTTGTCGCCACCGAGCAGGATGTGCTCGCCGACGGCCACCCGCTTGAGGGAAAGATCGCCTTCGTCTTCGCTAACCGTGATGAGGCTGAAGTCGGTGGTGCCACCGCCGATATCGCAGACGAGAACGAGATCCCCTACCTTGATGCGTTTGCGCCAGGCATCACCCTGGCTTTCCAACCAGGCATAAAACGCTGCCAGCGGCTCTTCCAGTAGCGTAACGCGTTCGAGGCCGGCGTGCTCGGCAGCACGGCGCGTCAACTCGCGCGCTTCTTCATCGAACGACGCGGGAACCGTGAGCAGCACATCCTGCTGCGCCAATGCTGCGCCCTCATGCTGCGTGTCCCAGACGGTACGCAGATATTGCAGGCATTGCGCGGAGGCGTCAACAGGCGAAATCTTCGCCACTTCCTCCGGTGCCTGCCATGGCAGGATCGGTGCGCTGCGATTCACTGCGGCATGCGACAGCCACGATTTCGCAGAGGCCACCAAGCGCGAAGGGTTTTCGGCCCCGCGCTTGCGAGCTAGTTCCCCGATGACGAACTGCGGATTCGCATTCCAGGGCAGTGCGAGGCTGCCCGCGGGGAAATCCAGCTCGCCGGGAAGGTAGAGAAATGACGGCAGCAACGTGCGATCCGCGACCTCATTTAAGTTCACCAGCTGTGGGACGGGGCTCACCGTGATCGCTGCGGATTCGTCCGTGGGGTCGCAGGAGGCGAGCGCGGAATTCGTGGTGCCTAGATCAATGCCAATGATGAAATCAGATGCCAAGTAAATCTCCAGTATGAATAGGCTAGAACATGAAGCACCGGGTGGAGCACGGCTTAACAGGTTTGCTGAAAACTCGAGTTCAGAATGATTCGCGTCAGGACACGACCTTGGTCGTGCCGATAAGCTTCCCCGCCTTGGTCCTCCCGAGGCGACTTTACTCGCCGAGCACCTGCTTTCCCGAGTTTTTTCAGCAGCCTCTTGAGCCGTGTTGGTTGTTATGATGGCTCACATGACTTCAACTTCCGCCGGGGCGACGATGTTGCGTCCTGCCTGCGGCAGCGACGGCAGTGTCACTTCCTTAACCCGCCAGCCGCGATGACGCAGCAGCCCCTTGATCGGCGGTTCGCCAGCAACGTTGCCGAGTAGCTTGATTGCCGCCGGATCGAAGCCAGCCGGAACGGTAACGGGCCGGTCTTCTTCCGAGAGGATGATTGGCTCAAGCTTCAGGTAGCGATCCAGCACCTCGCGGCAGGAGGTGTGAATCGTACGCACCGCCGCTCCGAGCTGACTGTCGGGATAGGGGGAGACATCTTCAGCAAGGAAGTCCACCAGCCGCCCATCGCGCTGGAACAACGCAAGCATTTGCACGGCACGATCGGCCGGTTGCTCGGCCGGTTTTTCGATAGCCGGTTTCGAGGATGCAGCGGTTGCCATCGACGGGCCGAGGGCGCCCGCAATATCCTGCGGGAGATCGCCGTGCAGCAGCAGCGCGAAGAAGCAGCGGAAGGCGTAGGCAACACGGGTTGAAAATACTAATGCCATGATGGCTCCAGACTGTCTGCTCAAGGAATGAAGGTAGGTTCTCTCGTCACCAGCAACACAGAAGCGGAGGCCGGAGTTTACAGGCGCAGCCTCAGCAGAAGAGAAACTTGCTCAATTAATTTTACAAGATTCGTAGCTAGGTCGACGGGTAGGAATTCGCGAGTGCATTCTCTGGATGGGCGCGAGGACTGGAAAACCATTCGATCCGGCATGGCCGCTCACACAGGAGTGGATTGAGATGCCGTGGCTTCGGCCTCGTCAAGGGAGGCTGGCTTGTCAAAGGAGGCCACTAGCAGCCTTTGTCTACGTCCCCGACTTCGAGGTTTCCGGATCCTCGTTTATGTCCTTGAGATCACTGCTGCGACCTAATGCTTGTTTGTTGGCCACCAGGTCATCCCAGGAGATGAAGTGTACCGGGATGCCGAAGAAAGTGCTTGCGACTCTCTTTCTCCACCCACACGTCGAGATCCTTCGTGTAACGCGACTCGCTGTACTTCATGACTGCGAATCCGCCGACAATCAGATACTCGACCTCAAAATCGTTTAAGAGTTGTAGCAGTTCTTTGTAGTGTGGGCTTTCTGCCATTTCTGACTTCCTCAGCTCGTTCCACCAATTCTCAAGCGGCGGCGAAGATGGCTTCATCGCCCCGCTCCTGCCAGAATTCGATATCAAACGACCGATCGGGGAACACGCCCTCTACCAGTGGTGTTTTCCACGCCGACTTTTGAGGACTACTCATGCTTCCTCGCAGAACGTTCTTTGAGCTGATCAGGATATCAGGATCAAACGGTCCACCCTGTTCCGGCCTTGGGATGCGCAGGAGACGCCCGGTTCCCGTGCCTTCCGCCTGACCGTGTTGTCAGAGCTTCGCGGTATCTTGGTTGCTGAATACAGAGCACCTGAACTTTCGGAGGCTCGTGACCATTGAGTTGTAAGACCACCCTTCGACAATAATCTCGTGACGATTGGAAGGCCCGAGCATCCTCAGGTGATCTTGGTTTCCAGCTCTTCCCAACGCAGGTATAGTTCATCGACTGTTTTCTGCGCCCGGGATAGCTCACCCTGTGCGGCGATCAATCGTTCTGCATCACTGGCGATGGCAGGGTCCGCGTAGGCGGCACGTGCCGCCTTAAGCTGATCCTCGGCTTCTGCTATGCGCCCCTCGAGCGTTGCGTACTCGCGTGCTTCCAGATACGAAAGCTTTTTCTTCGCTACACCAGCCGTGGCTGGTGTGGTGCCTGCATCGGACTGACGGCGCAACGCTTTTGTAGACGTCCGAGAGGCACTTTCGCGCTGCTGTTGCCATGCTTCCCATTGCGAGTAGTCGGCAAAGCGTCCCGCACCGCCGAAACCGTCGAGTCCGACAACCGTGGTCGAAATTCGGTCCAGCAAATAACGGTCGTGCGTGACCATCACGAGCGCGCCACGAAATTCAAGCAGGCTCTCTTCCAACACTTCGAGCGTGGGGATGTCGAGGTCGTTGGTGGGCTCGTCGAGCAGCAGCACGTCGGCCGGCTGCAACATGAGCCTGGCGATCAGAACGCGGGCTCGTTCGCCTCCCGACAGGCGGCCGACCGGTTGATTGAGCTGTTCGCCGGCAAACAGGAAACGGCTGGCCCACGAGGCAACATGAATCACGCGTCCCTGGTAGGCCACGGAGTCGCTATCGGGCGCGAGTGCGCGACGCAATGTCACATCAGGATCCATCACGCGGTTTTGATCAAAGTGGACGGCCTGCAGGGCATCGGCGGTACAAATCTCTCCTGCTGATGGCACGAGTTCGCGCGAGAGCAGTCGCAGCAATGTGGTCTTGCCGCTGCCGTTGGGCCCGACAAGGCCCACGCGCATGCCGGCCGTTAGCACGAAGTCTAGATCCTCGAAGAGCTTTCGTCCGCCGATATCGAAAGCGACGTGATCCAACTCAATCAGACGTCGCGTCTTGCGGTCAGTGGCGGAAAAGTCGATACCAGCGCTGGCAGTTCGAGTGCGCGCGTTCAAGTCGGCCAGTTCACCGATGAGTTGCTGCGCTTTGTCGATGCGAGCCTTGGACTTCGAAGTGCGGGCCTTCGGCCCCCGCCGCAGCCACTCGATCTCACGGTGCACTCGATTTTCCAGCGCCTCCTGGTGCTTGGCTTGGGCGTGAAGGAAGGCTTCTTTTTCCTCCAACAGCTTGCTGTAGTTGCCGGAGACGCGCAGGAGTCCTTCCGGATAAGCTTGGTTCATTTCGACCATGACGGTCGCGAAGTTCTCAAGAAAATACCGGTCGTGGCTGACGACGACGGAGGCAAACGACACGGATTGCAGAAGCTGCTCCAGCCATTCGATGGCGGTCAGGTCAAGATGGTTTGTAGGCTCATCCAACAGCAGGATGTCGGGCTGTTGTACCAGTGCTTCGGCGATAGCGAGCCGCTTTCGCCATCCGCCGGAGAGTGATTCTGCTTCGACGTCAAAATCATCGAAGCCTGCGCGCCCCAGTGTCTCAGCGAGCCGGGCCTGTCTCTCGTTCGCAGGAACAGCAGAGCGTTCGAGCGCGGCTTCGATCACCGAGCGTATTGTCTGGGCGCCGGCAAACTGCGATTCCTGCTGCACGTGGCTCAGACGGGCGTGCTTGCGCAACACCACCTCTCCGCTATCAGCATCGACGGCGCCGGAGAGAATCTGCAGCAGCGTCGATTTGCCGCAGCCGTTGGGCCCAATCAGCCCGATGCGATCTCCTTCGGCGATGGTGAATGCGATATTCCGAAGAAGCGGTGAGGCTCCGTAAGTTTTAGAGATCCCTTGTGCGTTTAGAATTGGTGGCACGGTGAACAGCTCTCTTTAGGCGGTAATGGCACACCGCCCATTTTTTCGCAACCCCAGGGTAGTGGCGTGAACGGGAAGAATCGCTCCGCGCCTTTGGTTATGTAAAGGCGCTAGAAAAGTCGCCACCTCGCGGCTCAGCATCTCGGCACTGTTCGATTTTAACCGTTACGATAAAGGCAAATGCGCCAGTGGGGGCCAATCTATCGGTACGTTCAAATTCGGCCTGATCATCCGGGCTTAGTGCTGGAACGGAAGAGCTTACATTTATCGCTTCGATGATCGGAGCATTGCGCGTGACCACAATCTGCTCCTTCAGCTTCGGCAGCGGTGTACGCGAGACGGCATAACCATGCTGCTTTCTGGCCCAATAACCGCCCGTTCTTTGACTTTCGTAGTAGGCTGACAAGTCAACGACAGGTGAAACTATCCCGGTTAACCCATGGATAGTGGTGAGCCGCGGATCGGTACGTTTTCACCGTGCGAGCGCTTCGGGAAACAAGTAGCAATCCATAATTAAGCCATGTCTGCTGCCGATTCCAACTTCAACCAGAACTTGTGCATCATCCTCGTGCGCACCCGTAATCCGCTCAATATCGGAGCGGTTGCACGGGCCATGGCGAACTTTGGCGGTTCGCAGTTGCGCCTTGTGTCGCCCTACGATCCAGCGTTTCGGGAAGCCCGCTCAGCGGTCGGAGCCGGCGAGCTGTTAGCCAACGCCGAGGCGCGCGAGAGTGTTGCGGAAGCGGTCGCCGACTGCACGCTCGTCATTGGCACAACCGCAGCCACAAAACGCAGTGTAAGCCTTCCGCTTATTGCCCTCCCCGAAGCAGCTCCCCAGATCGCTGCCGCCGCACACACCGGAAAGGTCGCACTCCTGTTTGGCTCCGAAAAACGCGGCCTTGCTAACCAAGACATGAGCTACTGCCATTGGCTGATGCGCATTCCTACAACCCAGCAATCTCCTTCCATGAATCTCGCGCAGTCGGTCGTCGTCGTGCTATACGAACTGGCCCGAACATGCAACCAGACTCCGGCGACCGTGAACTCCGAAACCTTACCTGCTACCGATCCTCCAGCGAAGATGCAAAGTCTGTTGCGGCTCGCCGAGGTCATGCACGAAACTCTGGAGTGTTCCGGCTATTACTCGAGACCGGCCGCTGCGACTTCGGAACAACAACTTCGCCGGCTGCTGCTTCGCATGAAGCTGGCCGAACCTGACGCGGAAATCATCCTCGGAATGTTCCGTCAAATCCTCTGGCAGCTTCGCGCGAACTCACCCGAGTAATACGCATGCCAAGTGGCCGCATGTGCGCCGTCCCGCAGGGCGGCGGCGGGGCCAGAGCACCAACCTTACGTGTCCAACGAAGCCTATATGCCGGGTGCTCCACGGTACCAGCCTACGCAAGATGGTAGCGTGGCTGATTTGCACAGGGAGGAGAGGGGCTGTCGACCGCTGACGCATGAGCGATAGAGCTGCTATACGGGCTCCTGTAATTGCCTACACCCTTGGTTTCAAGCATCTTCGCTCGGAGCGACAAGCTTGATCGAGCAGACCACGCGGAATTTCGAATTCTAACGGTCCGATTCTGGCTAATGAAAGAACTCGGTCATCTGAGGAGCGGAACCTGCTCCGTTGGGGATATTAGCGTCACCGAGAGCGGTCATGCTCAGTCCTAGTAAGCTCTTATGTTCGTATAGCCCACCACCCTGGTATCCGGGTTTTACATGAGTGCCGAGAAGCACAGTAGCAACACGTCCGCCGCCGTTCGTATTGTCCGTTCGGGATTCATCGGTAGTCAGAATGAATAATCCGCTTTGCTGAAACGCCGAGTTGGCCAGCAACGGTGAAATATTGGCAGAGAGCCACGCGTCGGCCGCCGCCACCTTCGCGCCCACAGTACAATTCTGACCTCCGCCTGGACAGTCGTGGGCGTCGTGTTCGGCGTCGGGGACGACAAAGGAGTACGCCGGCAGATGCCCGGCTAATATATCGGTCTGGAATTGTGTGGAGTCAACAATGTTCAAATTCAACCGCGATGGTGGCTGAACGTCGGACAAATAGGAAATGGGATTGTGCCGGTGTAGATAGGGGTACACATCCCCACCAAGATAACCTTGGGACGGCAAGCTTTGGGCATATACCTTCCATGAAATATTCGCAGCCTGAAACTCCCGCACTACATTGTCAATCGGCACGATGCCGTTGAAGTTGTCGTCCGTGCTATAGGCTATCCCTGTAGTCATGATGAAGTAATTGCCGATCGAGGGATGTACGTCGGCATAATAGTTCGTTGCCAAACCGCCCTGCGGAATCAAACTATTTATGTACGGGGCATTAGGACTACCCACGATGTCACTGTAATCAAGGTTTTCCAAAACCACAATGACGACGTGCTGAACCTGGGGAATGCCGGAGCTCACCGTCACGGTTACCGTCGCAGTCGTAGGGAGAACGCCAGGGTAGACGGAAATCGCGGTAGCTGTATAGGTTGTGGTCTGAGTAGGACGTGCGCAGCAATACGATCCCATGTTCACGGGGGCTGGCGGAGCCACTTGGCCAACGCCCTGATCGATACTGACCGACGCAGCATTTGTGGTTGTCCAAGATAGCGTCACGGCGCCGCCTGGTGGAACTGTGGCTGGGCTGGCAGACAAGGAAATCGTGGTGGGGTTTTCTACCGTGACCAGAACTTGTGACGAGTTCGCTTGCCCTCCGGCCGTACCGGTGGCCGTAACCTGAAAAGTCGTCGTCAAACCCAGGGGAGGTGTCTGGTAAGTGCCGGTGCAGACATTGCCGTCACAGGAAGAAGGGGCTGGCAGCGGAATCGGAGTGTTGTTGCCAACGACAACCAACGCCCAAGTGCTGCCATTGTTTGGTCCTCCGTAGGTCAAGGTAACGGATTGACCTGCGGCGACGGTTGTAGCCGACGCACTGAGCGTCACCGGAATGATCGTCAAGTTCGTAGACACGGCTGGTGATTGCGCCGAGTTCGTGCTTGCGACAGCTTGGAACGTCGTTGTCTGGCTTAATTCGCTGGTGTCGTAAGAATACGCTGTCGCGCTCAACGTAAGGGGTTGGTTCTGCTGCGCGATTTCGGGTGTGGTGGTGAACGCCGTGGCGTTTGCTGTTGTCCACGAGAAATTCACAGATTCGCCCGGCGCTGCTATGTTGGGCGAGACCGCAAACGAGGTCACAGTCGGTCCTGACTGGCTATTTCCCCCGCCGCTCGAACCGGAATTGCGCATTCCCCCGCCGCATCCACAGGTCGCCAGGAGAACCATTAGGCTGAGCAAATGCGCAGCACACCATACCCGAGACATACTTCTCAAAGTCCCTTTCCGAACCTCGGCTCGCCATCGGCTCGGCCGCGGTTTCCGCAGGATGGAAGTCCTCCAACAGTAAGGGCTTCTACTCGTCTCATTTTGTTGCGGAGAGGGCGAAACCATCGGGTGGGATTCAGCTATTTCGACCAGGGTTGTTCGGGTTGCAGTCTAGAAGCAACCGAACCGTCTCCTACACGAACTTGTTTGGATGCTCGGGCTGGAGCAGAGTAGATTTCGGCCGTGCTGCTGGCCAGGGGAGTGACGGCGGTCGCCACTTGGCAATCAATTGATATAAAACCGGCCGTGATGCAGCGGGCGCCCATTTACAACTAATGGAACTGCCCTCAAATCTCCGGGAGAATCTCGCATTCTGAACGGCTTGTCCCGGACAGAGGCACGTTTCGAGACTCGCCCTCACTCAGGGTCCAGAATTCGCTTGCATCCTGCGAGCGGCCCAGACGTGCGTTCAGGCGACAGGTGGGTTCCGTTTCGCCATCATCGGCCAGTGCAAAGGTTCCGAAGTGCATGGCGACCGAGGTCTGAGAGTTCAAAATGCGGTGGGCTTCGACGGCTTGCTCGGGCGTCATGTGTAGTGGTCCCATGAACCACTCAGGCTTGAAACCACCAATAGGGAGCAGGGCGAGACGGAACACATTGAACTGCGCGTTGATGGCGGCGAAGTGATTGCCGAAACCTGTATCGCCGGCAAAGTAAACGGGCCCATCGGCGTATTCGACTACCCATCCGCACCAAAGCGTGCGGTTCCTGTCGAAGGGCGTTCTGGAAGAAAAGTGCTGTGCCGGCACGCAGTGAAGGCGTAAGCCTTTCCACGCATGCAGTTGCCACCAGTCGAGCGAGTAGACCTCCTTGAATCCGGCCCTGGCCATGAGTCCTGCAAGTCCATGCGGGCAGAACACCGAACTCTGGTGTTGGCTCGCCAGTCTCTTCAACGTGGGCATGTCGAGGTGATCGTAGTGATTGTGGCTGATGAGAATGCAGTCGATGGGAGGAATATCCCCGAAAAGAATTCCGGGATTACGGTGCCTCCGGGGACCGAGAAAAGAGACGGGACTGGCCCGCTCGGACCACACAGGATCAGTGAGTATATTGAAGCCTTCGCTCTGCAGCAGAAATGTCGAGTGGTTCACAAACGTAACGCGAAGCTGGCTGCCGCTGACGCGATCAGCCGGCCTGGGTCCGGGAGGCGTGGTGACGAATTTGCGCCATGGACCTATCTTCCGGCGAGTGACCCACTTGAGAAATTTGGCGAAGCTCTGTGGCGGCACTCCAGGATTGAAGAAGCGGCCGTTTTTGAAATGATCGGAAGCGCAGGGGGCAATTGTCATTCGGAATTCTGCCTAATCACGATGCACACTCCAGTGCCGACCCAGGGCCGTGCGTGTTCCTCTCAGTGTAGGACGTCCTGTCTTCAGCGAGTGGGTGCTTGGCTTAGCCACAATGAATCCTGTGACCACTGTCCTTGCGCGCCTTGTCGCGGCTGTTGCAACCCCGTCTGGCAATAGCTAGCTGTGATCTTTCAACAGGTTGTTCCTTAGTAAATTGTCCATTCGATGGAAACCGGAGAAGCTGATTGTGTCAGCAGTCAACTTCACACCGGAGGCATCGAATGGACATTCACAAGAATGCCCGACTGACGCTGCATAGTCGAGAGCAACTCGCCCAATCGGTTCTGCACCAAGGTAAGACTTTGAACTCGGCTGCAGCCGAGTTCAAAGTCAGCGTACCCACCGCCCGTAAGTGGGTGCGCCGCTATCAGCTCTCCGGCCCTCTGGGGCTGGCCGATCTCAGCTCGCGGCCGCATCGCTTGCGCCGTCCCACTTCCCCAGAGCTGAAATAGGGCCCGCGGATGCTTGCGTGGCGGGTTGCAGTTCGCCGACTGCGGTAATGCTGAGTTGCACTACTTTATCGACCTTTAGAAACATGTTGCTGGGATTTTTCATGCCCCATTCTACGAAGGGAATCGAAAACCTGGTGTGGGCCTCGACGGATGTGTTGTTCGCGGTGAAGGGCACCGTAAGGGTGAGTTCGTGGGAGGCGCCGTGGATGGTGAACGTCCCGCCCAGTTGGACGGTGGACGATGCCTGACCAGGCACGAATCCGATGACGTGCTTGGGAGAAAAAACGATCTCCGGATATTTTGCGCTCTCCAGAACGTTTCTATTCATATCAGCGTCACGCTTCTTGTTCCCGCTGTCACCACTCGTAGCATCAACGATCAGTTGGCCGCTGGCTTCTCCGGTCTTGGGATTAAACACAATATCGCCCGACTTCAGCCGGAAAGTGCCTTCCACGTCATGCAAGGTCGCTCCGAGGGTCCAGTCGATTCGCGTTTTCGCTGGATCCAACTTCAGTTCGGTTTGCTGGGCCGCCAGAGGCGAAATCAAGACAAACAAGGCAGATACGAGAACCGGCAGGCACAGGGCACGAAGACTTGGCTGTTTTCGACTCATTTTCTCCTCATAGGGATAGGGTGGTTGAGTAATGAAGCGCCGCATAGAAATCAGACTGCGGTTCTCATGAAGAAGGCGGGGCAGGACTCTACGTCGCATAAGAATAGACCCTTCTTAAATTACGTTCGAAAATCTCGTGCGGAAGCATGCTTGTCACGATTTGGCGTCCGCCCGCGACCAGCCGATTCTCCCATTGCCCGACTTTGCCCATTAAAAGCGAGCGTTGCTGCACATGGCGAGTGCGCTCCCGGCGCAGCGATTCGTAGCGGAGCAGAGATAATTCGGGAGAAGCCTCCATACAAAACGATTTCGCGAGGACAAGGGCGTCTTCGAGAGCCATGCAACCTCCCAAGCCAAGATTTGGCGTGCACGGGTGGGCGGCATCTCCGAGCAACATGACTCGTCCATATCCCCAGCGCTTGAGCGGTGCAAGATCGTAAGCACCGTTTTTCAGAATGCTGCCCTCGTCGGTCGTGCCGATCAGACGCTCTATCGGTTTGTGCCAGCCCGCAAACATCCGCAGGAGTTCACCCTGCCGCCCTTCGGAGGAATCGACATGGCCCGAATCGGTGTTTGCGGTGGCGTACCACGTGAACCGGTCGCCGCCGGTATTGAGGATGCCGAAGCGTTTTCCTCGCCCCCAGGTTTCGCTGTTCGAGCCGGACGGAACAGCGCCCCTAAGACGCGCCAGCCCGCGCCAGATGGTGTAGCCCCGGTAGATGGGCTCGTGGACTCCCAATAGCTGAGAACGGACGCGCGAGCGAATACCGTCGGCACCAATAACGAAGTCGTGTTCCGCAGAGACACTTCCTCCGGACACACTTCTGGAGAAGTTGACTCTGACGCCGGCTTTGCGCTGCTCGAAGGATTCGAAATCGTGGCCCAGCCGGATTCGTTTAGGCGGGAGCGCCGACAGCAACGCATCCAGCAGGTCCGAGCGGCGTGTACATAGCGCCGGCACCTCAAACCGGCCCAGCGCAATGTCCATAAGGATCGTACCCGCACTGGAGCGAACGAGAAAATGCTGATTCGGGCCGCTCAATGCCGCTACCCTTTCAAGCAGGCCGAATTCCTTTAGAACGCGCGTGGCATTGGGCCAGAGCATCATACCCGCGCCGACTTCGCGGAACTCGGTAGCCCTCTCATAGACTGTCGCTTGAATGCCCGCGCGGTGGAGCGCCACCGCCGCGGCAACGCCGCCAATTCCCCCACCGATGATGCCGATATTAATTTTCTGCAATTTCATTTGATTCAGGTTTCCGTTTCTGAACTTGCTGAGCCCGGGTCGGACGCTCAGAAAAGCTATGCGGCTTACCAGCGGGGACAAAAACTACGTCTCGCACTGGGAGGAGTGTCGCAAGGGCGCCTGGCGCGAATGGGTTCATTGGATAGCTCTCATAGCCGGCGACCATCAGGTACGACGGGTTGTGAGCTCGCGCCAATTGAGGCCGAGGTCGACGGCAAGGAGGGAAACGAGCGTAAACGCGATGACGCCGACAGCGGAGAGGGTGTCGCCAAGATGGCTCCAATAGCGCGGCCAGAGATTCAGCACGCGGCTGGAGACGAAGGTAAATGTGACTGCATAGGAACGAGCCATCCATTGGCGATGCTGGACGATTTGACCATTACGTGCGGTGATGATTGCCGCGGTGGTACAGACGATCCAGGCGGCGGCCTGCATCGAGGTTCCTGGTAAGCCGGGTCGGCCCGAGGCGAGGGCGATCCCGGTCAAGGCACCTATAAAGACGGAGACGACGTAGATCCGGCCGAGGACGCGATGGAAATTCAAGTGACGCTGGCGAAGGCGCGACGAGAACTGTATCGGACCAGCCAGGAGAGCGATAACACCGGAGAGTGTATGGGGGATGAGGAGATGGCGGTCGGCGATGACCTGCAGACGGTAGGTGTGGTACATCGGGTAATCGGTGACGAGAAGAGCTTCTGAAGTGATGAAGACAAAGAGGGCAGTAAGACCAAGGGATATCCAGAGAACGGTCTTGAATCTGGGACGGCCCGAAGCGCGCGTAAGCAGGGTGGAAGATGCCATCATTTGACTTTTAGATGGACGGACGAAATGAGGGGCGTGAAGAAAGTCAGGGGTGCAAGAATTTTCATATGGATATAAACAGTGTCTCATCGCCGACGTTCATCAGACACAACGGATGCACCTGTAGCTCCCTCTGCAAACAGGAGTGATAACCCCAAGGAGATGGTTTTGTCGCTCTCTGTTCCTATCATCTTAGTTAGGGTGCATGGAGGGAGTATGCGGACGATATGTGCCGCAAGATCCCGATGCAACCCTCGTCGATCCATCGTTTGCTCCCCGGTTGTCCAGAAGTCCGCATCCGGCAAGCTTGCCCCCGACGACCGCTGGGATTCCTGCCGAGCGGGCAGTAACCAGCAATGCGCCCAGGAAGTCAGTATCTTGGCAGTGCGCGGTTGGCGTGGCCAGCGCCTTGTCCGACAATCTGTAGTATCTTGAGAAACGTGACGGTCGAATCAAGCGTTCTGTGCCGCTGGGCGCCAAGGCAAATCCGATGGACGATCCCGAGAAGAACCGCTTAGCCAAGACGCTAGTAGATCGATGGTGCTCTTTCCAACAGGCGCTTTGCGGAACGAAGGAAACGTATGCAACACGTGGATTTCTTTCGTTCGCAGGGGCCGCCCGAACCTACACCGACCTGACGCGACCGCAATTCAGCTTCGCCTTCAACGCGACCTGCTTTAGGGTTCGCAGCATGTGCCCTTCCGGATCGCCATCGCTCTGCGGAAATACGCGATAGCTGCGGCCGCGTTTTTTGCGCCAGATCTTCAGATTTTCGACCAGCCAGTCGGGGAGCGGCACGGGGCTCTCCTCCTAGTCTTTTGGTTTGAACCCAAGCGGCGGTTTCGCGCGCATGTGCCACAACCCGTTCTTGAGATCCAGGTTGGCCACGACCTGCATGCCACTTCTTGCTCCCGCCCGGCGGAAGCCAAAAAGAACCGGACTTGCGATGTGGGAGCGTTGTTTATTTTCAACAGCTTAGAAATGACTGGCGGAGAGGGGGGGATTCGAACCCCCGATACAGCTTTTGACCGTATAACGGTTTAGCAAACCGCCGCCTTCAGCCACTCGGCCACCTCTCCGCGGCGTGAAAGGACATGACGCCCTTTCCGATCGGAAGCAACTAATCATAACCTGCCGAGGCGTGATGTGTCACGGTGAACTGCCGGCCCTCAGCTAACCGCCACCAGCGATTGCCGCTCCAACCGCGTTTCAGTCGGCGAGCACTCGTGCATTCGTAACAGGGATCAGGCTTGAGCGTCAGGAGGACGCCACACTCATGAAGTCCAGGGCACGCGAGATGTATGGCTTCAATTCGCGACGGTGCACGATGGCGTCGAGCATTCCGTGTTGCAGCAGAAACTCGCTGCGCTGAAAGCCTTCCGGCAGTTTCTGGCGGATGGTTTGCTCGATGACGCGCGGTCCGGCAAATCCGATCAGCGCTCCTGGCTCGGCGATATTGACATCGCCCAGCATGGCAAACGAAGCGGTAACGCCTCCAGTCGTGGGATCCGTGAGCACCGAGATGTAAGGCACGCGGGCATCGTCCATGCGAGACAAGGCTGAAGAAATCTTGGCAAGCTGCATCAGGCTGACAACGCCTTCCATCATGCGGGCTCCGCCGGAGGCCGATACGATGATCAGGGGCAGCTTCTCATCGGTCGCCCGTTCCACAGCGCGGGCGATCACCTCGCCGACGACAGCTCCCATGGAACCACCGATGAAGGAATACTCCATAGCGGTAACGAGTACAGGCTTGCCATCGAGCGTGCCGCGTCCATTGATCACGGCGTCGTTGAGGCCGGTGTCCCCGCGCGCTCGCTGCAAGCGGTCGGAATACGGCTTCAAATCTGTAAACTTCAGCGGATCGGTCGATACCAGGTTGTTGTCATCGACTTCGTACTTTCCGTCGTCGAGAAGCTGCGACAGCCGCGTCCGGGCGTCGATGCGGAAGTGCCGGTCGCACTTCGGACAGACGTTCAGGTTCTGGTCGAGATCCTTCTTCCAGATAATCTGGCCACACTGATCACACTTGACCCAGAGACCTTCGGTCTTGACCTTCTTCTCGCCCGAGGTATCGAGCTCTCCACTTTCCCGCTTGAACCATGCCATAGGTAATGAATCAGTTTAGCTGACTGGGATATGGATTGTCGCGGACAATGCGGCAAAGGCACGCCAGTCTCGCTTACGCATTGTGCCTCGGCGAAATCAGCTGCGGCGACGACGGACGCGGTTGGGACGGAGTCTGCGGGACCGGAAGGGTGATTTCGATTTGCAGGCCGTGCGGCGAAACGTTGTGGGCAGTGACGTTTCCACCATGCGCAGCCACGGCGTTGCGTACGATCGCCAGTCCCAAACCCATACCTCCGGTGCTTGTACCGCGGGAGTTGTCGACGCGATAGAACGGCTTGAACAGGAGTGGCAACGATTCTTCGGGAACGCCTGGACCGTTGTCGCGCACCGAGAGTACCGCGGTTCCGTTGTCCCGGCGCAAGTTGATGTCGATCCGGCCTCCGTCGCCGGAGTAGAAGATGGCGTTGCGCACGATATTTTCCACCGCGCTCCGGAGCAGTCCGGCGTCGCCCTTAAGAACGACTTCAGGATGGCCGGTAAATCGGATGTCAGCTCCAAGAGCGGTCGCCTCGAATCGCGCATCGTGGAGCACATTTTCGACAACATCATTCAGCGACAGCGTCTCGAACTTCGGTTTGTGCTGGCCGCCTTCCAGGCGCGCGACCGTCAAAATCTGCTCCAGCATGGAGTCAAGCTGAATGGTGTCCTGCTCGATGCGGTCGAGCATTTCCTTGCGCTCATGGGCATCGGCGCCGCGGGCCAGGGTCAAAGCCAAACGTATGCGCGCGATGGGAGAGCGCAGTTCGTGTGAAACGCCGCTCAGCAGGTTGCGCTCGCTGTGGATCAGGTTGCGAAGGTCCTCCGCCATGGAGTCGAAGTCGCGAACCAGTTCGGCAATCTCATCGCGGCGGTTTCCGATGTAGCGGCTGACCCGGATATCCAGATTTCCGCGCGCGAGTTCGTTGGTGGCATTGCGCAGCCGCTCGATCGGCTTGCTCAGATAGTGAGCGATCAGCAGGCACATGAGTAGCGACAAAACGGTGCCCAGCTTCAGCGTCCACAAAATGTCGCCGGGAACGCGCTCGGATAAAGGCGGGGGAATAAACTCCGCCACCAGAAGGTAGCGCGCTTGGGGAGCCATAATCGCCGTTGCCGCTATCGAGTTATCGTCGATGCGCAAGGAACCGCCATTGGCCAGTGCGTCGCCGGCCAATGCTGCGAGATGGGCGGGCTCAGGGCCGCCGCCCAGCTTTTTGCCATTGCCGTCCAACAGCCAGTACGAGGCCCGATCGTTCAGCGAAAGCTTGCTGAGAAAAGCGTCGAGCGCCGGTGAACCGCCCTGTTCATACACGGTGGCGGCGTCCAAGCCAAGCTGAGGCATGGCCTGCCGCGACGCCTGCGTCCACCAGGGACGCTCGGAATGCAGCCGGATGTGGAGGCGCAGATATAAAGCGCCGAGCAGCATCGCCTGCGCCATCCAGAAGGGCAGGAATATCTTCCAGAACAGGCGCCGGCTCACGTTCTGCTCCCCTCGGAAGAGGTGGCCGGCATAAAGTATCCGATGCCGCGAATAGGCCGGATCAGTTCGTCACTGCCGGGAAAGCAGCCCAGTTTCTTGCGTAAGCGGCTGACATGCACGTCCACGCTGCGATCGAATGCATTCAGCGGACGGCCGAGCGCAACCTCGGCAATCTGCTCACGCGTCACCACGTTGCCGGCGTGACGCAACAGCAATTCCAGGACGTTGAACTCGACGGATGTCAAATCAACGGGCTCTCCGGCACAGGTGACGCTCCGCGTGGCCAGAGACATTGCGATCTCACCAACGCTCAAGGTTTCGTCCTGTTCCAGTCGCGAGCCGGCAGGCACTTCTTCCCGAGTTCGCCTGAGCACGGCGCGAATGCGGGCTACCAGTTCACGCGGATCAAAAGGCTTGGCCAGGTAATCATCAGCCCCGATCTCAAGACCGAGAATCCGGTCGACCGCTTCGCCACGCGCTGTCAGCAGCAAAACCGGAACGGAAGATTGCTGGCGCAGTGACTTGAGAAGCTCGAATCCAGAACCGCCCGGCAGCATCACGTCGAGTATGATGATTTCATAGTCCCCGGAAAGCGCCACCTTCAAGCCGGTGGAATGATCGAACGCAGCATCGATCAGGAAACCCTCAGCTTCGAGGAAGCGCTTCAGCAGATTGACCAGTCCTTGATCGTCGTCAACGATGAGGAGGCGCTTCATGGAACTCATTTTGCCTCTTCCGGCGGAACTTTGCGGTGAAGAAGTGTTTCGAGATGTGCCCATTGCCTTCACAAAACTTTACCTTCCTTCACTCTCTCTTAACGGCCTTTCAGGGCGCTGCTCAGGTCTAATACATGAGGCAATAATAGTGATGTAACTGGGCCCGGTTCCAGTGCAAGATGTGTGCGCCACAACGCAAACCTTCTTTATAAGCCAAATCTGGAGCCTGTAGTTGTAAGGAGGCACTTTGAAACACCGTCTAATACCCGGAATTGCCGCTGCGCTGGTTTTATGTGCAATTCTGGCCGGCTGCAGTCACCAGGCCGATACAAGTAATCGTCGCGGCGCCCACGCTGGAGGTCCCTCGCCGGTCGTGCCGGTGGGGGTTGCCACGGTCAAAGAGCAGGATTTTCCTGTCTATCTCACCGGACTTGGATCCGTACAGGCCTTCAATACGGTTTCTCTCAAGAGCCGGGTTGACGGGCAAATCATGCAGGTTAATTTTCAGGAGGGCCAGGACGTCCGCAAGGGCGACCTGCTCATCGTGATCGACGAACGTCCTTTCCAGGTGGCATTGGCCCAGGCGCAAGCCAATCTGCAGCGCGACGAAGCGCAACTGGCAAACGCCAAGGCCCAATACGAGCGCAATCAGGCCCTGTATAAGGACGGAGTCATAGCCAAACAGGACTTGGATACATTGGAGGCTTCCTTTGGGCAGTACGAAGGCACGATTGCTGCCGACAAAGCCGCCATCGACAGCGCGAAGCTGAACCTCACCTACTGCCGTATTACTTCGCCCATCGACGGCCGAGTTGGTTTGCGCCAGGTCGATCCCGGCAATTACGTCCAGGCAGCTTCCAATACGCCGATGCTGGTGATCACGCAAATGCATCCTATAGCGGTTGTGTTTACGCTTCCCGAAGATCAGTTGCAGTCAGTTCTGCAGCAGATGCGCAAGGGGCCGCTGCAGGTGGATGTCTACGGACGTGATGATCAAACCAAGCTTTCTGCCGGAAAGCTGCTGACCATCGACAATCAGATCGATCAATCGACTGGCACCGCGAAGCTTAAAGCGGTATTCGATAACCCGGAGAATATGCTTTGGCCGAACCAGTTCGTGAACGTTCACTTGCTGCTGGAAACACGCAAGGATGCGATTACCGCTCCGGCCGCGGCAGTTCAGCGAGGACCACAAGGTACCTTCACCTATGTTGTAGGCAGTGACAATACGGTGAAGATGCAACCTGTGGAGGTCGCTCTCACCCAGGGCAACACTTCGATCTTTGCCTCCGGCTTACAGGCTGGCGAAAGAGTTGTCACGGACGGGCAAGAGAAGCTGCAGGCAGGCAGTAAAGTCGCTCCGCAAGCGCCACAGCAGCAGAGTGGGCAATCCAGAAACGCGCAAGTAGCCGAGGGCGCGGGCTCCCAGTCATGAGTATTTCCCGGCCATTTATTATTCGGCCGATTGCGACTTCGCTGCTGATGGCAGGTTTGCTGCTGGTGGGCATTGTCGCCTACCGGCAACTGCCTATTTCGGCGCTGCCGCAGGTCGATTACCCCACTATCCAGATTGTGACGTTCTATCCGGGAGCCAGCCCGGACGTTACCGCCTCATCGATCACTGCGCCTCTGGAACGCCAGTGCGGACAGTTGCCGGGCTTGAGCCAGATGACATCGAGCAGTGCTTTTGGCGCTTCGGTCATCACCTTGCAGTTCAACCTCGATGAGAACATCGACGTCGCCGAGCAGGAAGTGCAGGCTGCTATCAATGCGGCGCAGTTGTACCTGCCGGCCGATCTGCCCACGCCGCCGATCTACAGCAAAGTCAATCCCGCCGATGCGCCTATCCTGACGCTGGCGCTAACCTCGGACTCGATGCCGCTGCCTCAGGTTGAGGACCTGGCTGACACCACGTTCGCGCAGAAGATTTCGCAACTTCCGGGAGTCGGACTGGTCAGCATCAGCGGCGGCCAGAAGCCTGCCGTCCGCATCCAGGCGAACCCGACAGCACTGGCTTCCTACGGACTGAGCCTGGAACAGCTGCGAACGATCATTGGCCAGGTGAATGTCAACCAGGCAAAGGGACAACTTCAGAACAATCGCCTAGCGTACACCATCGGCGCCAACGACCAGCTTTTCGATCCCGAGCAGTACGCTAACACCATCATCGCTTATAAGAATGGCGCCCCGGTTCGTGTTTCCGACGTGGCGAAGGTGGTCGAAGGCCCGGAGAATGCCAATCAGGCAGCATGGATGAACACCACCCCGGCGGTGATTGTGAATGTCCAGCGCCAGCCCGGGGCAAACATCATTAAGGTTGTCGACAGCATTAAGCTCCGGTTGAAGCAATTGCAGTCCAATCTGCCAAGTTCGGTCAAAGTCACGGTTCTGACCGACCGCACCAACACCATTCGCGCCAGCGTCGCCGACGTTCAGTTCGAATTGATGCTGACCATCGCGCTGGTCGTGATGGTGATCTTCATCTTCCTGCGCACCTTGTCTGCGACCATCATTCCCAGCATCGCGGTGCCGCTGTCGCTGGTTGGCACCTTCGGTGTGATGTACCTGCTGGGCTATTCGCTCGACAATCTCTCGTTGATGGCGCTCACCATCTCCACCGGCTTCGTGGTCGACGATGCCATCGTGATGATCGAGAACATCGAGCGCTTCATCGAGGATGGTCACACCCCGCTGGAAGCGGCGCTGCAGGGCTCGGCGCAGATTGGTTTCACCATCGTATCGCTGACCGTGTCACTCATTGCCGTGTTGATCCCGCTGCTGTTCATGGGAGATATTGTCGGCCGGCTGTTCCGCGAGTTTGCCGTCACACTGGCCGCGACCATCCTCATCTCGGCAATTATTTCGCTCACCCTTACCCCGACCATGTGCGCTTTGCTGCTGCGCTCCAGAGACAAGGCCAAGCACGGGCGCTTTTATGAATGGTCGGAAAACGCGTTCAACAAGACAATCGCCTTCTACGGCCGCACCGTTAAGTTTGTGCTCAAGCACCAGACCATCACGTTACTGGTGACGATTGCGACCCTGGTGGCGACCATCTGGCTGTACATCATTGTTCCGAAGGGCTTCTTCCCGGTGCAGGACACCGGCGTGATCACCGGCATCACCGACGCGCGGGAGAGCATCTCGTTCGACGCCATGGCCGAGCGTCAGCAGGCTTTGGCGGCGGCGATTCTGAAAGACAAAGACGTCGAGAGTCTGTCTTCTTTTATCGGGGTAGACGGGACAAACATCACGCCCAACAGCGGCCGCATTCAAATCAACCTCAAGTCGCGCGATGACCGCGACGATGACGTAACCACCATCATCAAGCGCCTGCAACAGGAAACCGCTGGAGTTGAGGGAATCACGCTCTACATGCAGCCGGTGCAGGATCTGACGGTGGAAGACCGTGTCAGCCGCACCCAGTATCAGTTCACCCTGGAAGACGCCGACCCTAAGGAACTGGCTACCTGGACTGCCAAGCTGGTCGAGAAGTTGAAGACCCTTCCCCAGCTTCGCGATGTTGCCACCGACGAGCAGAACCAGGCGGCGGAGACTCGCCTGGTTATCGATCGCGACACCGCCTCACGGCTTGGAGTCAGCGCCACCGCCATAGACAACACGCTGTACGACGCGTTCGGCCAGCGGCTGATCTCCATCATGTACACCCAGCTCAACCAGTATCACGTAGTGCTGGAGGTGGATCCTCAGTATCGCGACGATCCTGATGCGCTGAAGAGCATCTACGTGCCCGGTACCAACGGACAGGTGCCGCTCAGCGCGATTGCGCATTTCGAGAGTGCATCGGGAGCGCTATCGCTCAACCACCAGGGCCAGTTCCCGGCCGTGACCATCTCCTTCAACCTCGGCGGCCGGTATTCGTTGGGCGAGGCCGTGACAGCCATCAACAACGCCGAACACGAAATCGGTCTGCCGCCAAGCATTCAAAGCGCGTTTCAGGGCACTGCCCGTGCGTTTGAAGCCTCGCTGGCCAACGAAGGCTGGCTGATTCTGGCGGCCATCGTTACGGTTTACATCGTGCTGGGTGTGCTCTACGAGAGCTACATCCATCCCATCACCATTCTGTCTACGCTGCCCTCCGCGGGCGTCGGCGCCATCATTGCGCTGATGCTGTTCCATATGGACTTGGGGGTGATGTCACTGATCGGCATCATTCTGCTGATCGGCATCGTGAAGAAGAACGCCATCATGATGATCGACTTTGCGCTGGAGGCTGAACGCGGCGAAGGCAAGAAGCCGGTGGACGCGATCTACGAAGCCTGCCTGCTGCGCTTCCGTCCTATCATGATGACCACTCTCGCGGCCTTGTTCGGCGCGGTACCGCTGGCCCTTGGCTCCGGCACCGGGTCAGAGTTGCGGCGTCCGCTGGGCGTCACCATTATTGGCGGACTGCTCGTCAGCCAGCTCTTGACCCTATACACCACGCCGGTCGTCTACCTGTGGTTTGATCGTTTGGCCGAATCAATGCGGAGAATGCGCGCCCCGAAGCCTGCCGAGGCCGTCGGAGACTAGCATGAACATCTCCAAGCCGGCCATCGAACGACCCATCGCAACAACGCTGCTTACCTTGGCGTTGCTGCTGGCCGGCGTCCTCGCCTATATCCAGCTTCCGGTTTCGCCGTTGCCGCAAGTCGATTTCCCGGTGATCTCCGTGGGCGCCTCATTGCCCGGCGCCAGTCCGGAGACCATGGCTTCGTCGGTCGCCACCCCGCTGGAACGCCAGTTCGGACGCATTGCCGGCATCAACCAGATGACCTCGAGCAGTCAACTGGGCTCCACCGGCATCACCATGCAGTTCGACCTGAATCGCAATATCGACGCTGCGGCGCGCGATGTTCAGGCGGCCATCAATGCGGCGCGCAACTACCTGCCCGCCGACATGCCCAGCAATCCAACCTACCGCAAGATCAACCCTGCCGATTCGCCGGTCATGATCCTGGTGATGACCTCCGACGCGATGACGCGGGACCAGATGTACGACGAAGCCGATTCGATCATGGGACAAAAGCTATCCCAGATTGAAGGCGTTGGTCAGGTCTTTGTCTGGGGATCTTCGCAACCTGCGGTGCGCATCGAGGCGAATCCCAACCTGCTGAACAAGCTAAACATCGGCCTGGAAACTCTGCGTACAGCGATCGCCGCGGAAAACACCAATCAGGCTGTCGGCATGTTGCAGGACACCAACAAGAGCTGGATCATCCGGACCAATGGCCAGCTAAAGAAGGCGAAGGACTACCGCAACCTCATCATCGCCTATCGCGACGGCTCTCCCGTGCGCCTGTCTGATGTGGCCACCGTCAGCGACTCATATTCCAACGTCTACAACGATGGCAGCTTTGACGGTAAGCCCAGCGTCCTGGTAGTAGCCTTCCGCCAGCCGGGCGCGAACATCATCGCCACCGCCGACCGCATCCTCGATGCTCTGCCGTTCCTGCAGGCCTCGCTGCCGCCGTCGATCAAGCTTCAGGTAGGTCTCGACCGAACCATCACCACCCGCGCCTCCGTGAACGACGTTGAGAAAACGCTGCTGATCTCCGTCATTCTGGTCGTGCTGGTGGTCTTCGTATTCCTGCGCGAAGTGCGCGCCACCATGATCCCCAGCGTTGCGGTCCCGCTCGCGATTATCGGCACCTTCGGCGTGATGTACCTGTTCGGCTACTCCCTCGACAATCTGTCCTTGATGGCGCTCACCATCTGCACCGGTTTCGTTGTCGATGATGCCATTGTCGTGCTGGAAAACATCATGCGGCACGTGGAAGCAGGCATGCCGCCGTATGAAGCCGCAATCCTGGGCGCGCGCGAGATCGGGTTCACCGTGGTGTCCATGAGCACGTCGCTGATCGCGGTGTTCATCCCGATCCTGCTGATGGGCGGAATCGTCGGACGGCTCTTCCATGAGTTCGCGGTTACGTTGAGCGCCGCCATCACCGTCTCGCTTGTCGTCTCGCTCACCACCACTCCCATGCTTTGCGCCCGCTTCCTCAAGGCCCACGATCCCGGGTCGCATGGCGTGCTGTACCGCATGAGTGAACGCGGCTTCGTGTGGATGAACCGCTTTTACAAAGTTTCCCTGGGATGGGTGCTGCGGCATCAACGCCTGGTATTGGCGATTACGATCCTGACGCTCGTCATGAACGTTTACCTGTATGTCATCGTTCCCAAAGGGTTCTTCCCGCAGCAGGATACCGGGCGGCTGCAAGGCTACGTCATCGGCGACCAGGATGTCTCCTTTGACTCCATGAAGCAGAAGACGTATCAGTTTATAAACATTGTGCAGCACGACCCGGCGGTGGAGCACGTACTCGCCTCCGTGGGCGGGGGCGGCGCACAAAACCAGGCGCGCATTTATGTGATTTTGAAGCCGCTGAACCAGCGCAAGGGGGCCAGCGCTGACGACGTCATCAATCGCCTGCGTCCCAAGCTGGCACATGTTTCCGGCGCCAGCGCCTTTTTCCAGCCCTTCCAGGAATTGCAGATCGGCGGCCGCATCTCAAACGCCGAGTACCAGTACACGCTCTCAGGCGAAAATTTGCAGGAGTTGTATGCCTGGGCGCCCAAGCTGCTGGAAAAGCTTCGGGCGATTCCCATCCTGAAGGACGTCAACAGCGACCAGCAGGTCAATGGCCTGGAACAAAATGTCATTATCGATCGCGACACTGCAGCCCGTCTGGGCATCACCCCGTCGCAGATTGACAACGTTCTCTACGATGCCTTCGGGCAGCGCGAAATTTCGACCATCTATCAGACGCTGAACCAGTATCACGTGGTGCTGGAGGTCGATCCAAAATACCAGATGACGCCTTCCGCTCTGGACAGTGTCTATGTCATTACGTCCACCGGAGCCCAGGTGCCGCTTTCGTCATTCGCCCACTTCGGAACGGCGGCGACCTCGCTTACCGTAAATCACCAGGGCCAGTTCCCTTCTGTCACCATTTCCTTCAATCTCGGTCCCGGAGCTTCGCTGGGGGAGGCAACCCGCCTCATCGAGCAAACTGAGCTGGCTATGCGGCTGCCTGCCTCCATTCACGGCAGCTTCCAGGGAACGGCCGCAGCCTTCCAGGACTCACTTACGTCCGAACCCCTGCTTATTCTGGCTGCCCTGATCGCGGTTTATATCGTGCTGGGCATCCTCTATGAAAGCTATATCCATCCCATCACGATCCTGTCGACGCTGCCTTCAGCCGGCACCGGCGCATTGCTGGCACTGCTGCTGTTCCGCATGCAGCTGAACGTCATCTCGCTGATCGGCATCATCCTGCTGATCGGCATCGTGAAGAAGAATGCCATCATGATGATCGACTTCGCGCTCGAAGTTGAGCGTCAAGGCAGGACCGCTTCGGAAGCAATCTACGAAGCGGCGCTGATGCGCTTCCGGCCCATTATGATGACCACAGCTGCTGCATTGTTTGGCGCGCTGCCGATGGCTGTGGGACATGGTATGGGATCGGAGCTACGCCAGCCGCTGGGCATTAGCATCGTCGGCGGCCTCATCGTCAGCCAGATGCTCACGCTTTACACCACCCCTGTCGTCTACGTCTATCTTGACCGCCTCCAGGATTGGGTTTTGGACCATATCCCGTGGCGGAAGAAGAAGGCCGTCAAGGACGAGACACCGGTCTTCGCCGACTAGACCAGGTTCTCTGGTGAGGCGCCACTCGTCAAAAATCTGGCGCCGGCAAACTCCGGTTAGTTACTGCTGTTCGAAGGCCGTCCACACTCCGGTATCGGCAACCTCGAACCTCACGGTGCATTCCTTCGGTCCCGTGTGACCGAAATACACGCTGAGCTGCGGTTCAGGAGTGGGCAACATCCCGATCTGCATCTGTGCGCGTGCCACGTCTTTCGCCTTGTCATAAGGGGCTGTGACATCGGTGTTCTTGGAGACAATCAGCGTCCATTCTTTGCGCTCAGGTATCAGATACACTGTGTAGCCGCCTACCGGGATGGTGTGCCCCGCGAGGTTCACCGCGGTATTGGTGAACATCGTCAACGCCCTGCCGCCCGGCTCCCATATCGCCCCATAGGGCACATCGTGTCCAATGTAGTTCTTTGGAATTTTCGCCAACTTCAGCCGCACATACTGTATGGCCAGTTGATCCTGGCTATCGAAATTGCAGGTTGCCGTAGCCAGGTTCGCACTAGCGGCAGTCGGATTCGGATCTGTGGGTGTTGGATTCTGTCCGTGGACTTGGACAGCGCCTAGTATCCAGGCTAATGCGATAACAAAAGACCAGCGCATCGCTGAACCTCCAAAGAAATATGAATACAGTAAATCTGGGATGTACTATGCCTTGCCACAAGATGACTGTCAATCCAAGGAATTGATTTCCCGACCTAGAGCTTCCACAAACGCCGGCATGGCCGTGAATTCCCAGGAACCGGAGGCAGGTTTTGATAACGTAGAGAAGGATGTCACTTTTAGACAGTATCGGATTTAAACCCCGCAGGCTTGGATACGTCGTTGTCGCCATCGTTCTCGGCTACCTCGGCTTTAACGCCATTCGCAACACCCGCATGGATGCTCTGGGGCGCGCTGCCCTTGACAGGAAAGCCGATCCCGCGGTGGTGAAGCAGTTGGCTGGCTATCGGGGCAGTCGCTCCGAAGAGCTGCTGCTATTGGTGGCCGGCGCGTCGCAGAGCACAGAAAACCGTATTGCAGCCATCCAGGCACTGGTGAACAGGCACGCCGGGGCCCTGGTCTCGCGATTGGCCGAATTGCTGGTTCCGCAGGAATCTCTCGCCGTCCGAAAGGAAATCGCACAAGCTCTTTACTCCACCGGCTGCTCCACGGAATGCGTGAAGAACGTGCTCTACTTCGAGGAACGGATGTGGCACGGAGCCAGGCCTGCGGAAGAAGTTTTGGCTGAACTGCCGGACTCCACGTCTCCGCCGGAGAAGGAACTGCAGAATGTTCTGGACGAGGTGCTGAGGAAGAACCGGACTTCTACCATGCTGGTGCTGGCCAAGGTCTACGGCCTGGCGACGGACTTTCCTTCCCCCTTCGCAGTTGAAACCGTGCAGCGCCTCGGCCTGAAGGAAGCGTGCCCGCTTCTGATGCATACCTATCTCAGCGTTAGCGATCAAGTGCGCGGCTCACCCGAATACAAATATGTTTCCAACGCCGTGAGCGCTTTGCGGTGTCCTGGTCCGCAGCCGCCAAAATAGCCGGCACTACAAGCACAGCACTGCACAAGCAAGACGCCCGGGATTACAATTCTGCGCCATGAAACAGATTATGGCTGCAGTTCTCTTTTTCGCTGCCTTTTCTACCGCAGCACTTTCGCAATCGGGCGCGCAACCGGCAACACCGAACACCACCTATCTCCGTTGCGGCCTGCTCTATGACGGCAAGAGCGACACGGCGCATAAAAACGTATTCGTCCACGTCTCCGGCGAGAAGATCGAGAGTATCGGAGACGGCGCGCCTGCCGGCAACGCCGAAGTCATTGATCTCTCCCATGAAGTCTGTCTCCCTGGATTGATCGACGCCCACACCCACGTCCTGTTGCAAGGAGATATCACGGCTGCCGATTACGATGTGCAACTGCTCAAGGAATCGACCGCTTACCGGACCATCCTTGGAACCGTCTCCGCGCGGCGCGCTCTCGATTACGGCTTCACCACCATTCGCGATCTGGAAACCGAAGGCGCCGGCTATGCCGATGTCGACCTCCGCAACGCCATCCATGCCGGAATCATTCCCGGGCCGCGCATGAAGGTGGCCGGACGGGCGATGGACGTGACCGGCGCTTATCCCCTGCTCGGGTACTCCTGGGAATTGAAGATGCCGAAAGGTCTTCAGGAGGTAGACGGCGCCGATGGAGCACGAAAAGCCGTTCGCGAGCAGATCTCGAACGGTGTGGACTGGGTCAAGGTCTATTCTGACCGCAGCTATTTCGTTCGTCCCGACGGTGTGCTCGATGATGTGCCGACGTTCACCCTCGATGAGTTGCGCGCCATCGTAGACGAGGCGCATCGTGAGCGGCACAAAGTCGCATCCCACGCTGCCGCGCTCAACGGCGTGCATAACTCGGTGGAAGCGGGGGTGGACTCCATCGAACACGGAATGTATATCTCCGATGCCGACCTCGCGACCATGGCCGCAAAGGGCATCTACTATGTGCCTACACTCTTTGTCGGCGAGTACGTCGCCCAGGGTCGCGCCGCCGAAGGCGCGAAGGTGTGGGTCGAGATGATCAAGATCCACGCCGATACCTTCCGTCGCGCAATGAAGGCCGGCGTCAAAATCGCCTTCGGTACGGACGCAGGCGGTTTCCCTTGGACCGTCGACCCGGCCAGGGAATTTCCCCTCATGGTGAAGTACGGCATGACGCCCGCTCAGGCGTTGCGCGCCGCCACGACCACTGCCTCCGAATTACTCGGCATGCAAAACCAGATTGGCTCGATCGAGCCCGGCAAGTACGCCGACATCGTTGCCGTTCCGGGCGATCCGATGCAGGACATTCAGCAACTCGAGAAAGTGAACTTCGTCATGAAGGGAGGAATTGTCTACGAACAGGAGGGCAAATCGAAGTAGCGGCGGCCGCGTTTGCCTGAACAGGCACGAAAGGTCCTGAAAGTGAGCTTTATCACAGACCTGCTTGCCCGCCGCCCGCGACAATGGCTGTACGACGAACCTGTCGATCGCGGCAGCAATCGGAGGATGTGATGAAGTTCAGGATTCTCGCTCTTTTGGCGATGCTCGTGTTCGCCGTGGCACTGCTGGCACAGGCCGCGCAGCAACCCACGCAACCGGCGCCCCATCCGAACGCCGATGCATGCGCTTGCTGCAACCACAACACGACCGGGAACGCCCCTCATGCCGGCTGTTGTAAAGGCGGACAGTGCGCCATGATGTCCCATAGTGCCGCTGCGCCGAAGTGTCCGATGATGGCGCAGAAGGGGAATTCAACCGCCAGCAAGATGTGCTGCTCGGGAAATAAGTGCCCCATGCACTCGAAAGACGGGCAAGCAAAGAATTGCTGCTCCGGCATGGCGCAACGCTCTGGCAACGGAATGTAATCGTAGTGCACGAAGCGAAAGAGACCACTCTGGTGTAGTCTGTTGTAGCTGGTTTGTAGAAGAAGATGAGTATCAGCCGTCCATTGCGGTTCCGTTTCATTCTCGCGCTCATTGCGTGCGCGCTCGTGTGGTCAGATCCCGCCTTCGCCAGCCTCTTCTGTGCCCGCTCGCCAGCCTGTCACATGCAGGCAGTGTCATTCCCCTATGGGCATCCTGCGGCTCAGACAATGCCCGGTCAGGAGGCTGTTGCTCACTCCGTGCCTTGTTGTCCCATGCACGGTAGCAGCATGCCTCAAGAAACCGGCGTTTCCGATTGCTGTGCCTGGAGCGGCGGTGATTTCCTTCCCGCGGTAACCTTCAACTCCGCGCCGTCTCAGTCACAAAGCACGCTCTCCGCAGTAGCGACTTCGGCTCATTGTCAGCCCGAACTTGCCGGCCACTCGCCTTTGCTTTTGTCAGGGGAATCGGCTGTCTACGTCAAGCCTATCCAGCAGAAAAAAACCGATCTCAGGATTTAGACCTCAGCCTCCTCGCATCAACCTGCAGCTATGAGTTACAGCTGCGTTTTGCGGCCGCGGAAGTGCCCCTTCTGCCCAAACCAAAATTCTGAGGAAATTGAAATGAGATCGAAAATCCAAGTCGTATTTTGCATGCTCGCCCTCGCCTTAGCGATGGCGCAAACCTCAACAGCTCTGGCTCTAACCCGAAACTCTGCCGACTGCGCCTGCTGCAGCCAGTGCCCGGCATCCGGCGATTGCTGCAACTCGTGCGGCAGCACTCAGAACTGCTGTGGTGATTGCGGCTCTTCCTGCTCGGACTGCGGCTTCTGCTAAGTCACATTTAAAGCAACGCTGACTGTACTTGGCCTCCGGAACTCTCGTGTTCCGGAGGCTCTTCAGTCTTCGCAATGATCGCGGGTGACCTGACTCAGTGGGATACGGCCGCAAACAGGTCCGATTTCAACAATGCCTGGAAGCGCTGGTCGTCGGTCTTGAAATGCATCTGCAGAACGTCTTCTGAGCTGTCCACCGTGGTATTCTCCAGCGCCAGCTTCTCCGTGGGGGTTGCCGACATCTTGCGGTAGAGCACGCCGGCCTTCAAGAGCGATGCGAGAGTGGATGCCGTAAGGGAATCCGAGGTCTTGACGTTGAGGTCGAAGGTCACGCCATTATCGAAATTCATCATATAGTCCGAAGCCAGCAGGCGTTTCTTGATCACATCATAATCCGCCACGGAAGACGCTTGTCCCAGCGCCGACTTCATCATGTACTGGGTCCCCAGCTGATCGAGCACGCTCCACACGGAAGCGCTCTCAACACTCGTCACCAGGTCGTTGATCGTGTTGTTCTTCTCAATCGAGTCGGCGCCATTGTCCCGCACATTGATGGCGCCATGAAGAGCCGACTTGTCGCCGAACACGATAGTCGAGGGATCGAGGAAGGCCATGCTCATGCCCGAGCCCATGGGATAAATGTAGGTCAGCAGATACTTGTCCGGCTTGATCTTCTTCAGCCGCGCCTTCTGCAGAAACTGCTTCTGGTTAAACGGGCCTTGCGCAATGCCGATGCTTCGCAGTCCGCCGCTCGGAATGCGATAGCTGATGAACGTAAGCTGCTCAGCGTCCTTGTCGGGATCGATCCCCGTCGCTCGCAGGGCCGACTCAAACTGCTTCAGCGTGTCCGGCATGACCCGGTCTTTCAGGGCTTTAGCGGTAGGAGAGTTGCGCAGGTCGCGATAGTCGACCGAGATGATCTGCTGGATTGCCGATGGAATTACTGTGCGCGCGCTGCTACTTAAAGGCGCCGCAAATACCATGCCCGACAACAGAAAAGCAACTATAAGGCCCAAAGCGATATTTCTCATAAGTCTCATTCTAGTCCACACTGCCATTTGAAAATCGTGCTTCTTTTCACCAGCGGAATCGAATCCTTCGCACTCCCTGCAGCTAGCTGGTCCTTCCTGCCAACATTCATCACTGTGGATTGTTGTTCTGCTTCTCGCTCGCCGCAGCCTTCTGCTCCTGCTGCTTCTGCTCCTGCTGCTTCTGTTTCTGCTTCTGCTTGCTGACCGGAGTGGTTTCCGCCGGAGAGGAGCACTGTTCATTCATCCGCTCGACACTGGTCACCTGGAAGCGCCGCGCCGGCTTCTTCCCTGCCACGCTCTCCGATTCAGCAGCCTTCACCCACTGGCCGGTTAGCTTTACCTTGCTTCCGGCCGCGTTTTCTAAATCATTGGGGCCGAGAACTTCTACTCCGGACCGGTACTGCATGCTGTGCAACGAGAAGTGTCCTTCCGAATCGGGCCCCACCAGGCAGCCGATGACCGTTGAGTCCTTCGCTCCCGCAGGCTTGGTTATCTGGTCACCACTGATTGCGCTGTTGTCCTTGTTCGCGCTTGCGGCGTTGCGCTCGCTCTCGGCGTGCGCCGCGGGATTGCCCTGCGGACCTGCAGCACTCGTCGCTCCCGCCCCAGCGTTCTGAGCGGGCGAGTTGACTGCCACCAGGGCGGCAAACGTAAATGCCAGGATCAGCGGTTTCATTCTGAGATTTAGATGCTTAGTTGACGTTCCAGGGCAGGCTTTCGTGAGCAAACCTGCGGCGCCGGAGTTCCAACGCCGCTTCTCTGCTAACTGGTCTTGTTCGACCATATCGAGGCGTTCAGACACGCCACCACACCGTCTACAACCTTCCCCAGCCCGTCGGAAAACTTGTTCTGATCGACAATCTGCTTGTTGGCAACCGCATCGCTCATCGAGATTGCGGACTGTACAAACGACAGCGCGGCGTTCTTTTTGTCCGTTCCGGATTTTGCTCCAAACAGCCCTTCTACTCCGTGTACAACTGCCGGCACAAACGAAATGCCCTGCAAAAGTTTCGAAAGAAAATTCATCTAATTTCTCCTTTGATTATTTCAGATCAACGAATTCGGGTTTATTCGTACGGGTAGTCCAAGTGCAGCAAAATCGAGTAGCGCGAATACTTCACCGGGTCCGAGGCGTCATACTGCCGCAGGTAATAATCCTGAACTCGCGACAACCTCGGCACCACAAAGCTCTGCGTTTGAAATCTTCCGGCCAGGTTCCCCGCATTGCCCGCCCCCCAGCCGCCGTCCGAGTGCCGTACTTCGATGCCTCCACCGGCAGGCGGTGCGAGCCCCGCATCGATCGTTACTTCGGTTGCAATAACGTTCGTAAGCTGGGCGGCCGTCAGTGACGGCAGATATAGCGACTGCGAAGAAGCCGACGTCGTAAACACCGTGGTCAGCGGCTCGGCTAACAAAACTGAATCGAACTCCAGACTCAGCAGATCGTCTGCATCATTGGCAAACTTGATTGCGTACTGTGAGCGGTCCTGATCCGCCTCCAGCACTTGCAGCTCCACCTCGCGCACAATCGCCGAAAATTGCGCCTGCCACGACGGTGCCGTTACCTGAACCGACATTCCGGGAATCACGTCGCTTGCCGGAAGCAAATCGCTGATCGCCTCGTACGAACCGGCCCACGCCGCAAGCGTTCCGTCGTCCAGCAGGGCGAGCGCCGCGTTCTCGCAATCGATAGAGCTTGGTGCGCTGGGCAGCTTCAGCCCTTTGACGCAACTTCGCCGGCCGTTATCAGCGCCTTTGCGATGAGCGGCAATGCTGTTGCTGTCCTGTACCCGCGCCATGGCGCGGGCACTGCCGCGATACCCGACGACGATCTGCTCATTCTGCTGCGGAGGGTACGGCGGATAGAACCGCAGGCCGCCCGCCGACGTGACATAACACTCGCCTCCATCGGCCAAAGCGCCGGCCAGCCGGGTGCGGAACGACTGCCCCGGAATCATGCTGCGGACCTCCGCAGCCGCCATGTTCGTAACCCGCGTGAAGTACAGATTGAAGCACAGGCTGGTACCGTCTGCCACCGCATACGTTGAAAACGAGGGCGTAATCCCAAGAACATTGTCGTACAGCACGCTTGCGGGAGCAGCGAGAGTGCCTGGATTGTTGGGATCGACATCGTGCACTGACAAGACAATTCGCAGCGTTGCCCCTACGGCGTCACCTCCACGCTGATTTCCCGGTCCCCGCTGTGACGAGTAGTATCCCTGATGCTCGCGATGCGACTCGTTGGCGATGATCTCGGTTACAAATTCGTAGAGATGCCCGGGCGTTGTCGTGATGACAGCTCCGGCCGCCCCTCCATTCACCAGGGCCTGGATGTTCGTGTTTCCGCCGTTGACCGTCAGGCGAAATCCCGCGACGCAATTCGAATCGCCAACGCCCCCGTTGTAGAGGCCGCCGACCGTTCCTTGGGAAGAGGCACCGAACTGGACCTGTCCGTGCTGCACTCTGAGCCCGCCTGCCAATTCCAGTTGATCGACGTAGCGAAGGGTTGCCGGACCGTTAAAATGAATCGCGCCACTCTGTACATAAACCGTGTGATTCGGATCGCTGAGCTCCCACAACGTGGCAGTAAGCGGCGCAACGTACTCCTCTTGAAACAAGGTAGTCGAGTTCGCGTCATAAGGATTGGTCGGCAGCGCGAAGCTCAGCGTGAGCCCATCGCCCAGAAAGTAGCTCCTGACGTACAGCTCGGGTTCGAGCTCGCCCACAATAGTTACGTCATTGCGCAACAGATCGGGGCAGCTTACCGTCAGCGCCTCCGGCACAAATCGCGAGTCTGTTTCACTGATGCTGAAGCTTTGCTGCCCCACCGGTTGGAACGAGAGCTTCCCATCCTGCACCGTATAGCAGGCCCGCATCATGGTGGCCAGCTCCCGCGCGTGCTGGCTCCAACCCTTCTGCGCATCCGTGGTGTATTGATAGACGTTGCCGATGTCCTGCACTCCGGAAACGTCGAGCACGCCGGGCAAAACATCCCCTGTAATGGTGCGCAATGCATCGCCCGCCGTTCGCCAGGCAAACGGAGGCCGTATCGCCAGGCTATTGCGCTCCAGCAGCCAGGAGTCGTCCTGCGCCAGCAGCAGATACCGCCACGCCCGGCCCTTCTGCCCGAAACCCAGAGGCTGCTGCTGGGGCAAAGCCACCAGGTAGCCGGTAAAAAGTTTGTATCCGTCATTGCGCTGCAGGATCACCCTGCCGCCGCCGGCCGGAAGAACGAACCCCGGATCGGCTGCCACCAGCGCGGCCGTCATCTGCCAGGCCCGGTTCAGCTTGCGCGAAACCTTGGGCAGCGCCGTCGCATCAAGATACGGCGTGTAGTCCTGTGCTCCTCGACTATCGTTGTTATCAATGGTAAGTTTCATGGAATTTGCATCTCATGCAATGTGGTACTTGCTGCTCAATGAGCGACACTGAAACCAGGCACGTTATCGAGTTGCAAACGCGCTTAAGCGAAAAGCTTGCGGCGCTGGGATTCGGCAACGATCCCCAGGCTCGAGACCTGGTGCACCATCTTTCGGAAATCGCAGCCCGCTGCCGTACCTTCGAGCAGCAATCCCTGCCCTTGTTCAACGAGCTCTCGCCCGAGCATCGCCGCCCATTTGCTCAGTTGTTGTTGGAGATCAAAGCGGATCTTGACGCTATTCAGGACTCAATCACCGATGCACAGCCTGCCCTGCGCGCCCTCTTCGACTACTTGATTCAGGATGAGAAGAAACCCGGCTGAACGGCGACGCCGCATCAATACACCGCCGCGCACGCCGTCGGGAAATAACTGCGATAACACAGCACCGTCTCGCCGTCGTTTCCATCCGTCGTCGGAAGGGCGCGAAGGCTTGCGTGCAGCATGGTGTTGAAGACCGGCTTCGTCCATTCTTGCCGGTTTTCGCTGGTGCTTTGAAACGGCTGCAGCCGCGGGTAATACATGCAGACCCTTCCTCCGGCAGCGCTCGGCACGATGAACAACGCCGACCATTCCTGAAAGAAGCTCCCTCCTTCGCGGTCAACGAAGGCAATCACTTTCTGGACGCCCATGCCGGTGCTCGCGCTCCCAATCAACCGTTGCGCCAGTCCCAACTGGTTCGTCGTCTTGCTCTTCACCCGCGACAGATTGAACGTCACCCGCCGCGTGTAGTCCTTGTGCGTTCCGGCGTCCAGCGCGGTCGCAAGATACGCTGCCGGCGCGCCCGTCCCTATATATCCAGTGGAGCCGGTGTAATCTACATCGACCGCAATCATGTCCCCGATGCTATATTTACCCATCTCCGCCGGATCGAGCACGACCGTATAGTCGCTGGAGCCCTCCAGCACATACGACGGCGCAATGGCAATGCCGCCCGAAGGCTCTGGCAGGCTGGTCACCGGCGTCGCCAGCACATTCATCTCCTGCGTCCCGCCGGCCAGCGCCATCTGTATCTTTCCCCACGACTGGAAATCGAACTCGACCTGCGCCTCCGGCTGCGAGCGGTATTGCGAACTCACCGTCGCGTGTACGCCATTGCGAAATACTTCGTATTTCGTAATCGACTTCCGCTGGAAATTCTGTACCCATCCCAGGTCGAGAAACGGCAGCGGCGGAACGTCGGGATCGAATTGCCCCTGCGCCGATGGATCGAACGGCACAGAGAATCCGCTGTTCCGATCAATCGGAGCCACATACACACGCACGCCTTCGCCGAGAGGCGTCATCTGCGAACGCTTGGCGTAAAATTCCACGCTCATTGCTGGTTCACCTCCGGATAGAAGAAAACGGTCACGTGCGCTTCCCGACCCACCTGGCTCGCTTTCACCTTGGCAGTCTTCAGGTCGGGCGCCGACCAGAAAATATACGAGCCGAGGTCCGCCGGCGTGCCCGAGGAGTAGTCATACTTCTGTGCCTGCGGTGGCGCGCACATGCCCAGCAGGTTGGCATCCAGTGATGCTAGATCGCGTCCCCGGCCCACTCCGCCTGTGTCCTGCTGCCCCGCACTGCTGTAGGTGATCGTGCAGTCCATGGCCGAAAGCGTACTGGTGGCTGGCTGAACCGCCCGAACTCCGCCCCAGTCCAGATAGAAAGCGTCATTCTGCCGGTCCAGCGAGTTGGGCGGCTCATTCTCGAGCACGACAATCGCCGGCCGGGTGGCCCCGTCAACCACCATTGTGAGGTTCGGGTCCATCTTGACCAGTCGGTCGCGCAATGCAACATAAAAGCTATCTTTGGTGGCTTGCATCCGTCACTCCGAAGCGTAAACGTGATACAGATATTCCGACCCTGCGTAGCGATCAATCAGAATTTGGTCGACGTGCAGCAGCGTGTCCCCATAAACCAGCCCGGCCGACGTCACCAGCCAATCGCCCACATCGGTCACGTTGTACATCTTGATCGCCTCGCACAAAGAAGAGCGGCTCAATATGATCTCGTACCGGGAATTCGGGTCGTGCGTTGCCGATACGCCACGAACCAGCACAGGCGACAGCGGCACGTCTTCCACTGTGGGAGTTGTTATTCCAAGCTGGTTGTTGGTATCGCCGCTGCTGGGTTCTGCGATTCGCAGTGACACCTGTGTCCCTCCCAGCGTGCGCACCAGACAGTTTCCCGCGCGCTCCGCCACGCGCTGCCGGCCATCGATCTGTGGCGTCGAAAAGTGTGGATTCTCCATTTCACGCGGCCCTCTGCGCCAAATACGGCGCCAGGTATGTTTTTACTGTCTGGTCCAGCAGCGTATCGGCAAAATACTCAAGATGCATCGCGCTGAGGGTGCTGGCTTGGACATTCAGCGCCGGAGTCGCCTGCGCATTCCGCACAATCTGGGCGCACGCAAACTTCACCGGGTCCGGAATGCTTGCGAACCCCGCCGTATAGGTAATCTCCAGCTCCTGAAACATCAGTCCCAGCGGATTCGGCAGCCATGACACTTCCCCGGTATCGTTGAAGTAGTCCATCGTAGTAACGTCGATATCCACCCATGTTCCTGGTAGCGCAAATACCAGGGTCACGTCGTTTGCGATGTCCCACAGTGAGGTATCTTCTCCCCTGCGTGGCGGCGCATACCGTCCCCGGGCCGACACCAGCGGCGACTGCGACTGGCCATCAATCGCCAGGGGAAGATAGGTAAGCCTGACGCAATTGCGGCCGCTCACCAGGCGCATGCGTTCCGTGAAAGTGGAGATGGCCAGCGTCGGCCGCCGGCAACAAGCATCGATCAACGATGACGCCGCGCTCACCCAAGCCACCGGCGTTGAGGCCTCAAGCCCGTAATTCTCGTATTCTCCAGGATCCAAATAGTTCATATCCGTTCATTCCTCTCCGCAGATTCGAGAGCAAATTGTGGGGCGGACTCCTCCGCCCCATCGCGCACCATGTCCGTCGTTGCGCCGCCGAAACACAGGGATCGATTCGCAACCTGGTTCGGCGGCACTTCCCGGAACTAGCGGTTCACCACCACCTTGTAGTGCGCATAGCTGGCGCCTTTCACCACGACGCCGCCAAACTTCACCACCACCATCTGCGATGCCAGCGAGCTCGGCGCGCCCAACTGAAAGACGCGCGGCTTGGGATCGGTGAGCCAGTGGTACTCGATCATGTCCTCGCTGACGACGAAGCAGGGCAACACCGCCGTCCCACTGCCCGGAGTTCCCGTGTAAGGAATCGACCAGTCAGGAATCAGCGGCAGGTCGCCTGCTTGTGTCGAGAGCGTCTTCACGCTCACGCCGCCCGCCACCTGCGTCGTCGACAGCACAACGTTGAACGCCGCTTTCAATTCGCGGTCGATCAGATCCAGCAGCACCGGATTGGCGTAAATCGCCGTCGGGCGGACCTCATAGCTCGAGTTCGCCACCATCTGCGCGATCGTCGACTTCAGGTTATCGACGATTGGATCGCTGGTGTGGATGGTCGTCACGTTGCCGCCATCGTTGATCTGCGACATCACGCCGTAATACTGCGGCGTTGTGGGAGTCGTGAGCGAAGTGTCATTCCCCTGCCAGAGGTTGACGTCGTGCGTGCGCATCAGGCCTTCGACCGAGTCCGCCAGGTCCTTTGCCTGCAGATAGGCGAACTGGCTCTGCTGCGCGCCTACTTCCAGGTCGAACAGGTTGTAGTTGATCTGCGAAACCAGGCACTTCAGCGGCACGCTGCGCTCCGACCGTGTGGGAGTTACCAGCGTGGGCGAAATATTGCGCGGATCGACAAAGCCATGGGTCGCGTCCGGCGCCGGAATGGCCGTCTCTTCGAAGAAACGCGACGGATGTCCCGTCGCCGGCACCTGCTTGATGCGCTGGCCAAAAACGCCGCGGCGCATGCATATGTCTGTGATTTCCGTCTGGTAGCGATCGACCTCGATCGCGCCCGGGCCCATGAAATCGGCTGCCGATTGCAAACTGACGAATTGTGCTCTCATGTTGTCCTTTCGAAAGGAAATGGCAGCCGGGGAGGCTGCCATCGCTTGACGTTGATTTGTGAATTGCGAAACTTCTACCCTTGTCATCCCGAGCGCAGCGAGGGACCTGCAGTTTCTGCCCACTGCCCACTAGCCACCGGCCACTAACTCAGAATTCCAGCCCTCGCCAGCTCAGCTTTTACCGCGATACGCTGCTCGATACTCAAGCCGGCCAGCGCCTTCTCCAGCAACGTCGTCTCGATCAGCGCGTCGCTTTCGACGCCTTCCTTCGCCAGCAGCGTGGTCACCAGCGGAGGCAGCGTCTTGCGCCGCGCGCGGGTCGCCTGGGCCTTCAGATCGTGCTTGGCCTTCTCCAACTCGGCCATCTTGCTGCCTTCGGCACTCAGATTGCCGCCCTCAGTCGCCGCCACAATGCGGTCGACCTTCGCGTGCAGCGATTCGAATTGCCCGTTGATGTTGACCAGCGCCTCGGCCAGCGACTGCGTTGCCTGTGCCAAACGGTCGGTGGTAGTCGGTTCCTGCGCCGCTTCCGGCTCAGAAGTTGCATTCGTCTCTGGATCCATCTTTTCCTCTCCTACAATGTCAGATAGCTTCTTATTCTGTTTTCATCCTGGGGGCAGCTACGGACTGCTGTCGCCCCGAACTCATCCCCTTGCGCTCGCAGCCGCAATTGCCGCTGCCGGCTTCGCCTCCGCTTTTTCAAGCTTTATCCATGTCTGCGGATACGCCGCTTTGTCGCGGCGCAGCACCGCTGCGCCGGTGAAGGTGAATTTTGTGATCGTCCATATCGCGGCCACCACATCGGGCACCCAGGCGTTGGTGATCTCGTACGACATTCCAAGCACGCCGTCGCCTGCCCGGATCTCTCGCGTCACCTCAGGAAAGTCCTGCGCGTACAGAAATCCGCCAACACTCAGTTGGCCAGCATCGCCATTACCGGTAGCCTTTTCAACCTCCGCCGCGGTAATGATCCCGATCTTGCGCCGGGCATCATGCCCATCCATCGCCGGCGAATAATCCAGCGCCATGCCCAGCAACGACGGCAGCGCCGCCTCCGTGGCCTGGTAAGCCAGCGTCACCCGGTGCCCTTGCGCTCCCGAAGGCGAGTGCTGCGACGGAACCCCCACCAGCGTCAACACGCCGCGAAACGGCAGCCGGTTCGGATGCTCCGCCACCTCCGGCATCGCCAACGCCATCGCATCTAATTGCAATTTCATTTCAAGCTCCAATTCTTAGTTGTCATCGCGAGCGAGGATGCCCGGCTTTTGCTCGGCCCAGTCGAAAAACCTGCAGTTTGATTTGCGTCACGAACACAGCGAGGGATGTAGCTAGTCGCTGGTCGCTAGTTGCTAATTGCTGCTTTTCTCACTGCAACTGCGGCGCATCGCTCACTCCGCCGCTCTTCTCCGGCAGCGCCGGCAAACCCCGCATGCGGCGCACCTCGTTCACCGTCAGCACTCCGCAACCGATCAGTGACTGCTGAATCTGCGCCTGCTCCAGCTCATTCGGAGCATCAACATCGGTGAAGACAAACTCCAGATCGCTCCACCCCAGCCGCTTCGCAATCACGTCGCGCGTCAGATGCTCAGCCAGTAACCTCGCTACCGGCACGACGGCGGTCCGAAAGGCGTCGTCATACTGTGTGGTAGCTGTGTTTCGGTTCACGTCACGTTCCAGGCCCAGCAGCATCGGCGGCAAATCAAATGCGTCGGCGATGATGCGAATCAGGAACTCCTGCCACTCCAGCCGCAGGTCGGCATCGGTGCCGCCGGCAAAGCGCAGCACCTCGGGCTTGCTGTCGACCGACAGGATCGGCACCTTGCCCGTGCCCTCGATCTCGTCCTGCCACCAGCGAATCAGCCGCTCATGGTGCTGCGGACTCAAGTTCTGCACCCACAGCGCATACTGCACCACGGTGTTGCTGGCCATCCGCGCGGCATAACGGTGCGCGCCCAGGAACTCGTGGATCGTCTCGAATGCGACCTCCAGCTTTCCCAGTCCGAATGGCGTATGGGTTCGCGGATTCAGCCGGATATACGACAGCTCTTCATCCGCCAGCGTGATCTCCGAATCCGCCATAAACTTCCCCGTCGACTGCACATAATGGGGCGACGCCGGATTGCCGTCCCAATCCGTGCGAATCCGAATGCTCGCGCCGTCGACGGGCCACAATGTCAGAGGCCGCTGCGCATCGCCGGTCAGGTCCAGTTCGATCGCGCCGAAGCCGCCCACCAGGATGTCTTCCAGCACTTGCTCGATCAGCGAGCGAAACGAATCTTCCGGGTTCGGCTGCTCGAAGTTCTCCAGCAGGATGGCCACTTGTTCCGCTCCGCCGGGCACCTCGTCCAGCGACCGCCCGTGTCGCGGCTGGATCCGCCAATGCATTCCGGCAATGCGATCTTTAATCGTGTTAATCGCCTTGCGCGCAATCGGCGTCTCGGCAAACCGGCGCAGGTTCGCCGGCGATGGTTTGGGCATGACTCCGGCACGCAATAGCGTGGGTGCCCCCGGAGCCAGGATGGAGGGCAAGGGCACCGTCCGTCGCGCGGATTCGTTTGCGGTGGAAGCGCCAGCCTTCAGGCTGGCATCAGCATCGGTAGAGCGGCGCTTCAGCGCCGCGTTCCCGCTCATCAAATACGAAGGGGGCTTCAGCCCCTTCCATGCTGATTGCCACAGTGTGGTACTCGTTTGGCGTACATCTCCCAGGCGGCGCAGTGCGCCGCGAAAACTCTCTCGCATGTTCATAGGTTTTTGCCTTGAAATAGAAAAGCGCCCCGAAGGAGCGCCGTCCATGACCAGAATCTTTTGTCGCCGTTGATGTTGAAGGGGCGCAGCTTCAGCTGCGCCGGTGAACTTTGCCTGATCCCCAGGGCTTTAGTCCCAGAGGTACGCTACCCACCCATTTCCTCTCTTACCCGCTCCGCGATTCGCGGCAACTCGGCCACTCTCGCCACCTGTATGTTGCCCTCTTGCAGCGTCGCCAGCGCGAATCCCACCGCCGGATCGTTCACGTCCAGCCCATCTTCCACAATCGCCGTCAGGTCGCTCTCGAGATCCCGCTTCTGTATCAAACCCTCTTTCAGTGCCTCATAACTGAACGCCAGCGCCTTCGCCGCATTGACCTGAGCCGACCCGCTCTGCCCGGCCAGCGAAAAGGCCTGCAGCAAATGCAGCACTCCATTCGGCTGATATCCAAAATCCACAACGAACGGATCCCCCGGCCGCGTGAACTCCGCGGCAGCAATATCCTTCCCCATCCGTTCCCAGACACCGGCCGCTTCAAATGCACCGCGCATCGCGCCGTAGATTCTCTGTCGCCCGCTGGCGACTCGCTCCGCCTTGCCTCGCTCCGGCGACTCGAGATACGCCTTGGCAAGCAACCCGATCTCCGCTTCCGGCGATTCGGTCAGCACTCCCATTATCGGAGCCATCTGCAGCGTGCCCGCCCAACCGCTCTCGATCTGATCCAGCAGCCATTCCCGCTGCGACATCGGTCCCTTGTAGTTAATGATCTCCGGCACCCGCGACTGCAGCTTACCGCGCAAGTCTCGCTCCATCGCCTGCAGCAGCTGAATATCAATGTCCGGATCGAAGCATCGCGCACGCCGCCAGTCCCGCGTCAACCGAATCTCGGTAAACGCCGCCTCGCTCTCGCCGGTCTCCAGCAGCACCACGCCAATGTTGACGAACTCGCCCTTC
Source organism: uncultured Acidobacteriaceae bacterium (assembly GCA_963846815.1). Taxonomy (GTDB): domain Bacteria; phylum Acidobacteriota; class Terriglobia; order Terriglobales; family Acidobacteriaceae; genus CAVVDY01. The sequence continues at coordinate 780,855 of CAWJXG010000001.1, read as the reverse complement.
ACCACGTCGGGCACGTAGCGCAGAACGTAGAATTCGCATTGTTTCTTGTCGGCCATCAGCTATCAGTCGTCAGCTCTCAACTCGCGCATCAGGTATCCGGACTCGGCCATCAGAAATTCTAGCCGTATGTTTTACTTCGTGTCCTCAGTCTCCCTCATGGCTCATTCCTCTTTTCCTCCGTGCCTCTGTATCCCTGTGGTCCGCCTTTAATTCACCACTTCTTTCCAATTCAGAAACGGATTCCGGCTCGAGTTCTTAAACGACAGGATCAACTCGCGCACGCGCGCGCGCCGCTCCAGCAGCCTGCACAGCAGGCCATTCAGCGCGTCCATATCGGAGTCATACCACTCCGGCGGAATCTCCTCCGCCAGCGGCCACAGCGAGCTCTCCGGAAAATTCTCAATCCTGCTCAGCCACGGCTCAAAGCTGTCCCACCCTGTGATACATGCATACACATCGTTACGTCCGAAGACGCCCCGCAGCGGAGCATCGGGAAAGCTCCATTCCGCCGCATTGAAGCAATATCCCTGGTCGATGAAGCAGGCGGTAAACTTGCGCTCGCGTGCCTTCTTCCAGAACGCCACCTGCCGTCCGTTGGCGTTGCAGGTCCACTTATCGAGCGCCAGCGCGCCGGCAAAATCGCGCAGATTACGCACCGTGGCAATCGCCGTCTCCGGCAGATAATCGTAAACTTGCCCTTCCATGGGCGAGATCACATAGCGCGAGCCGAACGACAGCCCCGCGGTAAACAGCGTCCTCTGGCCGTAGAGCTCCATGCGCAACTCGGGCGTGTGTTCCATCAGCCATGGATGGACATCGACTACCGCGGTGCGCGGCACCGGCAACCCGATCAGCTCCCCCAGTCGCGTGCCCAGCCAGTCATTGACCAGGACCCGTGTGTGCTGCGGGTTGTTCTGAAACTTCACCACATAATAATGTCCGTCGTCGCAGCGCATCAGATGACTCTGCGCGCCGCCTCGCATTCGCCGAACGTGTTGTACCGCCTGAACTGCCAAAGTCCGTATTCTCCCAGCCCTGCGCCTACCCAGGCGACAGAACAGATTCCGTCATCATCGAGACATCACCCGGTCGGGATCCGCTCTCGCCTGCTTCCGGAATCCGCCCGCAACGGACATCGCGGCCGTACGTCACGGCCATCACCTCCGCGTCGCCGGTGCACCCAACGTCACCGCCGCCAGCCACGGTTGCGAGATTCCGACAGTTTGATCGTAACCATTCCGCCGTTCCCGCTTCGTGAGCAGGCGTCACAGGGCTTTGTGATATGCGAGCTGCCAGCTTCTAGCTGCTAGCCCCCGATCGGCTGCAACTGCTTTGGGCTTTTTGCTAGGTGCAAGTTGCTAGCTGCTAGTTGCTAATTGCAAGTTGCTCTTCATCCCAGCGACGCCACACTGACGCTCGTCGATCGTCGCGCCGCACTTGGCGCCATCTCCGCACGCACCGCCAACGCCACCGCCATCGCCATCACCAGATCATCGTGCGCACCATTGGCCGCCGAAACGCTCCCATCCGGATGTCGCACAAACGTGCGACACTCTTCCAGCAGCCGCGTGCTGCTGAAGAGAAATGGCGCATTGGTGAGCGTCGCTGCGAAATTCTCCAGCATGCGCGGCCGGCTCGCCGCAGATGTCAGCCAGCCTGCCTGGTTGCCCTGGTAATAAACATTGTTGTAGCCCTCATGCATCATCAGCGACGCCAGCACAGCATGACCGTGATTGTTGCGTTCCACAGCGATCAGCGCGTTGTTATATTCGCGGCCGATCAGCGACACCCGAGCCGCCAGTTCCGCCGGAGAGCAATGTCCCTGCAGTTCCGCGCACTGCATTCCGCTGGCTCGCTCAATCACCTGCGCACAGGCGAAATCGCCATCGCTTCCGCCGCCCGCCGGATCGACGCCAACGATGTACTCCTTCGGAGTTGCTCCGTTATCGCCGGTGATCGGTGGGAAGAACACCAGCCATCGGCCGTTTTCCTTCTGCTCAACCACGTTCCTCGGCTCGCGCATTCGCCGGTCGATCACGTCGACATCGAAGACGCAATCGCCCGAAGCCATGAAGCAGCTCTCACTATCTTCCGCATATTCTTCCGCCATGCGCGAGCCGAAGTTGGCCCGCATCTCGCGGCGGAAGGCGATCTGTCCGGCGTTAAGTCCATGCTTGTGCATCAGCTCAAGTTCGGCCTCGCTAAGGTCCTTGATCTTCATCTCGCGCCGGTAGGTCGGCTCCCACCACCAGGGAAAGAAGTGCCGCGTGTAGCCGGTTTCGTGCGCCCGAATCCACTCGTCGTAAAAGCATCCCGCAGCGCCGTTGGGCGTCGACTCCAGCACGATCTCGCCGTTGGGCGGGACCGCCGCGCGCAACGACGCCAGTGTCGCCGCAGCGTCCCGGGGCCAGCGGGCCACCTCCGAACAATGCAGGTTCTGGATGGTGAGCCCGCGGCCGGCGTTCGGATCGGCAGCCGTTTCGACGCGATACTCGCTGTCGATGCATGGAAACACGATCTGCCGAACGTTGGCGCGCGACGTTCGCAACGCGCCCTTGCGCAGCGGTGCGGGCAGGTTCTCCACGAACCGGTGCACGATACGAAAAATCTCTTCCGCCGACTGCTGATCGTGCGCGACTTGCACGCTCAGCGTCCCCGGATGAGTAGCTGTATGCAGGAAAAACCGTGACGCCACATAGGTCGTAACCCCCAACTGGCGTGCCTTTAGGACGATGTTGCGCTTGCTGCAACGCCGGCCGTACTCCTTCTGCGCCCGGTTGAGAAACAGCGGCCGTAACTTCCCGCCCTTGTCGCGCACCCGCAGGAAAGTAGCGGCAATCACTTCGCGAATCGTATCGACAGCGCCAATGTCCTTCGCAACTTTTATCTGCTGGGGTGCGTCCCACAGCTCACGATCCAGTTCCAGCCCGATCTTTACCAGCCATTGAAAACCATGGCTGGGATCTTCGCCGAGCTCTTTCGTCCTGGCCAGCGCGTCTTCGTGTTCGCTGAGCGCCTGCTTCAGTTCCTGCTTTTTCTCTTCGCCAAAGACACAAGTGTCTGTTGCACACATGTCCTGCCACCCCACTGGAAGAAAAAGGCCGGCGACAAAGCGCCAGCCTGTTATGCGCGTCCTTCTGCCCTTAGTGCCACAGCGTGGTACTCGAGGGTCGGCATCCGTTCGCGCGATCTTGACTTCTCAAATCTTAATACTTCTTAGGTACACCCCCTTCGATTAAGTCCCTGCCTTCCAGCACTAGTTGCTAATTGCTAATTGCTAATTGCTATAGCCGCTCATTGCTGCTTTACTCAATCGTCGTGCAGTAGAACGTCTTTGGCGTGATCGTCTCGCCGCTGGTCGCATTGAAGGTGAATTTCAAGGTGTCGGCGTTCGCCATGTCCTCTGACGCTGTCAGACCGACCTGTGGCCCCGCCTGAACGCTGGTGCCGGCGATGACCGCCCCCGCAGTCGCAACCTCACTCGCCAACGAGCTGGGCGTGAAGACTTCCAGTTCGGTCAGCCAGTTGGCGCTCGCCGAAGCACCCACAGCTTGCGTCACCAGCGTCGACATCCCCAGCATCCATTTGTAGGTCACGGCGTTGCTGGCCGACGACTTCGCCCATCGCGCATAGCACTTGAATCCCGTGCCCGTCGAAACCGTGCCCGCCGGAATCGTGACGCTGAATACGTTTTGATCGCCGCCATTGCCTACGATCCCACTTTGCGGTCCGACCATGGTGCCGCTAATCAGATGAACTGCTGCGGTGGCCGTGCAGCCATTGCAGTTCGTCACGTTCAGCGTTCCCACCGTCGCCGTTGTCGAATTCAGGTCGGCGGCATAGACTTCGGGCCAGCGCTGATTGGGATCGCCAATCCAACGGGCGCTGGCATCACCGCTCTTCCAGATCGGCACAAACACCCAGGTATTGGTGTCATATCCCTGTCCTGCGCCAAGGAAACGCGAGCCCATGCGGGCCATCATCTCGGGTGTCGATCCATATTGCGTGCGATTGGGGACGCCGAACTTCAAGCCGCCGGTAAAGTAGCTGGTGCCGTCGCCGTTACCCTGGGCGGCGATCATCGTGCTGCCATCCGTGTCGGAGCCGAAGACCTCGGTCAGCGCGCTGAGCCCCGCCTGAATGTAGGTTCCCGGCGCAAACGTAAACGCCTGTCCACTGAGATATGCGCCGGTCGGCAGGTAGGAGAACGGAACCTTGTTCATGTTGGCCGCCGCAAACGCCCGCCCGTTCACCGTGTCGTTCACGCCGTTGACGAAATTCGGGTCGACATAGAAATTGCTGACCTGGATGAACGGCGCAGCTCCCGCTTTGCCGTTGATGATCTTGATAACATCCTGCACTCCCGCTCGCGCATACGTGTAGCCGCCGACTAGGTAGAGCGCCGGCTGTGATCCGTCATTCAACATATCCACGGTGATCAGCGGATCGTGCCCGGAAATTTCCTCCTCCGACTTCATCCCGAGGATCGTGAGCGTCGCCGACTGATTGCCGTTGAAGCGGATGATCGACGTCGCATTGCTGTCGCCGCTCAAACCGCGCAGCACGCCCACGCCCTGAAAGTTGTCGAGATCGATGCCGAATTTCCCCGCGCTGTTCACGGTTATATTCGAGATCTCCGACTGGGTTGCGAAATTGCCCTCCAGCACGATGTCATCCGCGAAGCAGTTGCCCGCCTCGATCGCGCGCAGCACGGCCGTCTCGCCCATGTTTTCCAGGTTGATACAGTTGCCCGCCGTCTGGTTCGCCTTGTTGCCGTTCATGTGCAGGTTCTCGAGGCTTCCCCAATGCCACCACTGCGCACTGGCGCCGGTCCCGGTGCCCACCGTTGAGGTTGCAATCAGGTCGGCATTCAGTCCATTCGCTGCATTGACATTGGTGCCATGATTCGCCGACGTACCGACTCCCACCATGTGAGACCCCGGCATCAGAATGATTCCCGCGACTACGTTTTTCACGCCATTGTTGTACTGCACGGTTCCGTTGATGGTATAAGTGGTCGCCGCCAGCTTCAGCGTGACCGAATCCTGCACAATCCAGCCCGGTCCGGTGTAGGGTGACGTGCGGTCGTCGATGACGATCGCTCCCCCCAGTACGCTGCCATTGTTATAAGCCGCATCAATCGCCGCCTGAACGCCGCCATACTTGCTGACGAAATACTCATGGCCGGGAATATCCCTCGCCGTCAGGTCGCCCGTGATCTCCATGCCGGCGGTAGTCATCGACTGGGCGGTTACCCCGCTGGTTATGATAGGAGCTCCCACATTGAAGGAGCCACCTCTATCGGCGCCGAGCGTCAGGTTGCTGTCAGTGTCGTAGCCAAGTTCGAAAGTTCGATTACCTGAATGGTCGAACCAGGCTATATATCCCGTATGACTCGTATCTCCGGGTAGCAACTGCACGTATCCCATGTTGTAGGGGGGAGCAATCGCCGTCACGTTCGAGCCCCACAATGGGCCGTAAAACACACTTGTGCTTCCATCCGCTCCGCCCGTAATGGCTCCATGTGCGGTCCAGTCACCCGTGCTGTTACGGGTAGGTGCGCTATAGGCCGTCGTGCTCTGCCCGCTATCGGTGAAGACGTAGGGCTGGCGTGTCGCGCCGTCAAACGAGCCCTCGCACGGCAAATCCGTGGCCAGGGCCTGGGTGGTGCCGTTCTTCAACAGGTCCCAGGATGAATACGACGGATAGCACGACACTTTGATGGAATTGTTAGGTACAGCCGCCCCATTGTTGATCGTCGTAGGCGGCGACACATTCGTGATCCCAAGGCCATAATCGTGATATACTACGCTGTAGGAGTAGCTGGTCGTCCCCTGCGTATTGGCCACCACTGTGGGCGCCGGAGGATCGTTCAAATACCCGCCCGTCATCCTTCCGTTCACAATCGCGCCGCCGCTCAGGTTTTGGCCGCCTTGCAGAAATTGCCGGCCCGTGATGATCATGCTGGCCGTCGTATTGCGGTCTGGATCATTGAAGAAAGCTCCCGCCAGGCTAGCCAGCGTCGTGTTGCCCCACGATCCGTCGTCTGTCCAGGTGCAACCGTTCTTCGCTCCGCAGGATGTAACCGTTGACAGAACGCCTGCGACGGCTGCATTGGGATCCTTCACCACACTGCCAACCGGGTTGGTGCCGCGCGATGGCAGCATGTTGGCGTAGCCTCCCGGCTGGTGATACGTGATGACGTTCGTATGCGAGGCGTCCAGCTCATGGTTGTCGTAGCTGTATCCCTGTGGATCGCTGCACGCCGGCGAGGCCAGCGAGTAATCGCTGTTGGAGGAGACAAAGCGCAGCGTATAGGTCGCGCCCGAGCCCCCCGCGCCGGTATGGGTCACCGTGCATGTGCCCACCCCGGGATCGCTGAGTGGGTAGCTGTTGTAACGTCCAAGGACCGTCATGCCGCCCACCATCTCGTAGGTAAACAGCGGCATCGTGAAGTTCAGGATTCCTGCCCCCATGTTCGGCTGCTGAAACCACGGAAGGTAATAAGCGCCTCGCGATTTCAACGAGCCGTCCTGCTTCACGAAATCGAGGTCTACCTCGCCGCTGGTCTGAGTCCACAGCTTGACTGCGTTGAAATCCGCGTCGCCGCCCGCGCCCGCTGAGGCCGCCAAGCTTGAGCCGATAACCGTATTCGGCGTCTTGTCGCCAATCGGCGGAGGCGAATCCAGGTTCACGCTGCCGGCGCCTCCATTCGCATCCACATATTCTTTGTTGGCCACATCGGTCGGATTGTTCGGATCCGGAACAGCGGGCGATTTGGAGAACGTCTTCACCCCGCCCACTGTCTGATCGTCATTGACATGGACGTACACCGTGTCCGCCAAATCCCGCGTAATGAATTGCGCCGCCACCGTCGTCGGCACCAGCTTCGCCCGGACGGCCGAGATGGTGGTGTTGTCCGTCGCCGGGACCGCCCAATACTCTTCCTTATTGGAGCCGTCATCCAGCTGGTATATCACTCTGTAGTACACGCCTGTGGGACTACTTCCCGTCGTCGGTGCCAGGCTTGCGCTGAACAGCCCGTCCGGACCCAGCGTCACGCTGAGCGACCCCGCCGCAATGACGTTCTGCGCCGCCGTGGTAAACGCGGGCCATGAGATCAGCAGCTTGCCTTGCGCTTTGGAGCCGTCCGCGCGGTACACGGTATCGGTGATTTTGGTCAGATTGATCGAGTCGAAGTAGGCATGCGGCCGCGGCAAGGCAGCGCCCAGTGCCTGGTTTGCTGGCCACTCGCCACCAACCACTGACCACTGATTCATTCCCCAGGCGGACGAAGCCTCAGGAGGTCTGATTGCGACTCCGCCCGCCGCCACCGCTCGCGGTGACATCCACGCGAGCAACACAACCAGGACAACAAAAAACCGCCCGAGTGGGCGGCTGATGGTATGCATAATTTGCCTCGTATTTAGCAATTAGCAACTAGCAATTAGCAATTAGCAACGAGTTGAAACCAATTATCCGTCTGCATCGAACTTGCGAAACGCTAACGGCTAATTGCTAGTTGCTAACTCTTTCCCTCATAGCTCTTCATGAACTCTTCCACGCTTTCCACATAGACCTGCGCGAAATCGGCCACCGGCCGCTGGGTTTCGATGATCTCAATGGCGTCCTGCAGGGGCCAACCCATGGCACGTAACACCGCCAGCGTCATCATCGGAGCCCGGTGTACACCGGCTGCGCAATGGATGAACACCTTCGCCTCCGGCTCCTGCAGCGCCTTCAGCGTGAACTCCACACCTCGCCGAAACAGTGACGCCGGCTTGGGCCGATAGTCGTCATCAGTCGGGTTCCACAACACCTGTACCCCGTAGGGTTCGGCCAGTTTGGTGTCGTCCCATTCAATCTGCATGTCGACGATGTGGCTGACCCCGGCCCGAACTACCTCGATCATCTTGTCTTCTGTCCAGATGCCACCCCCCAAGGCGATGCGGTCGGTGACCCAGGTCATGTCCATGCGGCTCGTCGCTCCTCGGCCGGGTTCGGCCGTACATTTCGATTTTACCGTGCGGACTTTCCTGACCCGTGAAAGCTCACGCCGGGGCGACCGGGGTTCGATGTAAAACAGCGTCAATGGAGCCACAATGTTGCACCTGGTTTTCGCTCTTCGCTTCCCGGTCTGCGCCCTGGCCGCTTCACCGGAAGAGCCTGAAACTCGAAACTGGAAACTCGGAAGCTACACCGCCGCCTCGACCGCCTCATGCGCCGCAGCCGCTTCGGGGTTCCCGCTGGGCAGCGGCTTCAGCTTCGGAGGCGTCATGCCCAGCTTCTTGTAGAACGACAGCACCGCTTTCGTCGGATCATCGTCTTCTTCGGCCTGGCTGGCAGCCGCAACGTCGCCTGCGGCGGCCGTTTCCGCCTGCGGTTCGGCACGGTTCGGCAACTTGTCGATCTCGGCGAAGTCCCACAACAACTTGGCGCCCGCCGCATTGGTCCCCTTTTCGGCGTTCTTCATCATGCCCAGCGCCGTCCTCATCAGATTGGCGAAGATGGCCCTTTTCACCCGCTCCACTTCCTTCACTCTTTCTTCGAGCGATTCGAACTTTTCGTACCTGCCGTTCAGCCGCGCCAGGTCCCCCAGACTCAAACCCGCACCCGCCAGTTCCTCACCGCTACTGATGGACTGCTTCGCGGTTTTCTTCGGCTGCTTCTTCCCTCTGTCCGCCTGCTTCTTCGCCTGGCCTGTTCGTGCTGCCTTTTTTGCCGCCATCTTCCGCTCCCTGCAATCGCAAAAACTGATGCCAATAAAAATGCCCGGCAAGTGCCGGGCCTCAATCGCGCACAAAAACAGCAAAACCCAGCTCGCGCCGGGCTTTCATTCTGGGAAGACCTACGAATCTCCTTCCCAAATTCAACTCTAATTTCACTATAGCATACACATAGGAAAATCTTCACCAATTTCGCAATTTATATTTCCATTAACTACAATACCTTACAGAGAATTGTTGCATTTCTCCTAGTTGACACGTAAAAACTACCTTGTTGGACTATTGGTCAGTAGCGAAACTCCTAGAGTCACCCGCTCCGAAAATGTAAATCGCGCCACGACCAAGCGCACGAATCACACAGGGACTCCATGGATTAGTGTTTCTCCGTGGGATTTTCTCCGTGCTCTCTGCGTACTCAGTGGTGAATTCTTATCTCGATAGGCCGGCTGTCTTTGCCTGCCCGGCCATGCGACAATCGGTTGCAGTAGTGACAGTTTGTCCTCACCTCTTCTGCGAAAAACGAAGAGCGAAGGCGAACCGTATAAGTCTCGTGCCAGGAGGCACCTTCGCAAAATGCGCCAAGTCATCGCCACCAACGACGCTCCCAAAGCTATCGGACCCTACTCGCAGGCCATCAAAGCCAACGGCTTCGTCTTCGTCTCCGGCCAGATCGCCATTGATCCCGCCACCCAGCAGCTCATCGGCGGCGACGTCGCCGCGCAAACGGAACGCGTTCTGCAGAACCTCGTCAGCCATCCTCACCGCCGCCGGCAGTTCGCTCGCGCAGGTGGTCAAAACATCGGTCTTCCTCAAGAGCATGTCCGACTTCGCAGCCATGAACGAGGTCTATGCCCGCCATTTCCCTGCCGAGCCGCCCGCCCGCGCCACCGTTGCCGCCGCCGGACTGCCCCGCGACGTGCTCGTCGAAATCGAAGTCATCGCCTTGGCATAGCTGAGAGTGTTTACCATCAGCGCTCCCATCGCCTTCTCATCTTGAGCGCAGCCATGGACCTGCTCTTGCGGCCGTCATTAGCGGGACACCGAATCCCAACAAGTTCTGACATTACCGGAACCATCCCATCGCCACCGGTGTCTGACATTGTATGGCTCGCCGGGCTGTCATGCTATTTACGTGCCTGCTGTCGATTACCGTCGGATGGGCATCCGGACTTCCCCAGGCCCCATCCGGCCCGGGCCACGTCTGCACAAAGACCGGCGTCACCTCCACTCCTATGGAAGCGGCGCTCTACGAGCTGCGCCGGCGCTTTCCCAACCAGATCGTTATCGGCTTCGAAGAATTCTTCTACGAGAACCGGCCGGAATGCGAACCGCAGATCGACCTCGGCCCGCCCGATATAACTCTTTCTCAGGCACTGCAGCGTGTCCGCCAAACCGATCGCCGCTACCGTGTCGAGTTACTCCAGGGCAGGCTCATACATGTCTATCCGGCCTATGGCACAGCCGATCCGCCAAAGCTTCTGGATGTCAAGCTCTCCGAGTTCTTTCTTCCGCCTGACGCCTGTGTGGCGCAGCAATTTCTATATATGAACTCTCTGATGGCGTTCTTCTCTTACACGCCTGACCTTAGCAAGTACCTCTATCGCCAAGAAGAGGCGTGGTATAGCAGCCATAACAAACAAGTGCCCGGCATCGTCGGAGATTTTATGGGTGACTGCGCACCCAACGAACATCGGCGCCCGCCCTTCTATCACAACATCACCGTTCGCGAGGCGCTGAACCTGATGGCACTGCGCTCGCTGCAAGTCGCCCGCGGCGAATCCCCCAGCAACGCCCCAGACTACGTCCAAGTGACGGCTATCTCCTGGAAGTACCGCTTTCATCCCGAACCCGACGCCGACACCGGCATCGGCGGTGTCCCCGTCTTCCAGGCCTTCTAACCAAGCCACTGGCGACTCCGGCCAGCCGCTCAAATAGTCGTATTCTTCGCAAGCTATCCGGTGTATTTTGTTTTTCAGCAATTTTGCCGTTGGCGCGTCAGAACGCCCTCAGGAGGCTCACAATGCCTGCTGTTCCATCCATTTCCGGTCTGCTCGGCCCCACGCTGGGCCTGGTCGCGGTCTACTTCATCGTTCTGGGCGCCGCCTACTACCTGGGAGCGAGAACGGCCTTCGCCAAGGCTTTCTTCCGCTCCAGCACTCCTCCGGCAATTGCCGCCGTGGTGCTCTTCGTCGGCTTGTACCTCATTGTGGTAACGGTCTCGGCACAGTTCGCGCAGAACGCGCGCGACTTCGCCTATAGCGTTGCGGCGGCCAGCTTCGGTGTGGCTTTTGGGTGGGTGCTGGGCATCGTCATCTCGCCCAGTAGCACAGAAGAGGCGGGTGAGTTCTCGCTGCTCACCAAGGCGGTCTCCACCTTCCTGACCGGTTATGTGCTCGGCTATCTCAAGGACATCACACTGGAAAACATCCAGCACTTCCTCGCCCGGCCGGAAGTCACCTTCCGCCTGATGGTCGGCGGAGCCTGCTGTCTCTCCTCGTTGGCGACAGTGTTCGTGATTCGCCGCGCCGAGATCATGCGCTCCAGCGCGCCCCGGGAGTGGTTCGTCAGCTACGCGCCAACCGATCCCCGTCATGCTCAGGCGCTGCGGGCCGACGTTTTAGCGCACGGACCGTTCGCCACCCGGGAAGATGCGGAAGCCGAGATCGAGCGCATCAAGGACCTCGACGAGTTCAAAGGCGTTACCCTGAAGGCCGTTCGGGTGGAGATCCTGTCGGAAGAAAACGTGCCGCCTTCGCCTGCAACTCCGACGCCGCCCGCGCCGGAGGCCCCTCCGAACCCACAAGCGGATGCCGTCGCGCCTGCAGCACCGGCAGTGACAGGAGCCGCAGCGGGAGCCGGCACAGGGTCCGCTGCGGCGAATCCCGCGCCTGCTCTGGATAGCTCCTTGGCAGCGCCGAGCGTCGGCGATACGCCTGCTTCCACCGGTAATCAGAAAGGAATGGGTGGATGACCCCACCCGCTCATTCCAGGCGCCGGCACGCCCCAATAGGCTTTTGAAAGTTGCAGCACAACTGCCACAATTCGCGTTTTCGCCCTGAAATGTGTGTTGCTTATCTTGGAACCTGCACGAAAGCCGCATAAAAAGCGGCCCCAAATGACCCTACTTGTGGAAAACCCGCATAAAATAAGGTGAAAATGCTTTGCGCCCGCACAGCGCTGGTGTACCATACGCTTCAACTGGGCGTAATCATTGCTCAAACTTCAAGGAGGTAGTTAAACCATGGCAACAGGTATGACAAAGACTCAGCTGGTTCGGCACATGGCCGAAAAGCATGAGATGAGCAACAAGCAGGTCGCGGCATTCCTCGACGACCTCGCTGAAATCGCAATCAAGGAGACCAAGAAGAACGGCGTATTTGTAGTGCCGGGCCTTGGCCGTCTGGTGAAGTCGAACCGCAAAGCCCGCATGGGCCGCAACCCGCAGACCGGAGAAGCGATCAAGATCCCGGCCAAGACCGTGGTGAAGTTCCGCGTCGCCAAGGCTGCCAAAGACTCCATCGCCCCGAAGAAGTAGCTCTCCGTCGAAGCCTTCGTATTCTCAAGCAGAGGCCGGCTGCACTCCGGCCTCTCGCATTCTCCGGATCATTTCGGGGATCATCCCGCACAAACAGGGGAACCCACGATCCGCAGCAACCGCTAAGGCAAGATGACCAGCTCCGGCTTCTTGGTTCTGCCGCTCATGCCATAGATCGCGCCTGAGACTGAGGCGGTCGCGTCATACTTGTAGCATCCTGGCGTTTGCGCTTTCACCGTCACCGGCTTGTCGGACCCGCCCCTGATCGAACTCTCCGGAGTGAAGGGATTGCCGGAGCCGAAATCAACCGTGAAGCCGGTGTTCTTTCTCGAGCTCATCCACTCCACGCTGGTTCCCGCCTTCACGCAGAAAAACTGATTGGCCTTCGGATCGCTAACGCTTGGTTTGATATAGGCGCCATCGCCCGACTTGCGGATGTCAACTTTGCAGGAAGTCGATTCTGATCCGCAGGTATTTGCAGCGGTGCACAGGCTCTCGGGCTTGGGTTCATCACATGCTACGCCCTTCTTTTGTGCTTGAGCGCCAATCGCGCCCAGCGCCAGCCAACAGAAACTTATCGCGATCGCGACCTGCCGCCGTACTTTCATAACGCGCACCTCACGGGTTGAATTTGATTTTTCAGTGGCCCATAGAAAACACCAGCACGATGGCTGCGCTCTCTGGCGGACCGGGGAATGCACCCACCGTACGCGTTGTGCTCCTATCGGCTTTCTCCCAGCGTTTATACGTGATTGCCGCTGGTTGCAAAAGCATTATTTGCTCCTCCCCGAACCACTTTGTGGAACCGTCATGCCTTCTGCTCCGAATACAGTTGGGATTCATCCACCTGGACTGAGACCCGGTTGTAGTCGAGGCCTCTCGGCGAGTCTTTCGATTTCGCGCGGCGGGCTGCGGCAAAGTAAAATAGAAGGTTCCCGGTCAATCCAATTGCTGGTACGCAGAGGGCCGGAGAATTTGGAGACGGGTTCCCTGCTGCAGCATCTTTAAGTTGTGCGCCCCAACCCCCAACGTTACTGCGTCGTACGAACATTGCTGCGCTGAACATTGCTGCGCTGTAGAAGAAGAGGCTAAGGGATGTATTTGTGCGGGACGAGATATGGGCGGTTTCCTGATTGTTCGCGTTGGCTGTCGTTGGCCGTCCTGATCGTATTATGCGGCTTTGCTCCAGCAGCGACTGCCCAGTCCAAGCGGCCCGCCAGCAACACCAGCAAACAAGCTGCTTCGACCTCAAAGACATCGGCCTCTCCCAGCACGTCTCCCGCAGACTCGCAGTCGAGCGCCAGCATCGCCGGGACCGTGCTCGATCAGGGAGGGGACATTGCCGTAGGCGCCCAGGTGCAGCTTACGCGCGGCAGCAATTCGGCCAAGCTGGAAACCGCATCCGGCGACAACGGAGAGTATTCCTTCACCAATCTGGCGCCCGGCCCGTTTCGCATCACCGTGACCGCTCCCGGCTTTGACAGCAAATCCTTCTCCGGAGAGTTGCACGCCGGAGAGGTCCTGCAGGTGCCCCCGATCGCGGTGAACATTACCGCCGTCACCTCCACGGTGAACGTCGAGCTCACGCAGGTCGAGGTAGCGGAAGAGCAGGTCAAGGCACAGGAGCAGCAGAAGGTCCTCGGATTCATTCCGAACTTTTACGTCAGCTACGAGCCCGACGCGGCGCCGCTGATTCCCCGGCAAAAATTCCAGCTTGCCTGGAAGTCGGTCTCCAATCCCGTCACCATTGTCGGCGCTGCGGCGCTGGCCGGAATCGAGCAGGCAGGAAACCAATTCCCCGGCTACGGCCAGGGGGCCGAGGGTTACGCCAAGCGCTTCGGCGCCACCTATGCGGATGTCTTCTCCGAAACCTTCATCGGGGGCGCCATGCTGCCTTCGCTTCTCAAGCAGGATCCCCGCTATTTCTACAAGGGCACCGGAAGCACCAGTTCGCGCCTGATCTACGCTATCGGCAATGGGGTAATGTGCAAGGGAGACAACAAGAAGTGGCAGGTTAACTATTCCACCATCCTGGGAAGCTTCGCGGCTGGCGGAATCTCCTACCTCTACTATCCCGCGAGCGATCGCAGTGCAGGACTGGTGGTTGAGAACTCGGTAATCCGAATCGCCGAAAGCAGTCTTGCCGGAGTCTTCCAGGAATTCGTGCTGAAGCGGTTTACCTCGCGTCCCAAGAAATCAGCCGCCAACACCCAACCGTAAGATCAAAGTTTTAGGTTTCAGGTTTTGGTTTCAAGTTTCGAGGTGCCGACGACTAATACCTGATACCTAACGCCGGATACCTGAGACCTGGCCCCTATCATTCCTCCGGCTTAAAGATCAGTCCTTCTCCGGTCTTGCCGTTCATGATCACCGAAAGCGGCGCCCCGAATTGCAAGTGCCGAACGCACCCCTCTTCCTGCAATGCGGGATGATCATTCAGCCATTCCCAATCGATGAATCCCTCCCCTGCATCCGGATTAACGGTGAAGTAGCCAATCTGGAAAGCCGTGAGATTCTGAAAGAAGTGGCTGCCCTGCGAGGGCGTGACGCGGAAATCGCGGAAGCCCGATTCCACAATCACCCGCGCTCCCGAGATCTGGTCCCATGTCACCGGGATACCCAGCCAGGGCTCATTCGATCCCCAGCGTCCCACTCCGATAAGCAGGTATGGTTTCCGTCCTTCCGAGAGCCCGGCATTGAACGCCGCCACGCTTTGTGCCACCTCATGGCTGCGCGCCCGCTCGAAACGGTGGAAGTCCACAACGATGGCGTCGCGCAACGAATCGATTCTCCCGTGGCCAAGTACCTGCCCGCTTTGGCAGAGCAGCCGTTCCCGTTCGATCACCTCAACCCGCAGGTCCTCGCCTTCGCGCGACACCACCAGCGGGCGCATCTGCAGGAAGCCAAACTCGCTTGCTTCTCCGCTCTGCTTCGAAAGGCGCACAGCAAACTCGATCTCCACCGGCCTTCCCAGTCCTTCCTCGCCAATTGTCATTAACTGGTCGAGAATTGCGGGGAGCGGGAACATCCCGTATTTCAGGATCGGCGCGAAGCTCACGATGCGCGTCCCCTTGCGGCTCAGGCCGTCGTACACGGCGTGGTTGTCCGCCGAATAGGTTGAGGCCAGCAGATTCAGGGCCCCATCTTTCTCCGCCTCCAAGATGCCGAATGGCGCCTCACGGAGTTCATCCTCAGGATCGACGGTGCGCTCGCGACGGTCCATCTGCAACGCCCAGAACTCGGTCTGTGAGTTTGCCAGGATGTCTTCCACCGACGAGAACTGCACCAGATTTCGCGGATAGCGCGGACTGAATGTCAGGCACTTGCCTCCGCCAACCACCTCTCTGCCCAGACCGAGCGCAACCGCAGCGAAGCCGTCCCTGACTGTAACCGGAGGCACAGGATAGAAATTGCGCGAGCGCACCACCCCGGAAAAATCCGGATAGTACCGGCCGTTGCGCGCTGCCCCGACCACCTGCTGGATCAGCACCGCCATCTTTTCTTCCTCCAGCCGGTACGGTGTGGCGCGCACGTAAACCTTGGCATGGCGGCTGAAGGTGGAGGCGTATACCCGCTTGATGGCCTCCATCAACTGCTCCAGCCGCACCTGCAGGTCTTCGTCCTGGTTCGCCAGCATGAAGGTTTCGTATACGCCGGAGAACGGCTGGTATTGTGAGTCCTCCAGCAGGCTCGACGAACGCACGGCCAGCGGGCAATGCATCTTTTCCAGAAAAGCCAGCAGGGCGTCGATGAGGGTTGAGGGCAATCGTGCCACTACGAAGCGCCGCGTAATCTCGTCGTCGTCCGCACTATGCATCGCGAAATCCAGCAGATCGTTATCGCTGAGGAAGCGGTCGAAAATGTCAGTCGCCAACACCAGCGTCGGAGGCACGCCGATTCGAACTCCATGAAAACGCCGGCCCAGACGGTTTTGATGGAGCAGGCTCCTGACGAAGGCGAGGCCGCGCGCTTTTCCGCCCAGCGATCCGTTTCCGATGCGCAGGAAGAATGCAGGGCCGGGATGAAAGTTGGCCGGATTGAAATCGGCAACCTGCGTCTGACTTTGCTCCGACCGGTGCTCCTCGATGCAATCGATAATGTTCTGCCGCAGTTCCTCGACCGAAGCATAGTCCGAGATTTTTCGCGGCCGCAGCTTGCGGGCAAGAGCAAACTCCGTCCGCGCCATAAACCAATGGGAGAAGTGATTGCGTTCGGCGTGGTAGGCGATGGATTCGGCCGGCACAGTATGCAAAAGCTCTTCTAGTTGATTGAGGTCCGGCGCCCGGCCCACTTCCGTCTGATCGGGCAGGCGAAATACGAAGTCCCCAAAACCAGCTTGTTCCACCAGGAACCGGCGCAAGTCGGCCAGCAGGGTGGGCGAGTGTTTTTGGACGAACGAAAATCCCTCGCTGAAGGCTCGCGTCATGTACTCCGGGCGGCTCGACTGCAGCACGATGGGAACATCGGGAACCACGCGCCGAATCGAGCGCGCCAGCTCGAACCCGGTATCGGGTTGCACCACTCCGCCACGCGGAAACTCCACGTCGAGAATCGCTCCCAGCAGATGATCGCGGTAGCGCAATGTCTGTTCCTCGGCCTCCTCGTAGCTGGAGCAGAGCAGGATCTTGGGCCGCGCGCGCATGCGCAACAGCTTGTGCTGCAGGTTGATTCCTTCGTCGACCAGCCTTTGCGTCTGGCTCCATAGCTCGGTGTACAGCACCGGCAGGAATGCCGAGTAATAGCGAATGTTGTCCTCGACCACCAGCACGATGGGAACGCTCATCGCTTCGGAATCGTGTTGCACATTGCGCTTGTCCTCGATGTACTTGACGATCGAGATCAGGATGCGCGCATTGCCTTGCCAAAGAAATATCCGCTCGATATCCGTCTGCGGATTGCGCGCCAGGAAATCCTGGATCTCCCGATAGTCGTAAGCCAGCGCGATCACCGGCACATCGAGTCCGGCCTGCTTCACCCGCCTCGCCAGTTCGGCGGCATTCATGTCGCCCACCCAAAGATTGGTGACAATCAGATTGAAGCGGGTACGCGCCTGGGCCAGTTCGAGCGCTTCGCCTCCAGTGGAAACATGGGAAATGCCGGGCACATTCTGCAGGTGCAGATCCAGCGACTCTTTCAGCAGCAGTTCGTTCAGGCGGCCGTCTTCGCGCAAAATAAATGAGTCGTAGAGGCTGGAGACCAGCAGGATGTCGTGTACACGAAAGGGCATCAGGTTTTCGAAGCCCTCGAAAAGGTTCTCCGCGCTGTGCATTGGGTCGACTGCCTGCCCTGCTGCCATTGGAGTGCAATGCTCCTTATTTGAGCTGCCGCGCCCGCTCGTAGACCCGAATATATTCGCGCGCCGATGCGTTCCACGAATAATCCTGTGCCATGCAATTCTTCATCAGCACCCGCCAACTGCTCTGATCGCGAAACGCTTCCAGCGCCAGGTGGACCGTCTCCAGCAGCGCCTCGCCGCTGTATTCCCTGAACTTGAAGCCTGTGCCCTTTTTCGTAGCGGGGTCCCACTGCTCGACCGTGTCGTCGAGGCCGCCGGTGGCGCGCACAATCGGGACCGTCCCATATTTCAGGCTGTACATCTGGTTCAAACCCGCAGGCTCGTATTTCGATGGCATCAGGAACATATCGGCGCCGGCTTCAATCTTGTGGGCAAGATCATTGTCGAAGGCGATCTTCACCGCGAACTTCTGCGGATACTGCTTGTTCAGCCGGCGAAACATATCTTCATACTCGCGATCGCCGGTGCCCAGCGCAACCACGATCAACTCTTCCCGAGCAATGCGGTCTGCCACCTGCTGAATCAGGTCGAACCCTTTCTGCCCGGCGAAACGCGATACGATTCCCAGCACCGGCAATTGCGTCTCCTCCGCCAGACCGAACTCTTTCAGCAGGTCCTGCTTGCAGAGGGCTTTGCCGTCGAGGTCGTCGGCGCTGTAGTTGGCCGCGATGCGCGGATCCTGTTCCGGGCTCCACTCCACGTAATCCACGCCGTTGAGAATTCCGGCGATCGTTCCCGAGCGCGCCCGCAGGACTCCTTCCAGTCCGAAACCGTATTCCGCGGTCTGGATCTCCTGCGCATATTTACGGCTGACCGTGGTGACGAAGTCCGCCGTCGTGATGGCGCCTTTCAGGAAATTGACCTTGCCGTAAAACTCCATCTTGGTAATCGTGAACAGGTCCCACGGCAAGAGCAACAGCGGCAGAATCTCGGGCTGAAATAGTCCCTGATAGCCGAGGTTGTGGATAGTAAAAACGCACGGCACGCGCTCGTACGCTGGATCTTCCGTATACAGTGTGCTGAGCAGAATCGGTATCAGCGCGGTTTGCCAATCGTGGCAGTGAAGGACGTCGGGGCGTCCGATGAACTTGGTTGCTTCCAGCACCGCGCGGCAGAAGAGAGCGAAGCGCTCGGCGTTGTCGGGATAGTCGCCCAGCGGAGTTCCGTAGAGCGCCTCGCGGTCGAAATAAGGCGGGTAGTCGACGAAGTAAAACTGCACACCTTCGTGGATGCCGCCGTCGAGGACGGAGCAAAATCGGTAGCGATCATCGAACGGGACGGTGACGCTGGTGAGTATCGGAGTGGCCTTATCCAGATGAGTTTGCCGGTAGCGAGGCGTGAAGACGCTGACCTCATGCCCCAATTTCACCAGGGCGGGAGGCAACGATCCGACAACATCTGCCAACCCACCTGTTTTGGAATAAGGAATACACTCGGATGCCGCTATGACAATTCGCATTAGACCTCCGCGCGTGCGATTTTGCGCGTTTGACGCGTTGCCGGCCGAAACGGCCAGCCGCAACACGCCGGGATGAAGATGCGGCTGCGTTTATGATGAACAGTTCAGAGAAACAGTTGAGTTTAATTGTCGCAGGGAAAGAGGGTCAACGTGGCCAAAAGTACGACAACGAAAACCGTTGCCGAAAAGCGCAGCCGGCACAAGCCTAAGTTGGGGCAGCACTTCCTCGTTGATCACCATGCGGCGCGGCGCATTGTCGAGGCGCTGGGCGACATTTCCAACCGAATCGTGATCGAGATCGGGCCGGGCGAAGGCATGCTCACCGATTTGCTGGTCAATCGCGCAAAAAAAGTCATAGGCGTGGAACTGGACCGAGTCCTGGCGGCGCAGTTACGTATGCGCTACGCCACCAGAACAAATGTCGAGATTCTGGAATCCGACTTCGTCACCGTCGAGTTTCCATCGTTGCTGGGACGCCGCCCAGGCCCGCTGCATGATCTGCGGCCTACCAAACCGGAGACGGTCGACATCGTCGGCAACATTCCCTATTACGTCACCTCCGAAATCGTGTTGCGGATTCTCGAGCTCCATCCCAGCGTCGAGCGCGCTGTCATCATGGTGCAGCGCGAAGTGGCAGACCGCGTTGCCGCCAAACCGGGCTCCCGCGATTACGGACTGCTTTCGGCCACGGCCCAGCTTTATGCCCGGGTGGAAAACCTTTTCACCCTTCCGCCGGATGCCTTCAAGCCGCCGCCCGACGTGCATTCCTCGGTCTTGCGGCTCACCATGGCTCCCCGGGTGGAAGAGTTGCAAATCCAGGAAGAACCGTTTCTGCGTCTGCTGAAAGTCGCCTTCGCGCAAAAGCGCAAGACCCTGGCCAACAACCTGAAGGGCACTTATCCCGACGCATCCATCAAGGTAGCATTGAAGACGGCGGGCCTGCGCTCCGACGTGCGCGCCGAAGCCGTGCCGCTGGAAAAAATGGCCACGCTATCGCGCAGTTTACAAGCGGCGTAAACTTTTTGTGGGGCCCTCCCATGAGCACTGCTATTCGTCAGCCGGCCGTTGCAGGACAATTTTATCCGGCAGATCCGCGCGAATTGCGTTCTGAAATTCAGGCTTTCACCAGCATTTCTGCCAAAGCAGAGTCTCAGCAACCGGCGCCGATTCGCGCTCTGGGTTGTGTGGTGCCTCATGCGGGCTATATCTACTCCGGCGGCGTGGCCGGAGCCGTCTTTCGTCGCCTGGAATTGCCGGCGCAGTACATCATTCTGTGTCCAAATCACACCGGACGCGGCGAGCCGCTGGCCATCCTGAGCCGTGGCTTATGGCGAACGCCTCTGGGAGATGTGCCGGTCGACGAGGCGATGGCCTCCGCCCTGAAAGCGCGCTTTCGGCTGCTGACGGAAGACGAAGCTGCGCACCGTTTCGAACATGCACTCGAAGTGCAGCTCCCCTTCCTGCAGGTTTTGCATCCGGAATTCAGCTTCGTGCCGATCGCAGTGGGGACAAGCCAATTCGAAGTGCTCAGCGCGCTGGGCGTGGCGATGGCTTCGGTCATCAGCGAATTGGGCTCGCGCGTTCTGGTCATCGCTTCCAGCGACATGAATCACTATGAGAGCGATGAGGTCACGCGCGTAAAAGACCGCCGCGCCATCGATCAGATACTTGCCTTGAATCCCCGCGGGTTGTTCGACGTAATTCACCAAGGCCACATCAGCATGTGCGGTTATGGCCCGGCCGTCGCCATGTTGACGGCGGCGCTGAAGCTCGGTGCGACCGAGGCCAAGCTGATCCGCTACGCTACCTCCGGCGATGTTTCGGGAGACCGGAATATGGTCGTCGGCTACGCTGGAATTGCAGTGTCATAGCCCGGGCGAGCGGCGACGGCAGAACGCCGGTGCGCGATTACTGACCGCCTTGCTCTTCCTTCTTTACCGCAGCCTCGGCGGCCTGGAAGCCCATCTTGGAATGTGTCCCATCGCAGAACGGTTTGTTGACGGAGGCGCCGCAGCGGCATAGAGAGAAGGCGGGCTTGCCGGTCAGATCGTAAGGATTACCGTCGGCATCGACCAATTCCACTGTTCCTTCCGGTGCTTCCACGCGATAGGGCCCATTCTTGCGAACCGTGATCTTCACCTGTGCCATTGCACTGCCTCCAGAATTGCTGCTGTTGTGAGTTCTCATTGTAGCGAACTCGCGAGCTCTGCGCCGACCAGGACGGCCAACCCTCTACTTCTTGAACGCTACGTTGACCAGCAGCTTTTCGCCCTGCACATCGACCACGTTGCAAAACGTGCGCTCACCCTGGCGGGTGAAGTCGAGCGAAACCCGCGCCGCGCCGATGCGCATGTTGCGGATGTGGAGATAGTCGAGTCCTTCGGGCAGCTCCGGATTGACGATGTTGAGCTCTTTGCGCGGCGCGCTGGGCCTGATCCCCAAAACCGAGGTGAGGATGAGAAACATGGCTCCGGAGGCCCAGGCCTGGGGCGAACACGAAACCGGGTAATGCACCGGACTATCGTTCTCGCGCCGCTGCACACCGCAAAAAAGTTCGGGCAGCCGGTAGTCACGGAAATCCGCCGCCGCGTGGGTAAGCGATGTCAGCACCTGCAGCGCCCCATCCCGCATTTCGTTCAGCGCCATGCCATGCGCGATAAGCGAGTTGTCATGCGGCCACACCGACCCGCGATGGTAGCTGAGCGGATTAAAGACCCGCTCATCGTGCGAGATGGTGCGCCAGCCCCAGCCGTTAAACATATCGTCGCGCATCATCCGGGTGGTGATGGTGCGTGCCCGCTCGCGACTCACGATGCGCGTAAACAGAAGCTGGCCGGCATTGGAAGAGATGACCTCCAGCGGCTTCTTTTCGGCGTCGAGCGCCATGGCATAGAATCCACGGCTGGGGACCCAGAAGACGCGATCAAAGCGGCGGGCCAGTTCCGCCGCTTCCCGCTTCAGGCGGTCGGCCGTCTTCACGTCGCCGAAGCTGCGCAGCAGCGACGCCATACGATACTTCGCGTCGTAGACATATCCCTGCACCTCGCTCAACGCGATCGGCGGCTGGGCCACTGTCCCGTCGCGATGCATGTTGGCGTCCCAGGAATCTTTCCAGCCCTGATTGATAAGTCCTTTGGGAGAGCGCCGCAGATACTCGACGAAACCATCGCCATCGAGATCGCCGCATTCATCAATCCATTGCAACGCGGCGTAAGCATTGGGCAGCAACTCTTCGACCAGTTGCTCGTCTGCGGTCCAGTTGAAGGTCTCGCTCAGCAGAATCAGAAACAGCGGGGTCGCGTCGACCGATCCATAGTACGGGCCGAACGGCATCTCGCCGTCGCGCGTCATTTCTCCGTTGCGGTATTCGTGCAGGATTTTGCCCGGATCTTCGTCCTGCCAGTCATTGCGCTCTTTGCCCTGATACCGCGCCAGCACCCGCAACGTATCCACCGCGAGCTGGGGATTCACCGAGAGCAACTGGTACGCGGCAATGATGGAATCGCGCCCGAACATGGTGGCGAACCAAGGAATTCCGGCGGCGATGACGTGCTCCCGGCCATCGGGAATCTGTAGCGCGTGGAAGTCGCCAATGCCCGTCGCCAGCAGTCCTGTCAGGACTTCGTTGGAAGAAGCGAAGCTGGTGGAGTCGGCTTGCCAGGTTGCGAAATTCGAGCGCCGTTGTCGCAATTGAGTTTCAAATTCGAAATTCCGGGCGCGCGATTCCCGGTCTTCGACATAGGGAGTGATCTGGAGCTCAACCTGCACTCGCTTCAACGGAGCAAGCTGCAGTTGCCATCGGGCCGCACCCTCTTTGATCTCATCCGGAGCGGGAACGAACTTCACCCGCGTCTGCCGCATGACGTCGTCGAGCCCGCGGTAGGCGAAGGTGACGGTATCGCCGTTCACGATGGGCGCATAGTACTGGCCGTGCTTTTGGCGGGCTACGCCTCGCACCTGAAAAACGTCGACGAAGTCGGCGGCCAGAATGATCTCCAGCGTGAAATCGACCTGCGTGAGATTGAAGTTCTCGAAGGTCAGGCGATCGAAGAAAATCTCCGAGGCCAGCAACTGGTCGCGCCGGATATGGACCGTGTTCTCGGGAAGGTCGAACGAATCGCGCAACGTTATGTTGCCGGTCGTCAGCTCAATCTTGGTGGTGAAGGTCCTTTCCGTGCTCGACGACAGCACGATGGCGCGATGTCCACCGATCTTCAGCTCCAGATGACTGAGGAAACGCGTGTCATCATGAAACAGCCCGACATCCGGCGACCCGGGAGGAAAGATATCGCCGGCCACGTTGGTTGCACTGAAGGTCTTGCCGTCGATCAAGGTCAGATTGTCGACCTTGCGCGGTTGCAGCTCCTTGTAGGCAACTCGAGGTTCCTGGAAGGGCGACGGAATCTCGATCAGTTGCTCTTTTGTAATCGTCGGATACGTGCTCATTCCGGTTGTGCGAAGTCGGCCTGCAGACCTGGAATTTTAGCTTCGGCGCGCACTCAATCCTCTCACGGCAATGCTTGGCCGGGTTGTGCCCAACGGGCTTACTTCTCCCACCAGTTCCTGATAGAGCCCCAGATAATCGGAGACCATCCGCTCCAGTGAAAAGTAGCGGCGGCAGTAATCGCGCACCGTCTGCGGTTTTAGTTTGTCGAGCGAGTGCGCGGCGCGCTCGGCCATCTCGTCGACGCTGTTACAGATGAACCCGGAGATGCCGTCTCTGATCACTTCCTCCACCGAGCCGCCAGGCAATGCCAGCACCGGAGTCCCACATGCCATCGCCTCGATCATAACCAGGCCGAAGGGCTCGTTCCATTGAATCGGAAACAGCATGGCGACCGAGTTTCCAAGCAGCTCGTTCTTCGCCGCCAAATCGACCGGGCCGACGTACTCGATAAATTTTCCGTCGACGTGAGGCTTCACCATGGCGTCGAAATAATCCTGAAAGATGGGCTGCACTTCGCCCGCAATCTTCAGGGGAATGCCGGCTTTCTTGGCCGCCTCGCAGGCCAGATGGGTCCCCTTGATGGGAGCAATTCTGCCCAGAAACGAGAGGTAATCCTGCTTCCCGGCTTGGAATTGATAGAGGCTTAGATCGACGCCGTGATGGATGGTCCGCATCCGGGCCATCTTCTCCTGCCGCAGTTGGAAGTCACTGATGGTAACGAACTCCACCTCCGGGAAAAAAGCGTAGATGTCGCTCAGTGGCGGCTCGTGGATATGATGCACCGTGTACACAAATTCGCAATCGGCATAACGCGTGAACATCAACGACGGAACATTGTGCAGATGGATGACGTCGCAATCTTTGCAGGCGTCGCTGATCGCCCAGGAGGAATGGTTCGCGTCCCGCAGATTGTCGTAAATCTCTCCCTTCACCGGCCACAACGAGTCCTTATAAAACCAGCGGGTTTCTACTCCTACTTTGGATTCGGAAATCGTATACACGACTACGTCGACGCCTCTCGCCTGAAGACCTTCGGCCAAGTGGGCGATAAACAGCTCTGTTCCGCCATATTTTTTAGGTGGAACAGGCAAAAAGGGAGGTGCGACCAGAGCAACTCGCATCTGTAGGGTCCTTTACAAAACAGTTTTGGTGCGGGCTTGCTGTTAGTTGGAACTACCTAAAAGATGCGAGGGCCAGCGTTTTCGCTGCCTCATCTAAGGCCCGATGAGTTGCGCAGGCACGGAATAGCGCTGTTTATGCTACTGCGGCGGGGACTTGGCTGGATGACGAAGGCAGCTCGCGCTGCGCCGCAATGCTCTCAATTTCCTTTTCAAACTCGATGGCCCGATGCCGGCTGGTATGCTCCGCCAGCACCCGTTCCTGCGCGCGCTCACCGACGCGGCGAATTTCAGAATCGCTGAGTTGCGAGAGATAGCGGACGACATCGTCCACGCCTGTGGGCAGTAGAATTTCTTCTCCCGGCGAGAAAAAGGAATCAAGCCCGGGCCAGTTGTCGGAGATGATGGTCGCGCCACAGGCCGCCGCCTCAAACAGGCGTACCGAAGGCGAGTATCCCGCCATCACCATGTCGCGCCGCGTCACGTTCAGAGTGAAGCGGGACGAACTGTAGAACTTCGCGTGCCAGCGCGGATTCAGGTGCTTGATGCGCCGCACATTCTTGGGCCAGCGCACCTCCTTTGGATATTGCGGCCCGGCCACGATGAAACTTTTCGCCGGCATCTGCCGCGCCGGCTCGCACAGCAACTCCTCGATCTTCGGCTGGCGGTCGGGCGCATACGTGCCCATGTAGCTGAGGTCGCAGGCGAACCGGCGATTTGTCCCGAAGCGGCGATATTGTTGAGGATCGAAAGAACAATACAGCGCCACGGCACGGCGTGCGCCGAATCGGCTCTCGAGTTCTTGCAGCATCGGGCCGCCGGTAAAGCTGAAATAGATGTCGAAGATTCGGATCTGCCGAGCGTGCAGATAGTCGGTCCGGCCATGCTCGCGCAGAGCAGCCACGGTGATGGGAGTGTCGATGTCGTAGAACGCCTTGGCCCTCGCCGGCGAAGCTGCGATCTCGTCGGCGGCTTGCCATCCATCGGGAAAATACGAGCCGATCATCGCCACGTCGGCATCGCGCAACTCTCGCCGGACCGCGGGCAGAACCTCCCGCCATTTGTCGAACAGAATGACCCGGCAGAATTCCGGTTCCGGCAAATCGCGGTTGGAGGCATACCACTCAACGTCCTTTTCGAAGAAGACGATGCCGTGGCCGCGAGCATGCAGCGCGCTGAGCAGAGCGCGATAGGTCGTGCCATGGCCATTGCCCCAGGCCGAGGTAACCGACAATCCGAAGACGACGATTTTCATGCCGTTTGACGGTACAGTTCATGGCTGCGTGCCGATAGAACCAGCGGCGAAGCCTGGCGCAGAATTTCCCGCACCTGCAGGGCGCGCAGCGCGTAGGTATGTTCCTCCAGGGCCCGCTGGCGCATGGCATCGCCAATCTCGCGCGCCAGACCGGCATCGACGGTCCTTAGCAGATCGGCAATGTCCCCGGCGTTGTCGGCGACCAGGATTTCGCACCCTGGCGTGAAGAACTCTTCGATCCCACTCCAGTTGTCGGTGATCAGACAACATCCGGCACCGGCCGCTTCGAAGACCCGCGTGGGCGGCGAGAAGCCGACCTTCGCCATCGACTCGCGATTGATGTTCAGCACCATGCGGGCCGAGCAGTTCACCCGGTTGTGATCGTTGGTGCCGACGTGGCCAATCCGGCGCACGTTGGAGGGAAGACGCTTGTCACCCCAACCTTCGCCTCCCAGGACAAAGCCTGCATACGGCGACAACTCGGCCGCCGCGAGAAAGAAGTCTTCCACCCGGCGCTCACGATCGGGCAACCGGTTGCCCACGAACGCCAGATCGCATTGCAACTGAGGATCAGGGTCGACGGGATGATGTGTCTCCGGATCGAGCGCGTTGTAAATCGGATGGCAGGTGCGGGCGCCGAGTTTCAGGTAATGGTCGACGACGGGCGGTCCGCCGCCGTAGGTAAAAACGTAATCGTATTCCGGTATGAGTTGACGAAAAGGATGCAACGCGTCCGCCTCGACGGCAGCCAGCGTCGCCGGCGCGTCCACATCCCAGAAGGCAACCTGGGTGTGGTCGGAGCGGCACTCCAGGATCCGCTCTTCCAGCAGCGCGTCATGCACGCCAACCCCGCTGTGCTTGATGACCAGGTCGGAATCCGCGGCCGTTCTCAGAAGCGCCGGTATGTCGCGCGGCGATTGATAAACGATGTCGACGGCGTAGCTGAAATCTTCGCGATCGCGATGTTGCTGACGGCCGAAGGCATCGGGCTCAGCGAAGGTAATCTGGAATCCCATGCTGGCGAGATTCTTATAAATTCCTCGGTAGTATGTGGCCGCGCCGTTCCAGTACGACGAAGTAAGACTCGATCCGAACACAAAAACCTTCATGAAATTAACTCCTCGCAGATGCCGGCGAGCTGCCGCGCCCGGTGCGCGCAAGTGTGGCGCTCGAGAATCGTCTGTCTGCCGCTGGCAGCAATCTGGTCACGAGCCGCCTGGTCCCGCAGCAGCCATTCGATGCTTGATTTCATCTCCGCGCCGGTATTCACCACCAGGTAATCCTCGCCCGGACGGAATAGATGCTCGGCGTCCTGCCAGGGGGCGCAGATCAGGGCTGCGCCGCAGGCCAGCGCTTCGAACACCCGTATGGTAGGAGTTCCCGCCAGTCCGTTGGCATATTGGCGGCGCGGCACATGCAGCGAAAGCGCGCTCTGCGCATACACCGCCGGCGCCATGAGGTTGGGCAGGTAGCCGCGATACTCGATGCCGGCCTGCGCCAGCGCCACCTTCCCTTCCTCGGGATAGCGAACTCCGTAGACGACCGCTTTGGCAGCACGAAGCTCGGCCGCCGGCTCGACCAGAAATTCCATCAGCTCGCGCGTCCGCTCTTCATCGCCCCAATTGCCGATCCATAACAGGTCGATGTCGTGCGCTTGCTCGCGCGGATAGAAGCTGGTCACATCGGCAGCTTCGTGGAACGTCCATGCCCGCTCGATGCCGAAACCGTCTTTGTAAATGCGGCGAATGGCCTCGCCGAACGCCAGCACTCCGTCGAAAAGCTGAAGCTGGAAGCGCAGCAACTCGCCGGGATTGGTGTACGCCCGGTGGTGCGTGTCGTGCAGAAGAACGGCAAATCCCAGCTCGTTCTTCAGAGAAAGAATTTCGTTGACCACCTCCGGATCGTTCCATTCGTGAATCATGACCACATCGGCGCCGCTCAATTCCTGGCGCAATGCCTCGCCGAGGTTCGGTCCGCGTTCGTACAGGCGCACATCGAGATCGCTGAACTCCCGGCGAAATTGTTCGATGGCCGCTTCTCCCACGAGCCCTTCCTGGCTCACCAGATTGGTCACCGACCAGGAGGGATACTCTTCATAACAGCGCACTTCATGTCCAAGCTTTTGCAACTCGCGCGCCAACCCCCGCAAAAAATGCGCGTTACCGTGGTTCCAGTCAGAGATCCAGGAGTGCGCAAAAATACGGAAGCTGATGCGTCCGCTCATGCCGCGATACTCCATTGGCCGACCAGCGATGTGTACAGCGCGAGATATTCCTCGACCATGCGCTCGGCGGTGAACAACCTGCGCGCCCGCTGATACGCCAGCTCGGCATGATGCAGGCGCAAACTCCGGTCGCTGCGCAGCTTTTCAATCGTGCTTTGTAATCCATCGGCATCATTCGCCGGAAAATAAACTGCCGTCTGTCCCCAGAGTTCCCGGAAGGTGGGAATATCGTTGGCCACGATGGCACAACGGGAAAGCGCGGCTTCGACCGGCGCCAGTCCGAATGGTTCATAACGCGAGGTGGCAGCATAGATGGAGGCGCTGGCCAACAGCGACTGCACCTGGCTGAACGTCAGCTTCTCTTTCAGCCGTACCGATTTTCTGCCCGAATATGGCGGCTTCGTTCGTGTGGGATTGTCTTTCTCGGGCGAATCCAGCGCGCCGGCGAGGGTAACGCCGCAACCCAGGCGGCATTCGGTCAACAGCGAGATCTGTTTGCCTTCATCCCAGAGCCGTCCGATGGAGACCACGTGGTCTTCTTTTTCGCCGTGAGGATTGAACTGCTGCGGGGTGCGCCCGTTATAGATGACTTCGCTCTGCTGCGGTTTCCCGTAGTGCCGCTCGATCTGTTGCAGCATCCAGCGCGAGGGCGCAATCACGGTCTCAGCGCCCCGCAGTCCGCGCTCGACGGTTTCGCGATACCATCCGATCCATGCCGAGTCGGGCGGATCTTCTCCATGAACCGCGTTCCACCAACTAACCACATCGCTGTGCGCCACGACAATCTTCGGCAGGTCGACATCCAGCGCGCCGTAACAATATTGGTTGAGGTGCAGAAGGTCCGGCTTAGTCTCGCGAATCAGATTGAGCAGGTATTCCGAGGAGGCATCGATGTCGTCTGCCGAATCCTGCATCCACTCCAGCCGGAATGCCGTAGGGCGGTAATCCAGGTGGCGCAGGCCTTCCATCCATCGGGTCTGCCGAGGTTCAGGAATTTCGCCGAAGCTGACCAGGGTGACTCGCGCGCCGCGCCGCACCAGTCCGGTAACGACTTCCGACGCGTAGCTCCAAACGCCACCAACCGTATCCGCCGTCAGCAGGATGTGCATAGGCAATTCTTCTCGTTACGCAACGTGCGCGCATGGGTCTCCATCAAGCGGTCAAACCGTAAGTGGTCAGCTCGCGGACCATCTCCGAAGCGTTGTCCACTGCGGTTTGGGAGCGAAGCCATTCCACCAGCTCCGTAATTCCATCGGAAAAACGGAATCGCGGCTCGTAACCCAGCACCTTGCGCGCCGCCGTGATGTCGGCAAAGCAGTGGCGAATGTCTCCGGCACGATACTTGCCCGTGATCTCGGAGGGAATGCTTTCTCCCAGGCATTCGGTAAGTTCCGCCGCCACTTCGAAGATGGAAATCGGCGAGCCCGATCCGATATTCAGGGCCATGCCGTCGGCCTCGCTGCGCTTCATCGCCAGCAGGTTCGCCTGAACCACGTCGTGAACGCTGACGAAATCGCGCATCTGCCGGCCATCCTCAAAGATCATGGGCGCGCGATGATTCAGCAGCCGCGACGCGAAGATCGCCGCTACTCCGGTATAGGGATTCGACAGCGCCTGCCGGGTTCCATAGATATTGAAATAACGCAGCGCCACTACCGGCAGCCCGTAGGTTCGCCCAAACAGCAGCGTCATCTCTTCCTGATCTTTTTTGCTGAGGGCATAAATCGAAGTGCATTGCAGCGGCTTCGACTCGTCGGTTGCGATCGGAACCAGCTCGCGGTAGCAGATGGGGCAAAGCGTCTCCCATTGCTTGGCTTTGAGCTGCTCCAGCGGCCGCGGCGGGGGCGCAACCTGGCCACAGTGGCGGCAGAGATATTTCCCTTCCCCGTAGATCGACATCGAAGACGCCAGCACCAGCTTGCGAACGTCGGCCTTGGTATCGAGGATGGCCTGCAGCAGATTGGCCGTGCCCTGCGTGTTCGCTCCCATGTAGTGGGAGATCTCGTACATCGACTGGCCGACTCCCACCGCTGAAGCAAGGTGGAAGATCGTGTCGACGTCCTGCAGCGCGCTTTTGACCACCCCCAGGTCGCGCATGTCTCCGGCAACGAGTTCAACCTCGCGGCTAAGATATTCCGGACGGCCATCGGGATGCACCTGGCCGGACAGGCTGTCGAAGACGCGAACCGTGTGGCCTTCCGCCAGCAACGCGTCCGCCAGATGTGAGCCCACGAAACCCGCTCCGCCGGTGATCAGGACATGGCTGCTCATCTAGCGGGCCTCCATCAGCAGATCGTTCGCTGCCGGTTCCCGGACGGCAGCTTCGCTGCGCAGGGCAGGCGCATAACGCTCGACCGCCCAGGCGGCGAAGTCGGCGAAGTCCTGCGGATTTCGCGGAGGACTGGTGTAGTGGCGCTCGATGCCCAGATGCTCGGGAGTGAAGCACAGTGTCATGGTGACCTCAAACTCTTCCAGGGCGCGCATCTGGCGATCAAACCAGGCTTCGGCATTAGGACGAAACCAGTCCGCCCAACTGATTCCGGTACGCAGGTGCCGAACCCCTAACTTGCGCAACCACGCAACTGACGACTCAAGCCGATGATCCTCAAAGTGGAACCACTGGCAGATTCCCATGCCCGCGGGAAAACACTCGGCGGAAGGCTTGGGCGAGCCGTCTTCGCGCAGCAGTCCCATGTAGTAATGGCGGTAATATGCGCTGCCTTCGGCTTCTTTATGCCGCGTGGTCGCCGTCCAGGCAGACGGCAGATCGTGCAGGCTGTACCAGTGGACGCGCTCCACCGTTCCCAGCAGCAACTCCGCTGTGCGCCGCAGCCCGAACACCTGAACTTCTTCGGCGCCGAAGGACGAAGCTCCCGCTTCGGAGACCCAGACCGGCTTGTGCGTGACCCGCTGGATCTCGGCAATTTTGGCCGGCCATTCGTGGATGCTCCAGTGGTTCCAGTCCAGGGGAAATCCATGGACTGCGACCACATCCACGGCGTCGATCACCCCGTGCGCGGCCATCAAGCTGATGAACTGCGGATCGATGGGAGAGATCCCGCCCAGCACGATCCTGACATCCGGGTTCACCACCCTGATGGCACAGGCCGCAGCCCTGGCAGTGTCGGCGAACTTCTTCCATTCCGGATCGAGCTTGAAATCCCAATGCGAGAGATTGTTCGGCTCGTTCCAAAGCATTACGGCTTCGACCATGCGATCCTGCGTTCCCTCTCTCTCCAGAAAGTGCGTTACAGCCTGCCCTGCAATTCGAGTTCGTAAATGTACTGGCCATCGCGGGCCGCGTTGCGTGGAGCGCAGATCCACGTCTCCGACTCGGGATGCTCGAGAATCTCCAGCCCGGAACTGCGCAGCATGGCCTCCGCCGCCGCCTGATTGGGGATCCACCAGTTGGTGGGATCGTTGGCATAGCTCTGCTCTACGAAGTACATGGCGGGCCAGGCGGGATCGGCAAAGATCTGCGTCGTCCAGAACTGATAGTTGTCTTCCCACTGCCTGGTCGCGCTCGATCCGCGGAGCATGGTCTGGAATACCAGCCTGCCGCCGGGCGCGACCTTGGTGATCACCTTATCGAGAGCGAACAACGGGTAGCGCAGGTGGTACAACACCCCCATAAAGAAGACGTAATCGAACTGGCCGGCAATGGCATCGATCTGATAGACCGACGCCTTTTCGAATTCAATTTCGACCCCCAGGGTTTTCGCGGCAAAGCGCGCCTGGTTCAGGTAGCGGTCGTCGATGTCGATTCCGAGCACTCGGCCGGCCCCGCGGCGTTTGGCCTGGATGGAATAAAAACCGCCGTTACAACCGATGTCGAGAACGCTGGCGCCCTGCAGGTCTTCGGGAATGGCACCCGCGATGTGCTTCCACTTCACTGCCGGGAAGTCGCCCAGAAAATGATTGGGCGCGGTGGGAACACCCAGCAGGTCAAGGTTGTGGAACCACTCGCCGAGCCCGCGAATCTGCCGCTCCAGTTGCAGCCGGTCGGACGGGGAGATCGCAGGCCGCGCGGAAGCTTGCGGCTCGATTTGCGGAGGAGTTTGCATGAACACGGAGTGGCCCGGGTAAAACGGCCCAACTCCGGTTTAGAGAGGAAGCGACCTACTTACGTTGCCTGCCAGCGTTGCCTGCCAACGGCAATTGGATATTCCGGCGGTTCTGCGGGCGCGGGGGCGTCAGAGTGCCTGCGCCGGCTCGAGGCGTGATCGAATCTGTTCCGCCAGCTTGTGAACAGAGTTGATCTTGTCGGCGACCTTGGGAGAGATCGACGTCTCCCGCAGCGCCAGTTCGCTGGCCAGCAGAATACCTGTCAGATCACTCCGTAACTGGCTGTTCAGCTCGCTGGCCGCCGACTCCCACGCACCCAGATGCTCGGCGTACTTGCGCGCCAATCCGGCTTGCGCCGCGCGAACGATCCGCTCCGTCCGATGCAGGCCAAGGTTGACGTAAATCGGCATTGCCATCCCGGCGTGATTGAGCAAGGCATCAATCGCGCTGTCATCAATCTCGACCAGCGACTCGTCCAGCACGAGCGCGTCGTATTGACTTGCCTGCAGCCTGGCCAGCGCCCGGGAGACGGAGCCGGCAACTTCGGTTTTGTGGCGCGTGCTCTGCTCCAGCGCAGCGGCGCACTCTTTGGCGCGAGACGATGTCGTAACCAGCAGAATCATACTTTCCCTTCCTGGCCCTTGCGGGCACACCTCTCCCTTGTTCCCGATCACACTCAATGGATGTGCTTTGCCTTAGCGCCGGAGTCAGCTGATGGCGCCGTACTCTTTCAGTTTGCGGTACAGCGTTGTCTTGCCAATGCCGAGCTGGCGGGCGGCTTCGAGTTTGTCGCCATGCACCTGCTCGATAGCTTGCATGATGGCGCGCTTCTCCACTTCGGAGAGCGGGACGATGGAGGCATCCGTCGTAATCCGGCAGGGCGGAAGACTTTCCGTTTCGTAGTTGCGCAACCCGGTGGGCAGGTCGCCAATCTGCAGAATGGCGCTGGAGCTCAGGGTACAGGCCCTTTCCAGACAGTTTTCCATTTCCCGCACATTGCCGGGCCAGTCGTAATCCAGCATGCGCCGCAGGGCCTCATCGCTGATGGTGCGGGAGATTCCGGTGGTGCGGGCGACCCGCTCCAGAATGTGCCCGGCGAGCAGAGGAATATCCTGCTTGCGTTCCCGCAACGGAGGCACCCGCAGGGTCAAAACATTCAGCCGGAAATACAGGTCGCGGCGAAAGGTCCCCTGCTGCACCGCCGATTCCAGATCGCGATTGGTGGCAGCAAGGATGCGCACCTTGATGGGCACTGCCCGGTTGCTTCCCACCGGGCGAATCTCTTTCTCCTGGATGGCGCGCAGCAGCTTGGCCTGCAGGTCGATCGGCAGCTCTCCCACCTCGTCCAGAAAGACCGTGCCTCCGTCCGCCGTGGCCAGCAATCCGTCTTTGGCGCGCACTGCGCCGGTGAAAGCGCCGCGCACGTAACCGAAGAGCTCGCTCTCGATCAGCGTAGGCACCAGCGAACCGCAATCCACCGCAATGAACGGCCGGTCGCGATAGGCTCCGCTGAAATGAATGGAGCGCGCCACCAGCTCTTTGCCGGTTCCGCTCTCGCCCAGAATCAGCACCGGATGCGAGCTGTTGGCGGCCTTGGCAATGATGCGGTAGAGCTTCTCCATCTCCGGCGCGCGGCCCACCAGCGAGCCGAAGCCGTGCTTCGACTTCACCGAGTCGCGCAACAGGCGGTTTTCGGCTGCCAGCTTAAGCTGGGCCGTCACCCGGTCCAGCACCAGCCGCAGCTCGTCAAAGGTAAAGGGTTTGCTGATGTAGTCGTAGGCCCCGGCCCGCATGGCCTGGACTGCCGAATGTACGGTCGCGTAGCCGGTCATAACGACCACCACAGATTCCGGGCGGCGGCGCTTGATTTCCCGCAGGAGATCCATGCCGCTGCCGCCGGGAATCCGCAGGTCCAGTAGCACTACGTCTATGCTGACCCTATCCACGACGCGCAGGACTTCCTCCGACGATGCCGCAACGTTGGTGGCAAAACCAAGGCTCTCCGCTACCTCACGGCAGGATTCGCGCACCGTGCTCTCGTCGTCTACGACCAGCAGGTTCAACAGGTTGGCTTCCCGTGGGGCTTCTGACCGCTCAACTGTCTCTGTGGCAAGCACGCAATCACCCTCGATTCTCGGCCCTTGACCTATGGCGCAACCGTCTACACTGCGCCATCCTCATTGTCCCTTTTTGGGACAATGCGGCTAGTGCAGCAGTCACACCTTGTTGTGAGCGAGATTGTGAGAGACGTTATGAGCGAGGCTGTGAGCAATCCGTCCCGTGGCGCCAAAAACAGGAGCCGCATGGGCGGAAAGCGAAGATGCGATCGCTATCCCATCCTCGCCTGCCGCCGTCGGCCCCTGGCTCGCCACTACCATGCTGCCTACCACAGGAGGAACTCTTGCCAGCTCCGGCCCGCCACCCACAAAATTCTCCCCGGCATCCGCTGCCAGCCGCACCAGCAGACGCTTGATCAGCGCCCCGCCGCGCTGCGCGCTGCGCTCAATCTCATGGATGTAGCGCTTGGAGCGGCTATAGGAGGGCAGCTTGCCGTCCAAAACTTGCGCGTTCATCAGCACCGCCGCGAACACGTTGTTGAGATCATGCAGCGCCTCCATACACAGCTCGGAGTCGAGCGGCGAGGCTAGTGACTCTGACAACGCGCTCTCGCCGCCCGTCTGCTCGAGGGAGGATGCTACTCGCTCAATTTCACCCTGCAGGTTGCTGGATTCTGGAGATTTCATATTGCTCTCGGGATTACATATGTTCCCAAAGCAAGCGGCGTGCCAATCCGGAAAGAGTGTCCTAATCTGAGTTTTCGGTAGTTTGGCAGATTCGACGCCGGGAATTCTCGATTTGCCTTCCCAACCTGGGTTCCCCTTGTGGGAATGGGAGTAGGAATGGGAATTCAGGGGGAATAGCAATTCGCCGTTGTTGCCGCCATCGCCCTACGGTGGATGTCCCGGAGTGCAGCCCTCGATTATCGGGCGGGTGATTGTCTGGCGAACGATTACCGGGCGAAGGGCGAGCCGGATTGCGCCGAGAGAGCTTTGATAGCGTCCTGATAAATGATCTTAGTGTTGGGATCGCTGGCGGATTCCTTCTCCTGCAGCCACTTGAGCATGGCGGCACGCGAAGCATGGGGGTAGTTGGGATCGAGATCGAGCACCTTCAGCTCGCCGTTGATCTCCTGCACCGTGAACTGTACCTGCTTGTCGCTACCTGCGGGTTCGGTGGAGTAGCCCTGTCCCAGGTTAAACCGGCCCAGCAGGTGATAGGTCACGGTGGCATACCACTTGCCGTGTTCCTGGCTGACCAGGCTGCTGACGTCGAAACGCGAGACCACATCGATGAGCGGATAATCAGGATTGCTGTTCCAGGTCACCACCGGCTTCAACTTCTGAAAGTCCTGACTGGTAAGGCGCGCCCCGGTATAGTCGAGGCGGCAGTATTGCGAGACCTTATTGCGGATGTCGGCGTCCTGGGTCTGTTTCGGGAGTTGGGTGGGAATCCCAAATTGCGCAAAGGTTGCGGTGGCGGTTAAAACGACGAACAGAAACAAGGAGCGCATAGGCACCAATCTGTATTCCTGCTTAAAAGAGTAACGGTTCCGGGCAGAGAAAACAAAGGTGCCGGCCGAACCGATGAAGATGGGTTGAATTGAGCGGGATTGCCGGATGGGGAGACTCACCGGGCCGGCCTTTCGGTTGATTTCTTCCCGACCGGCGACAAAATTCGGAACAGCCGGGCAACATCCGAGTTAGATGTAGAGTCACTGTTGACTTAAACTTTTGCCCCGAGGTCCGCGATGAAACCAGCGATTCTGACCGCGTTTGCTGCGATGCTTGTCCTGGCGCTTGCCGCCTGCGGCAATAATAACCCGTCGAATACCCCCAGCGTTTCCGTCTCACCGGCGACTGCCAATGTGCAGGAAGCTTCGCAGCAGCAGTTCACGGCCACGGTCAGCAACACCACTGACAACACCATCACCTGGCAGGTGAACGGGGTCACGGGCGGCAATACCACGGTGGGCACCATCAGTTCGACGGGACTCTATACCGCGCCTTCCGTCGTACCGAGTCCGGCCAGCGTAACCATCACCGCGTACATTTCCGACATGTCGACGGTTTCGGGCTCGTCGATTGTGACCATCACGGCGGTTACCTTCGGCAATTCGTCGCTCAAGGGCAACTACGTATTCAGCCTCACCGGCCTCGACGTCAATGCCAATCCCTTCTACGCGCTGGGTGCGATCACTGCGGATGGCAACGGCAACATTACGGGCGGCGAGGAAGATATCACCGACACGACATCCGGATACGTCCAAGCCACCACCATAACCGGAACCTATAGCGTCGGGGCCGATGGCCGGGGCACCTTGAACCTGAACAACTCCATTGGACAGTTCCAGTTTGCCATCGCGCTGCGAGCCATGAACAATGGGGTGCTGAACGAGGTCGACAGCGGCGTGGTGGCCGCCACCGGAGATCTTGAAGCTCAAACATCGCCGGCAGCTCCCGCGGGCAATTACGCCTTTGGCTTCTCCGGGAGCGGGCTGGGATGCGGGGCAGTGGACTCGGCCGGAATCTTCAATATGAGCGGCAGCACCATCGGCGGGGTGCAGGACGTCAACTGCGGCGGCACCATCATCAAGAGCCAGACCGTCACCGGATCCTACGGCGCGATTGATGCTCTCGGCCGCGGCACGGGCTCGTTCAGCGGCTCGACCACCGGCTCGGCAAACATGATTTACTACGTGGTCTCGGCAGGACGTTTCCGCTTCCTCGCCGACCCCAGCGCTGCGACCTTCCTGCTGGGGAGCGCCGACCTGCAGACGCAGTCCGCGTTCGCGTCCACCGACTTCAACGGCAGCTACGTTATCAGCAGTTCGGCCAACACCAATGCCGGGGTGTCGTACACGTTGATCCAGATCAACGCTTCCGGCGGAAATGTTTCCAGCGGCTACTTTGATGTCAACGACACGGGAAACCAGGGCTCGGCAGCGCTTTCCGGCAGCTACAGCCTGAGCGCGAACGGGTATATTACCGGCACGTGGAATGTCTCCAACTCCTCGCTGCCGTTCGCCATGTATCTGTTTTCGCCCACCCAGGGCTACTATCTGGACGAACGCACCACGGTCGTCGGGGGCGGCAATATCTACGCCCAGAGCTCAACCGTCACCACCAATGCCGCCTGGGCGGGCAGCTACGCCACCAAGCAATTTGGGTATTTCGTGGTCAACGGTTTGCTGAATAACAACAACGCCACCGGAGTCAGCGGGCAGATCTCTGCCGACGGCAATGGTGTTCTGGCGGGAACGCTGGATCTGAATGATCCCAACGGCGTCAGTATCGGGCAGACGCTGCAAGGCACGTACAGCGTTGGCAGCGTGGCGCCGGGCCGCACCACCCTGAGCATCACGACGGCCTTTGAGGGCACTCGCAGCTACGTTGGTTATATCGTGGATCAGAATCGCGTCCTGCTGCTGGAGACCGACAACAACCTGACCTCCAGCGGAGACGCGATAAGGCAGTTCTAGAGGAACGCAGGCTACCCGCATATTGCGGAAGGGATGTGCGCTACACTTGCTGACCTGCGGCGAAAGCAGCAGAAGGAGGCAACCTTGTCCCGCACACTCACGCTTCTCACGATTTTGACATTGGCACTCTGCGCCACGGCGAGCGCGGATATCCTGTACAGCACACTTGGCCCGAACGGCGAATACGATACCCTAAACGCTTGGTTCGTCGACGGCGCCAACTATAACAATCAAGTGATAGCGATGCCATTCACGCCAAGCAGCAACGCCACCATGACGGACGCTGTGCTGGCGCTGGGCAATTACGCCGGCAATAACAACCCGATCAACCTCTATCTCTATACGGACAACGGCGGCCAGCCAGGCAGCGAACTTGCTACCCTGACCCAGCAAGGCACGATCCAGCCCTTCTCCGACGGCGGCAGCCTGATCCAGTTTGACTGCAATGGCTGCGGCACCGTGATTTGCGGAACACCATATTGGCTTGTTGCCTGGGAGCCGGACCCGAACACCCAACAGGCGTGGATGTATGCCTATCAGGACCAAACCGGCACTTTTGCTTTCAACCACCTTGGCAGTATTGACGGCCCATGGAACCTCTTCCGCGGAACCGTCTCGGGTTACCGGATAGATGGCAGCACCCCAGAACCAAGCACACTAGCCCTACTTGGAAGTGGCTTGTTCATTGCTGCCGGGGGGATCCGCCGCAGGCTTAAGGTATAAGTCTTTGGAGACCGCTGGATCTGAATGATCCGAGCGGTGTCGTGCCGGGCAGACGCTGCAAGGCAGCTACTCGGTGGGCAGCGTGGCGCCGAATCCCCACCCCGGCAAAAGATGCCGAAATGGGGTGCCCGATGCGGGGGACCCCAGGGACTTAACTGCAGGTCCCTCGGCTCCGCTACGCTTCGCTCGGGATGACACCGCTAACAGGAAGTGGTGCTGCTACGCTCTGCCCGTCTTCTGGTCGCTGAAGACCTGGCCGTCGCGAATGTGAATCACGCGATGCGCGTACTCGGCGATGTCGTGCTCGTGGGTAACGAGGACGATGGTGTTGCCCTGCTCGTGCAGGCGATCGAAGAGCGCCATAATCTCGACGCCAGTCTGCGAATCGAGGTTTCCGGTGGGCTCGTCGGCGAGGATGATCGAGGGCCGGTTCACCAGGGCGCGGGCAATGGCGACACGCTGGCGCTGCCCGCCGGAGAGCTCATTGGGCTTATGGTTCATGCGCTCGGCCATACCTACGGAACCCAACACTTCTTTGGCTCGTTCCATGCGCTCGTCAGAAGGGATGCCGGCATAGATGAGCGGTAACTCAACGTTGTGAAGCGAGGTCGCGCGCGCCAGCAGATTGAAGGTCTGAAAGACGAAACCGATTTCTTTGTTGCGAATGCGCGCCAGCTCATCGTCATCCAGCTCGCTGACCAGTTGCCCATTGAGCCAATAGCTGCCCTTGCTGGGCGTATCCAGACAGCCGATCAGGTTCATCAGGGTCGATTTGCCGGAGCCGGACGGCCCCATAATGGCGACATACTCGTTGCGCTGGATTTTGACACTGACGCCGCGCAGCGCCTGCACCTGCTGCTCCGAGCCCATGTCGTAGGTCTTCCACAGGTCTTCGGTGCAGATGATGCACTGGTCGGGGGGAGACACGATCAGGTCGTTCCCCAAAGCTGCCAGTTCCGTCGCCATTCTTTTCTCCTGGTTATCCCGCGCGTCTTGCGGATCGCTCATGCTTGCATCTCGCCTTGCAGCGCCGGATTAGGATTCTTCCGTCTTCTTCGCCGTGGTGTTATCTATTTTGACGCTCGCACCATTGCGAAGTGTGCGAAGGGTTTTATAACTTCCGGTAACAATCTCGTCACCTTCCTTGAGGCCGCCGGTTACCTCGATATCCGTGGTACCGGCAATACCGGTAGTCACTGGTACGAAGACGGCGTCCTTTTTGTTCTTGATCACGAAAACGCCCTGCAACTCTTCTTTGGGATCGAGTTTCGGCTTCTCCGGCGCGCTCGCCTCCACCACCTTGCCCTTTTTGGACTTCTTGTCCGGCTGCAGATCTTCCCGTTGGCGCACGGTGAGGGCCTGAATCGGGATCGCCAGCGCGTTCTGCCGGGTTGCGGTGGTGATCCGGGCGGTGGTCGAAAGGCCGGGCAGCAGGTTGGACGGGGGGTTGGCCAGAGTC
Organism: uncultured Acidobacteriaceae bacterium; assembly: GCA_963846815.1. Lineage (GTDB taxonomy): Bacteria > Acidobacteriota > Terriglobia > Terriglobales > Acidobacteriaceae > CAVVDY01. The sequence continues at coordinate 741,009 of CAWJXG010000001.1, read as the reverse complement.
ACAACTACTTTAAAATCTTTGGCTTCCTGGCTGCTGGAAGTGGATTGCGCGGTGGAGACGCCGGTCGAGCGGATGATCGCGTTGTCGCCGATCTGGGTAACCACGCCCTTGAACATCTGTTTTGGGAAGGCGTCAATGGAGACTTCTGCCGGCTGGCCGAGCTTCACGTTGACGATGTCGGTTTCATCGACCATGACTTCGGCGGTGATGACCGAAGTGTCGGCGATGGTCATCAGGGTGCTGCCGGGAGCGTTCTGGATTCCGATGACGACGGTTTCGCCCTCGCGCACCGGCAGGTTGGTGATGACGCCGTCAAAGGGAGCTTCGTACTCGGTTTTGCTGAGCACGTCGGTCACGCGGGTGAGGTTGGCGGCGTTCTGCTTGATGCGCATGTTGGCTGAATCCTGCTGGGCGCGGGCCTGGGCCAATTTTGCTTTGGCCTGGTTCAGCTCGGCGATAGCGGTGTCGAAAGCCGCTTTCTTGGTGTCGTAGTCGGATTTGGCGATGAGCTGCTGCTCGTACAGTGCTTTATTGCGGTTGTAATCGAGCTGGGCGCGCTCATATTCCGCCTCGGCCTGGTGCAACTCGGCGACGCCGGTATTTACCGCCGCCTCGGCGGCTACGAAATCGGTTTGTGCCGAATCGAGCGCGGCCTTATTGGCTTTGACGTCGGCTTCCGGCTGGACATTCTCGATGGTGGCCAGCATCTGGCCTTTCTTCACGCGGTCGCCTTCTTTGACGTAAAGGTGGGTAATCTTGCCGAACGCATTGGCGCCGATATTGACGTACAGCTTCGGCTTGATTTCGCCCGATGCGGTAACCAGCGCAGTGAGATCTTCGCGAACGACTTTGCCGGTCTGGACCGGGACAACGCCTTTGCGGCTCTGCACCAGCGCGACGGCAACGATAATCAGCAAGACCAGCGCTACCCCGATAATGAGCGCGATCCGTTTCCAGTTCTTCATTCGTCCTCAAGCGGGGAGACTCACACCGGGAAAACACGCCTCCAGCTATGGCTTACTGCTGTGACTTTTTACGGACAGAGGCAAGAGAAAGTTCCTGACCAGAGCGAACATTGCAGGTACCGTCGTCTTGCCGGCCGGAGTTTCTGCGGCGGTCCAGATGAGAGTCTCTTCCTATCGATTATAGCGGCTGAAGGTTGCAAATCGGCCACGCCGCGGGCAATTCGTCTCAGGGGGTTGGCTGCACAATCCGGGTCTTGCGTCGGGCGCAAAGGTGCCGCTTAAAAATCGGATCAGGAATCGGCAAAAACTTTCGCCGGGCAATCGGGTTGTTATTGTCAATTCGGGGGCGCTGTATGGGGCCGATCTCTCTTTGCAACCTTGCTTTCACATCTGCAAAAACTTACAATTTAAGCGCTAGACGTGTGTCATCAGGGAGTGGGTTGTAGCAATGAAGTATCCGGTCTTTCGCTTTTTTCTTAGCTCGTTGACGGCGGTTCTGTTGTTCGCGGGCGCGGCCTCCGCACAAAACGCTTCTTCCGCGCCGGCCGATTCCAAATCTGCCCCCCCGGCCGAGGCATCCGCAAGTACCAGCACCTCGACCGGCAGCACGACGGCGCCGGCGGCGGCGCAACCGGCGGCAACATCCGCCAACACCCCGGCGGCAACTGCGACCGATGGAAAGACCACCTCGGACGACCGCGACAGCAAAGTTGATCTCTCGGCGCCGGCGGCGAATCAGCCGGACCCGTTGAAGCGAGACCTGACTGCGAAGCAGAAGAAAGCCAGCGCGAAGAAGCTGCATCAGGAGTTAGGCTCCACTTATAAGAAGTGGCTCAACCAGGATGTGCGCTGGATCATCACTCCGGAAGAGCTGACTGCCTTCAAACAGCTCTCCAACGACGAAGAGCGCGATGCGTTTATCGAGCAGTTCTGGCAGCGTCGCGATCCTACGCCCGACACCGAAGAGAACGAATATAAGGAAGAGCACTACCGGCGCATCGCCTATGCCAACGAACATTTCGCTGCCGGGCGGCCAGGATATTTGACCGATCGCGGCCGCATCTACATTGTCTTCGGACCGCCGGATGAGATCGAGGCGCATCCCTCCGGCGGAACCTATGACCGTCCTATGGAAGAGGGCGGCGGCGAGACCTCGACCTATCCTTTTGAGAGATGGCGGTATCGCTATCTGCCGGGATTGAACATCTCGAACAAGCAGGAAGTGTGGATCGAGTTCGTCGATACCTGCATGTGCGGCGATTACCACATTTCGATGGATCCGAACGAAAAAGATGCCCTGCTGCACGTCCCCGGCGCCGGCTTGACGATGTACGAGCAGATGGGGTTGGCCAGCAAAAGCGACCGTATCAGTGGCTTCGGTACCATGCCGCAGGGTCCGCTTTCCGGCCAGGCGAATACAGACACTTTCGAGCGCCTGAATCAATGGGCTGCGTTACAGCAGGCGCCGCCGGTCAAGTTCAAGGACCTGGAAGAGGTTGTCAGCCACAAGATCAACGTCAACCTGATGCCGTTTGATGTGAGGACTGATTTCGTCAAGATCACCGACGATACGGTGCTGACGCCAGTCATCGTCTCGGTAAAGAACAAGGACATCACCTTCGTCAACAAAGACGGCATCCAGCGCGGAACGGCAAATATCTTCGGGCGGGTAACGACGCTGACCGGCAAGATTGTGCAGACTTTTGAAGATACCGTGCAGGTGGATGTCCCACCCGAGTTGCTGGCCCAGACGCAGGAGCACTCTTCGCTCTATTGGAAAGCCCTGCCGTTGCGGCCGGGGCGGTATCGCTTCGATGTCGTGGTGAAGGATGTCAACGGCGATCGCGTGGGCACCTGGACCCACGGCGTGATTGTCCCCGAATACACCGAGGACAAACTGGCCTCCTCCTCGCTGATTTTGGCCGATCATCTGGAGAAAGTTCCGGCGAAGAGTGTCGGCGCCGGCAACTTCGTGATTGGACAGACGAAGCTGGCTTATCCGCACATCGAACCCGCCAACGGCCAGCCTGCGAGCTTCCACCGCGATCAGTCGATGAACCTGTGGATGCAGGTGTACAATTTGCAGTCCGATCAAAAAACCAAGAAACCGGACGCCAAGTTCGAATACGAAATCGTGAACCTGGCGGACAACAAACCGGTATTGGATGCCAGCGAGTCAACCGACAAAATGCCGAACGTCGGCGACCAGGTGACGCTGGAAAAGAGGCTGGCCCTGGATACTCTGCAGCCCGGCCAATATCGGCTCACCGTGAAAGTGAGTGACAACGTCTCGAAACAGCAGATAGCGCCCTCGGTCCGCTTTGCTGTCGAGTAACTCTAGTTGGGAAAACGCGGCGGCGTTTTTCGGCCGCGCCAATTTTGATCCCGGAAACGCTCTGTGGGGGTTATCAGGATGACCCGAACGACAGGCTGGATCCTCGGTTACGTGCTCGCCGTATCTCTTACGGCTGGAGCTACGGTAACACCGGGTTCAATCTCGGGAGTGGTAAAGGACTCCGCCGGCGTACCTCAAATGGGCGCTGCGGTAGAGGTGTATGGCGTCGCGACGGGGCAGCACCAGCTCGCCTACACCGACGAGACCGGCCATTTCAGCCTCAACGGACTTCTGCCCGGTGCCTATGATTTGCGGGCCTCTGCGCCGGCGTTCCTGCCGACCGTGCGCGAAGACGTCGCCCTCTCCGCCGGAGCCGCCAAGGTCCTCAACATCACCCTGAATACCCTGTTCGAAGCGATCAAGATGCTGCCGCCCGCCAAGCGGCCGGGCGATCCGGACGATACCTGGAAGTGGACGCTGCGATCGAACGTCAACCGGCCCATCCTGCGCTTCGACGATGGCTCACCGGTGGTGGTCGAATCGGCTCAGCAGGACAAATCGTTCACCGGCGGATTGGCCTTTGTCGCCGGAGGCACGAGTTCCGGTTACGGAAGCGGCTCTGACCTGGGCACCGCCTTCAATCTGGAGCACTCGATTTTCTCCAGCTCCACGCTGGGTTTCAACGGCAACCTGGGATATGGGACGGGAATTCCCGACGGCATTCTGCAGGTCAGCTATCGGCGGCAGACCGATGACGCCGGAACTGCTCCGGAAATGGCGCTGAGCATCCGGCGGTTTTCGGCGCCCCAGAATGGCGCTCATCTCGGCTCATTCCAGGCGCTTGCGTTCTCCTATTCCAACGGATTCTCCATCGGACAACTGCTGGATGTGCGGGTTGGCAGCGAAGTGCAGGCCATCGAGTTCATGGGCCGCGCCAACGCCCTTCGTCCTTATGGTTCGCTGGACGTACACCTGACGCCGAGCACCGTCCTGGAATACAAGTACACCACCACGCAACCGAATCAGGACGGCAGCAGAGCATTGGACGGCGGGGCCTCCGACGTCGCCCAAAACGATCCCCGTGTCTCGCTCTACGACAACAATCCGGTACTGGAGAACGCACACCACCACGAGATCTCGCTCTCCCAGCGGATGGGTGACGCCAATAGCGTGCAGCTCGCCTACTACCGCGACCGCATCTCCGATCCCGAGTTGCTGGGTGTCGGCGAAATCGACAGCGACACCGGTTATTTCCTGCCCGACGTATATTCCGGGACCTTCAGCTTCACCGGCAGCGATCTGCGTGCCCAGGGCGTGCGCCTGGTGTACGAACGCAAGATCAGTGATTCCCTGATCGCCACGGTCGACTACGGCTACGGCGGCGTTCTCGATCTGGATGAGCCGGATATCGATTGGTCACTGGTGCACGACAGCCTGCATCGCGCCTGGCGCCACACCGCAGCCCTGAAGTTGAACGGCAAGCTGCAGCGCTCGCACACCACCTGGGCCGCTTCCTACCGCTGGATCAGTGGAGAAGCGGTTACGCCGGTTGATCTGTTCAACGGATCAGCAGGACAGGCCGACCCGTTCCTGAATTTCTTCCTGCGGCAGCCGCTTCCCCGCTGGCATTTCCTGCCGGGTGGCCACATGGAAGCTATCGTCGACCTGCGCAATCTTCTGGCGCAGGGCTATGTGCCCATGCTCGGACCTGACGGCAAAACCGTCTATCTGGTGCAGTCCGCCCGCAGCGTCAGGGGCGGAGTGTCGTTCACCTTCTAGGGCAGTCCGGTCCAGCCAGTTCTTCCCCGCCACGGTTTCTATTGTCCAGTGCTCGAATCTCGTCTAAACACCGGCCACTGACAACTGACCGCTTTCTTCTTAAGATTGTCCTGATGTGCAGGAATATCAAAACCCTCTTCAACTTCGACCCGCCGGTTACGCCGGAAGAGGTTCGCGCCGCATCGCTGCAGTTCGTGCGCAAGATCAGCGGCTTCAACAAGCCATCGAAAGCGAATGAGGCTGCGTTTAACTCCGCTATCGACGAGGTAGCCGCGGCTTCGATGCGTCTGCTCACCGCGCTGGAGACCACGGCCACACCACGCAACCGCGACGAAGAAGCCGCCAAAGCAAAAGCTCGCTCGGCCCAGAGATTTTCAACCTAGAGCAGTTCAGGTGCCTCATTCCGCCGTGTTTTGGCGGGGTGGGGTGTTGCCGGATGGCAGGCGGCAAAGTCAAACGAGCTATAAGATTTTCGAAGCCGTGGACTAGAATCCCACCTGTACCTCATTCATGCGTAGCGGCTCCGCGCAAATTCCTCTGACGGTGACAGTTTGCGAATTACCAGAAGTCGATGTTGGAAGGTGTTGTTGCTTCTATGGGCGTGCTTTCTTTTGCGGGCCTGTTTTTATTGCGCACTGTTTCCTCTATGGGAAGGCTACGACGAACCGTATCACTTCTCATTTATTCAATACTTCGCGGCGAATCATAGCTTGCCGCGTTCAACCACTCCGGTATCGCGGGAGGTCGAAGCCTCCATGCACCTGCTGCCCCTGTCGTGGGAGCAGAGTGTTCAGGCGATTCCCCCGCCAATCCTTACCGAGGACTCGTACTGGCAATTACCAGAAACGGTCCGCAGCCAGTTGCAGAAAGACGTGCGTTCTCTTCCTCCGGCATGGGGAGCGCAGCAGGGCAACAGCGCACCCATGTACGAAGCTCAGCAAGCACCGCTCTACTACTGGATGATGTCGGTTCCACTGGGATGGGCAGGACATTCCAGTCTGGCTTCCCGTGTGATGTTGATTCGGCTGCTCGGCGTACTGATCGTGTCGCTGTTGATTCCGATTGCCTACCGCGCGGGGACACTTTTTCTGCGCAGCCGGGAACAGGCACTCGCGCTGGTTGCCGTCATCCTTTGTATGCCGGAGCTGATGACCGACATCTGCCGGGTGGGAAATGACAGCCTGGCGATTGTGATGTTTTCAGCTCTTACCCTGCTTCTGTTGTTAGCGGTTGGGCCAGGAAAACAGAAATGGTTCATTGCTGCCGGAGTGGTGCTCGGCGTTGGCCTATTGACCAAAGCCTACTTCCTCACCGCCATACCCGCGTATCTCGCAATCGCAGCCTATTCATTTTTCCGCTGGCGAAAGACGCGCAAGGCCACGCTCTTCAGCGCCGCTCTAGGAATCGGTATTTCGCTGCTGGTCAGCTTTCCCTGGTACTGGCGCGCCCATGCGCTCACCCACACCTGGTCGGGCGAGGAAAACGATGCCGCCGCAGCCCAGCACGGCATAGGACATGTGATTCACAGCGTTTTTCATGTGCACTGGATCGGGGGCGTTACTTCAATCCTGGTGTCGCACGTCTGGTTCGGGGGCTGGAGCTTTCTCAAGCTGCCCAAGCCGGTTTATCTGCTATTCGCGCTTGGGATGGGGGCGTCGGCGGTGGGCCTGGTCAAAGTGGTCGCGCGATACCGGCTGCGGTCGGGGCGGCTATTTGTGCTGATTGCACTCTATGGATTCTTCTGGGCCGGACTCCTCTACGACATCCTCGTGGTGTACATCGGCACCGGAGTGTCAGCCTCCGACGGCTGGTATATGTATGCCGTGGTGCTGCCCGAAATGCTGCTGGTCGCCGTTTCCGTGTACGCGGTCATCCCCAGGCGCTGGCAGTGGGCGATCTTGCCATGCCTGGCTGCAGCTTTCGCAGCTATCGATCTGTACGGTGTCCACGCGTTGTTGCTGCCGTACTACACCGGCATGATCGGACACGTCCCCGGCAGCGATCTGGTTCAAGGATTGGCGCTGCCCAGGCTGCTGGAGAATCATCGATTGATATTTGACCGCCTGATTGCGAATCGGCCGCTTTGGCTGGGACGTGCCTCCATGGAAACGCTGATGGCGCTCTATTGGGTGGCGACGCTCACGGCGGTGGCGATTGCCTTCACCACGATGTATCGCTCGGAAAATAGCCGCATGACGGCGCGCCGCCTACGGACTGACGATTCCAGCGCGGGTGACCCGGCCAAGCGATTGCGAGTAGCCAATGAAGCCAGAGGGTAGTCCGTCTAACCTCGGAGTCTAACCGACGGAATGAGTGGGACACCTGCACCCGGCGAAGAACTCACAAGCTATTCAACGGCGGTGCGCCCGCGGAGAAGGCGCTGGAACAGGACAAAAACAAAAAGGCCCGCGGTTCCTAAGAACCGCAGGCCTCGGATTGGTCCCCAACTGTCGGGAAAGATTTCTTGCCGGCTACTGCATTGTCGTCGGCTTAAGCACGACCCGCCCCATAACAATTTTAATTTCGCTAATGGGACTGGAAAATTTCACCGCCAGCGCAAAAGTCGAATCGGACCGCCTCTTCACCACCCGGACAATCTTGCCGGTGGCGAGCAGCTGCAGCGGGCGAGTTATCCCGCGCATGTGCATGACGAGACTTACTTCCATATGCAATGGAATCTCTTGCGAGGTCTTCAACAACAGGCCTCCGCTGCTCACATTTTCGCTTTCAGCCTCGAATTCGGCCAGGCCGTCTCCGTCCTGGAACCTCGCGCTGACAGGACACTTCAGGCGGAAGCGTTGAAACTGGCGTCTTTGGATCTCGGGATACAAATGGTCAGCTTCGGAAAGATGTACGTTGCTTTTTCGTGCCGGCGTTTTGTGAGGGGGCTCAGCCATGCAGACAGCTCGCAGCTACGATTGCGCGCGGTCGGCGCCAGAGCAGAGATTTTTAAAATACATTGCCACAGAACCAGGATTTTATCAGCGCGGCCGCTTAATGGGAACTAAACTCGCTCGGCGGCGCAGGACAAGAACCGCAGCCGGACGCGACTTCATATTCGAGCTGGTCGCCCGCCACTTTGGCAAACGCTACCCGAGCCCGCTCCGAACCCGGGCCTTCAATACACCAGCGGCCATCCTGCTCGACAAGCTGCATCTGGCTTCGCTGGCGCCACCACTGGTCGACCTCGCCAGGAACGGCAAACCACAACTTCTTCTCCGAGCGGAGCTGCTGAAGATGCTCAAGCAGGCTTTCGTAAACGCTGCGCGCCTTCTGCTCGATCATGTAGTCCGGGTGAATGATGAAGCTGATCAAACCATTCTTTTTCAAGATGATCTCAATTTGCTTCTTCCAGAGATCCAGCGAGTAGTCTTCGAGCAGATGAAACAGCATGTAGTCCTGGGTTGTGGTGACAGGAAGTTCGAGAATGTCCCCGATGAAGTAAGGCATTACAGTGCAACAGCCGCCCCGCTGAGGGTCGAGATGCGCGACGTTCGGAACCGACATGTCGTAGGAGAACTTGAGGGCGTCGAACCACTCCTGATTTCGGTAGAGCACGCCGGCGCGGAAACCTTTCGCACCGTAGAGTTCTCCATAATGGTTGATTCTCTCAGCGCGCCGCAGGAATTCGTCTTTGCTCCGAAATAGCTGGCCATCATGATTCAAGTCTTGTATGTTGACCTCGAAACCTCGATCGCGAATCGCTCCTACGACGTCGTCGGACAGCCGGTATCGTCCCTCAGGAACGAGCTGGAACGAAGCTTTGATGTTGAACCTGTCATCAATCGCCATCAGTTCGGCACAAAATTCCAGCCCGGCTCGTTCTTCGACATCGTGAGTTACGATTACGGAGCTTCGCGCGCCATCCGGCCAAAACCAGATGAAAGGCATCCTATTGATGCCGGCCGCTTTCATGCTAAGCAACAGTACTTGCTCGTTGAGATCCTCGACCGTCGTATCAACTGGCCAGCTTGGAAACGCAACTCCCCGCCAATCGGTAAGACGAAACTTCTTTATCTTTCGCCGTATGTTGGCATGCATGACGGGGCGCAAGGAATAGTAAAGATTTCGGAGTCCTCGGGTAGTAATGTCCAGAGAGTCAAGCCTGAAGCGCTTCGCGTATAGCTCCAGACGCAGGCTATTTACGGCTTGCTCCGGATCAAACGAGAGGCTCACTGTCGTGTTTTGTATGACGGTCTCGTTGCTACAGTCGTAGAGCGCTTCATCCGGTCGTTCAGCTAGATGACCTGAGGCTGATGCTCCATAGCATATAGCCTTCGGACCGAAGCGAAAGTAGCCACACTCCTCAGAAAGCGGCCCGCTTAGCATGAGCTCTGCTGCCGCGTGCGGACAGCGATATAACTTAAGCAGAGCCTGATTCATCTTGGATATAGTACAACGACTTTCGGATTTCCAAGCGTTGCACTTTGCAATACCCGGCAATGCTAGAGTTTCTGTGCTCATATCGTCGGCTCAGCCATTGTCAGCAGACACGAGATCTATGTAGCGGGCCTAACGGGAACACGGCGAATATGGCGAACATTTTACTGCCAATCCGGGCCTCTGTACCATTTATTTTCAATGACCTGCTGTTGCTACTAGCATTTCTGTGCTACAACGCTAGACACAATATCTCTCTGCAAGGAAGAGGTTGGTCCCATGTCTTCACCCGAAAATATCGTGATTGTCGGCGGTTGCGGCCACGTTGGTCTTCCATTGGGTATCGCATTTGCCCGCTCGGGCTGCACTGTGACCCTGTTGGATATTGATGCGCCCTCGATAGAGAGCGTCAACTCCGGCAGAATGCCTTTCATGGAGCGTGGTGCGCAGGCGGCGCTCACTGCTGTGATAGGAAAGACGCTCACGGCTGCGTCGAATCCTGAGTGTCTCCGTCATGCTTCTACTGTTGTCACTATCCTGGGTACACCGGTGGATCGGCACCTGAACCCAACTGTCAGAAATCTCTACAAGAGCCTTGACGATCTTTTGCAATATATCGCAGATGGAACTTTGCTGGTTCTGCGAAGCACGGTTACTCCAGGAGTTACCAATCTTGTCCATCAGAGGATCCGGTCGCTAGGTCGAAATATCGATGTTGTGTTCTGCCCCGAACGACTCGCGGAAGGCAATGCGTTGGATGAACTTTCGAAGCTACCGCAGATCGTTGGCGCATTTGACGCAAAGGCATTCTCGCGAGCTAGTGAACTCTTTCGTGCGATCTCGCCGAGCATAATTGAACTAACCCCATTAGAGGCGGAGCTAGCGAAGCTTTTTACGAATAGCTGGCGGTATTTAGTCTTTGCCGCCTCGAATCAGTTTTACATGCTCGCTGAGAGCTGTGGGCTCGATTTTTACCGAATTTACGACGCGATGACACGGGATTATCCGAGGTTACGTAGCTTTGCAAGCGCCGGCTTTGCTGCCGGGCCATGCCTCCTGAAGGACACGCTACAGTTGTCCGCCTTCGCCTCGAATAACTTCTTTCTTGGGCATGCGGCAATGCTGATCAACGAAGGACTGCCGGACTTCATTGTGAACCAATTGCGCTCCGGTGACCTAACAACAAAGACCGTCGGCATTCTTGGAATGGCCTTCAAGTCAGAGTCGGACGACAAACGCGAGAGCCTGTCTTACAAGCTAAAGAATCTTCTGGAGTTCGAAGCCAAGCGGGTCCTTTGTACTGACCCTTATGTCCGCGACCCCAGCCTGGTCTCTCTGGAACAGGCAATCGAAGACGCTGATATCGTGATCGTAGGCGCTCCTCACAAGCTGTACCGCGATCTCAAGATACCTTCCGATAAGACCGTTGTTGACATATGGAATATCTGGCCGGTGAGGCGCAAGAACTTGCCGGACGAGATCGCCACCGCTGCTGGTGTCAGTACCAGGTAAAGCTTGCCGTGACGAGGTTCTTTGGGACAAACGTGTGAGTATCTGATCTGGGAACGGCCATCCAAAGGTAGCCGATCTACGCGTGGGTAGTTTTATCCTCGACTTGTGCTTCATTGATGTTTACCAGATCAGAGGACTTCCTGCTATGCGGCGTCTGAGCCTTCTTGTTAGCAACTCTCTTATAAGCTGCCAATAGATTGGTGACGGAATACTTCCAGGACAGCTCTTCTTCGACCCTTCTGCGGCCGAACTCTCCCATTCTCTCTCTCGCAGCGGGATTCTCCAGTAGCCAGAGAATCTTGGCGGCGAAATCAGGCGCCCCTCTGTTACTGTCGGCATAGAGGGATGCTTCCTGTGCGCTAAATCGTCCCTCTTTCAGGTCGAATTGTACGATGGGCTTGGACAGCGCCATATATTCCATAATCTTAATCATTGTGGACATGTCATTCATCTCACATGGCCTATCTGGATTCACGCAGACATCGGCCGTAGAGAGAATCGCCAGCAATTCCGCGTCAGGTATCCTTCCGGTGAAGTTGACCGTATCTTCCAATCCCTTCTCCTGCGCCAGCTTGCGCAGCTTGGCCAGCTCCGGCCCGCCGCCTACACAGGTGAAGTGAATATCTCGACGGCCCGACTCCTTGATATACAGCGCCACATCGAGCAAGATATCCAGGCCGTCTTGTACGCTCATGGTGCCGACATAACCGATGAGGTAGGACTTGCCGTGTCTCAGTGCAGGTTGGGGCGCAACCGGCCTGAATGTTTTCAGGTCAGGCCCGTTGCGAACAATGAAGACATCGCTTGGATCGAGCCGCCCTCGGGTTACGGCACGGTCCCTGTAACTACCATTCGTAACCATAACGACATCGCTGAAGAAGTAGGTCAGACTTTCAAGCCACATCTGGACCTTGTAGATAAGGTCCTTCCTGCCATACTTGGCAAGATAGAGTTCGGGGCTCACATCATGGTGATCGAAGACATATCTGACGCCAAAGAGTTTGAACGGCAGGGCAATCAAGAAAATGTCGTCAGGAGGATTACACCCCTGAATCACATGCAGCCCGTGCCGCAAGTAAATCCGCCATGTGTATAAAAACTCCCAAAACAGCGCGGCGCCATATTCGCGCAGATATCCCAGGGGAGTGTCGCCTTCTTCAGGCATCGGGTGACGGTAAATTCGAATCCCATCTATGATTTCGTAGTCTTTCTCGTAGCCTTTTCCCCGTGGACACAAGACGGTCACGTCATATCCGTTCTCGTGCAGAGAGCAGGCCTCCTTCCAAACCCGCGTGTCGAAGGGCACGGGTGCGTTCTCCACGATGATCAGGATCTTAGGCCTCGACATAACTTGTTTTCCCTATCTTCTCGTTAGTAATGAGCTCTCAGGTCTGGGCGCACTAGAGAAGAATCTCTCCCGAATATCTTCGAGAGAAGCTGAAAGATGATAATCATCGACTTGAGTACTTAGTAGCCTGGGACCGGGTTGAAGGAGTATTTTTGTGCCGACCCCGCCGCGCGTGCCGCCTCGATATCAGCGCCTTTGTCCCCAACAAGAATGCTCGATGACAATTCCAATGCAAAATCAGCCTGCGCGCGTAGTAACATACCGGGTCCCGGTTTGCGATCAGGAGAATCACGTTTATATTGGCCAACTCCGTGTACCGGGTGATAAGGGCAGTAATATACACGTGCGATATTGATTTGTCTGTCAGCGAACTGGCCGACCATCCAGCTAGTCAATCGTAGGAATTCAGCCTCCGTATAGTAACCGCGCGCAATGCCTGCCTGATTGGTAATCACTAGCAATATATAGCCTAGTGATTGTGCGGCTTGACAGAGCTCAAAAATGCCTTCCTGAAAGTGGAAATCGTCGAGAGAACGCACATAACCGTGGTCAACATTGATTACGCCATCCCTATCCAGGAAAAGGGCTTTATATTTCATTGGTTTCCCGCAGCCGCGCTTCACGTTGGTGAAGTTTACATCTGAAATGTTATGATCCCGGACAATTCCTGCGCTGACACCCGCCCCAGAGTCGATTTAGGAGTTCATGACCAGCAGATATCGTTCTTGATAATACGCAACAAATATAAGGGCAGAAAATGATTTTTGTTTTCCCTATACATCAAGTCACGCGCTACTGTCGCCACCGGAATTTGTCATATGCGGTTGCACCTCACAGTGGGAGACGTGAAAAGACAAGATCGGATGGCTGGGTGAGATCCCCTTCGAATGCGACGGGCCGCGCGAATACGTGTTGCCGGGCGTCCAAGTAAAACTCCGTATCGTATTCGTTCTTAATGACGTACGGCCTGAAACCGCTGTCTTTAAAGAACCGGAGAAAGTCCCCTGCCGTACGGTTCGATGCGTTGAGGGTCTCTGGATTGACTTCAATGATGAACCGAACGTCCTCAGGAAGATATTGAAGCATGGGCGCAAGACCCTCGATGACTTCCGGTTCAGCACCTTCAACATCGATTTTTATCAGAGCAGCCGTAGCGACCTCCCGCGGAAGTAGCAGGCTAGACAGCGGAGCTGCTGAGATAGTTACATTCGCGGCAACATCCTTCGTCGTGTGCGCCAAATCAGCAAATTTAGATATGACAGTCGTCTTCCCAGCATCACCCCTGCCCCCGGGAAATAGTCTCAACTCGCTGGCAGTGTTCCAGGCAGCCACATTAATGAGCCTTACGTTATCGTTGCCGCTTAAGGCGATATTGTGGCTAAGTTCAGAGAAGGTACAGGGGGAAGCTTCGATTGCTACTACATGCCCTTCGGCGCCGACACACTGAGCACCCATGAGTGAATACCATCCGCAATGAGCTCCCACATCAATGATAGTCCGACCTCTTAGACGCAGAGAGTACACCCACTGGCTGATTACAGGCTCCCACACCCCGAAGTAATAGATATGACTTGATATCCAATCAGCGGTATTCCCCGCGAAACGGAAGCCGTATCGGGTCCTAACTGCAAATCGGTGAGGCCTACCCTGTAACCTTCTGCACACACCATTCCAGAGCAAACGTTTCACTGCTCCGTCAGGCCCATATCGGACGAATGCTCGCGTTGGCGGAATTAGCAACAGAGCCATCAAGCCTTTAAGCCCAAATTTCATTTTTGGCCTTAAGAACGGCACCATAGTACACTCATCTCTCTTGTTCGCGACTCTGTGAAACGATTTTTCATCGGGAACACTCCCGACGGTCTGTCCTCCACACCACTACGAACCAATAACAGCGCCGTGCGGTCGCGTAATATTGCCTGGACCGGAAAATACTGCCCTCTGATAGGTCGGCCTCAAGGTCTCGCCCCGAGCTCCTCGCGGGTCGAGAATCCCGACAGGTTGCAGGGATACGTTCCACCAGAATAGTTGTCCGCAGCGCTAGACCAGCGACAGATCGAGAGGGGCGCTTTTCTTTTGAGGAGCGTCTCATCGTAGAACCCATTCATCAGCTTCGTACGGCTAACGATGGTTCTGCCGCACCTTCCGTGAATGGGATGCCAATCCCCTGGTACTCGAATCCCAAGGCTTGCATTTGCTCAGGATCCAGAAGGTTGCGACCGTCTAACACCAGAGGCCGTTGCATCAGGTCCCTAATGCGCTCCCAGTCCAGCTTCTTGAACTCGTCCCATTCCGTGGCGATGAGCAAGGCCTCGGCACCCTCCGCAACCTGGTACGCGTTCTCGCAATAGCGAATTGAAGGTAACACGGAACGGGTCTTGCTCATTGCTTGCGGATCGAAGACTTGCACTTGGGCGTTTTCCTGCAGGAGTTTCGAAATCAGCTCAATCGCCGGCGCAAAGCGGATATCATCGGTATCCGGCTTAAATGCCAGGCCAAGCACGCCGATGCGCTTGTCCTTCAGTGTCCAGAGATGCTGCGTAGCTTTGGCCAGAAAATGATTGACCCGCCGCTTGTTGATGAGTTCGGCCTCGCGAAGAAGTGAGACATTCACGCCCGCGTTTTCCCCCAGGCGAATGAACGCCTGAATGTCCTTGGGGAAACAGAAGCCCCCGAACCCGAGGCCGGGACGAAGGAACGCCGAGCCGATGCGCGGGTCAAGTCCCATGCCGCGCACCACCTCGTCCGCGTTGGCGCCCATGTTCTCGCAGATATCCGCGATCAGGTTTGCATAGGAAATCTTCAGCGCGAGGAAAGAATTGGAGGCGTGCTTGATGAGCTCGGCGCTGTTGATGCTGGTCACCACAAGGGTCGGGTCTTTTTTGATTGAGCACCCCTCCGAATGGATGGGGCAGGGACCGAGTTCGCTCTCCAGAATCGGCCGGTATATCTGGCGCAGCATTGCTTCGCTGTGTTCATCACTGACGCCGATCACGATACGGTCCGGATGCAGGAAATCGAGCACCGCGGTACCTTCGCGAAGAAACTCCGGATTCGACGCTACCGAAAAGGTGTAGTTGGATTTGCGGCTGTATATCGCCAGGGCGCGAGCCAGCTTCTGGCCAGTCTGCATCGGAACCGTGCTCTTCTCAACTACCAGCTTGGAGCTGCGTGACTCAGTCGCGATCAGCCGGGCCGCAGCATCGATGGAGCTAAGGTCAGCGTCGCCATTTTGCAGCGGCGGCGTTCCAACGCAGATGAACACCGTATCACCGTGGCGGACGGCATCGCCCAAATCTGCAGTGAAACTTAGCCGTTGAGCTGCCACACAGCGATCTACGATCTCCTGAAGACCGGGTTCGTAGATGGGCAACGAGCCCTGCTCCAGCACATGTAGCTTCTTCTCATCGTTGTCGGTACAAACTACGCTATGGCCAATGTCGGCGAGACATGCGCCCGTGACCAAACCGACGTAACCGCAACCCAGAATTGTAATTCGCATGCGACCTCTCTCCTGCCTGGCACCCGATCTGAAATCTCTTTGCAAAAGGAAAAGCACGGATATCTTCCCGCGCTAGAATTCACTCATTCTTGTTCTCTCATTAGAATTTTTTCGTCTTTGCCGGCGATAATAAAGGACCTTTTGCTTAACAAGCGCTACCCAGCCTGCAAAAGTTTGTAAAGTCCTGCAAGTGCGCAGAGCATGGTCGCCTGCCCCCAATGGAGGGTGGGCGTTTTGTTGACCAGCCCCTGCGAGTAGCGGCGATAGTAGAAATAGCCTGTCCGATCGTGCAGCCGCTCAATTGTCCAATTGGCTACTTTAAGTGCCAGGTCCAGGCTGTGCGGATCGCGGTCGTAGAAGAATACGAGGGTATCAATCGCCTGGGAGCAGCATTGGATATCAATAGGAAGGATTTTGTAATCATAGTACTTCGGAGTTCCATCGGGGAGGAAAAAAGTGCTCTTCCAGTATTTGTACCCGCCCATCAATTCCTGATCGAATTGACTATCGCCAGTACCCTCGGCATAGTACTTAAAGGAATCGAGGACATAGCCTGTATGGAAGTTGTCGACCCAGTGACGGTACGGCGCCTCACCGTAATACCAGGATCCGTCTGACCTTTGATGCCGAGCTGTATACCGAATCGCCTTCTCCGCGAGAGTTCTGTATGACTCGTTTCCAGTATAGAAATATGTGCGGGCTAGCAGGCCGGCTGCCAACGTGTTGGCATTGTGTACCTCTGACGAATGGATCGGAGTGTAGGCAATGCAGACTGAATCATCTCCATGGGGAAATGCTTTCACGTCACGCATGATGTGCTCGCACGCACTGACTGCAACCGGCAGAAAACCGTCACCCAAGGCAGAAGCGTGGGCATCGAGGAAGGCGTGACCGATGAGAGCAGTCCACACTACGGTTGGTACGCCTTTCGGTAAATAGAAGTCTCCTCTCGCCTGGTAATCAAAATGATTACCCCAACATGCGCCGCTGTATCCCTTGGACTGGTTCTTGATTAGCCACTGCAGGGCCCATTCAGCTTTGTTGCGCCACGCCACCTCACCCGTGGCCTCGTGAAGCCGCATGAAACCTCTTGCCAGAAAGCCCATGCCCTTGGTGGACCGACTGCGCTCAATTCCCAAGAACGGGCGCAGGTTGATAGGGAACCGCCGTACTCCCTGCTGAAGTACCGTCCGCAAGAACTTGCTGTTGAACGTGAGGGGGCGCAGAAATCTCGCGTTCAGGCCATCGAAAGGATCATAGCCTCGACAGTCATTCTCTTCCAGCCAGTCGGATAGTCGACAGATCGATTTATATAGTTGATCCCTCAGAGCACTGCTCCCGCGTTGAACCCGAAGCTGCTCATCCGCATGTGCCGTCATACTTGCCATTTCTGTCGTAAATACGTAGTTCGCAACAGCTGCCGATGATGTTCGATCACGTTCCGTTGTGAAATCCGGCGCATTCAGCCAGTATTAACAGAGGTTATACGTACTGAGATAACTGTGATCTTCATCGCGCCGCCTCGGGACCGGGAACGATGCACTCATTCTCGGTGTGGGTTCAAAGGGTACCCGCGACGCGCCGGTTCTCGATTTGAAAAATAGCTTTGTCCCAAAGCCGTTTTCCCGACCAGCGAATTCTGGGAAGAAGTACCTGGGCGCGGTTGGCCAGCTTTCTGCCAAAAGTTGCATCGATCCAGGAGTACTTCCAGGAGAGCGGCGGAATCCGCAATTGGCCTCCCAAGCTTCTGGCCAGATCCTCTGCCTGCTTAAAGATATCCATTCTCTCGGGGTAGAAAAAAACCATCCAGTTTTGCAGATACTTCACGCAAGCGGCGCGAGCCCTTTCGCTATCCTCCAGCGAGCGCACATACTGAATGTGCAGTTTCATCGAGGTCCACTGAGCTTCGCGCTTGCGATCCGAAAACCCGATGTAGCTCAAGCTGCCAGATCCTGCGGAACGATAGTAAACCTTCGACTCGGGCACGAAGTGGGTACCGTCACTGGCCAGCAGGACACGACTAAAGTACTCACCGTCGTCATCCCCCAAAAGCCGCGTGTCCCACGGACCGGCAGCCTCGGTCACCTCACGGCTAACAAGCCAAGTAGCCGTCTGCATATAGACATTGTCCTCCATCTGCCGGATCATCCATTCGGCAGGGGTGAGATCATGCCACAAGGAAGTGGGTACGAACTCCGCCCGGTTGTAGCGGTATATGAACTTTGCCCAGGCCGAAGAAAGAACGGTGCGCCGGCTCGGACATGTGCTTAGTTGCTCCATCTGCTTGCTGATTTTGTCCGGCGCAATGAGGTCGTCCGCATCCAGCCATTGAATGTAGTCTCCCTGACTGAGAGAGAACGCTTTGTTTCTGGTGGCTGCAGCTCCCTGGTTTTTCTGTGTTACCAGACGCACCGTGGGAGATTCAAAACGGCGCGCGATCGCAGCCGTGTTGTCGGTTGAGCCGTCGTTCACGACGATGATCTCTTTGCGCGGCCAAGTTTGCGCCACGGCCGAACGCAGCGTGTCCTCGAGATAATTCTGCGCGTTGTAAGCGGGAACCAGAATCGACACCAACGGATTCATGACGGCTCACTCCTCAATAGGCTGGCATAGACGTCGCGCGTTACCTGGCCCACAGGATCCCAAGAATGCCGGGCTCGGGCATATTTCCGGATTTCATCCCGCATGTGCCCCGAGCCCGTGAATAGTTCGCTTTCGAAGTACTGCTCGATCGTCTTCCCTAAATCTTCGGCGTCGTGCGGCCGGCACAAAAATCCGGTTTTCCCTTCGATCAGCGTTTCCCGGAAGGACCCAACGTCGGTGGCAACTGTGGGCAGTCCATAACTGTACGCCAGGAACAAGACGCCGCTTTGGAAGATCTCCCGGTAAGGAAGCACCAGCACGTCTGCTGCTTTAAAGTAGAGTTCCGTCTTGTCATCCGGAATATATTGAATGTCTTGAATGACTCTCGTCGGTTCAATCGTGCGGGTAATCGTCGCCCTGATTTCCTCCCAATGTCCCTCGCACTCCCCTTCTTTTGGTCTTCCAGCTATGATCAAACGGTACCTTGCGTCGTTAGCAACAAGCGGTTGAAACGCGGTGACTAGAAGGTCGAGCCCCTTGTAAGGAGCAATGGCGCCGAAGAAGAGGATGGTGCGGTCCTCATCCGCAATACCCAGCTGCTTTTTGGCGTAGCGCGGACTTATACCCGTTTCTGGTACCGCGAGGTTAAGGGGGTAACTGAAGACGGTGACAGCTTCATCACCTACGCCAAAGTCGCTACACAACTCGGTCTTCATTTTGTCGGTATGAACAAAAATGTGGTCAGCCAGGTGATATTGAAGTTTCAAGGTCAGACGATTCAGAAAGCTATCTTTCGAATCTCTTCTGCCGATATTGATATTGTGGGCGGTCAAAGCAATCTTTTTTCCGCAGAGCTTGTAGAAAAGCATCAGTATGGTGCGGTCGAAGTACTCGAACTTGTTATTCCATAGAATGTGAAATATCTTCGGGCGCGCGGTCAAGGCGTAGCGAGTCAGGCGCAGATAGTATGTAAATACCCTCCTGATTTTCTGCATCAAAGGAGCATGGGCCCGCCGGTTGCCCCGCAAGTTCAAGAAATTCACCTGCGCCATGGTATGCAGCTCGGGATCATCGACGTCATCGCTGCCAATCACCTCCAGGTGAACTCCCTTTGAGACCAGCGCTTTTGTCAGTCCGAAGGAATAGTGCTTGTCTTGCCCGCCCGTGAGCAAAGAGACATGGATCTCCTGCACCGGTCGCCGAGTCACACCACCAGCGGCTTCGACTGGTTTACTGACTACCTCCACGGGTTGTAAGCCGGACACCACGAATCACCATCTCTCGTTATTCCGCATCACAACGCCTCTGACCGCAATCTTCAGTTCACTTCCGTCTCAGCGCTGTTGATCGGCGAGAATAGCTTCCGAACTTTGCGGGCCAACAGATTGAAGATCACCGAAGGATAGCTTTCACCCATCTGTTTCAGGCTACGAACCTTGCCAAAGGCCGGCCCGAACCTGAGATCATGGATCTTAGCGGCTGCGGAGGAATAGTAAAGGAGCCGCAGCTCCTCCCGTATTTGCGACTCATACTCAGTCCCAACCACTTCCGGCATTAGCAGCCACCTTGTGTACAGGCGCTCCAGACTGGCATATTTTCGGTCGTCCCGGGTGGCATATAGCTTACATAGTCCAACACTGCGGGACGGAGTCCTGTCGACGCGTACAAGAGGGGTAGATACGAAACAGAACTTCGTCCTAAGACTCAGCCGAAAGAATACATCTGTATCCTCTCGCACAGAAAGCGCTTCGTCGAACTCTCCGGTTTGTTTCAACAGGAGCCGGTTAGCCAATATGGTTGGTGTGTAGAACGGCTCCTGGCCTGTCAGAATAGAATTGGCAGCTGCGGCGAAGACCCCGAATTCGCGCTGCTCGCACAGGCCGACATTTTGGAAGGCAGACCTATGCATTTCGGGGTCTCCATCGAAATAGCAGTCGGTGAAGCACAGCCCAAATTCGGGACCGAATGCTGCTATGGCCGCTAGCTGCCGCTCGATCTTGGCCGGCAGCCACAGGTCGTCACTGTCAAGAAATGCAATCCATTCCCCGGTCGCTTCGCGGATACCCCGGTTCCGGGCGGCGGCGGCGCCGGCATTCTGTTGAACGAACAGCCTAACGCTCTGTCCGTAACGGCTGCGAATTGCTTCGGCTGTACCATCCGTAGAACCGTCGTCGACAACAATAATTTCGTCCACCGGCACAGTTTGCGCCATGACGCTGTCGATGGCTCGGACAACATCTGTCTTACGATTGTATGTCGGAATGATAGTGGAGACGCTCAAGGAAGAACTGTCCTCCGAACGGCTTGAATGAAGGCTGATTCCATGTCTTCACGCTGTCAGGCCGGTTGGCTTTCAGGCTGAATTGCACGGCCTGGCACGCGTAACTCGTTGAACAACTCCCTCAGCGACATCACCTCTCGCCGGGTCGCAGCCAAAAGCAGCGACAGCGAATAAGCCACTGCAAAACCCAGGGCGACGACGAGCAACTGCCAAAGGATCCCTTGCGGCGCGAGCAGGTGCAGGGCACATTCCCCGCAAGCTATGCCCGCAAGGCTGAGCGAAACCGGGCAAAGGACGGCGCGACCGAGACGCAACAACGTTATCTGGGTGCCCTTGAACGAGTACTTCAGCACCCAGGGGAGGACGCCAAGGAAAACGAGCGAACCGGACAGCGCCACCCCTTTAATCCCGAAAGGCAAGCCGACGACATAGCTTCCAAGAGAGATGGGCACAAGAATGAGCAGGAGTTTCAGCAGCCGCCCCGATTCTCCCCGGCAAACCAGCAGCCAGTTGGTCGGACTCGAGAGCATTATGGCCGGCGCGGCAATACAGAGAAACTGAAAAACCGGCGCCGCTGCCCGCCACTGGTGCCCCAGCACCAGCAAAACCACCGGCGCGGCGGCGACGAAAAGAAAACCGAAGATGGGCGCCATGATCCACATAATCACGTTCACGGCCCGTAGATAGTACCGGGCGAATCGCTCCGGATCGTTCTGAACCCTGCTCAAGGCAGGGACCATGATGGTGCTCAAGGGGCCGGTGAGTTGGTTCACGGGACGCAGCAGCAGATTGAAAGCTCGCGAATACAGCCCCAGCGGGCCCGCCCCCCAATACCAGCCAATCAAGACGTTATCGGTGCTGCGATTCAGATAATTGACGAGGGAGGACCCCGCGACGTTGCCACCGAAAGCAACCAGCCCACCCACCTTGGTCCCCCGCCGGGGCAGGCTGGGAATCCATCGCACCATCACCCAGGTCAGCGCCACGGCCGTGGCATTTAACAACAGGGGAAATGCCACGAGTGCCCAGTACCCGGCTCCGCGCCAGGCCATAATGATAGCGATCGGGACAGCTACGGCCCAAGCACCCACATCTCGAATCGCAATCGCAGCGAACCGCATCTGGCGCTGCAGAAGCGCATTGTGTTGCACCCTCAGGCCGCCGATCAGGAACGTAAGAGACAACACAAAAGTAATGTTCATCAGCGGCGGTTCGCGGTAGAACCAGGTGAGAACCGGGGCTAATCCGATGGTGACCAGCATGAGCGCGAACCCAATGGCAACGTTGATCCAAAGCAGGTTGCTGACTTGCTCGTGGGTAATCTCCTGCCGCTGGATGGTCGCCTCCGACAAGCCGAAGTCGGCAAAGGCCTGGCCAAGTCCCGTGATGGAGGCCACCATCGCCACCAGCCCGAAATCGGTGGGCGTCAGCAGCCGCGCCAGAACCACCGTCATGACGGACCCCAGAACGAAAGTCGTGCCCTGGGAGATCAGTGTCCAAAATCCCCCGCGGACGGCCCGGCCCCTCAGGTCGGCGTGCAGATGTTCGGTGCCAAATACGTCGTAGGATTGTGTTGCGGTTGCCATGCTCAGGATCGTGACACACGTGCGGGGCGCCCAAGCTCACGCGATTACCGGCACTGCAGACGCTCTTCCTTTCCCATTATCATCGTGTCCAGTCGGTCCAGCAGGTCAACATCATCGTCAGCGAATTTTCGGGCAAAGAGGGCCTCCCGACGGCCATACACATCGTCGATCCAAACGCTTTCCTGTTCCTCAAAAGAGGTGACGTGTTGACTAGTGAGAATTCGAGGGGGGAGAGAGGTGGCACCAAAGGGTTTTCTGCCCTTTATGCGCGCGGCGATAACACTAGGGGAGTTCAATAACGTGCTCGAAAGCAGCGTACGTGCACCGGTACCGATGGGGCGTTCAAGTGACCAATCCTCGAATAACAGATGCCCCCGAATTCGATTCCTCAGCGGCGAATTGCCCAGAATCGTATGAAAAAATGTCTCCTCAGGCGCAAAAGTGTTTCGAAAAAATCTCTCAACGGTTGGATTGCTTTCCATGAAGCGCAACACGTACTCACACGCATTCCTAGACAAGCTCCACCACGTGATCCCGCTGTACGGCTCTAACCCCCCCAAGTATTTCTTGTAATCTCGTTCAGCCAGACCGAGCTTTCCCAGTGCTCTCCAAGCCAGGCGACGCACTGGCTTGTCAGACGTAAATCTTACCGTGCTGATGCGTGAGATCGGTAGTCCGGGGGACGGCATTTTCAGCATACTTATGAATTCCGAGCCCTGATTCTCTTCGAAGAACCTATGAATATACCGACCGCTTCTTAAAGGATAGTCACTCCCGCTGAGAAGGACGAAATAGTCATATCGCTCGGGTCTACTAAGTGCCTGCCGAATGAGTAGAAGGATTGCATCAACTCCCGAGAATTCGCCCCAATACACGAGCAAGCGTTTGTCGCTAAAAAAGACGTTGTCGCCCCTGATACAGGAGAACTGGTCGATGTCGCTTTTCCGGTCGATATGTACGAAGAACGCGCAGCCCTCCGACGCAAGCGTCTTTATCGCCCTCTCTAGAACCCGGGGGTTTTTGTAAGCGAATACCAAATACGCAATTTTGGTCATTTTTTCAGGTACTGATTGGCTCTGAGTCGTCTGGCTTCGTGCTGTCCTCATCCGTCAAAGTAAGCGGCCGCAGCGTGCTGCGATCGCGGGTACGGGCGCACACCAAAATGCAGCTTTAGGTGTGCCTTCTCACCCCCCAACGGTAACCACAGATAAGTTACTCCCGTAATCTAACCGTCACGTTTTTCATTTGCTTTTCGATCATAGGAGGCGCGAATCTGGTTTTGGCCGCATTCTCTGAGGATGATAGCCGTCGGAGGGGCCAATAGTCTGACAGAGAGAAACCGAATGGGTATGAGGGGCCTGTCAGATTCCTATGCAAGACCGTATTCTTAGTAAGGACTGAGATCCGCCATAATGAAGATCATCAAAGCGGCTTCATTGCCTCTTCTCTTCAGTACACTTTTCGTTACCGGCGTGCTGGCACAAGGCACCTACACCGCTGCCTCCTGCAACCAAAGTGACGTAAACTCCGTTATCAACGGGCCCATGCACAAGGCAGTTGATGGCGACGCTATTGTCATCCCCGCAGGTTCCTGTACGTGGACTTCTGGCGTATCGGTTGGAGTAGGTATCAGCATCACGGGTCAGGGAACGCCGAACGGTGGCGCTGCCACTATGGGCGCGGGAACCAGCACAACAACGATCACGGATAACTCCTCCACAGCCCTTTTTAACGTATCGGGGCTCACCTACGGGCAGACGGTGAGGATCGAGTTGCTGAACATCGCGCCGATGATTTCCAGCACCCAGCCGCCGCTCATGTTCGATGGCACCTGTACGGCCAGCGGCTGTCCCAAGCTGCGAGTGGATAATATAACTTACCCAAATGGATGGGTGGGCAAGATATCGGGTGTGACTTTCAATGTTGTCAACAACTTCTTCGGGGTCTTTGACCACATCACCGACAACCAAACTGCTCAAGGGCTGGCCCTCATGCAGATCAGTCATTCCGGATGGCTTGGCGTTGGTCAGTATGGCGACAACTCGTTTGCCAGCGCGGACTCTCTCGGAACAAATCAAGCTGTCTACATCGAGAACAATGCGCTCGGCTATACCAGCGGCACCGAGAACGACGTTGGATACTCGTTCGCTGAACTTGGCGGGGCACGTTATGTCTGCCGGTACAACCAATTCAGCAACGGAACCTGCAATACCCACGGTACGGCATGGACGGGCAGGCCACGCGGAATGCGCCAGATGGAATATTATCGCAATACTATGTCCTATGTTGGCGTGGGCGACTCAGGTGTAGGGTTCAACAGCGGAGTAGGGTTTGTTTTCGAGAATATCTTTACTGGTTACTTTAACCAGTTTGTTTCTTTGGATGTTCCACGATCTTGGGGCGGCGGTGGCGGCGTTTGGGGCTTCTGCGACGGGTCCCAGCCCTGGGACACCAATGATGGCACTACTTACGACTCTGGCACGGTTACAACGGGAGGGCAGTCTACATTCAGCGACAGTCGTAAGAGCTGGACTACAAACCAATGGGCTGGCATTGCACTAACCAACGGTACTCCATATTCTGCGCATGACGTCACTCAAAATAGTGGCCAAGAGATCACGTCCAACACCGCCGCACAAATAACGATGTACAGCGAAGGGGATGCCGCTTTTAGTAGTGGTGACAGCTACCAAATTCTTCGGGCTACGGTCTGCCTGGACCAGCCGGGGAGAAGCGGGGGATCCCTATATGCCGGTTCGTCGCCTTCTCCATCAGCGCCTGCTAATCAAACCCTCGATCCTATCTACGAGTGGGGAGATTACCAGGCCTCTGGTGGCGCGGCAACTGTTTACAGCAAGTCCCATCGCCTCATAGCCAATCGCGACTACTACGCCGAAACGCATGATCAGGGCGCCCAGACCTCACCGACTTCTCCATTTGATGGCACCAGCGGCAACGGGCATGGCATTCTCGACTATCGGCCTAAGAAATGCACTCCGAATGTGGGCTACTGGGCGACTGATCAAGGCGACTGGAACCACAGCGGCAGCGGAGAGCAAGGAGAGTTATTCGTCTGCACCGCAACTGACACCTGGTCGCTTTACTACACGCCGTATGTTTACCCTCATCCGCTCGACATTGACCCTCCCCACAGGTTACGAACCAACCCTTGATGGCCTGAACCGACGGTGGGCATGTTTCAGGGTTTTCAGTTAGCAGCGGACCCTTGCGACCAGTTTTACCTAGGATCAAGTCGCACGCTGCCCGTACAGCATCTTAGGCGGTGGCAGATCGGGTTTCGGATGCCGCCGCACAACCCAGTTCAGGACCTGAGTCGTCGTCTGAGCCTTCGCGTCCCAAGTCAGCTGTTCGCGAGCGTAAGCCATACCCTGTCGTCGTAAGCGATGAAGAAGCTCTCGATCCCCCGCGAGGTCGGTCAGAATCTTTTCCATCTGGGCGACGAATTCGCTCTCATTGGTAACAGGCACCTTGTAGCCTACGCCGGGCTGAACAATATCTCCGGGGCCGCCGAAATCCGCGACCACCGGTACTGCGCCACTCGCCAGAGCCTCAAAAACCACCCCTGCGCCAAAGTCGCGAACCGATGGAAATACCATCACATCCGCGGATCGCATCGCGGTGAGAACTTCCGCATGGCTCACCCAACCCTTGAAGAAAACCTCCTTCTCGATCCCAAGAGATATCGCAAGCTGCTCCAGGTGGCTCCGCTCCGGGCCGTCGCCCAGGATGCTGAAGTGGGCCAACCCCCTTCGCAGAAGGGGAGCAGCCGCCCGCAACGCCAGATCACAAGCCTTGCAGGGGATTAGCCCCCCTACGAAGATCAACTCAAGCTTGGCGGCCCCAGACTCCGGAGTGCGCGGGTCAGCGACACAGTGGGAGCGAGCGATCCCAGGCTCGGGGACAAAAAATATCTTATCGCCGTAGGTGGCAAGCTCGGCATACGTTTGGGACGACGCGGCTATGATCGCGGCCGCGTTGCGATAAGTGGATCGAGAAAACGGCATAAACCGATACAGCTTGCGCAACCCGGAGATCCACTGCTTCTGATTGTTGGCCTGGCTGAAACCTTGCACATAAGGAAGCCCGCCGTTAAGCGGCCCGATCACGAAAGGTATAGGGCCCTTGCGCAGGAAGAGAGCGAAAAGACTCGGCAACACCACGTTCATGGGATAGATGCGCAGAACGACATCGAACTCACCCGCAAAGATCCGGCGCCGCAGTTGCCGCCAGGCGCGCCATTCAAACGCAAGAGCATAGGGATAACCAAAAGCGGTCAGCGCCTGGTTGTTGTAGTTGTATCTGAAGATCCGTCGCAAGCTCCAGGCATAGATAGCCTCAAGCCAAGGCTGCCTGATCACCTCTATGGCGCGGAACGACGCCTTGGCGCGACGCACAGCATCCTCAACCGGCGAGCGAACCACCAGCGTGACGTCATGGACTTGGGCGAGCGCTGCCGCATGAGAAAAAGTGACGTAAGGCATGCTGACTTGGTCGGGATTACAGTCCGGCCCCAACACCAAGATGCGTAACCGACTCATAAGCTCTCTGCCTAAATGCCGCCCCACGAGCACCCAAGAATGTATGTGTTGCTGGACACCAGATCAGACATTCTTTCGGCAGGTTCCCGCAGATCTTGCGGCAGCACTTCGTCTGCGCCGGCAACAATACGAGCGGACACGATGATCGCCAGCAGGAGAAAGAACCAGTTCAAGGAGAGCATCCTGAATGCCGCTTCCGTGATGTTGTAGGTCCCTGCCGTTACGACATAAGCTAACATCAGGCTGCCTAGCTGGGGATCGCGGTGGAACGCGGCTACAGAAGACAGGTAGCCGCTGACGAGTATGAGCGCGATCATGCTTAGGCCCACCCAGCCGAGCTCGAGGTAGACCTCCAGATAACCGTTGTGGGCCTCGTTTAACCCCTCAGCGTGCCACCAGCCGGCAAGACCCTCTTCCACCTTCGCCATATAACGCGGCGTGATCCAGAAGCTCTCAAACCCGGCGCCCACCACGGGGTTTGTGCCCGCCCCAAGCACGGCCGCCCAGATATCCGTACGGCCGCTGAGATTCGCCTTCCTGCCCAATGCATTCGCCACGAAGGCGTCGCCGGCCACCAAGTATGTAATCCCCCCAGCCAGGACAATCGCAAGAACGAGCGCGTTCACAGCGCCTGGCCTCCTTCTGATGGCAGGTGTACGGGCGGCAAACATCAGTGCGGCGCCGAGAATAGCGCAGGCAGTGGACGTGGCCGACTGAGCCAATACCAGGACCCGGATAGCGATGGCAAGCAGAATCAACTGGGCCCACAAATGCCGGGAGCGATCAGGAAGTTCCTTGTCCTCGAGAAGGGAGAGTACGCGCCAGAGTGTGGCT
Source organism: uncultured Acidobacteriaceae bacterium (assembly GCA_963846815.1). GTDB lineage: Bacteria > Acidobacteriota > Terriglobia > Terriglobales > Acidobacteriaceae > CAVVDY01. The sequence continues at coordinate 713,345 of CAWJXG010000001.1, read as the reverse complement.
AACAGGAACAGGAACGCGATGTCACCCAGCGCATTCTTGTTCAGCGTTACGCCGGTGTTCATCGGCATTCCGTCAGGTGTGTAGCCGCGGCCGAGGTCGCCAAAGTACTTGATCAGAATGATAGAGGTTGGGAGGAGGACGAATCCGAGCCGGGAGAAAAGGTACTTAAGCGCGGCGACTGGCTCCGCGTCTGTTGCTATCACAAGAACCATGACCACGTCGCCGACGGCCTTAATCCAGCGTTTCAGAGATATGTCCGGGAAATCCGACCACATTACACTTAAAAGGCAGTAGCCAAAGTAGATTATGATCGGCAGGCTCGCTTTCAATAGGGGAGCCACCTGGCGGCGCCTGGGAATCAGGACGATAATCCCGGCAATGATCAGAACCAGGAAGAATAACCGGTCGACCGGGCTCCCTTCCATCTGCACGTCGACACCCTGCGCAGGGCCGATGCCGAGCCAAACCGAGACCGGTCTCGATCCGAGGACGCCCAGCCAGAGGAGGGGAATCCAAAGAGCTCTCGACGGTCGCGATAATTTGTCGCGATCGAGGTAGAAGAGACCTGCGATTCCCAGGAAACAGGCGAAAAGTGCGAGGTGTGGATTCACAACGGCTCGAAGAGAAATTCGTGGCGAAGTTACCGCGTCATCGCGCATCCAGAAAAAGGCGGTGAAAGAGTTCCAGAGTCAGCACCCGGTGAATCTCCGAGGTGAAGTTCTGATTTCCTTTCAGGTGCCCGCTGAGCATGGCTTCTACGCCTTTCCGCTCGAGATAGGGGCGCGAGAGCGTCTGGGGATCCAGCAACATCTGCTTAAGATAATCGGCCAACCTATCGCGGTACCACACGCGGAAATGCGCGAACTTATGCCTGCCCAGGAAGAGCCGTTCTAAGTGCAGAGGAGAAAACAAGTGATCGACTTTCGCCAGCCACTGAGGCATTCCATAATCGTATGCGTACTCGGACTTGAAGGTAAACTCCAGGTAGCCGCGCACGGCCAGCGCCAAAGGTCCGTTCGAATCTGCCCTGACACCTCGATCGCTGCGGATTCGCGCTAACGTCGGATCACCGTCGGCGATCAGGCGAGGACGCACGTCGGGAGTCCTCCGGTTGCCTGGTCCGCGGAAAACGGCTTTTACGAAGCCATTACTCAGGAAAGGCGACCGCACGGTGAGCTGAGTCTGTTCCAATCCGAGGATTCCGTGGTGATACCAGGGAGACTGCCGGAAGGCTACGAACGTAATCGGGTTTTCACGAATGAGCTCGGAATAGGTGTCGCGCGCGTGGCCAGTGTAAGAAAGAAACTCGGGACGAAATAGCCCGGCTCTGGGCTCCACCGGCTTGAACATGCGGGCTTGGCGAAGCAGCTCGCTGCCGTAAGTTCCGACAACTTTAACAGGAGCTATGGCGCGCGCTTTTTCGCTGACGAACAGGTCTGGGGAACGGCTGACGTCGACGCCGCAGTCGCTCAAGTAGATGCTGCGCTCCGCATAGCGGGGGAAGTTCGAGAGAAACTCATCACCGACCGTGACCGACTGGTAAGACTGTTCGCAAAGGCGTGCAACTTCCCCTCCAATTACCACATCTTCACTGTCGCGGTATGTCCCTCCCCACGTGTAGCATGGGAGCGAACCCGGCGCAGGTTTGCGCGATGCCAGTATCACGCGCGTGTCCAACCCGCCCGTCAACGCCAATCCAACCTGCTGCTTTCCGTTGAAGTATCGCGGCAAGCTCCGGGAAAGGACGTCTCGAAGCTCCCGGTAGTAAGCCTCCGGATCAAGCGGCGCTTGCTCTTCCCATTCCCGAGGCTGGAAGTAGGTAAGCTTTTGCTCGCACGAACCATTCCGGAAACCCCATACCGAAGCCGCCGGCAAAACGTGGATCCCCCTGAAGAGCGTGCGGTCCTGAAGGACGCAGCCGCAGGATACAAGTTCACCCAGACCTCGCGGGTCGGCGGCGCGCAGCTCCGGGCGGACCGCCAGAATGGCCTTGGCTTCCGCAGCAAAATAAAATGCATCCTTCGAGTCGTGATAGTAGATCCGGTGCATCCCGAACCGGTCGTTGAACAGCGCCGTCGTGCCGCGCCTCCGGTCGGCGAGCAGCCCATGGAACTGCCCGTCTAACGACGTCAGGAACGAGGGATCATCTTCGTAAAGGTGGACGAGGTAAGAAGCTCCCGGAGTTTTGACGTCGTGCCCACGCCCTTTCAGGCGGAGGGCTGTTCCTGGCTCCGGATACTCTTCGCCTGAGAAGAGAAGGCAGATGTCCCCTGCTTCGTTCAGGAGCGGCATCCCGTCAGCAAAAGAGTTCTTCTGCGCAATCCAGCCGGCATAGATTCCCTGGGATTCATCAATCCACGTCCCCGATGTATAGAAGGACTCGTGGCAAAGCGCCTCCACCATCCGGGCCAGCTGTGGTTCAGCCCACTCACGCGGCCTCTTGGTAATGAGTCCTACAAGTCCTGGCATCTGGAACGTCCTTACGCCTCTAGCTCAAGCTGGTATTTGCGGGCGTAGAAGGCCTTCCGCCACCTCCGAAGCTTGCCGGCAACGGATTCGGGAATGATGTCAAGGAACCGGTGGTGAAGACCGAGCCGGTAGGTCGCCCAACCAATGGGAGTCAAGGGAACGTAGTATCGAGGAAGATCGACCCGCTGGAACCCATTGCGTTCCTTGAAGTCACTAAGACTGTCGCTCCGTTTTTTTCGGTACGAGAAGTTCGAATAGACGAGATTAGGAATCCCCCGATCAGTACACGACCGAACCGCTTCTACTATCAGGGCATTCGTCGGAGCCTTATCGCGATGCTGGATCATCGAAACAATATGCATAAGGTTGGCCTGCGTCCGCCTTTCATCCCAGGTCAACTTCACGAAACCAATCAACTTCTCTTCGAAGAACGCTCCTATGAAAATACTGCAGTCGAGAAATGTTCCCGCGTATGCTCGGGCCTTGCCTAATGTCATTCCGTAATGAGGAAAGCGCCTTCCTTGCCTGATTGGCGTTTCGTTGTAGATTTCGCAGATTCCCTGAAGTAGGGCGTCATCAAAAGGTATCTCCCGCAGGGTCACACCCCGTTTCTCGGCCTGCTTGGCTTTGTTGCGGGCTTTGAACCCAATCTGCTGTTTCCACCACTGGTCGAAAGTGGTCAGGGGAAGGACCGCTAGATTATCCCACTCCATTGGATAGCGATATTTAGGGAAAGGTTCCGTCAAGTCCTGCAGGAATGTAAATAGATCGATCCGGGTTCCCGATTTCCGAAGCGCCTCGACGACTGCCCCGGGATCATCAAGATATTGATATTTGTCTCCCTCGAGACGGGCCGTCCGGACCAAACGCCCCTCGACTCTGATCTTCTTACCGCACAACGTGATGATCATAATTCTCTTGCCAATCGCGAGCCTAAGATTCGAGACGCCCCGCGGGTGTCGCGGACGACTACGCCGATAAGATTAGCCGTATCGGTCCGCGCCGTTCGGTAATATCTGCGCCTAAACGCCGAAGCCGACCAGAACTACACGATGACCGAGAAGGAGGAGGACTACCTATCACGAACACAACAAGTAACTTCCGACGGCGCGTGAAGCCACGCACCGTGACCACCTTTTGGCCTTGAAGCTACACAGCCAGAGTCTCCCTAGTTTGTCCTTGCCGAGGCGGTTGTGGAGGCCCCGGAAGCCGCTGGGCGAAACACCATCACGGTACCCTGCCGCCCGACGAGGCACTCTCCCTTATCAACGATGTCGAATTCTTTTTCGATAATGCGGAACATCGCGACAAGCCTGGACTTCGGCTTGCCATTTTGCGTGATTTCCATCCTGACAATGAACACACCGTCAGGTTTTAAATACTTCGAATAGTGGTCGAGCACGTTCTTTACTTTGCCCAACGGCACATGGTACATGGATTCGCGAAAGAGAATCACATCAAATTGTTGCGTGGGCACATAGCTCAATATGTCCCCCGGAACAAATGTATTCTTGCTTGCCCGGCCGTTCTCCTGGGTCCGCTTGCGGGCTTTGGCGATTGCTACATGCGATATGTCCACACCGAGGTAGCTGGCATAGGCGTTTTCGGCCAGCTCGTTTGACGTATTTCCAGAGCCACATCCAAGATCCAGAATGCTGCCCTTCCTGACCCACTTTTCTAAGAATGGGTATACGCCGTCCTCTGACGTGTTATCGTTGAAGCTCCACTTCGTAGTCGAATATTCCTGGTCCCAAAAAGACTTCTTAAGGCTCCTTGGACCGTAGGCCATGAGCGCACCGCGAATGAATCGTAGAGTACGTTCCACTGCATACATTCTCGAAATCTCCGTTGTCACCATTCATCAGTACCAAAACGCGAATGAGGGATCCTCGACTTTGTACCTACCCGCCCAGACCTGTCTCCGTGTTCGACGTTCCGGCGCAAGAATGAGCGGTCAGGAAGCGACCGACTCGTTTCGCTTCGCGACTCTGAAGGTGTTGGCAAAGAACTTCTTCAAGCGCTGCATCTGCTCACGTCGTGTAAACACCATTAGGTCTTTAGAAATTGGTCTTTTGGCTCGTCGCGCCATCGACCAGAAGTAACCAGTCCCCAGCAAAAGTCCACCAATCACAAAAGGCCGCTGCTTCATTTGATAAACCATCCGGAATATCTCCCAGAGCGGGTCATTGCCGACGGAATAATCCTTCGTTCCAAGTCGGAATCGAGCTGCGAAGTCGGCGTGCTGAGCGGTGCCCATGATGCGGTGGTGAACACACACCGAGTCAATATAGGTTCTGGTCTTCCAGCCCTTCAATCGTGCGGTGACTACGGCAATGTGATCAACCCCGCCTCCCTTCACAGGCACGTACCCGCCGATTTCTTCAAAACATTTCCGCCGGAATAGTTGGCAACCGCCCCACACATTTTCAATATTGCTAAAACGATAGTCATAATGGTCGGCTCCCTCCCTAAAGGGCGCCCCTACTACCCCCAATTGCGGATCGGTGGCGAACTTCCCGACGAGGGATTCAAAGTGCCCTGATCCAAACGATACATCGGCATCCAAGTTACCGATGATGTCGAATTGGAGATCCCTGGCAGCGAGAAGACCGGCATCAAATGCATACACCTTACCGGCAAAATGACGTTCTCGGCGCTCCGGCATCCTGACTAGTTCAATCCACGGATGAGCCGCCTGATAGCGTCTGACGATTTCATCGGTCCCATCGGTCGACCCATCGCTGACGATAACCCATTTCAGGGGGCGCACAGACTGAGAGATCATCGACTCTATTGTCAGCTCTATGAACGCCGCCTCATTCCGTGCCGGCGTGATAAGAACGTAGCTAGGTAGCTCCTGCATGTTAGCGGTTTCAGGTACTATCCCATGTGCCGATATAGCATTTTACCGGCAGCGGCTAACACGCCCGTTGGCGCGTGTGACCAGAGATATTTACTGATGGGGGCCTGACTTGCCTGTGAAACCTTGGTCGGCTGTTTGCCTGGGAACCGGAAGTAAACTAGAGAGCTTCGCGCCGCTCCCCATCGGTCCTTGAATGCGACGAGCCCGGGCTCATCAAGATCGCTGCGCCCCATGTCGAACTCAGAGAGACCAGCCTCTTTGGCCTCCTGAATCGCCCTCCAAAATAAGAGTTGCGTGCCCCCCAAGCTGTTGAAGCGCTCATCGGAACAGCCGTATTTGTAAACCAGTGTTTGTTTGTGTCGGATCGTTACAATGCTAGCCACAGGACGGGTATTCTTGTACGCCACCCGTATCTTGACGCTCTTACCCAGAGTTGCAATGAGATTTCGGAACCATGCGATCGGCTGGGCCGGCACTCCATGTCTGCGCCGCGTCATCAGGAGAAGCTTGTAAAAAGCACTTAGTAGCTGCTCCGATCTGCCCTCTTCATAAGCCAGGGCCTCGCGCGCTGCGCGCTGGATTTTGCGCTGTACGCAATCTTTGTGACAGTTGCGATAAATCTCATTCAAACAGGGACCAAGATTGAGCTTGTGAAACAAGAAGCCGTCGCTCTCACTGAATCCGGTGTCACTGGTTACGGACAGTTCTCTAGGGCGAATCTCAATATAGTTCCATCTTTCGGCCGCCAGACTGTCTCTGAGATAAGAGAGTATGCATGGCAACCGGTCGGAACTATCAACCAAAGGCTCGCAATGGTCGGAAAAGGGTAGTGATACTAAACGCCGACCACTGAGCCAACTCGACACTTCGCAGAAGGAGATAGCATTCTCGAGGCGGTTTGCCGGAGACGATGTCGTAAAGGCAATCGGGATATAGCCGTAAGTCTGTTGCAACGCCTCAAGCCAGCCACGTGTATGGAAGACGGAGGACTGGGGATGTCTCGCAAGGAGTTCCTCCCAACGTTCATCCTGAAGCGGATCAATTTCGTATACTTTCATATAGCAATTGCAGCAAGGCTTCTGAGCTGGGCTGGAACTTCTTAGCTCCGAGCGATGGAACCCTCTATGACACACGCTCGGCGGGATAGTAGGACTCTCCTAGACCGGTGAGAGGCTGTTCGCGGCCGTTAAACATTCCCTCATCGTCCGAGCAATAGTCTCCTGCTGGCTGGGGGTGAGCTGAGGATACATTGGCAACGACAAAATCTCGGGCGCGACCTTCTCTGTCGCCGGAAACTCTCCATCGCGATAGCCCAGGGCATAATAGGCCTTCTGTTGATGAAGTGGGATAGGATAGTGGATGCCCGTGCTGATACCCGCCTCTTTGAGGTAGTCCTGCAGCCGCTGGCGGTCTTGCACTCTGATTACATACAAGTGGTAGACGGGCCGGGTTCCATCCGGCTCATAGGGAAGAGTCAAGCCATCAACCGATGAAAGCAACTTCCGATACGTCTTGGCTCTCTCTTGGCGTTCACCATTCCATTTTTCAAGATAGTCTAACTTAAGTCGCAGAATACTCGCTTGAATGGCATCGAGTCGTCCGTTGTAACCTTCCACTTCGTGGTAGTACTTCTTGGCTTGTCCGTGATCGCGCAGCATGCGGATCTGCCGGGCTATCTCCGGATCATTCGTTGTGACTGCGCCGGCCTCGCCACATGCACCTAAATTCTTGCCCGGATAAAAGCTGAAGGCCGCAGCTTTGCCCATCGAGCCGGCCTTCCGCCATCGCTGTTCTCGGGTGGAGAAGTATTCAGCCCCATGAGCCTGGCAGGCGTCTTCAATTACGGTCAGATTCCAGGCGTCGGCGAGTTCCAGGATGCGGTCCATGTCGGCTGTCTGGCCATACAGGTGGACCGGGATGATTGCCGCTATGGTTTTGCCGGTTCGGTGAGAGATCGGTCGTCCTGTCCGCTGGTCGCGATCGCAGCGCACTTCGAGGTATTCCGCGAGACGCTGCGGATCCATGTTGTAGGTTCGCTCATCGATATCAACGAATTCAGGAGTGGCTCCTGCCTGGGAGATCGCTTCAACGGTCGCGATAAAAGTATTTGGAACGGTAATGACGCTTTCGCCGGGCATGACGCCGGCAGCCATCAGTGCGAATCGCAGAGCATCGGTCCCACTATTCACCCCGACGCAATGGTCTACGCCGCAGAATTTCGCGAAAGCGTTCTCGAACTCCTGAACTGCCGGCCCTCCAATGAAAGCAGCGCTCCGGAGGGCACCTCGGAAGACTTCAACGAGCTCTTCTTCGAGTTCGACGTGCGGTGTAACGAGATCTAAGAAAGGAACGGCTTCTTTGTTCATCGTACAGCTCCTTTTCAGAATCTTCAGGGAGTTGCCAGGAGAGAGGAAGGCGGGGAGCTTAGCTATTCAGAGCAGCATGACCCTGTAATGCCGGGTGGTCTGGATCGGGCTTGCTCGTGACGTACCGCAGAAGCTTTGCCGGATTTCCGGCCACGATCGCATGTGGGGGGACGTCCTTGGTGACGACGCTCCCAGCCCCGACGATAGCGTTTTCGCCGATCGTCACTCTCGAAAGGATGGTTGATCCGGAACCAATAGACGCACCTCTTTTGATTACTGTTGGCTCGACATTCCAGTCGGAGTCGGTCTGCAGGTGTCCATCGGAGCTCGTAGCTCGCGGGTAGCTATCATTGATGAACGTGACACCATGTCCGATAAATACTCCGTCCTCGACGGTTACTCCCTCACAGATAAAGCTATGACTGGAAATCTTGCAGCGCTTTCCAATCTTTGCGTTCTTCTGGATCTCGACGAATGCGCCAATCTTTGTCTCATCGCCAATCTCGCATCCGTAGAGATTGATGAATTTTGACAGCTTCACGTGCTGCCCTAACTTCACATCCGGTGCAATGCATAGATAGAGGTTGTCATCCATTACTGAGCGCTCCGACGCGACTACACCGCCGCGGCTGCCATGGTTCGGCTTCCCACAGGCGCTAGCATTACTCGCTTCCGTAGTGATCGGTCGGCTGCCTCCAGCATCTTCACTACTCGAAGTCCAGCCATGCCGTCGTTAAAAGGATCCTTGTTGTTACTGACACACTCTACAAAATATGCCAGCTCCTGTTTCAACGCCTCCACCTGTTCCAGGCGTGGAGCCCACATATCGCCAGACCTGTAGTTAACCAAGAGGTTATAGATACCTTCGTTCCCGGACACCTGGACGCCGCGATCATAGATCTTGATTTTTTCGTCGGACTCGAGGTCGTTCCAGACCAGCATCTTCTTTGAGCCGCCGATTAGTGTCGTGCGAATCTTTACCGGCGATAGCCAGTTAACATTGATATGCGCGATCACGCCGTCGGGGTAGTACAGAGTTAGATAGGCGACATCCTCGAAACCGTTGAGATGTACTTGCCCGGTCGCAATAACGTCATGCGGCTCGCACCCGACCAGATAGTCCACAATGGCGAGGTCATGTGGCGCGAGGTCCCAGATAACATTCACATCGTGCTGGAATAAGCCCAGGTTTACCCGCGTGGAGTCATAGTAGTACAGCTTGCCGAGTGAGCCGTCATCCAGCAGCTGCTTAATTTTCCTCACGGCCGCGGTGAATAAGAACGTATGGTCGACCATGATCTTGAGGTTGTTCTTCTCCGCAAGGCCGACGAGTTCACACGCCTGTGCCACGGTGCTGGTAAATGGCTTCTCAACAAATATGTGCTTCCCATTTTCGAGTGCGGCCTTCGCAAGCTCGAAGTGTGTCCACACCGGGGTGATGATTGCGACAGCGTCAATGGCTGGCGACGACAGGATCTCTGACACATCGCTGGTCACCCGCATGGAGGGGTATGATGCCTGGGCACGCTTTTTGGCGGCAGGGTTTGGATCCGCGATCGCGAGCACACGTGCGTCGTCGATGCTGTCGAGATTTCTGACGATGTTTGGCCCCCAATAACCATAGCCGGCCACTCCAAAATTAATCATTGCATTCACAGTCCTTTCCTGCTCGGTTGCCGTGTACATGTACTGAAAGGCGAGGCGAATACAACCTCACGAGAGACGACCAGGGAGAATTGGCTAACACGCGCCCTCTCCCAGCAATACAGCTCGGGGAGTACGCAAAAGGATCTTCACATCAAGCCACAAGGAACACCGCTTTACATATTGCAGGTCGAGGCGTACGGACTCATCAAACTTCAGCCGGCACCTGCCACTCACCTGCCAGAGACCCGTAATTCCCGGTTTGACTGCCAGAACTCGCTCTCGGTGCCACGGCTTATAGGCAGCGACTTCGTATGGGATGGCAGGACGAGGACCTACCAGCGACATGTCTCCTAGCAGGACGTTCAGCAATTGTGGCAGCTCATCCAGACTCGTGCGACGCAAGAAAGCTCCAACTCGTGTCACGCGCTTATCGCCAGTCAGCTTGTACATGGCCGAGCCGTTACCGTTGCTCTTATCCGGCTGCAACTGAGCCTCGCCGTTGATTAGCTGCTCAACATATACCCTGTGAACTGCTGCGTCATTATTAACGTACATGGACCTGAACTTCAGGAACATGAACTTCTCGCCGTACTGTCCCACTCGTTGTTGCCGAAATAGGATTGGTCCCTCCGACGAGATCTTGACCGCAATGGCGATGATCAGGAATATCGGTGAACCAATCATTACCAGGAGGCTCGACCCGACGATATCCATTGTTCGTTTCAGCAGTGAAGAGAGTTTGCCTGCCTGCCTTTTGGCCGACAGATCCGGATAAAACATTGGGTTGGCAGGCGGCTGATTGGAGTCGTCGTTCCAGGAGTCCGGGAAAAAGTGGAACGAGATTGTGATCTGATTGAACTGCTCGAAAGTAAGCCGCCCCTTAAGGATGTCGCTCACCCGGATGAGCATAGTGTTGAAGATCGAAGCTTTGTCGCTGGCCAGAAGCTCGGTAAACAGCACACCTACCGCAGTCCCCTCCTCATACCAGCCCACAATGTCGATTTCCCGGGTATGTTCCAGCAGGATATTCACGAGACTGCCGAGCAACTGGGCAGACCGCCCATTTGCGCGCTCGTCAGCTCGTAGCAGCATCAACAGGAACGGCTTCTGTGAACGCTCTGTCCGCTTCCGCTCGAGAGCGATCGACCGCTGGAATGCTGATTCAGATAGCGCCTCACGATGCGCGACGTGCCGCGTTTCCCCCAGCGCGAAGGTGTCGGGGTGGCCATTATCTCGAGACGAAGGGCTCATAGACTTACTCTGTGATCTTCAGTTGCAGGAAGGATTTCGGGCGGGTGATAGCGCCAATGCAAATTTGTTGAGCGATACCTATGCTACGGTGTGTAGTGACTTTCTACTGGTTGATGTCCCGTAATAGTGGTAGTAGTCGTTCGCATCAACGTCGTGCGAATCGTTAATAATGGCGCCAATCAGCTTAGACTGGTCAAGTGCCTCGAGTCCCCTCTCCAGTTGTTTCTTCGCCGTCTTTCCCGGGCGAGCGATCAGGAGAATGCCGTCAATAAGACGCATCCATGCACTCGTGTCTCCAAGGGGTAGAAGTGGAGGAGAGTCGATGACGACCCAGTCGAAATATGCACGCGACTGATCCATCAACTGCGTCAGCTTTTCAGATTGCATGGCGACAAGCGGATCCTCAGGGGCATTGCCGACGGGCAGGAAGGACACCCCCAAACCTTTAAGTTCATAAATGCACTCTCTCAGTGGTTTCTCTTCCTGGAGATAATCGCCTATGCCCTGTCTCTGGGCCAGTCCAAATAATTCAACTAGCGTGGGTCGCCGCAGGTCTCCTTCGATTAAGAGCACTTTCTGCCCGTGTCCATCAGCCAGGGCACACGCGAGGTTGGCCGCAATCATGCTTTTGCCCTCCTCCGCCATAGAGCTGGTAATCAACAGTACCTTAATGTTTCGCTTTTGCTGAAGATGCGACAGTCGGAGACTGAGGAATCTGAATTTCTCGGCCGCGAGGCTTTGGCGATCGGTAACGCAAACAAGCTTTTCGTTGGGAGCTACCGCAACCGGTATGGTCGCCACCTGGTCGAGTGGCTCTGATTCTCGCTGCCCGGGCTCCGTCAGGGACGGGCTTTGCGAGCGATTTTCCTGGAATTGCTTCTCGGCGACGTCGAGCAGCTCCGGTCCGGAGGCAACCACTCCCTCCTGCTTCGTCCGATGGGACTCTGATTTCTGCAGAGCATCAAATAACTGACTCATTTATTTCAGCCTCGGCTCGCTCATACTTGGTATGGGAAAGCTCTCCACCGTTGCCGGAGTCCGTCGCCGCGCGTACAGCTCCAACAAACGTCCAGCGGTTCGCAGGATTTCCGTATCGTCAGCGATGTCCAGTTCCCGATCTACTGGAAAGGGCATCGTTCTGACGTGAAGTCTAAGATCTCGCGAAACGTCATCAATGATTTTCGGGGTGATACAGTGCGCCTGCCGAACATAACCGGTTATCAGGGCATTTTCGCAGACCGCATTGATGACTCTAGGTATGCCCTGCGACTGTTCATAGATGCACGACACTGTGTCGGAAGGAAAAAGCGGTTGTCCGTTCGGAATATATCCCGCAAGCTCCAGCCGGCGTTTTATGTATCCCCACGTCTGGTTCGAATCCAGAGGATCCAGCCGGCAGCGATGGGCAATCCTCTGCTTCAGTTGACGCAGAGAGGGAGAATCCAGTTTGTCATCCAACTCAGGCTGGCCAACCAGGAGAACTTGCAACAGCTTGTCTTGCGATGTCTCCAGATTCGTCAACAACCGGATCTCTTCGAGAACTTCCACCGATAAATGATGAGCCTCGTCGACAATGAGGGCTGTCGTCAGTTGTTTAGAGCCACGATCAATTAGAAACTTGCCGAGCTGTGACAGTACTTCGCTTTTCGTTTTACCGAAGCTGGGTAGTCCCATATCGCTGGCGGAGTATTGCAGAAACTCGAGCGGACTCAGATGACTGTTGAACACGTAGGCATAGGTTACGTCGCTGGTTTCACCCAGTACGCGAAGTAGGTACCGGATCATCAACGTCTTACCTGTACCGACCTCGCCCGTGAGAACCACAAAGCCTTTGCGCGCTCGGATGCCGTGATACAGCATCGCCAAAGCTTCGTTGTGGCGAGGTGTAGGGAACAGAAATGACGGATCCGGCGTAAGGTCAAAGGGTCTGCGCCGAAGTCCGTAAAATTCCTCGTACATTCGCTTCACTAGCCTTTCAGATAGCTGACAGCGGAGCCGGTTAAGATGACTCCAGCCACGACAACCGCCGTTGCCCATCCCAGCCATAGCTTTCGCCGCTCGGCCCTGGCGAGCGATGGGGTGATGATGGAAGGTATCTCCGAGACTACAGGCATTGGCAGAAGCCTCTTGAGCTCTTTTTCTGTATAGACCCGGTCATCAAGCATTTCCAGCAGGGCCACGAGTGCCCCACCCAACACCAGGCCAACGACAAGTCCGATACCGCACAACTTCAGCCGGTTCGGAAAGCTCGGTTTCATCGGCAAGCTAGGAGGATCGATGACCCTGAAGTGCTCGCCTTGCTGAAGCAGTTCCATGCTGGTGGCCATCTCTGATTCGCCCTTCTTCTTGAGTAGGTCGTCATAGGTAGCCTTGGACTGTTCGTAACCGCGGGTGAGGTCCGAAAGCTGCTGTTCGCGGACGGGTTCCTGATTCAACCGGGACTGGTAATCGGAGATCTTCGATCGCAAATCGGCGATCATCGCTTCGTCATTCTTGATTTCGATTTGATTCGATCGCAAGGAGCTCTGCAATTGCATTACTTGCGGATTATTTAGTGCGGGGTTTTGCTGAGTTGTATCGGCATTATTGGTTCCAGCTTTGTTCTTCCCGCTATTTGTCTCGCTGGTTGCGGCCTGTTCCTGCTGCAGCTTCTCCAGTTGCGCGATATGCTGCTTCGCCGCTCGGATCTCAGGATATCCCTCCTGATATCGCGACCTGAGATCGGCAAGATCCGCTTTCGCTTTGTCTAGTTGGTCGTCGAGGAATTTCGGGTCGCTGGGAGACAAGGTATTCCCCGAAGAGTGGACGTCTTTATACTCGCGCATCAGGCTCTGCAAGTAGACCTGCTGCTGTTTGGCAGTATCCAGGGCCACGGTCTGTGCCTGCAACTGCGACTGTAATCCGGTCAGGATCTGAAGATTGCTCTCCAGTTGGCTTGGCAGCGTTCCCACATTTCGTGCCTTGAAATCGCGAATCTTGTCTTCTTGTTCCGCAAGGCCCCGCTGTGCGGCTTCCACCTGGTCGGTCAGGAACTTCGTCGTCCCCTCCGATTGCTGCGCTCTGATTTGCAGATTTTCATCGATGAAGAGACTCGTCAGCTTGCTGGTGACTTGCTGGGCAATTTGAGGCTGGCCCGCCGAGTACTTGACCTTAAACGCAGTGATTTGTTTCTGCGCGTCCTGAATGAGCTCAACATCAATATCCTTGCGCATCTGGTCCACCACCCCATCTGGACCAAGCCGGCGGCGGTCTTCAGGATAGAGATTTAAGTCATTGATGATCTGCAGAAGCCTGGTGCGGCTCAAGATCTGTTGCGTGATATTTTGCAATCGAGCCTGCAGGTCCTCATTAACATTTGGCTTCACGTAATCCTTGGGCATGGTTGGCTGCTCAATGAGGATGAGCGTGCTCGACTGGTAACGTGGCGGCAATATCCAACTTGCTCCCCATACCGCAGCCCACCCGACCAAAACCGCCACCAGAAAAAGCATGTGGTGCCGGCGAACGATGCTCTGGTAGTATTCGCGTCCTGGAGATGGAGGATTTACCGGTCGGACAGTTTGTGTAGCCATAGCTTGAACTAGTCTCTTAAATACGGCTGTGTTGCGAAGGTGCTCTTAGTAGACGCCAGAACTCCCATTCCCGTTAGCTTTGAACCGCGCGCCATTCGTCAATGCCTCGGAGTCGGAGGGTTTCATATGGAACTGCTCAATCTTGTAAAGCAGCGTCCGGTAGCTTACCTTTAACAGGCGAGCGGCCGCTTTCCGGTTCCAGCCTGTCTTCTCCAGCGCGGCGGAAATTGCTGTCCTTTCTACTTCCAGCTTTACATTAGCGACGACGGACTTGAGCGAGCCGTCGCCTGCGCTGGCGTCGGTTTCGGGACTGGAAAGAGTAATCATTCGATCGAAGGCGGCTCCCATCCCTGTCCTCACGTCGGGAGGAACGGAATGCTGAAACTGTCTTTCGGGAAGGACGATGTCTTTGCCCCCGAGTAGATAACGTTTCGCAAATCCTTCCAGCTCAGTGAGATTACCCGGCCAACTATAGCTCTTGCAGGCTTTCAGCACCGCCGGAGAAAAGGACCGCGCAGGCAGGGTATACCGCCTTGCCAGCTGATGTATAAAATGCTGCAGCAAAAGAGGAATTTCTTCTTTGCGCTCACGCAGAGTCGGCTGGTGAATCGTGTAGGCGCTCAGGCGAGAGTAGAGTTCTTCGCAGATGCGCTTCTGGGCAACGATGGGCTCGATCTTCGTCGTATTGGTGGCCAGAATGCGAACGTCGAATCCGGCGCTGTTTCTACCGTTCGGTCTGCCGTTTACTCCATTTTGTTGCAAGGCCTTCACCAGCTTGGCCTGCAGCATCAGCGGCATTTCAGTGATTTGTTCCAGAAGCAGCGTACCCTTGCTGCAAAGCTCCAGCTTACCGGCTTTGGTGCGTCCGTTCCCGTTCCCGTTTGTTCCAAACAACTCCAGTTCCAGCAAGTCTCCCGGCAACGTGGCGCAGTTTATTTTTGCGAAGGCAAATCCAGATCTTACCGAAAGCTTGTGTATAAGGCGTGCAGTGGTCTCTTTACCGCTGCCGCTCTCTCCCAGAATCAGAACGGGAGTATCGCGCATCGCAAGAAGCTCCAGCTGGGAGCGAAGCGTGCGCATGACAGGGCCTGCGGCGATGAAATAGAAACCTTCGCCGATCTCCTCAATATCCTCGCTGGTGAATTCCAGGTCGGCGCCGGTATCAGCCGGAGCCAGATAGTACTTGACCACGCCTTCCAACTCGACCTGTTGCAGCGGACGTACCATACAGTCTCTGGCGCCTAACCGAATGACCTCTTGCTTTTGGGAACAATCGTTTGCGTCAAGAATCACAACGATTGGCAACTCAGGATGAATTCTTCGGAGCCATCGCAAAAGATGCATACCGTCCGCTTGGTTCGCCGGCAGGTCGAGCAACAACAAATTAGGAATCCAACCGGATTGAATCCGTTCTAGCGCTCCCCAACCGCTATCCACATTTTCGAGCTGCCAGAAATTGGCGTCGCCAAGCATCCATAATGGACGAAGCACGGCCGGCTCCCGGCTAACGACAAGCAGATGCGGTCTTTCCATTTTGTTTAACTCTGGAACTTGTTCTCCCGAACAAGGGAGAAAGTAGAAAGTTGTTCAGGCAATCTGGCAGGACCGGCTAAACCGCCTCGAGGTCATAGCCTTCGATGCGTACTGCTATCGAACGTTGGATAGCATCGACGGATATCACCAGGGTCCGATCCGTGCTTTGCGAGAGAAGTATTCCCTCAACTCCATCCAACGCCCCACCGCGAACGCGGACTCGTTGACCGGTCTTGAGGAAAGGGTAGGGGCGTGCAGGCAACTGTTCGCTGGTCAGCTTCCGTACGACCTCGAGTTGCTCTTCCGGAATTGGGATGCCGTGCCCGGCCGCGCCCACCAACCGCAGCACTCCTTCAACGATCAGAACACGCAGGCGTTGGTTTTGGTTAGGTTCCAGCTTCGCAAAGACGTAACAGCTGAACAGTGGCGACTCGACGATCTTCCGCCGGTCACTCCAGCGATGTACCTCACGAATGAGTGGCAAAAATGTCGGCACTCCGCTGTCACGGAGGCGCTGATCCACAAGTTTTTCGTGGCGAGAACGCGTGTGCACGGCAAACCAGCACGAGGCTTCGTTCCCAGCTGCCGGTTCGAAGCAAGAACTCGATTCTGTAAGAGGAATGTGGTCGGTTTGCATAGCTTCGCCCTCTGAGTCACAGGTAGACTCCCGAGCAAAAGAGAGTAAAACACCTTTCGAGGTATCCCACTTGGAAGTGGTCGACCCCTCAAAGCATCCGTAGCTTAGGGCCAGATGCAAACGGTTGCAAGAGGTATATCCCCTTGGCGAAGACCAGCCCACAAAAGGGAGAGAAGATTGGGAGTGGTCAGAAACTCTGCGCCCGGAGAAGGATTTCTCAATCCATGGACGAGCACCCCGCTCCAGAGGGACTAAAAGTGAGACTAACTGGCTACTCCCCAAGAACTAATTCCTGCCAGGAGGTGGTGATGCTTGCTTCAGTAAAACAAGGCTCGTTTCTCATACATTGCCCCTCTGCAGAACCTCCAGGTTGTTGGATATCGGGCTTACCGGTATCCATCACCTTCCGGCAGGCCTTCCCACCAAAGCGGCAACGGGTATCCTCTTTCAGTGCCCTCCCGAATCGGCACCAAAGCTGAGTGGCGTGTTTTTGCATCTTGTATTAAAAGAATAACGGATGTAAGTTATTGCCATGTAGTCTCCGGCCGTTGTCGGCCACTGCTCCCGCGCTGGGCTGACGTTAATCGACTCCCATAGGTGATGGTAATGAGCCACGACCCTTCTTTACCGCAGCTTCGTGTTCTGGTATGCGACGACACTAGAGCGCATACCGAACTTCTGGCCGACTCTTTGAAGCGCGATGGAGGATTGCAAGTCTTCAGCTCTCCCTCCGGTTCGCGGGAATTGATTCGATCTTTCGAGGCTGATCGAGCTGACGTACTGCTCCTTAGTTCTAACCTCGATCAGCAACCTGGGCGGGGAGTCGAGGTTTTGCGGACGTTGCGTTCGACATGCAGTGACCTGCGCGCCGTCTTGCTGCTCTCCTCATCTCAGCAGGAACTGATTCTAGACGCATTCCGGGCGGGCGCTCGTGGAGTATTCAGCAAAGAAGAGTCCGTAGGCAGCCTTCCAAAATGCGTGCGCAAAGTCCATGAGGGCCAGATTTGGGCGAATACCGAACAGATCTCCGTGTTGCTTCAGGCGTGGGCCAGTTCCCACAAAATTCGCGCGGTTAATGCCCAGGGGCTGGACCTGCTTTCGAAACGCGAAAGCGAGATTGTGTCCCGCGTGGCTGAAGGAATGACGAATCGCGAGATTGCCAAGGAGTTGAGCCTCAGTCCCCACACCGTCAAGAATTGTCTGTTTCGCATTTTTGACAAGCTCGGGGTTTCCAGCCGTGTCGAACTTCTCTTCTTGACCATGAGCGAGGGAACAACGAGTCAAGCCGCATTACGCAGCTTCCTCGAGGCTGGACTCGATAGTTGGATGCACGAGGACCACGCCCTGTCAGCATCCAAGCGGGCAGCCGAAGAGGGCGCGCTTGTTGCCCAACTTGCTCTGGCTCAGTTCTACTGGTCGCACCAGACTCATCCAGAAGATGCGCTGCAGGCTTACAAATGGTGCGCTGTCGTCAAGGAACGCGTCTCGCTACTCTGCGAAACCATCGCCAAGGCTCTTAGCGTTGATCAGTTGATTCAAGCAGAGAAGATGGTGATAGCACCTCCCCCGAGAAAAGAACCAGATTTCGCGGCTTAAGTCGCAGCCCGACTTCCGAAGTCATGGGCGATTCAATACCGGCCTGAACAGGCGTCGGCAAGACCAACGAGAGGTCTACGAGTCCTTTGCCGCTGGACATCGTAGCCTCATCTTTGAGTGTCCCTCCGATACTTCAAAGCTGTTGTTAGCCGGCACTTGTTTCATCGTCTTTCGCTAAATCCAACCAATCGTGGGACGCTGCAATCCGGTAGACTATAGCGCCTATTGCGGTGCCGAAGGTGTTGGTAAAAAGGTCAGTCACGCCTGAGAATCTCGTTGGTATAAAAACTTGAAGGATCTCGATCAAGAAGCTGACGGTTGCTCCCATGAGCACCGCGAGAAGAAGAGGCCTCTTGATAGACGTCGCGAGGGATAAATAACCAGCCAGTACGAATCCAAGCGGCACAAATCCCACAACATTTATCAGCGCGTCATTAGCATAATGGCTGTAGGTATAAACCTCGCTCCACGGCGGCTCGAACCAGCGATGATCTACCACAACAAACTTCTTTGGGATATACGAATTCCTGCCTAGCGTGCCTCGGTCATGGATCGTCCTCCCCTGCCTGTCATTGAAACAGTAAAGAAGCAATCCTTGATCGCCGCTCTGGCTCGCGAGGGTTGCGCCATCTATCCAGTGCTTGTAATGCTCAGCCACCTGCTCAGTACTGAAGGCATAGCCGTAGATGGCAAGCGCTCGCATCTGCCCGGACCAGCTATCGTCCCGGAGCGGAGAGTTGGCGAGGATAAGCCGCCCGGATAGATCTTCGGGACGAATTTGAAGATCTCCTGTGGCATCTGCCCGCTGGCCATTGATGTAAATGGTCGTTTGCTGAGCGTCCGCCGTGACGGTCAGGAAAATCGATTTTTTTCGGAACACCTCATCAACCTTCAATTGCGGAGGCCGGCCATGATTGCGCGGAGCCGGCATTCCCCGCTGCAGCAAGAGGTCCGTATAGTCCTGCTTCACCATAAAGAGCGCGTTGTGCGTCGCGTCATAGAACGAGAGGACCTTGCCATGCTGCCAAACCCGCGCAGGGTTGATCCAGAGTTCAAGCGTCATGGCCTGAATAGCGGGAAGCTGGATCGCGCCAACGCTCAACGCAGTTCCGTGGTCTCCGAAGCGCAAGGCGTCTTCGTTCGGAACCCAGGTCACCTGATTTCGGGGAATATGAAATGGCCACAGCCCGAGAGCAAGGATTCCGCAGACTGCGCACACACAAACAAGGGCGCCCATCCATCGAAAGCGCCCTCGATCCTGAAAGACAGCTTGGATTAAAAACGATAGATTGCGAAGCTTTCCTGGGGACGTTTGTCTGCTCCGAGGCATCCTGGATCACACATGCAGAGCACACCAGCAGCGGGCATATGAACCCGTCATGGCGAGCCTGAGTTGAATGAAATGGTCTGGCTTTTCTAAGCTCTGTCGTCACGACTGCATGCCGCTAAGTATCTTCTTGATCTCCGTCGAATCCCGATAATTTGGATTGATCTTCAGCGCAAGCTCCAGTTGCTGCCGCGCCAGTTTGGGTTGGTCGGCCTTCAAATAGGCAAGCCCCAAATGATAGTGAATATCGGGGTTATCTGGCGCCTTGTTCTTTTCCTGCAGCTTGAGCGCTTCCTGGAATAGGCTGATGGCCGACCCATAAACACCTTTTTGGTAGTACACCCACCCCAGCGTATCAGCCACATTCGACGAATCCGGCAAGCCCTTGCGCGCGGTCTGGGCTAACGACAGGGCTACATCGAGATTGCCGCCATTCTGCAACGTGACATTTGCAAGGTTGTTCGACGCCACAGGATCGTTCGGCGTGAGTTCCAGCACTTTCTGATAAGCCTCTTGCGCCTTGCCCAAATCGCCCTTCGATTTGTACAGTCCGCCAAGCTGGAGATAAAACTGGGAGACACCAGGATGTTCCTTGATCCCCTGCTGGTAGGTAGCGATGGCTTGATCTATTTCTCCCTTTGCTGCTTGCACCTGACCCAGCTTAACCAGAGCGTCAATATTGCCTTTGTCGAGTTCTGTAGCCTTCAAAAAAGCTGCCTCGGCAGGGTTCAGATCTTTGCTATTTCGGGAAAGCGCGCCGCCTAGCAGGTCATAAAAGCTGCTATTACCGGGGACCTTGGCGATCTGAGCGTTGGCGACGGCGACCGCTTGTTCTACCTGGTTCTGATCCAGATATGTATTCATAAGGCCGCGTAGAGCGTCCGTCGAATTGGGATCACGGTCGAGGGCCTGTTGATAAGCCGTACGTGCCTCGCCAAATTGCTTTTGGGCCCACTTCAGATTGCCCAACTGAACGTATCCAAGCTGGCTCTGCGGCGCGATTGCAATTGTTTTACGAGCGTCTTGCTCGGCCGCTGCGAAGTTTTTCTGATTTGTCTCCGCCACGGCGCGCAGAGCATAGCCTTCAGGCGAATTCGGCCGTAAGTTGATGAGCCGAGTGGCCGCTTGTTCGAGAGCATTCATGTCTCCAATGCTCATCATCAAGAGGGCCAAGGAGCGTTGTGCCTCAATCATGTCCGGGCGAAGCCGAACCGCTTCACTCCACTCGCTCTGGGCGCCGTTTACGTTCCCCATTTGGCGGTATATCGTTCCCAGTTGATAATGTGCCCCCGCATTCGTGGGATCGTTCTTGACCACCGTTTGCAAGGTCGTCACTGCACCGTTCAGGTCTCCCGCCTGCAGTTGCAGATACCCGCGGTTGAGCAGAGCATCACTGTCCCCCGGACTCTCTTTCAATATTTCATCATCAATTTTGCGTGCCTGGTCGTAGCGACCTGCCTGTAAGAGAAGGTGCACATAGTTTTTCTTTACGTCCAGGTCTTTGGGGTGTTCCTGGTAAAGCGAGGCATACTCGGCAACAGCCTTATCTTTGTCCCCAGCCAGAACGTAAAAGTCGCCGAGCATGCGATAGCCGGCGGAGTCATCGGGAAAGTCATGTTTGACCTGCCTGGCAAAATTTTCGGCATCAGCCTGCTTGCCCTCGACTAAGAAAAGGCGGACCATGGCGGCGCGTGGTTCGGGATTTTTCGGGTCGACTTCAATCGCTTTGCGGAATTCCTGCTCAGCTTGTCCGTACATGCCGCGGCTCTGGTGATAGGTCCCCAACATTAGCCAGGCACTCGCCGATTTCGGGTTCAGCTCAACCGCTTTCTGGAAATTCGCCTCGGCTTCGTCTGGTTGACCCTTCTTCAACAGCAGCATCGCAAGTTGAATATGCAAGTCGGCGTCATTGGGGGCCAGAGTAATGGCCTTCTGCATTTCCGAAATTCCCGACGCGACATCGCCCTCCGCCGCCAGAAGATATGCGGACACGAGATGAGTCTTCGGATCGTTGGGGCGGTTGTGGAGCAGCCAATCAACTTGTGTTTGCGCTAGCTGTAACTCGTGATGTGCGATCAGCAACTCGGCCATGTCAAAACGGGCCGAGTAGTTATCAGGCTGCAACTCAACCGTGCGGGTCAGTTCCTGATAGGCACGCAGCTGCTGCTGAGTCTTGAGGTAGGCCAGGGCCAGTTGATAGTGCGCCTCGGCAAAGCGCGGATCGATCTTGATGGCGTTGGAAAACTCGATCGCGGCTTCACGATATTTCCCTTTCTCGAAATAGCGCTGGCCGCTGTGAAGATATTTCTGCTTGCGAACGTTGGGATCGCGCGAGCATCCGGTAAACGTAGTAGCGATAAGAGTGAGAATCAGAATAAATCGGAAAACGACCGGAGTCCTCATGGGCAACCTCTCAACACTCAGTAAAGGCTAACTGGGCAGCACTCCGAAAGTATAGGGCACGCCACCCGGATGCACCAGAAGCGACACATCGTCCGGCCTTACGTTTCGTAAACCAGGGCGGGTTAACACCAAGTAGGGGTCGGAGGGTCCCGATGATCAAGCGAAGTGAACAGAGGCCAGACCAACCCCTACGGAAGTAGTGAAAATCATCGGCATGATCGTGAACGGAATCCTGAGGTTTAAACTGCGGCTTCGCCATCGCATTCGCGATGGCCGTTTTGCTGAATCGGGTTGTGCTCTCCGGTTTTAGCTCTGCACACGACGCACGACGAAAAAAGAGCCGGATTGCTCCGGCCCTTTTGGTTCTCGCTTTGGGAGAAAACGGTTACACGCGGAATTTGCGGCGCAGCGTTCCGATACCTACCAGAGAACCGCCGAGCAGCATGAGCGTCATACCGCCGTCGGGAACGTCTGTAAGCAAGCCCTGCATAACGTTCGGGTCGTTTCCGTTCGGGGAAAGCCAGGTGAGATCGGCGGTATAGTCGGGAACGTTACCTCCCAGAGCTGCGAGCGCAGCGAGGTCGGCATTGTAATCGGCAATCGCGCCGGCGGTGTTATTAGAGGTTAGGGCAACGCCGTAGATCACGTGCCAGATAGCGGCTTGGAGACCAACCTCTCCGTCGTATCCACTCCCATTAGCTACCCCGGCGAAAGTATACGCCAGCCAAGCTACGTCCACAGCATTGTTAACGGTTGCCAGCTGTCCATTGCTCGTGTACCCGTTCAGTCCGCCAGCATTGTTATTCGCAAGGCTCCCCGCAATCTGGCCGTTGTGGGTCGCGATGGCATTCGGGTAGTCTTGCCAGGAACGTTGACTGTGTCAGGAATGTCCACGCAGTATACCCAGGGGAGCGCGACTCCGTTCAGCTAGAATTGGCGATCGACCCGCCACCCTCGGTCGCCGTGCCACGCGCCGAGATAGCCCCCTGTAATCTGTATCCCGCTATTGTAGGGACCACCAAGATTCAGATCGCTCGCAAGCGCCATGCCCGATCCAAGAACAATGGCCAGTGCCAACGTCACTAACGTCACTAGGTTGCGATTGCGCATTTGTGAATCTCCTTCTTACCACGAGCCTTGCCTTACTTTCGGAGCACGTTTCGTGCCAACTATGCCGGGGTTTCCTCGAAACCTTCCAGCTCCAGCTAAGTATCAGATCCGGCAAGGATTAGAGACTTCCGTGCCCGTTTCCGGTCTCGACGACCCAGTGAAGGTGCGGCAGATTTTGTAAGCAGTTCCGACGGAGCCAGGCGCTGTCCGGAACAGCATCTGGCAGCAAACCCATTCCGCACCATTGACTTACGGGCATGGGATCTCGAGGCACCCCGAACGTAAAAAGATCCGACAGTCCAACGCGCTCTGCGGGTACATTCACCTCGCACCTTGCGGACAAGCTGGAAAGACGATCTGCACTTGCGTAGCAGCGGCCAAACAGGTTGGAAGGTGTGGGGATGCGCCTGAACATAAAAAAGAAGAAGGGCCGGATTGTCTCGGCCCTTTCCTTGAATTCCCGCTTTGGAAGCAACCTGCTAGACGTGGAATTTCCGACGCAGGCTCCCGATACCAACCAGAGTGCCACCGAGCAGCATGAGCGTCATACCGCCATCGGGGACGGGGGTACTGCCAGCAGTAACCAGACCCTGGAGACCCTTCCCGGGACTCAGCCAGGAGAAATTGGCAACGTTGCCGCTACCAATACCGGTGATGTACGTCTCGTAATCGGTCTTTCTTGTATCATCGCTGTTGCTCATGTTGAGAGATACGTTTCCGTTGTAGATCACGTACCAGATAGCCGCCTGTAGGGCTGCTTGTTGGTCAGTGCTAGTGGCCCCGGCCGCATAATTTTGGAGCAAATACGCCACTTCGTCAGCGTGGTTAACTGTGCCGCTTCCGTTTAAGCTGTTGTAGCCGCTGAGGCCTAGCGAATCAAGAGTGAGACCCGTCATGCTAGCGTCATGCGTTACCGACGCATTGTAGGTGCCGGGAACGCCTATCTGATCAAAAAGATCGACGCAATAGACCCAAGGCAACGAGACGCTATTCAGGGAAGAGGGCCCAATCGACCCGCCACCCAAGGTTTTCGAACTACCGTAGACCATAACATTGACATTGGTGTAGTTGCCACCAAGGGCAAGAGTGTCGGCGTGCAGGGCAACCCCGCTTAGGCCTAACACTAACAAACCGAATGCCATGATTCTCAAAGTTCGCATCATCTGTATCCTCCCTCTTGGAACCAAAAGCCGAAGTGGCTTACCTACCGGAACCAAGAACAGTACCTTGCTTGCAGTTTGTCTGCCAAAAGCGCTCCGATCATCACGAAATCGTCATAGCAACGCGATACGCCGACCAACTCTAATCTTTCCAATCATTTGTCGGTGCGGGGTAGAGTGCGATCTCGCGGCGCCGATCCCTGGTTTCAGAATCCCCCGGTCGCTTTGTCAAGGGTTCCGACACCGCCATGCGCTTCAAGGGCAAGAATTCGGCCACAAGCCACTCTGCGCAATTGACTTAGGGACAGCGCTCTCGACGCCCTCAGAACGTAAGAAGACCCGACAGCCCACCGCGACCCGGGGGAATCACGCGTAAGTGCATCACGATTCCCTGACAATTCCGAGCTTTTCCATCAGTTCATAGAGGGTCGGGCGGCTGATGCCGAGTTCTAGAGCGGCGGCAGTGATCTTTCCGGTGTGACGCCGCAGGGCTTCCTGAACCATCTCCCGTTCAACACTTTCCCGTGCCTCCTTCAGCGTCTGTAGCGGCAAGGAGCCTAGGGTATCGGTCATTTCCAAGTCCTGGACAGTGACGCGCTTGCCATCCGCCATGATCACCGCCCGCCGCACCCGATTCTGCAACTCGCGCACGTTTCCCGGCCAGCGGTAAGCGGCCAGGGCGCGCAGCACATCGGGCGCGAAGGTCAGACCAGGTTTGGCATGTTCGACTCCATGGTTGTGGAGGAATGCCTTCGCCAACATGAGGACGTCGTCCCCCCGCTCCCGCAGTGGAGGCACCTTGAGAATGACAACGGCGAGACGGAAGTACAGGTCCTCACGGAATTTCCCGCTGGCAACTGACTCCTGCAGATTCCGGTTGGTGGCCGCGATGATGCGAGCGTCGCTCTGAATCTCCTGCCGGCCCCCGACGCGCTGGAAGCACTTCTCCTGGAGAAAGCGCAGCAGCTTCACCTGTACCGGCACCGGCAGCTCACCGATTTCATCGAGGAAGAGTGTGCCCCCGGCTGCGGTCTCGATGTGTCCTTTGCGCTGCGCGTGAGCGTCCGTGAACGCTCCTTTCTCGTGGCCAAAGAGTTCGCTCTCGAGCAGGTTCTCTGGGATCGAGTTGCAGTTGATGGCCACGAAGGGTCCGCCAGCATGCTGGCTACGGCGGTGGAGCGCCTGCGCAATCATTTCCTTTCCCGTGCCGCTCTCGCCCAGAATCAGCACGGGGGCGCTGGTGGGGGCCACCTTGCGGATGAAGTCGAAGACGGCCTGCATCGGTGGACTTGCACCGAGCATGTCCTCGAAGCTGTCGGCCCCCACGGTGTGCTGGAGGGCGCGGTACTCCTGCTCGAGTTCTGCCACATATACACAACGCTGCAGCACGAGCGTGAGCTCGTCCATCTCGATCGGCTTACAGAGGAAGTCGTAGGCGCCGGCCCCGACGGCGCGCATGGCGTTCTGCTTGTCGCTCTGGCCGGAGACGACAATCACCTTGGCCAGCGGGTCCAACGCGAGAATCGACGAGAGAGCCGCCAGCCCCTCCTCGGGTTCATTGGGCCGGGGCGGCAGTCCCAAATCCAGCAGGGTCACCGTGGGACGACCGGCGGTGAACGCGGCTAAAGCACCAGCGCGGTCGCCTGCCGTGAGTAGTTCATAGTCGCGGCCCAGAGCCCACTTCATCTGGGTACGGATGTCCTCGTCGTCGTCGACGATCAGCAGTTTGGTCATCTCACGTCCTTGACGGGCAGGCTCACCCGAAAGGTAGTCCCCTTACCTGTCTCGCTTTCCACCCGGATACTACCTCCGTGCGCCTCTACGATCATCCGTGACTGATACATGCCGATGCCGAGTCCCTTTTTCTTTGTACTTTGGAAGGGGCGGAACAAAGACTCATTGAGGAACGCCGCGCTCATCCCACAGCCATTATCCGCGACCGAGAGAACCACGCTGTCTCCGAGAAGCTGCGTTCGTAAGCAAATGCGGCCTTCGGGACCCAGCGCATCCCGCGCGTTGAGCAGCAGGTTGGTTACGACGCTTCGGATCTGTTCGCGGTCAGCCAGCATCCGGGGCAACGGCTGTAACTCTTTCGTCAGCTCCACGTGCGGCATTTCATCCAGCCCATCGAGAACTTCGCTAACCAACTGGTTCAGATCGGCTTCAACGGGCCTGAAGGCGGGCCGTTGCCGCAGTGCGCTCAACCGTCCGATCATTTCATCGATTCGCCGCGCCGTATTGCCAATGCCGCGCAGGGCGTCCGCACGAAACAATGGGTCGTCGAAATGCTCGGGCAGGTTCTTCAGCATCAGGTTGAGCGATGCGGCGGTGTTCTTCAGATCGTGCACGAAGAATGCCGACATCGTCCGAAACGCCTCCAGCTCCCTGGAAAGCGCCACCTCGTTGGCCAGGCGCAGGTTCAATAGTACCGACGTCACCTGGTCCGCGATGCATCGCAGCAGATGCACTTCCTCGGATGTGTACTTTGCACCATTCACGCGGTCGGCGAGAATGAAGGCGCCAAGGTTCCGTTCGCCCGCGCGCAGGGGAACACACCAGCGATGTCCGCCGTTGGGAAACGTTGTCGGATTGAGCTGCCGCAATTCCTCCGCCCATGGCTCGTCTACCCCTTCGAGGTCGAAGGGCGACGACCTCGCGCGCAAGCCCGCCGCCACAACGCTGGACGCCGCCGCGGGCGGATGGCCGGGGCTCGCCTCACCTGGCTTCGGCACCGTGGAGACGCTCGCGATGAATTGCTCCTTCTGCTCGTCCAGCAGCCAGATGGTCACCGACAATACCTCAAAGGTTTCGCAAAGCAACTTCGCTGACGCCGCGCAAAGGCCGGCTTGATCTTTGACATTGGCCAGCCGCCGCGAGAAATCAGTCCAGATCTGAACGGAATCGTGCTGGGCCCTTGCGAAATGGCGGCCGACAAATTCGTGGATGCGCTGCCGGAGGCGATCGGAAAGAAGCAGCACTGCTAGACCGGCAATTCCCAGGATCAGGATGAAGGCCGCGAATTGGAAGCTCTCTACTCCGCCAATCCGCTTCACAATGTTCGCGAGAACCCCGACGACGAAGAGGTAGCCGCCGACCAGGAGAACCGTCAGGGACGAGCCCAGGAGGGCTCGAGATGGGTAGACCTCGATCTCGGCGAAGCCGGTGCGCACGTAAGACACCACCAGAAAAATACATCCGATCAGGAGAGCGCTCGACTCGAAGACTGACCAGTGAATGTCGTACGTGGAAAACAGAAGTGCCTGGCTCGCAACGTAGAGACGGGCGCCGAAGATCACTGCCAAGCCCAGAATCACGAACTTGATTCGCCAGCGCATCGTTCCGACCGCCGATCGGAAGGTCTGTTCCAGGTTCATGAGAATCCACGCGAGCGCAATGAGAAGGATGACGTTTAAGAGCTTCGCCATTGCCCCGAAATGCCACTGCATCCCCTCTTGTGGCGGGCCTACCGGCACCAACTCGAGCAGTTGCTGGTTGAAACCGAGGGCTAATCCGATGGGCAGCAGAGCAACGATGGCGAGCGGAAACCTCCAGCGCCTTAGCGAGTCGCGGTAATCACCGCGCGAATAAGTCAGGCTGAAGCCAAGCCAGGCTGCGGGGACGAAGGAGTTGACGATTAGTTTTAGGGTTAGGACCTGAAACACGTCGGACAACTGAGTAGCGCGCAGACTAAGGCCAGTGAGCAGGCTGTCGATAGCGAGAACGGCCATGCCGGCGAAGAAGCACCACCTGGCGATGGAGGGCTTCTTCGGCAACACGCTGCCGAAGGCGAGGATCAGGCTGAACAGCGCAGCCGTGAAAGCTAGGAAAGAGACGAGCGTCACGTGTCCCTCAACTGGTCAGGTTAAGCCGCCGCTCCTGATGCCACAACCACCATAACAATATAAAAAGGGGAATAAGGGAAAGCGCGAAGAAAAGCGGCCCGCCGCGATGGTGAATGGGGCTATTAATCATGTAGGGCCCAACATATACGCAAAGCAGCCCGATAACCAGGATGCGGAACCCATTTCGTAGGATCCCGAGCGGAATCACGAAGGCCACCAGCACAATCTTTCTCCAGCGGGTCTTAAGAAAGAGATGGGACGTGAGCAAACTGCAGATGAACAGCACCCAACTAGAGTGGATCCCACTGCACTCGTTGGCCACCTCGAGCGTCATCCCCGGGATGGACAGCAGGACACCATCCTGGCTTACGGGTACGCCGGCGATTTGGAAAAACAACTGAGCGGTGGACGCGGATGCCCGCGCGGAAGCAATCTCCAGCCAATTCACCGCCGCGCCCGGCAGCGGAACCAGGAAAACCAGGAACGCAACCGGGAAGGCTGCGGCGGCCATCCATTTCGCCCCAAGGAATAGAAACCCGCCAGCCGCGACGAAACACACAAACGCAAGAGCCATCAAGGTCAGTCCATCGTTGAGGCTCAGGCTGTCACGCCACCCGATCCTGGCAGTCAGCGCCGCAATTGCAACTCCCAGCATCA
Source organism: uncultured Acidobacteriaceae bacterium (assembly GCA_963846815.1). Taxonomy (GTDB): domain Bacteria; phylum Acidobacteriota; class Terriglobia; order Terriglobales; family Acidobacteriaceae; genus CAVVDY01. The sequence goes on along the minus strand of CAWJXG010000001.1, from coordinate 684,912 downwards.
CGAGCGTTCCGGGAATCGAAGTACGATACGTCGCCGGGCAGCGTCCCCGCTCAATGTAAAGCAGGTAACCGCAGATCACGGGGACGATGAGGATATAAGAATCGAGAGGACTCTTGGCGGCGTACACCATCAGCCTGGTGAGCGGCTGAAGGAACAGCAGTGTCAAAAGGAGGAGGTATCCGGCACATCCGGCGAGTCGCAATCGCTGCGGACGCGGCAGATTCCGCCATCTCGCCCACACTCCATGGCGCTGGCCGACCGCTGTCGTTGCCACAACTTTCGCTCCTTCGGATGGCATTAGCTGCGCCGAACTCGGGCACGATTGTTGACGATGCCGGATTGGCTGCAGGTCCAGGACCGAAAGCAAAAATGCACCGTAAGCCCCGGCTCATAGCCCGAAAGATCCTTTAGTCGGCCCTCCCATTATGCACCCAATCAAGCGGAACATCTCTTTCGCTTCTGGATTCCGGTCTGAAAATTGCCGCTAGGGGACGGACGCCGAGGCCTCGTTCGAGTAGACGCTTTCCTGCTGCTGATCATCGACAGCGGTGGCCACATAGTAGTAGGTCACGCCATGTTGCACCGCAACATCCAGATAGGTAGTGCCGGGAACCAGGTCGGTATTCACTTTGGTATAGGGGCCGCCCGTAGTGAGCGAGCGATAGACGTTATAGCCAATTACCTGCGACAGGCTGGCGTCCCACGAAAGCGCGACCTTCGGCACCTCGATAACGGTAAGGGCCACGGTGGCCACACTCTGCATGCCACCGCCACTCCCCATCACCGACATCTTGTAAAAACCCTGTGCAGTGCCCGCTCCCACGTTGATAGTCATCGTCGCTGTGCCGGCGCCGGGGGGCGGAATCGGATCTGAGCTGAAGCTTACGGTGGTGCCGTCGGGAACACCCGTAGTCGACAACATAAGATCGCCGTTGTATCCCCCAGTTACGGTGGTGGTGACCGTCGTTGTGGCTTGGCCACCTTGTGGAGCACTCACTGCGTAGGGATAGACCGAAACATCGAACGACGGGGAAAGCTGGGTTGCGTCTTCTTCGTAGATATTCGAAATCTCATTTGCATCGAGTGCAGCATTGTAAATGCGGAGATCCGTCACTTCAGCCGACGTGAAGTTTGCTATACCATCCTGCGCCAGGAGAGATATCGGGTTCTTGCCGAAGTTGCTGGTGTTGGCCACCGACTGCAGGTTCCAGTTCGGAATGCGCAGAACACCGTCGATATAAAGCGCAACCTGGTCACCGCCTGTCTTGCTCCGGTCGAAAACTACGGCAAGGTGGTGCCACACTCCCGAGGTGGGCTGGCTGTAACAGTTGGAAGTGTAGCCGCCATTCCCCCGCAGACTGGCCTGGAGCCCGCCGCAAATCGCGCTGTCGGCATAGACGGTAAATCCGGTGGTCGGTTGCAATGAGGCCGTCGTGGTGTCGATCAGCACAGCCTCTCCGGAAGGCGAGTATTGACGGTTAACCCAGAGAGCAACCGTGACCGCCTTGCTGCCGGTTAAGTCAATTGCAGGGATACTCACATATTGCCGGGCAGCCGCATCGGCCGCAATGCCGCCCCCTATGGGAGTATCCACCCAACTGACGCCGTTCTTCAGAGCGGCAGTGTGATGGTTACCAGAGGAATCGGCTGCGGTTACCCCATTTCCTTCGCTGAAGGTCCATTTGCCGACCGGAGGCTGCTGTTGTTGTGCCAGGGATTCGCCGACAAATGACACCAGCAGAAATGGAATTAAAATGGCAAGCCTAAGAAAACAGGCAGAGCAGAGCTGAAATACGCGTGCACGTTTGCACATTTATGAGTTCCCAGGGGCGTAGGATTTATATGAGCTTGAGAGCTCAGGCTACGACTCCGGGACGGACACACAAACAAGATTCGGGAATTTCAAGCGTCTTTGACGTACCGTTGGTAATCTGTTAATTGCACTATAGGTAATCTTATACTAAGCTAATAACCTTACCAAAGCCGCAGTCTGGCACTTGAATAAGGCGATCAACCGATCTGGTGGTTTGTTGTGGAAGGAAGACTGGTGGCCGAAGCGCGGTTTAGCAGGCGCCGACAAATGCTGCGATGCTCTTCGCGCCTGTAAACAGCTTGCCTTTAATTATTGTGAGGCCGAGACTCCAAACTCCATGGCAAAGCCAGCAAAGCTTCAACCGGTGGAAAGATTGTCGGGACGGCCGTGTATCCAGGCTAGAAACAGCCGGTAGCCTACGGACAGAACAATCGCGCCTACGAACAGGCCAACGATTCCCATGGCTACGAACCCACCGAGGACTCCGACGAAGACCACCGACACGGGGACGGCCGAGGTTCGGCCAAGCATCAGCGGCTTCAAAACGTTGTCCATAAACCCGACGATGACGCACCAAACCAAAAAGATCACGGCCTTGGTTTTCGCTGCGACGGCAAAAACGTAAATCACCGCCGGAATGAGTACCAGCATCCCAACCTGCACAATTGCGGCGAAAAGAAAGAGGAATGACCATACGCCTGGCCCGGGAAGTCCTACGACAAAAAAGCCCAAAGCCGCGAACGCCGTCTGGATGAGAGCAACGCCCAACACACCGAAGGTGACGCTGCGAACGGTCGTCCCCACCAGCTTTTGATATTCGGGGCCTTCGTCGCCAAAGAGACGGATCGACAAACTCTGGGTAAGGCGGTAGGCAGCCTGAGCGTTCGCCAGAAGTATGCCGGACAACAAAATCGACAGGAAGAACTGCAGCACCGTCGAGCCCACTCCGGCAGATGCAGAAAGTATGCCGGGCAGCGCAGATTTCATCTGCGGGGCAAACCTCATCAGGGTCTCGCTCAGATTGTTCGACGCCGCAGTCCACGTACGGTAGAGCGGCTCGCCAATGAACATCCAGTGCTCCACGGAGGCTGGCGGCGCAGGAACGACCAGAGTCCCTTCGCGCAAACGAGCAGCCAGCGGACGGACTACCTCGACGACGCTTTCGCCGAGCAGCACCAGAGGAATAATAAGGATGGCAAGCAGCAGCAGCGTCCAAAGGACTGCGGCAAGCGTCCGCTTGCCTCTAAGAACGCGCTCCAGTTTCAGAAACGTCGGGTAGGAGGCGATGGCGATAATCGTGCCCCAGATGATCAACGGGATGAACGGCCGCAGGATCAGCAGACAACCCACCACCAGCAGGGCGGCCAAACCAACTTGTATTGATATTTCCAGAGGCTGGCTGACATCGGCTTTGTGCTTTGCCGTTGTCTCTGTCGTCATGGCTAGGCCCTCCAGCAAAACCCAAAAGAACGATGAGCGGATAGGATTAAACTACCAGTTTGTCTCGGAACGAAGTTGTCTGGTTCTGTCCTCTATTCTAGGCGCATTGTTGCGACTGTCAGCAGAAGTCGCTGAACACCTGCGGAAACGATATCAATCAGGTTGGCCCGGGCCAATCATCCTATCGCTGGCGACCGTCAGCGCTCACATGCGATTGCATACAATAAAGACTAAAGATATTGAACATTCTGCGTCGAGCTGCTGACGGGAGGTTGGCTATGAGTAGATTCTTGTCTTCCGCATGGGTAAAAGTGCGGTTCACGCTGTCCCTGGTTGTCTGCGCATGTTTCCTGATGTGCTGTTTCGCCTGGGGACAAAACCTGCCCAACGCTCCCAGCGCGCAGAAGGCCAAAGTTGCAAAGGCGAAAACTTCCTCTTCCGAATGGCCTCGCACCCTGACGAGCGGGACAGACACCTTCCTCATTTATCAGCCTCAAGTCGATAAATGGGACGGCAATCGCATTTATCTGTACTCCGCTGTTGAAGTGAAAACAGGTAAGGAGAGCGCGGCCAACTACGGCGTGATCTGGTTCGATGCTCGCACGGAAGTCGACAAAATCAATCGTCTGGTGACGCTCGATCAGGTACAGGTCACGAAAGTGAAATTCCCGGTGGCTTCGGAAAAGGAAGCTGAACTGCTCGCGCTGCTGCAGCAGAAATTCCCGACTGCGACCAAGACGATATCGCTGGATCGCTTGCAGGCCGCTCTGGATGCGACTGGCGAAGAGATCAAGTCGGTCGAGGTGAAGAACGACCCTCCGAAGGTCATCATTACGACCAAACCCTCGCTGCTGGTGCTCATCGACGGTCTGCCGCAGTTGCACGCGGTACCCGGCACAAACCTGCAACGAGTGCTGAACACCCGGGCGATCATCCTGTTCGAGAACGATAAGAAGAAGTACTACCTGCGGGTCCAGGACTGGTGGCTGGAAGCGAAAGACCTCGAAGGTCCGTGGAGCTATGCCAAGAAATTGCCCGACGACATGAAGAAGGCAGAAGAGTATGTGGTCGCTCAAGCCGCCGGGCAGACGCTGCAATCGGGACAAAATCCCAATCAGCCTTCGCTAAAGGAGGCCGGCAAGAAAGCCGCGATACCGGAGGTGTACGTCGTCTTCGGGCCGGCGGAGATGATCGAACTCAAAGGCGAGCCGGTTTACAAGGCAATTCCCGGCACCGCTCTCCAGTATGCCGAGAACACCAACGGCAACCTGTTTCGGCTGGGCGACCAGTACTACATACTGATTTCAGGCCGCTGGTTTCGCGGCGCCTCGCTCAGCGGCGGAATCCCGGCCGGCCCATGGACGTTCGTTGCCGGCAGCGACCTTCCTCCCGATTTCGCGAAGATTCCTTTAGACAGCCCGAAGTCCACCGTGCTCGCGTCGGTACCCGGAACCCCACAAGCGAAGGAAGCGCTGATCGCCAATGCGATTCCGCAAACGGCAGCCATCACCCGCTCGGAAGCCAAGCTCACCGTGCAGTATGACGGCGAACCAACGTTCCGGCCCATTCAGGGCACTTCCATGAGCTACGGAAAAAACACTTCGGCGCCGGTCATCAAAGCTTCCGACGGCAGCTATTACTGTGTCGAAGCCGGCGTATGGTTCAAGGCATCCACGCCGCAAGGACCGTGGCAGGTGGCAGACTCGGTGCCTGCGGAGATCTACGACATACCTCCAAGCTCGCCGTTGTATTACGTGACCTACGCGAAGATTTACAGTTCCACCCCCGACGTTGTCTACGTCGGCTATACGCCCGGGTACTACGGTACCGTCGTGTCGGCGAGCACCACGACCGTGGTTTACGGCACAGGATGGTATTACCCGCCTTATATCAGTTCCACCGTCTGGTACGGATGGCCGTACACCTACGGAGTGGGAGCCGGCTTCACCTACACCACCACCACCGGCTGGAGCTTCGGCTTTGGCTATGGGTATGGATACTATCCCTGGTACTACCCGTGGTGGGGACCGCTCGGCTACTGGGGATACGGCTGGTATCCCTATTATGGCTGGGGAGCCTGGGGCGGGGCTGCCGTGGCCAATGTCTACGGAGTTTGGGGCAATACCGCCTACTCCCGCACCGGAGCAGCGTGGGCTAACCCGTACACCGGCAATTACGGAGCGGCTACCCGCGGCGCGTATCACAACACACAGACGGGCCGCACCACGGTCGCCGGCCGCGGCACCAACACAAACATTTACACCGGCAATACCGCCGGATATCGCGGGGGAGCGACCTACAACCCGAACACTGGCATCGTCGCCGGAGGCGGAGCGGGATACGCCGGCAACATATACAGCGGCCAGGGCACGGCCGGACGGGGAGGCTTTGCCTACAACACCAACACGAATGCCGGCGTTGCTGCCGGCAAAGACAATGTTTATGCCGGCAAGGATGGCACCGTCTATCGCTACAACCGGGACAGCGGTAGTTGGTCGTCGAATAGCGGCAACGGCTGGCAATCCGTCAACAAGCCTCAGCCGCAGCTCCAGCAACAGCAGCAGGCGCGAACCCAGGGAGCCCAGCGTAACCAGAATTTCAACTCCGCGCGGGGTTCCGGCGGGGCACGCATGGGAGGCGGCGGGCGCAGGCGATAGCTCAGACGGGACCGCTCAGGCCGCTGCTTTGACGCTAATCCTCTCGTTATTTGGACTTACCTTGGTTATTGGACTTACCTTGCGAGCCCAAGTCCGCATCCAAGAAATTGGGGGGATTGGGCGATTCCAGATCGGATGGGAGGCAGGATGGCGAGACGTCCAGTTGTCCTGTGTATCGACGATCAGGTCACGAACTTACAAGTCCGAACTATGCTGCTGCGGCAGTTCGGATGTGAAGCCCTGGCTGCGCACGACCATCACTCCGCTTTGCAGATTATTAGTGACCACGAGGTGGACCTGCTGGTTATTGATTATCATCTGGCCGCCGGTGAAACGGGCGAGGCTATTGCCCGCGATGTGCGGGTCATGCGTCCCAACGTGCCGATGATCATGTTGACGGGAGACAGCAGAGTTCCCGAAAGCGCCGCCAACTCTGTGGACGCGGTAATAGTCAAAGGCTGCAGCACTCCTGGGGCATTGTTGGACCTAATTCAGAAGCTGATTCCAGATGCGCAACTGAAACCGCGCCGCCCAAACCTGTTTTCCGAAACTCCCGGCAAGAGCTCCTAGCGCCGTGGAGCTTCGGCCGGCTCGGCCACGGCGTCCACGTCTGCTTCCGCTGAATTGAAATTCATTAGAAATTCTCTGAGGGTACGCGAGTTTGCCTGCGCTGTGGTTGCCCTCTCCTCGTATAACTTCTGGGACAGGTCGCGATTCGCGCTCCGGGCGCGTTCCGCGATTCGCTCGTACAGCGAGGCGTTTTCTTCCAGGGCACGGAGCGCCGCCCACAAAGCGGACTCGACGGCAAAACGCTGCTCCGCGCGAAGGTGGCTGGCTGTATAGGCATGGCCCACGCGGCAACGAAAACGCAGCAGCCCCGCCTGGTCGATCTCCCACAGCACGCCGCCGCATTCGGGACAGCCGAACCCCGATGGCTTTCCGGTGCGAAATTCGTTTTCTACTTCGGGCATTTTGAGCTCCGCCATGCGAATTTCCCGCGCAGTTTCCGGGTCTGCGGTGGGCTGCTCCGGTGCATTGACCTGCTGCGAAACCAGTTCCACAATCAAGGCGGGAATGGCAGCAAGTTGCGCAACCGTTGCATCTTTTACCTGTTTCAAGGCGCTCTCCGGCATGGAAGGAAACAGGGCAGTTTCCGGGTCCTGCACGATCGCCTCGCCTCCATGGGCGCGAATCACCATCAATCCGGAGGTGCCGTCGTCCAGTGAGCCGGTCAAGACGATTCCGATCACCCGTGGGCCATACGACATCGCCGCTGAGCGAAACGTGGGATCAATAGCCGGCCGGTGACGGTTCTCGCGCGGGCCGCGCACCAGCCGAAGGTGCCCGTCCTCCACGATCATGTGGAAATCCGGAGGAGCAACATAAATCTTGCCGCGTTCGATTCTTCCGAAGTCGTCTGGAGACGACGCGTGCAGGCGGCCCGCCCGATTGAGAATCTGGGGCAGCAACCCGCCCGAGTTCATCGACGTATGGAGCACGACCAGAACGGCCGCCTTTAGATCCGGGGGCAGTCCGGCGCAAAGCTGCTGCAGGGCCTCAACCCCGCCCGCGGAAGCACCGATCACGACCAGGTCTCTATTTGGCACAAAAGCTTCCTCTGGAATCCCGATGGATGCTACACTTTCAGGCAAGGTTTACCCGCTTCGTTACGTCGGTTCGCCCACTTCGTCCCAAGGGAGCCCGAAAGGGAACCATGGCTCGGTCTAATATTTGTGTATCCGGGACGGTGACTCTGGGGAGTTACTCCTCCCGTTTTCTTGCATCTTATAGAGTTGGCTCTTTTCTCTCTTCGAATTGTGATTTGGAGGTAAAAGCTTGATGCAAGCCGATACTCATCCGAACAAGGTCCTCGGCTCGTGGAAAGAAATTGCCTTCTATTTCGGCAAGGGTGTCCGGACTGTGCAGCGCTGGGAGCGAGAGTTTGGACTGCCGGTGAAACGCCCCAGGCAGCGAGCGAAAGGTGTGGTTTACGCCGACCCTGAAGAATTGGACCGCTGGCTGGCCACGAATTGGACGGCACGCGCGGTTGATTCCTCGGCCGCCACACGGAAGCGTATCAACCCGGTCAATGGGTCCGGTCTTCCGCCAGTGGAGGGTCCCAGTCCTCCACCGATCGACGCATTGCGCCTTCCTGAGCTCAGTAAGAACATCCAGCTCTTGCGCGAACTGCGTGATGCGAATCGCTCCCTGGTACACGAACTGTCCCGGCTGGTGCATGGCACAGCCCAGCAATGCGCCTCGCTTTGCACGGACGGTTCTTGCGCAGGGGACGGGGTCGAGAAAGAATAAATACCGCTGTAACCCAGACATTCTGGCTGATCGCGTTCTGAGGGGTCCCGATGAGCGATAACGATGCAGTACGTCCCGCAAAACCCGGCCCATCGGAAGACAAACGTTCGGGTACCGGAAGGTTCCCGATCGTCGGCATTGGAGCCTCTGCCGGCGGCTTGGAAGCATGCACTACATTGCTGAAGGCCCTGCCAGCGACCTTGGGAATGGCTTACGTTTTCGTGCCCCATCTCGACCCCAGCCGGGAAAGCGCATTTGCGGAGATCCTCGCCCGCTCGACCTCAATGCCGGTGACGGATGCCCGGGATGAGACGGTGGTGCAGCCCGACCATGTGTACGTCATCCCGCCAAGTTTTGAGATGACCATTGCCGATGGCGTCCTGTGCCTGACACACCATGTCGCGGCGCGCCTGGTGCGAACAACGGTTGACATTTTTCTTCGTTCCCTGGCTGCTGACCAGGGCAGCAACGCCATTGGTGTGATTCTGTCGGGCACGGCTTCCGACGGAACCATCGGCCTGGCAGCCATTAAAGGCGAGGGGGGAATTACCTTCGCACAGGACAGCTCGGCCAAGTATGACGGTATGCCGGCGAGCGCGATCGCTGCCGGTTGCGTCGATCTGGTGCTGCCTCCGGAAGCCATTGCGGTGGAATTGTCCCGCATTGCGCAACATCTCTTTGTGCTCGGCGAAGAACTGCAACTGGAGGCGGGCGGCGCAGCCAAGGAGGCGCTGATGGGCCAAATCTTCGCCATCCTGCGCCGCACTATGCGGGTGGACTTCTCCGAGTACAAACTGCCTACCATCGGGCGCCGCGTGGCCCGCCGTATGGCCCTGCACAAGATGGAGAAGCTGGCCGATTACGTCACTCTTCTGCAGAACGAACGGCAAGAAGTCGGAATGCTGTATCAGGACCTTCTCATCAATGTCACCAGCTTCTTTCGCGACCCGCATGCATTCGAGTCACTAAAGACCGTGGTATACCCGGAGCTGCTTAAGAGCCGCGAGCGCAGCAACATGCCAATTCGCATCTGGGTGCCCGGATGCTCAACCGGAGAAGAGACCTATTCCCATGCCATCAGTTTGGTGGAATTCTTCACCGAGCAGCGGGTGGAAATTCCCCTGCAGATCTTCGGTACCGACCTGAGCGAATCTGCCATCCAGCGTGCGCGAATGGGGATTTATAAGGAGACCATCGAGACCGATGTTTCTTCCGTCCGGCTGCGAAGGTTCTTCCAGAAAGTTGAAAGCGGCTACCAGATAAGCAAAACAATTCGTGATTTGTGCATCTTCTCCAATCAGAACGTGTTTAACGATCCGCCGTTTTCCCGCATCGACCTGATCAGTTGCCGGAACGTCATGATCTACCTGAGCCAGTCGCTGCAAAGGCGGGTCATTCCCGTTTTTCATTACGCATTGAACCCCGATGGGTTCCTGATGATTGGGAACACGGAGGGCTTGGTCGGCACCGGAGCCGAGCTTTTCGACATTGTCGACCGAAAACAAAAAATTTACCGGAAGAAACCTGTGGCCTCACCAGTCACATTCGGATTTTCCGTTCAGATGAACAAGACTCACATCAGCGAAAACTCCAGCCAGGAAACCAAGTCTGCCGAACCAGTGCGCCTCCCGGTCGATACACAGCGCGAGGCGGACCGGTTGTTGCTGGCCCGCTACGCACCGCCTTGCGTTGTGGTAAATGACCAGTTGGAAATCCTTCAGACCAGAGGCCATACCGGCAAGTTTTTGGAACTGCCACCCGGCAAAGTCAGCCTCAACTTGCTGAAGATGGCTCGTCCGGGGCTGCTGTACGAGCTGCAAAATGCAATTGAAGAGGTCAGAAAAAGCGGGGCAGACGCCGTAAGGCCTGGCTTGCAGGTGGAAGGAAACGGCGGCATGACCTCCATCGATCTTCGGGTCACGCCGTTCAAAACACCGGTACAGGAAAAGAACAGCTTTCTTATCACCTTCGAACTTCCCCGGGGCACCGGAACTCCTGCTACTGAATTCGTGGCTTCCCCTCTCAGCGATGACGAGCGGACGCTAAAAGACAAGCAGATCGCGCAATTGAAACAGGAACTTGCTGCCACCAAGGAGTATCTGCAGTCGATTGTCGAATCGGTGGAAGCTACCAACGAGGAGTTGCAGTCGGCCAACGAGGAGATACAGTCGGGCAACGAAGAACTGCAGAGCGCTAACGAGGAACTGCAAACCTCCAAGGAGGAACTGGAGTCGGCCAACGAAGAGCTGCATACCGTGAACGAAGAAATGCAGCATCGCAACGAGCAGTTGTCGCAACTCAACAACGATCTGAGCAATCTGCTGAACAGCATCAATCTGCCCATGGTGATGGTTGGGCCGGACCTGAGTGTGCGCCGCTTCACGCCCCAGGCGCAGAAGTCCCTGGGGCTGACGGCCAGCGATGTTGGCCGTCCGATTGCGCGTCTGCGATGGAAGATGGAAGTTGCCGATCTGGAAAAGATGATGCTCAACGTGATTGCCGAAGTGCGTCCTGAGCAGCGCCGGGTGCGGGACTCCGAGGGACACTGGAGTGATCTGCGCCTGACCCCGTACCGCACGGCCGACAACCGCATTGATGGCGTGGTCTTGACCCTGCTGCCGATTGAAGATGCACGAGAGGCCGCAGCCGGCAGTCCGTCGCCGGAGAGGAAATCCGCCTCGGGCGGGAAAAAAAACGGGGTCAAGAGCAAGAAAAGCAGCAAACGTCGCTAAGCATCGCAAGCCTGAGCTGCGGCCCACAATTCCGGCGTCCGCCGCCTTCCGAAATGGCAATCATGCCAGGGGAATCAGCCCCGAGTAGACCGCCATCCCCACCACCGCATCGACTCCCATTGCATCCAGTGCATCAACTTCCTCGCGGCTGCGAATGCCCCCGGCCGCAATGAGCCTGCGAGTCGTGTGCGCCCGCAACTCACCGATAACTTCCAGCGGAATCCCCTGGAGCAGACCCTCGGTGTCGATGTGCGTATACAAGAAAGCTGAGCAGTAGGGGTCAAGCGTTTGCATCATCTGCTGTGGTGTGATGTTCGTGATTGTCTTCCAGCCATGAATGGCGACGCGGCCGCCGCGCGAATCTACCGCACAAATGACACGGTCCGCGCCTACAGCGGCCGCAAGCTCGGAAGCAAAGCTCACATCCAGCCGACCGCCCCTCACCAGCGACGAACCCACAATGATTGCCTTAGCTCCCAATTTCAGTACCCCTTCAGCCGCCTGAACGGTGCGGATACCGCCTCCGACCTGGCAGGGCAGTTGCCGGCAGAAGTCGGCCAGCAGCGCGTAATTTGATCCTTTGCCCATTGCGGCATCCAAGTCGATAAGCTGAACTCGCGGGCAGGATTGGAAGCGCGAGATCCACAGCGCGAAGTTGTCGAACTCGAGGGCCTTCTTTTCGCCTTGCACGAGCTGCACAATCCTGCCCGCCATGAGGTCGATCGAAGGGATCAGCATGCCAGCCTCACCGGAATGCCTGCTTCACGGAGTTCCCGCTTGATCGCCTCAACCGAATTCAGCCCGAAGTGGAATACCGAAGCGGCCAGCGCAGCATCCGCCGAGCCCTGCTGAAAGACTTCAACAAAGTGGCGCGGTTCTCCTGCGCCTCCCGAAGCGATGACTGGAATCCGTACAGCGCTGGCAATCGTGCGGGTGAGCGCGCAATCGAAGCCCGACTTGGTTCCGTCGCGATCCATCGAGGTGAGCAGTATCTCGCCCGCTCCCAGCCGCTCCGCTTCGACTGCCCACGTAAGCGCGTCACGGCCGGTGGCCTTCCGTCCACCCCAGGTATACGCCTCCCACTTTGTGGTACTTGTTTGCCGGGCATCGATCGCTACCACCACCGCCTGCGAACCATAACGCGTGGCAATGCCGGTGATCAGCTCCGGATCGGCAAGCGCGGCGGAATTGATCGCCACTTTGTCGCAGCCGCAATCGAGCACGGCAGCGGCGTCCTCAATCGTCCGAATCCCGCCTCCCACCGTGAAGGGAATGAATAACTGGCGCGCCGTCCGCCGTACGGTGTCGAGCAGCGTTTGCCGCGCATGCGCGGTTGCTGTGATATCGAGCAGAACAATCTCATCGGCTCCTGCGTCGCTGTGGGCCGCAGCTAATTCCGCGGGATCGCCGGCATCGCGCAGCTGCTCGAATTGCACGCCCTTCACCACCCGGCCGCCATCCACATCGAGGCAGGCAATGATGCGTTTCGCGAGCGTCTCAGAGGGCACAGAAATTCTCCAGAATCTTCAGACCCGCCGGCCCCGACTTCTCCGGGTGAAACTGAACTCCGAAGATGTTGTCGCGTTCGGCAGCAGCACTGAATGGCTGCGCGTAGCGGCAGGTGGCGACAGTATCGTCACACAATGGCGCGCGATAGGAATGTGTGAAGTACAGGTACGAACCGGAAGCGATTCCGGCGAGCAGGCGCGAGCGCGGGTCGATCCTGATCCGGTTCCACCCAACATGCGGCGACTTGACGTTCTCCGGAAAGCGGCTGCATACGCCAGAGAACGCTCCCATCCCCCGCATCTTCGGCGCTTCGTCGCTGCCTTCGAACAGCCATTGCAGGCCCAGGCAGATTCCTAGAACAGGTCTGCGGTCGGCAATCGCAGCGCGCACAACGGCGCCGAGGTCTCCATCGGCCAGCGGCTCGGTGGCTTTGAAGTTGCCGACGCCGGGAATGATCAGCTTGTCGGCGTGGCCGGCATCTTTGGCTAATGACGTGGCCACGCACTCTGCTCCGATATGCTGGATGGCCTTCACCACCGAGGCCAGATTGCCGGCTCCGTAATCGATGATCGCGATCACAGCAATCCTTTTGTGCTCGGCAACATGCGGCCGAGTTGCTTGTCTTTGGAACACGCTACCCGCAAGGCACGCGCGAAAGCCTTGAAGACGGCCTCGATCTTATGGTGGTTCGACCGTCCGTAGAGCACTTTGGCGTGAACGTTGGCCTTGGCCCCGCGGGAGAATCCGTCGAAGAAGTCGGTCACCAGCTCGGTCTGAAGATCGCCAACCAGCCGCGCGCGGACTTTCGTCTCGATCACTGCTGCACTGCGCCCTCCAAAATCCACGGCGACCACAGCCAGCGTCTCGTCCATGGGCATGACGAAATAACCGGCGCGAAGAATGCCACGCTTGCTGCCCAGCGCCTGTGTGAATGCCTCGCCCAGCGCGATGCCGGCATCTTCCACCGTGTGGTGCTGGTCGACATCGAGATCGCCCTTAGCCTCAAGCGCGAGGTCGAACGCGCCATGCCGCGCCACCAGTTCCAGCATGTGATCAAGAAAACGTATGCCGCTGCTGATCTGCGCCCGCCCCCGGCCTTCGATGGTCAAGGCGATGCGAATGTCGGTTTCACTGGTCTTGCGATGGATCCGAGCGCGTCTCATGCAGGTACACCTTTGCCCAGGCCAAGTTCAGCAACAACGACCTCCAGCACTGCCAGTGCACTGTCCATCTGCTCGCGGCTTCCGATAGTGATTCGCACGCAGCCATCACAGCCCGGGTCAGCCGAGCGGTCACGCACCAATATCCCACGTTGTCGCATAGCCGTTACAAACTCGCGATGGCGCTCGCCGATATACGTAAGGATGAAGTTGGCCTCCGACGGCCAATGGCGGATTCCAAGGCGGTTAAGATTCTCAGCAACCCGCCGCCGGCCCTCACAGACCTGTCCTACGTAACAGGCAAGATGCTCACGATCCTGCAGCGCCTCTGATAATGCGAGCAGCGCGATGGCGTTTACGTTGTAGGGCGACGCCACTCGTCGCACCGCGCGCATCTGCTCCACATCGCCGACGAGCAGCCCAGCACGCAGCCCCGCCAGGCCGTATGCCTTCGAAAATGTTCGCGCGACAAACAGGTTCGGGACACTTTTGATCTCCCCCAGCATCGTCTTCCCGTGAAAGTCGTAGTAGGCCTCATCGATGAGAACCGCGGCATGTGGCGCCGCATTACAAAGGCGCAGGATCTCAGTACGGCTTGCAACCGTCCCCGTCGGGTTGTTGGGACTCGCAATGGAAATCAGCCTGGTCCGTCCGTTGATCGCGCGCAACGCTTCATCCAGCGGAAAGCGAAACTCGCCCTGGCACTGAACCCGAACCACTCGTGCGCCTGTCGCCCCGGCAAGCACCTCATACATGCCGAATGTCGGAGTAACCACAACCACTTCGTCGCCCGCCTCCAGATACGTCTCGCAAAGCAGGTGGATACCTTCGTCCACACCGTTGGTGAGCAGCACCTGCTCTGCCGGCACGCCGAGATACTCAGCCACCGTGCGCTCCACCGGTTCCCGTTCGGGATAGCGAGACAATTCGTCCGCCGTGACGCGCCGAATTCGTTCCAGCACGCGGGGAGAGCAGCCTTCGGTGTTCTCGTTGAAATCCAGTCGCAGCCCGGTGCGTCCTGCCAAGGGCGGATGATATTCCTTCAACTCCAGTACAGCTCGACGCGCCCTAAGCATCGCCGCACCTCATGCGCACCGAGTTTGCGTGCGCCGGAAGCCCCTCGGCTTCAGCCAGAGTGGTGATGGCGGGCGCGATGCGTTGCAATCCCCTTCGGCTGAACTTTTGTACCGTGATCAGTTTCACAAAATCATAAACACTCAGGCCGCCGCGGAAGCGCGCCGCTCCACCCGTCGGCAACACGTGATTCGGACCGGCGGCATAGTCTCCTGCGGCCTGGGGCGAGTGGTCGCCGATAAAGATTGAGCCCGCGTTCCGTACATGTCGAAGCTCCGCTTCGGCGATCGTCACATGCTCCGACGCAAGCCGATTGATCCACTCCAGCGCCTGCTGACGCGAGCTTGCAATCAGGATGTAGCCGTTGCGGCGAATGGCAGCCTCAGCCGTCGGATTCCCATTACTCTGCGCCCGCACGGCCTTGCTGATCCGCGCCGACCTTTGGCTCCGGGTTGTCACAGCAATTACCACAGCGTCAGGGTCGTGTTCCGCTTGTGCCACAATGTCAGAGGCCAGAAGTTCTGGACTGGCTTGATCGTTGTACACAACTGCTTCGGTGGGCCCGGCAAGCATATCGATTGCACAGTCGAAGCTAATTACCTTTTTGGCAGCAGTAACATACGCATTGCCGGGACCGACAATCTTGTCGACTCGCGCGATCGTGGCCGTTCCATATGCCAGAGCAGCAATGGCCTGGGCGCCTCCGCAGCGGTAGATTTCGCCGATTCCCAGCAGCGCCGCAGCTGCCAGGGTTATGGTCTGAGGCCGAGGCGACACAACGACAATTCGCGCAACGCCTGCCACCTGCGCGGGGATCGCTGTCATCAGCAGAGTCGACGGCAGCGGATGCCGTCCTCCGGGAACGTAGCAGCCCACCGAGCCCAATGGCCTCACCAATTGTCCCAACTCTCCGCCGTTCACTTTCTTTCGCCATTCGGAAGGCATTTGCCAGCGACAAAACCGGCGGATGTTCGCCGCTGCTTGCCTTAATGCCGAGCGCACCTCCTTCGGCGTGTCGTCCCATGCCGCCGCGATTTCTTCGGGAGAAACCCGCAACGCTTGATCCTTGGCAAGTTCATCCCACTTTGTGGCATAGCGACGCAGCGCTTTGTCCCCGGCCCGCCGAACATCAGCAATGATCTGCCGTACCGCCGGTTCGACTGCATCCAGGCGCGAAACCCTCTGCTCCAGTTCCCTTACAACCGCTTCCGCCGCTTTGCCCTTCCTGACGCGCATCATAGGACCACCTTGTTCAGCGGGTATTCCACGATGCCGGTTGCATTCGCCGCCTTCAGCCGCGGAATCACGTCCCAGCAAAGGGACTCCTCAATGATGGTATTGACCGCCACCCACGACTTGTCGCTGAGGGGAGAGACGGTCGGGCTATTCAGTGCCGGAAGCACCTTCAGAACCTGTTTCAAATTCTCCGCTCGCACGTTCAACATCAGGCCAACGCGGCCCTGCGCTTCCATGGCGCCGCGCAGCATGAGAGCCAGGTTGTCGATCTTCTGCCGCTTGTCGGCATCAGCCAGCGCGCTTTTGTTGGCGATGATCTGGGTGTTGGACTCGAGCACCGTCTCAATCACCCGCAAGCGGTTGGCCTTGAGGGAACTGCCGGTTTCCGTCACTTCGACAATGGCATCCGCCAATGTGGGAGGTTTCACTTCGGTTGCGCCCCAGGAAAACTCGACCTTGACCTTGACACCGCGCTGCTGAAAATAGCGCGTCGTCACCGCCACCAACTCCGTCGCGATAGTGGCGCCTTCCAGGTCTTCCGGCTTGGTCGCCGGAGAATCTTCCGGGACCGCCAACACCCAACGCACCCTGCCCCGGCTTTGCTTGGCATAAATCAGGTCGGCTACCGGCACGACGTCGAGCCCGCTTTCCATTACCCAGTCCAATCCCGTTAGGCCGGCATCGAGCGCACCGTGCTCGACGTAGCGCGCCATCTCCTGCGCGCGAATCAGCATGCATTCCACGCTGGGATCGTTGGTCGTGGCGAAGTACGAGCGCGGGCTGACAAAGACCTGCAACCCCGCGCGAGCCAGCAACTGCAGAGTTGCTTCCTGCAGGCTGCCTTTGGGAATGCCGAGGCGCAGCTTCATCGCGCGCCTCCCGCCGCGTTCACCGGGAGCTCCGTATTGAAGCAGGTGCGGGTTCCGGTGTGGCAGACGACGCCCTGCCCTTCCACTTCGACCTTGCATAGGATGGTGTCGAAGTCGCAGTCGGTGGCGGCGCTCACAATTCGCAGCCGGTTGCCCGAGGTTTCGCCCTTCGTCCAAAGCTCGTTGCGTGTGCGGCTGTAGAAAGTCACATATCCGGTGCGGAGGGTTTTCTCGTACGCTTCGCGGTTCATGAAGCCCAGCATCAGTACTTCGCCGCTCGCCGAATCCTGCACAATCGCCGGCGCCAGGCCCATCATCTTGTCGAAATCGATCGGTACTGCCATCATTTGTCTCCAAAAGCAAAACCCGCCGACGGTTCAGGTCAGCGGGTCGAAGAAGCTTGAATTTATGGGTCTCTTACGAGACAAGCTCCGCCGACACGCTCGCCGCATGGTGATGATGGCGATGGTGGA
Source organism: uncultured Acidobacteriaceae bacterium (assembly GCA_963846815.1). Lineage (GTDB taxonomy): Bacteria > Acidobacteriota > Terriglobia > Terriglobales > Acidobacteriaceae > CAVVDY01. The sequence continues at coordinate 667,639 of CAWJXG010000001.1, read as the reverse complement.
GCGAAGCATTCACACTTTGAAACTAAACGGCCCGAACTTCCGGTGTCAAGCAAATCTTCAGCGTTCCGGCTCGACCACATAGCGCGAGCCGGGCGATTGCGCCACCGCTTTGCAGGCTTTCAGGAAAGCCTTGCCCGCGTGGGAGAGCGCATTTCCCGGCCGATGCACGATGCGGATCTTGCGCTCGAAAGCCAGTTCGGCAACCGGAACGTGGACCAGGTCTCCTCGCTCGATCTCGCGCTCGACCGCAATCAGCGGCACCAGAGCGACACCAACCTCCATGCGAACAAACTGCTTGATGTCCTCAATGGTGGGCAGTTCGATATTCATGTGCAAGGTTGTGCGACGCCGCTTGAAAGCCTGAATCACTTTCTCGCGGTAGGGAGAGAGCACGCTATGCGCGACAAACGATTCCGCTCCCAGATCCTTGATCGTGACATTCCTGGCCGTCGCCAGCGGGTGACGCGGATATACGACCAACGCCAGTTCGTCGCGGTACAGGACGAGCGAGGTGAGGTCGTCGTCCGGACGAAATGACAGCACGCCGAACTCGAGGTTGTGATTGCGCACGCTGCCTGGAATCTCCCGCGCCAACATGCGTACCACCTGGATGCGGATCATGGGGTGCATGCGCTGGAAAAAGTGGACGACGGGAAGCAGGTAGCGCGAGGTAAATTCATTCGCCCCAATCAGCAACTTGCCCTGCTGCAAGGTGCGTAACTCGCGCAGCGCGTCGCGAGCTTCGGAACGCACGTTGAGCAATTCTTCCGCATAGGACACCAGCAGTTGGCCTGCATCGGTCAGAGCGCCATCACGTGAAGAGCGGTCAAACAGGCGCTCGCCCAACTGCTCCTCCAGCTTGGAGATGGTCTGGCTGACCGCAGACTGGGTGCGGTGCATGCGGGCCGCCGCACGCGAAAAGCTCTTCTCGCGCGCTACCGAAAGAAACGTCTCGAGCTGAAAGAGTTCCATAACCAGGGCTGCTGAATTCAGCAGCAAAACTGATTAAATCACATGCACTAATGTAATCACAACTTTTATTAGTTTGACTAATCATTGTGAGGCTCGTACTTTCGGCTGATAGATCCACTGGAGGACAGCGTTGCTACCAGACCGCGTGTTGATCTTCGATACTTCGCTTCGCGATGGTGAGCAAGCCCCGGGATGCAGCATGAACACCGAGGAGAAACTGGTGCTCGCCCGCAAGCTGAAGGTGCTGGGGGTGGATATCATCGAGGCCGGATTTCCCATCGCATCGACCGGCGACGCCGAGGCCGTCCGGCGCATTGCAGCCGAGATCGAGGGACCGACGATCGCGGCGCTCGCGCGCTGTGTCGAGAAAGACATCCTGACCGCGTGGAATGCCGTGAATTGCTCCTCGCGGCCACGGATTCACACCTTTCTTGCCACCTCTGACATCCATCTTGCGTTTAAGCTGAAGATCGGGCGCGATGAAGCGCTGCGGCAGGCATCGTTCATGGTTGCTTATGCCAGTTCCCTGTGCTCGGACGTGGAGTTCTCACCCGAGGACGCTACCCGCTCCGACGTGGGATTTCTGTGCGAGGTGTTGCAGGCCGCCGTGGAATCGGGTGCGACTACGCTCAATATCCCAGACACTGTGGGATATACCACTCCGACAGAGTACTTTAGTCTGATCAGTACAATCCAGCGGCGAGTGAAGGGCCTGGAGGACGTTGTTCTCTCTGTCCACTGCCACAACGATCTGGGCCTGGCCGTGGCGAACTCGCTGGCAGGTGTGGAAGCGGGCGCGCGGCAAGTCGAATGCACCATCAATGGCATCGGCGAACGGGCGGGCAACGCCTCGCTGGAGGAAGTCGCGATGGCGCTGCATGTCCGGCGCGACAAGTACGGAATCACCACCGGCGTGAAGCTCGATGAGATCTACTCCAGCAGCCGCATACTTTCGAAGATCATCGGCTTCGAGACGCAGCCCAACAAGGCGATCGTCGGCAGAAACGCTTTCGCGCATGAAGCCGGCATTCACCAGCATGGTGTGCTGAGCAATCCCCTGTGCTACGAAATTATGACGCCGGAAACCGTGGGCATCCCCGCCGAGCGCATCGTCCTCGGCAAGCATTCCGGGCGGCACGCGCTGGCATACAAGTTTAGGGAAATGGGTTACGACCTTTCGGGCGAAGAGATCAACGGCATCTACCAGGACTTCATCCATCTCGCTGACCGCAAGAAGCATGTTTACGAGCAGGACCTGCTGGCCATGCTGTTTGCCCAGCGTTCGGGGGTGGCGAAGCCGGGAGCGCAGATAGCTGAGGGGGCAAGAGCATAGTGAAGCTGCAGATCACGGTGTTGCCGGGTGACGGCATCGGCCCAGAGGTAACGAAGCATGCTGTTGCTGTGCTGAAGGCGACGGCGGACGTTTGCGGGTACGATTTTCGATTCCAAACGCATGCCATCGGCGGCGATGCGCTGGAGAAACACGGCACTCCCCTGCCCGAGCGCACGCTCTCCGCTTGCCTCGATTGCGATGCCGTTCTGTTGGGCGCGGTCGGATCGCCGAGATTCGACGGCACCACGGGCGAGAAGCGGCCAGAGGCGGGACTGCTGGCGCTGCGTCAGGCACTGGGCGGCTACGCCAACCTGCGTCCGGTTAAAGCCTACGACACGCTGCTCGACTGCTCGCCTCTCCGCGAGGACGTGATTCGCGGCGCTGACATACTTATCGTCCGTGAGTTGCTGGGCGGCCTCTACTTCGGACAGCCACGCGCGATCGACGAAGGCGGAAAGTCAGCACACAACACCATGCGGTATGGCGTGGACGAGATTGAGCGCGTCGCACACATTGCATTCCGCGAGGCGCGTGGCCGCAAGAAACATGTCATCTCGGTCGACAAGGCCAACGTTCTGGAAACCTCGCAACTATGGCGGCGCACGGTGACGGAAATCTCGAAGCTGTATCTGGACGTGACGCTTGATCATGGATACGTCGATTCCTTCGCCATGCAACTCATGTTGACGCCGACCCGCTACGACGTCGTGCTCACGGAGAATTTGTTCGGCGACATCCTCTCTGATGAGGCCGCGGTGATCAGCGGATCGCTGGGAATGCTCGCCTCGGCGAGTATCGGTGGGAAGGTCGGACTATATGAGCCGGTTCACGGCTCGGCACCAGACATCGCGGGACGCGGCCTGGCGAATCCGCTGGGCGCCATCCAGACGGCGGCCATGCTGCTGCATTACTCGGCGGGACTGACGGAAGAAGCCCGGAGGGTGAGCGATTCCATCCAGCGGGTCTTGGAACTTGGACTTGTCACGAAGGATTTGGCGGGACGCAGCCACCGCACTATCTCTTCGACCGAAGAAATCGGGGACGCCGTGCTTCAGAGTGTGAGCGACATGCTGCAGATGGATATGGCCTACCATGCCGTCTGACGCCGCAACGCCGAAACCCAGAACTCTGTTCGACAAAGTCTGGAATGAGCACGTGGTGTGGGAAGCGCCCGGCCAACCGACGCTGCTTTACATCGACCTGCATCTCGTGCACGAGGTCACCTCACCACAAGCGTTCGAAGGCCTTCGAATAGCAGGCAGGAAAATCCGCCGGCCTGACCTGACTTTCGCAACTATCGATCACAACATCCCGACCACGGCGGATGAACGGCTCGTCATCAAAGATCAAATCGCGGCGCAACAGATCGCAACTCTGCGCAACAATTGCGAAGCAACCGGCGTGCCTCTGTTTGATGTGGGCTCGGGCAGGCAAGGCATCGTACATGTCATCGGTCCTGAACTGGGGCTGACACAGCCAGGCATGACGGTGGTCTGCGGCGACAGCCATACCAGTACGCACGGAGCGTTCGGCGCGCTGGCATTCGGAATCGGCACATCAGAAGTGGAACACGTGCTGGCAACCCAATGCGTGTCGCAGCGCAAGCCGCGGACCATGCGAATTACCGCGTCCGGCGCGCTTCCCAGGGGCACGTCAGCCAAAGATCTTATCCTGCGCATCATCGCTCAACTGGGAACCGACGGCGGCACCGGTTATGTCATCGAGTACGCGGGCGAGGCTGTCCGCGCGCTGAGTATGGAAGAACGGATGACGCTGTGCAATATGAGCATCGAATGTGGCGCGCGAGCGGGCATGATTGCTCCTGATGAAATTACGTTCGCATATCTGGAGGATCGGCCCTTCGCTCCCCAAAATGACGCATGGCCGGCAGCAGTAACTCGGTGGCGAACGATCGCAAGCGACGTGGACGCGACATTCGACCGCGAAATGGCAATAGACGCTTCGTATCTCGAGCCGATCGTGACCTGGGGCACGAATCCCGGCATGTCGGTAGCTGTGACGGGATGCATCCCTGATCCGCATGACGCGCGCAGTGAGTCCGAGCGGCGAGCCATGACTTCGGCGCTGGAATATATGGGCCTGCGCCCCGGGACGCGGATAGAAGACATTGCGGTCGACCGGGTCTTCATTGGCTCCTGCACCAATGGCCGCCTGGAGGATCTGCAGGCCGCGGCCGCAGTACTGAAGGGCCACCGAATCAACTCCGACGTTACCGCCCTTGTGGTCCCCGGCTCCGAAGCGGTGAAGCGAGCGGCCGAGCGCGAAGGTCTCGATCGTATCTTCAAAGAGGCAGGAGCGCAGTGGCGCGAACCGGGTTGTTCGATGTGCCTGGGCATGAATCCCGACACTCTTGCCCCCAAGCAGCGATCTGCTTCCACCAGCAATCGTAACTTCGAGGGGCGGCAAGGGAGAGACGGTCGCACGCATCTGGTCAGTCCGGTGACCGCTGCGGCAACCGCGGTTGCGGGCCACTTCGTAGACGTGCGCGGCTGGAGCTATAGGGAATAAGCATGGAACCGATTCGCAAGCATCGCGGCGTTGTCGCTCCTCTCGATCGGGAGAACATTGATACCGACCAGATCATCCCGAAGCAGCACTTGAAACGGATCGAGCGAACCGGCTTCGGGGACTTCCTGTTTTCAGACTGGCGCTTTCATCCCCACGGGAGCGAGCGCGAGGACTTCATACTCAACCAGGAGCCGTATCGAAGTGCAACGATTCTGGTAGCGGGCAAGAACTTCGGATGCGGCTCGTCACGCGAGCATGCCGCATGGGCCTTGACCGAGTTCGGGTTCCGCATCATCCTGGCGCCGTCCTACGCCGACATCTTTCGCAATAACGCAGGCAACAATGGGCTGCTCGTCATTGAGTTGAGCGAAGACGTTATCAAATCCATCACTCAGAATGCCATTGAGCGCCAACCCTATTACCTCAGTGTCGATCTGGAGCAGCAGACCATCACCGACGATTTTGGCTTGTTGCAGAGCTTCGACATCGAAGAATACCGGCGGCACCGCCTGCTGAACGCGCTCGACGAGATTGCGATGACGCTGCTGCATGAACAGGACATCGCACAATTCGAGCAACATCGCCTCCGTTCGCTGTCTTGAGTTCCCTTCCCCTTCCTACTGTTGTTGGAGCCGCAGGCTAACTGTGCGCTGCGTTCTCCACCTGGCTCCGACAGCGTGCGATCTACCGTCGTTGCAAGTTGATGCAACCACGCTGCGACAGATTCTTTGGCCATCGCTTGACGCATGAGGCCGCCGGAAGGCACGATAGAACTTCGGCCATTAGTTGCAACTGAGTTGCAACTTACCGGGCCGTCCTTCTGGGGTGAATACGCTTGAGCACGGATTGGCGAAGCGGTGGAAAGAGGCTCTGCGCCCTCCTGCGTGGAGGCATATTTCTCCTCTTGCTGAGCTGTGTTTGCCAGGGGCAGGAGAAGCCTTACTTCGTTACCTATTCACATGACATGGAGGAGCCGGGAAATCTTGAAATTGAGTCGAAGACCGTTCAGTCGGCTCCCAAGTACGGCAATGCTTTTATAAGCGAAACCCTGGAGTTTGAATATGGCGCCACGGCGTGGTGGACGACTGAGGTATACCTAAGCGGCCAACATACCTTCAATGACAGCACGGTTTTTGGTGGCTGGCGATGGGAAAACCGGTTCCGGCCGTTGATGAGCGAGCATGCCGTCAATCCCGTACTCTACGTCGAGTATGAAGATGTTAACCTGGCTGAAAAGAGCATCCTTGAAGTGACCGGGCACGCCAGTGTTGCAGACTATCTGCTGAGCAACGCCCAGGCCCGCAATCAACTAGAGCGCTCGCTAGAGCTGAAGCTTATCCTGGGTAGTAATTTCAAAGGCTGGAACTTCTCAGAGAACTTCATCACCGAAAAGGAATTCTCCGCCGATCCGTGGGAATTCGGCTATGCCCTTGGAGTCAGCCGCCCTTTGGCGCTTGCCGCCAGCGCAAAGCCATGCGTCTTCTGTCGGGAGAACTTCGCTCTTGGCGCCGAGCTCTATGGGGGCTTGGGCGATGCCAATAGCTTCGGCCTGGAGTCTACATCGCAGTACTTAGGGCCGGCTATCGCTTTCAATATTCCCAGTGGCCCGACGATTACCTTCGGGACGAACTTCGGACTCAATGCCAATAGCCTGGGTGTGATCTACCGCTTTAATGTTTCTTACGAATTCCAACAAATCTTCCGCCATCTTCATCGTGAAGGGAGTAACGGAGCGAGGTGAGAATACGGCTCTACATTGCATTTGCCATTCTCGTGCTGTTCATTGTTGGGCAGCTTGCCGCGACGGACAACTCCTGGATGAGGCGCGTGCCGGAGAGTGACCGGCAAAAGGTCAATCCATACCGTGGGCAGCCACAGGCGATCGCTGCGGGGGCGCGACTCTTCGCCGACCACTGCGCGCAATGCCATCAACCCGACGCTCTCGGTCACGGGAAGCGCCCTAGTTTGCGTACCTCGGAAGTGCAGAACGCGAGCGACGGAGTGATCTTCTGGATCTTGCGTAACGGATATATGCGGCGCGGCATGCCATCGTGGAGTTCCCTGCCCGAGCAAACCCGCTGGCAGATTGTTGCCTACGTCAAGAGCCTCGGGGTATCCAGCGAAAATCATTCCGACGACCAAGTCCGGGCGGATAAACAATGAAGTTCTCCAGACCTCATCTTGAACCTTGTTTTCGCTGGACGGCTCTGGCGTTGTCGGCTCTATTTCTGCTGAACGCCTGTGGTTCAGGCAAAGCACCCAGCTTTCAGAGTGCTGATCCCGATAGCTCGTCGATGGCCGGAACCTCGGCAGCCGCCCAGGCGCTGGGCGAACGCCTCTTCCTGGACACGCGGTTCTCGCAGTATTTCGCGACACACATGACGGGCGTGAACGATCCACTGCAAGTCGGTGACCCCATTATGGACCAAGTGCCGACGACTTCCGGTAGCCTCCCGGGACCCTTCGCCGGACAGTCGATCAATTGCCGCTCGTGCCATTTTGTTACTGAGTTTCAAAACGTGAGTGGCGCGGGGAACCGCACCTATGCCGATTTCACGACACGAAGTCCAATTCCGCGACCGATGAATGGATTCGACCACACTCCACGAAATGCTGTGCAAATGGTGGGATCGCTGCAATCGCATTCCGGGCCGACATTTCTTCATCATGATGGCGAATTTAATAGCCCGGTCGATCTGGTAGAGGCGACGATGACTGGGCGTAACTTCGGGTGGAAGCCGGAGGAGTACAGCCAAGCCGTCGCTCAGACGGCGAAGGTCATTCGGCAGGACGATGGTTCCGGCGATTTGGCCAAGCAGCGCTCGGGAGGACTGTCTTACAGCACACTATTTCTGGGGACATCCACCTCTATACCCGCGGCGTCGCGGATTCCGGCTTCCTATCGGCTTGACGTGCAAAGCGCTTCCGACGAAGAGGTACTGACAGCGGTTGCCAGTCTAATCAGCGCGTACATGCAGGGCCTTTTATTTAAACAGGATAGTTTTGGGCGTTACACTGGGTCCCCCTTTGATGTCTTTCTTCGCATTAATCACTTGCCTACCCAACCCATCGCGGGAGAGACAGTCGCCCAATATAATCAGCGGCTCTACACGATATTGTTGTCATTAAGCAACCCCATCTATGTAGATGGAACCTATGGCTCCTTCAAGTACCATGCCCAGCCGTTCGCCTTTGGGGCAACCGAGCTAGCCGGGCTGAAGATCTTCCTCAAAGCAGCGGCTGGAGCTACGGACGGCTCACAGCATGCGGGCAATTGTGCCGCTTGTCATCAGGTCCCGAATTTTACCGACTTCAAGTTTCACAACACCGGCGTCAGCCAGATCGAGTACGACGGTGTAAATGGAACTGGGGCGTTTGTCCAACTGCAAATCCCGTCGCTAGCCACACGCAATGCGGACTATGATGAATACCTTCCTGTAAGCGCCAATCATCCTACCGCCAGCGAGCGGTTTCGCCATGAAGCAGTTGCCGGACATCCAGAATTTGCAGACCTCGGCTTATGGAATATCTATCTCAACCCTGACATCCCCAATCCTCAAGCTGACCTGAAGAGCGTTGTCTGTGCTGAGGGTAACGACTGCTCGGTAGACCAGGGGCTGGCAAACACGATCGCAGAATTCAAGACTTCAAGCTTACGCGACCTTGCTGATTCTAATCCGTATTTCCACAACGGCAGCAGGCTGACTTTGGCCGATGCTGTGGGCCTCTACGTCTTGACTTCACAACTGGCACGCGAAGGTCTCCTGCGGAACCCGCCGGCCGAGTTCGCAAGCATGTCCATCAGCAACGATGACATACCGCCGCTAGTAGCATTCCTGCTTTCACTGACCGAAGATTACGACGATTCCTAGGCAGTACCTTCACACCATAGTTTTCGCTGCCCGAGTTGGATAGCTTGCTACATCGTGCCCGGAGTACAGGTGCTGGGACTAGGCGCAATCGGCACCGGCGGAGTGGGAGGAGTTAGCCATTGCGGGCTGGAGAAATCAAAGAAGTCAAGCAGCGTAGGCTGAGCGGCATCTCTAGCCGTCAGGTAGCTGCCATCGCCAATAAATCGGTCTTCGACAAAACGGTCGATGGCGGTGTGGTCCATCGGAATATGTGAGACATAGTGCTTGCGGGCGAATGGTGAGATCACCAGGTTGGGCAAGCGGAAACCCAGTTGAGCAGAGAAGCCCTGGCGTGCTGGTGCATCGTTGGAATTCGCGCCCGGATCCGTCAACTTCAAATCGCAGTGGATGGTGGGTACCCAATTATTTCCTTGGGTGCCGGGCGGCAAACAAGGCTTATACGAATCGGGATTCACGGCGATGCCGCTGATGTCCGGAATAGTGCCGAGTGAACTATCGGTGTAGAGATTGGAGTGACCGGGCACGGGCGGAACGTGATCGAATGGCCCTCCGGGCTCGTCATAGCTGAGGAAAAACACCGAGTCTTTCCACGACGAGCTCTGCATCAGCGCATTGATAATCTTGGCTACTTTTTGCTGTCCGACGAGGATCGACTGGCCCGAACCGGGATGCTCGTCTCCGTTTCCATAGGCCGCCTCGATGAAGGCATAACTTGGCAATGTGCCGTTGGCCAAATCGGTAAAATATTGGCTTAGCGGCGCAATGTGAGTGGGATCGATGCAGAAGGAGTCGCTGGAATCTCCTACCGCCTGCTGCGAACCCTCTGTAGGTGAGGCGCAGGGGGAGTGATTCGGATTGTTATAAAGATATTTCGCTGAGTATGTAAAGTCGGAAAAGGTAGTGACTGGATAGTTGTCGGAATTCCTGTGGCTGCCACAATCTCCATCACCATCGATGCAGCCACCTTGAGTGATGGAGTAGTAGATTTTCCAGGACACCCCGTGACTGTCGAGTTTCTCAAAGATTGTCGGTATCTGGAGTGCCGACGTGACACTGTCGTCGACAAAAGGATCGCGCACTAAACCCTGTGTAGTGCCGCCGGTCATGGTGGCGATACGATTCGGTGTGCTCTTGCTGGAAACCGGAGAAAACCAGCGATCGGAAACGGCAAACTGCGATGCCATGTAGTAGTAGTAATTCAGCAGATCCTGATCGTAATATCCCATTGCGCGGCGGCCTTGAAGATCGGTGAAGCTACCGGAGCCGCCACCATCTTTGGCAAAGTTCTCGGCTGTGTGGACGAAACCATTCATCAGAATGGAACGCTTGGTTGTGAAGTCATAACGATTGACATCGCCGTAGCTCTCCAGCCACGCGGAACTCTCATCATCGATGCAGGCGCTGTGGAATTTGAATAGTCCGAAGGTTTCGTTTTCGTCGTCCTGTTGCTGAAACATCCCCAGCTTGTCGTCGATGCCATCTACGTCGTAGGTCTTACCGTCCTCGCTCACCGTCCAACCATTCGCCTGACGGTAGGGATTCAGCATTCCAAAATAGGTATCGAAGCTGCGATTTTCCTGCAGCATAAAGATCACATGGTTGATGGCCTTGACGCCGGCATCACCCGTGCCTCCCGACCCATTGCCCTTCGATCCTCCCCCGCCGTTGCTGGAGGAAGAACCGCCGCACGCCACTAAGCTGATCGTGCTGAGGACAGAAACAAGAATCCCGAGTAGACGCCGTGAATGCATAAGCAACTCTCGTGAGGTTCGACGGCGCGTGTTGGGGGCGGAGTTGCTCTTGTTCCCGGAAATCGAGAGCTCTTGCAGGAATGTAATGCGCCGCAAAGGCAACTCATTCAGCAGCTATGTCAGCAACGCTTTCGCAACTTATTCTTTGACTGCGATTCCTAACGTCTTCATCTTGCGGTAAAGATGGCTGCGTTCCAGTCCGAGGACCTCCGCTGTGCGGCTCACGTTGCCGTGACTTTCATCCAGCTTCTTCAGGATGTAATCGCGCTCGTAAGCGGCACGCGCCTCGTGCAGGCTGGAGAACTCCGCCCGCGGACGGCGGCTACCGTCACGGAAGACCATCGTGGGAAGATGCTTGCGCTCCAGACGGCCGGTGGTGGGATTCATAATCACAATGCGCTCGATGAGGTTACGCAATTCGCGTACATTTCCCGGCCATGTGTAGCGCAGCAACGCGTCGATGGCCTCGTCGGCGATCTCTTTCGGGTGGCGATTATAGGTATGGGAGAACTCCTTCAGGAAGAAGCGCGCCAACAGCGGAATGTCTTCCTTCCGCTCGCGCAGCGGAGGCACATAAAACGGTATGACATTCAAGCGATAGAACAGGTCTTCGCGAAAATTGCCCTTGGAGATTTCGTCTTCCAGATCCTTGTTGGTGGCGGCAATCACGCGTACATTGACGGTGACTGCCTCGTCCTCTCCCAAAGGCACGAAGCGGCCTTCGTCAAGGGTGCGCAACACCTTCGACTGTGTCTTCAGACTCATGTCCCCGACTTCATCCAGGAAGAGTGTGCCCGCATCGGCCTTGCGAAATTTACCTTCCTTGGCCGACGCGGCGCCGGCGAACGCACCCTTACGATGGCCAAACAGCTCGCTTTCAATCAGGTCTTCGGGAATGGCCGCGCAGTTTACCTCGACGAACATCGAGTCCTTGCGCAGGCTCTGCGCGTGAATGGCGCGCGCTACCAACTCCTTCCCCGTCCCAGACTCGCCATAGATCAGCACGCGTCCATTGGTGGGCGCCATCAAGCCAATCTGCTGCCTGAGGGCTTTCACCGGCACGCTGTCGCCGACGATCACGCTGCTTGCCTGGAACTGCCGCTTGAATTCCAGGTTCTCGCTGCGCAGCCGCTTGGCTTCCATCGCGTTCTTCAGAACGATGAGGGTGCGTTCGGCTGAAAGCGGCTTCTCAAGGAAGTCAAAGGCTCCGAGCTTGGTTGCTCGCACCGCCGCGTCGATGCTGCCATGTCCGGAAATGATGACGACCTCGGGCGGGTTATTGGTCATCATGATTTCTTCCAGCGTTTCCAGACCGTCGCTTCCGGGAAGCCAGATGTCGAGCAGCACGACATCGGCCGGCTTGCGCCGCAGAGTCTCCAGGCATTCCTCGCCGCTTTCGGCGAGAAGAGTTTGGTAGCCTTCGTCCTCCAGCACGCCCTGCAGGGCGGTGCGGATTTCCGCCTCGTCATCCACGATCAGTATGGTTTGCATCGGATTGCGCGGCCGGCGCAGCTGTCTCCTGGGCTACGGGCAGCTCGACGGTGAAGCGAGCGCCCACCGGGCGATTTTCTTCCACCCGGATCGAGCCATGGTGATCTTCAATGATACGACTCACGATGGCAAGGCCCAAGCCGGTGCCGCGCTTCTTGGTGGAGAAATAAGGCAGGAAAAGTTTCTCCTTCAGCTCGGGTGTGACGCCGTGGCCGGTGTCGGAGATAACGATTTCAATGATGTCGCGTTCTCCAGCCACGCTGGTGGAGATCTGGATTTCTTTTACCATCGAATCGTGCATCGCCTCCGCGGCGTTGTCGACAAGGTTGGCGATCGCCCGTTTCATCGCGGCCGCATCGGCCAGCACGGGGGGCAGGTCTTCTCCCAGATACTTACGCACATGGATGCCATCCAGCCGGCCGTTGAACATGCCAAGTGCGTTCTCCACCACCTGATTGATGTCGGTAGGCTCAGGATGTGAGGTGGGGAAACGCGCCAGCAGCGAGAACTCATCCACCAGCGTGCGTACCGTCTCCACCGACGATCCGATGGTGTCGGCACAACTGCGAATCACGCCGAGCGAAGCCGTATCCGGCGGAGTTCCGCGCTCCAAATGGCGGCGGATACGCTCCGCCGAGAGCGCAATCGGGGTAAGCGGATTCTTGATCTCGTGGGCCACACGGCGCGCCACCTCGCGCCAAGCCACTTGCTTCTGGGCGCGCAACACGTCGGACATGTCCTCAAAGACCATGACGTAACCCAAGCGCGGCGTCATGGCTTGGGAGGATCGCAGCGGCGGGTCGAGGGTGGCCACCGTCACCGCTACATTCATGTTGGCGTGCGCGGTGGCGATCTCTATCTGGCTGGTGGTGGAACCCATGCGGTCGGCACGGCGCAGCAGGTGCTCCAACTCGGCCACCACGTCTTCTGAGAACAGATCGTGCAGAGACTCGCCCGGCAGTTCCTCGTCTTCCTGCCGCAGTAAGCGGCGCATGGCGCCATTCATGTGGGTAATCAGCCGTCGAGAATCCAGCGACAACACGCCGCTGGGAATGCTCTCGAGGATTGTCTCGATGTGACGGGTGCGTTGCTCGAGCTGCACGTTGGCATCGGCCAATTCGCGGCGTGAAGCTTCGATGTTTGCCCGGCTGGATTCCAAGTCTCCGGCCATACTGTTGAAGGACTGCACCAGTTGGCCGATTTCATTATCGGCAGCGATATCCACCCGGTAGTCAAGCCGCCCGCGTGAGATCTCGTGCGTCGCCTCCGCCAGCGCGACCAGCGGCCGAGTCACCATCCGTGACAGGAACAGAGCGAGCCAGAGTGACGCAAACAAGACGCCTACCGTCAGGAAAAGCAGGTATCCCAGGTAGGCCCGCCGCAGCCGCCGCCTCTGCTTACGGAGGTTGTCATACTGCTGCTGGCTCTTTTCAATGTCACTCAGCAATGCGGAATAGCCCGCCGGAAGCGGCATCGCGACGAGTATCTTGCCGTTCGGCGGAACCCGCGCCTGGCCCAACACGTAGGGCCGGCCTGCGACATCGAAGGTCTTCACCGGCTCTTGCGGAGACACGTCGAGCGGAAGCCGGTCTCGCATCAATGGCCAGGGATCGGGGGCGTGGAACGAGGCCTCCGCGCGATCGGCCTCGAGGGCGAATGCAAAGCCGCCCTGCAGGGTGATTTCGCTCCTGCGAAACTCATCCACGATGAAGGTGAAGTTGCCGGTCTGGTAGGACTTCTGCGCGCTTTCTGTTGCCGCCAGCCGATCGGCCTCGGCGCTCGCATTCGACGAAGCGTAGTCCGTCAGCAGGGCGGCGATACTGCTGGTGCGATACTGCACGTCTTCCACCGGCCGCGAGAACCAACGCTCAATCGAGCGATTCATTAGCCCGTAGGAAAACATGAAGAGGAAGATCACCGGTCCCAGCGAGAGCAGCAGCGCTCCCAGCACCATGCGGCTGCGGAATTTCGATCCCAGAACGCCGGTCCGTCGCTCGGCATACAGCCGGAGCAGGGTCCGTATCAGCACGAACACCAGCGCAATGAAGAGAAGGAAGATGAGCGCGGACAAGGCGGCAAAGATCAGCGTCTCTTCGCTGGTGTCCGGCTCCAGCAGCGTCAGCTTGAAGGTCGCCTGGGCAAAGATGACGGCAAACAGAAAGAAGATGGCGATGGACAGCGCAACAATCGCGGGCGTACGATTCGGCTTCTTCTTCGGCTGAGAAGCTGGGAGTGCTGGGAGCATCAATCGTCTATCCTCCGGAATTCGGGGTCCGGATACTGCAAGGATCTGTAGCCGCCGCGGGGACAACTCATTATAACGACTTAGAACGCGGGCGTTCCTGCCACCTGTTCGGCTTACGTCCGCTTATTTCGAAGTTCAGAACCGGAGCGTTGCAGACGCACACGCTGACGCTCCGAAAGCAACTGCCCTAAAGGACACGCATCGCAAGCGGGCTGGCTCTTGTGGCAATAGTGCTTTCCCACTTGCACCAGCAGGCCATGCATCTCGTTATAGACCCGCGTCAGCCGACACTGTTGCGCCGTACTCATGGTTGAAGGCGAATGCACCGGCGGCCGCATCGACGCCGTCGCTTCGCCGATCATGCCAGGGGCATCTTCATCCCTGAGCGCCTGCTCCACCAGCGACCGGATGTCGTCGTACTTCGCCGAGGCCTGCACCGCATCGTGCCGCTCCAAAACGCGGCGGGTATAAGCGTCGACCACGAAAACCCGATGCAGTCCCGCATAAAGCAGGATGGAATCTGCGGTCTCCCTGCCGATGCCCTTCTGCTGCAGCAGTTCCTGACGCAACGGCTCGCCCGGCGTAGCAAACATCTGCTCCAGCGACCCTCCGTACTTCTGATCGATGAAGACGACCAGCGCCTTCAAACGTTGCGCCTTCTGCCGAAAATATCCGGACGAGCGTACTAGGGATTCCAGTTCGGGCAGAGGAACGTTCCGAATTCCTTCCAGGCTCAGGGCGCCGGCGGATCGCAGGCTGGCCATGGCGCGCTCCACATTCGTCCACGAAGTGTTCTGGGTAAGAAGGGCGCCGACAATGACTTCAAAGGGAGACTCAGCCGGCCACCAGTGCTGCTGCCCCCATGCCTGCGCCAGCAGGCGATAGATCTTGCGGACGGTCTCGGCCGCGCCTGAAAGGATCGGACGGCGGGTTTTGCGGGTCTTGCGGGACGAGGCTTTCACTCCGGCGACGGCTTGCCTTTCAGTTGCTGCTTCCATCCCAGCACGCGCGCCTTGGCCGCTTCGGCCTCGGCTTCGGGCACCATACCCTTGCGCTGGTAGAGAATCGACAGACTGGTATGCGCCAGCACGTCATCGGGATCCAGTTTGGCGATGCGGCCGGCGACAGCGATGGCCTTGTCGTACTGCTCCGTGTCCTGGTAGACGCGCGCCAGCCCATGCATGGCATCGAGAAACGAGCCGTCGGCGGCGATGGCCGCTTCATATTCCGCGACTGCGTCGGCAAAGCGCCCTTCCGCGTAGTGATCGAGGGCGCAGTAGTAGTGGTCTTCCGCGGCCTGGCGCGAGGGCTGATCGGTCATACCGGAGCCGAGTTTAGCACGCTTTGTCTGTGCATTCTGGCGGGCCGCGGCGGCTATACTGGCCGTACCAATGCTCTACATCCTGCGGTTTCTGTGGAACGCAACGCGCGGCCACCGGCTGGCCCCCTGGCGCAGTCCCTACCTTCGCTGGCGCATTGAGACCTACAGCGGGGTCAAGATGCACAGCATCGGCTTCCCTGAATTCTGCGGCTTCCTGTGGCAGGAACGCAACGAGATGCTGCGCTTCCTGAAGTGGACAGGTCGTATGGAACGCTACGCACGGGTCAAACCCAAGAATCTATAGTCGTGGATGAACGGTACAGGCGCTCGGAAAGGCACAGCTTCCGCCGATGCCGGGGCGTCACCTTGGTGCCGTGAATTCAGCCAAAATTGCCTGGAGAACATCCTTAGAATCATTCGTTTAGCAAGGCAATAATATAGCTGGCTGACCAAAAACGTGCTACTACTTAATCCATGGACGAAGCTAGCGAGCTTACTAATGTGGGCGTTGGTGTCCGCCCATCCATTGGAGAAGTTCTTGAAGGACGCGCTCAGCGTCTATTCCCTGAGTTATTTGCTCGCGCAGAGGAAGAAACATCTCTTTGGCTAGAGACGAACTTCCCTGACTTCTGCGCTTTGCTTCGATCAACTGCGTCGGTGTCGGCAGTCGCGGATTCATCTGGTGGGCCTGCTTTACATAGGTGCGTAGGGCAAGGTTCTCCAAGTACAGTTCCTCGATAAAGTCGAGTAGACCTTCGGCTTGCTCTTTATCCATGTGGGATGTGCTACCTTTCTGTTTTTGAGTACCACCAAAAGAGGAATCGCGGCCAAAGCCGCCGCGACTATACGCCAGAGGGTTAGCGCTTTCCGGCAGCATCCTCGGCCAAGAATTGAGCCATGAGATGGTGCCTCTCTATAAAGTCCTTGTAGCGTCCGCCCAATTCAGACGTATATGCAGCCACTAGTGCGAAGTAGTTGCGACTGTTCTCCGAATCTACGGCAAAGCAATCGCTCATCTCGCCGCTACGCTGTTTAAGGGTTTGGATGGGCAACTTTGCTGTGACATCTTGAAACGTGTTTTCGTTGCCGCTTGACCAGAGCCGTTGGTCTGCACGGCACTGCTCAACCGTCGGAGCGTGATCGTTCGGCAAAGTCGCTTCTTGAGCTGTCATCGGTAGGCAGAGAAGTAGAGCAAACACGGTCACAATGAGTCCACTATTTACCATCATTTGATGCCTTCTCGTTCTGCGATCTGCTTGGTCAACCTGTCCAGTGCTTTCTCTTCATATACCGTGCCGCAGGTCTCCACGTTGGCAAGCAATCTACCGAAAGCTGGCATAAGTGGAAAATCAAGGTCGGGAGTATCTGGGTAGAAAGCCTTTTTGTGCCAGCGAAAGCTACCATAGGCCAATAGGTCTGCGGTTTGCAGTGGTACCGCATTGTAGCTACTAACTTGCGCGAATCCCGCCAGGTTGCCATTCCAGTTTGGATCTTGGCTGTAAAGGCCGTACCGAATATGTGATT
The DNA here is from genome assembly GCA_963846815.1 of uncultured Acidobacteriaceae bacterium. Taxonomy (GTDB): domain Bacteria; phylum Acidobacteriota; class Terriglobia; order Terriglobales; family Acidobacteriaceae; genus CAVVDY01. The sequence goes on along the minus strand of CAWJXG010000001.1, from coordinate 650,601 downwards.
CGTCGGCAATGGGCCTGTTTTCGTTATCGAAAAATAGGCCTACCTGTTCCTCTGGTAATTCGGTTTTTACCTTGGTTAGGGTGCTCTGAATGCACATTTCAACGGGGAGATGGTAAGGATTGCGAAGCCGTTTTTGCATAGCATCGCTCAGAGTGTAAAAGTGTTCACAGATAAGCACACTGCCAACTGCGATCAATTCAGAGTCAATCAGTATCCCTACGAGGTCGCCCCACAAAGCAAGTCGATCAGCGAGTTTCCAGCCCGTAAACTCCCCGACTCCGTGAACACAATCGAAAGCATGGAACCGCCTCAATGCGGAAGGAAGTCTCGGATTGAAGATAGCCGATGCCCACCGTTCGGTGAGCCGTACCCAATATTCCTTTGGCGCAATGAATCCGCAGACAGCAATCACGGTTGGTTTTTCTTCTCTTTCGTAACTGCCGTCAAAAAATCCCCAAATCACAGCCATTACCTCACGACCAGCCCCGCTTAACCTTCCATGCCCCATAAAGGCTAAGTCGTCTATGCTGACTTGACTCTCGACGCACATCGGCGCACACTCCTGTCTGTATGACAAGAGTCAAAACGCCGACTCGCCCGACTTCCGCCAAGAATGTCACGGGCGATTTTGGCCAGTTCACCGAATTTATGAAGCAGCTTGTGTCTGTCCCTCACGACAAGATCAAAGCTGCTTTGGACGCTGAGAAGAAAGCGAAGCGCGAGAAACGCGGCCCCGTCTCTTCCGGTAAGAGCTAGAAGCTCGTTTCTCCCACCTTGCCAGTCAATTCAGCGTAAGTTATCCGCTTGCCAACAATCTGCGACAAGGCTGCAACGAAGCGGTCAGCATCGTTCAGCGGATTATCTTTGGTCGCCCGATTGTTGAACCTGAATATCTGCTCGTCAATATACCGTTCAAGGTGGTAGGGCTCAACGGCAACATAGGTGCCGCTCAGGGTGCGCTTCAATAGGCTCCAGAAGTTCTCTAGGCCGTTGGTATGCACCTGACCATCAACGTACCGCTCGGCGTGGTCTACAAACTCATGCACGAACTTGTAATGCAGATTGTCATAGCCGATGTGTCCATCGGTGTAGACCTGAGAGCCATGCCTGACCTCGCGCAGCACTTCACGCTGTAAGGTTTCGCGCTTTACGTTCGGCACGATTTTGGCGCGTACTTGGCGCAGATCGCGGTCAAGCAAACCCATAACAACGGTCTTGCCAGTAGCGCCGCCCCGGTGCCCAGATTCAGCAGCGAAACGAGCAGCGCGGTCACGGTGCATATTCTTGACCTTGCCGCCGATGAAGGTCTCGTCTACTTCGACCGGAGCGCCTTCGCCGCCCAGCTTGAACTTGAGTCCAAACCCGCCAGCCTTCATTGCGGTACGAATCCGATGGAGCATGAACCAAGCTGACTTCTGGGTGACACCCAGGGAGCGGTGAAGCTCGTAGCTACTCACGCCATTCTTGCAGCTCACCATGAGCCACAATGCCGGGAGCCACTTCTCCAGCGGGATAGGCGAGTCCTCAAATACGGTGCCGACCTTCAGCGAGAACTTCTGTTTGGGGTGCTTGGCGCTGCATTTATAGACTTTGGCATTGTCAAGGTAGGTTACCTTTTCGGAGTTGCAGCGGGGACAGCGCACGATACCGTCAGGCCAGCGAACGGCGGTCATAAACTGGCGACAGTTGTAAAAGTCTGAAAAGAAAAGGATTGCTTCTTGCAGAGTGTTTGGCGCGTCCATGAATTTAAGATACTACACTGACCACGGTCTGTCAACTATATTAGTGCCTTTAGCAAAAAACTGCCTGTAAAGTACTAACAACGCAGGGCTTACTTGCAAAGTCCTCATTACAAAAGACTTATTGTCATTGCCGCGATGGCCGGAGACAGCGATTTGCAAGACGAAGTCTAAGCATTCTAAGTGCAGGGAAACACCTGCAGCGCACGGACCCTGCCCACGAAGCAGCCGACGCGTCGCTGGCGGCTCGTATCTTGATTCTGTGTTGCGGCGGTTGCGCAAACCGATTGCCACCTCCCCGACTACCTGTTACCTTCAACGTTTGCTTCCGCCGAACATGACGACCGTCTTCCGATTCCTTTTTGCTCTTCTTTTCTTTGGCGCTCTTAGCGCTCCGCTGCTCGCCCAACTTCCGACCGACAGCCCGGTCGACGCACTTCGCCAGCCAGGGTGGCAAGGCGGGGTTTTCCTGGGAGGCAGCACCTCATTTGCGAACACGCCCAGCGCGCAGACGCTTATCGCCGGAGTGCGCGTCGGACGCGTGCTGACCCATGAAGTTGGCAGCAATTTCCTGCGCGGCACGTTTGAGATGGACCTCGACGTTATTCCTGTCAACGAATTCTGGTACAACGGCAACGCCCAGTACGCGGCGGCGATCAATCCTTTCATCGCCAAGTGGAACTTCACCAAGGGATGCAAGATTGCCCCCTGGGTGGCGGCCGTGGGGGGAATCGTGTTCAGCACCAGCAACCTGCCTCCCGGCGACACTTCAGTGGTTAATTTCACCAGCGGCGCGGAGTTGGGCGCACACCTGTTTCATCGCGACCGCCGCTCGATCGATCTGGCGACCAAGGTCTACCATCTCTCGAATGCCTCAATCGGCAACAAGAACCCGGGAATCAATGGCGCGGTGCAATTCACCCTCGGCTACACCTGGTACTAGATCTTCCGCAAATCGTAATCAGCTTTCTGCTCCGGCCGCATCTAAGCCGGAATGCTCGTGCTGTGCGCTCAGCTGAGAGCACGACTCCTGATTGTTGTCTGGGTGTGCTTTTGCGCAATCGCAGTCCGCGCGCAAGAGGCGCCGCATACAGCGCTCGATCAGTTGCGCGATCCTTCGTGGAATTACGGATTTCAGGTCTACGGCGGCACCGCAACCATGGCCACGCCTCCCATCCCGTATGCTCCGGGTCGCTATCCCAGCAGCTTTGGCGCCGAGCTGCATCTTGGGCGGGTGCTGACGGGAGAACGCGGCGAGGGTTGGGGACGAGGCACGCTGGAATGGGATTTCAGCCTCATTCCGGTCGTCCTGTACTTCGTCAACGGAAGGCAGTACTACATGGGCGGTGTGGAAGCGGTGGCGCCTCGCTGGAACTTCACGCGACTTAGCAAGCGGATGGTGCCTTTCGTCGGATTTGACGGTGGAATGCTATTCGGTCCCAGTAAGTTTCCCCCCGGAGATACGGCACGGGCCAACTTCACCGCGGCGCTCGAACTGGGTACACATATCTTCTCAAGACGCCGGCAGTCGTTCGACACGTCCATTCGTCTGTTTCATCTTTCGAATGCCGAGACCGGACGGTATAACCCGGGGGTGCCACTGTCGATCCAACTCATGCTGGGATACACCTGGTTCTAGCGGTCTCATCCCGACGTTTGTTGTCAATGTCGGCGACTGTTAAGCCGGGTTTGCATGATCTCCTTGAGGGTTTCCACCGACTAGAAGAAGTTTCGTTTTTTGAATACTCTTCTCTGCGACAGGTAATGTGGGGAAAGCAACGTTGCGGGTGACAGCAATAGTATGGTGTGTGGTACCGCTTGGCTCGGGTGGTTGATCATCCAAACGACGCCATAACCATGCTTAGGAGCAAGCAAATGAAACGCTACCTGCCCATCGTGTTGATCGCATTGGCTGTATTTGCAACGCGGGCCAAGGCCGACAACTTGATCCAGAACGGAGAATTCGCGACCGGAGACTTCAGCTACTGGATGCTGGGAACTACATCCAACGGCACTGCGGGGCAGGGATTTCCGATTGTCGGCACCTGGCCGTTCGGAGGGGGTCACAACGCCTGGGAAGGTGAGGTTGGCGAAGTTACTGAACAAAATCAGCAGGCCGGTGCGACCCTGTCGCAGCCCTTCTCCGCCTTCATGGACGGTGAGGTACGCATTTCTTTTCAGTTGGGAGTTATGGGTGGCGCCAACGACGACCCTGACGGCGGCGATTTTTCGGTCAAGCTGGATGGCACGCAGTTGAGCACTTTCGATATCGGGCCCATTAAGGCTAACCAGCTTTTCCACTCGGAAGCGATCGACATTACCGATGTAAGTGCCGGACAACACACCCTGGAGATCGACATTACGCGGCAGGGTCTTTCGGCGTCGGGACTGACGCCCTATCAGTTCGTAACCGATGTTTTCGTGGACGGTAGTGATGTCCCAGAGCCAAGCTCTCTTGCATTGATGGGGTCAGGCGTACTTGCGTTAGCAGGTGCTGCCCGCCGTCGGCTCTCCTAGCTTGGCGAGCCGAAGCCAGAGCGCAATCTCATGATCGGCCTTCATCTCCCGGATGCAGGCCCGGTCGCTTTAACAGTGTCATCGAGATGTAGGCGCCGACCCACGAGCCCAGAGCCGCGAAGCAGACATAGACCCAATTACGCGTGTAACTGATCACGGCGAACGCCGAAAGCAGGTACCAGACGCTGCTCCAACTTGCAGCGGGAACGCGCCGGCGCGCCGATACGGCGGCGTTGAACAGGACGTAAACGGCATCGGTGGCGGCGGTTGAAGCAGCCACGCCAAGGGCGAGCAAGGGATCGATGTGGGGCAAGCTGTTACCTCGGTAAAGTTGTGAAAATCGATGGAGGCTAAGTTTAGCGAAAAGACGAGGTCCACACTCATACTTCACATGCGCGGTACCGGTGGGATTATTTGCGAGAATGCAACTTGGCCGGCCATGATGGCAGAGGGAATCATCGGCCTCTCATTGTTCTGCCGAAGAACAGGAACCCCGCGGTGCAACCAAGCAGGAAAATCAGAACGGGAGCGCCGGCAAGAACGAGCTTCCAATACTGACCAAAAATAGTTACCGGGTCCCAACCCACTGCCTCATTCGGGCCGAGATGCAGAATGTATTTCCCATACAGGTGCAGCGCTACAAACAGCGCGATGAGTGCCAATAATAATCATGACCACCCGTGGCCAGGCTCTTAATATCTATAAGCAGCCATCGCATATTGGTCGCCTGCGATCACACGGCGCGCAAGTTAGCGTTCTGCGCTGAAGTTTTCTTTAGACAAGCGAAAGCCCGAGTAGAACAATCAGAATAGAGGGAACACCGACCCAGATGAGTACCGCGGCACGAAGGCAGGCAATACCGCAAGCCTCAATGAGTGCAGAATCCGTGGAGCAGTTGATCGGATTTCTGAAGGAAATGGCATACGACACGCAGGAACAGAGGATGAAATTCACCGCCCTGGAACGAACCCTGGGCCAGCATCCGGAACTCGACGCCGAGTATCGAGAGTGGTTTGGGAAGCTGCGTTTCGTTCCGGCGGCTCGTGCAGTTCGTCAACGAACGGAAGAAGCGCTTGAATCGCTTCGTCAAGCGCTTCTTCGCGAGTAAGGCAGTTCTTTCGTGGTGTTTACTGAATGTTGGTGTTTCCCGAAGCAAGGCACTGCCACTTGCCATCGGACATCTTGTGCCAGGTATCGACGAACCGTTCATTCTCATCCACCGGTTTCCCGCTCGCGTCCGTACCTTTCCCCTTCCATACCCCAACGGCTATGGCAGTGTTCCCGTAGCTGGTCACCTTGATATCGCTGACTTCGACCATCTCGAATTTGCTCTTCTTCGCGTCATCCAAGGTTTGTGACTTGTTCATGACAGTGCCATTCGCGAACAGCATGACCATATTGTTCGCCAGCATCGGTGCGATTGCATCCGTATCGCTCGCCTTCTGCGCCTGGGCCCACTTGTGTTCGAGAGCGCTGATCTGTTTTTCTACGCTGCCGCCCATCTTCTCGCCCGTTTGCGCCTGCACCGATAAAACTGAAAGCACAACAGCCACAACCACCAGAACCTTCTTCTTCATTCTTTCTCTCCTTGCGAGGATCTGATTCGGCGTCCCAACATGGGACTGCCGATATTCTTAGGGTCTCCGTGAAGCGAGGCTGATTGTACAGGAGCGGGTAAGCAGCGGATACCGCGAAGGCCGTTCGCCCCCGAGGTGGCGATTTTGCGTTTCGGGAGACTCGGGCGAATTACGCGACCGCAGCGCAGCCGATATAATCAAAAGTTTGCAATGAGTCCCGCAGTCCAGCTATCAAAGCTTCCGGAAGGAAAACATGCCGACAGACGTAGTCATGCCCCAGATGGGCGAGTCGATTTTTGAAGGAACCATCACCAAGTGGCTGAAACAGCCGGGCGAAAAGGTGCAGCGCGACGAGCCGCTGTTTGAGATCTCCACCGACAAGGTGGACGCCGAGATTCCCGCACCCGCTTCGGGCACGCTGCAGGAGATCAAGGTCCAGGCCGGTAATACCGTGCAGGTGAACACCGTTGTGGGCGTGATCTCGGGCGATGGCGAAGCTGCCGCCGCCGCCCCGGCCGCAAAGCAGGAGGCTCCGGCACCAGCCGCCCTAGCCACTCCGCAAACACCAGCCGCGCCGCCGCCGTCGAGCGAACCGCCGATACCGGCGGGCCTTGCCGAGGACGAGAAGGATGGCATCGAGCGGCAGGAGCAGGGTACGGTCACGGAGACCGGCGAGCAGGGACGGATCCGCTCCAGCCCGCTGGTGCGCAAGATCGCCAAGGAGAACAACATCAACCTGGCGCAGGTGACGGGCTCCGGACTGGGTGGCCGCATCACCAAGGAAGACATCGAAGGCTTCATCGCCAAGCACGGAAAGGGCGGCACAGCGGCCCCGGCACAGCCTGCCGCGCAGCAGCCGCACACCCGCAGCTCCGGCGTACGCGCCTCCGGCGGCTCCGGCTCCAATGGCCCCTGCGCCGACCGGACCCATGCAGCCGGTGGGAGGCGTCACTCCGGGCGAAATCGTGCCCATGTCGGTGATGCGCAAGAAGATCGCCGAGCACATGATCATGTCGAAGCGCACCAGCGCGCATGTGCACGGCGTTTTTGAGGTCGACGTCACCCGTATCGTGAAGCTCCGCGAGAGGCGGCGTCACGAATTCGAGAAGGCCACCGGACTGAAGCTCACCTACACTCCGTTCTTCGCGCGGGCAGCGGTGCACGGCATCCGCAAATGGCCGATCATCAATTCCTCGGTCGAAGGCGAGAACATTCACTATCACGCCTCGATCAACCTGGGCATCGCCGTGGCTCTCGATTGGGGGCTGATCGTTCCGGTGGTGAAGAATGCCGAAGAGCGCAGCTTCGTCGGCCTGCAGAAGGCGATCAGCGATCTGGGCGAGCGCGCCCGCACCAAGAAGCTGAAGCCGGAAGAGGTCCAGGGAGGAACATTTACCATCACCAATCCCGGGATCTTCGGCGCGAAGTTCGGAATGCCGATTATCAATCAGCCGCAAGTGGCGATCATGGGCGTGGGCGGCATCGTCAAAAAGCCCGTGGTCGTGACCGACGCGGACGGCGCCGACTCCATCGCCATTCGCTCCATGATGCACCTCAGCATCGGCTACGATCACCGCATCATCGATGGCGCCGTGGCTGATCAGTTCATGGCCGAGGTGAAGAAGTATCTGGAGAACTGGAACGAGGAAATTTTCTGAGTTGTCAGCGGCCGGTTGTCAGTTGTCAGGAAAATCCAAGATTCGTCGCGGAGAGCACGGAGGGGAGCGCTCTTTCCGTGTTCTTCGCGCACTTAGGGCGGTATCTCGGCCACGCTTTTTTCTCTGTCCCTGTAGAATCACATAAGCGAATGAATGCCTTCTCTGATTTGCCGGGCGAAGCCGGCGGCACAAACAAATCCGGACCTGTGCTGGTGATGCCGCCTCCGCCCAAACCAAGCCGGTCTCAGGTGTGGATACAGCGGGTCTGGCTAATTGTCTTTGTTCTCTTCTGTCTGGAGATGGGCATCATACTTATGGTCGGCCCCTGGACCCGGGCTTGGACGCAGAATTCCCTGATGACCGCCTATCCGGCATTACAACGATTCCTGATGAACGGATTCGTTCGCGGAGTGGTAACTGGAATCGGTATTGTGGACTTCTGGATCGGCATTACCCGCGCAGTTTCGTATCGAGAGACGGTTTCATAAACTTGCAATCAGCGCTGGGCCCCATTCCGCATCGAATGTAGTGCGTGATTGATTCCAACCATGGGCGATAAAAACTACACCTCTCCGAAGAAGAATCAGCGGGCACCGCTCGCTTATGAAAACAAGAAGTTTCTGGACAGCCCGGATGGGCGCATCCTGCGCATTCTCTCCGAGTACCAGGAACCGTTGTCGCGTTTTCGCCGCGAACGCATCCAGGACACCATCGTCTTCTTCGGATCGGCGCGCTTTCACAGCCGTTCCGACGCCGACGAGGCACTCACACTGCTGGAAAAGCCGTATTCAGCGAAGGCTGCTCCGGCCAACGAAAAGGAACTGGTGCGGCTCGCCAAGGCCGATGTGGCGATGGCACGCTATTACGAGGACGCCCGCGAGTTGGCGTCCCTGATCACCAATTGGACCAAGACGTTGGGACAGGCGCGTCATCGCTTCGTGGTGTGTACCGGCGGCGGTCCGGGCATTATGGAGGCGGCCAACCGCGGCGCATTTGAAGCCGGGGGAAAGTCCATTGGGTTGAACATCAATCTGCCGTTTGAACAGGTCCCGAATCGCTATATCACGCCCGAGCTCAATTTTGAGTTCCACTACTTCTTTATGAGGAAGTTATGGTTCGCGTATCTCGCCAAGGCGCTGGTGGTCTTCCCCGGCGGCTTCGGCACCTTTGACGAATTGTTTGAGCTGCTGACTCTGGAGCAGACAGAGAAGCTCGCCAAGCGGATCTGCGTCGTCGTCTACGGCAAAGAATATTGGGACCGCGTAGTCAACTTCCAGGCGCTGGTCGAGGCCGGGACGATTTCGCCTACCGACATGAATCTGTTCCGGTTTGCCAACACTCCGCAAGAGGCTTTCGAACATCTCAAAAGCCATCTCGAGCTGCACCATTTGGAGCAGCCCAATCATCGCGATAAGGAACCGGAGATCGCAAAGACCCTGCCGTAAAGGCAACGAACCCGGGCCCGCTTCCGCCAGCAGCTTACGAATCCTGTAAACTCCTCTGCCGGTACTCGCCATCGTACTGAGAGTGATCCCAGATCCAGGGGCATAACGCTCAGTTCCAAAATTCTCGGCTGAGGTAATTGATGGCGACCAATCCGCGCATTCCTTCCGGGGACCGCAAGCAACCGGAACTCGTTCCAAATAACGATGTGATCAAGCCCCGGCGGCCGGGCAGGCCAATCGGTGTGCTCATCGGCATTGTGGCCGCGGCAGCCCTGCTGGCTGCGGTCGTGTACTTCTTCCCGCGTAATCCCAAGAACATGCCGCCGACGACGAACGCCCAGGTTCCGCTGCAGCCGGTGCCGGGTGAGTTGCAGCTTGAGGGTATGCAGCTAAAGCTCGACCCCACGACAGAATCGTTTTATCTCGACGGCAGGGTGATGAATACGGGGCCGCACTCGATCACCGGAGCTTTGGCGGAAGTGAAACTGCGCGACGGGCAGAATAAGGTGGTGCTGGATGTGCGCCGGCCACTGGAAGGGATGGTCCTCAAGGGCAACGACCTTCTTCCCGATGCGTGGACCAAGGACCCGATCAAGCCCAATGACACGCGCCCGTTTCGCCTGACCGTGGACAACGTGCCCGCTTCCTGGAACCACAACCTGCCCGAGGTGCAAATCGTGGATGTGGCTGCAGTGGGGAAATAACTCCTGAAGGGAAAGACCCGTTCAGGCCCCGCCTGGGAGGGTTTCCGGCGACCTCAACCACTTCTTGGGCCCGTTCGTCCCATGAAACGAGCAGTTTGCCATGCGATGAGTTGCAGAAAAGCCGGAAATTCGGGAAGCTCAGGAAATGTCCAGAACGACGATCGCCCTCCTGACAATGATTTTTTGCAGCTTGTCGTCTCCCGTCTTCTGTCACGCAGCTGACGAGGCTGGGAATCGCATTAGGCATGTGGTAGACGACGCAGTGCGACCTGTGATGGCGAAGGATCACATTCCGGGCATGGCGGTTGGCGTCGCTATCGCGGGAAAGGAATGGATCTTTAACTACGGAGTGGCTTCGACAGAGACTGGCAAGCCTGTCACGAACGAGACGCTGTTCGAAGTCGGATCGGTTACGAAGACCTTCACGGCGACGCTGGCCTCGTGGGCGCAGGTCGATGGCCGCCTGACCCTCTCCGACAAAGTCGGGAAGTACCTGCCCTCGCTGCGCACCACTCCGTTCGGTAATGTCACCGTCCTCAATCTCGGCACTCACACTCCCGGCGGTCTCCCCTTGCAGATGCCCGCGGGAGTGCGGAGCGAAGAGCAGTTCATGCAATACCTGAAGACCTGGCGGCCGAGCCACCCTCCGGGCACGTATCGGACCTACAGCAACCCGGGCGTCAGCACGCTCGGACTCATCACGGCAAAGGCTATGGGGCAAGACTTCACCGTCCTCATGGAGCAACGCCTGTTTCCCGCGCTGAGGATGAAGAACAGTTTCATTGACATTCCCCCTGCCAGAATGGCTGATTACGCACAGGGCTACACGAGCGAAGGTAACCCGACCCGCATGTCACCTGGGGTACTGTTCTCCGAAGCTTATGGCATCAAGTCGACGGCACCCGACTTGATTCGTTTTGTTGAAGCCAACATGAACCTGCTCAAGCTGGAAGCGAATCTCCAGCGCGCCATCATCGATACCCACACTGGCTACTTCAAAGCAGGAGTGATGACGCAGGACCTGATCTGGGAGCAATATCCTTACCCCGTCAGTCTGAAGAATTTGCTCGAAGGAAACTCTTCCGCAATGCTCTACGACGCGACACCGGTGAGTGCAATTACACCCTCCCTGTCGCCGCAAGAAAAGGTCTGGATAAACAAAACCGGCTCGACCAATGGCTTTGCCACCTATGTTGCCTTCATCCCGGAGAAGCGGGTCGGGATTGTGATTTTGGCAAACAGGAGCTTTCCAATCGACGAAAGAGTGACCATGGCGTACCAGATCGTTCAGGCGCTGGGTGACATCTCGCGGAAGCGGTAGATCTATTCCGGCAGGTGGTCGAGAAACGGGGTCCATATGGCGTCCGGTCGGGACTCGGTAAGTAAGGGGCATGGCTCCGCACTGCGGTGCCGGGCTACAGATTATTGCCCTCCTTCGGAACTGCCTCAAACTCAGATAACATCACCAATCACCTTTGGGCGCCGGGAGAGATCTCGAAGTCGCTCGCCTCGTGCCAACCGAGCGCGGGACCTTACAGGACGCGAGTTCTAAACTGAATGCAGAATCTGGCAAAAATCGGAATAGCTCTGGGGAGCACCATTTTGTCCCTTATGTTATGTACGTTCGGTTTTTGGTTGATCATCGTCGCTCCTTTCAGGTTCGGATTCATTCACATCCCGGAAACCGCTCCTGGCACTGCTGCCCGATGGGCGCTGAACCTATTTCCTCTCGTTGCAATAGCAGCGACATTCATCGGCGCCCTGCTACTGTCAATTCGGTTCTATCGCCAGTTCACCAAGAGACTTCGACCTGACCGAATCCCAGACTAATATGCTGCCCGCCGCCCGCCTTGACACTGTGGTTACAGCACTTTATCCTTTTAGTTTGTCGTAACTGCGCGTCCCGCCTGTCGGTACCTGCCACAGTTTCCCTTCAGGAGCTTGGCCCCGAGACTCCGGTATGTCCGGAGGCCTGACCATGCGGGATGGCTTGTGCTTTAAGAACTGTTTCCAAAGGTCTCCGCCGAGGAGGCTTAAGATGGTGGTGAGATGCTGATTCGGGTGAGAGAACTGGAACTCCGAAAACTGGAGTTCAACGAGGATCTTCCTCCCGGAGCGGTCGAATTTGGGCCGGACTTCCGTCAGATCGGCCCACTCCATGCCGAGGGCCGGGCGGAACTGGTGGTCGAGCATCACGGTCACCACCAGGACGTCGAGGACATCCGCCTGGTGGGCAGCCTGGAGACCAGGATTGAGGTCGCATGCGCCCGCTGCCTGGAACCGGTTGTACACCATGTCACTCGGGAATTTGACCTGCTGTACCGGCCGCAAGGGGTAGACCGGCGAGGCGAGGAAGTCTCGATCAGCCAGGCAGAAACCGAAATCGGCTATTATCAGGGCGAAGGTCTTCTTCTGGAAGATACCCTGCGCGAACAGGTGCTGCTTTCGACCCCGGTGAAGAGCGTCTGTCGCGAAGAGTGCAAAGGACTGTGTCCGAGTTGCGGGCGCAACCTGAACCAGGAACAATGTAATTGTGAGCAGCGCGCCGGCGATACTCGCTGGGAAGCGCTGAGCGAACTTAGAAATAAGCTGCAAAGCTAGCAGACGCAGCCGGCAGGTCCGGCGGTCAAATGCGAGAGGTTTCGAATGCCAAATCCTAAACGGCGCCATTCCAAGGCGCGGACATCCAAGCGGCGGGCGCACGATCATCTGACAGCGCAGTCGCTCTCTGAATGCCCTAACTGTCACGAGCGCAAGTTGCCGCATCGCGCCTGTGCGAAATGCGGTTACTATAAGGGCCGCGAAGTGATCGAAGTTGAAGAAGGCACCAGCTAACTCGTACCAATTCCGTTGTCGTCTCGCCTGCAACGGCGAGAACCTTCCGGGATTGCCATTTCCGGTGATGCATTCAACTTCTGGATGGGCTGCTAACCGATAAAGATGCCAACAACCATTGCCCTTGACGCCATGGGGGCCGACCGAGCGCCAAAGCCCGAAGTCGAGGGAGCGATCCTCGCTGCCCGTCATTATGGCGTACAGGTGCTTCTGGTCGGGCAGCAAGATGTGGTGCGCGCCGAACTCGATCTCCATCCTATATGGAAGCGGCTGCCGATCGGGATTGTTCATGCCAGTGAAGTCATCGGCATGCAGGAGAAGGCCGCGTTGGCGGTGCGTTCCAAACGCGATTCTTCGCTGCGAGTCGGCTTGCGCCTGGTGCGCGATGGCAAGGCCGACGGATTTGTCAGCGCGGGCAATACCGGCGCGGTGATGGCTACCGCCAAGATGGTTCTGGGCGCCTTGCCTGGTGTCGATCGCCCGGCCCTGGCAACAGCCTTTCCCACCACCCAGGCTACGGCGACCATCCTTATCGATGTCGGCGCCAATGTCGACTCGAAGGCGCAAAATTTGCAGCAGTTCGCCATCATGGGCGACGTTTACTTCCGCACCATCTTTGCCGGACGCTTCCCTACGGCCGAACATCCGCGTGTCGGCTTGCTCTCCATCGGAGAAGAGGAAAGCAAGGGTAACGATCTTACCCGCGAAGCGTACAAACTGATCAAAGACTTGTCGTTGAACTTTGTGGGCAACGTTGAGGGACGCGATCTCTTCAACGGTGAGGCCGACGTGCTGGTCTGTGATGGATTTGTCGGCAATGTTGCGCTCAAGATTTCCGAGGGCATGGCGGAAGCCGTACGATTCCTGCTGAAGCAGTCCTTGCAGGCGACCATCACGCGCCAGGTGGGATTTCTGCTGTCGCGCCAGGCTTTCGTGGATTTCAAGAAGCGGCTGGATTACTCCGAGTATGGCGGGGCGCCGCTGCTGGGCATCAAAGGCGTTTGCATCATCTGCCACGGATCATCGAATCCCAATGCCATCAAGAACGCTATACGAGTCGCTAACGAATTCGCCAACAGCAAGCTGAACCGTGTGATCGAAGAAAGAATTGGCGAGGCGAGCCAGCAGATAGGGCACGATAACGGAAAGCATGTCTCCGACGAGCCCGGCCCAGCCGCCCGTGAAGCACTTTAGCCCGGTAATAATACCCGTTAATACAGATGACATCGCATACATCTCCCATCGCATTTCTGTTCCCTGGACAGGGCTCGCAGTCGGTTGGCATGGGCCGCGAATTGGCATCGCTCTTCCCTGTTGCCAAAGAAACCTTCGACGAGGCCGACGAGGCGCTGGGCTACAAGCTGTCGCAGCTCTGCTTCGAAGGGCCGGAAGACCAACTGAGACTTACGGAAATAACCCAGCCGGCAATCCTGACCGTCTCCGTCGCCGCATGGCGCGTGCTGCAATCGCAAGGCATCACCCCAGGCTACGTCGCCGGACACAGCCTGGGCGAGTACTCGGCGCATGTCGCTGCCGGAACGCTGTCGTTCGCCGATGCCGTAAAGACGGTCCGCAATCGCGGCAAGTACATGCAGGAAGCGGTGCCTGTGGGCGTGGGCGCGATGGCGGCAATTCTCGGAATGCAGATTGACCACGTGCGGCAAATCTGCGAGGAGGCCGCTGATAGCGAAGTCTGCCAGCCGGCAAATCTCAACTCGCCCGATCAGACGGTGATCTCCGGCAACAAAGCGGCAGTCGAGCGGGCGGCAGAGTTGGCCAAGCAGCGCGGCGCCAAGCGGGCGATCCTGTTGCCGGTGAGCGCTCCCTTCCACTGCTCGTTGATGCAGCCGGCGCAGGACCGTCTGGCCCACGATTTGCATGAAATTACGTTTCACGATCCGGAGTTTTCCGTGATGTGCAACGTGGATGCCACATTGGTCGCGACCGCGCACCAGAGCCGCGATGCGCTCATTCGGCAGGTGACCGGGGCCGTTCTCTGGGACCGCTCCATGCGGCGACTGGCCGAGATCGGCATCAAAGAGTTTGTTGAGGTGGGGCCGGGCAAGGTGTTGTGCGGGCTCCTGCGGCAGATCGACCGCTCTCTGACCTGTCACAACGTGGAAGACGAAGCCAGCCTGGAGAAAACCCAGAACCACTTCACGCCGGCATCTCCCAAGCCGGAGTAACCCGACCTGGCGGCATCTTTGGCCGTGCGTTACCATTGGCCAATGGCAAAAAATACCGGTCAATTCGAAGTGGCCTGCCCCTGCTGCGGAGCCGCCTTAAAGATTGACGCCGCAGCCAAGGCCGTCATCGCGCATACTGCCAAGGCCGTTCCCAAGACCTTCAACGATATGGAAGAAGCCGCTCGGGCGATGAAAGAGCAGGAGAGCCGGAAGGAATCGATCTTCCGCCAGTCGGTCGAGGCCCAGAAAAATGCGGGCGATTTGCTGGAGAAGAAATTTCAGGAAGCCCTCAGGCGCGCGAAAGAGACTCCGGATACCGGAAAACCGATCCGGGATTTCGATCTGGACTGATGCTACGCTGCGAATCAGCGATATGCGTCGGGGCGATGCCGGACTGCTTCGATCTCGATACTTAGCCATTGTAAGCCAGCCTACGTAAACATGAATTCCTTCGTTTTCAGTTCCCTCACCCGATCGCGCAGCTTAGCGGCCTGCTCGAACTCGAAGCGCTTGGCGGCTTCCCGCATGTCACTCTCGAGCTTGGCGATGAACGCATCCAGTTCCTCCTGCGACTTGAACTCGGGGATGCCGTCGGCCTGTGAGATCAGGTCGGTGTAGTCGGCATCCGCCACCGCGACCAGTGACATGTCAAGAGGCCGCACGATCGTCTCCGGCGTGATGCCATGCTCCTCGTTGTACGCCTGCTGAATGGCGCGCCGCCGATAGGTCTCGTCGATCGCCTTCTTCATCGAGTCGGTCATCCGGTCGGCATACAGGACAGCGCGGCCGTTCAGGTTGCGCGCGCAACGGCCTACGGTCTGAATCAGCGAACCGGCGGAGCGCAGGAAACCTTCTTTATCGGCGTCGAGGATGGCCACCAGTGAGACCTCGGGCAGGTCGAGCCCTTCACGCAGCAGGTTAATGCCGATGAGCACATCGAACTCGCCCTTGCGCAGATCGCGCAGAATTTTAATGCGCTCCAGGGTCTCAATCTCGGAGTGCATGTAGCGGCAGCGCACGCCGACCTCGGCGTAATACTCGGCCAGGTCTTCGGCCATGCGTTTGGTCAATGTCGTGACCAGCACCCGTTCGCCTATCTTCACGCGCTCGCGAATTTCGTGCAGCAGATCGTCAATCTGTCCCTTCACTGGACGGACTTCGACTTCCGGATCGATCAGGCCTGTCGGCCGGATGATCTGCTCGACCACAACGCCCGCCGACTTCGTCAGCTCGTAAGGACCCGGGGTAGCCGAGACATAGATCACCTGGTTCACGCGGTTCTCGAACTCCTCGAAGGTGAGCGGCCGATTGTCGAGGGCGCTGGGCAGGCGGAACCCATACTCGATGAGGTTCTGCTTGCGCGAGCGGTCGCCATGCCACATGCCATGCAACTGCGGAATCGTCTGGTGCGACTCGTCGATGAACATGCAGGTAATCGCGCGGAACATAATCGAGCAGCGTCGGCGGCGGCTCGCCCGGCAGGCGCCCGGTGAAGTGCCGCGAATAGTTCTCGATGCCGTGGCAGTAGCCCATCTCCTTGATCATTTCGAGATCGAACCGTGTGCGCTGATGCACGCGCTGCGCCTCGACCATGCGTCCCTGCTTCTCCAGTTCGGCCTCCCACCACGCCAGCTCTTCGAGAATCGAATCGACAGCAGAGCTCTTGCGCTCGGGCTTCATGACGTAATGCGTCTTGGGATAAATCGGCAGCCGCGAGTACTTCTGCTTTACCGTGCCGAACAGGGGATCGATCTGCGCCAGCGACTCGACTTCGTCGCCCCAGAGCTCGATGCGATAGGCGACGTCTTCGTAGGTCGGGAAGATTTCGATGATGTCGCCGCGTACGCGGAAGGTTCCCGCGGCGGAAATCGCCTTCGGTGCGCTCGTAGAGGATCTCGACCAGCTTGCTGACGATCTCCTGGCGCTTGATCTTCTGTCCCTTCTCCAGGAACAGCAGCATGCCGTAGTAGGCCTCGGGCGAACCCAGGCCGTAGATGCAGCTCACCGAAGCCACGATGATGCAGTCGCGCCGCTCGAACAGCGACTTGGTTGCAGAAAGCCGCAACTTATCGAGCTCGTCGTTGATCGTCGCTTCCTTCTCGATGTAGATGTCGCCGGCGGGAATGTACGCCTCGGGCTGGTAATAGTCGTAATAGGAGACGAAGTATTCGACCGCGTTGTGCGGGAAAAACGACTTGAACTCGTGATAGAGCTGGGCCGCCAGCGTCTTGTTGTGCGCCAGGATGAGCGCCGGACGGTTCAGGTTCTCGATGACCTTGGCCATCGAAAACGTCTTGCCCGAGCCGGTGACGCCCAGCAGCACCTGGTGCTTCTCGCCATCAAACGCGCTGCGAGTGAGCGCCTCGATAGCGGGCCCTTGATCGCCCTGTGGCTTGTACGAGCTGACGAGTTTAAAGTCCATGTTCTAGTTGCCAGTGGTCAGTGCCGGTTGTCAGGGATTGAGACGAAGATCGTTGCACGCACCTACAGAATGCGATTTCGGCGGGTGGGCATCTCTTGATTATAAATAACGAGGGTCATCCCGAGCGACGAGCCGCCGCACGTGGACGAGGAGGCACGGGACGCGCAGTTTCTTATTGTCCCGGGCAGAATCCGCATAGCTGGCGTACGGAAGCGCCTCGGCACAGGCCGCGAACGCCTGCCTCTCAGGCAACCCGAGGACACGCACAGGTCTGTGGGCACGCGCCGATTAAATGCCCAGCTACTTTAGGTCTTTGAGCGCCTTTTGTCCTTGGAACCATCGAAAGACAAAAAAACTATGCACGCCAAAAGCCCAGATCGAAAAGGTCACTAGAAGAGCGACCATGTCAGCCCCGTACAGAACAATTCCAGCGAAGAACGCCCACCTATGCCCCTTGCGGGCAGCAAATCCAAGCCCGAACAAGACGACCAGCCACATCACGACCGTACCCTGGTACACAGCT
Source organism: uncultured Acidobacteriaceae bacterium (assembly GCA_963846815.1). Classification (GTDB taxonomy): domain Bacteria; phylum Acidobacteriota; class Terriglobia; order Terriglobales; family Acidobacteriaceae; genus CAVVDY01. The sequence continues at coordinate 632,995 of CAWJXG010000001.1, read as the reverse complement.
AGGTATTTCGTCCCGAATTGCCGCCCATAAAGGCGCAGGAGATCGAACACTCCCGTATTGACGATAAAATTCATCTGCACAGCGAACAGGCCGCTGCTAATTGCAGCTAATGCTGCGGCCCAAAAGAAGTAGTTGGCGTCGCTTTGACTATCCTCGCGCAATTCCTTGCGGTGTCGTTCTTGAGCTTCTTTATATTCATCGTCCGTTTGCCCAGCGCCAACATTGAGTGTCTGCATAAGCGTCCGATAGAACTGCGGTTGATGACAAACATAAGAAGAACTGAGCAGGGCGCACCTCAAGGTGCGCCCCTTTTCTCTGACAACTGACAATGATCACTGACAACTTCTTACCGCAGCTCTTCCATGCACTGCTCCAGCACCTCGCGGGAGGGGCGAGTTACTTCTTCGGGCAGCGTGGCCAGCGGCGCATCGGTCATGTTCAGCATGTCGATGAAGTTCGGCGCGGTGTTGTTGATGTACAGGACGCCGGTCAGCACCTCGTCCTTTTCTGATGAATCCACCAGGCGCTTGATGGCGCGCGCCTTATCGGTCGGGTCGTAGTCTTCTTCGAGCTTGCGCAGACGCAGCGACGATCCGTCGTGCATGATGACGTTCAGACTGGTGCCGGGATCGTAGTCAACGGCGATGTCTTCGAAGTGAGGGACGAAGTTCAAGTCGTGCAGCGGCTCCTCGTGATCGAGCATGAACTTGTACGACTTGGTTGAGCCCTCGTGGTCGTTGAAGGTCACGCAAGGAGAGACCACGTCGAGCATGACGGTTCCGCGATGCGCCAGCGCGGCCTTGAGCATGGTATGCAACTGTTTCTTGTCGCCGGAGAATGAACGTCCGACGAACGTTGCTCCCAGCATGATGGCCATCGCGCAGGTATCGATGGGCGGAAGGTCGTTGATGACGCCGGTCTTCAGCTTCGCGCCGACATCGGCGGTGGCGGAGAACTGTCCTTTCGTGAGCCCGTATACACCATTGTCTTCGATGATGTAGATCATCGGCAGATTGCGCCGCATAAGGTGAGCGAACTGGCCGATGCCGATGGAGGCCGTGTCGCCGTCGCCGCTCACACCCAGGGCAATGATCTTCGAGTTGGCCAGCACCGCTCCGGTGGTGACCGAAGGCATGCGGCCATGTACGGAGTTGAAGCTGAACGAGCGGCTCATGAAGTAGGCCGGGCTCTTGGACGAGCAGCCGATGCCCGACATCTTGATGACACGCTCGGGCTCGATGCCCATCTCGTAAAAGGCGTCGATGATGCGCTCGGAGATGGCATTGTGGCCGCAGCCGGCGCAAAGCGTGGTCTTGCCGCCGCGGTAGTCGACTACGGTGAGGCCGATGCGATTAATTTTGGGCTTCGGGTGAGATGCCGGCGTGCTCGCCATTACTTGCCCTCCTGCGAAATGATCTCGTCGGTGATGGAGCGCGCGTCAATGGGCAGACCGTTGTAGTGCCTCATGCTGCGCAGCTTTGGAATCTCGTTAATGTCAACATCAAGCTTGATGAGGTGCATCATCTGCGCGTCGCGGTTCTGGTCGACGATATAGATGCGCTTGTGAGCGGCAATGAAGTCGTGCATCTCGGGGGTGAAGGGATAAGCCCGCAGCCGCAGATAATCGGCCTTGACGCCGTACTCGCTCTGCAACTGGTCGAGCGACTCGGTGACGGCATGGTGCGAAGTGCCATAGGCGATGATCCCGATCTCGTTGCCGTCGTTGCGGAAAATCTCCGGCTTCGGGACCTGGGTGCGGGCGCATTCGAACTTGTGCGCCAGGCGGTCGAGGTTGTTGACAAAGTCATCGGGGCGCTCGCTGTATTGGGCTTTCTCGTTGTGCCCGCTGCCGCGCGCAAACCACGCTGCCGCCGGATGGTCGGTCCCCGGAACGGTGCGATAGCCAATGCCGTCGCCGTCGACGTCCTTATAACGCGCGAAGCTGCCCAGGCGATCAAGGTCTTCTTTCGACAGCACCTTGCCGCGATGAATGGGGACTTCCGGATATTCGAACGGCTCCGACATCCAGTTATTCATGCCGAGGTCCAGGTCCGACATCACAAACACGGGCGTTTGCAGCAGTTCGGCCAGATTGAACGCCTCGCTGGCCATGGAGAAGCACTCGCCAACCGAAGCGGGAATCAGCATGGGATGCTTAGTATCACCGTGGGAGAGCGCGGCAACGAAGCTGATGTCGCCCTGCGAGGTGCGGGTTGGAAGTCCGGTCGAAGGGCCCACGCGCTGAATGTCCCAGATGACACCGGGAATTTCGACGTAGTATCCCAGACCGGCAAACTCAGCCATCAGCGAGATGCCGGGACCGGCGGTAGCGGTCATCGATCTTGCTCCTGCCCAGCCGGCGCCGAGAACCATGCCGATCGCGGCCAGCTCGTCTTCCGCCTGCACAATGGCGAAGGTCGCCTTGCCGTCGGGGCCGATGCGGTGCTCCTTCATGTAGTCGATGAGGCTCTCGACCAGCGAAGATGATGGCGTGATCGGGTACCAGGTCACCACGGTGACGCCGGCAAACATCGAGCCCAGGGCCGCGGCAGAGTTGCCGTCGATGATGATCATGCCGGTGGTCTTGTCCATGCGCTCAACGGTGAACGGATCAGCCTTCGTCAGCGAGGAAGCAGCGTAATCGTATCCGGCTTGCGCAGCGCCCCAGTTCAGGTCGGCGGCTTTCTTCTTCCTGGCAAACTGCTTGCGCAGCGCCTTCTCCACCTCGGCCATGTCGAGGTTCAGCAACTGGGCCACGACGCCCACATACACCATGTTCCTGACCAGCTTGCGCAGCTTCGACTCCGGACAAACCGCGGCGGTGATCTTGTCGTAAGGCACGGTGTAGAAGGTCAGGTCGCTGCGCAGCTCGTTCAACTTCAGCGGCTCGTCATAAAGCACGACCGCTCCCGGCGCGAGCGACAGCACATCTTCCTTCGCCGTTTCCGGATTCATCGCGACCAGGAAATCGATTTCCTTCTTGCGCGCGATGTAGCCTTTCTTGCTGGCGCGAATGGTGTACCACGTCGGCAGGCCCGCGATGTTCGAAGGAAAAAGGTTCTTGCCCGAGACGGGAACGCCCATCTGAAAGATGGTGCGCAGCAGAACGGTGTTGGCGCTCTGCGAGCCGGAGCCGTTGACGGTTGCGACTTGTATGCTGAAATCGTTATCGACAGGCTGGCGCCCGGCATCCGATTCTGTGCCGTGTACCGCAATCTCAGTTGTAGCCATCCATACCCCTTGAGTGGACCCCGCAGTGTAAATGGGATGTTAAGTGTGGGGTGTCCCGATATTATAGGCCACCGCGAGAGTAAGGTGCAGTCCCAGTTTGCGGGCCACCGCTGGTATCTACTCAGCCTCGAACTGCAAATGATGAACTAGATTTCGACAGCGATCAGCGGCGACCGCTTCTCCAGCACTTCCCCAATATCGACTGCGGTAATCCCCGCCTCAATGAGTGCGGCCACCAGGCGGTTGCAATCCGGTGCGGCAACGGAGATCAGGAGTCCGCCTGCGGTCTGAGGATCGTAGAGCAAGGTGCGCAGGTCTTCCGGTACATCGTTCGCATACTCGACGCAACCCTCGACAAAACCGCGATTCGACTTCAAGCCTCCGGGAATGTAGCCGTGGCGCACGCACTCCAGCGCGCCTTCCAGCAACGGCACGCGGGAGGCAAATATCCGGAGGCTTACGCCGGAGCCGCGCGCCAACTCACGCGCATGGCCGATCAGGCCAAAGCCGGTGACATCGGTCATGCCGTGTACCTCGAATGCCTGGCTGATCTCCGCGGCCGCTTTGTTCAGGGTGATCATGGAGCGGATGGCGCCCCGCGTCCAGGCAAAGTCAGCTTTGCGGCGTTTGATCGCGGTTGCGATGACGCCGGTCCCAATTGCTTTGGTGAAAATCAGCTTGTCACCGGGGCGCGCACCGGCATTAGCCAGAATTCGTTGCGGATGGACCGTTCCGGTCACCGAGTAGCCCAGCTTGATCTCTTCATCGCGAATGCTGTGGCCGCCGATGACGGTGCAATTGGCTTCCACCATCTTCGAGAGACCGCCGGCGAGCATCTGCTCCAGAATGTTGGGGTCGCCGTCCTCGGGAAAACAGACGAGAGCCAGCGCGCTGATGGGTTTGCCACCCATGGCATAGATGTCGCTCAGTGCGTTGGTTGCGGCAATCTGCCCAAAGACATAAGGATCATCGACGATCGGGGTGAAGAAATCCGCCGTCTGCACAATCGCCAGCTCGGGCGTGAGTTGATACACTCCGGCATCGTCGGCTGTATCGAAGCCGATAAGGACGTTGGGGTCATGCTGCCGGGCTAATTTCCCAAGCACCGAGTCCAGCACCGCCGGACTTAGCTTGCTGGCTCAACCTGCGGCTTTGACCATCTCCGTCAGACGTGTTGCGGTCGGTTCCCCCATCAGCTTCATTCTAGCAACCGAAGGGAGCCTGCCTTGCCGGAGACATCGCTCCGGCGAACTTGGAGGCGTATCCTTTACCCGACGGGCGACTCCGGATTCCCGGGCCGCCCTAGGGAGGTGGTTATGCTGCGCTCCCGAAGTTTCGACTCCTTTCTTGAGCCTTGGCTGTGTCTGCGCGTTCCGCGCCTGACCGAATACTCCCACCAGCTTGCCGAGTTTTACGACTGGACGCGGACCGAGGTCGATGACCAGGCCAATTACACCGACCGCTATGCGCCTCCTGCGCTTGAAACCTACGACCGCTCCGGCGATGTCGTAAACCGGCTGGTGCTAAATCGCTGGTACGAACAGCAGCACGCGGAGGTTTACCGCCGCGGCATCATCGGTTTGCCGTATCTGGAGAAAGCGCCTCATCTGTTGAGCTTCACCATGGGATATCTGCTTTCGCAAGCGGATATCAGCCTGCATTGCCCGGTCACGCTCACCGGAGCGGTGGCGTACGTGCTTGCGAACTATGCTCCGGACGACGTTCGGCATCGTTTCCTGTACGACCTGATTCGCACCGATGGACACGCCAAGACGGGGGGCACGTGGGCGACTGAGCAGCATGGGGGTAGCGATGTCGGGGCAACCACAACCAAAGCGCTGGCTGACGGCGACATCTTCCGCCTGCACGGATTGAAGTGGTTCACCAGCAATGCCAACAGCGGTCTGGCTCTGGCGACCGCGCGTCCGGAAGGCGCTCCTCCAGGCTCATCAGGCCTGGGCCTGTATCTGGTACCCAGCCACTTGGGCAGCGGACGGCCGAATCGCTTTCGCATCCGGAAACTGAAAGACAAGCTGGGGACAAAAGGTCTGCCCACCGGCGAGATTGAACTCACAGGAACAGAAGCCATCGAGATTGCGCCTCCCCCGGAAGGTTTCAAGCTGATGATGGCGGCACTGGAGTACAGCCGCGTTCACAATGCGGTGGGATCGGCAGGCGCGCAACGTCGGGCACTTCGCGAGGCACTTGCCTGGGCCGGCACACGCGAGGCCTTTGGCCACAGGCTCATCGAATATCCCATGGTGCAGGATGACCTGATCCATCTGCGTGTCCAATTCGAAGCCGGGGCGCTGCTTGCCTTCGAAGCAGCCATCGCCTTTGACGACGCGCAGCAGGATCCTGAGCGGAGTGGATGGCTGCGCCTGATTACCGCTCTGGCGAAGTATTTGACGGCGGAATATGCCATATCTTCGGCGCGCGCGGCTCTGGAGTTGATCGGGGGCAACGGATACACCAGCGACTATCCGGTGGCGCGCCTGCTGCGCGACGCGCAGGTCCTGACGGTTTGGGAGGGCCCGGCGAATATTCAGGCGCTGGAACTTCTGCGCCTGCTCTCGCCCAAGTACCAGGGATGGAAGCAGTACGAATCCCGGATAAAGGAAATTCTGAGCGCCGTGCCGGATCAGTTGAACGAGTTGCGGGGCGCTTTGCAGAGGCGGCTGGATGGCGATGGTGAAGCCGTAACCACCGTTATGCGCTATGAGAGATCGCGGCAACGGTACGCTCGCAAGCTGCTGCATCGGCTTAGTGAGAGCTTTGCCTTTGCGCTGATGTGCCAAGCCGCGACCGAGACTCGGCGCACCGGCTACGAAGAGCAGCAGCACACGGCGTGGATTTACCTGGAGGAAATCGAGCCGGGAAAGATTGGAGAAGAAAATACGGATTCTCGGCCTGTCGTCTTAGAGCTGCTGCGCAGGGAGGCAGCGGACGCGGTCCTGCAGGCGACGAAATCCCGCCAAAGCTAACCAGCCAGCTCAGCAACCCCCGGCTGCACCCGCCAGCCATTAAGGCGTTCGATTCGAAACTGGTTAGTTGCTTTCTTCCGCCAAACGCGCCCGAGCGGCGCGGTGGCGCGCACTCACCTCGTCCCAGCGGACCCAGGCGATGTAGCTGACAATGACGACATTGATCAGCAAAAGAACCCAGTGGATAACATTGGGATGGCGCACCAGCTTGTACAGTTCGAGCGGAATCCAGATGGCGCCGGAGATGATGGCCAGCCACTCCGCCCAAACGCGCTGCCGCCAAAGGCCATAGGACTCAATAAAGCGTCCTGCCGCATACAGGAAAATCACCGATATCACCACGGCGACGTTCGCGTCCATCACCTTGCCGGCGGTTTCGATGAAAATCAAGGAGAGACGGCGGTCGGGATTGATGTGCAGGTAGTAGAGCAGGTTTTGGGCGGCGTTCTCAAGATCGACATCCTTGTGAATGATCTCGTAGAAGACGAAGGCGAGAAGGACAGAAAGAATGCCTTTCAGAAATTCGATAGCCGCGACCGTGCGCAGACCCTTCTTGTGCCCTGAGCTGTGGGCCACGGCGTCGCAACGGTTCCGGGGCGGTTCTTTCACAGCCACTGTGTTGCTGTTGGGGGCCAAGGCCACGAACGAGCCATCCTCTTTCACTGAATAGTTCTATTTTCGATTGGAAGCGCCGTTAGTCAATGAGGTTTTTCGACAACCTTGGGTTAATTCCCGGTGAGAGGACCTGGGTTCAACGGTTTATGCCTGCGCTTCCCGGGCAACCGTCTGCAGCATGTCTTCTCGCCTCAGCAATTTTACCCGACAGCGCTGCTCACAGGCTCCGGAGTGTTCGAGCGCCTCGATTCGCTTCCAGCCTGAGTAATCTACCCATTCGATGCCCCGTGATTGCAACAGTTTCATCAGCTCCGGTCCGGCTTTCTCTCCCCTGGCGGCAATATCGCTCGCGATCTTTTGCGCCACTTGCTGCGCTTCGCTGCGGTTGGTCGGGATTGTGCCCGAGGGGCCACGCTTGGCCCAGCCGACGACGTAGAGGCCGTCTTCGATCGTGCCTCCATCGTTCGGGAAAATGCCATTCTCCGGAATGGCGCTGCAACACGGGCTGGCCTGGTATCCGATGCAAGTGACCGCAAGCTGTGCCGGGATGTCGCAGTACTGGCCGTCGGCGGCGCGAAAACGGACCGCCTCCAAATGAGCGCTGCCGAGGAAAACGCTGGGCGCCAAACCGAAGTGGAAGTGGATACGTATAGAAACTTCATCGCGCTGGTCAGCAGCGAACTGTTGTAGCACCTTCTCCACCGGCGAATTGCCGGTCAGCGACTCCGGCGAGGCGACAACCGGCTTTGCGCGTTGCAGTGACCCCAGTTCCGCCAGTTCGTGTTCGCTGAACTTCGCTTCAGCAGCGCTCCGCCTTCCGACAATGTGGATTTCCTGAATCCGCTGCGACTCCAGGGTGCTAAGGACGTCGTCGGGCAGGTCGGACCCGGCTAGTTCGCTGCGGCCCTTGGCGAGAATTCGCGCGACATCCAGGGCAACATTTCCGTTGCCGATGATTACCGCCGAGAATACATCGCGCAACTCAGGCGCAACCCGCGATGGATGCCCGTTGTACCAGTAGACGAATGCTCCCGAACCAACGACCCCGGCCAGATCTTCGCCTGGAATTCCGAGCTTGCGGTCGCAGGTGGCTCCGGTTGCAAGTACCACAGCGTGATACATAGCGCGCAGCTCGTGGAGAGTTGCGTCGCGTCCGACCTCGACATTGCCGAAGAAACGGACTCGATCCCGGGAAAGCGTGCGGTCGAGCACGCGCGAGACGGCTTTCGTATTCTGATGGTCCGGTGCTACTCCGTAGCGCACCAGTCCGAAAGGCACGGGCAGCTTCTCGAGGATGTCGATGCGGGCATCGGGCAATAGCCGCAGCAGATGCTCGGCGAGATAACATCCCGCCGGCCCGGAGCCGATGATGGCGATGGTGAGTTTCGGGTTTCCAGTTTCGAGTTTCAAGTACGGTATCAGGCGTCAGGTGTCAGATCTCAGCCCAAGCAGGTATGTGAGCCCTGGGGACTGATCCCCAAACCCATTTGTTTTAGCTGGCGGCTGGGAGCTGACGGCTTTATTGAAACCTCACATATTCATAGTCCACGGGATTGTTGTTGATCCCGCGGTCGGGCGGCGCGATCCAGGCGGCCATCTTGCCCGGCTCATATACGCCGTGCATCAGGCTGAGAATGTAGCCCTGGTCGGCCTCGCTCGGCAGCCATCCTGCTTTGCGCGCATCGAAATCGTCCTGCGGAATCGGATTGCCGGCCGGATCTGTGGGCACTCCCGCCCATGCCCCGATATTGCGGCGGAATCGCGTTGAAGGCAGTGTAAGCCGGAAGCTGTGTCCGGCTTTGTCGATCAACCGGTTCCAGCGCTTCACGCCCAAGTCGCAGTCGTTCACGTAAGAGCCACGCGTCACTTCGTTCATGGCGTTACGCATGGGGATTTCCTCGTTCTTAACGCCGCCCTTGCCGTCAGGCGCCTGCAGCTCAAAGGTCGTATCCCGTGCGACGTGGTCCTCATAGCGCGCCTCGTCAGGACGGCCCTTGAGTCCATTAGCAAAGTACGAGGCCGCGTTCGACGATTGCTCCGAGCCAAACAGATCGAGCGACGAGGAGAACCAGAAGTTCAGATAACGCTGGATGGTGGGCAGATCAATGGCTCCGGCGCGGCGAATCGCTTCCGGGTCATCGCTATTCAGGTCCTTCATCACTTCCAGCGTGCGCTTGATCACGCGGCTGATGCCGGTATCGCCGACAAACATGTGGTGCGCCTCTTCGGTCAGCATGAACGAGCAGGTGCGCGCCAGCGGATCGAAGCTCGACTCGGCTAGCGACTTCAACTGAAACTTGCCGTCGCGATCGGTGAAGTAGGTGAACATGAAAAAGCTGAGCCAGTCGCGGATGGGCTCGTTAAACGTGCCGAGAATGCGCGGCTTGTTGGCGTCGCCGGAATGGCGTTCGAGCAACTCTTCGGCTTCCTCGCGGCCATCGCGGCCGAAATAAGCGTGCAGCAGGTACACCATCGCCCACAGGTGACGGCCTTCCTCAACATTCACCTGGAAGACGTTGCGCAAATCGTAAAGTGACGGAGCGGTGTGTCCCAGCATGCGCTGCTGCTCCACCGAGGCGGGCTCGGTGTCGCCCTGGGTGACGATCAGCCGCCGCAAGATGGCGCGGTATTCGCCGGGAATCTGCTGCCATACATCCTGGCCGAAGCTATCGCCAAAGCCGATCTTGCGATTGGGATCGCGCTCGGCAAGAAAGATGCCCCAGCGGTACTCCGGCATGCGCACAAATCCGTAAGTTGCCCAGCCCTTCGCGTCGACCGAGGTCGCAGTTCGCAGATAGACATCGGCAACCTGAAAGTCGCGCGGGCCCAATTCCTTCCACCAATTGAGAAACTCGGGCTGCCAATGCTCCAGCGCGCGCTGCAGAATGCGGTTGGAACCCAGATCAACATTGTTAGGTATGCGTTCGGTGTAATTGATCGACATGATTGAATCCTTTTGCTATTCGCTAATGGCTCTTGGCCAGAACCGGAAATGCCCCTCTTGGCCTTTGGCTCTTGGCCGTTAGCACCCGAGCAATCATTGTGGGTGACAATAATGATCTCTGTAGATCGCTAAGCTCTACGCAAGTAGTTAAGCTTTGTTGCTTCCGGCCAAAAGCTGAGAGCCAAAAGCCAACAGCGGCCCTTCAAACCCTCTCCCAGTTAAACTTTGGCTTAGATCCCGAACCGAATAGCTTCAGCGCTCCGTGCTCGCCAGTCGAATTCGGACGGATGAATACCCAGTTTTGCCATGCTGACAAGCGGCCGAAGATTTTTGTCTCCATGCTCTCGGCACCGGGAAAACGAAGGCTGGCTTCCAATCCGGTCAGGGCATCGGGCGAGAGGCTGACACGTTCTTCGATCGCGATGCGCACCTCATCCTGCCAGTCGAGCTCATCGGGAGCGAAGGTTACCAGGCCCAGTTCAATCGCCTGGGCAGTGCTCAAGGGCCTGCCCATACTGGCTCCGATGGCGGCGCGAGTGCGTGCCCTTGCGCCAAAGCGGGATTCCAAACGGCTGAGATTGTTGATGGCCGGCAGCAATCCGAAATTAAAGACGTTAATGGAGATCCGGGGAGCGTCGCCATCTGCCTCGTCCATAGCGAGCATGTAGCTCCGGTCGGCCGCCAGCACCAGTTCATAGAGAATGCCCGCAAAACAGGAGCCCGGCTCGATGAGCGCATACATGCTGCGCGACGAGACATCCAATCGTGCGAAGGTGCGGCGCAGCAGGGCGATGGTCTCGCGTACCAGCCAATCGTGACGGTGCTCCAGCATCACCTCGTCGGAAGCGAGCACAGCATCCACGCTACCGGCGGTCTTCAGCAGGAGCAGCCCAAGCTCAGGCTCGTTTACGCGCAGCATCAGAATGGCGTCGTCCAACTCGCGCGCCATTCGCAGCGGCCACCACTGGTCGCCTTCGGCGTGGATTGCCCCAGGCTCCTGCGGTTGCAACCCCTGTGGTCCGCGGATGGTCAGAGTGGCTGTGCGGCCGGGGCGGTCAAACTCCACATCCACGAACTTGTAGTGATATCCGAGATTGTCGACCCGGCGATCGAGTGAGGTAAGCTTAATTCCCTTGTCCTTCGCGGCCCGCGAAGAGTCTCGCACTAATGCTTCAGCGCATTGGCGCACCAGTTCCGGGAATTGCGCCGGCGGCGCAATCTCGTCCACGAATCCCCATTGCTTTGCGCGTTCGCCCTTGACGCCATCCGGATTGGTGCAGAAAACGTCTGCCAAATCGCGGCGTACCTTGCGCTTGTCAACCACGCGCGTCAGGCCGCCCGTGCCGGGAAGCACGCCGAGCAGCGGAACTTCGGGCAGACTCACAGCGCTGGAGCGGTCATCGACCAGCAAAATCTGATCGCAGGCGAGCGCCAGTTCATATCCGCCGCCAGCGGTGGTGCCATTCAGCGCCGCGATGAAACGCAGCCCATCGTGGTTGCTGGAGTCCTCCATGCCATTGCGGGTCTCGTTGGTGAACTTGCAGAAGTTCACTTTCCAGGCGTGGGACGAAGAGCCCAGCATATAGATATTGGCGCCGGCACAAAACATGCGCTCCTTGGCGCTGGTCAGCACTACACAGGCGACCTCAGGATGTTCGAAGCGAATCCGCTGCAGCACATCGTACAGTTCGATATCAACTCCCAAATCGTAGGAGTTGAGCTTCAGCTTGTAGCCGGGCTTCAACGGACAATCTTCATTGACGTCCATCGCAATTGTGGCGACGCGGCCGTCGATGCTGAGCCGCCAATGCCGGTACTCCCCGTTAGGGATGTCAAACGTGATCATCTGCTGTGCTTCTTGCACGTCAGGCATGGGATTCCTCTTTTGTACGATGCTGCTGCGGAGTAACTTCATCCGGCCCACCCCAGGCCGAACCCGAACTTATATGAATTATACTGCATTTCAGCCGATCAAGTAGCGGCATTATCGTGCAACAGGAGACTGCACACCTGGGGCGCGGATCGCTTCCACAATACGTTGCGCCGTGCTCCGTGGCGGCTCACTCGTAGTGTCGATGGCCAGATCGGCTTTGCGATAGAGCGGCTCGCGCACGGCCAATATCCGCCGTAAATCGGACATGGATTCGCGGTTGTCGGCCATGGGCCGCATGTCACCCTGCGCAATCACGCGCTGCATGTGGTCCTGGGGTGAAGCGTGCAGCCATACGGTGTAACACATCGTGAGCAAGCGTTCGAAAGTTGCTGCCTCGGAAACCAGACTTCCTCCCGTGGCGAGCACGAAGCGCGGATACCGTTCGATGACATCATCCAGGCAGCGGCGCTCGAAACGGCGAAAACCGCCCTGCCCGTAAAGATCAAAGATGGCGCTCAGCGATACGCCGCTTTCCTGTTCGATGAAGCGATCGAGTTCGAGAAACGGGACCTCCAACCCTTCCGCCACCAGGGCTCCGAGGGTTGATTTTCCGGCACCGCGCAGTCCGATGAGCGCAACCCGGCCGCGCCGCGCGACCAGGTCAACGCCGCCGAAACGGTCGACGAGAAGGCTGCGGGCTTCAGCCAGATCCTCCGCCGGCAAGCGCCGCAGAAATTCCATGGCATGGACAAGATCAATCGGCGGCTCAGGACCGTCGTAGGCCAGAGCTTCCACGGGAACATCGAGGGCGCGCGCGATGTCGCGCAGCAGCAGGATGGAGACATTGCCCTGCCCACTCTCAAGTTGTGCCAGGTAGCGCTCTGACACTCTGGAGTCGCGAGCCAGAATCTTACGCGTCACCCCGCGGCGAGCACGGGCCTCTCGCACACGATCACCGAGCAGCTTGAGAAAGCTGGAATCGCCGGCGCTGCTGACCGTTGCTGTAGCGAGTTCTTCAGGCATTCGACTCGTAAACCGCTGTCGCTAGCACTCTGGCTCGAACGGCTAATCTACATGCATTATACTTCCGATAGACCAGCTTAATCAGGAAAGTCTATGCCACGCGCCAAGACAGGAACAAACCGGTGCCGCTGAACCTGACAATCTTAGTGGGTACCATGACCGGCACTGCGGAGATGGTGGCGCAGGAGGTGCAGACCGCTCTGGAAGCGGCTGGACACCAGGCAAGCATTGTCATGATGGATGGCCTGGACGCGAGTGTGTTTTCAGGCGGCGGGATATTTCTGATCTGCACTTCCACCTATGGCCAGGGGGACGTCCCCGACAACGCCCAGGCTCTGTTTAGCAGTCTGGAGAGCCTGCGCCCTGATTTGTCAGCTATTACTTACGGTGTGATCGCGCTTGGGGACCGCACCTATAAGGACACTTTCTGCCAGGGAGGGCTGCGTTTCGATACCCTGCTCGCGCAGTTAGGCGCGAAGCGTGCGGGGGAAATTCTGCAGCACGATGCGAGTTCCGGCACCTTGCCGGAAGAGGTAGCGGCGCAATGGGTGGTGCCCTGGGTGGAACAGCATCTGGCGGCCTCTTCGGAACCTGCTTAACAAGCTGCTTTGGACGCGCCTCGGTCTTCCCCTTCGCCGGATAACTCGGATGGAAACTCCTGAGGGCGTTCCGGCTTTTCCTTCGCGGAGAAATTCAGATCTGTTGTCGCGCCCACTTCACCACAACCGTACCCGGGAAAACGGCGCCGGCGTCAGTTGATGGTGACGGCGATGGCTACGTTGTGGTTCAGAGTGCCGCTGGTACCCTGAACGGTCACCGTCCCGGTCAGGGGTGTAACCGCGTTGTTATTCGAATTACTCGATCCGCCGCCGCCGCACGAGACGGCGCCCAAAAGCAGAACGAGTGCGAGCGTAAACAGAGATATGTTGCGCAGCAGGCCGCGCGCGGAACGCCGGGCACGGCGCTGCGGAAGCATGAAGACCGCGGCCGCCAGTCCAAAGCTTAACCCTGCTCCCCAGGGATACCCCGGGATAGGACTCCCTCGCAGTGCTGCGCTGCTGGTAGCGGTTACGGTAACGGTCGAAGTCTGCCCAGGCGTAACGCTGCTCGGGTTCAGCGTACATGTAGTGGCTCCGAGCGAAGAGGACACCGTACAGGTCAGGTTAACTGCGCTGGAGAATGAGCCCGTGGCAGCGATAGCGATCGCGGAACCGCCAGCCGTTCCCCGGCTCAGACTAAGCGACATTGGATTTGCTGAAATACTGAAGTCGGCTGTGTTTCCGGTCCAGGCGGAAGCGAGCGCGCCCACGTCGATGGAGCCCAAGCCACTGGCGAGGTCATATCCGGTCCCGGCGCTGTAGCCAATGGTTCCTCCGCTGGCGCAATCCTTCGTGCCGGTCTGACACGGAACCTTATTGTCGCCAGTTGTAATGTCATGAAAGGCATTGGGCGAACTGGCAGCAAGCGAGTAGAGCGTGGGATTCACATTTCCCAGTCGCATGCCCAGCTTCTGATTCAGCAGGGCAACCACGCCGGCGAAAATCGGCGACGGTGCGGAAGTTCCGCCGATGACGTCCAGATTGCAGCCCGGGTCGGTGTATATGGAGCAAGTGCCCTGGCGATACCCGTTGACGCAGCTTCCTTGTGAGCAGATGAGGTAACCGTCGTGATTGGGTGAAGAACTGAGCGAGATGTCGGGGACGTCGCGCTGTCCATCGCTGGGAACACCGGTTCCGGTCTGCCAGGAAGGCTTGGTGAACAGTGTGCTGACGCCGCCGCCTCCAGCCGCGATCGAAGTGAGGTCGCTGTCGTTCCAAACTATCTCAGGAATGTAAGACAGAGCCGACGCGCTGGTTTCGCTCGGACTGCTCGAACCCTTCCAGTATTGCGTGTCCGGAGCGCCGTTGGTGCACTGATTATTATTCGATGCGCACGCCCCTGCATCGCCGGTGAACTCAGTGCCGCCCATTCCGGTCACATAGGGAGTAGAAGCCGGCACGTCCACGGCCAGCCCCTGGGTGGCTGGATCCGACGTATCGCAATCGGCCGCGCCGGCGTCGCCAGAAGCTGCGGTCACGGTTTGTCCTTGCGCGTTGGCCTGCTGCAGCACACCGGTGAGTGTGGAGATATCGCCGCTGGCGAACTGTGCCTCGCAATTGCCGTAGCTGACGCTGATGACGGGCGCCAGATTATTGTCGACGATGTACGGCAGCGAGGTGAACAGAGCATTATCTGAGTAGACGAAGAAGATTTGCGCCTTCGGTGCAATCGCTCCAGACCATTCGATGTCCAGGTTCGCTTCGTCAACATCGCTTTTGCTGTAGGTTGGAGTGCCGGTTTTGACTTGCGTCAGATTGATGGCCGGCAGACTTCCCGCCGAGCGAAAGGCGTCGATATCGGCATGGGTGCCATCGTCGGCCGCAGTTAACGGGGTTTGTCCGACAACGGCGATTGCTTCGCCGGTTCCGTCAATACCCGAGTTGTAGAGACTGTTGATGTTGTAAATCGTGCCGATATCGCCCGGCGCCAGGAAATGGCTACCCGAGATGCTGGAAGTCCAATGCGCGATCGACATGGGCCGCGGGCGAAAATCGTTTAACGACGTGACACTGGAGACGGTTTCGGCGAAGGCGCTAGGCAGCTTCGGCGAGGTGGTATTGGCGTAATGAGTTTTGCCGTTGAATACAAATTGGTGGATCGATGTATGGAAGGCAGCAGAGGCTTGTCCGGCGTTGCCGTCAAAGGCGATTTCAGTCCGGCTTCGCGCGACCGAGATATTTTGGAATCCCTGAGCTTGCAGCCACGCGCTCACTTTTGCCAGATCATCGGGGTTCATGCCGAAACGTTGGCCGTACTGCTCGGGCGTGAGCCACTTGTGATAATTGGGCGAAGCGGGGTCCTGCTGCTCACGTAGAAGCTGGTCCAAGTCCGCCTGCTGCGCGGCGCTTGGCTTGAAGAAGATGGCCATGCGTTGCAGCGGCTTGCTTGGCGGGACTCTGCCCTGGTCCAGGGAGCGGCTCACCTGAGGACGAACGCCGCCGGGAAGCAGGGCGACATCCGAATTACTCACCGGGCGAGTGATCCGCTTTGCAACACTGGTCTGGGCGAAGGAAAGTCCGCTAAGCAGTACGACTGACAGAAGGCAAGCAAGGCGACGAGAAACCCGGCTCCGATTCATATACACTCCGAGGCCCACTTCTTTGGCAGACAGGCTGGTCATGCTCGTTCCGTTTCGGTACAAGCAAAGAATAAGCGGAAAAGCCGATAGCTCAAAGCCGATAAACTCCTTAGTCTGACACTGAAGTTCTTAATCTCGATTGAAATCGTTGAAACCCGGCGTCTCTGAATTTGTCGTGCCGGCGTCGCGCGGGCCTGTCAATGCGCCTTTCCGCACAGTGAACCGCGTCAGCAGGAGAGAAAGACGACCATTCACTATCTTTTGATGCCCTCTGCGATGAGGGTCCTTACGTATAATTAGCGTTTTCATACTCTTTCGCCAGCGCGCAAGCCAATCCAAGGGCGAAAGTCTGGATTCCTACTATGACAGAAATAGAGCTGATTCTCGCCCGTGAGGTCCTCGATTCCCGGGGAAATCCAACCGTGGAAGCTGACGTAATTCTGGAAAGCGGCGCCCGGGGGCGCGCTACCGTTCCCAGTGGAGCTTCCACCGGAGAACACGAAGCGGTTGAGCTTCGCGACGGCGACAAGAGCCGTTATCAAGGCAAGGGCGTGCAAAAGGCGGTCGACAACATTAACGAGGTCATTGCCCCGGAGCTGGAAGGGCTTGACGCCAGCGAGCAGCGCGAGCTCGACGCCATCATGTGCGAGTTGGATGGAACTCCCAACAAAGGAACGCTCGGCGCGAATGCGATTCTTGCCGTCTCGATGGCGGCTTCGCGCGCCGTGGCAGACCACCTTGGGGTTGAGCTGTACCAATATCTCGGCGGATTCACGGCCGGCCTTCTGCCTACCCCGATGATGAACATCTTGAACGGAGGCGCGCACGCGGACAGCAGCGTCGATTTCCAGGAATTTATGGTGATGCCGGTGGGCGCTCCGACCTTCCGCGAGGCGCTGCGCTGGGGCGTGGAGACCTTCCACGTGCTCAAGGGCGTGCTGAAGAAGCGTGGATACAACACAGCCGTCGGCGACGAGGGCGGCTTTGCGCCGTCTCTTAAGTCGAATGATGAAGCGATCGAGGTAATATTGGAAGCCATCACGCAGGCGGGATACAAGCCGGGCGAGCAGATCGCGCTTGCGCTCGATCCTGCTGCCAGCGAGTTCTATGACTCGGACAAGAAGAAGTATGTTTTCAAAAAGTCCGACAAGAGCGAGCACAGCAGCGAAGACATGGTGAAGTTCTATTCCAATTGGGTGCGCCAGTATCCCATTGTCTCGCTGGAAGACGGTTTGGCGGAAGACGACTGGGAAGGCTGGAAGACGCTTACCGATGCCTTGGGCAGCACGATCCAACTTGTCGGCGACGACATTTTCGTTACCAACATCGACATTTTTCAGCGCGGCATCGATTCCGGCATTGCGAATTCCATTCTGATCAAGCTGAACCAGATTGGGACGGTCAGCGAAACCATTGACGCCATCAATCTGGCGCGCGAGAACCACTATACGGCAGTGATCTCACACCGCTCCGGCGAAACCGAAGATACGTTCATCGCCGACCTCGCCGTTGCCACCGGTGCAGGACAAATCAAGACCGGCTCGGCTTCGCGTACCGACCGCATCGCCAAATACAACCAGCTTCTGCGGATTGAAGAAGAGTTGGGCGGCGCAGCACGTTTCAACGGACTGAAGGCGCTGAACTATCGCGGGGAGCTGGCCAAAAAGGCGAAAGCCTGAGCGCGGGTATAATGCGAACGCGATGAAAGAGCCCGAGATCATCTTCGCCGTTGAGGAGTCGCCTGAAGGGGGGTACGAAGCACGTGCTCTCGGTCACCCAATATTCACCCAGGGCGAGACAATGCAAGAGCTTCGGGAGATGGTACGCCAGGCCGTACATTGCTACTTCGAGGAGGAAGTCGTACCAGCCGTAATCAGACTTCACTTCGTGCACGGTGAGGTAATCTCTGCTTGAAATTGCCACGGGACCTCAGTGGCCCTGAGCTAGTCAAGTTGCTGCACAGATACGGGTATGAGGTCACGCGTCAGGGGGGAGCCATACTCGTTTGACGTCCACAATCAGAGGAACGCAACACCACATCGTCATTCCTGCGCATAAGGCTCTCAAGGTTGGAACGCTCGCGGGCATTCTCGGCGAGGTCGCTACTTACCTGGAGATTTCACGCGCCGAGTTGTACAACGAGCTCTTCGGATTGTAAGCACGCGCATTTAACGTTCTCCATTATGCGACCCAAACCTCTCGTCCTCATCATCCTCGACGGCTGGGGCTATGCCCCGCCGTCTGCTGCGAATGCGATTTCGCTGGCCCGCAAGCCGAACTACGACAAGTTGCTGGCCGAGTTCCCAAACACGCTGATTCACACCAGCGGGCGTTACGTCGGACTGCCGACCGGGCAGATGGGCAACAGCGAGGTCGGTCACCTGAATATCGGGGCGGGGCGTGTCGTCTACATGGACATCACCAAGATCGACCTGATGATCGAGGAGGGTGAGCTTGAGAAGAACCAGGCGCTCCTTGATGCCATGACCAAAGCGCGCACCGGCGAGCGGCGGCTGCATCTGTTCGGACTGCTCTCCGACGGCGGCGTGCACTCGCATCAGAAACATCTCTACGCGCTGCTACGGATGGCGAAGAAGAACGGAGTGCATCGCGTCTTCGTCCACGCTTTCATGGATGGCCGCGATACGCTGCCCACCAACGGTGCGGGATACATCGAGCAGTTGCAGCAGAAAATGCGCGAGTATGGCGTCGGAAAGATTGCCACCGTAAGCGGGCGTTACTACGCCATGGACCGCGATCGCCGCTGGGAGCGCGAGAAGAAAGCGTTCGATGCGATGGTCGATGGGGTCGGCGAAGGTGGCCGCTACACGGACCCGGTACAGGGCGTGCGCGAATCGTACAACCGGGATGTGACGGACGAATTCATCATCCCCTTCGTTGTGCTGGATGAACGTGGCGAGCCCCTGGGGATCATTCGCGATGGCGACGTGTGTATCAATTTCAACTTCCGTGCCGACCGGGCGCGGCAGATCACGCGCTGCCTGGCGCGCAACAGCCACTTCACGGCGCAGGACGGCCGCGAGTTGGAAGGCGCTGAAGACCTCGACCAGGCGATCCCGCGCGATCGCGTGCCCAAGGACCTGACCTACGTCTGCATGACGCAATACGACAAGCACTTCACACTGCCCGTGGTATCGCCGCCGGAATCGCTGGGAAACATTCTGGCGAATGTGATGGCGGATCGCAACCTGCGGAACCTGCGCGTGGCGGAGACCGAGAAGTACGCCCACGTGACCTACTTCTTCAACGGCGGTGTGGAGAAACCGTTCCCCGGCGAGGACCGCGTGCTGGTGCCCTCGCCGAAGGTGGCCACCTACGACCTGAAGCCGGAGATGAGCGCGCAAGGCATTGCTGACGCCGTGGTGAAAGCGATCGAAGAGAAGACCTTCGACGTGATGGTGGTGAACTTCGCCAATGCGGATATGGTGGGACATTCCGGCAAGATTCCGCCGACGATCACCGCAGTTGAGACCGTCGATGCCTGTCTGGGCCAGATTTACGCAGCTCTGAAGCGGGCGGGTGGCGCGATGATCGTCACCGCCGATCATGGCAATGCGGAGCAGATGATCGATCCCGCAACCGGCGGTCCGCAGACGGCACACACGACGAATCCCGTTCCGTTCATCATGGTCGCCGAACACGCGGTTATGCCTACAGGCTTCAAAGGGGACGGCCGCCGCTTCACCTTGAAGCCGAACGGCGCGCTACAGGACATCGCTCCCACGATGCTGGGCATTCTGGAAATTCCGCAACCGAAAGAAATGACCGGCCACGATCTGCGAGTGGTCGCCGACGAAGCCGCAAAATGAGAGCGCTCGCGGAAGCGGCGCCCGGGTCGAAGCACGAGGCTATACTTTAAGCATCAAGCCATGCTTTACCGTTTTGCATTATTTTTCATGGTCTGCGCCGTGTGCGTAGCCCTTGTCGCGCAGCAGCCTCTGCCGCAGCAGCCTCAGCCGCAGCAGTCACAGGGCACTGCCCAGCAGGGCTTGCCGAAGACTCCCAATCCCCTGGCTCCCGCACAAGCTCAGCCGGCTCCTGCACAGCAACCTGCTCCGACGAACTCCGGAACCAAGGCCGATTCAACAACCGGTACCCAACCGGCTCCACTGATGATCCCAGCCGCAGCCGAGCGTCATTACCATCAGGGACTGCTGGACGAAGCGGACAAGGAGTTCGATGAGGCCATTGATGAATATCAACAGGCGATCAAGGAATATTCCGATTATGCGGACGCCCGCATTCGTCTGGGGAACCTGCTGCTCGACAAAGGCGGATATGGCGAAGCTGTCGAACAGTACAAGAAGGCGGGCGTCCTGAAACCCAACGACGCCGAGATGCACAACAATTGGGGTTACGCCCTGAAGAAAAATGGTGACTGGCAGGGTGCCGAAGGGGAGTACCGGCAAGCCATCCGTCTGAATCCGCGGCTCGCCTCGGCTTACAGCAACCTGGGAAATCTGCTGTACGCCAGACGCAATTATGGTGCCGCCGTAGAGGAATACCGGGAAGCTTTGAAATTGCAGCCGAAGAACGCCGATATCCGCATGAATCTGGGGACCGCCCTCGACGTGATGGGGCGAACCGATGACGCCATCACCGAATACAAGGAAGCTATTAAGCTGCAGCCGAACAATGCCCACACGCACTACAACCTTGGCATCGCCTATAAGAATAAGCACGATTTGACTTCCGCAGTCACGCAACTGAAAGAGGCTGCACGTCTGGCCCCGGACTGGTCCGTTCCGCATCTTGTGCTACTGGATATCCTCAAGGATTCGGATCCCAAGTCGGCGCTGGATGAGTGCATGATCGCTGATGGCATGACCCACGATGCCAAGCTGCACGATGAGTGCTTCGAGTTACAGAAAAAGGTGCAATAAAATCCCCGCTTTGCAAGCCGGTTTGACGCTGCTGATTTGGCTTTTCTATAATAGAGCGTCCGCACCGCCGAATCTTCCGGACTGGCCTGTTGGAGCTGTTAAGAAATTTGCAGCCCTGGTCGCCTAGTAAGAATCGAGGCAGCTGCCAGCGGCTGAAGCATCTGAGGAATTCCCGGAGCAATTCAAGGAGTTACAGCAAAATCAATGAAACGCACATACATAGGCCTCGCCATTTTGGTTTGCTCAATGGCCATGATGGCCCAATCCGGATCAGCAACACCGGCGTCCGCGCCTGCCACCACGACCCCGGCCACTCCCACAGCCTCGAAGGTTGGAATTATTGATATTCAGCAGGCCATCGTCGCAACCAACGAAGGATCCCGCGATTTCGAGGCATTAGCCAAGAAGTTCGAGCCCAAGCGTACCGAGTTGCAATCCCTCAACACGGAAATCGACAGCCTCAAAAAGCAGCTCAACACGCAAGGCGACAAGATGAATGAGCAGGCCCGCGCCGAGCTCGTAAAGTCGATTGAGACCAAGCAGAAGAGCATGCAGCGCTCGGCGGAAGATGCCCAGAACGATTTCCAGCAGCAACAAAATGAGATCGCTCAGCGCATCCTGCAGAAGATGGCCCCGGTCATCGACAAGTACGCCAAGGAGAATGGATTCACGCTGTTGCTGGATTCGTCTAATCCCTGGCCACAGGGCCCACTACTCTGGGCAACTGCGGGCGTGGATGTAACCAAGCCCATTGTTGACGCGTACAACGCACAGTCTGGCGTGCCTGCTCCTGTACGGCCTGCCGGTGGCGCATCTCCAACGGGAGCAACAACTCATCCCACGACGCCAGCGAAGCCGGCGACATCTGGGACTACGCCTCCGAAGCATTAAGCAAAACTGATTCTGTCCAAAAGCCGCTCCTTCGCGAGCGGCTTTTGCTTTGCGCAGAAGGCCACTGTCGGCTCAGGAGTGATGCCCATCTCCGTGTAGGTTCTGGCGCCCGAACGGGCTAATCACGGACGAGAATCTGTGGAAAAATCTGTGGAAAGCCGAGACCGCAACCCTGAATTCTCAAGCAGTCGCCCGCCAAGCTCGCATGCCCCATCGCTGAGGCAAATATAAGTCGCATGGTGTCATCAACTTGCAGAGCACTTTGGTTGCGCTCCGGAAGCTGACACAACTCCGCCGGGAGCCCCTCAGGAAAGGGAGTTTTGCACATTTGCTAATAGCCAATTGGTGGGAAAATGCCAGCACTGAGGTGTTCGGTGGAATGACGAAAGGGCCAGTCTAGCTCTCTCCGACACGCAGAACGGCGAGGAAAGCCTCCTGCGGAATATCGACGCGCCCAATCCGTTTCATGCGCTTCTTGCCTTCTTTTTGCTTTTCCAGCAGTTTGCGCTTACGCGAGATATCGCCTCCGTAGCACTTGGCGATGACGTTCTTGCGCAAGGCAGCCACGGTCTCTCGGGCAATAACCTTGGCTCCGATAGCCGCCTGAATGGCCACTTCGAACATCTGCCGCGGAATCAGTTCCCGCATCTTGGAGACCAGAGCGCGGCCACGGTCATAGGCGAAGTCGCGATGCACGATGATCGACAACGCATCCACCGGGTCGCCGGATACCAGAATGTCGAGCTTGACCATCGGCGATTCCCAGCTTCCCGTAAGGTGGTAATCGAGCGACGCATAGCCACGCGACACCGTCTTCAGGCGATCGTAGAAATCGAGCACGATTTCGTTCAGCGGCAGTTCATACGTCAGCATTACCCGGGTTGAGCTGACGTATTCGAAGGCTTTCTGCTTGCCGCGCTTTTCTTCCACCAGCTTCAGGATTCCGCCAACAAATTCCTCGTTGGTGAGGATCGTCGCCGTGATAATCGGCTCTTCGATCTTCGCGATCTCGCTGGGATCGGGCCAGCGCGAAGGATTGTCGACTTCCAGCACGCTACCGTCGGTCATGGTGATCCGATAGCGCACGCTCGGGGCGGTGGTGATGAGGTCAAGATTGTACTCGCGCTCCAGCCGCTCCTGAATGATCTCCATGTGCAGCAGGCCGAGGAAGCCGCAACGGAATCCAAAGCCCAAGGCCGCAGAACTCTCCGGCTCAAAAAAGAACGAGGAGTCGTTCAGGCGCAGCTTTTCGAGAGCTTCTCGCAGCAGGGTGTGCTCGTGCGCGTCAACTGTGTAGAGGCCGGCAAAGACCATGGGCTTGAGTTCTTCGAATCCAGGCAGGGGCTCGATCGCAGGGTGCACATCATCGGTAATGGTGTCGCCAATCTTGGTGTCGGCTACATTCTTGATGTTCGCGATCAGGAAGCCCACTTCGCCGGCAGAAAGCTTTTCGATCTCCACCGGCTTGGGAGTCAACACGCCGAGCGTCTCCACCTCAAAGCTGTGGCCATTCGACATCAGTTGAATGTGTTGACCCTTCTTCAGCTCACCCTGTATCACGCGGGCCAGAACCACTACGCCTCGATAGGGATCAAACCAGGAATCGAAGATCAGCGCCTGCAGCTGGTTCGTCGCTCGTCCCTTTGGCGGGGGAATCCTCTGCACAATAGCCTCAAGCACGTCAGGTACGCCCTGGCCTGTCTTGGCGCTGATGGGCATGGCGTGCGAGGCATCGAGCCCGACGGCTCCCTCAATCATCTCCTTGGTCCGCTCAATGTCGGCGCTGGGGAGATCAATTTTGTTGATGACCGGAATAATCTCCAGACCGTTATTGATAGCGATGTAGGCGTTGGCCAGGGTCTGGGCCTCAACTCCCTGGGAAGCATCGACGACCAGCAGCGCGCCTTCGCACGAGGCCAGAGAGCGCGACACTTCATAGCTGAAGTCCACGTGTCCGGGAGTATCGATCAGGTTGAGCTGGTAAGTTTTGCCGTCAGCCGCGGGATACATCATGCGCACTGAGTGCGCCTTAATGGTGATGCCCCGCTCGCGCTCCAGGTCCATGGCGTCCAGCACCTGCTCCTGCATCTCGCGCGCGGTGAGCGAACCCGTAAGCTCCAGCAGGCGGTCGGCAAGCGTACTCTTCCCATGATCAATATGGGCGATGATGGCAAAATTGCGGATGAGTGAAGAATCCATCGGGTGTACTGGGACACCTCGATTCTAACAGGGACTTCCGAACACCTTTTTGATAGATCCCCTGCGCGACCGCGTTGTTTCTCGTTTGGCGTGTTACAACAGAGCTTCGCATGGAACCTCGAAAGCTACCTTTTGGTGCGGGAGTGCCGCAATTGTTGGCGGCGGCTCTGCTGCTTGTCTTTCTCGCTCAATGCCTCTGGTTCAGCGCGTACGTACCCATCACGTCGCTGGAGAGCAGCTACATCGAGGACGGCCTGGTACAGATGGAGCACATGGCGAACGCGGGTTCGCCCGAGCGCTCGCCGCTGGTACCGGTGCTGGGAGCCATTCCGGTAAGAATCATCGGCAGCTCGCTCCGCTACGACCAGATCAGTGATTACCGCTACCTCATTCGGCTGCCGTTCCTGTTTGCGGGCCTGATGCTGGGTGCGTCGCTCTGGTATGTGGCAAGGCGGCTGTACGGCAATTTCGGCGGATTCATCGCGCTGGCGCTTTACTGCTTCTCTCCCCTGATCGTCGCCCGCACCAACCAGGTGCAGGAAGACATTATTGCCGCCTGGGGAGCCTTTGGCCTGATTTTCACCGGGATTGCCGTGGCTCACACCTTGTACGCTCCGCGTGAGGTAATCCTGTGGAACTGGCGCCGCATTCTCCTGCTCGGGATCTCGATTGCCATCTGCATTGGCGCCCAGTTTTCGCTATGGATACTGCTGCTGCCGGCGCTGGCGTTCCTGCTGTGGGTAGGTCATGTACGTCCCGGCGCTGCGCTGATCATCTTTGCCGCTGCATGCGCGATTGCGGCGGTGCTGTTATTTAGCTTTTACGGTTTTCGGCCGGCGGCATTTGCCCATTCGCTCGGCAGTGCGCAATGGCTGGAGTTCCAACCGCATCAGCTCACCTCCAAAATGACCTACCGCCTGGTCGGAGAGTTTTTCCTGCAATCCGGGCTTGGCGCGCTGGTGCTCATTGTCGGCGGAGTGATTACCTTCGCCGTCTGGAAACGGACGCGCTTCTTCGGCACGGCGGCCCCACTGATTACGGCTGGTGTGTTGGTCTTTGCCACACTTTGCGGGGAACCATTTTCGGGTCCACTTTTCCTGTTCGTTTCGCTGCCTTTTCTGATACTGTTCGTCTCAGGCGTGGCTGTTGACCTGCTGGAGAGCCGGTACGCAGTGTTCGCCAACGCCCTGATCGTCGGCGCGCTGATCGCCAATGCGACGCTCGACATCTATGGTTTGGCAGAGCTGCGACGGGTTGGAGTCCGCTAGGAACTTCGGGGCATCCAAAGGGTTAAAGCTAACAGCAGGAGTGGTATGGCGAAGTGTATTCGCTTGCGGACTTTCGAACGGTTTGGCCAGTTAGCCGTTCTTGCACTGTTAGCCTTCTGCGTGAGCTTCGTACCACCAGCCGCAGCTCAAATTCACGGTATCCCGCCGTCGGTCACGTCGATTCCGAACCACGTTCCGCCATATGGCGTGCCAAACATTCCGCCCAGCGTCACCTCGCTGGGTCCCTATGGTTACTGCTGCCAGGGGCCTTCCAACCGTCCATACCGCAATCCAGCTTTCCCGAATCGCTACAATCGACGCGGCAACTACGGGTATGGCGGCTACGGCTACACGTATGCGGTGCCATACTACTATTTGTATCCCTCCGACGATTTAGATTCGGGTGGTTCGGGCGGAGGCGGCCCGTATTTGTATTCAGGTCCGCCGCAAGGACAGGCCCCGCCGGCCGAGCAAACTCTGCACATCGTCATCGACTCTCCACCGGTGACGAACGCTCCGACCGAGGCTGAGCTCGCCGACCAGGAAGCTCAGCACCCTCTTGCAAAACAGCCGGTTGAAGAGCCGAAGCCTGGTACACCCACGATTCTTGTATTCCGGGATGGCCACCAACAAGAAGTAACGAACTACGCGATCATGGGTCCGACCGTCTACGTCTTTGACAATCGCACCAAGAAGATTGCGCTGGCTGATCTTGACGTTCCGGCAACAGTCAAGGCGAATGACGACCAGGGAGTCGAGTTCGAGGTTCCGAAGACGAAGCCAAGCTCGAAGCCCACGAAGAGCGGCGTGCAAAGCGCGCCCGACCAGTCGCCGAAGACGGGCAGTTCCACGACTACGACGCCGTAAGGAAATTCCTGCCGCATCCATTATTGGCTTGTCATCACGAGGTCGCTGCCGCGACCGAGGGATCTGTTCTCGTTTGCAGCGCGAGCAGGGCAGCCTAGGAAAAAGACGCTTCACAAGCAACTGTTCCAAATCCGTAGCCGGTTTCGCGGACGGCTGGTCGCCCGGCCAGTCACGATTAACTGATTCGCAGTACCTGCACCGCTAAATCAAGCGTCTCATCCCGACAGACACGTTCGGCAGCCATGAACTTGTGCTTCACTGTATCGCCTAACAAGCGTGGCATCCGTCACATACATTTCCAAATGGTCTGCGGTGAGTTCCCTCAGCCACATTCAAAGACTCGGCGAACTTCACCAGTACAATCAAGCAATCTGCGGAAAAGCCCAACGACGTCCGGTGTCGCCGACTAGAGTCGGCTCTGGATGAATTCAAATAAGGGCTTTATCGGCAAGACTGAAGTCGTGCCTTGACACGCGTGTTCGCGGTGAAAACTTCCAGCGGCTGCCAACGAGAGCAGCTCCCTCGGTCGCCGCGGCGGCCTCGTGATGACAAGCCGTAAACACTCGTGATGGCAATTTGTAAATGATTGATGTACAAGCATTTACGCATCGGCCATAAGCACTTATCATGCTATAATGATGAGTGCTCCTTAGGTGGGAACTCCTCACATAGCAGGTGTTGAAGCGGCTTACGAGCGTTGCCAAAAACTGCCTCGAAACTGGCCGGCGACAGCCTGCTCCACAAAGAAGCAACGATAAAGAAAGAGTTCGGCTGACGGCTGATGGCCGACAGCTGACGGCAAATTATGCCAGACGATCCTAACCAGCAACCCCCACTGATTCCGCCCGGTGATGGCGGCCCCGGTGCAGCCAATATTCAACCGATCAACATTGAAGAGGAGATGCGGCGTTCGTATCTCGACTACTCGATGTCGGTCATCATCGGGCGCGCGCTGCCCGATGTGCGCGACGGACTGAAGCCGGTGCATCGCCGCATTCTCTACGCCATGCACGACATGGGACTGCTGCACAACCGCAAGCACGTGAAGTGCGCCAAGGTGGTCGGCCAGGTGCTCGGCAACTACCATCCGCATGGCGATACCGCGGTGTACGACGCGATGGTGCGCATGGCGCAGCCGTTTTCGTCTGCGCTATCCGCTGATTGATGGCCAGGGTAACTTCGGTTCGGTGGATGGCGATCCTCCCGCGGCCTACCGGTACACCGAAGCACGCATGACCGACATCGCCGAGCAGTTGCTGGCCGACATCGACAAGGACACAGTCGACTTCGTCGCGAACTTCGATGGACTCACGGTCGAGCCGGTGGTGCTGCCGACGCGCATTCCCAATCTGCTGGTGAACGGCTCCAGTGGCATCGCCGTCGGCATGGCGACGAACATCCCGCCGCACAACCTGACGGAAGTCATCGACGCCTGCATCACGATGGTGAACAATCCGCACTGCACACTTCCCGATCTGCTGAAGCATGTGCAGGGGCCCGACTTCCCTACCGGCGGATACATTCACGGACGCAGCGGAATTATGGATGCCTACCGCGCCGGCCGTGGCCGCTTCATGATGCGCGCCAAGGCAGCTATCGAGCACCTGACGAAAGAGAAAGACGCGATTGTTGTCACCGAGATTCCCTACCAGGTCAACAAGTCCAAACTCATCGAGCGCATCGCCGAGCTGGTAAACAACAAAATTATTGACGAGATCTCTGATGTGAACGACTTCAGCGACCGCGACGGCATGCGCATTGTCGTCGAACTGAAGCGCGGCGCCGAAGCGCAAATCGTGCTCAATCAGCTCTTCAAGCACACCTCGATGCAGGAGAGCTTCAGCATGATCTTCCTGGCCGTAGTAAACGGCCAGCCCAAAGAAATGGGCCTGGTGCAAGCTGTGAAGCACTTTGTCGATCACCGCATCGACGTGGTGCGCCGCCGTACTGCCTATCTGCTGATGAAGGCGCGCGAGCGCGAGCACATCCTGGAAGGCTATCGCATTGCGCTCGACAATCTCGACGCGATTATCAAGCTCATCCGGGGATCTGGTTCGCGCGCCGAAGCCAAGGAAAACCTGCTGGCGGCGAAATTCAAGGTTACCGACGAGCGGCTGGTCGAGCGCATCGGCGGACGCGAAGGCAAACTTACTCCACGCCAGGCCGATGCCATTCTCGACCTTCAGCTTTACCGCCTGACACGGCTCTCGAGCGAAGAGATCCTGAACGAACTGAAAGAGCTGCGGGAAAAAATCGCTGAGTACGAATCGATCCTGGCGAGCGAGAAGAAGCTGCGCAGCGTCATCGTCAAAGAACTGGAAGAGATCAAAAAGAACTACGGCGATGAGCGCCGCACCATCATCCAGGACGAAGCCGCTGAGATCAACCTGGAAGACCTCATCGCCGACGAACAGGTTGCGGTCACGGTCAGCCACTCCGGCTACATGAAGCGCACGCCCATTTCCACCTATCGCCAGCAGCGCCGGGGCGGCACGGGCCGCAAAGGGATGAGCACGCGCGAAGAGGATTTCGTCGAGCATCTGTTCGTCGCCTCGACACACGATTACATCCTGGTCTTCACCAATACGGGCCGCGTGTACTGGCTGAAGGTGTACGAGATTCCTGAACTCAGTGCCGCCGGCAAAGGCAAAGCTATCGCCAGCCTCGTCTCTCTACAGCCGGGCGAGAGCGTGCGCACGCTGATGCCGGTGCGCGACCTGGAAGAAGAAGGCAAGAACATCTTCTTCGTCACCCGCCAGGGAACGGTGAAGAAGACTCCGCTCAAGGACTTCAGCAACGTGATGTCACGGGGCATCATCGCCATCGGCATCGATAAAGGCGATGAACTGGTAGCGGCGAGCTGTACCGATGGCAACCAGATCATCTTCCTCGCCTCGCATGAGGGCATGGCCATCCGCTTTAATGAGGACGACGTTCGTTCCATGGGCCGTCCGGCGCGCGGGGTGCGTGGTATGGCCCTCGACAAGAGCGACTATATCGTCGGCATGGCGGTCACGCCGAAGGATCGCACAAAGCGCAAAGACAGCCAGATCGATGAGCCCAGCCTCATCCTGTCCGTCACCGAACAGGGCTATGGCAAGCGCACTGACGTGGACGCCTATCGTCTGCAGACCCGCGGCGGCAAAGGCGTGATCAACGTGAAGACCACAACCCGTAACGGAAACGTGGTTGGCATCATGCTGGTCAGCGAGAAGTCGGAGCTGATGGTCATCAGCCAATACGGCAAGATCATCCGCATCGACAGCAAGAACATTCGCGAGGCGGGCCGCTCGACGCAAGGTGTGCGCCTGCTGCAACTCGAAACCGGAGATCGCGTCGCGGCCGCATCGGTAATTCCGCCGGAAGAGGCCACCGAAAACGGCAACGGCGAAACCGGAACGCTGGTGCAATAGCGCTGTCGCATCCCACTCATTCCGACCAAAGGAGTGAGTGGGGTATCCGGCTACCTGGCGGGGCTGCCCTTGTACAATGAACCGTTTACCGCACCTTTTCTTTATCGAGGAACAATCCCTTGATCGCACGTTATACCCGGCCCGAGATGGGCCGCATCTGGAGCGACGAAAACCGCTTCCGCACCTGGCTTGAAGTTGAAATTGCCGCCACTGAAACGCTGGCCGAAGCCGGCATTGTGCCGCAATCGGCGGCCAAGGCGATTCGCGAGAAGGGCGACATTGATGTTGCCCGCATCCACCAGATCGAAGCGGAAGTCAAACACGACGTCATTGCCTTTACCACGGTGGTCGCCGAGAAAGTCGGCCCGGAGTCGCGTTGGCTGCACTATGGCCTGACCTCGAACGACGTTGTCGACACGGCGCAGGCGCTGCTGGTGAAGCAGGCGTCGGCGATTATTCGGGCTGACCTCGCGAAGTTGAGTGAAGTCCTGAGGCGCCGCGCCTTCGAATTCAAGGACACGCCGCAGATCGGACGCACCCACGGCATCCACGCCGAGCCAATTACTTTCGGGCTGAAGCTGGCGAACTGGTACTCGGAGGTGCAGCGCGACATCGAGCGCTTTGAACTGGCCGCCGAGCAGATGCGTGTGGGCAAACTCTCCGGCGCGGTCGGCAATGGGGCGCACCTGGAGCCGGAGTACGAAGAGCAGATTTGTAAGCGGCTGGGGCTGGAAGTGGCCGCCGTATCGAGCCAGGTAATTCAGCGCGACCGTCATGCATTCTATGTCGCGACGCTGGCCGTGATCGCCTCGACGCTGGACAAGATCGCCACCGAGGTCCGCCACCTGCAGCGAACTGAGGTGCGCGAGGCGGAGGAGTACTTCAGCGAGAAGCAGAAGGGCTCGTCGGCGATGCCGCACAAGCGCAATCCCGTCACCTGCGAGCAGATCAGCGGACTGGCGCGCGTGGTACGGGCCAACTCGCAGGCTGCGCTGGAGAATGTTGCCCTATGGCATGAGCGCGATATCTCGCATTCATCGGTCGAGCGCGTGATCCTGCCCGACTCGACCATCCTGCTCGATTACCTGCTGAGCAAGACGGCGAACCTGATCGACACACTGCTGGTTTATCCCAAGCGCATGATGAAGAACCTGGAGTCGACCGGCGGCTTGGTGTTCAGCGGACAGTTGCTGCTCGACCTAGTGGAAGCGGGAATGCTGCGCGAAGATGCGTACCGGCTGGTGCAGGCGAATGCGATGAAGGCGTGGAAGGAAGATTTGAACTTCCGCGAGCTGATCGCAGCCGATCCGGAGATTACTTCCAAGGTGAAACGCGAGACGCTGGAACAGGCTTTTGATTTGCAGCGCCCCCTGCGCAATGTGGACAAGATTTTCAAGCGGGTGTTTGGATAAATGGTGCAAGTTGTAACCCAAGGCCAGCGCGTAAATGCTTCTAGGTATGAGCGTTGCTGCCCCGCCGGGGCTATGCTACAAAGGACGCATGGTGCCAACCGTACGCAAGTACGCCAGTTTCGAGGAGATGAAAGCGGATGAATACCGGTACTGGCAGAGTCGGCCCGCGCACGAGCGGCTGGACGCAGTTGAAGAAATGATTCAGACCGCCTACGCCCTCAAAGGTTGGGAGATGGAGCCGGATGTTCCAAGACTACAAAGACCTTTTGTCCGCCTTCCATGCCCATGGCGTTAAATACCTCAGTGTCGAGGGATACGCGGTTATCTTTTACGCGCAGCCTCGCTTCACCAACGACCGCGATTTTTTCATAAAAGCGGATATTACGAATGCGCAGGCGACGTATGCCGGGCTCGCCGAGTTCGGCGCAGCGCTCCACGGCATCCGCCGGGAAGATTTCTTAGACCGCAGTAGTTTCTTTCGATTTAGACGCGACCCGCACAGCTTCGATATTCTTCCCGACCTTCCGGGGGTCGACTCTGACGCGGCATGGGAGAGGCGGGTTGAGATCGTAGTTGACCCGACCAGTGGCCTGAAGGCAAATTTCATTTGTGCCCATGACCTTATGGCTTCGAAATTGGCCGCTGGACGACCCCAGGACGTTGCGGACGCGGAGGCTATTCGCAAGGCTTTACAGAGCCAGCCATCCCAAGAAGCTCCGGGGCCGACGAGTGGCCCTGGCCGGTGAATGCGCCGCCAATCGGCGTCCACAGATTCTTATGAGCATAGTTCCCTACTCCACGCTCGTCCTCACCTATGAAGGCCCGCTGGCCCTCATCACCCTCAACCGCCCCGACAAGCGCAACGCCATCAGTTACGAACTGATTGCCGACCTGCTCAAGGCGCTGGACGAAGTCGAGTCCTCGAAGGCTTTGATCCTCATGCTTACCGGCGCGGGCAAGGCGTTCTGCTCCGGCATGGACCTGGACAATCTACGAGCCATCACCTCGCGCAGCCACGAAGAGAATCTGGTCGACTCCGAGCAAATGGCGAGGATGTTTCGCAGGCTGTACGAATTTCCCAAGGTCACGATCGCGGCCGTCAATGGTCCGGCGATCGCCGGAGGTTGCGGGCTGGCGACGCTGTGTGATTTCACGCTGGCCTCGACGGAAGCGAAGTTCGGCTATACCGAGGTGCGTATCGGGTTTATTCCCGCCATCGTGTCGGCGTTTCTACTGCGCCAAATCGGGGAAAAACCGGCGCGCGACCTGCTGCTCACAGGGCGTATCATTGGCCCGGACGAGGCGTACCGTCTCGGGCTGGCGAACGAAGTGGTGGCGCCGGAGAGGTTGCTGGAGAGAGCACGTGCTTTAGCAGCCGATTTGTTGCAGAATAGTCCTGCTTCTCTTCTCGCGACCAAGCGCCTCCTGAGAACTTATTCGGCTGCGCAACTGGATCGGCAAATTGCCGAGGCAGTACAGGAAAACGCGCGCATTCGCACCACGGACGACTTCCGCGAAGGAGTCAGTTCGTTTTTGGAGAAGCGTAAACCCCATTGGCGAGGTGAATCGTGAAGGTTCTGGCTAGGCTGGCAATCCTAATTCTTTTAACTCCCGCAATTCTGCTGGCACAGGCTCCGTCGAGTCAGAAACCGGCGGAATCCCCGGCGAACGATGCCAAGCAGGCCGGTACGCAGACGGCGGTCCCAAGCGCAGCCGCAGCACCTTCGGCCTCCTCACAGTCAGGCGAAAAATCGGCAGACACCGCCACAGAGAAGACCAGATCCCGGCCGCCAGCGCAGTATGCCGTTATGAGCACCTCCGCCAAGGAACGTGCCCGGCAAATCTACGGATACTTTGCCCACGACCAGTTCTCGGAGCTATACAGTTCCTTCTCGCCGCAGATGAAGAAGGACCAGCCCGAAGCCAAGCTGGTAACCATTTCGAAGCAGATGAGCAGCAAGCTGGGCTCGCCGGGCCAGGTGATCGCAGAGAATTTCACTCCCGACCTGATGCGGCCGGTGACGATTTACCTGCGGGTGACCAAGTACAGCAAGTCCAAAGACCCGGTGGTCGTGCTGCTCGGGGTCAACGAGCAGGGTCAAATGGAGCGGATGCAAATCCTGCCTGCGCCGGATTTGCCCAAGGACCAGTACACCGATTATCAGGACACAGCGAAACTGCATCTTCCCTTCGAGGGCTCGTGGATTGTGGCCCAGGGCGGCCGCACGCTGTATGACAACGCGTTTGCCGGCACAGATGACAATCGCTATGTTGTTCTCTTCGTGCTAACCAAGGACGGAGGGGCCTTCGCCAACGACGGCAAGAAGAACGAGGACTACTACTGCTTTGGACAGCCGGTGCTGGCTCCGGCGGCCGGCACCGTCATGCAGACGGTGCGAAACGTTCCGGACCACTCGCCGGGCAAGGGAGCAGAGTTCGTCAGCAACGGCAACTACGTGGTGATCGCTCACGGCGGCAGCGAGTATTCTCTGCTGCCCTACCTGAAGCAGGGTAGCGTCCGGGTACACATCGGCCAGCGTGTGAAGGAAGGCGAGCAGGTTGGCGAGTGCGGCGACAGCGGCAGTTCGCTAGCGCCGCACATCGAGTACAAATTGCAGAACACCCGGGGCTTCCCGCTGCCCAACAGCCTGCCGGCGCAGTTTGTCGACTACGTCGCCGACGGCAAAGACGTGGCTATCGGCGAACCTCTGCGCGGCCAGGTGGTGGCGAACCAGCAAAAGACGACTCCGGTCACGGAAACCGCCGCCAAACCGCAATGAGCAGTGCGGCTGCGCGGCGCGAGGCGGAGCAAGTTTACGAGACCAGGTTTCGCGTCCGCTACGCAGAGACCGACCAGATGGGCGTGGTCTATAACGCCAACTATCTGGTCTGGTTTGAGATAGGCCGGGTGGAGATGATGCGCCAACTGGGATTCACCTATCTCGAGATGGAGCAGCAGGATAAAACCCGCATTCCGGTGGCGGAGGTGCGCTGCCGTTTCAAGACGCCGGCCTGCTATGACGACGTGATCTGCGTGCGCACCCGATTGGTGAATGTGCGCGAGTCGCTGATTCGATTTGGCTATGAGGTTTTACGTGACAGCGATCAGGCCCTGCTGGCCGAGGGGGAGAGTGCTCACCTTGTCGTCGGCCTGGACATGAAACGCAAGCCGCTGCCCAAGAAATATCTGCAACCATTCCTGCAAGCCGCGGGACGGGAATAGTTGTCAGTTGTCGTCGTCGGTGTCGTAGTGGTCCGTGGTGGGTCACCCCGCCCTGATGAATCACTGCTGATCACCTCATTCACCTGATAACCTCATTACTGATAACTGATAACTGATTATGAAAGCCCTTCATATCAACGGAAACCAACTGTCCTATGACGCGGCCCGCGAGGTCGTGTACGAGAACCGTCCGGTGCTGCTGGAACCCGAAGCGCGGCAGGCAGTCGATCGCGCGCGCGGCGTTGTCGATAGCCTTCTGGAACAGGACCGCGTCGCCTACGCGGTCAATACCGGCGTGGGCAAACTGAGCGACGTGCGCATCCCGCCGGCGGACATCCGCAAGCTGCAGGTGAATCTGCTGCGCTCCCACGCTGTGGGAGTTGGCGAGCCGCTAGGCGAGGATGTCACCCGCGCCATGATTCTGCTGCGGGCAAATTCGCTGGCCAAGGGTTTTTCCGGCGTGCGGGACGTGGTCATCGACACGCTGTGCCTCATGCTGAATCGCGGCGTGCATCCGGTAATCCCTTCGCAGGGAAGCGTCGGGGCCAGCGGCGATCTGGCGCCGCTCTCGCATCTTGGGCTGGTGCTGATCGGCGAGGGCGAGGCCATATACAAGGGCAAGAAGTATTCCGGCGCGGAGGCAATGCGGCTGGCGGAGATCAAGCCTCTGGTGCTGGAAGCCAAGGAAACCATCTCGCTGATCAACGGCACCCAGGCGATGCTTGCGGTCGGCATGCTCGTAACGTTGCAGGCTGAGATCCTGGCCGACACCGCCGACGTGATCGGAGCACTGACTGTCGATGCCCAGCGAGGCACCGACGTCGCCTTCGACGAGCGAATTCAGGCCGCCCGCCCGCATGCAGGACAGTTCGTGGTAGCCCACAACCTGCGCCGCGTCATCGAGGGCAGCGCAATTCGCGAGTCCCACCGCGAATGCGGCAAGGTGCAGGATGCGTATTCGCTGCGTTGCATTCCGCAAGTGCATGGAGCGGTGCGCGACACCATCGTGCATTGCCGCAGCGTCTTCGAGGTGGAGATGAATTCGGCGGTAGATAATCCGCTGGTGTTTCCCGCCGGAAGAAAAATTGGCGCGCCGCGGTCGCAGGTCGGCGATCCGGTAGAAGGCGAAATCCTTTCCGGCGGAAATTTCCACGGCGAGCCGGTGGCTTTCGCGCTGGACTTCCTGGCGATCGCGCTCAGCGCCCTGGCCGGGATCTCCGAGCGGCGGCTGGAGCGTCTGGTGAATCCGTACCTCAATGAAGATCAGCCACCGTTTCTGGCGCCGGGCGCGGGATTGAATTCCGGTTTCATGATGGCGCAGGTGACGGCGGCGGCGCTGGTGAGTGAGAACAAGGTGCTGTCGCATCCGGCGTCGGTGGATTCCATCACCACTTCCGGCAACAAGGAAGACTACGTTTCAATGGGCATGACCGCCGCCAACAAATTGCAGCGCATCGTCACCAACACGCGCAACGTTCTGGCCATCGAGGCCCTGGCGGTCGCGCAGGCACTCGACTTCATGGCTCCCCTCAAGCCCGGCAGGCGCGGCCAGGCGGCACACGCCGCCATTCGCGCAGTTTCGCCCCCGGTCACCGAAGACCGCGTTCTCTC
The DNA here is from genome assembly GCA_963846815.1 of uncultured Acidobacteriaceae bacterium. Lineage (GTDB taxonomy): Bacteria > Acidobacteriota > Terriglobia > Terriglobales > Acidobacteriaceae > CAVVDY01. The sequence goes on along the minus strand of CAWJXG010000001.1, from coordinate 597,359 downwards.
GCAGGACTTTGCGCGGGTGGCCGAAATGATTGCGCGCGGTGACATCGCGAAGGCGTTGCAACTGTAGAGCCGGTTGCAGATTGGCAACAGCGACCCCTTATGCGCAAGGCGACAGGGGTTTAGGACTGGCTGGCCTTGGCGATCGCGGCGGCAGAACCTTCCGCCAGAAAGACCACAAACACCGAACCACCGGAGTCACCGGTGCGGCTGCGCACGCGAATCGAGCCGCCATGCTTGCGCACGATTTCCCGGCTCACCCACAGTCCGAGGCCGGTGCCGGTCATACCCTTGCTGGTAACGAACGGCTCAAAGATGCGACCTCGCAACTCCGGAGCAATTCCCTGCCCGGTGTCGGCGATGGTGACTTGCGTGCCGCGAACCCCATTCGGACGAAGGATCGACCGGGTGCGAAGCAGGATGCGTCCGCCGTTCGGCATGGCATCAAGGGCGTTCGCCATAAGGTTGGCGAAGAGCTGGCGCAGTTCACCCTCGAAGGCGTGAATAGGCGCAGTATCGCCGTAGCGCCGCTCCAGCGTGACATTCGTCTTGTCAAAGCGGGCACGGTAAAGGGCATACACCGAGTCCAAAAGCTCTTCGATCTTGATCGGCCCAGGCTTGGTGGACTGGCGGTGAAAGCGCAATGTCTGGGTGGCGATCTGCGAGACCCGTGTCAACTCCTGCTCGGCAAGGTTGAGGTACTCACGGCCGAGGGAAGAGAGTTCGGCTTCCTGCTGCAGCAGGTACAGGAGATTGGTCACCGACTCGAGCGGATTATTGATCTCGTGCGCAATGCTGGCAGCGAGCCTTCCGGCGGCGGCCAGTTTTTCGGTCTTGCGCAGGGTATCTTCGGCATTGCGCCGCTCCGTAATGTCGATGACCAGCGCCACAAATCCTCGAACCGCTCCCAAGTCATCGAGATCGGGCACATAAGTGACGAGCACGTGGCGAGTGGCGTCAGCATAGTGATTTGTGGTTTCGAATTGCACTTCGTTTCCCGCGAGCACCTGGGCAATGTGAGGGGCCAGACGCGGGTAGTTCTGCTCGCCGACGGCTTCGAGAATCGTGCGGCCAAGAAAGCTCTTGATCGGGCCACCGAACCACTGCTCGAAGGTCCGGTTCACCCGACGATATCGCTCCTCCGTATCGATGTACGCCACCAATCCGGGCATGCTGTCGATAATCAGCCGTAGTTCCGCCTGGCTGGCACGAAGCTTCCGGAGCGCCCCACGCTCCTCGGTGATGTCGTGGCTGATTGTCATGACCGACTCGACGACCCCGTTCCGCGTCACTTCGGGAACGCCGGTCCCGACGAAGTGGCGAGCCTGCCCGTCGTGGCCTTCGACACTGAATTCAATGCTGTCGGCGGCGCCGGTAGTGAAGATGCGGCGCAGGGAGTTGTTCCACATTTCGCAGAGATGTGGCGGGTAACCTAGTTCCTCAAAGGTCTTACCGATGCAAGCTTCGGCTGGCAGGCCGAGGAGCTTTTCAATGTGAGGGCTGATGTACAAATAGCGCAGACTGCGGTCGAAGCGCGAAATGGTGTCGGGCAGGTTGTCGAGCAAAGCGCGGGCTTGCTGTTCGCGGCGATGCAACTGCTCATTGGCAACATGCCGTTGGGTTATGTCGAAGGCCGTTGCCAGAATGCACCGGCGGCCCTCGTACTCAATAGCGGTCGCGGAGAGGTCAAGCCAGGCAAAGGTGCCATCGGCGCGCAAGATGCGAAATTCATACCGGCCCGGAACCGGTTCCCCGTGCAAGCGCGCGGCGGCCCGGGACCGCACCATCTCGCGGTCGGCGGGATGCACTCGCTCCCACATTTCGTCGCTTTCTCCCACCTGCATGCCGATGAGGTCGCGAGCTGCCCGATTGCGATAGATAACCTGGGATCCGTCGTGAATGAAGATGGCGCAGGCTGCTGTCTCCGAAACTGCACGGAAGTTGTGTTCGCTTCGTTCCAGGGCGGTGAACAGCCGGGCATTATCAATGGCAACAGCGGCGCGGCCGGCCAGGGCCTCGGCGAGGGAGCGGTCCTGCTCAGTCAAGGTGCGTCCGGATTCCGCGGTGATGAAGGTGATCACGCCCAAGGCCTCCTCCCGATGCAACAGCGGAACCACCAGGGCGGAATGCATATTGAGGCGGCGCAGCGCCTCCAGGTGCCGTTCGTCCCGGGCGGTGCGCTGCAGCATGGTGTCATCGATCACGGGGACCAACCGCGAGTGTCCCGATGCAATAACCCTCGCCAGGCCGTTGGGTGAGTCCAAGGTATCGGGATAACGGCTACCGATTTCCCGAACAACCTCAACTTTTTCCTGGTCCTGATGCGCCACTGCCACCCGCTTCAGGGAGTTTCCGTCTACCAGATCGACGGCGCACCAGTCGGCGATGTGAGGCACGGCCAGCTTGGCGACTGTAGCCAACGTCTGCTCGTAATTCAGAGAGGAAGCCAGGACGGCGCTGGCCTCGGCAAGAAAGTCAGAACGCGCCTTGGCCTGGGTTTGCTCACGGTAAAGTTCGGAGGCGGCGAGCGCGGAACTGCTGAGCCTGGCCAGCGAGGAAGCAAGCTCCACCTCTTGCTGGCTGAACTGGTGATGCTGCCTGAAGTAAAACACCAGCGTGCCGCACCGTCGTTCCTGAATGAAGATGGGCACCGCCATGAGCGAGCGGATCCCTTCGCCATGCAACGAAGCGGCGCGATCCTGCAGCAGCCCGACACGCTGGACATCTTCAGCGCAAACCGCGGTAGGGGGCATGTCCTCGGATGTGCCCGGTGTCACCTGAGAAATGAACTTTTCCGACAGGCCATGGCTCGCGGCAACTTGCCACTCGTCGCGGTGGTTTTCCAGCAGCCAGATGGCGTAGGCGTCAGCGCGGATGAGGCCTAAGGCGGTATCCAGAACGGAGTCGAGGATGTTCGCAAGCTCGAACGACTCTTCCAGTCGCAAGCGCGAGGAAGCAGGGATGACGGGCTCAGTTTTCGCCGCCGCGTTTGCAGCGTTCGCAGCCTTCGCAGACATGACGCCCCAACCTGTAACAACCCAAACACGTTACATGTCGCAAAGGCAATGATTCGGGCCAGTGACGACCGCGGGCAGACTTCTCCCGTGTTCAGGCTGAGGGTTTTGATGCCCGGGTGAACTGCCCATGTTGCCTGGAAGATGTTGCCTGGAATCAGACCATTTGTGTGCCCCAGAGATCGTGCAGATGCACGACTCCGAGCAGAGTGCCCTCTTCATCGACCACGGGTAAGGAGGTGATTTTCCGGCGCTCCATGATTTCCAGGGCGGCGATGGCGAATTCCTGCGGGCCGATGCTTTGCGGACTCTTGGTCATGCACTCGGCTGCGGAGAGCTCGAGCGCATCTTTGCCGTGCCGCTCGAGCAAGCGGCGAAGATCTCCATCGCTGATGAGGCCGATCAGTTTGCCGTCGGCGGCGACGGTCGTCATTCCCAATTTCTTGCGCGACATCTCGTAAATGACGTCGCTCATGCGGGCTGATGGCGGCACACACGGCAAAGCGTCACCGCTATGCATGAGAGACGACGCTCGCGCCAGCCGCTTACCAATTTTTCCGCCCGGATGAAGGTCGGCAAAATCTTCTTCCTTGAAGCCTCGCCGCTGGGAAAGCGCCATGGCCAGGGCATCGCCAAGGGCCAACATCGTCGTGGTAGAAGCCGTCGGCGCCAAGCCGAGCGAGCAGGCCTCGCGAGTGACCGAGCAATCCAGAGCGACGGTGGCCGCCTGCGCCAGAGTAGAAGATCTCCTCGGATTTTCAGAGTACAGGTCATCGCAGGTAAAGGTGATGAGCGGCACGGCCAGCCTTTTGATCGTCGCCAGCAGTTGCAGAATTTCGGCAGTCTCTCCGCTGGCGGAGAGCGCGATAACAACATCGCCCCGCACCACGTTGCCCAAGTCGCCATGCAGTGCCTCGGCAGGATGCAGAAACAGCGCGGGTGTACCGGTGGAACTGAGGGTCGCGGCCACCTTGCGGGCCACGATGCCGCTCTTGCCCATGCCGGTAGCGACAACTCGTCCGGCACAGCAGTAAAGCAGTTCCACGGCGCGATTAAAGTCGTCGCCCATCGGGCCGGCGATGCGGTCGGCGAGGGAGCGCAGAGCTTCCGCTTCCAGCCGGACTACGTTTTCACCCAGATTTTTCACGATGCAGCCCCGGAAGGTTTCATTGGCGCGGTGGCTCCGCCGCATGCTGTGCTGGATTCTCCGTAGCGCCCTGAGGCTTGCGCTCGGGTTGCAATCCGTTCGGCCTGAACACCAAGACCTTGACGTCGTTGGCTCCGCCTTCCACGGATATTGGCCTGCCGTCGAAGGAGACGTGCGTTACTCCGGCGTTGCCGGTCCAGACCACGACTTCGTCGTTGGCGCGAATCGTCCTGCTCTGGCCGGTAGCAAGGATTCCCCGAGTTTCAATTTTGCCGTCAGCCTTGATCGAGAGCCAGGCGGGGCCAGTGGTGCTGACAACAACTTCAAATGAGCCGGCACGAGTTTCGGAACCAGAAGTCGTATTTAACGCATGGTCATTTGCCGGCGGCGCACTGGCCGAAGTTCCCGGCGAAGCGTTTGAGGTCTGGCTAAGCGAAGCAGAGCCGCCCTCGGCGGGCACAGAACCTACCGCTGGAACGGGGGTCGAATCTGCGGGAGCGCTCTCGGCCGAAAGAGCACGCTTGTGTCCAGCGACCCGCTGCTGATAAAGCCTCCACGCGCCGAAGCCTGCTCCCACCACGAGAATCAGTATCAATACGGGAATGATGGGGAAACCTGCGCGTTTGGACGAGCCCGAGTCGCTGTACTTATTCTCGACACGGTCGTTTTGCTGCGCAATGAGGAGAACGTCGGGCTCGCCGTCGCCGGCAGCGTGCAGGTAATCGGCAACCGCCTGCTCCTCGTCCATCCCCAGGTATTTGGCGTAGGCCCGGACGAAGCCTTTGTTGAAGATACCGCCCGGCAGCAGGTCGAACTGCTCTTCCTCCAGCGCTCGCAGCAGGCGAGTGCCGATTTTGGTGGCGTCTGCGATCTCGTCCAGCGAGATTCCACGCATCTCGCGCTCACGCCGCAAACGATCACCAAAGGTGCTCACGGACTGTTGTCTATTCTCCAGAGATCACCGCAATCTTTCCGACCGCAGTTCTGCGCGAATCATAGAAAGGGAGCCAGCAGGTGTCAAACCGCCGGGAAGAGAGACAGTAACCACCCCTGCTTTGGCTAAATCTTGTGTTCACCAGTTTTCAAGGTATTACAATTTCGTCTGATCTAGTAGGATGTATGTTAGTTTTCAGAGCTTTTTCCCTCGAAATCGCTTTCTTTTGAAGGGATTAACTTACGGATCATCAGGTTCCCGCATGAAGATCGCCTCTGCGGATGCAGGATCCAAACTCTACGACCTCAGCATCTTTCACGACGTCGCTAAGGCGCTCACGTCTTCGCTGGACCTCGACATCATTCTGGAAACCATCTTGCAAAAGATGGCCGCGTACTTCGAGCCGGCAACCTGGGCGCTGCTGATGCTGGACGAAGCCAGTGGCAAACTCCAGTATGTTGCACGCGCAGAATCTGACTTTGAGCTCATTAATGAAGTGCAGCTCAAGAACGGGCTCAGCCTGGGCGCCAGTGTGATGGAAAGCGGCGCGCCGCTGGTCATCTCGAACATCAGAAACGATCCCCAGGTCAATCCTGCGACCGTGGCGCAAGCTCTGACCGAGAAGTGCGCGGTGGTCTGCCTGCCGGTGCGCGGGTCGGGCGACGTTTTTGGAGTTATGCAACTGATGAGCGCGGACCTGCAGGTCTATGAGCAGAATGAGCTGTTTCTGCGGACCGTTGCCGACTATGCCGCCATTGCCATTGAGAACGCTCGAGCGGTGCGCCGGATTCAGGAACTCAGCATCACCGACGACTGCACTGGGCTCTACAACCAGCGGCATCTGTTCACGGTGCTTGAGGAAGAAGTCCACCGCTCGGCCCGCTTTGGTTATGAATTCACGCTGCTGTTCCTCGATCTCGACCACTTCAAGAACGTGAATGACAAGTACGGACACATTGTCGGCAGCAAGCTGATTGCAATGGTGGGACGGCGCCTGCGGGAGAGTCTCCGGCTGATCGACGCTGCGTTCCGGTATGGCGGGGACGAATTTGCCATCCTGCTGCCGCAGACCTCGCGCGACTCTGGACTGCTGGTGGCACGCCGCCTGATGCAGTCCTTCCATGAACGCGAGTGGAAGCCGGAAGAGAACATCTCCATTCAATTACGCGCCAGCATCGGGGTCGCCGGCTACCCGCAGGACGCCACCACGCCGCAGGAAATCGTGCAGCACGCTGACGAGTTGATGTACCTGGTCAAGCAAGGCGGCCGCGACAATATCGCCATCTCGGAAAAAGGTATGGTGGGAGTCAGGGATCAGCCTGCGGGCGAGTAACCCGTCCACCCAGATCAGGAAGCCGGCTTAGTCGTTGAGCGCCACACGTTGGGATTGGCGGGCGCTTGCGGGTTTACGCCGAAATCCCACACATAGAGATTCATCTCCTGCGGTCCCAGCATCTCGACCAGAGCGTACTCGCCGGGAGCAAGCTGCTTCGCCGGCGTCACCTTCAGCCATTGGCCTTTGCCCACGGCATCAACCGTCGTGGGAAGGAAGTTACCTCCCTCGCTGGACTTGCCGGTGAAAGTCACCTTCAAGTTGCCGACGACGCGGGCCCCGTTCTTCACTTCCACTCGGACAATTCGAAAACGATCAGCGGCGGCGATATCGGTTGGGCCTTCATCAATGTCCACATACAGGACAGGGAGTCCGCTGTGTGCCTGAATCTGGGCATGGGCGCCTTTCAATTCAAACGACTGCTTGGATCCGGCAAAGGGATTGATGGAAGAGCGCAGCACATTCTGCTTCTTGTTCTGATTGACTTCGCTTCCGTTCTGCAGGATCTCCGCCGCCTCGGGCTTGCCATTGTAGGTATCGAAGAGGAACACGCCTCCCGAGCCGGGCAGTCGCAAACCGGGAGCAACCTCCGGAGAATTAGCTTCCTCCTGCTCCCGCTCTGCCTTCTCCTCGGAGGTCTCGATGTGTTCGCTCAGTTTGCCGGAATCGAGTTCGGCCTCGTATTTCTTGGTGGCATCCCAGTCGACCATGGAGTACGGAACTTCTTCCCACGCGTAGCGCTCCGCGCTGAAATAGCGAACGCGATCGCCTTGAACTTCATACTTCACGACCGACTGATAAGAGCCGTCTTTGAGGATGAGGCGCTTGGTGAGTTGCTGGGCGTGCAGCGCCGAAGGCGTGACGAACAACGGAAGCGGCGCCCCGAGCAGCGCCAGCAGAAGAAGACTGCGAAAAACTCGTCGATACATCGTCCTTAGTTTAGACCCAAAAGCCGGTCTCGCCAGCGGCGGTGTATGCCGACCAGAGGGGAATGCTGGGGCTGGCGGCGGTCGAATCTTAGTATCGGCCCTTAACCGGCCCGTCTGTGACGCGAATCACAGCTTGAAGTGCGTCCGGCGATGACAATGAAACCAGTTTGAAACGAGCCGGGCCCCGGCATCACACGGTTTTCTTATTGAGGTTCATGCATGGACGCTGCACTGTTGATACACCGTCTGCAGTTTGCCTTTACGGTGACCTATCACTACCTGTTCCCTCAGCTCACAATGGGATTGGCGCTTCTCATCGTGGTGCTGAAGACGATCGCCATCCGCACTGGCGACGAGGCCTATGATCGCGCCGCCCGCTTCTGGGCAAAAATCTTCGGCATTAACTTCGTCATGGGAGTCATTACCGGCATCCCAATGGAGTTTCAGTTCGGCACCAACTGGTCGCATTTCTCGCGCTTCGCCGGAGGCGTGATTGGCCAGACACTGGCGATGGAAGGCCTGTTCGCCTTCTTCCTCGAATCCACCTTCCTCGGATTGTTCCTCTATGGCGAAAAACGGCTGAGCAAGCGCATGCACTGGTTCGCCGCGTTCATGGTCTTCGCCGGCTCCTGGCTGTCGGGCTACTTCATCGTGGCGACCGATGCGTGGATGCAGAACCCGGTCGGCTACGCCAAGATGGCCGACGGCAACGTTCAGCTCTCGAGCTTCTGGCAACTGATACTGAATCCGTGGGCGCTCATCCAGTACGCCCACAATATGAGCGGAGCTGCCATCACCGGCGCCTTCGTGATGGCAGCGGTCGGCAGCTTCTATCTGTTGATTAAGCAGCACACCGACCAGGGTAGGATTTACGTTCGCGTCGGCGTCATCGCTGGACTAATCTTCAGCCTGCTGCAACTGTTCCCGACCGGCGACGCAGCCGGAAGGATGGTCGCCGAGAAGCAGCCGGTCACGCTGGCGGCGATGGAGATGTTGTTCAACTCGCATAACGGTGCGCCGCTGGTGATTATCGGCCAGCCAAACATGGTCTCGCAGACCATCGATAACGGCATCCAGATCCCCAAGGTGCTGAGCTTCCTCACCTATCGCCGGTGGAACGCCGAGGTGAAAGGCCTGAACACCGTTCCCCAGAACGACTGGCCGCAGAACATCCCGCTGCTGTATTACGCGTACCACATCATGGTGGGACTGGGGACGATCTTCATCGCGGTGATGCTGATCGCCGTTTTCCTTCTGTGGCGCGGCACGCTATACAACGCACGCTGGATGCTGTGGATATTGGTGCTGCTGGTCCCGTTCCCGTATATCGCCAATACTGCCGGGTGGATGAGTGCCGAGTTGGGCCGCCAGCCCTGGCTGGTGTACGGCCTGATGCGTACGGCGGACGGCTATTCAAAGATGGTGTCGGCCGGCAACGGCTGGTTCACCTTCCTGGGATTCGCCGGCATGTACACCGTGCTGTCGATCCTGTTTCTCTTCCTGGTGCGGCGCGAACTTGAGCACGGACCCGAGCCCGCTACGCCGCCCACCAAACCTACGGTTGAACGCTTGCAGCCCGCCGCGGAGGTGAAATAGCCATGCCAACCATATGGTTCATGATTGTCGCGGTCATGGTGGCCGCCTATGTTCTACTGGATGGCTTCGATATCGGCGCCGGCGCAGCCCACCTGTTCATCGCCAAGACCGATGACGAGCGGCGCACGATTCTACGGGCCATCGGTCCGGTGTGGGACGGCAATGAAGTCTGGCTGCTCGCCGCCGGAGGCGCGCTGTACTTCGCCTTTCCACTGCTTTATGCATCGAGCTTCAGCGGCTTCTATCTTCCGCTGATGATGGTGCTGTGGCTGCTCATGCTGCGCGCCATCGGCATTGAATTCCGCACTCACCTGCAGGAGCCCATCTGGAAGGGCTTCTTCGATGTCATCTTCGCAGGGTCGAGCATTCTGCTGGCAATCTTCTTCGGCGCGGCGCTCGGCAACGTGGTACGTGGCGTGCCGCTTAACGCCGATGGCTACTTCTTCGAGCCGCTGTGGACGAACTGGCTCGTCGGCAAACAAAACGGCATCCTCGACTGGTACACGGTAATTTGCGGGGTGGTGGCGCTGGTCACCTTGACGGCCCACGGCTGTCTTTATCTTTCGATGAAGACCGAGGGCGAGTTGCAGGATCGCGCTCGTGGTATCGCGCGGCTCCTGTGGCCGGTGCAGGTTCTGCTGACGGGAGCGAGCCTGATTGCGACGCTCTATGTCCAGCCGGTTGTGCTGAACAACTATTTCAAATGGCCTATCGGATTCGTGATTCCGGTGGTAGTCATCGTCAGCCTGCTGTACATGTTTGTAGCCGAGAGAAAGAAGGATGACCTGGGCGCGTTCCTCGGCTCCTGCGGATACATTGTCGGGATGCTGGTGGGCGCGGCGTTCGCCCTCTATCCCCTGGTGCTGCCGGCCAGTACCGATCCCGCACTTAGCCTGACTATCGAAAACACCAAGACCGGCGCGCATGGCATGGCGGTGGGCTTGGTGTGGTGGAGCATCGGCATCGTGATCGCCATCTGCTACTTCGTCTTCATCTTCCGCATGTTCCGGGGCAAAGTGAGACTGGATGAGGGCGGAGAGCATGGGTACTGAGCTAGTGGTCAGTGGTAAGTAGTGATTAGCGAATTGGCGGCCAGCGACAGCGTTGGTCGCCTTTCTCTTTCGGCGGCGGCTGAATCAAAGCCCGAAGGCGTGGATAAGAGCCCAGCAAGGAGCGTAGCGGAGTGCTTGCTTGCGCAACCAAAGAATTATTCGTCGGCAGTGAATGCCGTGTTGCGAATAGCCGGGCAAGTCTCGCGGCTCGCCTGGAATAAGGCGCTTGCGCGACAGTTTATTCCGCCTACGGCTTGATCATCCAGACGACGCCGCATCCGGGACCAAAATAACCACCGCAGTTCATATCGCCGCCAGCCACCGCGTTCCCGTAAAGGGTACCGTCGGTGCTGATCGACACGTTGCTTGCGGGATATCCACCGTCGATACCTCCCGTGAAGTCGTGCACGGCGGTGATCCAGTGTTGGCCTTGGACCGCGTCTTTGGGTATCTGGACCGTGGCTCCGCACAACAACGGAACCTTTGGACTGGCGCTGAAGGCGCCGACCCTTCGGCAAGGGCCGTTCACCACCACTGGCGAGGCAATCGCCGTCGGGTATTGCCATTTCACGGCGAGATTCCCGACCGTGTCCGGGCTCAAAACGTTCTCATAAGGGTTAAACCCCGTGTTGCCGAGATCGAAGTGAAATTTTGCCCAATCGGTTCTGACCGTGAACGGCACCTGTGCCTGTATCTGAGTAATCCGTTCTACGGCGGTGATCGTGTGTTGGCCTTGGACCGCGTCTTTGGGTATCTGGATCGTGGCTCCGTTTTGCCGAAGGGTCGTCGCCTTCAGCGCCAGTCCAAAGGTTCCGTTGTTGTCGGTATCCACAACTCCAACGTCGGTGCTGTCGAAGTAGAGGTCGAGGGTGGCGTTGGGATCGAATCCGTTGCCTACCAGCGTTGTCTGGCTTGTGGGAGGCCCCACTTGAGGCGCGTCATAAATGTGCGGCGACGCTGCCACAGCCATGTTCGGAAACAGGCAAAGTGAGCAGACGAACAACGTGGTTAAAAGTGGCACCGCAACCATCGCCGAAGGGCGAATGGAGTTCAATCGTGGCGATGCGCTTAGGGGAGAGTGAGGGGACCGCATTATGCACCTCCAGTGCAGAGGTTTAAGGGTCGCTGGGCGCTGCCTGGGTGATAAGCGCCTTCGTCTCAGACGTGCGGGACGGGGTTAGCTGACTTCAGGACAGGAATTGCTGCGGCAGGATATTACTACTTTTCGAGATAAAACGAGATTAAATTCAACAAGAATCGTGAATTTGCCCAAAAATGGGAGAATCCCACCGGTTTACGCGACCTCGCCTCAGTCCGCAGCCTCAGCCTTTGCTTCAGTTTTGCCGGCCGTCGCGTACACGCCGCGCTTGCGCCCCCATCCGTAGTAAACGACGGTGATCAGCACGAGCCAGGGAATGCCCGATTGCAGCGCTACACGCATTCCATCAACCCACCAGGTGGAAATCAGAATCGCGACAACGGCCGACATTCCGAAAATCGTGGTCACCGGAAACAGCGGCAGAAAGTGCCGGATGTTTTGGCCGCGCGTGTGCCGGCGAAATTGCAGATGCGTCATAAAGATGAGCACCCAGGCGAAGAGCGCTCCGAACAGCGAGACTCCGAACATGTAGACGTAAGCTGCTTTCGGCAGAAGCACCGACAACAGCAGGGCCAGCGCCAATCCTCCTGCGGAGGAGAGCAACGCGGGGAATGGCGTTCCCTTCTTGGACACACGGCCCAGAACAGGCGGGGCGTAGCCTCCGCGCGAGAGCGAGAAGATCATGCGCGTGGCCATATACAAGTTGCAGTTCATGCTGGAGAGCGCCGCCGTCAGCACCACGAAGTTGATGATGTGCGCAGCAGCGGGAATGTGCACGATCTCGAAGACGCGCACGAAGGGGCTCACCGTGATGTCGTGTCCCGGCTGGACCTGGGTCCAGGGGATGACGCCGACCAGGATGGCAATGGCGCCGACGTAGAAGATGATGAGCCGCGCCAGCATCGTCTCCATGGCACGCGGCACGGCGCGCTCGGGATCTTTGGCCTCGCCCGCGCTGACGGCGATTACCTCCGAGCCGAGGAAGCTGAACATCACGAAGGTCAAAGCGAGCCACACTCCACGCCAGCCGTGCGGAAGGAAGCCTCCATAGGCGCGGAAATTCTCCAGCCCGATTGGCCGGTCCTGGTGATAGCCGAAGAGCACCGCCGCCCCGAGCAGGATGAACACCACGATCGCGCTCACCTTGATCATCGAGAACCAGTACTCGAATTCGCCGAAAGCGCCGACGCTGAGCGCGTTCACCACGATCAGCACCGCCGAATAGAAAACCACCCATCCCCACATGGGCGAGTTGGGAAACCACCACTGGGTATAAATTGCCGCGGCCACCGCTTCGCTGCCCACGCTGATCGACACCGCGACCCAGTAGGTGTAGCGGATGGTGAAGCCGGCCCAGCGCGACAGATAAAGCTCGGCGTAGATGCCAAACGATCCCGCCGTGGGATGCGCAACTGCCATTTCCGCCAGGCACCCCATCAGAACCATGGTGACCAGCGAAGCGAAGATGTAGCTCAGGATTACGCCGGGGCCGGCAATACGAATCGACAGGGCGCTTCCGAGAAAGAGCCCGGTCCCGATGGCGCTGCCGATGGCCATCATTCCGAGCTGGCGCTGCGTGAGCTGGCGCGACAGCCCCTGCTCGTTGGCAAGAAGCTGATCGGCGTGCCGCGCGCGGTCGGCGTGCAGAGGAGTCATTGGTTTGGGTAGTCCCCGACGAGCTGTGATGCCAAGCGAAGCCGCCTGCTCGCGCCGGTTGCTTCGCTTGCGTCTGGACATTGTAGCGTGAAGGCGCGGCGCGCTGGAGCGAGCTTCGGCGCGTTCTCGGGATGAGATGGCCGAGGCCCTAGTTGAACTTCAGCGGCTTCCAGTTGCCGTTGTCGCTGAGCGCGAGTTGGATGGGGCGAGGCGGTCCTTCAGGTGGGACGGTCACTTCGACCCACAATTCCTGTCCCGGTTTCAGTGGAAATGGCGACTGCGCGGTATCGGGAATGAAGAAGTCGACCCCGGGTGCGAGGCGGGCGCGATCGCAGGGCGTGTGCTCGTTCAGCCATATGGACTGCGTGTTGCCGCGGGGCAGGACGTTGCGCGCGTCCTCTACGACCAGTTGGCCATCACGCGCCACCGCTCGCACAGTCCACGACCAGTTTGTATGGACGATTCCATGCTGCGGATCTTTCCAGCCTTTGTCGGATTCGGCATCATGCGGCAGGTCGCAGGCATTCACCTCCGGCGAGAGCGCCAGATATCGTCCGCGTATCGGCAGATTGGGATCGTACTGAGCAACGCGAACCCACACCCGCGGCCGGGTCGAGCGCTCATAGAGATATTTGCCGGCAATGCTGGCCACCAGCAGAACCTGAATCACGATTAACACGATGCCACGCCGGCGGAAATTCATGCGGCAGCCCCCATGGCGTGGCGGACTAGGCGGCGGCGCATTTTCTCCAGCAGCCAGCCTCCGCCGAGGAAGAGCAGACCCAGCACGATGAGACTGAGAGAGCGGCCCAGCTTATCCATCACGCTGGAGAAGTAGAACCACAGAACGGTGGCGGCGAAGGCGAAGACTCCGTAGTTGATGACGGCGCGACTGCTCTCGTGGACTCCCCACCAGGTATAGAAGCACGCGAGCACACCAACCAGGAGATACGTGAACACGCTGTTCTGCGGGTACGAGTATCTGGATGCGTGATCGGGCAGGAAGAACAGATGAGGCAGCACGAGACCGCTCGCGATGGTGGCTGTAACCGGGAAGACGGCAGACGGCTTCAGCCGCCAGGCGGCGAGCAGGGGAACCAGCACGATCCAAGCCCAGCCAACAATCGACAGATGCAGCGGCATCGCCGGCGTTTTCTCCCAGCCGCGCCAGAGGTTCCATACATCCGATAAAAGCACTACAGAAACGCTGAGCGCTATGGCAGCGGCGGCGAAAAGTAGAGAGAAAACCAGCTTCCTCTTCGTAGCGATGAACGCGGTGAGGTATAGGGCCGCGAAGCTGGCGAGCATCCGCGCAGCAAGAAGACCGTCTCCGCGATAGCCATCGGTGCGCGCCCACCACTCGCTCAGGATCCAAGCGGGCAGCAGCAGCAGGGCAATGGTCTGCTGCACTTGATCGCCCAGCAGCGCCCAGCCTGCCAGAGCGCAGAGCGCCCACAAAAGAATGCCGGCGGGCCAATGCTCCTGGACATTGAAGATCTGGCCGACCAGGAAAACTGCGGCTCCGGCAGCGATTGTCCCGACTCCATGAAGGGTAATGGCGAGTTTGTCAAAGCGGTCGCGAACCAGGATGGCTGCCGCGTGCAGGACAACGATCATGCCTACAACGACAGCGAAACGTGACCAGGGCGAGAGTTTGTCCCAATGCGCGGCGACAAAGAGCGTGACGCCCGCGGCGAGCATGATTCCGCCAAAGGCCAGGGCGAGCAAGACTTGCCATCGCAGGCCGGCGGGACGCTCGTGCGACTGCTCATAAGCCCGGATGCGTTGCGCGGCGACTTCGTCGAGCACGCCAGCGGACGTCCAGCCCTTGAGAAGTTCTTCGACCGGTGGCATGATTTGCCGCCAGACTATAGCAGAGTAGGGAGGCGCACAACTTATTTGCGAATCTTTATTGCGAATCGGGGCACTCTGCTGCCCAAAATGAAACGGCGCGGGAAGTTATCCCGCGCCCGAAGTTTGTTCCGGTACTGATGATTACTTCTTAGCGGGCGCTACGCATGAACCGTTTCCGCGCTCGCATGTTCCAACTCGTGGGCCACGGCGATGGAGAGGCGGCGAACACCTTCGCGAATCATCTCCGGCGTGGCGTTGGAGAAGTTCAGCCGCATATGCGAGCCCTTGTCGCCTTCGGCGAAGAACGGATCGCCGGGCACAAAAGCCACATCGTGGCGCAGCGCTTCGTCCAGCAGGCGGCGCGCGTTCACGCCCGTAGGCAGCGTCACCCACAGGAACAGTCCGCCGTGCGGATGCGTCCAAGTGACTTCTTCGGGAAAATAGTCGCTGAGCGCGTGCAGCATGGCGTCTTTACGCTCGCTGTAGCACTTGCGAATACGCTTCACGTGTTGGTCGAGGAAGCCGTCGCGCGCGACCTCGTAGGTAACCATCTGGGTGAAGGTCGAGGTATGCAGGTCGGCGCTCTGCTTGAGCTGCACCAGGCGCACGATCACGTCAGGCGGAGCGACGATCCATCCCAGGCGCATGCCCGGAGCCAGCAGCTTGGAGAAGGTGCTCAAGTAGATGACGTTGCCCAGGGTGTAACCATTGTCGCGCTGCAGGTTGGTGCGGTCGAGCACGACCAGCGGCGTCTTATGCTCGCCCTGGTAGCGCAGCTGGCCATAGGGATCGTCTTCGATGATCGGGATGCCGTACTTGTCCGACAGCAGCACGATCTGCTTGCGGCGATCTTCAGAGAGCGTAACGCCGGCGGGGTTTTGGAAGTTCGGCAGGATGTACATGAACTTCGGCCCGGAGCGCAGCGCGGCTTCGAGATAGTCAGTGTTGAGCCCGTGATCGTCAACGGGAACGGTGACGTATTCGGCGCCCATCAAGTCAAAGGCCTGCAGCGCTCCAAGGTAGCTGGGCGATTCGACCAGGATGCGGTCTCCGCGATTGATAAGCAGCTTGGAGATCAGGTCGAGGGCCTGCTGCGAGCCCGAGGTCATCATCACGTTATCGACGGTGGCGACGATGCCGTAGCGCCGCATCTGCTCGACGATGAAGTGCCGCAGCGGCAGATAGCCTTCCGTTGGACCATACTGCAGCGCGACAGTAGGCTTGTCGGTAAGTACGCGGTGGCAGGCTTCTTTGAATTGCTCGACGGGGAACACTTCCGGGGCGGGCATGCCGCCGGCAAAGGAAATTACTTCAGGCCGTTGTGTGAGTTTGAGGAGTTCGCGAATGATAGAGCTTTTTGCGCACTTCGTGCGTTGGGCGTAGCGGTGCGCCCACGGTGCAGCCATAGAATCCCCCCTCTTGTTACAGATGATCGTAGTCCTCCTGCGAACTCGCGTCTGTGATGGGCGGCACCGAAGGATGTGCCGTGCGGGCAAGAGAAAGACACTCACCAGGAGACACGGAGGACAGGGCGAATCCGGGACGAGGTTTCTCTCTTGTCTCTATGGATGGCTTCGGGTCGCGGCGATATCAGAGGGCTGCCGGCTTCGCACGTTCCTGCAGTTCGTCGCGCCAGCCGGGGGATAGAGCTTCGACTGCTAAGACCCGCTGCAAAAGATCGAGGTCTTCCGTATCGCGCGTATAGAGAGCGATTAGGTCGGCCACGCTCACTGCATTTAGGTCGCTGTGGACTATGGTGATGGGGGCACCTGCCTGCAGCGATCCTTCACGCGTGACCTTCAGGTAATAGCCAAAGCGCCGGCTCTGGTAAAAGAGCTTCGTCATTTCGGGACGATTGAAGCGCACCTGCAGCTTGTAACAGGGCAGGCGCGGCTGGGTAACAATGAACCGCGCGGTGCCGATCTCGAGTTCGTCGCCGATGTGGATGTCGGATTCCAGCAGGGCCTCGGTGGTGAGGTTCTCGCCGAAGTTGCCCATGCTTAGCGGCTTGATGCCGCGCTCCATCCAGTAGGCATAGTGTTCGTGGGGGTACACGTACACGGCCTTGTGAATGCCTCCGTGTACCGTGAGGTCCGATTGGGTGTCGCCCGCGAGGTCGAGTAACTTGACCTGGACGTCGCCATCGACCGGATATTTGAAGATCGACGTGGTGACGACTTGCCCCAGCCAATTATGTTCGTGCGGCGTTCCGACATTTACCGAGAGCAGTTTCATTCCGACCTCATAATCTGGCATGTGTAGGCGGTAGATGCGATGAGCATAGGAGGAGACTCGCCGAGATTTGCCGACGTTTGCCTGTCTACCACAGTGGGTGCTGACAGGGGGCGCCTTCGCTGCCTCGCGTTTTCTAATCCGGGACTGGAACCGATCTGCAACCAACAATTTACCGCTCGTTCAACAAAATCGTTGCTATTTAGGGTACAAGTATTACAGCGCAGCGCCTGCCAGCACGTTGCCGCGTCGCTGATTGAGCTGCTTGACAGTTTCGCGAAAAAACCTCGCGGACATTCGCGATGAACCCTCGCGAATTGATGAGGCGAGAAACCCTCGCCAGAACAGGTACGGCCAACCCGCCGTGCCTTTTTTGTTTGGCAAAGGATACTTCCCTTCCCTTTCTGTGCAGGCGGTGGCGGCCAGTGGATTCGCATTCGACGATGGGAAGAAAAACTTCGCGCGGTAAAATCGCCGGCGGCACCGGCCACATCTGATGGTTAGCAGCGGACCGGGCCTCGCTGCATTTACTATGAAGAACCAAGAACAACTCCGACAACAACTTGGGAAGATGCTGGACTGGGGCGAGGCGCACGTCGATTTCAAGACCGCGCTCGCCGCTCCGCCGTTCGCGGCGCAGGGCCGTGTGCCGGCGGGCATGCCGCATTCGGCATGGCAATTGCTTGAACATATGCGGATCGCGCTCTGGGACATGCTGGAGTTCAGCCGCGGCTCCGAGCACAAGTCGCCCAAATGGCCAGAAGGCTATTGGCCTGCAACCGTAGCTCCGCCAGACGACAAAGCGTGGAAGCACAGCGCTGACGCTTTTATGGAGGATATCGAGGGGATGCGCGAGCTGATTGCCGACCCGGCACGCGACCTGTTCCAGCCGCTGGCTCACGGTACTGGACAGACGCTGCTGCGAGAGGCGCTGCTGGCCGCCGACCACAACGCGTATCACCTCGGACAACTGGTGCTGGTGCGCAAAGCGCTCGACGCTTGGCCGGAGTAATGTGCTGCCTTCCCTCACACCACGCTCAGCGCGTCGACATCGACCACCAGGTTGCCGCGGGGTATCTTCTTCTCCACGGCGTGTTCGATCATCGTGCGCAGCGCGGAGTTCATCTTTTCGCGGCTCTTCGATTTGATAAGGAAGTGGTAGCGATACTCGGTCTTCAGGCGCACGATGGCCGCGGCTGCCGGACCGAGAACACGAATGTCAGGCAGACGCGTTTCCTGAAACCACTTCCCGAGAATTCCCGACCACGCCAGCGCCTCCTCAAGTTTGGTGCTGCGCACCAGGACATTGCTGACGGCGGCGAATGGAGGATAGTGCATCCAGCTGCGGAAGCGCGCTTCCTTCTCGTAGAAGCCTTTGTAGTCGTGTGCCGCGGCAAACTGAATCGCGTAGTGATCGGGGAAGAATGTCTGCAACACGACCCGGCCGGGTGTCTCGCCACGACCGGCGCGGCCGGCAACCTGGGTCAGCAACTGGAAGGTGCGTTCGGCAGCGCGAAAGTCGGGGAAACTCAACGCAGCATCGGAGCCGACGACTCCCACCAGCGTTACGTTCGGGATATCGTGTCCCTTGGCGATCATCTGCGTGCCCACCAGCAAATCGATGTCGCCCGCCTGCAAGGCGCTGAGCACGCGCTCAAGATCATCGCGTCCCCGAACCGTATCGCGATCGAGCCGCGCGATGCGCGCTTGCGGAAAAAGCGAGTGCAGGATGTCCTCCAGCTTCTCCGCCCCAGTACCTAGATATTGAACGTACTCGCTGCCACACTTGGGGCAGGTCTTGGGCGCCGGCCGCATGAATCCGCAATAATGGCAGATGAGGCGGTGCTCGCGTTTGTGATAAGTCATGGCGATGGCGCAGTTCTTGCATTGCACCGTCTCGCCGCAACTACGACATAAGACGAATGACGAATAACCGCGCCGGTTGAGCAGCACCATCACCTGCTCATGGCGTTGGAGGCGCTCGCCGATCTCTTCCAGCAAGCGGCGCGAGAGGATGGCGTCCTTGTGCGTGCGCTGGAATTCGTCGCGCATATCGATGACTTCGACCTCAGGCAGCGGACGCTTTTCGATGCGCTCGGGCAATTCCAGCAGCTTGTACTTGCCATGCGTGGCGTTGTAGTAGGTTTCGAGCGATGGCGTGGCCGAGCCAAGCACGACGGCCGCCTCGGACATTTTCGCCCGCATCACCGCCACGTCGCGGGCGTGATAGCGCGGCGTTTCTTCCTGCTTGTAGGACTGGTCGTGCTCCTCATCGACAATGATCAGCGCCAGGTCGGGCACGGGCGCAAACACCGCAGAACGCGTACCTACCACAATGTGAGATTCACCGTTGCGGATATGCTTCCACTGCTCGGCACGCTCATCGTCGCTGAGGGCTGAGTGCAGGATGGCGACCTCATCGGCAAAGATTTGCTGCAAGTCCGCCGCCATCGCCGGCGTGAGACCGATTTCCGGGACCAAGAGGATGGCCGACCGTCCCTTGGCCAACACCGCCTGCATGGCGGAGAGGTACACCGCAGTCTTGCCCGAGCCGGTGACGCCGTGCAGCAGCATGGGAAGAAAACGATGCTCATCGACGGAAGCGATGATCGCTCCAAGCGCCATTTTCTGCGCGGGCGTGAAGAGAAACTCCAGTTTGCGCGGCTTCATCCCCGACACGTGGAAGCTGGCCTGCTCGTCGTGCAACTCGACGATGCCGCGCTTCACCAGGGTCTGCAACGTGGTGCGCGGTACAGCGAGCAAGCGCAGGCTTTCGACGGTCGCCGCCTTCCCAGGCTGAATGTTGAGGTAATCGACGATGGTTTGCTGGTTAGCGTTGAGCTTGCCGGTGACTTCTCGCAGCATGGCGACTTGAATCGTGCGGCTGGCGTCACGCACGTCGCTCAGGTCTTCACGGGCGATCCACTTCTTGCGCAGCAGGGTTTGCAGTACAGCACGCGAAGCGCCCGTACCGGTTCGCAAGGCGGCTTCGCGCACGATCTCGCCATCACCAAGCCGGTCGAGCACGCGATACTCCTGCATCTGGTGCTCGGGCTCTTTCTGCGACCGGCGCGAGGAGCCAACGGTCGCCGCCTGGTGCAGCGCCTCCATACCTTTGTCGGTGATGCGATAGGCAATGACGCGGCGAAACTCCGCGGCGAGCGGCAGCATGGTGCGCAGCACCTCGCCGATGGGCGCGATGTAGTATTGCGCGATCCAGCGGCCAAGCTGCATCAGCTCGGACGTGAGCGCGGGCGCGGTGTCGAGCACCTGAAGGATGGGCTTGGCGGCGAAGCCGGGCTTGCGATCATGCAACTCAGTTACAACACCGCACAGCCGCTTCTCACGGAAGGGCACGATCACGCGGCCGCCGATACAGGCCTCCGCCAGGTTCTCGGGGATCGAGTAGGTGAAGGTGGCGTCGAGCGGGACGGGCACGGCGACATCGCAGAAGGCGGGCATGAGCTAGGACCAGAGCTCTAACCGCAGAGACACGGAGGCACAGAGGAATCGAAAGTCAAAAAAGCTGTGTGTCTCTGTGCCTCTGTGGTTCATTAGATCGATGGCTCTTCCTTGCGCGGCGGCTGCAGGCCGAGATACTTCATTACCATCTGCAGGTCTTTCCATGTCTCTTTTTTCTGCCGCGGATCGCGCAGCAGAAACGCCGGGTGGTACGTCACCGCCAGCTTGCAAACGAGAGGCTCGCCCTGCTCGTCCGTTTCTCCGGGCGGTGAAAAGTCGTAGAAGCGCCCGCGCAATGATGCCATCGAGTCCTGCACGCCCAGCAGGTTCTTGGCCGCCGTAGCGCCGAGAGCGACAATCACCTTGGGACGAATGACGCCGATCTGCCGCATCAGGAACGGAGAGCAGGTATCGCATTCGTCGCGCTCGGGAGTGCGGTTCTGCGGCGGGCGGCACTTCACGATATTTGCGATGTAGACCTGCTCGCGCTTCAGCCCCATGGCAGCGATCATGTTGTTCAGCAGTTGTCCGGCGCGCCCCACGAAGGGCAGGCCTTGCGCGTCTTCGTCCGCGCCGGGGCCTTCGCCGATAAACATCAGCTCGGCATGGGAATCGCCGGTGCCGAAGACGATCTGCTTGCGCCCGAGGCGTGAGAGCTTGCAGCGATCGCAGTCGGGGCCGATGTCGTCGAGAATGATGCGGAGTTGGGATTCGCGGTCCTCGGAGACAGACGCCGCCGCTACGCGGCTCGGGTCATGGTTGGGAACCGCCGCCCATTCCGCCGCTGCGCGGCTGTCCTCTTCCGGTTCGCCCACAGCTTGCATGTTGGCGGCAGCGCGCCGGTAGAGCGGGCCGATGCCCAGTTCGCGGTAGAACTGGAGGCGGTTGCGAAGAGCGGCTTTATTTTCGGAAGTGAGAGCCATTCGTAGGTATTTTTTATTTCGCGGATCTTCGCATATCAGTCCAAATCTCTTTGGCGACTCCATGCGGCATCAGCGCGCAGCTTGCAGTGTAGCCTGACCGCGACGCAACGCGATCGCCGCTTCCAGAATTTTCTGTGCAATTTCCAGCTTATCGGCCTTGGGCACGACAATGGTTTCGGTCGTGGTCACAATTGCGACTTCGTTCTCGGCGGAGTTAAAGCCAATGTCGCTGCGCGAGACATCGTTCACCACAATGGCATCGACGCGCTTGGCCGTCAGCTTTTTGCGAGCGTTATCGAGCACGTTCTCCGTCTCAGCGGCGAAGCCGATGAGCAGCGGCGTGCGCTTGCCGCTGGCCTCGCGCAGGCTGCCGAGGTCGGCGAGGATGTCGGCGTTGGGCTCGAGTTGCAGCTGCATCGCGCCTTTGCGCTTGATCTTTTCGGTCGCAGGATGCTTCACGTGATAGTCCGCCACGGCGGCGGCCATGACGATCAGGCTCGCCTGCTCCCAGCGATCCAGTACAGCGGTGCGCATCTGTTGTGCGGTTTCGACGAAGATCGTCTCGACCGCAGACGGCGGCTTTAGCGCAGTCGGCCCACTGATCAGGACGACCTTGGCGCCTCGACGCAATGCCGCTTCGACTAGGGCGTATCCCATCTTGCCGCTGGAACGGTTGCCCAGGAAGCGCACAGGATCGATCGGCTCGTACGTGGGTCCGGCGGTGACCAGCACGGTCTCGCCGGCTAGGTCCTGTGCGATGCCCAGGCGCGCGAGCGTGGCGGCGACGATTTCTCCGGGATCGGCCAGCCGTCCGGCACCCACCATGCCGCAGGCGAGATATCCGCTGCCAGGGTCGATGATGTGTACGCCACGCCGGCGCAGGATTTCCAGGTTCTGCTGCGTGGCGGGGTGCTCCCACATATTGACGTTCATCGCAGGCGCGACGATCACGGGAGCCTTGGTTGCAAGGTAGAGCGTGCTGAGGAAGTCGTTGGCGATTCCCTGCGCGAATCTGGCAATGGTGTCGGCCGTTGCGGGGGCGACCAGCAGCGCGTCGATCGATTGCGCAACTGCGATGTGCTCGATGGCCGCGTCGAGGTTTGCGTGCTCGGCTTCCGAGCCGAACATACTGGTGATGACCTTCTCGCCGGAAAGCGCCGCGAAGGTCAGCGGGCGCACGAACTCCTGCGCCGCGGCGGTCATAATGACCTGCACAGAGACGCCACGGTCTTGCAGCAGGCGAACGATCTCAGCGGCTTTGTAAACGGCGATTCCGCCGGAAACACCAAGTGCAATCTTCATGTTTGCAGCCGTAGCCTATGGATGCATGAGGCCATGCCGAAGGTACACCGGGCTAAAGCGAGGTGCAACTCCTTGTTTGTATCGTCCCTGAGGGACTCAGACGGGTTAGGACAGCCTACCCAAGACTTACGTCCTGGGCTAAGATGTTCCGTCCTTCGGACTCGCCCGCGTGAGACTCAAAACTATTCGCTCTTGTCCTGATTTCTACAGACGGGCTTTCCTCCGTGATCTCGGTGTCCTCTTGTGGTGAATGTGTTAACGCACCCTGCAAAACTCGTGTAACGTAATCTGCGATGGGCCGCATCCACCTTCTCTCCGAAAATGTAGCCAACAAGATCGCTGCCGGCGAGGTCGTCGAGCGCCCGGCATCGGTCGTGAAGGAGCTGCTGGAGAACTCGCTGGATGCCGGCGCGCGCCGCATACGCGTAAACATTGAAGCAGGCGGCAAGAAGCTGATTCAGGTGATCGACGACGGCTGCGGCATGGTGCGCGACGATGCCATGCTCGCCTTCGAGCGGCACGCGACCTCGAAGATCCGCAACGCCGACGATCTGATCAGTATCGCTACGCTGGGCTTTCGCGGAGAGGCGCTGCCGTCGATTGCGTCGGTCAGCCGGCTACGGCTCGAGACACACGCCGAAGAAGACGCGGCCGGCACGGTCATCGAAATTGCCGGCGGCAAGCTGTTGACCGTGGAAGAGGCCGGGCTGCCGCTGGGAACCTCGATCACGGTGCGCGATCTGTTCTTCAACATTCCGGCACGCAGAAAATTTCTGAAAGCAGAATCCACCGAGCTTTCGCACATCGCGTCGCTGGTCACGCACTATGCGCTGGCGCATCCTGAGATGCATTGGGAACTGCACTCAGCCACCAACGCGATGCTGATCGCGCCGCCGGTGGCCGACCATTCGCAACGCATCTATCAAGTCTTCGGACGCGAGACGCTCGACCAGCTTCTGCCTCTCAGCGCAATGCTGCCGCTGGAACGCATCGGCCTGCCGCAGCCTCCGCCGTGGCGGCGTCCGGAGCCAAGCGAAGACGAGCCCGCCGAGCCGGTGAAAGGCGATCTTAAGCTGCACGGATTTGTCTCACGGCCGGAGATTCAGAAGCTCAATCGCAATTCCATCTTCATCTTTGTGAATGGGCGGCTGATTCGCGACCGGCTGGTGCAGCACGCGCTGACGGAGGCGTACCGCAACATCATTCCGCCGACTGTGTATCCGGTGGTGCTGCTCTTTCTCGAAATGCCGTTTACGGAAGTTGACGTTAATGTGCATCCGTCAAAGGTCGAGGTGCGTTTCCGGCAATCGACCCTGCTGCATGACTTTGTACGCGATTCCGTGCGCGCCGCGTTGATGAAGGCGCGGCCTGTACCGGCGTTCGTGACCGAGATGCGGGCGCAGCCGACGGCTTCGCCTTCGTTGTCGCCACGCGGCGGGATCACAGATGCAGCCGAGCCGGCGCTGGGAATCAGTGCGGCAGATGCGGCGTTCGCGCTGCAAGCGCCTGAGCCTCCGCCCTTCACATCGCACCTGCAGTTTGAAGGCCTCGGGATTAGCGTCGAGGCGAATGCAGCAATTCCGGTAGCGCGCTTCGGACCGCAGACGTTTGGCGGTGCAGCGCAAACTGCGCCTTCGGCAAGCGTTCCCCCGACGAACGGCTGCTCGACAGTGTTGCCCGACGACGATGCTGCCATCGGTCTGGAGTCGCTGGCCACGCTCAAGCCGCTGGGACAGATTCGCGACTCGTTCATTCTCGCCGTGAATTCGCAGGGACTGTGGATCATCGATCAGCACGTGGCACATGAGCGCGTGTTGTTTGAGAAGATCTGCAGGCAGCGGTTGGCGGCGGCGCCGGAGAAGCAGCAACTGCTGATGCCGCTGATTGTGGAGCTGACGCCGAGCCAGATGGCAGTATTCGCCGAAATTTCCGACGAGCTGTCGTTGAATGGCTTTGATGTAGAGCCTTTCGGCACGCGCACTATTGCGGTGAAAAGTACCGCCGCCGGCATTGCGCCCGAGGCTGTCGAGCATATGCTGCACGAGATTCTGGAACAGTTTGAGCGCGAAGAGCAGTCGGTCAATCTGGAAAAGATTCGCACCAGGATTGCAGCGACTATCGCGTGCCATGCGGCCATCAAGGTGAATATGCCGCTGGAGCAGAACAAAATGGAGTGGCTGATCGCGGAGCTGGCGAAAACCGACTGCCCCATGAGCTGTCCTCATGGCCGTCCGGTGGTGTTGCGGTATTCTGTTAAAGATATTCAGCGGGCCTTCAAGCGGATCTGAGCTCGAAAATCCAAGAAAGACCTATATGCAGGAACAGCAGCTCCAGGAGCTTCGCCGGGAGAAGTGGCGTCTGAACGGGCGGCCTATGCGCACGCTCGACGACGCTCGCGAATTCATCGATTCGGTGGGCTTCTGCCTCCTCTATCCGCAGCGGCCTGCGGTGCTGGCGCCGACGTTCGTTGGCGCGTTCGTGGGCGGCGATGACAAGTTGCCGAACTCGCAGACGGCATTTGCCGACAACCGCGCCCAGGAAGCCAAGCAGTTGATGGTGCGGCTGCTGCGTGAGCGCGCCGCGTATGAGGCCAACGTCTTCGCCGAAAACAACTTTCTGGTCTCGGCCTCGGTGTTTCCGTACTTCTATGGGATGGTGGGCGATCGCAATCCCAAACAGGCGCCCAAGGCCACGACGCGGTCGGGGTATTCTCCGCTGGCGGTCGACACCTTCCAGATCATCCACAAACATGGGCCGATTCCCAAGCATCGCCTGCGCGAAATGCTGGGAAAGGAGATCAGCGAGGCCGCACTGGACCGCTCGCTGGATGAGTTGTGGGCCAAGCTGCGCATCACGCGCGTGGATTACAGCCAGGATGAGGGCGTGTATTGGGATGTGCTGTTCCGCTGGGCTCCGGAGGCGGTGAAAGAAGGCATGCACGTTTCCGTCGCCGAGTCGTTGACAGCGCTGGTTTCGAAGTACCTTGACGGAGTACTGGCGGCGCAGCAGGAAGAGATCGAGAGTTTCTTTTCGCCGCTGATCGGGCGTGTCCGGGTGCGCGATGCGATCAACGCCTTGCAGGCCGCGCGCGAGCTCAGCTTTGTGCATGTCGGCGGCCGGGTGCTGATGCAGGTGACTTCGCTGCAAGAAACGCAACTCCCCTTCGTTCCGCAGGAACGCGTGAAATTCCATCACGAGAGGCCGGCTGCACGTCCCCGTCGTGGTGCTCCTCCGATGCGCCGGCCGTCGAAAGCAGCCCCGGCGAAAAGCGAGAAACCTAAAGCAAATAGCAATGACTGATGCGCGCCAGATGGTGATTGCGATTGACGGTCCCGCGGGCTCGGGCAAAAGCACCATCGCCGCACGGCTGGCCCGCAAACTCGGCTATATCAATCTCGAAAGCGGAGCCATGTATCGCGCGCTGGCGCTGAAGGCCATGGAAAGCCAACTGCCGCTGGATGACGAATCAGCGCTCGCGGACCTGGCGAAGCGAACCCGCATCGAACTGGTTCCGCGCGGGGAAGGCAATTGCGTTTTGCTGGACGGCAAAGATGTGTCGCAGCGCATTCGCGAGAGCGATGTAACCGCGGCGGCTTCGCGGGTTTCGGTTCATCCTGCGGTGCGCCGGCTGCTGGTGGCACGACAGCGTGCCATGGGCGAGCGGGGCGGTATCGTCATGGAAGGACGCGACATCGGCTCTGTGGTGTTTCCCAACGCGGACGTGAAGATTTTCCTCGATGCCGATCCCAGCGTGCGGGCCGAACGCCGACTGCTGCAAAACGCCGCCGCGGCTGCCAATGACGCCAAGGGAGTGATGGCCGAGATGATGGCGCGCGACCGGCGCGATCAGACGCGCACGGCGTCCCCACTAGTGGCGGCTCCCGACGCGGTGCATATCGACTCGACGCATCTTTCGATTGACGAGGTCGTGGCGCGGATTGAAGAAATCGTGGGCGCGAAGAAATAGCTGTCAGCTGTCAGCCGTCAGTTCTCGGAGTGCTTCTACAAGCACTTTGTATCAGGGAACGACTTCAGTCCCCGGTCTGCACGGTTTTGCAGGGGCTGAAGCCCGCACATTTTCGACGCCCGTTCGGCACGCCTAAAAGGCGTGCCCTGATACAAGGCCAAGCCGATTTATGAGATAACTTCTAGCAAAACCCAGCGGGTGCGCACCCAAGAAGGGCCCGAGCCGCGTCAGCGCCGAGACTTGTGCGCGAGGGGCCCATCCCACCCCGCCACTTGCGCCGTTGCCAACCCTTTGCGCAGTACCTGCTCGATGGAGTCCCGCAGTTGCAAACCGGCGAGATCATCCTCGCGGACCCACTTCACATCGCTGACATCGCTTCCCGCAGAGGCCTCCCCGCTGGTGACGCGGCACAGGTAGTCGATCAGCACATAGTGGTACTGGGTGCGGCCTTCCGGGTCGGTAAAGATGTTGTCGAAGACCTCAAGTACTTCTTGAGGCTCGACCGATAAACCAGTCTCTTCCAATGCCTCGCGCCTCAGGCCCTCGTGCAGCTTTTCGCCCAGTTCCAAGGCACCGCCGGGGACGGACCACTCCCCCTTCAGCGGCTCGGTGTTGCGCCTGACCAGCAGGGCCTGGCGGTTGCTGACGATGACGGCTCCAACTCCGATGATCGGCCGGTCGGGATAGTCACGCTTCATCGGGCTCAGGACTCATTGGCAAAGAAGTTGGCGGGCGAGAAGGACACGATCTTCCAGCCTTTGGAAGTTGGCTTCAATTGCAGGCGCATTTGGGCGGTACGGCGCACAGGCAGGAGGTTATCGTCGGCAGGAGTGGCATCGAG
Organism: uncultured Acidobacteriaceae bacterium; assembly: GCA_963846815.1. GTDB lineage: Bacteria > Acidobacteriota > Terriglobia > Terriglobales > Acidobacteriaceae > CAVVDY01. The sequence goes on along the minus strand of CAWJXG010000001.1, from coordinate 570,021 downwards.
ATCAAATTCACAGGTGACGGATGCCCCACCATCCTGCGAGCTTATCTGCAGAATCTTATAGCGAAACTTTAACACGCTGTAGGTGGCAAGCATGGCATGGAATTGATCGCGCACCTGGGCGTAGTCGGGCATCGACTGCGGGTCGAGGACCGCGGTTATCTGCTTGAGACTATGGACCTGGATTCCGTTTCGCAACGGCTCGAGCACGTCATGGGCGACTGCGTCCTCGAGATCGGAGAATTGCTGCTCATTGTCGGCGGGCGCAGGTTGGGCCGGGCTCGTCTTTGCCCCAGAGCTGTCTTGCGGGGGGCCGGAGTGCTGCTGGGGTAGAGCGGCGGCCAGCCGTGGAGAGTGCCAAAGGGCAAGTGCGGCATGCGCGGGGACCGCGGAAAGACCCGTCAAAATCATGAGAAGGAGGATCGCCACGGCTGGCCACAGCGGCACTGGGACACGGCTTAGGGGGGTGCTGATCCAGGCGCGAGGACGCCTGCACTTCGCCAAATGTTTCATCTCGTGCATAATACTGCTTGTTCGGCTAATACGGCCGAGCAGCAGTCAATGCATCGAGAAAAGCGAATACCGGGCTCGGTACAGCGCAAGCCGTTCGCGAGCGACCAGAGAATGCCGGGTCCGGAATGGCTCGCGACTACACAACTTTCTGCAGGCAACAGGGTTACAGGCGATGTGGGCAGTATCGCGATCGATCGTGTTGTTCTGAGGGCGGGCTCAGCGGACGCGGGCGCTTGTGCGCTGACGAACGCAGGCCAGAATATATTGACCGATCCAAGCACGTTGGGAATGCTGACGGATGCCGAGGTAATGCTGCGCGTGTCCGCCGGCGACGATACGGCATTCGACTACCTGGTCGAAAAGTACCGTCGGCCGATGATCAGTTTCATGTACCGTATGACACGCAATCAGTCGGTGGCGGAAGAATTGGCGCAGGAAGTTTTCCTGCGGGTGTACCGCTCGCGGCAGACGTATGCTGCCAGCGCCAAGTTCACGACCTGGTTGTACCGGATTGCGACCAACCTGGCCGTCAATCACGCACGGGACACGAAACATGAGCGGCCCGAAAACACTGTCTGCATCGACGAGCCCGACACCGAAACGGGCATGACGGTCGATGTGGCCGATTCCGGCCTGAATGCCGAGCAGGCAATTCTGCGCCGGGAGCGGCTGGCGGCTATTCGCAAATATGTGGAGGCGCTGCCGGAACGCCAGCGCATGGCAGTCATCATGCACAAATATCAGGGACTGGATTACAAACAGATCGCTGGGGTGCTGAAGCTGAGCGAGTCGGCAACGAAATCATTGCTGTTTCGCGCATACGAAACGCTGCGCGAAACTCTGAAGTCTTTTATCTAGCAGTAATGCAGGAAGCAGGTCAGTTATGAATTGCGAAAAGATTCGGTCGGAATTGATGGAAGCGGTATTGAGCGGGCCGGAAGCAGTGAGTCGCGATGTGCAGCAGCACTTGAAGAGCTGCCCGCGATGCACCCAGGAGTTAGCTTCCTTCGGGCAGACCATGGCCCTGCTCGATGAGTGGCAAGCTCCCGAGCCGTCGCCGTACTTCTCTTCGCGATTACAGGCCAGGGTGCGCGAACAGGCGGCGCAACAGCGGCCCGCGTGGTTTGGCTGGTTTCGCCGCCCGGTGGTAGCGACAGCGGCCGCCGCACTGATCGCACTGGGCGCGGGACTGCTTGAAACCGGGCACATCAGCCTGGGAAACGTTACGGTAGCGGGCAATGATGGAGTAGTTCGCACCTCCGTAAGTGAAACGCCAGTGGGAGACCTGCAGTATCTGGATCGCAATGCCGATCTATTTGCCGAATTCGAAGCTCTTGACGGACAGTCGCATACGGAGTAAGGAACATAGACGTGCGCGAGCTTAAGTCCATTCTGATCAGCCTCATCATGGCGGCAGGAGCAATCCCCGCGATGGCGCTGGGCGGTTGGCAGCAGCACGCTAACAATTCCTCCAACGGACACCCTCAGTTCCACCTGAACGGACCGGGGCCGCACCGGGGTGACTGGCTTCGCAAGAACGGCGATCTGCCGCTGCCACAGCAGGAGCAGAAGCTACGGCAGGATCCCAAGTTCCAGAACCTCCCTCCCGAGCAGCAGCAGAAGTTGCTCGACCGGTTGCAGCGGTTTGACAGCCTTCCGCCGGATGGCAAGGCAAAGCTGTTGAACCGGATGGAGACATTTGAACACCTGACTCCGCAGCAACAGCAGCAGGCGCGGGGACTGTTTCAGCAGTACAAGGCGTTGCCGCAGGACCGCCGTAGCAAGGTGTCGCAGGCCTACCACCAACTGCGCGACCTTCCCCAGGACCAGAGAAGCCAATTGCTGGACTCGGAGGAATATCGTAACAACTTCAGCGACCAGGAACGCGACCTGCTGCGCGGCATGATGAACCTCACTCCCACCCAGAGCCATTAGCCTGAAAACGGGCGTTTTCCCCACAAAGGGCTTTCATCATTTAACATTTGATTTGCGGTAATTTCGGACAGGAATAGCCTGTTCCAGCTTGTTTCACGCGAATTTTTTCTATGATCCAACTGATGCGCGATACGGTGCGATACCGCGAGCTAATCTGGGCGCTCGCCTTAAAGGAACTGAAGGTCCGCTATAAGAGATCGGTGCTGGGCTTTATGTGGGCGCTCCTGAACCCGGCCCTTCTGATGCTGGTACTGACCCTGGTCTTTTCCACCATCATGAGGTTCCCCATCCCGCATTACGCGGTGTTTTTGCTGTGTGTGCTGTTGCCCTGGACGTTCTTTGCGCAGGCGCTTTCCTATGGAGTTGAATCCATCGTCGGCAATGCTGATCTGATCAAGAAAGTTTCGCTCCCGAAAAGCATTTTCCCGATGGCAGCGCTGGTGTCGAACATGATCAACCTGCTGCTGTCGATGATTCCGCTGGCGCTGCTGGTACCGATCCTGCGGCATCCGTTCTATGTGACCTGGCTCTACCTGCCCGTCCCCATGCTGGCGCTTGCGATTTTCACCCTGGGGGCGATGTTCTTCTTCGCGGCGGCCAATGTTTATTACCGCGATGTATCGCACATCCTGCAGGTGGTGCTGTCAGCGTGGTTTTACGTAACCCCGATCATTTATCCGCTGGACTTCATTCCCCAGAAAGAACGTTGGATTTTCAAGCTGAATCCGCTGGTGTATGTGATCAACGGCTTCCGCCTGTCGGTCTATTACGGGCAGTTGCCACACCTGAGGTCGATTGCGGCGTCGTTCGCCTGCGCGTTTGTCATGTTGTTCATTGGCTTCTATCTATTCCGCAAGTATCAGGATGACTTTGTCTTTTACGTATAAAACCCGGCAATCGATGGAACGCAAAACCGTCATTCACGTTGACAATGTCACCCAGCGCTTCCGGGTGATCCACGAGCGTCCGGACACGTTGCGTGAACTGTTTTCCAAGTTTCTGCAGCGGCGCGTGAGTTATCACGACTTCGATGCCGTCAAGGACGTTTCCCTGGACATTTCCAACGGGGAGATGATCGGGCTGATCGGGCGCAACGGCTCCGGAAAGAGCACGCTGCTCAAAATCATCGCCGGCGTTTACCGCCCCACCTGCGGCACGGTAAACGTGCGGGGAACACTTGCTCCGCTGATCGAACTGGGGGCCGGCTTCCACCCCGAGTTGACGGGCCGCGAGAACATACTGATTAACGGGTTGCTGATGGGCTACTCCAAACGGGAGATGCAGCAGCGCGAGGAGAGCATCATCGACTTCGCCGAAATCGGCGACTTCATCGACGCCCCGGTAAAGCAGTATTCCACGGGCATGTACACCCGTCTTGCATTTGCTGTAGCCACGGAAGTCGACCCGGACATCCTGCTGGTGGACGAGATCCTTTCGGTGGGTGATGCCAGTTTCAAACAGAAGTGCTTCAGCCGCATCGAAGCCTTCCGTGCCGCCGGCAAGACAATCGTGCTCGTGACGCATGATATGTCGCAGGTCCAGAGCCACTGCAGCCGCGCCGTCCTGCTGGAAAATGGAGCGGTCATGGCGCAGGGCGACCCACAGGAGGTCGTACAGGCTTACGTGACCTTGTGGTCGCCGGAAGCGGTGGCCGCGCTGAGCCCCGTTTCGAGCTGATGCACACCGCGTTCGTTCTGCCGCGTTTCTTCCCCTACCGAGGCGGCTATGAAAATTCGATGCTCGCCATCGCCAGGTGTCTGGTGCAACGCGGGCACCGGGTCTCGGTGTTTACCACAACTGCGGATGACCTGGAAGCACTATGGCTCCCCGGCTATAAGACTTTTGCCGCCGATGAATTTCAGGTGGATGGGGTCACCATCCGCCGCTTTCCGATCTCGTACAACAAGACTGCCCGGCGCGCTTCCCGATTCGCCGGACTGGTGCCGTACTGGCGCTGGAAGGCACGGTTCTGGCGACCGGCATTTTTCGTTCCCGGCCTTCGTGCCGCACTTCATAACAGCGGGGCTGACGTTTTTCACGTCGGACCGCTTCCCTACAACAACCTGATCTACGCCGGCATCGAAGCCGCAGAAGATTGCCGTGTGCCGGTGATCGCCACCCCATGCACGCATTTCGGACAGGAAGGCAGTAGCGATGTTGCCCGGCACTATGTGCAGCGCCATCAGATTGCCTTGCTGCAGCATTGCGACCACGTCACCTGCATGACTGAGGCGGAGAAGGCCCGGCTCGCTACCGCAGGAGTTCCGGCAGACAAGCTCGGCGTTATCGGCCTTGGTTTCGACATGAAACAGGCGACCGGCGGCGATGGTGAACGTATTCGCGCGAAATACGGCATTCAGGGGCCTGTGGTGCTTCACCTTGGTATGAAAGCCTATGAGAAAGGGTCGATCACTCTGCTTGAGGCAATGAAGCAGCTTTGGGCGCAGGGCTCGACTGCGTGGCTGGTGATTGCCGGTCCAAGCCTTCGCGCCTTTGACGACTATGTCGCGGCGCATGCGCAAGGATGCAGCCGGCTGTTAAATCTTCCCCCCTTTGCGGATGAGGGGAAGCGTGACCTGCTGGCTGCCGCCGATATCGTGGTGCAACCGTCGCGAGTGGAATCGCTTGGACTGGTGCTGCTTGAGGCGTGGGCAAACGCGAAGCCGGTGATCGCCGCCGAAATTGCGGTGTCGCGTGAGTTGGTAGAAAGCTGCGGCGGGGGCGTACTGGCGCCGTTTGGCGATGCTGACCGTCTTGCAAGCGAGATCACGCGCCTGCTGCAGGATGATGGCCTGGGTCGCGCCATGGGGCTACGCGGACGCGAAAAGGCCCTGTCTTATGACGGTGAGCGACTCTGGACGCGCCATGCGGAGGGGTTCGAGCGGCTCGCGCGGCGGTAGCTTCTCTTCCCTTAGCTTCTAGTCCGACTCATTGTTGTAAGTCGCATGCTGTGCGACGGGGTCTTCCATCCCGCCCGACGCACCAAAAGCAGCTTCGTCTGCGATCGTCTGCAGCTCCTGTTCGAACTCCCGGCTGCGCCAGCGAACCACCAGCAACTCCTTGTGCTCAACCCCATGACCGTGACAAAGGGGACAAATCACCACGTTCGGATCCGAAGGACGACTCACAATGCGGCCTCCAATATCGTAGGCAGTTCAATGCACAGCTAATTGAAGTCCCGGGCATTCGCCGCCGCAGTGAGGAAGGTCACGAGGGCGTGTGAGAAGGGCAGCAGATCCGGACACCCAGCAGGTTGCAGAGTGCGTGCCGGGTTTGCCGCCACAAGCGAGGAACGCTACGATGAAGAGATGCCCCGTATCGCTATTCTTGTCCTATTCAGCGTTTCCGTGTGTACGTTAGCTTCCCCCCGAGGTTTTGGCCAGCAGCCGGCAAAACAGAATTCACCCCCGACGCACGCGACGGCCGCGGCAAAGGGTGAAGCGCTGATCGATGCCTTGGCGTCGTACCCGTTTGGCGAGATCTATTCCGAGGACATCACCCATCCGAACAGCATCGCCTATGCCGGCAAGAAAGTTGCGGAGAACGTGGATGGCATCATCCCGGCGCCTCCGGTACGCGCAATCGCAGATCTGGGCGAGCCTGCAATTCCCCTGTTGATCAGCCACCTGACCGACCAACGGTTGTCGCGCGCCGAATACCGCCAGCAACCGGTACCGGTCGGCTATCTCGCGTTGGACCTGCTGCTGCACATGACCGATATGAACGATGAGAGGGTGATCGTGCCCGGATGTGAACAACACGGGCTCGGCGACTGCATGCAGCCGGATTTTTATTTCGATCCTGACACGAAAGACCCCAACACGATGGCATCGGTCCAGAAAGACTGGTCCGACGAGAACAAGAAGGAGCCCATCAAGCTCGTCTATCCGGCGTGGTGGCGATGATCAGAAACACAAGCCGCCCTTGGGCATTACAGTTGCCGGTCGTAAATTATGCCAACTGTCCTTAGAAGAGGACCGTACCGGTTCTATTTCTACAGCCACCAGCCGCACGAACCACCTCACATCCATGTCGACCGGGATGATCTGTCTGCAAGGTTCTGGCTTGATCCTGTTGCTTTGGCGAGGAATTTCGGCTTCGCCGCTCGCGAACTAAACACGTTACCAATCGATCGTGCAAGGAGAGCAGTAACGGCTGTTGGAGGCGTGGGATGGATATTTTGGCGATAGCAGCCGATGAGAGAGTGGCAGACCTTCGTATTGACCACGAGACGTTGAGTGTTCGCCTGAAGGACGGACGTACCATTTCCGTACCGCTTGACTGGTACCCTCGTTTGCTCGAAGCCACTGATGAACAACGTCGCGATTGGAAAATCGCAGGCGGCGGGTACGGTATTCATTGGCCTGCGATCGACGAAGACCTCAGCACCGAGGGACTTCTTCGAGGAGCACCCGCGCCGCTACCCACAGAAGTACTCGAACCTCAAGGGCTAAGCGCAAGTAATTCCCCGCTTGCCGGCCGCAAACCGGAATTGGATCCAATCCCGTCAACGTCCACTCGGTGACGTGGTTACATAATCGCCGTTGGCGGAGCCGGCTCATCCGGGCTTCCGGCGTTCGCCAGCGGCACGCGGATCATCACGAAGATCAGGATGGCCAAAGCGACCAGCGCAGCCACGTAAGGCGGGGTCCACTTCAACAGTGTGACATCGCGCCCGGAGCCAACCAGTCCGGCGATCACCAGTCCACACAACGCTTCGCCGGCGATCAGGCCTGATGCCGTCAGCACACCGGCGTTGTCGACGCGCGCCTTCTGAGCGTCGTTGTAGCCGCGGCGGTCGCGCAGCTTGTCGGTGATCCAGCGGACCAGGCCGCCAACGAAGATGGCGAACGTGGTGCCCAGCGGCAGATACATTCCCACCGCGAACAGCATCACGCTTTTCACTTCGATCATGATCATCGCGAAGCCCATGAGAATGCCGACCACCACCAGCGGCCATGCCATCTCGCCGCCGACGATGCCTTTCGCCAGCATGGCCATCAATCCGGCCTGCGGCGCAGGCAGCGCGGAACTGCCGAAGTGATAGGCCTTATCCAGAATTGCCAGCGGGAAGAACAGCACCAGAGACGCTATGACGATGCCCAGCAGGTCGCCAATTTCCATCTTGGAGGGGGTGCCGCCGAGAATGTATCCGACCTTAAGATCCTGCAGCATTTCGCCAGCCACGGCCGAGGAAACGCAGACCACCGCTGCGACGCCCAGCACAGCCGCTACACCGCCGGTCCCGGAGACGCCCAACGCCACCATCAGCAGCGCCGCGACCACCAGGGTGCAAAGGGTCAAGCCGGACACGGGATTGTTGGACGAGCCGATCATGCCCACCAGGTTTCCGGAAACGGCGGCAAAGAAGAAGCCCAAGACGAGCATGACTCCGGCAGCGACCAGCGCGCCGGCAATCACCTTCGAGGTGGACAGATGTCCTGCGGTGGAGATGAAGTAGTAGTACAGGGCGATCATCGCCACAAAGACGACAGCCACACCGGCAAAGACCATCTTGGCCGGCAGGTCGCGCTGGGTGCGGCTGCTGCTGGCATGGGCTTCGGCCGACTTCTTCAGATCGGAAACCGCGCGGCCCATACCGATCATCAACTGCTTGCGCATCTTGAACAGCGTGTAGGTAGCGCCTACTAACATGCCGCCCACCGCGATCGGCCGCACGATGGAGTAGTAGATGGAGTTGGCCAACAGCGACCACGAGAGCGTGTGTCCCGCAGGCTGCTGCGCCTGCAGGTACGGTCCGATGGTGTAGGTAAGGAGCGGAACCAGCAGTCCCCAGGCCAACACGCCGCCGGCAAAGTTCAGTGCCGCCAGTCGCGGCCCGATGATGAACCCCACGCCGAGGTAAGCCGGGCTCACGTCGGGAGGCGTCAGAATCGTCGCGCCTCCGGTGAGGGTGGTGACCACGCTGGGATTGGTGCTGGTGCGCAGGTTGAGCCGCTTGCCCAGTGCCGAAATGTTCAGCAGGAAGGTATTGCTGGCGGAGAAGACGTTGATCGCACCCAGCAGATACAAGAATCCGCCGAAGCCCATATTGCTGAACAGGATCTTCGCCGCCTTGGATCCCTGCTGCCCTGCTTTATGAATTTCTGAGGCCGCCACCGACTCGGGGTACGGGAGTTCGGGATCTTCCACCATCACGCGGCGCAGCAGCGTCACCAGCAGGATGCCCAAGGTGCCGCCGATGACCATAAGCGCGACCGACTTCCAGTAATATTCCCGGGTCAGCCCTGGCCAGAGACCCGCCATAATAAACGCGGGAATGGTGAACACCGCGCCGGCGGCGACCGATTCACCGATGGAGCCGATGGTACGGGCAATGTTCTCTTCCAGCAGGCTGCCCTTCATCAGGCGCAGCAGCGCCATGCCGATGACGGCGGCAGGATAGGTGGCTGCAATCGTCATCCCAGCCTTCAGGCCGAGGTAGGCGTTCGCCGCGCCCAGGATGCCGGTCAGGACCAGCCCGATCAGCACCGCGCGGAAGGTGAATTCCTTCATCTCCAGGTGTTCGGGCACGTAAGGACGGTGGACCCGGGTGTCTTGCCGGGCTTCAATGGTGGAGGGAGTGCTCATTAGGACCTCGTGGGCCGCCGCAAAAGTCGCGGATAGAGTAAGGGCGCAAGTTAACACGCCGGAAGCGCTGGATACAAGTGGTTGTCTTCATTGGGCGCTGGGCATTGTCAGTCTACTGGGTTTTTCTGATCGAATGCTAGCCCGGTGACCGTATCTATTGGGCGCCAGTAATGGCGGTGGGATGTCGGGGCTGGTAGATCCGAATCATGTCAGAACCGGGAATTCGAAGCGCGGCCAGCAGGCCCCAAGGCTGCTCGGAGACTGGCTCTGCCAGTTCGACTCCCTTGGCCTGCAGCTCAGACAAGGTCTGCGCCAGGTCATCACATAGCAGGTAAAGCTCGTGTGAACCCTCTCCACGAGTGGGGTGTATGCCCAGTTCGGCCGGCGGCAAGGTAAAGATCATCCAGTCGTGACCGGCATCAACAAAGGGAAACGAGAGCACATCGCGGAAGAAGGCCCTTAACTCCTCAGCTTGTTTGTTGTAGATGATGGCGTGGACACCGGTGATCATACGTTCGCCCCCTGTGACCTACACTCAACTGTCCCGCATCCTAAACCGCGTCACCGGAGCACACAAGCGCAAAACTCGCGCTATTTTGCTGCACATGAAAAGATCGTGAACTGTTTCCGAGAACCATGGCCGACATTGCAGACCAGCATCAAAGTTCATATACTGACTGCATACCGTCGTCTTGGCCCACGAGCCAGTCGAGTGAGCGGATATCATCTTCGGGAGATTGAAAGCGGAGGTCGGTCTTCAGCAGTTGTGACACCGTAACGAGAAAACGACGAATCGAGCGCGCCGAGCCGCGTCATGGCTGGGTAGCGCCGATCAAAACGGTAGTAAGCAGCCTCTCCGCAGTTTTTGTGCCTTCCGATTGCCGGCTCTGTAATACCCCCCTGATTTCTATTGCGCGGCTCCCTGTCTGTCCTGAATGTCTGGCGTTGATGCGGCGCATCAGCGTGCCGCAATGCGTCATCTGCGGCGAGCGGCTGGTTCCTGCTCAGCTCCTCGTGGGCGACGGACAGTGCCAGGTGTGCCGCGATGATCCTCCCGATTTCGAGCGGGCCGTAGCCTTTGGAGAGTACGAGGCAGGCTTGCGGAAATTGCTTCACCTGTTGAAGTACGACGGTGTCGTGCCGGCTGCGCGTCCGCTGGGAAGGTTACTGGCCTCGAGCATTGGCGACCTGGGTTGTGATGCCGGCGATTCGCTCCCGTTGCTGGTTCCTGTGCCTTTGCATCGCTCCAAGCGGCGGGAGCGCCGATTCAACCAGTCGGAGTTGATTACGCGCGCCGCATTGAAAGATTTGCGAGGCAAGTTCGAACTGGCTTCGGATGTTCTGGTTCGTCATCGGCAGACGCGATCGCAGGTGGGACTGGATCGCGAGGCCCGCATCCAAAATATGCGCGGCGCATTTCGGGTGAAGAATCCCGAACGCATCGCCGGCCGAACCGTCGTTGTGGTCGACGACGTGATGACAACCGGGACGACGGTTTCCGAATGTGCGCGTGTGCTGAAACGCGCCGGAGCGGCAAAGGTCTTCGCTGCCACGGTCGCCCGGGTGCTGAAAGCGCCGGTTACCTGGAATTTTGCTCATCAAGCAGAGGGGGAGGAAGTCGAGGAATTAGTCTCGATTTGAAAAAGCTATGTCTACGGCCCAGAGCACAGCTTCGCGATACGGTAAGTCCTTAGCCGGATGCATGCACCACGCGCGCGTTGCGCCTGAAGAGCGCGTTCAGCGCTCGCCGATGCACGCCCCGGTGCTGGTGCTGAACGCGTCCTACGAACCCATCAATGTTTGCGCCGCCCGTCGCGCCATCATACTGGTGCTGAAGGGAGTAGCCATGATGGAGGAAGAGAACGGCCATCGCATGCACGCGGCCAGGATTGCGATTAATATCCCCTCGGTTATCCGGCTGCTGGAGTATCGCCGCATTCCCCACCAGACGCGCGCCCTGTCGCGGAAGAACATTCTTCTGCGCGACCGCAACACCTGCCAATACTGCGGCAAGATTTTGGCGGCCGGCGAATTAACCCTGGACCACGTTATGCCCCGCTCCCGCGGAGGCGCCTCCACCTGGGAGAACCTGGTGGCGTGCTGCCACTTCTGCAACCGCCGCAAGGGCAATATGCTGCCGCAGGAAGCCAATATGAAGCTCATGCGCGAGCCGCATGCGTTCAATCTTCATACCAGCCGTCACATTATGCGGATGATGGGACGATCGGACTCCAAATGGCAGAAGTATCTGTTCTACTGAGTTTCTAAAGAGATTCCCCCGCTTTTCTCGCGCGAAGAGTAAGGCCCTTTTCGCGCAGATGCCTCAACGCCATCCCGCGTCATGATGGGCCAGAGCCAACTTTGGCTTCCTTTTCTGCAACTTACTATCAGGGGGCCTAGGTTGCGCGAAGAAGGAACTCTGAGAAAGGCTGGAACGTCCATGACGAACGCTGCCCTGGACCAGATCGTCGATAGCTTGCGGAATTGCGGAGGGGAGCACTTTCCCCATCGCTGCGATCTGAAAGCGGTCCGCGTCGTGGGCCACACCCCGAAACCTGACCATTACATTTACGAGATCGTGCTGGACTTTTCCGATGCCAGCGAACGGGTAAATGCGAAGATTTACCGGCCCTCCAAAATGGGCGCCAATTCCGCTCGAGAGCTGGCCAGGAGCGAATCGGAAAACCTGCAGAAAATCTTTGCCGCTTCCGTCGATGGCGGGCTGGACGGCGTACCTCGGCCGGTGGGAGATTTCTCCAGTATCGGGGCCGTGGTGTGCACGAAAATCAATGGCCTGCCGTTGCAGAGCATCATGATGAAGGCTGCTTTGCTGCCTGACTTTGGCAACGACGGGCTGTTGGAGGTCGCCGCCCGGCGAACAGGACAGTGGCTGCGCCGGTTTCATGAGGTCACCGTCGGCGAGCCGCAGCCCCTGGATGGCCATTCCTTGCGCTCTGATCTTGAAAAACTCTGCGTCAAAGCGCAAAAAGACGGGCTGGCCAGGGATTCTGTTCAGTCCATCATGGAATACGTCGGCAGCACGTTGGGAAACGTAAGAAAGCCTATAGCTTCCTCGGCGGTCTTGAACGACTTTGTTCCGCTCAACGTGATGATTTCCGACGGTGGCGTAGGATTTTGCGAGTTCGCAAACTTTAGACCGCAGGGAAATTCGCTACATGACGCCGCGACTTTTCTGGCCGCAGTTGAGGCGCTGGAGAAATATCCATTCTGTGACCGCAGCCTGACGGCCCTGGTGCAGGACTCGTTTACACGCGCATACGGCGTGAGTGCTCCAGAGCAACAATTGCTCACGGTGCTGAAGCTGAAAGTTCTGCTGCAGATGTTTGCCCAGGGGCGCACCGTGAAGGAGAGCGCGCTGCGCAAGAAGGTGATGTGGGCCAACGTGATGAAGCGCTTTATCGAGACCGCAGCCGAGCGGTCCATGGCTCCGGCGGCGTGAGAAGAGCCGCTGTTCGCCACTCGCTTTTCGCTAATCCGCAGTGGACATTTTAAGCCCTGCAGGCTAAGTGAAAAAGAGCCCTTTTAGAACGGCGAGAAGCTCAGGGTCTTATCTGATTTCTGAACCCAGATGTGCGCCTTGTCGGCGACACGGTCATTTACGGTCACCACAACGACTACGCCGCTGGGGCTGACAAAAGCCCCGGCGTTGCCGCCCTTGGGCACAGCTACCCCATCGATACTGTGGCTCTTGATGATTCCCCACTCTCCGCCAGGTCCCCAGTCTTTCATGAAATCGGAGAGCGGATAGCGGCTGTACTTGTCGGGGTGCTGCTTCCAATCCGGATCGTTCATCCAGACGCCGTAAGCCTTCTCAAAGTTCTTCTGCTGCAGGGCATCGAAGAACTTGTCGACCTGACGCTCCTCCTGCCAATAGCGGAAGTGCCAAGCCAGAAAACCCAGCACAATCACAATCGCGAGGATGACCGCGATGCGTAGGCGTCGTCTGCGTATACGAGCCGGATCGTAAGGCTCAGCTTGGAATAGGGTCATACGCGAACAGTCTAGCAGCAGACCGGATGTTCATCGCCAGCTGCTGCTCCTACAGCGTTCTCTTGAACAATGCGGTCGCAATGCTGATCATGATGATCGCAGCGGCCGAGAGGTAGAACAGATCAGCACGGATCGCCGCAAAGCCAGCGTCTTTTAAAAGCACCGCCTTGAAGCCATCGACGGCGTAGGTGAAGGGATCGGCATAAGCGATCGCCTGCAGCCAGGCGGGAAACGCTTTCACGGGATAAATGGCGCCGCTGGGGAAAAACAGCAGCGTATTCAGGATGCCGAAGGTAGCGCGCGGCACCAGCGGATCTTCCACCCGCACCATCATGAGAAACATCATGGTGTTGAACGCGACCGAAGTCGTGACCACCAACAACATGATGAGAATGATGTTGCGCGGGACGAAGGTGGAGCCCACACCTGCCAGCAGAGACCCCAAAACGGTAATGACCACGCCCGATAGTACGGCTTTGATGGATCCGGCAACGTTCAGCCCGGCGACGAGTTCGAACTTCGTAATCGGCGTGACCAGGTAGCCCTCGTGAACGCCGCGAGCCTTGTCGTCGATATACAGCATTCCGCCGCCAATCATGACCGAGACAAACATCGCCAGCACAATGGAGCCAGGCAACAGATATTTCATGTACTCGATGTAGGGATACAGCTCAACCGTGTCGAGCGAAATCTGTTGCAGAATGCGCGACGGCGAAACGTCAGGATCGTTCAGCGCTTTGGTGAGATCGGAGAACGTCTGCTCCAGCGTCGAACTCATGAAGTTGTCGGTGTTGTCGACGATCAGCGCAATTCGCGGATGGTTCTCTTCGTAAACCCGGCGGGAGTACTCCGGCGGAATGATGATGGCGCCGTCGAGCCGTCCGGTACGCACATCCTGCATCGCCTGCTGATCGCTGTCGTAATAGATGGGCCGGAAGGTGCGTGCATTGGCCTGCACCGCGTTCAGAGCTTCGATAACTTTTACGGCCTGGGTGCCGCCGTCCTGATCAACGACCCCGAGCCGGGCGTCTTTGATCTTGCCGCCGAAGGCGTTGCCCAGCACGATCAACTGCACCAGGGGAAACACCATAGACACGAGCATCAGGGTCGGAGAACGGAAAAACTTGCGCAGCTCGCGCTCAACGATGGCCAGCATGCGATTCATGGCCGCAACCCCGGACGGTCAGGCATGAGGAAGCTATAGGCTTTGACCTGCTCGTCGCGTAATTGCCGTCCGGTGAAGTGGACGAAAACATCATCGAGCGTGGTGTTCTGTACCGAAAGCGACTTCAGTTCGACGTTCGAACGCACCGCCATGCCCACCAGTTCTGTGGTCGTCTTGGAGCCGTTGCTGCTCATGATGCGATACGACTCTCCCGCCTGTGCCTGAACGGACTTCACGTCTTCGAGGCTCTCCAGCAGCTCGGCCCAATCCGCAGGCGCTCCTTTGAACTGCACTTCGATGACATTCGATCCGGGAACACTGGCCTTGAGAGCCAGCGGCGAATCCAGCGCCACCAACTTTCCGTGATCCACGATGGCAATGCGGTCGCAGAGGCGATCGGCTTCGTCCATGTAGTGGGTGGTAATTAGAACGGTCAGACCATGGCGATCTTTAATCTTGGTCAACATCTCCCACACGGCGACGCGCGAGACGGGATCCAGTCCAGTGGTCGGTTCATCGAGAAAGAAAATCTTCGGGTTGTGGACCAGGCCGCGGGCGATCTCCAGCCTGCGGCGCATGCCGCCGGAGAGCGTTTTCGTCTGCGCGTTGCGCCACTTGCCAAGATCAACCGTCTCCAGTAAGTCGTCGATGTTGCGCTTACGTTTGTCGGCCGGAACGTCGTACAGCTTGGCGTAGATGGTGAGGTTCTCCTCGACCGTGAGATCGATGTCGCTGGTCATGGCCTGCGGAATCACGCCGATACAGTGGCGCGCTTCGTCGGGTTGTTTGGCTACGTCGAAGCCGTTGATGAGAGCCCGCCCGCCGGTAATAGGCAGCAGCGTGGTCATCATACGGATCAGGGTTGATTTGCCGGCGCCGTTAGGGCCCAGCAGGCCGAAGATTTCCCCCTGCTTCACTGAGAACGAAATATCGTCAACGGCGGTGAAGTCGCCATACTTCTTGGTGATGTGATCGACAACAATAGCGTCGGAGCCGGGGGGAATCTCGTGTCCGTGCTCGGAGGGCGACTTGGGATGCATCCAGCTCATTGCGCGCCTCGCGAGAGATTCCTGGGCAGCAGCACTTCAGCGGTCATACCGGGTACGAGTTCGCCCTTCGGGTTGTCAACCTTTAGCTTGAGCCCGATGGTCTTGATGTCGCGTTTGCGGCGGCTCACATCCCGCTGCGTGGCGTAGTCGCCTTCAACCGCCTTGAAGATGACGGTTCCTTCGATCGGCTTACCCTGCGGCAGACGAACAGCAAGCTTGTCTCCTACCGCGATGAAGCGGGCTTCGGTCTCAGGAACGGCAGCGCGCACCCAGGTGTCGCCGAAGTCGACGACGGTAACGATCGGTTCGCCCGGATTTACGACTTCACCCTGTACTGCGGCACGAACGGAGACTGTCCCGCTGACGGGAGCGTAGATCCTGGTGTAGCCCAGCCGCGTTTCGGCTTCGGCTAACTGGGAGCGGGCGTTCGCCACTTGGGCCTCGTTGGCGGCGACGTTGCTGGCGGCAGCGCCCTGCTGATGGAGCCGCGCCTCCGCCATGTTGAGGCTGGCTCGCGCAGCATCGACGTTCTGTTGCGCAGTGTTGACCGCTGCCTGCTGCGCCCTCAACTGCTCTTGCGCGCGCACCCGATCCTGTTCCGAGGCCACGCCCTGCTCAGCGAGCTTCATGGTTCGCTCAGAATCGCTCTGAATTCGCGCCAAGTCCGCCCGGGCTTGCACTAACGTCGCTTGGGCGGCCGCCAGCAATGCTTTCGCGTTGACCACTCCGCTGTTGGTCTCACCCATGGTCTGCTTCTCGGTAGCCTTCAGCGAAGCCACCTGCATGTCGTAAGCGTTGATAGTGGCTTCGGCGGCGTTCTTCTGGGCTTGCAGCTCGGCTGAATCGATCTCGGCAATCAGATCCCCGGTCTTCACCTTGGAGCCTTCGTCGACGTACAGCTTCTCAATGCGGCCTGCGATCTTGGAGCTGACGATGACCTGGTTGGCATCGACAATGCCGATCAGCACCGTGTCGCTACTGCGGTCGGTCGAATAAAAGAAATAGCCGGTGGCCAGAAGCACTAACAGCAGAATGAATAGGAAGAACTTGCCTTGCTTCACTTTTGCCTCCCGCGAATACGGCTGCGGAGCGCGTTTGTCTGGTTCGAAGAACCGTCGGCATCCTGCAATCGGTTGGCTACTTCGGCTGCCAGTTTCACGCCCGCGTCCCGGTCGGCGAACAGGGCGGCAGCAATGAAGTCGAGTATGGCGGAGCGCCGCTCTGCAATGGCGGCGGGAGAATACGGGTCGCGCGTGCGCAGCCTGCGAACCACCGGCGAGACGAAGTAATGGACGATGCCGGCTGCCATCGTCGGCGCGAATTGGGCCGGATCCACGGCGCGGAATTCGCCGCTGGCGATGCCTTCCCGCAAGACCGCTGTCACCCGCATCGCGATCGGCTTAATGTACTGATCGACGATATGTGCCAGATGGGGCGAGCCTTCCTGCCACCCGCTCATCATTTCCGACTGGAACAGCGGCGCGTAATAACGCGACTCGGCCACCGAGTCGAAGTGAGCTCTGGCATAAAGCAGAAGGCGCTCGCCGGCGCTGACGTTTGCGTCCAAAGCCCGGTCGATTTGCGCCTTCAGCCGCTGCAGGAACTCATCCAGAACCGCGGCGTAAAGCGCATCCTTGCTGCGGAAGTAGTAGTACAGCAGTGCTTTGTTGACGCCGGCGGCAGCCGCGATGCCATCCATCCGGGCGCCCGCCAAACCCTGATCGGCAAACTCCACCAGGGCGGCGGTGAGGATCTTGTTGCGGCTCAAGTCGGGCTGGTGGCGGCTGCCCCGGATCACGGTGTTGGGCGTCTCGTGATTCATTTAACTAACCAGTTAGTTATATAGTAGAGAGGCGGGTAAATCAAGCGAATCGAACAGAAAATAGGCAGGTCGTTTCCGGCCTGCCTCAGAACCTGCACGTCTTTCGACTAGCTTAGAGACGCACTGTAAATTGCGATCAGTCTCCTGCATCTCAGCAGTCGCGCCAAGCGTTAAGTCTCGCCGTCAGGTGAAATTCGCCGGATTCCGATAATTGCCGATTTAAGTCCTTGGCTGCGGCGCCGCCTTCAGGTTTGACGCCGGTAATGCCTGATTTCCCGGCGTCATCTGATAAGGTCGCTTCATGAGCGAGGTTCCCGTCTACCTTGGTGGGCAGATTATCCGCGCTGTTATCTTCGACTTCGGCGAAGTGCTTTCCTGGCCTCCGCCACCTGAAACCATAGCTGGCATGGCGGCTGTGTTTAAGCTGACACCCGCCAAGTTTCGTGAGTACTACTATGCAGAGCGGTATCGCTACGATCGCGCCGAGATCACCCCGGAGCAATATTGGTCGGCTATTGCACAAGACGCAGGAGTGCAGCTTGCCCCGGAGCAGATCGAGTGGCTGCGTCGCACCGATGTGGAGATGTGGAGCAACATGAATCCGGCTATGCTGCGCTGGGCCGAACAGTTGCGCGCTTTAGGCCTTCGCACGGCGGTGCTTTCGAACATGCACGCCGACATGGCGGCAGCTGTGAGATCCAGCTTCCGTTGGATCGCGGAATTCGATTGCTTCGTGCTTTCGGCGGAGGTGGGACTGGCAAAGCCGGACCCGCAGATTTTTCGCTACTCTCTGGACTGCCTGCAAGTCGATGCGGGCCAAGCCATGTTCATCGACGACAAAGAGCGTAATACTTCCGCGGCGAAGGCCATGGGGATTGCCGGGGTATGCGCAAATTCAGCGCAATCCATTCGCGAGCAACTGAAGGCAGCTGGCTGGACAGCGTCGCTGCCGCAATAGGCCTCAGCTTACTCGGCCAAGGCCGCAGCCTTTTCTTCGGCCTCTTCCACGGCGCGCAACGACACATGCTCTCGACGTGCAAGCAGCAAGCCTACGGGGATCACGGACATAAAGGTGACGGCCCAAAGCAGCATTCCGCAGCTCACTGCCAACTCTGGCGTCACACCGAATCCCTCTTTCAAGGTTGCGATGGTAGCCAATTGTGCTCCGCCGCCGACCCCCGGCAACTGGAGCAACGATCCCACCATGCTGGCGAGCATCAGCAGCACGATCTTAGCCGGCCCCAGGCTACTCAGTTTGGGCTCTGCATACGCATGTGTAATAGCAAGATAAGACAGCGCAACTACTAACCACATCCCGATGCTGAGAGCGGTAATCTGAGCCGCGGAACGCAGGTCCCGAACGATTTCCAAATCGGCACTAAAGGCGGCAATTTTGTCGCGCAGCTTCGCAGCGATCTGGGGAGCGAAGGGGACGAGACCCCGATACACGATGCCGCCAACGAGGGCTCCGGCCTTTCGCATCGCCATTGCCGCAATCACCAACACCGCAATGAGAAGGAGCAGAAGAAAGGCTGCACCTCGAAATTCCCTATAGTGATTGACGGTGCGCAACTGTGGTGAAAGGAAACTAAAGCCCAGCAAAACGGCAAATGCGGCCATATCGAAAATACGCTCGACGGTCCAAATCGCCATCTGAGACGAGAACGTCAAGCTCTCTTTTTTGGCGATGATGTACGGTCGAATTACTTCGCCTGCCCGACCGAGCAGAGCCAGGGCCGCAAAGCCAACATATTGCGGACCCAACAACCGGACAGTCCTGGTCTCGCAGAATGGCTTTAGGAAAATGCGCCATCTTACCGCCCTGAAGGCGTATGCGATGTAGATCAGTGCGGTCGCAACAACAATATAGAGCCAGTTCACGTGCTCGGTCTGCTGCCAGAAGGTGTGCCAGTCGAAGCGCTTCCAGGTCCGCACCTGCAGGTAGACCAGCAGGCACAGCACCACGAACACCAGCAACATTATCAGGATGCGTTTTTTATTCATTCAGGAAATTTCAAAACTGCGAGATCGGAGCCGCTCCAGGACAGAGAATATCTAGATTACAGGTGAAGGAAGAGGCAAAGCCAGTTTATTCCCCACCCGCGGATTGCGGAGTCTTCGCCACCGCCATTTGGGCGTGCTTCAGGGTTTGCTTCCGCTCAGCGAGCTTCTTGCGGTTGTAGTCGCGAATGATCCGTGCCACGTAGGCGCGGGTTTCGTGATACGGCGGAACCCCCTTATACTGCACCACCCTCTCCGGACCGGCATTGTAGGCTGCCAGCGCCTTGGCGACGTCATAGTTGAATTGTTGCAGCAACTGGACCAGGTAGCGAACTCCGCCATCCACATTTTCGGCGGCATCGAAGCTGTTCTTGACGCCGAGTTTGTCGGCGGTTCCGGGCATCAACTGCATCAATCCGCGAGCGCCTTTGGGAGAGACCGCCTGGGGATTGCCGCCACTCTCGGCGCGAATGACGCTGGCAATGAAATCGGCGTCAACCTGGCTGCGGAGGCTGACTTCACGAATCACTGCGTTAACATCGACAGGACTTGCGGCCTGGGCAGCCTGGGCGGCCTGCGGTTCCGGAGGCGCCGGCTCGAAGTTATCAATTTGCGCTGTCGGTACGTCGATGTAGCTGCTGTCGTCGGCCCCGGTATAGAGACGCGTGACTGAGCCGATGACCTCGTGGCGCTCATGCCGAATACTAAAGCCGTTGCGCAGATTGGCCATGTCCGCGGCATGAAGGGGCACCAGCGCAAACAGCACGACTCCGGCCAGCAACAATCTACGCATGCGTTACCGCTGCGTTCTTCTCCAGCGCCATATCGATAGCCGCAGCCACTCCGTGATTATCGCAATGCAAGGTGACCGTCCATCCGTTCTGCTTCAGGTCTTCCGATGCATTCTGCATGATGACCGGATGACCGGCAAAGGTCAACATCTCGACGTCGTTGTAGTTGTCTCCGATCGCCATCACTTCCGATCGATCGATACCGCGAAAGCCGGCCCAGCGCTCCAACGCGTGTCCCTTGGAACATCCGGCGTTCAGCAGGTCGACGATGCAGAGGTCCCGATAATCGTACTGCGTGCGCAGCAGGGTAAATTCCGAGCGGAAATCGCAGCTCTCCAGCTCGCGAACGATTCGCGTCGTCAGCTCGATCGGTCCACAGAACATCGCCTGGATGGGGTCGACCACCAGCGCGCTCTCGATCGGACTTATGTAGTCGATATACAGCGAGTTCTTCTCCATCCAGCGCTGAATGACTGCGTAGAGCTTTTCGGGATTCTCGCAGATAATGGCGCCGCGGCCCTCACGGTCGAAGGTCAGCACCATGTAGTCGTGATAGCTTCGCATCAGGCGGCAGAGTTTCAGCGCTGTCTGCACCGGCATCAGATCCTGATGAAAGAGCTCGCCATTGATAGACCGGGTGACTGCGCCGTTGGAGCTGATGAGACAAAGATCAAAGCCCAAAGACTCCGCGATGGGGAGCGCAAAATCATGGCGGCGTCCGGTTCCCAGCACGATTTCGATTCCGGCCTCGTGCGCACGCTGGAGCGCGGCGCGATTCTCTTGCGAGAGCTGAACCTTGGTGTTCAGCAAAGTGCCATCGATATCGATGGCGATAAGCCGAATGGGGCGAGACACAGCTGTAATTTTATCAGCGCGGACGAGCGAAGGGTGGGTGCTCTAGCCACGTACTGTCACATCACAGTAAAGTAAACAGGAAGAAATATGGAGCTCCGGAAAGATCCCATCACGCGCTCCTGGGTTATCACGGGCGAGGCCGGCGAGGGCGGGTCCCGCGATTACGGCTGCCCCTTTTGCCCGGAAGGCGCGCAGCAGTTGCAGGTGCTATCCTTCGTCCCCAGCGCGAACGGCAATCCCTGGGCGGCCCGCGCCGTGGTTCATCCCAATCCCATTTACCGGATTGAGGGCGAGCCGGAGCGCGCAGGCAACGGCCTGTACGACAAGATGCAGGCGATCGGCGCGCATGAAGTCATCGTGGAAAACCCACGCCATGACCGTCAGTTGTGGAATGCCGACGATAAGGAAATCGAGGAATACCTGGCGCTCTGCGCAAGCCGTATCGAGGACTTGAAGAAAGACGTTCGCTTCAAATACGTGACGGTCTTCAAGAACTTCGGCAGCATGTCGGGACAGCAATGGGACCATCCGACGACGGAAGTCGTGGCGACAACCTTTGTGCCTCGCCGTGTGCTGTATGAACTGCGGGCGGCGCGTGAACATTACCGGCTGAAAGAGCGTTGCGTTTTCTGCGACATCCTCGCCCAGGAGCAGCAGCAGAAACTGCGGCTGATCGAGGTCAGAGGGAATTACATCGCGTCGTGTCCCTATGCGACGCGGGTCCCCTATGAAACCTGGATTGCTCCGCGCTCCCACGAGGCTTACTTCGAGCGCAGCGCTACGAAGTCGGGCGCATTGCGCGACCTGGCTGCCATCTTGCGGCGCACTCTGTTCCGGATTCGCAGCATTGCCGACGGCTTCCACATGGTGCTGCACACATCGCCCAATACCTTGCATAAATCGGAGACGCTCGGCTTTTGGAAGACGATTGACGACGACTATCACTGGCACATCGAGATACTGCCAATCCTGGGATCGAAAGAGAAGTCGTATACCTTCAAGGAAATCTATTCTTCACCGGTGACTCCTGAGGCTGCGGCCGCGCGACTGCGGGAGGCGCCGGCAGAGGGTTGAGACCATGACGGTGCGCCGACTCAAGACCTATACCGCACAAACGGGCTACGTTTATCAGTACTACTTTGTGGGCCAGCGCAACGCCCTTGCTTCAGATCCGGAATCTCCTGCAAAGGAGTACGTGTTCGATGTCACCTCCGACCGCAAAACAACTTTCGCGGTAAGCATCTTTCTCGGCCCGGGCGCAATCCGGGCGTGGTCGGAAGAACGGGGACGCAAGCTCAGCGATCCGGAGTGTTACGCCGCGGTGAAGCTACGGCTGATGCAAGGCTTCGACGAGATACCCGATATGCTGCAATCGGGGAGGCGGCTGCGGGTCGAAGCCAATCAAATTTGTGACCTTCTGAACTCCATCGGAATCGATTAGCCTGACATCGTTTCACTGGGGCCGTGGACGGGCGGCGACCAATCATCGAAGTCCGAGAGCAAAAGCGTTTCGCCGCTTACCCGCGTCGGTTGCACGAGTCGAACCCATATCTCAGGTGGTGAATGTTTCAGGAATTAAGACCGGCGTACCGCAAGCGATGGGATACTGCGCTGTTGCTGTCGTTTGCGGCGCATGTCCTGGTCCTGTCACTTCTGCTACGGCACCCATCTCCGACCGCGATGCCGCCGCACGAAGTTGCGTTGGGAACGCCATACTCGTCCGGCAGCGTGGTGTATCTCGCACCGCTGGGTCCTGAGAGACCACGCGACACAGAGCCGCTGCAGCGCGCGAAGCTCACTGCTCCCAAACGGGAAGTCGCTTCACGGCCAAAGCCGATAGCCAGAAAACAGGAGGAGGCCAGCAAGACCGCGTCGAGTGCTGCTGACGTCACGGCCAGCGCGGGCTCGCCTTATGGAGTTCATATTCCCGGAACTCCGCTGACCGGACCTGCCGTGATTCCGGCGCTGCCAGAGGTTTTTCCCGATCCGCCGGTGGCACGCTCTGAGCTGCCGCCGGGGGTGGAAGGAGATGTGATCGTTGAGGTCACCATCGACGAGCAGGGCAATGTCAGCGATCTGAAGCTGACGAAGGGCATCGGATATGGCATCGACCAGAAGGTGCTTGACGTGCTCTGGCGCTGGCATTTTCGGCCAGCTACCCGCAACGGTTTTAACATCGTTTCGCAACACCTGGTGCACTTCCACTACCCAGCCTAACGGGTAGAGTACCGCTTGCTACTTGCAATGTTTGCGGCTTCAGCCGCTGAGGGATGGGCACGATAACTTCGCTGAAGCGGTGCTCCACCCGCAGAACCAAGTATGCTGACCATCTCACAACTAAGGGGTAACTGCCTGTAACTCTTAAACGCGACGGTTGGTAGCGCGGCAAAACATTTGTGAGATTATGAACATGGATGAGTGAGCCCCTACAGCCGACACAAAGCCAGCCGACTACGCCCAGGGCGATGCCGCGGAAAGAGGACGACTCGCCCTTTTCCATCATCGTCGGCCAGGTGTATGAAGGCCCGCTTGACCTGCTGCTCGACTTGATTCGCAAGCAGGACGTGGATATCTACGACATCCCCATCGCGAAAATCACCGCGCAGTACCTGAAGTATGTCGAGGGCATGAAGCAGCTCGACGTGGACGTTGCCGCCGAGTTCATCTACACAGCTTCCCTGCTGATTCACATCAAGTCGAAGATGCTGTTGCCGCGCGATCCCGATTCGCCAATGGAATCGGAAGATCCTCGTACCGAGCTGGTCAACCGCCTGCTGGAGCACGAGAGGTTCAAGACGGCCGCGCAGATGCTGCTGCAGAAACAGCAGATCGAGGAAGCCGTTTGGTCGAATCCGTCGCTAAAGGATTTTCGCGAAGCCGAAGGGGCTGAACCCGAACTTGCGGCCGACGTGGTCGACCTGGTGAAGACATTCCAGAAGATCCTGGACCGGGCCAAGCGGCGGCCCACCTTCGACGTGCAAGAGGAAAACGTCACCGTCTCGCAGATGATCGAGTATGTTCGCCGACGGCTCTCGCTGGAAGACCGGCCGGTGCGCCTGAAGCAGCTGCTGCGAAGTCTGAACTCGCGCACATCGCTGGTATGCGCCTTCCTGGCCATACTGGAGTTGATTCGCCTGCAGGCGGTGTTGGCGCGTCAGGACCAGGTTTACGGTGAGATCATGCTGAAGAAGCACACGAACTTCGATAGCCTGATGGGGGACGCGGCGGCAGTCAGGGACGATTGGCAATGAGAGAGTAGTGCATCGCTGCAGCGGCGCGAAGATCGGGCTATTTTGACTGAGTCCCTTGGGGACGGAACAAAAAGATTCGGGGCCAAGCCCTGATTTCGAAGGAGACGGTCTTACGCGGGGCAGAGGTCCCGCACAACCGGAATGAGCACGAAAGCCAAACTGGAAGCCATCATTTACGCAACCGAAGAACCGGTTACCTTGAATCAACTCGTGTCCCTTCTCAAGGACAATGTGCTGGCGGAGTTGCGGGCTGAGGAAGAAGCTCGGCTGGCATTGAACCAGCTAATTGCCGAGCCTCATCCTCCCGAGGAAGACGACCTGGACGAGGAGAGCATAGAGTTTGAGTCGGAGGTCGCGGTAGAAGACAAATCGGCTTCTGCAGAAACCCCGATCCCGGAAGTGCCGGATCCCGCGCCATCGCCGGTCGAGGATGAGAAGGCCACCGAGAAAGAAAATCTGCGGCGAGTGAAAGACCGCATTGACACACTGCTGGACGAACTTGTCGCCGAATATTCGTCTCCCGACCGCGGCATGGAGATTCGTCAGATCGCGGGCGGCTATCGTATGGCCACCAAACCCGAGCATCACGATGTGGTGGTGAACTTCGCCAAAAGCCTGAAGCCGCCGGTGCGGCTTTCGTTGCAGGCCCTCGAAACGCTCTCTGTCATTGCTTACAAACAGCCGGTCACCGTGCCCGAGATCAGCGAAATCCGCGGTGTTGACTCTGCCGGCGTGATCGCCACCCTTCTCGATCGCAAACTCATCACTACCGCCGGACGCAAGCAGGTGATCGGGCGTCCGATCCTCTACAAGACCACCAAGGAATTCCTGTTGCGCTTCGGATTGAACGACGTCGGCGAGCTGCCCAGCATGGAGGAGTTCGAGAAGCTGGGCGATCCTCAGGCGGAGTTGTTCCAAAACGCCGCAACCGCAGAGCCGGAGACAGCGGCGGAGCCGGGCACAGCGGCATCGGCCGGCGAAGATGCGACCGCGGAGGCCGTTGCGCCCGCGGCAGGAACAGACGAATCGGATCCGGGAACACCGGCCGGCGCGCGTCCCGATTGAAGTGACCGCCAACCCTGTCTAGCTGTGGTGGCCCAACAGTTTGTTCAATTCGAAACTAAAACTGATTCTCCGCAGCGGCCGCTCTTTTCACCCCATAGCGCTTGTGATATGGTCTCGGCGAAGTACCTTCCCTTCATTGACAGTGTTTCTGCAACCGGAGCCACCAGCCGTCGGCCTCCCGCCACGGATGCCGTCAATAAAGAGATCAGGAGAGAGAAGAGGAACAGTATGAAGGTGTTATTGCGGTCTTATGTTCTCCCGATTGTGATTGGCCTTTCGCTGAATGTGAGCGCGTGGGCCCAGTGGTCAAGCGATCCGAACCAGAACCTGTCGCTGTCCGATATCCCTAACGCCGACCAGGTGCAGCCCAAGGTTGTTCCGCTGGCCGACAATGGATTCTTCGTTAGCTGGTTCAATAACAATCCCAACGACCCGCCGCCGAACGGCTACGATACCTATCTTCAGCGCCTGGATGCCAACGGGTACGAACAGTTCATGCACGATGGTATTCAAATTGCCAAACTGACAAACAGTTCGACGGAAGACTACGGATTGGACGTCGACACGCAAGGCAACGCACTGCTGGCTTTCCTTGACACCCGTGAAAGCGACAATCAGCAGGTAACCGTCACCAAGGTCAGTCCCAGTGGCGAGCAGCTATGGGGAGCGAACGGGATACAACTCACCGTCGGCGCTCCCAACGCCCATCAGCCGAAGGTGGCGGGCACCAGCGACGGCGGAGTGGTGGTGGCCTGGACCGCCTACGGTCCGACCTATTCGTTCGTCGTGCTGCAGAAGTTCGATGCCAATGGGAAAGCGCTGTGGGCTTCGCCCGCACTGCAGAACAACGGTATCGTTCTGAGCGAGAACAAGGCAGACTACCAGGTGTCGGATTTGCACGCCTCCGACAATGGATCGGTCATCGTCTCCTTCAGCCGCGATACAGGATTCCGCAGCAATCGTTATCTCTACGCCAACAAGATTTCGGCTTCCGGCAAACTGCTTTGGGGCGCAAAGCACGTTCACGTATGGGACGGCGGCTCACTGCAACTTGGCAATTATCCCGCCTTCGTTCCTGACGGCAATGGCGGCGCGGTCTTCTCCTGGTACACCAACAGTCCTTCGCTGCAGGTCTATGTGCAGCACATCGCCTCCGATGGGTCGGAAGTGTTCCCCCACAACGGGGTGGTGGCTTCCACCAACGCCTCGCAGATTCGCGTTTCGCCCTCCGTCGACTATCGGCAGTCGACCCAGGAAATTTTCGTCTCTTACGAAGAAGAGGATTCGTTGCAGAGCCTGAGCGGTGTCTATGCCCAGAAGTTTGACTCCACGGGAACCAGGCAGTGGGGCGACAGCGGGCTGGCCATTATTCCTCTGCAGAGCAACGACGCGGAAATTTTCGAGCGCACGGTGCAAATTGGCGACGGCGCATTTGTCTTCTGGGTCGATCAGCAGGTCACAGAGGCCGGCACCATTCAGGGGGTACGGCTGAACAATGACGGCTCAACCAAGTGCGCGCAATTCCCGGTCAGCTCCGTGCTCGCCGAGAAGTCGCGCCCCTGGACGGCATTGTCCGCCAACCAGAATACCGTCATCGCATTCCAGGATTACCGCGACGGCAATTCGAATCTCTACATCCAGAACATCAATCCTGATTGCACACTCGGCATCGAAATGAAAGCTAGCCGACGGTAGCAAATCAGTTGCCCAAAACCCATTCCCATCCCGCCAGTTGCGGGATGGGAATGTCCGGCGATGCGCAACCCGCGTAGTCCTCTGCTCATCCGAACGGGCGCAGCGGCGAAATGCGGAGCCCTTGAGGGCAAAACAGTGCCCGGTGGCACACACGCTCCGGCGGTGCGTGTTAGGCTTTGGATATCCCCTGCTGAGTTTGTCCGATCAGGATCTCGATGAAATTGCTTCGCCTGGCGATCTTCTGCCTCACCATTTGCTCTCTTACGCTGGCAGAATCCACGCGCACCTGGGTGCAAACCAAATACGAGGACTACGAGAAGGGGTCGACCCACGGAGTCGCCATCAGCAGCGATGGCCATCTGACGCTCGCTCCCGCCTTCAGCACCCTGTTTACCTCTCCCTCAACCTTCATCTGGGACGCCGCCTCCGACGCTCAAGGCAACGTCTATGCTGCCGCGGGACCACCGGCCCGGGTCTACAAAGTAACGCCGCAAGGCAAAGCCAGCATCATCTTCGCGGCCGGGGAACTGCAGGTGCAGGCTTTAGCTGTCGCGCCGGATGGCGCGATCTACGCCGCAACCTCTCCCGACGGGAGGATCTACAAGATCGTGCTCGGGGGGCCCGCCCCGGGCAAATCTCCCGAGGGCACACATACCACGGCAGAAGTTGCCGCTGCCCAGGAGGGCGCCAAGCCCGGCGCTGAAGGAAAGACGAAGCTGACCATTCCCGTTGATGCCTCGTACAGCACGAGCGTGTTCTTCGATCCCCACACCAAGTACATCTGGGCGCTGGCAGTCGACAAATCGGGCCAGCTTTACGCGGGCACCGGAGATCAGGGAGAAATTTTTCGCGTCAGCCCCAGCGGCAAAGGCTCGGTATTTTTTCAAAGCGACGAGGCGCAGATACGGGCTCTGGCGTTCGACCATGCCGGCCACCTGATCGCCGGCACTGACGGCAGCGGCCTCATCTACCGCATATCTTCAGAAGGCAAGGGCTTTGTCCTGTACAGCGCTCCGAAGAAGGAGATCACTGCGCTCGCGATCGACCGGCAAGGCAATATCTACGCCGCCGGAGCGGGAGAGAAACGGCCCTCAGGCGCAATGTCGGAGGTCCAGCAAACCGTGCAGGTTACGGTGACGCCCAGCGCACCCCAGCCTGGAACCGCTCCAGCAACACCCGCGCCGACGCTCTCACCTTTGCCGCCGACGGCAATTGTCAACCTCGGCGGCTCGGAGATTTATCGCATCTCGCCGGAGGGTTCGCCGCAGACGCTTTGGTCTTCTAAGGACAGTCTGGTCTACGCCCTCGCCTTCGACTCCTCCGGGCGGCTGCTCGCGGGGACCGGCAATAAGGGAAAGATTTACGTAATCAACGGCCGCGACTACATTGACCTGGTAAAAGCCAGCGCCAACCAGGTGATGGCGTTCGCCGACGCTCCCGACGGCGGCCTCTATGCGGTCACCAGCAACCTGGGGAAGATTTTCCGTCTTGGGCCCGGAAGCGCCAGCGAGGGAACATACGAGAGCGATGTCTTCGATGCCGGTATTTTTTCCAAGTGGGGACGGGTGTCGGTGCGCGGAAATGGCAAGTTCGATCTCTACACTCACAGTGGAAACGTTGATAATCCTGACCGCAACTGGAGCCCGTGGAAAAAAGTAGATCTGCAAAAGGAGCTGCCTCTGGAAGCGCCATCAGCGCGATTTGTGCAGTGGAAAGTTGTGCTCTTCCCGGGCACTCCGCCGGCGAAGATCGACAACGTCACTCTTTTTTATTTACCGAAGAATGTGGCGCCCGAGGTTGATGATGTGACGGTTTCTGTGGGCGCTCGTGTCGCCGCAGGGACGCGGGGCGCAGGCCAGGCGCAAAATGGCAACGAAGCCGTTCCAGCCACAGTCCCGGACAAAGATGCCATCGCGGTAAGATGGAAAGCCCAGGACGCGAATGATGATGACCTTGTGTATGCGGTGTACTACCGCGGAGACGGCGAGACCAGGTGGAAATTACTGAGCGATGGTCTGGACAGCCGTTATGCGAACCTCGAATCCGACCTGTTCCCCGATGGCGGCTATACCATCCTGGTGGTCGCTTCTGACTCTCCTTCGCATTCTCCGGAAGACAGCCTGACGGGTGAGGCAACAAGTGCGCGGTTTGAAGTCGATAACACACCACCAGAAATTGAGTCTCTCAAGGCGATGGTGCAAAACAAGCAGATACACCTGACATTTCGCGCTGTCGATAGCTTCTCACCGATTGCAAAAGCGGAATACTCGATCGATGCGGGCGACTGGCAGATCGCCGAACCGGTGGGTCAGATCTCCGACTACAAAGTCGAGAATTACGATTTCAAAATTCCCCTACCGCCTGCGTCACCTCTGCCGCCTGTGCCGCCGGAAGACTCCACGCACGCCTCCACTGCGGCCAGCGCCGGCGAACACACGATTGTGATTCGCGTATTCGACCGGTTCGATAACGTCGGAACCAGCAAGACGGTGGTGAGAACGATGGCGCCTCCAGCCTGACGTTTTTCCGTATCGTGTGTTTAGAATTGGCCCAATGAAACTGCACGCCCTACTCGACTTCGCTGGGCTGGCCATCGGCTCGGTGTATGCCACCATTCCTCTGTTCTGGCTCACTGTCCATCCGCTGATCAGGCGCTGGCGGGCTGCCGGCCGCCGGGCTTATGGTGCACTGGTGCCGCTATGGTTGGTTTACGCCCTGGTCGCGTTCACCATTGGCTGGCGCTTCCGTCACGTGCATCTGTACACAAGCTGGATGTCGTGGGTTCCAGCCGTGCTGTTTCTTCTGATGGGAGCGGCGTTGTATCAGGCTGCGGTACAAGGTTTTGGGCGGGTACGGGCCATGGGGCTTCCGGAAATCGAGCCCGGCTCTCATTCCCAGGAACTCATCACCACGGGCATTCGCGCCCGGGTGCGCCATCCTTTCTACCTGGGACACTTCTGTGAGCTGTTTGGATGGGCCCTGGGCACCGGTTCCATAGCAGTGGTGGGCATGCTTGCCTTTTATGCGATCAGCGGCGCCGTCATGGTCCGCCGGGAAGACGCGGAGCTGGAGCAGCGCTTCGGAGAGGAATTCCGCCGCTATCGCGCCAGCGTGCCAGGCTTCCTGCCCCGGTGAAATCACGCATCGCGCCTGAAATTGTGATGTCCATCACAAGCTGGAGTGATGTGTAATGTAGCCCTCGGGGCCCCACCGGATTTATTTCTATTCTCGTAAACAAATTCAATTCTGTCGGGAAGCAGAAATGAAAGATCTTAAAAAGAAGTGCTGGCGGGAGAAAGTCACCGCCGAAATTACACTGGCGCACCTGCAACATTTCGCCGCCGAATCAGGAAGTCACATGAATGCCGCAGAAGTGGCGGCATTCCTCAACCAGGACGGCCGGGCTCACCTGATGTGGGTCCACATGATGCAGGCCGGTGAAGATTACATGAAGTCGATCCTCGAACAGCGGGTGACGGGACTACATGCAGTGAAGCAGGCTCCAACCCACATAGGCCTGGTTCAATAAGCTTCCTCTCCTCATAACGCACGACCATTCATAGCTGAACCTCCTCCAAAGGGCTGCGAGAGCAGCCCTTCTGGCTGCCATTCTGAGGAAGCCGGGAAACACTTTTTCGAAATACAGCTTCAGGTCGCGATTCCCTGTGGGTGCGGCGTATTTTGTCGCACCGCCTCCACAACCCGCGGTGAGCCGCACCGCACCGAAGAAAGAAAGGAGGCTTCCATTGTTAATGTTGCAGGACGCGCCCGAAGTCGAGTTGATCGCGAATGCCATGAAAGGTGATTCGGAGAGTTTTGGCGAACTCTACAGGCGCCACAGCCGCCGCGTCTTCTACCTGTGCTATCGCATGGTCAATGACACGGACCTGGCGGAGGATCTGACGCAAGAAGCATTCGTGCATGCTTTCCGCCGGCTGAGCACCTTCCGCCAGGAATCGCGGTTCACCACCTGGATGCACCGCATCGCGGTCAACACGGTCCTTATGTTCATCCGCAAACGCAACAGCTCCATTCGAGAGTGTCCGCTGGATCCCTCCTTCGGCAATGAGGAGGAAGCGCCTTTCGAAGGACAGATCTACGGCAAGGCGGACGACACTCTGAGCATGACGACCGATCGTGTAGCGCTGCAACGTGCAATTGAAGACCTTCCTCCGGGATACCGCCTGATGCTGATCCTGCACGATATTCACGGCTACGAGCACCAGGAGATCGCCGAGATCTTCGGATGTACCACCGGCAACACCAAGTCGCAGCTCCACAAGGCGCGGCTGCGGTTACGGGCGGTGATCGACCGCCATAGAAAGGAGGTCGTCAGCAAGAAGTCGCCGCAGCGCAGGACCTCAAACTGCAATAAACCAGTTGAGATGCCGAAGGCATTGAGCCAAAGAGCTGCCTGAAGATGCTTGGTGTATGCAGGAAAAAATGCCGGATCGAAATGATCCGGCATTTTCTCATTCCCGAGTTGAAAGATACGGATTCTCTGCAGAGCAGCAATCTCGCGACTACTTGCCCTCTTGAGCAGCCTGCGCCGGAGGCTCGTACTCGTGCGACAGGTTGGCCGCGGCGCGCACTTCCCGCATCGTGGCTTCTGCAGCTTCACGGGCCTTGGCCGACCCGGCTTCGAGGAGCTCCCACGCCAGCTTCGGATTTGCCTCGTACTTCGAGCGGCGCTCCTGAATCGGGCCCAGCACCTTCCAAAGATTGTCGGCCGCCCACTTTTTGCATTCGATACAGCCAATGCCTGCCGTGCGACAGCCCTCGTTGACCTTGGCCATGGTCTCGGCATCGCTGAATATCTTATGCAGATCGCCCACGGGGCAGAGATCCGGATTGCCGGGATCGGTGCGCCGAATGCGAGCCGGATCGGTCACCATGGTCTTCAGCTTGGAGCGCATCGATGCTTCCGGCTCACTGAGCAGAATCGTGTTGCCGTACGACTTCGACATCTTGCGGCCATCGGTTCCGGGGAGCTTGGCAGCGGGCGTGAGTAGCGGTTGCGGCTCGGGAAAGACAACCTCGCGCTGCGGGTCCTTGTCACCCTGGCGCAGCTTGCGCGGATAAAACTGATTGAAGCGTCGAGCCACCTCGCGGGTGAGCTCTACGTGCGGGACTTGATCTTCACCGACCGGCACAAAGTTCGCCTGGTAAATCAGAATGTCTGCCGACTGTAACAGCGGATACCCGAGAAATCCGTAAGTGCTGAGGTCCTTGTCCTTGAGATTCTCGCGCTGCTCTTTGTAACTCGGCACGCGCTCCAGCCATCCCAACGGCGTGATCATGCTGAACAGCAGGTGCAGCTCGGCATGTTGGGGCACGTGCGACTGGATGAACAGCACGCTGCGCTCGGGATCGAGACCGGCAGCGAGATAGTCGATCATCACCTCAAGCGAGTTCTGCTTCACCATGCTGGTGTCGGCATAGTCGGTGGTGAGCGCGTGCCAGTCAGCGATGAAGAAGAAGCAGTCGTAATCGTTCTGCAGGTTGACCCAGTTGCGCAGGGCGCCGACGTAGTTGCCGAGGTGCAGTTTTCCGGTGGGGCGCATGCCGCTCAGGATGCGGCCTTTCTTGGATAGCGAGAGATCGGGCATTAGAGTCTCAGGAAGAAATTCAGCAACATCTGGTAAAAGCCGAGAAATGGATTAATCAATAGGTCGATGATGTCCAGGTGCACCAGGGGCAGCACGAAGATAATGATCACCAGTCCGAAGTAGCCAATCCGGTCATAGATTTTCAGCGTTTCATATGACAGGAAATGGCGAATGACGTGGCTGCCGTCGAGCGGCGGCAAGGGTATCAGGTTAAACACTGCCAGCACGACGTTGATGAGGATGGCCAGTTCGAACATCTGGGCCAGCGGACCGGCAACGTCAGCACCGCGAAACAGCCCTCCGGCGCCGCTCATCGGCGAATGGATGATCAGGGCCAGAATGATGACGGATACCAGCGCGGTGAGAAAGTTGCTGATCGGGCCCGCAACTGCAGTCAAGATGTCGTCGCGCACCACGTTCTTGAAGTTGCGCGAGTCTACCGGGGTTGGTTTGGCCCACCCAAATGCGGGAAAACCCAGCAGCACCAGCAGGGCCGGCACCAGAATGGTTCCAAAAGGATCGATGTGAACGATAGGGTTGAGCGAAACCCGGCCCAGCATTTTGGCGGTGGGATCGCCTAGCCGGTTGGCCATCCAGGCGTGTGCCGACTCATGTACGCTGATAGCGAACAGCAGCACCACGATCTGAAAAAAGATATTGACAGCATTGAAATGCATTGCGAGCTAAATCGATACTAACATGCTGAAGTTACGGACTAACCCCGGTTCGCACAGCTCAGAACTCGGCTCCTCAGATCATAACTGCTTTGATCGCTATCGCTGCCGGCGCGATGGCGTCGACCTCCTTCCACCTGAGTGTTGGATGTTTCCGTATCCCGGAGCCTAAGCTTTCCCTCCTTCCCGGAAAGCGGGCACCTGTTCCCGAGGCATCTTAGAAATCAGGCAGTGCCAAGAGGAGAGTTGTGCCAGGAACTAACTTCCAGGCCGAATCGGCGGGGTCAAATTGATCCGTGAAGACGAACCGCGCCTGCTCGTCGAATCCGTATTTCTGGGGGTGGTCGGAGCATTAGGCGCCCAGGCGTTTACTTGGCTGCTGCGGATTTGTACTCACTTTTTCCTTCAGGATCTGGCGGGATATATTCCGCCGGGACTTGAGGGTAAGAACGCGTTGCACCAGGTAATCGGTCCGCACGGTCTGTGGCTTATTCCGGTAGCAACAACTCTGGGCGGTCTGATTTCCGGATTCATCGTTTACCGATTCGCGCCCGAAGCCGAGGGGCACGGCACGGATACCGCGGTGGACGCTTTTCATCGCAAGGAAGGTCTAATCCGCAGCCGGGTGCCTCCACTCAAGATGCTGGCTTCGGCGATCACCATCGGCTCCGGAGGCTCAGCCGGACGAGAAGGGCCGATCGCTCTGATTGCTGCCGGCCTGGGTTCGATCTACGCTCAGTTGACGCATCGTCCGGAAGAGGAACGCCGAATCCTGCTGCTGGTGGGTATGGCAGCAGGATTATCAGCGATATTCCGCTCTCCCATGGGCACGGGCGTCTTTGCTATCGAAGTTCTGTACGGGCGCATGGAGTTCGAGGTTGAAGCGCTGCTGTATACCATGCTCGCCTCCGCCGTCGCCTATACCGTCAGAGGAGTTTTCATCGGGTTCGAGCCGCTGTTCCGGTTTCCCGCTATCCCCACGCCGCACCCGGCCGAATATTTGAATTACGCTGCTCTGGGCCTGGCGTCGGGGTTGGTCGCTACCGCTTTGCCGGTGGTGTTCTATCGCACGCGAGATTTGTTTCGCAAGCTGCCCGTCCCCCTCTGGACCAAGCCGGCCATCGGAGCGCTGGGAGTCGGGCTGATCGCATTGCGTCTACCACAAGTCCTGGGCGGCGGCTACGGATGGATACAGCGCGCCATCAATGGCCAGATGGCACTACGGCTGTTGCTGGTCCTGATCTTCGCCAAGTTGGCAGCGTTTGCTCTGACCGTCTCTTCCGGCGGTTCAGGCGGAGTATTCGCGCCATCGCTTTTCGTGGGCGCCATGCTGGGAGGCTCGCTGGCGATCCTGTTACACCAGTTGCCGGCGGTGTTCGTTGTGGTTGGCATGGCCGCCGTCTTCGGAGCGGCGGCAAGGGTGCCCGTCGCCACCATGCTCATGGTGACCGAGATGGCGGGAGGCTACCATCTGCTGGTGCCGGCAGGCCTGGCAGTTATGATCAGCTACATGTTGCAGGTGAGGCTCTCGTCTAGGCTCAAGCTTAAATACCGTAGCTTATACGAAGGACAGGTGCTTAACCGGCAGGAATCGCCCGCCCACTACATGGAGCACATTCAGATCGCGCTTAACATCATGGGAAAGCGGAATCTTCATCTCACCGACGAAGTCGGGCACCTGGACCTGGTGAAGCTGTTGCGATCGAGAATCCGTTTTGACCTGCCGAGCGGCAAGCAGCTTAGCTTCGGAGTCATCCAGCAGGACAGTCCAGTAGCAGGAAAACCTGTGGACGACCTCTACAAGCAAATGGAAAATTACAAGTTCGAAATCATAGCGATCCTGCGACAGGACCAGTTGCTGCTGCCACAGTCGATAACCGTGCTGCGGCCGGAAGACCGGGTCATCTTTATCACGACTCCGCAGGCGCGGGAGCCGCTGGCGAGATTCGTCAGGCCGGCTCCGCAGGTGCAGGATGCTAACATGCAAGCTCCATCGGCAGATAAAGCAGCGTAAAGTCAGGAGTCGTCAGATACAAGATAATCAACCCAGGAAATAAAAGAGCCCGTTTCAGCAGGACAAACCAAGGTGGAGTGCTATTCTGCGACCTCTGGTAGGCTACCGGGTTGATAAGAGCATTCGAGGTGCCCTTTGTTGACCACAGCAAAGCATGGGCCTAACATCAAGGCGACGTGATCGGGACCATAGACATGGTCGGCCAGACAGTTTCCCACTATCACGTCCTGAGCAAGCTCGGTGGCGGTGGGATGGGCGTGGTGTACGAGGCGGAAGACACTCGCCTGGGACGCCGGGTGGCGCTGAAGTTCATCCCTGGCAACCTAATCGACGATCCCAAGTCGCTGGAACGCTTTCTCCGCGAGGCGCGCATCGCCTCGCAACTCAATCATCCGAATATCTGCACCATCCATGATATCGGCGATCTGGACGGCCATCCGTACATCGTCATGGAGAAGCTCGAGGGCCACAGCCTGCGCGATCTTCTGCATGGTAAGCCGATGGACACCGAGATCGTGCTGGACGTCGGGGTTCAGGTTGCGGATGCCCTGGCCGCCTGCCACGCCAAAGGCATCATCCATCGCGACATTAAACCGGCCAACATCTTTGTTACGCCCAGCGGTCAGGCGAAGATCCTGGACTTCGGGCTGGTGAAGCTCTCGCCGGAGTTTGATGGCCACATTCTGGATGACTTGAGCATAGCCGGAGAGATCTTCGGCACCACGGTGTACATGTCTCCGGAGCAGGCTCGGGGCGAAGATTTGGACGGGCGCAGCGATGTGTTTTCGCTGGGAGTCGTGCTCTACGAGATGGCGACGGGATACAAGCCATTCCGCAAGAACAACTCCGTCAACTCGCTGAACGCACTGCTTAACGAAAGGCCACCCGCTCCGCGCAAGCTGAACCCGGCGATACCGGAAGACCTGGAAGGCATTCTGGGCCGAGCCATGGAAAAGGACCGTGGCAATCGTTACCAGACGGCGCTGGCGATGAAGGGCGACTTGCAATCGCTGAAAAGAGACACCGACCCCAGTATGACCTCCAGCTCGCGCCGCCCCGTGCTCCCCTACAAGCTAAGGACGAACACGTTTGAGAGTTCGCGCAAGTGGCAGGTGTATGCACTGTTGGGAGTGATTGCCCTGCTGCTCACCATCCTCATTCCCGTCGGCGCATGGTGGCTTAAGCATCGTCCCGGCGCGATTGGAGCCAAGAACACCATTGCCGTCTTGCCATTTCGCAACCTAAACGGCGATATCAGCGTAGACTTCCTGCGCTTCGCCCTCGCCGACGAACTGTCGAACACACTTGCACAAAACCCTTTGCTCGACGTTCGCCCCAGTTCCTTGACGCAAAAGTACTCGGGTAAGGACGTCGATCCGCAACAGGCGGCGCGCGCGCTTCACGTGGCCACGATCGTGACCGGGCATTTTGTGCAGCAGGAAGACAACCTGGTGGTGACTCTGGAAGCTGTACACGCAAGTGATAACCGCTTGATATGGCAGACGACCTTCACCGCCCCGACGCAGAATCTAATCGCTTTGCAGTCTGATTTGGCGGCGCAGGTACGCCAGGGACTTCTTCCCATGCTCGGAGTGGCGAAATCCGCGGAGGAGGCGGGCTCGCGTCCGAAGAATGCAGAGGCCTACGATCTCTACCTGCACAGCCTGGCCATTCCGCACGACCCGGTGGCGAACAAAGATGCCCTTGCGGTGTTGCAGCAGGTAGTGCAAATGGATCCAACGTACGCTCCGGCCTGGCAGCAATTGGGGTTGCGCAGCTACTTCGATGCCACCTACTCCGATGGCGGTGAGGCGATGTTGCAACAGTCCAACCGGGCGTACGAGCGCGCCTTGGAGCTGGATCCCAACCTTACCTCAGCTCTGAGCCAGCAGATCACCAACAGCGTTGAGCGGGGCGAGTTGGGCAAGGCATACGACGCGGCTGAGGCCCTGGTGAAGAAAAAGCCGGAAAGCGCGCAGGCCCACTTCGCATTGAGCTACGTCTTCCGTTACGCAGGAATGCTGGGACAAGCGACCAGTGAATGCAACAAGGCACTCAATCTGGATCCCGGAAATTACATGTTCCGATCCTGTGCCTGGGCCTTCATGGAATTAGGCGAGACGGCGCGAGCCAGGGAGTTCATACGGCTGGATGCCGGATCGGAATGGGCGGCCTACGTGATGCCCTCGCTGCTGCTGCGAGAGGGCAAGGTTGCCCAGGCACGCGAGGCCGTTCAGCACATGCCGACGGCCCAGCGCTACCACCGTGACCTGCTGGAGTCCTGTCTGCAATTGCGGCCGGCGGCCGATCTGGAGCCGATCGCTCGCGAGCTGGAAGCGAATGCGGTCAACGAGCTTGACCCTGAGCTGCTGTACTACCAGGGTGCGCTGCTGGGATACTGCGGCAAAAACGACGCCGCGCTGCAGCTTCTGCAGAGCGCCGTCGAACGAAATTACTGTGCGTACTCCAATCTGCTCAACGATCCCCTGCTCCAGAAGCTGCGTGCCGACCAGGCATTCGACAAGGTGCTGACGGAAGCCAGTGCCTGCCAGGAAGTGGTGAAGTCGAAAGCGGAAGCCAATCAGCCAAACAAATCAGGCCATTAAGCAGCTCGCTTATGCTCCCAGTGATGGGCCCGCTCCTTCGATTCTTTGCCCTCTTCGGAACTACCTCCAAATAGGGCGAACGCGCCCCCCGCCAGCGCTGCTCCAGCCGCCGCGGCAAGCCATTGCCAGTGAGTTTCTGCCCAGAGCTCTTTGCTGGTGTAGTAAGCGCGGCTGTCAAAGGCGCCGTGCGCTCCGTGGTCTCCCGGAACTGGTTCATAAAGATTGTTGGGCCGGTTGGGATCTTCATGCCCGTCGTACTGCTGGGACTCGTAGCCGTTGTGAGCCAGATAGTAGTCAGCGAATGAAGGAGCGATTT
The DNA here is from genome assembly GCA_963846815.1 of uncultured Acidobacteriaceae bacterium. GTDB lineage: Bacteria > Acidobacteriota > Terriglobia > Terriglobales > Acidobacteriaceae > CAVVDY01. The sequence goes on along the minus strand of CAWJXG010000001.1, from coordinate 532,061 downwards.
TGTTGCCGAAGATGGCTTTCACCGACGACCACGCCGGGTAATATTCACGGCGATCGGCGTGATGGGCTGCGTAATAGATGGCGCGCGCCGCCACTTCGGGTTGATAAATCGGCGGAACGGGTTGGGCTTTACGCGGCAGCCGGCTCTTGCACCAGCCGAACTGCGGCGTATTCAGGCCAGGCATCTGCACCATGGTGGTTTTTACGTTGCTGTTGTCGTGAATCAACTCGCATCGCAACGAAGCGAAGAATCCGAGGATCGCGTGCTTTGCTGCGCAATATGCCGCCTGCAGGGGAATGCTCCGGTAGGCCAGCGCCGAGCCAACATGGACAATGGTTCCGCGATCGCGTGGCAACATGCGCTTGAGTGCGGAGAGGGTTCCATACACATAGCCGAGGTACGTCACCTCCGTAACGCGCTTGAAGTCGGCGGGCGTCATCTCTTTGATGGGCGAAAACACCGATGTCATCGCATCATTGACCCAGATGTCGATCGGCCCAAGTTCCTGCTCCACTCTTTCGGCGGCATCTTCGACCTGGTCAGGATTAGCAACGTCGGCGGGAAGCACCAGCGCACGTCCGCCGGCTTGCTCCACTTCGCGCCGGGCGCCTTCCAGACCATCGTGGCCGCGAGCAATCAAGCCGATCCAAGCACCGTGTCTGGCAAACTCGCGCACCGTCGCACGGCCTACTCCGGCAGATGCACCGGTGATAACAACCACTTCCCTTTTCTTCTTTCTCACATTGGCTCCTGATTTCGTTGAGTTTCACTCTGCGATAAAAACAATTCAGCCACACGGCGGAAGAGCAGCTCGCCTGTTGATCGGCTCTACTGTGATGGATGCCGCGACTCGGGCTTGCCGTTTGCCCCCAAGCAGCGAAAAACGAGCTAATTACGAGTGATCCAACTCAGCTCTTTCCAACTCTTGCGATAGGAATTAACTTCTTACGAAGAATGCCCGCTCGTATCGAGGACTACGCTCTCATCGGAGATTGTGAAACCGCAGCTCTTGTCAGCACCCGAGGGTCAGTCGACTGGCTCTGCTGGCCAACCTTTGCTTCCGGCGCCTGCATGGCTGCCCTGCTGGGGAACGAGGAGAACGGACACTGGTCCATTGCCCCGAAAGCAGAGTCGCGCAGCAGCCGAGCCTATCGCGACGATACCCTGGTGCTTGAGACCACCTTCGAGAATGACGAAGGCGCAGTGCTGCTGATTGACTTCATGCCGGTGAGGAACAAGTTCTCCGATCTGGTAAGGATTGTGAGGGGAATCCGGGGAAAAGTGGCGATGTGCATGCAACTGGTATTGCGCTTCGACTACGGGAATTCGGTGCCCTGGGTCCGCCGTCTCGAGGATGGAACGTTGCGCGCCATCTCAGGTCCTGACATGGTCGTGTTGCGCACGGAAGCTGCTCTGCGCGGCGAGAACATGAAGACTCTCAGCGAGTTCACCATCTCCGAGGGACAGTCACTCTCGTTCACCTTGACCTATGGACCATCGTATGAAGGTCTTCCCCAGCCGATCTCGGTCGAGGACGAGCTGACCGGCACTACCGAGTGGTGGCGCGACTGGATCGGCCACTTCCATTCTCAAGAGAAGTACGACGGGAAATACGGCGAAGCGATGCGGCGCTCGCTTATCACCCTGAAGGCCCTTACCTACGCGCCGACGGGCGGCATGGTAGCCGCACCCACGACTTCTCTACCGGAGGAACTTGGGGGAAAGCGGAATTGGGATTACCGCTTCTGCTGGCTTCGCGATGCCACGTTCACGTTGCTGGCGCTGATGAATGCCGGGTTTTACGAGGAGGCCGGCGCATGGCGCGATTGGCTGCTCCGCGCAGCCGCAGGGAGTCCGAACCAGGTGCAAATCATGTATGGAATCCGCGGCGAGCGGCAGCTGCTGGAATGGGAGGCATCCTGGCTGCCGGGATACGAGGGATCTTGTCCGGTGCGGGTCGGGAATGCCGCCTTCGGCCAACTCCAGCTCGATGTCTACGGCGAGGTGGCCGACGCCTTGCTGCATGCTGAGTTGGGTGGGCTGCCGTCGCGCAAGACCGATATTGATCTGCAACAATGCCTGACGGAGCACCTCGCCAATATCTGGCACGAGCCGGATAAAGGTATCTGGGAGGTGCGCAGCGGGAGAAAGCAGTTCACCTACTCCAAGGTAATGGCGTGGGTTGCGTTTGACAGGGGCATCAAGTATGCCGAGCGCTGTGGAGGAAACGGCAATCTGGCACAGTGGCGGAAAATCCGGGATACGATTCATCGGGAGGTGTGCGAGAAAGGCTTCGATCGCCAACTCAACAGCTTCACCCAAACCTACGGATCGAATCGGCTGGATGCTTCCCTGCTGCTGATCCCGCAGGTCGGCTTTCTGCCTGCCAAAGATAAGCGTGTGGTGGGAACGATTGAGGCTATTGAAAAGCACCTGATGCGCGACGGCTTAGTGCGGCGTTATGACACCGGGGGGACGGATGACGGTGTCTCGGGCAGCGAAGGCTGTTTTCTGGCCTGCAGCTTCTGGCTGGTAAGCGCGCTCAATCTTCTGGGCCGGCGTAAGGACGCACGAAAGCTCTTCGAGCGCCTGCTCTCCTTGCGAAACGATGTCGGACTGTTGTCCGAGGAATACGACACCCGGGCAGGAAGACAGCTTGGCAACTTTCCCCAAGCGCTGTCGCATATCGCGCTGGTGAATTCAGGGTTCGAGTTCACGCGCGTCAGCAGTCCTGCAAAGCAGCGCGCCGAGGGCACGCCGGCCAAGTCGCCGCCCGGCAAGGGGAGTGAAGCGAGCAAGAAATGACGGGAGGCTCAGGCGGGAGCCTCAGTGGCTTCCGCTCTCCCTGATTGCAGGCTGCGATAGGCGGCGTCCAACACAAGCTGGTTGCGCAGACCCTGCTCGCCGGGAATCTCAAAGTCACGGCATTCCTCGATCGCGGCAGCGAAGGCGTCGAGCTGCAAGGCGCAGGCATTGTCATTCATGACTTCCCTGCGCTCAATTGCTTCCTGTCCGAGACGGGCTTCGAGCGTCGCCGGGCCATCTACGCTAAGCGCATTGATCCCGGAGAGAACTGTGGTTTCACCGATGACCTCCACCAGCGTCTGGTAGTTGCCCCGGCCTGAGACGGCGATGCTGGCCAGAGTTCCTCGCGAGAAGCGCAGCACTGCGAAGGCCGAGGCTTCGAGCACGGAATGGGAATCGTATTGTGCCTCAGCCATTACACTTTCGACTTCGTCGTCAAGGATGTAGCGCAGAGTGTCAATGAGGTGGACGCCGAGGTCGGCCAGCGGTCCGCCGGTCGCAAGCCTGGGATCGTGTACCCAGCTACGCGGGCTGCTGAGCATGGGTGCGACAAATGTGGCGCGCGCCAGCAGCGGCTTGCTCGTGCCGAACTGGCTTACCCTCTCGCGAAACCACTGCACGCTTTGCTCGAAGCGCATGTTGTGGGCGACTCCCAGCAGCACTCCTGCACTTCGCGCCGCCTCGACCATCTCTCTTGCCTCGCCGCTGTTCATCGCCATGGGCTTTTCGACGAGCACCGGTTTGCCGTGGCCCACTGCTTCCAGGACATCGGTCTGGTGCAGCGCGTCGGGCGAAGCTACAAAAACAGCGTCAACTTCCGGGCAGGCGCAGAGCTCTGCGGCAGACGTGAAGGCGTGCGGGATATCGAACTGGCGTGCGGAGGCCTGCGCGTCCTGCCGATTCCGGCGGGAGAGCGCCGTCACGGCACAGCGCTTCGCCTTGTCGAACCCAGGTATCAGACGCTTGACTGCGTGGTGTCCAAAACCGGCAATTCCAAATCGAACCATGATTCCGCCTCAATAGTGACATCCCTGACAGCGTGTGTGTAAAGAATGTTTGCCGGGGATAACCTGCAAAATGCTTGCGTGTTTCTAATTCATAGGAGGTTGGAAAGAGCCAAGCGCAAGGGCTTGCGATTAGCTTTGTTGCTTCCGAGATTGTTGTATCCAAGGAGTCGTCGGTGCAGAAGTCGGATATCAGGTGGCTGATAGTGGTGTTGTCAGCGGCAATACTGTTCACCATCTTTGGCCTGCCCTATTTCTCCCGCTTCGGACAGGGGCTTTGGGCCGTTTTTGTGTACTTCTTTCTCTTTGTAGCCTTCGTGTACGGCCGCAATAACCGCCACAAACACCCGGACCACCACGTAAGATAGCCTCTGCACCCGAGCAGAGGAACCAGCTTGCCATCTACGCACACGGCAATACAGTCGCTGTCCATCGCGGGACCTGCGGGCCGGCTCGAAGCGCTGCTGAATGTCGGGGCCGCCAACGCTACGCACTGCGGCTTGGTGTGTCACCCGCATCCGCTGTTTGGCGGAACGATGCACAACAAAGTTGTATTTCACGCCATGAAGGCGCTGCACTCATTCGGATTTCCGGTGCTGCGTTTCAATTTTCGTGGTACCGGGCGAAGCCAGGGACAGCACGACTATGGCCAGGGCGAGCAGGATGATGTCCGGGCCGGTCTGTTGTGGCTCAACAACGAGTTTCACTTGCCGGTGATCTTCGCGGGCTTCTCATTCGGAACGGCTGTGGGCTCGCGCATAGCCTGCGCAAATTCAGATGTACACGCCATCATCTCGCTGGGCACACCGGTCGAAGCCGAAGGACGCGTCTACTCCTTTGACTTCCTGAAGGAATGCAGAAAGCCGAAGCTGTTTCTCAGCGGCGACCACGATGAGTTCGGTCCGCACGAGCCTCTGGAGCGAATCGTCGCCAACGCCGCCGAACCGAAGGAACTGGTTTTCATCCCCGGCGATCATTACTTCGCCGGACATCTGGATGAAATGCGGCTGACGATCGAAAGCTGGATAGGGGAAGTCTTGCATCAGGAAGAAGCGGGATAAACCCGGATTGCCCGGCGCAGGCTACAATCACTACTGCCTCCAATGTCTCAAGAACGCCTGCAGAAAATCATCGCAGCCGCCGGAATCGCCTCGCGACGTAAGGCGGAAGAACTCATTAGCAGCGGTATGGTGTCGGTGAACGGGAAGATTGTCACCGAACTGGGCACCAAGGCAGACCCTGGCACCGATCACATCAAGGTTGCCGGAAAGCCGCTGCGCGCGCCGGAACGTCATGTTTACCTGCTGCTCCACAAGCCGAAAGGATATGTAACGACCGTCACCGATCCCGAGGGCAGGCCGACCGTGCTGGATCTGGTTCGTGGCGTCGGAGCGCGAATATATCCGGTGGGCCGCCTCGACTACCTGAGCGAAGGCCTCATCCTGCTGACCAACGACGGCGAACTGGCGCAGAAGCTGATGCACGCCTCAACCCATGTTCCCAAAACTTATCTTGTAAAGGTGAGCGGCAAACCCACTGACGAGGAGCTCACCAGGCTGCGTGGCGGAGTCTTTCTTCCCGCTGAAACCAAGCCCCTGAAAACGCGCGAAGGGCAGGAGCACAAGCGTCGCTCGCAGGCGGTGCGCACGGGGCCGGTACACATTGAACTGCTGCGCGACGCGGTAAATCCGTGGTACGAGATAACCCTGGTGGAAGGCCGGAATCGTCAGATTCGCCGCATGTTCGAGCAGGTCGGCCACCATGTTGAGAAGATCAAGCGGGTGCGTTATGGGCCGCTGCAACTCGACGTCGAAGCGGGGCAGTTCCGGCATCTAACCAGCAGCGAGGTCGCACAACTGAAGACTGGCGCGAAGCCCTCGAAACCAGGTCACAAACCTGCGAAACCGTCTCTGCGGTTGACGAAGCCGCACGAACGCGATAAGAAAGTGAGTTCCCGATCGCAGAAAAACAACGCTAAGGTCGGACACCGGGACCGTCAGAAGCGTGCTCGCTAGCCCCGGGTTTCGTATCGAAGCAAGAGGATGAATGGCAAATTTTGAAGTCGCTGGTACCGGCGTACCTGAATACGCTGCCCAGATACAAGCCGGGGAAACCCGTCCGGCAGGCAGAATTGGAGAGCGGCGTGACGTGCATCAAGATGGCTTCGAATGAAAATCCTTTCGGGCCATCGCCTCTCGCTATCGAGGCACTCAAGCGCGGGGCGAGCGATTTTCATTTCTATCCCGACAACGATCTGATCGAACTGCGCGGCGCCCTGGCCGAACTGAACGCGGTCGACCCAGCCCAGGTGATGATCACCTCCGGCTCAACATCGTTTCTCGACGTGCTGGCGCGAACGCTGCTCGGTCCGGGATTAAATGCTGTGACGAGCAAGCTGTCGTTTATCGTTTACCCCCTCGTAACGCGGGCCGCCGGAGCACAGTTCATCGAGGTGCCCACGCGCAATCACGGGTTCGACCTCGATGCTATCGCCGATGCCGTGAACAGCGACACACGGGTCGTTTACCTGGCGAATCCGAACAACCCGACGGGAACGCTGCTGGAAGCTTCGGCGATCGATCGCTTTCTGGATCGCTTGCCCGGGCATGTGATCACCGTACTCGATGAGGCCTACTACGATTACGCCAGCTATTTCGCCAAGCAGCGCGGAGTCGACTATTCCCATGCGCTGCAGTACGTCCGCGAAGGACGCCCCGTCGTCGTGCTGCGTACATTTTCGAAGGCCCATGGGCTGGCCGGATTGCGGGTGGGCTATGGCCTGGGACAGGCAGAGCTCTTGGGATACTTCCATCGGCTGAAGCCGCCGTTCATGGTTTCGTCGCTGGGCGAGGCTGCTGCGGTGGCTGCACTGGCAGACGCGAAACACCTGGCAAAGTCTGTGCAGTCGAATGCGGTCGAGGCGGAGCGTCTGCAGCGCGAGCTTTCGGCCCTGGGAATCGCCGTCGTTCCCACCTGGGCAAATTTCTTGTTCTGCGAAATCGGAGATGAGTGCGCCACGGTATGCCGCCAACTGCAGGATGCAGGAATCATCGTGCGCCACTTGAGCGGATCCTGGAATGCGCCGTACGCCTTCCGTGTCAGCGTCGGCACGCCGGAGCAGAACGACAAGTTTCTTGCGGCGCTGAAACGTGTTGTGGCCCGTGTTCCGGCATAGTCTTAGGCGCGGGTCCGCGACGTCTCCAGTTGGGTGAAATTCTCCAACATCGGCAGGCGGGCCGCACCATACAATCCTGCATCGCTACCCAGCAACGCCCGGGTAATGATGGTGCTGTGCGCGAACTCCTTTTGCTCTGGCGAGGTCAGCGCATAGATCGAGGACCGGAATTTCATCTCCTCGAACATCACCGGCGCGAACGCGTCCCAGGAACTGGCCACCCCGCCGCCGATAACGTACATGGGGAGGTTCAGGGCGTTCACCATTCCGCCTATCCCGATTCCTAAGGCACGTCCCACGATCTCGAAGATCTTCTTAGCTGAAGCATCGCCCTGCACCGCCAGATTGTAGATAGAGCGGGAGGTGAACTGAACCGGGTCGGTCATAAGCCGTGTCAGTTCTTCGGACGCGTCCTTGCGCTCGATCGACTCTCGCGCCATGCGCACAATTGCTGTCGCTGAAGCGTATTGCTCCAGGCAGCCTCTGCTGCCGCAGCCGCAGGGATGCCCATCGGGGAAGACGTTGAAGTGCCCCAGTTCTCCGGCCATTCCCGTCATGCCGTGCCAGAGGCGTCCGTTAAATACCAGCCCTCCACCTACACCGGTGCCGAGGGTATACATTGCCATGTGCTCCACGGCGCGTCCTGCGCCCAGCCACTTCTCGCCCATGGCCGCGACGTTGGCGTCGTTTTCCAGGATGAGGTGCGTGCCAAGCTGCTTCTCGACCACTTCGCGCACCGGAAAATTCGTCCAGTCGGGGAGGTTCGGCGAGCGCATCACCATTCCCGTAGCCATATCGATAAAGCCGGGGACACCAATGCCAATGCCGCACAGCTCCCCGGAGTCCTTGTACTTCGCCCTCACCTGCTCGATAGCGCCGCACATGTCCTTGATCACGAAATCGCGTCCCCGGCTGACTTCGGTACCGAGCGTCAGCTTCTCCAGCAGTTTGCCGCCTTCATCGACGGCCGCGATACGCAAATTGGTCCCACCCAGATCCACGCCTATGGCAAACGTCTTCATTCTGTCCTCAAATTTGTCGGCAGAAGTGTCCCAAAACAGCCGAGCGCCTGCGAAGCTCAGTGCTGGCAATGCGGACAATAATGACTGCTGCGTCCTGCGATGATAACTCGCTTGATGGGGGTTTGACACACCAGGCACGGCTGACCCTCGCGGCCATAGACCCGGTGCTCGAGTTGGAAAAAACCTTCGCGTCCATCTGCATCGACGTAATCGCTTACCGAGGAGCCGCCCAAGGCGATAGCCTCGTGTAATACCTCTTGCAGGGCGTGGTGCAGCCGGCGCAACTCCTCGCGGCTCAGCGATGCGGCACGGCGCCGCGGCCGAATGCCGGCGCGAAACAGCGATTCATCGGCGTAGATGTTGCCGACTCCGCTGAGGAGCTTCTGGTTCAGCAGTGCGCTTTTGATGGGCGTCTTGCGCCGGCGGAAGAGCTCAACGAAGCGATCCGACTGCGATTCCAGCGGCTCATCACCGGGCGCAGCAAATCCCGAGCCGGATTTACGATCGAGTCGCACCACCGCGAGCCTGCCGAAACGTCTGGGATCGACGAAGCGCAGTTCCCTTCCCGATTTCAGCTTGAGCACAGCATGCGTGTGTTTGAGTAACTCATCGGTGGGGGCGGCTACCTGGATGCGACCGGTCATGCCCAGATGAACGATCCACTGTCCGTGGCGGACAGCCGGAGCTCTCCGGTTGCGGCCAGGGCGCTCCAGATCGAAGACAATATGTTTGCCAACGCGCCGCACTTTGGCGATCCGGGCGTGCTGAAGAACCGCGACAATCTCCCGGGGCGACGACTTGAGCGGCTCCGGCTTCTCGCCCAGCCACACGGAATCGATGGTGTCTCCGGAGACCCGCTGGTCCAGCCCACCTGCGATAGTCTCGACTTCAGGTAGTTCGGGCATAGCGATTCAGAGGGGCTCGAAACTGTCTCAGTGCTCCAGCTCAGGACTTATCGGGAATTTATGGCCGTTTATCGTGAGCTTGTTCGATGTTATGATTTCGCGACTCAGCTTCTACCGTAATTGGATAAGCTGCTGACCCCAATAAACCCAGGATCCGTTCATGGCACTCACTCCGACACCACAACAGCCTTTTACGGTTGAACTCACCTTTTCCGCCGATGGTACTCCCACGCTTCTTTGCCGTGGACGAATGAATCTGGAGACGGCCGCCATATTCCGCTCGGAGGTAAAGAAGCTGTCGACGAGTCATCACACGGTTTTCGCCGATCTCAGCGGCGTGGATGCTGTCGACAGCTCCGGCCTGGGAAGCGTCCTGGGCACATACGTTTCCGCCCAGGGCGATGGTTGCAACCTGGTGCTCGTCAACGTGCACCCCCACGTGAAGGACCTGCTGAACATCACCCACCTGACTTCGGTGTTTGACATCTCCTAACCAGAGCCCGATTCGTCTGCTGCCGGACAAGCCTTTTCGGGGCCTCGTCCACGAGACATTTGTGAGCGATTGTTCCTCCAGTTACTGCTTTGGAGGCGTCTGGCTGGGGGCCGGCTGCGTGCCGTTCTGCTGCTGCCCCTTCTTAACTTCCTGGCCGTCGTAGGTGATCTTCACGTTCGATCCGAAGCGTTTGTAGTTCTCATACTTCACGATCTGGCGGACATGAATATCGCCGCTTGAGAAATGCAGGATGTCGTCGACCTTGGTGTACACCGGGAACCAGTACTGGCCATCGATCTGCTGCCGCCAGGTAGTGAAGCTGGGGAAGAGGTTTTCCTGGCCGCCACGCTTGTGGACCCCGATGTCGGGCACGTTCTTGCCGTAAGTCTTCACGATCTGGAAGTCGTGATCGTCGACCCAGATCCGGCCCTGGAAATAGCGTTTGTTCTTTTCGATCTGCTTGGGAGCAACGTCGAAGACGTAAGTTCCAAGCTCGTCTTCCCGCTGTTTGCCGACGTAGAGAATGTTGTACTCGGGAATTTCATCGGTCGTAAGCACAAAAGGCATGCGGCGACGGATGTCGTCAAAGTCTTCCCTGGTCATTTCGATTCCGACCAGGGTCGACTCGGGCGCAAACACCACGTGCTCGATGCGGTTGCCCTGGTCATCGAACAAAATGTCTTCCACTTCGCGAAACTCGCCGTTTACCGTGTCGCCATCGAGTGTCTGCACCAGCAGGTCCTGGCGATAGGTGTATTGCTCACGCGCGTCCTTGAACTGCTTCTCTTTTGCGGCAAAGCGGTGAATGATCTCATCGACACTGATGTCTTTTGGCTGCGATGGATCCAGCGGGCCTTCACCGCGCTGCGCCAGCAGGGGGGCTGAAAGGCAAAGAAGAATGAGCGCGACCTTCAGGAGGCGCGAGCACACAGCATTCGAGTACTTCATCTGGTCATCCTGCGAGTATTGTAGAGGAATCGGGAGCATCTTCGCGTCGGGAGCGGCGCATGCGCAGGGCCGCAAGCGGTTTCAGTCGCTACAGGCGAATCTTCGCGGCAAAGCATAATGGACGCGGTATTGCTGCTCTGCTCTGTTAGACTGTCGAGTTTTTGGCGCGTGAGCCGTTTTCCGGTGTTGGCTTTTCCAAAAACGGCTGGCGCTAGCGGAGAATCTAAATATGTCACGTCGTTTATTCGCGGTTCTTTTACTCTGCTGTACTCTGCCTTGCTTTGCCCAGGGTAAACATCCGTTCACCTTTCAGGAGATGATGCAGCTTAAACGCATCGCCGAGCCCATTGTTTCGCCCGACGGCCAATGGGTCGCATTTAGCGCGGTTGACGTCAACCTGGAGGCCAACACGCGCACGCCGCATTTATGGATCGTGCCGGTCGCCGGTGGCGAAGCCAGACGCCTCACGCCGGCAACCGGCCCAGGTGAAGACCGGCCGCGATTTTCGCCCGATGGCAAAAGCATCATCTTCGAGTCGTCCAAAGGTGGCACCTCGCAAATCTGGCTGCAGGCTTTCGATTCGGCCACCGGCACTCTGACCGGCGAAGCACGCCAGGTGACGAACATCTCTACCGAAGCCTCTGGCGCCATCTGGTCTCCGGACGGCAAGAGCATTCTCTTCATCTCCGATGTTTATCCCGATTGCAAAACCGACGCCTGCAATAAGCAGCGGGACGAGGAGAAAGCACAGTCGAAGGTGAAGGCCAAGCTCTTCACTTCGCTCCTATACCGCCACTGGACCAAATACTCAAACGGCAAGCGCAGCCATCTTTTCATTCAATCCATCGAGGGCGGCACCGCGCTGGACCTCACGCCCGGCGATCACGACGTCCCGCCCTTCTCGCTCGGCGGGCAGGACCAATATGTCTTCTCGCCTGACGGCAAGGCAGTCGCCTACACCAGCAATCTCGACAAGGTACTAGCCACCAGCACCAACAGAGATCTGTTCGTGGTTCCCGTCACCGGCGGCGTGGCGAAAAAGCTCACCACCAATCCTGGCGCCGACGACACCCCCATGTATTCGCCCGACGGCAAGTACATCGCGTACCGCTCGCAATTCCGTGCCGGATACGAGAGCGATCGCTTCCGCCTGATGCTCTACGAGTGCGCGACTGGCAAGATCACCGACATGACGCCCAACTTTGATCGCTGGGTAGATGCGATGGCGTGGGCTCCGGACTCTAAGTCGATTTACTTCACCGCCAACAATGCAGGCGAAAACCCGATCTACGTGCTCAAGACAGGCACACCGAACCCTTGGCCGCAGGAGTTGGTCGACGGTTACAACGACAGCCCTATGCCAACTCCGGACGGCAAGACGCTGGTGTTCGACCAGGTGTCGGTGGCGGCTCCCAACGAGATCTACGCCGCTCCGCTGATGTATTCGAAGTGCGAGATGGTCGCACCACCCAATTCGTACAAAGTTCCTGACTGCCTTCTCACCAAGGCGAAGCCGCTCTCAAACCTTAACGACGCTGTGCTCTCTCAGGTCGACATGCCGCCAATGGAGTCGTTCTGGTTCCAGGGCGCCAATAAGGAAAAGGTGCAGGGCTTCATCATCCGGCCACCCAACTTTGACGCCAAGAAGACGTACCCGCTGAAGTTCCTCATCCACGGAGGCCCGGAGGGCGCCTGGGGCGACGATCTGGTCCTACCGCTGGAACCCCGAACTGTTCGCGGCCAACGGGTATGTCATCGTGATGATCAACTTCCATGGGTCGACGGGCTACGGCCAGAAGTTCATCGATGCCATCAACGGCAACTGGGGCGGCGCACCATTCGACGACCTGATGATGGGTCTCGACTACGCCGAGAAGAACTACCCCTTCATCGACAAGAGCCGCGAGTGCGCGCTGGGCGCCAGCTACGGGGGATACATGATCGACTGGATCGAGGGCCACACCGACCGCTTCAAGTGCCTGGTCTCCCACGACGGCATGTTCAACACCGAGTCGGCCTACGGCACCACCGAAGAACTGTGGTTCAACGAGTGGGAGTTCAAAGGCACACCGTGGACGAACCGCGAGTTGTACCGCAAATGGTCGCCCCACCTGTTCGCCAAGAACTTCAAGACGCCGATGCTGGTGGTTCACGGGCAGCTCGATTATCGCCTCGACGTCTCCGAAGGATTCCAGATGTTTACGACACTGCAGCGGCTGGGCATTCCCTCGGAGATGCTTTACTTCCCCGATGAAGGTCACTGGGTACTAAAGCCGCAGAACTCGCAGTTGTGGTACAAAACGGTCAACGGCTGGGTCGACCGCTGGACAAGCCCGAAATAGAGAAGGAGAACCCCATGGCTGATATTGGCGCAATGTATCTCGACGAGGCTTTTCGCTCGCTGCGCGGCCATAAGCGCCTGGCCGATTCCGCCATGGAGCAACTCGGAGATGAGCAGTTCTTCGCCGTTCCCGGCGAAGAGTCCAATAGCGTGGCCGTGATTGTTAAACACATGGCCGGCAATATGCGGTCACGCTTCACCGATTTCCTCACCTCCGATGGCGAGAAGGCCGACCGTAACCGCGACCAGGAATTTGTCGATGCCGGGGTCAGTCGCGCCGAGCTGCTGCGCCTGTGGGAGCAACATTGGCAGCTCGTCTTCGAGACCCTGAACTCACTCAGTTCCGAAGACCTCTCGCGCACCGTGACCGTCCGCGGCGAACAGCATTCGGTGCTGCAGGCGATCAACCGGCAGGTGGCGCACTATTCCTACCACGTGGGCCAGATCGTGTACCTCGCTAAGCATTGGAAGGGCACGGCGTGGCAAACGCTCAGTGTTCCCAAGGGCCAAAGCGAGCAGTTCAATGCGAAGATGATGGCGGAGCGTAAGCATCTTTAACCTGGGTACCCATCACTGGCTATTGTTTGAGCTTGACGCCCCACCTCCGCCTGTAGGAAGCTCCCAGCCCTCGGTTGCACCTACGGCTCCCAACGGAGGATCGCGTGAAACCACTTTGCTATTGCAGTTTCATTCTGGCGTTGACAATGGGGAGCGGCGCGCAGGCACAAAATGTTTTGGCACGCATCCCGATACCCGATAACTCGGTTGGACAGATAACGGTCGACGTCGCGCTCAACCTCATCTATGACGCCGGATCGTTCTTCGCCGGTGGAAACAGCCTCCAGATCGTTGATGGCGAGACGGAAGCCATCCTCACAACCGTAGTGCTCACCTACACTCCTGCCGGAGTAGGTGTCAACAATGCGCTGAAACACCTTTACACTTCGAATCCGGCGGACGGCACCATACAAGTCAGAAACTCCGCGTCGGGCGAACTCGTCTCCACCTTCTCGCTTGGGGCAAACCTTAGCCCGCAGACCATGGCGGTCGACTCAACCCGTGGGCGCATCTACGTGAATGTCTACAATCCTAACGCCAGTCAGTGGTACGTGTACGCGATAGAGGACCTATCGAACACCCGCAACTGTCTTGCGTTGGGCAGTTGCTGATCTGACGCCAATTAATGCTCCCCCCGCATGCTTAGAATTGCCTGTTTGCCCGATACATTCATTCCATTCCGGGCTATTCATCATAGGCCGCACCTCTTAGCGGCCCGCGAGTCATTCTCATGCCAAATACTGTGATTGCTGTCGTAAAGCCTTTTGTGATCAGCTCAGAATTCCCATCCTCTTACCCACACTCTTCAGCGTTGCCAGTGCCTGATCGAGCATTTCCCGGGTGTGCGTGGCCGTCATGATGGTGCGAATGCGCGCCTTGCCTTCCGGGACGGTGGGGAATGCGATTCCCGTGCCCAGAACGCCTTCGTTGAACAGCGCTCGCGAGAAGTCCATGGTGAGCTTGCCGTCGCCAATAATGATGGGCGTGATCGGAGTTTCACTGGCGGGGGTGTTCACACCTCCGATATTGAAGCCGAGACCGGCGAGCTCTTTCTTCCAGAAGCGGGTGTTTTCCCACAGCTTCTCCATGCGCTCCGGTTCCTGCTCCAGCACATCAAAAGCCGCGATACATGTGGCTGCAACTGACGGTGGATGCGAGGTAGAGAACAGGAACGGCCGCCCGCGATGATAGAGGAAGTCGATGAGGTCGCGGGTTCCGCAGACGTATCCGCCCAGCGCGCCGATGGCCTTCGAGAGGGTTCCGACCTGGACGTCGACGCGGCCGTGAACGCCGAAGTGGTCAACGGTTCCGCGGCCATTGCGGCCGAGCACCCCGGAGGCATGCGCGTCGTCGACCATCATAATGGCTCCATACTTCTCCGCGAGATCGCACAGCGCAGGCAGCGGGCCGATGTCGCCATCCATGGAAAATACGCCGTCCGTGATGAGCAGCTTGTGCCCGGGCTCGTCCTTGATTGAGTTGAGCTGCTCTTCGGCGTGGGCCATGTCCTTGTGACGAAAGACCTTGATCTTCGCACGCGACAACCGCGCACCGTCGATGATGCTGGCGTGGTTCAATTCGTCGGAGACGATGAAGTCTTCTTTGCCGAGAATGGCCGAGACCGTTCCCGCGTTCGCCGTGAATCCTGACTGGAAGACCACGCAGGCCTCGACATTCTTGAAGCGAGCGATCTTCTCTTCCAATTCCATATGCAGCGACATGGTGCCGCATATGGTGCGCACCGCGCCCGAGCCGACGCCGTACTTGCGCGTAGCCTCCAGCGCCGCCTCGCGCAGCTTGGGGTGGGTGGTCAGGCCCAGGTAATTGTTGGAAGCGAGATTGATGACCCGCTTGCCGTCGAAGGTGCAGATCGGCGCCTGCTCGTCTTCGAGCACCCGCAGGCGGAAGTAGGTGCCCTTCTGTTTAAGTTCATTAAGTTGGTCGGTGAGGTAAGAGAGCGGATTCGTACGTGTCGCAGTAGGCATAATGTTCTCTCAAATTCCAAATAGGCCGGCAGGCAAGCAGCGAAAGCGTTGCCGTGAGGCGAACTCCGTATTGTAGCGCCAAGTTTTGTGTGCCCAAGTTTTGTTGCCAATCTGTGGGGCCGAAGCAGGGTCGTGTCTCGCAGGGTGACTCGCGGTGCAACAACATGAAATGAATATGGTCTGCGCCCTTGACACAAGAAGCGGTGACGAATAGATTCCTTCACGCGTGGATTCTTCGCACCCTCTATCCCTATCTGCGCGACCAAGTCCACCCCATTCGCTTAAATCAAAGCGCCCAAGGAGCACTCGATGATAAGACGTGTATCACTGTTCGCAGTAGTAGCTGTCTTAACGCTGAGCGTTACGCTCTCAGCATCGGCTCAGAGTTCGAATCCGACAGACAAAATCGCGCCCCGCGTGCTGGCGGACACCGCGAGTGGAAAGACGACCGAAGCCCTGGTCGTGCTCGCCGAGCAGGCGGACCTTCGCCCGGCTTATTCCTTGCAGACGAAGGATCAAAAGGGCGAGTTTGTTTTCAATACTCTGCGCACGGTGGCCAATCGCACCCAGGCGCCCATCCTGCGTATGCTGGATTCGCTCGGTGTTCCGCATCAGTCGTTCTACATCGTTAACATGATCGAGATCAGCGGCGGGCGCACGCTGATGGAGCAGTTGGCTGCCCGCGCCGATGTCGCTCATATTGAAGCGAACCCCCATGTGCGCACTCCGCTTCCGCATTCCAACGCCGTGGACAGCGGAAAGCGCATTGACACAATTGAGTGGAACATTCAGCGCGTGCATGCCCCGGACGTCTGGAACCTGGGCTACACCGGTACGGGAATGGTGGTCGGTGATGCCGATACCGGCGTGCAGTGGGACCATCCGGCTCTGAAGCCCCATTACCGCGGCTGGGACGGTCAGAACGTGGACCATGATTACAACTGGCAGGATCTGGTCGAGCATTCAGCGACACCGGTCGACCCCAACAGCCACGGAACATTCACGGCCAGTGAAACGGTGGGCGACGACGGCCTGGGAAATCAGATCGGGGTTGCGCCGGGCGCCAAGTACATCGCATGCCGGAACATGGACCAGAACGGTACCGGTTCACCGGCAAGCTATATGGGATGCTTTCAGTTCTTCATCGCTCCCTATCCGGTCAACGGCGACCCAAACCAGGGCGATCCGACCAAAGCGCCTGATTCGATCAACAACTCCTGGATCTGCCCGCCCAGCGAAGGCTGCGCTACCGACACTCTGCAGGCGAGTGTAGAAGCTGTGCGCGCCGCTGGAATCTTCCCGGCGATGGCCGCCGGCAACGACGGGCCGGGATGCTCCACGGTCGACACTCCTCCTGCGATCTACGCAGCTGCGGTCAGCGTTGGAGCGACCGACTCGAATGACAACATTGCCAGCTTCAGCAGTCGAGGTCCGGTAACTGCCGACAACAGCAATCGCATCAAGCCGAACCTGTCGGCGCCGGGAGAGAACATCCGTGGCGCTGTGCCGGGGAGCCAATATTCCAGCGGCTGGTCGGGTACCTCGATGGCGACCCCGCATGTGGCCGGCGCGATTGCTCTGTTGTGGCAAGCGAAGCCGTCACTGGTGGGCAACATTGACAAGACACAGCAGATATTACAGCTCAACACAGTTCCGGGCCATTATCAGTCGATTCACAACTGTGGAATCACACCGTCGAATCGGCCTGACAACAACTTTGGCTGGGGGTTGCTGAATATCCTCAGAGCAGTTCAGGCGCCGTAAGTCTCTGCGCCAACAAGCTGAAGGAGGATTGCTGAAAACAGCCTACGGGTAGCTTAGAAAGCAACTGGCATGGGGCCAAACCGCGTCAGAACTCGCATGTTCTGGAAGTGGTTTGGCCTTTTTCGTTCTCTGGATTCAAGAACGCCTCGGGCACAGCGGCGGACCCTTTTCTGCGCGGTCTCGCTAGTGGCGCTGGCGACTTCTTTCGTTGTCGCTGGACTCTCTCAAGAAATCAAACCCGCGCCGGCAACTCCCATTGATGTCAAGAAGGCAGAACTCGGCGGCACTCCCTGGAACCCGAAGTGGGATGCAGTCATCGAGAAATCCATCCCGCCGGAGATGCTCTCGGACCAGGTGCCGCATGACGTTCGCCGGTTCTGTCCGCGCTTCTACGGCATGAGCGACACCGACAAGCGTGCCTTCTGGGCCTATTTCTTCCAGGCACTCGCGGGAGCGGAAGCTTGCCTCGATCCCACGACTCGGGTTCGTCATAAGGAGCCCGCAGTCGACAAAATAGATCCGGTGACCGGAAGGCTGAACCTGCAGGAAGGTTTACTGCAACTGAGTTACTGGGACTCAAAACGTTATGGCTGCAATTTTGATTGGCAAACAGACAAGAAACTCAAACCTGATGATCCTGATAAAACCATCCTGCAGCCGGCGAATAATTTGGAATGCGGAATCAAGATTCTGGACAATCAGATCATCGGCCAGGACAAGCCACTACTTACAAGGTCGAGCTACTGGTCAACACTGCAGCCGGGCACCTACAGCTATCGCGTGTTCAGGAAACAGATGACGAATCCCCCGGCGGCTTGTGGACTCAAGTCTCGGTCGAAAGTGGCGAAATCGAAGACGACGAAAACGGTGAAGGAAGAGGCCGAACAGAGACAACTGGGGGAGTACCATCGATGACGCTGCAATTCGATGTAGGCCGGGCTAGATCCCCCCGCCGCCCAAGAAAATCTTTTCCATCTGATACGGAAATATCCTGTACAGCCCATAACTGATTCCGCCATCAGAATACTGCCGGAACAGCAGGTCGCCACGGCCATTGGCATCTGCGTCGACGGCGTCCACCAGTTCCATGCGGGGATAAACATCAAGATGAGATGTGTCACTTACCGAGCTGAAAATCTTAATCGGTTGGCCGTTGATGTCGAGGCGGGCGACGATCGTCGCGTAGTAGACGAAAGGTTTCGACCCAGCCGTCGGTAACGGCAACTTGGCGTCAAGCACGAGCGTGGGCGAATTGCTGAAGTCGAGATCGAAGAGCCGCAAGCTATAGTCTTTGATCGTCGCCGCCTTTAGCAGGTGGGGATCGGTTGCGTGCTTCGCCGCAAATGCGCGGATGTCGGCCAGCGCCAGGCTCACCATGGATTTCGCCAGCAGTTGTTGTTGTTCAGGAGTCGTCGCGTAGACCAGCGGCCGGGACTCATCCTTTCCGGCATCCGAGATCGCAACCACGGAGCGCATGGTCCCAGGCGAACTCTTCACGCCCGGTGAAGTGTTGGCGCTCGGGGTCATGCCGGAGACCGGGAACTTGGGTGTGAGTTTGGGAGTTGAGCTCACAGGCTCGCCGCGAGCAAGTACAGGCCGATCGGGGTCATTCTCGTCCGGGGATGGCGTCGGGTGCGCGGGCTGTGTTCCAGCCTGTGAGGCGGTGCTCGACGGCGGGCTGGAATTGTGAAGCGTCGGCCGGTCCGGGTCGTCGCCGGAAGCGTTCGCCGTACCGGACGCTGCCGGTGGCGGGCTGGGATTGCGAAGCGTCGGCCGGTCCGGGTCGTCGCCGGAAGCGCTCGCCGTGCCAGATGCCGCTGCCGGCGCGGCGGCTGAAGCTGTCGTCGTTGGCTGCGTTGGGCCCTTCTGGCTGGAAGAACTCTGCTCTCCGGGACGGCGCAGAACAGGCGGGCCCTCATCGGCATCACCGGTGAAGATGGCTTTGCTTTCTTTGGGCGTTGGCTTGGCATGCTTGGCGGCATCGGCTGCCAACTTGGCATCCAGAGCGCCATAAGGCTTCCAGTGGCCGTCGCCGATCCAGCCTCCGTTCGACAGCTTAGGGGTATTGACGACGAACGTTCCGGCGATCTGTCCATCAATCCGGCCTTCGTAGACGGTACCGGGTTCCAAAGCCAAAGGCTCAGGATTCGCTCGATACAAGCTGGCATCGTAATATTTGCCTTCGTACCAAAGCGCAATCGGCACCAGCCGAGCGCTGCCTCCGGGCAGGAACTCCAGCACCGCGATGGCCCGGGCCCCACGTTTCGTTGGCTTTTCCGGGATGACTTGGGTCGGGGTGTTCTGGTCTTCTTGCGGCCGCTTCAACTCCGGACGCTGCGCCAGGGCGGGCAGGAAGCTGAATGAGAGGAAAAAGACCGGCAGCGACTTGATGGCGAATTGGCGCAATTTGCGGTATAGATGGGGCATGGTAAACAACAAGAAAGCTCCCAATTTCACTTTGCCCGACGAAGACGGTAACCCCGTTTCGCTCGAACAGTTCCGGGGCAAGGAGGTTGTCCTGTTCTTCTACCCGAAGGCTAACACCCCGGGTTGAACCATTGAAGCTCGCGGGTTCCGCGACGCATACGCAAAGCTGAAGAAGGCCGGATTGGTTGTTCTCGGCATCTCGCCCGACAAACCGTCTGCCCAAAAGAAGTTTAAAGAAAAAGAGGAGCTCCCGTACACGCTTCTTGCCGACGATAAAAAGGAAATCGCCAAACAACTTGGGGTTTTGAAAGAAAAGAACATGTACGGCAAGAAGGTCATGGGCATTGCGAGGACGACGTTTCTGATTGGCCCGGGCGGCGAAATCCAGCACGTGTTCGAGAACGTTAAGCCCGACGGCCACGCCGAGGAAGTGCTGGCCATGGTCAAGCAAATGGCCAAGTCGCGGGAGGCTGGCCGCGACTGAGTTTGCTATACTTAGTGTGCCTCTACGTTTCTGCCTGGAATCCCGCTTTTAGAAGGCGGGACGCGTGTGCGGAAGTGGTGAAATTGGCAGACACACCATCTTGAGGGGGTGGCGCCGAAAGGCATGGGGGTTCAAGTCCCCCCTTCCGCACCAATTTAAGTCATTTATTATTAATTACTTATTGGTTAAGGAAACCGTGACCGTGCCGAAGCTTGGGCTGACAGGTGGCTGGTCATGGTCTCACACAGTCAGAAGCAACAGAAACTACCGGAGCTTGGCATCCTCGGCTTTGGCTTGCCGGTAGATGGCGATATCGTGATCAGCGTTTTTCCAGAGTTTCAAGAACTGCTCATAGGATTTTCGCGCGACGTTCCTGTCGCCCATGATCGCCTGCGCCCGAGCAAGTTGCAAGCGTGCGAGTGCACCGGTGACGAAATTCTGCACCACGCCCGGATGGTCGATCATTTTCTGGAACTGAGCCGCGGCCTTTTCTCCTTGGCCTGTTTTCAGGTAAGCTTCGCCGCGCAGGTAAGCGGGATATAGATAGCTCAGGGAAGGTTGGCCTAATTCATATGGCTGGCTGACCTCCAGAGTCTCGATAGCTTCAAGAGGCTTGTGTTGCTCCAGTTGTATAGCAGCGCGAACCACCGGCAAGGAATAGTTCTGCAGCATCGTGTCCAGCGGAAACTCTCGATCGAGGCTTTCCGCTATTTCCTGTGCTTGAGCAACATCGCCAGCGCGAGCCAGGGCAAGGCTGGCGTAAATTCTCACGTCACGCCCACGATTGAGAGAAAGCGCCTGCGCGGCCAAACGCTGCGCCTGGTCAGCGTTCCCGATTTCCGCCTCTCGAAGAGCCTCTCCCGACAGGAAAGTAGCGGCCGTCTCGGTCGCATCAGCACGCTTGGCCGACTCCACGGCACGGCGCGAGAACTCTCGTGCGCTTTGCAGCCGCCCATGATAAGCCTCCGTGTCGGACTGGGCCGCCAGCAGCACACCTTGCGTCCTTGGCTCCCCCATCGCCCACTGCACTTGCTCCTGCATGCCAGCGGTGTCCCCCTGCAGGAACGCAAGGACATATTTATATTGGCGAAGATAGGGACCATCTAAATTCCGGGAGCGCGCAGCCTGGTAGACCTCTTGTGCCTCACTAAGTCGATCTAAAGTGCTGAGCATCCCTATCAGGTTGCCATAGGCCCCTGGGTTGTCAGGCGCAAGGCGAATCACTTGCCGCATCTCATTGGCGGCTTCTTCAGTCCTACCCAGCTGAGCATAAATGATGGCTAAATCGTTATGGGAATGCCAGTCTCCAGGATAGTTTTGTTCCCATTCCCTCGCGGACTGCTCGCCTCTATCCAATTCGCGTGTGACCAGGGAATAATAGGTGGCCTCAATATAAAAACGTTCTTTCTGGCTTGTGCGGTCGCGCAGATCATAGGCTTTTTTGATGTTCGCCGCTCCCAGACTTACCTCACCGACATTCATATAGCAAACTCCCAGGTTGGTGTAGGCGAGAGCAAAGTCTGGATCCAACTCTAATGCTCGTTTCAGATACGGTATCCGTTCCGTAGGAGAGCCGAACTTCTTAGATAGCGAAAATGCTTTCAGCGCTTCCAGCGAGGATGTAGTCGCCTCCCCCAGTGGCTGGTCGAACCTGTTCACCGAGGCTAGTGGCTCCCCTAGCTTCCTGCGCATTTCATTTCCCGCATCGTCAACCGCCTGCAAGACCTCACTGCGATTCTTGGCCCGCACGTTCACCACCGCCATAGGATGTTCCGTTTGGCAGCTTAAGGACTCCAGGCTGATATGGTAAGAACTTTCCACCGATGCTATTGAGCCTGCTAAGACTGCCTGGCTGTGCGTCCGTAGACAAATTTCTGCCGCTACGTCAACCGTCACGGGTTGTTCCGGAGATCGTTCCATCTGACTTAGCACGGACATCATTCTGGGCTCAGGGAGAATATTGACGTAAGGCGACTGGTCTAGCTGGAGTGCGACCGCCTGGCGCAGGGCACCGTCGAATAGCGTCTCACCGGTTTTGTTGGTGAAGTCCGCCAGTACAATTGTGTCTTTCTCTGCCAGCAAGGGAACTCGATGCGATCGCCAGTAAACCCCATATGCCGCTAGCGCCAGGACTACGATCGCAGAGGTGACGACTGCTGCTCTCCAGCGGCGCCGGAACCGCCCGGGTGACTCTTTGCGCCCGGTAGTATCGGAGTTCGTAAGGGCTTTTAAGTCGGCAAGGATTTCGGACGCGCTCTGGTAGCGCAGCTGGCGTTCCTTGATCAATGCCTTGTGGATGATGTGCTCCAGTGTTGGAGGAACCGCCGGGTTTAGCTCGCGCACCGGCACGGGCGACTGATGCAGGATGGCTTCACGCACGAGCTCTGCGGTTTCCGCGCTGAAGGCCCGGCGGCCGCCGCTAGCCATCTCGTACAGTACGAGCCCAAAGGAAAACAGGTCAGTGCGGGCATCCACTCTCTCACCGCGCACCTGCTCGGGCGACATGTAGCCCGCAGTCCCGATAGCTACTCCTTCCCGGCTGAGGCTCAGGTCCATCGAGGGCGCGACGGCAGTGGTCGGGAGTCCTACATCCGGCTTCCTTTCAGGTGGGCTTTCTTCGGCAGACTCGAGCATCTTGGCCAAACCGAAATCCAGGATCTTTGCGAGCCCTTTGGTGGTAATAAAAATGTTCGCCGGCTTGATGTCGCGATGAATAATGCCTCTCTCATGTGCCGCCTCCAGTCCGCTGGCAATCTGGGCCGCCAGTTCGACCACTTGCGGCATCTGGAGAGCGCCCCGTTCGGAAGCCGCCGCCAGGCAGTCTCGCAGGGTTTGCCCTGCCAGTAACTGCAGCACGATAAAGGGCCTGCCTTCATGCTCGCCAAATTCGTAGATCGAACAGATGTTGGGATGATCTAAGGCGGAAGCAGCACGCGCCTCGCGCTCGAATCGCTCCACCGCTCGCCGCTCGACACCCATTTCTTCCGGCAGAAACTTGATCGCTACGGAACGATCCAGTCTGAGGTCTTCCGCCCGGTACACCACTCCCATACCACCGCCGCCGATCACTTCCAGCACGCGATAGTGGGAAACGGTCTTGCCAGTCAACCCGGCGGATAAGCTTGCCTGCAGAGGTGCGATGTCCGAAGTGTCATCTCGCACCCCGGTCTCGGGTCCTCCCTCGGCGACCGAGTCCAGAGGTTCTACTGCTGCCATGAAGCGGTAGCCACGGCGAGCAACGGTCTCAATGTATTTCGGGTGATCGCTGGAATCGCAGAAGGCTATTCGTAGTTTCCGGATGGCCGTGTTGATGGCGTTGTCGAACTCGACGACCGTATCGTTAGGCCAGAGCTTGGCCTTGATCTCGTCGCGGGTAACAATTTTCCCGGCGCGCTGGATAAGGATACGCAGGACCTGCAGAGGCTGCTCCTGGAGCCGCACTCGCTGTTCCAGCGTGCAGACCTCTCCCGCCTTAAGGTCGACTTCAATGTCTCCGCAGCGAACCCGAGATGGAAGCGCCCGACTCATTGCCAAGAGGTGGCCCAAAGTCTACTACCTTGCCCAGCCACCTCCAAGACGAGTCGCGTTTACACCTCGGCTATCCACCAAAGTGTCGGCCCTTTTCATGCCGGTCGCTCTTGCAGATTGAAATCAGCAAGTTAGCTCGATCCACTCGCAATCCACTGGCAATCCATCGCCAGAACATTGCAGCAATCGGGTAAGCCGTTGCATTGTGCCGCAAGTGAGTGGGGCTACCGATTAACGCAGACAAGACTATGCACCCGCCCAGACTCGGCTCTGAAGCGGCAGAGGAGTTCTCTATGTTACTTCCCGGACAGAAACTACGGTTCGTCACCGCAAAGTTCGCAGGCGACTTACTTCACCAAAAGGATACCGCCGTGTTACGTCTACTTCTTAAATCCGCTTCTCTGCTGTGTCTCATCTTTGGAGCATTGCTCGCCACCCTGCCAGTTCGCGGCCAAGTTGTTGGCGCCGACCCGGCTGCCTGCCAGGGAGGTCTGTCGGTCTGCAGTCAGCATATGAGTACCTACTCGTGGGTGAGCCTGACGGAGGGCAATGCCGCCGAAACGTATTCGGTGGCGAACCTGATGAGCGCCTTCGGACCAACGATCAGCTTTGATCTCATTTACAACTCGTACAACGCCGATGGCAACCGCGCCGCCATCGATACTGGGGTTGGCATGGGATGGACGCACACTTATAACGACTTCCTGTTTACGCAGGGGGGCAACGACATGTTTCGCTGGAGAGGAGATGGACGAGTTACCAAGTACACGTTCTCCAACGGAAGATACCAAACCGCACCCGGATATTTTGAGAGTCTTCAGACGGACGGCAACGGTTCATTCGCGATTGTCACCAAGTACCAGACTGTATATCGCTATGAGCCGGTCGTGGGCCGTCGTTCCATTTTGGGGCACACGCCTATTGATCCGACGATTTATCGCCTGATCAGCATCACCGACCGCAATCACAACATCACGAACTTCTCATACTCCAACAGCAAACTGGTTTCCATCACGGATACCTATGGCCGGAGCCTCACATTGACGTATGACGCCAAGGACCACCTATCGAGCGTGACCGACCCGCTAGGACGCGTGACCAGCTTTGCCTACGGCGGCATAACCGGAACCCAGCTCACGGCCATCACGGATCCGCTGGGCAAGGTTACGAGCTATACCTACAACGGCTCGAACCAACTCACAACGAAAGTCGATCGCGACGGCCGCAAGTTCAGCATCTCCTACGGATCCGGAGGGCCCATTTCCGAGGCCGACGCCAATCGCGCGCCAGTCTATCAACTGGCGAACAACACGGACTGGGCTACCGACCAGAAGCAACTGAATCAGGATGCCCTGCGCGTCTATCTTCCTTCTATCACCGCGGAAACCGATGGCCGCGGCAATACGTGGCAATTCGCCTATGACAGCAACGGCTTTCCTTTGACGATTACCGCCCCTGACTCCGCCGTCACCACGTATACCTATGATCCGGCCACCTTACGCGTTGCGTCGACGACAGACGCCAACGGGCATACCAGTTCTTTTCAATATGACGCCGAAGGGAATTTGATTCAGAGCACCGATGCAAACACCAACGTAACTCAGTTCACCTATGAGCCAAACTTCAACCAAATGACCAGCATGACTGATCCCAACGGTCGGACGACGACGTACACCTACGATTCGCAAGGCAACCGCCTTACCGAGACCGATCCGCTGGGACATACTGCCAGCATGACGTACGACGGACATGGCAATGTCCTCACGTACACGGACAAGGACGGCAACATCACGACCTACGTGTATGACGGCTTCGGCAACCGCGCCAAGGCTACCGACGCCCTGAACGAGGTGACGCAATCTGCCCACGACGCGGTTGGTAACCTGACTTCCGTGACCGATCCCAATGGCCACACTACTTCTTATCGATATGACGCATTGAACCGCGTGACCGTGCAAACCGATGCTCTAGGTGGGACCGTACAGACGGGTTACGATGGAGAAGGCGACAAGACCGAGATCACCGACCAGGACGACAACACAACCACATACACCTACGATGTTCGTCGGCGGCTTATCGCGTCAACCGATGCGCTGGGGAAAAATACAACCCAGGCCTACGACAACAACAACAACCGAGTATCACTGACGGATCGAAACGGGCACACGACTACCTTCGCCTATGACTTGCAGAATCGCCTGGCGAGTACTACCGATGCCCTTGGCGATACTTCCCGTAGCCGGTACGACAAAGTCGGAAATAAACTTGCGGACACCGACGCCAACAACTACACCACCACCTACTCCTACGACAATCTCAACCGCCTGATCCAGAGGTCCGACGCGCTCGGCGAGGTCACCACCTACGGCTACGACCTTACCGATTTGCCCGGATGTTCCGAGTGTACGGGACCGGCCCTTGGCTCCAGTAAGATCACCCAGCAAACCGACGGCAACGGCAAAGTCATTTACTGGGCTTATGACGGACTCGACCGCCTGGCCGTGGAACTGCACAAGCAAGGTTCTACCGACTACGTAATCGGGCCCAACGATGCGGTTATCCGCGACAGCTATGACGCGAACTCGAATCGCGTCTTCATGACCGACCCGGTCGGGAACACCACGGCCTACTCCTATGATGCCGTGAACCGGCTGATTCAGTCCGTCAGCGCGGCGGGCGACACCTCGTCGATGACCTACGATCCGAAGGGCAACGTCAAGACCAGCACAGCTCCTAACCTGAACGTCACCAGCAACACCTACGACGCGCTTGACCGGCTGATTCAGGTCGACGACGAAGTTGGGCGGGTTGCCAACTCTACCTATGACGCGGTGGGAAATCGCCTGACCAGCAAGGACGGAAACGGAAACGGCACTACCAGCGCATACGACGCGGACTACCGGGTGACGAACCTCATGGATGCTCTCGGCAACAGCACGAAGTACACTTACGACGCCGAAGGCAATCTGCTCACGACAACCGATCGCATGGGCAGCGTCACGACCAATATCTATGACAGCGTCAATCGTCTCATCAAGAGGACGCTCGCGGCGGGCAATACCCTCCTGTACGACTATGACGCGGTCGGAAACCTGGACCACATTACCGATCCCAACGGACATACAACCACGTACATCTATGATGAGGTAAACCGCCTAACCACCGAGCGATTGGCTGACACCACACAGATCATCTACGTCTACGACAACACCGGCCATGTGATTGAGCGTGCTGATCAGAATAGCTATCTCACCTCCTACACCTATAGTGACCTCTACTATCTGCTTCAGCGCAGCTACGCGCTCGATCCCAGCGACAACTTCACCTACGATCTCGCCGGCCGCATGTTGAGCGCCGAGAAGAATGGCTGGATCGACACGTTCCAGTGGGACCAGCGCAACTTCCTAACCCAGACTACTCAGAATCGGGAACTGATCCGCTATGCCTACGACATTCGAGGTCGTGAGCGGGTCGTGTACTACCCCGAGAACGCCACAAGCGTCCTGGAATTAACCGATGCGCGAGGACGGCTCGAGCAAGTCGGAGACATTACCAAGTTGGAATACAACGTCGGTCAGTATCGCTATGACCTGGCGAATAATGTACTCACTCGCGTCCTGGCAAACGGCGTTTCCACAATTATCACGGCGAACGCCAACAACTGGGTCACAACCCTCAACCACACCTTGGGAAACACGCGGATTGCGGATTTTGCTTATGCCTACGACAGATCAGGCACCCGGATATCGGAGCAGAAGCTTCCTGACTCCAGCCCAGGCCAGACCCAGACCGCCGCTTTCAATTCCATTTACCAGATGATGGGTTTCAAGTCGATCACTGTCTCGGCCACCGCCAAGCCGGCGACACTTGTTCCGCCGACCACGCAAACCCAAATCACCTTTGATCCGGCAGGCAACTGGAGCTCAAAGATTACTGATGGTGTGCTGGAAAATCGTACTCATAACCTCGTGAACGAAATCACCTCCATCAATGGTGTGCCGTTCACCTACGACTTTAACGGCAACCTGTTGCAGGATGCCCAACATAAC
Source organism: uncultured Acidobacteriaceae bacterium (assembly GCA_963846815.1). Taxonomy (GTDB): domain Bacteria; phylum Acidobacteriota; class Terriglobia; order Terriglobales; family Acidobacteriaceae; genus CAVVDY01. The sequence goes on along the minus strand of CAWJXG010000001.1, from coordinate 504,573 downwards.
TACAACTACAACCAGGATAACCAGCTCACCAGTGTGACCGACCAATCGGCGCACCCGACTGTATTGGCACAGATCCAATATGACGCCCTGGGTCGGAGGGTGCAAAAAATCGGCTCGCCGGTAACGCGCCGTTATTTCTACGACGGTGCGCGCCTCATTGAAGAGCAGGATGTTCTGCAGAACCCTACTGCAACCTACGTCTACGGCAATGCTCTCGACGAGTTGCTGATGATGAAGAATATCGCTAGCGGTGCAACCTACTTCTACCAGCAGAACGCGCTCGGCTCGGTCAGCGCAGTCACCAACCTCGAGGGCGCTCCGGTGGAGCGCTATCGCTACAACGCTTTTGGAGCAACTACCGTGACCGATGGAAATGGCACGGTAATTCCGCCGAACCCGTCGGGCACGCCACACAGCGCTATCGGCAACCCCTGGATGTTTAACAATCGCTACCTGGATGAGGAGACAGGGCTGTTCGATTACCGCACGCGCTACTACCACACTGGGCTGGGACGCTTCCTGCAGCAGGACCCCATTGGCAACTGGGGCGATTCGAACAATATGGGCAACGGTTATGCCTACGTGGGAAACACTCCAACAAGCCACTCTGACCCACTTGGGCTCGACGTGAATGCCTACTTGAAATTGGATGGGGACTTGCCTGCACCCAATCCGGAGTGAGTGCGTTTCCGCGGCATCGCTGCCGGCGGCCTGGGCTCAGACGATTTATTCGCAGACACTGGCGGCTACTGCTCGGGAGCAACTCGGGCTTCGGCAGCTCACAGACAATACGCGACGGAGTACAATAGCTCAGCCCGTTCCAGCATCAAGGGCTTCAAACTTCGGTGCACGAAGATGGCAACTTGCGTGAACATCTGGAAATCGGGTAACAACAACCTCCAGAATAGCTCAGCGTCTGTCACCGCCAACGAACCTATCGGTGGCGTCAGTATTGGTTTGGGCACAAAGGATTGTCTTCACTATCCGACGTCGTGCGTCCGCGGCATCGCTGCCGGCGGCCTGGGCTCAGGAAGCAACATGCCTCTGCCGGGACCTGCGGAACCACAGCAAACCGACGTAGTCAATACCAGCCGTTCCAACATAAAGGGCAACTTCGTTGACGAAGATCAACTTGCGGAACAACTGGAAATGGGAAACAACAACCTCCAGAATAGCTCAGCGTCGGTCACCGACCGCCCTAACACCCCTATCGGTGGGGTCGCTGATGGTCTAGGCCCCAGCCCCGCTTATTGTCTGTACCATCCGGCGGCCTGCCCCGGTGGCACCGGCATCGCTGTCGGCGGCCTGGGCCTGGGCGGCTCCTGGACCAATAGCGCGGGCTGGTTGCAGAACGCGCCCGCTTCTCTGCTTCTTACACCAGGTCCTGCAGGTCGAGCGGTCGAAAACAAGGGAATCAGCGGCATATGAAACGCGCGCCGCAGGCCGGATGGTCAAGGTCAGCAATTCGAATAGTCAACACTCACGAGGGAGGCCGGGCCCGCGGTTCAGGAAGATGGGACGGCCCCCGCCTACCAGTATGACGAAAGAAGCAATCAGGAGAGTAACGGCGATATTGATGACGATGATGCGGCGGCCCTTAGAACCTCCTGATGCCTGAGCAATACTGTCAGCCGGCAGTGAACTTTGCTGTGGGCAACGTTCCAATCATAGTTGCGGTCGGGGACTTCAACGGCAATGGCAAGCCCGACCTGGCGGTGGCGAACCAAGGTAATGGCACTGTCTCCATCCTGCTGAACTCCACGCCTTAACCAGGGGCCACCAATCGTGAAGGTACGTAAGCGAGCATTGCCGAACAGAGAAAGGGACCTTGCCAAACCAGGCGGTCACATGGAGTCGATTCTACGGCAGTCGCACCTCCGCCGGATGAGTAGGAAGAGCAGTGTTTACGCGGGTCGGATAAGTACCGAAGGACCCTCCAAAACCGGCCCTCTGGGTGCGGCCCAGGGCGCTGGCCCTTTTTAATGGATGACTGCGCAACAACCTTGCGGCTGCGCCTGCCAGCCAAGCTGGCCAGGAAAACACAACCCTGGCTCCCTAGAGCAAAGTTCGAAGCAGTTAAGTTCCCGCATCGTCGAGGGCTTGTTTCACTGATCACTGAACCGCCGGGCCGTCCGGTCCCGGAAGCAGAGTGTAGCCGGCCAACTCCTTTGCCAGCGGCTCAGGCCATGCCGTTCACCATCGTCACGCAGGCCTTTGATGACTTAAAGAAAGCTGGAAGGTCCTGGTTGCGCATTGATTCCTACATTAATGCTCGATCCGGAAATACGAAACATTCGCTGATGCGGGCCAGAAGTCTCGCACGGGGAAGTCACTTGAGGTGTTGTCGGGCGACTCGTAACTGTGCTCTGTGCCGATGACGGGTCGCTCGGAAACTGAGCACCCGCCAATCAGCTCGACCGCAAAGAAGGGTTCCTGTGACTCCCATCACATTCGCACGGCCGCGTTGGCGCTGAAACCATGGAAGCAAGGAATGGTCTGCAGTGCTTTCCTGAACCGTTAAACACGTCTCGCGGTTTCGAAGCCGTTCGCGGGCTCCGACCGGCATCAGTTATAATGTCTCCAGCACTGCGGCAGAGTGCCGAGGTTGCACCTGTCATGCTTAGGATTTTTGTACGGATTTGTACGGCGCACCCGGCAAACCGCCCAATTTATCCAAGTATTCGAAATGAAAAACCTGTAAATGGCGCAGACTTGGGCGTTCGGAGGATTCAAGTCCCCCTTCCGCACCATACCTCCGCTGTCAGCAACGTACAGAGATCAAGTTCATCTGAGCGGAGCGCCAGCCAGCGCCCGGAGCGAGAGTCAAGTTCATGGTTGTATTAATTACCGTCCTTCACATCATCGTTTGTATTTTCCTGATCGCCGTTGTATTGCTGCAGAGCGGGAGCAGCGCCGACATTGCCGCCGCCTTCGGTGGCGCCAGCAGCCAAACGGCATTCGGCACGCGCACGGCCGCAACCATGCTTGGCAAGGCAACGACTTGGGCGGCCGTGATTTTCATGCTGACATCGGTCACGCTGACGATTTTCGCCAGTCGCGGCACCTCCAGCAGCGGCTCCGTGTTGGAAGGCACGAGATCGGCCCCGACGAGAACAGTTCCCGCTCCGGCACAGAAGCCGGCGCAGCAGACTCCAGCAGTACCAAGCCGGTAATTTTTCGTCTCCAACGTACAAAGCCTCCGCGGTGCGGAGGCTTTCTTGTTGCTCCACTGTGGGCGCCATCAGCTTTCTGTGACAGGATGGTTGCCGGTGTCTTCCGGCGCCGCCGGTGCTACCGGCACCGCTTCACCATTTGATTTTCCGGCGGCAGGCTGTGGCTTGCGTACACTGCCCTTGGCAGGACGCCAGCTCTTCTCGTATGTCCCAATATGCCAGATATCGCGGGCGTACTCCTGCACGGTCCGGTCGCTGGAAAACTTCCCGATGCGCGCCACATTCAGTACCGCCTTCCGCCACCAGACTTCCTCGTTCAAATACTCCTGTTCGATCAGGCGTTGCGTTTCCATGTAGCTGGGGAAATCGGCAATGTGGAAGTACTTGTCGCCGCGATGGACGAGTTCGTCGAAGATCCAGCAAAACAGGCCGTGTTCACTGGCGCAGAAGCGATCGGAGTTGATAGCGTCGAGCACCTCTTTCACCTGCGGATCCTCGTCGTAACGGTCTCGCGGGTTGTAGGTCGCTTCTTTCTTCATTTCGGCGATTTCCTCGGCGCGCAGACCGAAAATATAAATGTTGTCCTCTCCGACTTCCTCGGCGATCTCAATGTTGGCGCCATCCCACGTCCCGATGGTCAGAGCCCCGTTCATGGCCAGCTTCATGTTGCCGGTTCCCGAGGCTTCGGTGCCGGCGGTTGATATCTGCTCACTCAGGTCGGCAGCCGGCATGATGAGCGCCGCAAGCGAAACCCGGTAGTCGGGAAGGAAGGCTACTTTGATCCACTCCTTCACTTTGGAATCGTTGTTTACCACATCCGCAACATTGTGGATCAGCTTGATAATCTGCTTGGCCGCCCAGTATCCCGGGGCCGCCTTGCCGGCGAAGATGTAGGTTCGGGGAATTGCCGGCAGTTCTCCGTGCTCCACGATGCGCAGATAGTCGCCAATAATGCGCATCACGTTCAGCAACTGACGCTTGTACTCGTGAATGCGCTTGATGTGCACATCGAACATGGAGTCTGGATCGACCAGCACCCCGGTCTGCTCCTGGATCACCGCCTGCAGCTTCAGCTTGTTCTGCCGTTTCACTTCCCGAAAACCGGCGCGAAACTCCAGATCTTCGGTCCAGGGTTCCAGGTCGCGCAGCTTCTCCAGGCTGGTAATCCATTTATTTTCATCCAGCGTGTGGCTGATCAATTCTGTCAGGCCGGGATTCGCCTCCATCAGCCAGCGCCGTGGTGCAACGCCGTTGGTCTTGTTGTTGAACTTCTCCGGCCATACTTCATAGAACTCGGGAACCAGTGATTTCTTGATGAGCTCCGTATGCAGTGCCGAAACTCCGTTCACCGAGTGGCTGCCCACGATACACAGGTTCGCCATGCGCACCTGCTTCTCGTAGCCTTCTTCGATAATCGACATGCGCTGCAGCTTGTCCGTGTCGATGAACGAGTACTGCTGCATATCACGCATGAACTGGTGATTGATGTTGAAGATGAGCTGCATGTGCCGTGGCAGGACCTTCTCCATCAGGGGCACCGACCACTTTTCCAGCGCCTCAGGCAACAGCGTGTGGTTGGTGTAGGCCAGCGTCTGCTGCGTGATGTCCCAAGCCTGCTCGTAGACCAGATGATGGTCGTCCATGAGGCTGCGCATCAGCTCCGCCACCGACAGGCTGGGATGCGTATCATTCATCTGAATGGCGACTTTGGACGGGAACAGCTCGAATTTATCACCGTGCTGCTGGCGGAAGCGCCGCATGATGTCGCCGATCGCGCAAGCCACAAGAAAGTACTCCTGCACCAGGCGAAGCTCTTTGCCGCTCACTACGGAATCGGACGGGTACAGGACGCGCGAAATGTTCTCCGACTGGATTTTCTGCTCGATAGCGCGAACATAATCGCCACGATTAAAGATCTCAATGTCGAAGGCTTCCGAGGCTTGCGCGGTGAACAGCCGCAGCCAATTTACCGTTTGCCCAAGATAGCCAACGATGGGCATATCCGCCGGGATGCCGACCACCGTGTTGTAGCCAGTCCAGCTCTGCTTGAAGTTATCCTCATCGTCGCGCTGGGTTTCGACTTTGCCATACAGGTTGATGGAAACGGATTCTTCGGGATGCTCAATCTCGAACGGAGTTCCACCGGCCTTCCAGCGGTCGGGCTTCTCACGCTGAAAGCCATTGAAAATCTCCTGCTTAAAGAGCCCGTACTCGTAGTCAATGCCGTAACCAAAGCCCGGCATGCCCAGCGTGGCCATCGATTCCAACATGCAGGCTGCCAACCGTCCCAGGCCGCCATTCCCCAGACCAGCGTCGGCCTCGCTGTCGAGGACCTCGTCGAGGCTTATGCCAAAGCCGGCCAGCACCTCGCGGCAGAGTTCCTCGGCCCGTAGGTTCGACAGGTTGTCGGCCAGCGAGCGCCCCATCAGGAACTCCATCGACAGGTAATAAAGGCGCTTCTGGTCCTTGTGGCGGTGTCGCGTCTCGGTTTCCAGCATACGGTCTACGATCCGGTCCCGGACCGCCAGGGAAACCGGCGTCAGATAGTCGGCAGCACTCAGCTCAGAAGTAGGGCGGACCAAGGTATAGCGAACGTGACGGAGGATGGCTTCCCGCAGGACTTCCGCCGGACGTGCCTGGGTTAAGAATTCTTCGGTGGACATGTTATGAGGGCGTTTTCGGTTAACTCACTTCTTGAAGAAGCCGGCTACCCTGCCCAGTGTTGCTTGGCAGAGCTGTAAAGTTCCCCGGCGCATCCTCTTACCGGGAATCCAGCTCCCTTCCCCGTTTAACGATGCCAAGTGCGCGAAGAACGATTCCACATTCTAATCCAAGCTGCGGGTCAGAGCAGCGGAAAAAACCCTTTGAGACGAGTTGGCCCCGTCATTCGGTCGAGCCGGATCCGCGTAGCTGAAAGAGACTGCTTTGTCTCGGGACTCGGAGTTTTATACCCCTTGGGGTCCTGAGTTGCGTTGTTCTGACAGTGGCTCGAAAGCCCGGAGATTTTCTTGTGCCGAGTGGCGGCGGCGAAAGCTCATCTCGGCAGCGGCAAGAGCCAGATGCCTTGCTTCGCGTCGGATAGCACCCTAAAAGGCGCATTCAGTTTCGGATATTCTGCAGCAACTGCTCCACTTCCGCTTTTCTGTCGGCGTTCAGCGGCAGCAGCGGCAGACGCGGTGCGCCGCCGTACATGCCGTTGTAATCCATGGCGTATTTGACGCCCGGGATACTGAGTTCGCTGACGATACGCACGGCAGCCTTCGCGATGCGCTCCTGCTTTTCGGCCGCAAGCTGGTGGTCTCCTTCCTTCCAGGCAGCATAGATCTCATAGCACGCCGTCGGGGCGCAATCGGCAAAGGCGAGAATGGCGCCAACCGCCCCGGCATCGAGGGAAGGCGCGAGTTTCTGTGCGGCGCCAACCAGGACCTGAAAACCGACCTCCTTCTCGCGGGTTTTCAATCCGCCGACGACCTTGACCGCCGACGACGATGGCTTTGTCGGGGTACTGTCGCCTGACAATGCGCCGACGGGTACAAGCGTCCCGCCATCTTCCGCCGGAGCAGGCGCGCTCGCCGCTTGCAACATGCGGGCCGTGACTGCCGAGAAGGTTTCCGTGACGGTGGCCTTGCGCTGAATGTGGCGCGTGCCTTCCGCCATCTTCTGCACCTTCTCAATCGAGCCGGACGACTCCTTGATGCCAATGAGGTTCGGATGCCCCGCAAGCTCGATCACGATCTCGGCAGGAATGTCGTAGCCGGTCGCCTGGGGGAAGTTGTAGATGATGACCGGCAGCGGCGAACGGTCGGCGAGATAACGGTAGAAGGTCAGCATGTTGAGCGGGTTTGCCATCTGTCCCTTGTAGTAGTGCGGGGTGCGGACCATGGCAACGTCATAGCCCAGCTCGTAAGCGTATTCCGTAAGCCGCAGGGTCTCGACGGCGGATTCGGCTCCCGTTCCCGCGATCAGGACTTTCTCGTTCGCGGATGCATCGCGCACGGTTTTGAGAACTTCACGGCGCTCCTCATCGCTAAGCAGGATGGCTTCTCCGGTCGAGCCAAGTACGACAATGCCCGCCAGGGGCGTCCTCGAGTAGTGCTCGACATTCTGCTCGAGCTTGCGCTGGTAAATGCGGCCGTCAGAAGAAAAGGGAGTGGTGATAGGGGGGAAAACTCCGTGTAAGAACATAGGTCCTCTCACCTTGATTATAGAATTCGCCCCGGCCACCATCGCGTGCGATTAGAATTCATCTATTCAATAGCGGCTTATGGAGTGGCGGGAGAGCATACGGTTCGCGTGGTGGGCGCTCAGCACCGACAAGGTGAAAGCGGCTCTCACTATGCTTGGGGTCACGATCGGCAGCGCCGCGATTGTGCTGGTGGTCACCATCGGCATCGTCGGCAAAGACTACGTGATGTCGCTGATTGAAGGCATCGGGACAAACCTGGTCTATGCCACCCTGGACCGCAGCGGCCATACTCTGCCGCAGGATGAGATGACGATTGGAGATCTCGCCGCCATCCGTCACAGTTTGCCGTATGTAAGCGCCGTAGCGGGCGTGCTCGACCGTCCCGCCTATGTCTACGCGCACGGCCACACGCAGCGTGTCACCCTGGTCGGGGTCACCGGGGATTTCCAGACAATCCGGAAGCTTCGCATCCTTAGCGGCCGTTACTTTGACGCCGAGGACCTCACTTCCCACGATCACGTTTGTATCGTGTCCAAAGAATTGAACACTGACATTTTTGGCGGGCAGGCGGTTGGCGACTTCATCAAACAGGACGAATTCCGCTGCGCCATCATCGGGGTTTTCGAAGAAGGCGTACCCACTTTCGGCCGCGCCGAGATTCAGGAACACACGGTGCTATACCCCTACCAGCTCATGGTCGACCTGGTGGGGCACAACTATCTCGAGGTGATCTACGCGCAGGCGTCAGCCACCAACGAAGTTGGCGTCCTGACGTCCGACGTCTCGCGCATTCTGAAGAGCCGCCACCGTCCAGAAGCCCGCTACGACGTTGAAAACCTGGTTGGACTTCTGCATACCGCCGACCGAATCTCGATGGGAATGACCATCACGTTGCTGGCCTTGGCCGCATTAACCCTGGCAGTTGCCGGCGCGGGGATCATGAACATCATGCTGGTCAACGTGGCCGAGCGTACGCGCGAAATCGGCGTGCGCATGGCCATCGGCGCCCGGCCTGCCGAGATTCGCATGCAGTTTCTGCTGGAAGCAATTTTCATCAGCCTGGGCGGAGCCTTGCTGGGCGTCATCGGAGCGGTGGGCGCTATCTGGGCCGCCGAGATTGCCAGCAACAACCAGGCGATCCGCGTCTCCTGGGTGGGAGTGCTGTGCGCGCTTGTGGTCGCCACCGGTGTCGGCGTGCTCTTCGGATATCGGCCGGCCAGCGAGGCCGCCAAGCTGAATCCGGTCGAGGCCCTTCACACCTGACCTCTGCGGCGGCACGGATCAAAATCCCGGCGCAGCCCACCTGCAATCTATAATCAAAATTTCAGCTCGCACACGCAGCTACTCCCGCAATTCAGGACGTATTGTGGCACTCGACCAGAAGATCTACGACTTACGCAAAGACAAGCTGAAGCAAATAGAAGCCTTAGGGCAGCAGGCCTATCCCTACCGTTTCGAGACGACGCACACCGTTGCGCAGATTCTCGAGGCCTATTCGCCAAAAACTCACGACGAACTGGAAGCAGCACGCGTGGACGTGGCTGTTGCCGGGCGTATCATGTCGATCCGCATGATGGGCAAAGCGGGATTCGCCCACATCCAGCAAGGCGGCAAGCGCCTGCAGGTTTACGTGCGCCTCGACGACGTGGGCGACAAAGGCTTCCAGCTTTACAAGCTGCTTGATCTGGGTGACTACATCGGGGTGAGCGGGTATCTGTTTCGCACTCGCGCCGGCGAACTCACGGTGCACGTGAAGGAGCTCACCTTCCTGGTGAAGGACCTGCTTCCCCTTCCGGAAAAGTGGCACGGTCTGCAGGACGTGGAAACCCGCTATCGGCGCCGCTACGTTGACCTGACGATGAATCCCGATGTCAGCGAAGTGTTCATCAAGCGCGCGAGAGTCGTGCAGTCGCTGCGGCGTTTTCTCGACAGCAGCGGCTTCATCGAAGTTGAGACTCCGATGATGCATCCCATCGCGGGCGGGGCGGTGGCCAAGCCCTTCATCACGCACCACAACACGCTCGATCTCGACCTGTACCTGCGCATTGCACCCGAGCTCTATCTCAAGCGGCTGGTGGTCGGCGGGATGGACCGCGTCTACGAGATCAACCGCAACTTCCGCAACGAGGGCATCTCAACCCAGCACAATCCCGAGTTCACCATGCTCGAGTTTTATATGGCCTACGCCGATTACCACGACATGATGGACTTCACCGCGCGCATGCTGGCTCAGGTGGCGCAGGATGTGAACGGAACCACCATCTGTCACTTCAATGATCACGAGATCGACTGGTCGAAGTTCCAGCGGCTGTCGATGCGCGAAGCGATCATCCACTACTGGCCGGAGAACGCCGGGCCCAAGCCAGAGATGGCGGACTTCTCTTCTGTCGATAAGCTGCAGGACAGGGTTCGCGGCTACAACGCAGCCAACCATCCCCACATACCCCACGATCCGGAGGCGCCCCTGGGGAAGAAGATCGCTGAGATGTTTGAATATGTGGCCGAACCGCACCTGATTCAGCCGACATTCATTTATGACTTCCCTCTGGCCATTTCGCCGCTGTCGAAGAACAAGCGGGAGCCCGAGGAGAACGCCGATTGGGTGGAGCGTTTCGAGATTTTCGTTGGCGGGCTGGAGATCGGCAACGCCTTCAGCGAGTTGAACGATCCCGAGGAACAACGCCGCCGCTTCGAAGGCCAACTGCGCGAGCGCGCCCGTGGCGATGAAGAAGCCCACCAGATGGACGAAGATTACATCCGCGCTTTGTCCTACGGATTGCCGCCGACGGCGGGAGAGGGAGTTGGCATCGATCGCTTAACCATGTTGCTGACTGATTCGGGCTCGATCCGCGACGTAATTCTGTTTCCTCTGCTCCGTCCGTTGCGGCGCGAAGAGGAAGAAGCGTTGGAGAGTGAACCGAAAGAAACAGCTAAGCAGTAAGCGTATTCATAACCTCAAACATAGATAGGAAGACGATGAAATCTCATTGGTCGCGATTGTCTGTTCTGGGTATTTTCCTCTTCGGCATTATCTCGTTCACCATCTACTCGCAAGCGGCATTGCTGCCGGAAGTACCGGTTAACGCCGCATTCAGCACCGACCCGGCGCCACCTCCGGATCCGCAAATTCCCTCCAAGCAGTTGATCACTCCGGAGCAACTGACTCAGATGATGAAGTCGCAGAAGCCGCTTATCCTGGCGATCGGTCCGCGCTCCATGTATCAGCAGGCGCACATTACCGGCTCGGAATACATCGGCGCGGGCTCCAGTCCCGAAGGCCTCGACGCATTGCGTGCGCGGGTGAAATCGCTGCCGAAAAACCAGCTGATCGTGATCTATTGCGGCTGCTGTCCGTGGAACCACTGCCCCAACGTTCATCCTGCCTACAAGCTATTGAGAGATCTCGGATACACCAATGCTCGCGTTTTGTACATGGCAGATAATTTCGGCACCGACTGGGTGTACAAGGGCTATCCCACAGCAGGGGGGGACTAAAGGGTTGAAGAGCGCTGCTCGTTTTTTTCTCGCTTCCTTGATCATCATGACTGGGTTTCTGGTCGGCTGCCACTCGGGCGGTGCCAGGACATCGGCGAGCGCTAAAGCTCCCGACTTCTCGGTTACCGATATACAGGGCCGGAAGCTGTCGCTTTCTGAATACCAGGGCAAGGTCGTGCTGCTGGATTTTTGGGCTACGTGGTGCGCTCCCTGCCTGCAGGAAATCCCTCATTTCGTCGATATGCAACAGAAATACGGAAGCCAGGGATTCCAGGCGATCGGCATCTCCATGGATGATGGCCCCAAGCCCGTGCAGCGGTTCTATGAAGAGCACAAACTGAACTACCCGGTTGCGCTTGGTTCTTCCCAGCTGGCCGAGAGCTACGGCGGTATTCTCGGCCTGCCGGTCACGTTTGTCATCAATCGCGACGGCCAGATTCGCAAGAGGTTCGTTGGGGCGACTGATCCTGCGCAGATCGAGCAGGAAGTGGTGGCGGCGTTGAAACAGTAGGAAGCTCTCAGCCCTCAGCTGTCAGAGGGCAGATCCGGGATCGGTAAACGCGAGAAATCAACAGTTCCCGATTCCCGCCGAACAGCTTTGAGAACCGATGGCTGAGAGCTGACGGCTGAGAGCTGAGCTCACGGCTACTTCAAATACGGCAACAGTTCCTTGAACGCTGCCGTGCCCGAGCAGCGCAGAAGTTCATACATCATCATCTCCGTGGAGGAGATGACGGCTCCGGCATCGCGCATGCGCTCCAGTCCGACCTTCCAGTTCCATTCGGCGCGCGAACCTACCGCATCTGACGCAACGTGTACAAGGTAACCGTCGTTCAGCGCTCCCAGGGCGGTCTGCATCACGCAGATGTGCGCCTCCATCCCGCAGAGCAAGACCGTGTTGCGGTTGCCGGGTAGCGCCTTGAGCGCGCCGCGAAACAGACTGCTACCAAAGCAACCGAACTCCATCTTGTCGATGGCCTCGGTTTCCTCCAGCAACGACGCGATTTCCGGCACAGTTGAGCCCAGACCTTTGCTGTATTGCGTTGTCAACAGAGTGGGAATCGAGAGGATCTTCGCCAGCCGCACCAGCAGCTGCGAGTTCCGCACCAGCGCGTCTTTGTTGAAGATGGGCGGCAGCAGCTTCTGCTGAATATCGACCACGACCATGGCGCACTGGTCGGCTTCGAGCGGCCGGCGCGCAACGTCGATCATGTCAGTGGAGAAAGCGGCAGTAGCCAACGTGGTCATGAATTCCCCTTTCGAGCGCGGATGCTGGTTCGATTCTATCGCCCTGCCCTGAGCTACTACGTCACATTCCATGGTGATCTATGTCGCAGAGCCGGTGGGCCTGCCTGGAGGAACCTGAAATATTACAGGAGGCAACATGCGAGGCGATCAGAAAGTGATCCAACAGTTGAATGCGGCGTTGAGTTCCGAAATGACGGCCGCGGTGCAGTATATGGTGCAGGCTGAGACATGTGAGAACTGGGGCTATTCCCGGCTGGCGGCGCGCACCAAGGCGAGAGCTATCGAAGAAATGGTTCATGCCGAGCACCTTATTGAGCGCATCATCTTCCTCGAGGCCATACCTGAAGTGGACGTGGCCTTAACGCCGAAGATCGGGAAGAACGTGCAGGATCACCTGAAACTCGATTACGACGACGAAGAGGATGCCGTCAAGCAGTACAACGCGGCGGTGCGAATTTGCAGTGAAGCGGGCGACGCCGGATCGAAGGATTTGTTCGAGAGCATGATCAAGGACGAAGAGCGCCATGCCGATTTTCTCGAGGCGCAACTGCATTCGATTAAGGATATGGGCATCGGATCTTATCTGGCGCAGCAGATGAAGCAGGGCGAGAAATAAGGCCGAGGAAAAGAGGAGCGGCGAAGGCCACACTGGCGGAAGCCTGCTCTTCCGTGGTGCGGCCCTTCAGTCTCACTTCCAATTAGATCAAGCAATTGCTTGTCGGCTCACTGCTAGGGCGAATCGGCGTTTCGCCAGCCGGTTGCATTCGGAAGTGGTGAGTTGACGCTCATAAACCCAGCCTCTAGAATTGAGGCAGCGGACTTAGCCATTCTGCATTCGCGCTAACCAGCCATATTTACTGCCCCCTCGTTCAACGGCAGGACAGCTGACTCTGGATCAGCATATCGGGGTTCGAATCCCTGGGGGGCAGCCACAATGAACTCCGATCGGTGCATCTTCAATCAGGAGATCATTTGCCAAGCCATTGCTGCTAAGTTCGTATGATTGTGATCGGCGTACCGATCTGCTATCTCCCGGATACCTCTTCGGCGAGCTTTCTTCCAGCACCGTGTATGGCTTAAGGACTTGTGGGATGCTCCGACCTGCGGCAAGTTTGGCCTATGCTGCGTAAACTTCGGAGTCGAGTGCGATAATCATCCGTTAACCCCAGACCACTTGCATGGACTTCGTCTTCGCTCTGCTCGTCGTGGCGGTAGTGGTGATTGGGCCGTGGATTCTTCTGGCCCGCAGCCGCCGCCTTCGACAACAAGAACGCCAGGAGAACGACCAGCGCTTTGGCGATCTCACGCGCCGTGTCTATGATCTGGAAGAATCACTGCGGCGCATGGAGGATTCCCGACGGCATTTTGAAGAGCCGCGTCCAGCAGCACCTGTTCCAGAAGCTAAGCCCGTCCTGCCCGCGCCAGTGTTCCCGTCGATTGAGCCTCCCTCGGTGCAGGCACCGCAATTCGAGCCTCGAGCCGAAGCTGAACCGGCTCCCGATACATTCGAGACTGCACCGCCCGTCCCGGCGCTGAACTATGAACCTCAGCCCAGCTTGTTCGATCGTCTGAAGGGCGGCCTCGATCTAGAAGAGGCCCTCGGAGCAAACTGGCTCAACAAAATCGGCATTGTCATCCTGGTTTTCGGAGTAGCATTTTTTCTCGCCTACCAATTACGCCAAGTCGGGCCTGCGGGAAAAGTGCTGGTTGGCACGCTAATCAGTGCAGCTCTTCTGGGCGGCGGCATCTTTCTCGAACGCAGACCGGGCTATCGCATCCTGGGACGCGCCGGTATTGGCGGCGGATGGGCGATGGCCTTCTTTACCGCCTACGCAACCTATCACGTTCCCGCGGCCCGCATCTTCACTTCGCAACTGCCGTCGCTGGCATTGATGTTCCTTATCGCGGCTGCCATGGTGATCCACACCCTGCGATACCGCTCTCAGGTGGTCACCGGCCTGGCATTTTTGCTGGCGTTTTCCACGCTCCCCGTCAGCCAGGTGACGGTGTACAGCCTGGCGGCGGGAGCGGTGCTCGCGCTCGGACTGGTGATCGTCGTCGGCCGCATGCAGTGGTTCGAGTTGGAAGTGGTCGGCATTCTGGCTGCCTATCTCACGCACTGGTGGTGGCTGCGGCGCATCATCGAACCCATGGGCGCGCACAAGCACGCGTTTCCTGAGTTCTTTCCCAGCGCCGCGATCCTGGTTCTTTACTGGGCAATCTTCCGCGTCTCCTATGTGTGGCGCCGCTGCGACGCGCGGCAGGAAAAAGTTTCCACCGTTGCCGCCCTCCTGAACTCCATCGGCCTGCTGACCGTGCTCAAGTATCAGTCTGTGCATCCAGAGTGGGCCTTCTGGGCGTTGCTGGCGTTGGGCACGGTTGAAGTTGTACTCGGTTGCCTACCTATTACTCGCCGTCGCCGCACCGCGTTTCTCATCCTCACCACCATTGGCGTGACTCTCCTGGTAGCAGCGGTGCCATTCCGCTACACCGGTGGGCGCCTTGATGTTCTTTGGCTGCTGGAAGCCGAAACGCTGCTGCTGGCCGGCGTATTTGTGCGGGAGATCCACTTCAGACGCCTGGGAATGGCAGCTTCGGTGCTTGTGCCGATCTATCTGCTGTCCGGGGATGCCGGCACGCTCTTCGGATTGCGCTATTACGGCCTACCCGCGACACGCGATGTACGCCTGGGCATTCTTTGCCTGGTTGCGTCGGCTGTGTTTTTTGCCAACTCCCACATTGTGGTCCGACGATGGCCGGAGCTCTTCGAACACATCTTTGATCGCACGGTGATGCACCGCTTCTCGTTCGTGGGCGCCTTTCTGCTTTTTGTGAGCGCGTGGGCGGTCTTCCCTCTTCAGCTGACCGCGCTGGCGTGGGCAGTTCTCGGATCGGCCCTGCTGTGGATCGGCGGGCGCTTCGGCCTGGGACAGCTCCCATGGGAGGCGCACTTCTTTTTTGCCTGCTCGGTGTTGGCGGCATTGTTCACCAACCTTCCAAGCGCTGCCGTGTGGGGCCACCTCAGCCAACGTCTGGTAACCGTCAGCCTGATCGCGGGTCTGCTTTATCTAGCCTCTCTCAAAAGTCGAACCGCTGCCGAGCCCTGGCCGAAGATCTCAAACGCCCTGCCTCTCGCCTATCGCTGGTCTGCCTCGACCCTGCTGATCCTGCTCGCGTATTACGCTCTTCCAGCACTCAGCGTGTCTCCGGCATGGGTCATCGTCGGACTGGTGCTGGTCGAGGCCGGTTTGGCGTCCAAGCTGGCGGATCTGCGCGCCCAGGGCTACGTAGCACTGGCAGCCGCGTTCCTCGCGATCTTTTTTGTGAACCTGAATGCCGACGAGGCAGTCGCCGGCATCTCGTCGCGCCTGCTGACCGTCGCGCCGCTCGTGCTGGCGATGTACTACCTGTATTTCCGGCTGGACGGCCCTGCGGCTGAGTTTCATCTCGAACGCAGATTCCATCTGCAGAACGTCGCTGCCTGGTGCGGAGTCATCGCTCTTTCCGCGCTCCTGCGCTTCGAGGTTAGCCCTGACTGGGTTGCCGCAGCGTGGGCTGCTTTGACCCTCCTGCTTATGGCTGTCGCCTGGCGTACAGGACGCACGGTTTTCCTGCGGCAGGCACTGTTACTCGCGGTAGGCGCTACCTTCCGCGGCGTTCTGCATAATCTTTACGAGCGCAGCTATCTTCCCGGCCCGTTCTGGCATGGCAGGACGGTTTGCACCTCCGCAACCGCTGCGCTGCTTGTTGGCTCGTTATGGTTCGCCTTCCGTCTGCGCAAAAGAGAGCGTGATGAATCTGCCGCTGCTTCGCCAAGCCTCGCTCAGCGCGTCTTGCAGCGTCCTGAGCAGGTCTTCTTTTTCCTGCCGCTGGGACTGATCATCGCGTTGCTCGCAGTTGATCTCAGACGCGGAATGGTTACCGTGAGTTGGAGCGCGCTGGGTGTTCTGGTGTTCCTGTTCGCGTTGTGGGTGGGGGAACGCAGCTTCCGTCTGGCGGGCCTGGGCCTGCTGCTGCTCGGCGTCGGCAAGATCATCGTGATCGATGTGTGGGAACTCACCCCGCGCGACCGCTATCTTACGTTCATCAGCATGGGCTCGGCATTGCTGCTGGTATCGTTCCTCTATTCCCGATACAGGGAGGCGATCCGGCGATATCTATGAAACGGTGGATTGCACTTGCGGGAATTCTGCTACTCGCCTGCGCTGCGCTGCTCGTCGTCAAGTACCGCCATCTGCGGGCCGAGGTTTCTCCGGACCCCATTCTCTACTTTGTTGCCGACACCGAGCACGAATTGACGCGCATTCCAGTCTCCCTCACGCGACTGAGCGACCGGCAGGAGATTGAGATCGGCAATCAGATGGCGAGGCGCTACTTGGCCGGCAACGAATTGAAAGACGCCGAATCGCGCGAGATTGCCGCTTACGTAGATCGCGTCGGGTCCAACCTGGCCGCGCATGCACAGCGTAAATTGCCTTACCGATTCCACTACATTCCGCAAGATTCCCTCGTCAATGCGTTTGCGTTGCCAGGCGGGCACGTATTTATCGGCAAGGGATTGCTGGAGTTGATGCACACGGAGGACGAACTGGCCAACGTTCTGGGACATGAAATCGAGCACATTGATCTTGGCCATCCTGCGGAGCGCGTCCAGATTGAGATGGGGCTAAAGAAACTGCCTCTCGGCGCGGCCGTGCAGATTCCAATCCAGGTCTTCGAGAAGGGCTACAGCAAGGAGCAGGAATTGCAAGCCGACCGCGAGGGCACGAAGCTGGCGGTAGCAACGGGCTACTCCGCTGAAGGCGCGATCAGTATGTTCCAGAGCTTCCAGAAGCTCGAGGATGAGGCGCAGCGCTACCGCGCAAGCGACATGAGGCAGCATACTGTGCTAGACCTTCCGGTTGAGATCGGCAACGTCGTCGTCCTGCAGACGGTAGAAGGCTATTTCCGCAGTCATCCTCCCACCCGCGAACGCATTGCGCAAATCCAGCAGTTGATGGTTCGCGAACACTGGTCCGCCGATCAGAAGCAAAAACCGTTGGCCGTCGCCTATCTCCTCCTGACCGACGACGCCCAGCGCTACCTGGCTCGCGACAACATGGATAAGGCGCTGCTGTCGGCGCAGAAGGCGCTGGCCTTCCAGCCCGGATATCCGCGCGCGCTGAACATCGTGGCCGACATTGACTTCGAGAAGGCCGATTTCGCCGCAGCTGCCGCCATGTATGCCCAGTCGCTTCGCGCCGATCCCAAGCAACCTGACCTGGCGCGGCGCTATGCGATGGCACTTTCTGCCTCACTATCGCCGGCTCAGGCAGCAGAACAGTTTTCCGCGCTGACCAACACCTCGCAAAGTTTGCGCGACGATCCGTGGTTCGAAGTCGAACAAACAGGACTCAAGCTGATGGCCGGGGACTCCGCTTCGGCGAAAGCACTGCGACAGCGTCTCTCGCAATCCGGCAGTACGGACGCGCCGCTCCTCAGTGGTCGACTGGCATGGTGGCACTACCGCTCGGGGGACGCGCGAACCGCGGCTGACTTGCTGACTATGTCGGTCGAGCAACGTCCTCAGATCAAATGGCTCAGCGCGGACCTGGGTTGGGCATTCGAGGCGCTGAAGCGGTATGAGAGTGCATCGCAGATGTTCTACCAGGCGAATCAATTCAACGATCGCAGCTTGCGCGCCGAGTCGAGTATGGGAGTCGCACTTACGGAGTGGAACCAGGAGCAGCACGATCGGGCTCTGGCAAATTATCGCAATGCCGTGGCCGCGCGCTCCGCGTGGGCCAACCAGCAATGGATCACTGCACTGTACGGGCCGGCAGTAGCTGCGACAACTCAAGCGATTCACGCAGAAGTCGAGCGACGCAGACAGGCAGAGCACGCCGCGAAGTAAGCGCGCAGCAAACCTGTCCGCCGCGATTTCAGGGACGTAACCGGAGCTAAGCTTCTTCTGCCTCTGATTTCTCTGGCTCGCGAAGGAAGTACGAGTCAACCGCGGCCAGCAAGGTGTCGCGATCCAGGCAGGGCTCAGCTCGTTTGTAACGCGCCTTCCAACAGATGCGGTTCACCAGGTCTTGCGGATGGCATGCCCGCAGCGGTTCCTTCAGTTCCTTGCGGATGACAGTAATCAACTCGTCGATCAGTTCCGGCCCAGCTTCAAGTCCGCACGTACCGCATACCGCTTGAAAGATCGCGTGGAACTGCTGCTCGGAAATATTCCCCACTTTGATCTTGGTCTGAATTCTGCGCAGGAATGCTTCGTCGCCGAGAGAGGAGGGATCCATGTTTGTGGCAAACACCACGCAGGGCTCGAATGGAATCTCGATCTTCTTCCCTCCCGCCAGCGTTAGAAAGTCGATTCTGCGGTCAAGGGGAACGACCCAGCGGTTGAGCAGTTCTTCCGGCCGCATTCGCTGACGTCCGAAGTCATCGATGATCAGGACCCCGTTGTTCGCCTTCATCTGCACGGGAGCCATGTAGACCTTGGCAATCGGGTTGAACTGCAGCTCCAACATCTCAAGGGTCAGCTCACCGCCAACCAGCACCGTCGGGCGATGACAGAGCACCCATCGTTGATCGCTGCTTTGCGCGGCTGGATCATTGATTTTTTTGTGTACGTCAGCATCGTAGACACAAATGATCTGGCCATCGACTTCGATGGCATGTGGTATCCACACGCGATCGACGGCGAGCACTTGCGCCAGCGCTGCTGCGATCGTCGTTTTTCCCGTTCCCGTGGGGCCGTACAGGAAAATGGATGCACCGGAATTCAAAGCCGTTCCGAGCTGTTCCAGCATCTCGGCGTCGACGACAAGGTGGCCGAATGCCTGCTCAACCAGAGGCTCATCTACATCGAGGTGACGGACGCTCTGATTTTGAATTTGCTGCCGGTAGTGGTCGAACGAAACCGGAGCCGGGCCCGTGTATTGGTTGACCGTCAAATATTCCGCCGCCCGCGCTCTCCCCTGGGAAGTGATGGCAATTTGAGGAACATTTCCCGCCATCCCTGTCACTTCGCAAAGCTGCTCGGCACGCATCCGGCGAAGCAGTTCGTTCACCACTCCAAACGGAAGCCGGATCAACGCCACCAACTCCCGCAGCGTAAACGGACCGGACATGTAAAGAATTTTGAGGGCAAGTTCTTCGAGCAGCGGTTGGCGCACACCTACTTCAGCAACTGACTCGGGAGGATACTCGGGTCCCGGCCAGTACCCGCCTTTGGCAGACTGGCCACTCGCGAGTGCCCCTTGCGCAGCAATGGATCCGGAACTATAAAGCGATCCGCGACGGCCGCCGACCTTGGTTCCAGAGGAAGAATCCGGGCCTCCCCGGGCAGTCACCGATCCGGAACTGTGCAGGGGACTTTTTGCCGAACGCGTTACGGCGACCGATCCGGAGGTATGCAACGGGCTCTTTCCCGACTGCATCGCGGTGGTCGATCCGGAGGTGTGCAGTGGGCTCTTTCCGGACGGCATCGCCGTGGTCGATCCGGAGCTGTGCAGCGGACTCTTCACGGAAGGTGAAGACTCCAGCCCTGTGCGCTTTGCGGTAACAGATCCGGAACTATAAAGAGGGTTGCGCCGGAACTCGTCTTTGCCCCGATCGTCCATGTGTTGCCTCCTGTTGTGCTGCTCGTTGCTCCAGCAAATGCCCGACTTGTGACAGCCCTTCACCGGCGCCACAGCCTTCCGCCGGCAGTATTTGTTACTCGGTCGTTCGCAGCTCCCTGATCACCTGCGCCAGTTCTTCCACGCTCCGCAAGAACGGCTGCCAGCGCGGGTCTGCGTGGAAGGGTTCAAGCGCAGGGTCGACCGCTGCCAGCGCTAGCGAGGCGAAACCGGAATCCCGCGCGCGTTCCAGTTCCGCAAAACCGTTATCGAGTTCACCCAACGCACCGTAAATCGTAGCGGCGAAGTATGCGCCCTCCGGCATCGCGGCCGAATCAAGTTGCGAGAGAATGCCAAGCGCCTGCTCGCGATCGCCAGAGAGCGCGGCCACGTAGCCCAGCATGAGTTCCCAGATCAGGGCAGGCTCCTGATTCAGAACCTCGTGAATCTGTGCGGCAGCTTCGGAGTGTCGCCCCGAGCTGGCAAGGACAAGCCCGTGCATCGCCCGCGCCATCTGGAAGTTGGGATTGATGTCGAGAGTGCGCTGCAGCTGCGCGTCCGCCTCGGCCCACCGGCGCTGATAGTAGAGAAGCAGCCCATAACAATAGTTGATCGGCGCCATCAGCGGGTCGATGGCGCAACCTTCTCTGGCATGCTCGACCGCTTCGTCCATCCGATTGCACGCGGCAAGTGTCAGCGCGTACGCATAGCGCGCGATGGCTGAGTCAGGATTCAGCTCCAGAGATCTTTCTGCCTGCCAAAGCGCCTCGGCCAAATTGAAATCGCAGAACACCTCAGCGAGGCTCATCGCCGCGTGCGCTTCCGAAAGGGTCTTGTCCAGTTCAATGGCCTGTTGGGCAGAGGCTTTCGCCTCACCCAATGCCTGTGTCGTATCGACCCTTCCCACGATGGTCAGCATCGCGTGAGCAATCGCCTCGCAGGCATACGCAGGAGCAAACTGTGCGTCGGCTTCGATTGCCTTCCGGTAAAGTTCGATAGCGCGCTCTAATGCCTCAGGAGTCCACTGAATCGTGTTCTCGTTGGCGCTATTGAAGAGCTCCTCGGCCGGGTTCTGTGCCCGTCTCGGCCCCGTCTTAGCGGACGCTTTGGCCGCTGCTTTCTTGCTCCCTGATGAGGGAGCCCGCAGCCTCTCGCCGACTTGTGTGGCGATCTCCTCATGAACTCCCATGACATCGTTCGTGCGGCAATTAAACTGGGAGCCCCACAGTTGCGTATCCTTCGCAACGTCGATGACTTCCGCCCGAATGGACAACTGTTCGTCGCGAACCGTGACACGGCCTGTCAATACGGCGCGGACCGCTAGTTCACGCCCCACAGCGTACGGATCGTCCACCTGATCCCGGTAGCGAAAAGCTTTGCCGCGCGGCACAACGCGAAGCTTGGGCAGATGTGATAGCCCGTCCAGTACACCTTCTGCGATCGTGTCGCACAAGTGGTCAAACTCCGGGTCTCCGGTTGCATTCACAAACGGCAGCACTGCGAGGGAATCGATAATCTTTCCTGCTTTGCGAGCCGTTGGGGCGCTCGCGGAGGCGACCTTCACCGATTGCCCATCCCGCAGGCGGCGCAGGTCGGTCAGGACCTCTGAAGCGCTCTGGTACCGCAGCCGGCAATCCTTCTGCAGCAGCTTGGTCACGATGTTGCTGAACGCCGGCGGAAGACCAGAACTGAAGTGGGAAAGAGGCACCGGATCGCGGTTCAGAATCGCATCAAACATCAGCGCGGTCGTGGATCCGGTAAAGGGCAGCGCTCCTGTCGCCATTTCGTACAGGACAATTCCGAATGAGAAGAGGTCGCTCTTGGCGTCCAATTTATGGCCGCGCGCCTGCTCCGGAGACATATAAGCGATGGTTCCTACCGTCTGGCCTGACGTAGTCAGGTGCTGTTTCGGATTGTCCTCAACTGCGACCGGCACTCCATCGGCTGCGGTGATTCCGGCTGCAGTCACGGCCGCAGTCGCGGTGATAGCCAATTTCTGCTCTTCCACCTTTGCCAAACCGAAATCCAATACCTTGGCCTCGCCGCGTGTCGTCAGAAAGACGTTCGCCGGCTTTATATCGCGATGAACGATGCCCTTCTGGTGTGCGGCGTCAAGAGCGTCAGCCACCTGGATACCGATGCGAATAAGTTCGGCCGTGGGGATTGTGCCCTCTGCAATTCGTTCGCGCAGGGTCTGCCCCTCCAGTAGTTCCATGGTGATGAAGTGGTGCCCGTCGGCTTCATCAATCTCATGAATCGTGCAGATGTTCGGATGGTTAAGAGAGGATGCGGAACGCGCCTCACGCACCAACCGCTCCACCATTTGCGGATCACTGGCCACCTCCGGCGGGAGGGTCTTGAGTGCCACCTCGCGCCCCAGGCGCGTGTCCTGGGCCCGGTACACGACACCCATACCGCCGGAGCCGAGCTTATCAAGCACCCGGTAGTGAGAAATGGTAGTTCCGAGCATCACTTACCAAGAATGAGGATCAATTGCAGATATGTTCCTGAGACTATAACACTGGTTGGGCTAGGACTGTCTGAATAGTTATTTTCTGGACAACCAAATTATGAATGGATGAAAAACCCCACGGTTTTTATAGATTGCACCTAGTCAGGCCTGACGAAGACCTTCCGTTTCGTGCTGGTTCGCAGCCTCCTAACTTACCTTTATAGGCTAGTGCTGTGCCTAAAAGTGCCGCACAGAGGAAAATGGCGTTCAGTTTTTGAAAGAGCGGTGGTCTTCGAGTACCCCGGCACATCGGAAATCTATGGAAATATCTTTATGGGATCTGCCCCCGCCGCGCCAATGAGCGATGTTCCAACTCAACTGTGCAGGATCAACACCGTTGCTGACGATGCGACGTATTCCGGTCCGGCGACGATCAGCATTCCGGTGCACGACTGAGCGCCGCTTTCCTGTTATCTTCTTGCGTTTGGCTGTTGCGCTTGCTCTTACCTCTGCGATTCATAGAAACTAAAGCGATGGAATCCTCAGCGACTCAGACGGAAGCACCAATCACGACGATCCGTGAAATCGGCCGCCACGAAGGCCAGACAGTCACCATTCGCGGCTGGCTCTACAACCTGCGCGAGAGCGGCAAGCTGCTGTTCCCACAGTTTCGTGACGGCAGCGGCATCATCCAGGGGGTCATTGCCAAGAACGCGGTCTCGCCCGAGCTCTTCGACAGCATCAAGGGGCTGACGCAGGAATCGAGCGTTATCGTCACCGGCAAAGTCCGCGCCGACAAGCGGGCCCCCGGCGGCTACGAGCTCGATGTCACCGGCGCGCAGGTCATCCAGCGCGTGAAGGAGGACGACCCCTATCCCATCTCGCTGAAGGAGCATGGCGTCGACTTCCTGATGGAGCATCGCCATCTCTGGCTGCGCTCGCCTCGCCAGGCTGCCGTGCTGCGCATCCGGGCCGAGATCATCAAGGCGGCGCGCGACTTCTTCGATGACCGGGGCTTCACGTTGACCGATCCGCCCATCCTGACGCCCGCGGCGTGCGAGGGCACGACCACCCTGTTTCCTGTCGACTATTTTGAGGAGCAGGCCTTCCTCACCCAGTCTGGCCAGCTTTACGTGGAAGCCACCGCCATGGCGTTGGGCAAGGTCTACAGCTTCGGCCCGACCTTCCGGGCGGAAAAGTCGAAGACGCGCCGTCACCTCACTGAATTCTGGATGGTCGAGCCGGAAGTCGCCTATGGCACGCTCGACGACTTGATGCAGCTCGCCGAAGAGTTCATCACTCACATTGTGAAGCGTGTGCTGGAGCGCCGCCGGCCGGAACTGGAGACGATTGGCCGCGACCTCTCCAAACTTGAAGCGGTGGCCACGCCGTTTCCCCGCATCACTTACGACGAAGCGGTCAAGATGCTGCAGAATGCACACGAGGAAGGTCTGCTGGATACCAGGTTCGAGTGGGGCGGCGATCTGGGCTCCCCCGACGAAACTTATATCTCGTCACAGTTCGACCGCCCGGTAATGATCCATCGCTATCCTGCGAAGGTGAAGGCCTTCTACATGGAACCCGACCCGGATCGCCCGGATCTGGCTCTTTGCGTCGATGTGCTGGCGCCTGAGGGCTACGGCGAGATCATCGGCGGGTCGCAGCGCATGGCCTCGTATGAGCTGTTGCTGCAGCGTATCCACGAGCACAACCTGCCGGAAGAGGCTTTCAAGTGGTATCTCGACCTGCGCAAGTACGGCGGTGTGCCGCACGCCGGATTCGGCATGGGAATCGAACGCGCAGTCGCCTGGATCTGCGGCCTGGAGCACGTACGGGAGACCATTCCGTTTCCACGAATGCTGTACCGGCTGTATCCATAAAGCGAGAGGAAAAGCATGGCAACCGCACCCATTACGAAGCCCCTGGCGAATATTGAGAGCCGGCAGATTCGCATTATCGGCGTACCGCTCGACCTGGGCCAGTCGCGCCGTGGCGTGGATATGGGGCCGTCAGCCGTTCGTGTCGCCGGGCTGGAGAGCAAGCTGGAAGCGCTCGGCTACCGTGTCGAGGACAAAGGCAACGTGCACGTGGCTCTGGCCGAGACCAAATCGTCAGGCGATCCCAATGCCAAGTATCTGAAGGAAATCGCCGAGACCTGTTCCAAGGAAGCCGAACTCGTTATCCAGACACTCGAAGCGGGCAAAATTCCGCTGGTGCTTGGCGGGGACCATTCGATCGCTGTGGGTACGGTTTCCGGGGTTGCCGAGTTCTATCGCCGGTCCAAACACCGCATCGGCTTGCTCTGGATCGATGCCCACAGTGACATCAACACGCCCGATAGCTCGCCCAGCGGCAACGTGCATGGCATGCCCTTGGGCGCTCTCATGGGCCTGTTTCCAGGACCGCTTAGCGATATGTTCGGCTTTTGCCCAAAGGTGAGCCCGGACAATGTTGTGCTGGTGGGTATTCGCGACGTCGATCACGTAGAGCGCGAGAATATCCGCAAGTCCGGCGTGCATGTCTTTACCATGCGCGACATCGACGAACGCGGCATGCGCGCTGTGATGGAAGAAGCCCTTCGCCTCGCTGGCCGCAACACCATCGGCTATCACGTGTCGCTCGACATGGACTGGATCGATCCCGAAGATGCTCCCGGTGTCGGCACGCCGGTGTGGGGCGGCGCCACCTATCGCGAAGGCCACCTGGCGATGGAGATCATTGCCGACCACGGCCGCATGTTGAGCTTCGAGATCGTCGAGGTGAATCCGGTGCTCGACGAGCGCAACCAGACGGCAGAGCTGGCGGTCGAGCTGGCCCTGTCAGCGTTTGGGAAGAAGATCCTGTAATTGCAAGGTTACATCTGGTAGTCATTGCGCACGTCATTCGGGGAGATACTCTGCGGATTATTTCAATGAGGAGAGCTAACTCTCGTGAGCAAGCGCATTATAAAGAGCGACTTGGCAAGAATCGATCGCGTGACGGACGAGGACATCGATTACTTCTGATATCCCACCGCTGGATGATGAGTCCTTTGCCCGGCCAAGCAGTTGTGGCCGCCGGCCAAGCAGCAGCTCGCCATTCGCCTGGATGAAGACGTCTTGAAATGGCTCAAGAGCAATGGCCGGGGCTATCAGACTCGGATCACCCGAATCCTGCGTGCAGCGATAGAAAGCCAGACTCAGTGCCGCCCGGCGTCAAAAACACCGTCGAAAGGCAACCGGGCTTTCAGCAAGTCCAGGCAAGCTTCGTAGCTACTGCGTCGGCGGCACGTACTCCTTTGGTTTCTCTGCGCCTTCGCCGAAGAAGTAGGCGTCCATCTGTTGCGCGATGAATTCCTGGTGCTCCTTCTTCCAGGGCTGCAGGCGATACTCGTTCAGCAGCATCTTCATATGTTCCTGCCACTGCTCCCAGGCCAGCTTGGAAACGTTCTCGTAGATCTTCTGGCCCAGCGGCCCATCGAAAGGCGGCTCATCCAGACCCTCCATCTCGCGGCCGAACTTAATGCATTTCACCATGTGTGCCATTCACAATCCTCCGGCTGAATGAAAGAAAAAAAGCTAAACAGTGATTTTAACGGGAGGCGGCGCAGAACCGAAATCGCGCAGGCATCAGCGGCCGGCAGAGCCTATTCTCCCAGCCACGTCCCGAATGGCCGTAGTCGCTCAACGTGGTCGAAGATAATCTTGGCAGCGCCTGTGATCGGCACCGCGAGGATTAACCCGCTGGCCCCCCACATCCATCCCCAGAACAGCAGCGAGATGGTCAATGCCAAAGGATTTAGCCGCAGCCGTTTGCCCAGCACCTTGGGATAGAGCACGTTCATGGCAACCAGGTGCAGGCCGATGACGATGGCCAGCAGGAGAAGAACCCCCGACAGAGACAGGTGCCCGAGATAAATAAAAATAGGAGGAACGACCGCCAGCATGACGCCGAGGTAAGGAATCAGGCTAAGAAACCCGCTGATCACGCCGATGAAATAGAAATACGGGATCCCCATCAGGCCAAACGCTGCCATACTGCACACGCTGATAAAGACTCCGATGAGGAAGTTGCCGACAATGAATGACCGAATCATGCCAGAGATCAGCCCCAGCATCACGTAAGCCGTGTTCCGGTTCTCCATGCGGAAGAGCATTACCGAAGCCGTACGCACGTGGTCTTTCCAACTCAGCATGAAATAGACGAGAAATGGCACGAAGGTTACGGTGAGCGCCAGTTCTGTCACTGCGCCCGCATTGCGCGTAAGCGTGTCCGTCCAGTTGTTGTCTTGCCTGATCGTGACTGGAACGGACTTGTCGTTGCTGTTCGCAGGGACAACGGCTTCGGTGGTCTTTTCCAGTTCGTCCGCCTGTTTGCGGACCTTGTCGACCAGTTCCCTTATGTGCGACCTGTACTTGGGTAAGTCATGGGCAAAATCCACTGCCCGGCTGTAGGAAACGTAGGTCGCGCCCAGACCGGCGGCGACCAACAGTGAAACCGCCAAGGCGGAGGCAGCCGCTCGCGGCACTTGCTGTACGACGAGGAAATCCACCACCGGAGCCAGCACGAACGAGAGCAATATCGAAACCAGCACGACGACGAGAATGAGCTTAGCGAGATAGACCAGAGATAGCACCACGGCCACGGCAAGAATCATGAGCGAAGCGGTTTGCAGGCGCAGCAGGCGCGTGCGTTCCAACTCGGCGACCGTGGAGCGGTTGATCGATACCTGTGGAATCTCCCGCGGACCGCCGGCCGCATTGCGTTCGACTTCCGGGTCGCCGGGCGGCGGAGGAATCACTTTGTCGATCACGTCTCTTGTCATTGCCAACCTCAGGGTACTCGCAGCAACCTTGGATTCTGAACATGATACTTTTGCTGTGTCGAATATGGGAAATACTTCCTCGACGGCGAACCGGACTGGGCAGTCCCGCATACTGGCGCTCGATTTCGGATCAAAGACCATCGGGCTCGCGGTCACCGATGAACTGGGTCTGACCGCTCAAGGCCTGCCGACGCTTCGCCGCACCAACAAGCGCAACGATCTCGATCATCTTCGCCGGGTCATCAAGGAATATGGGGTCTCTGAACTCCTAATGGGCCTGCCTTTGCGGCTCAGCGGCCACGCCGGAATCCAGTCGGAGAAGGTGCAGACCTTTGCCGAAGAGCTGCGAAAGAAGTTCAAGCTGCCCGTACACCTGTTCGACGAGCGGCTGACGTCGGTGGAAGCCAACCGGGTCCTACGGGAGTCGGAGATGAGCATTCGCCGTCGCGCTGAAGTCGTTGACCAACTGGCAGCAGTGTTGATCCTGCAAGCGTTCCTGGAGTTTCGCCGATCGCGGGCGGCTATGGAGTGAGCCGCAGAGATGCGACACACGGCTCACAATTTTCATCTAAACTGCAGTTTTCATGCGTACTTTTCTCCTCATCGTCTTTTTGTTCGTGCTGGGCTTCGTGGGGTGGTTCAGTTGGGCTGCGCTTTTCCCAGTCACGCCTGCCCAACCGACGTTCGTGCTCCTGCGTCCCGGCTGGACAACCCGGCACATTGCGCGCGAGTTGCAGCACGATGGCATTATTCGCAGCACCGACGCCTTTCTGATGCTGCACTTTGCGCGCGGGCTCGGCAGCCTCAAGGCAGGTGAGTACAAGTTCGAGAGTCCGGCAAATGCACTTGAAGTTCGGCGGCGTATCCTGCAAGGCGACGTGTACGTCCGCACAGTGCTGGTGCCGGAGGGCTACAACATCTACGACATTGCAGCCGTCGTAGAACAGGCGGGGCTGGGTTCCGCCGCAGACTTCATCATTGCAGCCAAGGGGGATTTGTTCCTGGTCAAAGACCTCGACCCTAACGCGAAGTCGCTCGAAGGTTACCTTTTTCCCGATACGTATCACTTCACGCGCATCGATTCCGCGCACGAGATCGTAGCCGCTATGGTGCATCGCTTCCGGCAGGAAGGGCAGAAGATTGGATTGTTGCGGCAGGGTGACGTGCACCGCATTGTGACGATCGCATCGATTGTGGAAAAGGAAACCGCAGTGCCGGACGAGCGTCCGATTGTGGCCAGCGTCTATTACAACCGGCTGGCCAAGGATATGGCACTGGGTGCGGATCCCAGCGTTGTCTATGCTGCGCTGCTCGCCGGGCGCTATCGCGGAACGATTTATGAATCCGATCTACAGTACGACTCGCCCTACAACACCTACAAGCATGCCGGGCTGCCTCCGGGACCGATTGCCAATCCAGGCGTTGCCTCGCTCGAAGCGGCCATGCATCCTGCGGTAACGGACTATTTATATTTTGTCAGCGACAACAATGGACATCATCGTTTCTCACGAACCGTGCAGGAGCATGAGCGCAACGTTGCAGCCTATCGCCATGCCGTTGCACAGGGACATTAAATGGCGCGCGGCGTCTTGAGCCCGCCGGCTGGAAAATGGCGCCGGATTGATCAAGCTATACTAAGTGTTTCGCCTGTGTTCTTCACCCCGATGAGACTGTCCCGGTTCCTCCTGCTTGCCTTAATAGCTGCGATGCTGGCGGCCACCCCGGGCTGTCTCTTCAGGACTCGCAAGGTCCAGGTCCGCGTAAATAATTCGCAGATGCTGACGGCCACCCTGCAGGACCTGGTGGACCGCATCAACACCGAAGCTGCCAAAGTGCGTACGCTCGAAGCCACGGTGAACATCGATACCTCCGTCGGTGGGCAAAAGAAGGGTGTAGTTACCGATTACCAGCAGATTAGCGGCTACATTCTGCTTCGCCGGCCCGACATGATTCGCATGATCGGTCTGTTTCCGCTGGTGCGAAACAAGGCCTTCGACATGGTGAGTAACGGCAACGAATTCAAGTTGTGGATTCCGGTAAAGAACAAGTTCTACGTCGGCCACAACGATGTGGTGAAGCCTGCTGCCAATCCTCTGGAGAACCTCCGGCCGCAAGTCATATACGAGGCCCTGCTGCTGCACCCGATCGATCCGGCAAAAGACATCGCCGTGCTGGAGGCTGATAATCCGGTTGAACTTGACGAGAAGACCAAGCAGGTCCGCGTCTTGTCAACCTATGTCGTAGATGTCATCCGCAGGGAGACGGATGGGAAGTACTACCTGCAGCGAAAGGTCATCTTCGACCGCCAGGACCTCATACCCGATCACCAGGTCTTCTATGACAAGCAAGGTACTTTGGTCACCGACGCCACATACTCAGGATTCAGGTATTTCAACAATGTGCGTGTTCCCACCATAATTGAGATCAAGCGACCCCAGGAAGAGTACGACATCACGATAGCGATAACGAAAGCTACCGCGAATGGGACTATCAAAGACGACCAGTTTGCGCTGGAGCAGCCGCCTGGATCACAGCTTGTCAATCTGGATCAGCCGAACGTGAACGCCGCTTCGCGCCAGAGCCACGCTCTGTCTCGCTGAGCGCGCCAAGCCTGGATCTGCGGCTCCTACCGCGCCGTCACCAACTGGCCTTCTTCTTTTTTCGCCTTGGCAATCGCAACCAGTTCCGCCGCTTTCTGCGCGATGTGCTCGGCGCTGACCTCGAATTCCTTAATTAGCTCCCACGGTGCGCCGGAGTCGCCGAAGCGGTCCTTCACGCCGATGGCGCCGGTGATAATGGGTGTGCCATACAGTTCGGAACTCTCGGTGAGGATGCTGCTTACGCGCCACGCCAAGGCTCCAATCTGATGCTCCTCGGCGGTGACAACCACGCCAGTCTCCTTCGCCGCGCGAAGAATCGCTGCAGCGTCGATTGGCTTCAGAGTGTGAACGTTCAGCACACGCGCCTCATAGCCGAACTCCTTTTTCAGGATCCACGCTGCGCGCATCGCTTCCGGCACCATCGGCCCGCAGGCGATGATGCTTAGGTCTTCGCCCTCGTCCATGTAGTGCGAAGCAAGTACCGTGTCAAAGGCGTCGACCATCTGCTCGGCCTCCCGACGCAGGCGAATCAGGTTGGCTTTGCCGAAGACGAACGGCGTGTTTTCTTTGGTTACGATCGGCGTCGCCTCCCGCGCGAAGCGGATGTACTTTGGCCCTTCATGCTCGAGCAGCAGGTAATCGGTCGCCTTGCGCGTCTCGATCGAATCGCAGGGGACGCTGACCGACATGTTGGGCAGGCCGCACATGGCGAACAGGTCCTCCAACGCCTGGTGTGTTGCGCCGTCCGGCCCAACCGAGACTCCGCCGTGCGCGCCGGCAATGAGTACATTGAAGTTGCCGTAGCAGACGGAGACGCGAATCTGGTCCAGGTTGCGGGCAGCGGCAAACGTTCCATAGGTGCCGAAGACCGGCAGCTTTCCGTCTCGCGCCAGCCCGACGGCAGCGGCTGTTGCCGATTGCTCGGCGATGCCCATGCTCAGCCAGCGTTTCTTGCGCTCCGGCTTGCCGGCGTAGAAGTCGCTGATGGTGATGGAGCCGGAAATGTCGAGGCCCATGCAGATCACGCGTTCGTCATCACCATTGTTCTGCAGCGATTTACCAAAGCCCTTGCGCGTCGGAACCATTGCGACCTTCATCGTGCTGCCGTTGTTCCACCAGTAATCCTTGCTGAACTTCGGCATCTTGGCGTCCAGCTTGGCTTCCACTTCTACCTGATACTCGGCTGCCTTCTTGAGCAAGGCGTCGTAGGCGATGGTCTGCTTTAACCCGAGTTCTTCCAGGGCCTTCACCAACTCGTCGTATGTGGGCGCGCGGCCGTGCCAGCCTGCAATGTTCTCCATGAAGCTGACGCCCTTGCCCTTGACCGTATTGCAGATCACGATCGTCGGCCTGCCTGCGACCGGAATTTTTTTTGCATTCTGCAGCGCATCGACGACCTGCGGAACGTCGTGCCCGTCGCAGACGATGACTTCCCAGCCAAAGCTGCGGTAGCGCTCCTCCAGAGGCTCAACATTCATCACGTCCTTTACCCAACCGTCGATCTGCAGGCGGTTGCGATCGATGATGCCGACCAGGTTGTCGAGCTTGTAATGCGAGCCTTCCATCACCGCTTCCCAGATGTTGCCTTCCTGTTGCTCGCCGTCGCCCATGATGCAGAAGACGGTGTTCTTGCGGCCATCAATCTTGGCTGCGATTGCCATGCCAACGGCGATGCTGAGCCCCTGTCCCAGCGAGCCGCTGGAGACCTCGACGCCGGGCAGCTTCAGCCGGTGCGGGTGACCCTGGAAAGGTGAATACAGTTTGCGCAGCGTGACGACATTCTCGATCGGGAAGTAGCCGGCGAATCCCAGCCCGAGGTAGAGCGCCGGGGCCTTGTGTCCACCCGACCAGATAATGCGATCGCGCTCCGGCCAGTCCGGCATATTGGGATCATGATTGGCGACTTTGAGATACAGCGCTGCAACAATCTCCATCATCGAGAGCGTGCCGCCGGAGTGTCCGGAACCGGCCGCACACAGCGACACCAGGTCATAGCCGCGCATCAGGCGGGCCGCCTGTTCCAGTTCCGGAATATCGAATTCGCGAGCCACTTTCTTGGAGAAAGCGTTCAAGATAGGCATGTCTTTTTCCTTTGCGGGCTGGCTATGGGGGATTGGCGAGACGCCTGTAGTTTTCGGGCCGAGTGGGCGTTGCCTCCGTGCCGGTGCGCATGCCCGCTGCGTACGGAACTGTACAGGTTACGAGCCGGTGACCATAGAAGCAGTGAGCCTTGTCACCGACCGGTTGTGACGGAGGTACGTGGCAAGCCCCAACTGGCAACAGCCATGAACAGCTAGCCACCAGGGAGGGCCGGCGCTCAGAGTTAAGCAACAGTGCAGTGGTGCAGTTCATGTGCTCAGAAAAGCCCGGCTTCAGCCGCTGAGGTAGGTCAGAGCATCCAATGGTAAGTTCACCATAGGACACTCTCTTGCAGACTACTTACCTGAGCGGCGGCAAACAGGTCGCCATCGACGTTTTTGCGCCTCCAACATTGGGAAAATACCCGGCGGTGGTTGCGCTGCACGGCTCCAGCGGACTGTACTCCGGCTCGGCGCATTTTCCCCAAATGCTCGCCGACCGCGGATTCCTGGTCTTTCTTCCGCATTTCTTCGAGACCACCGGAACCACATGGGCAAGCCCGCTGACGATTCGCGACAAATTTCCGACCTGGACAATCGCTATCTCCGACGCGCTCGATTTCGCGCAGGACCATCCCCAGAACAACAGATGCATTGGGATTGTGGGCTTCTCGTTGGGCGCCTACCTGGCGCTTTCGCTGGGTTCGCAGCAGTCGCGGGTGAGGGCCGTCGTCGATTTCTTTGGAGGTATGCCCGACCACTTTGCCGAGCAGGTGCGTCATCTGCCGCCGGTGCTCATCCTGCACGGCGATCGCGACACGGTCGTCCCGGTGACGGAAGCTCACAAGCTCGAAGCGTTATACCGGGCGCGGCAAGCTCCATACGAGATGAAAATCTACACCAATGCCAATCACGGTTTTAACGGATTCGATATGCTCGATGCAGGGCAGCGGACCTACTTCTTTCTGAAGAAACATCTCGGAAACGGGAACAACGAATAGTCATTGGCTGCGGATTTCGGGTCTGTTTTCTCGCAGGCTTTCGATCTCCAATTCCAGAGCCCCGAGCGAGACGGTGATGTCGCGAATCGAGTAGTACATCGAGACCACCAGACAAACCAGGCAGAGGGCGAAGGAGGGCAAAGCGACAAAATCCAGCGCCATCACCAAAACGTGTTCCGCAAACAGGGCCAGAACCGTGAGCGAGACAAAAAAGATGCTGCCCGAGCCATACATCATCGAGGAGCGCAGCAGGCGGGCGCGCTGGTGAGTACGCTGAAGCTGCTCATGCAATCGCATAGCCCCTGCCGCAGCGGGGTCACCTTGCTCGATTTCCTTAAGCAGTGCCCGGGCGCGGTCGAGTGCGCGGCCATAGCGGTTGCTGATGCTGAGCAGCAGCAGTCCGATACCGGAGATCACGATGACCGGCGCGATGGATCCCGTCAGAATCTGAACGACAGACGATGTGGGCATCTTGCTTTACTCCTAAATCACTGCCAGTTCTTCTTTAACTGATTACAATGCTGGCGGGA
Organism: uncultured Acidobacteriaceae bacterium; assembly: GCA_963846815.1. Classification (GTDB taxonomy): domain Bacteria; phylum Acidobacteriota; class Terriglobia; order Terriglobales; family Acidobacteriaceae; genus CAVVDY01. The sequence goes on along the minus strand of CAWJXG010000001.1, from coordinate 471,399 downwards.
TTCTTATGCAAACAGCAGACGTAGTCATTATCGGCGGCGGGATTGTTGGAGCGAGTATCGCTTGGCACCTGACGGAAGCCGGATGTAATAACGTTCTGATCGTCGAGCGCGAAACGCATCAGGGCAAGGGCTCGACCGGCAAGAGCATGGGCGGTGTGCGCGCTCAGTTCGCGACCCGGCCCAACATCCAGATGTCGCTGTACTCTATTCCGTTTTACGCCGCGTTCGAGGAACGCCTCGGCCAGCCTTCCGAGTATCGTCCGCAGGGATATTTGTTCGTTGCGACTAAACCGTCTCACCTGGAATATCTGCGAACCAACCAGGAGTTGCAGAAGTCGCTTGGACTGAAACAAGTTTCCATGGTGACGCGTGACGACATTGTCGACCGCGTGCCGCAGCTGCGTAACGATGACATCCTGGGCGGCAGCTTTTGCGCGACTGATGGCTTCGTCGATCCCTACAGCGTGATGGTCGGCTTTACCACCTGCGCATGTGAGCGCGGCGCGAGGCTGTTGCGCTCAGCCGAGGTGACGGCGATTCGACGCAATGGCTCGGGCTTCGACGTTGATACTTCGCACGGGCCCGTCAGCACGAAGACCGTCGTGAATGCCGCCGGAGCATGGGCAGCACAGGTGGCGGCGATGGCCGGCGTCGATCTGCCGGTGGAACCGCTGCGCCGCATGCTGGTTCCCACCGAGCCGTTCGATGGCGTCTCGCACGCTATCCCCATGGTCATTGACATGACAAACGGTTTTCACTTCCGGCCTGAGAGCCTTGGTTTTCTTCTGGCATGGAACGATCCGACGGAAACCCCGGGGTTCAAGGAGAACTTTGAGCCCACATTCATCGAAAAGATTCTTGAGCGCGCTGCCGATCGCGTGCCCTGCTTCGAGAACCTGGCCATCAACCCCAAGCGGGCATGGGCCGGGCTTTATGGGATGTCACCCGATCACCACAGCATTCTCGGGCCGGCGCGGGAGGTCGAAGGCTTCTTTTGCGCCAACGGTTTCAGCGGCCACGGCGTGATGCATGCTCCGGCTACGGGCAAGATTCTGGCGGACCTGATTACGACAGGGAAGACAAGCGTCGTCGATAACGTCGAGGTGCTGAGCCCGGGAAGGTTTGCCAAAGGCGAGCTGCTGCACGAGACGGCGGTGCTGTAGCGATGTCTGAAGAGTTCGCATTGAGGAAAGCCGTTCCGGCGGATATGCCATCCATCGTCGATCTCATCAATCGCGCCTTCTCGGTCGAAAAGTTCTTCAAGTCGGGCGAGCGAATCGACACTGCCGGCGTGATCGACATGATGAACAGTGGTGAATTTCTTGTGCTCGAATCGGCTGGCGAGATGATCGCGTGTATTTTCGTGAGGATCACCGGCGAGCGCGCCTACGCTGGAACGCTGGCAGTCGAGCCGTCGCAGCAGAAAGCCGGCATCGGCCGCCGCATGATGCGCGAGGCAGAAGACTACGCACGAGCCCACGGATGCGAGGTGCTCGACATTCGCATCGTGAACGTCCGGCCGGAGCTGTCAGAGATTTACACCAAGCTGGGATTCGTACCCACCGGCATTGAGTCGGCCGAGGTGATCAAGACGGCAACGCAACCAGTACACTTCATTACGATGTCGAGGGCGCTCTAATCTTGGTTGAAACCATCTAGGACGAATGCCAATGGAAATGCTCACTCTCCCCCACACCGACCTCAACGTCTCGCGCCTGTGCTTCGGCACCATGACCTTTGGCAAGCCGCTCAACCAAACCGGCTCGACGCAACTGGTCGACCGCTGCATCGAGGCTGGCATCAACTTTTTCGACACCGCCAACATGTACCAGACCGGCGTTGCCGAGACGATGCTTGGCGAGGCCATCAAAGGTCGCCGCGACAAGCTGATCGTGGCCAGCAAAGTGCGCTTCAAGGTCGGCGACGAACCCGATCAGCAGGGACTCACGCGCAAGGCCATCCTGCGCGCCATCGATGAGTCCTTGCGGCGATTGCAGACCGATTACCTCGACATCTATTACCTGCACGCGCCCGATCATGCGACACCAATCGAAGAGTCGCTGGAGACGATGAACTCACTGGTGGAGCAGGGCAAGGTGCGCTACATCGCTTCGTCAAATTACGCGAGTTGGGAAGTGGTCGAGATGCTGTGGCTGGCGAAGGAGCATGGCTGGGCGGCTCCGCACCTCTCACAACCCATGTACAACCTGCTGGCGCGCGGCATCGAGCAGGAATATCTCGCCATGTGTAAGCAGTTCGGCGTCTCAACCATCGTCTACAACCCGCTCGCGGGCGGCCTGCTCACCGGCAAGCATCGGCAAGAGACGATCACGCCGGGCACGCGCTTCGATAAAAACAAGCTCTACCAGGACCGCTACTGGCACGAGCGCTACTTCAAGGCCGTCGAGCGGCTTCGTGAGATTGCACAACGCGCCGGCCGTTCGCTGGTCAGCCTGGCCCTCAATTGGCTGCTGCATCACACCGCGAGCGACGTTGTGATTCTGGGTGCGTCGAGCCTTGGGCAGCTAAACGAGAACCTTGCCGCCTGCGAAGAAGGTCCACTGGATGAAGAGACGCTGAACGCCTGCGACCAGGTCTGGCATGATCTGCGCGGTCCGCTGCCGGTTTACAACCGCTGAGCCTGTATAAACCTCACCGCCTGCCGCTCGGCCCAGCGGCCGTCGCAGCCGTCGGGCGCGGCCATGAATGCGCAGTGGCCGCCCGATGCGGTCTCGATGAACGTGATATTCGGGTTAGCGAGCAGCTTTCGTCGCGTCTCCGGCAGGATACGGATGAAGGGATCGTTCTCGGCGTGTATGACGAGCGTGGGCACGGCGATGCGCTCAATCACGTTGGCGGATGCCGCCCGCGTGTAATAGTCCTGAGCTCCGGCAAATCCGCAATAGCGAGCGGTAATCTGCTCGTCAAAGTCGCGAATGCTGCGCAGCCCGCGCAAATACTTCACGTCGTACAGGTCGGGATAGAGTGCCGCCTTCCGGCGCACTCTTCTACGCAGGCCCCGCAGGAATTTGTATTCGTAAATCCGGTTTGCGAGGTCATGCAGCGCATCGGCCGACGCGGCCAGATCCATCGCCGGAGAAACTCCAACGCCCGCTTTGATCTCCCGCGGAACCGCTTCGCCCCATTCGCCTAACAACTTCAGCACCAGATTGCCGCCCATGGAATAGCCGACCAGCGAAATCGCTTGCAAACTCTCGGCCGCGATGAGACTGCTGACTACTTTTCCCAAATCCGACGACATGCTGGAGTTGTACAGGCTTGGCCCAAGGTGCTCGGTTCCTCCACAGTTGCGCATGTTCATGCGCACCACGTTCATGCCAGCAACCCATGCTTTGCTGCCGGTGCCGATTACGTAGCCTGATTCGACCGAGCCCTCCAGTCCATGCACGATGATCACGGTCATCGCGGAGGCGCGCTTCTGCTGCCAGTGACAGTGACACAGCAGTTGCATGCCCGGTTCAACCTCGAACAGGCGCTCCTCTCCCGGGGGAAGCAGGCTAACGCGACGCATGAAGTTGCCCACAATGGTCTGTGCGTGGCCGCCGAGAAAGGGAGGGCGCGGGACAAACGGCTCAGGAACAAAATCGCGCCGATGATCATCGTGTTTCATCGGGTCGCTTAAGTTGTTTCGTGCGGGCTCAATCAATCTAAGGTTTCCTGCAGTCCAGTCAAAAAAGTATATCGGTAATAGATTCCGGCCATCTAATCGGGATTCGGGGCTGCAATGACGCGCCGTAAGCGCACAAAGAGAGGAGACACAGCAAAATGGGACGGCTTAGTGGTAAACGCGCGCTCATCACGGGCGGCAGCAGTGGAATCGGACTACAGACAGCACGCCAGTTCCTGCGGGAAGGAGCGCGCGTTGCGATTACGAGCAATGATCCAAACAGTCTGGAAGCAGCGCGCGAGCAACTGGGCGGGGATGTGGTAGCAATCGTTTCCGATGCTGCCAATGTGGATGCTCAAAAGGCGCTGGCGAAGGCAGTGGCTGACGCATTTGGCAAACTCGATGTGCTGTTCATCAACGCCGGCATCGTTGACATGCGGCCCATGGAGCAAATCGACGACGCGGCTTTCGATCGCTCTTTCGCCATCAATGTGAAAGGGCCGTTCTTCCTCATCCAGGCTCTGTTGCCTTACTTCGCAAATCCCGCATCAATCGTACTGAACGGATCGGTCAATGCCCACATCGGGATGCCAAACACGACAATCTATTCTGCCAGTAAGGCGGCGCTCATCTCGCTGGTACGTACCGTTTCGGGCGAATTGATCTCGCGCGGCGTTCGGGTCAATGCTGTCAGCCCAGGACCGACGTCCACACCGCTTTACAGCAAGCTCGGGTTTTCCGAAGAGGAGCTTAAGTCGGTGGCCGCTTCCATACAGTCCCAAGTGCCGGCAGGACGTTTTGGAAAGCCGTCGGAGATTGCGGATGCAGTAGTGTTCTTCGCCTCCGATGAGTCGGCGTTCACCATCGGAAGTGAACTGCTGGTCGATGGCGGAATGAGCAATCTTTAGCCGCAGCCCAGGCGTGCTCACTCCACCGGAAAATCCAGATAAAAGCGCTCATTGCCGACCCGCAGCGTGACCGTGATCGCGTAACTCTTGCTATGTCGAGGGTCGTGCGGATCGGTGCTGGCCATCCGCGGCATGGGGAAATACAGCAGGCCTTCAATATCGCATTGCGGCGGAATCGTGTTGGCAAGAAAGGCCGTGCGCTGGATGGAATCGGCCAGATTCTGCTGCCATCCGAATGCCGACGCCAGGTTAGAGTTGACCTCGCGGTTGCGCAACTGGCAAGCGGTATCGCAATCGGGCCCGTCGACCTGTACCTTCTGGCTGGAATAGACACCGCCGCCGGAATCTGCCTGGGGATTGGAAGCGCTGGAATGCACCTCTGGCTGCATCGCCCGCACCAGGTTGCTCCACTGTGGATTGATCATGTCAGACATCGGGTCCGGCGGCCCCGCCACTGCAGAGCCCGCGAATTTCATCCAGGCAGGCTGTCCGCGCTTGCCATTGGCCACCACTATGGCAGGAATTGCTTTCAGCCGCCGATTGGCGATGGCGTCAACAACAGCGACATCGTCTGGCCGGACGGTGATGGATTCCCTGCTGCGGTTAAAGACGTGAACTTTTATGCCGAGATATTTTCCGGCAACTCCGGGAGTGACGGCAGCTACCACCGCGTAGTACGGGCGGGCCGCGTAGCGATAGCCGATTCCGTTGATGTAGAAAAAACTCGATCCGGGGTTCCATGCGCGGGCCTCTGCTTGAGCGGCGGAGGCCAGCGGAACCGGGTTGTTCTGTGGCCAGGCGAGAGATGTCAGGAGAATAAAGCCAGTCAGCGATGCGGCGAGGGTGCGCATTCTACCTCCGAGCGAGACAACACGAGTCTCTTAGCTCATCGGCAGGGTGACAAGAAACTTTCGCTCATCCAAGATGGCTATTGTTTTCCGACTCCACCGGCGCGATCCCATCTGGCAACTGGCCGCCGTTGTACTCCGCCAGACGGTTCTTCCATTTGAGAAATTCGGTAATGGATTGCGGCTCGATACGCAGTTCCACCCGGCGCAGGCTGGCCAGCAGCAGGTTCATTTCCTTCGTCAAGGCGACGGGGCTGCGCAAGTCGATGCGTCCCGGTTTGACCGTCATCCGCACCTCGCGGTCGCGGAGTTCGAGCAGCCCCCAATGCCTGGGCAGATCTTGGCGCCGAATCACTCCCGCCGATGCAAGATAAAAGCGCTCGCTGCCCATGCCTTCTTCGGGCGTGCGCCGGAACGGCTTGTCCCGATCGGCCAGGAAGTCGGCTCGCGACACCTTGCACTCCACCAGCACGGACTTGCAGAAGCCCTTCCAGCCGATCACGTCGGGTACCTCGCCGGTGGCGCAGTACTGCTCGGAGAGGATCACCCCGCAGCGGTACTTGGTACGCAGCCAATCAATGGCCCGCGCGACCAGGACCCTATGCTTCTTGTTGTCGGAATTCGCAGGCATGGTGTGGTTGTAACGCCGATACTCTGGGTTGGGAATAGCGAACAGGTTTCGCCGCGGCTTCTCCCGGCCAACCGCAACGTGTGATGTAAGATCGAAGATTCGAATGGCGTTGATGATTCAGGTAGAGGACGTACGCAAAACCTATCGCGTGGGCAAAATCGATGTCCAAGCCCTGCGCGGAGTTTCCCTTGCCGTCGAGAAGGGCGAGTTCGTTACCATTGTTGGGCCTTCCGGCAGCGGTAAGTCCACCCTGTTCTACATTCTCGGCGGTCTGACCCATGCCGATTCCGGGCACGTCATCATCGACGGCATTAACTTCACCGAGCTTTCCGACGGCGAGCGAACCCGCATGCGCAAGACAAAGATCGGCTTCGTTTTTCAGAAGTTCAATCTTTTGCCGACGTTGACTGCGGAAGGCAACATCGACATCGCGCTCGACATTTCCGGGCACAAAAGCATCGCCGACCACGAACACATCGCGCGCATCACCCGGCTGCTCGGCATCGATAAGCGGCTGAACCATCGTCCATCGGAGATGAGCGGCGGCGAGCAGCAGCGCGTTGCGCTGGCACGCGCGTTGGTGAACAAGCCCGCCATCGTGCTGGCCGACGAGCCGACCGGTAATCTCGATACCCAGAATTCCGAAATCGTGCTCAACATGTTGCGTCAGTCGAACAAGGATCTTGGCCAAACGGTGCTGATGATCACGCATAATCCCGAGGCTGCCGCGTACGCCGACCGCATCATTCATATGCGCGACGGGCACATCGTGCCCCAAGGAAAAGACCAGCAGCAGCGGGTGGAAGACACGGAAGACTAGAGTTCGCTCCCTGGCAGGAATGAGTCATGGCACGGCGTGGCGCGCCTGGTTTTTCTGCCTGTGGTTTTCTTTCCGTTTCGGGCATCGACTCTTACGATTTCGCACTGCCAGATAGGGAGAATGATTATGGCAAAGCAGGTCCTGTTCCGTTCCAGCCGAATCTTCGACGGGAACTCAGCCGACCTGCACGTCAGGATGGACGTGCTGGTGGCGGGCGGCATTATTCGTCAGATTTCGAAATCTCCGATCACGGTTTCGGAAGACACGGTAATTGTTCATTGCGGGGACCGCGTCCTGATGCCCGGCCTGATCGATGCTCACGTGCATGTTTATGCCTATGGTCTAAACGTCAGTCGCATTGTGCAGGCCCCGCCGACGTACATTGCGCATTTTGCGGCGCAATTTCTGCGGGCCAGCATTGATCGCGGTTTTACTACGCTCCGCGATGTTGGTGGCGGAGACGTGGGCCTGGCGACTGCGATTCGGGACGGTCTGGTGTCGCCCACTCCGCGCTTCTTCTACGGAGGGCGCGTGATCTCGCAGACGGGCGGCCATGGCGATTTCCGGCCCGGAGACCACGCGCTGCCGGTGGAATGCTGCGGATGCCACTGCGATTACCTCAGCATTCTGGCGGATGGGGTCGACGCTGTCCGTCGTGCTGTACGGGAAGAGTTGCGCCGAGGAGCTTCGCACATCAAGGTGATGGCCTCGGGAGGAGTGGCTTCGCCGACCGATCCGTTGGAGCGCTGCCAGTACTCGGATGAAGAAATTCGCGCGGCCGTCGACGAAGCTACGCGAGCCGGTTCGTACGTGGCGACGCACTGCCATCCTGCGGAAGCTATTCGCCGCTCGGCTGCGTTGGGCGTGCGTTCCATCGAACACTGCACCCTGATTGATGAGGAAACGGCAGCCTTCATAGCGGAGAAGGGCGCATTTGCTGTTCCCACCATGGCAGTGATTTTCGCCCTGCTGGAAGAGGGGGAAAAGCTGGGATTTCCACCGGTGAGCATGGAAAAACTTCGCAGGGTTTCGGACCGCGCTCTCTCGGGACTGGAGATCATGAAGCGCGCCGGAGTCAAGATGGGATTCGGCACCGACCTTCTTGGGCCGCAACACGTGCGGCAGAGCACCGAGTTCACTCTGCGTGCACAGGCGCTTGCTCCCCTGGATATTCTGCGTTCCGCGTGCGTGATTAACGCCGAGATACTCAATCAGTCGGGCCGGCTGGGATGTGTTCGTGAAGGAGCTCTGGCCGATCTGCTGGTGGTGGATGGCGAACCGCTCTCGGATGTCGCCGTGCTGGCGAATCATGAGAACCTTCGCGTCATCATGAAAGATGGGGCATTTCACAAGCGGACGATCTGATGTGGGTGATGTTAGGAACGCTACCGGTTTGGCGGTTTCTTTTACATTTCGTTATAATCAAGCTCGCTGAGCGGGAGTAACTCAGTGGTAGAGTGCGACCTTGCCAAGGTCGAAGTCGCGGGTTCAAATCCCGTCTCCCGCTCCAGAATTGCCGCCCTCGCCCTGTGCGGGGGCTTTGCGTCTAGCCCGCGAGAGTCTTCGCATCAAGGCGCGGTAGCCAAGTGGTAAGGCCGAGGTCTGCAAAACCTCTATTCGGCGGTTCGATTCCGCCCCGCGCCTCCAAAAAACAGTTGTCAGTCGTCAGCTGCCGATTGTCGGTCGTCGGTAAGGAACAGCTCTCAGCTTTCAGCCAACTAACACCTGATACCTGCGAAGCGCTGGCTGACGGCTGTCCGCCGAATTCCCTTACTCGGCCAAGAATTGCAAAACCTGCCGCACCAACTCCTGCGGCTTCTCTAACGCCGGTATATGTCCGCATTGCGGAATGACTTCGAGCTTTGCGCCTTTGATCATGCGACGAAAGTTCTCCGCCACCGGCGACGGCGACACACGGTCCAAGTCTCCCCAGAGCAGCAACGTCGGAGCGATTATGCGGCCAAGGTGATCGTCCAGGCTGTCCGATCGTGCGTCGATCGCTTCCATGATGCTGGCGATGGTGGGGCCGTCATTGCGTTCCAGATGAAGTTCGTAAGTGGCCTGAATCATATCGTCGGTCACCAGGTCCGCATCGCCCATTACAAACTGCATGACCTCACGCGTGCTCTGCAGGCTCGAAGGACGGAAGTCGACGGGTGGGTCCACCGCTCCGGCGGCAATTCCAATCGCATCATTCAAAACCAATCTCTGCACGCGCTCCGGGAAGCGAATCGCAAACCAGGCCGCGATCCAGCCGCCCATCGAATTGCCCACGATCGACACCTGTCCCAAATTCAAATCGTGCAGCAACCGATCCAGTACTTCAACAAACGTCCAGACGTGGTAACGGATGAGAGGCTTACTCGATCGCCCAAAGCCGAGCAGGTCGGGAGCAATGACGCGATGCGACCGGCTCAGCGGCCCCAGACAGTACGCCCACACATCCGCATCGGCCCCCAATCCGTGAATCAAAATCAGCGGTGGCCCTTCTCCGTGATCGTAGTAGCGGATGGTCTGCCCGAAAATCTCGCTTGAGCGCAGGGCGGGAAGTTCGGGGAACCCCCAACGCGCTGCAGCATCAGATTTCTCTTGTCGCTCCATTCAGCAGCCTTTGTGAGTTGAAGATGGAATGAGCTTAGATTCGGCGGCTTCGATCAGCAAGGAATCCAGTTGCCGAGTGGAATTCGTTTTTCACACAGCTTTCAGATAGATAACTCTTGCTTGTGTGCTCTGCGGCGGTATGCGATTCTCTCCGCATCGCCCAAGAATAACCGAGGTGAAGCATGCCCTGTAATCCCGACGAACTAAGCCACGTTCCGCTGTTTGAAAAGCTCGGCGAGGAGGAGCTCGCCATCCTGGCGCAGCAGGTGGAACTCAGAAAGTTCACTTCGCGGCAGCGCATCTACAAGATGGGCGATCCCGGAGAGCGTGGCTATTTGATGATTTCAGGGAGGGTCCAGGTAATTACCGTGGACGAGGATCAACAGGAAGTGGTGATCGATGAGCCCACCCACGGAGAGTTTTTTGGCTTTGCGGCCATGCTGGACCAGATTCCTCACCAAACATCCGCGATCGCGCTGGAGGAGACGGTGTGCGTTGAAGTGGACCGGGGCGACATTGCCACACTGCTGGAGCGCAGGCCGCTGGCGGGAATGGATATGCTGGCTGTACTCGGCCGTCAGTTCCATGCCTCGCAACAGCTCGTGCGCACCCGCGCTGCCAGGAACCCGAATCAGGTGATCGAGGAAAAGACGACCAGCGGGCAACGTATCGCGGATTCCGTTGCCGCCTTCGGCGGCTCGTGGAAGTTCATCAACACCTTCCTCGTCCTGCTGATTGTCTATTCCGCAATCAATGTCTATCTCGGAAGCAAGGCCTGGGACCCGTATCCTTTCATTCTGCTGAACCTGTTCCTGTCGATGCTGGCTGCACTACAGGCGCCGGTCATCATGATGAGTCAGAACCGCCAGGACCAGAAAGACCGGGTCCGCAGCGAGCTCGACTTTGAAGTCAATCGGCGTTCGGAGCTGGAGATTCAAGGCTTGGCCCGCAAGCTGAACGTACTTGCCGACAAGATCGACGATGTGGTCGACTTCGCTCGCGGGAATCAATCAGTGGGGCAAAACTGACGCGCTTGGTGCGGGATTGCACGCGCAACAATAAGAGAGTTCGTCGAACATTCGTTGACACCCTTTCCACGCTCTGTTAATTTCAAATGTTCCGAAATTTTATAGCGCCCTCAGACGCCTGTTTCAGCCGCAGGAATCACCGACAGCATGGATCAGACTCTTAAACAGGTAGGGGAACTACTGCTCGACGCCGTTCCGACGGCGATCATCCTGCTTTTGCTCTACGGAGCATATACCGTGCTCGTCGGGCGTCCCTTGCATCGCATTCTTGCCAAGCGCCGCAGCCTCACCGAAGGCGCAATCCTGAAAGCTCGCGCCGATGTCGCCGCCGCAGAAGCTCGCACCCAGGAGTATGAGGAAAAGCTGCGCGAGGCCAAAGCTTCCATCTACAAGGCGCTGGAAGCGCGTCGCCAGGCGGCAGAGCGCGCTCGTGATGAAATCCTCGCTCAGGCCCGCGAAGCAGCCCGGCAGCAGATTCAGCAGGCCCATGCCGCTATCGATCAGGAGATGGCGGAAGCGCGCGCCGGCTTGCAAAGCGAGGGCGAGCGGCTCGCCAGTGAGATTATCCAAGCCGTACTCAAGCCCGCTGGAGCTGTTCCTGTGGCAGGCGGACAACCATGAAAGACTTCACCGCCTGGCGTCGCGCTCTCCTTCCCGTTCTGGTCTTCGCCCTGGCTTTGTTTGCCGGCTCACTTCGCGCCCAGGAACCGGCGCAGTCAAACGCCCAGGGTCCTCCCGCAGTTCAGCAGGGTGGTGAAAACCCGAATGCAGCCATCGGCGGCGAACTTGCGAAAGAGTCCGAGAAAGCCGAGCACGCCGAAGAGCACGAAGAAAATGGGCAATTCAAGTATTCGCCTACCGTGAAGTGGCTGGCGAAAACCGCCGGACTCACACCGCACACTGCCTACTTCGTTTCACTCAGCATAAATTTTGCCTTACTGGCGCTGCTGTTTTACGTCCTGTTGCGTACCAAGCTGCCGGCCATGTTTCGCGACCGGACCGGTTCGATTCAGCAGGCCATCCGCGACGCGCAGGCCGCGAGCGCTGATGCTGCCGAACGTCTGAAGGGGGTTGAGGCGCGGTTGGCCAAACTTGACAGCGAGGTCGCGAGCATTCGCGCCGACTCCGAGAAGCATGGCCTGGCGGAAGAAGAGCGGATTCGTGCCACCGCACAAGAAGACACCCATCGGGTGGTCGATTCGGCAAGGATCGAGATCGACGCCATCGCACGCAACGCGCGCCGTGATCTTAAGACCTTTGCCGCGTCACTGGCCGTCGACATCGCCGGCAAGCGCATTCACGTCGATGAGCATTCTGATCACGCGCTGGTACGCGAGTTTGTCGACCAGCTTGGAAAGGATGGTCAACAGTAATGGCCGCCGTTGCAAGCCGCTACGCCCGCGCTCTGGTCGACGTAATCCTGGAGCAGCAGCTCGATACTGCCTCGGCGGTGCAGCAGGTGAACAGCATCGTTGCTGCAATCAAAGAGAGTAACGATCTGCGCAAAGTGTGGGAAGCGCCCGATATCCCGGCTGAGCAGAAGCGCAGGCTGCTTGACGCGATTGGAGCCCAGGTCGGCTTGTCTCGCATCGTCAGGAACTTCTTTGCCGTGCTGATCGATCATCAGCGCATCGCCATGGTCCAGCAGATTGCGCGGCAATTTCAAATGGAACTGGATGCAGCCCTGGGATTTGCCGAGGCGCAAGTCACCAGCGCTCGCCCGCTTTCCGACGAGGAGAAGCGCAGTCTGGAGTCGCGCGTGGCCGCCCTCACCGGGAAGAAGGTTCGCGCCAGATACGCTGCCAACCCGGAGTTGCTGGGCGGCGCCATGGTACAGGTCGGCAGCACGATTTATGACGGTACGGTGCGTGGCCAGTTGCAGAAGCTGCGCGAGCAGTTGGTGAACAGCTAGATTTTACGGCGCGGCTGAAGCCGTGCCTCTTTGCATCGACATTCTGCAGCGGCTTCTGGCCACTGGCCATTCGCCACTGACCACTGGATTCATATGGCTCAAATAAAGGCAGACGAAATAACCAAGCTCATTCGTGAGCAAATCGAAAACTACGAGAGCAAAATCGCCGTCGACGAAGTCGGCACGGTGATGTCCGTCGGAGACGGTATCGCCCGCCTCTACGGTCTCGACAAGGTCATGGCCGGCGAACTCATCGAATTCCCCCACAACGTTGCCGGCATCGCCATGAACCTGGAAGAAGACCAGGTCGGCTCAGTTCTGCTCGGCGACTACACGGAAATCGAAGAAGGCGACGAAGTCCGCCGCACCGGACGCATCATGAGCGTGCCGGTGGGCAATGCTCTGATTGGCCGCGTGGTGAACGCGCTTGGCCAGCCCATCGACGACAAAGGCCCGATCAATACCAATCAGTTCAACCCGGTCGAGCGTCTCGCTCCCGGCGTTATCGATCGCCAGCCGGTGAAGGAGCCCATGGCCACCGGATTGAAGGCCATCGACTCGATGATCCCGATCGGCCGCGGACAGCGCGAGTTGATCATCGGCGACCGCCAGACGGGAAAGACCGCCGTCGCGCTCGACACCATCATCAACAGCAAGGGCCGCGATCTGATTTGTATCTACTGCGCCATCGGCCAGAAGCGCTCGTCCGTTGCCCAGGTGGTGAAGACGCTGGAAGACTACGGCGCGATGGAATACACCATCGTAGTTTCGGCGTCGGCTTCCGATCCCGCCCCCATGCAGTACCTCGCACCCTACGGCGCATGCGCTATGGGCGAGTACTTCCGCGACGACAAGCGTCACGCGCTATGCATCTATGACGATCTCTCCAAGCACGCCGTGGCATATCGCGAGATTTCGCTGCTGCTGCGCCGTCCTCCGGGACGCGAGGCTTATCCCGGCGATGTTTTCTATCTCCACTCTCGCCTGCTGGAGCGCGCCTCCAAGCTGAGCAACGAGAAGGGTGGAGGCTCGCTTACTGCGCTGCCTATCATCGAGACCCAGGCGGGCGACGTCTCGGCGTACATTCCCACCAACGTCATCTCGATTACCGACGGCCAGATCTATCTCGAAACCGATTTGTTCAACTCCGGTGTGCGCCCGGCGGTAAACGTCGGCCTCTCCGTAAGCCGCGTGGGCGGCAGCGCGCAGATCAAGGCTATGCGCCAGGTTGCCGGAACCCTGCGACTCGACCTCGCGCAGTACCGCGAACTGGCGGCGTTCTCGCAGTTCGGCAGCGACCTCGACAAGGCCACGCAGGCACAGCTTGCTCGCGGTCAACGGCTCACGGAATTATTGAAGCAGGGGCAGTACGCGCCACTTCCCTTCTCCAAGCAGATTCTCATCATTTACGCCGGAACCCAGGGCTTGCTCGACGACATGCCGGTCGATCAGTTGCGCGACTTCGAAAAAGGGCTTTACGAGTTTGTCGACCTGAACAATCCTGCCGTGCTGAGCGCGATCGAAGAGAAGAAAATTCTGGATGACGAACTGCGCAAATCCATGACGGATGTGATTAAGCAATTTAAGGATCAGTTCGTCGCCGAGCGCCGGGAAGTTGCCACGGCAAGCGCCTGATCACCAATGCCAAACGTACTCGATCTCCGGCGTCGTATTCGCAGCGTTAAGAACACGCGGCAGATTACCAAGGCCATGAAGATGGTCTCGGCGGCCCGTTTGCGTCGGGCGCAGGAGCGCGCTCTGGCGTCGCGGCCCATGGGCCAGATGCTCATTAACCTGCTGGAATCTCTGGTCAGCCGTTCGGAACTGGTCGACGAGCAGACCGGTGAGTGCAAGCATCCGCTCCTGGAGCAGCGTCCCGAGAACAACGTTCTTCTTGTTCTGGTCACGGGCGACCGTGGACTGGCTGGGGCATTCAACTCCAACGTGTTGAAAGCCGCCGTCAAGTTCGTGCAGGCCAAGTCCGGCAAGAACATCGATATCGTTGCGGTCGGCCGCAAGGGACGAGACTTCCTGCGCCGCCGCTACCCCACGGTAAAGCCCGACAGCACCGAGCGCTCCGGTCAGATCCAGGTCATCGACCAATACGTCGGCATGCTCGGCAAGCTCGAGTTCGAAATGGTTTCGGAGATGGCCGACAGCATCGTCAAGCGCTATACCCATCAGGAAATCGACTCGGTCTACCTGCTGTTCAACGAGTTCAAGTCGGTGATCTCGCAGCGCGTGATTGTCCAGCGGTTGCTGCCGGTGCAGGAAATTGGCCGTCGCGAAGTGACTCAAGCCGAAGAGCTCACCCAAGCCGAAAAGGAACGCATGGGCGAGGCCGCCCGCAGCGCGGGCATCAGTTTGAAAGAGCCTGAGCCTACAGAGCGCGAACGGGAGGCCGTAAAGTTTGGCACGCTACCGGTGGATTATATCTATGAGCAGCCGCCGGAAGAGCTGTTTGCCGCCATCCTGCCGCGCTATGTTGCGATTGAAATTTTTCAGGCCATGCTGGAGTCCACGGCTGCCGAGCATGCGGCGCGCATGACGGCCATGGATTCGGCAACGAATAACGCGAATGATGTGATCGATAACTTGACCCTGACGCTGAACCGCGTTCGCCAGGCGGCGATCACAAAAGAGATTATCGAGATCGTCAGCGGCGCAGCAGCTCTTTAGTTGCCAGTTGCCGGTTGTCAGTTGTCAGTCAGATAGACAGACGAAAGGTAGCCGATGGAGGCGAACCGATATCACGATCTGATTGCGTGGCAAAAGGCTATCGCGCTGGTGAAGAGCGTATACGAAGCAAGCGGCGGGGTTTCCGCAGGAAGAGCTGTTCGGGCTCAAAAGTCAGATGCGCAGATCGGCAGTGTCAATCCCGAGCAATATTGCGGAGGGCCAAGGACGCTCCACCCGGGCGAATTCCACCAGTTTCTGGGGCACGCACGTGGTTCGCTATACGAGCTCGAAACGCAAACTGTAATTGCCTCCGAACTCGGGTTCATTTCCGCCGAGCAAGCTCGATTTGTTGGCCAGAGCTAATGAGGTAGGGCGAATTCTTAATGGGTTGCTGGGGTCTATTTCGCGGCGGCGCAGACCGTCTCTGACAACGGACAACTGACAACCGACAACTGGATTCTTATGGCAGAAAATATCGGACACGTTATTCAAATCGCAGGTCCCGCGGTGGACGTTCAGTTTTCCGAAGGCAATCTACCGCCTATTTACTCGGCGTTGCGCGTTACCAGCGAAGGCTTCAGCATTCCTACACCGCTCAACGTCATTCTGGAAGTCGAGCAGCAACTGGGCGAAGGCCGCGTTCGCTGCGTTGCCATGGAGCCTACCGAGGGCATGGTACGCGGCATGAAGGCCCTCGACCTGGGCGGTCCCATCACCGTGCCCGTGGGCAAGGCAACCCTGGGGCGCGTACTCAACGTCATCGGCGAGCCGGTCGATAAGCTCGGCCCGGTGAACTCCGAGAAGCGGCTGCCGATCCACCGTCCAGCCCCCGCCTTCGACCAACAGTCCACCAGCATGGAGATGTTCGAGACCGGCGTCAAGGTCATCGACCTGATCCAGCCGTTCTTGAAGGGCGGCAAAATCGGCCTCTTCGGCGGCGCGGGCGTGGGCAAGACCGTCGTCATCATGGAACTCATCAACAACGTCGCCTTGCAGCACGGTGGATTCTCCGTCTTCGCCGGCGTGGGTGAGCGCACCCGTGAGGGCAACGACCTGTGGCTGGAAATGCAGGAGTCCGGCGTGGTCAACATCAAGGAGCCGAGCAAGTCGAAGGCCGCGCTTATCTACGGCCAGATGACGGAGCCTCCCGGAGCACGCCTCCGCGTGGCGCTGACGGGGCTCACCGTCGCCGAGTACTTCCGCGACGAAGAAGGGTCCGACACGCTGCTGTTCATCGACAACATCTTCCGCTTTACACAGGCGGGTTCGGAAGTATCGACGCTGCTGGGCCGCATGCCCTCCGCCGTGGGATACCAGCCCAACCTGGCCAGCGAAATGGGCGAGTTGCAGGAGCGCATCACTTCGACCAAGCAAGGTTCCGTCACCTCGGTGCAGGCGGTTTACGTGCCCGCCGACGACTTGACCGATCCTGCTCCGGCAACGACGTTCGCTCACCTGGATGCGACTACGGTGCTCTCGCGCCAGATTTCCGAGCTGGGTATTTATCCGGCCGTCGATCCGCTGGCGTCGACCTCGCGCATTCTCGATCCGCGCGTCGTCGGCGAGGAGCACTACAACACCGCGCAGGCCGTGAAGAAAATTCTCCAGGGCTACAAGGACCTGCAGGACATCATCGCCATTCTCGGTATCGACGAGCTCAGCGAAGACCAGAAGCTCACGGTTACGCGCGCGCGCAAGATTCAGCGCTTCTTCTCCCAGCCCTTCCACGTGGCCGAGCAGTTCACCGGAATGCCCGGCAAGTACGTGAAAGTGGCGGACACGGTGCGCAGCTTCCAGGAGATCGTCGATGGCAAGCACGACGACATCCCCGAACAGGCCTTCTACATGAAGGGTTCGATTGAAGAAGTGCTCGAAGCCGCCGAGAAGATGAAGACGGCATAACAGCCATGGCCAATACGCTGCAACTCGAGATCGTTACTCCTGACCGGCTGCTGGTGAACGAGCAAGTCGAGGAGGTGCAGATACCCGGCAAATCGGGCTATCTGGACGCGCTTCCGCTGCACGCTCCGCTGATCACCGAGGTCACCTCGGGCGAAATCACCTACAAGCAGGGTGGACAGACCACTCGCCTTGCGGTGGGATGGGGATTCGCGGAAGTGCTTCCCGACAAGGTGACGATTCTGGCCCAGACCGCTGAGCGCGCCGAGGAGATCAACGTCGAGCGGGCACAGCAGGCCAAAGCCCGCGCCGAGCAGGCTTTGCACGATGCCAAGCCCAACTTGGACTACGACGACACGCTGGCTGCCCTGCGCCGCGCCGAAGTCCGCCTGGAAGTGGCCGCCAAGAAGGGCCAGAACTAGAAGCGTCGCAGCGCCTTTTGCATCAGGGCAGAGCCTTCGGGTTCTGCCCTTTTGTTTGTCGTGATGGAAGGGGCGCACCTTCACGTGCGCCGTGCTAAGCCTATCTCTTTCTCATCCCGAGGAGGCCTTCAGGCCGATGAGGGACCTGCTTTTGCCTTTTCAGCAGCCCTGAAGGCGTCCTCCACCTGTCAACGGTGATAGCCCCTTTGGAACGCCGTTCGCGATGCAATCCGCCACCTTCAATCCACACATTTGAGAATCGGGAATGTGTGGGTCACTTGGCATTTGAGGGTCGCAGCGCACACGACGCGCGGCTCCTTGCGGAGAAACTGCGCATGCAACGCTTTTTGCAGACAGAACGACTCGCACGGGTTTTCGAGCTTGCATTTTCAATGAACTCCCATATGATTTCGGGATGTCAGCAGGAGCCAATGAATGACTACTTTCCGCAAAGACATCCAGATTGTAATGTTAACTACGGTTGCGGTTGTCTTGTTTGCAGGTGCAGCCCTTCGCCCAGCATCTGCACAAACCCGCTTCGAGTCCGTTTACAACGGACACAGGATTATCTATCCAGGATCCAGCATCCCGGTTCCCGGTCGGCCTCACACGAATTACTTCTTTGTCGACTCGGACAAAGCCACGCCGAATCCCAACCCGAATGACGAAACCCCAGGCTCATTAGCCTGCGTGTATAAACTGGTACCTGGACCGAGCGGCTGCCCGATCGCCACAAGCACAACCGTGCCCAACGGTGGCATCGGGGCCATCGCGATCGTCGACGCCGGTTACTACCCGACCGCACAGTCTGACTTGGACGCTTTTGACTCCTACTTTGGTATTCCGGCTACGACCATAACGCAAGTCTGGCCCCTCACTAGCCTCAACACCCCCCGCCCTCCTATTTACCCGGACTGGGAGGTCGAGGAGGCATTAGATATAGAGTGGGCTCACGCGATGGCGCCACACGCCAAGCTGTTCCTGGTGGTATCGCCATTGTGCGGAACCCCGCAATGCGCGACCGATCCCACCTGGGCTGCGATATCGCTCGCCGGAAGTCTAGTGGCTCAGAACGGCGGCGGTGTGGTGAGCATGAGCTTTGCCGACGCGGAGATTGCTGAGGAAACCAGCTTTGATCAATACTTCACCCATCCAGGAGTCGTCTATTTTGCATCCAGCGGTGATGGGGGACTTGGCGTGAGCTCCTATCCGACAGCGTCACCGAACGTTGTGTCGGTTGGAGGTACTTATTTCAACCGCGACGGTAGCGGAAACTTCACCTCCGAGCAGTACTACACTGGCGGCGGAGGGGGAGACATTAGTCCATACGAGCCGCGTCCCAGCTATCAGAATGGCATTGCAGGCATCGTAGGAAACCAGCGCGGATATCCTGATGTTGCGTCGGACTTTTGCTGTGCGCCCATTTACCTCGAAGGAGGCTGGACTTCAGTCGGAGGTACCAGTTGGTCCTCCCCCACCTTTGCCGGAATCGTGAATGCGGCCGGCAACCTACAACCGTCCTCCTTGGCTGAGCTCACCATGATGTACAACGAGCTGGCCAATCCAACGGAGTACGCCGCCGATTTCAACGACATCACCCAGGGGGATTCGCGCTGCAAAGTTGGTTGGGACCTGTGCACCGGCATCGGTTCCCCCAAGACTTACGCCGGCAAGTAAACCAATGAGTCCATCCCGCAGGGACAGCAGAGCTTAGCCCAGCGCTTCAGCGCTGGGAGAGTGGGAAATTCGTACAAGGGTGGAGCACCGCTTCAGCGGTGCATTCTCGGCTCAGGATTGCATCCGGCTTTAGCCGCTGAGGTAGAGCAAGTTCGTTACCCCAGGCGCTAAGCGCAAAGAGCAAACGGACGGCCCACAATGGACGCCTGAAGGCGTCCTCCACCCGTTAGCGATTGCCTCGGTGGAGCGCTATCCCCCACCTTTGGAGGGTGCGAATGCGGGGAATCGCCCGGCGATGATCCACCACGATCAGTCAGATTTGCTTGAGCTTGGAGATTTGACAAGGAGCGCGACCGCCGCCCCCAGGAACATCAACAGGGTCCCTCCGACTATTCCAGTTCCCGCGGACTTCAAAAAGCCTTCATGTTTAATTTCGTGAAGGAACTTGTCTCCAAACAGAAAAACCACTGCGCCCGCCAGCAGCAGCAGCCGTGAGCATCCTTTAATAATTCTCTGTAGAACTGCTTGTCTAGTCATTGGTCGCCGTATGCTCCACTCATGCCTGCCGCCTGGCATGAGTGAGAATATTGAATTATCGACCCGGCTATCAGCGATGCAATCCACCACCTTCAACCCGCACATTTGAAAACCGCGAATGCGTAGGCACACCTGGCACGGCTTCTCATGCCGCGAAAACGTAGATCTTCAAGGCGATGGTTACGGTTGGAAGTCGAATTTTGTGGTGATTTGGGCCGATACCGGCTTGCCGTTCAAAATGGCGGGATGGAACTTCCACGTTTTGACGGCATCCATTGCGGCCTGATCTAGCTCTGGACTGATTCCGCGTTCAACTGTCGCATAGCGTACCCGCCCGTTACTGCCAACGATCAACACGATAACGATCGTGCCAGCGGCATGACCCATCCGCGCTTCTTCCGGATAGTTTGGCTGTGGACTGGAGATTACCCGCGGCGCTTTGACCCCGCCACCGACACGAAAGACTGGTTCTTCGGAACCTTGCGGTGGCGCCGGACTTAACGATAGGTGCTTAGTGTTGTCTTGCGCTCCGGCAATCAGGACGACTGAAAACAGAACTATGCCGCACAATCTCATTGAGCATCTCCGGGTGGAAATTCTTTGTCCGCGATGAGGCTCTAAGGCTCGGCTGATGATACGCGGACCGGCTGATGTTGAGAACAGCCCTTACACCCACAATCCTGCTCCACCTGAGTTTTCTGTGTAAAGGCGATCCATCACCGCCGATGGTGATTGGGTGGCTACGCGGTTTTGAACTTGTCAGGGACGCACGGTTCGTCTGGGTTAGAGCAGGTTCGCATTTACTACAAGGGTGGAGCGCCGCTTCAGCGGTGCATTCTCGGCTCAGGATTGCATCCGGCTTTAGCCGCTGAGGTAAAGCAAGTTTCCTTACCTCAGGCGCTAAAGCGCAAAGAGCAAACGGACGGCCCACAATGGACGCCTGAAGGCGTCCTCCACCAGTCGCCCTCACACAAAAACATAAGGGCTTTGCTGCGGGAATGATCACTGCGCCGAAACTAGCTTCGCGGAATTGTCAGGAGCCGCGACTTGCCGATGCTTCTCCAGCCAGTTCTCCAGCACCAGCAGCCGCCAGATTTGCAGCGGCACGGTTCCGTTGCTCAAGCGCCTCTTTGATTGGCGCATTCAGGCTGCCGGGAGCAACCCATCCTTCGCGCTCCAGCAGCGTGCCTTCCTCGAGGCGTGTGAGCATGGCGCTCCAGCGGGTGGCTAGCCAGCGCTCCACCGGAACTACAAATCCCTGCTTGCGGCGATGCGCGGTCTCGTTGCCCAGGTGCTTGGAGACAATCTGCCGCAGCACAGCTTTCAACACTCCATTGTGCAGGCGGACATGAGGCGAGAGTGTAGCGGCGAACTCCCACATCTTCTGGTCGAGAAACGGGGCGCGCGATTCGATGGCGTAATGCATGGTGGCGCCGTCGACCTTGGGCATGAATTCGCTGGTGAAGTGCATCTGCCGGTGAAAGTCGAAGACATCGCGGAAGAGCCGCCGCGCGGCCTTGGCCGAAGCCGGTATCTCGCGCAGCTCCTCATGCACGTTCACCAACTTCTCGCCCAGGATGCCACGCTTCTGGTAGTACGGCAGCCCGTCATGACGGCGTATCCAGGAGCCGATGCCACCGGTGGCGTAATTGACCGCGCTGCGTACTTTCTTCAGGCGTCCGGAATCCGGCAGCAGGTTGGCAGATGTATGAAGCAGTGGCGAGACAGCCAAAGGAATCGCGTTGGCGGCGCGCTGGGCCAGCATGACGTCGTTGAACAGCGGGTACCCGAGATACACGTCGTCGCCTCCGTCGCCGGTGAGCAACACCGTCGCGTGCTTCTTGACCGCGCTCGAAACCCAAAGCATCGCCTGCGCCGACGAGCAGGGGAACGGCTCGCTGTAAGCGTCGGTCAACTGCTCCAGCGAAAACTCGGTTCGCGGCATCTCGACGATTTCGTGCTCGATGCCGAGTTGCCGCGCTGTAGCCGACGCATCCGCGCTCTCATCGCTGGGATCATCGGTGGCTTTCACCGTGAAGGCTTTCACGTTGGCGTTGAGCTTTTGCAGCGCCCAGCACACCAGGCTGGAATCGATGCCGCCGCTGAGCAGTACACCGATCGGCACGTCCGACACCAGGCGCAACTGGACAGCTTCCAGCAGCAAACGCTCGGTTTCCTCTACCGCCTCGTCGAAGCTGGTCTTCGCCCACGGATCCGGCGTGGGAACTGACCAATACTGCCGCTGCACGAGGCGTCCATCCTGCCACTCGGCGATGGTTGCAGGCGGCAGCTTGGAGATTTCCTGGTAGATGCTGCGCTTATCGGTAACGAAACCGAAGTCGAGGACCTCGATCACCGCGAGCGGATCAATCGTTCCCTTGATGCCGGCGGCACCCAGAGCGTCGATTGTCGACGCAAAGGCGATCCCGCCATCCTGCAGACAATAGATTAGCGGCTTCACGCCTAGGCGGTCGCGAACCAGCGTAAGCTTCTGCTCCGGGTCGCTCCAGATGGCGAAGGCGAACATGCCTCGCAGCTTCGGAACCAGCCGGTCGACGCCCCACTCCTGGTAGCCGCGCAGCAGGACCTCGGTGTCTGTGTGTGAGCGGAAATGATGTCCGAGCGATTCCAGTTCTGCCCGGATTTCGCGGAAGTTATAGACGCAGCCGTTGAAGACCAGTCCGATCCGGCCGTCGTCGGAGAGCATAGGCTGATGCCCGGCAGCGCTCAGGTCGAGGATCGAGAGGCGCCGATGACCCAAGGCGGCATTCGGCCAACTGGTGAAACCTTGCGAGTCAGGCCCGCGCCGCTGCAAGGCGTTGGTCATGCAGCGCACGATGTCCTGACTATATTCCGGCCGGCCGGGGGCGACCGCACCCGCTATTCCGCACATAGAAGTTGTTTTGGAGCTCCCCTCGCGACGTCTTTCTCAAATAGACGCAAAAATCGCCTCGGGGATAGAAGTAATACCAGCGGGTACCCGAGGAATCTTCCCGTCCTTCTGCGGATACAATGAGGCGCGTGTGAGGTCGTGCTTCACTTGGAGACCCGGTAAAAAGGCCGGGCTTTGTTTATTCTGCGCCCGCCAGACGCAACACGAACAGTGTTCCTCGTTATAGAATGGAACGGTTCTCGCGGCCACACCTCAGCATACCGCACGCAGCAGTCCGGCAAGTAAGCAGCATAAATTGTTCGGGAGTCATTGATGCATACCGCAGCGCAGACTACAGGGGTTTTTGCGGACCTGAAGAGCAAGATCGAGTCGAAGACGGCCAAGGTTGGAATCGTAGGGTTGGGCTATGTCGGCTTGCCGTTAGCCATTGAGTTCGCCAAGGCGGGATTTACGGTCACCGGCATCGACGTTCTGCAAAACAAGGTCGATGGCTTGAACCGTGGCGACTCGCATGTGCAGGATGTGCCGTCGTCAGAAGTGGCGAACCTCATCGCCACGAAGCGCTTCTCTGCGACTACCGATTTCTCCGCCGTGCGCGACCTCGACACCATCAACATCTGCGTGCCAACGCCGCTGCGCAAGACGAAAGATCCCGACATGAGCTACATCGTGTCGGCGGTGGAAGAGATAGCAAAATATTTCCATCCTGGTCTTCTGGTCATTTTGGAGTCCACGACCTATCCCGGAACGACCGACGAACTTCTGCTGCCGACCTTTGAGAAGCTGGGGCTGAAGGTCGGTGAGGACTTCTTCTTGTGCTTCTCGCCGGAACGCGTCGATCCGGGAAATCCTGTCTATCAGACGTCGAATACTCCGAAGGTGGTGGGAGGCATAACTCCCGCCTGCACCGAAATGGGACGGGCCTTCTTCTCCCAGGCGCTGGACGTGGTTGTGCCGGTCAGCAATACCCGGGTTGCCGAAATGGTGAAGCTGCTGGAGAACACCTTCCGCATGATTAACATCGGGCTTGTCAATGAGATGGCCGTGATGTGTGACGGCATGGGGATTAATGTCTGGGAGGTTATCGATGCCGCCGCGACCAAGCCTTTTGGCTTTATGCCGTTCTATCCCGGACCCGGACTCGGCGGCCACTGTATCCCCATCGATCCTTTCTATCTTTCGTGGAAGACGAAGCAGTCGGGTATCGAAGCGAGGTTCATCGATCTGGCGGGCTACATCAACCACAACATGCCGCATTTTGTGGTGGATAAGATACAGAACGCCTTGAACGAACGGGCAAAGTCGGTAAAGGGATCTCATATTCACGTGGCTGGTGTGGCCTACAAGCGCAACATCGACGACATGCGGGAGTCGCCTGCTTTGGACGTTATCCTGCTTTTGCAGAAACGTGGCGCAAGCGTCACATATACCGATCCCTATGTGCCTCATTTAAGGTTGGATGGGGTGGTGCTGGATTCCCAGGATATAAGCTCTTCAGCGAAGGCGGCGGATTGCGTGGTGATTATCACTGATCACTCGAATTTTGATTACCCCGAGTTGCTGGAGTCGTCCAACCTCATTGTGGACACACGGAACGCAATGAAGGGGATCAGTTCACCGAAAATCGTGCGGCTCTAAATCGTTGTGAACCTTGGACGGTTTCAATTTTGCTAAATTTTAAGCGGTTCTGACGGTGTGCGTGTTTAAGCCTGTCCACGACAGCCTACGCATTTCCGCCTACTGACTTTTGGCGGTGTTCTGGTGTACGCTAGCAGACACTCCGGAGGGGCGAGTGCGAGCACTCGACAGGTCGAATCGAGTAATCCAAAAGGGAGTGATAACGTGGGGCTGGCTGGCACCAAGCCTACCGGTTCGTCGATGAGCGCGCCGGCTGGCAACTCGGTATTTGTGGGGGACGCTGCTCCTTCACCCAAGGCTTCTTTCACCCAGGGACTCAAGGCGATTGGCTGGCAGGGTTTCCTTCTGGTCGGCGTTGTCACTGCGCTGTATGCCCCCATTCTGGCGAGGCTGGTGGCGCAGTGGTATAACGACGCGGATTACTCCCATGGCTTCCTGGTGCCGCTTCTCTCCGGCTATCTCATCTGGAGAAAGCGCGACGAGTTAGCGAAAGTAGCTTCCCGTCCTTCGGCATGGGGCATGGTGGTGGTGCTTTTTTCGCTCGGGGTTCTGTTTCTGGGAAGTCTGGGAGCGGAACTGTTCCTCAGCCGCAGCTCGCTGATCGGCGTCATCTGTGGCCTGGTGATTTACTTCGGGGGATGGGCACGGTTACGGGCAATCGCTTTCCCGATTGCCTTTCTGTTCTTCGCCATACCTCTGCCGAACATCATCTACAACGAAATTGTCTTCCCGTTGCAGTTCATCGCATCCAGTTTCGCCACTCGTACGCTGGAGATCTTGAACATCTTTCCAGTCTTGCGCGAGGGTAACGTGCTGATTATGCCCGGCATGAAGCTGGAAGTGGTCGACGCCTGCAGCGGCATACGCTCGCTGATGTCGTTGCTGGCGCTGGCTGCGGGATATGGTTACCTGGCGGAGCGCAGCAACGTTGTGCGCTGGTTTCTGTTTCTTGCTATGGTTCCGTTGGCCATTATCAGCAACGGCACTCGCGTGATGATCACGGCGCTAATGACCTACTACATCGGCCCTCAAGCCGCTCAGGGATTCATGCACGAGTTCTCCGGCTGGGTCATTTTCCTGGTGGCGACGATCTTATTCCTTGCCCTGCACAGTCTTTCAGTGAGGGTGCGCAAAAGATTTGGCTGGATGCCGGAGGAGCCCCCGGCCAAACCATCTTCTTCACAGGGGGTTGCGTGAAAGCGGGAATGCGATACTGGATGATGCTGGCGGTTCTGGCGGCCGCTATTTCAGGACTGGCAATGATGTCACACGGGGAAGCCACTCCTCCAGCGCTGCCTCTGGCCCAGTTTCCCAAGCAAGTGAACCAGTTCAGCTCGATTGCCGACATTCCGTTCGATAAAGAAACGCTTGATGTCTTGCGGCCATCGGACTATCTCGACCGCGTCTATTACTCCCCGGGAATTGGTGAGGTAGGCTTGTATATCGCCTACTTCGAGACCCAGCGGACGGGCGCGGCTATCCACTCTCCGAAGAATTGCCTGCCGGGGGCCGGTTGGCAACCAGCCGTTTCGGAAATCACGACCATGAAGCTGGCGGACGGACGCAAGGTTCCAATTAACATGTATCTCATCCGCAAAGGATTAGATGAACAGGTCGTACTTTACTGGTATCAGTCGCATGGCCGAGTGATTGCCAGCGAGTACGCAGGCAAGTTCTACATGGTCTACGACGCTCTGCGCTTGAACCGAACTGATGCTGCGCTGATACGCGTCACTTCGCCGGTCCAGGACGGTGACGAAGCAGGGGCCAAGAAGCGTGCATTCGCGTTTGCCGAACAAGCTGCAGTTGATGTCGAAAAGATCATTCCCCGGTGAACCCAGGAGAAGTTATGCGTAACCGCTACATCGCACTTTGTCTGCTGTTAGTTACAGCGCTCGCCCTTACTGGCTGCAAAAGCAAGGCTCAAAAGGCTAAGAACTATTACGCAAGCGGCATGAGTTACATGGATAAGAAAGACTATGAAGCTGCCGCTATCCAATTCAAAAAAGCCATTCAGATGCAGCCCAAGTTTTCCGACGCCTATTACGAATTGGGAAATACGTCGCTGCGATTGGAACACTGGATGGACGGCTTCCGGGAGATGAGCACGGCCGTAGAGCTGGATCCCAACAACGTAAAGGCCAGGGCGGCCTTGGGAGACATGTACTTCGCGGGCAAACGCTACAGTGAGGCGGAAACCCAGGCCAAGGCTATTCTCGAGCACGACCCGAAAAACGCCGAGGGCTACCGCCTGCTCGGTAATGTTCAGTTCGGGCAGGACCATCTCGAGGACGCGATTGCGACCTACAGCAAGGGGATCGACGCAAACCCGAATGACTCGGGTCTCTATCTCCTTCGCGGCCTGGCCTACGCGTCCAACAAACAGATGCCGGAAGGAGAGTCGGACTTACAGAAGTCCATTAGCCTCGATCCGAAAAACCTGGGAGGCTACTCCCAGTTGGCGCGGTTCTATATGTTCAAGGGCGAGCACGACAAAGCGATCGAGGTCCTGCAGGAGGGAATCAAAGCCAATCCCGACGCCGCTTCCAACTACCTGAGATTAGCTGTCATTTACACCGGACTGGGCCGCCAGAACGATGCGGAGACGGTTCTGCAGAACCTGCGCAACACCAATCCCAGTTCCGGCGACCTCGCGGGAGAGATTGCCGGCTTCTATCTGGCCGCGCGCAATCCGCAAGCTGCCATTCGGGAGTACAACCGCGGCCTGTCCGTTGACCCTAAGAACGACAAGCTCAAACAAGCTTTGATTGAAATCGACCTGATGTCGGGCAAAACCGATGAGGCCAAGAAGCTCAATGACGAGGTGCTGAAAGAAAAGCCGAATGACGTCGGAGCGCGTATGGCGCAAGCCCGCATGCTTGCGGCCAGCGGGAACTTGCAGGAGTCGACCACGATCTTTCGCGGCGTCCTGAAAGACGCCCCGGAAAATGCCCGCGCTCATTATTTCCTTGCCCAGGCTTTGCGGGAGAGCGGCGATATGGCAGGGGCCAAGGGAGAGATTCAGGAGGCGGTCAAGCGCGATCCCGACAATCCCCTCTATCTGGAGGCGATCACGGAGATCTACCGTGATTCACACGATTATGACAATGCCAGGGAATATGCTTCGCGCCTGTTGAAGATCGCGCCCAAGAATGCCCAGGCCCACCTCACGATGGCAACGGTTGATCTTGGACTGCGTGATTACACCGGGGCCGACGAGGAACTGGCACAAGCCAACCAGATTGCGCCCAATGATCCTGCAGTCCATTTGAACATGGCTTTTTCCTATGCAGGACAAAAGAAGCTGGCTGAGGCCGAACGCGAATTTCAGACGGCGTTGCGCCTGAATCCGCAGTTCAATGTCGCTGCCACGGATTACGTGGCCATGTTGTTTGCCACCAATCAAGCAGCAAAGGGATTGGATGTCGCCAAGCAGTATGCCGCAGCCAATCCGAACAACGTGCAGGCCCACTTCATTTACGCGACGGCGCTGGCCAACAGCAAGCAGTTCGACGCGGCCATGGCGGAGTTCCAGAAGTGCGTCGATATGCAGCCCAAGAACATGGGTCCCTACATGCAGATCGCTCGCCTCTATCTGGTCCAGAACAAGCCTGACCAGGCTATCGCCACTTACCAGAAGGCGCTGGAGATCAATCCCAATGCCGCGGCCGTACAACTGACTTTGGGAGAGGTCTACCTCTCAAAGCTGGATTACAAGTCGGCGCAGCAGCATTTTGAGAAAGCTCATCAGATCGTTCCTGATGATCCGCTGGCAGCAAATGATCTGGCTTGGGTTTATGCCGTACAGGACCAGAATCTCGATATCGCTTTGAATCTGGCACAGCAAGCCAAACAGACCCTGCCCAACGCTGCTCCGATTACCGATACCCTGGCATGGATACAGTACAAGAAAGGCAACTACAGCATCGCCGTTGGACTGCTGGAAGATGCGGTCAAGGCGAATCCCCAGAATCCACAATACCGCTATCACCTTGGTATGGCGCTAAAGGACTCTGGAGATACCGCACGGGCCAAGGAAGAGCTGAAGAAGGCCCTGGACCTGAATTTGCGGGGAAACGACGCTCAGCAAGCCCAGCAAACCCTGGCCAAGCTGTAGCTCCGACCGCTCCTCCCGGTTGACTTGCGGCCCGATGCCCTGCGTCGGGCCGTTTCCTTGGTTGGAAAGTTTCTTGCCCGGTGATTACTTCGGTGGACCGAGCGGATTCTGGTTGAAATCGAAGCAGTCGGCCATGTTGTCGGCCGTAGCGTCGCGCTGGTTGATCGTCGGCAAACCGAAGTTCTGCTCGCAGAAGCGCACAATGCTGACGAAGGAGTGCATGGCTTTCGAGATATATGCTGCCTTGGTGTAAGGGCTCATCACCAGGCACGGCACGCGCGAACCGTAGCGGAACTGCGTTCCGTCGGTCCACTTTTCTACGTTGGGTGGCGTAACATGGTCATACCAGCCGCCCCAATCGTCCCAACCGATAAAGATCACCGTCTTGTTCCAGAGTCCGCCTTGTACGACGGCGTTGACCTGATCAACCGTCCACTGCATTCCTGGTGCGACGTTGTCGAGCGGATGCTCGCTCAGCGGGTCAGGCGGGTACACGTAGGAAACCGATGGCAGATTTCCAGCCTGCGCGTCTGTGACGAATTGCTGTGCCGCCACGTTCCAGGGATTGCCCTTCAAGTTCTTGATATATGGGAAGGCATAGCCGCCATAGTTGCGCCAGGTCAGCCCAGCGGCCTGCAGGTTCTGCGGCACCGACGGGATGTCGTAGGACTGTGTGGAATCCCACGGCGGATTGTTGATCACAGGCGAATCGGCGGCGATGAGCATCAGGTGATTGGGAGTTGAATCACTGGCCACGTCGGTGAAGAAGTTGTCGCACAGCGCGAACTGCTGCGCGTAGGACCAGTAAGCCGCAATGTCTGCCTGCTGATACTGCTCCTTCACCGCTTTGGTCGCACGCGCCAGCCATGCCGCATGGTTGTTGGAGAACGTTCCTTTCGGCGGATCGGAGGCATGCGCGAGATTGGAAAAGCCGTTGGCCCCGGGATAGGTCCCGAAGTAGCAGTCGAACGTGTGATTCTCTTTGAGAATGATGACAATGTGCTCGAAGGAGCCTTGAGCGATGGGAACTGCCGGACCGGAGTCCGGCTGCGTAACCCTTTTCGGTGGCTTCGACTTTACAGTTTTGCGCTTCGCCTTCGCTGCTTGAGCTTGCGACAGCGCCAATTCTGCCTTGGTTCGGGGAGAGCGGGATTTGCCGCGAGCGCTCCCGGCCTTGTTTTCGCCACTCCGTGTTTTGCCGCTCCGAGCTGAGCCGACGTTCTTTTTAGCCATGAAAGCCATCCTCTAAATACCACGGTTAATTGCGACTATGCGACCCTGAGCAAACCGTGTCAAGCAATCGGGGGCGCCGGTGTAATCGATTCGCGAGGAATTAACCATGCATTCCCGTCTGAGTTTTTTTCAGCGGTCGACACACAAGAATGGCGCGCTTGTGGCGCGCCATTGCTTCGCGAAAAGGGGAACCTAAAAAATGCCGAACTTCTTTTTCTTTTTGGGTTGCGAGCCGCCTGGAGTCGCGGCCTCGGCGGTCGTGTAGATAGGCTTGGTCTCGTTCGGACTGGCGCCGGTATCGATATAGCCAGCCTTTATATCGATGTAGGCGTCCTCACGCAGCTTGGTGAGGTAGTCGCGCAACGCCGGCTGCATCGCCATCATATAAAGCCGCTCCTGAATCTGCGGCAGCACGTCGGGCAGCGGCGGAACGCCTGGCATCTGGTGTTCCGTAACTTTGAGAATCACCCAGCCCTGATTGGTGCGGATCGGAGACGTGAACTCCCCTGCTTTCAGCGCAAAGACTTTGTCCTCCAACTGTTTGGAAAGCGTACCCCGCTTGAAGTACTCCAGATCTCCGCCAAGCTGCGAGGTCGGGCCATTCGAATCCGCTTTCGCCAATCCAGCGAAGTCGGCCCCTTTCTGCAGTTGGGCATAAATCGCGTCGGCTTTCTTTTGTGCGGCAGCTACGAGTTGGGGATCGTTGGCATCCGGCAACACCGTCTGACCCTTATCATCTTTTACGGGCGGGCCTTTCTCCGTGGTGATCAGTATCTCGCTCAACCGCACCTGCTCGGGGCGCGCCATTTCGGCTTTGTGCTGGTCGTAATACTGTTGCACTTCCTGCTGCGTAATCGTGATGTGCCCGCCGACTTCCTGCTGAATGACTTTCTGCTGAATGATGCTGTTCTTCAGATTCTGCTTAAAGTCTTCCCAGGACACGCCCTGCGCCTGTGCCGCCTTCTCCATGTCTTCCATAGAATCGGCGTGCATCTGCTGACGAATCTGGTCGAGCCGCTTCACAACATCGGTATCGGCGCTGACGCCCAGCTCCACGCCTTTCTGCAAGAGGAGCTGCTGATCAATCAAATCGCGCAGCAGATCCTGCTGCTTAGGCAGGTCGGTGGCATCGGGACCGGCCTTGCTGATCTCCTCCTGCCACTGCTCCTTGCTGTGCTGCAGGTCGGCCCGGGTGATGATGCTGTTGTTTACGCGGGCGATGATTTCTTCCACCACGCTCTGCTGCGGCTGCTCAGCAGCCTGCGGTTGCGGCGCTGGCTTGGCAAGCGGCGTTTCCGACGACAGCGCCTGCGACCGCTGCGGTTGTGCCGGTGAGGGTTGCTGGGCAAAGACCTGAACTGCGGCTAGGACAATTGCAATCGAGAGGGGAGATACGTGTTTCATCAACATCCTGATATGGAGAAACCTGAGTACAAGGACCCGGTGCACCCGTTATATTCAATCGATTGTAAACCTTTGGGACAAAGCTCTGCAGCCGGATCGAGAAACTTAACAGCCGATTTCAGCTTTTCGCCGTATCGGCAGGCGAATCAGGAAGGTCGTTCCCTTTCCCAATTCACTGCTGACTTCGATCTTGCCGCCGTGCGCTTCAACTGTCCGTCGCGCAAGGGAAAGACCGAGCCCGGTGCCGTGGCCCTTAGTCGTGAAGAACGGCCGGAAGATGTTGCCGATGTGCTCCGGGGCTATTCCCTTCCCCTCGTCGGCGACCAGGATTTCTGCGAATTCGTTCAGCTCGTCTCCATCGATCGAAACATGAATGGTGCCCGGGTTCTCCATCGACTGAACAGCATTGAGCAGGAGGTTCAGGAGAACCTGGTTGATCTGGTTGGGATCATGATCGACCGGCGGCAACTCACGTTCTACCTTCATATCGATGTTGATGCGCTTGGTGACCGCCTGCTGGCGTGCGAAGACGACGGCGTGTTGGGCGGTTGCAGCCAGGTCGGCTGGGTGGAATTGTGGGGTCCGGGGCCGCGCCGTCTCCAGGAGATCGCTCAGGATACGGTTGATCTGCACGGCTTCTTGCTTGGCGTCAGCCATGACCGAGCGGGCGGGGCTGTCCTCGGGCAGGTCACGGCCGACTATTTCCAATACGCCGGCGATTCCCGCCAGGGGATTTCGAATCTCATGCGCCAATCCGGCAGCCATCTCGCCCAAGGTAGCGAAGTGCTCGGCGCGCGACATCTGGTTTTGGTGCAGCTGTTGTATTTCTTCGCGGCTCGCCTTCAACTGCTGCACCATATTGTTGAAGTCGCGGCCCAGGTCTCCGATTTCGTCTTTGCGGTCGGCGAAATTCACAGATACGTCCATGTCGCCGAGACGCACGCGTGCAATCTTCTCCTGTAGTTCCAGCATCGGCCGGCGCACGCTTACGGAGAACACAACCAGAACCGCGGCGCAGATGACGAAGGCCCCGCCCGCGGCCACGGCGATGACGGTGTTTCGCGGCCCAGCCGCAAGTGAGGATGAAACCAGGACGAACAACAGCAGGCCGTTTACCAGCACCGCCGCGATGGGCATCAGTGCCTTTAGCGCCCAATTCATATGGCGCTCGGGTTCGACAACAGGCGCGATCGGGACGGAGTGCCCCGAATGCTCCAGCAGCGACGTATCAGCGGTACTCACAACAGTGGTAAAAGGCACGGTAGTAACCAAATTTTCAGGGCCGGAGTTGGGTTCTGGTCCCGTGGGGCCTAAACCGCAGTTCCAGCCCCTGTTCCAGCCCTGAAACTCCTCATGCGTACGCGTGTAAGCCGGGAAGCAGATACGTTACGCCGAGGAAGGTGAAAATGACGACGCCAAAACCGAGAATCGCAAAGTAAGCTGCGCGGCGACCACGCCAGCCGCGGGTGATGCGCATGTGCAGATATCCTGCATAAACCAGCCACGTGATCGCTGCCCAGGTCTCTTTCGGGTCCCAGCTCCAATACGATCCCCAGGTACGATTTGCCCAGTAAGCGCCTGCGGCAATCATTCCCGTCAGTAGCGGAAACGCAATACAAATCGTCTTGTAGGTGACACGGTCGAGAACGGTGGCACTGGGAAGCAGGTTTTGCAGATCGTCCCGCCTCCAAAGCAGCATCAGGTAGAGCAAGGAGGCAAACAGCGCCGTGACCATGCCGCCGAGAATGAACGGCGAAGCCGCCAGGGACGTGAGATAGAGTCCTTCCTGGTATGGCGACGGATAATTCGCATTGTTAGCGCGAAGCACAAACGCGCCCAGCACAGCTACTTGCAGCAGAATTCCGATGAAGATGCCTTTGTTGGCGATGTTCAGGTAAGCGTCATCCTGCTTCACACGCCAGAGGGCATAAAAGGCCAGTGGAACCAAGGACGACAGAGCCACGATCACGAAGAGCCATCCCAGATCTGGAATGGTGACGAACAGGCGGACCCCTTTGCCCAGGAACATGTCGCCCTTGTTCTCGGCGTCCCACGCGGTGACGGATAATCCGCCCCAGCGCTCGAATCGGGTTGCAACGATGGCGACGTATATCGCGCTCACCAGGGTTGATGTTGCGGCCAGGAAGCTTTCAGTTCTGAAATCATCTTGGATGAGAAACATCATCGCCAGGGCGAAGCTCACGGCGCAGGCCGCGTAGCTCAGCATGGCAAGGGTTACATGCACATGCAGCCAGGTGGATTGCAGGGCCGGAACCAGGGGCCGCACTTCCGAAGGAAGTAACTGCATCAGAATGACGCAAACCACGGCCAGCGGCATGGTGATGCTGCCGATGATTTTTACCCCGAATTTCTTTTCGGTGATCAGGGTCAGCAGCGCCAGCGTCCACACGAAGCTGAGCAGCATTTCATAGATGCTGGCAAACGGAGGCCGTCCGGCCAGATACCAGCGATGCGCGACCGCCAGGGTGTTGGCCAGGAAACCGATCGCCGTTGAGACCGATGCAAATCGAACATAGCGCAGGGTCCCGGTGACACCGAATCCCATATACAGTGCGGCTGCGCCTGCATAGAAAATCAGGGCAACGTAGAGAAGATTGCTTTCGGTATAAAGGGCGCCGCCCGATTTGCCGACCGCCAATAGCGCAGTGATGAGAAGGAATGCTATACCAAGGCCGACCAGAACCAGCAGGATGCTTCCCCCTGCAGGTGGGGTGGTCTCTAACTGTGTTACTCGTGCGCGCGTGGACATTGAAGTTCTATCCTCCCTTACTTCACGCCAGCCAGTGCGGCTTCGCGCTCCCCTTTTGGTGACTGCGCAGACTGAGGAGCCGCGGGCGTGTTTTTCTGTTGACCCAGCTCATCGCGGATTTCGTTCACAACTTCTTCGAACTTCTGCTCGAAGCGATCTTTGTTTTTGTTGGCAGCTCCGCCGACCCACAGCACGAGCTTGCCGTTTGTGTTGGTCACGGCTGTTATCCACAGCCGCATGTGGACCATGTAGAAGGCAACGAAGAGGCCGAGCACCATAAGGATGCAGCCTGCCCAGACCAGCCACTGGCCGGGCTCATGGGCTACTTCCAGTCCGGTGACGGCGGGGAAATCGACATCGCTGGCCGAGGTAGGTCCGGCAAATCTGTACTTCAGATTGTCGCCGCCCAGGATCATGTTCTGTACGGGCAGCAGCCAGACCTTCGTGGTCGCGCCGCTTGCGCGGTCGGTTACGTTCAATCCGAAGGCGATGTTTTCAATCGAATCGGACCTCTGGAAGACTTGCCCATCGCGCACGAAGGCGTCAGAGATGTAGTCGGCTAATGTGACTGTCGTGCCGGGATCCAGCTCGACCGGCTGCTTCATCTTCAGTTCGATGGGGCGCGATGTGCCGGCCGTATCCACAGCGGAAAGCCGCAGAGCATCGACTTTCTTACTGTCAATCCAATAGCTGGCCTGAAAAAACCGCAGCCCTTTGTAGACCAGAGGATCATTGACCACGATCTGTTTCTTGGCTACTTCCTTGCCGTCGTCGATGATCGCCAGATTCGACCACCACTTCTTGGGTGAACCGTCGGCGTAATTCTCCTGGCCGGCGCTGTAACACTTCACGCTGAAAGGTAGTGTCTTGTCGCCGCCGGTGCGCAACTCAATCACGTTGCCGGTCTGGCCTTTGTGCAGCGCTATAAAGCCGCTGTAGCCAAAGAATCCGTCAATAATGCCGCCGGCGAAAATGAGCAGCAGACTGGCATGAATGACGTACACCGCCATCACCGAGAAACGATGCTTCTCGGAATACAGCGAGATACCGTCGTCGCCTGTGATACGCTGCACCGGCCAATGGAGTTTGTTCAGGGCGCGCTGCGCGGCGTTCAGTCCCTGCTCGGCGCTCCGGACCGGCAGTTCGGTTTTGTACGGATTCGCAGCGCGGAAGTGTGTGTCGGTCTTGCGATAAGGACGGGCGTAGAAGCGCCAGGCATTGGGAAAACGATCGAGGGAAACCAGGACAATGCTGAGGCTGACCAGGGTTAACAGGCTAACGAACCACCAGGAATGAAAGATGTCGGTAAGTCCGAGACGATCGAGGACGTGCAAAGTTTGCGGTGAGTATGTCGCCTGAAGCTTGCTGAGCTCAGTCGTGGGCCGCTGCAATATGAAGGTGCCAAGTGCGGCGGCGATCACCACCAGAATCAGCAGTATGATTCCGGTGCGCAGATTCGAAAAGGTCTTGTGGAAGCGTTTTGGTATCGATAGTACGTCGAAGGCCATGCGGGCTCCTTCTCTCTCCATGTCATGTGGCAAGTCGGCAGCCAAATCAGGGCTCTGTTCTAAGTTAGTGATAAATAAATCGTTAGAGCCAGCGCTCTGCAATGCAAAGGGGCGCGAGCATGAGGCATATCACCCATGCGCATGATGAAACGGCGCAGCGTGCGAGTTGCGGTCGGTGAGAGTTGCCGGCCGTCACCGGGTGCGTCATTTCAACCGCGCTTTGCGAGGTAAGACACTTTTGTGCAGTAGCCAAGACCCGGCTGGTCCCGGCTGCCGGTCGCCGAGTTCTGCCAAGCCTATTTCATTGCAATAACTTGAATGCGCATGGCACTCTGTCGCAGAGAGTTGCCGGTTTCGGCACGGTTCTTGCTACTTTCTACCGTCAGGCAGTAGGAGGCAGGTTGTGACCAGGGTATTACGGGTTCTCGTGGGATGGAGCTTAATCGCCAGCGCCTCCGCTTTATTTGCGGCGATCCATCCGGTACAGCTCGAACCAAATACTGATTCTGCCAAGTGCATTGAGTGTCACGAAGACAAGGCAAAAGGCAAGTTCGTTCACTCAGCGGTCGCCACCGGGTGTACCAGCTGTCACGAAGTGCGGGTATCGAAAGACGTCACTCGGATCAAGCTGATTACGGCAACGCCGCAGGCGCTTTGCATCACCTGCCACTCCGACATGAACGCGGCCGACCTCAAGGGTAAGGTCCATCCTCCGGCGGTTCGCGATTGCCTGAAGTGCCACGATCCTCATGAATCCGACAACAAATACCAGTTGCTGAAGCCCATGTCCGGCGACAAGGGGCAGAATCTCTGCCTGGAATGCCATACGCAGGGCTTGAATGTTCCCAAGGACGGGAGCCGGCATGCAGCGCTCGATATGGGTTGCGACACCTGTCACAACGTTCACAAGGTGGGAGAGCGCGGCAACATGGAATTCGACTATCACCTGACCAAAGGGGTTCCGGCGCTGTGCGTCGATTGCCATGATCCCACTTCGGCAGACCTGCAGAAGGCACACCAGGGACAGCCGTTCGGAACCGCGAATTGCGTGCAGTGTCACAACCCGCACCAGTCAAATGAGGCGCATCTGATTCAGAAATTCGCCCATCCGCCGTTTGAAAGTGGCTCGTGCGACACCTGCCACGAGCCCGCCAAAGACGGCAAAGTGGTGCTCACCAACAGCGATACCAGGGCGCTCTGCGTGACCTGCCACAGCGAGCAGGCAGAAAAAATCGAGAAGGCGAAAGTACAGCATCCTGGAGCGCAGGGCGACTGCACCACCTGCCACAATCCGCATGCGGGACCAACCCCGGGATTCCTCCAACCTGATCCGGTGCGGGCATGCCTGGCATGCCACAGTGAGCAATCGGACCAGATGAAGAAGGCGCACTTGCATCAGCCCGCATTTGAGCAGGGTTGCGCGATCTGCCATGAGCCCCATGGCAGCGATAATCAACATCTGCTCCGCAAGGCGTCCGTGAACGCGTTATGCCTGGAGTGCCACGGGCCAGATTCTCATCCGCAGAAGCTCGCATCCGAGCACATGATCACGATCTTTGACGGCTCGGTGAAGCTGCCCGCGGATTATTTCGTGAAAAACAAAGTTGTGATCCTGCCGATAAAGTACGACCGCGGCCACCCGGTACAAGGTCACCCGATCGCTGACGTGCCGGATCCTACCGACATTTCGAAGGTTTACATGCACATCGACTGTCTGTCCTGTCATCAGCCGCATTCCTCGGCTCAGCCCGATTTGCTGGTGAAGGACCAGACCAATAACACGGCGTTCTGCGCGACGTGCCACAAGAGTTTTCAAGCTCGCTAGAGACGAGCAGGAGGGTTTGTAAGATGTCGGATCTACGCAATCAGTCGCTTAGGATCGACGGG
Organism: uncultured Acidobacteriaceae bacterium; assembly: GCA_963846815.1. Classification (GTDB taxonomy): domain Bacteria; phylum Acidobacteriota; class Terriglobia; order Terriglobales; family Acidobacteriaceae; genus CAVVDY01. The sequence continues at coordinate 434,359 of CAWJXG010000001.1, read as the reverse complement.
AAGTGGATCGCGCTGGCACTGCTTTTTGCGATCATGCTGTCGACGCCGTTTGCCGCTCATGCGAAAAAGAAGAAGGCCAACGAGCAAACGCCTGCAAAGCCCGCACCCGTCATCGACTATTCGAACATTGTCTGGCCGAACCCGCCTGCTATCGCCCGCATCCGCTACGTGAACTGGTATGCCGGACAGCCGCTGAAAGACATAGATCAGCCCAAGACCAAGAAGGAGACATGGATGGACCGCCTTGCCGGCACGCAGACCCCGATGGAGGCAGGCAAGGTGCTCTACGAGTTGGGACAGCCCTATGGTCTGGCGGTCGACTCCAAGGGCAAAATCTATACCGCCGATACCAGGGTGGGCGCGATCTTCATCTTCGATCCGGAAACCCGTGACGTTCAGATGATCAAGAACAAGGTGGACGCTCACTTCGTGCACATCCTCGGCCTGGCAATGGACGACAACGACCGTCTATTTGTTTCCGATCCCGACCTGCGCCACATTCTTGTATTCAATGCAGAGCACAAAGCGACGGACGTGATCACCGACGGTTTGGTATATCCCGGCGATATGGCCATCGATACCGAGAACCGCCTGCTGTATGTTTCCGATGTTGAACTCGACCAGGTGCTGGTCTACGACGCCGACACCTTCAAGCTGATTCGAAAGATGGGAACCACCGGAAAGCATCACGAACTGACCACGCCAGGCGACTTTGCCAAACCCACAGGCCTTGCCGTGGACAAGGATGGCAATCTATATGTTGCCGACACGCTGAACGACCGGATTGAGATTTTCGATGCCGACGGGCAGTTCATCCGCACCTGGGGCAAAAACGGCGACGGTCCCGGCTACTTCGCCCGCCCCAAGGGGGTAGCGATCGACAGTGATGGTCATGTTTGGGTGGCGGATGGTATGCAGGATCGAGTGCAGGTATTCACCCAGGAGGGCAGGCTGTTGATCAGTTTCGGTGGCCATGGTCTACTTCCGGGGCAGTTCCAGGGTCTGGTTGACATCACCAGTGATAACCGTCGAAACCGGATCTACACGTCGGAGATCTACCCGGGCAGGCTTCAGGAATTCCGTTATGTCACCGATGCCGAGTTCGATCAACTGAAGAAAGAACGACAGGCGCTTCGGGCGGAAAACGCGCCCAAGAGCGAAGGAGAAGCGGCTTCGGCCGACTCCAATAAACCGGCGCAAAACACCACACCTCCGCCAAAGCAATAACCTTGAGCCGTTGCAAAATGCAACCATTCAAGAAGGCTATAAGGAGTATGTGAAGCACATCTACAGGTGCGCGTTTTGACGTATCTCTACGGCACATTGTTTGACTTCCCTCAGCGGCGCATTCGCGTTTTAGGACTAAAGTGGCCCAGAAAAATAGAATCCCAATCTATTCAGCACCATAGCAAGTCAGACAAAGCTTAGGATTCGGCTACGATCCGGCACAACCGTGTTCCAGTAACCACCTGTCTGTTCGGGGGAGGAGGGTCATCTTCTCCCTGTGACCTCGTTTGCCGACGGGATTTCTATCAAGCCACCACAGCTTTATCAGCCGGACGCACCCGGCCTGAGGAATTTAGCGACATGCTTCAGCAGTTTGGTTCTTTTCACGCAGAGAGACATAGTGAGGCGCAATGCGGGCCCACACCGACCTGAAGGTTTTCCATTTATTATCAGCAGCTTGCGAGCAAACTGGCCAGTCTCTGGTTCGCCATCGGTTTGGCTAGCTACTTGCGTTAGTCCATGATGGAGGCGGTGGCTTACAGTCTAACCATAGGTCACCACGGCCTAAGTCTCCGGAACAACCGCAAAGTGTTGCAACACTCTGGAGGTCTTTACTTACATGAAGAAATTGCTTTTACTAACCCTTTTTGTATTAGTCGCTACAGGACTAATGCTGGCGCAGAACTGGTCCTCACCAGTTGACGTTTTGGGCGCACACAATAATCAGGGACGTGGTTGCGCGGGCTGCCATGCTCCGCACAGTGGCTCGTTCGGTGCAGGTAATGGCGGCGCGTCCGATGCCGGCAACTATGCATTGTGGGGACAGGACGCGAGTCCTCTCTACGGCCAAACCCTTGCGTTCGGCGACAATGGCAGGTACGTCGAAGTTCTGCCCGGCAGCCTGACCGCCGGTGGTCCGGAAGTCAGCGGAATCATGCTGTGTCTGAGCTGCCACGATGGCAACCTCACCAAGCACAACATGATGCAGGACTGGGCGTATGAACAGCAGATTGGTTTGCTGACCAACCCTGCTTACGGCAACAAGCACATCCCAACCCTGCTCGGCAATGACGGCACCACGGCCGGCAACTACAACAACGACCACCCGGTGGGCGTAAATGCCACCATCCGGTCCGGCAACGGTCTGGTGTGGGCCAACAATACCTTCACCGTGACGGCTGGATCTCCTTATGCCCAGTTCGTTTCCAATTACGGTTGGCCGGCATTGGCGCCTGGCGCGCATGGTAGCGCGTGGGGTATCAACGCCAGTGGTCAGCCATACGTGGTCTGCACCACCTGCCACAACCAGCACGTGATGACGGTCTACACTTCCACCTCTGCGAGCCAGATCCAGAATGACGGCGGCGGCAAGTTCTACGCCACCTACTTCTTCATCAATGGCCCGTACAACCCGAACATCGGTGTTGTCGGCCAGAACCAGGCGCCTTCTACGACGCAGTTCTGCCGTCAGTGCCACTTCGGTGAGGCGAACGAAGCCAACAACACTAACAACATCAAGACTGTATTCCAGTAGAAACAACTTGCAGTCCCGGGGGAAAGGGTTCCCTTTCCCCCTTTTTTGCCGAGCTAGATAGAGAGGAAACATGAAGTACCGGATTCTTACTGCAATTCTTCTGACGGTAGCGACCGTCGTTTCTGCGCAAGTTGCTTCACATGCTCCAACCTCTTTGGCAAAGGCCGATAGTCCCACGATGGCCCAAGCTGCGCCGATGCAAATAACCGGTAAAGAGGTAGCCAAGGTTAATGGCACCGTCCTTACGGACAAAGACCTTCTGCGCGAGATGTTCATCATCTTCCCTTATGCCCGGCAGCACAATGGCTTCCCGAAGGCAGAGGAGGCGTCGATTCGTCAGGGCGCGCTGGAAATGATCATCTTCGAGGAGCTGGTTTATCAGGAAGCGGTGCGCCGCAAGATGACGATTCCGCGATCGAAGATCGACGAGGGCGAGGCGGCCTACAAGCGGACGTTTAACAGCCCGGAGCAGTTTGACGCGTTTATGCAGCAGGAGATGAACGGCTCGCGGCAGCAATTGCGGAAGGCCATTGAGCGCTCCATGCTGATCGATGAATTTCTCAATCAGGAAGTCGATAAGAAGAGCGCCGTAACGCAAGCCGAGGTCAGGGCCTATTACGATAAGAACCCCGCAAAGTTCCAGGTCCCTGAAACCTATGCATTTCAAAGCATTTCGATAGTACCGCCGCTGAAACCTACGCCGGAGCAGTCCAAGGATGCACGCACGAAGGCCGAGGAAGCTCTGAAGCAGGCGCAGGCCACAAAAAACTTTGAGCAGTTCGGGCTGCTGGCAGAGAAGATTTCCGAAGACGACTACCGCGTGAACATGGGCGACCACAAGGTCACGCCAGCCGCAAAGCTGCCGCCGCAGGTGATCAAGGCTCTCCAGGGCCTGAAGCCAGGCGAGGTGAGCGGTCTAATCCAAATCGAGACGGCATATACGATTGTGCGGTTAAACGCGCACACCCCGGCACACAAGCAAAGTTTCGACGAGGTGAAGGCGGAGCTTGCTACTGGACTGCAGAAGCAGAAGTACGAGCAGTTGCGGGCGAATCTCAATAAGCAGTTGCACAGCAAGGCAAAGATAGAGAAAGGCTAGTCCGCAAAGATTGAATATCACCACGTGAGGCACAGAGTGACCTCTGTGCCTTCTTTGTTGAAGCACCGTTCCCTAGGCGTTGAACACATTTCATCGCGAATCTCGGGAGATTCGAGCACTCTCGCGACTCCCGTTCCGGGAAGCCGAGTTGCTCGTATCACTTTCACCTGTCGGGATTTGCGGGGTTTCCCCACGTTCCTTGAGTGATATCCCACAGAGATTCATGACCAGGCGATTGCGCTCTTCCGCCGGTCGTTGCCAATTCCTTTGCTATCAGAAGCCTAGCGTGGCAGGGGTGTTCTTCGAATTTGGCTAGCGTCGTGCGTTAAGGATTGGGTTGGTATTCAGCGGGCTGGCCGCCGCTCGATGGGAACGGGACGGGCATAAGCGTGAAGAAGTCGGCAAAGACGTTAGGGTTCCTGCTCCTGATAACACTGTCGCAACTGGCCTTGGCGCAGGTGCAGATCGGCGACAACACCCACATGACAGGTGGTGGGTTGGTCAGCCTGGGCTACGCCGGCGACTATGGCAACCAGATCCTGTCGAATCATGGGTTACAGTTCGGAGCCAATGGCCAGATCAACGGCTATTACTACAACCCGAACTTTCTAAACTTCAGCATCACGCCCTACTACAACCAGTCACGTGCCGATTCCAACTATCAGTCATTGACGAACGCCAGCGGCGTAGCGGCTGACGCAAATTTCTTCACCGGCAGCCACTTCCCGGGTTCGGTGAGCTACCGGTATGACTACAACAGCACCGGTACCTTTGGTCTGCCGGGGACGCCGAATTTCACCACACAGGGCAACGGCCAGGGTTTCGGAGTCAATTGGAGTGCGTTGTTTCCCGGCTGGCCAACCCTCTCGGTCGGGTATCAGCAAGGCAACGGCAGCGGGACCATCTACGGCACCAACGAGGAGACGTCGAACAATCAGCATATCTTCACCGCACGTTCCTCCTACACTTTGGACAAATTCCTCATTAACGGTTATTACGACCGTTCGACGGTCAACTCCGATTTTCCGGAATTTCTTACGACCACCGGTTTAAGCGTGAGCGACAGCAGCGGTCAGGACTTCGGGGTAAACGCGTCACGAGACATTCCGTGGGGCAACGGCCAGTTCTCGGTGGGATACAGTCATTCCGCGTATGCAGACAATTTCCTCGACCCGAGCCAGCCGAATACGACGACGTCGTATAACACGGACACCGAGATTGCAAACCTGAGCTTTCATCCCACGAACAAGCTGGGACTCTATGCGAACCAGCTGTACACGAACAACCTTTCGGGATACCTGAGTCAAACTCTGGATAACGGTACCATCATCGGACCGGTCGTGAACCTGGGAGCCAACTCATACTCCAACACAGTTGGAGCCGGCGCGAGTTACATTTTCACTCAAAATTTGAATGGCAATTTCCAGGCTACTCACTACTCGCAGGAGTATTTAGGCCAGACGTATGACGGAACGTTCCTAAGCGGCACTATGACTTATGGCCGCAGGCTACTCAATATGTTCACGTTCTCGGCCGGCATAGTCGATAGCAGTACGGGAATGGGTGACAACAATGTCGGCTTTATCGGGACCGTGAATTATTTCCGACAATATGGGCCGTGGGAAACCTCAGGAAGTTTCAGCTATGCGCAAAATGTGCAATCGATCCTGATTACAGAGACATCGTCAGACTACTATTACGACGCTAATATCCACCGGCGCTTTACCAGACGTACGCAGTGGACGCTGGCGTTCAATGGCAATCACAGTGGATTATCCAGTCAGGGTACTCAGGACTTTCATAGCGAAGTGCTCTCGACCTCATTGAGCCTGAGCCAGCTTGCGCTCTCAGCCAATTACTCACAGGGTTCTGGGAGTTCACTGCTGACCCAGGAAGGTCTGGTGCCGATACCTCCGACAACAGGAATCATTCCGGGCAACCTGGTCGCCTACGATGCCAAGAACTATGGGGCCGGGCTGACGTGGACTCCCGTCCGACAGCTAATCGTGTCGGGCAACTTCAGCCGTTCATTTAGCGACACATTGAGTGCGTCGACGCCCTCGCACAACAGCACCGAAATCTTCTACAGCCAACTGCAGTACAATCTGCGGCGTATCGGCATACTCGCGGGTTATACGCGATTCACGCAGGGTATCAGCGCCACCGGCGTGCCTCCGGGGACGATAAACTCGTACTATGGCGGAATCACCAGATGGTTCAATTTCTTCTAACCCGGTCCCGCAAGTGGGTGGCAACGGTTCTGCTTTGCGCCAGCGCGCTATGGCTGTTGCCGGCGCCTGCCTGGGCCTCCAGACATGCCAAGGCAGAGTCGAATCAGACCGCGCCTCCGGAACTCTTGTTGCCGGAAGGGCGCAAGGTCACGTGGGAGCGGAGTATCCGTCTGCAACAGGAAGTGAAACCGAAGCGAAGCTTCTGGGCGAAACTGGTCGACGTTGTCGCCGGAGAGCCCGACTATCGTTTTCTGGTGGATCCCTACAGCGTCACCACGGATTCGAAGGGACGCGTCATAGTGACCGATCCCGGGGCGCAAGGCGTACACATCTTTGATTTTGCCCAGCAGAAATACAAGTTTCTGAGCCGCCGGGATAAAGACAAAGATGCCATGCTCTTTCCGCAATGCGTTGCGGTAGACGCGCAGGACAATATCTATGTCACCGACTCGCAGGCCGGGAAGGTGTTCGTCTTCGATGCCAACGGCAAATACAAACGGGCGATCGGCAGCCTGAAGGGCGGCGAAGGATATTTCAAGCGGCCTACGGGAATCGCGGTGGATTCTGCGGCGCAGAAGATCTATATCACGGATACGCTGCGCAACAAGATCTACGTGACCGATATGCAGGGCAGCGTACTGCAGGTCATCGGGAAACCGGGCACCGGCAACGGCGAATTTAACTACCCTACCGAATTGCTTCTCCAGGGAGACAACCTGGTTGTGGTAGATGCGATGAACTTTCGCGTACAAGTGCTGGATCGCTCCGGCCAGTTTCGCTATTCGATCGGCAAACTGGGCGACGGGACGGGATCGTTTTTCCGTCCCAAAGGAATTGGTTTTGATTCCGAAGGGCATCTCTACGTAGTTGATGGAGCATGGGGAGTGGTGCAGGTTTTCAACGATAAGGGACAGCTACTGTATTACTTTGGGCAAAGAGGTACCGGTCCATGGCAGTTTCAGCTGCCGAGCGGGTTGCATATCGATAGCGCAGATCGCATTTACGTGGTGGATTCCTACAACCGCCGTGTAGAGGTATTTCAGTACACCGCGGCCGGCAAGCAGTCTCAGGGAGTAGTGCGATGAAGTTTGTCGGGGCGCTTCTGCTATCGATGTTTCTATTGGGCACATTGGTTGGCGGGCAACAGCAACCGCAACCGCAGATCGACGCTCTTGGGATGCATAACCTGACTCCAGCCAGTGGGTCCTCAATCTACCAGCCCGCCGGCGACATCGGCTGTGCCTTCTGCCATCCACCGCACAGCGGCGTGGGCGGAGCCAGTGGCTTGTGGAACCAGAAATTTTCTAACGTCGTTTATAGTCCTTACGCCAGCACAACCTACCACGAGACCGGCAACACGCGGCCTCCGCTGGGCGTAACCAGCAGTCTGTGCCTGAGCTGTCACGATGGTACGGTAGCTGTCGGTACGAACCAAGCTTATGGAAAGGCCAGGATGACCGGCAGTTGGGCTCCCGGCGATTCCTTTGGCAAGGACCTGACTACGTCACATCCGTTCAGCTTGGTTCTCCCCATGAAAGATGCGGTGAACCTGCAAGCCAGCCTGATCTCGTCCGGCAAGACTGCGGATCCGCTGGGGAAGATCAAACTGATCAACGGCAACATCGAGTGCACCACTTGTCATGATCCTCATGTGCAAGCCACGGATACGATAGCGCAGGAATTTCTGGTTCGTGATAGTTCCAGCGGCCAGATGTGTCTGGCGTGTCATGATCCCAACCGCACCATGCAGGGGCAGATCAATCCTCTGGCCGGGTGGAGCGGCAGCATCCACGACAAGGCGAGCAACAAGGTCTCCATTGAGGGCCATGTCGGGCCCTATCCGACGGTCGCACAGAACGCATGCAGTTCCTGTCACATGGAGCACAATGCGAACGGGCCGGCGCGCCTGCTCCGACCAGCTAATCCGGCAGCACCGGGAGTGGACTTCGCAACTCAAGATTGCATGACATGCCACAGCGGCGGGTCGTATCTTTCGCCCGCGGCTCCCAACGTCATGGCGGAGTTCAACAAGACGGGCCACCCCCTGCCGGCAGGCAATAATCAGCATGACGCGGCAGAGCCGGCCGTACTGATGAACAATCGCCACGCCACGTGCGTCGACTGCCATAATCCGCACGGCTCTAACCAGGTGACAACGTTTGGCTCATCGCCGGCAATACGCCCCTCGCAGGCGCAAGTGGAGGGAGTTAGCGCGTTAGACGGAATTACCGTGCTTAACCCGGCAATAAATCAGTACGAGAACTGCCTGCGGTGTCACGGAACCGGACCGGGTAAGCAGCGCCTGATCGTGTTTGGCTATGCGCCGTCACGGCTGGTGGCCTTGCCCGATTTCCTCAACGTGATTCCCGAGTTCAGCGCTAACGCGACGTCGAGCCACCCGGTATTCCACGACCGCAGCAGCCCGCTGCCGCAACCCAGTCTGATGACCTACATGTTGACGGAGAACGGGCAGACATCGGGAAGGACCACCGGGCCGCGTATCCTCTGCACAGACTGCCACAACAGCGACGACAACCGCGAATTTGGCGGCAATGGGCCGAACGGCCCGCATGGGTCGAGATACTCACACATTCTGGAACGCAACTACCAGTTCAGTCAGGCGTCGGTACCCGGTGGAGTGGTAACGAACACTTTTCCCAATCCTGATCTTGGCCCCAACGGTCCCTACGCGATGTGCGCCAAATGCCACGACCTGAGGCTCGTGCTGGCCAACACTAGCTGGTTGCAGCACAATAGCCACGTCGCCACCGATGGCTTCAGCTGTTCGGTATGTCACACCGCTCACGGCATGGGCACCACCTCGCCGGGTGTCACAGGCGAGCGGCTGGTAAATTTCGATATCAACGTGGTGGGAGCGAACAAGAGCCTCCCGATCTCCTACAACCGTGGCACAGGAACCTGCGTGTTGATGTGCCATGGCGCAGCGCACAATCCCGACGGCTCGGTTTCGGGTGGTTTTAGTCCTGGCGCACACGCCTCCAGGAAGTGAAGCGTGCCGCGAACTTCCTCCCGCGACGGGCTCCGCGTGTTGTGGTTAGTACCTCTTTTTGTCGTTGTACCCCTCTTAGAGTTGTTCCGCGGCACCAGCCTGACCAGCATCACGAACGGCGATTTCTGGTGGCACCTGCAAACCGGCCTCAGCATCCTGAAAACCGGCGGACTTCCCCACAACGGATGGTTTTCGCAATCGGCGGCAATGCCGTGGATTGCAGCTTCGTGGCTCTATGACGTTTTGGTTGCGATCGGTTATCGTCTGCTGGATTTGAGGTTCTTGCCGCTGTTGGCGATGTTATGCAAGCTGGGATTGGCGATGGTGAGTTTTCTGCTGGCGGGCGGTTTGCGCGGCCGCTTCTGGACGGCATTTCTACTCTCAGCCATCGTGCAGTACCTGCTGTGGGGGATGCAGCCCGTTCCGGTCTACTGCTCAGTTCTGGCCTTTGGAGTCGAACTCACGCTCCTATTCCAGTGCCGCCGCCATGGAGAGAGACGACCGCTGCTCTTCCTGCCGCTTCTCTTTCTTTTCTGGGCCAATCTGGATCCGCACTTCGTGTATGGAATCGTTGCGCTGCTGTTATTCGCGCTGGTATCGACAGTCGAACACGCGGGTGTTTCCTGGATACGAAGGGAGAACGCGGCTCCTGCGATCGGATTTGTTTGGGCGGTAACGGCCATCTCGCTCTTCGCAACTTTCGCTACCCCGTACGGCTGGAATGTATACGCAAGTTTCTGGGCGCAGGCAGCAGGGGCGGTTAATCAGCGCATGCCCGACTTCCAGAGCCTCCGGTTCCGCACTCCGCAGGATTATGTCGTGCTGCTGCTGGCGATGTTGGCGTTTCTTGCGCTCGGATTGCGGCGCTCACGGGATTTATTCGAGATCGGATTGCTCGCGCTTTGCATCATGGCGTCGCTTCACGCACAGCGCGACGTCTGGCTGACAGCGTTGGCCGCAGTAGCAGTTGTCGCCAATGCCGCCGCTGCTGAAGAGAAGAAGGTGGTGCGGGAACCGAGTTCGCAAAGCACGTATGCTCCGTTAGTATTCGCGGCGGGGCTGGGCCTCGTCATCTTGTTTGCCGCATTCGCGATACGAATTCCCAGGCGCGAAGCCGTGCTGGCAAGAATTGGAGAATCCTATCCCGTCGGAGCAGCCAACTACATTCGAGAACATCGGCTTCCTGCTCCTCTCTTCAATACTTATCCCTGGGGAGGTTTTCTCGCCTGGTACCTGCCCGAATACCCAGTCGCAATCGATGGGCGAACAGACCTGTACAGCCCAGAGTTTGACGTCCAATATGCGAAGGTAATGAACTTTGAGGCGCATTACTCGACGTTTCCTCCATTGAACGATGCCGGCACCATCCTGCTCGAGAAAAACTCAACTATGGCCAAGGCGCTGGCAACCGTTCCGGCGTTCAAGACGGCGTACTCCGACGATGTGGCAGTCGTGCTGGTGCGCCAACAGGTGCGGCCATGAACTCACTCGCCGGAACCGGAGTAGCTCCGCAAGAAACGGGTGTTGTTCGTAGCTGGGAAAAGATCGGCAACGCGGTCGTGCTGTTGCTCTATTCGGCGGTCGTGTTATTTACCGTGCCTTTTCACGAGAAGTGGGCGGATGAAGCGCAAGCTTGGCTGATCGCACGCGATCTCGACCTGAAGACCATCTGGTTTCACGAGCTGAAATATGAGGGTTCGCCCGGACTGTGGCACACCATTCTCTGGGTGGCGCAGCACTGGTTTCACCTTCCTTATGCGGCGCTGGGCTATATCGGTGTAGCCTTCGCAATCATGGGGGTTGCGGTGCTGGTGTACAAAGCACCATTCCCCTGGTATGTACGATGGCCGCTGGCGTTCACCTACGTCATGGTCTATCAGTACGCGGTCATAGCTCGGCCCTATGACCTGCTGCCGTTGCTCTGCTTTGTGGTCGCGATTTTCTTCAAAGACAGCCAGCGGCCCGTCCGGATGACAGTCGTTCTGGTGCTGCTGGCGAACCTAAGCGTGCATGGCACACTGCTCGCGGCTTGCTTCGGACTGCTTTACTTGCTGCAGGCAATTCGCCAGTGGCCCAGCCTCGATGAGGGGCTACGAAATCGCTATTTCCTTTGCGCGGCCGCGATGGTTATAACCTTCGTCGGCATCGCTTTCGTCCTGAGGCCCACCTCGGACAACGAAGAGTACATCGTAAAAAAGGAGATCTCGCAGTTAACGCCAACCGAGAAGCAGGAACTGAATATTGTTAGCCCCGCCAAGAAGGCCAGCACAATCATTTGTGGCGCGTTCCTCGACTTCCTTGTTCCTTCGCTAGCTTTCTTAGTTCTGGCTGCGGCATGGTGCTACACGCGGCGGCAGCTATTCGTTTTTGTCTTGCCTGTGGGGATGATGATTGCAGTCTATTCCGTTATTCACGGATATGCGCACCACCATGGGACAGCATTTATAGCTGCGATTACGGCCTTTTGGATCGCATGGCCGAGCGAGGCGGAACGCCGAGTTTTCAGCGCAAGAGAACAGCGGGCACTCCATGGAATGATCGTGCTATTGGTATGTCTATGCGCGATGAATATATGGGATGCGGCGGTCTGCCTGAAACGGGAATATCTGTTTCCCTATTCCGGAGCCAAGGATGCCGCAAACTACCTGAAGTCCGTTGGCGCCGGCCGGGTTCCGATGTTCGGCCTGGTGTATGGAGTGGTCGGTATAGAAGCGTACTTCGACCACAATATCTTTATAAACTTGCCGACATCCTATTTTCACCATGGGCTGCCAATGGCAGGAACTTCACTCGATATTAGCGAGCTACAACGGATCAAGCCGGACTTTGTAGCAATCTATTCTGTTGATCCGGATCTATTTCTGCAGAAATCGGGTTCTGTCCTGCCGGCACAGGGTTACGAGATGGTACATTTCTCCGATGGATACTATTTATACAAACAAGCGGTGTACCAGCGGGAGACGTACTTCATCTATCGCCGCATACCTCCTAGCGGCGAGCAAACACCACAGCAATAGGGTCCTGATAAATTAGCTGGAATCTTGGATCCGCAGTAAGTATCTTGGCCAGCGGCATGTTGGCATCCAGAAGAACTATCCCCGCCTCATTCAGGTAAGGATCGCTGGTGTATCCCGTGTCCGCGTTCTGCGAAGCATAGAAGATCTCGTCGAGCTGGTCGCCGTAGAGATCGTTGCGGCCATCCACGGCGACCGGATAATCAGGCATATACCACATCAGGAAGCCGCCCCACCCCAGGTTGTTGTATAGAGGGCCGGGCTGCGGATTACGGCGCAAGAAATTCACCGCATTTACCGGATATTCGGAACTGATAGCGCGGTCCAGGCCACGCTGGGTGAAGTCTGTCCCACGCGCCACGACAAACAACAGCACGACCACGGCGGCGGCTATGCCGAGATTCTCCAGCCAGGTTTCGCTGGCTGCACGCTCTTCCTCCGGCGCGGGGAAGTCCGCAATGCAGGCGGCGGCTGGGATGACGACGAACCAGGCATCACGCATGGTGCGATAAGCAACTACAGTGCAGATCGTCATCATTGCCAGCTTGAACGGGTCAATCTTCTTTCTCCATCCCACGGCGAAAAAGCCGAAGGCAGTGAGCAAAAGCTGGACGTAGTTGCTGGACAAGCGAAAGCTCAGCGGCTGTAGTTCGATGATGACCTTGTATGCGAATGTCGATTGCGAATATTCGTACACCGCAACGTACGGGTGGTAGAAGTTCGGTCCCAGAAGCGTAGCCGCGACGCACGCGCTAAATACGGCGACCATGGGCACGGCCGGAAGTCTCGGCTTTAGCAGGAATCCGGGTGCAAATCCCCAGTGCTCGGCAATGTGCTGCGCGACGGTTGTCGCCATCAGCAGTCCGACGAGGAACAGCCCATGGATAAATTGTATGTGCAGATTCACCCAGAAGAAGAAAATCAGCGGCAGCCAGTAAAGAGGCTGGATGCGGCCCGTGCGGTTGGCCTCCAGCAACAGTGCAAGGACAAGGCAAAACAACGCCATCGAGAAGAAGACCGGGCGCGGCATTCCATTGAACAGAAACGACCAGCAAGTGATGGCCGCCAGGACCAGCGCGACCCAGAAGCGGCCTGAGAGCCGATGCAGCATCCAGTAGACGGCATACGCGACGGCAATGGTTAGCAATGTGCCATACAGGCCAATCCCGAGAATGCCTAGCCAGCGATAAGCCCAGGACATGAGGACTTCGTATCCCCAGCTATAGGCGGTCCAAGGACGCGAGGCCGCGGTACGCGAGAGAATGCCGGTGTGGGGCAATGCCAGATGCTCAAGGATCCAGTCTCCTACCTTCAGGTGCCACCAGATGTCGTTATCGATGACGCAAAGCTTAGTGTAAAAAGCGAAACCACCGACAGCAGTCAGAAACATTACGAGAGCGCCAAGCTGGAGTGGACGAAAGCCTAACAACGAGCTCAGGTCCTGAATCGCGGTGCCTTGCTGGGAGGAGTTGGCGGCCGGCAATTCGCGCTCGGAGCTAGCGCCAGATTGGGATGCAACACTCATTGCAGGAGTCAGGCCAGGGAAGCTTTTTGCGCTTTCATGGGAGTGAGTCGTGATGCGATGCGCTGCTCACCGGCGCTGCCGGATTCATGATACTCAGCGTCCTGATTCACCGCCCAGACGTTGTACAGCGCGTGGCCGGCCATGATGTTTCGCGCCACGAGCAGGGCGGTCATCATGGCATGGTCCTGGTTGTTGTACTTGTGCATACCGTTACGGCCTACCAGATGGAGGTTTGGACAATGCTCTTCCAGCGCCTGACGGATCGTCTCCACATGCTTTTGGTAATTGTCGTCGTATACCGGGTAAGCCTTGCGCTGGCGGATGACGCATCCGTCGACCACGTCTTCAGTCGCGCCCAGGCCAATTTGGTGGATCTCTTGCTTCGCCATGGCGATCAGCTTAGCATCGGGCGAGTCCCACAGTTCATCGCCATCGAAACAGAAATATTCCAGTCCGTAACAGCAAAATTGCGGGTCGGGAACCATGTCGGGTGACCACGACTTGTAGTTTTGCACCCGCCCGACTTTAACGGTGGAATCGTGAATGTAAATCCAGTTGTCGCTGAAGCGATCTTTGTCGCGCAGGATCAGGCCGACGGTCAGGAAATCGCGGTAGCGCAACGAACTTGCGGCCTCGATTGCCGGCGCCGGGAGTTGCGGTTTGACTTGGGCAGCCAATTCGCGAATCGGCATCGATGAGATGACGTGTTCGCCTTCGAAGCACTCAATCTCGCCCGCAGAATTGCGGGCGCTCACCGTCCAGCGCTGCGTCTCGCGGTCGAGCTTGCAGCCGACCACTTTGCGTCCCAGCAGGACTTCGCCGCCCATTTCACAGAGGCGTTTGGCACACTGTTCCCACATCATGCCGGGACCCTGGCGCGGATAGCGGAAGGTGTCGATGAGGGTTTTGATGACCTGGCTGCGGTCTTTGGACTTGCGTTGTGGCAGCAGGGCGTTTTTGGCGGCAGACCATAGGGAGAGACCCTTGATGCGCTGGGCCGCCCAATCCGCCGAAATCTCGCTGCAACTCATGCCCCAGACTTTTTCGGTATAAGTCTTGAAGAAAATGTTGAACAGCCTTCTACCGAACTGGTTGACCACCCAATCTTCAAATGTCTTGGGATTGCGAGTGGGGCGAATCTTAGCCTTGGCAAAGGAGACCATGCACAGCATCGACTCAATCAGGCCGAGCTTGGAAAGAGCTTCGAAAGCTTTGAGCGGGTAGCTGTAAAACTGGCCGTTATAGTAGATCCGCGATGAGCGCGGCCGCTCCAGCATGAGGTCGCCGGCGATCTCAGTCCAGAGGTCTTCAACTTCGCGTGACTTGGAGAAGAAGCGGTGGCCTCCGATGTCGAAGTGGAAGCCGTGGTACTTCACCGTGCGGGAGATGCCGCCGACGTATTCAGGATCGGCTTCCAGCACAACCACGGGCTGCCCGTTCTTCGATAACTCATAGGCGGCAGTCAACCCGGCAGGGCCGGCGCCAACGATCACCGCTTTGTAGCTCTGTTGTTCCATCGCGATACCTGATTGCGAGCAAGGAAGACGTCGCGTTGCCGTCGACATCTTCGGCCCCGGAATTCATCCGGGCCATGCCATCCCTGAAGCGACTGGCCATAGAGGTGAATGCAGGTTTTATTCCACAAAGGAGGGTCTGTAAGTGACTCAAATCAAGGCACAAAGCTGGCCGGCAGAGAGGCAGCCACGGCTCCGGGAGGCGTCAAAAGACACGCATAGTGCGGAGAAAAACACGTATAGCAGATAGGCCAGGTGGGCCGTCACCTGGCTGGACGACGCTAAGTGACTGTGCAATAAGAGGCTTGTTTAGAGCTTCCTCCACAGAAAAACTTTGGCAGCCATCATGCCTACATTCCCTTGTGACTATTCGCGCCGCTTGAGCGCTGCTGGCATTGCGAATCGAGCGCGACTTGAGGAGTACCAATAACAATGGAACAGCAAGACAGGGGTTCCACCACAGGGCGTAGCTACTGGAAGCCGATTCAGGTTTACGTGCTCGCGGGCGTTTGTCTCCTTATCGGACTGCCTGTCGGATACTTGTTGCGAGGATCGGCCGCTCCTGAACCCGCGCCGACTGCCATCGAGGGATCTCCCGGGGAGGCGTCTCCCATGCCTGGAGCAGGCATGCCTGCGGCAGCCATGCCGGGGGCAGCGGCGACGATGCCGCAACCTGCCTCGGCTGCGACTGAACCCGCGCCGCACGCAATGCCCAGTCTCGATGACATGAGGCACATGGCCGACAAGAAGGCTGAGCCACTGCTGCAGAAATTGAAGTCGGACCCGAAGAATGCGCAACTGCTGAACGAAGTTGGAATTGTCTATCGCAGCACCCACCAGTTCAAGGAAGCGCAAGCATACTTCCAGAAGTCGCTTGCGGTGGATCCCAAGAACGCCGATGTACGAACGGACATGGCATCGTGCATGTTCTACACTGGCGACATAGACGGAGCTGTCAGTCAGTTGCAGCAGGCACTGAAGTATGATCCCAAGCACCCGGGGGCGTTGATGAACCTGGGCATTATTGAGTGGAAGGCGAAGAATAATGCGCCTGCCGCGGTTGCATCATGGGAGAAGCTGCTGAAGCTGAATCCCGATTTTCCGCAGAAGCCCGAGGTCGAGCGCTTGATCGCCGAAGCCAAGCAGAACGGTAACGGGCAATAACGGCGCGCATGGGGCGCCACAACGCAGACTGGCTGAGTTGGAAAAGGGGTTATTCAATCCAAGTTGCAGTGAGAGCAGCCGGGTGTCGCGCATAAGCTCGCATCTCGGAGAGCTTTAGCTGCACATCCTGAGGTGCCTTTGCGATGACAGGCGTATCGCCATCGCCATCCCCGTGGGGCCAAATCCTCGAAGACCTTCGCCGCAACCCGATTGTGCTGGCGCTGATGCTGGCGTTTGCCTTGTCTGTGCTGTACCTGCCGGTGGCGCATCACGCTTTTCTCGACTTCGATGATGTCAAATACGTCAGCCAGAATGATCATGTCCGCACCGGGCTCAGCGTCAACAACATCGCTTGGGCATTCAAAGATGTGGATACATTTTATTGGCACCCCGTCACCTGGATTTCGCACATGGCGGACTGCCAGCTCTTCGGGCTGAATTCCGGGGCCCACCACCTCGTCAATGTCGCACTGCACATCGCAAACGTGCTGCTGCTCTTTTACCTTTTGCGTCTTGCGACGGGCGCCGTGTGGCGCAGCTTCGTGGTCGCGGCGCTGTTCGCGTTTCATCCTCTAAATGTCGAAACCGTCGCCTGGCTCGCGGAACGCAAAAGCCTGCTCAGCGCGCTGTTTTCACTGCTGGTAATGATCGCCTACGTCCAATATGCAAGACGGCCGGGCTGGGTGAAGTATCTGGCCGTGGTCGTGGCATTCGCTTTGGCGCTGATGTCGAAGCCGATGGCGGTGACGGTTCCTTTGATTCTGTTGTTGTTTGACATCTGGCCATTACGGCGTGACAAGGACATTCCCTTCGCCAGGCGCTGGACCTGGCTGACGCTCGAGAAGGTGCCGCTGATGATGATGAGCGCCGCCAGTTCAGCGGTAACCGTGATCGGCCATCGGCAGGCCATGGCTTCGCTGAAAGCAGTTTCCTTGTCCTCGCGAATACAAAATGCCCTGCTTTGCTACGCGATGTATGTCGTCAAGATCTTCTGGCCCGCTCATCTGGCTGCGTTCTACCCGCTGCACCCTCCCTCTCGCTGGACGCTCCTGGGTTGCGTAGCGCTGCTGCTGGGAGTGACAGTGCTGGTGATCCGCTTTCGGCGGGCGCAATATACGGTCGTTGGCTGGTGCATCTTCCTTGTGGCGTTATTCCCGGTAAGCGGACTCATTCAGGTCGGCAGAGTTGCCATGGCTGACCGCTTCACGTATATCCCGGCCATCGGAATCTTCCTCGTCGTGGTCTGGTCATGCGGTGACTTGGTAGAACAAAACCACATTTCCCAGTTCGCACCGGCAGCAGTTTTCGTATTGATTGCTGTTGGTTGTATGGCTACGAGCAGATACTACCTGCAGTTCTGGCGCGATGGGGTGACGCTGTTTACCCACGTACGGCAAGTTGAGCCGCCAGACCCGATGATTGAAGAATATCTAGCCGATGCGCTGGCCAGTTCGGGACGCTCCGATGCAGCTTTTCTGCACTATCAGGAGTCGTGCCGGATGGCCCCTGGAGGCGACCTATGCCACTACAACATGGCTGAGTATCTGTTCGCGCATTACCAGTTGGGGGAAGCCGTCGAGCAGTATCAGATCGCAGCTACGCTCACAAATAGCCCTGACGTCGAAATTGCCTCGGACCTGAATGCGGGAGACGCGTTGATGAGCCTCGGCGACTACAAATCCGCCAATGCAATGTTGTCCCGCGTGCTGCAGCTCGATCCGGCCAATGAGAAGGCACGGCAGTTGCTGATGCGGATACCACAATAATGCAGAGACCTGTATCAGATTGAGTATTCGTCAACAACCAGGGGCGCAACCTAAAGTTAAGAAAGCCTCGGAATCTTTGCGAGGTTTTACGAGTTGACTGCAACCCTGGAGCCAGCCGTGAGCAGACCATTCTTCGTCTTATTTCAGCGTGTAAGTTGCGAGCCCGGTTGCGCTCTGGGAATAGCCATTCCCTGAAGCAATGGCCCGAACTACGTTTGTGCCTGTCTCCGTGAGTGTGATGCTGCAGGGACTCGAACACGAAGGCGAGTTGGAATCAGGGAAGCCGTTGATCGCATAGTAGATGGTCACGCCGGCGGTCGTATCCGATATCTTCACCGACAGCGGAGCATTGTATGTACCCGATGAGGGAGCGAAGGTTGGGGTTTGGGCCGCAATTGTGTAGGCCGCGACAGCCACGCTGCTTGCTGCATATCCGCCGCCAGAGGCAATTGCCTTAAGCGTCGTGGTGGTCGAGATCGTAAGGGAGCACGGATTCGCGCAAGAAGTCGATCCGGTTGTCGGCATCGAACCATCTGTGGTGTAGAAGATCGTAGCTCCAGTAACCGTATCGCTGATCGTCGCCTCCACCGGTTGGTAATAGGTTCCCGCCTTCGGAGAAATTTTTGGAGTTGGCGCCTGAATGTAGTAGTTACCGGTCGTGACCTGGCTAGTCTGATAGCCGTATCCCGCTGTAATTGCCTTCAGGGTTGTGTTCTCAGTAATGGAAATCGGCCCCGCATACGGGGTTGATTTCGTAGTCGGCTCCGAACCATCCACCGTGTAATACATCGGCAGGCTCGCTGTATTAGACATCGTTACCGACCGCGCCGAACCATACGTCGCTGGAGGCGGATTGAAGATCGGGGCTGGAGCTGTGGGCAGGTTGATGCTATACACAGCCAGTATCACCGTACTGCGCGGCAATCCTGGATAAGTAGCCATCGCCTTAAATGTAGTCGTGGTTGTGATAGTGATCGGGGAGGTATAGACGGGCGAGTTGGTGTCTGGTGTTGAGCCGTCCGTCGTGTAGTAGATGGTCGCCCCATTCATCGAATCCGAAATGGCTACCGTCACTGGCTGGCTGTATACCCCGGGGTCGGGCGCAAACGTGGGAGCGGGTGTTGTAGGATCTCCCGCGTGTATGCGATATGCCCACTGCGCTAACTGGGCCCTGGTGAATGCATGTGCGCCCGGCATACCCGGCGGCAGCGTCAGGTTGTAAGGATTGGTAACGCCGTCGCCGCCGACGTGGCACTGACCGCAAGCAAGATCGACATCCAGCCAACTCGCCGCATTGAAGTAAGTACCATCCAACGGCGAGTACTCGGGAGACGTTCCCAAGCCTGTGATCTTGTCGAGATAAAGCTGGTCAGGCGTGGGGAACGTCCTGTAGTCGACGTCTGTATTGATCCTGAAAAGATGGCTGTTCGGCTGCCCTAAAGCGCCTTGCATGTGACAAGTGACGCAAGCACCCGGGATATCCGCGGAAGTTCCGGTCGGGAAAGGAGTGCCAGGTCCCATCGGATGATTGATGGTAGTCAAGATGTTCTTTGATAGCTGGTGACACGTATCGCAGGTATTCACGATCGGGTTGGGAGCATTTGTCTTCGCTACCGCTGGAGATGTGCTCTGGTGTGGGTCGTGACATCCCGTGCATCCGAGATTCTTGCTTGGGTCGCCGATCGTCTCACTGAACTGGCTGGCATAAGTTCCGGCGATGGTAATCGTGAGATCAGCCGAGTTTTGAGAGTTCTGTACCAAATTTCCGGTAAATCGAGCGTGCGGGCTGTTCAGGAATGCCGGGCCTTGCTCATGATTGATATAGGGTTTGTAGACCCAGGGAACTTCGTTCGCGAGACAAGCCGAATAGGACGCACCCGACATGTCCGAGCAGTAGCCGGCGTCGTTGGTCACGATGGGATTTGTCGGGATGATGCTGCCCGGCTGATGCTGGTCAGCTAGCGTGATACTTTCCTGGCGGTGACATTCCATGCACAGGGCGGTTGCCTGTTCGTTTCTGGCTATGGTCGGAACGACGTTTGGATCCCACGGGTGTGAGCCCCAGGTATAGGCCGCAATGTGACATCTCTCGCATTGGATGCCCGTCAAATACCAGGAGGAAGTACCGTTAGTTCCGGGAGCGATATAGCCGTCGGAAGGCACTCGGGCAAGCTTTGAATCCGGAATCCAGGTTACCTGGTTATTCGTATTGGAAGTAGGTTCGGGTCCCCAGTTACCGAAGTTGTATCCGGTAGCATGGCAACGCGCGCAGTCAAAGTTGCCGTTAGGATAGTTCTGGCCGGTAAATCCGCTGTCAAAGACTGTGTCGAGGTGAGTTGCCGAGGGGTTCGTCGTCCCTCCATAGTGCATCCAGCCACCCTTAAGATAGAAGATACTCCGCAGTCCGCCACCTTCTTTAGTCGGGGGCACCGTTTGGTAGGCTGCCGGAGCATTCTGATTGGGCAGCGTGTAGAAGGGAAATTTACAGGCTGGATCGTTGACCGGCAAACCGTTCTGCAACGGCGTAGCCAGAGGGTCGCACCACCCAATGATCACGTTTCCGTTCGTCCAATCAAAAGTGCTTCCCGATGCATAGTAGTAGTTATCCGTCGTCGGGTAGTAGCTGCCGTCGGGACCTGCCCAGACCACATTTGGAGCTACTTTCCGAAGAGTATTCCTGTGCCCTGTCCACAGATAAGGCAAGGTGTTCGTGCCATAGTGACAGGAAAGGCACTGATTCTCGTCCGAATAGTTTGTTGTCCATCCACCGGCGTGATTGCTGGAAGCGCCGTCGCCGTGATAGACCTGCCCGCCGTTGCCATTAGGTTGGTAGTTGAGAAAGTCTACGGGCGCACATCCCTGGTCTAGATAGCACTGAGCGTAAGAAGTGAACGAACCTACTGTCAAGAATGCCAGGACTGCAAGGGCGGCCACTAGAGAGAATCTTGCTTTCGCACTCATAACGATCTCCATGCGCGGTGTTTCTCGCAACAGCAGCTTTGAATTGCAACTAAGTGCGCGGACCTCTTGCTCAAGACTTCAGAGCAGAGACTCCAGAAGGAAGGGGCCGATGGCAGGCTCCTCCACCAAATCCAGGACAGACATCCGATATGCGGGACTTCCGGGGCAGTTGACGTCCCACGCCTCATAAGGAACCGGGACAACACGCCGCTCGTCGGTACACTGAGAGGAGCAGCATGTTATTCATTTAGCGACGAAAGGGAAAGTGGGTCTGTGACGCATGGCACGTCAGGATGTGATACCGACTCTGTGTAGAGACACGAAAACCGGAGCTATGCGGGGTAAATTGGCCGATCTGCGGCGAGATTGAGATTCTATTCGTCCCCGAGGGCTGGGTGGCGCCTGCGGTGAGCGCCATTGCCGAAACGCGAGACTCTCCCGATGCCTAAGTCAACCTGGATGTTCGTCTACTTGTGTTTGGTTCCCCCGCCGCCGCCGCTCGCATTTTCCGCGACCACGTCGGTGGGATTGTGCAGCAACTGCAACGCCTGGGCGGTGGTGAGGTTTGAGGGAACCGGCCGGAAATCGTCCATGGTTTCGACCGACCAGATGGTCAGATTTTTGAAGATGAGAATCTTGCCGTTGAACTTTAGTGTTTCCACCGTCTCATGCCATTTGCCTTCGCCGACTTCCGCCTGGTGGATGATGAACTTCCCGCCTTTGAAGAGGCGGCCCAGGATGCCCCACCCGAAATCGACATCCTCGAAGAGTTCGCCGTTGATTTCAGCGATGCGTCCGGCGGTCTGGTCGATGACCATGTCGCCCTCCATGCCTTCCAGGACGCGGGTTTCGCGCGTGGGCGCACTCCAACCAGGCTTGGCTTTGAACTTGAGATGCACCATCTCGTCACCGTGGGGGCCCTTGGTTACCCCGTCTACGGTGTAGTTAAATGCGTCCGGCAGGCTGCGCATCAGAGTGATCGAGCGCTGGTCGTCCTCGCGATTGGACTGGCGCTTCTTTTGCCGGGCATCGGAGTCATAGGCGAAGTCCTTAAGCTTCTCGTTCTCTTGTGCCTGTTCTTCGGGGGAAAGGGGTTTCCCATTCTTCTCGATGGTAAGGCTCAGACCGCCTTGTGAGGTCTCGATCGATTCCTGCGTGACGGAGTGGTCCTTGTACTGGGTGTGGTCCTTGTACATAAAGAACGGAGGTGTCGAGGGTCCGGTGGCAGCGATCTCGTTCTGCGTCGCACGGCGCACCACAGCAACAGGATCGATGTTCTGCTGTTGTGCCGTGGCCAATTGCGAGCCGCCCAGAACGGCAAGCATCAACAAACTGAGGGTGAAAGTACGCACGTCGAACCTTTGAATCACCTTAACCTGTTCTAACCTACTTTACTGATTTAGACGGCGGGAAAGTACCCGGCAGTTGCTTTTTTTGCAAGTCGGGGTTGTGGCGGTAGCTGCGATCGGTAGCCGTTTATCGGAAATAGGCTTTACCACGGAGGCACGGAGGACACCGAGAATACTCGATCTGAAAGGGATTTCGAGCAATCAGAGCTGATGGCTCATGGCTGAAAGCTGATACTTGACGCCTGCAATTCTGACAACTGAACACCGACCCCTGGCCACCTCTTTTAAGGTCTGGTGTCGGGAACCGTGATTGCCCGAAACATGTAAGGCAATGCCTCGGCGACGATCATCGCCAGCACGATCAGAGCTCCGCCAACAGCCTGCCGCGGTGACATCGGCTCCCTCAGCCACAAAACACTCAAGAGAGCCGCGATCACCGGCTCAAGCGAGAACAGAACGGCCGATTCCGTGGGGCCGAGCCTGGTTTGGGCCGTCGCCTGCGCCCAGAACGCGATTACCGTGGAGAACACCGCAAGATAGAGAGTAGCGAGCAGCGCGGGCCAGCCTGTCAATCCAGCTAATACGTTGTGAGATCCAGCCGCCAACGGCTGCAGGGCGGTGATAGCGAGGGAAATGACGCCACAGGTCATGACCTGCGAGCCAGCCAGCAGCCACGCATCGGATTTTCGGGTGAACACGCCCATCAGCACGATATGCACGCCGCAAAGAAACGCGCAGCCCAGGATTTCCAGGTCGCCGCGGTTCCAGCCAGACCACCATGCGCCGGGCAGGTGCACCAGCAGATAAAGGCCGTAGGTCGCGATTACGGCGCCCATCAGTGACGTGAACTTCACTCGTTGTCCCGACGACTACTGCGATCAAAGGGAGTGAACAGAACATACAAGCCGGTAATAAAGCCGGCCTTGGCCGTCGAGGTGAAGCGCATGCCATCGGTCTGCAGCCAGAACAGGACTGCCAGTACGATTCCCAGCCATATGCCGTCCACTACGCCGCGCCTGCGAATGGCAGTGCCCCGGGCGCGCACGATGATCACCATCAGCAAACCCGCCACCACAAAGCGCACGCTCATCAGCGCTCCCACCGAGACGCCGCCGCTCAGCGCAATGCGCGTCATGGGAAAGCCAACTCCCCAGATGGTGGCTGCCATGGCAATGATCAGGATGGCGGCGCGGTGGGAGATTTCCCGCTGTGGATGAGGAGACATTAGAGAATTCGGAGACACGTGAACCCTTGATGCGAGCTCGTATCAGTCGAGGCGTCCGAGCCGTTTGAGTTTGCGCTCCTCCAGGTCGCGTTCCTCTTTTTTCCAAGCTGGAAGATCGGAGCTTAAATCGCGAGCGGCGCCCCGGAGCTTCTTCCAGGCATCGCTCCCGGCCTTCTGTCTGACGCGGGAATCTCGTGTAGCGAGGTAGTGCTGGTCGAGCGCCTGACGGAGCATAGTCTTTATCACCGCTTGCCGGCTGATGTTCAGTTCTTCCGCCCTTTGGTCCAATTCTTCGAGCATGAGCGAAGTGAAGTCCAAGCTTACGCGCCGAATAAGACCCATCATGCGTCCCTTGTTGGTGAAGTAGCGCGACACATCCTTGCCCTGCTCGGCCATGTTTGCGATTGCTTCCGCCGTGACCAGCTTCGTGCGATTACGAGTGTTCTTCATAGAGCTCCTGCTCCTGCTCCTGCTTCGTTGACCTCCAGAGCGTCACGAGGTGGTAATACTCGCCTTCTAAGTCCTCACGCACCTCAAAGATAAGCGTGATTAGTTTGTCTCCGGCCCAGCCAATAGCACGGTATTACCTGCCGATCAATGCAACAGGTCAGATAGCTGCTTTGGATCATCAATCCGGTCGGCAATGATGCTACGCAATTGGTCAATCTCCGCTTTCACATCCATTCGGCGCTTTTGAATCTTCTTGAAGTCAATGTCTTTTGAAATTGCGCCATCAATGGGGCGCAAGAACTCTCCGAGCGTTAAGTGATTTCGCGCCAGGTCTTCTTTCGTGATACGGAAATACCAGTCGTCGCCAGTCTCGTGGAACTCGAGGAACTGCTGGTCGTTCCACAGCTGCTCGATCGTCTGTAGGCTGGCTGGATAATCGACCCAATCTTGAAATCCCCAGGTGAGGGCCCCCGGCGTGACATATTTCGGGTTCTCGGAGTGCGCCTCGATCCCCGGAGACACGTCCGTGTGCTTAAATTCGAAGCTCCGACTTGCGGAGCTCCCTGGCTTTGACATTAGAACCGCGTTCATATCTGCAACCGTTCTGCGGCTCCATTCGTTGTCCTGTTGCTGTGTCCTAATTTGTTGAACCTGAGTCGACGTTATTCGGTCTATCTTTTCCGGCGGACCTGTATCACCAATTAGCGAAGCCGCATCGACGTACGCGCGTTCAACTTGCTCGCGCAGTTGTTTGGGTATGCGGTTCAACTCCCCCTTTTCCTCTAGCTGAGATTTCGTCGCGGCGGAAAAATCCACAGACATGTGATTCTGCTGAATCGCGTTTTGGATCTGTGAAAGTTCGGCATAAAGGGGGCGATAAATGCTGTTTCTTAAGTCTTCGGATTCGTGATACTTGTAATTAAGCGCAAGGCCGACTATCGCAAGCAACGGAATTCCCAGAACATACCTGAGAGCGGAATGGAGCATCGCTTTCCGAGGTGCGGCGCTCGGCTGCTGAGTTTTCCGATTGGCCGAAACCTTGCGTCTCTTTGACATGCCTTGGGGAACGATCCTACACCGTTGGGCTCTTCTCCTGGATCAGCTTCTTCACTCGCGTGACGAACTCGCCGATCGGCACCGAGCCTTCCGCCTTCTCCTGCCCGCGCACGCGCACGTTGACCTGCATGGCGTCCATCTCCTTGTCACCGACGACAAGCTGGAACGGCACTTTTTGCATTGCGTGCTCGCGGATTTTGGCGTTCATCTTCTCGTTGCGCAGATCGACGTGGACGCGTACGCCTTCGGTCTTCAGCTTCTCGCCGATTTCGTTGGCATACGCGTGATGCTTCTCGCCGATAGGAATCACGGCCACCTGCACCGGTGACAGCCACACGGGAAATGCGCCGGCATAGTGCTCGATCAGCACGCCGAAGAAGCGCTCGACCGAGCCATACAATGCGCGGTGCACCATGAGCGGCTGATGCCGCTTGCCGTCTTCGCCGACGTACTCCAGCTGGAAGCGCTCGGGCAAGGTGAAGTCGAATTGCACGGTCGAGAGCTGCCACAGCCGGCCGATGGCGTCGACCAGTTTGATGTCGATCTTCGGACCGTAAAACGCCGCTTCGCCCGGGATCGTCTTGTAGGGAATCTCGCGGCGGCTGAGTGCTTGTTCGAGCGAACGCTGCGCCAATTCCCATTGGTCGGGACGCCCAGCGTACGTCTTTTGATCATTGGGGTCCCAAGTCGAGAGCTCAACCTGGAATTGGTCGAAGCCGAAGGTTTTCAGCACGGCCAAGGCGAAATCAATGCAGCCCACAACTTCGTCTTCAATCTGCTCAGGCGTGCAGAAGATATGCGCATCATCCTGGGTAAATCCGCGAACTCGCAGCAGGCCATGCATTACGCCCGAGCGCTCATAGCGATACACCGTACCCAGTTCGCCCAGGCGCACCGGGAGATCGCGATACGACTTCAGCGAGTCCTTATAGATCAGGATGTGGAATGGACAGTTCATCGGCTTCATGCGATAGTCCGCATCGTCCAGTTTCATCGGGGTAAACATGTTCTGCGCGTAGTAGCCCTCGTGGCCGCTGGTCTTCCACAGGTCCACGCGCGCCTCGTGCGGCGTGAACACGAGCGAGTAGCCGCGCTTCAGATACTCGGCGCGCATCCAGTCTTCCATCTCTTTGCGGATGAGCCCTCCCTTGGGATGCCAGAAGATCAGGCCCGGCCCGGCGAGCTCCTGGATGGAAAACAGATCAAGCTGCTTGCCGAGCACGCGATGATCGCGCTTCTTAGCCTCTTCGAGTTTGTGCAGGTAGTCGTCGAGGTCCTTCTTAGAGAAAAACGACGTGCCGTAGATGCGCTGCAGTTGCGGATTCTTCTCGTCGCCCAGCCAGTAAGCTCCGGCGACATTTAGCACCTTGAACGCCTTGATGCGCCCGGTTGATGGAATATGCGGCCCACGGCAGAAGTCGACAAACTTGCCGGTCTTATAGAGCGAGATTTTCTCGTCCGGCGCCGTGAACTGCTCGATGAAGTGGCACTTCATGAAGTCGCCTTCGGACTTGAATCGCTCCAGACCTTCGCTGCGGGGCAGAAACTCGCGCGCGTAGGGAAGGTCCTGCTTCGCCAGCTCCTGCATCTTCTTCTCGATTGCTTCCAGGTCTTCCGGCGTGAACGGCTTCTCGCGATAGAAGTCGTAAAAGAAGCCGCTCTCGGTCGCGGGACCGTGGCCGAGCTTGGTCTCCGGAAAAAGCTCCAGAACGGCCGCCGCCATGAGGTGGGCCGACGAATGGCGATAGACTTCCAGCGCTTCGGGATCGCGCTCGGTAAGAATGCGCAACTCGGCATCGCTCTCCAGCGGTCGCGCGAGGTCTACGAGTCTCGTGTCATTTGAGCCCGGTGCCGTGCTGGTTGCCGTTGCTGCGGCAGCGTCTTCAGTTGCCGGCTTGGCGCCGTTGCCGCCTGCGCTGCTCGCGGACAGCGGCCTGACCTGGGCAACGAGTGCCGCATCCGCCAGGCGCGGACTGATGCTCTTCGCTATATCCAGCGCGGAGGTGCCGCGCGGAACTTCTTTCACGCTGCCGTCCGGCAGCTTTACATGAACGTTTTCAGACATGGGAGTTTCCCTGTTGTGTAAGCTTCGATTTTAGTAGTGATAGCGGGCCTGAAGGAAATTGATCTGCGTCTCCGAAACCCGGTAAACCATTCGGTGCTCTTGGGTGATGCGCCGCGACCAGCATCCTATCAACCCGAACTTCAGCAGTTCCGGCTTGCCTATGCCGGTAAACGGGTCTCGTAACACAGCATTGACCAGTTCCAAGACCCGAGCTGCGGCCCTTCTATCAGTCTTCACCCAATATGCGAGGTCATCCAGAAACTGTGATTGGAAAACAGCTTCGCGCTCAGCGCGCTGCTTCAAGGCCGAACTCCCGCCGCAATTGCTCCGGCGACATCCGCTTCCCCTTGCCTTGACGAGCTTCTTGCAGCGCCGCCATCAGCCGCTTCGCATTGCGCGGCGAGCGCAACAGGTGCGCTGTCTCCAGCAGGCTTTCCAGTTCGTCGGCCGGAATCAGGGCTACGTCCTTAGCCCCGCGCCGCCGGACGATCACCACTTCCTGATCGTTGCTCACCTGGTCCAGAACACTGGCCAGCCGCTCCCGTAGGCTTGTATATGTCGTTTCAATCGGCATGATGTGCTCTTTCACCTTAGCGTACAGGAATCCTGTACGCGTGTCGAATCTCGGAGAGTTGCAGCGCGAGTTATGAGTTAGACGATGTTCGCCGAGCCCGCACTTCCAGGTAGATCGAGCCAAAGAAGGCAATCGTGCCCAGCAGAATCGCAAGAGGAATTGCAACATCGCGGTAGGCATCGCGCATGTCGATGTGCCCACCGTGGGCCATACCCCAGGCGATTGTCCCGATAATACCCAGGAAGAGCCCGACCGCCATGCCTCCTGCGGTGAACAGCAGAGTAGCGAACAGCACACGTACGACCGAGCTAAAGAAGAGAGAAAACTTGCTGGGGCGTCTCGCCTCCGAAAACGTCGTAACGGCCATCACAAAATAGAGTACAACAGGTGGCTTGCTGGTGCTTTGACTTGTCGAAAAGCAGCTTGCGCCTCCCCGTGCGTTACAATCGGGTTTCCATGTCCCAAGTGTCCCAAGCGACTACCCACACGCCAGCGGAGGTGGTCCGCACGGCTCCGGTCACGCAGGCCGCCAATGGCATTTGCTACGCGGTCACGGGCGAAGTCACGGCTGCGGCAAGCGATCTGGAGCGGCTGGTGTCGACCGTTCCCCGCAACATTGCTGCGGCCCTGGTCCGCAACGCGTACTACTTCGTCCCGCTGACGCTGAATCTGGGTGACGAGACGCTTATCGCCGACCGCTATGACGTACAGCTTTCCGATAACGCGATCTGCCATCGCGATCACGATCTGGGCGACTCGCAGTGCGTTTTTATCTCGACCCGGCTGATGGAAGACAGCTTCGCCATTGCCTTCGAGTTCTTCATCAACATCGGACATAACTTTGTGGATCGGGTTGGCGTCTCGCAGGATTTTTCAGACCTGGTATGGAAACAGGTCGGGGACAAGGTCCGCGGCGAGACCTCGATGGGTGCCTACGAACTGCGCAAGGTTGCCACGACCAGCGGCCCCGAGGCGGAAAAGGCGCGCCACGAATACCTGCTGGCGACCTTTGCCGACGCCATCGCCGTCTATCTGCTGTCGCTGTATGTCGACGTGGATTATCACGAGCTGCGCGAACGGGATTATCCGCTGCTGGCGCCGAATGCCCTTGCCGAGCGCCTGCGCAAGGTGAATGAGCTGTTTCCGCCCGATCCCGGATACGAGTTCGCGGTCTATCACCGCAGAAGGCAATAAAACAGTGGCGAGTGTTCAGTGGCCAGTAGTTAGTCGCTTTGCGTCAAAGCAGCTTCCGCGCAGAATTGATCCTGTGTTACTAACCACGAACCAGCGACCATTGACCACTGCCTTATGATTGCTCACCTTCGCGGTCGCCTCATCTCCAAGCACCCCAACCAGGCCATTGTCGAGGCCGCCGGCGTCGGCTATGACATCACGATTTCCATTCCGACGTTTTCTGATCTTCCGGCTGTAGGCAGCGAACTGTCGCTCCATATTCACACTCATGTTCGCGAAGATGCGCTCGCCCTCTTTGGATTTCTGCGCATCGAGGAAAAACATCTTTTTGAGAAGCTCATTACCGTCAGCGGAATCGGACCCAAGCTGGCAATTACGATTCTCAGCGGCATGGCCACTGCCGACATGGTGGGAGCGATCCGCGCCAATGATTACGCGCGCCTGACGCGAATTCCCGGAGTCGGAAAAAAGACGGCCGAGCGCATGTGCGTCGAGTTGCGCGACAAGCTGGAGGGATTCGGCGAAGTGCAGCCGGCAGCCCCCATCTCGCCGGTTCAAGAAGATGTTATTTCGGCGCTGACGAACCTCGGTTATCAGCGCGCATTGGCCGAAAAATCTGTCGAGCGCGCCGCCGCCTCAGCAGGAGGCGAAAACTTCGATGCGATCTTCCGCGCCGCCCTCGCCGGCCTGACCAAGTAAGTGAAATTACTGTTTTGCGCCCGCCGGCTTCCCGCTTCCTTTTAATTGCGAAGGAATAAACTCTTCCAGCACAGCCTTGCGCATTAGGTCAGGTGGCAGCAGCCCCTGGGCAAGGATGAAGTCGTGAAACTTCTTCTGGTCGAAGGGAGCGTGCTTCGCCAGGAATGCCTGTTCCGTTTCCTGGCGCAACGCAATCAGCCGCGTGTAGCCGTAGAAGTAGCTGGTCGCCTGGCCGGGCGCACGATAGGTGAAGCGCTCCACTTCCTCTTCCGCCAGCGCATGCGATAAGACCACATCCTGTTCCAGCACACGAAAGGCGTCTTGCGGCGTGATCTTACCCTCCTGCAACTCAGGATCGAGGAAGGCGCGCGCCGCGCGTTGCAGCCGCATCTGCAGCGAAATCAACTGGCCATCGAGCGGCATGTAGGGCTCAATCAGATATTCGGAGTACAATCCCCACCCCTCGGCATTGGTGCTGTTGAAGGCGTAGCGAACGCGCGCCAGCGAGACACCGTGCTCCAGCATGGAATCGAATTGCAACTCATGCCCCGGCCTCGCTTCGTGGGCGGTCAGAGTCCACGCCGCGGCGTCGAAGGTGAAGTCATCGTACTTTTCCGAAGACGTCTGCCCCGGCCCCGCAGGAATATTCAGCGGCAGGACGAACTCGCCACGCTGGCCGGTATTGTGTATGAACGGCGGAGGCACCATGTGCGGCGCAGGCTGCTGCGCGGTTTCAGCAGCTGTGGCAAGCCGGATGAGGGCAGGCCGGCTCGGCAAAGTCACGATCTGATACTTGTTGATGATGTCTTCGATCTGCTTCAGCCGGTTTTCGTAGAAGGGCAGGATCGCCTCGCCCTCCAGTTGCTGCTTCTTCAGGTTCTGAATAATGATGCGATAGTCGTTGGTCCGGAGGCCCTGTTGCAGCGCGATTCTGGTGGCGACGCGCTTCATCTTGACCTGGATGTCGGCAAAGGCCGCGTGCGCCGACTCCGCCAATTGGTCGGGAGGAATATCGATTCCGTAATCCTCGAGGTTCAGGGCATAGTGCTGAGGCGGCAAGCGGAAGTCGCTGCGCGCCTTGGGCAGAACCGTCGCGCGTACCCAGGCATCGTAATCGGCCAACTGCTGCTTCAGCTTGGCCATCGGCTCCTGCCATCCCGTCAAGTTGTGCTTTTGCATGAGCGCGGCGATGCCCTCAATGTAGTGCGAGTTCCGCGCCATCTCGGTTTCGATTTCGACCCGCGCGGGATAGACGACGCCGGGCTTGGCCATCTGCTCCATTGTGCGTTGCTTCAGGATCTCGGTGATCGGGGTGTAGCCGGGCTCAAGTCCGGCATACTCGCGGATGCGCGTTACGGCCGCAGGCCAGCGCTCGGCCGGCGTCTGCACGTCGAGCAGAACATGCACGCCACTAAAAACCATCTCGCTGGCATTGAGAAACGGAACCTCGTGCGCACGCAGGTAATCCTCCCGGCGGAAGTTCAGGTCCACCTTGCGGATCATGATCTGCAGGTCTTCAGCAACCTCCGGGAGTTGCTTCTCCCCCGACGCAGCTTTCAGTTTTGCCAGTGCAGCTTCGGTCTCCGCGCGCTCCTTGTCTTCGTTCGCCAGCGTGGGTTGCGAAACCTTGATGTCGAACTGCGCCAGTCCCTGCTGCGAACCGAATTCGGGATGGTACTTGAAGGTGATATCGATCAGCATTCGCGCGTAACCGTTGCTGATCTTGACCCACTCGGGCTGAACGGTGGGCTCGGTGGACGATGGCGCCGGAGTTTGCGTTTTGTGGTTCTGGGCAGACATGGTCACAACAAGTAGCACAATAGCAGCGAGACAAAGCGGTTGGCGCATCAAATGGCTCCTCAGCGGGAATGGCTGTTCTGGATATCTTACAGAAGGAGGCGATCGGGCCGACGGAGCGATCCTCTAGCGTTTTGTTATCACGAGCGGAATTGGGTTTCCCAGACGAGCACCGCTGTTGTGCTCGGTGGAGCGACGGGATCTGTTCTTGTTTGCTCTGCCAGCGAAATTTGCCAATCCACGATAATTCCGGCGCAGGCAAAGAGCAGTCCCCTCCTCATCCTAGAGCGTCGAAAGCTTATGATGGAGCCGCTGACGAATCGGCAGGCTCCTCTTGCATCAAGAGCTGCTTGTGAAGAGACACCATATCCCTGGGTGGTCTCGTGCGAGGATAAGCATCAACTGTAGGCCCGCAAGCTGTTCAGCCACTCAAATGAGCGTGATGGCGTCACCGATTCGTCGTCGCATCCAGCGCCAGATTCAGTTCGAGTAGGTTGACACGCGGCTCTCCCAAGAGCCCGAACTGGCGACCTTCGGTGTGAGCAGCGACGAGCTGCTGTACTTCTGCTTTCGTCATCTTCCGCGCTCGCGCTACGCGCGGAACCTGAAACTCAGCCGCAGCGATTGAGACGTTCGGATCAAGACCGGAAGCCGACGTGGTCACCAGATCTACCGGCACAGGTACACCCGGGTTTTGGGCTTGCAGGGCGGCCGCATCCTGCCGGACTCGGTCGATCAGAACCTTGTTTGTCGGGCCGAGATTCGTGCCTCCAGAGTTCGCGGCATCATATCCTGTGCCGGCGGCTGAAGGCCGCGAGTGGAAATAGTCGGGCCCGTTAAATGATTGTCCGATTAAGCGCGACCCAATGACCTTGCCATCGCGTCGCAGTAGTTGTCCATTAGCCTTGTTTGCGAAGAATAGTTGTGCGGCGCCGGTCACCAGCAGCGGGTAAACGACTCCCAGCAGCACAGTGGTTGTCATCGTCATTAATACCGAGATTAGTAAGTTTCTCTTCATCGCTTGCCCTAAACCAATCCCACCCTTGTAATGAGGAGATCGATGCCCTTGATCCCAAGGAACGGAATCACGACTCCACCGAGGCCATAGATGAGGAGATTGCGGCGCAACAACGCAGCCGCCCCCATGGCGCGGTACTTTACACCTCGCAACGCAAGTGGAATCAGCGTAATAATGATTACCGCGTTGAAGATCACGGCCGACAGCACGGCGGATTGCGGCGTCTTCAGATGCATGATGTTCAGTGCATTGAGCACGGGGAACGTGCCGGCGAACATGGCAGGAATAATCGCGAAATACTTTGCCACGTCATTGGCGATGGAGAACGTCGTCAGCGAGCCGCGGGTCATCAGAAGCTGCTTGCCGATCTGGACCACCTCGATGAGCTTCGTGGGATTGGAGTCGAGGTCCACCATGTTGCCGGCTTCCTTGGCTGCCTGAGTGCCGGAGTTCATCGCCATACCCACATCTGCCTGGGCGAGCGCGGGAGCATCATTGGTTCCGTCACCCGTCATGGCTACCAGCTTGCCGCCCGCCTGTTCGCGTTTAATCAGGTCCATCTTGTCGCGAGGGGTGGCCTGTGCCAGGAAATCATCCACTCCGGCTTCGCGCGCAATGGCTGCAGCCGTCAACGGGTTGTCCCCGGTAATCATCACGGTGCGGATGCCCATGGCGCGCAAGTGGTCGAAGCGCTCGCGCATTCCACCCTTGACCACGTCTTTCAGTTCAATCACGCCCATCGCGCCGCGGCACTTTTCAGCGACCACCAGTGGAGTTCCGCCGGAGCGGGCAATCTGTTCGACAGCGGCTTCAACCGGCTCGGGAAATTCGTGGCCTTCCTCCAACAGATACTTCTGGATCGCATCGGCAGCGCCTTTGCGGATCTTGAAGCCGTTAAGGTTGACGCCTGACATGCGTGTTTGCGCCGTGAAGGGCACGAATTCAGCATCGTGAGAGCCAAGCTCGCGGCCGCGAAGTCCGTATCTCTCCTTCGCCAGCACGACAATCGAACGTCCCTCCGGCGTTTCATCGGCCAGGGATGACAGCTGCGCAGCGTTCGCCAGTTCGGCCTCGGTTACACCCGGCGCAGGAATGAATTGCGATGCCTGCCGATTGCCGAAGGTGATGGTCCCGGTCTTGTCGAGCAAGAGAGTGTTCACATCACCTGCCGCCTCAACCGCGCGGCCTGACATAGCCAACACATTGTGTTGCACCAGGCGGTCCATTCCGGCAATTCCGATGGCGGAGAGTAGTCCGCCGATCGTGGTCGGTATTAGGCAGACCAGCAGCGACACCAGCACAAACACAGTTTGTGGAGAGCCGGAATAGATTGCGAAGGGCTGCAGCGTCACAACTGCGAGGAGAAAGATAATGGTCAGCCCCGCGAGCAGGATGTTGAGCGCAATTTCGTTGGGGGTCTTTTGCCGCTCTGCGCCTTCCACCAGCGCAATCATGCGGTCAAGAAAGGTCTCGCCGGGGTTTGAGGTGATCTCAATCCGCAAATGGTCGGACAACACACGCGTGCCACCGGTGACCGCCGAGCGGTCGCCTCCGGCTTCGCGGATCACGGGTGCGGATTCGCCGGTGATGGCCGACTCGTCAACCGACGCGACACCTTCAAGAATGGTGCCGTCCGAGGGAATAAACTCACCGGCAGAGACGAACACGATGTCGCCGGCGCGAAGCTTTGAGCTGCTAACCTGCTCGATCTCTCCCGTGGAGCTCATGCGATTGGCAACCGTTTCCGACCGTGCTTTGCGCAGGGTGTCCGCCTGCGCTTTGCCGCGGCCTTCCGCCATGGCTTCAGCGAAGTTGGCAAACAACACGGTGAACCAGAGCCACAGCGTGATCTGCAAGTTGAACTTGAAATCGGTTCCACCGCGGACCAGGAGCACGGTTGTGATGACGCTGCCGATCTCAACCACAAACATGACGGGATTGCCCATCATCTTATGCGGGTTCAGTTTCAGAAGCGCATCGAGAGCGGCGCGCCGCACGATCTTCCATTCCCAAATCGCTTTGCTTCTCGCCATGTCGCAGTCTCAGAATGTCTTTCCAGCACCCATTAACAGGTGCTCGAGTATCGGGCCCAGGCTCAGGGCGGGGAAAAAGGTCAGCGCTCCGATGATGATGATGACGCCCATCAGCAAAACCGCGAACAAAGGCGTGGTAACCGGAAAAGTGCCCAGCGAGGGCGGCACATATTTCTTCTGCGCCAGATTACCCGCGATGGCGAGCATCGGGATAATCATGAAGAACCGCCCGAGCAACATCGTCAGGCCCCCGGTGATGTTGTACCAAGGCGTGTTTGTCGTCAGGCCCGCGAACGCCGATCCGTTGTTGCCGGCCTGCGAAGTGTACGAGTACATGATCTCGGTAAGGCCGTGAGGTCCTGGGTTCAGAATGCTGGAAGTCCCAAATTGCGCAATCGAGGAAATCGCGGCGAAGCTCAGAATCACCAGCGGAAAGATCAACGCCACCAGCATGGCCATTTTCACGTCATAGGCTTCGATTTTCTTGCCCAGGTACTCCGGGGTTCGCCCGACCATTAGTCCGGCGATAAATACGGTTAGCACGATGTAAATCAGCATCCCGTACATCCCGGCACCGACGCCGCCGAAGATGACCTCGCTCAACATGATGTTCAGCAAGGGCACCATGCCGCCGATGGGGGTAAAGGAATCGTGCCAGCCATTGATCGCTCCGCAGCTTGCGTCGGTTGTAACGGTGGCCCACAAGGCGGTGTTGGCAATGCCGAAGCGGACTTCCTTGCCTTCCATGTTTCCGCCCGGTTGCAAGGCGGTGGCGCGCTGATTCACGTCATGAGGGAAAAGCGGATTACCGTGCGCTTCGGCCCAGTAAACGGTGGTCACGCCGGCCAGAAAGAGAACGGCCATGGCGGCCCAAACCGCCCACCCGTGGGCCTGTGATCCGGTCATTCGTCCCAGCGTGTAGGTAAGTCCGGAAGAAACCGCAAAGATGGAGAAAAGTTCGATGAAGTTGGATAACGGCGTCGGATTCTCAAACGGATGCGCACTGTTGGCGTTGAAGAAACCGCCTCCGTTGGTTCCCCATTCCTTGATGATCTCCTGCGAAGCTACCGGCCCTTGCGCAATAGCCTGCTCCGTCACGGTGTCCATCAGTGGCTTACCGTCAGCGCCAAGGACAGGCTTGCCGTCGGGTCCAAGGTGCGGCACCTGCTGCGGCTCGATCAGTGCGGCCTTGTCGTAGGGACGCAGGTTCTGCACCACGCCTTGCGACACAAGTAACAGCGCCCCGACAACGCAGAAGGGCAGCAGCACCCACAGCGTGGCACGTGTCATATCAACCCAAAAGTTACCTATCGTGTCCCGCTCGCGGCGCGTGATGCCGCGAATAAACGCAATCGCCAGCGCAATCCCGACAGCCGCGGAAATGAAATTGTGGTACGCCAGTCCGGCCATCTGGGTGAAGTAGCTCATCGCCACTTCACCGGAGTAGTTTTGCCAGTTGGTATTGGTGGTGAACGAGGCCGCGGTATTGAATGCCAGGTCGGGCGCAACGCCTACGAACTTCTGCGGGTTGAAGGGCAACCAGAGCTGCACCCGCTCGATCGCGTAGAGCAGCAGCATAGGAACTATGCTGAACAGGAGCATGCAGAGCGCATACTCCGTCCAGCGCATTTCGTGCGCTTCGTCCACGTAAGTCAGCTTATAGATAAGGCGTTCAATCGGGCGCAACACTGGATCCAGAAAGGTCCGCTCGCGATTGAAGACGCGGGCCATGAAGACGCCCAGCGGCTTGGTAACAGCGAAAATGGCCAGCAGGAAAACTCCGATCTGCAGCCACCCATTGGCAGTCATCTCAGAATTTCTCCGGGCGCAGCAAAGCGTAGAAGAGGTACAGCATCGTCAGCGCCGTCACGATCAGCATGGCAATGGATTGACCATTGATGAAATTCATCGAATCTTCTCGCAAAATTTCACGTACGCGATGGATATCGCGAAGAAAGCAATTGTCAGTGCAACGAAGAGTGCGTCTCGCATCGTATTTTCCTGTCAGGGCTTGTCCTGCCGCCGCGCGTTCCCTGCCCGCAGGTGCGCTGCCTTCAGCGGCTGATAATCGTTGC
The DNA here is from genome assembly GCA_963846815.1 of uncultured Acidobacteriaceae bacterium. GTDB lineage: Bacteria > Acidobacteriota > Terriglobia > Terriglobales > Acidobacteriaceae > CAVVDY01. The sequence continues at coordinate 397,779 of CAWJXG010000001.1, read as the reverse complement.
TGCCCTCGCCGACTCCGGGCGGCAAGGCCTGCATATCGCGATCGGGGAACGGGATGGGGGAGGGCCGTCGTTGTGCGGCAGGAGGGAGCCGTGGCGGAAATCACGCGAATCTTTGTGACCGAACAGTAGTCCCTCTCCGTCAGGCGCTTTGGCCGATGCCGCTTCTGATCGAGATGAAGCCCGAACAGGCAAAACAGGTAAAACGCCACACCGAGAAGAACCAGCACAAGGAATACCGGCATACAGAGTCCTGCGACTTTCACTTACATTTGACTATTTCGCTGGTAATTCCTGGCTAAAGAAGAGATAAGAAGTTCGTAAATTCAGGCGCCGGGTTCGAAGCGGTATCCCACCCAGCGGTCGGTCAGCAGGTACCTGGGATCGGCAGGGTTCTTCTCAATCTTCTTGCGAAGTTGTCCGATGAAGACACGAAGATACTCGGGCTGCTCCGTGCTTAGCTCGCCCCAAACAGCGGCAAGCAGGTTCCGGTGGGTTACGACGCGATGAGGATGTTCGGCAAGATAGGTGAGCAGGTCGAACTCCTTTGGCGTGAGCTTTACTTCCGCTCCCCGCACCTTCACTTGGCGGCTTGCAAGGTCAATGTAGAAATCACCGATCGCGATTGAGTCCCGGGCGGCCGGCTTCGGCGAGCGGCGTAGCGCCGCGCGTACCCGCGCCTGCAGCTCACCCATGCCGAAAGGCTTTGTCATATAGTCGTCAGCACCCGCATCCAGCGCCTCGATTTTGCTGCGCTCGTGTCCCCGAACCGACAAGACGATGATGGGAATCTGCGACATGGCACGGATGCGCTTGCATAACTGCACGCCATCCATGTTGGGCATCATCAGGTCAGTGATGACGAGATTGGGCAACCAGTCTTTCATGATCTCCAGCGCCATCTCGCCGTCGTTGGCTACCCGAATCTCATATCCCTTTGCGGTCAGCGTCGTCCGCAGGACGCGAGTGATCTGCGGCTCGTCGTCAACCACGAGGATGTGCGGGTGCTCCATTACCGTGCTTCCTGGGTCACGATGTGTACGTCCACCGGCGGAGCATCACGAAGGAAGCGCTGAATGGCGGTGAGATAGAGATATTTTTTCCATCCGGTCTGCGCCGAGCGGCCGAAAATGACCTGCGTGATGCGCTTGTCCCTGACAACTCTTGCCACTTCTTCCGCTACGCTCTTGCCCGTCGCGCGTATCACGGTCGCACCCAGATTCTCGGCAAAGCGGATATTTTCCGCCAGCGTCCGCTGATGCTGAGGAGTCGAATCCTGTCCAATATCCACATACAGAACGAAGAGCTCGCCTTTGATGGCCTGTGCCATCCGTGAGGCGCGCGCGATCAGGTATTGGGCTGCGGGATTTGAGCTGATGCAGACTGCAATTCGCTCGCGAACATCGGGGGTTTTCTCCACGTGCTCCTTGGCGAGATATGCATCCAGACTACGGTCAACCACCTGCGTCACCTGGCGAAGGGCAAGCTCTCGCAAGGCGATCAGGTTGCCCGGCTTGAAAAAATGCGCGAGTGATCGCGCAGCCCGTTCCACCGGGTAGATGTCGCCGCGGCTCATCCGGCTCTGCAGCGCCTGCGGGGTAACATCGACCAGCACAACTTCGTCCACCCGCTGCATGACCCAGTCGGGAACCGTCTCGCGCACCTGCACTCCGGTGATCTGGGCCACGGAAGGACCCAGGCTCTCGATGTGCTGGACGTTCATGGTCGACAGTACATCGATCTTTGCCTCAAGCAGCTCTATGACATCCTCGTAACGCTTGCGATACCGGCTGCCTTCGATATTCGTGTGGGCCAGTTCGTCTACCAGTACTACCTGCGGATGGCGCTTCAGGATTGCGTCAGGATTCATCTCCTGAAATGTCGTGCCTTTGTATTCGATGTTCTGGAGCGGGACACTTTCGATTTTGCCAGCCAGTTGGACCACCGCTTTACGGCCGTGCGTCTCGATCACTCCGATGACAACGTCTTCCCCGCGGCTGGCTCGCCTAATCGCTTCGCTAAGCATGGCGTAGGTCTTACCGACTCCCGGGGCATAACCCAGGAACAGCTTGAATAATCCCTGGGCCTTCGCAGGGGCAACTTCTTCGAGCCATTCCTCAGGAGTCTTGGTCACTGGCCTAATTGTATGCAGTTAGAAATAAGTTTCACGTAAAGAGTAGAATCCCACCGGATGAAGCTCAAAACGGCGATCGCTCGCACTTTAGCCGTGGCCGTAGTCCTCGCGGCGGTTACCATCGCGTATCGCCGGTTTTTCCCGGTAAATCCGACCACAGTGGCGTTGAGTTTCCTTGTCCTGGTCCTGCTCACGTCAGCGTTTTGGGGCTTTCGCATCGCTTTATTTACCGCCTTTTCGGCGACGGCGCTCTTTAATTTCTTCTTTCTCCCTCCGGTCGGGACCTTCACCATCGCTGATCCCCAGAACTGGATCGCGCTCTTCGCCTTCTTGATCACAGCGGTCGTCGCCAGCAACTTGGCCGAGCGGGTACGCCGCCAGGCCGAACTGGCGCAGGCACATCGTATTGAGGTTGAGCAACTCTATGCGTTTAGCCAGCAGCTTCTGACGATGGACGATACAGCGCAACTGCTAAATCGCTTGCCCAATGACATAACGCAAACGTTTGGAGCTGAAGGGGCCGCCTTGGTCATCAGTGGTGGCGAGACTGTGTACCGCTCACGACCGGACTTGCATTTCGATGCGGAGCTGCTCTTACGCTGCAATGCGCGCGGCGAGATAAGCGAAGCAGGAGGAGTTTCTTATCTCCCGATGCGAATGGGAGTGAAGCCGGCAGGGGCCCTGGCCCTTACCGGAGTCAGGCTTTCCCGAGAGACACTGGAGGCGATTGGAAGCCTGGTCGGCATCGCTGCTGAACGCACTCGGGCCATTGAGGAACTGGCTAATACCCGTGCGGCACAGGAAAGTGAGAAGCTTCGAACGGCGCTCCTCGACTCGCTGACTCACGCGTTTCGTACGCCGCTGACCAGCATCAAAGCCAGCGTCACGGCCCTGCTGGAAGAGGATTCCTTGGGGGTGGCCCAGCAACAGGAATTGCTATCTGTAATCGACGAAGAGGCCGACCGGCTGAATAGACTGGTTGGAGAAGCGGCTGAGATGGCGCAACTGGATGCGCACATGGTCAGGCTGGAGCCTTCACTACACTGTCCGGCAGACTTGGTGGAGGCCGCGATTGAGAAGACCAGAACGGTGCTTGCGGCTCATCCACTGGAGGTTGGCATCGCTCCTGATCTTCCAAAGGTCTCGTTTGACTTTGATCGATTGTGTGAGGTCATAACCCATCTCCTCGAGAACGCCGCGAAGTACTCCCCAGAAGGGAGCCGAATTCGTATCTCGGCTGAGTACAAACGCGGAGAGGTCATTATCAACATCGCGGACGAAGGCAGCGGCATTGATCCCATGGAGCAATCGCTCATCTTTGAGAAGTTCTATCGTGGGCGTGAGCAGAAAATCATGGCTCATGGAACAGGAATGGGTTTAGCCATCTCCAGATTTATCGTCGAAGCCCATGGTGGATCGCTCTCCGTCGTCAGCCAGGTAGGAAGCGGGTCCGTTTTCTCAGTTCATCTCCCGACCGGCCATTGATGGTCCACTCGAATTACCCAAGACCCTGTAATCAGCGGCATGTTGACAATCCAACTGCAAGGTAGATGGCGTGTGACGTGCTCCGCTTGCGATAGTCGTCTGTTTGGACGCCAGCCTGACTTGACGGACGCCGGAGATGCGAGTCGGATGATCGGATTAGGAGGTACGCAGTGAAAACCGATTCATCGCCAAGACCAGCCTTGGTCGCGCGGGACCGAGACAAAACTCCGGCGCGGGAGATCGCACTATGGCGAATTTATCTTCTGCGGGCGGGATACCTCTTGATTGCCGTCGGTATGGGAATGCAGAAGATTCCTGTTTTCCTTCATCACCAACCTTGGGAGCTGATGCATGGCGTCGTCAATTCCATGCTGCTCGCGCTCGTGCTGCTGGCAATCCTGGGGCTACGCTATCTTGAAAATGCTGCCGCTCCTGTACTGGGAAATAATATGGAAGGCCACATGGCTTCTGGCGGTGGCGCTGCCTGCCTGGCAGAACCACACCATGGACGCAGACACATGGGACACAACTTTTGCCTGTCTGATGAGCGTGATCTTCCTTGTTCGTCGTGCCGTGGGACTATGTCGGGCGGAATTCTTTCACCGCGCGCAGTGACCGCTGGCGGTGAAGGTTGAGCGGTGAGCTCCGCTGATTGCGCCGGGACTGGAGGTGGGGTTCAGACGGTTTGCGGGTTTTGTCCGGGGCGCCAGTTTGGGATTGGGGAACTACTTCTCCCTGAAGCCGAGCGAGTAAGCAGACAGCATGGACTCCGCAGCATAGGATAGATACCTACGCAGAAACCTCTTTGGCACTAAGACGCTTGTGCCAGACCTGCTGTTCCAACGGTCCGACTACGAAAACCCAAGATGCTGTGCCTGTTAGTGCGACACCGGTCAGGATTGCGAAGGCCCAGTAGAAGTGCCCGGTTCGATCCAGAACGAATCCAGTGATCGCTGGGGCTGCAACCCCTGCCAGATTGCCAATAAAATTCTGGAAACCTGTCCATCTCCCCGCGGCTTGCGGCCCCGCAAGAGTCTGTGTGATTGCCCAGATGTTGGAACTGCTCACCCCGAAGAAAATAACACCCAACGTGAGCATTGCCAGGCAAGCGATTGGGCCGCTGACGGCCGCCAATCCGAGGGAAATGCCGGCAAGTGCTATCCCTCCACCGGTAAATGTCTTGCGAACTTGAGTGGGCGTGGCTCCGGACATGATCCAACGGTCGGAAACCCAACCGGAGAGCACTGAGATGCCTGCCCCGAGCAGGTATGCCGTTCCTCCGACCTCCGCCATCGTGTCCATTGAGAAATGCCGCTCGCGTACCAGGTAAAAGGGCAGCCACGTGATCAGGAAATAGCTCACGTAATTGCCGCAGAACAGCCCGACGCACGTCCCCCAAGCCGAACGCAGCCGAAGAAACTCCAGCAGACTTGGGACGCCGGTGGTGTCCAGAGGGACTGGGTCTCGCGCCACGGGCATCCACCGGACCCAGGGAAGAAGCCAAAGCAGGCTGACCGATCCCAGCACGATGAAGAACGGGCGCCAGCCGAATCTGGCCATCAGCATGCCGCCCATCAGCATGCCAATTCCGGGCCCCAGTACCAGTCCCGCCGACACTGCTGAATTGGCGAGCCCTCGATGTTCCTCTGGGAAGTGCAGAGCGATGATCTTGGAATAGGAGGGAAACGCGACCGACTCGCCCATGCCGAGTAGCAGGCGCAACCCGAACAGCGCTGCAAAGGTGTGTATGAACCCGGTTGTAGCCGTCGCCGCAGACCAGAGAAAGAATCCTCCCGCCATGACCCAGTTCACGTTCAAGCGATCTACGAGCCATCCGGATATGGGTTGCAGACAGGCATAGGTCCAGAAAAATGCCGAGAGCAGAATCCCCAGTTGCGATGCCGAAATCCCAAGCTCATCCTTCAACATGGGGGCCGCAATGGAGAGGTTGCCGCGATCTACGTAGTTTATGAAGACGGAGATTCCCAGCAAGATGAGAACCACCGACAGCTTGCCCGAGAGGCCCTTGCGCCCCATTGGCTTACAGGTTGGCATGAGAGTGGACGATTCTCTCAGGAGCGCAGGCTTTTGGCAATGCGATTAGACGAATCCGGCCGCGGCAGGGTAAAGCCATAGGTATCGAAAAAGGGTGTCAATGGGACTGTGGCAGCGACCGTTTCATTGGTCATGCGCAGAATAAAGCGTGAATTCTCCGGTTCGATTCGGCCCGGAAGACGCAATTGGGGAACGAGGGTGTTGCCACCGCCGGTCTTTTGATCAGGTGATCAGCCATGGCGGAGTGGGGCCTGGCCTGCCTCGTTCGCTGAGTTCGCGAAGATAAGATGGCATCGTCGCCGGTCCTTTGGCTTCGTTTATGCATCAGGACCTGGGCTATGAGCGATGAAGATTTGTATAACGCGTATTTGCGGGACGGCGGAAGACGGCCAGCGGATTCTTGAGGAGCGCCTGATCACTGTGATGGAGTAGTTCTTCGCCCTCTTCGCGATGACCATCGGCGAGCAGGCATGCTCCCAAGGCGCTTTCTGCCTCGGCGACTTTCCACGGCGGCAGCGGAAAAGGTTCCGCTTTCGCTGACGCCAGCGCCTGGCGCAACAGCGCTTCAGCTTCAGGCAACTTATCTTCCAGCGTCAGGTCTTCCCCCAGCCGGACCTGGGCGGCGATGATGGCCGGATTCCCGACATTGAACTTCTGTTCGCGGACGGCCAGCGCTTGCCGCAACAGAGGCTCCGCTCCTGCCGTATCCCGCTGAAACACCCGGTCCTCGGCCAGTTCGATGAGGGCGCTCGCATAGGCGGGCGTCTGTATGCCGGCGAGCTTGGCTTGCATAGTCAGAGCTTGCCGAGCATAGCTTTCGGCAGCCAGGTAGTCGCCGCGATCGAACTCCAGCACTCCAATGTTCTCCACGATCTTGGCAGAAAGAGAGCTGTTCACTCCGGACATAGCGTGCGCCTCCTGCAAGGCCTGCTTCAGAGTTGCCTGTGCGCCGGCGTAGTCTCCCTTCTGCTGGAGGGCGCGTGCCCAGTTGTTCAGGGCCACGGCAATCCGTTTGTCGCCGCCGAGTTTGCGGCAAAGCTCAAGGTTACGTTCGAGGAGCGGCATCGCCTGCTGCCACTCTCCCTTCTCCAGCAGGATGAAGCCGAGATTGTTCAGTGGATAAAAGATGTCAGGGTGATTGGGACCGGAAATTTTCTCGCGCAACGCCAGTACCTGTCGCTCGGTGACTTCGGCCTCGTCGAGATTGCCGGAGTCGATAAGCACTCCGGCATAGTCGTGAAGACTTATCAGGTAATCGGGACTGTCTGCTCCTTTGCTTCTCTCGTCAATCTGCACGGCCTCACGCAGAAGTTTGGCGGCCTCGGGAAAATTGCCTTTTCGCTCCAGCAACAGGGCAAGGTAGTTTTCCGTGCCCGTCATGTCGTCCTTCGGATTGCTGCGATGCATAGCGAGCGCCCGGCGAAGAATCGGCTCCGCTTCGGCGAAGCGGTCTTGCAGATAAAGGCACTCGCCTAACGAATCCAAGCTCTCAGCAACCAGCATATTGTGGCTCCCGAGCTTCTTCTCGCGCACGGCGAGTGAGTCACGGAACAGGGGCTCCGCCTGTTTGAAGTCGTTCTGAAGGCGTACGACATTGCCCAGGGCTTGCTCGGTCGAAGCGGTGTCGAGCGACTCCGGCCCCTTGATGCGCCGCTGTATGTCGAACGCACGCTGTAGCAGCAATTGCGCCTGGGGATAGAGCCCCAACGAGCTGTATGCCCGGCCTACGTTGTCGAGCATGGTGGCCTGCAACGCGGGCTGGTCCGCAAGCTCCGCATCGATACGCTTGGCGCCCTGGTCGAGCAGGTCACGAGCCATGATGGCTTTGCCCCGCGATTCAGCGGGAGTCGCCGCTTGAAAAATGCTGTTGAGAAATTGCGTTTCCCGCTCGGACGTAAGCCGTGCCTGGTTCGCGCGATTCGCCATGACGCCCATGGCAATGCTGAAGCCCACCAGCGCCAGGGTCACGATCACGGCTGCCGCAACTGCCGCCTTGTGTCGCAGCACAAACTTGCCCGCGCGATAGCTCCAGTGGTCGGTACGGGCCTGCACCGGATATCCCGAAAGATAGGCCTGCACATCCGCCGATAACGCCGATACGGACACATAGCGGCGCGAGGGCTCCTTGCGCATCGCCATTAGGACAATGTTGTCGAGATCGCGGCCCAGACGGGCGGCGCCGCGGTTTGCTTGAAACACACCTGAACGTGCAACCAGGCTGGGGGGCTGCGGTTGCTGTTCGCAGATGACCTGCGCTATTTCCAGCGGGCTCCTGCTCTCCAGCCGAAACGGACGCTCGCCAGCCAGCAACTCATAGAGCAGAACTCCCAAGGCGTAAACATCCGTGGAGGTAGTGACGTGATCGCCGCGCACCTGCTCGGGGCTGGCATACTCCGGCGTCATCATGCGGTCACCGGTGAGGGTTCGCGCATACTCACTCTCCGGATCCAGTAGCTTGGCGATGCCAAAATCGAGGAGCATCGGAACGCCGCCCGCCGTCACTAGAATGTTCGCCGGCTTGATGTCGCGATGTACGACCAGGCTCTTGTGCGCATACTCCACTGCGGAACACACCGGCAGGAAGAGCTTGAGGATCTCCTTGGGCGGCAGTTTGTTCACTCGGCAATACTCGTCGATACGGATGCCGGCGATGTATTCCATCACGAGATACGGCGCGCCATCGGAAGTGATACCGGCGTCGAGCAGGCGGGCGATGTTGGGGTGATTGAGGTTCGCGAGGATCTGGCGCTCGGCGCTGAAGCGGAACAGCATCGACTGCGCCTGCTTCAGGCCGGCGTGCATCAGCTTGATGGCGACTTCCTGTTCGTACAGGTTATCGGCTCGCCGGGCGAGATACACCTGGCCCATTCCGCCTTCGCCGATCAGACGTGTCAGGCGATAAGGGCCGATCTGGTGTCCGCCTTCCTGCAGGGCCAGTTTTTGCGCCGCTTCTTCTACCGGCTTGCTTAGTTCCCGCAAAGTCTTACCGGAGAAAGCGAGAAGCGATTCGACCTCACCGCGCAGGGACGGGTCGTCGGCGCATTCGCGGTCGAGGAACTGCGCCCGCCCGGCCGCAGGAAGCGCAAGCGCTGCATAGAACAGCTGCTCCAGCCGATCCCATCGGGCAGTTCCTGGTGCGGCGGACATTCAGGCCTCCGGTTACGCGGAACCTTGCGCCAGTTCGCGGTGCAGCCACGCCTTGGCCATCACCAGTTCGCGGTGCAGGGTTGCGGGAGAAATCTTCAGGGCGGCGGCAGCTTCGTCGTACGTCAATCCGCCAAAGAAGAGCAATTCCACGATTTCGCTCTTGCGGGAGTCACGCGCGGAGAGGCGCTGCAGCGCCTCATCCAGATCAAGCAGCCCGGAGGGCGCTTTGGGGCCGATCATTATCGCTTCGTCGAGTTCCATCATCTCCGCCCCGCCGCCCCGCTTCTGCCGGTTATGAGACCTGGCATGGTCGACCAGGATCCTCCGCAACAGGCGAGCGGAGATGGCGAAGAAGTGTACCCGGTCCTGCCAGGCAACGTCGGCGTCCACCAGCCGCAGGTACGCTTCGTTGACCAGAGCTGTGGCGCGCAGGGTGTGGTCGGAACGTTCGTCGCGCAGACAACGTGAGGCCAGCTTGCGCAACTGGTCGTAGACCAGAGGCATAAGTTGATCCAGCGCCTCTTTGTTGCCACTGCCCCACTGCTGCAAGAGGCTGGTTACCAGTTGCTGATCTGCGGACATGGCGCAAAAAATCTCCGCACGTCTCCGCACGCGGCCCAATGCGGGGAAACCACTTTCGGCTAGCTGCTTTCGGGCGCCCTCTGCGGCGAGAGCTGGATTATACCCCGTCACAAAGCAGTCCATCTGCGAAAAAAATTCAGATAGCTTGAGGGAATTCACCTCGGATCGACGCTTTTCAAGATGAGTGGCAGAAAGCGGCCTGTGCAAGGCGCCTGACACAAATCCAGACCAGGAGAGTAAGCATATGAATCTCATTCCGGTACGGTGGGCCGCCAAGGCTGTCCATTTATTTCTGTTCGCCGTGTTGTTTTCCTTCAACCTGCTGGCGCAGGCCCCGCCCAGCGCCGACACGTTTACTGTCAGCTCCACCCCGCGCATGAATTATGGCGCATGGCCGTTGATCGCCGTTCAGCAGGGCTCGAACGGCTACGTGCAATTTAATCTGTCGCATCTTCCGGCCAACTCCACCGTTACCAAAGCGACCCTGCGTTTGTTTGTGAATGCCGTCTCCCGCAGCGGTAGCTTCGACGTATACCAGCTCAACAATGAGTGGAGCGAGAACTCGCTGAACTACAACAATGCTCCTGCGCTGGGCTCTTCGGCGACCGAAGGGAATCCGATTGCCATTACAAGCTCCAGCGTCAATCAGTTTCTGCTGATCGACGTTACGCCCCTGGTCCAGCAATGGGTCAGCGGCAGCTTACCCAATAACGGCGTTGCCCTCGCGCTCACCACCTCAACTGGCGCATTCTCCTTCGATAGCAAGGAGGCGATCGTCACCAGCCATCAGCCGGAGCTGATCATTACCCTTGCGGGCGAAGCCGGCCCACCGGGACCGCAGGGTCCGCAAGGCCCGCAGGGTGAAACCGGTCAGCAAGGGCCTGTGGGTCCGATCGGCGATACCGGTCCGCAAGGCCCTGCCGGGCCAGCCGGTCAACCCGGACCGCAGGGTCAGCAGGGACCGCAGGGAGCCACCGGTCAGCAGGGGCCAATTGGTCAGACGGGTCCGCAGGGTCAAGCCGGACCGCAGGGTCAGCAGGGACCGCAGGGCCCAATCGGCCAGCAAGGCCAGCCGGGTCAGCCCGGGCCGCAGGGACCGCAAGGTCCTGCCGGCAACAACGGTACCAATGGCACCGCCTTTACCTTCCGCAATGCCTTCGATCCGAATCAGTCGTATGCGGTGAATGATGTAGTGACGTACAACGGCTCGTCGTATATCGCTATCGCTCCGACGCAGGGTCAGAACAATCCCACGCCCGACCAGAATCCTTCGGCATGGAGCCTTATGGCCCAGGCCGGCGCGCAGGGACAGGTTGGAGCGCAAGGCCCCTCCGGTCCACAAGGCGATCCGGGTCCGCAGGGAATACCGGGAACCCAAGGTTCCCCAGGGTCCGGTGGGAGCAACGGGGGCGACGGGTCCGCAGGGCCCGCAAGGTCCCCAGGGCCCGCAGGGACTTCCAGGGGTGAACTACACCGCCCTCTGGTCAGCGGATACTCGATACAACCCGGGTGATGCCGTCTACTACGACGGTGGCAACCGCGAAGTCCCTGGAGTGTATATCGCGGCCTTTGCAAATCGTGGCGTCCCTCCCGGCACGGATGCTACGTGGGTCGGCTCGCCGGTGTGGGGCACCAAACAACCTGCGACGCAGGTGACCGGAACTCCCTCCGTCACATGCTATATGGGCGAGATTCGACTCTTTCCCTTCCAGGTCGAGAACGGACAATGGATTGTGGCTGACGGACGCCTACTTGCCATCAATTCCAACCAGGTTCTCTTCACCCTGTTGGGAACAAGCTTCGGCGGAGACGGCATAAGGACCTTCGCCATTCCAGACTACCGGTCCATTTCTCTGAATGGAAGCCTGTATCACATCTGCGTTGGATATGCCGCTTATCCATAATGCTTGATGAGACATGGGCTTTAGCTCACTTGGGCCGGAAGAGTAATCTCCGGCCTTTTCTTGGCTCTTGAAGACGTTGCTTTGTTTGTTGATGAACCAAGCGGCAGCAGTTACCTCTACGTAGTGATGATCAGGCGTCAGGGGGACATTTTCGTTTGTAGCCTTAGGAGATTTGATCCTATAAATACGATGGTCGCCTTTCCCTGCAGGTACAGGCATCGTGCACCTCCGTGCATTGACCAGTAAATGCCCCGAGCGTACCGCAAAAGGGAGACTGCACCTACGATTAGGCGTGAGCCTTGCTGAATTTATTCCCGATTCGGGAAGGGGGTGCGCTTCTCGGGGACCGGCCACCCCGGGCTCATAGCATCCCGCCGCTGTGCGGCCGGGGTCTCACGCGCAGGCGATGATCGATTCACACGGAAAGTGGCGTGCCCTGCGGACGGGAAGTTTGAGTCGCGCCGCCGTCCGTGATCGGGATTGCGTTGCGATATGGGCTGTCTACGCCGACGACAACATCGCGCACAACCTTTTCCGTGGCCTGCTGGATTGTTCTGACCCTATAATCGCGCCGTGGCGAAACCATCCAAAGCCGGATCGATCATCTTGTTTGTGTTTGGGCTGCCCTTCTTTGCCTTTGGCGCCTATGCCAGCTTTGCCTTCTTCACCTCAGCTCCTTCGGTACACAACAACACAAGTCCTATCGCGGCGGGGATTTTCGCTTCAGTGTTCGCGATTATCGGCGGCGGGCTCATGTTTGCCGCCGTGTACAGCTATCGCTGGGCGCAGCAGCAGGCGGCAGTCAGGGAGGCCAATCCGGACACTCCGTGGTTGTGGCGTGATGATTGGGCGCAGAGCCGCGCCATCAGCAGACATCGCAACACCGTGTATAGCTGGTGGGTCGGCACCGTCCTGGCTGGCATGATTATTGTGCCGATCGCGATAACCAACATCCCGCCGATGCTAAGCCGGTCTGATCCCAAAGTATTCTGGTTGCTGGGGCTGTGCCTCATACCGGCGGCCCTGCTGGCAGGAGCCCTGCGAGCCACTCTGCGCCGCCGACGCTACGGCCAAACCTGTTTCGAGTTTGCGTCACTGCCCTTTTCGCCGGGCAGACGGCTGAGTGGACAAATCCAATTGCGGCTCGACACCGCCGCCGAACATGGGATCGATTTGCGACTATCCTGCCTGCGCCGCATTGTGACAGGCACGGGCAAGCAGGAGAGCGTGAACGAAACGCCGCTCTGGCAGCAGGAAAAGAATGTGCCGCAGGCATCGTTGATGATCGGCCCGCTGGGGACTTTGATTCCGGTGGAGTTCGAGCTTCCGCCGGACGCTTACGAAACCAATCACGATGTGCCCCGGGACCAGGTCTTCTGGCTGCTGCATGCCCAGGCCGATGTGCCGGGGGTGGATTACTCCGACGACTTCGAAATTCCGGTGTTTCGCGCGGCAGGGAAAGCAGCCCGGGCGAGCGCCGCGGCAGGCGATACCGATTGGTCAGCGGAGTTTCGTCCCGGCTTCGCAGCAGATTCTCGGGCGTCACATTCAGCGGATGTGCCCACGCCCGAGCATCCGAGGGTAGTGGTTTCTACTACCACCGAGGGCGCGACTGAGTTCTACTTCCCGGCATTTCGCAATCCTCGGGGAACAATTTTCCTGCTGCTATTCACGACCGTCTGGACGCTCACTGTCTATGGCCTTGCGCATTCGAAGGCGCCGTGGTTTCTTGGGGCCATTTTCGGATTCTTCGATCTGCTGGCGATCTACTGGTGCTTGCAAGGCCTGTTTGGCACGGCCCGTATTGTGGTTGGCGACGGAACACTGACTTCGCGGCGGGGCGTGTTCGGCACCGGGGCACGCGTTGAGATTCCATTCAGCGATATTGAATCGGTTCAGGCAGCGGCGGGGGTGCAGAACTCAAGCGCATGGAACGCGTCGTACACGATTCGCGTGAGAACCAGGAGCGGGCGCAGCCTTACTCTGGCCGACAGCATTGCTGATCGCGAGGAAGCGCGCTGGGTGGTAGGACAAATCGAGAAGCTCGCCGGACTGAAGGTCGACACGCAGGTTGTGCTGCAAAACCTGGGACGGGACCTTGGCCCTCCGCCGCAACGGGGTTCAGTTTAGTGTGACGCCAAAGACAAGGCGCTGGCCCGGCAGATCGCCGGGCCAGGATGCCTCCGGTGGAAAACTACTTCGTTCTGCCGCCTTCCACGCTGAGTTCCGCGCTTGCCCCGGCCTGCGCTGCTGCAAGACGAGCCGTCAGCACACGGAACGGAGAGCACGAAACGTAGTTGAAGTTATTCTGCGCGCAGAACTCGACCGATGACGGATCGCCACCATGCTCGCCGCAGATGCCGATCTTGATGGTCGGGCGCGTCTCGCGTCCTTTTTTCACCGCGATCTTGATGAGCTGGCCCACGCCTTCCCGGTCGAGTGTGGCGAACGGGTCCTGCTTCAGGATGCCCTGCGCCAAATACGCCGTCAGGATCTTGCCGACATCGTCACGCGAGAAGCCGAAGGTGGTCTGCGTGAGATCGTTGGTGCCGAAGCTGAAGAACTCCGCTTCCTTAGCGATCTCATCGGCTACCAGCGCCGCGCGAGGCAACTCGATCATGGTCCCGACCAGGTACTCGACCTTCGCCTCTTTCTCGGCAAAGACTTCGTCCGCGACCCGCCGGACAATCCCCGCCTGATTCGCCATTTCCTTCAGGCTGGCGGTAAGCGGAATCATTACCTCCGGCTTCACCTTCACGCCTTCTTTCGCCACCTTGACGGCGGCCTCGAAGATGGCGCGCGCCTGCATCTCGGTGATCTCGGGATAGGTGATGCCAAGACGGCATCCACGCAAGCCGAGCATCGGATTGACCTCGTGCAACTGCTCAACGCGATTCAGCAGCGTGCGCAGTTCCTTCAGTTTGGGCGATTTCGGCTTGGTGAGTTCGAGCTTAGTGATCTCAACCATCAAGTCTTCGCGACGCGGCAGGAATTCGTGCAGCGGCGGATCGAGCGTGCGGATGGTGACCGGGAAACCATCCATCGCCCGGAAGACACCGATGAAGTCCTGCCGCTGCATAGGCAGCAGCTTGCGCAGCGCGGTACGGCGATCCTTCTCGTTGTTGGCGAGAATCATCGCGCGCACATGAGGCAGCCGGTCTTCGGCAAAAAACATGTGCTCGGTGCGGCACAGCCCGATGCCTTCGGCGCCAAAAGCGCGTGCCTGCAAAGCGTCGCGCGGGATGTCGGCATTGGCACGCACACCCATGCGGCGGAACGGCTCCGCCCAGCTCATGATCTTGGTCAGCTCGGGATCATCCGGCGAGGCGGGAACGGTGTTGAGTTTGCCGTTGATAACGCGGCCAGTAGTGCCGTCGAGCGAAATCCAGTCGCCCGCCTTCAGAACTTTACCCTTCGCCCGCACCTCGCGCGTCTTCTCGCTAACGTCGATATCGCCTGCGCCTGCGACGCAGCACTTGCCCATGCCGCGTGTGACTACAGCAGCGTGGCTGGTCATGCCGCCGCGCGAGGTGAGAATTCCGGCAGCGACTTCCATGCCGTGAATATCTTCCGGCGTAGTTTCGCCGCGAACCAAAATCAGCTTCGACTTGGGATCCTTCTGGAACTTCTCAACCGCTTCATCGGCGGTGAAGACAATCTGCCCGACGGCTGCGCCGGGAGAAGCCGGCAGTCCCGTAGCCAGCACTTCAATCTTGGCATTCTTCTCATCGAGTCGCGGCACCAGGAAGTCGTAAAGCTGGTTGGGCTCAACGCGGAAGATCGCTTCTTCCTTGCTGATCAGGCCCTCATCCACCATCTGAATGGCGACACGAACCGCAGCGCGCCCCGTGCGCTTCCCATTGCGCGTCTGCAGCATGTAGAGGCGGCCGTCCTGGATGGTGAACTCGAAATCCTGCATGTCGCGATAGTGCTTCTCCAGCCGCGTGGTGATTTCGCGAAGCTGGTTGTACACGTCCGGCATGATCTTCTCGAGCTCGGAGATCGGTACCGGTGTGCGGATACCGGCGACGACGTCTTCACCCTGCGCGTTCATCAGGAACTCACCGTAGAACTCCTTCACGCCGGTAGCGGGATTGCGCGTGAAACCCACGCCGGTGCCGCTGGTCTCGCCCAGGTTGCCGAAGACCATGGCTTGCACGTTGACGGCGGTACCCAGCATGTCGTCGATGTTGTTCATGCGGCGATAGTGCTTGGCACGATCATTCTGCCAGGAGCGGAACACGGCATCGCGCGCCATCACCAGCTGCTCGTGCGGGTCTTGCGGGAAATCGTGCTTGGTATGCTGCTTCACGACTTTCTTGTACTCGGCAATGACTTCCTGCAGCGCTTTGGCATCGAGATCGGTATCGAGCTTCGCCTTCTTCTGCTTTTTCTTGCCGTCGAAGACCTCTTCGAACGCGTGCTTGGGGATATCGAGCACAACACTGCCGAACATCTGAATCAGCCGGCGATAAGAGTCGTAGGCAAACCGCGCGTTGCTGGAACGCGTCGCCAGGCCTTTCACCGATTCGTCATTCAGGCCCAGGTTGAGGATGGTGTCCATCATGCCGGGCATGGAGAACTTCGCGCCGGAGCGTACGCTGACTAGGAGAGGATTTTCGGTTCCGCCGAGTTTCTGACCCTGCAACCGCTCCAGGCGGGCAAGCGCCTCGTCCATCTGCCGGTTGACTTCTTTGGAGAGGTCGCCGTTCCGCATGTACTCGCGGCAGGCTTCGGTCTGGATGGTGAAACCCGGAGGCACCGGCAACCCGGCGTTGGTCATTTCCGCCAGGCCGGCGCCTTTGCCGCCGAGTTCGTCTTTCATTTTTCCATGGCCTTCGGCGTGGCCATCGCCAAAGAAGTAGACATACTTCACCGGCTTTGCGCCAGCGGTTTTACCGTGTTCTACATCAACAGTAGGTGTGCTCATAATGAAATCCTTTGCATTGCGTATTCGATGATGTTAAACCTCAAAATCTACCAGTTAGTTAATCCCAATCCTGTCTCTGCCCCGCCGGCCACCGTATTTCCCATAAACCATTTCTATTCAGAAGCTAACGAACACGACATCGGCAAATCAAGGGGCAAACTTGCCTGATGATTTCGATTCGGGTCTGGCATGGTTTTTGATGTTATGGCCATTAGCCATGATAACTATATAGTTAACAACCCTTGCTTGCGGCGAGAAATCGGATCTCGCCGCCCTTTCCACGTTGTCACGCTCTCGCCTCGGTCACAATCTCGCTGAAATCGGCGATGGTGGAGAACTCGCTCAACAGATCGCGCAACAAGCGCCAGGCGATTGGCGCGGACGTTCTCATCCTCAACCATGACCATGACCTTGTCGAAGAAAGTATCGACCGGCTTGCGCAACCGGCTGATCTCCACCAGCGCCTGCGGATAATTCTTCTGATCGCGAAGTTCGCGAACCTTCTGCGCGATTACGGGAACCTCCGCGGCCAACAATTTCTCCGCATCGTCGCTCAGGACTGCAGAATTCAACTGCGGCGCGATGTCTTTGCCAGTCTCACGCGCCTGGCGAAGGATGTTCTTGATGCGCTTGAAAGCGACGGAGATCGAGGCGAAATCCTCCGAACCTCGCACCTGCGTCACGGCTTCGGCGCGGGCCATCGCGTCAACCACATCATCGCTCCCGGCTGCGAGTACGGCGTTGACCACGTCATAGGCAAAGCCGTGTACGTCGCGCAGGTAGAACTCCAGCCTCTCGCGCATGAAGCTTCCAACCGCGTCGGCAAAATCAACCTTCTGGTCGAAGCGCTGCTCCGCCTGCGAGCCGACGTATTCCGCCCGAGCATCGGCGAACAACTTCGCAATCGAGAGCGGCAGCTTGTGCTCAGCAATGATCTTCACGATCCCATTCGCTGCCCGTCGCAACGCGAAGGGATCTTTCGATCCCGAAGGAATCAAGCCCGAGGGCGAACATGCCGGCGATGCTGTCGGCTTTGTCGGCGATGGCCAGCACCGCGCCTTCGACGCTACGGGGAACATCGTCGTCCATCGACTCGGGCTTGTACTGGTCGTAAATGGCATCGCCTATTGCGTCGGCGGTCGTGCGCGGCAGAATCGGATCCAGCTCCTGCACCTTCGCGTAGAGTCCCCCGACGATGCCCTGCAGTTCGGTGAATTCCTTGACCAGCTCGGTCGTGAGATCGGTCTTGGCCAGCAGCGCCGCTTTGAAGACGACGCCCGGGCGCACCGGCGTTCCAGCGTCGCGCAGCACCTCGCAGATCAGGCTTCCCGAGCTTCTGCACCCGCCGCGTCTTGTCAAAGTAGCTGCCGAGATCTTTCTGGAAGGTGACCGACTCCAGCATCTTCGCGCGCTCGCGCAGCGAGATTTTCTGATCGGTCTGCCAGAAGAAGCGCGCATCGTTGAAGCGGGCGCGCAAGCACGCGTTCGTTGCCGTGGCGAATGAGCCCGTCGGGATCGCCATCGGTATTCAGCACCGCCAGGAAGTAGGGCAGCAGTTTGCCTTCTGCATCCTCGAGCGCGAAATACTTCTGATGATCGCGCATTACGGTGACGAGGACTTCCTGGGGCAGAGAAAGAAATTCGTCATCGAAGCTGCCGAGGACCACCGACGGAAACTCGGTCAGATTGACGACGGTGTCGAGCAGCGGCTTGTCCTCGCGCCAGCGCGCGCCGGGAATGGTGCGAGTGGCTGCGTCCAATGCCTTGCGAATGCGCTCCTCGCGGGCCGCAGAGGAGGGAACGACGCAGCCTTGCGAGAGCTTGTCCGTGTATTCTGCCGGGCTGGCGATCGTGATCGCTCCCGACGAAAGAATGCGATGGCCTTCACTGGAGTTTCCGGCGCGAATGCCGGCGAATTCCACCGGCACAACCGCTTCGTCGAGAAGCGAAACCATCCAGCGCACCGGGCGCACGAAGCGCTCCGCCGACTTGCCGCGCCAGTACATGTTCTTGGCCCAGTAAATGCCGGCGATCTCCTTGGGGAGCCACTCGGCCAGAATTTCGGCAGCCGCCCTTCCCTTCTTCTGCACGGTCGCGGCGAGATACTCACCCTTGGGGTTGGTAATCTTTTCCAGCTTGTCGACCGCGACGCCGGCCTTGCGCGCAAAGGCTTCGGCCGCAGGCGTGGGCTTTCCATCTTTGTAAGCCACTTTCAGCGATGGGCCGGTAAGCTGCTCGGTCACGTCCGGCTGCGCAGGCAGAACGCCGGGAACAACCACGGCCAGCCGGCGCGGCGTGGAATACGCCTGCACGTCGGGAGCATCGCTGAGGCGCTCGCGCTTGAGCAGCGCACCCACACGCGTGGACAGCTCCTCGCGCGCGCCATCAATCATTCTGGCGGGGATTTCTTCGGCACCGAGTTCCAGGAGGAAGTCTGGCATTAGCAATTAGCCCTTAGCAATTAGCTGTCAGCTGTCAGTTATCAGTCAAAGCGAAATACACTTACCCTCGTCATCACGAGCGAGGTGAGGGATTTGTTCTCGTTCGGGATGCCAGTCAGTTCTTCCATTCGAACAGATTTACGCTGCGGGCAAAGAGCTAATTCCTCGCGTCAACCGAAGGCGCTCGTGATGACAAAGCACTGAGGAGAGCTGCGAGGAAGTACATCAACTACTTGCGGCCAGCTCTTCCAACTTAGTCTCAGCCTCCGTAGACGGTTCTTCCGCTCGCTGCTGATCGACGTAGGCCTTCGCCACTCCGACCGCGAGTGCTCGAATACGCGCGATGACGCCGACGCGCTCCGTAACACTGATCGCACCGCGAGCATCGAGAATGTTGAACAGGTGCGAGCATTTCAGGCACAGATCGAAAGCGCCGAGCACAGGAAAACGCTTGCGTTCGAAAAGCCGCTCCTGGCTATTGGCTATTGGCTCCTGGCCGGAAGAAGCGCGCCGTTCGGCAGAACCGTCTCGCTTTTCGCTCTTCGCTATTCGCTCTTCGCCGGAGTTACCAGCGCCTTTGCTCTTGCCCGAGCGCTTCGAATCGCGCGCGCCAAATTGTGCTGCATATTCATCCAGCAGCGCCTGGCACTCGGACTCGTACAGATCTAGATGCTTCCACGCCTTGTCCACATCGGCGTACTCGAAGTTGTAGACGGAAAACTGTAATTCGTCCTGCAAACGGATTTCGCCATACTTGACCGGGCGGCCATCGGGGCCGATGACCCAGGTGATGTCGTAAATGCTGTCCACATCCTGCAGAAACGCGGCGATGCGCTCGAGTCCGTACGTCAGTTCGGCGGAAATTGGATCGAGATCGATGCCGCCACACTGCTGGAAATACGTAAACTGCGTAATCTCCAGCCCGTCGAGCATGACCTGCCAGCCGATGCCCCATGCGCCAAGGGTCGGTGACTCCCAGTTGTCTTCTTCGAACTTGATGTCGTGCTTGCGCAGGTCGATACCGATGGCGCGCAGCGAATCGAGGTAGAGCTCCTGCACGTTTGCCGGCGGCGGCTTCAGGATGACCTGGTACTGCATGTGCTTGAACAGGCGGTTCGGGTTCTCGCCGTAGCGTCCGTCGGCCGGACGGCGCGAGGGCTGAACATAGCCGACGCGATAAGGCTTGGGGCCGAGCACGCGCAAAAACGTTTCCGGAGCCATGGTTCCGGCGCCGACCTCCACGTCGTAGGGCTGTTGCAGAACACAGCCGTTCTCCGCCCAGAAGGTCTGCAGGCGAAGGATGAGCTCCTGAAAGGTCAGCGGGTTGTGAGAGGCAGCCATTGATTAGTGATCAGCAGTTAGCAGCTAGCAATTGGCAATCACCAGGCGCTAATTGCCAAGTGCCAAATGCTACAGTTTTTCCAACATCGTTGCCGTCACCAGCTTCTTTTCCAGGTGACGTTCGACGATGCGAACCAGAAACTTGCGCAAGTCTTCGTAGTTGCTCTGTACCTGCCCGCTACCGTTGTTCGAAGGCAGCGACGCAAAACTCTCGACCGGAGCGCGAAACATCTGCGCAGCGATTGCCCGCGAATCAACCGCAAGCTCTGATGATGCCAGCCGCTTGTGTTGCAAGCACATGACGCCATCCGCCAGCGCATGATAAAAAGCCCGCCGGCCACCCAGCGCACCGCCGCAGACCACGCATTCGTCGATCTCGGGCAGCAGCCCAATCAGCCGCACCAGCCAGAGTTGAAAATACGTCAGCGGCATCCAGGTGGAGCCGCCCTGCAAGCAGCGCAGCACCGAATGCGTCAGCCGGAAGATCGCGTCGTTCGCTTCCCGCTCCGGCAGCAACTCATCGAGCAACTCGGCGACATGCTCCAGCGCCACGACTCGCGCGTAATCCAGTTCGTGCGACAACGGCGAATCGAGAATGTCGCAGGAATCCAGCCGCGCCAGTTCCTGTCCTTCGCGGTCGTCGTAATACACCCGCACCAGCGTCAGCGGCTCCAGCGCCCCGCCAAAGCGGCGCTTCGACTTCTTGGCCGCCCGCGCGACGCCTTTGACTCTGCCTTCAGCGCGGGTAAACAGCGTCACCAGCAAGTCGGACTCGCGCAGCGGATACGTCCGCAACACGATCGCTTCCGATTGCTTGAGTGGCATGGTTTCCAGCCTGGAAGTCGCTCGGGCTCGTGGCGGAAGATCGCGTGAGAGTTGCCGACAGACCTGCAGAAAGGCTCGCTGCGTTGCCGTAACCCTCAATTCTAATGGCAGGCCGTGGGGAGTGCAAAGATGCGATCTAAATAGGCGGTGAAAGATGTGGATATCAGGTATCGGGTCTCAGATATCGGGTGTCAGTGCCCATGCTCATTCGAGCCGACTAAAGTCGGCGGAGGACTCAAAAGGGCCCCGTTCGGCACGACTGGAAGTCGTGCTGAAGCGAATCTTCTACATCACCCTCTGTCAAGTGGAAGCTCTAACTGACAACTCTTTCACAAATACACTCGCTCCGCCGCGCGTATCGCTTTGTAGCGGGCAAACACTGTTTTCGGGCTTTCCAGGCCGAGCATCGAGCGCAAGCTGCTGCCGCGGAAGGTGTGCAGCAGCATCTTCGGCCAGTGACGCAGCACAAACCAGGGCTCCTTCAGGATGACGGCAGGCATGTGCGCAGTCTTCATCCAGCGCTCCATGCGCCAGCGCTCATACTCGATCTCTTCCGGCTGCAGGTGCTGGGTTGCGACCACAGCCGTGGTCCCGTCGTATTCCTCGAGATTTTCAATCTTGATGAGGTTGCGGGCCTTGAAGTCTTTCGTCATCGGTGTGCCGGGATAGGGCGTGGGATGCTGGATGTAGGGCCAGTCCACGTAGCTGCGCGCAAAGTCCAGGTTGGCCCGCACCGATTCCATGGTGTCATCGGGGTTGCCGACGATCAGGCCGCCGACCACGTACATTTTGTTGGCGTGCAGCGCGTTGATGGCGCGGATGGTGGCATTGTCTGTCCGCTTACCCTTCTCGCGATAGGCGTTCTTGGCCGAGGCTTTCAGGAATACAAGGTCGTCCTCAAGAATGTTCTCTATTCCGAGGAAAACGTAGCGAAAGCCCGCCTGGCGCATGAGGGGCACGAGCGTGTCGGCATGCATTGCGATGGGCGAGGTCATCGCCTGCACGGTGTAAGCGATGTCGTTCAATCCGGCTTCGATGATCGCCTGGCAAAGCGCCTCGAAACGCTTCACGTTGAGGGTGATGTTGTCATCGACAATGAAGATGGCGCGGGCGCCGTGGGCCTGGGCATCGCGAATATCGGCGATTACGCGGTCAAAGGTGTAAGTGTGAAAGTTGCGGCCACGCATCTCGATGATCGAGCAGAAGCCGCAATCGAAGGTGCATCCGCGCGAGGTCTCGACTACATCGACTGGCCGGCCGAGCATAGTGTAGCCCGATAGCACGCGCGAGCTTCGCTGCGGAAGGCGAATGTCGTCGTCTTCCAGGCTGTGCACCGGGCGCGAGGGATTCTGCCGCCAGCCGTCATCCAACCGGTAGCTGAGCCCTGTGATTTTCGCCAGCCCATCGCCACTCTCGAGAGCGCGCAGCAGCTCTCGAAACGTCAGCTCTCCTTCGCCGCGAACGATGAAGTCAACTCCACTGCCATCGTGCATGTAGGCTTCGGGAGCAAGGCTGGGATCATAGCCTCCGCAGACAATCTGTACTTCAGGACGAAGGGCGCGAATGAGCTCGACGATGCGAAAGGCAGTCTTGCGCTGAAAGGTCATCACCGACAGCCCGACAACATCGGGTTGCCGCTCGCGTACCAGTTGCTCGACGGTTTCGCGAACTCGGTCCTGCCGCAGGATGAGATCGGCAGCAGCTACCTGGTGATGCTCATCAACGTTGCCGGCAAGGGACGCAAGAGCGCCATTGGGCATGCGCACGGCGACCGTGGGCATGTGCTCGAACGAATCCGGCATGGCCAGCAGCAAGACTTTCACACATCGTCTCTCTTGGCGGAATTACGAAAGGGCCCACATCTGTTGAGGCTATGGTACACCGCTGCCGTCAGGCATGTTTTGATTCGCGCTGCTACGAGGAAGTTTCTTGGTGGCAGGGGTTGACAAGCACTCACTTCTGCCGTGAGCCGGGAATCACACTAGAATGTGAACCAACTGATGCAGACCGACGGTTCCATTGCTGCCGAACCCAGGAAGGCGGGCCTGCTTCACTGGGCGCAGCGCGCGATTGAAGAATGCGAAAAGGCCAGCCAGGACTTTGCGGCTGATCCCGTACACGATCTGCGGGTCGCGATCCGCCGCTGCCGCTCCATGGCCGATGGATTTCTCTCGGTCGATCCGGATCCCGGCTGGCGGCAGATGAAGCGCCTGGCGAAGCCTCTGTTTGCGGCTTTAGGCGAACTGCGCGACGTGCAGGTCATGATGGAGTGGGTGGAAAAGCTCGCTTCACCGAATGATTCTGCGCGGCCTGTTCTGATGCAGGAACTACAAGCCCGCGAAACCCACCTGAAGGCGGCGGCGCAGCACGCGTTGAACAGTTTCGATCGCAAGCTTTGGCTGTCGCTCAATATCAGGCTGGCGGAACGCGCCGAAAAAATCCCTTTGGACGGATCCGTTTTCCGCTTGCTTGCCCTGGAGCGATGGAGCGAGGCGCACGAACTTCATCGACAGGCGCTGCGCAACCGTTCCGGAATCGCCTATCACCAGCTTCGCATCGGCATCAAACGGCTGCGGTATACGGTGGAGAATTTTCTGCCCTCCCTGCACGAGCAGTGGTCGAAGAACCTCCGCGAGCTGCAGGACGCCCTGGGCGAGGTCCACGATTTCGACGTGCTGTGGGCGTTGCTGCGCTCGCACTCCGAACTTTCTCCCGAGACGCGAGCACAGTGGCGAGTGACCGTCCAGGGCGAGCGTTATCAGCGCCTGGCGTTGTACCGCGAACGCATGGTGGGGAACCATTCCTTGTGGAAAATTTGGCGCGCGGCCCTGCCCTCAGGGGAAGCGCTGGAACGCGCCGGGCTCGACAAGCTGCGGCTGTGGGCGTCGTTCCTCGATCCTGATTTTGATCATGCCACGCGGGTGAGTTCGTTGGCCCTGCGACTCTATGATGGATTGGCCGAGCATAAGGCTATTCGGGCCGATACCCGACAGCGCAATATTCTTCAGGCTGCGGCCCTCATGCACGAAGTGGGGCGCAGCAAGCAGGAAAAGGCGCATCAGAAGCGCTCCTTTCGTATGCTGTGCAAACTGGCGCCGCCGCCCGGCTGGACTGCTCAAGACATGCGGGCGGTCGCCATCGTGGCCCGCTATCATCGCGGCGCTGTTGCTCCCGTGTCACATGCCATGTTCAGCGGAATCCCTGCGCGATCGCGAAACCAACTTCTGCGCCTGGCCGGCATTTTGCGTCTGGCAAACGCCCTGGATCGCGAGTCCCAGTCTCACGGTTCAGGTCCGCTAGTCGCGCGGAAAGACGGAGTAATGATGGTTACGGCCCACCACGTCGACCTTCAGGTTGGGCCGGCTGGTGAGCGCCTGGCACGAGCGAAGTACTTGCTGGAGGTCACCTGCGGCTTGCCAATTATGCTGGAGAGCCTGGCAACCCACTAGGCATTTCCCAGGGGCCAGTCGTATGTCCCATCGCGGCGCCCCGCGAATCTCGATTCAGCATAGCTGGGAGCAATCCATCGGCGCGCGCGAATCTCAGCCGCCACTTCGTCGAGCAGGTTTGCGTCGTAGGCGGCAAGAGAATCAACCAGCGCCGCAGCCAGCATGACCGTCGATTTGCTGCCGCATGCCAGGAAGGCTGTGATGAGATCGCGAGCCAATTGCGCCTCCAACTGCCGCCCTGTCATCGCCGGGTAATAGACAAAGGCCTTCCTGTCGCTTTCGCGACGCAGCAATCCCTTGTGATAGAGACGGTCCATCGTGCTCATAATGGTCGTGTATGCGAACTGGTGGTTCAGGGACAGAACCACGTCCCGGACTGTGGCCTTCCCGGTCGCACACATGAGGCGCATCAATTGCTCTTCGAGCGGACCAAGAGCGGTCCTGACCAGGCTCTTTATAACTTTCGGCTTTGCTCTTCGCACAAGACCTCCTATAAGGCCCAATGAGCATGGGGGGAGCGAAAGAATCAAAAAAGACCCGTGGAGTGGGCGGCCCCAGCCGTAGCTCGGAACCAGCCCCAACTTCCCAAATTGCGACCTATTTTATGGCGGCTTGACTAAAAGTCAATGATAAGAAAGTGGCCATGCGATGGCACAACGGTGGCAAGTCAACAGCCAGGCTATGTCGGTTTCAGGACTTGGCTGTCGAAAACGCGGCCTGGATAGGGATTGAACGAGCAGAGGCCGAACGGGGCGTCCGGCCTCGTATTCTCAGGCTACTTTACGATCTTCTCTCCGATCGATTTCGCCTGGGTGAACAGGTACAGGTAGTCGGGACCACCAGCCTTGGAGTCGGTGCCCGACATGTTAAATCCGCCGAACGGATGGGCGCCGACCATGGCACCGGTGCACTTGCGATTGATGTAGAGATTGCCGACGTGGAATTCCCGCTTGGCAACTTCAATCTTGTCGCTCGACTGGGTGTAAACCGCGCCGGTCAGGCCGAACTCAGTGTTGTTGGCGATGGCCAGCGCTTCTTGGAAGTTGCGCGACTTGAGGACCGCCAGCACCGGCCCGAAGATTTCCTCCTGCGAGATGGTGGCGCGGGGATCGACGTCGGCGATAACGGTCGGCTGAATGTAGTACCCGTCGCCGAGTTCGGTGGCGCGAGCACCGCCGGTGATCAGGCGTCCGCCTTCGGCGATGCCCTTCTCGATGTAGCCAAGAATCGACTTCATCGACTTCTCGTTAATCACCGGTCCCATGCCCGGATTCTCGGTCGGCTCGCCGACCTTGATCTTCTCCACCCGCTCGCGCAGCCGCTGCAGGAAGCGGTCATAAATGCGTTCATCAACAATCGCACGGGAACAAGCCGAGCACTTCTGTCCGCTGAAACCGAAAGCTGAGACCGCGACTCCCTCGACCGCTGCATCGAAGTCGGCATCGTTCTCGACGATGATGGAGTCTTTGCCCCCCATTTCGAGGACGGTGCGTTTGATCCACAACTGGCCGGGTTGCTGCTCGGCGGCACGCTGGTTGATGTGCAAGCCCACTTCTTTGGATCCGGTGAACGCGATGTAGCGCGTCTTGGCGTGAGCGACCACGGCTTCGCCAAAACTTGATCCGCTGCCGGGACAGAAATTCACTACGCCATCCGGCACTCCGGCCTGTTCCAGTATTTCCATGAATTTCGCAGCAATGGTTGGGGAATCTCCCGAGGGCTTCAGGATGACCGTGTTGCCGCTGACAATGGACGCCAGGGTCATGCCGCCCATGATGGCCGCGGGGAAGTTCCAGGGAGAAATCACCGCTCCCACGCCTAGCGGGATGTACCAGAGGTGATCGCGCTCGCCGGGCAACTGTACCGGAGGAGTGGTCTTCGATAACCGAATCGCCTCCTGGGCGTACATCATGCAGAAATCGATCAATTCAGCGACATCGCCGTCTGCCTCGGCATAATTCTTGCCGACCTCGAAAACCAGCCACGCCATCAGCTCATACTTGCGGTCACGCATGAGCTGGGCCGTCCGCAACAGCAGGTGGATGCGGGTTCCCCACGGGGTACGGCTCCAGGTCTGGAAGGCTTTGAGGGCTGCCTGCATCGCGGGCTCAACCTCGGATGCTCCGGCTTCCTGATGAATTCCAACAACCTGCGTCGGATGCGCCGGGTTGATCGATTCATGCTTCTTGGCGGTCTTTACGCGGCGGCCGCCGATGACCAGGTCGTACTCCTGCCCAAGTTCGTTGCGCACTTTCTCGATCGCGGTTTGCATGCGCCGCTGGTTCTCGGGATTTGACCAGTCAATGGACGGTTCGTTGACGAACTTCTCGGGTATGTTGACCTCAATGTTGGTGCGGGCATCGGTGCGATTCGCCTCGCGTGCAGGGTGGGTCAGCGTTGCCATAATTGCTTCCTCTCGGATGGATTAGTGTGGCAGGGACGTCTCGCCAGTGATTTGAAAGCTCAAGTTGTAGATGCTGCAAAACGCCGCTGGACTCAGCACAGTATCAGCAAACTGTTCATTCTACACCGGCTCAACGTGGGGCCGTGCGCATCGGCGAGGCAGCGGATTTGCTTATGGAAGGCCTCAGGCATATCCCACAGTCTTTTACAGGAATGGAACTTTGGAACTAAGGGGGTATTAGGGTTTTTTAGCCATCCGTTTAGGGCGACCGGCATAACTGAGATTGGCCCGTCTCCGGCTACATTGCCGAACATGAAGTATTTACTCGCATTGCTGCTCGCCTTCGCCGCCATCCCGGTGGTGGCCCAACAGTCCTCTCATGTATTCGTCCTCATGCTGGAAAACCGCAGCGATGCCGAGGCCATGAAGTACATGCCTTACCTTTCCGGGCTTGCCAACCAGTACTCCCAATCGTTGCAGGCCTATTCGCCTTCTCATGGCTCATTCAATGCGTATCTGGAATTAACCGCCGGCGCCGCTCCCAAAGACGGTTATTCGGACAACGGCAACTGTAATGGCGACGGATGCAACGAGCCCTATACCAAGGACAACATGGTGCGCGAGCTGACGGCGCGTAAGATGACCTGGCGCGGCTACTTCCAGTCCATGCCTTCGCCGGGCTACATGGGCGATCAGTATGACGAGTACGTTCGACGCCACAATGCATTTCCCTTCCTCAGCGACGTCGTCAACAGCTATCAACAGCAGCAGAACATGGTTCCGTGGACCGGCAACTTCGCCCACGACCTTGCCACGAATAACGTCGCCAACTACACATGGCTGGTTCCCGACCTGACCCATGATGGGCATGATCCGCAGGGCGATACCCAGACCGCGCTGCACAATGCCGACGTCTACCTCTCGCAGCAATTGCCGGCGCTGTTGAACTCGCGCTACTTCCAACCGGGAGGCGATGGCGTGCTGATCGTGACCTTCGATGAGAGCGATCTGGACGGCGATAATTCGTGCAGTCAGAACCAGAAGCAGGGCTGTGGCGGACACATCTTCTTCGCCGCCATCGGCCCGGGCGTGAAGCGCAATTACAAGTCATCCACCCACATCATGCAAAATGACATGCTGCGCGGTACTTGCGACCAGCTGGGCATCAAGCCTTGTCCCGGAGACGGCGCATCGGCGAATGGAATCTCGGAATTCTTCGCCGGCGTGACGGTCAAGATCACGGCGCCCTACGATTACTTCCCCGACGCCGGTCCGTACACGAACCTGAATGCCACCGCCACGACCGGTAAGCCTCCCATTACCGCATGGGCGGTGTATGTGGACAGCAAGCTGTACAAGATCGTAGGCGGCTCTTCTACATTGCAGATGTGGGTACCGACCCCGATGGGATTTCATACCATTGCGGTCAATGCCTGGGACTGGACGGGTGAGGTCGGTCAGGGTGTGGTCCACGTAACGCGAACGTACTAGGCCCAGCCCGGGTTGAGGTCATGCAGTTCCCACGTTAGGTCTTCCGGTGCGTCCGACGCCACGCCAACGCACCGGGAGGCCATTCACCATAGCGTGGCGTTCGTTCTGACGCCGGGGGTTGTGGCAATGGCCGATGCGAACTCTGTTCGCGCGCTGAATTGCACCTCGTCATTTCTGAGCGACGCGCCGCTGAGCCGCTCATAAATCAAAATCGCCGCTAAGGCGAGAAATAACAGCGCTGCAATCACAAACGGCGCAACATACCAGGCGCGCCTTCGCCAGACGCGGCTTACCAGCTGTTCTTCACTCTCCAGCGGCGCTGGAGGCTCTGCCGCCGCGATCGGGGGAATCGCATCGGGCTCGAGAGAAATCGCCCGCCCGCGCTCCGCCTCCATTGCCTGCATGGAGAGCTTCAGGGCTTGCAGATCGCTGCGCAGATCGGCCGCGCTCTGGTAGCGCTCGGCAGGGTCCTTTTGCAGCAGTTTCGTGATAATGACTTCCAGGCCTTCCGGCACTGCGGGATTGAGCGATTGCGGCGATGCAGGATGAACCGCACGGATCGCCTCCATCGTCGCCAGACCGCTGCGCCGCTTAAATGGCCGCTCCCCAGTTGCTATCTCATAGAGCACGATACCCAGCGAGAATAAATCGCTGCGCGCGTCGAGTTCCTCTCCTCGCGTCTGCTCCGGCGACATGAACTGAACGGTTCCCCCGAACGAGCCGTTGTTGGCGTCGTGGTCCTCCAGCGGAGCTTCGCGGTCGCCGGACTTGGCCAGTCCGAAATCGAGCAGCTTCGCCTGGCCGCGGCCGTTGCACATGATGTTGCCTGGTTTGATGTCCCTGTGCAGGAAGCCTTTGGTGTGGGCGAGGTCAAGCGCGTCGGCGATCTCGATCCCAATGTCGACCACCAGCGCCAGTGGGAGCGGACCGCGGCGGACAGCTTCGCGCAGGCTCTCGCCTTCGAGCAATTCCATCACGATGACGGGGCGGCCATTGTACTGCGTCAGTTCGTAGACCCTGCAGATGTTGGGATGGTCCAGCGCAGCGGCCGCGCGGGCCTCCAACTCAAACCGGGCGATCGCGCTTTCGTCGCGCAGCAGGTCCTCGGCAATCACCTTCAGTGCGACGTGGCGCGCCAACAGCGTGTCCTCGGCCTCATAGACCGTCGCCATGCCGCCGTGCCCGATCTCGCGCAGGACGCGGTATTGCGATATGGTCTCGCCGACCAGACTGCGCTTGTTGATCTGCTGGCTCATCGCAATTTTGAGAGTGCAAGTCTGGCTGCATTGTAGCCGCACATGCCGTGTACGCCGGCTCCGGGCGGGGTGGAGGAGGAGCAGAGATACATGTCGCGCTCCGATGTCGCGTACCTTCGCCAGGTCGGGCGAAAGACGAACTGCGTCAGGTTCGCGGCTCCTCCGCCAATGTCGCCGCCGACGAGGTTCGCGTCCATTGATTCCAGCTCTGCAGGGTTCAGTACTCTGCGGGCGAGGACGCAGTCCCGGAAACCAGGTGCGAAGCGCTCGATCTGGGCCTCCAATCGCCCGAGCATGTCGAAACTTGAACCATTGGGAACATGACAGTACGCCCAGGCAATGTGCTTGCCTTGTGGCGCGCGACTGGGATCGAAGAGGGTGGGCTGTGATAACAGAACAAAGGGCCGCTCGGCAAGATGGCCATGCCGGGCCGCGTATTCTGAGGCAGCAATTTCACTGAGAGTGCCTCCAAGGTGGACGGTCCCAGCGTTCAAGCATTCCCGGGCCTTCCAGGGGATCGGTTCCGACAGAGCGTAGTCGACCTTGAAGGCAGCAGGTCCCTGTTTGTAGGACGTCAGATCGTTGCAAAACCCGCTGCTCAGGCGAGTGCCCGCAATGCGTAGAAGCTGCAGCGGAGATATATCCCACATTGTGATATCACAGCAGGGTAGGTCGTCCGCGCTTACGACTCTTGACGAGGTAGTGAGCTTTCCGCCCAGGCTCTGAAGGTAGCCAATCAAGGCGTTAGTAATGGACTGCGCGCCACCGCGAGGGACTGGCCATCCTACAGCGTGGGCTGTCACTCCCAGCAGGACGCCGAAGGTTGCGCTCAAGGCCTCGTCAAAATCGAGGAAAGAATGGGCTGCCATCCCGGAAAAAAGCGCTCTGGCGCGTTCGCCCCTGAATGAGCGCCTGGCAATGGCATTGGCCGAGGACAACGAAATCACCCCCAGCCTCGCCAGCAACCATGGACTGCGCGGAAATGGCGGAACAGGGCGCAGGATTTGCGGCGCCAGCCGGTCCCAGTTGACGGCGAACGGTTCCATCAGCCGACGCCAGGCAGCGCCATCCTCGCCCAGTTCGCGCTCCATATCTGCGAAATCGCGGTGGAGTAGGACAGGCGTCCCATCGTCCAACGGATGAGCCAGCGGCGCCGGGGGATGAATCCACTCCAGCCCGTATTCGCGCAGGGGAAGGCACGAGAAGAAGGGCGAGCCGACGGCCATGGGGTGGACCGCCGATCCGAAGTCGTGGTGAAAGCCGGGCAGCGTCAGCTCCATGGTGCGCACACCGCCTCCGGGCTGGGCCTCGGCTTCGAACACCTCGACATCCATGCCGCCCTGGGCCAAGACAATAGCAGCGGCCAAGCCGTTCGGGCCGGAGCCCACAACACACGCTTTGCGACCTGCGAGCTCGGCGCGGCGACTTGGCAAGCTGATCACGGCGAAACCCTATCCTGTTTTAACCCGTACAACTGACAGATGCGGCCGCTAATCGTGAGGCGGCAACGGCGCCGGCCACTGCACAACCTGCAGCTTGCCATCAGGGCCCACCTGCAACTCGGGAGCATACAGGCCCATCAACTGGCGGCGCCACCACATGCCAGTGCGATGCTTTTCGTCCAGGCTGGTGAACCAGTACTGCCAGAGCACGGCTCGAATCTGCTTTGGCGGTGCTTCAGCAAATGGATTGCCTGCAAACAACTGCAGAACGTCGCGGCCGCCCGACAACAAGCGCTCTTCGGTGCTGGGGACAATCGGGTTCTCGCGCCAGCTGCCCAGAGAGGCAAACCACAGGTTCCAATCGAAGCGTGGCTGGTACGGCGCATAGATCCCCGGTGCCTTGGCCAGATCCTGCGGCTTGTAACGAAATGGGTAGGGCGTCCAGTTCTGGCCGTCATTCGAGCCCTGGAACTCGATTTCATAGCGCCCGCGTGTCATGACCGCGAACAGGCCGTAACGGTTTGCAACCCGGAATGGATCAAGTGCTGCGACCGGGGTCATCGGCAGTGGAACGCCCGGGAACAACATCCAGATGAGTTGCACCGTCGTGGCGTAGAAGATCCAAATCAGCATCACACTGGTCAGCGCTAACTTGAACGCATCACGGTGATCTGGCGCAGTGCGCTGCGGAGGAGGAGGCGCGGGCGGTGTGTCGATAATCGACAGCGCGGGCTCCGCCGCCGGTTGTTCTTCCTGCGGATGCTGGGCGCCTGCGCGCGGTGGGGCTTGCTCAAACTTCACGCGCCAGGCCCTCGGCAGCACATGCACCAGGTACCGATCGTCGACCAGCAAGACACCGAGCGACAAAACCAGATAGTTCAGGAATGCATAATTCGCGGTGAGGATAATCCCAATCTGCAGAACGGTAACAACCCCAAAGCAGAGCAACCGCCAACGTCGCGGCAGAAACATCATCCAGACGATTCCCAACTCCACGGCGAAGGTGACAAAGACAGTTGAGGCGTGAAACCAGTGGGGAAAGTGCTGCACGTAATAGCCGATCCACGTGGGTAACGGACCGTTCTGGTAGTACTGGTCCATCGCCGTCCAGTTGCGCCACTCCGGGTCGCCGCTGGCCAGCTTCACGATTCCCGACTCGAAGTAGATGCGAAACCATTCCCACTGCAGCAGAAACAGGCTGGCGCGCGAAGGCGGATGCGCTTCGCCCCATCCGGGCCGAAATCCCGGCGGCGCGAAGAACCAGGAAACGAAGCCCGCGGCCAGCAGCATTCCGTCTGATTGATATCCGGAAAAATCTCCGGCCACCGAGACGAACGACAGAAAGCAGACGAAGCACACGACCAGCATCCCGCGCGGCCAAAGGTCAAAAACCAGCAGCACCGAAGCGAGCAGCCCGATCCCGCAGACCGCCATGAGCATCGCGTTGCCGGTGGACAGCCAGAACAGGGAGGGGGCATACCAGAGGCGTGCAGATCCATACGTGTGGGCAACGGCCTCCAGGTATTCGCCGGCCGGAAGAATGCCGTTGTTGCCGATGAGGCCGCGTATCTGGAAGAGCAATGCGTAGAACGCGGAGAAGTAAATGAGTCCCAGCGCACGCAGGAAGAGCCAGCGCGCAATCAGCCGATTCGAGACACCATATCGGGAGTCGAACAGCCGCTGGATGATTTTGCCGGGAGACATATAGTTATGAGGTGTCAGGTATCAAAATATCAGGGAATCAGGACGTCGCACTCAAAAGGCGCGCGGCTCCCAAGCGATAATCTCGACTGTGCTTCTGAGGTTTCGCAACTCTCGCACACAACAAAAGGCCGAGCCTCGTGGGCTCGGCCTCGAACTCGAGAGACAGCGGAAAATTACAGCATCAGCTTGCGGCGCAGTACGCCAGCCAGGCCAAGAGCACCTGTGCCCAGCAGTACGAGGCTGCCCGGCTCCGGAACCGCAGTCTGCCCGAGGCGCAGAGCGATCTGAGCGCCACCGAAACCCGCGAAGGTAGGCTCGCCATATCCGCTGTAGTTGGAGTTGCCGCTGGTGAGAGCAGTAAGGCCGTTGTCGCTGTAACTGATCGGCGGGAAGATGTAGCCGACTAAAGCTTCCGCGTCACCAATCACACCGAAATAGTAGGTACTGCCGGCCTGCAGCGTGTAGCTGAACTCGGGAGACGAAATCCAAGCCGGGTTCTGGGACGCCGCAATTCCGGTCTCTTCCTGCAAGAACAGGAGGCTGGTGTTGGTGGAGTCGAAGATGAAGAACTTCAGATCACCACCACTTGGCATGTTCAGGTAGAACTGCATGTCGTTGATCGTCGTCGTCGTGGTGACGCTGACGCCTTGGCCTACACCGCTGCCGCCAGAACGGTCTGTGAAGCCGTTGGCCGGGGAAAGGTCGAAGATGATGTTGTCGGCAAAAGCAGTAGTGGCGGCGAGGCAGAGAACCGCAACCACAACAAGCAGGTGAAGCTTACGCATGGTACTCCTCCTAAGCGCAACAAAACAGTCTAGACAAATGTTGCAACAAATCCGCAGTTACACTGCCGCAGGAGGCAGCAATGCAAACAGATCGGCCATTCGCACACGCCAATCTCGTGCCCTGAATCATAGTCAGAGATTGAAATGCAGGCAAGGAAAAAGTTGAATAATTGTGTCGAGCAGCCTAGTCTATTTTTCCGGGGCGGAGAGCACTTAGGTGCTAGTCACGCCTGTGGCTCCATACTAGGCTGTCATGCCGGTCGCCCTTCGGGCTTGGAGCGTCGCGCTTGCTGCCTAAATTTGCAGCGCGCGAATCATCTCCCAAGGGAGTTTTTCAGCAGCCTCCGAGGTGCTTCCCTGATGCGAATCACGTCACGGGAATTTTCAGCGCCCGCTACATCCCGTCGTAATTTGGCCCTCCGCCTCCCTCAGGCGGGACCCAGGTGATGATCTCGTAGGGATCCATGATGTCGCAGGTCTTGCAGTGTACGCAGTTGGAAGGATTGAGGTGGATCTGCAGCCCGCTGGGAGTATCCAGGGCTTCGACCATCTCATAGACACTGGCCGGGCAGAAGTTCTTGCACGGGTTGCCGAACTCGCGAACGCAACGCTCATTGCAGATGTCGGTGTCGTGAATGACGAGATGAGCCGGCTGATCTTCTTCGTGCTTGGTGCCCGAGTGGTAGAGATCGGTCAGCTTATCGAAGGTGAGTTTGCCGTCGCCCTTGGCCGGGCCGATGATGTTGGCTTCTGCGCCGCCATTCGCGACAAGATTCGCGAGCTTCTTCATCCGGCGATGTCCGGGATGGTTGGAATAGCGCTCGCGCAAGCCGCGTCCGCCAGTGAGCTGCTGAATGCCGGCGTGGAACATGCCGGACAAAAATCCGCTCTCGAAGCCCTGATGGAAATTGCGTACCGGCCACAGCTCGGTCTTGATCCAACTGTTCTGGACGCGATCTTCGTATTTTTCCAGAGTGGTGAGCGAAAAGTTGTTTTTCGCCATGGCATCGTATGCCGTTTCGGCCGCCAGCATGCCGCTCTTGATGGCGAGGTGGATTCCCTTGAGCCGCTGCGAATTGAGCAATCCCGCTGAATCGCCGAGAATCATCCAGCCGTCCCCGGCCACGGGGGGAATGCACCACCAGCCACCATAAGGCAGCGACTTTGCGCCGTAGCGGATCATCTTGCCGCCTTCGAGAAGCTTGGCCACGAAAGGATGCTTTTTGAATTGCTGCAGCACATGCTGCGGATCGATGCGCGGGTCGGGGTAGTCGAGTCCGGTAACGAAACCGAGCGAAACCACGTTTTCCTGCGAGCCGTAGATCCACGCGCCGCCGTACTCGTTGAACGTCAACGGGTACCCCATGGTGTAGATGACTTCTCCGGCGGCGATACGCCCGGGAGGAAGTTCCCACAATTCTTTGACGCCAACACCGTAGGTCTGCGGATTGCGCGATTGGTCGAGGCGAAAGCGTCCAATGAGTTGCTTGGTCAACGAACCACGCGAGCCTTCTGCCAGGATCACGACCTTCGCGTGCAGGTCGTAACCGGGCTCGAAGTTGCTTTTCTGTTCGCCGGATTTGTCGACACCTTTGTCATCGGTGCGCACACCCACGACGCGTCCCGCTTCAAACAGCAGTTCCGATCCGGCAAAGCCGGTAAAGACGGTGATTCCTGCCTCTTCCACCTTGCTGCCGAGCCACTTCACAAATTTATTGATGGAAATGACGTAGTTGCCATGATCGCGCATCGGAGGCGGGGTGACCGGAAACTTGAACTTGCCGGAGCGCGTCAGGTAATAAACGGATTCTTTAATGACGGCAGCGTCGAGCGGCGCTTCCTTTTCGAAGTCGGGAAGCAGTTCGCGCATAGACCGGGGGTCGAGCAGCGCGCCAGAAAGACAATGGGCGCCGATCTCCCGCGCCTTCTCCAGCAGATAGATGTTTTCTTTGGAGAGCGGCGAGTCGGGGTGGCTGGCGTTATGCTCGTCGATCAGTTGAGACAGGCGCAAGGCACATGCCATGCCGGCAGGGCCTCCGCCCACAATCACTACATCTGCTTCCATTACTGGCCGCTCAACGTCCGGCAGCGGCTTGCGAAAAATCATGAAATACCCTTCTTAAAAGCTAAACGGTCGTACCTGTCTCCGGTGCGCTCCGAGAACGCACACGACCTTGTCCCCGCCAGCAACGCGGCCGGCGCTAAAATCCTGATTCCAGGTTCAGCAAATATTCAGGCAGCGACCGGAAGAATGAGCAGGAACAGAAGCTATTCCTCCGCCGACCGAGGGCGCTGTTCTTCGCTAGGCGCCTTTCGCTTTTTTCACTTCTTCGATCAGCGGTGGAACGATTTCAAACAGGTTCCCAACAACGGCTACATCAGCGATTTCGAAAATCGGAGCTTCGGAATCCTTATTGATGGCGATGATTGTACGCGCACCTTTCATTCCCACAACGTGCTGAATTGCGCCACTAATACCTAAAGCGAGATAGAGCTTTGGTGCTACTGTCTGTCCCGACGAACCGACCTGGCGGTCCATCGGCAGCCATCCGGAGTCGCAAATGGGACGCGAGGCGGCGATCTCGCCGCCCAAAACCTCGGCTAATTGGCGGGCGATGGCGATGTTCTTCTCTTCTTTTATTCCTCGTCCGACCGCGACGATCACGTCGGCCTGGGTGAGATCGACCGCCTGCTTGGCCTCCTTGAACGGAGCGTCAGGCTTGTTGCGAATAGCGTTGCCGGGGATCTCGACATTGACCGTTTCAACGGGAGCGGGCGCAGCTCCGGCTTCGACCTTGTCGCCGCGAAAGGCTCCATTCTGGAAGGTGGCGAAGTACGGCGGCTCCCCGGCGAACGACACGTCCGCCGCAAACTTGCCCTGGAACATCTGCCGGGTGAAGAGCAGCTTGCCGCCATCGTATTTATAGCCAATGGCGTCGCTGATAAGACTGCGATCGAGAGCGGTCGCCAGTTTGGGAGCGAAGTCGCGCACCTGGTAGGTGTGCGGCATCAGCACCAGCTTAGGCTGCTTCTGCTCGATGAACTTCTTGAGCGCGGCCACAAACCCGTCGGGCGTATAGGGCTCCAGCAAAGGCGACTCGACGTCGTAAACCTTCGCGACCTTGGTCTTGGCCAGTTCGGCCGCAATCTCGGAGACGCCGCTACCGACGACTGCGGCCTCCAGCGTCCAGCCGGTATCGGCGGCGATGGCTTGCGCGCCAGTGATGGTCTCAAAGGAGACGCGATTCAGTTTTCCTTCACGTTGTTCTGCTACGACCAGGATTGTGTCTGCCATTGGATTCTTTCCGTGAATCTTGGAGCGATCGGATTGGTGTCGCCGACTAAAGTCGGCTCTGGACAATAAAAATGCTTTTCGGCACGACTGAAGTCGTGCCCTGACGCGAATCATTCCTCAAGGTAAATTTCTTAGCCAGCTTCAAAAAGTCGTGCCCCGACGCGAATCATTCCGCCACGTGATCTTTCAGCAAAACCACGTCAACGGTTATGCCCACGAATACGCATGCCCACGATGTACATTCCCAATCCCACAATCGCCAGCGTGCCGGCGATATACTCAATCCCGAGCTGACCACGCTTGATGGCTGCCGGATTGAAAAACATCACCAGGAACGCAAATAACAAGCAAATCCAGCCCATCACTTTCAAGGCTGATCCGGTTTCACGGCCTTCTTCTGTCGACGGCATAATCGCCTCCAGCTTGCGATTGCCACTTTCCAGTACCCAAACTGTGCCTGGCGACGCCGAACGGCCTATGCGACGTGCTTCTGCTCTTCTTTTTCGCGCCGGAGCTCACGCTCGATGCCGGCCCTATCGCGCTGTCCCAGGGGGGTTGGTCCAACCTTTCCCTTGTAGCGCGTGCCGGCAATCACCAGCGAAACTCCGACGACGCCTTCAATCGACACCCAGATCGGCCAGAAATACGAGCCGTCGCGAAGGCTGATGAAGAAAAACGCAAACAGAATCGCGTCGAACCACAGCAATATCCAGCCTGCAGTCAACATAATCGAGCCCAGTTGCCGGTTCTCGACCGTGCTGTCGATGGCCGCCTGATCCCGCTCATAACCTGGCATTTGCCAACCTCCTGGGGAACAATACCCCGAAAGATTAGATGCCACGTCAGCACGGGAATCAGTGTTGTTCAAACGTCAAGCCAGTATTCTGAAAAAACTCTCAGCGCGGCCCTGCTTTTGAGGGCCGGAACACTTCCTCAAATGACGCGTATTTCATTGCGCAGCTTCTCGGCCAGCTTCTTGGCCACTTCCGCCGGAGGCCCTTCGATTACCTCAGTCTGCTTCGTCTTCTGCGGAATGTAGAGCCGCTCAATTTTTTGCAAATTTCCGGCCAGTGACGACTTCACTTCGTCGAAGCTCACCTTCTTCAGCGGCTTATTCTTGGCCTGCTTGATGCCAATGAGCGTCGCATAACGCAGTTTGTTGATACCGGACTGAATGCTGAGCACGGCAGGCAGCGGCATATCGATGAACTGGAAGAAGCCCGCTTCCAACTCGCGCTTCACGCGAATGCCGGAGTCGGTCTTCTCGATCTGCATGATGATGGTTGCGTGCGGCCAACCCAGCAACTCGGCCAGCACGACGCCGGTCTGCGCGTAGCCGAAGTCGTCGGATTGCAGACCGGTGAAGATCAGATCGAAGTTTTCATCTTTGGCAACCGAGGCAATGGCCTTCGCGGTGTTGAACGCGTCGAGCGTAGCGAACTCGTCGCCTTCGAGATGGATGGCGCGATCCGCTCCCTTGGCCAGCGCCTCGCGCAACACCTGCTGCGCCCGCGCCGGTCCGCTGGTGATGACGACGACTTCTCCACCGTGCTTTTCTTTCTGGCGCAGCGCTTCTTCCAGCGCGTAGGCGTCAGGCTCGTTCACCTCGTAGGAAACGTCTTCACGGATCCAGGTACCGCTCTCGTTGAGCTTCAGCGGTGCATCTTTCTGCGGTACCTGCTTCATACAGACCAGAATTTTCACAGGGTTCCTCGGGCCATGCCCCGGGTTCTTACTTGCAAAATCGCAGCATGGCAAACGGATGAGTATAAATGAGCGGCGCACCTCGCGTAACCCACTGTGCGAGCTTGTTTTTCCTGCGCAGTGCGATGTTGTTGTTTTGTTGGGTCTTAGCGTTGAGCAGCTTGGCCCATTTTGGGAAGCAGACTGGAAATAAAATTTTGGCGCGCGGCTCTTAACCTGAGTCGAGCGAGAACTTCAGCGCAGTCTCAACTCCGAACCCTGTCGCTCTCCGACCCGGTCCTGCGCGTGATGAGCCAAACCCGCTTATGCCGCTTCCTGGGAGGAATCTTTGGTTTGCAGTTCGGGTACAACTTCCGGCCGGCCGATGCTGTAGTAGATGAAGCCGGCCTTCTCCATCTGGGAGGGAGAGAACAGGTTTCGGCCATCGAGCAGAATGGGTTGCCGCATGCGCGCGCGCAGGCGATCAAGGTCGAGCGCGGCGAACTCTTCCCAGTCGGTGAGGACAAGAAGCGCGTCGGCGTCCATCGCTGCACGGTAAGCGTTCTCTGCGAAGATGATGCCCGGGTCGGTCGCGAACTCAGCCCGGGCCCGTTCCGTGGCTGCCGGGTCGTAGGCCACGATACGGCATCCTTCCTTGAGCAGCTTCTGGATCACGGCAATTGCGGGCGATTCGCGCACATCGTCGGTTCCACCCTTGAAGGCGAGCCCAAGAACGCCGAGCCGCTTACCTTTCAACGTCCAGAGCGCCTCGCGCACTTTGCTGACAAAATGACGGCGCTGCTCTTCGTTGATGCGGATCACTTCATCCAGCAGGCGAAAGTCGCAACCGCTCTGGTGAGCGACGGCGCGCAGCGCTTTCAGGTCCTTGGGAAAACACGAGCCGCCGTAGCCGATACCCGGATTCAGGAAGCGCTTGCCGATGCGCTGATCGCGGCCGATGCCGTCGACAACTTCTTCAATGTCAGCGGCATTTTTCTCGCAGATGTTAGCGACCGCATTGATAAAGGAAATCTTCATGGCAAGGAATGCGTTGGAAGCGTGCTTGATCAGCTCGGCACTCGCGGAACTGGTTACCACCAGGGGTGCGGGAATCTGTGCGTTATCGGGCGCCGGTATGGCTCCGCTTCCGGCTGCGTAGCTTCCGTCGAGCAACGGCTTATAGGCGGTGGTGAGCAGATCGGCGCTCCGGCGGCAGTTGCATCCGAGCACAATGCGGTCGGGATATAGAAAGTCGACCACCGCCGTACCTTCGCGCAGAAATTCGGGATTTGAGGCCACCCGAAAACACGACGGATCGGCGCCATTGCGCTGCAACACCCGGCAGATCCACCGGTTGGTGCCGGCGGGAACTGTGCTCTTCACCACGATCAGCTTGAATCCATCCATGGAGCGCGCGATCTCACCGCAGACGGAGTCGAGCACGGAGACGTCGGCCTCGCCGGTTTCGCACGGAGGCGTGCCGACAGCAATGAAAACAATGGCGGAGTCTTTCAGTCCCTCAGTCAGCGAACTTGTGAACCGAAGGCGCTCGCCCTCATGACGCGCAATCAACTCGGGAAGAAACTCTTCGTGAATAACGGTTTCGCCACGCTGGAGTGCAGCTACCTTCGCCTTGTCATTATCGATACAGACGACCTGGTGCCCGATTTCCGCGAAGCACGCCGCTGCAACCAGACCGACGTAGCCAGAACCGACAATCGCAATTCGCATCACGATTTAGTTTCCCCAAAAATCTTCTGATGTCTGTTGTTGAGCGGATGTCACTGCGCCAACTTACGCCGCATTCTCCAACTCGTCGATCGAGAGCGGACGTTGCTCCTGGATATCGCTGAAACCCTTATCACGGAATAGCGACAGGTAATGCCGGTGCGCGCGCTCCCAGGCTTCATCGTCAGGGAGCGTGCCAAAAATCTCGACATAACTCGGGCTGCCGGGAAACGGGAACATCGGCACCGGCTCGCTGACCCACACATCGCGCGCTTTCAAGTGCTCCTGCCAGCGACGAATCTCGTTCTTATCATCTTTGTCGGTAAGAATCAGGTTTGCCTGCACCCAGGGGATGCGGCGGCGCGCGTAGATGAGCAGCTCGGTAATGCGTTCGGT
Source organism: uncultured Acidobacteriaceae bacterium (assembly GCA_963846815.1). Taxonomy (GTDB): domain Bacteria; phylum Acidobacteriota; class Terriglobia; order Terriglobales; family Acidobacteriaceae; genus CAVVDY01. The sequence goes on along the minus strand of CAWJXG010000001.1, from coordinate 357,305 downwards.
GGAGATACGGCAATTCTTGTTCAGCTCGTCGCGGCCTTCATCGGTAATGGACTCGATGCCGCACTCCATGGAAATGCACCCGGCGCGGCCCAGCAGGTCGAGCGTGTCCTCATTCCACAGATCGATGCGGGTCTGGAAGCCGATCTTAACGTCGCGCTCGGCCAGTCCCTCCAGCAGCTTGAGCACGTTTTTGCCAACGCCGAAAATTTCGTCGATGAAGTAGAAGTAGTCGACACCGCGCTCGACCAGGCGATCGACCTCGGTGAGAACGGCTTGGACTGGGCGCTCACGAAATTTATTGCGAAACAGCGTCTTGTTGCAAAAGCTGCAGGCCCAGGGACAGCCGCGCGCGAATTCCAGTTCGGCTCCGTGGCCTTCGCCGCTGAAAACGTGGTGCCGGTGCTGATGGCGCTCCACGTTGTAGTTGCCGAAGTCGAGTGGGGCCAGCGCCTTCATGTCGGTGACGCCAAGGCTGGGCGTAATTCGCAGCGTCCCATCAGGAAGCCGGTAGCAGCAGCCGGTGATTTCGTGCCAGGGCCTGCTGGCGAGCTCGGGGATTGTCTGATCCGGCTCGCCGCGCAGCACCACGTCGCAATGCAACTTGCGCAGAGCGGCAGCCGGAGTCGCCGAGCCATGCGGGCCGATGGCGACTTTCGTCGCACCCTCTCCGAGCTCCGCGAACCATTGCATGGGCACGCGCAGCTCAGGTTGCGGGCAGCGCCAGAAGAGATACGACGGCGCCGTCGGAATCACCAGTAAATCCGGCGCGAACGTCAGCACCCGAGCACGGGCCTCGTCGATCGAGAGGTCATCCACCTGCGCGTCGATGAGCAGCGGCTCATGCCCGGCGGCGCGAATCTGGTCGAAGGCGAACAGCAGTTCCAGCGGATAATGCGGATCGCGGCAACCAAAATAGGTTGAGCCTTCAAACGTCCAATTCGGGTTGACGAGCGCAAATTTCATCATGCCGTCCTGGCTACCGGAAGCTGCGCGGCGATCGCCGGCATTTCGGTGACGTGAGCCGGAGCAAACAATTCGCGGTTCTGTTTCCACCACTGATGGATCCGCGCCAGCGTATCGGGCAGGAGAATCTCCGGATGCCATCCGGTGTCGCGCTGCAGCTTTTGCGTGTTGCTGATGTAGACCGCCTGATCTCCTGGGCGTACAGCGTCGAAGCTGACATCGAGCTGGTGTCCGGCCAGCTTCGGGATCATCGCCATGAGCTCCAGCAAAGAAACGGAATTCGTCGGGCCCCCGCCGACGTTGTACACACGCCCTTCGGGGCTTGGCTCCAGCTTGCGCACCGCTTCGAAAGCTCGCACCAGATCAGCCACGTCAAGCACATCGCGCACCTGCAGCCCATTGCCGTAGATGGTCACCGGCCGGCGGTTGAGGGCGGAATAAAGAAAGTGCGCTACCCATCCCTGATCTTCGTTACCGAACTGCCGCGGGCCGGCAATACAGGACATGCGAAATACGGCAGTGTTCATCCCATAAATGCGGGCGTAGTCGCGCACATACTGATCGGCGGCGCCTTTGGAGCATCCATAAGGAGAGTGGAAGTCCAGCGGCTGCGCTTCCGACGTGCCGCGCGAGTTGGAGCAGCCGTAGCGCAACTTCTCCGGCCAGACCTCGCCGCTGCTGGCGCTGCCATAAACTTTATTCGTAGAAGTGAACAGCACAAACGGGGGTGCCGGAGATTTTCTCGCCGCTTCCAAAATGTTGAAGGTGCCTGCCAGGTTGATATCGAAATCGGGGCGCGGCGCGATGACCGACGTGGTCACGGCCACCTGAGCGGCGAACTGGTAGACTTCTGTGGCTCCGCGCATGGCGCGTTCCACCGTGTCGACGTCGCGAATGTCGCCCAACGTAAACTGCAAACGGCGCGAGCGGCCTCCCAGTTTCTCGAGCCAGCGCAGGTTGTGGCGCACCCCTGCCCGCGACAGATTGTCGAAAATGTGGACTTTAGCCCGGGTATTTTGCAGCAGCCAGCCCGCCCAATTGGAGCCGATGAACCCGGCTCCTCCGAAGATGAGGACGGACCGGCCTGCTTCCTTCTTGATCGTCATCGGATTCCTTGTCGCTGTGCGTTTTCTTCACCTTGATACTTATGAAAGGTAAGTAGATGCGCTGTCCAACCCCTGTAGTTTGCTCAGGAACGAGGTGTAGGTAGAAATTCGAGAGCTGTCGGGAGCTGTCTACCAGCAGCGGTCCGTCGGGATTCTGATTCGATCCAGCTATCGGATTACGGCTGCGTCACTGGATGAAGAACGAGAGAGGATTTACGGAGACGGAAGATTATAGACGAAGGCGCAAGAGCCTTTCAGCTCCTGCGCCCATTGCGGCCTGGTAATGGCGGCTGAGTCTTTATTGTCCAGCTCAGCTGTCGTCACTGCGTGGTGAAATTGAAGTAGTTGCCCTGCAGATTGACGCTGGGATCAATCGCAGAGAACGCAAAGTTGCCGGCAGCGTCTGTCCCGCCCACGCCGAAGTAATACAGGGTGCCGGGCTGGAGGCCGGAGACGATACAGGTATTCGTCCATAGATTGTCAGTCCCCGTATATGTGCTGGGTCCGCAATTAGACGTCAGATTGAGATTGTTAGGATCGGTGCCAAGCTGCACCACGGTCGAGATGGCCTTCTCATAGGTGTACCAGGTAATGGTGGCGCCGCTGCCACTGATGCCGAACGCAGCCGGAGCTGCCGGGTATTGCGCCGCCGGATAAGGTCCGATCACATCCGGGTAAGGGCCTTGCAGCGGATTATGGGTGGGCAAGACATAGGAGTCGGTTCCGGGGAATGCTCCCGTGCGCCAACCCACATAGTTCGACATCTCCTCGAGAAGATAGTTGAAACCGCGATCCGTATAGTCGAATCCCTGCCAGGCGTTGGAGAATAGCTCGTCGGCAGCGTCCCAGCATTTCTTCCCGCTGGTAGGCAAGGTGCAGGAATCGCCATAGACAGCGCCCAGCCAGGCATAGGCGGGAGCAAGAAGGTCGTTCTTGTCCCAGTCGGCATTCCAACAGTTATCGTTAGAAAAACGCTTACCGTTGACCGTGGTTTTGCCGTAGGTAAATATGGAGCAGTTATATGGCACAGCGTATGGCTGATAAGGGAATGTATGATCATCCCCCATCTGATTCACTTGGGTGGAGTAGAACCAGTCAAGAAGCGTCCTCAATTCAACCGGAATTCTCGGATCCGGCGTGGCATTCATGTATTGCTCGACATCGTAGGTATTAATCAGCGTTGATGCCCATAAGCCTACACTCCAGTTCGCGGCATTATAACAACACTTATAACCAGTCCCGTCGTCCAATGGGTTGTAGTTAACCGCTTCGGAAACGGTCTGAATCAAAATATCGACTCGCTTCTGAAGCTCGTTTGTCGGCTCGACTCCTGTTTCCAGCCAATTGACAAGTGCAATATTCGTGTTGTAAGGAAGTCGCCGGGTAGCGGATTCTGTCTGGTTTGCCGTATAAGTGTAGGTGAAATCCTGGTTATTATATTGAGGTCCGGGATAAGTCAAGATATTTGCGCCCGACCGCGTGTTGGCTGTCTCATTTAGTCCCTGGCAGGTTTCATTTTCTATACAATTTTCGCTGAGCACATCGCCCTGCCGCAGGAAATCCATGTACATGCCCCAGGGGAAGATATTCCACTCCGCGGTTGCACTCCAGTTTGGAACGTTCACCGCCCAATTCAGGTACTGGGTTCCAACGATTTCCGAGCAGGCATTCCAGTAAGCCTTGTTGCCGGCGTTGGTCCAGACCAGGGTACCGTTGTCCTGCGTTGTTTGTCCCGGCTGATTACTGAAGCCTGCGGTGAAGTTTCCGGTGTTGCCGGCCTGGGTTGCAACCTGATCATAGCCGTCGATGACAATGTAATCGCCTTGATTGTAGGCGTGGTGAGGTTGCCAGGCAGGTCCCGTGACACCATCAAAGCGGTCGCCCATTTCCTTGAACACCCGATTGCCGTCGTAGGTGTAGATATCCCAGGGATCGTTCACTGACGTAGCAACCGTCAGGTCTCCGTTCAGGAATTCCCCCGCCTGATTCATAGTCTTCAGCTGCTCGCACTCACTGGCGCCAAACTTACCGGCGACGTTGATCGCAGCATTGTAGTTTGGAATTGGTGGGAAAGTAGTAGGAGGAGTGACCGTGAACTGGGGAGTTGGTTTTACAGAGAATTGCCAGGTCACGGTCTGGGGATCGCTGACCGGAGTGCTGGTTTTGTAGTCGATGACTTGAAGTGTCATCGATAGGTTGTGGCCCGAATCGTTGATGCTCTTGCCCCGTCCGGTTGGGGTCTGTTGCGAGCTGCCGGGAACGAGCCGGACTTCCACGGAGGGTTCATCAAAAAAGTGATTCCAGCACAGATAGTCATTCGCATACGGGGAGTTCGGCCACAGGTATACCGTATAGTTGTTGGTGGGAGGGTTTACCGTCTCGCGAGTGTTGGCGCACACCATGGTAAACGAAATGTTGGTACTACCGCATGGAGCTCCCGTCAGCCCTCCCGGCAGGCATGACTGGCCATCGATGCTGGCGTTGGTCAGCATCAGCACATCATCATCGGTCACAACGCCGCCAGTCTGAATCAAGCTGACACCAACGTTGATTCCGGTCCCCTGATAGACATAGTTGGGTCCCCAGGCGAAGGGCTGAAAACCTAGATTGCCACCGGTGGAGGCTACGGTCGTGAAGGTTGGGGTGCTGGTGGGCCAGGGAGCGGAACTCCAGTTGGCATCCGTTTTGACGCATGGCACGCCCCCTACTGGATCCGTGCAACTGGCAGCCGAGTAGTGGTACATGGTGCTGGGCTCGAGATTCCGCACCACAACGCAATGGTTTGTCGTCATGGTGGGATCGTAGACCTGGCGATCGAAGTTGCCATTGTGTCCGAACAGAAGCATCGAGTCGCTTTGACGCGTGGTGTTCCAACAGACTTGTGCCCAGTTGATGTTGCTCTGATATGGCGTGGTCACAACGATATTGAACGGCTGATCGTTGCCGGCGCCAGCCTGGGCCCACTGCGACATTAACAACAGCGGCATTAAAAATAGGATTGCACGGTACATTTTCGACATAAACATCTCCAAATTACTCACCGCAGAACAGACGGCGGTTCCTCAAACGGTTCGGCAATCAATGCTTCTGTGTAAAACACATTAAATAAGTCACAGATAATTGCAACCATCAGGCACCTGAGATTACGTTACCTTCGGCACAGAATGGCCTGTTAGCAGACATAGCCACGCTAAGAACTGCCGTTATTGTTCCCTCGGCAGCCCACACGGAGATGACTGTTGTTCGCGTCTGTGACTATCTTTACGATTCAACGAGTTATGGGGTCGCGTCAATCGTTTTCGCTGCTACCGCTCAAACCAAAGTAACCGTGTTTTAGCAGGTTCGTGGGGTAACTCAGGTGGTTATACTATTTCTAAATACAGGCCTTTTTATACCTTTGTGGGATTTTCTAGGTACTTACTGCGGAGTGTTTGAGTATTTCGCAGGTATCCGACAAAATAGCAAGGCGATCTGAGGTGTCCCGCCCTTTTTGACTCAGGGTAGCCGCTGGATTTTGCTAGACCGCTGCTAGGTGGATAGCAGGAGGGCGGCGTAGCCGTAGCTTCCTGAGCCTTGCAGGAATTGAACGAACAATCCAACGAGATCAATCCATGGGACAGGAGCCGCTACCCATGCAGCAATTCGCGGCGCCACAGCCGGCGCTCGGTGAAACACTGGACTTGGTGCTCACGGCAAATGTGGACAACTGTACCTGCAGTTTCTGGGTGTGACACTTCGGGCACTCGGCTTTTTTGTCGCCGAAGATGATGGCTTCAAACTTCGTTCCACATTCTTCGCAAGCGTATTCAAAAATCGGCATTGGGGACTCCAGATCAGACCAGTCAGAACTGGGCACTGAATTTTTATTATAAGGCGTAGGCGCGATGTAGACTGCGCACCTGAAGTTGTGCTCCGCCCAGTTAGAACCCCCACCCTGGCGCCCCGGGGATATTGACGATGTGACACATTTTGTGTCACATTACTTTTATGCCCACTCTCTCCATCAATCTCCGGCAACTAAGGGATACGAAACGTCTGAAAGCTCTGCTTAAGGCAGGCAAGACGGTCGAACTGCGCGAGCGCGACCGCGTCCTGGCTCGCATTGTGCCCGAGCGTCCCGAGCCCGAGCAGGTGGAGTGGCCCGATTTTGAAGCACGCGCCAAAGAGATCTTTGGCGATCGAATCTTTCCAAATCTGATACTCGAAGATCGTAAGCGGGCGCGCTATTGAGCAGCTATGCCGACTCGAGCTTATTAGTTTCCCTGTACATACCGAACCAGCACTCCAGGACCGCAAGCCGCCTGGTAGAGAGGCATGGCCGAATCTGGATTACCCCGCTGCATCGCGCGGAATGGGAGCATGCCATCGCTCGGGGTCTTTTCCGTGGGGAGATCTCGGAGAACGAGGCGAAGAAACTCTACGCAGCCTTTGAACTCGACTGCGAGTCCCGCGTCTGGGTTGAAGTTGCCTTTCCGGAAATGGCGTTTGATCGCTGTATCCAACTGGCAAAGCAGTACGGAACTCGTATCGGGATGGCAACCCTCGATACGTTGCACGTCGCTTTGGCGCTCGAACTGGGAGCGGAGCGGTTCTGGACTTTTGATGAACGGCAGGCGAAGCTGGCACGGGCGGCGGGACTGAAGACGTCCTGATGCTGGAGTGCTGCTTCAACGGGGCAGGATTTGCGAACGGATAAGCATCCGGCTTCAGCCGCCGAGAAAATCACCGCAGGCGCTGAAGCGCGTGTCAGGTTGGGATTGTCCTCGGACAGCACACCTGAAGGTGTGCTCCGCCCAGTTAAAACCCCCACCCCGGCAAGCAAAGCCGGAATGGGGCACCCAGTACTAGTTGCTAATTGCTAGTTGCTGCCTTTACGCGAAGGCGCTCTCCTCGTAGGTGCCGTAGACGTCGCGCAGGGCGTCGCAAATTTCGCCTACGGTCGCATAGGCCTTTACTGCGTCGATGATGAAGGGCATGGTGTTCACCGGAGAGATCTGGCCGTTCTCGCCGGCTTTCGGCTCCTGAGCGGCGGCCTTCTTCAGCGCGTCGAGCGTGCGGCGAACTTCGTCATTCGAGCGCCGGGCGCGCAGCGCGTTGAGCTTCTTCGTCTGGTGACGCGCGACCTCTTCTCCAATGTAGAGGATCGTCGGCGAGTCTTCCTCGACCACGAACTCATTCGAGCCGACGGTAACCTTCTCCTTGGCTTCCGTCGCGCGCTGGAACTGATAGCTAGCCTCGGCAATTTCCTTCTGCGGATAGCCTTTCTCGATGGCCTTCACCATGCCGCCCATGGCGTCGAGTTTCTCGAAGTAGTCGAAGGCGCCGTTCTCCATGTCGAGTGTCATGCGCTCGACAAAGTACGACCCACCGAGCGGGTCGATAGTCTGGGCCACGCCTGACTCGTAGGCGATGATCTGCTGCGTGCGCACCGCGATGCGAACTGCCTCTTCGGTCGGCAGCGCCAGGGCTTCGTCATAGCTATCGGTGTGCAGCGACTGGGTTCCACCCAGCACGGCGGCCAGCGCCTGGATGGCAACGCGCGCGATGTTGTTCATCGGCTGCTGCGCCGTCAGCGATACGCCTGCCGTCTGCGTGTGGAAACGCATCAGCCGTGTACGCTCGTTCTTCGCGCCAAAGCGGTCCTTCATCAGGCGATACCAGATTTTGCGCGCCGCGCGGTACTTGCCGATTTCCTCGAAGAAGTCGTTATGAGCGTTGAAGAAGAAGCTGAGGCGTGGTCCGAATTCGTCGACATCGAGGCCGCGGCGGCGCGCCCATTCTACGTACTCCACGCCGTCGTAGATGGTGAAGGCCAGCTCCTGCAGCGCGGTCGAGCCGGCCTCGCGAATGTGGTAGCCGCTGATGGAGATGGTGTTGAACCGCGGCGTGAACCGGGAGCCGAACTCGAAGGTATCGATCACCAGCCGCATCGACGGCGCCGGCGGATAGATGTACTCCTTCTGCGCGATGTATTCCTTCAGGATGTCGTTCTGCGTAGTGCCGGAGATCTTCTTCCAGTCGGCACCCTGCTTTTCTGCGACGGCGAGATACATGGCCCACAGCACCGATGCGGGAGAATTAATGGTCATCGAAACTGTGGTCTTCTCCAGGTCGATACCGTTAAACAGGATCTCCATGTCTTCGAGCGAATCGATAGCGACACCGCACTTGCCGACCTCGCCTTCGCTCATCATGTGATCGCTGTCATAGCCCATCAGCGTGGGCAGGTCGAACGCCACCGAGAGCCCCTGCCCACCCGATGCCAGCAGGTACTTGTAGCGCTCGTTGGTCTCCTCGGGCGAGGCGAAGCCCGAGAACTGGCGCATGGTCCACATCTTGCCGCGATAGCCCGAAGCATGAATGCCGCGCGTGTAGGGTGGCTGTCCGGGATAGTTCAGATACTGGTCGTAGCTCCAGTCCTGGGGGAGATCGGCGGGTGTATACAGCCGGCGAATCGGCATGCCCGAGATGGTGGTGTAACGCGCCTGTCCGTGCGCGTCGAGGTTGACACCGGTGGACGCGCCGATGGGCTTCTCGGGATTCTTCCCGAGAGTCGGCGCAAGCGTCTTCTCGGCCCATTGCTTCTCGGAATCGGAAGGATGGCGGCCGTTTTCGAGTAGATCGGCAACCGGCGACTCGGCGACAGCTTTCTCGCTGTTTTTCGGCTCAGACATGAACACTCCCCACTGCAGGCAAACCCTAGAGTCTATTAGATGGCTACGGCAGGGGCAAGAAGCTGGAGGACATGCTGCCCTTGTCGGATCTGGTCATTATCGGCTAGAAACTGCTACAGATTGCCAAACTCTGCACACAAAATCTATTCCGCGGGTCATCGGGCGCGTTAGAATAGGCCTTTTCTGAGTTGTACCAATGGCTATGGTTGTAACAATTCACGAAGGACTCTTAGGAGGAAACATGTTTCCCGGGCGTATGTTGTCCCGCATCTTTGTTCTATTTGCGATTTTGTTAATGTTCTCGTGCCTGGCCTTGGCCGGGTCTTACAACGGCGTCGTGGTGTACGGCGACAGCTTGTCAGATAACGGAAATCTCTTCGGCGCTATCGACTATCCGCCGCCGCCTTACTGGAATGGCCGCTTTTCCAACGGTCCGGTTGCGGTCGAACAACTGGCTGGCGACCTGGGCGTCGGGCTCACCGACTGGGCCTGGGGCGGAGCTACCAGTGGAATCGGCAATGTCGTCGACGGAGGTGACGAACAGAATCTTGGGCTGCTTGGCTTGCCCGGCATGACGACCTCGTATGCTCTGACGGTCGGCAGCATTACCCCGCAGATGGCAGCCGGCTCCCTGTTCATGGTGTGGGGCGGCGCGAACGACTTCAGCAGCAATGGCCTTACCATGCAAACCGCCGATAACGCGGTCAACTACATCATGGGCATCGTGAACGGACTGCAGGCGATCGGGGTGCAGCACATCTTCGTGCCCGGGATGCCTGACCTCGGCAAGACCCCGGAATACATTAGCCAGGGGCATGGCTCTCTGGGTTCAGCGATCTCAGCTTATTTCAATTCGGAGCTGGTCCAGGCGCTGCAGGGAAAAAACGTGCAATACTTCGACACCTACGCGCTCATGGATGACGTAATCGCCAATCCCACCAAGTATGGGTTCACCAACGTGACCGATCCCTGCTTCGACGGCATCAACGTCTGCTCCAACCCCAACCAGTATCTGTTCTGGGACGACTTCCATCCCACGACCTATGCCGACAGCATTCTGGCCGACAACTTTTTGGAGACCGTTACACCGGAGCCGGCAACGTTCATCATGCTGGGAACGGGAGTGATCGGGATCTTCGGAGTGATGCGGCGCCGGCTGCTGTAGCTGGCAGCGAAGCTTATTGCGGCGGCATGGAATTCCAACAATGCCGCCGCTTTTTTTAAGACCAGCCGCACCCTTGCGGACGGCTCTTAGCCTGCCGACTGTCTTGCCTGCATTCTGTCGCTGTGCTGCGCGGCCGAGAGGTAGGCTCCCAGCAGCAGCAGCATGCCGCTGGTGAACGACCACATAATCAGCGTGACTGAGACGGCGAAGGGCCCATAGACCTCCTGAAAATTCAGCCGTGGCAGCACCAGCACAAACAGGTACTTGGCGCCTTCGGTGAGCACTCCCATGATGATGGCCGCCGGGAGCACGGCGCGCACGGGAACTTTGCCGTTGGGCAGCAGCCAATAAATAAGGAAGTAGATGGCGATGCTGGCAACGATAGCCGTCGCCTTGAGCACAACGAACTCCGTCAGGCGAAAGCTCAGGTTATGGTCCTCGATGAACAGCCCGAGATACTTCAGGTTTTGCGCCGTCGCCGCGATGGAGAGCAGCGCCAGCAGCCCGCAGGCGATGGCCAGTCCCAAGGCAACCACCTGGTTAAGCAGGTAAGAGCGGTTCTTCTTGAATCCCCAAATACTGTTGAGCGCGACTTCGAGCGGCAGGAAGATGCCGGTCGAGGTGATGAGCAGCATGACCACCGACAGCACCTGGCCGCGGCTCTTTACGCTGGCGAGAAATTGCAGGTTGCGGATGACGAAATCCTGATTGCTCGGCAGATACTGGCGCACAAACTGGATCAGAACGTTGTACATGTCCACCGAATGGAAGACTCGGCGGGTAATGGTTAGCAACAAAACCATAAACGGGAAGAACGAAAGCAAGGCGTTCGCGGCCACCGAGAAGGCGTAGGTGTGGGCCTGGGTCTGCAGCAGGTAGCGCAGCGCGGCAGGCCCATAGCGGCGCAAGCGTCCGATGAGGCTGTAGGGCGGAGGCTCGGGTTCCAGGACAGGGATATGGTCGGCGTCCTCGGCTTCGAGCAGTTCTTTGGCATCGGCTCCGGGACGAAGCTGCGGTGAGTTTATGGCAGCGGTCCCGCCTCCGGGTAGTGAAGAATCCGGCGCGACGGTGGCTGTACTGGAAGTCGTGCTGGAGGTCGTGCTGGGAAATGAGCGCGCCTGTGGGTTATCGGTGACTTCGGCCTTCTCGCTCATTCGTACTTCTATGCTAGCAAAGTAACGGGCGAGCAGCGGGCGATATTCAGAGTCGGGCCGCTCTTGACGAAGGCGAAGCCAGCGATGAGCAATTCGCAGCCAGTATTTGTCGCCGGCAATCAGCAGGACCAGCAGCTCTTATATCGATGGTCAGCGAAGATTCCCGGATCGCCGGTTGCGGTCGAGGACGGCACTGACTCCGGCGCCGAGGAATGCGGGCGCAGTTGCGATCGCGATCATCACGAACTCGAATGGCCATAGGTTGTGATTTGTCGGATCACTTGCACAATCGGCCACGATGAGGCAGGCATTGGCCACACAAAATCCTGCGAGCATCGCCAGCGGAATCGAGCGCTTCTTTCCTTCAACAGCGAGCGTAAGGAGCAGGCCGGCTATAAAGGCAAGGACAGGGAGAATGTACCAGGGCAGAATGTCGGGGCCATGCTCGCGCACGGTATAGGGCAGGAACCTCCAGAAAAAGACCGCATCAAAGATGACACCAATGGCGAATGCCACCGCAAGCCGCCACTGCCGCGAAGACATGGGTGCTCTCCCGTCCAAGAAAATACCAGAAAAATCGCCGGGTGGTCCGGGGCACCTGACGGCGCGCGTCTTAAGGCCAGGGCGAAAGCGCGGCGGGTGTGAGTGGGTTGGTTCCCCCCCCGCGTAAATGCCGAGGCTTCCACCGCGAAAACAATTGACGTTTCCTGAGCGCTGGAGAGCAGCTTGCACCCGCAAACCGGAAATTCCCGCCGCGGCTGAAGCCGACTGGATTGCAAGCAGCTACGGCGCGTCTGAAGACGCGCCCCTTCAAAGCACCTGCGCTTGCACCTCGTGCCATACCTACGGCGTATGTGCCGGCGAGGCCGAGTTGTCGGCGATTTTCTGGTACACCTGGGCTGACACCAGGTCGAAGGCTCGCACTGTCAGGCCATAGGCTGGCGCGGTGTCATGGACCGAAACCGTGCCTTCTACCACCGGAGCTCGGGGCGTGATCCGATGCAGCCGGTAAATGACGAGCAAGTTCACCTCAGGGGCTTGCGTATCCGCTCCGCCGTAGGGAGCGCCTATCGACTGCGTCGGCGTAGGGAATGCCGTATGCGGTATCTCGCCGAACTGCGCCGCGGTGTTGGAAACAAGGCTGAAGAGAACATAGTCGCAGGAATTGTCCTGCGCGAGCTTGAGGTCTGTGTCGGTCAACTGTCTGCCGTATTTTTCGTAAGGACTTCTGCCCGGAATACCGCTGGGCGGCGTGCCCAGCTCAGGTAGCGCTACGCCTTCGAGCGCAAGCGGATGCTTCTTCTTAGCCTTGCGTTCGCTCAGCGCGTTGGTTTGCATTCGCAGGTCAGTAGCATTGATGCGCTGCAAATCGTTGAGCTGTCCTCCCAAGGTAGCAACTTGCACATTGACACAAACGCGGACAGGTTTGTTTTGCTGAGCGCTCGAGACCGATGTGGCAGTGAACAAGAGTCCGAGTGCAAGCTTGACTGCTCTTGATGCCATACTCTTCGCCCACTTTGCGATAGCGTTCCAGTTGGGGCCGAAGGCGGATGCCTGGAGTGAGTATTCTGTGTCAAAAAACGCCGGACGTTACAAAAATATTCTTAGCGGGAGGGACGTGGCGCAAGCAAACCAGACCTCTCATGCGGCCCGACTGTCCTATTCTGACCACAGGTTTCAATCATCTTGGAAATGGATAGCTCACAAGCCTTTGTGAGATAGGCACTTGCCAAAATTGTGAGTTCCTGCGATTATGCTTTGCTTCCCTCTTATTTGAATGGGGGAAGCTTCCAGCATCAAGCTGGAAGGCGGATTTGGGTTGATGTTTCTGTCAGCAGTAAATTCTCGCATTGTACAGGCCTTCGTCACGTGTGGTGATGCTCCCGCATCGCTCCCTTCCGCACGTTCCTGGTCCTTCCCCCTATGCAGAGCACTGCGAGCTGAGCGGCAACCCTTGTGTAAAACGGAAACGTTTCCCGGCGACGTCGAGACGTCTGTCGCGCGTGCTCTCAGGGTCGCGCGTGCGTCCGCCGAGCAGGGGTATCTCAGGCAATAAAGGCGAAAGGAGTACGTTGTGAGAGAGAAAGGTACAGTCAAGTGGTTTAACGGAGCCAAGGGCTACGGGTTCATCCAGCGGTCTACCGGCGAGGATGTTTTTGTGCATTTTTCCGCAATCCAGGAGAACGGATACCGGAGCTTGAATGAGGGCGAGACGGTAGAGTTCGACCTCACCAAGGGACCCAAGGGCTTCCAGGCCGCTAACGTCGTGCGCGTGTAGACGTCTCGGCGACGGTCCGGCTTCGTTCGGGGCGCGAAATTAGCGGGCGAAGCCTTACAACTTAGCAGCCAACCACAGACCCTCCTGTCCAGGGAGGGTCTTTCTTTTGGCCGCTCCGATTCTTTTACCCTGGCTCTCCCGTGGCCTAAGGTCTTGTATGCGGGCGCAAATTGCAGCAAAATGACGCATACCAAACGGCTGCTAAACCGGGCCGCCGAGACTGCCACAGGGGGAACGCGCCATTTCCGAGCCAAGCATTTTCTGGGACCAACTGATCGCCCTGATCGAAGATGGGAAGGTGGTCCCCGTGGTGGGCCAGGACCTGCTGACCGTGCCCGAGTCCACCGGGTACAAGCGGCTCTATCCGCTGCTGGCAAACCGGCTTGCAGCTTACCTGAAGCTGAGCACCGACAATCTGCCGGAAGGCGGCGAACTCAACGAGGTCGCCTGGCGCTATCTCAGCAAGGGCAAACCCAGCCAACAGATCTATGCCGCGCTGAAGGTGGTGGCCGCGGAGGCGGAGACACTGCCCATTCCCGAGCCGTTGCTGCAACTGGCGGCGATTCGCGCATTCCCGCTGTTTGTCTCGACCACATTTGATTCGTCGCTGGCCCGCGCCATCAACCAGAAGCGCTACGGCGGCAATCCCAGGACGCGGGTGTTCGCGCATTCTGCAAACGAGTTGCAGGACCTCCCGGGCGATGCCTTGAACGCAGGCACTCCCATCGTTTACCAACTGATGGGCAAGCTTTCGGCAACGCCCGCCTACGCGGTGACGCAGGAAGACTACATCGAGTTCTTCCATTCGCTGCAATCGGAGACGCATGGCCCGGCGCAGCTCTTCCATGAGCTGAGCAATCGCAACCTGCTCATGATGGGCACGCGCTTGTCGGGCTGGCTGACCAGCTTTCTGATGCGCATGTCGAAGCGGCAGCGCCTTTCCCAGGACGACAAGACGGATTATGTCGCTGACAAGACCGTCAACGATGACGAGGATTTAGTGCTCTTTCTGAAGCGTTTCAGCAGCGGAACCGAGATCTACCGTGAAGCCGATTCGGTTGCTTTCGTTGCCGAACTGTACCAGCGCTGGACGGAACGGCATCCTGAATCAGCGCAGCCGATCGTAGAGGCCGCGAGCGAAGCCGTGCCCCGGCAAGTTGAGCCCGGATGCGTCTTCTTGAGCTACGCCAGCGAGAATCGTGGTGCAGTCGAGAAGATCAAGGATGCGCTGGAACAGAACGGGGTTGACGTCTTCTTCGACCGCGAACAGTTGCAGGCCGGCAATAACTGGGACGCGAAGCTGCGGCGCAATGTCAACGAATGCGGGCTCTTCGTGCCGCTGATTTCGAAGGAGACGTTGACCGACGATGATCGCTACTTTCGGATTGAATGGCGAGCGGCTTTGGCGAGGACGCAGACTATGTCCTTCGACCCGGAACATGCGTTTTTGCTTCCCGTCCTGCTTGATGACACCCCGCTGAAACATTCCGCACTGCCGCCGGAGTTCGCGGTTCCACAGGCGACCAGGCTGCCGGGTGGCGTTCCCACGCCGGAGTTTGTGCAACGGGTGGTACAGATCTATCGCAAACGCCAGCTGGCGAGAAGCGCAGGTGCCGCATGAGTACCGAAGCCGCCGCGCTCGCCTCGGCTGCTCCTCCCCGGATTGACGCCGACAATCCCTGGCCGGGATTGTTGTCGTTTTCCGAGCAGGACAGCTCATTTTTCAAAGGTCGCGGCCACGAGACTGACGATCTGCTGCGACTGGTCCTGCGCGAGCGGCTCACCGTGCTCTTCGGCGTCTCGGGACTGGGCAAGTCGTCGCTGTTGCAGGCCGGACTGTTTCCCCGGCTGCGGCCGGAGAACATCTTTCCGGTTTATATTCGGCTCGATTTCTCCACCCCCAGCCCGGACCTGGTGGCGCAGGTGCTGCATGCGATTACTGGCGAAGCAGCGCGGATATCGGCGTTTCCGGACAAGCAGCGGATCGAAGCGTTGGCGGCGCAGCCTGGCGAAAGGCTCTGGGAGTACTTCCACCGCCGTGACAACAACTTCTGGAATGAGCGCAATCGCCCGCTGATCCCTGCATTGGTTTTCGATCAGTTCGAGGAAGTGTTCACGCTGGGTTGCCAGGATGCCGATCGCAAAGCCAGCAGTTCCGTTTTTCTGGAGCAACTGGCGGACCTGGTGGAGGGCCGTCCGCCTGCCGAACTCAAAGCATGGATCGACGAGCACCCGGACGAGGCCGGGCAGTTCGAGTTCGACCGCCACTACTATAAGGTTCTGCTGGGCATTCGCGAGGACTACCTGCCGGAACTGGAAAGCCTGCGCGCCCGTATGCCACGGGTTGCGCTGAATCGTCTGCGTTTGCGCCGTATGAATGGCGAGGCCGCACTCCTCGTCGTCAACCAGGCGCATCACCTGATCGACGCGGATGTCGCTGAGAAGGTGGTGCGCTTTGTTGCCGCCGACCAGCAGAGCGAACTGCAAGACCTGCAGATTGAGCCTGCGCTGCTCAGCGTCTTCTGCAGCGAGCTCAACAACAAGCGCAAAGAGAACAAGCAGGAGAAGATCACGCTGGAGCTGCTGCAAGGCAGCCAACACCAAGTCATCGCGAACTTTTATGAACGCAGCACCAGCGACCTTGCGCCGGAAGTCAGGACCTTCATCGAAGACCATCTGCTCACCTTGTCCGGGTATCGTGACAGCGTGGCGCTGGAAAACGCGCTGGGCATGGGCATCAGCGAAGACACCATCAAGAAACTGGTGGACCGGCGGCTGGTTCGCCAGGAAGAGCGTGGCGGCTCCAAGCGCCTTGAGCTGACTCATGATCTGTTGGTCAGCGTGGTACACGCCAGCCGCGACGCGAGGCGCCACCGCGAAGCCGTGGAGAAAGAAAAAGCAGCGCTGCTGGCGGAGCAGGAGCGGCAGAATCAGGCATTGATTAAGGCGCAGGAAGAAGAACGCCTGCGACGCGAAAAAGCCCAGGAGTTGGAGAGGCAACAGAGAGACAAGCAGGAGATGAGGCGGCTACGCATCCGCTCCTTTATCGCCTTTGCCGCGGCCATCCTCGCCATCGGTATGGCAGTCTGGGCGTTTCGTGAAAACCGGCAGGCATTTCGCGCAGGGCAACAGACGGCGAGGGATGGGAACACCATCAAGAGCCAGGTCCAGACCATACAAAACGCTTACAGTCCGGTATTGCGCGGAGATCAGAGCGATGCTTACCACCCGACCGAGCATTACGATGCGCAAGAGGCGCCAGGGCGCGAAGCAATTCCGAATCGGAGCCCGGCTGCAACCGGAACCACCAGCCAGATAGCCATGCCGCCGCCGCCGCCCCCGCCCCCTCAGGCCAGTGTCGCCGCACCGCGCGTGTTCGTGCAGTATGTAAACTCACAAGACAAGGCCGAGGCTGCCAAAATAGCGTCGGCACTGCAATCGCAAGGCTGCGCCGTCCAGCCTCTGCAGTATGTTCCGCAAGCCGCGGCGTTGAGCCGGTCCGATGTTCGCTATTATCGCGATGCCGATCAAGCCGAAGCGGCGAAGATTCTCAAGCTCCTGCAAAGCGCGGGACAGAGCTCAGCTCACGCGTACATCCCGTCCGGGCAAAAAGACAATCCCAACGTGCGCCCGAACACCTTCGAAGTTTGGCTGGCGAATAGCAGCAATGAATCGAGCGGCGGTGACCTCTAGTTCCGCTGGTAACGCCAGCGCGCCTTCGTAACTCCTGTAACTGAGTCGTGAGCTGCTCCGGGACGCTACATCCGCCAAAGACTTGGCGAATCTAATCGTGCAGGGGGTGAGGCATGGCCAGAGTTGAAGGTGTGGATCCACGACAGACGTCGTTCCTGATGCGGCAGGTTTTCAGTAAGGTCCGCAAGATGCTGGGCCGTGACCTGACGCCGCAGAAGATCCAGGCGCGTGTGCCGCGGGTGTTCTGGGTCACGGTGCTGATGGAATGGATACTGGGACAAAGGGCTCGTGTTCCGCAGCGCCTGCGCTCGCTGATCATGCTGCGTACGGCGGTCCGCGTCGGATGCCCGTTTTGAGTCGACGCCAATTCTGCCGGAGGCAGAATGTATGGCTTGAGCGATGACGAGATCGCGGCGATTCACGAGGGGAGGTTCGAAGGTTTTCCGGCGCCCGAAGCTGCTTTGCTTCGCATGGCGGATGCTCAGGCCGACACCCCCTCGAATGTCAGTGAGGAACTCTACGC
The DNA here is from genome assembly GCA_963846815.1 of uncultured Acidobacteriaceae bacterium. GTDB lineage: Bacteria > Acidobacteriota > Terriglobia > Terriglobales > Acidobacteriaceae > CAVVDY01. The sequence continues at coordinate 339,749 of CAWJXG010000001.1, read as the reverse complement.
CGAGCTGCGACGTTACTACTCCGAAGAGCAATTGATCGAGCTCGCGGCCAGCGCCGCGCAGGAAAATTACCGGGCGCGCTATAACCGCGTCTTCGACGTGGGCAGCGACGGCCTATACCGGAAGGGCCTGCACTTCAAGCAGCATGACAGGGCTGCGTGATGAAAACAGGCCCTGCCGTTTTATGAGGTAGGCGGCTTCTCGGCGCTCGCTTGCACGCCAGAGATGGCCTTGTTCTGCAGAACCCGCACCACGACGCGGCGGTTCTCGGCCTGGCCTTCCCTCGTCCGGTCGTTGCCGACCTGGTCGCTTTCTCCCATGGCGCCTGGCGCCAGCATCCGAGTGAGCGGGACGTGTCCCTGCTGCAGAAGAATGGCGGTCACGCTGTTGGCGCGATCGGAACTGAGCTTCTGGTTAAACTCAGCGGGACCGACCGCCGAGGCGTAGCCCTTGACCTCAACCATGTAGCCTTTTACGTCCTTGGCCTTGTCAGCCAACTGCTTCAGATCGGGGACGTACTTCGCCGGGACCTTCGATTTTCCGTTCGGGAACAGCACGGTGACTTCGTCCATGATGTAGTAGTCATCCAGTTGTCCGAAGCGGGCGACGGCGGCGTCGATAGCAGCCTTGTTCTTCTGGAGCTCGAGCTGCTGCGCTGCGGTCAGCTCCTGCTGCGCTTTCAAAGCTTCATTCTGCGCCTGCAACTGCTCATTCTGCTTTTGCAGCTCAGTCTGGTTCTTCTGGGTCTGCGCCTGGGTTTCGTGCATGCCAGCCTCAATGGACTGCGCCTGCTGGAAATCCTTGCCTGAGAACCGGATTTTGGTGGCTACGATTTGCTTCAGGTCGTTGCTATTTCCTTCCACCTTAATGGCAAGGCCCGGTATCAAGGCAGCCATCGACATCGCTTTCCTGCGGGCCTTGAAGGGGCCCTGCGTCTGAGCCACGTCGGTGGTCTGGGTCAGCACGACGATCTGTTCGGGGTTGGTCGCAGTCTTGAGGATGATCTGGTCCCCGCTGCGTCCTGTGATCAGCCCTTCGGTCTTGACGTTCTGCGCGGAAGCCGGCACGCTCAGCGCCAGCGCAACGGCCGAAAGCACGACAACTCCTACGAGCGTCTGTAAGTTGCGTTGTTTCATGCTTTGCACTCCTTTATGTATTTTCCCCGATTGGCCTGGTCATGCGCGCCTGGCGAAGCCAGATCGCAGCACACGGATACAGCCGAGGCGCTATCGGAGAAATCATTCTAGTTGAAACCAGCCTTTCACAATTGGCCATCCTGCTTTTGATGCAGTTCTGGCCGAAAATGCGCAGCCGGCAACACAGGAGAAGTACTCTCCTATGCCTTCATCAGCGCGGAAAATATCAAAATTTTCCCAAATTCTACAACGGAGTGATTGGAAACAGCGTTCCGGCGCCGTCCAGCATGACGCTGCTCGGCTGGTTGCCCTGGCAATGGCGGGAAGCTTGCGGCGGCGGAATCGAGTCAGGCGCGATCCCGGTTCAAAGGGAACGCGGCGAGAGCAGGTTCGCCCTCGCCGCGAGAGTAACCTATGACGGCGCTAGAACATAGGCAATCAGCGCCCAGGCGTCGTACTGACTCTGTCTGCCCCATCCATTGTTGGCGGCAGCATAGACGTAGACGTCTTCCGCAAACGCGGCAATGGTGCAGGTTCCAAGCAAGTCGGACACCGTCTCCTGAACCGGAGAAAGCCCCGGAGCCGCGGTAACCGGCTGGCCCACAATCGGGAACGGGGGCAGGTTGAGCTGGTTGACCCCCTTGACCAGCACGAAGCTGAAAGTCGCGAAATTATTGGGATGGCTTGCGGTGAACGACATGCTGACCTTCTTTGTCTTGTCAGCGCCGTACTTCAGCAGGCCACAGGTTGGATCAGCGCCAACTCCGTTGAGGATGGGAGGATCCAGGGTTGCCGCGCAGCGGTTGTTATCCACCAGGATGGTCAGCGGCGTCGACCATTCCAGGAAATTCCCGGAGCCATCGACGAACTCGATCCAGATGGTGTTCAGCCCGTTGGGCAGCCCGGTCGACTGGATAAAGCCTCCCAGCGTCGGATTCATCCACAAAAACAAATCGCTTACCGCACGGGTGGGGAAGAATCCCTGTTGTCCGCCGACATTCCTGGGACCGGTAGTGACGGCCACATACTCGAAGCCATTCCAATGCTCGTCAGTCCAGGTTACGTCTTGCAGGACGAAGCCCATGCTTACGTTCTGTATGTAGACGCGATAGTATGCGGCGCCATCATTGATGGCACGCATGTAGTTCAGCGTGATCGGCAGCGCGCCTCCGAAGGGCGTGTCCTTCACCTGGTAGAAGTACGTCGGATCGACCGTGGTGTCGGCTAGTCCCTGGGTGGGGCCCGGCGTGGTAACCACCTTGTCGAAGGGGATAAAGCCAATACCCATGAGCAGCGGCCCGGAGGGCTGGAAGGGCAGGAAATCCGCCTCTTCGATGATCTGGTCGCTGCAGATCAGCATATTCCCTGGGGTTGGCACCGTAACGCTCGATGGCCGGAAGGGCACGCCGCTGAGGGCGACGTTAGAACTTTTCGCAGCCACGTTGATGATGGTGATGCGGTTCGCCGGATCGCGTTCCGGAACCAGCAGCGAAGTTTCCGTGACATCGCTCCAGGTGAGGAAAAACGGCGCGGTAAGCCCGCTGACAATCGTCTGGCGTGTGGCGCTGCTGAGCTTGAACTGGCTGATCCTGCCCTTGTCCGCTCCGGTGGTCTGCTCGCTGATGTAGGCGAATTGCAGGTCCGAACTAAGAACCAGGCCTACGGCATTCTGCAGCCCGGAGAGGACCGAAGTCTTGGCGCCGTTCGTCAGGTTGATGCGCCATAGGTTTCCCGAAGGCGCGTACTCGACCACGTAGGCACTGTTGTTGGCTTCGTCCAGGAAGATCTCCTGCGGCGCGGTCATGCCGGACGCAAGCACGTATCCGGGAACGCGATTCGGAGAGGACAGCGGAACCTTGAGCAAATTTCCAGTTCTCTCGGTTACATACACATGGATGCCGTCGATGCTCACCTTCACGTCTTCCGGTTCCTGGTAGCCGGTGCCCAGAACGGCGTACGGCGAGTCCAGTTTGTAGGTGACCCACTGGATGTGCAGGTTCAGCCCGCCCGTGACCACCTTTACCTTGCAGAAATTTCCTCCGTTGGTGTGAACCGCAAATACGTCGTTGGTCACAAACTTGGATTGCGGAATGGTTGCCGAGGAGTACGGCAGGCTCGACAGGGTGTCCGGGGTGAGGGAGGCGAAATCGGTCGCCCCAAGATTGACCATCTGCGCGCTGCCAATGCGCACCATTCCATTGGGCGGCGACCACCAGATATCCCCGGTGAGCGGCGATCCCGTGGCGTCCTCTACACCGGTATCGAGATTGAAGCCATAGCTCGCCAGCAGGGTGGCTGAGCCGGAGGTAACAATCGTGGCGGTGCGGGTAAGATTCAAGCGGGATAATTTCCCGCCGAACTCCACAAAGATAAGCTGATTGAGGGTGCGGCGAAAATCGGAACCGATTGCGCCGCTAAGACCACTGACAAGCTGCTGGGGTGAAGACATGCTAGGCCACCTTTCTGGGCTCTCGTCGTACGATGGCAGAAGGATTACTGCCTGAGGCTGAGCTTCGGTTTAATCTGCGATAGCACGGAACCAGTTGCGCAGCGCAGACGTGTCGGCGTTGTTAGCCGCGGGAGCTTGGTTTTGAGGTTTGACCCTGGCGCGGTGCGTCTCGGAGATGTACAAACGTGATCGGTTCGGCCCTTGGGTTGCGAAGCGCAGCGCCAATTCGCGACAATCATAGCCCGGTTTTGCTGGAATACGACAAAAACTTTTTCTTCGCAATCTGAGAGGGTCACTTAGGCGAGATTGGAACATTCCTCACTGGCGCCGGCCGATTCGGTATGGCGAGCACGTCGCCCGGCTGCATCAGTGTAACCAGCACCTTCACCGGACGGCGGGGCTGCAATTAGCATGTCTGTTCACGCATCTGGCAGAGTATGAGCTTTCCACGATCAAGCGGCATTCTCCTTCATCCGACGTCCCTGCCCGGGCCCTATGGCATCGGCGAGCTGGGACCCGAAGCGCATCGCTTCGCCGAATTCCTGCATGAAGCGGGGCAGAAGATCTGGCAGGTGCTGCCGCTGGGCCCGACGGGCTATGGCGATTCGCCATATCAGTGCTTCTCGGCGTTTGCCGGCAATCCCCTGCTGCTGTCGCTCGACATGCTGGTCGAGCGCGGATACCTGCAACACAAGGACCTGCAGAACCGACCGCTCTTCCCTGCCGATCACACCGACTTCGATCGCGTGATCGAGTGGAAGCTGCCGCTGCTGGCCCGAGCCTACGAAAATTTCGCCGGCATGGAACTGGACCGCGAAGCCTACGAGCAGTTTTGCCGGACCCATGCCTGGTGGCTCGACGACTTCGCGCTCTTCATGGCGCTGAAACATCTCCACAAAAACGCGATGTGGACCATGTGGCAGCCCGGGTATGCGCTGCGGGATGCAACGGCGCTGGAGGAGGCGCGGCGGGGCCTGCACGCAAACATCGAGCGCCAGAAGTTCATCCAGTTCGAGTTTGAGCGGCAGTGGTCGGAGCTGAAGGCGCATTGCGAACAGATCGGAATTCGGCTTATGGGTGACGTGCCGATCTACGTTGCCCTCGACAGCTCCGATGTGTGGTCGCATCCGGAGATGTTCGAGCTGCTGCCCGACGGCAAACCGCGGGTCGTAGCCGGCGTGCCGCCCGATTATTTCAGCGCGACGGGGCAGCTTTGGGGCAATCCCATTTATCGCTGGCAGCGCCATGCTGAACAGGGATATGCGTGGTGGATCACCCGCTTTCGCCGCTCGCTGGAGATGCTCGACCTGATCCGGCTCGATCACTTCCGCGGCTTCGAGGCGTACTACGAAATTCCGGCCGGCGACAACACGGCGGTCAACGGGCGATGGGTGAAAGGTCCCGGCGCGCCACTGTTTGAGGCGCTGGAGAAAGCCTTGGGGCCGCTGCCGGTCGTGGCCGAGAACCTGGGCGTCATCACGCCGGAGGTGGAAGCCCTGCGCAATCGCTTTGGGCTGCCCGGCATGGCGATCCTGCAGTTCGCGTTCGGCAACGATCCGCAGGCACCCGACTTCAAACCGCACAACTATCCCCATCACCTGGTGGCCTACACCGGCACGCATGACAACGACACCGTCGTGGGCTGGTGGCACAGTACCGGCGCCGCCGACAGCACGCGCACGGCGGCGGAAGTTTCGAAAGAGATGAACTATGCGCGGCGCTATCTCAACACCGACGGAAGCGAGATCAACTGGGTGATGATTCGCACGCTGATGGCGTCGGTGGCCGACACCGCTCTGTTTCCTCTGCAGGACGTGCTCGGTGTAGGCAGCGAAGGCCGCATGAACCTACCGGGCACTGCGTCGGGCAATTGGCGCTGGCGCTATCGCGAAACCGACCTGGCGCCCGCAATGGCCGCGCGCCTGAAGCAGATGGCGGAGACCTACGAGAGATAACAAATAGAGCCGGCCTCTCTGAATCGTAGCTTCTACCTCAGGCTTTCATAGGTTGGCGCGACGGTGAGAGTGGCGCTTGCTTGTGAGGCGTTGGCCGAAGCGGTTACGTTCGCCACGATCGTCGATCTGACTGGTGTGGTGCGCACAGCGAAGCCGAACGTAGTGCGTCCAGCGGGGACGGAGACCAGCGAAGGCGGATGCACAGCCTCGGGATGATCGGTCGTAACGGCAACGCCAAGGCCTCCGTCGGGAGCGGGCGCGTTGAGCGTGATGGTCGCGATAGAGATGTTGCCGCCCTTGACCGAGGAAGGATTGAGGGTTAGCGAAGTCAGGGCGACGTTGGAGACGCTGAACGTTGCGGTGACATTCTTCGCGCTCGACATCTGCACCAGGCAGACGCCGTTCTGCATGTTGTCGCAGCCGGTGAAACCATCGAAGGTGTATCCGGGAGCGGGAATGGCGGTGAGACCGGTTTGCGCTCCTTTCGGGTACGGGTATTCGCAGACGCCGCCGCAGTAGATATGTCCATCACCACTGGCCACGGTCCCGCTGCCATTCTTCGTCAGCGAGAGGGCAGCAAAAAAACCGGTGTCCAAGAGGAAGACCGTGCCGCAACCAAGGCCGCAGTAGTCGCTGTTGGCTCCGCCTTCGGCTGCTGTCCCGTAAAAGCTCCCGTCCGTGGCTTGCACCAGTCCGGCCTGAGGAACAGTACCGTCCGTGAAGTCGAAGCTGTGTAGCGTCGTCAGTTCGCCTTCCGGCGTGATTTTGAAGATTGTGCCATAGTTGTTGGCCCCGCCGAATTGTGTGGTCCCGTAGAAGTTCCCATCGGTAGCTTGCACCAGCTCGCCGCCAGGGTCTGTGCCGTCAGTGCATCCAGGTTGAGCACAAAAACTGTAGAGCGGGGTCAGCGCGCCCTCGAGGGTTATTTTGAAAACCGTGCCACAGCCGCCAACACAGTTGTTGTTGACCCCGCCAAAGACCGTTGTCCCATAGAGATTTCCGTCAGTGGCTTGTACTAGCGGTGTATAAGGGCTGGCACCGTCCGCGTCCCCGAAGCTGTGCAGGGTGGTTAGTACCCCCTGTGGGGTGATTTTGAACACGGTGCCATCTTCGTAGGCGCCTCCATCGACGGTTGTCCCGTAGAGGTTCCCGTCGGTAGCTTGCACCAGTGAGGCCTCAGGGTGAGCACCGTCCGTGAAATCAAAGCTGTACAGCGGGGTCAGGGAACCCTCGGGGGTGATTTTGAAGACCGTGCCATAGTTGTTGGCCCCGCCTGTGCGGGTTGTCCCGTAGAAGTTCCCGTCGGTGGCTTGCACCAGTGAGGCGGCAGGCTCTGAGCCGTCAGTCCCGTCGAAGCTGTGTAGCGGGGTCAGCGTGCCCTCAGGGGTGATTCTGAAGAGCGTGCCATAGCCATTGGTTCCGCCAAATGTGGCTGCCCCGTAGAAGTTCCCGTCGGTGGCCTGCGTCAGCCCGGCGACAACGTAAGAGCCGTCAGTCCCGTCGAAGCTGTGCAGTGGGGTCAGCATCCCCTCGGGGGTGATTTTGAAGACCGTGCCATCCATGTTCGCCCCGCCATCACTGGTTGTCCCGTAGAGGTTCCCGTCGGTGGCTTGAATGAGAGGCGCGAAGGGAATAGCTCCGTTGGTGACGTTGAAAGTCACCAGCTTGGTGAAGGTTTGTGCGGGCGAAGCAATCGCCGCCGCGGCACAAAACAGAAAGAGGACAAGCGCCCTGCTCATAGAAACATCCGCCAGAATCAAAAATGACCTGCGGAGTCACGCTCGCACTATGTCGTAAGTAGCCAGCCGTGTCAATGCATATCCGCGTGAGGTTGGCGGAAGATAGCAGCTTTTTAGTGCCAGATCTTCGCACTAGAGAGTCAACCGGGCGCTCCTATTCTCCGGCTGCTTTTGCCCTGCGCTTCCTTCTCTGTGCCGGGTGGACGAACCAGGCGATCGCGATGCTCACCAGGTAGAGCACGATCATGGGCGCGGCGAAGATGCACATGTTCATGATGTCGGTCGTGGGAGTGATGACAGCGGCGATGATGAAGATCACCAGAATCGAATAGCGCAGGTTGCGCCACATCCAGCCCGCGGTAAGGATGCCCATCAGCGAGAGGAAGAAGACGAGGATCGGCATCTCGAAGACGATGCCCAGCCCGGCGATGATGGTGAGGAACAGGTCGGTGTACTCGCTGATGGTCACCATCGGCTTGAACTGCGAGCTCCAGCCGATGAGGAAATCGAGCGCGGCGGGAAACACCATCTTGTAGCCGAAGAATCCGCCGGCAAGAAACAGTCCCACGGTGCTGAACATGAAGGGCAGCACATAGCGGCGTTCGTGGCGATAGAGTCCCGGCGAGATGAACGCCCAAACCTGATACAGGATGAACGGCGAGGCGACAAACAGTCCTGCCAGGAACGCCACCTTCAGGTACATGTTGAAGGCGTCGGTGGGGTTCAGGTAGACCAGCTTCTGGTCGAGGCCGTGGTTGGCCAGCGCCTGCACGATAGGTTTCTGCATCAGCCCGAAGATCTGCTCGTGATACCACCAGCAGATGCAGAAGCCGCCGACGGCGTAGAGGAAGCTGTGAATGATGCGGCGGCGCAGCTCCTCGAGATGTTCGAGGAAGCTCATCCCCGTCATCTGTTCCGAGGTGCGCTCCTGGGCTTTTTCGATTACTGGATTAGGCATCGTGTGCGGCGCGAGCGCTGCCGTTGGCGGGTGTTTCAGGTGCGGGCAATGAAGTTTCGGGCGCGGCGGCCTCGGCGTAAGGATCCAACGGATCGCGGCTGACGGCGCCCGGGGCCGGAACGATTACGGTATCAAAGGGCTTCTCGGCAGGAAGGATCTTCTGGGCTTCGGCCGGACGTTCGGTCTCCTGCTTCTTGGCGCGCTCTTCGAGCTCAATATTCATCATTTCGACTTCAAGCTGGTTCTTGAATTCGTTGCTGGCTTTTTTGAATTCGGCGAGGGCTTTGCCTAACTGCCGTCCCAATTCGGGAAGCTTCTTGGGCCCAAAGATGACGAGGGCCAGCAAGAAGATAAATATCATCTCTGGCATGCCGAGATTCATAACTCAATGATAAACGTGGCGGGCCTGGGCAGCAATTCGGGGTGGCCCGGGCGTGGCTGCGCTCACATCGGCGCGAAGATTACGTCTTATGGTGAGGCAGGTAAAGGAATTTCAGCACCCTCCAGCACTCGGAGGCATCCAAAACTGGTGGATGGCGCAATTGGACAGCCTGATGCGCGTGTTATACTTTTGCTCAATTCTGCTTCTTTTTGCGCTACTCTTAGAGAGATGCAGTCCCTGCCCATCGAAGGATAATGTACATGGCAAGTAGTTCCCGCCGCTCCGCCGTTTTCGTGCTGGTCATCATTCTCGCCTGCGGATGCGCAGGTATGTTGTTCGGCCAGCGCCTGACCTCCAACGAGACTGCCAGCGACGGCGACATCCGCGACAGTGTCCGCCAATTCAGCCAGGTGTACGAAGTGGTCCAGCAGAACTACGCTGAGCCCGTGGATCCCGACAAGTCGATCTACAACGGAGCCATTCCGGGCATGCTGCGGGTGCTGGATCCGCACTCGAATTTCTTCGATCCCAAAGCCTACGCGGCCCTGCGCGAAGAACAGCGCGGCAAATATTACGGCGTGGGCATGACGGTTGGACCGCGCAACAATAAGGTCATCGTCATCGCTCCCTTCACCGGGGCGCCTGCGTATCGCGCCGGCATTCGTCCAGGCGATGTCATCATCGCTGTCGACGGCAAGCCGACCGATAACATGAGCACCAGCGATGTGGCCGAACTGCTGAAAGGGCCGAAGAACACGCCGGTCAAGATTACGGTGCTGCGCGAAGGGTCCGACAAGCCGCTGGACTTCACCGTGATCCGCGACGAGATTCCACGTTACAGCGTCGACGTGCATTTCATGATCCGCCCGGGCATCGGCTACATGCACATTTCCGGCTTCCAGGAAACGACGGAGCACGAGGTAACTGAAGCCCTGGATGAATTCGGTCCCAATCTTCAGGGCCTGATCCTCGACCTGCGCCAGAATCCCGGCGGCCTGTTGAGCGAGGGCGTGGGAGTGGCGGACAAGTTCCTGAAGAAGGGACAGGTCATCGTCTCGCACCATGGCCGGGCTTCAGCGGAGAAGGTCTATCGCGCGGCGCACGGCAACGGAGGCAAGGATTATCCGTTGGTGGTGCTGGTCAATCGCGGAACCGCTTCAGCGGCTGAAATTGTTGCCGGAGCCATCCAGGATCACGATCGCGGGCTGATCGTGGGCGAAACCACCTTCGGCAAGGGCCTGGTGCAGACCGTCTATCCGCTCTCGGAGAACACCGGACTGGCGCTGACCACCGCCAAGTACTACACGCCCAGCGGGCGGCTGATCCAGCGCGATTACAACGGCGTCTCGCTTTACGACTACTACTACAACAACCGTGACGCTAACGGGAACGATATCTCCACGGCCAACCGCGAAGTGAAGATGACGGACAGCGGGCGCACGGTGTACGGCGGCGGCGGCATCAATCCCGATGTCGTGATTCCGCCGGTGAAGAGCAACGACTTCCAGGATGAGTTGCTGCAGAAATACGCGTTCTTCAACTTCGCCAAGCACTATGTCATCAATCACACCGTAACCAAGCAGTTCGAAGTCGATGACGCGGTGATGCAGGACTTCCGCAAGTTCCTCGACGATCAGAAGATTCCTTACGACGAGGCGGAACTGGCGGCGAACAACGATTGGATCCGCTCTAACATAAAGACCGAGCTATTCATCGACGGGTTCGGCCAGCAGGCAGGAATGCAGGTACACGCGGAGAACGATCCCATGGTGGCACAAGCGCTGGACCTGCTGCCCAAGGCCAAGGAATTGGCCGACAACGCGAAAAAGATCATCGCGGCCCGCAACAACGCACATCTGACGGCTACTCAGGAATCGGCCAAGGCCGCTACCACGAACCGCTGATCTGTTTCCAGACCTGACAAACCCAAGCCCGCTCAAGCAGCGGGCTTTGTTTTTGCAGGCAGGAAACGGACGGGAGGGACCGCAGAACTGTCACTCCAGCTGCTTGCGATAGCTGGCGCGCAACTCTTCGACGATCTCATGCGCCGCCTGCCGGGCTTCATCGAACTTGCCGGGAGGGAACGAGATGGCTCCGACGCGTGCGTGGCCCCCGCCGCCCCAACGCTCGCAGATCTTCGCCAGGTTCTCCATAGGCTCCAGCGCAGCCCAGGGATTCGAGCCGACCGAGACCTTGGTGCGAAATGTGCTCTTGCTGAGTCCCACACTGTAGGTGCAGCGCGGGTGCAAAAAGTAGGGAATGAACTTGTTGTAGCCCTCGAGATCGTGGTCGGTAACGTCAAAAAAAATTGTCCCGTCTTTGCAGGTCGAGCGTTCGCGCATGATCTCGATGGACTGCTTGTGCCGTTCCATGAGAGCAGGAAGGCGGTCGGCCACCAACGGTTCAGCAACGATTTCGCCCAGCGGCCGGTAACCCAGCATGGAAATTAATTTCGGCGCCAGCTCCGAGTCCTGGTTCGACTCAATCACCATGGTCAGCTTCATTGCCGGCTCGCGCATCGACACGGCGGTCTCCGCGTCGGAATATAACGCGCCGTCGATGATGTCCGCCCACTCGATGACTTCCGCAAGCGGAGCCTTGTTGAAGCCGAAACGGTTCTCCGTCACATCGGCGATGAACTTGGTGCAGGAGCGGTAATCGGGATCGTAGAACTTGGTGTTGCTGAGTGTCCGCTCGTAGTGTTCGGCGTCCGCCTGGGTGAGGAACGCGCTCTGATGATGATCGAACCACCAGGTAATCTGCGGCGACGGCGAATACTTGAAATCGACGATGGCATTCTCATCGCCGGTGAAATCGGCCTCATTGAACAGCGCCCCGGCGCGGTGCAGCAGCCCCGAGTATTCGAACTCCGCGTGCTCGCGAATGCGCTCACGATAAAAACGGGTGAATACCGCCGCTGAACAAGCCCCATCAAAACAACGATCGTGGTAGAACACCTTTACCCGCACGGCCAGGATGACGCTCCCTTCCAGAACCTTTTCGAAAACCGACAACCCCGTTAAAACGATCGAGCAATGAAAAGCTTATACAAATGACATTTTCAGTGGTGGTATGTCAAGCGGCTATGCCCTGTCGGCCCATTCCTCGGCCAATTCGCCGATGACCGGCAGCTTGAACGTGCTTCCCTGCCATGCCTTGACGAGCAGCAGCAGCCACAACATGAACTCGGCCAGCAGGAGCAATCCGAATATCGTCAATCCCAAGAGCGGCAGAAATCTTGCCACCATGAAAAGCACCAGTTGCAGCACAAGGGCAACGCCCGCAGTCAGCAGACACTGCATGCTGTGAAAGCGAATGAAACGGTTGCGATTGAACGGTCGCACCAGGAGAAACACGATAGCCGGCAGGAAGAAGTAGGCCAGCATGCCTGCGAGGTTCTCGGAGACGCCGGCGGCTGACTCCGAACGAGTGATCCTTGCCGGAGCCGCAGCGGCCGTCGCACCGGAGGCATTCGGCCCATGATGAAGCATGCCGCTCTCCGTCGAAGCAGCGGAAGAGCCAACCTCGGCGAGAGCGATCATGTCGCCGCAATGGGGGCAGAACCGGGCGGTCGCGGAAACCTCCTGTTCGCAGTTAAGGCAGACGGGCACGCTGGCCGCTCCGGAGAAGCACTGGATGTCGCATAGCTGACATTATCACTTTGCCGGCGCGAACTCTGCCAGCGTGCGCAGACAAAGCCCGGGATCCATCTTCGTATCTTCCTGCAGCCACGCCAGATGGCCCGCGCCGTAGATCACCAGTATGCGCTCTCCAGGAGAATCGATCAGCTTAACGATATTGCCGTAGATGCGGATATTGCGTCCATACCAGTCGGTGAGCAGGTCGGGGCCGGCATAATCGCCGGGCTCGCCAAAAGCCGCCAAAGGAGTGTAGAAGCGATTGCTTTCCGCCACATGCTCAGAGGAATTCATGTAGAGCAGCATTTCCAGCACGGTGTGGCTTTTCAGATAGGCGTCCTGCTGCGAAACCATCTGGCCGGCGGAGGCGAAGATCTTGTCCAACTCCGCCGAGCGGCCTTTGGCCTTGGCAAAGTTGGTCACCCGTTGCATGGGGAAGTCGCCATCCACATCGACCGGATAAAGCTGCTTGAGCCCCAACTGCTTGCCCAGGCGGAAGCCGATCTGCTCGATTCCGTTCGGGGTGAGCTCGTGCTTGCCGGCGAGGTAATCCTGGTAAGCGGCGGGGACCTTCTTGCTGTCGGGATCTGCCTCGATAGCGATTTTGGTCGGATGAAAGCTGGCCAACACATCCGCCAGGTGCGCCAGTTCCTGTTGCCGTTTCGGCGCCCGAACGTCATCAACCTGCATGTTGTAGATGTCCAGGCCGGGACTCGCCATGTGATATGTGCCGAGCACCAGGATCTGGGGCTGGCCTTCGCACTTCTGCTGAGCGCAGGCCGCCAGCGCTCCCAAAATAAGCGGTACAGCCCAGACTGCCGGTCGGAAGATCATCGAAATTCTCCTCGCAGGCATTGTACGGAATGGGCAGCATCACGGTTCCGGCGCTATTGCGAGAGATTTCGAATGGTGGAGCTTTCGCTTAATCGGCAGCCGCCGCCTCTTCTTTGGTCACCGGCAGCCCGGCCTTTTCCCAGGCATCGAAGCCGCCGACCACGTTGATCACGTTCTTGTGTCCAGCACGCAGCAGGAAGCTGCAGGCGACCATACTGCGATAGCCGCCTTTGCAATGCACCGCAATCCGCTGTTCAGGATCGATCGCCGGCAGTGTGTGCTTGAACTGGTCGAGCGCATGCCAGTGGGCGCCGTCGATACGACCAGCGTTCCATTCGCCTTGGCGCCGGACGTCGAGCACGCGCACGGCGTTACCTTCCAGATGGGCCTTCAGTTCATCGACTGTCACCTGCGGCACTTTCACGACTGGCAGCCCGGCGGCTGTCCATGCCGCGATGCCGCCTTCAAGATAGCCGGACACATCTTCAATGCCCACGCGCGCCAGCCGCAGACGAGCCTCGGAAACCTGCTCATCATTACTGCCGATGAGCACCAGCCGAGCCGATAATCCCAGCACCGCCCCCGCCCACGAGGCAAACTGTCCCGCCAGCGGGATACTGATCGACTCTGGGACATGGCCGGCGGCGAACTCGTCCTGATGTCGCACATCGAGCGCGGTAACGCCGTGCGCAATCTGGCGCTGCAACTCAGCGGGAGCAATTGGCGCCAGCGCGGGAAGATCGCCAAGCGCAAGCGCGCCTTCGCGGTTGATGGCTGCATCCTGCGCGAAGTATTCCGGACGGGCCGGAAGGTTGGCCGTCATCTGCGCAACGAAGTCTTCGCGCGTCTTGATCTGCAGTGCCCAGTTGGTCATCCGCTCGGTTCCGATGGTTGACGAGCGCTCGGCGCGCAGATTGCGTCCGCAGAGCGAACCAGCGCCATGTGCGGGATACACCAGCGTCTTATCGGGCAGCGTCATCAGCTTGGAGTGCAGCGAGTCGTACATCATGCCGGCAAGCTGCTGGGGCGTGTGCGTCGGCGAAAGGTCAGGCCGGCCGACGTCGCCGATGAACAGCGTGTCTCCGGTAAGCACGGCCCAGGGCTCGTGGCCAGGCTCGTGGCTGTCCAGCAGCAGGCAGACGCTCTCGGGTGTATGTCCGGGCGTTTCCAGCGCCGTGATATGGAGATCTCCGGCCTGCAATACGAAGCCGTCGTGCAGCGCAACATGCTTGAATTTGGCGCCCGCTGCCGCGCCGACGTAGATCTTTGCGCCGGTGCGCTGCGCCAGCTCCTTGTGGCCGGAGACAAAGTCGGCGTGAAGGTGGGTCTCGAAAATATGGCGAATCGCGAGACTGTTCTTCTGCGCGGCCTCAAGATAGATCTCGACATCGCGTTGCGGGTCGACCACCACCGCTTCGCCATTCGAGCCAAACATGTATGAGGCATGCGCAAGACACCCAAGGTAGAACTGTTCGAAGTACATGAAAGGCCATCCTCGTTAGGGGAATCATACCCCTTCAGGGTTAGCCGGAATAGCAGTTTTGGGAATAGCAGTGACCGCGCGAATGGGCGTATCGCGCCTGGGTTAGCGCAGAGAGCCGTCCAGGCTCATTAAGTTCATCGGCCTTACGCGGATGATGCCGCCGCGAGGGCTGTCGAGGTCGGCGAGCAGAATAATCGCGATTGCCAAGACCATCGGCAAAATTACCAGAGGCCTCCTTGACTTAACATCGCGAGCGGCAAATCCAATGAGCGCATTGCAGCAAAGGGCGATGATCACCATCAGCGCCCACGCAGCGACGGGAATGCGGTTCCACCAGGCAGCCTGCGTGTAGCCTTGCCTGTTCAGCACATCGTTCATGCCGGAAACCACAAGCGCTTTGAGTGGAGTCGGTTGCGCCTGGGCCGCTGATGCCACAATCCCCCACATCTGATTCTGCAGGCTCGCGGTTTCTTGATTGATCGCGCTAAGGCGGTTTCCCACCCGTGTCTGATAGAACTCAACCCGAAGATCCAGATATTGTTTCAGCAGCGGCTTCAGCCGGTCTCGGTCAGCAGCAGGCAACAAATCGACGCGAACATACTCTGTGCCGATGGCGTTGGCTTCTTCCTCTTCATAGTTCTTTCGCTGGTCATACCGGCCGACCGCCATGGAAAAGGCAAAGCCGATGATGAGGCCAAGCAGGGTCAGAGTGGCGCCCAAAACAAGGTTGAACTCTTCTAAATTATGGTTATCAATACGGCGAATGCGGTAGAGGCGCTCGCCTATCTTCGCCGCGCCCCACATAACCAAAAAAGACGCTATTCCGAACAAGATCGGATAATTCAATGCATTCCTCATACGAACCGGGAGAATTAATGATAGCGGCAGCAGTGTCACTCGACAAACACGATTCCGACAGGACTGCCGACACCGGCGTTCAGCTTTTGCGCGGCGGAGGCCTGCCGGGAGGCGATCTCCAGGTATCCCGAGCTGCCCAGAATACCGAAATATTCCTCGTCGCCTCCCTCGGCGTATGACTTGCACATTCGGCTGATGGTCAGCCCTGAAATCAGGATATGGATGGGAGGGGGACCGCCCGAGGCGAACAGCTCCGGCGCTTCCTGCTCGCCGATGTTCGTGACGAGATTGCCAAACTTATCGACCTTCAGGACGACTCCTCGCAGGTTGTTCTCGCCGATGCGCTCCACTGTATGAAGCGAGAGGCGGACATAGTCGGTGATCTCAGGCCCGAACTCCGATGGGTCAATGCCCTTGCTCAGCCATCCGGCAACTGCAGCGAAAATGTCGCGGCCATGAAACGTCTGGCTGACCGGGTTAAGGAAATAGCGGTCCGCCGTGATGTGCCGCACCGTGAATTTCGGCTCTCGGGCCTCCACCATCGACAGCACGCCGTTGTCGGGCGCGATGAACACATAGTTTTCGGTCTCGGCCAGTATGGGACGGCGCTTGCTGCCGACTCCGGGATCGACGACCACGACGTGCGCGGTTCGCGGCGGGAAAAAGCGGTACGCCTGGGCAATCGTCCATGCGCCTTCAGGGACGTCGTAGGAGTCAACATCGTGACAGATGTCCACGATGCGGGTTTCCGGGTGAATGTTCAACACCACGCCATGCATGATGCCGACGAAAGCGTCGTTGAGTCCGAAATCGGTGGTGAAGGTGACGATGCGCGGCTCAGCCATAAATGGCAAGCTACGCGGTAGCAGGCCGCAGAGTCAAGGAACCGGCAGGAAGGCGCAATTTGGGTTGTGCCTTGGCCGCTAGCGTATCTCGATGTCGCCCGAGCCGGTGGAGACGTCCAGTTCCGGTCCGCCGCCGCGCACCGCGCCCTTCAACTCGTGGCGATTGAGGTCGCCCTGCACGGTAATCGGCAGGTCGGAGTGGATGGTTCCCGATCCCGTCCTGGCGTTGAGGTTGAAGCCCTGACCCGATCCCAGCACCATGCGTACTGATCCCGATCCGGTATGCAGGTTCCATGATCCCTGTACGCTGCCGTCGATGGTGAGATCGCCACTGCCGGTGCGTGCTCGCAATCCGCCCCTGACGCCACGCAAGCGCACGGAGCCCGATCCAGTCTGCACATCCGCATCGCCGCTGCCGGTGAGATCGGCTTCGATAGTGCCGCTGCCCGCCTCAGCCCGGAAAGGCAAGGCAACGTCCTGCGCCCGGATGCCGCCGCTACCGGTGTGCGCGGTCGACTGTGGCCCCAGGTCCCGCAAGCTCACGTCGCCGGATCCTGTCGTAACCGCAACACTCTTGCGCAGCCCCTGAACGCCGACATCTCCGGAACCGGAGTGCGCCTGCAGCGAAGTATCGGGAGGAACCGTCACATCGTAGCTGATGGAGACGTGATTTCTGGCTTCGCTCGGAAGGTCATAGCCGATGCGAATGCTATTGCCGTTCTGCTCGATAGGAGGGTGATTCTGGACCGCGCGCACGGCGCTATCGCCGTTGCCGCTAAACCAGTCGTTACTCGCGCGGACTCTGCCGTGCACCACAACCTGGTTGCCTCCACCAGTGCGTATCGTGACATCGCCCGAGCCGGTCGTCAGGTCCATGGTTACCGAACCGGAAACTGAGAGCGTCCGGTCGAAGGTGCCTTCCGCAGCGGCGAACAGCGTGGCGGGAAGCGCAAGTGTGATCAGCAAAACCGCTAATGACAGCCGTTTCATAAAGCCTCGCTTTCGTCGCTGTACAAAACCGGGCTGCCGCGAACGACAGCCCAGTGAGGAGGAAACCACGTGATTACTGCTGCAGGACTACCTGTTCGCCTTCCTTCAACCCGGCCAGCACTTCGGTCTTGGCGCCATTGGAGATGCCAATCTTAACCGCAACCTTGCGCATCCCGTCCTTCCCTTTGGGATCGGGAATGTCGACCGAGGTGTTCTTGTCCTTGTCGTACATGACGGCGCCTTCAGGAATCATGAGCGTGTTCTTGTGCTCGTCCAGCAGGATTTCGGCGTTGGCCGTCATCTCAGCCTTCAATTCGCCGCCGGGGTTGTTGATCGACACCCGCACCTCGAACGTGGTGACGTTGTCTTTTTCGACGCCCATGGGCGAAATCTTGGTCACGTGTCCGGTGAAGACCTTGTCCTTGAAGGTCTCAACCCGGATGCGCGCCGGCTGGCCAAGATAAACCTTGCCGATATCGCTCTCGTCGACCTTGCCCTTGACGTAAACTTCGCTGGTGTCGCCCAGCGTCATCACCAGAGTTGCGCCGGAACCGAGAACCAGTATGGAGCTGACCGCATCGCCAACTTCGACGTCGCGCGAGAGCACTACGCCATCGATGGGAGCGGTGATGGTGGTGTAGCTCAACTGCTCCTGCAGCTGGTTCACGTTCGCCCGGTCCTTTTCGACATCGGCCTGCGCCTGCGCCACTTTTGCCTTGTTGACGATGTATTGCGCGCGGGCAACGTCGCGCTTGTTGACCGCCAGCTCGTACGCGCGTTGCGCATCATCCAGCGCGGACTCGGAGACAACGCCGTCCTTTGCCATCTGCTGTGCCCGCTCATAGGCCCGCTGCAGCGTAGGAATATCGACCCCTTCAGCATCGACCTGGGCGCGAGTTAAATCGGCTTCCGCGCCCTTCAGGTTGGCCTCGGACGATAACAGTTGGGCGCGAGCCGAGTTTACCTCGGCCTGAATCTCCTCGCGGTCGAGCTCGGCCAACACCTCTCCCTTGTGGACCCGGTCGCCGGTATCGACATAAAGCTTCTCCACGATGCCGCTTGCCTTCGACTTGATCTCGACCTTGGTGATGGGCGTGACTTTTCCGGTGGCCACAACACTCTTCGCCAGATCGCCGCGCTCCACCTTCGCCAGCTTGGTGGGATCAATTTTGGTCCCGCCGCGCGTGGCCGCGACAGCCACAATGACGAGTGCGACCACCGCTACCGAGACGATGGCGATGATGATCCACCGCTTCTTCTTATTATGATTTTTGCCGTTCGCCACTTGCCCCTCCAGCTATAAGGCCCCGTATTCCTTCTGCGGTAAGTTACGTTTGAAGTGCGCCGGAAGTTCCGCGCCAGCGAACTACTATCGCCCCCATTGGCTTAGACAGCGGTTCCTAAGCAGACGGTAGCAGCGCCGAAGGCAGAGCTGGTTCCACTCTAGTGCGTTTTGTCACCTCTTCGCAGTGACTCGCAGCACAGGAGTGTGTTTTGTCACAAAACGGAGTTTTGGTCCTGTGCACGGCCCTTCCATTCCCCGCCACGGCCGCGCCAGAACTTGATTGCCGAATCGATGGTGGCGAACATGTAAAAGACCGCGCTCAGCGGTAGAGTGAGCGTCCATCCCATTCGCAATCCATAGAAGCGGACCACGGGACGGTAGACGAACGCCATAAGAAAGTAGGCCGCGAGACCTAAGAGGGTGAGCCATCCGCGCATGACGATCAAAATGAGCGGCAGGAGGTAGAGGAAAGCCAGCCCAAGCGTAGCTACCAACAACAGAGTTACAGAATGTCGCAACTGATTGAAAGCCGTGCGCGCGATCATTCGCTCGATTTCGCCGAAGCTTTTGTATAGCCGCAAGCTGCGCGTGTCGTGTGTAACCCCCAGCCAAACCCGGCCACCGCTTGCCTTCACCCTGCGCGCGAGCGCGCAATCGTCGATGATCTCGCTGCGAATTGCCGCAATGCCCCCAGCCCGCTCCAGCGCTTCTGGCCGGATCAGCATGCAGCCTCCGGCCGCGCCCGCCGTCCTGCGCCGCTGCGAGCGAATCCAAAGCGGCGGATACAGCATGAAAAAGAAAAAGACAAATGCGGGAATCAGCAGCTTCTCGGCCAGGCTTCCGCAATGCAGCTTCACCATGAACGAGACCATGTCATAGCGCTCGCCTTCAGCAACGGAGACCAGCGTGGCCACGCTGTCCGGCGCGTGCTCGACATCAGCGTCGGTCAACAGCAGGAAGCGGGGACGCAGCGGAAACGCGGCCTCAAGTCCCTGCTGCACGGCCCAGAGCTTTCCGGTCCAACCAGGAGGAAGCGGGCGGCCATTGATAATCTTCAACGCCGACAGATTATCCGTCGACAGGGCTGCGCGCGCTGCTTCCGCGGTGCCGTCGGTGCTGTTGTCGTCAACGACAAAGAGGTGGATCTGATTGGCGCAGGTCTGATGGAGCAGCGAGCGAACGGCAGCGCCGATATGGGCGGCCTCGTTGCGCGCCGGAATCACCACCGCGATAACTCCAGTTTGATCGAAAGTGGGAATTTCGGCAGTCGTGAGCCGGCCGACGCGCCAGAAGCTTCCACGCAAGAGCAACAGATAAAGCCAGGCGAGCAGGCAAAGAGTTCCGCAGATGAGCAGGGCTTTCAAGCGAGCGTTTCAGAAATGCGCTACCGCGATCATACCTGCTGACATCCTGAACCGGGAACGCAGTGGGTCGCGCAGGGCCGATTCGTGATTGGCAGGGCCTTTCTGCTAAACTCTCCCGCACATCCGACGATGAGCGAAAACGCCAAAACTGCACGCACACAACTTTTTGACAACCCAGAAGGCAAGTTCATTCACGATGTAGTTCTCGCCTCCTGCTGCTCTCATGGCGAGAAAACGGCAATCGTCGACACCTCGTGCGTGCCGGCAAAGCGCATCAGCTTTTCCGACTACGGCGACATGGTCGAGCGCGCGGCGCGCGGGCTGGTTGCCTCGGGAGTGCAGCCGGGAGACCGCATCGGCATCTTCCTGCCCAACTGCTGGGAGTTCGCTGTCGCGTTCCATGCTGCGACGCTAGCAGGCGCGGTGCCGACTACGCTGAACCCAACCTATCGGGAGCGCGAGGTGCGCTATCAGTTGGAGACCTGCGATGCCGTCGCATTCATCACCGATGGCACATTGCTGGAGGGAATCAGCCTGGCGGGCCTCCCCACGCTGCGCCGCGTGTTCACCACCCGAAAGCATACTGGCGGAAGCGAACCGTTCCACTCCCTGCTGCAGCCGCGTACGGACGGGTCGCTGCCTGGCGCGGAAAGCGACTCCCGGCTTGCGCTGGCTACACTGCCCTTCTCCAGCGGAACCACCGGGCTGCCCAAAGGCGTGATGCTGTCGCACCACAACATCGTGGCCAACGTCTACCAGACGCTCATCCCGGGCGAGGCGGGGGCAATCGCCGGGGATGACGTCATGCTGTGCTTTCTTCCGATGTACCACATCTATGGACTCACCGTCGGACTCAACCTTTCGTTGATCCGGGGATGCACGCTAGTACTGATGCCGCGCTTCGATTGCGAAGGCTCGCTGGGCATCGCGGTGCAGGAAGGCGTTACGCTCGCGCTGTGTGTTCCGCCTGCTCTGCTGGCTTATTGCCACGCTGCCGAGCAAAAGAAGTTCCCCGGAGAGCACCGGCTCAAATGGGTCAAATGCGGCGCCGCGCCGCTCTCGGGAGAGCTGGCCCGTCGCTTCCACGCTGCGACCGGTGTACGCATCCGGCAGGGATATGGCATGACCGAAGCCTCTCCCGTGACCCATATGGGCTTTCTTGATCCGTTGCGATACCGCCCAGAATCGATTGGAGCGCCGGTCGCCCAGACCGACTGCCAGGTCCTGGACGAGTACGGGAACCAGGTTGCGCAAGGGGAACTGGGTGAGCTGGTTATGCGCGGCCCGCAGTTCATGCTGGGCTACTGGAAGTCACCGGAGGCCACCGACGCGGTTCTGCGTAACGGATGGTACTGGTCGGGAGACATTGTGCGCGTCGACGAGGAGGGCCAGTATTACGTTGTCGACCGCCGTAAGGAGATGATGAAGTACAAAGGCTTTGCCATCGCTCCCGCGGAAGTGGAAAGCGTTCTGCTGGAGCATCCTGCGGTGCGGGACTGCGGCGTGGTATCGCGCTTGCAAGCAGACGGCGAAGAAACGCCTTGCGCCTTCGTCGTGCTCAAGGACGCCCTGGAGACGTCCGGCACCGCGCAGAACATTTTGGCCTTCACTGCTGAGCGCATCGCCAGTTACAAGGTGCCGCGCGAGGTCCACTTCGTGCAAAGCATTCCCCGCACTGCTTCCGGCAAAATTCTTCGGCGCGATCTGCGCAAACTGTTCTGAACAAGTCTGGATCTTGTCGTGACACGGTGGAGGATAGTTGAAAGCCAGCTCTGCGAAGATTCGCGTCAGGGAACAACTTCAGTTGTGCCGAACAGAACTGGCAAAAATTGGGGCTTTAGCCCCTGTAGGGATACGACCTCTTCTCCTCAGCGGCTAAAGCGGTTTCCGAATTGTCCCGCGGCACCCTGGGTAGAGTGGCGCTTCACTCCCGTTAAGCTGACGATTGTCGGTCCGGTTTCGAAGTGCGGCGGAACGCGGGCCTGACAGGCCCGCTCTACCCAGCCACGCCAATCCGGAAAACGCTCTAAAGCCCCTCGCTTACCCTGTCTTTTCGGGGCAGCGAAAGCTGCGCCCTTTCAAAGCGACTCCGGATTATCCAAGCAAAAAACGGGGAGCCCGAAGGCTCCCCGGAAGCAGGCTTACTTAACCTGAGGTTAGAAGTTGTACTTAAGCGTCAGTACGACTTGGCGCGGGTGGTTGCTGAAGAACTGGTTCCACTGCGCAAACGTCGGACTGGTGACGCGTATGCCGTTGTTGACCGGACCACTCGTGTAACCGATCGGGGCAACGTCGCTGATGTAGCCAGGAACGTACTGTCCATGGTTGAAGATGTTCAGTGCGTTGAAGCTGAACTCCACAGACTGACGCTCCGTGACGTTGACGCGCTTCAGCAGCGAGAAGTCCCAGTTGTTGATCACGTTTGAGTACAGCGTATTGCGCCCCGCCGTGGCCAGCGCGCCCGGACCCGCCTGAATGTACTGCGCGGTCGGATTCGTCGCCAGGTAACCAACCGTCGCGCCTGCCGAGTTCGTCAGCGGCGTCACAGTGGATGCGGTGCCCGGAATGCCGGAGTTGTTGAAGACAGCCCGGTCAGGTGCCGAGTCGCCGTTCAGGTTCGCGTCGGAGTTGCTCTCCACCGTCACCATTTCCGGAGACTGGTAGGTGTAGACCGGCGATGCCTGCCAGTTGCCTACGACGTTCTTCATGAACCAGTTGGCGTTCTTGAAGAACGGCATATCGTAGATCAGCGCCAAGGTTGCGCGCTGACGGCGATCGATAGCTGACGTGCTGTAGTCGCAGGCAAAGCAGCCGAGAATCTCTGCGGACGGCGCGGAGTCAGAACCGTGGAGAACACATCGGCGGTCGAGTTATCCAGCGTGTGGCTCCAGGTGTAGGCCGCGTCAAACTGCAGGCCGTTGGTGAAGTTGCGCTTGAACGACAACTGCAAGCCGTTGTAGTTCGACCAGCCCCAAGGCTGGAATGACACAACGTAGTTGCCATTGAAGCCCGCATTGTCCCAAGCCGGCACCAGATTGCCGACGGCTTTCAGTTGGGCCAGCGTGGTGCTCAGCGAATCGAGATAGCCCTGGCCCGGATTGCTGGTGAACGTGGGCAGGTAGCTGCTCGGCGTCACCGGCGACTGGACATTCAGGCGGGTCTGCACCGGCAGGTGAATACCGCGAGTGCCGACGTAACGGGCTTCCAACGTGTACTTATTGGCGAAGATGTGCTGTACGCCCATCGTCCACGTTTCCGAATACGGAAGCTGCTGGTTAGGAATGTAGGCGCTGGTTGCGGCACGAGCCGTCGCCGGATCGGTAATCGCCACCGGAGAGTTCGGCAAGCCACCGTTGGCCAGGAAGTTGGTCACTGTGTAGTTGCACCCGCCCCCGACCAGACACTGTGAAGGTGACACGGTGTCGTTGGTCTGCTGTACCTGCGGAGGCAGGGACAGAATGCCTAAGTTGTCATAGAGAACGTCATTCGCCATCGAAAAGCCGACGTTGACTGACGTGTTCGGATCCGGCGCCCATGCGATACCCAGGCGCGGCATGAAGTTCGATGTCTGTGTGCTGGGCGTGTTGAAGTTGACCAGGCCCGGCACGCTGGCAAGCGAGTTCAGCGACTGCAGTTGATAAGCCTCTGGGTTGCCTGTCCACTCGTAGCGCAAGCCCAGGTTGACGGTGATGTTTGGCGTAATGCGCCACTCATCATTGGCGTACGCATAGACCGCCTTCTTGTTGCCGTAGTAGGTCACGGCACCCGCCGAGCGCTCGGCAAAGTCACCGGCGTCCGGATTCGGGGCAAAGTCGTTCAGGAAGTCCGACATATAGTTCCACTCGTAGTCGCCGCGCACGCGCTGCGTGAACGACTGCGGGCTGATGATCCAGCGGAACTCACCGCCTAACCGCAGGTTGTGCTTTCCTTTTACCCAGCTCACGTTGTCCACCATCTGATACAGGTTCTGAATGGTGAACTGCGGGGCGTTGGGATCGGGACCGATGTCGATTCCGTTCAACTCATAAACAAAGATGTTCGGATAGGTTCCCAAGCCAGGGTAGGTCTGGTTGCCAACCGGGAAGTTCTGGTTGTAGCGGTTGAAACCAAAGCGGAACTCGTTGTTCACGTTGGTTCCGAAGTTGTGATATTCGCTGCCCGTCACCAGCCAGTAGTACTGCGGCAGCGTGGTCCAGAACTGCGGCAGCTGAGCGCTGGTATCAAAGCCGGTCAACTTGGTGTAGGCCAGACGCAAACGCAACTGGTCCTTTTCCGAGATGTTGTAGTCGATCGAATTGGCGGTGTTCAGCCAGTTGTTGTAGCTGGGTCCGATGAATCCCACATCGCCCACCGGGACGTTGACCGCTGCCGCTCCAAAGCCAGGATCTGTACTCGGCAAGCCCGGCGCCACCTGGATGGTGCTGTTGCAGACCGTAGCCTGACTGCCACCTGCGGGAACGTATTTCTGGAATTGCGACAGTTGGGTGTTGTTGGGGAACAGCGCAGCCAATTGCGCGTAGCCGGCCGCGGTCGGAGCGCAAGCGGTGGACGGTGTGCCCGCCTGGCCGAGGTTGTTGTACTCCCAATCGGTGAAGAAGAACAGCTTGTTCTTGATGATCGGTCCACCGACGTTGCCGCCGAAGCGGTTGTTGTCATAGCGCGGATTGCTGTACGGCCCAGGCGCCTGCGACTGCGCAACCAGCGAGTCCTCGGCGTTCAGGTTACGGTTCTGGAAATATTCGTAAGCTGTGCCGTGGAACTGATTGGTTCCGCTCTTGATCGTCTGGTTGAACTGGCCGCCGGAAGAGTGGCCGAATTCAGCCGAATACTGGTTCTGCAGAACGGTGAAGCTCTGCACTGCATCGTTGGGGATGGTGATAAGTGGACCGGTGACGGACAAGCTGTTGTTGTCCACGCCTTCCACCGTGAAGTTGTTGTTGCGGGGACGCTGTCCACCGACCGACGGGCCGGAACCGGCGCCCAGGCCGCCCGTGCTGGCTACGCCGGCATCGAGCAGCGACAGGTTCAGTACACCGCTACCTCCGCCGCCGAGAGAAGTTGACGGCAGTTCGGCAGCCTGTTTGGCGTTGAACGTGGTCGAAATCGTAGGCGTCGTCGTATCAATCGCGACCGCCTGTTCGTTGACTTCCACCGTGGTGCCCGCGCTGACCACAGCCGTGGTGATATTCGCGGTCGCAACCTTGTTGAGCACTACTTCAACGTCTCGATAGCCGCCCTTCATACCAGGGGCGCTGACGTCGACCGAGTAGTGGCCGACCGGCAGGTTGCTGAAGTGATACTCGCCTTGCGCGTTGGTTTTGCTGACTTGCTTGAACCCGGTCGCCAGATTGGTGACGGTGATGTCGGCATCAGGTACATATGCCCCTGACGCGTCCTTCACCACACCGGTCAAGTCACCACTGATGGCCTGACCAAACGAGAGACACGGCAGCAGCAACGCAACGCTGAGCAGGGTGACTAATATGAGAAACCTTCTGTTCATCGCACTCTCCGCTTCGGTAGTTAGAGATTCTTACGTTTGCGCTTAAATTCTGGGTCCCGACGAGTGACACGTCGCAAAGCAACCCCGTACAAGCTGGTGCAAGAACATCGCCAATCGGAGAAGGATTACGTCCTAATGTTTACAAGAGGTTACGAGAGGATTTTTGGAGCATCTACCAATTCTTATAGAAGGTTGCCTGACATTCTCCAATAGTTAGTAGATAAATTAATGACCATAGGTTATGACAGGGACGGACATGGGCAGTATTCCGTAACGTGACCTTTAGTTCAAAACAGAATCCCGTTAACGGTCATTCCGCGTTGCCCAAGGCCAGTGCGATCAGCGTCTTCTGTTCCAACTCGTGCGCCTTGCCCGAGCCGGTTGCGGGAGTGGCATTCGCTGCGCGCTTGATGCTGCGCAACTTGGCTCCGATGATGCGCTTCAGGCGCGGCACGACAAACGAGAGCGCGCCCATGTTCGCCGGCTCCTCCTGCACCCAGATAAACTCGGTCGCATTGGGATAACGACCCAGCACCTCTCGCAGATCGGACTCCGGGAAGGGATACATCTGCTCCAGCATGAGAATCGCCGGCTTGAGGCCCTGCATCTTCTTGCGCTCCATGCGCAGCTCGTGTCCGATCTTGCCGGTGCAGAGCAGAACTCGCCTGGCATCGAGCGCGGTTTCGTCGGGAATGACATTTTGCCAGCGCGGCCGTTCCAGCTCGGTGACGGGAGAAAGAGCTTCGGGATGGCGCAACATGCTCTTCGGGGTGAAGACGATGAGCGGCGTGCGCCACTTGCGCAGCGCCTGCCGGCGCAGCAGATGGAAATACTGTCCCGCAGTGGAAGGTTGCACCACCTGCATGTTGTCGCGGGCGCAGAGCTGCAGGTAGCGCTCGATGCGCGCGCTGGAGTGTTCCGGCCCCTGGCCTTCATGGCCGTGCGGCAGCAGCAGTACCAGTCCGCTGAGCAGGTCCCACTTGTCTTCGCCGGCAACGATGAACTGATCAAGGATGATCTGCGCGCCGTTGGCGAAGTCGCCGAACTGCGCTTCCCACATCACCAGCGCTTCGGGGAAATCGCGCGAGTAGCCATACTCGAACCCCATGACGGCCGCTTCTGCAAGTTCCGAGTTATAGATTTCGACGCGCGCCTGGTTCGCTGCCAGGTGACAGAGGGGAACGTACTCCCGCTCATCGACGATGTCGATCAGCACTGAATGCCGCTGATTAAACGTGCCGCGACGGCTGTCCTGTCCGCTGAGGCGGATCGGCACGCCCTGCGTGGCAAGTGATCCGAAGGCCAGCGCCTCGGCCATGCCGAAGTCCAGTGGACGCTTGCCGTAACCCATCTCGTGCCGCTGTTCCAGCAGCTTCTGCACCTTGGGGTGAATGTGGAAGTCTTCGGGATATTTCACCAGCCCGTCGGTGATTTCACGAATGCGCAGCTCCGTAAGTCCGGTGTCGACTTCATACTCGGGTTTGTACTCGCCGCCGTGAAACGGTTTCCAGTAGCTGGGCAGCTCGCGCATTGCCGGCTTCCTGGCCATGCTCTTGCCCGCCGCCTGGGCAGCATCGAGCTCGCCCTGAAATTTTGCGATGAAGGGCTTCGGATCCTGCCCGGTTCTCTGCGCGTAAATCTCGTAGAGCAGTGGGTGGTCCTTGATCTTGCGATAGCGAATAGGCTGGGTGATGGTCGGATCGTCGACTTCAGAATGGCCGTGGCGGCGGAAGCCGATGAGGTCAACCAGCACATCGGAACCAAACTCGTTGCGGAACTCCATCGCCATCCGTCCAACACGCACCACCGCGTCAGCGTCTTCGCCGTTCACGTGGAAGATGGGAATCGGCAAACGCTTCGCCAGGTCGGAGGAGAAGCGGCTGGAGTAGTCCTCCTGGGGATTGGTAGTGAAGCCGATCAGATTGTTAACGATTATGTGAACTGTTCCGCCGACGCTATAGCCGCGCAGGCTGGCCAGGTTCAAACTCTCCGCGGTGATTCCCTGCCCCGCGAAGGCCGCATCGCCGTGCATGATGATGGGCACCACCCGCAGCTTGCCGTCGCGCCCGATGCGTGTCTGCTTGGCGCGCGTGCGGCCCATCGCAACCGGATTCACGGCTTCCAGATGGCTGGGGTTGGAAACGAGATGGATGCGCACCTGGCGTCCATTGGCGGCAGTAAAGAGCCCGGTTGCGCCGATGTGATACTTCACGTCGCCGCCGCCCAGCACGCTGCGAGGATCCACATCTTCGAAACCGGCGAATATCTCCGCCGC
Organism: uncultured Acidobacteriaceae bacterium; assembly: GCA_963846815.1. Classification (GTDB taxonomy): domain Bacteria; phylum Acidobacteriota; class Terriglobia; order Terriglobales; family Acidobacteriaceae; genus CAVVDY01. The sequence continues at coordinate 312,057 of CAWJXG010000001.1, read as the reverse complement.
CGGCCGGTTCACAACATTAATGATGACGTTGAGGCGACCGCGATGGCTCATCGCCAGCACCGCCTGCTCGGCTCCGTCTTCAGAAGCGGTATCGAGGATTTCGTCCAGCAGAGGAATCAGCGCGGTGTTGCCCTCCAGCGAATAGCGCTTGGTTCCGATGTAGCGCGAGTGGATGGTCTGCTCGAAGACATCGGCGCGCACCAGTTGATCGAGCACCCGGGCGCGATCAACGCGCAGCTCTTCCTCCGCCTCCATGTGTTCCTGGATCCACAAACGCCGCTCAGCATCGGCAATGTGCATGAACTCCACGCCGATGGACCCGGCATAGATGCGGCGTGCGGCCTCGGCCTCCTCGCCAGTTATGTCGAGATCGGCAAGCGGCAGCGGCTTGAAATGGCCGAGCGGATCGAGATTGGCTTGAAGATACCCCCAGCGGCGGAACGAATCCATGACCCGTTCCAGCTTCTCGCTGTCAAGGTTGATCAGTGCAGTGGACAAGGGTGACGAGCTCCTGGCCTGTGCCCCAGGTTTTGGCCTTCGTTTGGACTAACCTGGGCAGAGCAGGCCTTTTCTATGCTTCTACTGTTGTAGATTCCCTACGGGCCGGACGGATGCGTTTTCGACCGGGATCGCGGGCGACTGAAAATTAAGTATATAAAATCGACAGAGCTTCGTGGGTGTCACTGTCCGATATCGGAAGAAGAGTCGGTGTCAGGTGTCAGGTATCGGAAGGAAGAAGCAGCGGACGCCAAGTCAGCAGCAGATGTCAGTAGAGCGAAGCCAAAATGCAGTCACCAGGAATGCGACTCCGCGAAGCGGAGGCAATAATCCAGCTCAGCACAGGAGTGCTGGGGTACGCCGCGTATAAGAACCCAAATCGTTTAGGGACGACACAAACGGAGGTCTTCCAAATGCGACTCCACCCGCTGTCTGTTCTGCTCACCGTTCTCTGCAGCATCTGTTTCGCTGCCGGTCCCGCCGACCGCCAGTCTACCGATCCCAAGTCGATCGCGTCGCAGTCGAATCCTGCGGCGCGACCGGTGACCATCGATGATCTGTTCTACAGCCGTCGCGTTGCGTCGCCCTCGTGGTCACCGGACGGCAAGACCATCGTGTTCACGACCAACATGACGGGGCGCAACAATCTCTGGCTGGTGCCCTCGAGCGGTGGCTGGCCGATCCAGTTGACGGTTTCCGATGACCGGCAATATGGCGAGACGTGGTCGCCTGACGGGAAGTGGATTGTCTATGAGCAGGACTTCGGCGGCCGCGAGTACTACGACATCTTTGCCGTTCCCAGCCGGGGAGGCGCGCCGGTCAACCTGACCAACACACCGGAGATCTCCGAGAACAACCCGCTGTTCTCCCCCGACGGCAACATGCTGGCGTGCAACTACAAACCAAAGACGGCAGCCGCCACCGACATTGCGATCCTCGACTGGAAGACGCACGAGGTGAAGAAGCTCACCAACGAGCAGAGCAAGGACCATCTCTGGTCGCTGGTGAATTGGAGCCCGGACGGGCGCTTTGTTTACGCGAATCGGATCTTCGTTGGCTTCACCGACTCCAGCGTCTATCGCATCGACGTGAAAACGGGACAACAGGAAGAGCTCACGCCGCATAAGGGACAGGCGCTGATCAACGCTTCGGCGGTTTCGCCGGATGGCAAAACCCTCCTCATCACTTCGAATGAAAAAGGCGGCTACCATAACGCGGCGCTGCTGGACATAGCCAGCAAGCAGATGAAGTGGATTACCGACACGCAATGGGAAGCCTACTCCGGCGATTTTTCACCCGACGGCAAAACCGCAACCTATGTGATCAACGCCGACGGCCTGACCACGGCATACCTCTACAACATCGCCAGCGGAAAATCTTCGGCGGTGCAGATGGGTTCCGGACTGACCCAGCCTGCCGGCAATCCCGGCTCGTTCTCGCCGGATGGCAAGTCTCTACTGCTGACCCACCAGGATTCGCAGCGGCCTTCCGACCTATGGGTCTATGACTTGGCTTCGCATAAGCCGCGGCAGCTCAGCTACTCGGCTGTCGCCGGACTCAATCCTGACGATCTGCCGGCAGCCCAGCTCGTTCATTACAAGAGCTTCGATGGAAAAATGATCAGCGCATTCCTGTGGATGCCCTATGACCTGAAGCGCGACGGCTCGAACCCGGCAGTCGTGCTGCCGCACGGCGGTCCCACCGGACAAACTTTGGCCACCTTCAACGCGACCGCCGCGGCGCTCGCATCGCGCGGATATGTTTGCATTGCGCCCAATGTGCGTGGATCCACCGGCTACGGCATTGCGTTTCAGAAGGCCAACTACCAGGACCTCGGCGGTGGCGACTTGCAGGATGAGGTCTACGCGACGAAGTTCCTGATCGACACCGGATACGTCGACGCGAAAAAGATCGGCATCACCGGCGGATCGTATGGCGGCTACATGACGCTGATGGCTGTTGGCAAGACGCCGGACGTGTGGGCTGCCGGCGTTGAGCTGTTCGGAATCATCAACTGGTACACCATGCTGCAGCACGAGGATCCCATGCTGAAGCAGTACGAGGAGACGCTGCTGGGCGATCCGGAAAAAGATCGCGCTGTCTATGAAGCGGACTCTCCCATCAAGTACATCCGCGATGAAAAAGCGCCGCTGCTCGTGCTGCAGGGCGAAAACGACATCCGCGTGCCCAAGGAAGAAGCCGAGCAGGTGGTGGAAATACTAAAGAAGGAAGGACACACGGTCGATGCCCATTACTATCCCGCCGAAGGCCACGGCTTCATCAAGCGCGAAGACCAGATCGATGCGCTAAAGCGCACGGTCGCGTGGTTCGACAAATATCTGAAGGGCGAAGCGGCAACTGGTACGAGTGGAGGACAGTAAAAATTACCGACACGGCAGAAGCCGCGGGATCCCGAGCCGAATGATCCAGTCTCTTCTCGCCCCCTACTGAACGGTAACGGTCACCGTTGCCGTCGTGCGGCCATACTGGTTGGTGGAATACAGAGTGTAGGTAGCGGTTTGCGTCGGCGTGAAGGTGATGCTGGTTCCACGCAGTGGCCCTATTGAGGGCGATATGAGATTGTATTCCGCGTCACTGACGCTCCAGCTCAGCGTGACCGGGTCCCCTCTGTGCACCTGATTTGGGTTCGCGGTGAACGATGCGATGGAGGGATTCGGGCCCTTGGGCACATTGCCAGGCGTGTAGACGACCCCCTGCGAGATGACTTCGAAGTTTGAAGCCGTAATGCTCTTGAGCGCGCCCAGGTCGTCATTGTCCCAGCGGCTGTCTGGGGCGCCCGAAATGTAGATGCCGCTTCCGTTGTCCGCCAGAATCATTCCGTACTTCTTCAGAGCTGTGAGAATCACCTGGTTATGCGCCGAAAAGGCGGAAATATCGAAGTTGGCTTTCAGCCGGAGCCTGGTTCCCATCGGGGGAAGACTGCTGTCGGTACGGCTTGAGGCCCAATGGGTCGCAGGCAGTACAAACGCCTTTTGCGTAACCGGAACAGTGAATCGCAGAGCGTGCTGGATGGCTCCGGCAGCCACTTCGTCGTAGCGAACTAATCCCGGAAAGATCGGCAAGCCCGCGGCATCAGCCGATGTCCAGGTGTAGGGACGAGTATCGGCTGCCTTCATGTCCCAGACCACAGAAGAGTCGGCGCGCCAATTCCAGGTCCCCGTGGGATACGCGTGGTAAAGCTCGTATAACCAGCAACCATCTTTATCGAGAACCAGTACATGACGGTCGCCGTTGCCCGGATTCGGATAGCCCTCGATCAGTGCATTGGTGGGGATCGGCATAGGTCCGGGGTCGCTCTCGTCCTGGTAGAGTCCGTAGACGATCGAAACCTTCATTTGTGCGCCGGAAACCACCTGGTAAGGAATTCCAATGCTCGAACCGTTGTATGTGCCGGAGCCGAAATCCGGATGGAGGGTGGTTGACGGTCCGATGGAATTGATGATGTTGCTCGAGTTGGAATCGACCTGCGCCGACGAGATATCGGTGTTCCACAGGCTGTCGGTTCCCTGAAACGGAATATAGCCATTGAGATTGCTGAGTTGCCCGGTGCTCATGCGCGCACATCCGCCAAGCGCCTGCCCAAAGAGCAGTCCCTGCGACTGGATCAGAGCTGCCGACAATAAGCAAAATGCCAGCAATGGTTTGATGGGGGAAATACGGTCCATGGGTCTACTCCTGCACCGCGATGTGATCTGTGAGGCGAACGCTAGCAGGCATTGTATGCAGGCGCAAGTTACGAAAGGGCTATCGGAGTTGGCTGTTTCGACTGGCCCGGTGAAGAGGTGCAAATGAAACCGGGCCTCTTTCAGGTGCGGAAGGGGCACCGGGAAATGGGCTGCGTCACCTCACCCGGCTCACGGTCCATGAATCGGCCTAAGAAGTGTACAATCGCTGCCATTCGCGGCCCAAAAGCAAATCCACGGGGGAACAACCATGGGCATGAATTACGAAATACGGCAGGTGGGCGACGTCACCATCCTGGAACTGAGCGGAAGACTGGACGTCGGAGTGGCGCTGTCACTGGGGGAAGGAGAGGGACAGCCGCTGCTGGAGGTAATCCGAAATCTGGCCCAGCGCGGGCAGAAGAACATTGTGCTCAACCTGCGCGACGTGGCCTACATCGACAGCTCAGGCATCGGCGATCTGGTGGGCGCCGCGACCACCCTGCGCAGGCAGGGCGGAGACCTGCGGATTGTGGATCCCGGCATGGTGGTACAGAAACTTCTACGCATCACCCGGGTGGATACAGTGATTGACGTCAAGCTTGACGAGACCAGCGCCCTGCACGCCTTCTCCACGAAGGAAGGCTAGTCACGAGACAAGGGCTTAGGTGCTCAGGCTGATCGGCATCAATCGGTCAGGTGACTCACATCACGGTCTGGGTGATGCAATCACGGGTAGGCTCGACCCATGAGACTTGCTGGTCTTTTTTGCCTGCTTATCTTGGTTGGTAATTGTCTCGCCCAGGACACGACTGCCGACCAATGGCACAAGTTGATCGATGCCGGGAACAAAGAGGCGGCGCGCACGCTCTGTACGGGCTGGCTCAAGTCACCCGATGTTCACACCGTTACCGAAGCTCATAAGTGCCTGGCGAATGTTGCACTGCTCGGAAATAGTGTCTTATCCATACAAGGCAATGATGTGGGCGGGGGCTACATTGGCCCAGGGTACACATCGCAAGCAGTCGACGAAGCCCTATTACACCTGAATGAGGCCCTGAAGCTGTCGCCTCAAGACCTCAGCATTCATCAAGGACGGCTGCACCTGCTTGAGGTGTCCAATCGGTACGGCCAAATGGCTAAGGCCCTCGACGAGAGTTGCAGCACCTACCGTGGTCCGGACTCGCTGCAGGTTTGGTTGGCGTATGTCGCCGAACTTTTCGAGTCGGGCGAGCTAAAGCCAGCGGTGGAATTGCTAAAAGTCCTGGATAAGCACTATCCCAACTCGCACGAGATAATCGGAAACTTCGGGGCGGTCTATTCCATGTTGAAGGAGGACGACAACGCAATCCTCTACCTGCAGCGCGCCGTCGAGCTTGCTCCGGACGATCCCATTGACACCTGGAACCTGGCGCGGCTCTACGACTTCACCGGGAAAACGGAACTCGCCGAGCAGGGGTACCAGAAATCTTTAGGCCTGAAGCAAGATCCGGATCAGCGCAGGCAAAACTTCTGTCTGTATGCAGAGTTCGTCGAGAAGAAGCTAAAGGATGTGAAACGCGCCTGTGAGCTCGAAAAAGCAAACTGCGAGACGACTCAGCAAACCGCCTGCGCGGTCGCGCAATAAGGAGCAGGTAGAACGCAAGTAATCCTTAACCGCCGCCCCGGTACAATTGTCTCGGTCATGCTCGAGAACCTGAACCTGAAGAAGAAGCTCTCGCCGGAAGAGTACAAGCGCGTCGTTCCCGGCTTGCAGGCGCGGCTCTACGACCTGGAAAAAGCCTGTTGGGACAACGGCGTTCCTTCGCTGATTCTCTTTGAGGGCTGGGACGCTTCGGGCAAAGGAACGACCATCCGCGCGCTCACGCAGCGGCTCGATCCCCGCGGTTTCAAGCTCTATCCCGTCACCGCGCCGCGCACCTATGAGCAGCAGCGGCCCTGGCTGTGGCGCTTCTGGCTGAAGGTCCCCAATCGCGGCGAGATGGTCATTTTCGACCACAGCTGGTATGGACGCGTGCTGCAAGAGCGCGTCGAGCGGGTCACGCCGGAGAAGGCCGCCGAGCAGGCATTTCGCGACATCATCGACTTCGAGCGCATGCTGGCCGACGACGGCACGGTGATCCTGAAGTTTTTCCTGCACATCAGCCGCAAAGAGCAGCGCCGCCGTTTCGACGTGCTGGCCTCCGATCCGCTGGAGGCATGGCGGGTCACCAAAGAAGATTGGGCGCGGCACAAGAAGTACGACCAGTATCTTGCCGCGGCGGAGGAGATGCTCGAGCTGACCGATTCGGAATACGCTCCCTGGACCATTGTCGAAGCGACCTCGAAGTCGTACACGCGGAAGCGCGTCTTCGAGACCATTGTCACCGCGCTGGAGAAGAGCCTGGGGCCGAAAGCTCCGCCACGGACGGACGTCGCCGCCGACCTCTCGCGTGATGCCGAGTTGCGCAAGGCCATGGACAACCTGACGCGGGGAGGCGCCTGATGCTGGAAACCATCGACCTCACGCGCACCCTTGATCGTGCCAGCTACGTCCGCGAGATCACGCGCCGCCAGATTCAATTGCGCGAGCTGGGCTATCAGGTTTATTTGCAGAAGCGGCCGGTCATCCTGGTCTTCGAAGGCTGGGACGCGGCGGGCAAGGGCGGCGTGATCAAGCGCATCACCGAGAAGCTCGACCCGCGCGGTTACGTTGTCTATCCCATCAGCGCGCCGCACGGCGAAGACAAGACGCGGCATTACCTGTATCGCTTCTGGCGCCGCCTGCCGGAGCGCGGCCAGATCGCCATCTTCGACCGCTCGTGGTATGGCCGCGTGCTGGTCGAGCGCGTGGAGGGCCTAGCCAGCGAAGCTGAGTGGAAGCGCGGCTACAAGGAGATCAACTCGTTCGAGCGGCAGTTGCGCGAGTACGGCACCATCCTGGTAAAGTTCTGGATCCACATCTCGCGCGAGGAACAACTGCGCCGCTTCGAAGAGCGCCAGGCCATCGGCTACAAATCTTGGAAGCTGACGGAGGAAGACTGGCGCAACCGCGAGAAGTGGTCGGCTTACGAAGAGGCCGTCGAGCAGATGCTGGTGAAGACCAGCACCGTGACTGCTCCCTGGACCCTGGTGGAAGGCAATGACAAATACTGGGCACGCGCAAAAGTCCTGGCAAAACTGGTGAAGACGCTCGCGGCCGAGATGGACTATCAGCCCGCCGACCCTCTGCCCAAAGAGGAAGCAGGCAGCGCCCGTCGAAAAGGCAAGCGGGGGAAGCGCGGGTAGGGTGCTGATGCACAAAATTTCGCTACTCTGCTCCGAGTGTGCAGTCCGGGCTGGCGATTAGCAGGCGCGGCTATATGCTCGCGGTTATATTCTGAAGAGCGATGCGCATCTCCTCCACTGACCGTCTCTTCGTTCTTACCGGCGCGGGCGTGAGCGCCGAGAGTGGCCTGCCGACCTTTCGCGGTTCCGGCGGCATTTGGCGCGGCTATCCTGCGACCCAGGTTGCAACTCCAGAAGCCTTTAACGCCGATCCGCTGATGGTCTGGCAGTTCTACTCCATGCGGCGTCGCAAGCATCTCGAGGTGAAACCCAACCCGGCACACTTTGCGCTGGCCGAATTCGAACGGCAGCTTGGCGACCGCTTTTTTCTCTGCACCCAGAATGTCGATTCTCTGCACGAGCAGGCCGGTTCGCAGCGCGTGCTGCACATGCATGGCCGCCTGATGATGACGCGCTGCTCGCGCGAGCTGTGTCCGAGCCGGCCCTTCGAAGACGATGAAGCCCACGAGACGGAGCTGCCGAAATGCAAGACCTGCGGCGCACTGTTGCGTCCACACGTCTGCTGGTTTGGCGAGGTGCCCTACGAGATGGATCGCATCTTTGCCGAACTTGAGCGCAGCACGCTGTTCATGACGGTCGGCTCGTCCGGCGTGGTCGAACCGGCGGCCAGCTTCGCTCGCATGGCGCGACGCCACGGAGCGCGCACGATCTACGCCGGTCCGGAGGAACCGGCCAATCAGGGCTATTTCGATGAAGTCATACTGGCGAAGGCGGGCGAAGCGCTGCCGGAAATGGTGAAAACCATGGCGGCCCTAGTCCGCCCAAATCACACCCTCACGTGACCGGCTTCCTCGCGCCGCTTTTCCCATCCCGTAACATTGGAGCGCACAGCAGGTCAGCCGAAATCCGTCCCTTGCGCGAGTCCCGCGAACGCTTGAGAAGCGGGACCCATGCGCGTACATTTCTCAAGTATTGCTTCGCCCGCAGTATTTCGCTATGGGAGGCCAAGATGGAGACAATGGAACAGCGGGTCCAGGAAATGACCGAGTGGTTTGACCGCTCCCGCTTCAAGGGAATCACACGCTTGTACTCGCCACGCCAGGTGGTTGAGCAGCGCGGCACCATCAGCACCGATTATCCTATCGCGCGCAACGCCGCCGAGGCTTTTTACAGCCGCTTGCGGGAACTGTTTGAAAGCGGCAAGTCGATCACCACGTTCGGTCCCTATTCGCCGGGACAGGCTGTCGCCATCAAGCGCCTTGGAATCGAAGGAATCTACCTGGGCGGATGGGCGACCTCCGCCAAAGGCAGCATCACGGAAGATCCCGGCGCCGATCTCGCCAGCTATCCGTTAAGCCAGGTGCCGGATGAGGCCGCGTCGATCGTACGCGCCCTGCTCACCGCCGACAAAAACCAGCACTTTCTGCGCTCGCGCATGACAGCCGAACAGCGAGCGGCCAGCCCGGTGATCGATTTCCGGCCCTTCATCATCGCCGACGCCGATACCGGCCATGGCGGCGATGCGCACGTGCGCAACCTGGTCCGGCGCTTCGTCGAAGTGGGCGTCCCCGGATATCACATCGAAGACCAGAAGCCGGGCGTAAAGAAATGCGGACACCAGGGCGGCAAGGTGCTGGTCTCGGAGAACGAGCAGATTCAGCGCCTCAATGCGGCGCGCTTCCAACTTGACGTAATGCAGGTCCCGGGAATCATCGTCGCCCGCACCGATGCCGAAGCCGCCAGCCTGCTGGATGGCTGCGCCGATGAGCGCGATCAGCCGTTCATTCTCGGCGCCACGAACTTGAATGTGCCATCGTACAAAGCGGTTTTCCTCGCCTTGCATCGCAAGTTCTATGAGGCGGGACTGGAAGAAGTCCGCGGGCACATGATGTTCGCTATGCCCAAGACCGAGTACGACGAGGCAGACGGGTGGCTGGAGCAGACGGGCTTACTACCGCTGATCGCGAATGGGATCGCAAGCTACAAGAGCACTCCCGACATGGTGCTAGATACCATGCTCGACAAGGTGATTGGACAATTCCTCGACGTCTGGCAGGCGTCAGCCGACCTGAAGACCTATGCCCTGGCGGCAGCGGAGGCAATTGCTTTCCGCAACAGCGAGGGAGCATCGTTCGACCTCACGCCGGAACAGTGGCTGGAGCACGCCAAGCGGCTGTCGTGGTACGAAGCTCGCGAGATGGCAGAGGCGCTGGGCGTTGACGTCGAATGGGATGCCGAACGCGCCAAGACTCCCGAGGGTTACTTTCAGGTGCAGGGCGGAATCGAGTACGCGATTGCGAAATCGCTGGCCGCGGCGCCCTTCGCCGACATCCTGTGGATGGAGACCAAAACCGCCCATCTCCCCGAGGCCAAGGAATTCGCCGAGGCCATCCATGCCGAATTTCCCGACAAAATGCTGGCATACAACCTGTCGCCATCGTTCAACTGGGACACCACCGGCATGAGCGACGAGGAGATGAAGCAGTTTCCCGCGGAACTGGGCAAGCTGGGCTACGTCTTCAACTTCATCACCTATGGTGGTCACCAGATTGACGGCCTGGCAGCGGAGGAGTTTGCCAATGCCCTGAAGAAAGAAGGCATGCTGTCGCTGGCCCGCCTGCAACGCAAGCTGCGCCTGATCGAGTCACCGTACCGCACGCCACAAACCCTGGTTGGAGGTCCTCGCCTCGATGCCGCGCTGCTGGCAGCCTCGGGACGAACGGCGACCACGAAAGCCATGGGCAAGGGCTCGACCCAGCATCAGCACCTGGTCGCGACCGAGGTTCCGCCGAAGGTGCTGGAAGACTGGCTGCAGATTTGGGCTGAGCACAACGCACTCCCCGCGGGGTGGAAGGCCAAGTTACGTCCGGTGGCTGCCGGCTCGGATTTCATCGAGCTCAGCATCGCCAACGCTGCCAAGGAGAAGGTCGGCAACGTCATCTTTGCCGATGTTCACGATCGCCGCGGACACAAACTGTTGTCCATCCGCGACATGAACACCTTCGACAACTCACTGCGGAAGAAACGGCTGATGACGCTGGCGCACCTGTTCCTCATCCATCGCTACAAGACGACGATGGTGCATTACCTGAGTCCGACGGAGGACAACGAGCACCAGGCGCTCAAGCTGCAACGGCTGGGCATCTTCGGCGAAGTCAACACCGAGGCCGGCCTGATCATTGTTGCTGCCGTGAATCCGGCGCGCATCAGCGAACTGCTGAACCCGGACAAAGCGGCGCTGCGCAGGCTGATCTATAAGCAGGACCAGCCGGTAGCGGCTGGCGTGCAGTGAAATCGCGTGCCGCTGAGGGCAGTTGTGCTCTCGGTCAGACGGTTTGCCAGTAAAAGTAACTAGGAACTATCATCCCGAGCGAAGCGAAGGACCTGCTTTCCGTGGAACGGCGACGATGCATGCAACGCCGTTCTCATTGGCGACGAAGGATCTCACATCGACGCCTTGAGTTCTAGCAAGAGCGGCGACAACAGGGCCTTCGCTTTGCTCAGGACGACAGATCCGGCTCGATCGGCACACCGACGCACGTCTGGCTCGCCAAAATACTCGGGCTTATTTCTTTTTCTTCTTCTTTGTCGCCGGGGTTAACGCTGACTCGATGGCCATGCCTACCGGGCTCCCCCAGCCGGTACACGGGTCCCATCCCTTAGCCGCCTTGAACTGACCGTTGTTGCCCGACGTTACGTCGTGAAATGTTCCGGTCATGGTCGCCAGCGTCTGATACATATTCGGATTCAGGTATCCCACGGGCTTGCCCAGACCCTGGTTGATCAGCGCAACCAATCCGGCCCAGAGAGGCGCGACCGCGCTCGTGCCTCCCACGGCGAAGCTCGATCCATCCGCCTGCACCTGATAACCGGTAGCCGGGTCAGCATCGCCCGCAATATCAGGCACGCCGCGGCCTTTGTATTTGCTCTTGTTCGCCGAGGGAGGAACGTTCGCCTTCGACTGCCACGTTGGCAGCGGGAAGGTCTCGCTGACACCGCCGCCGGTAGCGCCGCCGCTGGCGCCATCGTTCCACACTACTTCACTGGAGATATTGCCTCCGCTAATGTTCAGCGAAGTTCCGCCGCAGGCCAGCGAGTAAGGACTCGACGCCGGAAAGTCGACGTGATACATGCCATCACTCACGCCATCGCTCGATCCGTTATCGCCACAGGCGACGCACACCGTGACGCCGAGTGCGGCGGCAGACTGCATGGCGTTGTTGTAGTTCTGCAGCGACTGCGCAGTCCAAGTGGATTCCGGCCCGCCCCAACTGATCGAAATCACCGAAGGCTTGTTGACGTTATCCATTGCGGCCTGATTGATGGCATCCAGGAAACCGGCATCGGTATTGGGAGCGAAGTAGACAACGATGGTTGCACCGGGCGCAACCGCCCCCGCCACTTCGATGTCGAGAGCTACTTCGGTGTCCGGCCCATTGGGATCGCCGGTTGGCTGGTTCTGCGTGCCGTCAACGGATACCGCAATCACTTTTGGCGTCGGCAGATTCAGGCTCTTGAAATAGGTCTGCAGGTCCGACTGCATGTAACCCCCGCCCAGCTCGATGATGCCGATGGTCTGTCCCGTTCCATCGCCCGCAGGAAATTTGTACGCCGTCGCAATCTGCAGGGGAGTGTAAGTAACGGAGGTAGCCGCCGGATTTGCGCTCCTTAGCCGAAAGTGCGCCTGCGCCTGGGGACGATTGTCCAACCCATGCACGGCGACGATGACACTGGACAACTCGGCGGGGATGTTCACCGGCCCGGTGCGCTGGCGATACCGGCAGCCCTTGTGCTCGTACATGTCGACCGAGGTTTGAAACGCCCTGGCAAAGTCTGCATATCGTCCGTTGAGCACCACGCTCCTGGCCGCCTGATTCACATAGGCTACGGTTAGCCCATATTCGCTGGCGAAAGTTGCGACTTTCTCCATGTCGGCCGCGTCGGCTCCAAAGCGCGCAGCGTATTCGTCGCGCGTCAGCCGTTCTCCCTGGGCGATGAGCTTTTCGAGATTCAGGCTGTTTCTTTCCGCCTGTACGCGGACGCACGATCACAGTCACTTGCATCGACTCGTTTGGGTCGGGCGCGCCAACCTTGGTGGCGCCGGGCATGGGCTTTCGTTCGCTGCCCGGAACCTTCGTGTATTTTCTGGACGCCATTGTTTCTCCTCCGGTGTGAAGCCTGGCTGTTTTGCTCTGCCGATTGTAGCGAAGAGTGTGGAGATGCGCTTGCGGGCCGCGTGCTCCTGGCGAGGTTCGGCCTGGCGAGGAGCGTCCACTGCTCACGCGGTGGCGCTCCACCTCTGTTTTCCGCGCCGGCGCTGACGCCGACCTGAAGGTCGGCTCGACCGGAGATCCTTTAACCCGCCCCGAGGAACCTGCGATAGATCGGGATGTGCCGTGCCGCGCAATCGCGCCACTGGAATTTGGCGGCCTGTTCGTAGCCGAGACTTTGCAGCGTGCACCAGCGCTGCTTGCCGAGCAAGACATTTTCGATGGCGCTCACCATTGAGTCTGTCTCGGCCGGAGAAAAGTACTCTGCCGCATCGCCGCCGGCCTCAGGCAACGACGCGACGTTCGAGCAGGCCACCGGCGTTCCGCAGGCCATTGACTCGATCACCGGCAAACCGAAGCCTTCCTCAAACGAAGGCACGATGGTCAGGTCGGCACCGGAGTAGGCGGCACGCACCTGGTCGTCACTGGCTTTGCCGGCAAACACGACTGCATCGTCGAGATGCAGGTCGGACGCTTCGCGCAGAAGCTTCGGACGCCAGCGCGCGTCGTCGCCGATGATCAAAAGCTTGTGCGGAATTTTGTTTCGCTGTCGCAGTACGGCAAACGCCTTCAACAGCCCGCTGACGTTCTTATGCGGCTTTAGATTGCCGACGAACAGCAGGTAGTTGCCGCTGAACCCGAAGGCTTGATTCATGCGCGTTCGCGCTTCGTCGCGAGGCTCAGCAAAGATGTGTGGCGGCACGCCGGTATAGGTCACGGTGATTTTGTCGGGTGCGGCGCCAAGATGTTCGACAATCGTTCGTTTGGAGTACTCCGACTGGGTAAAGATATGATCGGCGCGCCTGGCAACATGCTGCAACATCGGCCGCGCATAAAGCCGACTCTTGAAGCTGTTCCGCATCGTCTGGTCGAGCAGGTGGTTCAGGTCGTGAATGCTCACCAGCGTCGTCCTGCGGCGAAGCAGCGGGGCGTTGTAGTGTGGCACGTGAAGAACGTCGTAGCCTTGCGCGAGGCGCGCAACGTCGAAGTGTTCCTGAATGGAATAAAGCCGCGCGCTGGAAAGAACGGTCTCGTAACCAAATTCCGCCAGCTTCTCGCGGTGCTCCGGCAGGGTGATAAGCGTGACAGGAAAATCCGCCTGCTCATGCAGAGCGCGAATGAGCTGTAACGTGTACGCCCCCATCCCCGTGTACAGCCATCGCGCGTCGATAATCAGCCGGCTCACTGTAGAGCAATTCTGCCTTGTCCGCGCAGTTGCCGCTACTGCTGAGGCGATGTCTTCGGCTTGGTCGTGTGTGTCGCGCCGGTTGTCTTGTGAGCAACGTGCGGCTCGGCGATCACAATGTGCTTGATCGTCACCGGGCTGAGCGGCATGTTGTTACTTTGGTCGGCGGCTACGCGCGCGATCTTTTTCACCAGAGGGATGTCGTCGCACTGGCCGAACAGGTTGTACTTGCCGTCGAGCCACGGCGTAGCAACTTCGGTGATGAAGAACTGCGAGCCGTTGGTGTTTGGTCCGCTGTTCGCCATCGCCAGCCGTCCGGGAACGTCGAACTTCAGATCGTTGCGCTCGTCCTTGAACTCGTAGCCGGGACCGCCGGTACCGGTGCCGAGCGGGTCGCCGCCCTGAATCATGAAGTTCGGGATCACGCGATGGAAGGTGGTCCCGTCATAGAGAGGAACGCCCTTCTCCACCTTGCCCGTCTTGGGATTCTTCCACTGCTTCTTGCCCGTCGCCAGCCCGATGAAATTTGCGACCGTGAGCGGAGCCTTGTCGGGGAACAGGGTGCAATGGATGTCGCCCATGCTGGTCTCAATCGTCGCCGTCGGCTGGGCGGGGGCGGTTTCGGTCGATGCCTTGTTGGGAACGGTTCCCTGGTCGGGTGAGTGTACGCCGACCTTGTTGGGCGTGGACGACTGAGCGAAAGCGAAACTGCTTAACCCTACGAGCAGAGTGGCGAAAAGAAAATTGCGCATGACGTCTCCTGGTCGAAGAATACTACGATAAACAATGCCGTTGGGCAGCTTGCGTCACTGTAATCAATGCGAACTCGGCGCAATCTCCTTGCGTGTGTCCTGATGCGTCTCTTCCGCCTGTATCTCTTTGGACGTCTTCTCGACGTCGGCGAAAACTCTCATCAGGTTGCCGCCAAGAATCTTGCGCAAATCAGCTTCACTGTATCCACGCTCATACAACGCTTCGGTAATTTTCGGGAGATCGGCGACGGAATCGATTCCCTGAGGAGAGCAGTCGATGCCATCGAAGTCCGAGCCAATGCCGACGTGATCGACGCCCGCCACCTTCACCATGTGGTCGATATGGTCGATGAGATCGCTGAGCGGCGGCCGTGGCAGCTTCTTTTCCAGAGCAGCTTCGGCGGCGTACAACTCCTGCGCCATCTCCGGGGTTCGCGACGCCATGAAGAGCGATTGCACCTTCTCGTAATCCGGATCTTTCTCTGCCGCGAGCTTCTTCGAGGTGTCGACCCACTTCTGCGAGATGAAGCCGCAGTAGAAGTTCACCTGCGCCACGCCGCCGTTACGCGCCAGCGCCACCAGCATGTCGTCGGTCATGTTGCGCGGAACATTGGTCAGCGCCCGCGACGACGAATGCGACGCAATCACCGGAGCGCGGCTGGCGACCAGAGCCTGATAAAAGGTGCGGTCGGCGACGTGCGAAATGTCGACGATCATGCCCATGCGGTTCATCTCGTGCACCACCTGACGGCCGAAGTCGGTGATGCCGTCGTGATGCTGCACCGTCTTGTCATCCATGTCGCCGCTGGAGTCGCCGAGTTCGTTGGTGTTCGACCAGGTCAGCGTCATGTAGCGCACGCCGAGGCGGTAATAATCGCGCAGCACGCGCATGTCGCCCTCGATAGCGTGCCCGCCTTCAACGCCCATCAGCGCTGCGAGCTTGTGCTGGCGGTGAGCGGCGAGGATGTCCTGGGTGCTGAAGGCCATCCTCATTTTGTCGGGATGCAGCCGCGCCTGCTCGTAGACGGAGTCGATCATGTCGAGCGCGCGCTTGATCTCGTGGCCCTTATAGAGTGTGGGATCGACCCAGATGGAAAAGAACTCTGCGCCGAGATTGCCGGCCTTGATCTTGGCGAGATCCATGTAGCCCCTGCCGGCGTCCTGCGACAGATCGAAATTCTCGTCGACAAAGCGGCCCGGGGTGTCGGCGTGGGTGTCGATGACCAGCGCCGAGTTGTGAATAGCGCGCGCGGCTGCGACTGCCTGCGGGCCAGAGGTAGGGTGCGACGCGGCCGCCTTCGATTGGGTTGAGGGCTTAGCCGGGGCGGACTGGTTCTTGCCAGGCGCCTGGGCGAACGCGACGAGTGAAACGGCAATGAAGGTGGCGATAAGCCGTGCAAGGCTTCGCATCAGAATGGTGACTCTCCCGGAAGATAAAGTGCGAGAGGATTGTAAATGACGCGGGCTTTCAGATTGCGGTAAGCGAGCTACCTGGGCCGAATCCGCAAGTCTTGAGATACCATTGACCTGAATGAACAGGCTTGTCGAAGAGAAACGTTCGCAGCTCGAACTCATCTGCCGTCGCCATCGGGTGCAGCGGATCGAGCTTTTCGGCTCTGCGCTCGGTGCGGACTTCGATCCTGCTAGCAGCGACCTGGACTTCCTCGTCGCCTTCGAAGAACTTCCTCCGGATGGTTATGCCGACGCGTACTTTGGCCTGTTGGAAGGTCTTCACTCGCTGTTTCAGCGGCCAGTGGATCTGGTAATGGATTCCGCCATCAAGAACCCGTACTTCCGGCAGGGGGTAGACAAGACTCGGACGGTACTTTATGCGGCTTGAGTCGCTGAAGTATCTCTACGACCTAGCTCACGCAGCTACCTTGGCGTTGGAGTTCGTTCAGGGAAAGACCTATTCCGACCACACTTCCGATGCCATGCTTCGCTCTGCCGTCGAGCCTCAAGTGGCAATCCTGGGCGAAGCTCTAACTCAGCTTGCGAAGGTTGATTCGCAAACCGCATCTCGGATCACCGAATACCAGCGAATCATCGCCTTCCGCAACATTCTCATCCACGGCTATGCCGAGATCGACGACCGTATCGTCTGGAGTGTCCTGCAACAGTACTTGCCTGGTCTGAAAAGCCAGGCTGATGTCTTGCTGACCGAACAATGAAGAGCGATGTCGCCGGCCCACCTCCGAGCCGTCCCAGAATGTCACTGCAACGGGCTGCTGCTCTAACGGCCATTACTCTGGCAGGCGCCTGTCTCTGCCTTCGCCATCTCGGCCAGAAAAGCTATTGGTGGGACGAGATTGCCAGCATCTACCTCGCACGAATGCCGCTGCCGGACTTTCTGCATGCGGTGTGGGGGGGGCGAAGGCAACATGTCCTTCTACTACCTGCTGGTCCGCGGGTGGATCCACTTTGGCGACGGCGAAGCGTGGTTGCGTCTGTTGTCAGCGATCTTTGCGGTTGCTGCGATCCCCGCTATTTATGCGGTCGGAAGAGTAGTCTCGGGGAGAACGGCCGGCCTGCTGGCAGCCCTGCTGCTCTCCGTCAATGCAGCCCACGTTGCCTACGCGCAGGAAGCCCGCGGCTATAGCTTGCTCGTCTTGCTGTGCACACTGTCGCTGCTGTTCTTTCTCCGCATCAGTGAATCTCGGGCGGGAAACGCGACCGGGTACGTCATCGTTTCCGCCCTGGCGGTGTATGCCCAGTTCTTCGCTGTCTTCTTTCTATTCGCCCAGTGGATATCGTTGCTTTGGCCGCCCGGAAATGCGGAACGATGGAAGAAGTTCGCTTTGCCGGTCTCCTGTACCCTGGCCTCTATTTCGCCGGCCCTGTATTACATGGTGTTTCGGCGATCAGGACAACTGGGGTGGCTCGGCCGTCCCAACCCCAGAGAAATTGTTCAACTAATCTACGTTCTTGTAGCTGACGCTGGAACTTTCCGAAAGGGGCTGGCAATCGTTTATCTGCTGCTTTGCGCGGCAGCCGTATATGGTCTGAGCTGGGGTGCACGCAGACAAACCGATGCCGCACAACGCTGGCGTGTCATCGTTCTTGCCATCAGCGTGGTATTGCCCGTTGTTCTCGTCTATGCGATCTCCATCTGGACACCGATCTTCTTTCCGCGCTTCCTGCTGATCTGCCTGGCGCCGTTTCTGCTGCTGGCCGCGCAGGGCCTCGCTGAGTTTCGGCCGGTGTGGCTGAGGCTGGCGGTTTGCGCGCTCATCGTCGCGCTTTCGGTTGGCGCGCTGCACTCGTACTATCAGCGTCCCAAGGACGATTGGCGCGGGCTCACTGGCTATTTGCTGCAGCATGCGCAGGCGGGAGACGTTGTCGTAGCTTACCCGCCCGGCACAGAAGAGGCAATCCAGTACTACAGTTCCAAGCAGGGGTCGTCATCTTCGCCGGGCCTGAAGTATCTTGTCCCAGATGCACTAGTTAGGGACGTCGAGAGTCACGGATCCGTGGCCCGTGCTCTGCCGAGTTCCCGACTGTGGATCGTGGTTTGGGGGGAACGCCCGGACGCGAAGAAGGCTCAGGCGGCCCTTGCTTCGGATTATCAGCGCGTCGCAGAAAAACAGTTTCCAAATACCTTGACCGTGGAGCTGTATGAGAGCGCAGGTCGATGAGTGATATTCTCTGCGCCACCGCCCGCCAGCTACGTCCTGAAGAAATCCTTGATCGCCTGCCACATCACCTGGCCGCCGACATCGGCGATGGACTTGGTCAGCGGAATATCTTTCGGGCAAACCTCGACGCAGTTCTGCGCGTAGCCACACTCCTGGATACCGCCATCACCCATCAGTGCCTTCAGGCGATCGACCTTGAGCGCCTTGCCCGTGGGGTGAGTGTTGAACAGGCGCACCTGCGAGATGGTGGCCGCGCCGACGAATCCCGTCTTCTCGTTGAACTGCGGGCAGGCCTCCATGCAGCAGCAGCAGGAGATGCAGCGCGACAGCGGATAGGCCTCTTCCTGCTCAGCCGCTGACTGCCGCGGCCCGGAGCCGAGATCGTAGGTGCCGTCGACCGGGACCCACGCCTTCACCGCCTTGAGGTTCTCAAACAGCACGCTGCGATCGACCGACAGATCGCGAATGACCGGGAACTTGGAGAACGGCTCCAGCGTTACCGGCTGTTCGAGGCTGTCGATCAGCGCCGAGCAGGCCATGCGCGCTCGGCCGTTGATCAGCATGGCGCAGGAGCCGCACACCTCTTCCAGGCAGTTGGAGTCATACGTGACCGGCGTAGTCTTCTTACCATCACGCGTCACCGGATTGGCGGCGATATCCATCAGCGAAGAGGTAACATTCATGTTCCGCCGGTAGGGCAACTCAAACTCCTCCCAGTAAGGCTTGGAGTTGAGGTTGTCCTGGCGCTTGATCTTGAGGATGATAGTTTTGCCGTTAGTAGCCATGATTTTAGTAACTAGCAATTAGTGATTAGCGGTTAGCCATCAATTTTTTGCGCTACCGCCTCGCGTCAGGGCACGACTTCAGTCGTGCCGATGGATCCATTTATTCTTGTCATCCCGCGGGGCTTTACCCCGAGGGATCTGCTGTTGCTCAACCCAACGCAGATTTCCCGCGCCAAAATCAGGCGCTGGTAATGACGACTTCGACGACCTTACGGCCGAGCCCCGCTTCAGATCTGCCGTCCCAACGGGACTCTGGTCCGTTCTTCCTGCTACCCAGCACTCCGCTTCGCTACGTGTTGGGCTATCATGCTGGCCGCCCCCAAGGGACTTGGTCCATCCCGATCTCAGCAATATTCCAGAATGAAAAGCCATCGCTGGGCTAAGCTCTGCTGCGCCTACGGCGCGGGCCCGTTATCCTAGTCTCCACTCCGCACCGCCAAAAACTTTCCGCGTGCCGGGCGAAACCTGAAACTCGAAAGTTCTCTCTACCCACTAACCACTGGCCATCGACCACTGACCACTGTTCTACGTCACCGCGTCGTACCTTCTGGGACGCGGCGTGATCAGCGATGTATCCACCGCCTCGAACTCGAAGCGCGGCTCGTCGGCATCGGCGGCGAAGTACGCCTTCGTCGTCTTCAACCAGTTGGCGTCGTCGCGCTCCGGGAAGTCCGGCTTATAGTGCGCGCCACGCGACTCGTTGCGCATCTCGGCGCCCTGGGCGATGACACGCGCCAACTGCAGCATGTTGTAGAGCTGCCGGGCGAAGACAAATGACGTGTTCGCCCAGTTGGTGCGATCGCTCAGGTTGACGTGCCGGAAGCGTTCCAGCAGCTCGACCAGCTTGACATCGGTTTCTTTAATCTTATTGTTGTAGCGAATGACCGAGACGTTCTCGGTCATAGTGTCGCCAAGTTCACGCCACAGCAGGAACGGGTTTTCCGTCCCGTCATTGTTCATCAGCCGCTGATTGATCTCGTCCTGCCGCTTCTTTTCCGACTCGAAGACGTGATGCTGCGGGGTAAGTCCGCTCTTGTGCACATTGCGCGCATATTCCATGGCGTCTGGCCCGGCAATGAATCCGCCGTAGATGCACGACATCAGCGAATTTGCGCCCAGGCGGTTGGCTCCGTGAATGGAGTAGTCGGCCTCACCGCAGGCGTACAGCCCCTCGATATTGGTGCGCTGCTGGAAGTCGACCCACAGGCCGCCCATGGTGTAGTGGAAGCCAGGGAAGATCTTCATCGGGGTGTCGCGGGGATCGTCGCCGACGAACTTCTCGTAAATCTCCAGAATGCCTTCCAGTTTGCGGTCAAGGGTGGCGCGGTCGATGTGCGTCAGGTCGAGATAGACCATCGGTTGGCCATCGATGCCGAGCCCTAGCTCGAATACGACCTTGTGAATGGCGCGGGTGGCGACGTCACGCGGCACCAGGTTGCCATACTTGGGATACCACTCCTCGAGGAAGTACCAGCGCTCGTTCTCCAGAATGCTCTTGGGATCACGATTGTCGCCGGGCTTCTTCGGGACCCACACTCGACCGCCCTCGCCGCGCGCCGATTCCGACATCAGGCGCAGCTTGTCTTCGCCGGGAATGCACGTCGGATGAACCTGAATGAATTCGCCGTTGGCGTAAAACGCCCCCTGCTGGTACAGCGCCGACTGCGCCGAACCGGTGCAAACAACCGAATTGGTCGACTTGCCGAAGATGGCGCCGATGCCACCGGTTGCCATGATGACCGCTTCCGCCGGAAAGGTAACAACTTCCATGCTACGCAGGTCCATGGCGCAGATGCCGTGGCAGACGCGGTTATTATCGAGTACCGCGGAAAGAAACTCCCAGCTCTCGTACTTTGTGACCTTGCCTTCGGACTCGTAGCGGCGCACCTGTTCGTCGAGGGCGTAGAGAAGCTGCTGGCCGGTGGTGGCTCCGGCGAAGGCGGTGCGGTTGTACAGCGTTCCGCCGAAGCGGCGGAAGTCGAGTACCCCCTCCGGCGTGCGGTTGAACGGCACTCCCATGCGGTCAAGCAGGTCGATGATGCCGGGCGCCATCTCGCACATCAGCTTCACCGGCGGCTGGTTCGCGATGAAGTCGCCGCCGTAGATGGTGTCGTCGAAATGCTTCCAGGTGGAATCGCCTTCGCCCTTCAGGTTTTTGGCAGCGTTGATTCCGCCCTGCGCGCAGACCGAGTGAGACCGCTTGACCGGAACGATGGAGAACAGGTCAACATGACCGCCCATCTCCGCAATTTTGATGGTAGCTGACAGTCCTGCCAACCCTCCACCGACAACGATGATTTTAGGATGTGCCATATAAGTAATTAGGAACTAGCAATTAGCCAAAATCTGAAACCTGATAACCGGCCACAGACTAATCGTGCATGATTACCGGAACCTGGCTCGCCGGCGTCGTCACAAAACCTGCAATCGAGTACAGTCCGATGCCAACCAGGGCAATCGCCAGCGCCAGGCAGAGATAGCCGAATTTCCGGCGAGCGCTCTGACCGACGGTGAAGCCCCACTTCGCGGCGAAGAGCCATACGCCGTAGGAGAAGTGCCACGACACAGCGACGATACCGATCACATAGAACGCCACGATCCACGGGCTTTGAAAGGCAACCCAAACCTTGGAAAACGCAGCGTTATAGCCGCCGCCCATCAGGTGCGGGGGGAGGAAGCGCATGTTGATCGTGTGATAGGCGATATAAATCAGCGTAATAATTCCGGTCCAGCGCTGCGAGGTGTACAGCCAGTTGCCGGTCCAGGGATAGTCGCCCACGTTGGACTCGCCGCGATACCAGATCCAGAGCCCATACAGCCCGTGATAGAGGAGCGGGATAAAGATGAAGACCCACTCCAGCACGTGCACGAATGGCAGGCTGGTAAGGAATTTCACCTGGTCGTTGTAGGCCAGCACTCCGTGCATCGACTCAGAATTCGAAATAAAGTGCTCGATGAGGAATGCGCCGATCGGGATGATGCCGGTGAGCGAGTGCAACCTGCGGAGAACGAAAGAATAACCCTGGCCCGCCCGGAGCGGAGCCACACCTTTATCAACCGTTGCGGTACGGGATTCGATAGGACTGGCGGTAGAGGCCACGACGCCGAACTCCTTATGGTTCGCGCCTGATAGAGGCGAACCTTGCATTATCAATTTCGCTAACAGAGCAAGTCAAGAAACTCGCGGGCGCGATTCGAACTGGGCGAAAGCCGCAGTCCAATCATTACCTTGTTGATGGAACATCTTCAGATTAGCTGACAGCCCCGCCCAACCGCGAGTGATGTGAATCACAGCTGGTTGTGAGGATGCTGATTGCGCTGGTGATCGGCCCAATCCAGAAATTGCCGGAAGGCTGCGCCGCGGTGGCTGTACTGCGCTTTTTCTTCGGCGGTAATCTCGGCGAAGGTCTTGTTGATGAGGGGAAAAAAGAACAGCGGATCGTAACCGAAGCCGTTCGCTCCGCGTGGCTGGTGGAGGAGGATCCCCTCGGCTTTGCCGTGAAACGTCGCCAGCGTGTGTCCATTGCGGGCGACGGCGATAACGCAGACGAAGCGGCCGGTGCGGTATTCGTCAGGAACGCCTGCCAGTTCGCGCAGCAGGCGGGCGTTGTTGGCTCTGTCATCGGAGTTGGGAGCGTCTTCGGGAGAGTGTTCTTCGTCGGCGGCAAAGCGGGCCGAACGCACCCCAGGCGCTCCGCGCAACGCATCGACCTCCAGCCCGGAATCGTCCGCGATCACCAGTTCGCCCTCGACATGTTTGCTGTATTCCTCGGCTTTTTTCCTGGCGTTGGCCTCAAAGGTCAGGCCGTCTTCGATAACAGCGGGGAGATCGGCGAATCCGGGGAGGGTGGCGATTTCGATGTTGTGAGCGACAGCCGCGCCAATAAGGTCACGGATTTTGCCGGGATTGGAGGTGGCGACGAGAACTCGGCGCATCGTGGGCATAAATCCATCTTAAACATGGGTGACCTTTTCCAACATCGGTGTCCCATCCCGGCTTCGGGTGCCCCATTCCGGCTTCATTTGCCGGGGTGGGGATTCTACTGTTGACGGCGGTATTCCCCTTCGGCCCGAACAAAAATCCCCACCCGGGCAACTGCAGCCCGAGTAAGGCACCCCCGCGGGTAAATTTGCTTTGTATCAGGCCATGGCTTCAGCCGTGCCGAAAAGCGCGAAGAAGGGATTCTGGGCTTCAGCCCCTGCGCCATCGGGGTCCAGGGGCTAAAGCCCGCACTCTCTTAGGGCGGCGTTTGGCCCAGCTAAGCCGTCCCTGATATAAAACCGGCGCGCCGGGATAAGTGTGCTGCCAACAACATTGCCCGGAGCATTCCGAAAGCTCAGTTATCGACCAAACTCGTTTCAGTTTGTCCTGAGACAATGCCCCATTTATCATCGTCGCTTTGGCCATGCACCTCTTCTTTGTGATGCGCGTCCTAGCTGGAAAGCCCGGCACGTATTACAACGGACTGTAACCAGGGGTCCACTGTGCCGCTTGAGCCATCGCATGAATCTGATCCTTTATCGTTTCATCTACCCCATCTTCAACACGAGGCCCACATGCTAAGGTCGCTTTTCATCGGCCTCTCCGAAAATAAGCCGCTTCGCCATTTCGCCGAAAACTCACCTATGGGGCTGCGCTTCTCCGGCCGCTTTGTTGCCGGAACGCAGTTGCCCGACGTCATCCGCGCTACCGAGGCGGTGAACGCATCGGGCGCGACCGTCAGCATCGACAATCTGGGCGAGAACGTCACCAATGCCGACGAGGCGAAGCATAGTGCCGAGCTCTATCACCAGATGTTGGACGAGATTGCCTCGCGCAAGCTGAACGCGAACATCAGCCTCAAGCTGACGCACATGGGGCTGGACGTCGATCCCGATCTTGCCTTCCGGCAAGTGACGGAGCTGGTCGACCACGCCGTCAGCATCAACAACTTTGTGCGCGTCGACATGGAGGGTTCGCCCTACACGCAAAAGACCATCGACTTCGTGCGCGGGTTGCACCGGCTGCCCGGCCACGACAAGAAGATTGGCACGGTGATCCAGTCGTATCTGTTCCGCAGCGAAAACGACGTGAAAACCCTGCTGGGCGACGGCATTCGTATTCGCCTCTGCAAAGGCGCCTACAACGAACCGGCGGACATCGCTTTTCCCAAAAAAGCCGATGTCGACGCCAACTACGTGAAGCTGGCCAAGATGCTGCTCAAGAGCGGCGTCTATCACGGACTGGCGACCCACGACGAGAAAATCATCGCCACCATGAAGCAGTTCGCGACCACGGAGAAAATTCCGCCGACCGCGTACGAGTTCCAGATGCTCTATGGCGTGCGCCGCGACCTGCAGGAGCAACTCGTTCGGGAAGGCTACGGCTTGCGGGTGTATGTCCCGTTCGGGACGGAGTGGTATCCGTACTTCATGCGCCGCTTGGCCGAGCGCCCGGCCAATGTGTTCTTCATCGCCAAGAACATGCTGCGGCGGTAACACTTACCGTGCCTACGGCACTTTGTCGTTCACCGCACACCTACCCCGCAGTAAACGGCGAGGCTCTCACCTGCCGTAGCCTCCGGCTGCTGCTTCTACGCCTATAAGCGCCCCGGCCAGACAACTCACAATGCCGGGCCGGACAGCTGTGCTCGAAGCTTGCGCGCGAGCCAGTCCCTGCAGAAGGCGAAAGGCGTTCAAGCCTCGTCGGAGCCAGCCTCCGAAGGAGATGGAAGGAGAAAACCCCGTCCTTCAACGGGGTGAACGCCCCATTCGCCCTATTGAGCCTGCTTCAGCCGGCGACATAAATGCTATTCTCGCCGCGTGGCCAAAAAGCCTACATCCAGACCGAGCATCACCATCGTCGGACCGGGGAGCCTCGGCTCGGCGCTAGCGGTTGAACTGGCGCGCATCGGCTATCCCATTCGGCAGATCGTCTCCCGCCGCAAATCTCCCGGGAGGAAGGCCGCACGCGCCTTGGCGCGCCAGGCGAAAGCGCAGCACGTATTCCTGGGCGAAGCTCCGCTCGATAGCGAAATCGTCTGGCTTACGGTCCCGGACGACGCAATCTCTGCGGTGGCTGAACAGTTAGCCGCAACCCCATCCTGGAAGGGGAAGATCGTTCTTCATTCCAGCGGAGCGCTCAGCAGCGAGGAACTTGCGCCGCTGAAGGAGCGGGGTGCGAGCGTGGC
The DNA here is from genome assembly GCA_963846815.1 of uncultured Acidobacteriaceae bacterium. Lineage (GTDB taxonomy): Bacteria > Acidobacteriota > Terriglobia > Terriglobales > Acidobacteriaceae > CAVVDY01. Next base: position 286,811 of record CAWJXG010000001.1, on the reverse strand, counting down.
CTCGGCGCATCCCATGATGACGTTTGTGCGGGGAAGACAGCCTGTTTGGCAGGATGTGGCATTCGCCGTGGAGGGCGATGTCCGGGCGAAGCGAAGCGCATTCAGAATTGCGCGAGACCTCAGCGGCAATCCATTCGAAATCGACAAGGCGAACAAAGCTCTTTATCACGCCTTTGGAGCCTTCGCCTCACCGCTGGTAATCGCGTTGATGAGCGCAATGGAGCAGGTCGCAGAGGCAGCGGGCATCCCTCGAGCTGGAGCCAAGAAGTTGATGCTGCCGCTACTGCGACAGACCTGGGGAAACTATCTTGTTCAAGACGCTTCGAGGGCTTTCAGCGGGCCGCTGGTGCGGGGAGATGTGCAGACGGTACGCAAGCACCTGCAGCAGTTAAAGCGCGTGCCAGAAGCGCGCGAAGTGTATTTGGCGTTGGCAAGGGCGGCAATCAAGCGGCTGCCGGTGAAGAACCGGGCAGCGCTGGAGAAAGAACTGCTCGGAGGCTAGAACTCTGGCAAGGTTCGCGTCAAGGCACGACTTCAAGTCGTCGATGCGGCGCCCTATTTATCCTCACGCTGACGCGGCGCTGAAGCGACGCTCTGCCCTACCACCCCGTAAACAAATGCCCCATTTTCTCTTTCTTCGTCCGCAGGTAGTGTTCCGCGGTTTCGTAGGGCTCGACTTCGGCGGAGACGCGCTCGACCACTTCAATCCCGGCCTTCTCCAGCGCCGATACCTTGTCGGGATTATTTGAGATCAGCCTCACCTGCTTCACTCCAAGCTGCTTCAGCGCTTCGCCGGGGAGAGCGTACTGCCGATAGTCGGCATCAAAGCCTAGCTGCTCGTTGGCTTCAATGGTGTCGAGGCCGTTGTCCTGAAGCTCATAGGCCTGCAACTTGGCCATCAACCCAATGCCGCGGCCTTCCTGCTGCTCATAGAGCAGAATGCCGGCGCTGGCATCGGCGATCATCGACAGGGCAAGCTCGAGCTGCTGGCGGCAGTCGCAGCGCATAGAGCCAAACACGTCGCCGGTAAGACATTGCGAATGGATGCGCACCAGCGGTGGCGCGCTGAGAATGTCGCCCATGACCAGCACGACCGCACTCTCTTTGCGGCTTCCACCTTTTCCATCGCCGTTGCCGTTGGGATTGGCGGGAAACTCGCCCTCGAAGCCATAGATGCGGAACTGTCCCCAGCGCGTGGGGAAGTTGGCCTCGGCGATTTTTTTCACGCTGAACTGATTCACTCTTCGATTATATCTGCCGCAGCGCGACTCGCTGCCGTCGGCGGCGCCTGAAGACACCGAAGGCGGCCAGTTCGGCCGCCTCCTGTTTCCGAAAATGACTCAGCGGCTGTGACCGCCTCCGCCGCCGGAATGCCCGGCATGTGATGCCCCTCCCCCACCATGCCCACCGCCTCCACTGGGCGCTGAATAGTGGCCGCCACCTCCGCTGGGGGCCGAATAATGACTGCCGCCACCGCTGGGCGCCGAGTAGTGCGGCGAGCCCCCGGCAGGAGCCGAGTAGTGCGGGACCGCTGAGGCTCCGCCGTAAGACGCCCGGCTCTGGACGGAAGCCGACCCGCGATTCTCGTGCACGTACGGCGTGGCCCCGGAATAGGTGCCACGCGGATTGTAGGCCTGTCCGGCCGAATAAGAGCGCGAGGACGGGTAGCTGCCGCGACTGCCTCCGCCATAGTTCGAGAGCCCCGTAGCGTTACGGCTCTCAGCGGTGTAGGGCTGGGCAGCATGATAGGTGTAGCTCGACGGCGGATGCGGAACCGCACGCGACTGTACAGATGGTCCCATCGCACGGCTTTCGCCATAAGCTCCCGACATCGCCGGCGAGCGACCGTGTGCGCTGTAGCCGTTGTTTTCGGCGCTCACCGACGGCTGCCTGGACACATTGTGACTGCTATTGAAGACCGGTCCGGCTGACCGCATGGCATTGGTCTCGCCTCCCGCACTTGGCGGACGCGGAACGTAATGGCCCGACGAATAGCCGGTCGCGCCTGACGCTGAATTCGGCGCCCTCGCCGCGCTGTGGGTGCTTTCATTTCCAGCCGACAGAGCTGAAGGGGTGTTCAGCCGCGCCTGCATCGGCCGCGCGTAGCCCGGCGGAGTGGCATGCGTCACCACACTGCGATTGAAGGCGGAACTTGCCGGGACGCCATGCTCCCGAGGCTGCTCTCCGCCAAGCATCGCAGAGCGGGTCGGTGTAGTACTGATATTGCGCACCATGGATGCATGCTGGAGCCCGGATTCGGGCACAGCATGCCCGAAACGGTTGATTGGCTGTCCATGGGCGATTGCCGACTGCGGCGCCGCCGTTACTGCTCCGTTCACCGTCCGGTTGACGTAGTGCGTGTTGCCGAACGAGCGGCTGTAATAGTTGTTCGTAACATAATTAACGTTGCGGATATAGGTGTTGGTCACGTTCACGTTGCGGATGTAGCCCGCACTCAGGCCGCGCCCATACCAGCCGTGATACCACGGATAGTACGGCTCACCCCAGCCCAGCGGGAACCATCCGACATTGATGCCGACTCCCCAACCGGGCCCGCCAAAGCCGAAGCCCACTCCGAAGCCCGGTCCGCCTAGCCATCCGACCAGAGCGGGTGCGTAGCAAGTCGACCAGGAGCGGTAGGGCCCCGGAGCCCAGCCCCAGTATCCGCCGTAGGAAACCCAGCGGCCATAGTGGAAGGGAGCGAATCCCCAAGGCGCGCTGTCAACCCAGGTCCAGCCCCAGGGAGCAATCCACACCCAGCTTCCAAAGCGGTACGGCGCCCATCCCACAGGCACGCTGTATGGCGTCCAGATCGGTCCGTAGGGCGCAACCACCCGCCAGGAACCGTAGGTATCGAGATCCTGATAGCCGATGACCCCCGGAGATACATATTGGGCTGACACTGAGCTGTCGAGACGCTGATCGCGCACCTTCGCCCAGTCGTCAAAGCCGTCCGGATCGGGAGCCGCTTCGGCGACATGTTGCAGAGAAGTTCCGCTGCTGAAACGTGCTTGCTGGCCGGCTTTCACCTTGACGGCCGCGCCGCTGCCTGTCGCTTGTCCGTATCCCTTCCGTACCGTCACCCACGTCTGATCCTCGCTGGGAAATACATTAAAGCGGTAAACGCCGGGCTTCATCACCGTGAATGCCAGGTTGGGCGTGTCAACTTCATAGATCTGGCCCGGAGCCAGGTAGCCGACCGTCATCTCCAGCGTGCCCTGGTCGAGCTCAACCTGAAGTGTGTTGTCACTAACATTGGTGAGCGTCAGGCTGCTCTCGGAGTTCATGCGGAGGAAGCCGCCGCCTACATTCAGCTCGGCTTTTGAATTCTTGTCGGTCCAAACGCGATCGGAGGTCGTCAGCGGCCGGTTCAGGCTGGCGGCAATCCAGTCATTGACACCGCCGGGCTGAATGGACACTTCGCCACTCATGTACTGCACCCGCGCCACGCGACCCGGAGGGTCCGTGTTGGTGGGGCCCGTCGCACCGTTGGCGGGGCCCGTCGCGCTGGGCGGATAGGCGGTAGCCGGCTCCGAAGGCGAATCCTGCGCCGTCATCACGAGGCTGCCGGTTAACAGCAGCATGACTATTAAGATCGACTGAAAACGCCACCGTGTTTTCATCGTAGGCTCCTTTTCGCTGAGTCGCCCTTGCGTACCGTTTCGATGCTCGGGAAGCGAAAACTATCAGCGCAGTGCCACGCGGCCAGCCTATCACCAAAAGCTCTGCCGCTTCACTGCCAATGCTATGAACACAGATTTCCTAACCGTGTTGCTAGTTTCTACTTATGAATGGATGCAGAAGCAGTGCTCAGGTCGCCTATTAAACTATGAGCCACAATCATAGGTCCCAAAGAATCTATCACCTCCAAGCGCAAGCTCTGCTATTCTCGGTCGTTCTCTCTACGGAGGTTAAGTTTTGTATCGCAAATTTTTCGTATTAGCTCTCCTGACGATTTCATGCCTCGCGCTTGCTCAGAAGTCCTCCACCAAACCCGCCGAGCCGGTGCTGCCTTACTCACCCAGCCTTGATTTGACGGACATGAACCGCAGCGTCGACCCATGCCAGGACTTTTATACCTATTCCTGCGGCGGCTGGATGAAGAACAATCCCATCCCTCCTGATCAGTCAGCGTGGGGTGTTTACAGCAAGCTGTATGAGGACAACCTGGCGTTCCTGCGTGGCATTCTCGAGCAGGCGGCGGCGGAAACCAAGCGCGATTCCGTGACCCAAAAGATCGGCGACTATTACGCCGCCTGCATGGACGAGTCGGCAGCCGAGAAGCTCGGCGCCAAACCGATGCAGCCGGAAATGGATGCCATCGCGAATCTGAAGAGCAAGAGCGACCTGGCTCCGCTGGTTGCCAGGCTGCAGCTCACCGGTGTGGGAGCGATGTTCGACTCCGGCCCGGAACAGGACCCGGACAACTCCGATTCGATGATTGTCGGCCTGGCACAGGGCGGGCTGGGACTGCCGGACCGCGACTATTACCTGAAGGACGATGCCAAATCGAAGGAGACGCGCGAGCGTTACGTGCAGTACGTGCAGAAGATATTCGAACTGCTGGGGGACTCTCCTGAGGTGGCAAAGCAGAATGCTGCGACGGTCATGCGCATGGAGACTGGTCTGGCAAAGGCTTCGCTGACGCGCGTCGAACGGCGCGATCCCTACAAGCAGAAGCACAAGATGACTCCGGCGGATCTGTATAAGGTTGCGCCGGCGTTTGACTGGTCGGCGTTCTTTGCGACCGTGCAGGTGCCCAAGGCCGAGACCATCAATGTTGGCTGGCCGGCCTTCTTCGAAGAGGTTAACCAGCAGATCGATTCGGCATCACTGCAGGATTGGCAGACCTATCTTCGCTTTCACGTAGCCGATACGGAGGCGCCGGTCCTCTCTTCGGCTTTTGTGAACGCAGATTTCGCCTTTTACAGGCAGTATCTGCGGGGGGCGAAGGAAATACGTCCGCGCTGGAAGCGCTGCGTGCAGCGGGTGGATAACGATCTGGGCGAAGCCTTGGGACAAGTCTACGTCCGCAAGACCTTTTCTCCCGAAACCAAAGCAGCGGCGCTCGACATGACACAGCGCATAGAAGACGCCATGGCGCTGCGCATTCAGCAACTCGACTGGATGAGTCCTGCGACCAAGCAGCAGGCGCTCGCCAAACTACATGCGGTGCGCAACAAGGTTGGCTATCCCGACAAGTGGCGTGACTACAGCAGCGTGAAAATTGTTGCCGACGACTTCTACGGCAACCATCTGCGGGCTACCGAATTCGAGGCCCATCGCGAGTTCAACAAAGTCGGTAAGCCGGTGGACCGCAACGAGTGGGGCATGACGCCACCTACGGTGAATGCCTACTACGATCCGCAGATGAACGACATTAACTTCCCCGCGGGCGTGCTGCAGCCTCCGCTGTACGATCCGAAGATGGATGCAGCGCCGAATTACGGCGATACGGGCTCGACCATCGGGCACGAGCTGACCCACGGCTTCGATGATGAAGGACGGCAGTACGACGCCAAGGGCGATCTGAAAGACTGGTGGACCAAGCAGGACGCGGAGCAGTTCGTGAAACGCGCGGACTGCGTAGTAGATCAATATGCGCAATATGTGGTAGTCGACAACATCCACATCAACTCGAAGCTGACCGAAGGCGAAGACGTGGCTGACCTGGGCGGAACCATCCTGGCCTACAACGCCTGGAAGAGCGCCACGGAAGGCCGGCAACTACATCCCATCGACGGTCTGACGCCCGATCAGCGCTTCTTTATCGGCTTTGCGCAGTGGGCCTGCGAGAACGATCGCACGGAAGATCTGCGGGTACGCGCTGTCACCGATCCGCATTCGCCGGCGAAGTATCGGGTTAACGGAGTGGTAGTGAATGTGCCGGAGTTCGTTCAGGCGTTTGGCTGCAAGGCCAACTCGCCGATGGTGAAGCCGAGCGCCAAGGTGTGCAGGGTCTGGTAAGAGAAGGTTTTGAAAATCTGAATCGCCGACCCGACGCTCACGAGGCTGCTACGAAACTCGTGATGGAGCGAGGCTGGTGGACAAAACATTCGTCAGCCGCCTCGCCTTCTAAGCCAATCGCGCGTCGCTTCAGGATGGCGGCACGTCGTTAGGGGCTCTCGCTCCTACTTCACCCAGGCTTTGCGAAAGGCGGCCAGTGGGTCGGCGGCGAATTTCACCTCGAGGTCCAAGTACCCGCCACACAGCACCCAGTAGTACTTCTTGAGCAGATCAATCAATAGATCCAGCGCCCGGTCGAGCTCGCGAAGCGCAGGAGCCAGCCCGCCAGGCGTCCTCTCGCGCGGAAGGAAATGCGGTTCAATCTGTTGCTTCAGGTGTGCAGCCAGCTTATCGAGCTGAACCGCATCATCGGCAAGTTCGCGCGCGTTGACCTTTTCCTGCAGCAGGTCAGGATATTCCCCAATCTGCACAACGGTCCGGCGCAAGGACAGGTTTGCCTCGGGAGCCAGCAGCCGGCGCAGGCGCATCGTCAGGGCATCGGTATAGGCTCCGCGAACCAGATCGAGGAAGGCGTTGTTGTTGCCGGCCAACTCGGGGTTGGCCTCGACCACATGGCTCTCCAGACGGCGATACAGTTCGCGGTCACTGGCCAGCCCTGATACCTGGTTTGCAACCTCACGCAGCTCGCGCGCGGCGCGTTCACGAAATTGCTTTTCATTCAGCATGACAGGGCAGTTTAGTGGTTGCCGGGCCTCAGCATCTGTGAGGTGGGTCACTTCAGAGATAGAAAAGAAAGGCGACGTCTGGCGTCGCCTGGGGATACGGCTTCCCTGCCACCGCTTAACGAACCGCCCTACTTCTTCTTTCTGGCCGGAGCCTTTTTGACTGCTTTTTTGGCTGCCTTTTTCAGCGCGGGTTTAGACAAACCCTGCGACTTCTGCGTCCCGCCGCCCGTATTCTTGGCAAAAATCACTGCTGGTGAAAAACCTAGACTGACCGCTTCCACAGATTGAAGAGACATTTCCGTGCTCCTTGACTTTCTCCCTTGAAATGGAGGGGCGCACGATCCGTTGTGCGCTGCCGAAACATAGCACGCGTCAGCCCCAAGGGAATACAACAATGTTGCAATGCGCCCTGTGACGCACCGCACTGAAAACCACTCCGCTGCCAGCAGAAGATAGCTGGCATGTCCGGTACAGCTATTGCCATTGACGCCCTGAAGATCGCAAGCTTTGCGGAACTGCGCAGTCGCGCCCAGACCGTCGGCCCGCGTAAGGTAGCGGTCGTCGTCGCCGATGATGAAATTGCCTTGACCGCTGCCGGTCAGGCATTGCAGCTCGGCATTGCCATTCCCGTGTTGATCGGGGACCAGGTCAAAATTCGCGCGAAAGCACAGGAATTGGGCCTCTCCACCCTGTTGTCCCGGGCAGAGCTTCTGCATTCGGAGACCCCTGCCGCCACCGCGGTGCAAATGGCGGGTTCGGGCCGAGTGGACGTTCTGCTGAAGGGCCATCTGCGAACTGACGAACTGCTGCACGCCGTGCTCAACAAGGAGATGGGGCTACGAACCGGCAGGCTGCTGAGCGATGTGCTTTTGTATGAAGACCATGCCTCGGGTGCAAGGAGACTGGTTGGCATCACCGACGGCGGCCTGAATGTCGCTCCCACGCTGGAGCAGAAACAGCAAATTGTCGAGAACGCCATCGCGGTGATGCGTTGCCTTGGGCTGCAACGTCCGAAGATCGCCATCATGAGCGCTACCGAATCGGTGAACAAGTCGGTCCCCTCAACGGAGGACGCGCGGCTACTGACCGAAATGGCCGCTGCCGGACAATTCGGCGAGGTGGAGCTGTTCGGGCCGCTGGCGCTCGACTGTGCGCTGGTGGAAACGGCAGCCCAGGCGAAGGACATCACCAACCCGGTGGCAGGCCATGCGGACTGTATGGTGGTTCCCAACATCGAGGCCGGGAATCTGCTCGGCAAGGCCGTCAAGTACATCGGCGGCTCACAGTGCGCGCACGTGATAGCAGGTGCGAAGGTGCCGATACTTATCCCATCGCGGGTGGAAAGCGCAGACGACAAGGTGAACTCAATTGCCCTGGGGGTGATCTTTGCCGGCAGCTGATTTCATCGTGCTCGCGATTAATCCCGGCTCGACGTCCACCAAACTTGCGGTCTACCGGAACGAGACGCCTCTGTTGGTGAAGAACCTTCGCCATAGTGACTCCGAGATGCTTGCCTTCCGTGGCCGGCCGATTCTCGAGCAGCAAGAGTTTCGCTCCGAGCAGATTGCTGCTGCTCTCGCCGAGGCAGGGACAAAGATCGAGCAACTCAACGCTGTAGTCGGTCGCGGCGGGCTCTTGCCTCCGCTGTCCAGCGGTACGTACGAGGTGAATGCCGCCATGCTGGAGGAGTTGCGTGCAGCCCGTCGCGGCGAGCATGCTTCCAACCTTGGCGCCTTCCTGGCGCACAGCATCGCTGAAAAAGCACGCGTGCGGGCGTATATGGTCGATCCGGTAAGCGTCGATGAATGGCCGGCAATCGCGCGGATCTCCGGAACTGCGGCTCTGGAACGTCAGTCCTTATCTCATGCCCTCAACTCGAAAGCTGTCGCCAAGCGCTTCGCGCGTGAGCGCAGTCAGGCCTACGAATCGTTGCGCCTGATCGTGGCCCATCTGGGCAGCGGCATCTCGGTCTCTGCTCACGCGAACGGGCGCATGGTTGACGTGACCAACTCCCGCGAGGAGGGCGCATTCTCTACCGAGCGCGCCGGCGGAGTACCGGCCATGCAACTGGTCGACCTCTGCTTCAGCGGAAAGTACAACAGGAATCAGGTTGAGGCGCTGCTGTTTCGCGATGGAGGACTGCACTCCTATCTAGGGACGAAGGACCTGCAGGAAGTGGAACGCCGCATTGCCTCAGACGATGAACCCGCGTTGATTGTCTTTTCCGCGATGGCGTATCAAATTGCCAAAGAGGTCGGCGCCATGGCGGCCGTCTTATGCGGCAGGGTGGATGCGATCCTGCTCACCGGCGGGATGGCCCATTCCCAGCGACTGGTCTCGTTGCTGAGCGGGTATGTCCAGTGGATCGCGCCAATTGCGGTTTATCCGGGAGAGGACGAACTACAGGCGCTCACCGAAGGTGCGTTGCGGGTCCTGCGTGGTGAAGAGCAGGCGCGGACGTTCCCAGTCTGAGTGGTCCCGGTTTCAACCGCTTTACCACTCTCATGTGACATTTGTCTTGTTGAGGGGTGATAGCCCTCACTGCATTGGATCAGTGTGAAGCATCACCATGGTTGCCAGGAGAAAAGTGTCCCCACATCATGGGTCTAATGACGCTTTGACGCACTATGAGACGAGTTCTCATTCTTGGTGCTGCAGGCAGAGATTTTCATAACTTCAACCTCATCTTTCGCGACCAACCTGAATTCGACGTAGTAGCCTTTACCGCCAATCAGATTCCCGACATTGCAGGCAGACATTATCCCCCGGCACTGGCCGGCGGCCTCTACCCACAGGGCATTCCGATCGTGGAAGAAAGCCGCATGGAAGAAATCATCCGCAACCAGCGGGTGGACGTTGTTGTGTTTTCTTATAGCGATGTGAAACACGAGACGGTGATGCATCTGGCTTCCCGCGCGGTCGCCAGCGGCGCAGATTTCTGGCTGCTGAGCGCCGAGCGCACGCAGTTGCGGGCCCAGGTGCCGGTCATCTCGGTCTGTGCCGTTCGCACTGGCTGCGGCAAGAGCCCGGTCTCACGCCGGATTGCTGCCGAACTCCGCAAGCTGGGATGGAATCCGGTTGTTATCCGCCATCCCATGCCCTACGGCGACCTGGTGGCGCAGCGCTGCCAGCGCTTTGCCACCTTGGCTGACCTCGACCGCTACGAGTGCACTATCGAAGAGCGCGAGGAATATGAGCCTCACATCAGCGAAGGCACCACGGTCTATGCCGGTGTGGACTACTACGACATCATGCGCGCTGCCGAGCAGGACGGCGACATCATCCTGTGGGACGGCGGCAACAACGACACCTCGTTCTACCGCCCTGATCTCGACATCGTCGTGCTTGATCCGCATCGTCCGGGACACGAACTCTCCTATTTCCCTGGAGAAGTAAACTTCCGCACCGCGCATGTCCTCATCATCAACAAAGTGGATACGGCGAACCAGGCTTCCATTGAGGTGGTCCGATCCAATATCGCCCGATACAATCCCGGGGCGCAGGTAATTGAAACTGCATGCCGCGTCGCGGTCCCCGATCCGGAGCAGATCGCCGGCAAGCGCGTGTTGGTCATCGAAGACGGCCCCACGCTCACCCACGGCGAGATGCCTTACGGGGCAGGCGTGGTCGCCGCCGATCGCTACAAGGCCTCCAAGCTGATCGATCCGCGGCCCTATGCGGTCGGATCCATCAAAGCGACATTTGAGAAGTTCCCGCACCTCGGCAAGCTGCTGCCCGCCATGGGCTACAACGAAACCCAACGGCACGAATTGCAGGAGACGATCAAGCGGACTCCCTGCGACATCGTGTTGGTGGCCACGCCGATTGATCTGGCGCGAACCATCCGCATCGACAAACCCAGCACTCGGGTCAGCTATGAAGTCGAAGAGGTTGGACAGCCGGCACTGACCGAACTGATGGAACGCTTCACCCAGCAGCATGAGCGCGTTCCGCTTGCGACAGCAGGGAGGTAGCCATGCCCAGGAAAGACTTCGTTTCGTTGCGCGATTTTTCGCCCGGCGAGATTCGACACTTCCTTCATGTCGCCTGTGAGGTGAAGGCCGATCCCCATGCCTATTCGGAGGCGCTGAAAGGCAAGACCCTGGCGATGATCTTCGAGAAGCCGTCGCTGCGCACGCGAGTGACCTTCGACGTCGGCATCGAGGAACTTGGCGGACACCCGATCTACCTGTCGCCCACTGAGATCAGCCTGGGCAAGCGCGAATCGGTGTACGACGTGGGCAAGAACCTGGAGCGCATGGTGCATGGCATCATGATCCGCACCTTCGCCCACGAAATCGTGGAGGAACTGGCACAGCAAGCCAGTATTCCTGTGATCAACGGGCTGACGGATCTTAGCCATCCCTGCCAGGCCATGGCCGATTACCTGACCATGCTGGAGGTCAAAGGCCGCATCGCCGGGCTGAAGGTCGCCTACATCGGGGATGGCAACAACGTGGCCCATTCGCTGATGTTCGCCGGCGCGCAGCTTGGCGCGAACGTCTGGGTCGCCACTCCGCCTCATTATGAGCCGAACCTCGATGCAGTTTCCTGGGCCCGATTGCGGTGCGGCGAAACCCGCGGCAGTCTGACCCTGACGCATGACCCCGAACTGGCGGTCTTCGGCGCCGACGTGGTGTACACCGACGTGTGGGCCAGCATGGGACAGGAGGGTGAAGCCGACGAGCGGGCGAACATCTTCCGGCCTTACCAGGTGAACGGGAAGCTGTTCGCAGCCGCCAAGAACGACGCCATGTTCCTGCACTGCCTGCCGGCGCATCGGGGCGATGAAGTCACCGACGAGGTGATCGACTCGCCGCGTTCGTTTGTCTTTCAGCAGGCAGAGAACCGGCTGCATGCGCAGAAGGCAATCATGCTGGAACTGATGTCGGACAAGGCCATCGAGGCACGGCAGTATGCTGGCGCCGAGCCCGTGATGGAGCTAGTCAAATAGCGCGCTCCTCTTCCGGCGGACGTGGGCAGCGTCCGCCGGCGTCTGAAACCGGACGAGGCAATCGCATGTCAAAAACGGCGTTAGTCGCGGTTGGCGGCAACTCGTTGATCCGGGCGGGTGAGAAGGGCACCATTACTGAGCAGTTGGCCAACACCCGCCGTACAGCGGCCGCCATCCGCACCCTCATCGAGCTTGGCTACCGGCTGGTAATCACACACGGCAACGGTCCCCAGGTGGGCGCGCAGCTTTTGCGCTCCGAGCGCGCCTCGGATGTCGCCTACAGCCAGACGCTCGATGTTTGCGGAGCTGCGAGCCAGGGCGAAATCGGTTATCTGCTCGCGCAGTCGCTGCATAACGAATTTTCTGCCGCGGGGCTGACGATTCCGGTAGTGTGCGTCGTCACCCAGACGGTGGTGTCGTCCGGCGATCCTGCGATGCAGCATCCTTCGAAGCCCATCGGCCCGTTCTATTCGCGCGCCGATGCGGAAGAGAAGAAGCGCTCGCTCGGCTGGCACATCGTGGAAGACGCAGCCCGCGGTTATCGCCGCGTGGTGCCTTCGCCGGAGCCGCTGGAAATTGTCGAGTTCGACCTCATTCGCGATCTGATTGAGAACGGGGCTCTGGTCATCTCAACCGGTGGAGGCGGCATTCCGGTTGTGCGCGAGGACGGATGTCTACGCGGGATCGAGGCCGTTATCGACAAGGACCGCGCGTCAGCGGTGCTGGCGTCGCAAATGAAAGTCGATCTGTTCGCCATCTCCACCGACACCGACTATGTGTACCTCAATTACAAGAGGCCAGGACAAACCCCGCTGCTTTCCGTCACCGCATCAGCCATGGAGGTTCATCATCGTGCCGGACACTTCCCTCCCGGCAACATGGGACCAAAAGTAGAGTCGGTGCTGAGCTTCCTGCGCCACGGAGGCAAGGAAGCGGTCATCACCAGCTTCGAGCACCTGGCGGATGCCGTAAAAGGAACGGCAGGAACGCACATCGTGCCCGATCCGGTAACCATCGGAGCATACGAGGAAGTTGAGGTGTTCACATGCCGATAGAAGCGCTGGAGCCGCGGGCCGCGCAGCCGAACAACCAAAACGACAACCACAAGCCTTTGCTGCCGCTGCGTCACCTGGTCGAGTCGCAACAATTCACCGTTCCGTTGCTGATGGAGCTTTTCGATCGCGCCCGGCAAATGGAACGCATCGTCAGCCGCGGCGGCACCCTCGACTATCAGGGCCGGATTCTCGCCAGCCTGTTTTATGAGCCATCAACGCGCACCCGTCTCTGCTTTGAGGCCGCGATGTTGCGCCTCGGCGGCAAGGTTTTATCAACAGAACATGCGCGCGCGTTTTCTTCGGAGATCGAAGGCGAGCAGGTAGAAGACACCATCCGCATTATCGGCAGCTATTGCGATCTGATCGTCATTCGCCATCACGAGACGGGTGGAGCACTGCGCGCCGCCAGGGTGTCTCCCGTGCCGGTCATCAATGCCGGCGACGGTGATGGTGGTCAGCACCCCACGCAGGCGCTGCTCGATCTCTACACGATTTATCGCGAGCGCCCGCTGGATGGACTCGGCATCGCGTTCATCGGCGAACTTGATCGTGGCCGCACCGTGCGCTCGCTGGCATACCTTCTGGCCAAGTTCGAGCGGGTAAAAATCTTCTTTGTGAGCCCGCCCGAGATGCAGATGAAGACTGACATCCTGCAGTACCTGGAGCGACACGGGGTACGCTACGAAATGGAAGCCAACATCGACCGCGTCGTCGGGCAGGTGGATGTCGTCTATCAGACGCGCATTCGCCCTCAGCGCACAGCCGGCCTCAGCGGAAACCTGCGCTACTCGATCGACTCGTCCGTGCTGAACCAGATGCGCTCGAATGCCATGATTCTCCACCCCCTGCCGAGAACGGTGGAATTGGACAAAACGGTGGATGATGATCCACGCGCCATGTATTTCCGGCAGGCAGCCAACGGTCTTTATATACGCATGGCGCTGCTGACAATGTTGTTGGAGTAAAGCAAGTAATTAGTAATTAGCATCGCTTGAGATTCATGAAGCACTCACGGGGAATACTCGCGAAGTACAGAGAATGCTCGGATCCCTATTGCGAAAGGTAGAAAATAGCCGCAGGGCGGCCATAGAGGTATAGCCTGTCGAACAAGCGGATAAGACGGCTTTTGCTAGTTACCAGTTGCCAATTGCTGGCTTCTCCCCGGGGACATTATGCAAACTATCGAAAATCTGCGTACCTATGACTATATTCAGCTTGAAGACTTATACGGAGCCCATAACTACCATCCGCTCGACGTTGTCATCGAGCGCGCCGAAGGCGTCTGGGTCTATGACGTCGCCGGTAATCGCTATCTCGATTGCCTGGCTTCGTACTCCGCGGTCAACCAGGGACATTGCCATCCAAAGATTCTGGCGACTTTGATCGACCAGGCCAGCAAGGTAACGCTTACGTCGCGCGCGTTCCGCAACGATCAGTTGCCGCTACTGTACAAAGAGCTACACAAGCTGACCGGATTCGACATGGCGCTTCCCATGAACTCGGGCGCCGAGGCGGTCGAAACCGCTATCAAGGCGGCTCGCAAATGGGGATATAAGGTCAAAGGCATTGCTGACGGGCTGGCGGAGATTGTGGTGTGCGCCAATAATTTCCATGGCCGCACCACCACCATCATCAGCTTCTCGACCGATGAGCAGTACCGGGATGGGTTTGGCCCGTTCACTCCCGGCTTCAGAATCATTCCCTTCGGCGATGTCCAGGCGCTGCGCGACGCAATCACGCCAAACACCTGCGCGTTTCTGGTTGAGCCGATTCAGGGCGAGGCCGGAATCGTCGTTCCCCCCGCCGGATACCTGAAGGCAGCAGCGGAAGTGTGCGCGGCGAACAACGTGCTGCTGATCGCCGATGAAATTCAGGCCGGCCTGGGCCGCACGGGAAAATTGTTTGCCTATCAGCACGAGGGCGTGCATCCCGATCTGGTCATCATCGGCAAGGCACTGGCTGGGGGTTTTTATCCCGTTTCTGCAGTGCTAGGGTCGAAGGAGATTCTGGGCGTCTTTCACCCCGGCGACCATGGCAGCACCTTCGGAGGCAATCCGCTGGGCTGTGCCGTGGCGCGAACGGCACTACAGGTATTGATCGAGGAAAAGCTCATCGAGCGCTCAGCCGAGCTGGGAGATTATTTCCTGCGCAAGCTGCGCGCTATCCGGAGCCCGCACGTGCGCGAAGTCCGCGGAATTGGTCTGTGGATCGGCATAGAGCTGGACCAACCGGCACGCCCGTTCTGCGAGGCGCTTCAGCGAGTTGGCGTGCTTTGCAAGGAGACCCATGAACGGGTAATCCGCATCGCTCCCCCGCTGGTCATCACCCGGGAGGAAATCGACTGGGCGCTGACGCGAATTGAGAACTGCCTCTCGCGTCCCGCGATTTAACAGAAAATTCATTTCCCGGGCGGCAACAATTCAGGCCTTCGAATAACCCAAGGCTTTTTCGATTATTGCGCAGGAAGGAATCTTGATCGTCTAGCGGTCTCAGGGGTATTTCGTTGGCTGTCGCGGCACCTTTACATTGCTTAGATGCAGAGTCCCTGATTACAATAGTGGTTGTCTGCGTGTGCGGGCAATCAGTCTGACCTGTTGAGTTTCGTCAAACAACCCGCTCACCGATTTGTCGGCCATACGTATATGAAGAAGTGGAGCAGAGGTTTGTCCCAAGAGTGAGTGCCGGGATTAAGAAGGCGGAGAACCTAAGAAGCGCTCTGTTGCTGACGCTTTGCTTTCTTCTGTTCCTGTTCGTGATGCGGGCCAAGACCGAGCTTTACCATGGTGATACCCAGGTAAAGGTTTCCCCATCAACAGCTTCCAAGCTGTGGTCTTCCAGTCAGAAGATGGAAGTTCGAACGGTCGACTCAGGCGGCGCCGTGCTGTTTTGGGCGACCGTGGTCTTGCTGTTCGGGCTCTATGTCCAGCGAGAGCGCCAGATTTGCGGCGCATTGTTGCCCGCGCCGCCAAGAATTCCTGCTCTTCAGCATCTGCGCCGTTTTCTGCGTCCTCCTCCTGCAGCCTAACGTATCCTTAGTTCGGTTTTCCTAATTATTCTTGCGTTTTTCTAGCCCTTCAAGGCCAAGCAACAAACACTGACCGGCATCTGGGCACAGCAGAGCCGCTGAAGTGAATGAGGAAATCATGAAGCTCCACCGTTGGCACAAGGCCCTTGTGTTAGTGGTTGTCCTGTTTTGTGTATTTGCACTGGGAATGATTGCCAAGCGCGCCTACGCGCCGCCGAGGGCTAAAGCCGGCGCAAAAACCAGCGCGATGCCGTATGCCGCCGTAGCCACCGCCAGGCGTGAAACCATTGCCACCACGATGTCCATCGCCGGCCAGTTCATGCCCTACCAGAACGTGCAATTGCATGCCAAGGTCGCAGGATATGTGCGGAGCATTTATGTCGATATCGGCGACCACGTCCACGCCGGACAGGTACTGGCCGTGCTGGAGGTACCGGAGTTGGTCGCGCAGGTCGACGGCGCCACGGCTGAGGTACATCATGCCCAGGAAGAGATTCAGCGCGCCCAAAGTGAGGTGTCACGGGCGCAAGCCGATAACATCGCACTGCATGCCAATGCTGTGCGCCTTATCAACACCGACAAAGTACGCCCGGGACTGATTGCTCAGCAGGAACTCGACGACGCCACTGCCAAAGACCGCGCCTCGCAGGCCCAGGTCGACGCTGCCAAGTCGGCGCTGGCAGCAGCCAAGCAGCAGTTGGCCATGGCGAAAGCCAATCAGCAGCACTATTCAGCCCTCAGCGATTACTCGAAGATTACCGCTCCGTACGATGGGGTTGTGACCTGGCGATTCTCCGATACCGGCTCCCTGGTTCAGGCGGGGACATCCAATGCCGGCGCTCAGCCGGTAGTGACGGTCGCGCAGGTGAACGTCCTGCGGTTGCGGGTTCCCGTGCCGGAGTCGTTGGCCGCCCAGACAAAGATTGGCGATCCTGCCGATGTTCATGTACAAGCCACGGGTGAAGACTTCACGGGAAAGGTGGCGCGCTTCACCGACGCGCTTGACCCTTCGACTCGAACCATGCAAGTGGAAATCGATGTGCCCAACAGCGACTACCACCTGCAGCCCGGCATGTACGCCGATGTTCACCTGAGAGTGCAAAATCGCAAGAACGCTCTGACCGTTCCGGTACAGGCGGTACAGCAGGCGAACGGCAAAGCTTCGGTACTGCTGCTCGATGAGCAGAACCGGGTGCAATCGCGGAAAATCAAGATCGGAATTCAGGATCCGAACAATGTTGAGGTGTTGGCTGGTCTGCAGGAAGGCGACCGGGTGATCGTCGGCAACTTCGGCTCCTATCAGACGGGGGAACTGGTTCAGCCGAAGCCCATAAAATTCGCCTCGAATACCGGTGAAGCTGGAGGCGGCGACTAGATGTCGGGCTTCGCCATTCGTTATCCCTATTTCATCATCATGATGTGCCTGGTGATCGCGGTTGTCGGCATGGTCACGGTGGCACGCATGCCTGTCGATCTTTTTCCCAACATCAACATTCCCGTGGTGGTGGTGGCGACGTTCTATAACGGAATGCCGCCGGAACAGATTGAAACTGACATCACCGGACGGTTCGAGCGCTTCTTCACGCTGGGCAGCGGTATCGATCACATCGAATCACGTTCGCTTCCGGGCGTGAGCCTCATCAAGATTTACTTCCAGCCCGGCATGGATCCGGATGCGGCAGTCAGCGAAATCTCGAACCTTGCCATGGCGGATCTGCGCAAACTGCCTCCGGGCACCTTGCCTCCCGTGGTGCTGAAGTTTGACGCCTCCAGTCTCCCGGTTTGCCTGATCACGTTGAAGGGGCAGGGACTGAACGAGACCCGGCTGCGCGATCTCGGCCAGTACGACGTGCGCGATCAGGTGGCGAATGTGCCCGGCGCCTCAGTACCGCAGCCGTTT
The DNA here is from genome assembly GCA_963846815.1 of uncultured Acidobacteriaceae bacterium. GTDB lineage: Bacteria > Acidobacteriota > Terriglobia > Terriglobales > Acidobacteriaceae > CAVVDY01. Next base: position 269,185 of record CAWJXG010000001.1, on the reverse strand, counting down.
GGCGGCAAGTATCGCCAGATCCAGGTCTACGTCGACCCGGTCAAGCTGCAGGCCAATCAACTGAGCCTGATGGATGTGGTCCGCGTGGTCAACCGATCGAACATGATTCTGCCCGCCGGCGATGTGCGTATCGGACCGAAAGATTACAACCTCTACACCAACAGCCAGCTGCCTACTACGGCGGACATCAATCGCCTGCCGCTGAAAACGGTGGGCAACGCTTCAGTGCTGGTAGGCGACATAGGTCACGCGGCGGATGCGCAACAGATCCAGACCAGTATCGTACGCGTGGACGGGCAGAAGTCCGTCTTTTTGCCGGTCCTGAAGCAAGGCGGCGACAGCAACACCATCTCCATCGTTAACGGCATCAAGAAACGTCTCGCGGATTTGGTCGACGTACCGAAGTCGCTGGTCGCCAAAGTTGTTTTCGACCAGTCCGTGTACGTAAAGACCGCGATCAGAAATCTGGGCAATGAAGGCCTCATCGGGTTGGTGCTGACTGCGGTGATGATCCTGATTTTTCTGGGTAGCATCCGCTCAACCATTGCCGTGCTGCTCTCTATACCGCTTTCGGCGCTGGCTGCCTTTCTGCTCATCAACATGACTGGCGGCACCATCAATACCATGGTGCTGGGCGGACTGGCGCTGGTGTTCTCGCGATTGATCGACAATTCCGTAGTCGTGCTGGAGAACATCTATCGCCACCTCGAAGAAGGCGAATCGCCAGAGGATGCGGCTGAACGAGGTGGGCGCGAGATGGGTCTGCCGGTCCTGGCAGCCACTTTCACCACCGCGATCGTGTTCTTTCCAGTGGTTTTTCTCTACGGTGTAAGCCGCTTCCTGTTTACAGCACTCGCCGCCTCTGTAGTGTTTTCGCTGTTCGCTTCCTATTTTGTCGCGATGACGGTTGTGCCGTTGTTCTGCTCCCGTTTCCTCAAAGGACACAGCGTGGCAGCACACCACGGCACAAAATCGAGATTCGGCCAGTTTGTAACCTGGTTCAATCACAAGTACGACCAGATGCTGATGCGCTACGACGCGGCGGTCAGCAAAACATTACTGCGTCCCGCTGCCACCATGTGGGGCATTTTGGGCGTATGCGTATTGAGCCTTGGCCTTTACCCATTGCTTGGCGTCTCGTTCTTTCCGCGCACCGATCCCGGGCAATTCATGATCAACCTCAAAGCCCCTGCGGGTTCGCGGCTGGAAGTAACCGACCAATATGTGCGTAGGGTTGAAACCGATATTCGCGAGGTTGTGCCTCCGCGCGACCTCGGGCTGATTCTGTCAAACATCGGGGTCACGCCCGGCTTCTCCTCGATGTACACCAGCAACTCCGGCCAGCACACTGCGACCGTGCAGGTGGGCCTGAAGGAGGGGCACAAGGTCGGCAGCTATGAATACATGCGCCGGGTTCGCAAGAAAATTTCAGAAGACGTTCCCGAACTGAGCAGCTATTTCCAATCCGGTGGACTCGTCGACGCCGTGGTAAACCTCGGTCTGCCTGCTCCGATTGACATCCAGGTAAGCGGCAGTAATCAGGAAGAAGCCTACGCCGTCGCCCAGGAGTTGCAGCGAAAGATACGGAGCTTGCATGGCGTGAGCGATGTCCTGATTCCTCAGGACCTGGACTACCCTGCTCTGCGCCTGGACATCGACCGCGAAATGGCGTCACGACTCGGGCTCTCTTCCGAGGAAGTGGTTTCGAATGTGATTACCGCCCTCAACTCCAATCAGATGATCGCCCCCAGCTATTGGGTCGACCCCAAAAGCGGCAACGACTACATGCTGACCGTTCAGTATCCCGATACCCAGATTCAGTCGCTGCTGGACCTGGACAGCATACCCTTGCGATCACCCGGAGGAGCCGAGACTACGGAACTGGGCGCAGTCACCAAGGTGACCAGGATCAACTCGCCGACCGAGGTGGACCATTACCAGTTACAGCGAGTCATTGATCTATACGTTGCCCCTTCCAGCGAAGACCTGGGTGGAGTGGCTTCGCAGGTGGACAAGATCATCTCGCAGACCAAGCTTCCCGAAGACGTGCGTATTAACGTGCGTGGATCTGTGGAGGGCATGCGACAGTCATTCCGCAGCTTCGGTCTCGGGCTAGTGCTCTCGATTGTGCTGGTCTATCTGATCCTCATGGCGCAGTTCGCGTCGTTTGTCGATCCGTTGATCATTCTGCTGGCCATTCCTCCGGGGATCACCGGCGTGCTGGCGTTCCTGCTGGTTACGGGCACCACACTGAATGTCATGTCGCTGATGGGCGTCATCATGATGACGGGAATCGTGGTATCGAACTCGATTCTCATCGTCGACGTCACCCGTAATTACCGCCGCGAGGGCATGCCCATTACGGAAGCCGTAGCCCTGGCTTGCCGCGTACGTCTCAGACCTATTCTGATGACCTCACTGGCAACCGTCCTCGGACTCATCCCTATGGCGCTCGCCCTGGAAGCGGGAAGCGAACAATATGCGCCGCTCGCTCGCTCTATCATCGGCGGACTGGTGGTCTCGGTCGTGGTAACGGTATTCCTGGTGCCCGCAGCGTACCTGCTCATCCATCGAAAAGAAGAACGGCCCCAGCAGGAGGTGCAAGCTTGAGAGGCAAGATTCTCCGGCTTGTCGTTCTAGTTGTGCTCGCAGCAGTTTCGGTATTGGCACAGACGCCGGCACCGACGGCAGGTTCTGCTGCCTCGCAGACGGTAACCTCTCCGGCTCCGCTGCCGGCGAATGCGCAAGCACCCCCGGCCCAGCCACCGATGCCCACAACACAGACTCCGCCTCCCGGACAATCCAAGGCCCAGATCCCTACCACGACCCCGGTGCAGCGATTGACTCTGGCGGAAGCCGAAGCCCTGGCGTTGAAAAACAACCCACAGATTTCCGTCTACCGCTTGCTGTCGCTCGCCTCGCGGCAGGTCACGCGGCAGGAGCAGGCCGCCTATTATCCCAACCTCTATGGGAGCGCAACCGCAGTCGAACCCCGGGAAGGAACCCGTATCGCGGCGGGCAACCTGAATAATCCCGCTGTCTACGAACGCGCAGCCTACGGCCTGACGCTTTCACAAATGATTACCGATTTCGGCCGGACCAATAATCTTGTGGCCACCGCAGCCTTGCGCGCCAAAGCGGCCGACATGGACGCCGTAGCGACGGTCGACCAGATCAGGCTGACGGTCGATACATCCTTCTACAACGCCCTGCAGAACTGGGCGCTGTTGAAGGTCGCCGATCAGACGGTGAAGGAGCGGCAGTTGGTCTCTGACCAGATCACGACTTTGTACCAGAACAAGCTACGCTCGGAACTCGACGTCAGCTTCGCCAATGCCAATCTCGCACAATCCAAGCTTCTGCTGCTGGATGCGCAGAACAACTATCAGGGCGCTCTCTCGGAGTTGTCGCAGGTGCTGGGCTACACCTCGCAGCAGGAGTTCGAACTCGTGGACACCCAGACCGAGTTCAAAGCGCCGCCTGACCAGGTGAGCCGGCTGCAGGACCAGGCATTCAGCAATCGTCCGGAGATCGCGGCCCAAGGTTATGAGTATCAGGCCGCGCAGCGGTTTCAAAAAGCGCAAAGGGATGAGCTGTTCCCCAGCATCGAAGCGCTCGGCGTCGTCGGGCGCACTCCGTACAGCAATTCGGTCGACGGCGTCTCGCCCTTCACCAACTGGTACGGCGCCATCGGAGTGAACCTCAACATACCGATTTTTAACGGCTTTCTTTATCCTGCGCGTTCCAAGGAAGCGCAGTTGCGTGCCCAGTCGAGCGCCGAACAGCTGCGCGATTTGAAGGACCGCATTGCCAACGATGTGCGAACGGCGTGGCTGAATTCCATTACGGCTTATGACCGGATTACGGTATCGAAGCAGTTCGTTGACCAGACCACGCTCGCTCTGAACTTATCGCAGACCCGCTACAACCTTGGCCTGAGTTCGATTGTAGAGTTGAGCCAGGCGCAATTGCAGCAAACCGAAGCGCAGATACAATATGCCGCCGCGAAATATCAGTACCGGATCTCGGAATCGGTGCTGCGGTTCCAGATTGCCGCGCCATAGGAGACACGGGTCCGAACTTTGCCTTCAGCAATATGGGTGATTCTGATTTTGAATCGGATGGAGGCCCTGGGCAGAGTCGAACTGCCGACCAACGGTTTAGGAAACCGCTGCTCTATCCATCTGAGCTACAGGGCCATTGCGACGTAAGCCCATTATGTCACGTCAGTTTAGCGAAGCGGGAGCTTCGTCAGGATCGATTTTATGTGAGTTTGATCGGTGCTCTATTGCGTTTTGGAGACCAACGGTCTAGCCCTAATCGTAAATGCCCGAGACTACAAACTGGGTTGATAATTGCTCCGCAGGCCGGATGCTTCGGGCATCCGACAGGTATCCGCTGGTACGTCTCCGCTGGCGCGGAGCGTTTACTTTCTGAAAAAGACGGGAGCTACTTAAGCTGATTCCTTGTGCTTGCCGGTGAGCTCGTCGGCCGCGGCCTGCACAGCAGCCTCTGCGGCCTGGCGTCCCACACGAGCTCCGACCTCTCCGGCTTTTTCCTTGCTGGCCCGGGCTGCTTCCGCCACCTTCTGGGCCGGCACTTCGGAAAGCTCGCGTGCCTTGTCGGCCAGTTTGGCTCTGGTCCTCTCGCCAGACTCAGGAGCAAGCAGTATGCCAACGAACGACCCAAGCGCCATACCTAATAGGAATTTCACACGACCTCCTGTTCGCCATCTTCGGCAAATTCGTGTGATGCCGTCTGCTCCCCAAATGCTTCCCCGGGCTGCAGCTTCATTCGCTGGGCACTTGCGAGCAAACGCAGGTTGCCAATGTGTCATCGCATATCCGTAGGCTTCATACGCGAACTCACTTCCTCTCGATCACAAGAACTCCGCTGACGCGGCGCAGGTTCGCCATCAGTGCCGCTTCAAGCAGTGGCTTCGTGATCCAGCGGCACCAGTGAATCACGCGGTTATCGAGCCAACAAACTTTGGGAGAGCATATGTCAAGAACGGTTGCGGACATGATCATCGGGCGCCTGGTCGACTGGGGCGTGGACACGATCTTTGGACTTCCGGGCGATGGCGTCGACGGAATGTTCGAGGCGCTACGCACATACAAAGACAAACTGCGGTTTATCCAGGTGCGTCATGAAGAGGCGGCAGCATTCGCGGCGTGCGGATACGCCAAATACAGCGGGCGCCTGGGGGTATGCATTGCCACGTCGGGCCCCGGAGGCATTCACCTGCTGAACGGCCTCTACGATGCCAAATGCGATCAGCAACCGGTGCTGGCCATCACCGGGCACACATTTCACGACCTCATCGGCACCTGCTTCCAGCAGGACGTGGACCTCGACAAGCTTTACATGGATGTTGCGCCCTACAACCAGCGCATCATGGGCCCGGGACACGTCCACAATGTCGTCGACGAGGCCATTCGAGCAGCCGTTGGACGCCGCACCGTTTCTCACATCACCATTCCCAAGGACATTCAGGAGTGGACATCTTCCGACGGGGAACGTTCTCACATGAATGTCAAGAACCACAGCGGGTTGGTGTTTCAGCCCTCGCATCCTCAACCCTCGCGGCAGGAATTGCAGGCGGCGGCCGAAGTCCTGAACAACGGAAAGAAGGTTGCCATCCTGGTTGGGCGTGGAGCCTTAGGTGCAAGAGAAGAGGTCGAACAGGTCGCCGATGCACTGGCGGGGCCGGTGATCAAAGCTCTGCTGGGAAAAGCCGTCGTCCCGGACCGCAGCCCTTACACCACGGGCGGGCTCGGATTGTTGGGGACTGCGCCTTCCCAGGACGCGATGAATGAGTGCGACACATTGCTCATCGCGGGCAGTTCGTTTCCCTATCTGGATTTCTATCCCGAGCCGGGTAAAGCCAAGTGCGTCCAAATCGATCTTGAAAGCACTCGACTCGGGCTCCGCCACGCGGTTGATGTGGGTCTGGTTGGCGACTGCAAGGCTGTTCTGCGCGAACTGCTGCCCTTGCTAAAGCGCAAGACGGACCGCAGCTTTCTCGAAACGGCACAGAAGCGGATGGCGAGTTGGAACGACCTGATGAAGGAGCGCGGCACGCGTATGGACAGGCCGATGAAGCCGCAGGTCGTCACCTATCACCTGAACAATTTGCTGAAGGACGACGCCATCGTCTCCTCCGACAGCGGGACCATCGCGACCTGGACCGCGCGCTACATCGACATGCGCGGCGACATGAAATTTTCCCTGTCGGGCACCCTAGCGACCATGGCCAACGGGCTGCCATACAGCATTGGGGCAGCGGTTGCTTTTCCCGGCAGGCAGGTGGTGTGCGTGGTTGGAGATGGCGGACTGACGATGCTCATGGGCGAGATCGCCACGCTGGTGAAATACAAGCTGCCGGTGAAAGTCATCGTCGTTAAAAACAATGTGCTGGGGCAGATCAAGTGGGAGCAGATGGTGCTGGATGCGAATCCACAGTATGGCGTCGAGTTGCAGCCCATCGACTTTGCAAAGTTTGCCGAAGCCTGTGGCGCCAACGGTCACACCATCGAAGATCCGAAGCATGCCGAGAGCGTGTTGCGCAAGGCGCTGGAAGAAGAAGGTCCATCCGTAATTCAGGCAGTGGTCGATCCGAACGAGCCGCCTCTACCGGGCAACATCAGCTTCCGCCAGGCCATGCACCTTGCCGAGGCCCTCGCGAAGGGCGAGAAGGACCGCGGCAAGATCATGAAGACCATTGCGGTCGACAAAGTTCGCGAAGTTGTGTGAGACGGTTCAACCGAACGCTGGACGGTGGAGCAATGATTCGCGTCAGGGCATGACTTCTGTCGTGCCGATACGCTCTCACCTCTGATAGAGGCGTGGCTGGGTAGAGCGGGCCTTTCAGGCTCGCGTTCCACCGCATTTGAAAGCTCTGGCTGCTGCACCGCCACTCTACCCAGGGTACCGCGGGATACAGCGATCGGATAGAAGTCGTGCCCTGACGCGAAGCTTCGTCACACAAAAAAACCGGGAGCTTTCGCTCCCGGCACTGGAGAGGGTTGCGACAGTGGTTAGAAGCTGAGGCGGATGCCCAACTCAATCTGGCGCGGGCTGATATCCGTCACTGTGCCCGGCAATGTACCCCAAGCACTGGGATTGCTGGTGTCGAGGTAATCGCCGCCGGGATCGCCAAACTGGTTGTGGTTGAAGACGTTGGTGAAGACCGCCTGGAACTCGGTGCTGAAGCGCTCGCTAATCTTGAACAACTTTTTCACGCTCAAGTCCATGTTCCAGTAGTTCAATCCGCGAGCCACGCCGAAGCCGCCGTCCTTGGTATCGTAGCCAAGAATGGGCTGGCGAACGTCATTCCACGCCGCAACGGGGTTAGCAAACATATTGACACCGTAACCTCCGTCACCGATTCCGTTGGCTCCGGGCACGTTGTTGTACCGTTTGCCATTGGGTAGCGGTGCGATTGGTATCGCATTCTCCGAAACGCCATAACCGTAGAAGTTGTTGGAATCGCCTTCACCGAAGGCCTGTCCGCCACCATTGATGGTGCCGAGGGTTATAGGCAGTCCGGTGCCGGTGGTGAAGATAGGCGCGAAGGTCCAACCGCCCAGCAGGTGTCCCACCAAACCAGTCTGGGACCTATACCAGTGCGGCTGGTAAACCACGTAGGTGTTGAACACCAGGGTGCGATCAAACGGCTGCAGACCGTAGCCTGTGTTGATGTTGAACGGATCGATGGCAGTCGCTTCGCTGGTGGCCTGCACTTCAGCGCCGGTGCCCAGCGCCTTCGACCAGGTGAAGTTCGATTGCATGCTCAGGCCGTTCCAGTCTGAGGTCTTCACCGTCACGAACAGGGCGTTGTAGTTGCCGTGTCCCAGACTGGCGTTCATGCCCACGCCCGAGGTCAACTGACCGCTACAGCCGATCTCAGCGCCCGTGGGGCAGTTGAGTGGACTGTTCATCATCACGCGCGGGAAGTTGAAGCCCGGCGCGGTGCCGCCGGTGTCCAGATCGCTGAACAGCGACCAGACGCTGGCGGTAGCGAGGTTGCCGGTGCCGTTCACGCCCTCTTTGGCGATGACGGCCTGAGTGCAGTTGGCAAACCCGTTGCAGTATCCCGTGCCGGACAGCGCCGCTTCAAAGAAGGGTTGCGGCGCGACGGCATTTGGATTGCCGATGCAGTTGCCGCCACCCATGTTGTTGGGATTGCCGTTGCCGCAGTACCCGATGACGGTGTTGGCGTACGCCTTGGCGAAGGTCTGTCCGCCTTTGGTCATCATGTAGGGGACGGCGTTCAGGTTGATGGGCAGATATTCGTTGTTGATAATGCGACCGATGTAGCCCACCTCCAGGCTGACCTTATTGGTCAATTGCCGTTGAAAACTGAAGGTGATTGAGTCCACTACGTTGGGCCGGAAGTTTGGATCCAACGCTTCGCCGGCACCCGCTGCGACGTCGTTCACACCGGGATAGTCGGGCTGAGGCAGGTTCTGGCTGGCCGCCGGAAGTGGTGCTATCAAGCCATCGGTTCCTACGCGGAACGCGGTCATCGGGCTTCCACCGCCTTGTCCAGCACAGTTGCCACTGGTCTGGGCAGCAAAGCACTGCACCGGCTGGATCAGGCCGGTACCAAGCAGCGGTACGAGGACCAGGTCCACGCCGTTCAGACGGCCATAGGTGCGTCCGTAACCGCCACGGAGAACTGTCCTGCCATCGCCGAACACATCCCAAGCCGCGGCCAAACGAGGACTCCACTCCCCATAGTAGGGGTTGTAGGGATACTTGCGAGGATTCGCCAGGTTGCCGATCAAGCTGAATCCGACTTGCGGGTTGTAGACGTTTCCAGCCAGTGCCGCCTGTTCGCGAGCATTCAAATACTGGGTAGTGCTGATCGGGTTATTGTCTGGTCCAACAAAGAGGACCTGCTTACCCTGCGTTTCGTATGGCGGCATTTCCAGCGTCCAGCCCAATCCAAAGGTCAGCGTAAACCTGGGCGTCATGCGCCAGGTATCGCTGCCGTAGAAGTTGGTGAATGGAATGCGGACAGTGGTTGACGCCGGCGTGAGCGGCGGATTCAGAGCCAGGGACTTGCCCGAGCGCGTATAGGCAATCTGGGAAATACCCACCATTCCCAGCAATGCCGAGTAATCGCGCTCATAACTGGTCGTGGCGTTGCTCGGCAAACTCGCCGGGTCGTATCCAGTCATATCGAAGAGCGACGTCGAAGAGGCCATGAGGTACGAGGGGTAGTAGTTGATGCCGCCGCCGTTGTCCGAGCGCTGGTGAATGTCGTAGTTGTTCTGGTATAAGCCACCGAACTGGATCAGGTGCTTGCCATGCAACCACGTCACGTCATCGCGGAACATCAGGTCCTGGCCGTCCCAGAACCTGGTACGGACCTGCTGCGTGTTGACGTTGTAGGGAGCCAGCGATTGATAGTGCTGCTCGCCTAGGGGCTCGAGGGCGCCGCCGAGACCAGCGAACTGCGCCGGGCCACCGGCGTCACTCCACGACCAATAGTTGCGGAGAAAGTTGACCGTGAAGTTATTGGTGATGTTGTTGGTGACGTTCGTGGTCAGTCCTCCGACCAGGAACCAGGGCACCTGCGGGCGGGCGGACAAGGACGCGGGAGTTCCCAGCGTGTCGCCCGGGAAGAACCCTCCGACGTCGATCTGGTCGGTCGTGGCGCGCGTCAGATTGTAGTAGCGATAGCTGCTCATGAAGTGCCACTTGTCGCCAAAGTCGTGGTCAAGGCGCGCTACGCCAAAGTTGTCACTCTGGGGAATACTCATGTTGCCGGTAAAGTCCTGAATGTTTACGCCGTCGCAGCGGCCCTGAATGGCGGAAGCGCATCCCGCCGCGTTCGCCATCGGCATGTACTTGTTCCACATTTGAGAAATCAGCGGATTGATACCAATGCCACGCGGGTCGCAGGGCCCTCCCGGACACTGTGCGGTGGTATAGGTCGTTCCATTGTAAGTAACCGGATAGGGATTGAGGTTGTAAACCTGGCCGCCGAACTGCAGCAATCCCAGTCGCATGGCTGCTGAAGGAACGGCCCAGTCAATCGTCGTCGCGTTTGGCCAGCGGAAGCCCTGGTAATTGGCAAAGAAGTAGGTCTTGCCGCCCAGAATCTTCTTCGGAATGATCGGGCCACCAATAGCGCCGCCGAATCGGCTGTAATGATAGCTCGGAGTGCCGATACCGTTCAGGTTGTTCTGCCAGGTATTCGCATTCAGATTGTTGTCGAGATAATATTCGTACGCCGTGCCGTGCCACTGGTCGGTGCCGCGCTTGGTGACGATCTGCACTTGGGCGCCGGCGGAGGAGTTGAAGTCCGCGCCTTGCCCCGCGGTGCTGACCTTGAACTCTTCCACGCTGTCAGCCGGAGTCGGCATAACGCCGGTGGCGCCGGCGGCCACACCGTTGCTCTGGTTGGCAGCACCACCCGTCGGGTCGCCAGCAAAAGTGGGCGTGTACACGCTCATGCTGCCGTCCATATCGTTGGTGTTATTGCCGCCGTCGAGCTGAAAAGTGCTCTGGTCGACTACGGTTCCGGCGACGCTGCCATCCGGGCTGATGCCAGCTTGCAGGGTCAAGAACGTGCTGGTGTCGCGCCCAATGCTGGGCAGCGACTGTAGCGCAATGCCAGTGACCGTGGTACCGACGGTGGCGTTGTCAGTCTGTAGTTCAACGCCCGTCGTGGCCACTTCCACTGTCTGGCTCTCAGAACCTACTTTTAGGGTGATGTTGTTCGCGCTGGTCTGGCCGACCTGCACCACAATTCCTGGCACAGAGGTCTTCGCGAATCCCTGCTTGGTGATGGTCAGGTCATACGTGCCAGGGTTGACGTTCACGAACACATAGCGGCCGGCACTATTCGAACTCGTGGTTCGCACTTGGCCGGTCGAAGTGTCCTTGAGGGTCACTACCGCGTCGGGAACCACTGCGTTCGTTGGATCCGTGACCGTTCCGCTGACGGTGCCCAGAGTTGTCGTCTGCGCAACCATCGGCATGGCGGTAAAACACAGCAGCAGAGCCGACAGCAACGCCGCTGAAAGGAAAGTCCACTTGCACTGGTGATGCGTCATCTGTGTCCCCCTTCAAGGATTCCTAAGCTTTCACGACAAATAGAAAGAGTCCTAACGAACTAACTAGTCCGGTAGTAGAAAGCATGCCAATTCATTAAAGGAGGGGGTATTGGCCCGACAGCTCGCCCCCCGACAATGTTGCTCGAACCCACTAACGAGCAACTCAACCCGCTTGATGGATTCGCAGCCTAGACCTCAATCGGAAGTTATGCAATAGCACAAAGGTGACTATTTTGGTTCCCCGCAATATCGGGTGGGGAAGGTGCCCCGGTCTCGCCCAAACTGTTGGTTTCTTCGGGATCTGCTGGACGTAGTTCTAAGCCTTAGGCCCGCGGAGCAAGCCGAGCTCCTGGCTCCGGCGGGCCACCTATCCGGACAAACTTGCGCCCGCCTGCCGCTTGCCGTTACGATTACGCGAAATTATTAACAACCAAGGAATCTCAATGCTCCGTCGCGCCGTCCTTTGCCTGTCGATTGTCTTCTCCTTTCTTCTTTCCCTGAACGCACAAGTAGATCCGGTGCTGGTTGGCGGGATGCAATGGCGCCAGATTGGCCCATTCCGCGGAGGCCGCGTGCTGGCGGTAGCCGGAATTCCCGGCGATCCCAACACCTATTATTTCGGCGCGGTCGCGGGCGGAGTGTTCAAGAGCACCAATGGCGGTATGACCTGGGTGCCGACCTTCGATAAGCAGGACGTCTCCTCGATCGGCGCCCTTGCCGTGGCCGATGCCGACCACAACATCCTTTATGTCGGAACGGGTGAGGCCTGCCTGCGCGGTAATATCTCCTACGGCGATGGCGTTTATAAGTCCACCGACGGCGGACAGACTTGGAAAAATCTCGGCCTCAAAGATTCGCGTCACATCGGCGCAGTCATCATCGACCCGCGCAATCCTGACATTGTGCTCGTGGCTGCGCTGGGACATGCCTGGGGACCGAACTCAGAGCGCGGGGTCTTCCGCACGGCCGACGGAGGCAAAACCTGGCAGAAGGTGCTCTACAAAGACGACAACACGGGCGCAATCGATGTTGTGTTCGATCCGCATAACTCCAGCATCGTGTACGCCGCCATGTATCAGGTGCGCCGCCAGCCTTGGACCTTCACCAGCGGCGGTCCCGGCAGCGGACTCTATAAATCCACCGACGGCGGCCTCACCTGGAAACAACTGCAGGGACACGGCCTGCCCGAAGGCGAGCTCGGAAGAATCGGCGTTTCCGTTTCGGGCGCCAATTCCAACCGCGTCTACGCCTTGATCGAAGCCAAGCAGGGCGGCCTCTATCGCTCGGACGATGCCGGCAACACCTGGACGCTGGTAAACGATGACGAACGTTACCGGCAGCGCGCCTGGTATTTCACGCACGTCTTCGCCGATCCGCAAAACGCCGACACGGTTTACGTGCTCAACACCGGCCTGTTCCGTTCCAATGACGGCGGCAAGACGTTCGACCTGCTGCCTGCGCCGCACGGCGACCATCACGGTCTGTGGATCGACCCGACCGATCCCAAGCGCATCATGAACAGCAACGATGGCGGGGTGACGATCTCGACCGACGGCGGCAAGACCTGGACGCAGCAAAACAATCAGCCGACGGCGCAGTTCTATCACGTGGTAACCGACAACCACTGGCCCTATCGCATCTATGGCGCGCAGCAGGACAACTCAACCGTCGCCATTGCCAGCTACAGCGACGAAGGCGTGATTGGCCGTCAGGATTGGTATGACGTAGGCGGCGGCGAAAGCGGATATATCTCAGTTGACCCGAAAAATCCTGACATTGTTTATGCCGGTTCGGACTCGGCCATCATCACCCGCTATGACCATCACACCGAAAGGCTCACCGATGTTTCGCCCTATCCGCTCGACACTTCAGGCAACGGCGCCGCCGATCTCAAGTATCGCTTCCAGTGGACCGAACCGGTGCTGGTGTCGGCGCATGACCCGAACACGATCTATACCGCGTCGCAGTATGTGCTGAAGAGCGACGACCAGGGGCATAGCTGGAAAGCCATCAGCCCTGATCTGACTCGCAACGACAAGAGCAAACAGAAACCGTCCGGCGGCGACATCACCCTCGATATCACCAGCGTGGAATATTACGACACGGTATTTGCGCTGGCGGAATCGCCGCTGAAGCAAGGCATGCTGTGGGCCGGGACCGACGATGGCCTGATCCAGCTCACGCGCGACGATGGCAAGTCCTGGGAAAACGTCACCCCGAAAGACATGCCTGAGTGGAGCATGGTGAGCATCATCGATGCCGGACATCACGATCCCGGCACGGCGTATGCGGCCATTGACCGTCACAAGCTCGACGATTTCAACCCGCTCATCTACAAGACCCACGATTACGGCAAAACCTGGACGCGCATCACCGACGGCATTCCTCCGGGCTCCTACGTTCACGCAGTGCGCGAAGATCCTAAGGTGAAGGGATTGCTCTATGCAGGCACCGAGACTGGCGTCTACTTCTCGAACGACGATGGCGCGCACTGGCAATCGTTGCAAATGAACCTGCCGACCACACCGATTCACGACCTGGCGCTCAAGGACAACGACCTGGTCGCGGCCACGCATGGGCGTGCATTCTGGATTCTGGATGATGTCACTCCCCTGCGGCAGGTCAACTCGTCGATCGCCGGCCAGAGTTTCCATCTCTTCCAGCCGTCTCCGACCGTGCGTCTGCACTTCCCCGATGAGGTGGACCGCCGGCGTCCGGTGGGCTCTGACCCACCCAAGGGAGCGATCATCGACTACTACCTGAAGGCGAAGCCGGTTGCGAAAGAAGAGATCGTGATGGAGATCTTCGACGCGCAGGGCAAGCGCGTTCGCCGTTTGTCGAACCTGAAGGAGAACAAGCAGGAGCAGCCTCCGGAGTGGCCCGATCAGGAGAAGTCGTCGCAACTCCTGCCGGCCAATGCGGGAATGAATCGCTTTGCCTGGGACCTTCGCTACGATCCGCCGGTGCAGATCCCCGGCGCGTTCTATGTCGGCGATCCGCCACGCGGTCCGCTGGTGATTCCCGGCACCTACCAGGTGAAACTGACCGTGAATGGTGCAACGCAGACAGCGCCGCTGGTCGTCGAGCTCGATCCCCGGATCGTCAACGAGGTGACGCAAGCGGACATGGAGAAGCAGCTGGAGTTGGCGCAGAAGGTGCAGCTTGACATTGACCAGCTGCACCGCGCGGTGAATCAGATTCGCAGCCTGCGCAGCAATCTGCAAATGCTGCAGAAGTGGGCTGGGTCGGAGTCGGGCAATGCCAGCGTCATCACCGCAGCAAAATCACTCGACCAGAAAATGGCTCCTGTCGAAGCCGAGATGGTCCAGGTGAAGATGAAGAGCTCGGAAGGAAACCTGCGCTATCCCAACATGCTGAATGAGGAGTATTGGAGCTTCAATGAGCTGATTCAGTACAACGATGCCGCACCCACCGCGCAGCAGTTGGAGGTCTTCGACGAGCTGCACCAGCGTCTGCAAACCCAGCTGGCGCAGTGGCAGGAAATCCAGCGCACGGAAGTTCCGGCACTCAATGCCACCATGCGCAAGTCGGGAGTGCCTACCTTGTCGATTAGCAATGGCGCGGCTGAGCAAGCCGGAGAACCCGGCGGCGAGGATTAAGCCGAAAAGCAGGAAGCTGAGTTCGCGGGGGCGCAGCAGGAAACTGATTCCAGCTGTTGCGCCCCACTTCTTGCTCGGCAGAGCTACGCCTGATAGGAATCTCCCAGGCCATTGACGATGGCTCGCTTGATCTTAGGGCCACCAAGCCAAGTGATAAAGAAGGGGCCCGGTTTCAAGAACCACCGCAACCAACGGTCTTGCACCTGCGAAACCAGTAAACTGGCAAGCTTCCTTAGCCGGGCCCGCACCAGCCGGACGATGCGGTCGACATCGGCGCAGGAAATCCTCTGCCGCTCAGGATGTGGCACCTCGGCAACAGCAGTCCCACAAAGTGGGATGATCGGCAGCCAGGTGCGGTCGACACGCTGGGCCGCGGGCAAGGTTCCTCCGCTGTCCTCAATCACGACCCCGAGTTCGGAGTATGTCCCCGGCGCGGAGCGGCCATACTTTTTCAGGATGCCGGCGCGCGTGGTTGCGTCGAGGGCATCAAGCGCCGGTTTAATCACCGCATTGTTCGTAGGCAGAACGAAGTAGTCATGCAGAAACTTCTGACAATTGCGGCGTCCCAGCGCGTAATCGTGCGCGCGGAAGCCGCGACAGAAGAAGCCACCGAAAGCCCCCAGGGTTGCACACTGCAGAGCGGGCGGCTGGTCTGTCGCCGGAATACCACGTTGACCATATTCCTTCGCGAGATGGTCGTCAGACGGGGCGATCACATATCGATCGAAGGTCGTGCCGCTCATGATCGCGCTTAGGGATTCCCCAAAGAACCGCGCCTGCGAAAGCAACGCATTAAACAGTTTGGGAAGGGCCGACAGAATCGCGGCTGCGCTCTGCGCGTTAAAGGTCGGATCAAAGGTTTCAGTCGTCGGAAAAGGCGCGACCCCGATGACCGCCCGGTCAACCGCCACGGGATCGTGGGCCACAGCGGTTCCGACAACCGATGGGGAGACTGAATCCAGATAATCGTGGGCATAGTTGAAGGGATCGTTGTTGGTCACGCCGCCGTCCACGTTCAGCGTCACGTAGGGATTCCCTGCGCTTGGAGGAATACTGGGCGCGACCGGCGGCGGGGTTCCGGTCGCCGCCGAGACCACCGACTCCCAAAGGGGAGGAACGTATTCCCACAACTGGCGTTGCAAAATGCGCGGAGCCAGAAAAACCGGAAATGCTCCTGTAGCCATGGCCGCCGTTTGCAAAACATCCCAGCCGCCGGCAGCCCCCGGCGTGCTCAGGTCCAGGGTTCTTACGGAGGTAGGTGCAGGCAACGCGCCTCCGCCGATGACGGTCTGAAAGCGAATACGGTCCCCGTAAAAGAACGTCGTCTCTTCCACCGATCCCGGAGCGGCTCCATTGAGCGAGTATGGAACTCCACGCAGGTTGGTCAGTGACAGAAACAGAGTGAGATTCGGAGCAACGTACGGCCGCTGGACCGGCGCAGAGTTGGTCGGTGCCAAAGCATAAGAAGCAATCTGATCGATGATCGAAGAGTTCAACAGCGAAACAATCTCACCGCCCGACGCGAGATCGCCATTTTGCAGTAGAGGTACGATGTCAATCTTGTTGACCCAGCTCTCGTAAAAGATGTTGCTGGTGTCGCGCTGGTTTACGTCGTGAATGTGCTCGAAGTCGCGATACAGCATGACAGAGGAAATGGCGGCGCACATGCCTCCGGCTGAAGCCCCTGAGAAGACTTCAATGGAGATGTCGTGCATGGGTACGGCATCGCCGCTCTGCTTGGCGGCATACCATTGGTCCAGTGCTTCGGTGAGAAAGTCCAGCACACCTGCCGTGTAAGCCCCGGCCGAAATCGCTCCGGCCATGTTGATGCCGATCTTGAAGGACGCCATTACGGTGCCACCTCCAGCCAATGTGCCAGTGATTGTGGACTGTGATTTCAACCAATGCAAGAGTGTAGGTTTTGGGTTTCGGTGCTTGAATTCGGTCACAAGCGTGAGTGACCGATCTCACGGTCAACCGCTGTGCTTCTGGTTAACCTAGATTTAGGCGGTTGTTATGGTTGCTTCTCGATTGCCGCTGACCGGTTTTGAGCGGTTTCTATTTCGCGCAGCGCTCGTCCTGGGCGCAACCCTTGTTCTTGTTCGCCTGGGGGCCATGTTCCTTCTGCCTTACCTGCATCACATTCGTTGATTTCTTGTTCCTGCCTTGTCGAATTCCCTCTGTCTAATGTGCGCCGTCAGGTTCGCCTATCTATCACAGACGTGCTTGTGCGAGAATGTGGGCACTTTTGTTTGGGGTGAAGATTCGGATGTCCTTCCGCTCGGTTTTTCTTGCCGTCGTCATTGCTTTTGCTCTGGTCCTGGCAGCGTTCCTGATCAATCGAGCACGCCCTAAGGTTGAAACGGAGCAGCCGAGTGCCGCCTTTGTGAGGGCAACCGGAAAATGTGCGGAGTGCCACGCGCGCACCCAGTATTCCGTCGTGCACGAGTACGAGCTAAGCGCCCATGCCAGAAAAGGTGTGAATTGCCTGGACTGCCACCAGCCGACCCCCGGCCAGGAGAAGAAAGACCACCATGGGTTCGTGATCTCTGCGAAGCTCACCGCCGGCAACTGCCGTAACTGTCACGAAGGCATTTACCAGCAATTTCTGCGCAGCCGCCATGCTGCTCCAGCGTGGGCCGCCGTTTATGGAGAAAAGGGGCTCACCCCGGAAGAGGTCAACTTCTCTGAGCAGTACCAGCCCGGTGGCACCCGCAGACCACCGAATGCGCTGGCGCAACTGGAGGGCAACTCAGCCATCGCCGGCGGATGCGAGCAATGCCACAGCGTTGGCCGGCCAAACAGTGATGGCACCATCGGCACCTGCACCTCCTGCCATACCCGGCACGACACCTCCGTTCGAACCGCGCGGCTGCCCAGTACGTGCGGGCAGTGCCACATGGGCCCCGACCATTCACAGATCGAGATTTATGAGGAGTCCAAACACGGTGTGCTCTTCCAGGCGCAGGAACGGCTGCTCAATCTGGATGCCCCACCCAAGACACTGACCACGCGCGATATGTTCGTGCCAACCTGCGCCACCTGCCACATGAGCGGCATCAATGGACTTGGCGTCACCCACAATCCTTCGGATCGACTGTCGTATTACCTGGCCAACGCCATCAGCGAGAAGCGTCCGGACTATGCCGAGGCGCAGGCCAGAATGAAACAGGTATGCACGCAGTGCCACACCCCCGCCACCGTCGACCGGGTCTATAGCCAGGCGGAGCTGGTGGTGCAAAGCACCAACGCCAAGGTAGAAGCCGCGCAGCAGATCATCGACGGCCTGCACAAGGACGGCATCCTCACCGGACCGCCGTTCTCACAGCCCATTGATTTTCTGTATTTCAATCTTTGGCATTACGACGGCCGCACCAGCAAACATGGGGCTTTCATGGGAGGAGCTGACTTCGTTCAGTGGCATGGAAACTATCCCATGCTGGAAAAGACCGTCGAGTTGAAATCCATGGCCGAGGAACTCAGGAGAGAGCATGGTCACCCCCACTGAGCGCTGGTGGAACCAGCCGCAGCTTTGGGTTGAGCTGTTTGCCATCCTGAACATTGGCTTTCTCACCTTCGATATCTATCTCGCACACTCAGTCAACCAGTTTCGCAATCCAAACGAATACATTCCACTGTTCTTCTCCGCCAGCGCGCCGCTGGTGTTGCTGGTTGCGCTGTGGGTTCGCAATCGACGCCCCATCGTTTGGGGGATTCTGGGCTTCGTGGTTGGCGGAGCAGCTGTTCTGGTCGGGCTCACCGGCGTTATCCTGCACCTGGAAAGCCACTTTTTTTACGAGCGGACGTTGCGCAGCCTGACCTATTCCGCGCCCTTTGCGGCGCCGCTGGCTTATACCGGCCTGGGCTTCCTTTTGATCATGAATCGCATGCTCGACCCGGAATCGGTGGAGTGGGCACAATGGGTGGTTTTTCTCACGCTCGGAGGCTTCGTCGGAAACTTTATCTTCAGCCTTATGGACCACGCCGGGAACGGATTCTTCTATTCCCTGGAGTGGGTACCTGTCTTCGCCAGCGCGTTGGCCGTCGGGTTTCTAACAGTGCCGCTTGTGATGCGGGTGACCCGGGCGTTCATCGATCTCTGCGCAGCCATTCTGCTGCTGGAGGCGCTGGTAGGCTTATGGGGATTTGTCTTGCACGCGGAAGCGAACCTGCAAGGGCCGTCAATTCATCCCTTCGAAAACTTCATCTACGGCGCACCGCCGATGGCGCCACTGCTGTTCCCCAACCTGATGGTCCTGGGCACTATCGGCCTATGGCAGCTGCGGAACAGCGCTTTCCTTATCGACGCAGTGCCCGCCTTAAATAGAGCCGAGCTTTAGCTCGGTGTTCCGGCGCTGCTTCCAGATCCAGAGCCGGCCCCGGCGACACAAAAACGCACCGCAAACTGCAACTTAAACTCTTTCAAGGCTAGAGTTAGAACGCGCCAGGCCCCGCCTACAGCAACCGCTCTGCGGCGAAAGAAGATTCAACGCCCTGGGGCACCAGCGGTTCGCTGTACCGGATTTCGGACAGCCCCAGCGAGGGATTCAGAGGAACCATCAGGCCATCGACTTCGAGGCGGTAGCGCTGGCCGCGCCAGACAATCGTGTTTCCCAGAAAACTGCACAACCAGAAGCCAAAGCCCATCAGGTCCCGCAAAGGATAGAGCCAGCAGAAGCGCAGGGCTTCAGGATCGCGCGCGACGCCCCAGCCTGCTATGAACGCCATCAGGATGCGGTTCAGGATCGCTGCAAGGAGGCAAGCGACTCCGATCAGCGGACGGCCGATCGCAACTGAAGCGGCAAATCCGAGCAGTCCAAACGGCATGGCAAAGCTCAGCACGCTGGCAAAATGTCCGGCCGGCCGTGAAAAGCGGGTGCTTTTCATCCATCGAATCTGGTGCAACAGCGAGGGCTGCAGGGAGCGATTGATGACCACGTGATCGATGACATGCGTGGAAAGAACCACCTCGCTGCCGCTCTCAGCGACACGCTGGCCGAGAACATAGTCGTCAGCGCAGTAAACCGCCAGTGGCTCGAATCCCCCAACCGCATCCAGAACGTCGCGACGAACCGCCATCGTCGGGCCGAGAGCGAAGTTCATGCCTTCCACCAGATCCGCTACAAGTACGCCGGCAGTCATCTCCACGCTCATGCCCAACGCCTCAAGACGCGACCAGATGCCCCCGCTGGCGACCCCCCGGTACATGCAGGTCACCATCCCGACCCTGGGGTTCAGCAGAGGCGAGACGACTTCCCGAATATAGTTGGGCCTGACCTGCACGTCGCTGTCGCTGATGATCAGGTAATCGTAGCTGGCTTCGGCGTACATTTTGCGCATGGAGCAGACTTTGGCATTAGCCTGCGTTGGCTCGCCGGAAGTGACGATCTTCACCGGAACCGAGGGAAATTGCCGGCGCACTTCTTCCACCACCGCGAGTGCCGGATCGTTCCGGTCACGCGCGCCGAAAATGATCTCGAAGGTGGGATATTCCTGATCGAAAAAGCTGGCAATATTTGCCCTGAGATTCGGCTCCATGCCGCAGAGCGGCTTCAGCAATGTGACGGCAGGAAAGGCTTCGGCAGAGATTCGCGGAACTTCTCGCCGACGAAACCGGAAACTAGCTATAACTAGTAGACCGAAGAAGCCAGTGCAGGTCGCAAGACCAATTCCTGCCAGCAATAGCAGGGCATGAGCAAAAAGCATTCCGTTCTCCAAACCTCCGGGTCGTCCCGACTTTTGTCTCTGGGGTCTGTAGGAATCTCTAGAATACAGGAAGCCCGAATCGCGAAGGAATACCCTACTTGTATCGCCTCCCATAAAGAACGTGCCCGGCCGATTCGGAGCCACCGGACCAGTTCCACTCCTCGGGCCCACCGAGCGCGATTCAGGTGCACAAGTTCCTCCACGAGTTATATCCTGAAAGTGTCATCATCGAGCGCTCATCAGCGCATTGATACGGAGGACTTATGGTTAGTTCTGGAACTACGGTTGATATCAGGGAAGAAATTTCGATTCATCCCCCAATGCGGTTTCTCTTCGGCCCCGGCCCCACCCAGGTACACCCGCGGGTTTATGAGGCCATGGCTCAGCCAGTCGTCGGGCACCTCGATCCCTACTTCTTCGAGATCAGCACAGCCAACGAGCGAATGCTGCGCAAGGTATTTGGAACGGCCAACGAGCTGACTCTTGTGATCTCCGGGACGGGCAGCGCGGGAATGGAAACGGCGATTACCAACTTCGTCGATGCCGGAACAAAGGTGGCCGTGCTCGCCAACGGCTATTTCTGCGATCGCATGACGGAAATGGCCAAACGCCAGGGTGCTAACGTGGTTCGCCTGGAGAAGCCCTGGGGCGAATTCTTCGGGGCCGACGAGGCCAGCGAATTCATTCGCCGCGAAAAGCCGCAGGTGGTCATGTATGTTATGGCGGAAACTTCGACTGGCGTCTTCGAACGCGGCGAAGCCTTCTGTAAAGCAGCGCACGAAGTCGGAGCTATCGTCATCGCCGATTGCGTCACCTCGCTCGGCGCAATGCCGGTCGATGTCGATAAAACGGGCATCGACGTTGCCTACAGTTGCACCCAGAAAGGGTTAAGCTGTCCTCCAGGACTTTCGCCGGTCACGGTTTCTCCGCGCGCTGCCGAACTGCTCAAGAAAAGAACCAAGCCGCCCCGCACCTGGTACTTCGATATTGGCCTGATCGCCGACTACCTCATCACGTCTCATCGTTATCATCACACTGCATCCGCGACCTTGTTCTATGCGCTGCACGAGGGCTTGACGCTGATCGAAGAGGAGGGCCTGGCGCAACGTTGCGAGCGGCATCACCAGGCACATCGTCAGTTCGTGACAGCAATCGAGAACATGGGCATGCAGATGCACGTTCCCGAAGGCCATCGCATCTGGAATCTCAACACCGTCCGCGTGCCGGAAGGCGTCGACGACGCGAAGGTTCGCGCAACCCTGCTCAACGAGCACGGAATCGAGATCGCCGGTGGCTTCGGCCAACTTGCGGGCAAGATCTTCCGCATCGGATTGATGGGGCCGTTAGCCACGCCGGAGCACGTTGACGACTTCGTCGCAAAATTCTCCAAGGCGCTGAAGGGGGCGGGGTACAAAGGATAGAAAGATTGGGTAGAGCTGGCCTTCAGGCTAGCGCCATGACGCTTCTTGATGTTTGTCATTCCTCGGCGGCTTCAGCCGCCGAGGGAGCCTGCAGTTTTTAATTTTTCGACAGCCTGCCTCCCGGCAACTTGGCACGCCGCCACGCGTTGTGCCAGAAACTTCCTCTCCGCTTCGTTCCGCGCCAGCTTGAGCGCCGCCCGGAAATGTCGGCCTGCCGCTTCGTGCCGGTCTAAGCGCAATTCGAACTCGCCCATCGCCGCCCAATAAAACGGATACCGTTCAAGCCGCTCGGCATCGACAATCCGGCTTATCTCTTCTAATCCGCGAGCTGCGCCATCCCTCGCGGCAACCGCTATCGCGCGATTGAGCGCCACCACCGGCGAAGGCCGCACCTTCATCAGCAGGTCGTAAAGGGAAACGATGCTGGCCCAGTCCGTCTCTTCAGCGTGTTTTGCCGTTCCATGCACACGCGCGATGCCTGCCTCGATGTGGTATTCCGTCAGCTCAGTTCCCACCGCCGACAGATCCAGCAGCCGAATTCCTTCGGCGATCAGTCCCTGATTCCATTGCGAACGGTCCTGCTGGAAGAAAGGACTCAGGTTCCCCGACGCATCCATTCTTCCGGGCAAACGCGCCGCATGGAGGCACATCAGCGCCGCCAATGCGTAGGTCGCGGGCGCCGCTCCTGCCGGATGCTCCAGCAGCACCGCCGTCAGTCGCATCGCTTCATGGCACAGATCAGCGCGGATCGCCGACTCCGGAGACGCACCGTGATATCCCTCGTTGAACAGCAGGTAAAGCGCCCGATGGACGGAGGGCAATCGCGCCGCGACATCGCCGACCCGCGCCACGTCGAACAGCTTTTTCGATTGCGCCAGCACCTTCTTGGCTCGCGTGATTCGCTTCTCGGTTGCGGCTGGGGTGCTGACGAAGGCGTTCGCGACCTCGCCCACGCTGAAGCCGCAGAGGATGTGAAGTATCAGCGTGACCTGCGCTTCCCCGGACAACCGAGGTTGGCAGCAGGAGAACATCATACGCAGCAGATCGTCTTTGATCGTGCCTGCCGCGAAGAGTTCTTGCACTGCCGGAGCGAGCGTCCATTCGCTTTGGATGAACCGGTTTAGCTCGGGCTCGAAGGTGCGCGCGGTGCGCTCGCGGCGCAGTACATCCATCGCGCGGTTTCTGGCCGTCGCCATGAGCCACGCCGAGGGATTCTCCGGCACGCCGCGCAGTTTCCAGACTTCCAGCGCGCGGCAGAAGGCGTCCTGTACAACGTCTTCTGCCAGCGCCAGGTTTTGCACTCCGAAGATGCGGGTGAGCGTGGCGACCATGCGTCCCGCTTCATGGCGGAAAAGATGATCACTCAGCTCCATTGGCTTACAGGTTCATCACCATGATGGGCCGCACTTCCACCGTGCCATCCCTTTCGAGAGCCGGACATCCCTTTGCGAGCTCCACCGCCTCATTGATGTCGCGCGCCTCGACCAGTGTGAACCCGCCGACAATGTCCTTCGCTTCGGCAAACGGGCCATCGGTAACCGACCTGGCTTTGCCGCGCACCAGTTTGCCGCCCGGCTCCAGCGGCTGGCCCTGGTCTTTCAGGTGTCCGCTCTCGCCCAGCCCTTTCAGCCAGGTCATCCACTTCTGCATGATCGTTTGCGCCTCTTCAGGCGAAGGCTGACCATCTCTGCCACCACGATAAAGATAAAGAAACTGACTCATCGTAATGCCTCCTGTGTAGTCCCTCAGGACTGAATTTTTGGCTCCCTTTCGGGCTTCCGACATAAAGACGTATGGGATACGCCGGGCCGGACATGAATTTTTGCGGTTATTTTGGCACCCATAGCCGCTGCGTGAATAGTCGAGTCGGGAAACCCTCCGCCGGACCAGTCAGTCAAAACCGCAAATCCGGCGGCCGATCCGCGGGCGCGATACAGAACCCCTCGAAGCCTTCGCTGTCTGCGGTCGATAAACGATTCGGTTCCTGCTCCGTCCAAAAGACTTACAAACTCGGGCGCAAAAACCTGAGTCACTACTTCGCTCCGCATCCCTCAGTCCCCTACTGCATCGATATGACAGTGGGCTGCTGCTGGCGCTGCCCTGCAACTTGCTAATGCCGGCGGTGGGAATCTTCGAAGTTATTGATGACAAACGAATTCGTTTTCGCAATCCCCCTTCGCAGGGCGCCTTGGCCGTCACCACATGTTATTCTTTGATACAAACAGCGATCGGAGATAGACTCCGGTGGGCACACTGCGAAAGCTGCGGCAAGTTCTCATAATCCTTCTTCCAGAGCGCGATGCGCTCTCATTGACAAAGGCGGTTTCTAGTGAGTCAGCGCGAAAAATTCGAGACTAAAAAATTTCCCATGATGCCCATCCGCGACGTCGTCATCTTTCCTCACATGATGACGCCGTTCGTCGTCGGCCGTGAATCGAGCGTTCGCGCACTCGAGGAGGCCCTGGCGGGAGACAAGAAGATCTTCCTGGCCACCCAGCACGACGCCAGTATCGATGAGCCTAAAGCCAACGAAATCTTCCAGGTAGGCACGATCGTCAATATCGTTCAGAGCCTCAAGCTGCCCGATGGCAATATCAAGGTGCTGGTTGAGGGGATTGAGCGCGGCAAGATCCTGCAGGTGGTGGACACCGACGGCTACTTTGAAGCCACCGTCCGCACCGCGAAATATGGCGCCGAACTGACGGCGCAGGTGGAAGCCGCGATGCAGCGCGTCACCGGTCTTTTCGAGCAGTACGTGAAGCTCTGCCAATCGCTGAATTACGAGACCATGATTGCCGCCGTCCGCAACGACGATCCGGCCAAGCTTACCGACACCATCGCGGCCAACCTGCAGCTCTCGATTGAAGAGAAGCAGGAACTGCTGGAGATCTTCGATCCCGCGGAGCGGCTGAACCGCATTGCCGATGTGCTCGATGTCGAGATCGAGAAGCTGAATATGGACCGCACCATCCAGTCGCGCGTGAAGCGCCAGATGGAGCGAGCCCAGAAAGAGTACTACCTCAACGAGAAGATCAAGGCCATCCAGAAGGAGCTTGGCCGCGGCGAAAAGAGCGAGTTTGACGAACTGAAGAAGAAGATTGACTCCGCCGGCATGCCGCACGAGGTGCACGAGAAAGCGCAGCAGGAGCTGAAAAAGCTCGAGGCCATGCCGCCCATGTCAGCCGAGTCGACAGTTTCCAGAAACTATCTTGATTGGCTCCTGGCGGTGCCGTGGAAGAAGCGTTCCAAGGAAATCCGCAACATTGATCTGGCTGAGAAGGTGCTCAACGAAGATCACTATGGACTGGAAAAGATCAAAGAGCGCATCCTTGAGTTCCTCGCGGTTCGCCAACTGGTCAAAAATCCAAGAGGCTCCATCCTTTGCTTCGTCGGACCTCCGGGTGTAGGTAAGACCTCGCTGGGAATGAGCATCGCCAAGGCGACGGGCCGCAAATTCGTCCGCATGTCGCTCGGAGGCGTGCGCGATGAAGCAGAGGTGCGCGGGCATCGCCGCACTTACATCGGCGCCCTTCCCGGCCAGATCATCCAGATGATGAAGAAGGCTGGGACCAAGAACCCGGTCTTCATGCTCGACGAAGTCGACAAGATGTCGATGGATTTCCGCGGCGATCCTTCGGCGGCTCTGCTGGAAGTGCTCGATCCCGAACAGAACTTCATGTTCGTCGACCACTACCTCGACGTGGAGTACGACCTGTCGCAGGTATTCTTCATTGCGACTGCCAATGTGCTGCACACCATTCCGCCGGCCCTGCAGGACCGTATGGAAGTGCTGCGGCTGCACGGCTACACCGAACCGGAAAAGGTAGAAATCGCCAAACAGTACCTGGTCCGCAAACAACGTCTGCAGACGGGCTTGACGGAAGAGAACGTCGTCTTCACCGACGACGCCTTGCAGACCGTGATTCGCAACTACACTCGCGAAGCCGGCGTGCGCAACCTGGAGCGCGAGATTGGGAACATCTGCCGCAAGGTGGCGCGCAGGGTGGTAAAAGAAGGCGGCAAGTACAACATCACTCTCACCGCAGAGAACGTTCACGAATTCCTCGGCGTCACCAAGTTCCGCGATATGGCGGTCCACGAGCGCAGCGAGATCGGCCTGGTAACGGGCCTGGCGTGGACGGAAGTTGGCGGCTCCATCCTGGTGACAGAAGTCGCAACCGTCGACGGCAAAGGCAAGCTGACGCTTACCGGCAAGCTTGGCGACGTGATGCAGGAGTCGGCACAGGCAGCCATGTCATATGTGCGCTCGCGCGCGCATCACCTGGGATTGCCGCGCGACTTCTATCGCAACCTCGATATTCACGTTCACGTGCCGGAAGGAGCCATCCCGAAAGACGGTCCTTCCGCGGGTATCACCATCGGCACCGCGATTTCCAGCGCCCTCAGCCGCATTCCGGTTCGGCGCGACATTGCCATGACGGGTGAGATCACGCTTCGCGGCAAAGTTCTTCCCATCGGCGGCTTGAAGGAAAAGCTGCTGGCTGCGCATCGTGCCGGCATCATGGAAGTGATCCTCCCTGCCGACAACGAAAAGGACTTGGCTGAAGTGCCGGAAAACCTTCGCGATGTTATGAAGCTGCACTTCGTAAACACCATGGATGAGGTGCTGGCGGTTGCGCTGGAGCGGCCGCTGCCGGAAATTCCCGATGAGACGCCGGACATCGCTGCCCTGCCTCCCGCGCCGGAGCAGTCGCCGACGGCACATCAGTAAGCGCTACGATTCGTTTCGGGGGCCCGGCAGTACCGGCACGGGTTCCCGTCGTTCTTCTTCAACCCTGATGATTCGCCCGGTGCTCGACTTGCGAATTCCAGGCGCTCCCGACATAGTGAAACCATGAAGGTCCTGACGCGCTTCATTACTTCAGCCGCCGATGCGCGGCACTTTCCGCCTCCGAGCGCGCCGGAGATTGCCTTCCTTGGCCGGTCTAACGTAGGAAAATCGAGCCTCATCAACTCGCTTGTCGGCGGCAAAGTCGCCAAAACCAGCAACACGCCCGGACGCACGCAGACCATCAACTTCTTCGAGGTGCGGCGCCCCGGCAAGCCTAAACCCGAGTTCCTGTTTGTCGACCTGCCGGGTTACGGTTACGCTCGCGTCCCGAAAGAAATCACCGCCACGTGGAGCGACTTCATCAATCCCTACCTGGAGAATCGCCCCACCCTCGCACTCTGCCTTTCGCTGGTCGATGTGACGATTCCGCCCCAGCCGATCGATGAACAACTGCTGGAGTGGCTGCGCCACGTCAACCGGCCATTCCTGGTTGTGGCCACGAAGGCGGACCGCATTTCCAACAACCAGCTTCGCAACTCACTGCAAAAGCTCTGCGATCAATTCCAGGTTGAGCTCTCTCAGATTCTTCCGTTCTCGGCTAAGTCCCATATTGGACAGGGCGAGCTATGGCGGGCAATCCGCGCGGCAGGACGAGTGGAAGATGCCGACGAGCTTGCCAGACCTAGCGGTACCGACGGATAGGTTATTCCGGCCAGATCGCTAGAGCTGTCTTGCCCAGTATCTGCTCCTGCGATGCAGGCGAGAGCGGCAGTTGACGAAACTCTGCCAGGTTCTTCGCGACGTCGGGCACTCCGGGCCCCGGCCAATCCGTCCCAAACAGCGTTTTCGCTGCAATCTCTTCCAGGCGGGGAAAGTACGACAGCAGCGTCTTGGGAGGGATGCCGCTGATGTCGAGGTAAACGTTCGAATGGCGCCGTACAAGAAAGAACGCGGTATCCATCCAGAGCGGCCGCCCGCCATGTGCCAGCAGTATCTTGAGCCGGGGAAAATCCACCGCAACGTCATCAATGTACATCGGATCGCCGTACCGGTTACGCGCGCCGGGGAAAATGGATGTTCCGGTGTGAAACATGATCGGGATTCCGTTCGCCTCCGCCGCCCGGTAGATGATCTCCAGTTCCTTCACCCCGTTTACGTAATCGTTGGGATAGAGCAACTGGTGTGGAGGATGAATCTTGATCAGGCGAATGCCCAGCCGGACAATCTGCTCCATATCGGCTAGCACGTTGCGCGTATGCCGCGGATGCACACTCCCACAGGGTAGGAGTCGCTTTGGGTCGGCTTTGACGTAATTAGCGATGAACGCGTTCACCGCCGGTGTAAAGCCGATTACCTCGGGCGCCACATAGTTAATGAGCACGGCCCGGTCTATTCCGGCGCGATCGAGGTAGCCGAGAAAAGCCTTGGGCGAGCGGCAGTATTCTTCAATCTGCGCGAAATCTTTGCGCGACTTCTTCATCAGCGCGAGCGCCTCCGGCTTGAACTCCTCCAGCGGCTGGATATGGATGTGGCAGTCAGTGATCATTGAAGTTGTCAGCGGTCAGTTGTCGGTTGTCAGTGAAGACAACAGACAACAAGTCTCCTTCTGGCCTGCAGAGTTATCATCAAGCGCCCTCTATCTTGAGTTCTGTTTCTGACGACTGGCAACCGACAACTAACTCGCCGCGGCCAGCACCGCGCGCTTGGCAAACACCCGCACCATCTCGCGACGATATTCCGGCGTCAGTGCTGACGTGGTCAGCGGCTTCGCCGTACTTGCTGCCATGTCGCCAACACGCTCGGCCAACGATTCATCAGCGATCGTGCCGATGAGCTGCGCGTCGGCATCCTTTATCAGGTGCGGCGCCGGATTAACCGCGGTGATCGCAACCCGCGCATCCTCTATGCGGCGCGATATGGGCTCAACCCTGAGAGCCACGGCCACTCCCGCCAACGGGTAATCAATACTGCCGCGGACACGCAGCTTTTGATAGCTGCCACGCCATCCGGCGGAAGCAGCAGGCAGAAATACGCGGGTGACAATCTCATCGGACGATAGCCTCAGACGAACGATCCCATCGTTGACGTAAAAGTCGCGAAGCGCCACCCGCCGAACGCCACTTGGACCGGCGATCTCAAGCTCAGCCTCCAGACACAGCAACGCCGGGGGCGTGTCGCCCGAAAAGGTGGCCCAGCAGAACTTGCCTCCCGGAGCAACGTGGCAGAGCTCGCCATCCTTCTTCAGGCAGAAGCCGCAGCTCTTGCGCCATAACAGCGACTGGTTGTACCACAGGCAACGAGTATCGAGGCAGATGTTGCCGCCCAGCGTCGCCATGTTCCGAATCACCGGCGACGCGACGGTCCTCGCAGCCTCATACAGGACGGGATAATCCCGGCGGACAACCGGCGAATGCTCGATGGCGCCCAACGGAGTCAGCGCCCCAATGCGCAGGCCTTCCCCATGAACTGGTTCGATCCCCTGCAACTCAGCAATAGCCCGCAGGTCGAGCACGTAGGGTGGGGTAAACAGCTTTTGCTTCATTGAGGGCAACAAATCGGTCCCGCCGGCCACAATCTTCAGGTCACCGGCGTGTTGCGCCAGCATTGAAACAGCTTCATCGAGCGTTCGTGGCCGCAACAGTTGAAAACTTGGCAAGCTCATTGCGCGCCTCCCACATTAGAGGATGTCTTATGTCGCGCCGGATCGAGGGGGTGCCGTGAGGGCCCCTTACCATTGAAGCATAACGACCCGCCATGTTCCCGCAGCGTGGCAGGAGCGGTCGGGTCCACCGATTCCGTCATCTGTATCTTCTTGTCGCCGCGCTTGTCGCGCAAGGCAGCCAGGATGCGCTCCGGCGTAAACGGCGCCTCCCGCAGACGTACTCCCACAGCGTGGTATATGGCATTGGAAATAGCCGGAATCGTCGCCGCGAGCGACCCTTCGCCCGCCTCCTTTGCCCCGAACGGACCTTCGGGATCGATGCTCTCTACGATTGCGGTCTCGATGTCAGGCGATTCGACGGAGGACGGGCTGCGATATTCCAGCAGGCCGGGATTCATGAGCAGACCGTCTTTCCAGACCATCTCTTCCTGCAAAGCTTGTCCCAGTCCCATCCAGACTGATCCAACCACCTGTCCCTCCACCGCGACAGGATTCAGCGCGCGGCCGCAATCATGGGCCGCCCAAACCTTATGTACGGTTACCTCGCCTGTGTCTTCGTCGACGCTCACCTCCGCCACCTGAGCCGAATACGAATACGCCGGCGATGGGCCCACGCCACCGCCTTTATGCTTTCCGCCGCGGGCTTCGACCGGAGGAGCATACGATCCCGTACCCGTGAGCGCGCCATGAAAGTCGATGGCGGAAACCACCGCTTCTTCAAAGCTCAGGTGTTGCTTGATAGTCTCTTCCTTCCGCGTTTGCAGCACCGAGCCGCGAAGGATCTGGCCGTCCACGCGGCCGCGAGGAGCGTCCATCTGCTCCGGCAGCTCCGACGCTGTGGGATCGCTGTCCGACTCCGTGGTACCAGAACGCCAGACGTGGTCATCGCGCATGACGACTTCTTCCGGTGAACATTGCATGCGTTTCGCCGCAGCGCTCACTATGTTCTTCTTCACGTCTTGCGCTGCTCGCAATGCTGCATTGCCGGCCATGAACGTCACCCGGCTGGAATAGGAGCCAAGATCGATGGGCGTCAGATCGGTATCGGCGGCGATTACCTTCACGCGCGCCAGGCTGCAGCCCAGCACCTCGGCGACAACCTGCGCCGTCATTGTGTCTGAGCCCTGTCCAATCTCCGACGCGCCGGTGTAAACCACCACACCGCCATCGCGGTCGATCTTGATGTTCACCGTCGAGTGCGGCATATCGGAGCGAATAATGCTGTTGGCCGCGCCGCTGACATAATGGCTGCAGGCGATTCCCAAGCCCCGCCCGCGCGGCATCTTGTCGCGGCGCTCGTCCCAGCCGGAACGCGTCACCACCTGCTCGATGCATTCCGGCAGCCCATAGCTCAGTACGCGCAGCCCATTTACTGTTACCGTGGGCGGCTTCAGCAGGTTTACCCGCCTCACCTCGGCGGGATCACGACCCAGCTTCACCGCAATCTCATCCATCCCCGACTCGAAAGCGAAACGAACGTTCACCGTGCCGTGACCGCGCATGGCGCCACATGCCGGCTTGTTGGTCAGCACGCGGTAGCCGTCATAGCGAATGTGCGGAATGTCGTAGAGCGCCCCGAGTAGCGCGCCGGAGTACAGAATCGTTACCACACCGTAGGAGCAGTAGGCGCCGCCGTCCTGGATCACCTTGCAGGCAACCGAAGTCACGCGGCCGTCGTTCTTTACTCCGGTCTTGAGATCGACAATGGTCCGCGGGCGCCCACGATGGGCCCAGAAAACTTCCTCGCGCGTATAGGTGACCTTCACCGGAGCCCTGGCTGCGCGCGCCGCAACCGCAGCGATAACCTCCAGGGGAATGATCTCGCTTTTGCCTCCAAAGCCGCCGCCTACGAGCGGTTTAATCACGCGGATCTGTGACATGGGCATCTCCAGCACCAACGACAGTTTGTGCTGCAGATAGTACGGCACCTGGGTGGAGGACCACACTGTCAGACGTCCCATTTGTCCGGTGTGCGGGTCAAGTTCGAAGCTGGCCAGCGTGGAATGTGGCTCCATCGCGGCATGCGTCACTTCATTGGCAACGTAGCGTGCCTCGTGGATGTAATCGGCTTCGGCAAAGCCTTTTTCCGGATCGCCAAAAACGTGGTGATAATCCTTCTCAATGTTGTGCGGCCGGTGCTCGTGAATGAGGTCCGATTCCGCCTTCATCGATTCCTCGGGATCAAAATAGGCAGGAAGCGGCTCGTATTCCACATCAATCAGCTCAAGCGCCTCTTCAGCAATCGCTTCGTTAATTGCTGCCACACATGCGACGTTGTCCCCCACGTAGCGCACCTTGTCTACCGCGAGCGCAGTTTCGTCATGGCCCACGGGAAGAATGCCGTAGCGGTTCGGAGCGTCTTCGCCCGTAACCACCGCGACCACGCCGTCGAGAGCTTTCGCCCGGGAGGTGTCGATGCGCACGATGCGCGCGTGTGGATGCGGCGAATGAAGAATTTTGCCGACGAGCATGCCCGGAAGGCTGAGGTCGTCAGTGTACTTGCCGGCGCCGGTGGTTTTGCCCGCGGCGTCGACCATTGCGATCGATTTACCAATGATGGAAAAGTCAGACATAAGAAACTCAGTAACTAGCAATTAGCAAAACCGCAGATCCACAGTCTCACTGGGGACGCCAGCCTTCAGCTTGCTGCTCCGACAGGTTCTTGCTCTGCGGATTTGCGTTCGGCATCGAGGGCGGCCCGGATCGCCTGATACATCTGCGTATAGCCGGTGCAGCGGCATAGATTGCTGCTCAGCGCCTCCCGAATTTCCTGCTCGCTGGGGTCGGGATTATTCGCCAGCAGCCACTTGATCGTCATCATGAATCCCGGGGTGCAGTAGCCGCACTGTGATCCGCCAAAGTCGCCGTAGGCCTTCTGCAGAGCGGCCAGCCCAGCGCCGCTGGCGAACCCTTCTACGGTCGTTATCTCCTGCCCTTCGAAGCTGGCGGCCAGCATGGTGCACGCGAGCATTGGCGTCCCGTTCACCTGCACCGTGCAGGCGCCGCAGGACGAGTCATCGCAGGCGCGCTTTGAACCGGTTAGGTCGAGGTCCTGCCGCAGCACGTCCAGCAGAAGCTTGTTAGGTTCGACAGCCAGTTCGTATGAACGGCCATTGACGCGAAGTTCAATCAGTTGCTTCTTCATATTGAAACCTGCCTAATACAACGGTACGGAAGGATCAATTTCCCGCGCCCAGCGGTCGATACCCCCACGTAACGACTGCACTCTTTCAAATCCCTGCTGCCGCAGCCACGACGTGACATTCATCGAGCGCACGCCGTGGTGGCAAACCACCACAATGTGGGAGTCGGGGTCGAGTTCCTGATTGAAGCGGGCAGGAATCTCCCCCATCGGCATAAGTTTGCTCCCGGCAATCTGCGCCGCCTGGTACTCCCACGGCTCTCGGACGTCCAGCAGAGTCACCTCGGCCCCCGTATCCAGCAGGGACTTCAGATCCGTATCTGTAATTTCGTAATTCATCGGTCTCTACTATTTCGCTGCCCATTTCGGCCGCCGGCGTTCCATATAAGCTGTAATGCCTTCGTGGGCGTCGGCGGTCTTCATCAACTCGTCAAAATAGATTTGTTCGGCTCGGGCCAGACCTTTGTCAAAATGGATTGCATCCCAGGCGTAAAAAGCCTTCTTGGCGACAGCCAGCGCCGCCGGACTCAACTGGGCGACGCGCTGAATGCACTCCCCGACCAGCGTCTCCGGATCATTGGCGATACCATTCACCAAGCCCGCTGCCAATGCCTCCTGCCCGTTAAGCGCTCGTCCCGTCAACACCATCTCTGCCGCAAGCTTCTG
Organism: uncultured Acidobacteriaceae bacterium; assembly: GCA_963846815.1. Lineage (GTDB taxonomy): Bacteria > Acidobacteriota > Terriglobia > Terriglobales > Acidobacteriaceae > CAVVDY01. The sequence continues at coordinate 236,104 of CAWJXG010000001.1, read as the reverse complement.
TCCCACAATGGCAGACAGAGCAACGCTGGCCACCGGCGGATAGCAGGCCAGCTTGATCTCAGGGAACCCCCACACAGAGTCTGGGCTGGCATAGATAATGTCACACACCAGTGCGAGTTCGGCGCCTCCGCCCAGGCAATGGCGGCGCACGCTGGCGACGGTCAGCTTTCGTGTCGCAACTATCGAACGGATCACGCTATGAAATGCCGCCAGGGTCGCGTGAACTTTGTCTGCGGTGTGTTCCGCAATCTCGACTCCGCTGGAAAAGGCACGCTCTGAACCGGAGAAGACGATCGCGCTGATCTCGGGCTGGATCTCGACCTGCTCCAACGCCGCCCGCAGTTCTTCCATCATCCTGACGTCAATTACGTTCAGCGGCGGATTATTGAGTGTGATTCGCGCCACCGGTGGACGCAGCTCTGTATGAATGCGGGTGAATGCGGTTTGCTCGGTCTGGTTCATCACTTTGCCTTGAATACCGGAGGCCGCTTCTCAACATAGGCAGCCAAGCCTTCCTTGGCGTCCTCACTCTCAAACAAGAGCTGCTGATTTTCGCGCTCCAGCGCCAATCCTGATTCCAGTGGAACCTCCCAGCCTGCCTGCACCGAGCGCTTCATACGGCCAACGGCCTTTGCAGCCTTATTGGGCGGGCAGAACTGACGGGCGTATTCCAGTACGTGCTGCATGAAATCAGCCTGCGGAAAAATCTCGTTGATCAACCCAAGCTCCTGTGCTCGCTCGAAATCGAAGGTCTCGCCCTTGGCCATCAATTCGATCGCTTTTGACTTTCCCAGCGCACGCGAAAGGCGCTGCGTGCCTCCGGTGCCGGGGAGGACCCCCAGGTTGACCTCGGGCAGTCCGATCTTGCCCGCACCCTTGCGAGCAACGCGCAGATCGGCGGCCAGCGCGACCTCCAGCCCGCCTCCGACGCAATGTCCATTGATCGCGGCGATTACCAGCTTGGGAGTGTTCTCCAGTCGCAGCAGCATCTCGTTGGCGTGCAGACAGAAGTAGTACTTGAATGTGGGATCAACCTTCGCGAGCATCTGGATTTTCGCGCCCGCGCAAAAGAACTTCTCTCCCGCGCCTGTCAGAACAATGACGTGAACATCTTCGTCCATGCGCGCCCGAAGAATGGCATCATCCAACTGACGGTTCATCTCATAGCTGTAGGTGTTTGCTGGAGGATCGTTCAGCTCCAGAACGGCGACCCCCCGCTCATTCGAGTAGCGAACAAGCTCGCGTATTTCGGTTTGCGTACTGCTACTCATGGGCGCTCCTGCCGATTTTCGTTCTTCCAAACGTTCGCGACTTTCGGGGCCTTCCCTGCGACTTCTTTCCAATCGTCGCCTCAACGGACCGCCTCCCCAGCCCCATCACAAAAAGATCACTCATCTGGCGGGCCAGGGCCTGGGCATCAGGATCGACGCGAGGATTGTGCCAGGTGTACAGCCAGTTCATGGCGCCGAACAGCGCCATCACTGCGGTGCGAGTATTAACCGAGGAATTCTGCCGCGAGCCGCCCTGCTGTTTCTGCAGCAGCTCTTCCACCAATTCCAGGCAAAGCTGAAAGTACTCACGCTTGACGGCCGCAAGCTCGTCTCCGAAGTTGTCTTTCAGTGCGTCATCTTCGTGCGACAGAACTTTCATCGCCTTGGGTCTAGCGAGCGAGTAATCCACGTGGTTGTACACGAACACGCGCAAGCGCTCTTCCGGATCGCTTACCTCGGCCAGCCGCTTACGCAGGCGCTCAATGATGACGTGAAACGTGTGCTTCTGAATGAAGTAGAGCAGCTTTTCCTTGGAATCGAAGTAGTAGTAAAGTCCCGCGAGGGAGATGCCGCTCAGCCGCGAAAGATCGCGCATGGACGCGCCCTCGTAACCTTTTTCGGCGAATACCTCCGTCGCGAAATCAAGAATCTCAGACAGACGGCGGTCGAAGCGGGTGTCCGGCGACGGAATCAGTTGTGGGTTCAGTGCTGCAGTGGTCGTGGTCATCGCGTGGTGGGAACGCCATTCGTTCGAACGTTCGTTCTAATTGTACATCATCCTCTGCCGGATCGTCGCCGGGCAGCCGCTTCCGTCGCCTGCCGAATGTTCCCGTTGCTGGAATCGGTTTACGTTGCGGGGCGGTGCTGCGAGCCGTCTCCTGCCCAGCCGGGCTAACTCTGCGTTGACAAGTGTCTGTCCGGCAAGGCAAACTGCAGAATCTTGCTGAATTTCGCCCTACGCATCGCAAAGGCAAACGAAGCAGCAGGACAGGTTAATTGATGACCGCGCAACCACGCGTATCGCACACCATGGAATCCACGCTGGAAAGCGTGAATAAGGCCGAGGAGATGGCCGACCAGGCCGCTTCTCAGGCGGGCTTTGACGAGGATGCCCGCGGCGGCATTTCGATGGCGGTGCGCGAGGCGATGATCAACGCCGTGATGCACGGCAACGGTTACAGTCCTGATAAGCGGGTGAATATCACCTTTGAGCAGTCGGGCGGCAACCTGGTCATTACAATCACAGATGAAGGGCTGGGACTGAATCCGGAAGGGATTCCCGATCCCCTCGCCCCCGAAAACCTGATGAAGCAGTCAGGGCGCGGCATATTTCTTATTCGGGCATTCATGGACGAAGTAAAGTTTCGCAATCTTGAGCCCGGAACCGAGATTACTTTGATCAAGCGGCTCCCGGGTCACTGATCCGGGCCCGCAAGGAGGCTTCCACGTGAGCATGAAAGCAAGCACCCGTCAGGTAGATGGCATAACGATCGTTGACTTGAGCGGGCGTATTACCTTGGGCGAAGGTAGTGTGGTGTTGCGGGACACCATCAAGGACCTTTTGGGCAAGGGCAACAAGAAGATCCTGCTGAATCTGGGCGATGTCAGCTATATCGACAGCTCAGGCATCGGTGAACTGGTAAGCGCCTTCACTTCGGTACAGCGGCAGGGTGGCGAGTTGAAACTGCTGAACCTTACAAAGAAAGTCCACGATCTGTTGCAGATCACCAAGCTGTATACCGTGTTCGATGTAAAGGACGACGAAGCCGCAGCCGTTAGCTCCTTTTCACATTAAGTTCTTACATCCGCAGACAGTTGTCCAAATGGGATTGCATAGTTGCAAGGCCATGTCATCGGCCTGCTTGTTCCGACGGAACGGATTGGGGAGGGGCGCAACTCCCCTCCTCCAACAAATCTTCATGCCGCCTAATCCGCCGGCATGGAGATTTGTTTTTGGGACGACACGTTTGGTCTTGGTGTAAGAGCGACGGGTGGAGGACGCCTTCAGGCGTCCATTGTGGTTTCCCGTTCTCACTCTGCGCTCAGCGCCGAAGGTAACGGAACTTCTTTTACCTCTGCGGCTAAAACCCGATGCCGCAAACCTGAGCTGAGAATGCACGGTAAAGCGGCGCTCCACCTATACAGAAGAAGCGACCCTGTTCCAAACAGTCTGGCAGGCGAATGCAGAATCCTGACCCGCATCTTGTTTCAAAGGCAAAGGGGAAGATTGGAGTAGCTGTTTCTTAGCTCACCGAATCGCTCACCTTCCGGCGTGGCTCAGTAGTTCGTCATAGATGCTGGCGATGGCATCGGCCGCCTTCTCGATACTCAAATTGGTGCGAACGTGCGCGGCGGCTTTGGAGCCCATCTGCTCGCGCAAGCGGTCGTTTTGTACGATGCGGGTCAATCGCTCAGTGAGTTGCTCGACGCTACCGCTGTCGAACAGAAGGCCACGGCTTTCATCTGTTCCGATGAGTTCAGGCGTGCCACCGACCCGGGAACCGATAACTGCGCACCCGCAGGCCATCGCCTCCAGCAGCGAATTGGAGAATGCTTCGGAATACGAAGGAAGCACGAAAATATCCATGCCGCGCATCCACGAAACCACCTCAGGCGGCGCCGATACAAACAGGCTCGACTCGCGTATGCCCAGGCGATTGGCATTCTCTTCCAACTTGGGCAATTCAGGGCCGCTGCCCACAATCACCAGCTTCATTCCCCCGCGGAGGCTTGCGACGCGAGCGAAAGCCTCTTGCAGCAGGGGAAGGTTCTTCTCCGGCCGCAGGATGCAAACCGTGCCGATGGTCAGGGATGCATCGGCCAGTGCTTCGGGACGGGTGCGATGATCGGCGGAGAACTCGGTCGTCGATACTCCGTTGTAATACACCCGCAGCTTTCGAGGCGAAACATGCTCGGTATCGATCATGTCCTTCTTGAGCGCCTCGCAGTTTACGACGATGGCATCGCAGTAATGGTCTGACCATCGCAGCAATCGCCGCGTCTGGGGATCCAGAATGTCGCGATATCCCAGTTGACTTGCGATTCTTACCGGCGCTCCGGCAAAACGCGCCACCGCCAGGCCAAAGACGCCGCTGGCATCGTAGGAATGCACAATCTTGATGTCGTGGGCACGAATGTATTGCCGAAGCTTCAGCGCCAGGCCAAGCGAGCCGAACGACGCCAGCTTTCGGACCGGCAGATGCAGGATGGGAATTCCTGCCGATACCAGTTTCCGGTACCGCATTCCTTCGGCGTAATACGCGGCCACATGAGGCGAGAAGCGCGAGCGATCCAGCGTCAAGGCGAGCTTGGTGACCTCGGCCTCGATGCCTCCGCGGTCCAACTCGCGCACCATGAGCAAGACCTGCACGGGTTTTGACCTATCCGGATTCACGGGAGTAGACGATAGCGCGCACTATTCCAGCGATGGCGTCGCAAGGCGGGTTTCTGCTTGTAAGCTGTTGAAACTATGGCGGAGAGACAGGGATTCGAACCCTGGATACCCTTTCGAGTATACACGCTTTCCAAGCGTGCGCCTTCAGCCACTCGGCCATCTCTCCGTTCGGGAAGCGTATTGCGGAAGGGCGCTGAACGGCAGCGCTGTTTCATTGTATCGAAAGAAGTCGCCATTCGCCCGGCGCTACGCGCCTTTCGCTGTTCGCGAAAAGAGCTACCAGCGAAAACCCAAAGGCGAACAGCGAAGAGCGGCCGTTTTATTCCTCTTCCTTCAACTGCTGCGCCAGGTAATTCTGAATTCCCATCTCGCCGATGGCGTGAAGCTGGCCTTCCAACCAGTCGATATGGTGCTCTTCATCGGTGAGAATGTGCTCCGCCAGTTCGCGCGAGCCGGAGTCGTTCATCTTCATGCAAAGCTGTATGCCGTCGTTCAGCCGCTTCACAGCCGCGTACTCCAGCTCAAGATCGTTCTTGATCTGCTGCTCGACCGTGGCGCCGACATTGATCTTGAAGTAATCGCTCATGTTCGGAGTGCCGTCAAGATACAGAATGCGCTCCATGAGCTTTTCGGCGTGCGTCATCTCTTCAATCGATTCCTTGCGCACCAGTTTGGCCATACGCTCGTAGCCCCAGTTCTCGCACATTTCAGCATGCAGGAAATACTGGTTGATGGCGGTCAATTCGGCTTTCAGGACTTCGTTCAGGAAGGCCAGAACGTTCTTATCACCTTTCATATCGGATCACCTGTGAGTGATTTCAGGTCCGCATTCATACCGGACGCACTAACAAACCTGGCTTGAGGATAAGCATCATCATACGCTACGCAAGTGTGTAAACCGTGTGACATAACTCACTTAGCAGCTTGCCCGCAGACATAAGAAAAGCGGGCGCGTGGCCCGCTTCCCCGATAGGCCTGTACTTACTTAGAGGCGCCAATCGCCTTCATGCGCGCGTTCAGGCGGGACTTGTAGCGGCTCGCGGTGTTCTTGTGCAGAACGCCCTTCTGCACGCCCTTGTCGACAATGGAGGCGGTGCTGTTGTAAGCCTTCTGGGCGGCTTCTTTGTCGTCATTGGCAATTGCTTCGCGCAGCGAGCGCAGCGCGGTCCGCAGGCGCGACTTGTTGGCGCGGTTTGCCGTCGTCTTCTTTTCCGTTTGACGGGCGCGCTTCAGCGCCGAAAAATGGTTCGCCATACTTTGGTGTGATCCTTAGAGTAGAAATCTCGACCTGAGCCGGATAACTAAGTTTAGTTGAAACCTGTGCTCTTGCGCAATTGCTCAGTCGCCAAGGCCCCAAGCCGCATTTCTCCGTGCCCTCCGTGCTCTCAGTGGTGAGAGCACTTATTCCGGCCGGTCGATCTGCGCCTTCTGCAGCTTGTCGGAGTAGTCGATGTACACCGACTTCCACTCGGTATAGAAATCGATGGCGCCGATGCCGCCCTCGCGATGGCCATTGCCGGTGGCCTTCGTCCCGCCGAACGGCAGATGCACTTCCGCGCCAATCGTCGGAGCATTGATGTACGTAATGCCGGCGTACAGATCACGCATCGCCGTAAACGCCTTGTTCACGTCCTTGGTGTAGATCGATGACGACAGCCCGTACTCAATATCGTTGGCGATTTCGATCGCGTTCTCCAGCCCATTGCACGGAATAATCGACACCACCGGCCCAAAGATTTCTTCCTGCGCAATGCGCATCTTGGGATCGACATCGGCAAACACCGTCGGCGCCACGAACCACCCATGCTCCCACTCGCCGCCTTCCAGCCGATGCCCGCCGCAAAGCATCTTGGCACCTTCATCCTGCCCAATCTTGATGTACTTCAGGTCGGTCTCCATCTGGCTCTTGTTGATCGCCGGACCCATATCGACGCTTTCGTCCAGCCCGTTGCCGACCTTCAGCTTCTTGGCGCGCTCCACCAGCGAATCAACGAACTTCCTGTACACGCCCTTCTGCACGATGATGCGGCTGGTCGCGGTGCAACGCTGGCCGGTGGTGCCGAAGGCCCCCCACAGCGCACCTTCGAGGGCGAGCTCGAGATTGGCATCGTCGAGCACGATCATCGGATTCTTGCCGCCCAACTCCAGCGAGCAATGCTTGAAAGTCTTGGCCGCTTCCTGCCCCACGATGCGCCCGACCGCCGTCGATCCCGTGAGCGACACCGCGCGCACCTCCGGATGCTCAACCATCGGCGTGCCTACCTCGCTGCCGAAGCCGGTCACGATGTTGACCACGCCTGCCGGAATTCCGGCATCGCTGAGCGCGGTCACGAAGTTGATGGTCGATAGCGGCGTGTCCTGCGCCGGCTTGATCACCGCGGTGTTGCCCGCGACCAGCGCCGGAAAGAGCTTCCACGATGGAATCGCCATGGGAAAGTTCCACGGCGTGATCATGGCGCAGACGCCCAGCGGCTGCCGCACCGCCATGGCAAACTTGTTGGGCAGCTCCGACGGAACCGTCGGCCCAAACAGCCGCCGCCCTTCGCCCGCCGTGTAGTAGCCGCAATCGATAGCCTCCTGCACGTCGCCGCGTGTCTCCTTGATGACCTTGCCCATCTCGCGCGTCATGTCGCGCGCATAGTCTTCCTTGCGGGCGATCAGGATTTCCGAGGCCTTGTACAGCATCTCAGCGCGCCGCGGCGCGGGAACCAGCCGCCACTTCTTGTAAGCCTGCCTGGCGGCCTCGATGGCGTCGTTGACGTCACGCTTGTCCGAGTGCTGGAAGGCTCCGACGACCTCGCGGGTATCGGCGGGGTTGAGATTGTCAAAGGTCTCGCCGGTGTGGCTCTCGACCCACTCGCCGCTGATGAAATTCTTGTACACAGGTGCTTTCGCGCCGGTCGAAACGCTCGGCGCTTTCTGCTCTAAGGTAGCCATAAGAATGCCTCCGCAGGATAAGCTGCAACTCTTTATCGTATCGGCTCGGGCGGAAACGAAGCAAACGGGGGACGATCCGCAATCCCGTCCCGCTTGCGGAACAACAGATCCCAGCCCACCGTTTCAACGGTGGGTAAACGCCCCAATAAAACGCTGGGGGCCCTCGAGGACCGCAGATTGGGCCTCCATTCTCGACACCATCTCCCTTTAAGAAAATCCGACAGGTTGTGCCGTTCCTGAAGGGACTCGGGCCATATTGAATCCGATCACCCGGGGGTACGGTTAGCAAAAAGTTGGAAGCGATTCGACACTCGGCGGAACATGAATTTCCTTCCGGCGATATCGATAGGATGCTCGCCGAAATTGAAGCAGGGTATGGATGGGCACGCGCCCATGATTCTGATCGATTCCAACGTGCCTATGTACCTGGTCGGCGCCTCTCATCCACACAAATTAGACGCCCAGCGGCTACTCGAGCGGTTCATCAGAAATCGCGAACGGCTGGTTACCGATGCGGAAGTTTTCCAGGAAATCCTGCATCGATATGTTGCCATCGATCGTCGCGACGCGATTCAGCCGGCATTCGATGCGTTACACGGTGTGGTCGATGAGGTGTTGCCCGTCAACAGTAAGACTGTCGAGCGCGCCAAGCAGATCGTCCTCGGTTATCGAAGCCTATCCGCACGTGACGCCGTGCATCTGGCCATCATGGAAGATCAGGGAATTGCGCAGATTTTGAGCTTTGATCCTGGACTTGACTCTTTTCCCGGCATCAAGCGGCTTTCTTAGCATCATCCCAGCAACGCGCCTACCACGTCGTAGCTTGCGGCCAGAGCCGAATCCAGCGCCGCGGGATCTTTGCCGCCGGCCTCCGCCATGTCAGGCCGCCCTCCGCCGGAGCCGCCGACCTTCTTCGCGACTTCGGAGATGATCTTGCCCGCCTGCAGGCGCGACGTCAGATCTTTGGTGACGCCGACGATGAGCGCGACACGGCCATCCTGAACCGAGCCCAGCACGACCACGCCCGAGCCGAGTTTGTTGCGCAGGTTGTCGATGAGGGTGCGCAGTTGCGGGCGCTCAAGATTGTCGGCGCGATGGGCGAGAACCTTGACGCCCTTGACTTCGCGCACGTTTTCGGTCGCCGATGAAGCCGAGGAAGCCGCCGACTTCATGCGCGCCTGATCGAGTTCCTTGCGCAGCTTCTTGAGCTCTTCTTCGCGGCGCTCCAGCTCGCGCTTAAGCGCTTCCGCAGGAGATTCGTCCTCGCCATGCACCAGCGTCGAGACGACGTTCTCCAACTGATGGTCTTTGCGGAAGTGACGCAGCGAGCCTTCGCCGGTCACCGCTTCGAGGCGGCGCACGCCGCTGGAGACGCTTCCCTCTTTCAGAATCTTGATCAACCCGATCTCGCCCGTCGCAGCAGTGTGCGTGCCGCCGCACAGCTCAGTCGAGAAGTCGCCGATGCGAATGACGCGCACCCGATCGCCATACTTCTCGCCGAACAGCGCCATCGCCTTGTATTCGTTGACGGCCTGATCGATGGGCACATCTTCGATGACGTCGACGCGGTCGTTGCGCAGCACTTCCCTGTTGGCCAGGTCTTCGATGTCCTGCAACTCTTCGTCGGCCAGCGAGGCGAAGTGCGAGAAGTCAAAGCGCAGGTGACCGGGATCGACCAGCGAGCCTGCCTGCTTCACGTGCGTGCCCAGCACCTCGCGCAACGCCGCATGCAGCAGGTGCGTGCCGGTATGGTTACGCATGGTGGCGCGGCGAACCTCGTCGTTGACCTTGGCGTCGACTTTGTCGCCGACATGGATGGTCTGCTTCGCCACGACCTTGTGCGCGCGCACGCCCTGCACGGGATAGACGACGCCTTCGACATCGGCGACCAGCGTGTTGTGATCGTCGGCATAGAGCCAGCCAACATCGCCGACCTGACCTCCGGCCTCGGCATAAAACGGAGTGTGGTCGAGCACAATCTCGCCGCGCTCGCCGGGCTTGAGAGAGACAGCACCAAGATTCATCGGACCGTACTGATCTCGATCAGTACCGCCCGGCGCAAGCGAGGCGGACCCCTTCTTGATGACCGCAAGCACCTCGCAGCCAGTGGAAAGCATTTGCCGGTACCCCTCGAATTGCGTGGGTGGCAGCATTTGGTACACAGGAATTGCTGTCAGCCTCGATCCGCCCTTCCATGACGCACGAGCGCGCTCCCGCTGCTCCTCCATTGCATGATCGAAACCCGCTTGATCGAAAGCAATGCCCTGATCACGCGCAGCGTCAATTATGAAATCCAGGGGTAGTCCGAACGTGTCGTACAGCTTGAAAGCAGACGCGCCGTCGAGAGTACCCGGCAGGAACTTTCGTCCCCATGCAGAGAGTATGCTGGATTCAGCTAGCTCGATATTGTTGTTCTCCAACATACGCCGCACTTCGTTCAACTTATCTTCGAGCAATTGCAGGGAGTTTCTTGTCGTTTTCCGTAAATCCTCCAGCCACGGATAGCTTCCGTCCTCTCGCTCAGACTCGCGCAGCTCCCTCTCATTTCTTCCGCTGTCCTGCATAAGCCCTAGTGAGAACCGATCAATCAGGTCCTGGATTGCCTTGCGTCTAGTCCCTGCGAGAATCTCCTCCAACGCTCTAAGGCCGACCTCCAGCGTGTGCGCAAACCGCGTCTCTTCACCCCTGATCGTCTCCGATACACGATCCGAGGTCTCCAGCAGCTCCGGATATGCATCCTTCATCAGGTCACGGACGGCGAACACCATCTCGAACAGAAACGGCTTCTCCTGCCCCAGCAATCGCCCATGCCGAATCGCACGCCGAATAATCTTGCGCAGCACGTAGCCGCGGCCTTCGTTCACGGGCAGCACGCCATCGGAAATCAGGAACGTCGCGGCGCGTGCGTGGTCGGCGATGACGCGCAATGACGCGGCCTGATGATGCTGCTCTTCGACGTCCTCGCGCTTCATCTCTTCATCGACTCGAACGCCCGTTAGCTCCGCAGCGCGCTTGATCAGCGGCACAAACAAGTCGGTATCGTAGTTGGAGATCACGCCTTGCAGCACGGCGGTCACGCGCTCCAGCCCCGCGCCAGTGTCGATCGACGGCTTGGGCAGAGGCGTCAGTTCGCCACTCGGCTGCTTGTCGAACTGCATGAAGACGAGGTTCCAGATCTCGACGTAGCGGCCACACTCACAGCCAAACTGGCAATCGGTGTGTCCGGCATCGCTGGCCGCGGGCCCCATGTCGTAGTGAAGCTCGCTGCACGGCCCGCACGGCCCGGTGTCGCCCATCTGCCAGAAGTTGTCTTTCATGCCCGAGCTCGTAGATGCGCTCGGGTGGAACGCCAGTCGCGATCCAGTGCTGATACGCTTCATCGTCGCGGGCGACGCCGTTCTCGCCCTTGAAAATTGTCGCGTAGAGCTTGTCCGGAGCGATGCCGAACCACTCAGGCGAAGTCACCAGCTCCCACGCGTAGGCAATGGCGTCTTTCTTGAAATAGTCGCCAAAGCTGAAATTGCCCAGCATCTCGAAAAACGTATGGTGGCGATTGGTGAAGCCGACGTTTTCCAGATCGTTGTGCTTGCCGCCGGCGCGCACGCATTTCTGCGAGGTGGTGGCGCGCGAGTAGTCGCGCTTCTCGATGCCCAGGAAGACGTCCTTGAACTGGTTCATGCCGGCGTTGGTGAACAGCAGCGTGGGATCGTTCGCCGGGACCAGCGAGGACGAGTGGACAATCTTGTGCCCCTTCTGCTCGAAGAAGCGCAAGAACATGGATCGGACTTCGGAACCTGTGGGTTTCGTCGGCATATCGTATATAGAAATTGTAGTTGACGATGGCGGCCGACGCATTCCCGCGTCTTCTCCGCAGCCGGGCAAGCCAGCCACAGCGAGGACTGTGATCGTCCCCGCGAGACGCGCTTGAGGTCGCCTATCGCACACCTGATCGGCGATGAATCGCGCTACACTCATGGACATCGAGCCGGTGAGTGGCCGCTGATTTCTGCAGCAGGAATCAATGGAAACATTGCTTCACTTCCGGACATTCATAGCGAGATATCTTCCGTTGAGAAAAACTCACTCCACTTGTGGAATGGCGGCGATGTTCCTCCTGGTGCTTCTCACTGGGTCGAAATTGTTTGCCCAGGGTCCGCCGTATCAGACCGACGATCCGGTGCCGGTGGATTTGCACCACTACGAGTTTTATATCTTCGGTTCAGCCGATGGAACCCCCGTCGAAATGGACTCAGTGGGTCCGGCCTTCGAATTCAACTGGGGCGCCCTGCCCCGGCTGCAACTGCACGCCATCCTGCCATTCGGCGTGGCAGCGCCCAGCAATAATCCGGTGTATCTGCCCAGCGGAAGCGGGCCGACCGAATTCGGGCTGACAGATATGGAACTGGGCACCAAGGTCGCGTTCATCAAGGAGAGCAAACACGTTCCTCAGATTGGTACCTTCGTCATGTTCGAAATCCCAACCGGAAACGCAGACAAAGGACTGGGTGTAGGCAAAGTCTGGTACAAGCTGCCCATCTGGCTGCAGAAGAATGTGGGAAAGTGGACCTTTGACGGAGGAGCCGGCTACACCGTGGTGCCGCAGACCGGCTACCGCAACTTCCCGTTTACCGGATGGCTGGTGAAGAAAGAACTCAACGAGCAACTGGAGTTGGGTGCGGAGGTTTTCGCCCACGGAGCGGAGGGCCCTGCCGCTCCTCAAACCATGGCTTCCACTATGGTGGACGTGGGCGGCTACTACCATTTCAAGCACCATCCCGGCGAGCAATTCCTGTTTTGTTATGGTCACTCCGTCGCTGGACAAACCGAAAACTACGCCTACCTGGGCATGTACTGGACGTGGGGAAAAGACAAGGACAAGAAGAAGGATCCGCAGAGCGAAGGACTGTTTGCCCAGCCGTTGGACCGCAACGGATTCTGAGCCGGCCGCGATGGTGACTCGCCTGTTTTTGAGACCTCCGCAGATCGTGAGGCCGAGAGAGTGGGCTATATGTTGTTTACGAAGACGACTCTCAGGTGTTCGCGGAGTTGTTCTCCGGTTGTGGCTGCTAACTCTCTTTAGTGACTGGCGTGACATCCCGTTAAACTCGCCGTTCGAGATCGAGTCCGGCCCCGAACGCACCAAAATCGTCCGCCTTTCCCCCAGTCCATCGCCGGTTGCGACCCCCTTTTCCTCTGAATCCACAGCTTTCCACATGAATGCACCATGAACGGGCGTTGAAGCCGCCCCGATCAGGGGTTATTGTCCGAGAGTCGGCTGCCGAACGCACCTTATTAACTGGCTGGCCGATAACCCACCTGATGCGGAATTCGGGTGTAAAATAACAATATGTGGTGGTACCCTCTTGACATCCACAAGATGTCGGGAGTAATGTTCGCTTCCACAAGGTTGTTTTGGGCTTCGTACAGTGCTCCTTCTGAACGAAGGTCAACCTGGGACGGCAGAGGTGATGTCAGGGATCAAGCAGGGCTGGGCCCGCCTCCTCCCGGGCGCAGCCAGGGCCGAGTCGTAACTGGGTAGAAGCAAGAGGCCAGCTTTCACAGAGGAAGGCTGGCCGGTAAACCGGATAGCCAACGCACAAGCGATGGTGTCTTCGGTGTTCCTTTCCAAGTCAGCGTAACCAGGCGGCCGGGAGCGAGTCAGCTCCCGGCGGCATTCACCTTTACGTCCGGCAACTCCGTTCGGTTGAAATCAGCCGAGCGGAAACTGTTCGGCACTTTACACGTGTGCCGCTGCAGACGAGTCGCGGTGACACCGGACAGAACACCCTGGGGGCTGCCTTCCAGCCAGACGAGCGGCTGAGGAAGCAGCCCCCGCAGCTTTGCACGATTTTCGGGTAGTGCGGACCTTGACTGGCGCGGCACGGAGCACGGGTAGTGCGGACCTTTAGGTCCGCGTAGGTCATGGGAAAAGAGTTCGGAGTCCCTTTAGGGACGACACGTGAAAGCGCCGTCCTTCAGGACGGGGAAATCGACGACAGATGCACTGAGGGTTTTAGCCCGGCAATCATATCGATCAGGAGTTTGAGAATGGCCGACGTAACTACAACGACGAAAACGACGAGCGCTTCCACCACGGCACCCACGAAGAAGGCGCCCGGCCTGACCTTCAAACGTTTCTTCACCACTGCCGGAGTCTCGCCCTATGACGAGCTGGAGTGGGAACTGCGCCTGGCTCAGATCACCGACGCCAAGGGCGGCGTGATCTTCGAGCAGAAGGACGTTGAGGTTCCCAAGGACTGGTCGATGACGGCGACCAACATTGTCGCCTCGAAATACCTGCACGGCACGCTCGACACCCCCGAGCGCGAGACCGGCGTGCGCCAGCTGGTGACGCGCGTGGCCGAAACCATTCGCGACTGGGGCGTTACCGGCGGATACTTCCGCACCGCCGACGATGCGGCCATCTTCCACGACGAACTCGCTCACCTGCTGCTGCAGCAGAAGGCGGCGTTCAACTCGCCGGTGTGGTTCAACGTGGGCTGCGATCGCATCGAGCCGCACTCCGACGCGCAGAACTGGCACTGGAATGCCGCCGAGCAGAAGGTCGAATACACCCCCGTCGGCTACACCAAGCCGCAGTGCTCGGCCTGCTTCATCAACTCGGTGAAGGATTCGCTCGAGTCCATCCTGACGCTGGCCAAGACCGAAGGCATGCTCTTCAAGTGGGGATCGGGTACGGGCACCAACCTTTCGCCGCTGCGCTCCTCCACCGAATCGCTCTCCGGCGGAGGCACCGCCTCCGGCCCGCTGAGCTTCATGAAGGGCTTCGACGCTTTCGCCGGCGTCATCAAGTCCGGAGGCAAGACCCGTCGCGCCGCCAAGATGGTCATCCTCAACGTCGACCATCCTGACATCGTCGAGTTCATCGAGTGCAAGCAGAAGGAAGAAGCCAAAGCCTGGGCGCTGATCGAGCACGGCTACGACGGTTCGGGTCCCGACTCGGAAGCCTACTCTTCCATTTTCTTCCAGAACGCTAACAACTCCGTGCGCGTGACCGACGACTTCATGTACGAAGTGGTCCGCGACGGCGAGTTCTCGACCAAGTCGGTGAAGGACGGCCGCCCCATCCAGACCTTCAAGGCGCGCGACCTGCTGCGCAAGATTTCCGACGCCACCTGGCATTGCGGCGACCCCGGCATGCAGTACGACACCACCGTGAATCGCTGGCACACCTCGAAGAACACGGCGCGCATCAACGCCTCGAACCCCTGCAGCGAGTACATGTTCCTCGACGACTCGGCCTGCAACCTGGCGTCGCTGAACCTGATGAAGTTCGCGCCCAACGGCACCTTTGACGTCGAAGCTTATCGCTACGCCTGCGCCGTCATGATCACCGCGCAGGAGATCCTGGTCGACAACAGCGGCTACCCGACCGAAGCCATCTCGCGCAACTCGCACGACTATCGCCCGCTGGGACTCGGCTACGCCAACCTGGGCGCGCTGCTCATGGCCGCCGGGCTGCCCTATGACTCCGATGCCGGACGCGACTATGCTGCCTGCGTCACCGCCATCATGTGCGGCGAGGCGTATCTGCAGTCGTCGAAGATCGCCGAGCTCTGCCAGCCGCTCGCGCCCGCAACTGAAACCACCGCGGCCTTCCTGGAAAGTTCGGGTGAAGGATCTGCGGGTGCCCCATTCAAGCCGTCTTTCGGCTTGAGTGGGAGCGACACCTTCCCCGGCGCTGCCTGTCCCGGCTGGTACCTCAACCGCGAGCCCTTCCTCGACGTCATTCGCATGCACCGCGCCTCGGTCAACAACATCAACAAGGCGAACGTGCCCGCCTCGCTGCTCGAAGCCTCGAAGGCTACCTGGGACGAAGCCCTCAAGCACGGCGAGCGCTTCGGCTATCGCAACGCGCAGGTCACGGTGCTCGCGCCCACCGGCACCATCGGCTTCATGATGGACTGCGACACCACCGGCATCGAGCCCGACCTGGCGCTGGTGAAATACAAGAAGCTGGTCGGCGGCGGCATGATCAAGATCGTGAACAACACCGTCCCGGCGGCGCTGTTCAAGCTGGGCTACACCAGCGACCAGACCAACGCCATCGTCAACTACATCGACGCCACCGGAACCATCGAAGGCGCCCCAGCCATCAAAGATGAGCACCTCGCCGTCTTCGACTGCTCCTTCAAGCCGTCGAAGGGCACGCGCACCATTCACTACACCGGACACCTGCGCATGATGGCCGCCACCCAGCCGTTCATCTCCGGAGCCATCTCCAAGACCATCAACATGCCGGAGAACGCGACCGTCGAAGAAATTTCCGAGGCCTATATCCAGGCCTGGAAGCTCGGCCTGAAGGCGGTCGCCATCTATCGCGACGGATCGAAGAAGGCGCAGCCGCTCAGCTCCATGGGCTCCGCCACCGCGAAGAGCCAAAAGGGAGACACGTCGGGTATTGAAACTACGGGTGGCCCACTCAAGCGAAGCTTGAGTGGGAGTGAAGAAGTGGAAGATGAGCAAGCTGCTCCTCCGCGAGCCAACCGCCATCGTCTGCCCGAGGAGCGGCTGTCGATCACGCACAAGTTCAGCGTCGGCGGCCACGAAGGCTATCTCACCGTCGGCCTCTACAAAGACGGCATGCCGGGCGAGATCTTCATCACCATGGCCAAGGAAGGCTCGACCGTCAGCGGCCTCATGGACAGCTTCGCCTGCGCCGTCTCCATCGGACTGCAGCACGGCGTGCCGCTGAAGCTGCTGTGCGAGAAGTTCGCCCACACCCGCTTCGAGCCCTCGGGCTGGAGCGGCAATCCCGACATCGGCTACGCCAAGTCGATCATGGATTACATCTTCCGCTGGCTGCAGCTGCGCTTCCTCACCGGACAGCAGCAGGCACTCTTCGACGGCCTGCGCCCCAAGTACTTCGGAGCCCCGCCCGTCGGCGCTCCCGAAGAGGCGGGACATGACGCTGGCCAGAGGTCCTTTGGAGATTTCATAGAAAAGTCTCCGGCTGTTACTGACAACCGACAACTGACAACTGACAACCGTCTTTCTGACAACCGGGTTGTGCACGCCTCGGACGCCTTGAAGGAGCTGATCGACATGGGCGACGCCCCAACCTGCTCCACCTGCGGCGCCATCATGACGCGTAACGGAAGCTGCTATCGGTGTATGTCGTGCGGGAGCACGAGCGGCTGCAGTTAGGCGGTAGCGCGGGGCTTCGGCCCCGCGTCCACGCACTGCTTATGATTTGTCATCCCGAGCCGTAGGCGAGGATCTGCTCTTGGGCTGAGGTAATTCACATTACGAGGTGAAGCATGGCAACAAATCCGCCAACTGGAGACGGTCATCGTAACGGAGCCGTTAGAGATCGTTCGCAAACTTACAATCCGCACAACGACCGCTGGGTAAAGCGGGATGGTGAGACTGGACGGTTTATGGATCAGAAGGCTGATCCCAAACCCTTTAAAGGTGTTCGCAAAGAAAAGTAGCGGTTGAGCTTCGGGAAAGAGTTGTTCCAAAACGGCACATGGGCATAGACCTCCTTCCTGTCAACATCTTGCGCGACTTTGACGTGGCGGAACGATACCACGCGTGTTCCATTCTGAAAACGGACTTTCCTGAGGAGTGGAATGACCTTATCGCAGGATTGACGGAACTGAGGCTGCCGAAAAGCCAAATTCTCGCTAAGGGCGGGCAGAAAAGTCCGATCAGCCGCGGCATCGACCGATTCTTCTATAAGCGGGGATGGGCTGAGCACAGCTTCAAGGTGCAGGTGCAAGTTGATGATGACGTTACACTTTCCCCGACGCACCACGTTGATTACTACAAGAACTGCATAGCTATTGAAACGGAGTGGAACAACAAGGATCCTTTCTTTGATCGGGATCTAACGACATTCCGATTGCTGTTCGATCTGAATATCTTGAGCGTCGGAGTGATCATAACGAGGGCAGATGAATTGCAAGAGATCTTCAATGCATTGGGCAAAGGCCACTCATATGGTCAGTCCACAACGCACATGTCGAAGCTGAGGCCCAAGCTGCAGAACCGCGCTTCTGGCGGCTGTCCGGTCCTAGCATTTGGAATAAAGAAGGCCCTGTATGACGAAAACGGCTGAGCAGAACGGTAACGGTGCACTCCTAAAGTTCTCTACCATTCTGGCTGACCCACCATGGCAGTTTGCCAATCGGACCGGGAAAATGGCTCCAGAACACAAGAGGTTGCATCGTTATCAGACAATGAAGTTGGAGGAGATCTGCGCTCTTCCAGTGCGGGAAGTTGTTGCTGACAAGGCGCACCTGTACCTCTGGGTTCCGAATGCGCTGTTGAGCGAGGGCCTTCAGGTCATGAAGTCCTGGGGCTTCAGTTACAAGACCAACATTGTTTGGTACAAGGTGCGCAAGGACGGGGGCCCTGACGGACGCGGTGTAGGTTTCTATTTCCGAAATGTGACCGAGCTCCTGCTGTTCGGCATTCTGGGACGCATCAGGACCCTGCCCCCCGGCCGGACTGAAACCAACATCATGATCTCTCGAAAGCAGGAGCACTCGCGTAAGCCGGATTTGGCGTATGATCTCATCGAACGGTGCAGCCCCGGCCCCTACCTCGAGCTATTTGCCCGAAACGCGCGAGAGGGATGGGTGCAGTGGGGCGACGAAGTAGCTAGTTTCGGAGAATCTGCGGCAGGTCCCTCGGCAGCTCTTTGAAAACCCCTCGGCGCTCGCGAAGCGTCACAAGTCCCCAACTCCGAAGGCACTGAGTTTATGGTAACGCACACCAATCGTCATCAGGGGATACGCAGCGCCTGCATTTCTGCACAAGCATCATACTCTAGCTCCAGAGCGTCCAGCGCCTTGACAACGTGGCTGGCAAGGCGCTACCTTGTAGTTGGCTTTGTAAGAAGCTCCTTGCCTCAATGGCTAGGGAATGTACCCCGGATGGGGTGCTGGTGTGAAGCTCGACTGGATAGTCGGCTGGTGTATGGTTTCGGAGCCTAGTCTTTCCTGCCTACCCTCTCGACTCCTTTCATGCTTTACGTTTCGACGTAAAAACATTAAGGAGAAATCAATGGAAAACCAAAAGGTAGTTGTTCGCTTCGACGAAGCGTGCTTGCGCGAGAAATATGGCCTGCGCCGAATCGAAGGCACCGCAACAGTTGACAGTATGGTTCGCCTAATCGATATCGCCGACCTACATGCGAATCCGCGCGAGGCGAAGGTTGGCGAAGTTACTGATGATATTCAAGAGTCGTTAGAAACCACTCCGCAATGGTTTCATTTCAAGTCTAAAGGCATACTGATCGCGGCCGCCTCGTGCGAATCGCGAGAGAGGAATCGATATGAGTTGCGCTTCGAAGACGGAGACATCGAAGGCATACTGGACGGTGGTCACAATCTGCTGGCGATCGCACTTCATATCTTGAAGAAGGCTCTGGGCGACGAGGCTGATAAGGTACTTCGACCAATCAAACGGTGGGAACAAGTCCCTAACATCTGGAAGAGCAATCGCGATAGAGTC
This sequence comes from uncultured Acidobacteriaceae bacterium, assembly GCA_963846815.1. Taxonomy (GTDB): domain Bacteria; phylum Acidobacteriota; class Terriglobia; order Terriglobales; family Acidobacteriaceae; genus CAVVDY01. The sequence goes on along the minus strand of CAWJXG010000001.1, from coordinate 217,018 downwards.
GAAGACGTCAAAGGATTTCTGAACTTTTTCACGCCCATCGAGATCATTTATCCGCAGGAGGGGGCTCAAGGGCGCGATGAGTTTCTGGACGCGGTGCTGGACGTTGCCAGAGCCAGGAATAACAACGCGCAGCTTACAGAAGAAACGAAGGCTAACAAATCCGGATTCTATGACTCGATCAAGAGTTCAATCGATCCCGATCTGGTAGAGCAGGTTGAATGGAAAACAAATGATGGTGGGCGCATCAAAGTGCGGGAGCTGGTAGCTCTGAGCTGGATTCCGCTCTCCAGAATTACCGACGACCTGCCAGCGAGAGTAAGTCCCGACGCCATCTATCGGAGCAAAGGTGCTTGCGTCGCGGCTTTTAACAAGCTACTCGAATCCGATCAGATCAGCCAGAAGGCAAAAGGAGAGATTCGGGAACTGCACCACGAGGGTGTAAAGAGCGCCATTAGCCTGCTCAAAGATATACCTCAGCTATTTGACTTCATATATTCCCGGTTTCCAGACGCATATAACAACGCATCTCCGGGCTTTGGGAGAATCAACAGTGTGCGAGTCTGGGACCCTGCTAAAGCAAAAAGTCGTGATCCCAAGTACCTGCCGCATCCACCGTTGACCAAGTTCTACCGACAGGAGTGCAAGTACGATTTTCCTGACGGGTTCATCATGCCGTTGATGTGGGCTCTCGGTGAGCTAATGCAATACAAGGATGGTAAGGTGAGTTGGAGAGCCGACGTCAATCCCTACAAGTTCATCGAAAGAACCCTAGATAAAACCTTGTCGGTGTTCTACGGGATGATCCAGATGGCAAATTACGATCCGCAAAAAGTGGGAAAGACCCTTGCAAGCTACCATTTAGCGGCAAATGATTTCAAGTCTCGCCTCCCGAGAGTTGACTGAGTTGGTTGAAGCTCGTTCGGTTTCGAGCGAGCTTCAACTTAGGACGGGTGGCCCGGGCAAGCACTTCGACCTGCGATACACATGAGGGTGCCCCATTCAACCTTCGTTTGGTTGAGTGGGGATTTTGTTCTTCGACCGCTTCAACGAAACACTTATCAGTCACCGCGCTTGTGCTGCCAGCGGAAGCCGACCGAGAGGGCGGCTGGGGCTAGGGTGCGGTAGTTGACTTTGGTTTCCTCACGAGAACGTCTGGGTCATTGAACGAAACACTCCACCTACCTCCGGCTGCGCCTCCGGTCAAGTGGGGTCCCTGCTCTATTCAAATGGGCTTCAGCCCCTGCGCCGCTCACGTCCTTACTACATCCCAGAACGGGAATGCTCGGTGACCTTCGTAACGTCTTCGCGGCAGATTTCCTTTGCGGGTCAGTTCAGCAACTCATAGACTGTTCGCGAGGACCCCGAGTGATGTCCCAGCGGGCCGCGTTCCGCTAAGTTCTTTGATATGAAGATTTTGCCTGTAAGTCTCACGCGCTCAAGATTTTGCGGGGGGATCGCCCAAACTTGGTCAATGGAATCAAGATTTTACGAGGGGCAGGGGGAGGGGGGTATACCGCCGCCGGTGAAGTGAACCCCTATCGTGAGACACGAAATTAAGGGGGAGTTGCCGTTGGCTGAAAAATTCTTGCGCGGCGCTTGCCATTGCAGAGAATCGTTGGCAACCGGCGAAGCGGAGGCGGGCTCTGCTGGAGAGCAACCCGCCAAGGAATAGCCGGCTGGAAACTCATCGCAGCCGATGAGTGCTGGGAGGCCGCAGAGGTCGTTGCCTCCCAGCCTTTTCGCTACATCGGAGCGATAGATTTCCTCATGCCTCAGAAAACTCATGCCGATATTGCTCCTGCCGCGTAGGTCCTCCATTCCTGTTGCTCAAACTCAGCGGGCGGACGATAGCCGAGGGCCGAGTGCAAGCGTTGCTGGTTGTAAACCTGGTCGATAAACTCGCCGATGGAGGCCGCCGCGTCGTCCAAGTCGGCGTAGTCGTTACGATAGACCTCTTCGTACTTGAGGGTCTTCATAAAGCTCTCGGCGTAAGCGTTGTCGTAAGGATTGCCGCAGCGGCTCATGCTGCCGCGAATGCCGTGCTCGGCCAGCAGCGCCGTATAGTCGCCGCAGGCGTACTGCACGCCACGGTCGGAATGATGCACCAGTCCGGGTTGCGGTGATCGCGCCGCCAAGGCCCGGCGCAGCGCGGTTAGCGTCAGTTCTGCTTCCAAGCTACGTCCCAGAGCCCAACCCACCACGCGCCGTGAGTAGGCATCCAGTACCACCGCCAGATAGAGGAACTCGCAGCGCAGGCGGATGTAGGTAATGTCGGCCACCCAAAGCTGATCGATGGCGGTTGGCTTCAGCGTAGCCGCCAGGTTGGCAAACACCGGAAATGGATGTGCTGAGTCCGTGGTCCGCAGAAACGACTTGCGGCGCCGCAAACACAGCAGGTTGTCCTGGCGCATCAGGCGAAGCACCCGCTTGTGATTCGAGCTCCAGCCGCGCCGCGCCAGCTCGGCTGTGATCCGGCGGTAGCCGTAGGCGGGAAACGCGAGCGCGATCTTCTGGATCTGGTCGCGCAGCGCCACGGTTTCCGGCTCAGGCTGGGAGGGCCGCAGCTTGCGGTAGTAGCTGGCCCGGCTCAGTTCCATGACAGCGCACAGGCGTTTCACTTGGCCTCCGGCTTGGGCGGCTGTTTCGACTTGCCGGTACAGGCAGCCCCGCCACTGACCACGGCTGGCCGGTGATGCTCCCTGAAATGCGCCAATGCTTTTTTTAGGAAGTCATTCTCCACCGTCAGCTGGCCGATCTTGCGCTCCAACTCGGCGATGCGACGCTCGTCTGTTTCCGGCGTTTCTGCTTGCCGATGGCCTTGTCCCGGAAAAGCGGATTCTCCGCGGGCCCGCCACTCCCCGCGCCAGCGTTCCAATAGCTTCGGACTCAGCTGCAAGCGCCGCGCCACTTGGTTGCCGGTCTCGCCGGCATCCATGGCTCGCATGGCGGCAATCTTCAAATCGCGACTGTACACGGTTCGGGCCAATTCCATACCTCGTCTCCTTCAATGTATGTTGGCCCTTAAGTCCGTGTCTCATTTTTGGGGTGCACTCCACGGCAGCGTGGCAAAGAGAATCGTTGACAAGAAGACCTTTACGCGACGGGCAACTAGAGCGACTTCGCGGTGTAAAGCAGATAGGCGGCCAGGATCGTTCCGAAAAGCGCAGCAACGATGCCTAGAACGGTGACGATAGCGCTCGCCGGCTGGAACTCATCGGCGTTCAGACGGTTCATCGTGGTCCGGTAGCGGATGACGGATATCAGCGCCATGAAGATGCCCATGGCCATGAACCCGACCCCGATGGCCAACGACGTCCCACTCTGGTGTTCGGCATTGTTTTGCATGCGCAGGAACTCGCGCAACGTGATGCCGAATTTTGCCACCACGAAGCCGAAGACGATAATGCTGATGCTGGTGCGAATCCAGGCCAGGAAAGTGCGCTCGTTGGCGAGATGATCGCTGGCTTTACCAATCTTGTTGGACGGATTTGAAGCTGTCATAAGGGGCTGGCCAGCGCACGGCCCTTCGCAAGCCCTCATGGTAGCAAAGAATCTACGATCTCACTGGGAAGGCGCTCTTCAGCGGCGGCCGACCTGCTGCTCCGGGAACTAGGCCTTCGACAGCGTTCGTTTTGCCTTGTGGCGAAACTCGCTGCGATGGCCGCGACGATCTTCTTTCTTGAAGCGGACCTCCTTGGCCTTCGAACCCCAGGTTGTCCTCTCTTTACCGCCGGAGAAGTAGCTCTGGTAGCCGCCCAGGTGTAAAGCGAAAGGCAGATCCAGGGCCTCCATGTGATCGAAACGTGTCGAGCCGCGCTTGTGGAAGGTCTCGAAGTAGGCGGGATACACAAAGTTGGTCATGGCTATGCCGTCCACCTGGAAGAACAGCTCCTCTACCGGATCGGCCACTTCGTAGTCATACAGGCGATTCGCCTTGGGTCCCGTGGAGTAAAGGTTGGCGGCAGGATCGACCAGCATCTCGGCCAGCTCATGCGAAGCGGCGACGCTGACCTGGTCCTTTTGCTTCAGTATGTTCTTGACGAAGACCTTCGACATCGGCAGCCCCTCGGGAGTCAGGTCGTGATAACCCTCGAGCGACGCGTCGTCTTCACTGTCGAGAAACACGATGGCCCATGCGCCCTTCAGGAAACCGCTGGACTTCACCAGTTTGGCCGGCGTTCCCCAGACCGGGGCCAGGTGCTTGTCCACGAATTTCTGCATAGCGGCGATGAGAGCGTCGAAGCCAACCCCCATCGGGATCTTTGCGCGATTGAAGCACGCGATTCTGGGCGGACGGTTGTGATACGAAAAGGGGTGGCTGGAGGACTCTCTCGTCATAGTGTTTCCTGGTACAAATCCCTGCCTAGTCTGGGGCACCAGGCAGTATACCCGGACCTAATCTTAATCACGGATTCGACCCCGATCCTTCCAGCGAAAGGTCTTCAATGCAAATGCTCCCATACACTCCACCGCAAGGCGCATAGGTGGTACGGGGTGGCTTCAATGAGATAGTACAGGTTTGGTTTCCATCGGTATCGTAAATATAGAGTGCTTTCGCTTTGTAGCCCGACACGATAAATATCTTGTTGGCAGCATCAAATACGATGCCGGTGGCTGCACTTTTTGTCTTGGTTGTATCGATGAGGGGATCCGGCTTCACGATATTGCCGGCTTTGTCATAGCGCGTATAGTAATTGCCAATAGGATCTGAAGCCCTGGGCCGAGCCAATAACATGTCGCTCCAATTGGCGACAAAACCGCTGTCGGGTAGAACCTCTAACCCGTCAAATCCGCTCTTGGCATTTTGCAGGTCAAGCTTCTCCACATAAATCCACTTAGGACCGTTGAGAGTGTATTGATAGTGATAGATGGTTTGGGGCTTTTGATAGGCATTCAGCCATATGTCTCCAGGACCTGAACCTGCAAGATCCGCAATGCCATTGTTGAAAGTATTGGCGTCGCAGGCTCCAGCCTTGAAACACAAATCCTGCGCATCGAAAAGTGTACCTTGATCTTTGATTTTGTCGGCCGTTGCAGTTGCCAGGAAAACGGTCCCTCCCTTTGCGATTGTGTAGTAGATTTGGCACGTCACCTTCTTACTCTTGTCGAAACACATGGCACCGTCGCCTGTTTCGTACAGTCCACGTCCTCCAGCGCTCAGGGCCGCGGCGTTGGGCGTCAGGAACCAGGCCTCGAACGTAGCCGTTCCATTGGTCAGATCAAGCTGAATGCGGTATATGTACGATCCAACTGACGGGGTACCTACCTTGCTTAAGTCTTGTGCTAATACGCCGTCGATGGCCCAAACGATAGTCGTCACCGGCGCGTCACCGGCATCAGCGGTAGGCGGCAGGCACTTCTGTTGCGCAACTATGTTTAGACCTGGATTGAGTAGAAAGAAAAAGAGCAGAACCAGCAGCGATTGCTGCAACGTGGAAGGTTGGCGTGGAAACATAGGCACCGTCCGTCAGGCGTCTTTTTACTTTAGCCAAGGGGTGGGCCGGGAAACCAATGAGCGTTCGACGACAATGGCTCGGACCAGAACGCGCATGGAATTGCTAGAAGTTTAGCACTCGCGTCAAGCGACCAGGTGGGGCGAGCCGAAGGGTTTGCGCTTCGGCTGGAAAGGTCCGAGAGGCAAAAGCTCCGTATTCTGCGCGGGAAGAACGGGCCCTCCGATATGAATTCGGCGCCCATTACTCTGTACGCGCCTTTTCGGCGCAGCTCAAGCTGCGCTCCTTCGCGCTGACTCGCTCCTCACGACAATGCGACCTGCTGAGCGGTACAATCCTCGGCTGGAGGCGGAAGTATGGAATCAGCAGCGTCCTCACACAATGACGTATTCCCCCCGATCGAACAACTCACGTGGTCCTCTGCGGAAAAAGTTGTAGCCCGCCACGTCTTCGAGCGCGCCTTGGGGATCGAACTTCAGGAAATCATGCAGGAAGCCAGACGCCGCGCGGCGGATCTTCACGATACTGATCAGTTGTGGGAGCTGGAAGCCTATATCCACCAGAGCCGCGAGCGGATTGATCGCAAGTACGACTATCGCTATTCGGTCTTGCCTCTGGTGTTCGGGGCGCTCATCAGCGAAGGGCGCGTTGCAGAAGCCGAACTGCACGAACTGGGGGAAGACAAACTCCACTACATCCGAAGTGCGGCCCGGTTCTACCAGTCGCGCTGATGCGTGAAATCGTGCGCAGCGGGCCCGCGGGAGGGCTTCCGTTACTGGCTAGCGGGCCGGTTTTGGGGCGAACGTTATCGCGGTTACGGGATGGAGTTCCCAAAGGGTTTTCGATTGCAACTTTTTCTTGCCGCGTCCGGTGGTGCCGTTGGCTTCGTAGGTATGGGCGTCGTCGTAGAACAGAGCGCCGGTTACGTTCACATACACCGGATGCTGCATGACGTGGACGCTATTGGGATTCGGTGGTTTTCCCGCCAACAGGCGGTCGATCACCCACTGCCGGATCGCTTCCACCTGGGCAGAGATGGCGGTCGCATACTGGCCCGACGGTACTTCCACGATCATGCTGTTGTCATCCGCGGTCGGCGTCCCGGTGATAGGCTTCGATGTCAGCTGAATGTGGAAGTCGCAGTCGTCGTCGTATTCATAGGCGACAAGATAAAGCCAGCCCGTCACCGTCACCAGCGTGTCTTCTTTTACGGGCTGGTCTAAAATGCGTGTGCCCTGATATCGCGGATCATCTTTCTTGACATCGCTGAGTCGCGCGATCTGCAGCGCGTCGTCTAACGACATCTTCTTGGCCTGGGCCCCGGGGGGAAGTGTGGTCTTCACCGGCCATCGTTCTTCTCCCGGTTTCTTGCACGGCAAAGGGGCAGCATACAGTTGCATGGCCAGAGCCAGGCAGATGCCTGCGACAACGGTGATCCTTCGAAGGCTCATCAGGGCACCTCTCGCTTCTGAACGGTTCGACTCGCAGCAGATGATTGCTGGATTCTATGGCTACCCGACCGTCCCCGCAATGGATTATTTCGTGGGAGTCGGTATTCCTGCCGCGAATCACAGGCCCCGGAAGTGAATTCGGCAACCCTCTGTGCCGGGAAGCGTCAGAGATACTAAGAGGGGCAGGCTTCGTCCACCGGAGAAGCTGCAGAGCCAGATGCCAATGAAAAAGACCAGGGCGATGCAACATCTTTTCCGCGCGCCCGTGTATCTCTACCGCTGGCACCTGGGCTGGTTGCTGGGCCACCGCCTTTTGCTGCTGGCGCACACGGGACGTCGCAGCGGGTTGCGCCGCCAGACAGTCCTCGAGGTTGTCGACTATCGCAAGCTTGGGCCCGAGGTCGTGGTGGTAAGCGCCTTCGGCCAGCACGCAGACTGGGTGCGCAACATCGAGGCCAAGCCCGACGAAGAGGTGACCGTCGGCTTGCAGCACTTCGCTGCCTCGCATCGGTTTCTCGACGAAGACGAGGCCGTGCGCACCATTGAAGACTATGAGCATCGCAACCGGTTCATGGCGCCCGTTGTTCGTGCCGGGCTGAGCTGGGTTGTCGGATGGCCGTATCGCAGCGGAGACGAGGACCGACGGCGGCTGGTCCGGCAGTTGCCGCTAATCGCTTTTCGCCCGCGAGCTTGAAATCTACCTCAAGTGGTCGGCGGCTCGCAGCTAGTGTAAAGATAGACCGCTAAGCCGATGCAGCAGGCACCGGGTCCACCGGCAGCAGAAGGCTGCGGCCCAGCACGCCGGTCATCTGATCCTGTGTGGCCAAGGCCAGACCACGGCTCAGTCTGGGAAGCACGCGAACGTAGTCAGCGAAATCCCAAGCCAGGTCGCGCGCCTTACGAACATTCCATATCGCCAGCAGACGGCCAATCGTTCCTGTGTCCTGGGCCGCGAGGCCAAGAATGCCTGTCGCCAGAAAAGTGAGAGCGACAGGCAGAACGGCCTCCAAAATTGTATTCACCTGCTCATAGTCGGCGTGCTCCGGGCCGCCCTTTCGCGGGACAAGGTTCATCTCAGCGTCCGTCTGCAACAGGGCTTGCGCCAGATCGTGGTTGATGTGCGCGTTCATTCCGGCAAGGGCAAACTGGATGCGATCGATATTCGGGACGAAGCGCGATTCCAGCAGCGCCTCCCACGACCCAGCCACATCGCCGGTGCCTTGCAACCAGGAGGTCAGGGCCTTGAAATACCAGCCGGCGAAGACCACATCCAGGTGCGTCAACCACGCGGGATCCTGCCATGCGCTCGCCGGGGGCTGGCCGTCGATTTCCTGCGTCACCTTCAGGTAGAGGAGGTTGAACCATTTCAGGCCATCGTTAGCAGGTAACAGATGGTCGATAGCTTGCATGATGGCAATCACGTCCGCAATCGAAGCAACCTTGCTGGCGAGCAGCACTTGCAGGATAGCTTGATCAGATGTGGACTGCGAAGGAGTAGCACTCATCGGCCTGCCTCTGTGGTTGGCTTTGCGCAACGCACGCAGCGTGGTGAATCAGAGAAATATACACGAGCGGAACGCACAAGCCGCGCAGCCGACAGCCAAGGATCGCCGGCATCCTCGTGGCATTGAGCTGGCGCAAGACCTTGTGGGGCTCAATCGCCCGCGTCCGTTGCTGCGGAGAGGATCTGCGGGTCTACGTCGACGGGGAAATTCACCGAGTTGGCGATGAAGCATTTCTCATGAGCGCTGTGATGCAGGGCAGCAGCTTTGGCAGGATCGCTTTCAACGCTGATGGTCACGCGCGGGCGCAACACGACATGCGTGAATGCGCCGGAACCGTCCGCCCGCTCCCGCATGGTTCCGACAGGCTCATCCTGGTAGTCCGTTATAACCACCCTGTTAATGGCGCACAGGTGCAGGTACGAAAGCATGTGGCACGACGAGAGTGCCGCCACCAGAAGCTCTTCCGGGTTGTAACGGCCAGCGTCGCCGCGGAAGGCGGGATCGCTGGAGCCTGGGATTTCGGGCTTGCCCGGGCAGCGAATTACGTGATCGCGCCGGTAAGCATTGTAGGCTCGTGTACCTTGGCCGTTGTTGCCGGTCCACAGCAGTTGGAGGGTGTACGTGTGCTGCCTCATTCGCCGCTCCCGCTGGTAGTGCGCTCTCGGGCCCACTGCCCGGACACCTGCTGGCCCCTGGCGAGATTGTCCACCACAAGGATCAGTTGATGATCGTGGTCGCTGTACATGACTTCGATATTGACTCCCGCGTCCGCCATGCGGCGCGAAATCTTTCCCAGCTGGCCGGGCTGGTCTTGCGCCAGGCGCTGGACCAGCACCGGGCTTTCGCGAAGCACGCGAATTTCGGCACGTTCGAGGGCGTTGCGGGCGGCCGTCGCGTCGGAAAACAGGAAGTGCGCGACGCCTTTGCCATTCACGACAAAGACGCCGCCGCCCTCAATGCTGATGCCAGCATGCGCCAGGGCTTCTCCCATCTCGGCCAGCGCGCCGGGCCGGTTCTCCAGCAGGATTTCCAGATCTCTCATTCCCCTAGTCTATCTGCTGATTTTCACCCACACTTCGGTTATCATCAAAGTATGAATGTTGACAGCGCTGACACGCGTATTTCGTCGATTGCGGCTGCGATTGGCCTACCCTCCCGTGCCCGTATGCTTTACTCGTTGATCGATGGGCGGGCCCGCACCAGTACCGAACTGGCCATGCTCGCGGAAGTGACTCCCTCAACCGCCAGCATTCATCTGAAGCGGCTGGAAGCGGAACGACTGGTCAAAGTGTTCGCTCAGGGACGGCATCGGTATTACGCTCTCAGCGGCGCCCACGTTGCCGCGGCACTGGAAGCGCTGAGCGTGCTCGGCGGAACCAGCGAAGCCTTCGCGCCTACGACGCCGGACCCGTTGCGCGGGTGTCGCACCTGCTACGACCACATTGCCGGTACGATAGGCGTGCGCTTGCACGACCGCATGCTGGCGCAGCGCTGGCTGTCGACAGGCGAACCGAAAGACGACGCCTACGAGCTGACTTCCATGGGAAGCAAGCAATTGCGGGCACTCGGGATTGATGTCGATGGCGCGCGGGCGCTGCGGCGGCGGTTCGCATTTCCCTGCCTGGACTGGAGCGAGCGCCGGCCGCACCTGGGGCGGCGCGCTTGCGGCGGCCGTCTTACAACATGCTCTGCAACGAAGGTGGCTGATTGCGGAACTCGACAGCCGCGCTCTTATCGTCTCCCGCACGGGCCGGCGCGAACTCGCTGCGTTGTTTGGTGTTGAGACGGTGTGATTGCGAGAAGACCGAGGGGCACGCGTGGGCACCCCTCGGAATATCAGAGCGTTGCGAACCGAAACTTACTTGCTGCCGGGCTGTCCTCCGGACGTGTTCGCGCCCTGCACCTGCTCCAGCAGTTTCTTGTCGATCTGCTGCAGCGAGTCGGGGAGCTTGGCGTAGTGCAAGCCGTCGGCGAGCGATTGCCCGTCGCCGATGATGTACTCGACAAATGCTTTCACTTCGGCGCCCTTAGAGGCGCTTTTGGGTGTCTTGGGGATTAACAGGAAGGTGAGCCCGCTGATGGGATAGGCGTCTTTCGCCGAGGCCGGCGGATTCACAATGGGATTGCGCACGTCCTTCTGCAACTCGCTGGAGTAGGCGTCGATAGCGGCGCTGGTACTCTCCGCACTGGGCGTCACGTACTGGTGCGCCTGGTTTTCGATCTGTGCCATCGGCAGATTGTTCTCCATAGCGTAGGAGAGCTCGACATAGCCGACGGCACCGGGAGTCTGCTTCACCATGCCGGTCACGCCTTCGCTGCCTTTGCCGCCGATACCCAGGGGCCAACTGACAGACAGGCCTTTGCCGACCTTCTTGTCCCATTCAGGACTGACGGCGGCGAGATAGGTGGTGAAAATGTTGGTTGTACCGCTACCGTCGGAGCGATGCACCACGGCGATGCTTTCCTTCGGGAGCTTCACGCCGGGATTTTCCTTGCGGATTCGTTCGTCCTGCCAGGTCTTGATCTTGCCCATGTAGATGTCGGCAAGGGTGGAACCGCTCAGTTTCAGGGGCTCCTTAAGCTCCTCCAGGTTGTAGGTGATGCAGACGGGACCGGCGCTCTCCGGCACCTGCACGAGAGACGGCATCTCCTGCAGTTTCTGGTCGTCAAGCGCCATATCAGAGGCGCCGAAATCGACCAGACCTTGCTTGAGCTGCTGAATGCCGCCGCCGCTGCCGATGGACTGATAATTAATCTGCAATCCTTTTCTCTGCTGGGTGAATTGATCGATCCAGCGCGTCATGATGGGATAGACGAACGTACTTCCAGCGCCAGTGATCTGCGTGGTGCTCTGGCCGCTGCCGGCTTCCTTATTGCCCGGGTTTGAGTTGCAGGAAACGATGAGAAGAAGGGAGAGAACGAGTGGAAGAAAGAGGAAACGAACTCGCATAAACACCTGCTTTCCAAGGGGCGTTCGAAGTCGGCCCGACCGTTACGCTGAAAGGTGCCGTAACTCGTGCCAACTCCATGGGATGACTCTATCCACGGGAAGTTTAAGAAAAAATGATGAAAATAATTCGGCCAAGTTGCAGGAAAGTGCTGCGAGTGTTGGGCTTATGCGATAAGTTTCGGATAACGAAGAAGGGTTCCCGATTCCTGCTTGCGACATCCGCAGAACTTTAGCTGGTGAACCTGGTTCGCAGCGCGTCAAGATAGTGGTCGATGGTCTCGGTGTAGCCCCTCACATAGCGAGAGATGAAACGAAAAACGGGATTGTAGACCTGCCCGTTTTCGGTGATCGTCAGCGTAGAGCCCCCATCGGTGCCGGGCGTGATCTCGTAGGTCCAGGTTCCGCCGAAGGGAAGATGCGGATCGGCAATGCGAGTGACAAGCTTGTGCGGCGGGTCCGACTCAACCACCTCGTAGGTCATCTTGCTTCCGGCTTTGCCATACTCCATCCACATGCGGTGGCCATCGCGCGGCGGCAACTCTTCATATTGCGTGACGTCGGGCCGCCAGGTGGGCGGGCCGGAAATGATCTCCCAAAGCTGCTGCGGCGGGACATGAAAGGTGGCGCTGCGCGCAACCGTATGCTGGACGGGCAAGGCGGCGCCCACCACCGCCATGAACGCGATGATTCCGCCCAGAATGAGCACCACCAGCGCGGTCCACTTAAGAATCTGCATCTTCAATTCTGCCGAAGGCAGTAGTTTAACAAGAGCAGTTCCGACTCGCTACAATCGCGCTCATGCCCTCTGCTCTTACCGTTCTGAACAACGAGATCATTCGCTGTACCCGATGTCCGCGTCTGGTGGAATATCGCGAGCAAATCGGTCGAGAGAAGCGCCGCGCTTATCGTGAACATGAATATTGGGCGCGTCCTGTGCCCGGATTTGGCGATCCAAACGCGCGGGTGCTGGTCCTCGGTCTGGCGCCCGGCGCGCACGGGTCCAACCGGACGGGCCGCCCCTTTACCGGGGACCGCTCCGGTGAGTTCATGTATCCCATCCTGCATAAGATTGGATTTGCGTCGCAGCCCAATGCCGTGAGTCGCGATGACGGATTGAAGCTGATCGACTGCTACATCACGGCGGCGGTTCGTTGCGCTCCTCCCGACAACAAGCCACTGCCATCGGAGCTTGCGAATTGCGCTCCTTATCTCGACCGCGAGTTGGCAGCTTTGAAGAACCTGGCCGTGGTGGTCGCCTTGGGAAAGATCGCCTTCGACGCATATCTGAACCACTTGAAGCGCGGAGGCCTGTTGACGGGCAAAGCAGGATACGTGTTTGGACATGGGGCGGAATACGGGCTGGCGAATGGCATCACCCTGCTGGCGTCGTATCATCCGTCGAACCAGAACACGGCTACCGGCAAGCTTACGGCGAAGATGTTCGAGGAGGTGTTCCGCAGAGCGAAGAGAATTGCCGGACGTGTTTCCGCCCTGTGAGGTTACAATCGCGTCGTAGCTATTGACCGCATCACAGTTAACCTACAAGTCATGGGCGGCAGACCTTGCATCCGTGGAATGCGTGCCACTGTGGGCATGGTTGTGGGAATGTTGGCGGAGGGCCATAGCCTGAGGAAATCCTCAACCTCTATCCCTACCGCGAAGGAGACGACATTTCCCAGGCTCTGTCCTACGTTTAAAAATCTTCTTCTCCGCCTTGCCAGCCGGGCAAAAACTGTCCATAATTGATCGTGCACCCCTATGGGCTCCACCCTGACTGCGCTGCCACAACGGCGCATCAGGCTCCCCTGAAAACGGCAGGGCGACCGGAGCCGAACTACCGGCGGCACAATCCCACAGATCAGAGGAACGAATGTCGGCAAAGTACATCTTTGTGACGGGCGGAGTTGTATCTTCCCTTGGCAAGGGACTGGCGGCGGCCTCCATCGGCTGCCTTATGGAAAGCCGGGGACTCAAGGTGACACTGCTGAAGTTCGATCCGTACCTCAACGTCGATCCCGGCACCATGTCGCCGTTTCAGCACGGCGAAGTCTACGTGACCGACGATGGCGCTGAAACCGATCTCGACCTGGGACATTACGAACGTTTCACCCACGCCAAGCTGAGCCGTGACAATAACTGGACCACCGGGCGCATTTACGAAACCATCATCGCCAAGGAACGGCGCGGCGACTACCTGGGCAAGACGGTGCAGGTGATTCCCCACGTTACCAATGAAATCAAGAACGCGATGAAGAAGGTGGCCCAGGACGTGGACCTGGCCATCATTGAAATCGGCGGGACCGTCGGCGACATCGAATCGCTGCCGTTTATCGAAGCCATCCGCCAGATGCGGCAAGAACTGGGCCGGGAAAATACCCTGTTCGTTCATGTTACGCTGGTGCCCTACATCGCAGCCGCCGGCGAGCTGAAGACCAAGCCGACGCAGCATTCTGTTAAAGAGCTGCTCAGCGTCGGCATTCAGCCTGACATCCTGCTCTGCAGAACAGATCGCTACCTGTCGCATGACCTCAAATCGAAGATCGCTCTCTTCTGCAATGTTGAAAACGAGGCCGTGATCACCGCAAAAGACGTGGCTTCGATCTACGAAGTGCCGCTGGTGTTTGCCCATGAGAAAGTCGATGTCCTGGTGGAGCGCTATCTTCGTATTCCCACACGAGAAGCCGATCTGAGCCGGTGGGAAGAGTTGGTCAAGCGGGTTTATAACCCGAAGGATGAAGTCACGATCGGTATTGTCGGCAAATATGTTGAGTACGAGGATTCCTACAAGTCGCTGAAGGAAGCGCTGGTACACGGCGCACTCGCCTACAACCTGAAGCTGAACGTCAACTGGATTGAGGCCGAAGGGCTCGAGTCGAAAGAGCAATCGGTGCAAGCGCAGCTGGAAAATGTGGATGGGATCCTAGTGCCGGGGGGATTCGGCAAGCGCGGCATCGAGGGCATGCTGCAAGGCATCCGCTATGCCCGGGAAAATGGCGTTCCCTATTTTGGTATCTGCCTGGGAATGCAGACGGCGTGCATCGAGTTTGCGCGCAACGTTTGCGGACTGCCGGAGGCAAACTCAAGCGAATTCGATCCGGCGACGCCGCATCGCGTGATCTACAAGCTGCGCGAGCTCCGTGGCGTGGAAGAACTTGGCGGCACCATGCGGCTGGGCGCCTGGCCATGCAGGCTGGAGCCCGGCACGCTCGCCTATCACGCGTACGGACAAAGCGAGATTAGCGAGCGCCACCGTCACCGGTACGAATTTAATCGCGAATACGAGGGTCTGCTCACGGCCGCCGGACTACGCATCAGCGGAGCCACGCCCGACGGAACCTATGTTGAAATCGTTGAAATTCCTGGGCATCCCTTCTTCCTGGGCTGCCAGTTCCATCCTGAATTCAAGTCTAAGCCGCTGGAGCCGCATCCTCTCTTCGCCGCCTTTATCAAAGCGGCCTACGATAACCACAACCGAAGACAGCTAGTTAGGGATGAACTGGCGGTCGAAATGTTCCATCGGCCGGAGAAGGTAAAGGGCTAAGGTCTAAGGTCACGACAGGATTAAAGGCAGGAAAATTCTTCCTATTTGGGAATCTGGTAGTTCTACTCTGGATTCCTCCGCAAAACCTTTCCCAGCAGCAACGAATCTAAGACTCACGCGGCGGGTTGTAGCTTGCAGGTACAAACCTCCGCTCAGGCGCCTGCCTGCAGGAGAGCTGTATGAGTCTATTGGACGTGGTTTTCGGCTGTTCGCACAAGCGGTGTAGTTTCCCTATGAGCGTGCGCGGCGCGAAGCGGCGCTCCTCCGCTGCCGCTTTGACGGGCACGTACGTTGTCTGCCTGGATTGCGGGAAAGAGTTTCCGTACGATTGGAAACAGATGAAAATCTTGCGCAACAGTGACGTGGCGCGCGATGCTCGAACTCCAGTCGTAGTCGGCCCCAAAGTCGCCTGAGGCAGATGTCTTCTCGTCACGCTGATCGGTCCCATACAGCTCTCGGTACTTACTGAGAGCGAGCTGCCGACGACGACCGTGTCGCCGCCGAAGTCGAGTCTTGCTCTCTGCCCTCGCGTTGGAACCCACCAACATTCTGGGAAACGCACCTTTTTGGCGTTATACTACCCTCGATTTAGAAACCCTTGCTGGCCGCTTAGATCAACCTGGTTGATTCCTGGCTTCGCGGCACAGCTCGCCCGCAGCCAGGTTCCCGCAGATACCCCTTTCCCAGTAGTGGTCATGAAAAATGGAACGATTCAAAGCCATCTTCGACTACGTAATCGAGTTACAGCCTGAAGAGCGAGAAAGGGTTCTGGAACAGATATCCGGCGAAAATCCCGAGCTGATTGAAAAAGTACGACTCATGCTTCAGGAGGCCCAAGCGGATACGGTAGATGTCCAGGTCACGCCGGTTACCGAGACAACGCTTCCGCCCCCGAAATACATTTTCACAGCGGACGACCTGATTGCCGGACGCTATCGCGTGATTCGCGCCATCGCCAAGGGAGGCATGGGTGAAGTTTACGAGGTCCAGGACCTTGAGCTTCAAAGCCGCGTCGCCTTAAAGGTTCTAAACCTGAAAGCATCGGCGCGCCCGAACGCGCTCGAAATGTTCCGTCGCGAGATCCTGCTGGCGCGCCAGGTCACGCATCCCAACGTCTGCCGGATTTACGACCTCGGCCACCACGATCATGCAGAACATGGCGACCTGCTTTTCCTGACTATGGAGCTGGTCCATGGCGAGACGCTCGCTGACAGAATCCGGACGCAGGGTCCGCTCACCAGGTCGGAAGCGCTGCCCTTACTTCGGCAGATGATCCAGGCATTATCAGCGGCCCACCGGCTGAACATTGCGCACCGGGACTTCAAGAGCTCCAACGTGATTCTGTGCGAGGTCTCAGCCGCGCCGGGCCCAGACCGGCAGCCGCTCCCGGCTGTTCCAACTGCTCAGCCCCCTGCTTCTGCGCTTGAGGACGGCCCTGGATCGGCTGCTCTCGCCGCTCAGGGTTCTTCGAACAACGTGGACTCTGATGGCGATACTCAGCCTGTTGAAGGAAATCCAGGGCCGGTTAACCTGGCTGCTCCGGTTCCTAAACCGAGCCACGCCGATGGGATCGTCGTGAAGGTGACGGACTTTGGCCTGGCGCGAAGTCTCGATGGCTCCGAGCCCACTTTGCAGGGCGAAATCTGGGGTACGCCGGCGTATATGGCGCCGGAGCAGTTCCGTGGGCATTCCAGCACTTCGAGCGATATCTACGCGCTCGGCATCGTGATCTATGAGATGTTCGCGGCCAAGTTGCCGCCCCGCAGTATAGGGACGCAAGCTCCCGGGCAGCTCAGCGCAGAGATGCAGAAAATCCCCGCTGAATGGCAGCCTGTCGTTCAGAAATGCACGGCTTATGAGCCTGTCGACCGCTATGCACGGGTCGACGACGTCTGGGTAGCGCTGAAAGATCCGGACACCGCAACCACGCCGCGCAGGATATTTGGGCTGAGTCATCGCGCTGCCGCTCTGTTGGCGCTCGTGATCTTTCTGGTGATTGGAACGACTGCGTGGGTTGAGCGGGCTCTGATTGCAACGTTGTTCAGGCCTATACCGCAAGAGAAGCACATAGCCGTGCTGCGGTTTCAGAACATCGGTGACGACGCCGCCAATGCGGCATTCTGCGCCGGAGTCGGGGAGACACTAGCCAGCAAACTGTCTGAACTCGGAGAAGGCCACAAGTTCTTCTGGGTCGTACCCTTTAGCGATTCGCAGAAATATAACGATGTTGAGCAGGCCCGTCGCAATTTGAATGTAAATCTGGTAGTCACCGGCAGTGTGCAGCGCGATGGGGATTTCATACGACTTACCGCGAATTTGATTGATGCAGACAACCACCATCAGCTGGCCTCCAGGGTTTTGACCGCCTCCGTAGGCGACATGAATATTTTGCAGGATCAAGTCTGGGAGTCTGTGGCGGAAATGGTTGACTTGGAAGTCGCAGCCTCCGACAAGGATAAACTGCAAAAGGGCGGCACCACCAAGCCACTGGCTTATGACTACTACGAGCAGGGGATCGGCTATTTGCAACGTGGCGATCCGGCAAGTCTCGACCAGGCGATCAACGCTTTTCATCGTTCGGCCACCGAAGATCCCAACTATGCTCTGGCTATGGCGGGCTTGGGATTTGCCTATGCTAGAAAGTACACCCTCACCAGCGATCCTCAGTGGCTCGCAAAAGCCGGCAACTATGGCAACCAGGCTGTCGCTCTCGACCCGAATTTGGCCCCGGTGCGGGAAGCGCTGGGAAGCATCTATGAAACGACCGGGAAGTTGGACGAAGCAAAAGCGGAATATATGCGGGCCCTCGAGCTGAATCCTTCCTCGAACGTGGCTTCTATCAACCTTGGCAACATTTATTTCCGGCAAGGCAAATATCCCGAGGCGGAGGAAGCATACCAACAAATAGTCAAGCGTATGCCTTCCTACTGGAAGGGATATAACAAGTTGGGAGAGCTGTATTTTCAGATTGGCCGATTCCAGGAGGCCTCGGCAGAGTTTAAGAAAGTGACGGAGACCGCTCCCGGCAATCCCATAGGCTACAACAATCTCGCCGGCACCTGCATGCAAATGGGAAAGTACCAGGAGGCTATAGCCGTCTTGCATAAAGGACTGGCTGAGACGGCATTTCCCGAAGCATGGTCCAATCTGGGGGCCGCTTACATGTTTACCGGTGAATATGAAAAGGCTGTAGGCGCAATGGAAAAAGCGGTACAAATGAAGCCGCATGACCACATGGTGTGGAGAAATCTAGCTGACAGTTACCGTCAAGTACCTACCCTGGCAGGCCGGGCGCCCGAAACCTACCGCAAGGCCCTCGAGCTTGCCCAGCAACAGGTACGCACAAATCCGCGCGATACCAATGCTCTCAGCGGGATAGCTCTCTATGAAGCTCATCTGGGTAACAAGGCAGAAGCTCAACGTTACATCAAGCAGTCGTTACAACTGGCGCCTACTGACAGTCTCACCTTGTTTACCGCAGCCATAGCCTACGAGCTTATCGGCGAACGTGAACGGGCCATTGCCACAGTCAAGCTCTCGCTGGACGCGGGCTTTTCTCTGGAAGACGTTAAGCGGGAACCTGAACTGCGGGCGCTACGTGCCGATCCGCGCTACAAGAAGATGCTTCGGCAAAGGGCAGAGCTCGCAAGGCCAGCGGCTGCCGCCTGAAGTCGGTTCGGCTCCCAAACCCGCGAGTAGATGGTTTGGCTTGCTCCGTCCTCACACCTGTCTTTTATCTCCCACCACAAATGAATCAAGCCCGGCGGCACAAGTGAGCCATTGTCCCATGCTGCGACAGAATGCTAGCTTGAACCATTGCATCTGAAGCAAGGAGACTCCATGGCCGATATTGATGTCGAGGTCTCTGGCTCGACAGTATTCGTAAATCCAGATTCCGTTACTTCGAAGGCTACAAGCGGAGAAGCATTCACCTGGCACTCAAATTCGGGAGACCTGACAGTAGTGTTTGAGACAATCGGGCCGTTCGACGCTCCTTCTCCCTATACGGCCAGCAAGGGTAATCGCACGGCTCCGGTACACGTAGTGAACAAGCCATCGAATATTGGGGAGTTTAAATATTTAGTAGCGGTGAAGGATAGCAGCGGGAATATATTTCAGAAGGATCCGGTGGTGATCATTGTTGGGTAGCTCGTGCCTCGAAGCTGGACAACACAGTCTTACCCGGCTATTGATAACGGTTTATAGTCTAAAGCTTTATACCGAAGTGATCACGGAGGCAGAGATGGAGAGTTTCTGCTTCGTTAAGTAGTGCCTCCTCTCGGACTCCATTCCTGGTGACGATCAGGCGTGCGCCTGCCAGGGTAACCCGGCCATCGGGCCGCGCGACCGTACAGATCCGCCTTCGTGTGAAGCTGGAGTCAGGAGAGGTCTGGTGATACCGGCACATCTCCGCATATTCAGAGAGCTGGTGCGGAACATCGGCAAAGCGATACACAGGAATCTGCACGCCATCACTATCGCGGCAGTATAGCTCCCATCCGCCGTTCTCAGGAATCACGCCATAAACGTGGCCATTCTCGAACTCCTGTGCTCCCGGATGCAAGGGCAGCGGATCGAGAAACGATTCTCCAAACCCTACGTCCGCAAGCCACGCCTCAGGCAGCTCAACCTTGAGCAGCATGTGGTCGAATTCAGGTCCGAAGCCGCCGTCATCCCGGCGGACGCATGCCGAGAGCATGAAAACCTGGAATCCCAGCGCAATCAGCAGGCCATGAAATAGCCCGTTCAGCTCGTAGCAAAATCCACCGCGGCGCCGTACCACGATCTTGTCGAACAGACGGTCTACATCCAGTTCGATGGGCGTTCCCAAGGCGATGTCCAGGTTTTCAAATGGAACCGAGTAGAGATGCTTGCGATGGAGGTTGCGAAGAGTCTCAAGCGAGGGGTCAAGCGGGCCGTCATACCCGATGCGGCGAAGATACGCCTGCACATCCATGTCTACACAGGCAGTTCATCTTGCAACCAGCCCGCCTCCTGAACTTTAGGTTCGGAGGTCAAGTCTAGCACGAGGTTCTCCAGCACCAGCCTTTTGCTGACGGCATTCGAGCGCAGCGCCAGATCAGCACGGGCGATGCGGCGGGTCGCGCTGGTAAGCTCCCGCTTCGATTTGTAGCGCCGGGCTTGGCGGATGACATCCTCGGCGGCAAAGGGTGGCAGACGAAATCCCTGCCACAGGGCCTGCCACAAGGCGCGCGAGTCGCGCACGTTTCGCTCGAAAATGACCAGCATCTGCTTGAACGTCCGCGACAGCATGTAAAGATGGCCGATCGCAGCTTCTTCACCGTCTCCGGAACTTAAGATGGCATCGAGGACTTCCAGGGCGCGAGCCCGGTCGCGCGCGGAGATCGCGTCCGTCAGTTCGTAAAATGAACGCTGCTTGGCGGCAAGCACCAGCGTCTCCACATCGCCCAGGCCGACTCGCTTCTTGTCGCCCACGAACAGGATCAGCTTCTCCAGTTCGTTGGCAATCATCATCATGTCGCCACCCAACGAGTCCACCAGTTCGCGTGCGGCATCCGCTTCGAGCTTTACCCCTTCCTGGTTCGCCGCCTGCACCGCCCAGTTCACCGCGTCGCCTTCCTCCACCCGTGCCAGCTCCAGCACCGGACAATATTCCCCTAGAGTCTCGCGGATGCGTTCATAACGCTCCTTGTCCGTCATGTCCATGCGGCGAGCGTCGGCAGGAATGCTGATGTGGTCGGCGATGAAGACCAGCATCGCATCGGGGTTGGGATTGTCGAAGTATTCCTTGATTGCCCCAAATTCTTCGTCGTGCTTGCCTCGGCCGTAAAGGGCCTTGACGCCGCGAATGAAGAAGACCTGGAAAGGCGCCATCAGCGAAGGCGTGCGTGCCCGGTCGAGAATCTCACGCAGATCCGTCTCGGCAAGGTCCATGTCATAGAGGCTGAGTTCGCGAACGTCTTCCGGTATGAGGTGTTGCAGGATGGCCTCGCGGCACTTGCGCCGGAAGAACGCCTCATCGCCGACGAACACGTATCCCGAAGCCAGCTTGCGGGATTTCATGTCGGCAACGAAGCGGTCAGACGCCGCGAAGCTGCGCATTTAATAGGCCTCCACGATGTTGCTGACCAGCGACTTGGCAAAATCGTGGGCGACGCGCTGCACCGCTGGAGACTCTTCCTCAAAGAAGCTGGCCGCGTCCTGCGAAAGCTCGTACTGCTCGCGATACAAATAGCTCGGATTCTCCCAGAGCACTTTTCCGTTTCGATCCACCAGCGAAACCGTCATGCCGAGTTGAAGCATCGAGGATGACACATTGCCGGTCTGGGAATCGTAGGTGAGGGGGTAGGTCATGGCGAAGGTGATTGTTCCATGAAGTGTTGCATCCGGCGAATCGCTATCGGAAACAACTACGCGGAAATTGCTCCGGCTGCGCAACTCCTGGACAACTGCGGCGGTAAGGACCTGCTCGACCCGGAAGGCGTGCGTCTCATTGGTAAACGTCGGCACATAAATCGTGCGAACGTTCTGCGGCAAGCGCACCGCCTGGCCGCTGGCGGTGTGATAACCGCAGGCGGTCGAGACCAAAAGGAGCAGCACAACCGCAAAGTATCTGAGCCGTGAAATCTTGGTCACTGAATCTTCCCGCGGGGGCGGCCCGCGATCATTCCCTCGGCGCACTCTACCGCCGCAACTGCAGCAACCCGGAGATTATCCGAAGCAGCCCAGAGCCAGAAACCGTTTGCACGCTCGGCATCCTGGCGTAGCATCACCTGGACTTGCTCCTGGCCGGCAGCCATCACGTTGCTCGGCGACTCCTCCGGAGCCTGGGCAATCTCGACGTGCTCGCCGGCAATGAGTTCGCTCATGGCGTGCAGTTTTACAGGGCTTTCCATCTCAATGTAGATCGAAAATGCGTACCCGTGAAAGACTGGTGCTTGCAGCAGCATCAACGATGGCACGGGCAGCCGCTCACCCACAATGGCGCGAAAGTGTCTGCGAATCCGTTGTTCAGCCACCGCCAGGGGAGGCACCGAATTAGTGCCATACCGTTCGACCAGGTTGAATGCGACTTGAGTATCGAAAATGGTTTTCGGGAGCTGCTGAAACGAGAGCAGGTTCACCGTCTGCTCGTGCAACTCGTCCATACCTCGCCGTCCGTGCTCGGAGGCCGGCTCGAAGATCGTCACCACGGTTCGGGCAATGGCGCCCGCTTTCTGCACCCGCAAAAGCAGAAGCGCCAGGACCATCGCCGCAGGATGCGCGATGGCTACCGGCGCTCCGCCCAGGTCAAGCGCCGGCGTGATGCCGAGTTCACGTTCAATCCAGGGCGCACGCAGGCTGACTCCCGCTTCCCCTTCCAGCGCGTACGACAGGTCGATAATGTCGCTACCCACGCTCCGGGCCAACTGCCACGTGTTGCGCGTGTAGGCTTCGTCTGAGGCAAAGAAGGTGAAGTCGACGTTCTCCAGATGCTCGGGAAGCACGCTTTGAATGAACGTGGGCTCGTCGCCGACTGCCTCCACCTGTCCGAGAGACTCTTCGTCATCCAGCAGCCGGGTATCACGGGAGGGAAAGTTGCGTTCGGTAAGAACATCCTTCAATTCGCGTCCCTTTAAGGTGGCGGCGCCAATCACAGCGACGCGGAAGGAGCCTCCCCGGGTTGCGGTGTCGGGATGAGTGGGCGGTGTTTTGGGATCGTTTTTCATCAGGCGTGTGAGGACTCGTCTTGCGTCGGGGCGCGCGGCACGCCGCTACGCCGGAACATGAACCAGAGCCGTGCCAGCACTCCGGAAAGAATGTACAGCAAAGCCAGGGTGAACAGAACGTACTGCGACAAAAACCAGATCAGCGCGATCAAGCTGCCAAGCGCAATCAGCCAGCGGAAGTTCTGCTGCTGGCGAAAGTTCAGACCTTTCAGACTGATGAACCGCCAGGTGCTGACCATCAGGAAGGAAATCGCAAACACAAATAATGCCCAGGCAATCGACAGCGGCCACCAGTGAATCGGCTCGCCCCTGACCAGGTGCACAACCGCGGCAACCGCGCCTGCGCCGGCAGGAATGGGCATGCCTACGAAGTACTTGCGCCCGGGGCGTCCGGGATTCGAAGGTTGCGGGTTGACCTGGATGTTGAAGCGGGCCAGCCGGGCAGCACCCGCCAGCAGGAAAACGAAGGTTGCGATTCCGCCCAGTTGCAGGACCTGCGCCCGCGCGCCAGGATCGAAATTCTGGGGCAACATACGGAAGCCCCATATCCAGGCGAGCACCGCCGGAGCCATTCCGAAGGTGATTACGTCGGCGAGGGAATCCAGCTCGCGGCCGAAGGCGCTGGCGGTGTTCGTCAACCGGGCGATTCCGCCATCGAAAAAATCGAAAACGATGGCAATGCCGATGCCCTGCGCCGCGTTGTCCAGGTGATGAAAGTCGCCGCCGGACGCGATGACGGCCTGCGTAATGGCGTAATATCCTGCGGCGATATTGGCGGCAGTGAAGGCCGAAGGCAGCAAATACAGTCCCTTGCGCGCGCGGCGCCGGGGCACTTCCGGAGCGTGCTGCTCGAGCAGATCCGTCATTGCGCTTCCGCCATGTTGCCCCGGATAAGCAGAACGTTCTGCGGCTGGGCGATGGCCAGCACCGTGGCCCCGCCTTTCACGTGATCTCCGACGCGCACCTTCATCTGCGCGTCAGCGGTAAAGATTACGTCCGTGCGCGATCCGAATTTAATCAGCCCAACCCGCTCGCCACAGGCCAAAGTGTCGCCAACTTTCCTGGTAAAAACGATACGCCTCGCCAGCAGACCGGCGATCTGCTTGAAAACGATCGTTCCGTATTCCGTCGCCATGGTGACAATGTTCTGCTCGTTGTCTTCGGCGGAGACTGCTCCCATGGCGTTGCCAAACTTGCCCTTCTGATAACGCACATTGGTAATCGTTCCAGCCGCGGGCGAACGGTTGACATGCACATTGAAGACGCTGAGAAAGATACTGATGCGCGTCCGCCGCTCGCCATCGATTTCAACCGGCGAGATGTCGGTTACCTTGCCGTCAGCGGGAGAAACAATCGCCCCTGCGAGAGCCGGTATTTGACGCTCCGGATCGCGAAAGAACCACAGAAAGAAAGCTGCGAAAAGCAGGGGCACGACCGCCCATCCCGGGGCAGTCAGCCAGCCAACCAGCAGCGCCACCGCGGCAAATGCCAGTCCGTAATAGTAACCATCGCGAACCATGTATGGAAATGATTATAGAGGCCAATACCAGTCCCGGCAGCTTGGCAGTTCTTGTTCGCCGAAGAATCGCGGATCAGCTAATCCTGATCTCCGGGCAAGGGCTGCCCAGCGCCATCAATTTTTCTGGCGTCGCCAAACAGTGACTGCAACAGTTGAAGCAGTTGTTCCGGGCTGTGGCTGTCCACCACGTGGTCCGCCATCCCGGAAGAATTCTCCACCCGAGGACTGAGCGCCACCACTTTCAGCGAGGGCACCCGTGTCTTGATCCGTTTCACCATGTCTGTTGTGGAGCCCGCCATATCATCGTGGAGGATGACGGCATCGACATTAGGAAAGGTATCCAGCAGCTCAATCATCTCCGGTTCCGAATGCGCGGTGATCACATTGAACTTGAACGTCTCCAGAAGGAGTTTTCGGCTGGATAGCGCCTGCTCAGGCTCAGGTTCTGCAACGATGAAGGTTGGTCTTCGCATCTTGGGGCCCACCGCAGAGTGTTATTCGATTCTACTATCGAGTCGCGGCCTTGCCAGAGGAAGCGCCGTCCTGCGACAACAATTCTTTCACGTGCTCGACCACGCGACCGACTTTCACATCGTCGCGAGTGCCTGCGGAGCGCGTGACCACCTCGACCACACCTTCTGACAACTTCTTGCCGACGTTGATGCGGTATGGAATGCCCACCAGGTCAGCATCTTTGAACTTAACGCCCGGGCGCTCGTCGCGGTCATCGAGCAGGACATCCAAGCCGCCCAGTTCGAGTCGCTCTGCAATTTCGATTGCCCCCGAGTTGATCTTTTCGTCGGCTGTGTTCGTAGGCACCACTACGACATGGAAGGGAGCAATGCTCACCGGCAGCCAGAAGCCGTTCTCGTCATTGTTCTGCTCGATGCAGGAGGTGAGAATGCGCTCGAGTCCGATGCCGTAGCTGCCCATAATCGGCGTGACTTCTTTGCCGTTTTCATCGAGCACACGAGCGCCCATCGAATCCGAGTACTTGTAGCCGAGCTTGAAGATATGTCCAATCTCGACCGCTTTGGCCACCTTCAGCGCGTGCCCGCAGTTCGGACAAAGGTCGCCTTCGACAACGTTGCGAACGTCAGTCGTCAGGTTCCACTGAAAGTCGCGGCCCGGCGTGACGTTGCGCAGGTGATAATCCAGCTTGTTGGCGCCGCAGATCATGTTCTCGCGGCCGATCAGGCCTTCGTCGACAATCACCGTCAGCCCGGAACTCATCGGCTTGGCGGCAATCTCCAGATCCACGGGGCCCAAAAATCCACCCGGAGCCTTGAACGATTCCTGCACTTCTTCC
Source organism: uncultured Acidobacteriaceae bacterium (assembly GCA_963846815.1). Classification (GTDB taxonomy): domain Bacteria; phylum Acidobacteriota; class Terriglobia; order Terriglobales; family Acidobacteriaceae; genus CAVVDY01. Next base: position 191,599 of record CAWJXG010000001.1, on the reverse strand, counting down.
GGGTGCATGGGACGAATCTCGGTAATATTCACGCCCGCGTCCGAGCTCTGATGCAGTGCCTGAGTCAGCACGGCGTGCAGCTTGGCTTCGTTGACGGTGTGATCGCCGCGCAGGAAGACCGCAACCGGCAGCGGCCTGGGTTGATCGCTCTTTGGCTTCGTATCCTGCAGCACTGCCGTGTAAGCCACAACCTTGATGTCCTGATTTGGCGAGACCTTCAGAAACTCGGCAACGTCGGCGATAGCACCCTTGCCCGGCGTATGAACCAGCTCCGGTTTCCCGTCGCCGGTGGGCGCGAGTTCTGCAACCGGCGCCAGCTTGGAAGTGGCCTTCTCCAGGTTCGCCGCGTAATTGCAGCTCGGGCAACTGACAACGAAATCCTCGCCCGCATCGGTGTAGACCATGAACTCGTGCGACTGCGAGCCGCCCATCGCCCCCGAATGCGCCTCGACCACAACGTACTTCAATCCGCAGCGATCGAAAATGCGACAATAGGCGTCGTAGTGCTTGCGATAGCTGACGTCGAGCCCGGCGGCATCGATGTCGAACGAGTAGGAATCCTTCATCGTAAACTGCCGCACGCGCAGCAGGCCTGACTTGGGACGCGGCTCGTCGCGAAACTTCTGCTGGATCTGGTACCAGATCTGCGGCAGTTGCTTGTAGCTGCGCAGCTCCTTGCGCGCAATCTCCGTCATGACCTCTTCTTCGGTCATGCCCAGGCAGAGATCGCGCCCGCTGCGGTCCTTGAGGCGAAACATGTTGTCGCCCATCACCTGCCAGCGGCCGCTGGCCTCCCAGATTTCCCGCGGATGCAGCGCCGGCAAGTAGAACTCCTGCCCGATGCGATCCATCTCCTCGCGCACGATCCCGGTGATGCGCACCAGTGTGCGATTGCCGAGAAAGAGGAAGGAATAAAGTCCGGCGGCGAGCTGACGAATGTAGCCGGCGCGGACAAGAAACTTGTGGCTGGCGACTTCGGCGTCGGCCGGAGCTTCGCGCAGCGTCGGAATAAAGAGTTGAGACCAGCGATGCATAATGGGGTCGTCGTTCCTAAAGGTGAATCTCTTATTGTAAGGGAAGAAAAGAATCACCACAGAGGCACAGAGGACACGGAGGGATTCTTAATTTGTCACTACCAGCAAAGTGCGGGATCTCTGCCTTTACGGTGATCGCGCGCCTCGGGCGCAACATAACCGGCTGCGGTGATCCGCTACATCGGCAACCAGGAGAGACATCACGCGAAGTCCAGTTTCGAAGACGAGTTGAGGGAAATGCTGAAAAAGTCCGGCATGGAATACGATTCGCGATTCGTATTCGGATAAAGATCTCTGCCGTCCCCGCGGGGACTCGGAGGTTTTATTTCCCGTCTTCCCACCGCTGAAGCGGTGGGCTTTCTTATGTTGCGCCCGAGGCGCGACCCATTCGGCGGTCTCGAATCTCGTTCGTTTCTCTTTCCCCTCTGTGCCTCTGTGGTGGATTCTTCCGTCCTTACCCTTCCCGCGAGCGCACGCCGAACATCTCGGCGGGCTGTCCAGTTAGCCGCTCGATGCGGTCGGCGATCGGCGGATGGGTCGCGAACAGGTTGGCAAAGCTCAAGCCCATGAGCTTCGGCGCGACGATGAACAGGTGCGCCGTCGACGGCGAAGCCACCATCGGAATCCGCTTCGAGTAGGCATCCAGCTTGGCCAGAGCGCTAGCCAGAGCCCGCGGATTGCCCGTCAAGTGAGCGCCCGTCTCGTCAGCCTGATACTCGCGCGAACGCGACACTGCTAGCTGGATCAACATCGCCGCGATGGGGGCAAGGATCAGCATCAGCAGCCCCATCATGCCGCCGCCTTCGCGGTCGTCGCGGCTGCCGCCAAACCAGAATCCCATGCGCGCCAGGAACGTGATGGCTCCCGCCAGCGTGGCCGCGATGGAACTGATGAGGATGTCGCGGTTGCGCACATGGCCCAACTCGTGTGCCAGCACCCCTTCCATTTCTTCGTCATTCAGCAGATCGAGAATGCCCTGCGTCGCCGCCACGGACGCATGTTGCGGATTCCGCCCGGTCGCAAACGCATTGGGCGAGTCGGTCGGAATCACATAGATCTTGGGCATCGGAATGCCCATCTTCTGCGACAGCCGCTCGACAATGTCGTAGACGCGCGGCAACTGCTCGCGCGTCGCGGGCTGGGCGCGGTACATCGCCAGTGCAATCTTGTCGCTGAAGAAGTACGACGCAAAATTCATGACCACGGCGAAGATAAGGGCCAATTCCAAGCCGTGTGTGCCGCCGAAAAACTGCCCTACAAAAAGCAGGAACAGCGTCATCGCAGTCAAAAGCAGAGCCGTTTTGAATGTATTTCCCATAAATCTGAGCAAGCCAGACTCAACTATGTAGATGATAATTGCGGCCTACGGTTGCGGAAAGGCCGCAGCTCCGCAGCAGAACTTCTGCGAAGGAAAGCCGGAGGCGCCACAAGAAAAACGGCGCGACCGAAGCCGCGCCGCAGATAGAAGATACTTGTGGAGAGAAGCTATCCTGCCTTCTCCAGCGGTGGCGGCAGGTTGAGACTGCGGCTGTGGACCATCTCGTCCGTGACCTCAAATTCCCGCACCCGCTTCTGGCCGGGCAGGTTGTACATCAGGTCGAGCATCAGCTCTTCCAGGATCATCCGCAGTCCGCGCGCTCCAACTTTCCGCTGCATGGCTTCACGCGAGATGCTGCGCAGCGCGTCATCCGTAAAGCGCAGCTTCACGTTCTCGAATTCGAACAGCCGCTGATACTGCTTGACGATCGCGTTCTTCGGCTTGGTCAGAATCTCGATTAGCGCGTCTTCGTCCAGATCGCTGAGCACGCCGACCACAGGCAGACGGCCGACGAACTCGGGGATCAGGCCAAACTTGATCAGGTCCTGCGGTTCCACCTTCGCGAGCAACTCGGTGTCGCGCTTTTGAGCTTCGCTGAAGGCGGCTTCCTTCGACTCGTCGGTGCGGAAGCCCATGGAGCGCTTGCCCATGCGGCGGCCGATAATGCGCTCGAGTCCTACAAAGGCCCCGCCACAGATGAACAGGATGTTGGTGGTGTCGACCGGGGTGAATTCCTGGTGGGGATGCTTGCGCCCGCCCTGTGGCGGAACGTTGGCAACTGTGCCTTCCAGAATCTTCAGCAGGGCCTGCTGTACGCCCTCACCGGAAACATCGCGGGTAATGGAGGGGTTCTCGTCCTTGCGCCCGATCTTGTCGATCTCGTCGATGTAAATGATGCCGGTCTGGGCGCGCGCCACATCGCCTTCGGCGGCCTGCAGCAGCTTGAGAATGATATTCTCGACGTCTTCGCCAACATAGCCTGCTTCGGTCAGCGTCGTCGCGTCAACAATGGCGAAGGGAACATCGAGCATCTTGGCCAGGGTTTGCGCCAGCAATGTTTTGCCGGTTCCCGTGGGGCCAATCAGCATGATGTTCGATTTGGAAAGTTCCACCTCGCCGGCGCGCTGCCGGTTCATGTAGACGCGCTTGTAATGGTTGTAAACCGCGACCGCCAGCTTTTTCTTGGTCTGCTGCTGCCCGATGACGTACTCGTCGAGAAACGTCTTTACTTCGGGCGGCTTCGGTAACTGCGTCGGGGTAGAGGAAGGGTGGGTTTCGCTGCGATCATCTTCCAGAATGCTGTTGCAGACGCCGACACACTCGTCGCAGATATAAGCGCGGGGATAATCGGTCGGCGAGGATATCAACTTCGCCACGGCGTCTTGCGACTTGTGGCAGAACGAGCAGCGCAACACTTCATCATTTCCGGTCCTGGTTCTCACGGACAAGTGACTCCTTTATTCGGCACGCGTTGGCAGAGGTTCTGCGCCCTCAAGCCACGTTCTCCCGATGCTCGCAATCGGGCAGGAACCGTGCAACTCCTGTGAGAACCCGTTCGCCCGAGGCGGATGCGTTCTCCTAATGCGATCCGTGCTCACGCACTTTCTATGAGCATATTGAAGCACAACTCTTGTCCCGATGGCGCACCGCAAGTGCAATATTCAGTACAACTTTGGAACCAGAGATATAGCAATTTTCCCTGTATCGGACCTTAGTTCCCTGCGGCTCTGTCCAAAGCCGCTACTTATGCTTGAAAATGATGTCGTCGATGATGCCATATTCCTTGCTCTGCTGGGCGTTCATGATGAAATCGCGCTCCACGTCGCGCTCCACCTTTTCCAGTCGCTGCCCGGAATGCTTGGCGATCAACTGGCTCGTGATCTCGCGCATGCGCAGGATCTCGCGCGCGTGAATGTCAATCTCAGTTGCCTGCCCCGACAATCCCGACATGAGAGGCTGATGAATCAGGATGCGGGAGGTGGGCAGCGAAAAGCGCTTCTTCGATGCACCCGCTGCCAGCAGCAACGCCGCCATGCTGGCCGCCTGGCCAATGCAGATGGTGGTCACGTCCGGCCGGATGAACTGCATCGTGTCATAGATCGCCATGCCGGCGGTAATCGAACCGCCCGGCGAGTTGATGTACAGCGAAATGTCCTTTTCCGGATCTTCGGCTTCCAGGAACAGCATCTGCGCGATGATCAGGTTGGCGACGTTGTCGTCGATAGGAGTGCCAAGAAAAATGATATTGTCCCGCAGCAGACGGGAATAAATGTCATACGCCCGCTCGCCCCTGCTGGTCTGCTCAACCACCATCGGCACAAGCATGTGGAAGCTCCTTAAGACCGCCCACACTTCTTCCCCAGGAAGAGTTGGGAGGTGGAAAAGCAGTCCGCCCTATGCGGACTTGCGATACAGAAAATCCAAGGCCTTCTCGTTGCGGAGACGATGCCGAATTCTATCCAGCCCTCCATCCTCCGTCAAACGAGCGCGCACCTTTTCCATCGGCTGTTTGGATTGCAGCGCCAGCATCTCAACCTCGTGATCCACTTCCTCATCGCCGACTGCGATCTTCTCGTGATCGGCAATCTGTTCCAGAATGAGCGCTGCTCTCACCTCGCGCAGCGCCGCCTCATGCTGGCCCGAACGCAGACGCCCGAAGTCCATCTTCTTCATGTCTTCTGTGTTCATGCCCTGCGCCGCCAGGGCGCGCAGCCCGCGCTCCAGCCGGAGGTCGACCTGCTCGTTGACCATCACTTCGGGAATCGGAAAGTCGTTGCGATTGACCAGTTCCTCGACGATCTTGTCCTTGCCCTGGTGCTCGGCCGTGTGCTGCTTCTCAGCCTGCATGTTCTCGCGAATGCGATTGCGCAGGTCTTCGACGGAATTGAAATCGGGGCTCAACTCCTTGGCAAAGTCGTCGTTCAGTTCGGGAACGCTTTTCCGCTTGATCGACTTAATGTTGATTTCATACGTGATGGTCTTGCCTGCCAGCCGCTTGTCGCCGAAATCTTCGGCATAGGTCACGTCAAAGGTGCGGGTTTCGCCGGGCTTGCCGCCGCGAAGATTCTCGCTGAACTCGGCAATCGTGTTCGAGCCGCCGATCTCCACCATGATCTCTTCCACTTCGACCGGCTTGGCGTCGGCTTCGCCGTCCTTCGGCGTGCCTTTGAAGCTGACCACCCCAAAGTCGCCGTCTTCCAGGCCGCGCTCTTCCTCCACCGGAGTGTAGGTCGCCTGCTGCTCGCGCAGGTTGTTCAGCGCAGTCTCAACTTCTTCTTCGCTGATATTGGTATCGATGGTCTCGACCTTGATGTCGTCGTAAGGCGCCACCTTGAATTCTGGGAACACCTCGAAGCGCGCGGTAAACCGCAGCGGCTCGCCCTCATGCAGGTGCAGGTCCGTCACCCGCGGTTGCGACACTGGAGAGATGCCCTGCTTCTGTACTTCCTCGCGGAAGTATCGCGGCACAAGATGCTCGACCATCTCGCTCTTGATGTCTTCGGCGAAGCGCTGGCGGATGACGCCGGCCGGCACCTTGCCTTTGCGAAACCCAGGGATGCGCGCAACTTTGGCGTAGCGCTGGATCAGGTTTTCCGTCTCCGCTTTCACCACGTCAGCGGGAACCTCGATGATCAGCTCGCGCTGGCAGGGATTCGGCGCTTCAGGGACAGTTGGGGTTTCAGGAGTGTTCGGTTCAGGTGTTCCGGTTTCGTTCGTAGTTTCAGTTGTCAAAAGATCGCCTTCAGAGAGATTTTGCAATCAGCCGTTGCCGTCCTTTATTGGATGCTGACGGTCGGCTCGAAAAACTCGAGGCCTGCGCCGGGTCAAACCCGCATCAGACGTAAACCTTAGTGTAAGAAAGGCGCAGGGGGCGGTCAAACCGGGGGGACAGGCCGCCTAAGCGAACTCGGGTCGGCGTCTAACTCGCCCTTTTCCTGGGACGCTGTTTTGCAGACACCGCCCGGATAACGAGCTTGCCCTTGCCGGCTGCCGGCATCGGTGTTTTACAGAGCTTGATCGAGGCCGCTATGAGCGCCTCCACTTCAGGGTTGCTCACGGTTGCCGCCGAACCAAGCGTGAGCGCACGGTTCTGAGTACCGGAACCTCGCAGCAGTTTGTGCGGGTCCGGGAGTCTGGAACCCGTGTACGGAAAGGCCAGCCTGACTCCCTTTCGGTCAGCAACAACGGAGAGTACCGCATCGCTTGGCCGCTCCGATGTGGAATAGCCGATAACGAAAAAGTTATAGTTGTCGTAAACCAACTCGTTGGCCGCCGGCAACCGTCTGCGCACTGCGCGTCGAACAGCGCCAATCAAGCTCTGAATCTCAGGGTCGAACTTTGCTATGAAGCTTGCCAGCGCTGCTTCGGGACCTTCGGCGGAATCGGGAATGCGGTCGGCTACGGGTTTCAAGATGACCTCCGCTCTGTCACGCTTTTGCGCATCGTGTGCATCAGCAGAATTCAAACGAGTGTACACCGATTTTTCCGGAAGCTGCTGTTCAAGGTCGCCGGTGAACGCCCTACCCTCACCACCCCATTTGGCGCATCCGCTCCTGGATGATCGCGCTGTAGTAGTTCATACGCTCAGGCCGCCGCCTTCGTGGAGCGGGAAGAATCGCCGCAAGACGTGCTGCCTGGTCCCGGCCAATGCTGCGGGCTGAGGTTCGGTAATAGAAATGACTCGCCGCCTCCACCCCGTAGATGCCCGAACCCCATTCGACCACGTTAAGGTAGAGCTCCAGAATGCGCCGCTTGCCCAAGACGAGTTCCGCCACCGGCACCAGCGTGAACTCTGCGCCCTTGCGCAGGATCGAGCGGCTGGTTCCGAACAACAGATTCTTTACCAGTTGCTGCGTAAGCGTGGAAGCTCCACGAGTGCGCTCGCCTTCCAGGTCTTCTTGGGCAGCGATCTGAATCTGGTTCCAATCGAAGCCGTGATGCTGGTAGAAGCGCGCATCCTCAGCAGCGATGACAGCGTGCTGGAGATCGGGCGAAATCTGGCTGAGGGGAACGAAGTCATACCGTTTCTGATACGGTCTGTGATCAATCCACGCCTGCAGCCGGCGCTGCATTTGCACCGCGGTCGTTGGTGGGTTGATCCACCGCGCGGCAACCAGGAATAGCACGGCCACCGACCAAAGCACCAACGCCGCGATGACCATCCACCGCAGAAACGATCGGAGCGAGCCCTTTCCAAACAGCTTCTTGGCCAGTGCGTTCAGGCGTGACGTCACATTTCAGAATATAAATGTGCGATGGGAACGGGGCGCCGGCACACGAAAAAGGCCCGAGCCTGTTCAGCCCGGGCCGGTGTATTGGAAGATCCAGCTAACGACTACAAGAAGCGGCGACGCAGGGAAGCGAGCCCGCCCAAGAGGCCGGTACCCATCAGCATCAGGGTGCCTGGCTCAGGAACGCTCGTACCCGTCAGGTAGAACGCATGCTCATTGCCATTGTTGTTCCAGCTGTCGTAGCAGGCTACGCCCAGCTGGCACTCCAGGCCGGTTTGCGTTCCGTTGGGATTGGTTGTCTCCCAATAGAAGAAGGAGTAGTTTTCGTCCGTTACCGGACCGTTATGGAGCGCGAGATGGTAAGTGCCCGCTGCCAAGGTCAGGGGGTTGATGTTCCAGTCGTTCGAGTACTCGCAGTAAGCACCGAGAATACCGCACTGCGTGTTGACACGAGTGGGGTCGGCGCTGCCCGTCCCAAAAACATTGTTGAAATCGGGATTGCCGCCGTTATCACCCACGATCCACCAGGTGATGGAGCCGGCATAACCCGGGGCTGATTCGATGTCCCAGAAGTGAATGTCGGTAACATTCACGGCCTGGGTTAGAGTGAAGTCCTCAGTCTGGATCCACTCCGTCATTTCGTTCCCGTTTTGCTGGTTGGGACCGCCGTTGTCGTAGATGATGCTATCGGCATACGCAAAGGCGCTTGCCAGGAGCACTACGGTTAACATCGTCAGGACGATGCGCAATTTCCTCATAGGTGAGTTTCCTCCTAAACTGCAGCACACGTAGCGGGATCATTATGACCATTAATCCGGCAGAGTCAAGGTAAAAATCGTAACTCCTCAAAGGTAAAAATCGTAACTCCTAAGTCGATACCCGACAAGCGCTTGGGACTCTTCTGAAGGGGCATCGCATTCCCTCCGGAGTTCTGAACCCGGTTGAACCAGGACCTCGCAGCTCTGGCGACCCTCTCTTGCTGCTGTCCATAATCGAACATCTTTCCCCAACTCCGAACGCCGCCGCCCACACCTCCGCCCGCAACCTGCTGATGTTGTTGGCTTCCGCATTGGCCAGAAGGTTGCATTACAATCCTTCACACTTTTGCCCCCAAATGCGGGCCCGCGAGATGCACCGATGGAAACATTCTGGCAGGACGTTCGTTACGCCTTTCGCATGCTGCGGAAGAATCCGGGATTCAGTGCCATCGCCATCTTGTCGCTGGCGCTCGGCATTGGGGCCAACACCACCATCTTTACGGTGGTGAACGGGGTCCTTCTCCATCCCCTGCCGGTGAAGGACATCGGCCGGTTAGTTGAGGTCGACACCGTAGACACCAAGACTCGAGTCACGGCAGCCAATTTCACCAAACTCGGCATGTCCTATCGGAATTACCAGGACTACGCCGCAGACAACCAGGTCTTCTCGGGACTCGGCTGCTTTGTTGGCCCGCTTCCGTTGACCTGGAGCGGAGGGGAAAAGCCCAGGCAAGTCTTCGGGCAGATGGTCAGCGCAAATTACTTCGACCTACTGGGGCTGCGTCCTGCCATGGGGCGTTTCTTTCTCCCCGACGAAGACACCAAGCCGGGCGGCAACAACCTCGTAGTCCTCAGCTACAGCTTATGGACAAATAAGTTCGGCTCCGATCGCGATGTCGTGGGTAAGATTTTGAACCTCAATGCCACGCCGTACACCGTGATTGGCGTGGCGCCGCGCGGTTTCAAGGGCTTGTTCACCTTTGGCAATGCGGAAGAGCTGTGGATTCCCGTCAGCATGTATCCTGCGGCACTCTCCGGGTTCTTCAAAGACAACTTCAACGACCGCAGATTCCTCGACACCACGGTGTTCGGCCGTTTGAAAGACGGCGTGCCCATCAGCGGAGCGGAAGCTTCGCTTAAGACCATCGCATCGCAACTGGAAACTGCCTACCCGAAGGACAACGCCAGCCGAAGTGTGGTCCTGACGCCCTTGGCCGATGCCGCTGGAGGCGTCAACGATCACGCTCAGTTCGTGCTGATTGGCGGACTGCTGATGGCGATCGTCGGCGTAGTCCTCATGATCGCCTGCGTCAATGTCGCCAATCTGCTGCTCGCCCAGGCTGCCCGGCGGGAAAAGGAAGTCGGCCTGCGTGCCGCTCTCGGAGCCAGCCGCATGCGAGTCATGCGCCAGATGCTTACCGAGAGCCTGTTGCTTGCGGTTCTGGCGGGAATCGCGGGCATCGCCATTGCGTACGCGGGTCGCGCCATCTTGTGGTCCTTCCGGCCGCCCTTCATTCTTGCCGGCGACATCGATCTCACTTTCGACCTGCATGTGCTCTTGTTCACCTTGGGCGTGTCCATACTTACGGCGCTCCTGATAGGCCTGGTTCCGGCGCTCAAAGTAGCCAGGGCGAACCTCATGGACATCCTGAAAGTGGGCGGACGAGGCGGAAGTGTCAGTTGGGCGCGTAATCGTCTCCGCAGTTTTCTGGTGGTAACGGAAATTGCCCTGGCGCTGGTCGCCCTGGTGGGAGCAGGACTGTTTATCCGCAGCATGCAAAAGGCCCAGAGCCTGGACCCTGGCTTCGAGTCGAAGAACCTCTTTGTATTCGCCTTCGATCTTGGCGCTTTGCATTACGACGAAGCTCATGGGCAGCAGTTCTACCGGGCCGCTATCGAGCGGGCGGAAGCAGCTCCCGGAGTGGCTTCGGCTACCGTCGCCTCCAACTTCCCGCTCGGCGGAGGATTCGCGCGTACGGTGTTTCCCGAGGGACAGGATGAAGGGACGGGTTATCGCGGCACTTTGACGCAGCTCGACGACATCGCGCCCAATTTCTTCCAGACCCTGCGCATACCACTGGTCAGCGGTCGCGAGTTTACCGACTCCGATCGCAAAGACACAACCAAAGTCGCCATCATCACCGAGGCCATGGCCAAACAGTTCTGGCCGAATCAGGACGCCTTAGGGAAACGCTTCCACTTTTTCGGCGAGAAGGACCTGCGCGAAGTGATTGGCGTGGTGCGCAATACAGTGGTGAATGCCATCGGCGAAGAGCCGCAGCCACTAATCTATTTACCGCTAACGCAGGACTATTCTCCCGTTGCCACCATGCAGGTGCGAACCAATGGCCGGCCGGACGCCGTCATCTCCACTGTGCGCAACAACGTCCAATCGCTCGATAACAACCTGGCGCTCACCAACTTCAATACCATCCAGGAACTGCTCGATCAGGGACTCTGGGCGCCGCGCATGGGAGCCGCTCTGCTGACGGTGTTCGGCGTGATCGCGCTGGTCCTCGCTATCGTGGGTGTCTACGGTGTGTTGTCCTATTCGGTGACCCAGCAGACGCGCGAAATCGGTATTCGCATGGCCATGGGCGCGCAGACCAGCAGCGTAGTGAATCTCGTGGTGAAGCAGGGGATGCGGCTGGCGGTTGCCGGACTTGTGCTGGGATTAGTGGCCGCTTTCCTGGCTATGAACGTTCTGTCGAGCCTGTTATTCGGTGTCAGCGCTCACGATCCGGCGATCTTCGTGGGAGTGGCGCTGATCCTTGCGGCAGCGGCGTTCCTGGCTTGTTATTTCCCGGCGCGGCGCGCGGCACGCGTCGATCCGTTGGTCGCCCTGCGCTACGAGTAGACCGCAATCTATCCCGGCCTGGTGTCGGGGCGCGAACCTTCGCAAAAATAAGGTTGCTGACAGCGCGTAAGACCATGCCTGACGGAGGCAACTTGCGATGCGTTCTCCAGCAGCCCCGCCGCCCTCACCTGGTTTACCTCGAGAAACGTCTGCTTCCAGCGCTCGATCTCGCAGTGCTCCAGCCGCCCGTACTTCGGGCTGGGAAAAGCAAAGCCGGAATAGAACTGCAAGAGATTGTCGCGCAATCCGTCGTCCATGCCTTTGAAGTTGTCGGCCGACAAATCGTCAAGCAGCGTGCGGTAGGTTGCGTCGGCCAGAGGATACTTGTCTCGCTCGGTGGCATTTCCCGTGTCAAGGTTGATATTCGGCGTCTTCAGGTCGCCGTCTTTCACTTCGCGCAATGCCGTCCGAAAGTTGTCGACAGTCTCGTCGATGCTCTTGAAGTAAAGGTTCTCGGTTCGCGCCGTGGGTTCTTTGAAGTCAAGGTCCTTCAGCGGCCCGACTTTCGGAATCACCGTGAAAGCTGCGGCCAGAATGTGTGCCGCCGGCCCCGGCTCCTGATAACTGTCGCCCCATGACTTCCGGTAGTCGGCTTTCGACAGGTGATAAAGGAAGTGCTCCTTGTTGAAGTTCGGAATCTCGCGCCTTAGCTGATCGCCCTTCACCAGCAGCGCGACCCTTGTCATCTCCGGCAGGATCTCGCTCACGCTGCGGCGATATGTGTTCACCGCGAGTTGTTCATGCGGCATCACCGTCTTGAGCGGCAGGCCGTAGGTGTCTTGAAAGGCGCGCTCCAGCAACGGCTGTGAAACCTGGAAGCCAATGAAATTGTGATACTGCTCCGGCGCGTAGCGTCCCTTGGCTACCTGCAGAACGTCAAAACCAAACTCCACCCGGATGTGCGCATGATGGTCCACATCGTATGGAACGTATGGACCGTACTCTTCGGCCAGCTTCGGATACTCGAGCGCGACCGAGCGATTGATGTAGGGATGGCCATGGATGTCGGCAACATAATGCGATAGCGCCCCGATGGCGAATGCCAACTGGTTGAGGTCCTCGGCATCCGCCAGCATCGCCTGCACAAAATCGCCGGTGCGCACGTAGTGGGTAAGGTCGCTGAACAGGTGATCGCCGAAGGGATAGTAACCGATGTCCTGAATTACCGAGCCGCCATAGGCGTAGGCGTGGGCGGCCTTCAACTGATCGGGGGTGGCGTCGGGAAAGCGCGACTTGAGCAGCGGAACAATCTGCCCGTCCCACAGGAGATCGATGATCTCCTCATGGGTCAGAACAGAGTAAGCAGTGCAACGCGGCACTGCCGCCAGCGCGAAGATGCAAACCAGAAACAGCGGCAGTACCCGAGTGCACAAATTACCGTGGCGCATTCTTCAACAAGCGCCTCAGATGCGGCCCATCAGCAGCAGAATCACCAGAATCACCACAATCAGACCCAGCCCGCCGCTCGGGTAGTAGCCCCAGGCCCGGCTGTACGGCCACACCGGAAATGCTCCGACGAGTAGCAGAACGAGAATGATCAACAGAATGGTTCCCATGAGATTTGCCTCCTAAGCAACGGCTCAACTCCTCGCGACTCAACCCATGGCAGAATCGCGAGCAAAGCTTGTTGTTGGAAGCGTGCAGCAGCTTTGTGGGATGCCTGAAGCTGCAACCCGAAGAATCAGCATGAGTTACATAATCCACGCAGCATTTCGGCAGTCACGGGTAGCTGTGTCGCGAGTCACTGAAGCCTTCAGAGTGGCTGCATACTATGCCAGTAGTAGTAGGAGGGTTTTGAATGACTCGAAATCTCGCGAAAGTCCTTATCCTGTTTGTCGGCTTGATGTTGGTCGCGGCATACGCCGTCGCGCAAACTGCGAACGAGAACGCTCCTGCCGGCGCGCAGACCGTTACCGGTTGCCTTCAGAAGGGCGTCGAGCCCTACAGTGGTTTCTATCTGCTTACTAACAATGGCAAGCACTGGGAGCTCTACGACAATGGCAAGGTTTCGCTCGCTGACTATGTCGGCCAGAGGGTCACCGTGACCGGAAGCTACCCCCACCGCTCCGCGACCCAGGAGCAGGTCAGCCAGCCCTACGAAAAGCAGGAAATCGGCGCCAGAAAACACGGCGACTTTGAGGTCTCGACCCTCAAGGTGGTCAGCAAGACCTGCAAGTAACTTATTACCCAGGATACCTCTGGCATTACTCCCCCGGCTTGACGGTTGGGGGAGGCACGTTTTCCTTCCCCCCTCGTACGCCAAGCCGCGCCAGTGTCCTGGTCCCTCAAAAACTATGCTGCTGTCATTTGCCGAGATGGGATAAACTTGCCCGCGCTCGGGATGAGGATGGAACGAGTCCCAGCTGTGGAGGTTTTAGCGATGCTTGGAGATCAAATTGGTGAATCCCAGGGCAAACGAATTGTCCGACGGATCCTCTCCGTTGACCCCGTCACGGCCGAAGTGACATTCGAAGACACTGGCAAGATGCTGGGTGTCGCATGCTCCGGAACCGGCACCTACACTTCGGTGATCGGGCCCGGATGGCTCCATCTATGGCGAAGGCCAGGGACCCTCCCTGTTAACTCGCTGTTCTCTGTGTCCTCCGTGCCTCTGTGGTGAACACTCTTTCGCTCACGATGACAAACCTACCTGATTCAACTGCCCCCACATCCGCTGCACCTGCTGCTCCGTCTCCTCCAGTGAGCCGGAGTTGTCGATCACATAATCCGCGTAGCTGGCCTTCTTCTCGTCGCTGAATTGGGCCGCCCCGCGACGTTCCACCTCGCGACGCGCCGCTTCCAGCGAAATGCCGGCGCGGTGGGCATAATGTTCCACCTTCTGCTCGAAGGTGCAGGTCACAACGATGATCTTGTCGAAGTGCTTGTGCGCCCCGGCTTCGATCAGCAGCGCCGCTTCAACCACGGCCACTCCCTCAGGGTCGGCTTTCTCCATATCGCTAAGCCAGGCGTTCTGCGCCGCGACCACCGCCGGATGAACGATGGCATTCAGCTCGCCGATGCGGTCGGGGAACGCCTTGTTCGCCAGCGCGGCGCGGTCGATGAAGCCGTCGCTGCGCACGATGTCTTCGCCGAACGCCTGTACCACAGCGTCGTACACCGGAGCTCCGGGCAGATAGAGCTGGTGTGCCAGAGTATCGGCCTGGAGAAAGTGCGCGCCGCGCTCGGCGAGCATGCCTCCAACCGTCGACTTGCCGCAGGCAACACCGCCCGTCAGGCCTAGGCGTAGCATGGTGGCGTCGCGAGCCTCAAAGTTTCGAAAGGGTTGTTAACCATGGTTGGGTGCGAGACCCAAGGCAGTATATACGGGCGGCCGCCAATTGCTGAATTGCAGCCGGCGTAGCGCCTTGACCGCAACAAAAAAGGAGCCGTCGCGCGGCCCCTCTTCATGTCTGCTATAGCTTCGCCTTACAAGTGGGGCTCAGGTGTCGTGGTTGTCCCTGTCGTCCCCGTCGTGGTGTTCGGTGTCCCGCTATGTGGCGTGATGCCGGTGCCCGTCGTCGTATGCGGGGTACTGCTGCTTGGATAAGTCGAGCTGCCGGGGTTCGTAGTCGTCGTGCCGTTAGTCGTTGTTTCGGGCGTCATGGTGCCTGGAGTCGTCGTGCCGCTAGGAGTTGTTTCTGGAGTCGTGGTTGTCGTCCGGTTAGTCGTTGTCCCCGGAGTTGTGGTTGTCGTGCCGTTAGGAGTTGTTTCCGGAGTCGTCGTCGTCGTGCCGGTTTGGCCGCTCATCGTTCCCGTGGTGCTGTTTTGAGTGCCCATGGATCCGCTCATCGAGCCCGACCCTGCCGTGCCATTCTGGTTGACAGTTCCGGTTGTGCCCGTCGTCGGCCCGGTTGTGCCGGTCTGGCCCATGGCACTACCCGTGCCGGTCTGCCCCATGGCGCTGCCGGTAGATCCCGTGCTGCCGCTCTGCCCTGCTCCGGCAGCTCCGGCGGCTCCAGCTCCGCCACCCGCCTGAGCGTAAGCGAAGCAGCCAGACAGTAACAGCGTACCTGCTATCAACATCAGTTTGTTCTTCATGCGCGTCACCTTTTGCGAGAAGTGGTTGTCCTCATTGCGATGGGGCACGTAGCCAGACAAGATGTCCTGTTCGAGCAGCAAATCGCGAGCAGGATGGGCAGCTACGAGCCTCGAGCTATCCGCTACGAGAGATGCGACTATGCGATTTACAATGAGCGCGTCGGGTATCAGGATCAAAGTGGGCTATCAGCGTCAGCTCTCTTTGACAACTGACCACCGACACTGACAACCTCCCATGTCCTTCATACGCTTCTTCATGCTGCTGTCGCTGGTCATCTGGGTGGGCGGGCTGATCTTCTTCGCCTTCGTCCTCGCGCCCACTGTCTTTCACGAAGGTATTCTTCCGGCGCGGCAATACGCCGGCAACGTGGTGAATCGCAGCCTCGGCATCATGCACTGGATGGGCCTCATCTGCGGCGTCGTCTTCGCCGCGACCTCGATGATCGACGCCCGCGTGGTCGACGGCGCGGCTCATCCCTTCGCGCTGCGCAACCTGCTCATCTACGCCATGATTGTCCTCACGCTCGTCGCCATGTTCGGCATCGCCTCGCGCATGGCGGTGCTGCGGAACCAGATGGGCTTCATCGACAACGTGCCCCACGACGACGCCCGCCGCGTCGAATTCAACAAGCTGCACGTGTGGTCAACCCGCGCGGAAGGCACGGTGATGCTGCTGGGGTTGGTGCTGTTGTGGGTAACGGCGAGAAGCAGGGGGTAGAATTCGTTTAGACTAGCTGACGGCGAGAAATGGCAAGAGAATACAATCACTTGCGATAAAACATGTTGACAACAACCACCCGCTGCAGTTCGGCAATCGAAACAGGCGAATCGCCGGCACTCGGATCCTTCTCCAACTTCACCCAGCGCTGAAGCGCTGGGCTAAGCTATGCTGCGCCTACGGCGCGGGGTTTTTTGTAATCCGTTCCAATCGCAAACCGACGATGATTGCGACACGGACTCTCCTTTCGGCCGACTAGAGTTCGTACCCGATACAAAGCCTGACCCTCCCATTCCGACGCCTGACACCCGATCCCCGCCACCCCAAACTGGCAACCGACACCTGGAAGCTGATAGCTTTAAATGTTGCAGCTCGCGTCTCACAGCTCTTACTGACAACTGACCACCGACAACTGACAACTTTCTCATGAAAACCGGAATCATCGGCCTGCCCCAGGTAGGCAAAACTTCCCTCTTCGTCATGCTCACCGGGCAGGACGTCTCGGCGCGCTCGGGCAATCCGCGTGAGGCGCATCTCGGTGTCGCCAAAGTTCCCGACGACCGGCTCGACCGGCTGGCTGCGCTCTACAACCCCAAGAAGCTCATCCACGCCAGCGTCGAGTACGCCGACGTCGCCGCCCTCAGCCAGGAGGCGCTGAAGGAAACCGCCTTCGCCGCCAACCTGCGCAACGTTGACGCGCTCGCCCACGTGGTGCGCGTGTTCGACGATCCGTCCATTCCGCACGTCGGGCCGGTCGATCCGCTGCGCGACATCAAGAATATCGATTTCGATTTGATCGTCACCGATCTCGGCCAGGTGGAGAAGCGTCTCGAGCGCCTGGAAAAAGACCTGAAGAAGATGCGCACCGCTGAGCTGGAAAAAGAAGACGAGCTGCTCAAGCGCGCCAAAATCCATCTCGAAACCGAGCGCCCGCTGCGCGAGATGGAGATGACCGCCGACGACAAAAAGCGGGTGCGCGGCTTCATGTTCCTCAGCGAGAAGCCCATTCTCTACGTGCTCAACATCGGCGAGAGCAGCACGCTCGACGCCGATCTCGAAGCGGCTGTCGAGAAGTACGGCTTGACCGAAGTCGCTTCCCGCCCCAACACGGGAGCGCTCGCCGTCTGCGCCAAAGTCGAAGCCGAACTCGCCGAGATGAGCCCGGAAGACGCCGCCGAATTCTTGTCGAGCTACGGATTGCAAGAGAGCGGACTGGTGCGCCTCATCCGCAAGAGCTACGAGCTGCTGGGGCTGATCTCGTTCTTCACCGTCGGCGAAGACGAGTGCCGCGCCTGGACGGTCGAGCGCAACTCTAAGGCGGTCGACGCCGCCGGTGCGATTCACACCGATCTGTCACATCACTTCATCCGCGCCGAAACCATTCACTGGGATGCATTGCTCGAAGCCGGCTCCGAAGCCAACGCCCGTGCCAAGGGCACCCTGCGCCTTGAAGGCAAGGAGTACATCGTGAAAGACGGCGACGTGATGCATATCCGGCATAGTGGATAGTTGCGAGTCGCGAGCGACGAGCGAGAAGAACCGGCCATCAGAGGTCAGTTGCTTGTAAGCTCGGAAGCAGCAGTCCATGGTGTGTGCATGAGTACAAAGAAAGTGAAGGTGCAAATGTCAGGCTCATCTGGGAAGTACCGAGACTTGTATTACGTGGCAGCACTGACAGTAATTCTCGCCTTCCTCCCTGGATGCACCCGGCCGCAGAAGCAAGTCTCTCCCAGCGACATACAGGACAGCACATTTCGGCTCGTCCCCGCTTACATCGTGTCGTTCAACGTCCCTGCGGAATACACGGCGAAAGTCCTGCAGAGCATTACCGCTGCTTATCCGCTGCAGTACGGTAGCTATGATCAGGTAGCCTTCCGTTCTGCTGCGGGCGTGGAACAGTTTCGGCCTCTGAAGGGCTCAAAGGCCGGAGAACAGCTGAAAATCTCGGAAGTGCCAACCACCCGTGTCACCTTCGCGATCCCGGAGGACACGACTGTACTCCAGAAAGTGGTCGCCGCCATCCGCGTGGCCCACCCGTACGAAGAGCCTGTGATTCAAATTCGCGCAGGCTGGATCAGCCAGGCAAAGCACGAGGGCGAGGAGTCAAATCCCAACCGCTGGTGGAACCAGCCTGATGGTGTACAGCCATCCGCACCCCCTTCCCCGAAATAGCAAGCCAGAGATGGATTGCCGTTGCAACAACGGTCCGGGGAGTCCGAACCCACGGAGGGGCTATCTGGACATCGTGCAGTCGAACCCCGCATTGGTCGCTTGGTTCAGAATTACGTGCCAGCAGAAGATACTCTTTCGCAATTGCTAATTGCTGCTCCCCCCAACCATCAGCCCTGCATCACCCGTCACAGACAAGCAGCTTCGCATAGTCGACAATTAAATTGGAGTTGGTCCCGGCTTGGGGCCACACGAAGCAGATTCTCAAGGGGAGGTGACTCTCATGAAGAAACTCATGCTTCTGTTAGTGGCGCTGGTTGCGACGACGGTGATGGCTCAGGAAAAGTCCATCGTCACCATCCGCGGCAGTGAAGTGAGTGGCGGCGTAATCATCCTCAACGTCCATCAAATGGATCCGGTTCCCAGCGGCCACGCTGTCTTCCAACTGCACTGCAACAAAGGCATGGCCGACTGCGCCAATCCACCGGCAGGAAACTATTTAATGGTTCGGCTTCCCAAGAACTGGGGCAGCTACGACTGCAACAACGTCGATCTCTACCCCGCGTCTGCCGAGCCGACAGGTTCAGAGAAGATCGGAGAATATTGCCTGATCGAGAAGTGAGAAGAAGCAATTAGCACTTGGCATTAGGCCTGAGCTGAGATTCAACGGTGGGGTTGAGAACCAGCCATTCGCAATCGTGTTCTGCAGTACTGCGACCCCGCGAAGCGCAGGCAATAATCCAGCGCAACTCCGGGAACTCGTTCTTGGCTAATTGCTAAGGGCTAGCCGCTCATGCCTGGTGGCTCAAAGCTCGCGCTAGCTGCCGCTCTTCCTCGCCAGCGCCCGCCGCATGGTCTCATCCAGTGCGGCTTTCGCTTTCGCATACTCGTCTTCGGTGATCTTTCCCTGCTGGCGCTCGACTTCCAACTCAAACAGCTCGTCCTTCATGGCGTCGAGCAGCACGGTTGACCGGTCACCGGTGATCGGCCCATCGATGCGCGGCCCGGACGCCGTCGCCGCATGTTGTTTCTGATTGCCTTTGGAGACGATGTAGAAGCCGCCCATCACCAGCACTACCGCGAAGATGCCGAGAATTACGGCGCGATACTTGTACAGCGGATCAGGAGCGTCGATCGGCGCGCCCAGTCCGCCGCCTGGGCGATTGTCGGTCGTAGCCGCCTGCCCGCCGCCCATCGCGCCACCGCCGCCGTTATCACCGGCGCTCGCGTCTTCTTGCCCTTCCTGCTGGAACATGCCCGTGCCCGCAACGCGATACGCCAGGTCCTGCCCCGGCTTGACGTTGGTGGCCACCATAATGGTCGCGCCCGTTTTGTCAGGCATCGACTGGAACTGCTGCGCACTCTTGGGCGTAAATGTCATGCCCTTCGGCAGCATGACGACGAAGTGCTGCACGTCCGCGAGCGGCTTGGGCGCGAAGCTGGCTTCACCGGTGTAGGGCAGGTGATAGGAAATCTGGAACTGCGTTTCTCCCGGCTTGAGCGGGAAGCTGAAGGCGTAGGTGTTCTTCTGACCCGTCTCGGTCGCCGGACTTTGGATCGGCTGTCCGCCCGGGCCCTTGGCATCGCTGGAATCCACTTGCGCTCCGGCCGGCAACACGAAGGAGAAGGTAGGGTCGGCATCCATCGTGCGCGGCGGATTCGACGCATTCTGTATGGCGAACAGCGCGATCACCTGCAATTGCTTGCCGTCTTCGCTTTGATAGCGGTCAACCTCCACGGTCTGCGAAAGTCCGTCGACTTTTTTCGCCGTGTTGTAAACCGTGACCTCGGCCGTGGTCGCGCCGGGCATGATCGGGCCGCCCTGCGGGAAGTAGCTCACGCCGCCGTGGTCCACGCGGACCATGTGCGGTGCCCGGTCCGACGGAGCCGGGAACGAGAACTTGCCCTGCGCGTCGGTCTTGGCCGAGCCAATCTCCTGCATGCCTTGCGAGAGCGAGAGCAGCGTGACGTCGTCTCCCGCGGCCGGCTTGCCGGTGGTGCCGTTGGTGACCGTGCCGGTAATGGATTGGGCGGAAACGAGACCCGTCGCCACGAGCAGGAGCATTGCAATCAGCAAGCTCCGCGTCAGTGCGCTCTTGAACAATGCAGCCACTGGCAGGCCCCGCGTCAGGGCACAAGCAGGGTCGTGCCCTGACGCGAATTGCTGCAAATGCACCGATTCCGTCTGCTGCAACACAAGAGCAGATCCCTCGTCCGCCGCGGCGGACTCGGGATGACAAGCATGTGAGGGATGTCGCGCTTCCTGCACCGCTGAAGCGGTGCCCCGCCCGAGCCTCATGCTTTCCCCCTGCTCGGCGTTGCCTTAGGTCGCCCGTTGATGGCTTCCATCTCGGCCAGGATTGCCGCGGCTTCGTCTTCCAGCGCGGCGCGCTGCATGGCGTAATCTTCCTCGCTGAGCTTGCCGGCCTTGTATTCGAAGTTCAGGTCGCGCAAGTTTTCATAGGTCGCGTCCTTGCGCTCAGCCAGGTAGCTGACTCGTGTCTTGGCCTCGCCCGTCTCCACGTCCTCGGAGCCATAGAAAATGTAAACGAACAGCGCCACGGCAAACAGTGCACAGCCAAACATGATGAATGCCGTCTGCGTTCCTGCAGCTGCTGCGAACAGTGCCATGATCAGAATTCCGTCTCCCGCCGCGCCTTCTGGCGCAGCGCATCAAGTTGATCTGCCGGCAGATTAGGATGCGCCACCGGTTGCGCTACCGCGCGTTTCTTCCACAGCCGCACCAGCCACACTGCCAGGCCCGTGGCCGCGACAAACACCGCGAACGGCATGATCCACGCCACCATGTTGAAGCCTTTTTCCGTGGGCGCCGCCAGCACCGTGTTGCCGTACTTCTGCACAAAGCTCTGCAGGATGAGCGAATCGCTGTCGCCGCGTGCTATGGCGGCCGTCAGTTCGTTGCGCATCCGGTCTGAGTAGGTGCAGCCGACGTGATTGCACTCCAGCAGCACCTGGTTGCACCCGCACACGCACATCAAGTCATGCCCCAGCCGGTTGAAGCGCGCGTCGGTATCCGCTCCGAGAAAGAGCATCGCGAGGATCGCGAGCAGCGCAAGCTGAGCAATGTGTTGAACCAGTTTCGAGTTTCTAGTCTGCAAATTCACAACGCCCGTTTCGAGTTTCCAGTTTCAAGTTACGAATTACCAATCTGTTTTGTCATCACGAGGCCGCCGTGGCAACCGAGGGATCTGTTCTTGTGCCGCCCTTGACGGGGCTCCGGTTTCATCGCCGCGACCCTAACCAAGTGCTTCCGCGCTGGGCTGGAATTGTTGCAAGCTTCCGAAACAACTTGAAACTCGAAACCAGCCACCAGCCACTAAACCACCGCCGCCTCCGCCGCTTCTCGCTCTTTCTTCGGAATCAGCGTCTTCTTCGGCTTGGCGTTGGGCAGCAGAGCGATGATGGTTCCAATCAGGATAAAGTGCACACCAATCCAGATCCACATCACCAACGGATTCACGTGCGCTTTGATAATTGGCTTCCCGGTATCGGGATTCTTCCCGGTGTACACCAGGTACAAATCTTCATTCAGCCGCGAGCGGTTGGCCACAATGGTCGAGGTCTGCTGGCTGGCCTTGTAGAAGCGCCGCTCGGGATACATGGTGGCGATCTTCTTTCCGTTTTTGTAGACGTCGAGCACCGCCCACTCGCTGCCATAGTTCGGATTATCGTCCTGCGTGTACGACTGGCAGACCAGGGTGTACTGCCCGACCTGCATCTTGTCGCCAAAGCCCATCTCCTGCTCTTTGTCCACATTGAACGGCAGCCCGGCAAAACCGATGATGACAAGGATCACGCCGAAGTGAACGATGTATCCGCCGTAGCGCCGGGTATTGCGGCGCGTGATCTGCACCATGCCGTTGACGACGTTAGTATGCTGCTGCCGCGCAATCACTCGCCCGCCGCGCCAGAACTCCCCGCCAATGGTTCCCACGACGAACACCGACAGCGAGATCGCCATCAGCGAATAGAAGTAGGCGCTGTCCTGCCACGGCTTCATGCCGCCGGCGATCAGCACCACTGCGGTCAGCACGGCCAGCACCGTTGGCCACAGGAAATTCCGGCGCAAGCTATCGAGCGACGTCTGGCGCCACGCCAGCAGCGGGCCAACGCCGGTAAGAAACACCAGGAAAATCGCGATCGGCACGTTGACGCGATTGAAAAACGGCGGCCCGACGGTGACTTTGCTGCCCGTCACCCACTCCGACAACACGGGGAACATCGTGCCCCACAGCACGGCGAAGCACGACACCAGCAGCACCAGGTTGTTGAACAGGAAACTCGACTCGCGCGAAACCAGCGATTCCAGCTTGTGCTCACTACGCAGCGTGTCGCGGTTGCGCACAAAAAAGAAAACGCAGGTAGCGAAGCTGATCGCCAGGAACCACACAAACCAGATGCCGATGCCCGACTGCGCAAACGCATGCACCGAACTCACCACGCCCGAGCGCGTCAAGAACGTTCCGAAGATGGCCAGCAGGAACGTGGTGAAGATCAGCCACATGTTCCACATCTTCATCATGCCGCGCTTCTCCTGCATCATGACTGAATGCAGGAAGGCTGTCATGGTCAGCCATGGCAGGAGCGAAGCGTTCTCCACCGGGTCCCATCCCCAGTAGCCGCCCCAGCCCAGCACTTCGTAGGCCCAGTGCGCGCCCAGGAAGATGCCGCAGGTGAGGAACAGCCAGGTCACCATGGTCCAGCGGCGGGTGATGTGGATCCACTTTTCGCCGGGATACTTCATCATCAGGGCGCCCAGCGCGAAGGCAAACGGCGCGGTCACGCCCACGTAGCCGAGGTAGAGCATCGGCGGATGGATGACCATCTCGGGATACTGCAGCAGCGGGTTCAGGCCGAAGCCGTCAGCCGGAATGGTTCCCGTAACCAGGCCGAACGGGTTCGCCGCGAAATTCACCAGCAGCAGGAAGAACACCTGCACTCCCGCAACGATCACCGAAGCATGAGCGGTCAGCTGCGGATCGACCTTGTAGCGCATCCGCATGATCAACCCATAGGTCGACAGCAGAAACGCCCACAACAGCAACGAGCCTTCCTGGCCCGACCAGAGCGCCGCAAACTTGTAGGCGCCCGGCAAGTCGCGATTGCTGTGGTGCAGGATGTAGGCGACCGAGAAATCGTTTCCGAACGCCGCCATCACCAGCGCGATCGCCGCCACGGTCACCGCGACCCAACAGGCGATGCCGGCGCGCCGTGCGGTTTCTCCCAGGCGATCGTCTTTGCGGTAGAGGGCCAGCGCGCCCGCGACAAAGGAATACACGGCCAAGGCCAGGCCGAGCAGGAGCGCAAAACTTCCAATTTGTGGCATGAGAGCTAGTACCTATATTGTTGCAGAGGCTGCCCTGAGCGGCAACCGAGCCATCCTTGAGAACTGCCGTCATTTTACTCGCAATTGAGGGCCCCGCCCGGTCTTTGTGACTGGCGGCGATGCGACTTTACGGGTAGCGTCGCGAGCTTTAAGAATTTCGCCCGGCGCGGCCGGTCTTCCATCGCAAAAAGCAAAAGAGCCAGCGACGGGAATACCCGTCTCTGACTCTCTACTTTTTATTATAGCGACTTTGTCGGGAAATCTTCAGTTGTTTCGAAATTTATATTTGGCGTCTTTCGAGGCATTTAGCAGGAATTGTTGCATTTCTCCTAGTTGACATGTAATTCCTACACGGTGACTCGCGGTGCCAGTCCTGAGGTCAAAACTTGGAGAGGCTCTGATGTCCCGCTTTGGAGGAGACGGCCTTCAGGCCGTCCGTAAGTGCCTGAAATGATGGCTGGCCTTAGCAGGGTCTTGATCGGACTTGATCAGACTCTCCCTAGAAATTCCGCAAACTGTTCTCTAAACTCCGCGACACCTGATCCGTGATCTCGTTCGATAGCTGATCCATGTCGATTCCGTACTGCTGCATTTCATAACTACTGCTGGCCTGGTCGCGGTTCTTCATTGCGTGATCATGCAATGGGCGGCATTCCTGCAGGGTCTTCAGTCGCACCTGCAAGATGTTCGCCCGCGCCTGCGCCAGCGCTGCCTGGGTAATCTCGCGCTGCATGGCCCGCGACGCCAGTCGGGCCTGCACCGCCATCACCTTCGCCTGTGCCGCCATCATCTGGGCCTGCACTTTCTGGTCGACATCGTCTGAGAAGTTGACGTCTGTGGCTATAGCTTTGCTGGGACAGTAAACATTCGGCGTAGCCGGGGCGACTGGCCGAGCGGCCATCCGCATGGGCGGGACTGCCGGAGCTGGTAGGGCCACGATCACCTTCGGCAAAGCCGGCAGCGCCGGTGCGGCCGGTGTTGGGATGTTCAGATCGACTCGCAGTTGGGCCTCTTCCGCGGAACCCGGTCCCAGCGAGCGGTGAAGCTTATCGAGCAACTGGCTACGCAAGCTCTGGGCGGCGCAGTGCAGTTCGGAAATCAGCGTCGTGTGCTGCGCCTGCAACTTGGACATCAGCCCCGAGTTGAAGGCGTGGGAAAACATCGCGAAGGTCGCCGCCATCGCAATCGTTGCTGCCAGGTATCTGCGCTCCATAATCCCTCCCCGATGCATGTCTGACGGGTAGAGAAGAACTTGGTTAGAAAGAATCTTCTCTTCTGTGCGAGGTGCTACTGCAACGGCAACACCAGAATATGCAGGTCTCGTTCCAACTCGATCATCAGCCGGAAGTCCTGAACGCGCATTGGTTTGCAAGCAAGGCCTCGTCTGGAGAAGAGGCCCGGAGTGCCCATTCGCGAGGTTGAGTGTCCGCCCGTGGACGATGGACTCAGACCAGCCATGATGAATTTTGTAAAGTCATCGTGCTTTGATATCCGGCAGCGGACGGCAGCGAAGCCGGGATGTCAGCCCGGGGGCTTCAGTGTTAGGCTGTTTTCCATGACCGCTGATGAAGTTAAGGAACTGCTGCGACTGGAGCCGCTGCGCATGGAGGGCGGTTTTTTTCGCGAGACCTATCGCTCCCGCTGGATGGTTTCCCCCGACTACCTGCCCGAAGGCATGCGGGGCATGCACTCCATCGGCACAGCCATCTATTTCATGATCACGCCTGAATCGTACTCGCGCCTGCATCGGCTTCCAGGGTCGGAGATCTTCCACTTCTACCTCGGCGATCCTGCCATCATGTTGCAGTTGAAGCCAGACGGCACACACGAGACGATCACCCTCGGCAACGATCTGGCCAGCGGCGCGCGGCCTCAAGTGGTGGTTCGTGGGCAGGTCTGGATGGGATGCCATTTGGCGCCCGGTGGGAAATTCGCGCTCATGGGCACCACAATGTCGCCGGGCTTCGCGCCCTCCGATTACGAACATGGCGAGCGCGACAAACTCATCGCACAGTATCCCGCGGCAGCGGATTTGATTCGCGAGTATACGCGGGAGTAAAGGAAAGTCCGGAATGGCCGGTCTCCCTGATCTGCCGGAGTTTCCAGGATGACCATCTGCAGACGATCTCGTTTCATTGCGGCAGCGCAAGTGTGCTGGGCTGTGCTGGCGCTTGCATGGTTCGCGCAGGCATCGGCAGCGCCCCAGACTGGGGCAGACGCAACCTGCTTTCGCCCGGCGGAAGGATCCGTCGTTTCGAATCCGCCCGAGTTGCACAGCCAAAACGGCGTACTGGAAGTAACGCTGACATTCAAGTATCACCAAACTGTAATCGGGGAAGGCCCCGTCCGATACTGCTACGTCACCAATACCGGCGAGACGGCCCCGACAGTGCGAGTGCATCCCGGTGATCGCCTCGTCATCCACTTCGTCAATGCGGCCCCTGCTAACAAATATGCCTCCTCACCCCCGGCGACAATTCGCGAAAAACACGATTGCACGGACACGAGCAGTGGGTTTTTCTCTACTAACCTGCACTTCCATGGCATGAGCATTCCGCCGGTCTGCCACCAGGATGATGTGTTGCACACGTTCATTCAGCCGGGACAGGAATTTGATTACGACGTGAGGATCCCGGAGGACCAGCCGCCCGGCTTGTATTGGTATCACCCGCACGTGCACGGCATCACGGAAAGCCAGATTCAAGGCGGAGCCTCAGGTGCCCTGATCGTGGAGGGCCTGCAGAAGCAGCGTCCTTTTCTGGCCGGCATGACGCAAAGAGTCTTTGTCATTCGCGACCAGCAAATGACACCGTCGCTCGATCACGCTGCTCCCAGTTGGGACCTCTCGATCAACTATGTGCCGATTTTGTATCCCAGGCTGTTGCCCGCGATGATCCACACCCATCCGCACGAGAAGGAGTTTTGGAGAGTAGTCAACTCCGCCGCCGATAGCATCCTGGACCTGCAGTTGCTGCAGGACGGGCAACCGCGGAAAGTGCAATTGATCGCGCTCGACGGAGTTGCGGTCGATCCGGCGAACTCTGCGGCAGAGGATATTCCGCTGCCGCCCGGCTCCCGAGCCGAGTTTGTCGTCGAGACACCGAATCAGGGACAAGCGATGGAATTAATCACCCGGCGCTGGGATACCGGCCCCGCGGGCGATCGCGACACCCGTCGCCCCCTGGCACAAGTTGTCAGCCAGGAGAGCGCCGCTGCCGCACCGCAGGCTCCTGTTTCGGGCGCTCCAGAATGGCGAAATGCCGGCGAAATCGCCTGGAAGGGGCCGATTCTTGAACGCAGGCTGTATTTTTCCGAGTCGTCACCCGATCCGAAAGATCCCGATATCTCCACCTTCTTCTTCATCACCGTTGTTGGCGAGGAACCTAAGCAGTA
Organism: uncultured Acidobacteriaceae bacterium; assembly: GCA_963846815.1. Lineage (GTDB taxonomy): Bacteria > Acidobacteriota > Terriglobia > Terriglobales > Acidobacteriaceae > CAVVDY01. The sequence goes on along the minus strand of CAWJXG010000001.1, from coordinate 164,736 downwards.
CGAGATGAGTTCGCCGCCAAACATCGTTCTGCACCAGGGAGCGGTCGAAGCATGGACGGTTGAGAATCGCAGCGCGGAAGACCACGTCTTCCATATTCATCAACTCCATTTTCGAGTGCTCGCCATCGATGGAACGCCGGTGCATGACGGGGAAATACGGGACACGATCAACGTGCCGCACTGGTCAGGAAAAGGTCCCTTTCCCAGCGTGAGGCTGCTGATGGATTTTCGCGATCCGGAGATCGTCGGCATCTTTCCTTACCATTGCCATATCGAAAAGCACGCCGACATGGGAATGATGGGCACCGTCGAGGTGCTTCCGCCCGGAGTTAAGACTTCGGTGGTTTTGAAGTTTTCGCCGGCCAAGCCGGAGATGGGCGATGAGGTAAGGTTCACCGCGACGATAACGCAGGAGAACAAGGCTGCGCCGCCATTAACCGGCGAAGTTCAACTCAATATAGACGGCCTTAACATGGGCCAGATGGTTCCTGTTTCCCATGGCCAAGCGATGATCGAAGCTTTCTTTCCTGAAGAGGGCGAGCACGTCGTCAAAGCGATGTATTGGGGCGATCCGGTTCACGCAGAGTCGGCATCTGCTGCGGCCATCGTCAGAGTACGATAGCCGCGGAGTGCGCTTCTTTGGTGGTTGGCGACTCTTGCTTCGTCTTACGGAAGCGGTTGCGGCCTCTGCTCCATCAGTTCCGTAAAACGCTTGTCAGTGCGCAAGGTGGCGAACTCCGAGTCGGTGTACACCTGCTTGATGTTCTTGAATCCTTCTTCCATCGCCTTGCGCAGATATTCCAGCGAGTGGTCCACGTCACCGGCCTGGGCATACATTCGCGCCACCAGGAAGGAAAACGCCGCGCGATCTTCGGGCGAGCTGGTCTGGGCCAGTATCCCCATGCGCGAGACGCGCTCAAAGATATCGGGATCGAGCGTGTAGGCCTCGCGATATTCCTGCGCCGCCTCATGATACTTATGTCGCGCGAAGTACACCGACGCCAGATTGTAGTGGAAGGTCGGTGCATTGGGGCGAATCACCAGCGCCTCCTCGTAAAACTTCGAGGCCTTCCCGTAGTTGTTCCTGATCTGCTCGACAAAGCCGCGATTATTCAAGGCCTCCGCACACTGGGGATCAAGCCGCAAAGCGTGCTTGAACGCCTTGTCCGCTTCTCTTTCGCGCTGCAGGAAAAGATAGCTCATGCCCAGCTTGTTGTACCGAATGGACGTCGGCTGCTTGCCGATCGCTGCCTCGTAGTAATCGACCGCGTCGAGATAGCGCTTCTGCCCGCGCAGTACGTCGCCCTGGTGCTCAAGTTCCGGCGGGGTGGAAGCCGTGAGTGAGATCAGCGGAGGTGATGGCACGACGACTTGCTGCGGTGGCGGAATGGGCGGCGGAGTTGATTGATCTGCCGCACCTGCGAAAACGAAACAACTCAGAAGGATCGCCATCAGCAGCGGTCCACGAACCCACATCGAGGAAGAGCAAAGACGGCCCATAATCCGGACCTCCACGCCGTTTGCCCTATATTAGACCTACTGCGGCGGATTTTTGTTCCCTTTATCGTTTCCCTGGCCCGAATTTTGTGCTGGCGGGGTGTCGCTATCGCTCTTGCCGCCACCAAACAGCCGCCCCCAGAATCCGCGCTTCTTCTTCGGCGCAGTTGCCGCCGTTTCGCCGTTGTTAGCTTCGGCAGTGGCTGACGTCCCGGCAGTCGCCGGCTCTACTGCCCCGTTGGTGGTTGGAGGCGGAGCAGGCGCAGGCGCCGAACCGAATCCGAGGATCCTTGTAAAGACCCCGCGGGTGTCGGTAAATGCCTGATCGCACGTCTCTTTCGGTTCAGTTCCGGCAATGAAAGCGACCGTGTAGGTTTGCGGACAGGTGGGCGTGGCCAGCTTATTGGTGACCTTGTCAATCTGCTCCACAACAACTCCGTCGGGAGCTGAAAACGGCTTGGGATCGGAGTACTGCGGCACTTGGACGGCGCGCTTCATGAACTCCGTCCAGATGGGGGCTGCGGTCGAGCCGCCGGCCAGCTTCAGGTCGGTATAGTCGTCATTGCCCACCCACACAATGCAGAGCAGGTTGGAGGTGTACCCGGCAAACCAGGCATCGTGCGAGGTCCCCGTCTTGCCTGCCGCCGGAGCGGTGAAGCCCCGCGCGCGCACTGTGTATCCGGTGCCGCTGTCGATCACGCTCTGCATCATCGTGGTCAAAACGTAGGCCACGCGCGGATCGAGCACCTGCTTCGGATCGGAAGCGTATTTGTCCAGCACCTGGCCGTTGCTGTCGCGAATCAAGCGGACCATCTGCGGCGATTCCCGCTTTCCGCCGTTAGCAAAAATTGTGTAAGCGCCGGCCATCTCCAACGGTGTGGCGCCGTACGACCCGAGCGCGATGGAAGGCGTAGCCTGCACGCTGGTGATACCTGCCGCCTTGGCCAGGGACGCCACTTTGTCGAAGCCGACTTCCTGCGCCAGCCGCACGGTCGCGTTGTTCAGCGACAGCGCCAGCGCATAGCGGGCGGTAACTTCGCCCTTGTAGCTGTCGTGATAGTTGCGTGGTTCGTAAACTGTATTACCGTATTCAATGCTGACCGGGGAGTCGTCGAGCAGTGTTGCGGGAGTAAATACCGCGCTCGTCGTGCTCCCGTCGCCGCTCGGCGAAGCGACCGGCATGGTCCCGCCATTCAAAGCGGTATTGACGGCAGCCGCATAAACAAAGGGCTTGAAGATCGACCCGGTGGGCCGCTTGGCTACGGCATGGTCGAGCTGGCTCAATCCGTAATTGCGGCCGCCCACCAGCGCCAGCACTTCGCCGGTATGGGGATCGAGGGCCACCAGCGCTACCTGCGGCATGGGCCCGTTCTCGATCTTGGTCTCGATCTTTGCGTTCTTGCCCTCCCCCACTTTGATCTTCCGGGTGCGGCGCTTGATCACCTGCTCGTCCACCACGTGCATGCCTTCGTCGACGGCTTCCGCCGCCGCCTTCTGCAGATCAGGATCGATGGTGGTGTAGATCCGCATCGCCTGCTGGTTCAGGTCGTTTTCACTGTACTGGCTGGAAAGCTGGTCTTTCACCAGGTCAACGAAATAGGGAGCGTCGCTGGCTTCCACATTTGGCGCGGCCAGCTTCAGCGGGCTGGCCTTGGCCTGGTCGGCCTGCTGGCGGGTAATAGCGCCGGTCTCCACCATGGAGTCCAGCACCAGGTTGCGCCGCTCCAGCGCGCGCTCCGGATGCCGGTAAGGCGAAAGATAACTGGGCCGCTGAATGATGCCTGCCAACAGGGCGCACTCCTGCAGGTTCAGGTTCTTTACGTCCTTGTTGAAATAGGCGTGCGCCGCTTCGCCCACTCCCATGATGCTGTAGGTACCGCGCTGCCCCAGCGGCACTTCGTTGGCATACATCTCGAAGATGCGCTCTTTGGAGAACTTCTGCTCCAGGTCCATGGCAATCACCATCTCGGTGAGCTTGCGCTTGAAGGTTTTCTGCGGGGTGAGGAAAAATCCGCGGGCCAACTGCATATCGAGCGTGGAACCGCCCTGCGTGCGATGGCCGTGCGTGATGTCGGTAACTGCCGCCTCCGCCAGGCGGTAATAGTTGATGCCGCCGTGCTGAAAGAAACGGCGGTCTTCGATGGCCACAACCGCGTTGACCAGGTCTTTAGGCAGATCGTCGAACTTGACCAGTTGCCGCTTGGCACGGTCGGAGCCTTCGAAAAGCGCCGTCACCAGCACGGGCTCGAGGTCATACGACTGCTGCGCGTCGCCTTCCCGTCCGGTCTCCTGGATCCCGCTGACCTTACCGCCTTCGAACTTTATGACTGCCGCATCGGACGAGTGAACCGACTGCGGTCCGGGAATAATCTCCACTCCATCGCGCAGCAAGCGGAAATTTCCGATCGGCGATTCATCGCCCTTACCCTGCTCCGTGTATCCCGCTCGCCGCAGGTTTGCCGCGACTTCGGCGGCATCGATTTTCTCTCCCACCGAAACCGTTTTGGGCCGGGCGTAGATTCTTGCCGCATTGCTGAAGACTGGTCCCGCCATGCGCCGGTCAACCAGACGGGAATACTTCACAAAGAAGTAGGCGAAGAACCCCATGAACACCATGCCGGCGATCAGGAATCCGGAGACGAAGATCTTGACGATGGGGTCGCTGAGGGTGAACTGCTGCGACTTCGCAGGGGTGCTGGAGTCCCGGCGAGCCTTCCCGCCAGAGGTTTTGCGGGTGGTTTTAGCCGAACCCGGTAGTTTGATTTTGATTGCCACGTCTATCAATGCACAGAGACTTCCGCCAACACGAATGACAAACGGCAGCGGGGGAAGCTCTGTTTTCTATCTGAGATGCCGATATCTGCGGTTACGCTCAATTTTTCGGCGGCGCCGCGCGGACAGTATCCGGGCGGCAATCGGTCAGCCGAAGAACACGCAAGGGCGACTCGCTTAATTGTAGAGCACTTCGACGGCCAGGGGGTTGAGCGGAGCGATACCTGCTGCCCGAACCCGGCGCTATGAGATGAATTGGCGAATCCGCGAGTTGGGCCGTCGGTTTCTAGCCCTTAGCTGCTTCCGTGCCCCCTGTGACGGTGGTCACGGGCGGCACCGACAGCGCGCCTGCCGCCGCCGCGGCCGCCAACTGAGCCTCCGCCGCCTTGGGCGCCCGCATTGCCGCCACCACCACAAAGGCATTCGTGACCAGCACCACGGTGAAGGCCATCTCCGGCAGAAAAGCGAAGTCAGGTCCGCGGGCCGCGAGGATCTGCAAAGCCAGCACTGCCGTGATGAGCCCGCGCGGCAGCATCAGGAACAGCAGCTCATTGTCCGCCGGCGTAGAGCCGCGAATGCTCCAACGCGTCCCGTAGACCGACGCCAGACGCGCCAGCAGCAGGGCCACAAGAATCGCGATGATAGGCAAGATGTAGCTGCTGCTGACAACTTTCGCCATCACCCCCAGCACCACAAAGAAGAAAGAGCGCACCAGGAACGTGAATTCGCTGTGGAAGGCGATCATACGCGCTCCCTGACGGGTGACATGGGGACTGCGCGGAAGGTTGGCGAGGGTGAGCCCAAAGATCAACTCGGCCAGCAGGCCACTGCCTCCGGCCAGACGGCCGATGGAAAAAACCGCCAGCACGACGCCCAGGTTCAGCGCGTTGGCGAACTGTTGTTGCGCGACAAAGGGCAACAGCTTACGCCACAGCAGTCCGGCGCCGATGCCCAGTACAACATCAACGATGACGTGGCGCGAGAATCCGACGACCAATCCGGAGAACAGGGCTTCCCGTCCAGAGATGGTCACCAGGACTCCGACTGTCAGTACCGCCAGAATCTCGCCCAGCGAGGATTCCAGGGTCAGCGTCACCTTCAGATATTCGGGAGTATCCATCTGCTGCAAAGCGGGAAGCACGACCGAGCCGCTGGTCGATCCCAGAGCTGCTCCGATCAGCAGGCAATCAATCCAGCCAAAGTGCAAGAGATAGTGGGCAGCCACGGCGACCAGCCAAACACTCAAAGCAAAACACACAATTGCCAGCAGCAGCGCGCCCGGCAGATTTCGAATGACCTCGTTCAGGCGCAGCTCAAGGCCGCCTTCGAAGAGGATCAGGATCAGCGCCAGCATCCCGATGATGCCGATGGTGTGCTGGAAGGTGTCAGGGTCGATCCATCCCGTAACCGGCCCCAGGCCAACGCCAAGCAGCAGAAGCACCATGATGTCGGGCACCCGGGTCAGCCTCGACAACCGGTTGGCAAGCACCGCCAGCACCAGCAGCGCCGCGGGAAAAGCGAAGATGCGACCGTATTCCATAACTATGTTCGGCGAAGTGCCGGTTAGATATGTTGCTGGATTCTGGGGAGAAATTCCAGAGGGGGTGTTCTAATTGCGATGACCGGCAACATTCAGCAGTGCTGAGGGTTTAAAATAGCAGCGGCGGGCGACGCCATTCGTCCCGCATCTTAAAAAAGAGGTTTGCATGCTTGACAATCTGTTTGAGCCGATGCACCTGCTGGTGATCGGGTTCATCGCCCTGCTGGTGTTCGGCCCCAAAAAGCTGCCGGAACTGGGCAAGAGTCTCGGGGAGGGCATTCGCACCTTCCGCGAGTCTCTGAAGGAAACTCCGCCTACAAAGCCGGAAGCGTAATTCTCGGATCTCAACACAGACACACCGCCATTTGGAAGGCGGGAGTTTCGACTCCCCCGGTGCTTCTGTGTCTGTGCCCTGAAAACTTCTAACCCGCCCTGCAGAACGCCATCGCAATCTCACGCTGGCGAGGACCGTCGAGTTCAATCAGCACAACCCGCTGCCAGGTTCCCAGCACCAGAGCGCCATTTTCCACCATCAGACTCAGCGATGTCCCGATCAACGCTGAAAGAATGTGGTCAGGCACATGCGCAGGATCGTGCGGATGCCGGTAGGCCAGCTTCGGCATCATCACTTCAAAGGCGTCCAGCATATCCAGATCTGTCCCGGGGTCGAGATCGGCAGTGGTCAGGGCGGCCGTGGTATGCAGAACCAGCAGGTTGCAGACCCCGGTTTGCCGGGGAAAATCGCGACGCAGCTCGCCAAGTACCTGCTCGGTAATGTCTACCACCTCGCGCTTCTTGTGGGTCTTGATGCTGAACCGGTTCATAGCAAGTTTGATGTGTCGCCGTGACCAAACTTTAGCAGACCATGGCTTGTAACTACCCGGTAGTTGTGGGCAATAGCGAAAGTCTGTTCAATTTATAAAAAGATAGGATGTTGACGGTTGTGTGGTCCGAAAGTGCCAGTAAGCCTGCCGGAAAATCAAAACTTTGCGCCCTTAATTTTATGCCCAGCGTCCGCTATCTGGTCTATACTCCGTAATCACAGTACGCGATCCACTGTGGAATCGTGTTTGTTTGCTGTGCGTGCGACTTAGGAGGAAACGAATGAAACGCTACATGCCTGTAGTGTTGTTTGTGTTGCTGGCTTTCGTTGCTGTTCAGGCCGGCGCCACCAACTTGCTCACCAATGGAAGCTTCGAGTCCGGTGACTTCACCGGCTGGACAATCGGCACAACATCAAACGGAACATGGGGACAGGGATTCCCCGTTGTTACGGGATGGCCCTTGGGCGGCATGAACGCTGCCGAAGGGGAAGTCGGCGAAGTTAGCTTCACCGGCCAGTACGAAGGCGGCACACTTTCCCAGACCTTCATGACAGCGGGCGGAGCTGCCACCCTGAGCTTCAACTGGGCTGCCATGGGCGATGGTACTCACACCAACGCTGACGGCGGTCTGTTTGAACTGATTCTGGATGGAACGGTGCTGGCGCAGTACGATGTGGGACAGATTGGACCGAACGATCTTTTCAACGGCACCTTGACGGCCAATGCCAATCTCTCGGCCGGCTCGCATACCTTTGAAATCGACGTCCTTCGCCCCTACCAGTCTCTGCCCGGCAACACCCCATATCAGTTCCTGACCATGGCTGATGTGGAAGGCAATCCGGTTCCGGAGCCCAGCAGCTTCGTGCTATTGATCTCGGGCGTTCTGGGGGTTGCCGGCGTTGTGAGCCGCAAGTTCGGTTTGTAACTCCGTCCACACTTTTCTAATTACTGGCGGCCTGTAAATCGGTCGCCTTTTCTTTGCCCATTGCACATGAATGGCTGACAGGAAATCGGCAGGATGCTCGCGGATGGCCTAAAAGTGCTACTAACGCCGCGAGGTCAAAATTTCTCATAATTTGATCTTAGCTCTCGGCCATTTTGATCTATACTTCTTCCCCACAGGGCGTGGGTGTGTGCTCCGTCTTGTTGGCTGGTTGTAGATTGTCTGTGCGAAATGAGGAGGAAACAAATGAAACGGTATATGCCTGTGATGTTGGCTGCCCTGCTGGTCGTCGTTGCGGCGCAAGCGGGCGCTACGAACCTCATCACAAACGGTAGTTTCGAGTCCGGAGACTTCAGCAACTGGACGCTTGGAACCACTGCGAACGGTACTGCCGGCGATGGATTTCCCATTGTTACCGGCTGGCCGTTGGGCGGAATGAACGCCTGGGAAGGTGAAGTCGGCGAAGTGAGCTTCGACGGCACCCAGCAGGGTGCTACCTTGACGCAGACCTTCATGAGTGCCGGTGGCTCTGCGATGCTCAGTTTGGATTGGGCAGTATCCGCTCCCTATGCCGGGAACTCGGACGGCGGTGAGTTCACGATGTTGTTGAATGGAGTCCAAATCGCCCAATACGACACCAATACCGTCAACCAGGGCGATCTCCTCAATGGGATTCTCAGCGCGACCGCGAATCTCAATAACGGAATGAATACCCTGGAGATCGACATTACGCGTCGCTACATCTCGGTTGCGGATTTGACTCCGTTACAGTACGTGACCGGTGTTGATGTGGAAGGCAGTCCGGTTCCGGAGCCTGGATCCCTGGTTCTTCTGGGATCGGGCGTGCTAGGTCTCGCTGGCGTGATGCGCCGCAAGATCGGCTTCTAGTCGAATTCAACTTTCGCTTAACTATCGGGCGGCCTGATACATGGGCCGCCTTCTCTGTGCCTGGGTAGCTTCGAATAGTCGGGAGATATAGCTCCAAGGTGCTCTTACCGAAGAGGGCCCAAAATTCCCAGGTAATTCATGTTAACCATCGGCCATTCTGGTCTATACTCACTCACCAAGATTGGGGCCCCTTGTGCGTATGAACGTGAGGAGGAACAGGTGAAACGCTACATGCCTTTTGTGCTCGTTGCTTTGCTGGCGGTATTTGCCGCTCAGGCAAGCGCGGACAATTTGATTGTGAACGGTAGTTTCCAGTCCGGAGACTTCAGCAACTGGACGCTTGGAACCACTGCGAACGGTACTGCCGGCGATGGATTTCCCATTGTTACCGGCTGGCCGTTGGGCGGAATGAACGCCTGGGAAGGTGAAGTCGGCGAAGTGAGCTTCGACGGCACCCAGCAGGGTGCTACCTTGACGCAGACCTTCCTAAGTGCCGGAGGCTCTGCAACGGAAAGCTTGCTTTGGGCAGCCATGGGGAGTGGGAACGCCGACGGCGGTGAGTTCACCATGATTCTGAATGGAGTCCAAATCGCTCAATATGACACTGGAAACATCAACGGGCTCTTAAATGGGACCCTGACCGCCAGTGTTCCCCTGGTCGCCGGTATGAACACCCTGGAGATCGACGTTACGCGCCGCTACACCACCGTTTCGGGTGGTACGCCCTATCAGTGGGTAACCGGCATTGATGTGGAAGGCAGTCCGGTTCCGGAACCCGGCTCGCTGGTTCTGCTAGGAACCGGCGTTCTGGGTCTGGCTGGCGTAATGCGCCGCAACATCGGCTTCTAGTTAATTTCGAATCTGTTTGATGACTTGGGCGGCCGGAAATGGCCGCCTTTTTTGCTGTTGATCATTTTGCCGGCGAGCTATGTCAGTTCTCTTCCCCGTGTTTCGGGCAGCGGCAACACCGCGATTGCCGCCAGCAGGAACGCTCCCGCGCAGAGATAGAAGGCCGCGTCCAGGCCGTGGCGCTGGCCAAACCATCCGATTACCAGCGGCGAAATCGCGCTCAGCATCCGGGCGCCGTTATAGGTAACGCCCAGCGCCTGCGCCCGGATCGCGGTGGGAAAGATTTCACTGGCGATCAGTGCTGAGCCGGAGAAAAAGCCCGTGCCGAAGAAAGCGACCGCAATCCCCATCACCATCAGCGCTCCTTCGCTGCGCGCCATGGCGTAGAGCGGGACCAGCGCCGCGGCAGCGACCAGATAAAGGACGAAGGCACCCTTGCGTCCCAGCCGGTCAGCCGCCGGCCCGAAGAGCAGGTATCCCGGCAGCATGCCGAGCAGGTTTAAGGTGAGCAGCAGGCCGGTGGTGGAAAGCACGCCGAAGCCGCGGCCTCCCTGCTCGACCGGAATGGACAGGTAGGGCGGTATCCAGGTGAAGAGTCCCCACCAGGCGAAGAGTCCGAAAAAATTAAGCAAAAGCAGAGCCAGGGTTTTGCCCAGATAAGGCGGGCGCAGGATATCCCACACCTTAAAAGTTCCGCTGCTCACCCAATCTTGTGAGGCTGAAGACACCGCGGCCGATCGCGCTTTGCCAGGAGAGCGGGTGGCGGCCCACATCTCGGATTCAGGCACATGCCGCCGGATCCACAACGTCACCAGCGCCGGCAGCACGCCGACAAAGAAGACGTAGCGCCAGTTGCCCAGGCGCAGCATGATGCCTGCGACTAGGGCGGCGAGAGCATAGCCGATGGCCCAGGAGCTTTGCACCATCGCCAGCGCCCGTGCGCGCAGATGGGTCGGCCAGGTTTCAGCCACTAGGGTCGCGCCGGTGTTCCATTCGCCGCCCATGCCTAGTCCGAGGCAGGTGCGGAAGACCGCCAGTTGCAAAATCGACTGCGACAGCCCCGACGCAAACGAGAAGATCGAATAGGTAAGGATGCTGAGCGTCAGGGCGCGGGCACGGCCGATGCGGTCGGCGATGAATCCGAACAGCAGCCCGCCGATGCCCGAGGCCAGCAGCATGAGCGTGTTCAGCAGACCGACCGTCGCCTTCGACATGCGCAGGTCGCGCATGATGTGGGCCACCACCAAGGCGTACAGCATGACGTCGAACGCATCCAGCATCCATCCCAGTGCGGCGGCCAGGAGGGTACGGCGCTGGGCTGGAGTTGCTTCGGCGAGTGCGGACCAAGGCAAGGGCATTGGCGGGAATTGTAGCAGTGCGGCAATCTCCAGCCGACATCTTCATTAGAGCTTCCTAAGCAAGTTAATCCCGATCGTCACCCCCGCCGATGTTACCCGTGGCTGCAGTTGCAGCCAGTATCAATGGCCCCGTGGGGCGGCGAGCAACGAACCGCGGCTGAACGGCAAGCAGGTTTCGCCATTCAGCCGCGGTTGCGACGACGGCGCTGTGCACTCCCCGTGCAAGCGCACTGCTGGCTTGAAGCAACAAGCGAGTTGAGCGGCAACGAGCAATCCCTGCACGGCGACAGGTCAGGACCTACACCTTCGGGAGCCGTTGTGCCTTTCATAAAAGGAGCTCGACATGTTGTTGCGCCGTCATAGGGTTCTCGGCTTTCGTTCCTGCCCTTCCGCTTCCCGAAGCTTGCTCAGCGCGCTTCTGCTCTCCACCATGTTTGCCTGTGTGTTCTGGGCGAGTGCAGGTTGGGGAACGACGGGCGATCCCACTGAGATTTCCAACATCACAGTGCAGAACATCACCCCCACTACGGTCGATATTGTTTGGGACACCCTGCATCCCAGCACCTCGCAGGTAGTCATCGCACGCGACCAGATTTACCAGGGCATGCGCCGCATTCCCCTTACGCCCGATCCCAACTTCGTCAACCATCATCGGGTCACCGTCGACCGGCTGATGCCCTACGACACTTCGCTCGCGCTTGGCACCTACTATTTTTATGTCGTATCGACGGACGTGAATGGCACTCTGTCAACTTCACCCGGCCCCTTTGATGCATACCATGACGATCCCAACACCGACCTGTTGCCGATGCAAACCGCAGCCCCCGATCCCAACTCGAAATCGAACTACATCGTCTATACCCTCGGCCCCAGAGACGTCTACGCCGGGTCGGACCTGTACTTCGGGATGCAGCTGGCGCAGCTTGCCGGCACCCACGGCCGCATTTATATCCACAATATCTCCGGCTACAACAATGGCGGCGATGGCATGGTGCGCAGCCTCGGCGGCACCATCAGGACAGGGGGAGCACCGCAGCCCATAAGCGTCCATGTGGAGTGCGCCGAGTACAACCCTGACAACAGCGATGCCTATGACCAGAACTACGATCCCGGCAAGAAGATGGGATTCTGTTGGGAGACGCAGTATTCCGCGCTGACGGTGCGGCTGCGCACCACGGCCAAGACCTCTCCCGGAAACTATGCCGTCACGGTTACGCTGCAGAATAACGGCCAGGATGTCGCGACCACCTACTACTTCACGGTAATGCCCACGCCCGGCGCGACCCTGGCGGCGAACGACGCCTATCCTTCCCCGATCCCGGGCAAGGATGTCTGGGAAAGCTACATGACCCAGCTCGGCCACAAATACTGCGACGATCGGAACTACTCCGCTTCGCGCGACAGTTTGAATGCGGCGGGCAATTTCCTGACGAGTTGGGGCTGGATCGACGACACCTGGTACTACGATGGCGGCCGCGTCTATCAGCAGATCGAGAGCTATACCGGAGATAACAGTTGGAATCACTGCGCGCTTACGGTGCTGGATCCCTATCGGCAGTGGATTCTGGCCAACAACGGCCAAATGAACCTGTATGCCATTTATGCCTACGGCATGGCGATGAACTACTGGCGGACAGGCGACACGGCAAACCTGGACGCGATCAAGATGATGGAAAGCGTTCCCTGGGGAGCGCAGATCGGCGGATGGGTCGATCCTGTCTGGATACGGGAAACCGCATACGGCGCCGACGTTCGCATCACCTATGAGCTTTTAACCGGGAAGCGCGACCGGTTGCTGGCCAAGAATATCGACAAATTGTTGGGCCACCTCGACATGCTCTACAACGGCCAACTGGGAGCGTCGCACCCCTTCATGGTCGGTCTGGCCATGGAGACCGCCATCCATTACTACGACATGACGGTAGCGGAAGGGCATCCGGACTATCGCATTCCTCCCATGGTGAAACGGGCATTGGATGCGCTGTGGCGCGATTACTACGTGCCCAGCACGCATGCCTTCCGCTTTACGCTGTGGGATGTGCCTACGATCGACGACTGGAAGGTGCTGAACGATATGGTAGCTCCGGCGTATGCCTGGTACTGGAACCTCACCGGCGATGCCAACAGCCTGAGCCGCGGCGATGATCTGTTTCAGCACACCTTCGATTCGCCGGCCGACGTCACGTGGTCGGGCCGGGAGTTCACCGAGATCTACAAATGGAGCTTCGACTATGTCCGCTGGCGCAGCGGCATGGGAAGCTCTGCCACGGCGCAAGACAATAACCCGTTCGCCGGGCCGTATCCCGACACCGAACCTCCCATTGAGACGCAGGTGGCGGCTTCCAGTATCACCAACACAACGGCGACCTTCACCTGGAAGACCTATGAAAACGCCGACTCGCAGATCGTCTATGGTTCGGCAAGCGGCTATTATCCGCTGCAATCGGTGCTGCTCGACGGCGGCGGCGGTACGATGTCCCACACTGTGACGCTTACCGGATTGCAGCCGGGTACGACCTATCACTACCGCATCGACTCGCACGACGCCGCAAGAAACCTGGCATCGCTGGCGGATGCCACGTTCACCACGGCAACCGACGGAGGCACTGGAGGCGGCGATGGAACCATCACCGGGAGCGGCTCAGGCAACACCGATAGTGGCACTTCCGGAAGTGGCGATGTCACAACCGACGGCGCAGCCGGAGGCAGCGGCACCGCGTCGGCGGGTGCTGCTTCGAAATCCTCTGCCTCGTCGAAGTCGAATACCTTCGCCAGCAAGGTCATGCTGATGCAGTAACTGTGACTGCAGCAATCAGCCATGACGGTTGAAAACGGTCGGGGGCCGCCCCTGGCCGTTTTTCTTTGCCGGGTTGCGGGGTTGGCTGCGGTGAGCGAGTCACAACCCTCGCATGTGGGATAGAATCCGGTATTCCCGCTTCCCATGAGTCAAACTTCATTCTTCTTCCGGACCGCCGAGCTCAGTCGCGTGCTGTCCCGGCAAGGTCGAAGCTGGGCAGGAGACCAATGATGTCGAGCCGTAGGGAAACCGGCCGCGCTGGTGCGTTCCAGATCGTCGTCAACATCGGCATTATTCTCACGGCGATTGTCCTGGCGGGTCCAGTCCACGCCCAGACCTTGCAGGTGCTGTCCATACTTCCGTCTGAGTGGTTTTCATCGCAACTTACGATGGATAAAGCAGGCAATTTGTATGGAGTAACGGCAAACAGCGGCTACGGCGAGGATGACGAAGTTTGCGAGGACGGATGCGGAGCCGTATTTGAGCTTTCTCTAGACAACTCCCACTGGGTATTGACCACAATCTACACCTTCCAGGGAGCGGCTGACGGATTCAACCCGGCGGGCCAACTCACTTTCGGACCTAATGGCGCCTTCTATGGAACCACTGTGTACGGCGGCTTTCAGGGTTTCGGCACGGTCTACAGCCTCACGCCGCCCTGCAAGAGCGTCTGCAAGGGGGGAACACTATGGAAGCACGCGGTGCTGTACAGCTTCCAGAATGGAAATTGTGATACCGGCTGCGACGGAAGGTATTCCAGTGCTCCGGTTAGCTTTGACCAGAGCTGGAACCTCTTCGGCATAACCGAATACGGCGGCCTTGGAAACAACGGCATGGGACAGGGAACAATCTTCGAACTGTCGCCTCACTCCCTACGCGGCGGCAAATGGGAAGAGACGCAACGCCACCTCTTCGGCAATACGCAATCTGACGGAACCCAGCCCCAAGGTCGCTTACTCAGGGACGATGCCGGCAATCTATATGGCACAACCATCAATGGCGGGGACAGTAATCTTGGGACAGTTTACGAAATGGTAAATGACGGCAACGCATTTACCGAAGTTCTTCTGCACAGCTTCAATTACAGCGACGGCGCCCACCCTCTCAGCGGGTTGATCGCTGATTCGTTGGGAAACCTGTACGGTGCAACGTATAGCGGCGCTTCCGGAGGCACCGTCTTCGAACTGAGTCCGTCAGGTGATGGTTGGAGCTTTAGTGTGCTCTACAACTCTCAGCCCGGGCAGGCATCATCGTTGCAGGGACTGGAAATCGATGCCGGCGGGAACCTATACGGCGTGGGCTACGCAGGCGGCAAGTTCAACGTCGGCGCCATTTATAAGCTTGCGCCGACGGAAAACGGCTGGGTGTACACCAGCCTCCATGATTTCACCGGGGCCCTTGACGGCGAGTACCCGGAATCCCTTTACCTGGATTCCAGAGGCAATCTCTACGGCAGCGCGCACTGTGGTAGCGGCTGCGAAACCAGCCTGGTCTGGATGATTACGCCGAACTAGCAGATTCTGTCGCCTGGGCAGGACCTTCCGGCCTTTCCTCAGTCGATCTTCAGTGCTTTGGCAACCATGCGCTCATAGCGATGCCACGGCAAGACCCGCTTCAGCCAGACTTGCATCTTTGCATCGGGACCGATCAGGTAGCGCAGTTTCGGGTCGGGATCGTTGGCTACGCGCAGAATCAATCGCGCGACCTCGCGAGCATCGCGACGGTGTTTGGCCCTGCCTTTCACAAACTCGGTGAAGCGGCGGCTGCGCTCCTTGTTAGGAGAGTTCTCGTCCAGCGCGCCCTTGGCGACCACCACATTTCGCTCCCAGATGTCGGTGTCGTAAGCGCCGGGCTCGATCACGGCGACGCGGATCCCGAGAGAATGCGTTTCGATGCGCAAGGATTCGCTCCAGCCTTCCAACGCGAATTTCGATGCGCAGTAGGCGCTCAACAGCGGATTGCCAACCCGTCCGCCCACCGAAGTGACGTTGAGGATGTGGCCGCGCTTCTGCTTGCGCATCGCAGGCAGCACGGCCTTGGTCGCTGCCACCGCACCGAAGAAGTTCGTCTCCAGTTGATGCCGAAGTTCGTCGAGGCTCATATCTTCGGCAAACCCGGCGACTGAAAATCCGGCATTGTTCACCAGCACGTCAATCCGGCCATGATCGCGCACGATTTGTTCGACCGCAGCCGGCAGGGTGTCAAAATCCGTAACATCCAGACGCCGCAGGTCGAGCTGCTCGCGCACGCCAGCCTTCTGCGCCGCTTCTTCCAGCCTTCCGCTGCGCCCGAGATCGCGCATAGTGGCGACAACGCGGTAGCTATTGGCGGCAAATTCAATCGCGGTGAGCAGTCCGATACCACTGGAACTGCCGGTGATAACGGCGATTTTCCGGTCTGCCATAGATATCCGATCAATCCCGCAGGTTGCGGCACAGTACGCGGCAGCGCCCATTCGCCCCACTTCGTTTGCGCTGCTCTCTTCGATACGAGAAGATTATAAGTTTGCAAGCACCTTATAGAACGGACTGATAAGAATGCCGAAAGATTTATCGCAAGTTGACACCAGGACCGGTAAGACCGAAATTGCTCCCGCCAGCGGCAAGTTGGGAATCATGATTCCCGGCATGGGCGCCGTGGCCACAACTTTCGTCGCCGGCGTGGAGGCTGTTCGCAAAGGCATCTCGAGCCCCATTGGATCGCTGACCCAGATGGGTACCATTCGCCTGGGCAAGCGCACCGAGGGTCGCTCTCCGAAAATCAAGGACTTCGTTCCGCTCTCGCAGCTCAACGATCTGGTCTTCACCGGCTGGGACATCTTCGAAGACAACATGTACGCCGCCGCGGGCAAGGCCGGCGTGCTCGACCGCACGCTGCTGGAACAGGTGAAGCCGTTCCTTTCTTCCATCACGCCGCGCAAGGCCGTGTTCGACAAGAACTACGTCAAGAAGCTCGACGGCCCCAACGTCAAGAAGGGCAAGAACAAGATGGACCTCGCCGAGCAGGTGCGCCAGGATATCCACGACTTCAAGCAGTCGAGCGGCGCCGAGCGGCTGGTGATGATCTGGTGCGGCTCGACCGAGACCTTCATCGAAGCCGGACCGGCGCACCAAACTCTGGAATCGTTTGAGAAAGCGTTGGTGGCAAACGACGAGAGCATCGCTCCCTCGATGATCTATGCTTACGCTGCGCTGAAAGAAGCCGTGCCGTTTGCCAATGGTGCTCCGAACCTGACCGTTGACATCCCGGTAATGCATCAGCTCTCAAAACAGAACGAAGCCCCAATCTGCGGCAAGGACTACAAGACGGGACAGACGCTGATCAAGACCATCCTTGCGCCGGGATTCAAGGCCCGCATGATCGGCCTCAGCGGCTGGTTCTCCACCAACATTCTGGGCAATCGCGACGGCGAAGTGCTCGACGATCCCGGCTCGTTCAAGACCAAGGAAGAGTCGAAGCTCTCGGTGCTGGAGCACATCCTGCAGCCGGATCTCTACCCCGACCTGTACGGCAACATCTACCACAAGGTGCGGATTAACTACTATCCGCCGCGGGGCGACAACAAAGAAGGCTGGGACAACATCGACATCTTCGGCTGGCTCGGCTATCCCATGCAGATCAAGGTCGACTTCCTGTGCCGCGACTCGATCCTGGCTGCGCCCATCGTGCTCGACGTTGTGCTCTTCCTCGATCTGGCCAAACGCTCGGCTGCGCTGCGCGGCATCGGCATCCAGGAGTGGCTGAGCTTCTACTTCAAATCGCCGATGACGGTGCCGGGGCTTTACCCCGAGCATGATTTGTTCATTCAGTCGATGAAGCTGAAAAACACGATGCGCCATCTGATGGGCGAAGAGATGATCACCCACCTCGGGCTGGAGTATTACGACTGAGTGGTAGAGCGGCGCTTCAGCTCCGCCAAGGTCTCTGTTTTCTTCCAAAGGTCCAGTCCGATGCAGCATCGGACAGGACCTTTGCGCATGTGGACGGTAGCGGTATGCGGGCCTCAAGGCCCGCTCTACCCGGGCCTTTGCACTCCTCCGCCTCCCCCGTTACAATCCTCGGTCGGACGAAACCCGGAAGAAATCTCATGCCACTGAACAAAGTAGTAGCCAATGCCGATGACGCGGTGCGCGACATCCACGACGGCGCGACCATCATGGTCGGCGGATTCGGGCTGTGCGGCATTCCTGAAAACCTGATCGCCGCCCTGGTCCGCAAAGGCGTCAAGAACCTGAACACCATCAGCAACAACGTTGGCGTCGACGAATTCGGCCTCGGACTCATGCTTGGCGCCGGACAGATCAAGTCGCACAAGGGCAGCTACGTCGGCGAGAACAAGCTGCTGGAGGACATGGTGCTCACCGGACGCATCGACCTGGAACTCATACCGCAGGGCACGTTTGCCGAGCGCATTCGCGCGGGCGGCGCCGGTATTCCCGCGTTCTACACGCCGACAGGATTCGGCACCGTGGTCGCCGAGGGCAAAGAAACGCGCGAGTTCCATGGCCGTCCTTATGTACTGGAGCGGGCGCTGACCGCCGAGTTTGCGCTGATCAAGGCGTGGAAGGGCGACAAGTGGGGCAACCTGGTCTATCGCAAGACGGCGCAGAACTTCAATCCCATGATGGCGACTGCGGCGAAGATCACCATCGTCGAGGTGGAGCACCTGGTCGAGCCGGGCGAACTCGATCCTGATCATATCCATACGCCCAGCATTTACGTGCAGCGCATCTTTCAGGGCGAGCACTACGAAAAGCGCATTGAGCGAAGAACGGTTCGAAAGACGTAAGAAAGATAACCGCGAAGGCACGAAGGAAAACCAAGTTCACCACTGAGACACCGAGGCACAGAGACGATAGCAATTTCAAATCGTGAGACTGCTGGCGGGGGCGACGTTGGGGCGAGACTGCTCCTCGAACGGAACCAAAGAAAAAGATTCGCTTTCCTCTGTGTCTCTGTGCCTCTGTGGTTAATCGCAGATTGTCCGTGTCCTCCGTGTTCTCTGTGGTGAACGGTTTTTGATGCGCGGTCCAAAGGAGCTTTGAATGGCCGAAGTAACAGCAGCCAAGCAGAAAGACACCGAGAAGCGCGACCGCATCATTCGGCGGGTCGCGCAGGAGTTGCAGGACGGTTTCTACGTAAACCTGGGCATTGGCATGCCGACGCTCGTCGCCAACTGCGTTCCGCCCGGAATCGAAGTTGTGCTGCAAAGCGAGAACGGAATGCTCGGCGTAGGCCCATATCCCTACAGCGGCCAGGAAGATCCCGACCTCATCAACGCCGGCAAGGAGACCGTCAGCGAGCTGGCGGGCACGGCTTTTTTCTCCAGCGCCGAATCGTTCGCCATGATTCGCGGCGGCCACGTTGATCTCAGCGTGCTGGGCGCGATGGAGGTCGATGAGGAAGGCAATCTTGCCAACTGGATGATTCCAGGCAAGATGGTCAAGGGTATGGGCGGCGCGATGGACCTGGTGGCCAGCGCCAAGCGCGTCGTGGTCGCCATGGAGCACACCACGCGCGATGGTACTCCCAAAATCCTCAAGCGTTGCACGTTGCCCATTACCGGCCTGCGCGTGGTGGACACCATCGTGACTGAAATGGCCTACATGCGCGTGACCCAGAGTGGTTTGGTTCTAGAGGAAATCGCTCCCGGCCTCACGCCCGACGCTGTGCAAAAGGCGACCGAGGCTCCGCTGATCGTCAGCCCCAACCTGAAAACCATGCAAATTTAGAGCTTCTCGCAACCCGGTTGCGGAATTTGCCATCCATCTTCAACATGCTGAAGTGGACTTTGATTTGCGCTGTACTGGCGATAATCTTCGGCGTGCTGGGGTTCGGTGGAATCGCCGCCGGCTTCGCCGCTATCGCTAAAATCCTGTTTGCCATCTTCGTGATCGGAGTGATTCTCACGCTGATCCTGGGGGTGACCGTCTTCAAGACTGTTGCTTGACCTGGCTCGATTGGGCCACAGAACTCGTTTGACAGGGCCAGCTTGTGAGTTAAGCTCCCTGTCATGCGATTCATCGACCGCGAAGAAGTCGCCCGGCGGCTGACGTACGAGAAGTGCATTCCGATCGTGCGCGCCGCCATGATCGCGTTCTCGCGCGGTCAGACCCGGCAGCTTCTACGCTCAATCATTCCGCTGGCGGACGGCCACATGTTTGGCATCATGCCCGGAGCCATGGGCGAGCACGCCGTATTCGGCGCAAAGCTGATCAGCGTCTTCCCCGATAACTTCGCCCGCGGAATCCAATCCCATCAAGGTCTGGTAGTTCTCTTCGATCCCGAAAATGGCGCGCCGGTTTGCGTCGCCGATGCCGGCGAGATCACGGCGATTCGGACAGCCGCGGCCAGCGCGGTGGCGACAGATGCCCTCGCGCGCAAAGACTCGCGACAGCTGGCAATCCTTGGTTATGGAGAGCAGGCAGCTACGCACGTCCGCGCCATCGGCAAAGTGCGCAAGCTGGAATCCATCACCGTCTGGGGACGCTCGCCGGAGCGGGCCCAGGCGTTCGCCGTGCGTATGAGGGGCGAAATCGCGATTCCCATCGAGGTGGCGACTACCGTGAAAGAAGCAGTGAAGCATGCCGACATCATCTGCACCGTGACCGCCGCAACAGAGCCGATCCTGAAGGGCGCATGGGTCCGGCCGGGCACGCACGTCAACGTCGTGGGCTCAGGAATCGCTGGGCCGGCCGAGATCGATAACGACCTCGTCGTGCGCTCGCGCTTCGTGGTTGACAGCCGCGAAGGAGTTCTCCAGCAGGGCGCGGAATTTCTGCGGGCCAAAGCTGCCGGTTTGATTGGCGACGATCACATCGCCGGCGAGATTGGCCAGGTGCTGGGGGGCGACGTGGAAGGACGCCGCTCAGACGACGAGATCACCATCTACAAGTCACTCGGGCACGTAGTGCAAGACCTGGCAAGTGCATGGGCCATATGCACTGAGCCAGCATGAGGGCCCGGCAAATCTTCCTCCGCCGAATCTTCCTTGCGGAGAGTTGCCGAGTTCCTTATCATCCGAGCCATGTTAAGGCCACTCGCTATTTTTATCTCCTCTCTAGTTGCCCTATCGTTGTGGGCCCAGACTCCGGAGCTCACGAAGGAAGTTCAATCCGTCGCTCCCGCCTCTTACACGCTCTACAAAGACCTGCATCAGCATCCCGAGCTTTCGTCGCATGAAACTCAGACGGCCGCGAAACTATCTGCGAAGTTGCGCAGCTTTGGATACCAGGTCACGGACAACGTAGGCGGCACCGGCTTTGTTGCTGCGATGAAGAACGGCGACGGCCCGACGATCATGTTGCGCACCGAACTGGATGCGCTTCCCGTGCCGGAAAAAACCGGCCTGCCATACGCAAGCAAAGTCGTGGCCAAAGACGACAGCGGTCATGATGTCCCGGTGATGCATGCCTGTGGTCACGACGTCCACATGGCTGCGATCATCGGCACCGCCGATATCATGGCGCAGACCAAAAGCACCTGGCACGGCACGCTGCTCATCATCGGGCAACCGGCCGAGGAGACCATCTCCGGCGCCAAGGCGATGATCGCTGACGGACTCTTTACCCGCTTTCCCAAGCCTGATGTCGCGGTTGCCCTGCACGTCGGCAATGGCCTGCCCGCGGGGAAGGTTGGGATCATCCCGGGCTATATGTCTTCGAATGCCGACTCCATCCGCGTTACCGTCTTCGGCAAGGGCGGACACGGATCGGCGCCGCAGACGGCAATCGATCCCATTGTGATTGGCGCAAAAATTGTGCTGGCGCTGCAGACCATCGTTTCGCGCGAGATCAAGGCCGGCGATCCCGCGGTCGTTACGGTGGGCTATTTCCAGGCAGGGCTGAAGAACAACATCATTCCCGATGAAGCCAGGCTGGGGCTGACGGTCCGCACTTACGATCCGAAGGTGCGCAAGCACGTGCTGGCGTCCATCAATCGCATCGTGAAAGGCGAAGCCGAGGCATCGGGTGTAACGCGGCCTCCGGAGATCGTTGAGGACGAATCCACTGACGCGGTTTACAACGATCCGGCACTTTCAGCACGCATGACCAAGGTGCTGGATGAGGCTCTGGGCAAGAACAACGTCGAGCAGGAACCCGGCCAGATGGCTTCGGAGGACTTCTCGTATTTCGTCGAGCAGGGTGTGCCGGGATTCTATTTCTCGCTGGGCGGAGCAAATCCTGAAAAGTACGCGCAGGCAAAAGCCTCGGGAGAAATTCTGCCGTCGAACCACTCTCCACTGTTCGCTCCCGATGCCGAGCCGGCGATCGATACCGGCATCACGGCCGAGGTTGCGGTGTTGCGCAACCTGCTGAATACCTCGCCGGAAGAGTTGAAACAGCTGACCACGGCGCCAAAGGCAGGCGAATAGGAGCCGCGCAAAGCTCGGGTTAACGGCTCTGTATCAGGGCAAGGACACCCGTGGCGCGAAACTTCGCGTCAGGCCTGACCTTCAGCCGGGCCGATCAGCTCATTTATTAGACATGTCGGCCCGAGTGAGCTTTAGCTCGCGAGGGATCTGTTCAGACGAGTCTCGCGTGTAAACGAAAAGCAGGTCCTTCGCTGCGCTCAGGAGGACAATCAAGAAAAAGAGTTGGTTATCGGCACGACTGAAGTCGTGCCCTGACGCGGCTCGTCGCAAAGCCGATTTTTTCGGCCGGCGCTGCACTCGTGCTCCTCACTTGAATCTTCGCATCGTCGCTACGCAAGAGTCGCTTCCAGCTCTTCCGCCATTTCGAGCAGCTTGGCAACGGTGCGCAGGTTGCGGCCGGTTGCGGTGGTCTTTAATATTTTGTCGATCGAGGCCCACGGAAACTTCGAGCGGCCCATGCCGTTGGGAAAGTAGATAAAAATTTCGCGGCCTACAATGTGCAGTTCTTCCGGGCCGTGTGGCAACGCCTGCAACGCAGCTAGCGCCTGCTTCGTTGGCGCGTCGGCCAGAAACGAAACCAGGAGCTTCGCCGGATCGATGTCATCGCGTGTTGCGAAAGGATGGACCTTAACTGTCTTCCTGAGCTCCGCAGCAGTTCGCAAGACCACCCGGCAGCGAAAACCAACAGTCTTTTCGATTGCGTCTTCGATGAGCTTTGCTTTCAGCTTCTTTTCGTTTGCACCGAAGACGACATTGCCGCTCTGAATGTATGTCCGCGGATCCTGGAAACCCAGCTTGCGATAGAGCTCGCGCAGCGCGTCCATCTTGATCTTGTTGTGTCCGCCGACATTGATCCCGCGCAGCAAAGAAACATAAACAGTCATAGGCATTCCCTGTAAACACGAAAGGGAGCGGACAGTGCCGCTCCCGTTGTTACAGGGGCTGAAAGCCCCCAAAGTATTTTCAACGGCAGAAACGCTGGCCTGGAGGCCAGCTCTACCCGAATTCGACTTTTTCAGCAGTCTCTGAAGCCGTGCTCCTTCAAAATCGATCTGGGAGCTGGCTGCTAGACCGTGACCGGCTGCTTCACGGGAACCGGCGTCAGCCATCCGTGGCGGTCTTCAATCTTCCCGTTGACGATGTTGTAGAACTCGCTGCGCAGCGCCTTGGTGATCGGGCCGGCAACCCCCTTGCCGACGATGATCTTGTCGACCGAGCGGATGGGAGTAATCTCGGCCGCGGTGCCGCTGAAGAAAACTTCATCGGCGATATAAAGCATTTCGCGCGGGATAGCCTGCTCCACCGTGTCCATGCCAAGGTCCTTCGCAATGTGCAGCACCGAGTTGCGGGTAATGCCCGGCAAAACGCTGTTGCCGATTGGCGGCGTGTAGACGCGGTCTTTGTGAACGATAAAAACGTTCTCGCCGGAGCCCTCGCTGATATAGCCGTTCACGTCAAGGGCGATGCCCTCGCTATATCCGTTGACGATGGCTTCCATCTTGATGAGCTGTGAGTTCATGTAATTGGCGCCTGCCTTGGCGATGGCCGGCATGGTGTTGGGAGCGAAGCGCGACCAGGACGAGACACACACTTCAACCCCGTCTTCGTCGCTGGCGTGGCCAAGATACTTTCCCCATTCGTAATTGCAAACGTAAACCTCAGTCGGTGAGTTGAAGGGATTTACCCCGACCTGCCCGTATCCGCGCAAGACGATGGGCCGCACATAACAGGGAGCGATTTTGTTGGCAGACACCACTTCAAGCGTAGCGTTGCACAGGTCCTGGAGCGAATAGTCAACGTCGATGCGGTAGATCTTGCTGGAGTCGAGCAGCCGGCGCATGTGATCTTCGAGCCGGAAGATGGCCGGACCCTTCTCCGTCAGGTAGCAACGTATACCTTCGAAAACGGCAGAACCGTAATTGACGACGTGAGACATGACATGCAGATTGGCGTCATCCCATGGAATCAATCGTCCGTTGTGCCAGATGAACTCTGAGGGTTTAATGGCCATGAAAGGCTCCCTTCGTGCGCTATTTGTGGCAGGTCAGGCTGCCGGACTGAAGGTGCTGAACCGTAAAACGCTGACACCGGACAAGCCGTCTATATTCCCGGGCTTTAGAGCAAGCGGCATTATAAATGAGATGTTCCGGAACGGAAGGAGGTGTTTTTTGTGGCGGCGAGTTTAGTAAAAAGCGCAAGTGTTCCGTGGAAACCCATCAATTCGGTAATCACTGCCTGCCGGGCTGTTTTCGAAGTAATATCCACACCGATGTCGCGCCGCAATGTCAGAGCCGCGATTGTTGGGGCGTCCATCTTCGTCGTGGGATTGGCTGGCTTGTTCTTCGCCTGGGCGGCAGCGGATGCGATTAGACCCATCCCCGCGGCGAGAACCTCATTTGCGATTCTGTCCTTCCCAATCTTTACCATCAGTCCGGAGCGGTTAGCTAACGCCTATTTTGGGGAGTTCGCTATCCTGAATTACATTTTCTGGGCAGCACTGGCAGCATGGCTGATGCGCGGATGGAAATCGCAATGACGAACTGCTGTGTGTCCTGCTTGGCGCTGTCTGCATTGCATGTTATTCTTACTGACGTAACAAGATACGAATAAAACTGTAGGAGCGCACCCGATTCAGTGCTAGCACGAGACAAAAAATCCGCCCTGATTGACCAGTACCGCACTCACGCGAGCGACACCGGTTCGCCCGAGGTCCAGATCGCGATCCTGAGCGAGCGCATTGGTGAGCTGACGGAACATTTCAAGACGCATAAAAAGGACCATGCCTCCCGGCGCGGTCTGCTTATGATGGTGAGCAAGCGTCGCAGCCTGCTCGACTATCTCAGGAAGTCCGATACCGAACGCTACAAAGCCGTCATTCAGAAACTCGGCATCCGCAAGTAATCGAGTTTGCCAGCCGCTGAAGTACCGCGACTCGAAGCGTATTCTGTGTCATTTCATTTCCGGTGAGCGCGTTGTGGGGCTCTCGCCGGGACGGACTCACGCGTCATCCGTCATGAGCATTTTGAGCGATAACGGGCCAAGGGCTCCCGAGCGCTCTGCGGGACGAAGCTTTGCACCTGCAAGCGTCGAGGGAGAGTTCCGCCCGCTTGCGCTGGCTATCTCATCCCCACCTGCCGCCTGTAGAAAGCACCACTTTACGACTCAGGACCGGCAAAGCATTTCATCGGTTGCGCCTGGAAAAGGAAATTCAAGAAATGAAGCACGATATCTCTGTTGAGCTGCATGGCGGAAAAACCATCAGCTTCGAAACCGGAAAATTAGCCAAGCAGGCCCACGGTTCCTGCATCGTACGCATGGGCGACAACGTTGTGCTCGCCACCGCCTGCGCCAATGCCGAGCCTCGTGAGGGCATCGACTTTTTCCCCCTTACCGTCGACTATCGCGAGTACACCTACGCCGCCGGGCGCATTCCCGGAGGATTCATCAAGCGCGAGGGGCGTCCCAGCGAACGCGAGATTTTAACCAGCCGCCAGATCGACAGGCCGATTCGCCCGCTGTTTCCGGAAGGCTTCCGCTGCGAGACCCAAGTCATCGCCATGGTGCTGTCGGCCGACACCAGCAACGATCCCGACGTCGCGGGGATTAACGGTGCTTCGGTGGCGCTGAGCGTCTCTGACATTCCTTTTCACGGTCCGATCGGCGCGGTGCGCGTTGGCCGCGTGAACGGCGAGTTCGTCATCAACCCGACGTACGACGAGCAGCGTGAGGGCACACTGAACCTGATGGTGGTGGGCTCGGCCGACGGAATCGTGATGATCGAGTCAGGCGCCCGCGAAGAGTCGGAAGAAAATATCGTTCAGGCCATCGAGTTCGGCCATGAGCAGATTAAGAAGATTTGCGCTGCCATCAGCGAACTGCAGAAACAGGTAGGCAAGCCGAAGCGCGCCGTCGTGCCACCCGTGGTCGACGAGGCCTACATCGCGGAACTGCGCTCAAAGCTGGGCGAACGCCTGCTGGATGCGGTCAACACCGAGAAGTATCCCAAGAACGAGAGCTACGGGCTCATCAAGTCGCTGAAGAACGAATACATCGACGAGTTTGAGGATGAAGACGACGAGGGCCGCAAAAAGGCGAAGACCTATTTCGACATGCTGCGCGAGCGCATGTTCCGCGAGCAGGTGATCAAAGAAAAACGGCGTCCCGACGGCCGCGCCTTCGATCAGATTCGCGATATCTGGATTGAAGTGGGCGTGCTGCCGCGCACCCATGGTTCTGCCATCTTCACCCGCGGCGAGACCCAGGCGCTGGTAACTACGACCTTGGGCACGGCCGATGACATGCAGCGTCTGGAAGCGTTCGAAGGCGAAGCCAAGAAACGCTTCATGCTGCACTACAACTTCCCTCCGTTCTCGGTGGGCGAGGTCGCCTTCCTGCGCGGAGCCGGCCGGCGTGAAATCGGTCACGGAGCGCTTGCCGAGCGCGCGCTCTCGGCCGTGCTTCCCGACGAAGCCGATTGGCCGTACGCAATGCGTGTGGTATCGGACATTCTGGAGTCCAACGGCTCGTCGTCCATGGCGACGGTCTGCGGCGCTTCGCTCAGCATGATGGACGCAGGCGTTCCGCTGAAGGCTTCCGTTGCCGGAGTTGCGATGGGTTTGGTAAAAGAAGGCGAAGAATACGCCATCCTTACCGACATCGCCGGCGCCGAAGACCACTACGGCGATATGGACTTCAAGGTCGCCGGAACGCGTGACGGTATCACTGCGCTGCAGATGGACATCAAGGTGATGGGTATTACGGCGCAGATCATGCGCGAAGCGCTCGATCAGGCACGGCGCGGACGGCTGTTCATCCTCGACAAGATGAACGAAGTCATCACCGAGCCGCGCACCAAGATCAGCGAATTCGCTCCGCGCTTCTACACGCTGCAGATTCCGGTGGACAAGATTCGCGATCTTATTGGACCGGGCGGCAAGGTCATCCGCGGCATCATCGAGCAGACCGGCGTCAAGATCGATGTCGAAGACAGCGGCAAGGTCAATGTCTCCTCCAGCGATCAGCAGGCGGCGGCCAAGGCCATCCAGATGATTAACGACATCACGGCCACGGCGGAGGTGGGCAAGACGTATCTGGGCAAAGTCACACGGTTGGCGGATTTCGGCGCCTTCGTGGAGATCATCCCCGGCACCGACGGCCTGCTGCACATCAGCGAAGTCGCCGAGCACCGCATCAAGGATGTTCGCGACGAACTGAAGGAAGGCGACCAGGTTCTGGTGAAGGTGCTGGCAGTGGAAGGCAACCGCATCAAGCTGTCGCGCAAAGCCATCCTCAAGGAGCAGCGCGCCAAGATGGGCGGCGGCGAAGCAGCCCCCGAAAGCGAAGGCGAAGGCGGCGCCGTTGTCACCTTCGAAGGTGGCCACGAAGCCGCCGACGTGGAAGAGCCAAGCTTCAACCGCGAGCATGGCGGCGATCGCGGTCCGCGCCGCGACGGCGGTCACCAAGGTGGACGCGGCGGCCGAGGTATGGGCGGCGGCGGACGCGGCGGAGATCGTGGACGGGGACGCGGCGGAAGCCGGCACTAACTGTGAACAAGCCCCCGCGCAGCAAGCTGGGGGCTTCGCTCGATCCTGGGCCGTACCGGGCGTTAGGCACGGGTTCTTCTGCGGCCTTACAATGTGGGAACGTGGCTCCCGGAATTTTAGGCAAGATTTTTGGCTCGCAGGCGACAAACGGGCCCGAACACTCCCATGTGTCGGGTCAACGTATCTCCCGGCATTCCACGGGTTTTAACGAATTCATCAAGTACATTTCCCGGCAGGAAGGGCTGCGGATACTGGACTTGGGCGCCACTTCTCCCGCCAACATCACCTTCATGACAGGGCTGGGCCACAAGTTCCACCAGGAAGATCTGCTGCGGCTGGCCTCCGATGAGGATCTGCTGGTTCCCAACGGCGAGGGCGGAACAACTCTGGACTCGGAAAAATTCCTGCGCGACAACCTGAACTTCGAGCGCGAGGAGTTCGATGCCGTCATGTTCTGGGACTTGGCGGACTATCTGCCAGAGATGCTGGTCAAGCCGGTGATCGAGAGAATTCACATCGGCATGAAGCCGGGGGCCATTCTGCTGGCGTTCTTTCACACCAAAGATGCCGGCCCGCAACAGGGGTTCTATCGCTACCACATCGTCTCGAAAGATGCGGTCGACATGCAGGCCGCGCCTCCTTATAAGCTACAGCGCGTGTTCGCCAACCGCCACGTCGAGAACCTGTTCCGCGACTTCGGTTCTATCAAGTTCTTCCTCGGACGCGACAACATGCGCGATGTGTTGGTAATCCGGTAGGGATTTTCGCCTTATCGCACCCGCGTTTTTCTGATCACGTACGGAAGCACCCCCGGCAGCCTCAGCACCTGAACGGCAAAATAACGCCCCAGCTCCGGCCACGACAACAGGCCTCGAACCCGCGAAGCGGCCGCGATGAGTGGGGCGAACTGATCTTCATAGAGAGTTTCATAGTTTCGCAACGCCACGGCGAGCGAGGCGCCGCCGCCCAGGAAGGGCTGTAAACATCGGGCCGCGGTTTGTCCGGTGCGCAGGGCAAGAGAAATCCCATCGCCTGCGAAGGGATCGATGAATCCGGCAGCGTCTCCGGCCAAAAGAATGTTGTCGCGGACTGGCCGAGGCGTGCGGTAGATGAGCGGTGCGGTGCTGACTTCCGCCATCAGCGGCCCCCAGCCTTCCGCCCGGCGGGCCAGTGGAGTCGAGAGGCCAAAAATCTCAGGCAGCGAGGTGGCAGTATCGGAGCGCACCATGGCGCAAACATTCACGACTTCGATGCCGACCGGCTGGACGCCACAATATCCGTTTTCAAAGAAGTACAGATCGGTGGACTGCGAAGGATTGCGCTCGCGATAGTGCGCCTTCAGCCCGATCCACTTTGGGCCAGGCGGAATCTCGGTCCTGGTGAAACGGGACCATCGTCCGGCACAGACCACTACTGCTTTTGCGCTGACCTCAGCCTCAGCGGTGGTAAGCACGAACGGGTTACTTCCCTCGATTGAGAGCACCTCGCATTTGCTGTGAACACTTACGCCTGCATTCCGTGCGGACTCCCAAAGCAACAGGTCGAGCGCATAGCGGGGAATGCTCAGGGCAGAGGGATGTATCCCGGTTTCGAGCGAGTGCCCGGACAGAAAAATTCGCGCCCGTGAAATGACGGGAGCCGCTTGCAACAGCTTTGCCGCTTCGGGGTGGTCGCGGAGCAGATCGCGCAATAATTCCAGCGACTCGGCGGAGACGAACTCGCCGCAAACCTTCTGGCGCGGGAAGTCGCTGAGATCGAACAGCCCAACCGAGACGCCGCTGCGCGCCGCGATGATGGCGGCTGCTGTTCCCGCCGGCCCGCCGCCGACGATGGCCAGATCAAAGCTGGAGCGGGTTACTTCCATAGGAGAACGCCCATGCGGTACAGGTAATGGGTCGAGAATTCAACCCGGCGCGCAGCGGTCCGGCTCAGGATGCTTCGCATTTCCTCCAGTGTATAGGCGCGGCGGACGGAGGCGGGCGCGTCATGCCGGGTGATGCGGCTGCGAAACAGCGGGAACCCTGCATAGGTCAGCGCGAGATGCAGGCGACTGCGAATCAGGTCGTTGATGAGAACCGCTAGGCGGGCGACGCGCAATGCCTCCGAAGCCACCCGCAGCAGGGTCTCCGGCTCGAAGTGATGCACCACCAAGCTGAACGAGACAACGTCAAAAGCGTCTTCACAAAACGGGAGTTGCTGGGCGTCGGCGACAATGGCGGGAACGCCGTTATCTGGCAGGTGAGAGCTGACGCGGTCGAGCAGAGTAGCGCGAACCTCGATTCCCTGCCCTGCGAGCCTTCGTCGCGCGGCCTCGGGGACGTACCCGCTTCCGGCTCCGACCTCGAGCAACGTAAGGCTGCGAAGGTCCCCCTGCTGAGCGATGCGGCGCAGCAGCTTGGTTGTAGTCCGGGTTCCGCCAAACCAGTCGTTGATTCGCTGCAGATCGCGCAGAGATGCCGCGATCTCCGCCGGAGTCCCGAGATCATCGTCAAGCAGTTCTGGAACTACAATACGTTGCATATCGGGCAGCGACCCATCCGATGACGGACTTCTCTCCCCCACCAGCCTAGCGCAAGTGAAATGGAAACGTGCTGCTCAGGCGTGGCACGACGGAACCCACAGTAGGCAGCAGGGGCGATCCGAGTGACTCCTGGCAGGCTTCGAAACTCGCAAGAAACTCGGGAGTAGCGTGGGAAATGAGAGTCATGCGATTTGGTTACTCTGTTGCTAAGTAAATGGCAGTCGGCCGGGCGGATGCCTGCACGATGAGAGAAGCCGAATACCAGGGGAACAACGGCTTCCCTCGTGGGGGACGGCATGGTCACAGTTAGCGGGAATGCCTGGATCCGCCCAGGCCGCCTTCGTAACCCAGCCTTGCTCCGCCACCTTTCCACAGCGCCGGCACTATCGTAATAGCTTCAAAGCTTCCGATATCCGTCCAATTCTGGGCACTTCAAACGTATCCGGACGATGCGGGGAACCGCGACGCAGCTCTAATCGTAATCACCACAAGAACTTGCATGGCTGGGTAAATGGCAACACAACTGCGTTGTCATTCGTGGGGGCAATCTCCTATGTCTGAGTTTCGCTACGCAATTCGCAGGCTGATTAAGTCACCCGGCTTCTCCTTGACGGTGATTCTGACGATTGCGCTGGGCATCGGCGCCAATACGGCGATCTTCACCCTGATGGACGCACTGTTGCTGAAGTCGCTGCCGGTGGTTAACCCCAGGACGTTGTGGCGGGTGGGAGACAAAGACGATTGCTGCGTCAATGGCGGTTTCCTGAACGAAGAGGGCGACTTTGATCTCTTCTCTTACGAGCTGTATCGCCATCTCCGCGACAATACTCCCGAGTTCGAACAGTTGGCGGCCATGCAGGCGGGAAGCGAGAGCTACGACATTCGCCAGGACTCCGAAGAGGGCCGCTCACTGCCGATCGAATATGTTTCCGGCAATTATTTTTCTACCTTCGGCATCGGCGCATTTGCCGGGCGGGTTCTGACGGAGAAGGATGATACTCCGGCATCGGCGCCGGTTGTGGTGCTGAGTTATGCCGCATGGCAATCGGATTTCGGCGGTGAGCCATCGATCATCGGTTCCACCCTCTACGTCCAGGGCAAGGCATTGACTGTGCTTGGCATTGCGCCCAAGGGTTTCTTCGGTGACCGCATTCGCAGCCGGCCGCCGGCATTGTGGATCCCGCTTTCCATGGAGCCGCTCATCGAGGGCATCAACAGCAATCTGCACGCGGCCGATAGCAATTGGCTCTATGCCATAGGCAGACTGAAGCCGGGTGTGAGTATCGGCCCGCTGCAGCAAAAAATCTCGAACACCCTGCGGCTCTGGCTGGCGACGCAGCCGCGATATATCGAGGATGGCGGGCCCACCATGATTGCCAAGCAGCACGTCGTGCTCTCCCCCGGAGGCAGTGGAATCCAGAATCTGCAACAGAGAACGAGCAATGGCCTCTTCCTGCTGATTTCGCTTTCTGCTCTGCTGCTGCTCATAGCCTGCGCTAATGTCGCCAACCTTCTGCTGGCGCGTGGCACGACACGCCGGGCGGAGACCTCAGTCAGAATGGCGCTGGGTGCTGCTCGCGGCACTCTGATCCGGCAGACGCTGACAGAAAGCGTGCTGCTGGCGTGCCTGGGCGGCCTGGCCGGTCTGGCAGTCGCCTATGCGGGAACCCGGACCATCCTGGCGCTGGCATTTCCACGCGCGCTTCATCTCCCCATCAGCGGCAGTCCCTCGCTTCCTGTGCTGGGGTTTGCGTTCGCGCTCTCCTTGGTCACCGGAATTGTGTTCGGCGTTGTTCCCGCCTGGATTACATCGCACTCTGATCCGGCTGAAGCGCTGCGCGGGGTGAACCGCTCGACTCGCGATCGCGACTCGCTGCCGCAGAAATCCCTCATCGTTGTCCAGGCTGCGCTGTCACTGCTGCTGCTGATCGGGGCAGGCGTTCTGACCAGGAGCCTCAACAATCTGCAGCACCAGGATTTTGGAATCCAGACGACGGACCGCTATGTGGTTCACCTGGACCCGCATGGCGCCGGATACACGCCCGACAAGCTGCCCGCGTTATATCAGGCTCTGGAACAGCGGTTCGACGCTCTGCCCGGAGTGCAGGGCGTTGGTCTGGCACTGTACAGTCCGCTGGAAGGAGACAACTGGAGCGAGAGAATTTATATCCCGGGACAGCCGGTTCCTATGCCAAATTCGCATCACGATGCCTCGTGGGACCGGGTAAGCCCGCAATTCTTTGAGGTGGTCGGCCAGCCGCTGATTCGCGGGCGCGGGTTCACCGATGCGGATACCGCAACTTCGCAATTCGTAGCAGTCGTCAACCAGAGTTTCGTCAAGAAGTTCTTTCCGAAGGAGAATCCTATCGGCCGCCACTTCGGCATCTGGGATCAAAAATATGCCGGCGCTTTTGAGATTGTCGGCGTTGTAGCCGACGCCAAGTACGAAGATCCGCAAACTGCAGTCCGCCCCATGTACTTCCTGCCGTTGACGCAGCAACTTGTAGCGGTAGACTCCAGTTCCCTGTCGAACGAGTACCGGTCGATGTATATCAACTCCATCACGCTGCGCTTTCGTGGAGAGCCGGCCAATGTTGACCGGTTGGTGCGCCGAACGTTGGCCGACGTCGATCCCAAACTGACAGTGAGCGATTTGCGATCGCTCAATTCCCAAGTCGGCGACAATCTGGGAGAGGAGAATCTGATTGCGCGGCTGACTACGCTGTTTGGGTTGTTGGCGCTGGTGCTGGCGTCGGTCGGGCTTTACGGCATTACCTCCTACACGGTGGCGCGGCGAACCAACGAAATCGGCTTGCGCATGGCCTTAGGCGCCAACCGCCGGAATATCATGCGCCTGGTGTTGCGCGGTGCCTTCGCCCAGGTGGCACTCGGGTTGGCAATTGGAATACCCATCGCTCTGCTGGGTGCGCGTTTTGTGGCCAACCAACTCTTCGAAGTTCGCCCGTATGATCCCCTCAGTATTGTTTTGGCGGTTGCAGTATTGTCGATAGCCGCAGCACTCGCGGGCTTCATCCCGGCCTATCGCGCTGCCGCCATCGACCCGATGCAGGCACTCAGGACGGAGTAGGCGGGGGGCGCTGCCCAAAAAATAAAGCCGGAGCAGGCCGCTCCGGCTCGAAAAAGGTTCCTCCCTCTTACAGGTTGAGCTTGCGACGCGCCAGAGCGCCCGGGCCAAGCACGCCGGAACCCAGCAGCATCAGCGATCCCGGCTCGGGAAACTGGTTCGACGTAATGTCGAAGTCGTCATAGTAATAGATCCCATCGGGAGAAGCGCCCCATACGGAAAAGCCCATCAACGTCTTGTTCAGGTCTACGTCGGAGGTGGCGTCACTGAACGTCCACGAATTGGGGTTGCGTTGTAGGTAAATTCTTCGTCCGAGCTGTCGGTATGGAAGAAGTCGATCGCACCAACTTGGAATCCGGCGTTGACCCAGAACGAGAGGTTGGTGAGGTCAGCGCCCGGAGTGGCGGCGAAATCCTGGCGCAGCTCAAGATTGCCGGTCACCCCTGCGCTGTAGGTTCCAGAGTGGGAGGTTGAGTCAGTGACGGCCCAGTCGACACAAGTACCAAAGCAAAAGTTTCTTGCCTGATACCAGGGTGAGAGATCGCCCGTTTCGAATCCCTGGTTCTGCAACAATTCAGTTGCAAGCATTGGACCTCGCGAGAAGGGCGAGGACGAGCGCGAGCAAAAGTGTTTCCCTCATGGCAACCATCCTCTTCTCGCCGACAGGGGAGAGTAGCGCACAAACTTTATGTTCGGGGAGCATTTCCGTCAAGTGAAATGAGGTCAAGGCGGTAAGAATTAAACCGTTCTCGGCAGAATTACCGAAAAGAACGAACAGCGCCAGACCGCTTTTGATTTCAATAACTTAGATACTGATTGGGTTATCCGTTCAATGTCGCATTCGCCCGCTGAACGGCGATTTCCTCCCATTTGACCTATCTTCATTGGCCTGCACCGGGCTCGGTAATTAGCCTTAAGACCAGAATGTGCGGGATGGGTGTACCGCTCGCACGGGCCAAGCGCCATCAAACCAAACAGAGGGGCTTCCATGCATAAGCCGGTCAAGTATGTAGAAAAAGCTGTAACCGTCGCCGCGAAAGGCGCGTGGGTGGTATTCGACAAGTTCAACAGCATCAATCCGAACCCGTCGTTTACTCCCAAGTGGTCAGACAAGCCGCTGCTGAAGTCCTATCAGAAATCGAAGCCTCCGCTGGGCTGGCCGCGCACCACCGACTCCCTGTGCCCCAAGTGTGTGCCCGAAATCCGCCAGCAGATTATCGACGGCAAGCTGCCGGTCGAAGTGCTGATGAACGAGAAGGTGGGCGAAATCAAGGCGCAGATCATCGAGCGCGACGGCCAGATCCTGATGGTGAAGGACTGCCCGAAGCACGGCCACTTCGAAGATGTGATGGCCATCGACACCGATTTCTTCCGCCACCTGGAAGAGGTCTTCCCCGGCCGCGACATTCGCGCCCACAACGACGAGCACCTGCACCATCACGGCTCCAGCACGGTGAAGCATGGCCGCGGATCGGTGCTGACCATCGACCTGACCAACCGCTGCAACATGATGTGCGATCCCTGCTTCATGGACGCCAACCAGGTCGGCTTTGTGCATGAGCTGTCGTGGGAAGAGATCAAGAAGATGCTGGACGACGCCATCACCATCAAGCCGCGCCGCCAGATGTCGGTACAGTTCTCCGGCGGCGAGCCGACGCTGTCGCCGTACTTCCTCGACGCGGTCGCTTACTCGCGCAAAGTTGGCTTTAACAGCGTGCAGGCTGCGACCAACGGCATCGAGTTCGCCAAGAGCTTTGAGTTCTGCCAGAAGGCCGCAGCAGCCGGATTGCGGTATGCTTACCTGCAGTTTGACGGCATCGGCAATGCCGCTAATTCGCATCGCCTGGTCGGCAACCTGTTCGATGTGAAGCTGCAGGCCATCGAGAACCTGCACAAGGCCGGCGTGGAGATCGTGCCGGTGGTGACCATCGTTAACAACCTGAACAACGAGCAGGTTGGACGCATCATTCAGTTCGCGCTCGACAATCCCAAGCGCATCTCGTTTCTGTCGTTCCAGCCGGTATCGTTCACTGGCCGCGACGAAGCAATCACCGACGAGCGCCGCCAGGCACAGCGCTACACCCTGTCGCACCTGGCGCACGATGTGAAAGACCAGACCGGCATGGGCGAGCCTACCCGCGACTGGTTCCCCATCTCGTTCATGGGAACCTTCTCCGATTGGGCCGACCTGGTCCACGGACCGGAGAAAGACTGGGGCTCACTGAACTGCGGCTGCCACCCCAACTGCGGCGTCGGCATGGCGCTCATGATCGACAAGGAAACCAAGGAAGCCGTGCCCGTCACCGCGTTCCTCAACGGCGACAACATCGCGAAGGACATCGCCAAGGTGAACGATGCTGCTCGCGGCAAGTGGATGTCGATTGCCGGCATGACGCTGGCGCTGCTCAAGAACTACGATCCCTTCAAGTCACCGAAGCACTTCAGGTTTGCCGATCTGCTGAAGAAGTTCGATAAGACCTTCGGCGCGACCGGCAAGGATTATGGCAAGGTCTCCGGCGAACGCACCATCAGCGACATCGAGCGCCGCCGCCGCGACCGCTGGAACTTCCTGTTCATCGCCGGCATGTGGTTCCAGGACCTGTTCAATTACGACTTCCGCCGCACCGAGCAGTGCATCATCCCCTACGCCACGCAGGAAGGCGAAATCAGCTTCTGCGCGTATAACACCGGCGTGGGCTGGCGCAACATCGTAGAGAAGATGCACATGACGGCGACTCTGACAAAGTGGTATGCCGAAAAGGGACGCCACGAGATCTTCGCCGGCGGCAAGCAGGTTGCCCTGCCGACGACCGACCACACGCTGGTGCTGGTCGAAGATCACGTGAAGGCCGAGGCTAACCACACGCTCGACGAACTGGGCATTGTGAAGAACGCGCGCCAGGAGAAGTTCAAGGCACGCGACGAGCGCATCAAGAAGGAAGCCGAAGAAGCCCGCATGATGGCGCTGTATCGCGAGCACGTGCTGGGTGAGAAGCCTGCCGACAAGGGCGGATTTGTTTCGCTCGACTCCATCGGCGGCGTCAAGCCGGCCGCTCCGGTGAAGGAAGAAGAGAAAGAAGAAGTATTCGGAGACTAGCTTGGGTAGTGCGGCGCTTTAGCGCCGCATAGGAGAGTCCCTATCCTCTCGTCTTTTCGTTTTTGGACCAGGGTGGGATTCAACAAGCTTCGTATTGCGAACCGGTCGCTTCGGCGGCCGGTTTTGTTTTGCGCAGCGTATCTTCCACTCACGCGCGTCTCTACCACTGTGCTACCTTGTTCGCATCCTGCTGAATCAAGGAGTTTTCATGCGTAAGATCGTTTTATCGTTCACCGTCCTTGTCTTTCTAGCTGCATCGACCTTCACCCTTTATGCCGGAACCCTGGCGGGCGTAACTCTGCCCGACACGGCACAGGTCGGCGGCAAAACGCTGGTGCTCAATGGCATGGGGATTCGCACCAAGTACATCGTGAAGGTCTACATTGCGGGTCTTTATCTTGAGCAAAAATCTTCAGACGCCAATGCCATCATCAAGGCTGATGCTCCCAAGCAGATCGTGATGAAGTTCGTGCATGGCGCCAGCAAGAGCCAGATGAAGGACGCCTTCGATGAGTCATTCCGGGACAATACCCCTGAAGCCGCCAAGACCATGAAGGCCCAGATCGATCAACTGCTCAATGCGCTCGACGCTGTGAAATCGGGCGACGAGATGGTGGTCACCTATGTCCCCGGCACCGGATCGAGCCTTGCTATCAACGGCCAAAACAAGGTGACCATCGCGGATCCGGCCTTCGGCCCCGTGCTCTTCTCGGTGTGGCTGGGACCGAAGCCTCCCAACGCCGACTTGAAAAAAGGCATGCTCGGACAGTAGAGCGCCGCTCGAGCATTCGGGGACTTCAACCGGCAACCAGTTCGCCGTTATAGGATGTCCCCGTGGCTACAATTGCAGACATCCTCGTCGTCGGTCTGGGAGCGGTCGGCAGTGCCGCGCTGTATCAAGCCGCGAAGCTGGGAGCGCGGGCGATTGGCGTCGACCGCTTCCATCCGCCGCACGACGTGGGCTCGTCGCATGGTGAGACGCGCATCACGCGGCAGGCGACCGGCGAAGGACGCGAGTACGTGCCGCTGGTCCTGCGCTCGAACCAGATTTGGGAAGAGCTCGAAGCTGCCAGCGGACGCAGCCTGCTCACGCGCAATGGCGTGCTCATCCTCCAGTCCCCCGACATTGTGGGAGACCATCACGGCTCCGTGTCATTTCTGGCGGATACGATTGCCGCTGCACAAGAGAACAACATCGCGCATGAGGTGCTGAGCGCAGCGGAGATCAGCGACCGATTTGCGCAGTTTCGTCTGGAGAATGAAGGGTGCGGCTACTTTGAGCCGGGAGCGGGCTTCCTGCGTCCCGAAGCCTGCGTTGAGACGCAGCTTGCCATGGCAGGCAAACTCGGCCCCCAAATCTTCACCGGCGAGACGGTGCTGCATGTCAGCTCGGGCGCCGCTTCCGTAGAGGTGACGACTGACCGGACAACGTATTCCGCCGCACACGTGATTCTCACCGCCGGGCCATGGATTGGGCGGCTGCTGCCATCCGGGATCGCCCACTGCCTTTTGGTCTACCGGCAGGTGATGGCATGGTTTGCCCTGGCCCGCAACCCTGAGCGATATACTCCGCAGGCATTTCCCGTCTTCATCTGGATCACCGGCGATCAAGCGAAAGACATGTTTTATGGCTTCCCGGCGATGGATGGGCCGGATGGCGGCATCAAGGCGGCAACCGAACGCTACGATGCAGCGATCGATCCCGATCAGGTCAAGCGCCAGGTGAGCCCGGACGAGACGGCTATGCTCTATCGCGACTACATTGCATCGCGGCTGCCCGATCTCTCGCCCCGATGCGTACGCACCGCAACCTGCCTGTATACGGTCGCTCCGGCAGCGCGGTTTGTGATCGATCAGGCAGACGACACCGGGCGCGTGCTATTCGCCTCGGCATGCTCAGGACACGGCTTCAAGCACTCGCCCGCAGTGGGCGAGGCGCTGGTCCGGCAGGCGTTGGGGTTGGAAGCTCTGGTCGATGTCTCCGGCTTCAGCGCCGGACGTGCGATAGTAAAGACTGATGAGAAGTAGCCTGCGTCTTATTCGCCTGGCAGTCCTATTGGCGTCAATCCTCACCGTGCAGGCCGCCTGCGCCCAGTCGACGTTTCTGGGGATGGATCGCAACGACTATCCCGGCGACGCAAGTATGCGGATGCTGAAGAAGACCTTCGCATTCACCGGCTACTGGCTGAATAATCCGCCAGGGGCAAGCAGCAACAGTTGGACCGGCAAGCGCGCGGCGCTCGACAAAATGGGCTATGGCTTTCTGTTGTTGTTCAACGGGCGCGAATACAAGGAGCTGAAGGCGTCGGGGGATGCGAGCGCCGTCGGTAAGCGCGATGCCGAGGCTGCGGCACACACAGCCGAGAGCGAAGGCTTTCCCAAACAGGCGATTATCTTCCTTGACCAGGAGCAGGGCGGGCGCATGTTGCCGGAGCAGCGCGCCTACATCCACGCCTTTGTCGATGGCGTGACGCATGCCGGCTACCGTGCAGGAATCTACTGCTCGGGTATTCCCTATCATGAGTCGGCCGGAAGCTCGGTGATTACTGCCGACGATATCCGCCAACACGCCGAAGGCCGTGAGATCGCATTCTTCATCAGCAACGATCATTGCGGTCCATCGCGGGGCTGCGTGTTTCCGGCGACGGCGCCGAAGCCGAGCCAGAGCGGCCTGAGCTTTGCCTCGGTCTGGCAGTATGCGCAATCGCCCCGCCGTCCCGAGATGACGGCGGCCTGCCGCAAAACTTACGCGGCCGATGGCAGTTGTTATCCGCCGGGAATGCGAGCCGGCTCAGGAGTGTATGTTGACGTGGAGTCGGCAGACTCGGCCGATCCCTCTTCGGCGCGCCCGCAATTGTCGATTCGATTCCGATGACCCTGCAAGAGCAATTCGGGGTAAGCGATCAGCAGATACAGCAAGCTGCTGCGCGGCTGCGCGAAGGCAGGCTGGTGGCGTTCCCCACCGAAACCGTCTATGGACTTGGAGCGAACGCGTTCGATTTTCTAGCCGTGTCCCGCATCTTCGAGGCGAAGGGCCGGCCGCAGACCAGTCCGCTGATTGTTCACGTCAGCTCTATTGAGATGGCGCGGGAGTTGGCGGAGGAGTGGCCGGAGCGGGCGCAACAGTTGGCCGAGCGCTTCTGGCCGGGACCTCTGACGCTGGTGGTGAAGAAGAAGCCAATCATTCCCGACATTGTTACCGCCGGGGTGCCGACCGTGGGACTGCGCATGCCGGCGCATCCCGTGGCGCTGGCCTTGCTGCGCGAGGCTGGCATCCCGGTAGCAGCACCGAGTGCAAACCGGTTCACGCAGCTTTCGCCTACGACCGCCGAACATGTGCGCCGGGGACTGGGCCACTGCGTCGACTACATTCTCGACGGAGGCCCATGCGAGGTCGGCATTGAATCGACGGTGCTGTCGGTGGCGACAGAGGTTGCTGCGATACTTCGTCCCGGCGGAATCTCGCGCAGCGAGATCGAGGATGTCATTGGCCCTGTCGCTGCCGGCGCTCAACCTAACGAAGGAGCGCACCCGTCGCCGGGGATGCATCCGCAGCATTACAGCCCGAAGACACCGCTGCTGTTGGTGGAAGGTGGAGAAGTCCCGGCACACGGAAGAGGCGCTTTTCTGCAGCTTGCTTCACAACCGTCTCACGACGCGAAGATCGTGGCCATGCCGCCTGAGCCTCGCGAATACGCAGCGCGGCTGTACGCGACCCTGCACGAGCTGGATGAAGGAGGTTACGACTGGATCGCGGTCGAGTCGCCGGAAGAGACTGCGGCGTGGGAAGGCGTGCTGGATCGTTTGCGGCGAGCGTCCACGCGGTAAGCACCGTATGATGAGGATGTGCCAGATGCTCCAGATTCCGATGCCGGACAGCAGTTCTACGACGAAGCCATGTCGAGGATCCGGCTGTTCATGGTTGCACTGGCCGGACTGGGAGCGTTGCTCTGTGGCTGGTTCTGGGGATTGCCGGGCTGCCTGGGATTTCTGATCGGGGCGGGAATATCGTACATGAACCAACGCTGGCTGGAGCGCATGGTCAACGCTCTGGGCGAGCGCATCACCACCGGGCAGAGCAGCGAACGCGGCGGATTTCTGGTGCTGCGGGCCCTTCTGCGCTACGCCTCAATCGCCCTAGCCGCGTATGTTATATTTAAAGTTTCGAAGGCAGGTTTGTACGGCTTTCTGGCGGGTGTGTGTCTACCGATCGGAGCTATGGCCTGCGAGGTCGCGGTCGAATTGGCGAAGGGCCTGCGGCACGAAATCTGATTTCCCGACAACTCTCACACTGCGACTTGAGCGCCCCATGTGTGCGGAGAACGGGACAAATCTAATCCTTAGATCGAGCGATACCCTGCATGCCTGAGCAACTCTGGATTACAGCGCTCCTCAACAAGCACTTCGCCGGCTTGGCCAACGCGATTTTGAACGCGGTACACCTGTCCAGCCCTCACCCGCAGGCTCCTATCACGAATTATGTGGCAATGGAGCTCCTGGTCTTTGTCATACTGCTGTTGGTTTTCCTGCTGCTTCGAGTAAGGCTTTCGGTCGACCATCCGGGGCCGCTGCAGCACACCTTCGAAGGCATTGATTTGTTCATAGGCTCGACGGCACATGAGGTCATCGGGCACGGGTACGAAGAGTACACGGGATTTCTGGCGACGCTGGGACTCTTCGTCCTGAGCTGCAATCTGATTGGACTGGTTCCGGGATTTGAGTCGCCCACCGGAGTGCCGTCAGTGCCGTTGGCATGCGCGGTCGTGACCTGGTTTTACTATCACCTGCACGGAATCCGGAAAAACGGCGCCGGGTATATCAAGCATTTCCTCGGCCCGATCTGGTGGCTGGCTCCGCTGATGTTCATCATTGAGATCGCCAGCCATCTGGCGCGCATCCTGTCGCTCGCCGTCCGTCTTTTTGCCAATATGTTTGCCGGCGACATGGTGACGCTGGTGTTCTTCTCGCTGATCCCGATCGGTGTCCCGGTAATCTTTATGCTGCTGCACGTGGGCGTCTCGTTCATCCAGGCGTACATTTTCGTGCTGCTGCCGACGGTGTACATCGGCGAGGCCGTGGCGCACGAGCACTAATCAGTTGTCGGTTCTCAGTTGTCGGTACGAGGACCGGGTCGGAATGGGAGCATCTGGCATTTCTGGTCGGGAAAGCACAATGTACTTCCCCTCGCCGGGTCAGTCTGGAGCACAAGAGGGTTAGCGGAGAACTGACAACCGACAACTGATCGCTGATTTTCGGATTTTCGCTGCCAGCGTGAGGGCGCCAGCACGGTGAGCGTCAACCACCTCCTGGCAGCAGTTCATACAAGGAGAAAGTGAAATGCGGAAAGCGATGTTTCTATTCTTGTTCGTGCTGGCCATCTGCATGATGACCATGCCGGCGTACGCGCAGGGTGGCAATGCCGCTCCTGCGACCAACTGGGTGGCAATTGCTTCGGGCTTTGGTATTGCCATCTCTTCAGGTCTGGGCGCTCTTGGACAGGGTCGTGTGGGTGCGGCTGCCTGCGAAGGCATGGCGCGCAATCCTGCTGCCCGCCCTGGAATTCAGCTGGCGCTGATTCTGGGCCTGGCCTTCATTGAATCGCTGGTGCTGTACACGCTGGTCATCATCTTCGCCAAGGTCGTCTAGGCGAATCCACGGATTTTGCTCGCAGCCCCATCCGCGGATGGGGCTTTTCAATTCTCCCCTAAATCACGAGCAACTCTCTTCTGAGTTCCGGCATCCTTCTTGCCTCGTGGACGCACCAGGTGTATGTTTTCCTCCCCGTTTCTCAAGCGTCCGGAGGGATGGCATGCCAGTTCGTGGGACTTCAAAGACCGTTGCTCTGTCCGCTGCCATGGTTTGCTTGCCACTCGTCCTGATGTTGGCGAACTTCGCATATTCGCAGACGCTGGACGATGCACACATCGTTCCACGCAACAGCGGTGAGAAATTGACGCGTGCCTCCGGAGCCACGGTCCCGGAACTCAAATCGCGACCAATGAAGGTTGATGTCGACCTGGTGCTGGTGCCCGTGACCGTGACGGACTCGTTGAGCCATCCGGTAATCAACCTGTCGAAAAAGGACTTCCAGCTCTATGAAGGAGAAAAGGCCCAGAACATCGAGTATTTCTCCGTCGAAGACGC
Source organism: uncultured Acidobacteriaceae bacterium (assembly GCA_963846815.1). GTDB lineage: Bacteria > Acidobacteriota > Terriglobia > Terriglobales > Acidobacteriaceae > CAVVDY01. The sequence continues at coordinate 122,504 of CAWJXG010000001.1, read as the reverse complement.
TCCGATCTCGGTAGCGCTGGTGCTCGATTTCAGCGCCAGCATGAAAAACAAAATCGACTACGAGCGCCAGGCGGTGGATGCGTTCTTCGAGAACGCGAACCGGAACGACGAATATTTTGCGGTCAGCGTTTCCAGTAAACCGAGGCTACTGGCAACATCCACCGGCTCGGTGGAGACGCTGCAGAATGGGCTGGCGCAGATGGAGCCTCACGGTGGCACGGCGCTATTCGACAGCATCTATCTTGGCCTACAGCAGCTTCGACGCTCACACTACCGCCGCAAGGCGTTGCTGGTAATCTCCGATGGAGGCGACAACGAAAGCCGCTACACGCTGAAGGAAATCCGTTCCATGGTTTCGGAGAGTGATGTCACCATGTACGCCATCGGGCTGTTTGACGACATTCCGTTGCCGCTGTTCAAGACCTTCGAAGAACGCATGGGGCGCAAGTGGCTAGGGTCGATCACCGATGTGAGCGGCGGCCAAACCATTGCGGCGGACAATCGCCAGCAGATACCGGAGATTGCTGCCACCATCAGCCGGGAGCTGCGCTGCCGATACATTCTGGGCTACAAGCCCGACAATGCTTCTCCCGACGGCAAGTGGCGCAAGGTGACGGTCCGCACCGCAGCTGCCGATGCGAATGCAAACCTGCACGTGTACTACAAGGAAGGTTACTTCGCCCCTGGCCCGTAGGGGATATATCGGAATCCACAAATCCGACCTAGTAGAGTTCTTTCGTCCAGACGCCCAAAAGTGCTATTGCCGGGTGTTACACCTACGTGTTTAGCTGGGTATCTAGCTGTCGAATCATCCCGTTCAGAGGTGGAGGAATGAAAAAATCCCTAGTAGTTTTGTCTTTGCTTGCTGCTCTATCGATCACTGTGCCCAACCTGGTCGCGGCGCAGGCCGCAAGTGGCTCTCAAGCCAGCGCGCAGTCCAGCCAGGCGGCTACCGATCAGGACATCAAGTTGCTTCAGTCGGACGTGCGCTCTGCGAAGAAGCAGATTGTCGCCGCGAACATGACGTTGACAGATAAAGAAGCCGAGAAGTTCTGGCCGGTCTATGACGCGTATACCCAGGAAATGTCAAAGCTGAACGACAAGCGGGTGGCGTTGATCAAGGAGTACGCCGATAACTACAACAACATGACCGATGCGCAGGCCAACAGTCTAATGAAGCAGGCACTGGACCTGGATGCTCAGTATGTAAAGCTTCGCCAGTCCTGGGTACCGAAATTCGAGAAGGTGATTTCGCCCAAGCAGACCGCGACATTCTTCCAGATTGATCGCCGCCTCGCTCTGATCATCAATCTGCAGTTGGCGTCGAACATCCCGCTGATGCAGCAGCAATAACGGCTTACTGTCTCTCGCTGGTCATCTGAAACTGGCACCGAAGCGGTTGGGCGAGAACGGCTGCAGGTCGAATTGCGCGGGCTTGCCGAGAACAAGCTGCGTCAGCAATTCTGCCGAGACCGGCGCCATCATAATGCCATCACGATAATGCCCGGTTGCTGCGAAGTAGCCGGGCACCGTTGTCTCTCCCAGGATCGGCAGGTTGTCAGGCGAAGCCGGACGCAGTCCTGCCCAGGCGTCGTGAATCCGCATTTCGCCAATGTTCGGGACGACCCTGGCCGCTGCACGATAAAGCCTTTCGATGGTTTCAGCATCGGTTCGCTTGTCAAATCCGGCGTCTTCCACAGTAGCGCCCAGCAGAATACGGCGATCGCTGCGCGGGATGATGTAGATTTCCGGTGTGCGTACGACGTGCTCCACCAGCGGTCTTGCGCTGGCGTCTCCGGGAGCTGGAACCACGCAGACCATCTGGCCCTTTACCGGACGAGTAGGCAGCGCGAGTGGTTGGATCTGTGACGCCCATGCGCCGGCGCAGTTCACTACAACCGCAGCACAGTACGGGGAATGCGCGGTTTTCACGCCCACTGCGCGGCCGTTCTGCACTTCCACGTCGGTAACGGCTGAGCCGGTGACGAAGTCTACGCCACGACGCCTGGCGGCCTGAACCAGAACATTGCACAGCCCGCGTGGATCAACACTGACCTCAGGAAGCCACCAAGCCTGGATTGCTTCGTGGAGCGGCGGATGAGTCAGCATCGGTTCCAGCCGCTCAATCTCACCTTGGTTGATGGAACGCGCTCCTTCGCAACCAGGACGCTCGCTCTGCGGAAGGAAGGCGATGACGCCTTGCTCGCGAAGATCGGCCGACTCTCCCGACTCATCCTCAAGCTTGCGTACCCAATCGCGATACATGCCGGCACTGGCAATGCCCAGCGGCCGCAATACATCAGCCAGATGCGCGTCGCAGTGCGCAATCATGCCCCCGGCGGCATGCGAAGCCTCGCGACCGGGTTCGCCTTTCTCGAGGACCAACACGCTGCGACCTTCGCACCGGATTCGCCAGGCGAGCGACAGGCCGATGACTCCTCCGCCAATGATTACTACGTCCCAAGCCTTCACAAATCGATTGTAGAAGAGAAGCATTCGACGGGCGAAAAGGCAGGATTGCGGAGTTGCCGGACAAAATTTGCCTAATGATTTCGATCGGGGATAGTGTCCCATTCACTTCCCATCCCTGGGCGGCCGCGCGTTCGAATTCGCAACTTCCACGAGTGAGCCGTTCAGAATAGACTGCTTCGTTGCCTCAGAAAATGCCAGGCAAAGCAGGGGTGAGTCGAAAAACAGGAGGACTCTTTGGCCAAGAAATTCCGCGACCTGTCTGAACGCGACATTCTGGCGCTTGCGATTTCTTTGGAGGAAGAAGACGCCCGCATTTATGCCGACTTTGCCGATGGTCTGCGGGAGACGTATCCGGACACGGCAAAGGTCTTCGACGAAATGCGGGGCGAAGAGACCGGGCATCGCAACAGCCTGATGGAAACCTACCAGGCGCGATTTGGCGAGCACATCCCGCTGATCCGTCGGCAGGATGTGAAGGGATTCGTGCAGCGGCGTCCACTATGGCTGGCGCGTCCGTTGCGAATCGCCGATGTGCGTAAGCAGGTCGAGGTGATGGAATACGAGACGCGCCGCTTTTACGAGCGCGCCATGCAACAAGTCACCGACATTGGAATCCGCAAGTTGCTGGGAGACCTGGCGGAGGTGGAACGCCGGCACTACTCGGTTGCCGAGCAATTGCAGGAGAAGATCACGCCGGCGGTCAAGGAGAAAGAGGCCGACGCCCAGCGGCGTCTTTTTGTTTTGCAGATCGTGCAGCCCGGACTCGCCGGGTTGATGGATGGTTCGGTATCAACCCTGGCGCCGGTGTTCGCGGCGGCGTTTGCGACCAGGAACAGCTGGGACGCTTTTCTGGTAGGTCTGGCGGCCTCGATTGGTGCCGGAATTTCTATGGCTTTCGCAGAGGCCCTCTCCGATGACGGATCGCTTACCGGGCGGGGACGGCCGGTGCTGCGCGGCGCAGTGACTGGACTGATGACGGCCACCGGCGGAATCGGGCACACGCTGCCCTTTATGATCCCAAATTTTCACGTCGCCTTCGGATTGGCGGTGCTGGTAGTGGCCGTCGAGTTGGCGGTGATCAGCTACATTCGCCATCGCTACATGGATACCCCGATCCTGTCGGCGGCATTTCAGGTCGTGTTGGGCGGGGTTCTGGTTTTCGCCACGGGAATTCTGATCGGGAGCTCGTGATGTTCTGCATGCATGGGCATTCAGCACCGAGCAATGACGAATTCAGGCTGCGGCAGGAGTCGACAGTTCCTCGGCGTAGTGGATCTTGCCGCTGTAGGCATCGATGGCAGCGTCGCGCAACGCTATTTCAATTCGCGACAGCGCCTCGCTCGAAAGGCGGCTGATTTCGGGATCATCGATACGCTGCACGGCAAGGAAGAGTGGAAAAACCGCGTTGCGTACATGATGGTTGAGTTCTGCCATGGTGGCCGCCTTTTCGGTCGCAAAGCGAAAATGACGCTCCTCCTGTCCCAACTGAAACGTGAGTCCGGTGATGACCGCGATGAGTGCCGCAACACAGTTGGCAATCAAAAACAGGATGACGGTCCGGCCTTCGTGTCCCAGCAGGGCCACGTCAGCTGCCATGCCGAATACAAAGACGGCGATTCCGCCGATCAGCGCCACCCCGAAATTGCTAACTCGTTTCGTCATGCATCACCTCCCAGCAGTACATGATGATGCGAAAAATCGCATAAAGGTCGTGAAAATGTCGGGGGATTTGCGGCACTTTTGCTCGCCACGGGACGCTCCACAAACACTAACCGTAAGTGCGGCAACTGGTGGCGGGCATGAACCTGACGTGGAATGCGCCGCTAAGTAGAAGAAAATAAATGGGGCTCGCCGTTGCCGTCCGCCCAGTGACTTCCGCCGTGTGAGTCGGGAAAAAACACCTTCGCCGTGGCAAGCGGTCTCGACGCATTTTGGCGCGGAGAGGCAGCACTAAAGTGATAATGCGGAGGCGACGGCAACCACTTTGTCAGGTGGCCGCGTATGGAGTGGCGAAGAGGCCGGCGCGGAGCTACCATCCTCAACGCTACGTACAGCATCCTCTTCGCAGGAGTTCATCATGCGTGCTGATATTGTCCGCGGAGCCACCTTCCCCGACTACAAGCTGCCCGACCATACGGGCACAATGCGTCGGCTCAGCGAACTGCAGGGCGATGACCCGATGATCCTCACGCTCGCACGCGGCAACTACTGCCCCAAGGAACACCAGCAGCATCTGGAACTCGCCGCGTTCTATCCGAAGATTGCCGTTGCGTATACCCAGATCGCCACCATCTCGACCGACGACCATCACACGCTGCAGGAGTTCCGCGCCTCGGTCGGCGCCCAGTGGACCTTCCTCTCCGATCCCGAGCGCACGGTTCAGAAGGACCTCGACATCCAGGAATACACCGACCCTGAGAAGAACCCGATGATTCCGCACACGATCGTGCTCAAGCCGGGCCTGATTGTTCATCGCATCTATAACGGATACTGGTTCTGGGGCCGCCCGTCGGTCGTCGACCTCTGGCATGACCTGCGTACCGCGATGGGCGAAACCCGCCCCGACTGGGATCTGAGCGCACTGGGACTCCGCGAGGCCTGGAACGCGGGTGACTTGTCGCCCTTCCACGGGTGGAACAAGCGGGCGGGTGCGAAAGCAACTCCAGCTAAACCGGCGAAGGAGCGGTGACGCATCGTGAGCGGGAAGTGCCCGGAGCCCACCTCGACTGGCGAAATGGAACGAGTGCAGAATGTGCGCGCGGCAACGATAACGAATTTGGGCCTGAGCTAACCTGCCAGCCTCTGGACGCGCAGCATGTCGGCCTTTCGCAATTCGGGGAACATCCAAGCCCATAAGCCAACCACGAGCAGCGTACCGGCGCCACCAATCAGGACAGCGGGAACTGCGCCAAACCACTGTGCCGTGATGCCCGACTCGAATTGGCCGAACTCGTTGGAGGCGCCGATAAAAATGGAGTTCACGGCACTGACGCGACCACGCATCTCGTCAGGCGTGGCCAATTGCACCAGCGTGCCACGCACAATTACGCTGACCATATCAGCCGCTCCTACGAAGAGGAGAGAAACGATGGAGAGGGTTAAATTGCGCGAGAGACCGAAGGCAATCGTGAAAACCCCGAAACCGGCCACGCACCACAGCATGGTTGCGCCCGCACGACGGCGTAATGGCCGATTTGCCAGCAGCAACGCCGTCAATAGCGCACCCACTCCTGGCGCGCTGCGCAGGATACCCAGTCCCCATGGGCCGGTGTTCAAGATCTCTTTCGCATAGACCGGCAGGAGCGCAACCGCTCCACCCAGGAGCACGGCAAACAAATCCAGGGAAATCGAACCAAGAATCAGCTTATGTGCCCAGATGTAGCGAAAGCCGGCCAGCACGGTATTCAAGCTGACAGGCTCGCGTTTGCTGGTTGAGGGGCGGAGATGGATCTGCGACACGGCTAAAACCGAGATGATAGCTGCGACCACAGACGAGGTGTACACCGCAGCCGGTCCGCGGAATGCCGCATACACCAGGCCACCCAATGCCGGGCCAACGATGGTTGCAGTTTGGAATACGGTCGAGGACCACGCGACGGCATTGGGGAAATGCTCCTCCGGGACGAGTGACGGTAGCATCGATTGCCCCGCCGCCCCATTGAAGGCCCTAGCGACGCCGACAATCACCAGCGCTCCGTAAATCGCATGCACCGAAGGATTGCCCCGCAAGGTCAGCCACAGCAAGATCGCCGACGCCACGCCCAGCAGGGTATAACAGCTGGCGACAATGTTGCGCCGGTTGAAGCGGTCCGCAGCATGGCCGGCCGCCAGAAACAGCAGCAGCACGGGCGTGAACTGCACCAGGCCGACCAGTCCAAGGTCGAAAGGACGGCGGGTGATCTCATAGATTTGCCAGCCCACAGCTACGGATTGCATCTCGCTCGCCATGACGGTGAAAAGACGCGCCAGTTGATACCGCCGAAAATCTGGATATTGAAATGCTGCGCTCGCGCTGGATCGTGGCTTCTCGGAGGAGCCCATATCTTTTACTGTGCCATAGCCGAGCGTAGGGCGAAATGGAATGGGGACAGGATGTCTGCCGGCAATGGTTTTGAATACCGAAGAATGTTGACCCTAGGCAGCTGTCTGAGCGCTTTTCGCGGTTTCTGCTACGGCGGCAAATCTCCTCAATGCCAGCGAAGTCGCCAGAGCAACAATTGAAGTTGCGATGGCATAGACCACAATGTCGCGGTAATTGCCGCTGCGGTCCACCAGATATCCGGCCAGAGGAGGACCAGCCACGGATGCGACGCCGAATGCCGTCAGCAAGATGCCTAAAAGTTCACCGAAGCCGGGAAGTCCGTAGATGTGCGCCAATACGGCAGGCGTGAGCGCGGCAACCCCTCCGTAGCCGATGCCAAGAAGCATGGCAAAGAACGCGAGGGCGGCATCTGAGTATACGAACTGCCACAGAATGCATGCACCGCACACGCAGGCAAAGCTGAACTGAAAGATGGTCATGATTCCGAGCTTTTCGGCGACGAAGTCCAGGCCGATCCGCGAGACAACACTGGCTCCTCCGATATATCCCACCAGCGCTGCGGATTGCACGCGGCTGATGCCTTCGGCCGTGGCCAGGGCGGGCAGGTACACGATGGCGATGAAGATGGATATGCCTGCCATGACCAGCGAAATGTAGAAGAGCAAGAAGCACGGCGTCCTGACTTTACCCAGAATGTCGCCACTACCCGCTTGTTGCCCGGTCTTCAGCGGAGGCGTTTTCATCAGCAGCGCGCTCACCAGCAGAAGAAGTCCCGACGCAATTCCAAATAACGTCATGGTGTGCCGCCAGCCATAATCCCGAATAAGCGCAGCCGCGAGGGGTGCGGCGGCAAGGGTGCCACAACCGATCCCGCTGATCGCGATTCCTAAGGCCAGGTCGCGGTTCTTCTTGAACCATTCTCCAACCGCAGCCATTCCGGGAACGAAGCCGCACGCGATGCCTCCGCCAATGCCGACGCCAAGACAAATGAATGTGGAGGTAAAGCCGGAGGTGTACGGGGCGATCAGCAATCCTGCAGCCATCAGCACGGCAGCGGCGAATACCACGGTTCGGGGGCCGATGCGATCGGCGAGCTTTCCGGTGAAGGGGCCGAGCAGATACGACAGGAGGCTCATGAACGCAAAGAGCGTCGACATCACGGCGTGGCTGACGCCGAATTCCTCTTTCATCGGCTTCAGAAAAACGCCGAAAGAGTAAAGCACACCGAAGACAACGAAGCAGGCCAGAAATCCACCGGCGACGACAAGCCAGGCACGGGGCGAATCAAACTGGGCAGATTGCGAATTCGACATGAGACGCCTCCAGGGAAACCAGGATCATCAATCACATTGCCGCGCAGCAGCATAGTGCGAATTCCCTCAGCCGCCAAGCAGAATCTGATCGCAGCGCTTTCCTTTTGGCAGCTTCACGATTGATGGAGGGAATGTGTTCACCGGCTGGGTGTCATGGAAGGTCGTGTGCTTTCAGAGGATGTAAGCAGCGGGCTGAACCATCTGCGATACGGCGGGGCGGGCAGTGTGGTACAGTACTACATAGACGCTTTTGGCTACGGCCGCTTGCAAGCGACATCCGATCGACAGAGATCCGATTCCCGCCTTTCCTGCTTCCGTCTCGTATAGCGCTGAACAACTAGAGCGGCATCCGTTGTACCTTCGCGACTCGCCCGCCACGAATCACCCGACGCATTGTTCATAATGCCCTTGGGAACTCGAAAGGCGGACTTCCCTCGCGAGACGCTGCTCCAAGAAAGAAGAAACGTTTGACACAATTCAAAGAACTGCCTCTGTCTGCTGAACTTCAGCAGAAGCTGGCACAACTCCAATTTATTACCCCGACGCCGGTGCAGGCGTCCGCGATACCTCCCGCACTGGAAGGCAAAGACGTCCTGGCGACGGCACAGACCGGCACTGGTAAGACGCTGGCATTCCTGATCCCAACCATTGAACGGCTCGCACCTCAGCTTGCGAAAAAGCAAATTGCGGCCCTGATTCTGGTTCCCACGCGGGAGTTGGCGGTACAGGTCCATGAGCAGTACGAAAAACTGCGCCCGCGCACAGCTGCGCCCGCCGCGCTGATCATTGGCGGCGTGGGAGAACAGCATCAGATCCAGGCGATCCGCAAAGGAGCGAGCATCGTGGTGGCAACACCGGGACGGCTGGAGGACTACCTTCGCCGCAAGCTGGTCGACCTCCGACAGGTCAAGACATTGATTCTTGACGAATCCGATCGCATGCTCGACATCGGCTTTCTGCCGGCCATTCGCCGCATTGTTGCGGCGCTCCCGCGCGAACGCCAGACCTTGTGCTTCTCGGCAACCCTGGACGCATCGGTAGCCAATCTGGTGAATGACTACATGAAACATCCGGTTCGCGTGGCGCTTGGATCAACATCCAAGCCGGCCGATACGGTGGAGTTGCAGGCATTCGAGATTCCGCAGGCGGAGAAGCCTGAAGTGTTGCGGCAGCTGTTGTACTCAGAGAAGGGGCAGACCCTGGTGTTTGCGCGTACCAAGCGCGGCACCGAACGGCTGGCCAAGAGCCTGATGCGCGACGGCTTCTCTGCCGCGATGATTCATGGAGATCGCACCCAATCGCAACGCCAAAGCGCATTGAACGGCTTTGAGGACGGCAAGTTCCAGGTGCTGGTGGCGACCGACGTTGCCTCGCGCGGCATCCATGTCGACAAAGTTGCGCACGTGGTTAATTACGATTTGCCGCAGGTTCCGGAGGATTTCATCCATCGCGTGGGAAGGACTGGCCGCATGGGCTCGGCCGGGCGTGCTTCCACGCTGGTCTCGGGCGCAGAGGTTGGCGAATTGCGATCCATGGAACGGGCGCTCAAGCTGAAGATCGCGCGCAAACAAATTACTATTCGCGTGCCGATAGCGGCAGCCGCAACCCAGAACACACTGGCAAAGCGTACGCTCTCCCGCATGCCCGGTGAGATATTTAGCTGAAGTGTATAATCGAGCCATCTCGCACCATCGAGATGGCTCCTTCTGTTCTTCGCTCGAAGCGGAAGCCGGCCACTGTTTCTCAGGCCCTTTACTACGCTCTCCTATAGCACCGAGAGTTTCTCCCGAAGACGGCAATTTTTCGCCTCGCCGTGCTTCCTACAAGGTCAAGCTCATGAACCTGGGACGAGCGGCAAGCAATGGGTCACCTAAGAAAATAAGCATTCTGCTGATCGATGGGAACTCGGCACGACGCTCCATGCGGACGAAGATCCTGATGCTTCGCGGAGTGGACGTGGTGGGTGCGACCGATGTAATAGAAGCAACGTCGATTTGGCAGCCCGACCGCTACGATCTCATCCTGGTCGACATTCGCATGGACCACCGGTCCTGTATTGCCTGGCGCGATGAGATCAAGAAGCAGAAGCCACAGCAGATCATCGCCTTCCTGGTAGGCAAGCCGAATTACATCGCCCTGCATCCCTCACCCGGTTCCTATGTAGCGGAAGAGCACGGTGCGGAATGGGGAGATTCCTTGCGAGTTGCCATCAGCAGCGGTTGCGCAGCGCTGCCTCAACGGAATGGATTGCTGGAAGCACGTTGGCGCATTGCCGCCGGAAAGAAGTTGAGCGGGGTTTCCCCCCGGACACTGCAACCGGGAAACACCGAGCCGCCCCTGGTGGACGACTCTACCTTGTACACTTCGCCGGTGGAAACTGTTATGGCATCAGATCCAATGCGCATTGCGCTGGAACAACTCCAAAGAGTGGGAGAAGTAGATGAAAATTGAGGCACCGAGCAACCCCGCCGGCATCGCGCTTGACCAGCTTCTGGGAAGCGCTGTCGTAATCAACTGGAATTCTCTTGTCGCGGGCAGGACAGAGAGCCTGATTAAAGTCGAGTATCACGTAGGACCGGATGGTGCGCTGGAAAACCTGAGACTGTGGGCTCTCACCAGCGAATATTGGACGCTCATCTGCGAATATTCCATTCGCCTGGGATGGTCGGATGGGCCGCGCTTCCTCAACGGGTATCATTCCCGCCCCTTGAGCCGGCTGCTGCAGTCCATCATGTTGAATCAGGTGCTCTTTCAGGACCAATGCAAGCCCAACACAAACGGGGCGGTCGAGGTTCGCACTCCCACCGTGGAGGACACTGCCTCTGCTGCTCTGCGGGTGAATGAGATTTTTCCCTCCCACTCGTAGCGAGCCGGACGCGCCCGATGCAGAACATCTTCGTTGGTAATCTGTCGACAGACACTTCAGAGGAGACACTCAGCGGCATCTTTCAGGCCTTTGGCCAGGTGCTCAGTGTCACCATCGTCAAGGACCGGGATGCAGGAACGTCGCGGGGCTTTGGCTTTATACAGATGAGCAGTGACGCCGAAGCGCAAGCTGCGATTGCGGGAGTGAACGGCACCCTGATTGACGGCCAAGCCGTGAACGTCAACGAGGCGCGTCCCAAGCCAGAAGATGGAAGCCTCATCAACCCGCATATGCGCCACCATCGTAAACACCGCTACTAAAGGCTGAATTAGCTGAGCTCTTGCGATGCGAGCGCGGGGGGCTCAGCATCTCTCCAGCGTGATGGCCAATCCTTGCCCCACGCCGATGCATAGACTCGCAACTGCGTATCGCCCCTGCGAGCGCAGCAGCTGACGGACGGCAGTCAGCGTCAAGCGCGCTCCCGAAGCGCCCAGGGGATGGCCAACCGCGATGGCTCCGCCGTTGGGATTTATGCGGCTATCATCAAATGGAATCTCCAGCAGCTTGAGGCATCCAAGCACTTGCGAGGCGAAGGCTTCGTTGATCTCTATCACGTCCATTTCTTGGAGCGTCCGGCCGGCCCTTGCCAGCGACTTCTGAATTGCGCGCACCGGGCCTACTCCCATGATTCTGGGCTCCACGCCTACGACAGCCGAGGAGAGAATCCGGGCGAGCGGCTTCTTGCCGTGCTTTTCCCCGAACGCGAGATTTCCCACCAACAAGGCAGCGGCGCCGTCATTCACACCGGAAGCGTTTCCGGCCGTGACCACCCCGTTGGGGGATAGCGGCCTCAAGCCCGCTAACGCCTCGAGCGTAGTATCCGGGCGAGGATGCTCATCTTCGGTTATCACGATAGGCGGCTTTTTGCCTTGCGGGACCGTGACTGGGGTCAATTCATCGTTGTAAAAACCGGAATCTTTAGCGGCCTTGTACTTGGCCTGCGAGGCCAGCGCGAAGCGGTCGGACTCTCCGCGACTGATGCCGAAATCGCGCGCTACATTCTCTGCCGTCTCAGGCATCGTGTCTGCGCCATAGACGGAGGTGATGCCCGGGTTCGGGAAACGCGCTCCAATGGAGGAATCGAACATCCTGGCTTCGCGGCTGTACGCCGACTCTGACTTGGCCATCACAAACGGCGCCCGGCTCATGCTCTCGACGCCGCCTGTCATATACAGATCGCCCTCTCCGCAGCTCACCGCGCGCGCCGCGTTAACCACGGCCGCCATGCCGCTTGCACACAGCCGGTTGACCGTCATTCCTGGCGTCGAGACAGGAAAACCCGCCAGCAGCAGCGCGTGGCGCGCAATGTTGCGGCTGTCCTCTCCAGCCTGGCACGCGCAACCAAGAATCACGTCCTCGATCTGCTCAGGCTGGATGTCAGCCCGCTGCAGCAACGTCTTCATCACGGCTGCGACCATATCATCGGGGCGAACCGGAGCAAGTTTGCCGGCATGGCGTCCAAACGGTGTGCGCAGGCCGTCGTAGATATAAGCGTCGAACATGGCGTTTCCCTCAATTTCCCGCTTTGCTGGTGGAACCGTGGTTCGCGAAAATTCGATTCCGGCCGAATCCGGCGGATTCTCTTTTCGCTGTTTCCTTCCTTAATCCTAAAGTAGTGATTGCCGATCGGTTGAGAACATCGTTATCCTTGCTCTGCCTACAGCCAATTTCTATGCCTAAGCTCTACACGCCGCGTGACGCTGCCCAGGTCCTGGGAATCAGTTACTCCTCGCTGAAACAATGGATCTATCGAGGCAAGTTGAAGACTGTACAGACCCCTGGCGGACATCACCGCGTACCTGAGTCGGAAATTGACCGCTTCCTGCCCCGAGTCACGGTTTCGGGCCCTGCCGGAAAGCGTCGCCGCAGCTTTCGCCGCATCAGCGGCCGAAATCAGTTGATCGGGCGAATCACCGATATCAAAGTCAGCGGCCTGATCGCCCAGGTGACGCTGGCCATCGGCGATCAGCACATCACGTCCATTATTACTGCCGACGCGGTGCGGGAGCTGCGATTACAAAAGGGGCAAATCGCCGCCGCGCTTATCAAATCCACCGAAGTGATGATCACCATACCGGATTAATTCGGTTGACTGTAACGATTAGCTTCGATTTAATCGACTAGTTGTTCTTCCGGAGAACGTCGATTATGTCGTCGCTTCGTGCCGCTACCCTCTTCTGCCTGTTGTCATGGTTCCTTGTGATCGGCAGGCCCTGTAAAGCTCAGGTCTCGGCGAGCCTCTCCGGCCGGGTTACCGATCCTACGGGGGCCGTCCTCGCCGGCGCAACTGTGACAGCGAAGAGCCAGGAGACGGGATTGACCCGCTCGACGCTGACGGACTCGGCCGGCCGATATGAACTGACCGCGCTTCCCGTTGGGCAATACACCGTGACCGCCATCAAGGACGGCTTCTCGGAGCGCGTGCGCAGCGGAATCTCGCTGGTGATCGGAGAGGACGCGACGGTGGATCTGACCCTCGCCATCGGCAGTGTCAGCCAGCAGATCAAGGTTTCCGGTAACGCTGCCCTGGTGAACGCGACGACGCAGAATATCTCCGGGCTCGTCAGTTCCCAGGAGATCAAAGAGCTGCCGCTGAACGGCCGCAGCTTCGATCTGCTGCTCACCCTGAATCCTGGCATCGTGAACTTTACCTCGGAGAAGACTGGCGGCATCGGCGTCTCCAATTCGACCACCGGCAACAACTTCTCCGTCTCGGGAAACCGGCCGCAACAGAACCTTTTCTTGCTGAACGGCGTGGAGTTCACCGGCGCAGCCGAAAACAATATGCAGCCGGGCGGCCCCAGCCAGAACCTGCTGGGGGTGGAAGCGGTACGCGAGTTCAATGTGTTGCGCGACAACTACGGCGCGGAGTACGGCAAGCGTCCGGGTGCGCAGGTGAGCATCGTGACCCAGTCGGGAACCAACCAGTATCACGGCTCGGTGTATGAGTATCTGCGCAACAGCGCGCTCGATGCGCCCAACTATTTTGATGAGGGCCGGGCCCCGCCGTTTCAGCGCAACCAGTTCGGCGTGGCCTCCGGCGGGCCGATCGTTAAGGACAAGAGCTTCTTCTTTCTTAATTTCGAGGGCCTCATCCAGAACCTGCATCAGACTTCAGTGGCCTTCGTTCCGGACCTGGCTTCGCGCGCGGCAGCCGCTCCCAGTGTTCAACCGTTGCTGAACTTATGGCCGACACCTTCGGCCGGCGATCCTGACTACAACGGAATCGCCGCCGTCTCCAGCAGCCCGCTGCAGACCATTCGCGAGTACTTCGGCAATGCGCGTTTCGATCAGCGGTTTTCGCCTAAGGACGACTTTTCCGCCATCTACACCATCGACGACGGCAACGATTTCACGCCCACGACGCTTAATCCTTACAGCACTGACATTCTTACCCTGCGCGAGCAGGTGGCGACGCTGGAAGAGACGCACGTGTTTTCGCCGACGCTGCTGAACACGGCTCGCTTCGGATATTCCCGGGCTGGCTACTTCTTTACTGGCGAGCCCACGCCCGGAACGCCGGCAGCCGATGTCCCCGGCTTTCTGGTTGGCCATCAGGTGGGTGCGGTCGTGGTCGGCGGAAGCGCGGCCTCGAATCCGCAGGCGCAGTTAGGATTGGCGGGCAGTAATAACGGCAGCAATCTTCATGTTGCGCGCAACCTTTATACCTATCAGGACCAGGTCTCGTGGACAAAAGGACGTCAACAGTTCGACTTCGGTGTCTGGGTCCAGCAATTCCAATCGAACGAAGAGCTCGCGCTCAGCCAGTACGGGCAGGCGACGTTCGCGAGTTTGCAGACATTTCTGCAGGGAACGGTGGGAAGCTTTCTCTATAGTCCGGCGCCGGCCGAGTTGAACTGGCGCTCCCTCTTCTCTGCCCTGTACGTGCAGGACACGATTCGCGCTACACAACGGCTGACGCTGACGCTGGGCTTGCGTGGCGAGTCGTCGACCGGATGGAACGAAGCGCATGGACGCGCAGCCAACTACGTATTCACCGACGGCGTTATCTCCAGCCAGCCGCGAATCGCCAGCAGCGGGTTCACCACCAACAACGCCAAGTTCCTGCCCGAGCCGCGCATCGGCATCGCTTATGCGATCCATCCGGAAACGGTGATCAAGGGCGGCTTCGGGATCTATTACGAGTTACAGGATGCGCTCGGGTACCGCATGGACCAGAATGCGCCGTTTAACTCCACCTACAGCATCGCGTCGATACCAGTTTCGCAACTACCGATCGATCCCAATGCTCCGCCGCCGAAAAAGGCGCTGCTGGTGCCTGGCGGCGTGCAGCCGAATTTTAAGATGCCGACCCTGATTTCATGGACCCTCGGGGTTGAACAGCAGATCACGCCGAGCACCACGTTCTCACTGCGCTACGTTGGGTCGCACGGCTATCACGAGATCGTCGGCATCGATGCCAACACGCCGGTTCCGACCATCTGCCCGGCGTCGCCGTGTCCGGCAGTTTATCCCAGCAATTTTCCCGCAGGTTTGGCGGGGACACCGGTGCCGGCGGGCTCGTACTACATTCCGGCCGGGACACCGCGTTCGAACCCAACGCTGGCAAATACGTGGACGTGGTTCAGTTGGGGCGACAGTCTGTACAACGCGCTCGAATTGGACTTCAACCAGCGCTTCAGCAAGGGGCTCGCGCTGCGTGGCGTTTACACCTGGTCGAAGGCGCTTGACGACGGTGATTCGGTGAACGGCACGACCGCCGGAAACGCGCCGGGGCTGGTGGCCAATCCTTATGACATTAAGGCCGACTGGGGACCCGCAACCTACGATGTGCGAAACATCGGGATCGTCAGCGCCGTGTACGACCTGCCATTTGGGCAGGGCAAGCAGTTCGGAAGCGGGCTCCGCGGATTTAGCGGCACGATGATCAGCGGCTGGAGCGTCAACAGCATACTCACGCTGCAAAGCGGCTTCCCGTTCACGGCGCAGCTCAGCTATAACCCGTCGAACGACGGCGATACGCGCAATCCGGTGCGGCCGTTCCTCAATCCCAACTTCACCGGAAACCCGATCATCGGCACGCCGCAGCAATGGTTTAACCCCAACGTGTTTCTGCAACCGCCGCCTAGCAGCGGATTCTTCGGCAACGCGGCGCGCGACAACCTGGTCGGTCCCGGATTGGCAACCTGGGACTTTTCCGCGATCAAGAACACCAAGCTGCGCGAAAGCCTTAGCCTGCAATTCCGCGCCGAGATCTTTAATCTGTTGAACCGGGCAAACTTCAATACGCCGGCGCTGATTACCTTCACGCCTTCCGGCCTCTCGGGCACAGTAGGGGCGATTACCAGCACCTCCACCACCGCGCGCCAGGTGCAATTCGCGTTGAAGCTGCTGTGGTAAGTGGAGGTTTCAGCCTGTCTGCAGGTTGGCGCGAGGGTTTCGGTCGCACAGTTATTTAGAAAGCGTGAAATCCAAGGTAACTGTCTGCTCCTGGATTTGCGCTATGTTTCTCTTCCGTCGGAGTCGCTGATTCAGGATGGCTGAAGGAGAGCGGCGGGCGACCTGCAACCGGCCGTATGCATATCGTTGTAGGATAGAATCGCGGGCGCGAAAGACCGCCAAGCATTGCGAGCCGCGGTTCTTGCAGTTTCCGGGTTTCGTAATTTGATTTGCACCTGACATTCGGCAGATCTTCCTGAATTTGCTGTGAGTGTTTCTACTCGAGCCATCGAGCGTCCGGTTGCTACCAGCCTCCTGACGATTGCCCTGCTGCTGGCCGGCGCGCTGGCCTTTTTCAACTTGCCCGTGTCGCCGCTTCCTGACGTCGATTTTCCAGTGATATCGGTGAGTGCCTCGCTGCCGGGCGCCAGTCCAGACACGATGGCTTCTGCCGTGGCAACGCCGCTGGAGCGGCAATTCGGGCGCATAGCTGGGGTCAACGAAATGACCTCGGTCAGCCAACTCGGTAGCACCAACATCATTTTGCAGTTTGACCTGAACCGCAATATCAACGGAGCCGCTCGTGATGTTGAAGCCGCGATCAACGCGGCTCGCGCCTATCTACCCTCCAACCTGCCTTCCAATCCCTGGTACCGCAAGGTCAATCCAGCCGACTCACCGATTCTGATTCTGGCACTGACCTCAGACGCGCTTACGCAGGACCAAATTTATGATGCCGCCGATTCCGTCATCTCACAAAAGCTGTCGCAGATTCCCGGCATCGGGCAGGTGTTCATTGGAGGCTCGTCGCAGCCGGCCGTACGCATCGAAGCCAATCCCACGATTCTCAACAGATTGGGTTTAGGGCTTGAGGCGATACGGAGTGCTGTCGCCGCCGAGAACTCCAACCTTGCCAAAGGCGAGTTACAGAGCGATAGCCGTAGCTGGCTGATCACCGACAACGATCAGCTCAAAACCGCGAAAGATTATCGCCCGCTCATCATCACCTATCACAATGGCAGCCCGGTGCGGCTGAGAGACATTGCCAGGGTCGTTGATTCTTATTCGGACTTGTACAACTACGGAAGCTTCAACGGAAAGCCCAGCGTGCTGGTGTTCATCTTCCGGCAGCCTGGGGCCAACATCATTGACACGGTGGACCGAGCCAAGGCCGCTTTACCTTTTCTGAAGGCTTCGCTCCCGGCTTCCATCGATCTCCAGATCGAACATGACCGGACGGTAACCGTGCGCGCTTCGGTTTTCGATGTGGAGATCACGCTCTGCATCTCAGTCTTACTCGTGGTGCTGGTGGTATTTGCTTTTTTGCGCGAGGTACGCGCCACTCTGATACCTGGCATCGCCGTGCCGCTCTCTATTGCTGGGACTTTCGCCGTCCTGTTTCTTGGCGGCTACTCGCTCGACAATCTATCGCTGATGGCGCTCACCATCTCGACCGGCTTTGTGGTCGATGATGCCATCGTCGTGATTGAAAACGTGATGCGGCATGTGGAGGCAGGAGTCGCGCCCTACGAGGCCGCTGTTCTGGGCTCACGCGAGATCGGCTTCACCGTTGTTTCCATGAGCGTGTCGCTGATGGCGGTCTTCATTCCGATCTGGCTGATGAGTGGAATTGTGGGACGGCTGTTTCGCGAGTTTGCCGTCACCATCAGCGCCGCCATCGCGGTGTCACTGGTCGCTTCGCTCACCACAACTCCAATGCTCTGTGCTCGATTCCTCAAGCCACACGATCGCCAGATGCACGGAGCGTGGTATCGCATGAGTGAGCGGGCGTTTGATGGAATGGCGCGTGGCTACCGAGTGTCACTCGCGTGGGTGCTGCGCCATCAGCGATTCATCCTGGCGGTTACACTCGCCACCCTGGTGGTGAATGTGGTCCTGTTTATCTACATCCCGAAGGGGTTCTTCCCGCAAGAAGATATTGGACGCCTCTCGGGCACGATTGTTGGTGACCAGGATGTTTCGTTTGCGGCAATGAAATCCAAGACCCAGGAATTGGCGCGCATCGTGCAGCACGATCCCAACGTCGAAATGGTGGCAGCTTATACAGGGGGTGGGTCGCAGAATACAGGGCGAATGTACATTGGGCTTAAGCCACTGAGCCAGCGGCACGCGACCGCAGATCAGGTGATCGGTCTCCTGCGGAACAAACTCTCCCATGTTTCGGGAGTCACCCTGTATCTCACCGCCGCGCAAGATCTGCGAATTGGAGCGCGCCACTCCAACGCCCAATATCAGTACACCCTGACCGGACAGGACCTGAAACAGTTGTATAGCTGGGCGCCGCGGTTGCTGGATGCGCTGCACTCGGCGCCGCAATTGCGGGATGTAAACAGCGACCAGCAGATACACGGCCTGGAGGCGAACCTCATCATCGACCGCGAGACCGCGGCACGCCTGGGCGTTACGCCGTCGCAGATTGACCAGGCACTCTACGACGCCTTCGGTCAGCGGCAGATCTCTATCATCTACCAAAAGCTGAACCAATATCACGTGGTGCTGGAAGTTGATCCGCGCTTCAAGACCAATCTTGATTCATTGAACAGCGTTTATGTAATCGCCAACGGCAACCAGGTGCCGCTTTCCGCCTTCGTTCACGTAGGCGCCTCCAATACGGCGCTTGCGGTCAATCACCAGGGGCAGTTTCCGGCAGTCACGATTTCCTTCAATCTCGCCCCGGGGGTGTCGTTGGGTGAAGCAACTCGTGCGATTGAGGAAATCGAACTGCGTCTGCGCTTGCCCGCGTCCATTCACGGCAGCTTTGCCGGCACAGCGGCAGCGTTCAAAGACTCATTGTCCACCGAGCCGCTGTTAGTTCTGGCAGCTCTGTTAGCGGTCTACATCGTTCTGGGTATTCTCTACGAAAGTTACATTCATCCCATTACCATCCTCTCCACCCTGCCGTCGGCGGGCACCGGCGCTCTGCTTGCATTGTTGCTGTTCCGAATGGACCTGGATGTAATCTCGTTGATTGGCATCATTCTGCTCATCGGGATCGTGAAAAAGAACGCCATCATGATGATCGACTTCGCGCTGGAACAGGAACGCGCGGGCAAGAGTTCCGAGGAGTCGATTCATGAAGCGGCACTATTGCGCTTCCGCCCCATCATGATGACGACCATGGCCGCGTTGCTGGGCGCTGTCCCGCTGGCCTTTGGACGGGGCATGGGTTCGGAGTTCCGGCGGCCTTTGGGCGTCGCCATTGTGGGCGGGCTTATCGTGAGCCAAATGCTCACTCTCTACACAACACCGGTGGTGTACCTCTATATGGACCGGCTGCAGAGCTGGCTGCTATCACATTCGCGAGGTGAGGGCCGTCGCACCCGCAAAGAAAGCAAAGTACCCGTTTGTACTGACTAAACCTTCTTCCGCCGGGAGCTCTTGCAGGTTGCCACGGAGGCATTCATCTGTCCTAATAACCGATGTGGTATGCATCTAGGTGTATAATACATCCATTGCCCGAGAGGCATGCGCATGGGCCGCGGATCCCTGCTCGTCGCCAGCTTCGTGCAGATGCGGGGCAAGGTCCTCGAGCTGCGGGTCTCGCAGTATCCCTCGTCCTCGGGCCGTTGCTGCGGCGGTGGGAGTGCGGCTGTTGTGGTTGGGGAGGCTGCGGTCATCAGGGCTAGGGACACTGTTGTGGTTACGAATAAGGCTTTTGCCGGAGCACTCCACGATCATGCAGGTAACGATTTGAATCAAGCCCGATATAAAAAAGGTGGACTATGCATACTCGAATTGCCTTCATCGTTTTGTTCATCTTCGCGCTTACCACTTTTAGCCTTGGCCAAGGTCGTCAAGCGCAGTCACGACAATATAATCCGGCGACCGAGATAACCGTCAGCGGGGTTGTACAAGATGTTTTTTACCCCAGCGGAAAAAACGGCTGGAATGGAATCCATTTCAATCTTCAGACCGAAAGCGGAACGATTGAGGTCCATGCCGGCCCGCAATGGTTCCTCACGGAACAGGGCTTTTCGTTGGAGCAAGGCAGCCATCTGAGTGTCACCGGCTCGAAACAAGTTATCGCGGGCCAGGATGTCTTGATCGCACGGGAGCTAAAGAACGGCGACAGGACAATGACCCTGCGCGATGCCAACGGAATACCCAGATGGTCGCGAGGACGCGCGGCCAACAACTGAGCATTCCCCAAGACTGCCGCAACTGTCCTCGCCGGCGGTGCGGGAGTTAAAGGTCTCTGCAATAACCGTGCTTTTTCGGGATCGCTTTGATGGCGGATCCGCAAAGTGAAGGACGAAATCGATGCCGGCAGATGCGCTACGGCTGAAAGAGCGGGGGAACGACGGCGAAGCATTTCGCTTACCGCCTGGCCAAGCCGAAGCAGCGACAGAAAAGAAGAATGCGGCGCCTCCCGCCGGTACGTTCCGCCCCTCCGCGCTATTAAATCCAAACTGCATTGTCTGCGGAGCACGTAACCCGAAGGGGCTTCAGCTCGAGTTCCACATTGGAGCAGTTGGAGTGGATGCTACGTGGGTTCCAGGTGCGGAATGGGAGAGCTTTCGCGGCACCGTTCACGGCGGCATCGTCACGGCGGTGTTGGACGAAGCTATGTCAAGAGCAGTGATCGCCCGCAACTGGCAAGCTCTCACGGTCGATCTAAGAGTCCGTTTTCGTGCTCGCGTGATGCCGGAAGAGAAACTTCATGTACACGGATGGGTGGTCGGGCGGCATAAAAGAAAAGTTGTGACGGAAGCGACCCTTGTAACTGCCAACGGGGTGGAACGTGCGCATGGCTGGGGAGTATTTCTAATACCACGTCCAGGGATGATCACTTGAGGAGCCGCTCGCTCATGCCTCCGAATCGCAAGTCCGAGCGAACCATGGCGGCGCGTCTTGCAACAAGTCTTTGCCTGAATGCCATCATCGCCCTGACGGAGATCACTGGCGGCCTACTTTCAGGTAGCGTCGCCCTCATTGCCGACGCTACCCATAACCTCGGAGACGTGTTTGCGCTGGCCCTTGCCTTTCTGGCTCGGAGTCTCAGTTCGCGACCTCCGAGTTTTCGCCACAGCTACGGCCTCAAGCGTTTCGAGGTGCTGGCAGCTTCTCTAAATGCGGCCGCGCTGGTAGCAGTTGCAGTCCTGGTCATCAAATCCGCATTCATCAGATTCCTTCATCCTGAACCGGTGCAAGCGGGAATCATAATTCTTGTTGCGACTGTGGCCCTGGTGGCAAACGGCGCTTCGGTCCTGCTGCTTCGTCATCATCATCCCCACGATCTGAATATTCGAAGCGCATTCTTTCATCTGCTGCTGGACGTATTTTCGTCACTGCTTGTACTGGTGTCGGCTGTGTTGGCGAGGACCCGCTTCGGAACGCATCTCGATTCCATTGCTGCAATCATCATTGGGGTGTCGGTTCTGTTTGGGGCTGTCTCCATCCTGAGGGAGGCTTTCGGGACGCTTCTGGAAGGTGTACCCGACGGAATTCACATGCCGGCGGTCGTCACGTCCGTGGAAGGTCGGTTCAGCGGCGTGGCCATGCATCACGTGCATGTCTGGCAGATCGGGCCGGGGCAATGCGCCCTGACCGCCCATATCCTGGTTCCGAACATGCACGTTGCTCAAGCTGAGAACCTGTGCAGCAACATCCGTAGCTACCTGCAAGAGGAGTGGCGGATTCAGCACGTTACGCTGGAGCCAGAGGTAAAAGGATGTGGTTTGAACACTGTGCTCGGCGTCTGGGAAGACGCTCTGGAGAACGATTTCACCGAAAGCAGGAAATTACAATGAGCAAGGTTGCATTTACTACATTATTGAAACGCGAAGACTCGGCTTTGTCGCCGCATTTTGGCATAGCGAAGTGGATCCTGATCCGCGATAGCGAGAGTGGTGAAATCACTTTCGAACAGAACACGGGGCTGAACGGACGCGCGGTTGTGGATGTGATGGCGCGGCACAGCTGCACCGATGCCGTATTCACCCAGATCGGCCGCGGAGCACTACGCCACCTTGAGCAGGCGGCTATCCGCGCATGGATCGGTCCGGCCGGCGTTCCAATGCCGCAATTAGTTGAGCAGCTTAATGCTGGCAAATTGAGCCGCGCCCAGGCGCAAGACGGCTGACCCTCGCCTTCGCTGGCTTTCTCCGGCAGGATGCCCAGGCAAGATATGTGTCCAGCCGCCCGTGATGGTTCGAATGCTATGACTCGCGCGCGGATACGTTAAGCTCTTCCCGTGAATTTCGCAGGCGTTGGAGTTCCTCGGCAATCGCCTCAGCTCCCGAGGCCATGATTGTTTTAGCGTTGGTGAGTGCCTGTTCTGCGGTCGTACTCACCTCACGCAGCAGCTTGCGCACATCCGATTCCAAACGTAAGCGGCTTTCTACGACGCGCTGTTCCACATCTCCCTGAACGCGCGAAGCGTTGGTATCCAGAAGATGTTCCAGAAAATTCTGGGCGTCTTTTCGGAACCACCGGCGGAGAGGCAGGACTCCTATAGGGTATCTAAGCTGTACAACAACGGGGACGCGGGCTGCGCTATCGTAATCATGTCGTGAAATAGAAAGCGCGATTGCGTTCGGAAGCCTTGTTCAGCATTCAGGGACTTAGGGAGATGAGAAAAGTCGGCCGACTGCTCCTCAGAAAGGCGCACGTTTCCCTCGCTGCTGGTGCAAAATGATTTTGTTGGGAAAGACTTGCTGGGAGGCGCGACTCCAAGACAAGTTTCCCCGTCAGGAGTCATCATCTGTCCCCTGAGACGGGACAGCGGTTCTGGGTGAACTCCTTCACCCTTATGCAAGTTGTACTCCTCTTTCGTAGATCAGGGAGAATGAAAAGTCAAGTAGCAGCACAGCTACTTGCGGCCACGTTGTAGTCTGAGATTTGCCGTGGAAGTAATAGCCGCGGAACAGTAGTATCAAGTCGTGAATGCAAAAGTAATTTCAAGCAGTTCAGAAAAGGGACGATATGACAACAGCACTTTTAGAGCTTGAACCCAAATCATTGTGGAAGCACTTCGACGCCCTGACCAACATTCCGCGGCCCTCAAGAAAAGAAGCGAGAGTGCGTGAATATGTGATGGCTGAGGCTGGTCGACTCGGCCTTGAAGTTATTAAAGATCGTGCAGGCAACCTGATCATTCGCAAGCCGGCGCATAAGGGCCGCGAGCAGGCGCCCATGGCTCTGTTGCAGGCACATCTCGATATGGTGTGCGAAAAAGATGAGGGTACAGCTCATGACTTCGAGAGCGATCCGATCAAGGTTGCCCGCGATGGTGACTGGATAAAGGCAGTCGGCACCACGCTCGGCGCGGACAACGGCATCGGCGTCGCCGCCGCACTGGCAGTGATGGAAAGCAAGGACATCGCTCACGGCCCGCTCGAATTCGTCTTCACCATCGACGAGGAGACCGGACTCACGGGCGCGACGGAATTTCGCGGGGGCGTTTTGCGGTCCAAGTACTTCCTGAACCTCGACAGCGAGGAGATCGGAAGTCTTTGCATTGGTTGCGCAGGAGGAGTAAACACAGTCGCCCGGCGCAAGATTTCCCGTCAAACGGCGACCGGAAGCAAGGGATATCGCATTAAAGTCGCGGGATTAAAAGGCGGCCACTCGGGCGTAGATATCCATCAGGGACGTGGCAATGCATTGCGCATCCTCGGCAGTGTCCTGCAGATCGCTCTTGCCGAGCTTCCCGTGGAAGTTGCCGATATCAAAGGCGGCAACGCTCACAACGCAATCCCCCGAGAGGCTTGGGCCATCGTTGTTCTAGATGGGAACCGGGCCGGCAAGCTGAAGAGGATCATTGCCGACGCGGAGACGCAATTCAAGACGGATTTAGGCAGCTTTGATCCGGGGCTGCAGATTACCGTCGAAGCTGTCCAGCGTCCGCAGAAGGTGATCAAACGCAAGGATGCTCAGGCCATCGTTGATCTGATGGTGGCGATTCCCCACGGCGTGCTCGCCATGAGTCCCGACATTGCAGGCCTGGTTCAGAATTCGACGAACCTTGCGACGGTCACGACCGACGGCAACAAGGTTGAAGTTCTTACCAGCCAGCGCAGCGCAATCAATGGCAGCCGGCAGGCCGCAGCCAACCGGGTGGCAACCGTATGTCGGCTGGCAGGATTTGAGGCGGAGCACACCGGCAGCTATCCGGGATGGAAACCTCAACCAGACAACGATCTGGTTCGCAAGTCCCAGGAGGTCCACGAGAAGGTATTCGGCAAGCCGGCAAGCCTCATTGCGATGCATGCCGGGCTGGAGTGTGGAGTCATCGGGGAGAAATACCCTGGAATGCAGTTGATTTCTTTTGGGCCCACGATTGTCGACGTGCACAGCCCGAACGAGCGCGTCCAAATCTCAACTGTCGAGAGTTTTTGGACTTATCTGAAAGCGCTCTTGGAAAAGATCTAACTCGGCGCTTAAGAGGAGACAAGCAGCACGACAAATGTCCGGTAAACATCATCGGCAGCGGCGCCGCCTGGCCTGTCACCAGGTTGCAGAACCCGCCCTGACACATCAGAGAACCTCGCCGCAGCCGTTCGGACTGAGCTCTGCTTTCGAGCCCTTCTTCATCATCGTATGCGTGGCTGGTCATCTTCTTTATGATCTGCATGGCGAGTTTGGGGTCGTCTGCCTGGCGCGGAACGACGGTTGGCTTGGTTTGTCTACCGTCGCAGGAACACCCGGTCTGTCCAGTCCCACCTGCCGGTTTCCTTGAACAGCTTGCTTAAGGCGAGCACCAAAGCGCCAATGCCGGCCGGAGAAATAGTCTTGTCATCCACAAAGATGACGCCCCCTTGCGGCGAGATCTACGCGCCTAGATCCGAAGCTGTAGCGGCTTTCCCTGGCCGCGACTGGTAGATGCGATTTACGACGACGAAGAAGTAACCGGTCGACAATCCGAACATGAGAACGCCCATCAAGCTTTCGATCGGTGCGAGCAGTCGCCAGGGTTTTACCAGCAACACATCGCCGTACCCGAGGGTCGTGTAAGTAGATGCAGAAAAATAGAACGCCGCTTCGGCGTCAGGCACGCATCCTCTCCACTGGTAGAACAAGCCCCATATCGCAATCTCCGCCAGGTGGAGCACGACCAGCCACCAGATTATGCGGAGCAGAGTCCGCCTGATCAGCCAGACGCTGGTTGACGTGGAGTGCGATCGGGCCAAGCCTCGCAGCAGCACAGCGATTCCCGAAGCATGTGTGATCACCGTCAGAAACGACAGAGCGCACGCACTGAAAAATACTGTAAACATTTGCTATTCGCCTAACCCGGCTTCTGGCGGAGATACCGAGATTACGTCCGCTGCAACCGTTGCACGTTTGTCTTAGCCGTCAGACCTTCGCCCACGGTGGATATCGCAGCTGTTTGGAAACTTGACATCAACATTTTCTGCCTTCCCAATGTCCTGCATGTGTCCTCGGGAACACTGCGCTGTCATTTGTTGGCCTCCTGCTTACAAAAGAAAAGACTGACCGCATAGTGGATTCCGTGCATGTCACCCTTGGTGTAGTCGTAAGAGTTCTCATCGTCTAGCCTGCGCCAGATGCGGAACGGTCACGAGTGCCTGGCAATCCTCTCGCGACCGCGTCCCACTATAGGCAGTGGCCGGAAGCACCGTCTACTGCCCTTTAGGGAAGGACCACACGGAGCCATGCTGGTTGGGCGATCCTCATGCCCCGCGAATCACTCTCGAGTTGAAGAACAGTATTGTCCTTGTCCGGTCGACAATGAGGTTCCGGTATAGCCTCAGATGCCGCCTCGGCCCTGAAACTGTTGTCTTAAACGTCAACCAAAGAGTATCCTCCAGCCACAACAAAAATGAGTCTGATTACGATTATTTGGTCCATGAGTGGGTCGGCGTGTCTCACGCTGGCGGCGATTAACTTCATGGTCTGGATTAAGGATCGCGACGCTTGGACAAACGTTCTCTTTTCGTTGTTCGCGACCGGGACGGGGAGCTTCGCCTTTTGCGAATTGTGGATGATGCGCGCCGGAACGCCGTCGGAGTTCGCCACGGTGCTGAAGTGGGGACACCTGCCGGTGTGGCTGCTGGTTGTGTCTCTCGTCTGGTTTGTGCGGCTCTATCTCAAGGCTGGGCGACTATGGCTCGCGTGGACGGTCTGCGGCCTGCGCACACTGGCCCTCGTTCTCAACTTTCTGGTAGGACAGAATCTCAACTACATCAGGATTATCCGTCTCCAGCCGATCCAATTCCTCGGTGAAACCGTCCAGGTTCCCGAGGGTGTGCCCAATCCCTGGATGGTCGTGGGCCAGCTCAGTCTCGTAACGCTTGTCATCTTCCTCGCCGACGCCAGTATCACTGCCTGGCGCCGCGGCGGCCGCCGTCGTGTGATTGCCGTTGGCGGGGGCGCGGTGTTTTTCGCACTTGTGGGAGCCATCCAATCCCTTTCGGTATTCTGGGGAATCGTCCGGCTACCGATCGTGTCGAGTCTATCCATCATGGGTTTGGTCGCAGTCATGGGCTACGAGTTGAGCAGCGATATGATCGGCGCGGCTCAAATCCACCGCCAGCTGCAGGTGAGTGAAGCTGACCTGCACGAAACGGAAGAACGAATGAGATTGGCGGTTGAAGCTGCTGATTTCGGTGTTTTGGTTCGAGATTTCACGCGAGACGAAATGTGGGCATCCGAAAGATGGCGCGCCTTATTTGGATTTTCAGGGACCGAACGGCTGGAATTTGAACTTGCTATTCAGCGAATCCACCCGGATGACCGCGACGCACTCCAGTCAGTGCTGGAGAAAGCGAGGTCGGGTCACGGCGTTTACGACACGCAGTTCCGAGTAGTACTTCCGAGCGGAGAAGTGCGCTGGATCGGCACCCGCGGCCGCGTCGAGTTCGACGGTGCCGGGAAGCCAGCTTTTGCCCGCAGTGTCTCGCATGACATTACGCGAGAAAAGGAAGCCGCGGAGGAAGCCAACAGGCTCCGGAGGCAGATTGCACATGTAGACCGAGTCTCGGTAATGGGCCAGCTAGCTTCGGCGCTGGCACATGAGATCAATCAGCCACTCGGTGCGATTTTACGCAACGCGGAGGCCGCCGAGCTGTTCATGCAGGATCAGTCGCCCGACCTGGACGAAGTGCGCGCGATAATCGCCGATATCCGCAAGGACGATCAGCGTGCTGGCAATGTTATCGACCGTATGCGCACGCTGCTTAGGCGACGGGACATGGATGAGCGGACCCTCGATGTTGCCGAACTGGTTGGTGAAGTCGCTGCCCTGGTACGTTCCGACGCTGCGGCACGGCGTATAAAGGTGGAAATGGTTGTAGCCCCGAATCTGCCCGCGGTTTTTGGCGATCCAGTTCATCTTCAGCAAGTGTTGCTGAACCTTATTGTGAACGGAATGGATGCGATTGACGAGGCAGGTGAGGCGGATCGACGTGTCGGTGTGACGGCGGAGGTCGGCGGATCGAATACTGTCGAAATCACCGTAACTGATTCCGGACGGGGAATTCCCACCGATAAAATCGCCCAGATTTTCGATCCTTTTTTTACCACCAAGCCGAAGGGGATGGGCATGGGTCTGCCCATTTCTCTCACCATCATTCAGGCACATAAAGGTAGGATATGGGCCGAGAACAGGAATGGGGGTGGAGCGTCGTTTCGGGTTTCCCTGCCAATTGCACAGGAGCCCGCGACGAAATGAGCACGCCGCCAGCCATCGTTCACGTGGTCGATGATGACGTGTCCTTCCTTACCGCTATGTCGCGACTGCTCCGTGCAAACGGCTTCTCGGTGAGGACATATTCCTCGGCGCAAGAGTTTCTCGCCCGACGTGGCGCAGATGCGCCGGGCTGTGTGCTGGCCGATTTGCGCATGCCGCAAATGAACGGACTCGATCTGCAATCGGCCCTGGCGCAAACACCCAACCCGCTGCCGATCCTGTTTCTAACCGGGCATGGAGACATTCCCAGCTCTGTGCAAGCCATGCGCGGCGGAGCCGAAGACTTCTTGGAAAAGCGGGCTCCCAAAGAAAAAGTCTTAGACGCAGTGACGCGCGCTCTGGCACGCGATTCTCGCGAGCGCCAGGCACGTACCCGTCAGCGTGAGTTGCGTGCGCTCCTCGACACGCTCTCCGAGCGCGAGCGCGAAGTGCTGGCTCACGTTGTTCAGGGGCGGCTCAACAAGCAGATTGCATGGGACCTCGGCATACACGAGCGGACCGTCAAGCTGCATCGCACCGCAATCACTTCTAAGCTAAAGGTGCAGTCCGTGGCGGAACTCACCCACTTGACTCAAGAGGCGGGCATCTTCCCGGACCTCATTCAGACCTTCCCCAAAGGGCAGTAGACGGCCCTCTGTCGTCACTCCTACAGTACTCCTCGAATCCCGATAGGTCGCCATTCGGCAAAAACCCGCTGGACCCAATTCGATGCTCTCCAGTTAATGCATTGATTTAGCTGAAGACAAAACGGACGCGACCTATTTGGGAAGTCACGAAATGCAGGAGACGACATCATGGACAGAATGTTGGTAGTGGTATTTGACAGTGAGGCGAAAGCTCTGGAGGGCAAGAAAGCTCTTCTGCTGCTGGACGATGAAGGCAGCCTCGCAGTGTACGCGTACGCTGTGGTTGCCAAGGGTGCAGATGGCAAAGCATCAATCAAAGAAGGAGACGACTCGGGGCCGCTCGGTACCCTGGCGACCACGGCGCTTGGGACTCTGATAGGCGCCTTGTTCGGACCGGTCGGAATGGCCATCGGCGCCACCGCCGGTTTTACCGGTGGCGCTGCAGTGGAGCTGACCAATGCTGGAATTGGTGAGGACTTTATCCACGACGTCAGCAAAGACCTGCTGCCTTCCAGCGTGGCCCTGGTCGCAGAGGTTGAAGAGGATTGGACCGCACCGGTGGACATTCGCATGGAGGCGATCGGCGGTACCGTGTTCCGCCGGGCGCTTTCCGACGTGGGCGAGCAGGTCCATCACGAGAACGTCGCCGCAATGAAGGCAGACCTGGCTCAGTTCAAAGCCGAACTCGCCCAGGCGCATGCTGACCGCAAAGCGAAACTCCAAAAGAAGATCAACGACCTCGAAGCGAAGATCCAGGCCCACTTGCAGGCGGCGAAGGAAAAGCGTCAGGCCGCCGAACTCAAAGTGCAAGCCAAGGCGAAAATCCTCAAGGCCAAAGCAGCCGCCGCAGTGGCTGCGGCACGGTAACTGGAAGAGATTTTTCGCAAAGAGAGGGTGTCGCATTACTCCTGTCGGGAGGTCATTAGACTTCCCGACGGGAGATTTGAGTTTGCGGCACGCTCACCAGGATTGACCGGGCGCAACGTTGAGCGAATGGCCGCCGATCGAACCGAGACGGTCCAGGTTATTGTGGAGAAAACGAGATGAATTGGAAAACGGTTGCAATCGTCGGGGCTGTTCTATTCCTCGTTGGATTCCTGATAGGTTTCGTTCCCCAGTATCAAAGGGCCTCAAAGCTCGCACAGCAGCTAGAGACTGCGCAGTTACAGAGCAAGTTGAGGGAAATTCGAGCCTTGGCTTCGCTCAGCTACATCGACGCAACCAAGCTGAACTATGGATCGGCAGCAGAGGATTCTGAAAAGATGTTTAGCCTGGCTAGAGAAGTTGCTAACGAGACGAAGGACGACGGCTTGCGGAACAGCCTCAACGGTCTGTCAAAATTCCACGATACGGTAAGGGGAAAGTTGAGCGCTGCCGATGCGAGCGTACTGGAACCGCTACAGCAAATTGTACAAAAGGTACAAGGAGAATTGAGTCGTTGAGGTGTATCTTCCTGTCGTCCCGACCTTCCCTAAAGGGCTGTAGACGGCGCTCTCTTTGCATTCCTATAGTGTTGCTTCGACTTAGCGTTGGAGGACACCGATGACTGCTCGCAATTACACGTGGTACCGCAGCCTGGCCATGTTAATGGGAATATTCTTCGTTGGGGTAGGTGGTTGGGCACAAAGCGTCGGCCTTACGACGGCGCTCGGAGCCCATTCGCCTCTGCCTAGTGCAGCGCTGCCGGACGCACCTGACAAGTTGACTTTGAGCTTAGCAACAAGTTCCAAAGAGACAGCGAACGTTCCTGATGTAAGGATCGCACTCGCAACAGCGGCCATGCAGACAGGGCCTGATGGAGTCCTCCGACTGACGCTCGATGAAGCGCAACAGGCGGCAGCAGGAGCAAACAATCCTCTTTTGCGCCTCGGAGAGCTCCAGGTCGAAGCGGCCAAGCAGCACCGTCTGGGTGTTGAGGCCCAATATTTCCCGAACCTGAGTAGCTCATTTCTTGATCTCCACTACAACAAGCACCCGGGCGATGTGCTCTCGGCGGGTCCCCCACCGTTGGCCGTGAACATCATCGCTAAAGATTCGAACGCGGTTAACCTCCTCGCAGTTCAACCGATCACACCGCTTCTTTCCATCTATCAACTGGCGAAAATCGCACGCGCGGACGAGAACATCGCCCGAGCCAAGGCAGGAATGCCGGTGGCGGAAACGGCACTGAGGGTCGAGAAGAACTTCTTCGAATTGCTGGTTGCCCAACGTGAGCTTACCGGCGCGGAAGCAGATTCCAGAATAATCCAGGCCAAATGGCTGAGGGCGAGCAGTTCAGGAGTTACCAATATCTCGACGGAACAAGAGCAGGAGATGATTAGCGCCGAAAAGGCGATCATCGGTCCGGCGGGCAAGGTGAAGGAATTGACCGCGTCACTCGATGAAATGCTCGGGCTACCGGAAGGAACAAGACTGGAACTTGTTCCACCGGCCCCTCTTGTTGAAGACGCCTCGCTGAAGCAAGTTGCCGACAAGGCGATGGCGGCGAACGCCGAGGTCGTTGAGGCGGAACAAACCGCGATCAAGGCGCACGCGGGCTTAACACTGGCGAAATTGACGTATGTTCCCACGGTCGGGGTGCTAGGTGGTTACGCATTCCAAAACATGATCAACCTCGTCCTGCCCCGATCCTTCGGTTACATCGGCGTCTCGGCCTCCTGGACCATCTTTGATTTTGGCAAGCGCGAGGATGGAGTGAAGGAAAGCAAGGCAAATGCCGAGGCAGCGGATCTAGGCGTGCAGTTAACCAAGGCCAAAGTCGCGGCCGGAGTTAAGAGTAGCTATTTGGAACTCGACCGTTCGCGCCAGTTCTATGAGCTGGCGCGCAGGATGGTGTCGGCGGCGCAATTCGTCGAGGCGAGCTACAAACCCGACGACCCGCAAGCCGTATCCGCACAAGCAAAAATGGAAGCGGACATGTTCCGGGCCGAACTGGAATATCGCCAGGCGTATGCAAAAGTGAAAGCTCTGATGGGCGAACAGTGAGTCAGGGACTCGGAATGAGCAGAGAAGATAGTTGGAGGGCGCAATGAGGCGAAGAGCGGTTCGACTTGCTGTGTTTGTCTTCCTTAGCGCTGCCGCCACAGCCTGCAGTGCCCAGATGAGTTCTGAGCTGAATACTTATTTTCAAAAGGGGGTCGGGCTCAGTCAGGATCAGATAGCGGGGATCCGGAGTGGGCAGGCTGTCTCGATGAAAATGCCGTCGCGTATTCCGGATGAGATTGTCGTGTTTGGTGCCGTCTTCGTGAAGGCTAATCCGGAAAGCTACTTCAAGTTGGCGTATGACTTCGACCGTCTGCGCAAGCTTCCCAACTACCTGGCCATCGGGAAATTCAGCGATCCCCCGCAGATTTCCGATCTGAAGGGCTTCTCATTCGATGGTAATGACATCAAGGACTTGAAGGACTGCCAGCCCGGTGACTGTAAGATTCAGTTGCCCGCAGGGGGCATCGAAGCGCTTCATAAAGCTGTTGATTTCTCCGCTCCCAATGCGGCGAACCAGGTCAATGAGTTTCTGCAGAAGAGCCTGATCGAGCGTCTGCAGGCTTACCAGAAGGGCGGGAACGCGGCTCTCGGCGAATATAACGACAAGAAGAATCCCACACAGGTCGCGGAGCAATTTAAGTACATGCTCAGTTATGGAAAAGCGCTACCGAAAGCGCTGCCGGATTACTACAACTATCTTCTGAGCTATCCCAATGGCAAGCCGGCCAATGTGGAGGACATGTTCTATTGGGAAAAGGTGAAGTTTGGTCTCAAGCCGACGCTGCGTGTGGTGCAGGTTGTGATCATGCGGGGAAACAACCCACACGAGCCTGCCTACACCATTGCCGAGAAACAACTATATTCCAGCCACTACTTTGAGACCGCCCTGGACATAACCTACTGCATCAGCAGCGACGATCCGAAACAACCCGGCTTTTTCCTGATTACGTTGATGGGCTCGGAGCAGGCGGGCTTGACCGGTTTCAAAGGTTCGATCCTCCGCAAGGCAGCTGTGGACAAGTCAGCGTCGTCTCTGCAGAAATCGCTGATGGCGATCAAGGGCACATTGGAGAAGAGCCAATCAGGCTCCCTTTGAGCAAGCCAAATTTGCGTCAATGTCACCCATCAACCGTGGAACTATGCGAATCGCTACGCCAAGAGGATCCAGCCCACACCGGAACTCAGCCCCCTTGGGCGGGAGCCGGACAGCTTCGCGGAACGTGTTCAGACCTTCCCTAAAGGGCTGTAGACGATATGATAACGAGTCCCTATAGTCAGCATCGGGTGCCCATGAGCAACGTTAGTACGACCTATGTTGCAGTTGTTGACGACGACGAGAGCGTTTGCCGATCTTTCGGCCGGCTGCTGCGCGCGGCGGGAATGCAGCCCATCACGTACGACTCGGCGGAAGCGTTTCTTGCGGACGCAAAGCGTCCTCAGTTCAGCTGCCTCGTGCTCGACGTTCAGCTTGGCGGCATATCTGGCATCGAACTCGCCAGGCGACTGGTCGACGTAGGCGCGCGTACCCCCATTATCTTCATCACCGCCCATGATGATCCCGAAGCACGCAGCATCGCCAAAGCACTGGGCGCGGCCTACTTCCGAAAGACGGATTCCGGCAAAGAAGTGCTGGATGCTATCCGGAAGGCAGCAGCCTAAACGTCATTCGCGGCAGCGAAGTGTGAAGTCCAACCTCGCCTTTGTCACTGCAGCCCACCTGAGCGAAGCGATACCATTGAGCTTGGCTACGAGCCTCAACAACTGAGTCTCACGATCGGGTGAATCAAGCATGAAATCGAGCAATGGCACGACCAGAGCTGACAGACGCCAGCAGGGCAAGGCCCTCCGCGAGAAGTGTCCACGCACTTCGCAAGGTGAGTGGAAGCAGCGCTCAAAGTCGCAGGACATCATCGAACTCCTGGAACAGTCGGACGCCGACCGAATTCCCGGTCTGATTCCAGTCAGGTACCAGCGAATGGCGATTTCGCCTTTCACGTTTTTCCGGGGGTCGGCGATCATTCAGGCGCGAGATCTGGCGAACGCAAAGGTTTCGGGGATCACCGTACAAGCGTGCGGCGATTGCCACCTAGCGAATTTTGGTGCCTTTGCTTCGCCCGAACGAACTCTCATCTTCGATATCAATGACTTCGACGAGACGTTCCCGGGTTCCTGGGAATGGGACATAAAGCGGTTGGGAGCCAGCCTTATCCTGGCGGCCCGCGACCGTGGCTTCTCGAGAGCCAATGCCAATGAGGCTGTGCATGCGGCTGCCTCATCGTATCGGGAACACATGGCTGAGTATGCGGAAATGACGCTGCTGGAGAGGTACTATGCAGCGGTGACCGTTCAGGCCATTCAAGAGTACTTCCGAGACGATGAGGACATGACGGCCCGATTGTTGAAGAAGTACAAGAAGGCCCGCTCGCAGACATCGGAGGTAGTTGCTCCTAAGCTCACGACGGTTGAAAACGGTCGGACGGTGATCAAGGACAATCCACCGGTCCTTTACCATATCCAAGGCTTTATTCGAGCTTTTGACAAGCAGCGAGAGGAGTTCACGGCGAAGTACAAGCAGTCTCTGCAAGCAGACCGGCGACTGTTGTATGAGGGTTACCACTACCAGGATGCTGTGGTGAAAGTTGTGGGGGTGGGCAGCGTCGGGACCCGTTGCATGCTTTCGCTGCTTTTTCATGACGACGATCCGCTCTTCCTGCAAGTCAAGGAAGCCCGCCGCTCCGTGCTGGAGCCGCCACGTGGCAAGAGCCGCTATGCAAACCAGGGCTACCGGGTGGTGGAAGGGCAGCGCCTGCTGCAGGCGGCCAGTGACATATTTCTCGGTTGGAGCAGCACGAAGCGGCACGATTACTACCTTCGTCAACTCCGCGACATGAAGGCCTCTGCAGAGATTGAAACGTTCAGGCCGAGCACGCTGGCGGGCTACGCCACCCTGTGTGGCTGGACCCTGGCGCGGGCACATGCGAAGACCGGCAGTGCGGTCATGATTGCCGGATACCTGGGATCGAGCGGTCAGTTCGATGACGCCCTGGCGAAATACTCGGCGACCTACGCCGACCAGGTGGAACAAGATTACAAGGAGTTTCAGACTGCGATTCGTTCCGGCCGCCTCTCGATAGAGGCAGAGAAAGCTGCTGATCTGGAATTCCTAATCTAGTTAGAGGGCGATCCGGTACATACCTTCCCTAAAGGGCAGTAGACGGCATATCCATCCGCACCGATACTGCCGATGGGTGTACCCCCACCTATCTCAGACTAGCTCAAATAAGGAGAAACCAATATGTACGGATTCAAGGCGTTCGTTTTCAATGGCAAGAAGACGGCTGGCAAGGCCTTCGAGACTCTCGAGGACCACACGCCGGTTTATCCATGGATTGATGATGCAGCCGTGGTGTCGCGGAGCAAGCTCGGCTTCATCCGAATTCACAGCACATGGGCGCAGGACGACAGTGCCGTCGGCGTCGGAACCGGGTTCGGTGCCCTAACAGGTGCGCTGCTCGGGACGTTGCTGGGACCGGGCGGAGCATTGGCAGGAGCGGCGACAGGCGGATCGCTGGGCGCGCTGTTCGGCGTGACCGACGAAATTGCCTTCGACGACCCGCGACTGGACGACTTTGCGGATTCCCTCAAAAAGGACACTTCGGCGTTGATTCTGGTGGGCGAGGCACCTACTCTTGCCGACTTCACCTCGGCAGTTGAGCCTTTCGGCGGGGTGGTAATTCAGACGGATCTCAACGAGGACGAAGTCAACGCCCTCAGAAAAGCTCTCAAGAAAAAGGCTGCTGCCGCATGACTACACGAGACGGGCACCTTCGCGGTGTCCGTCTATACCTTCCCTAAAGGGCAGTAGACGAGTTCACGTTCCAGACCTAGAGTTCTGATTGAATCCCGATAAGCAGTGTTTCACGACCTATAACCGTAGTGCGATTGCCAGCTGCTTGTACCGCTGCAACGATGCTCATTTGGGTATTCGAATTTTCACCTGTCCTTATCGGCATTAACACGACGTAGAAAACAGGAGCGATTTATGGACTTAGGAGCAGGAGTTCGAAGATTTGCATACGGGGCGCTGGCGGTGTCAAGCGTGATGGCCGGCGGCAACCTCACGAGTCACGCACAAGCCACACAGACTACCAAGCCCAACATCGTCGTCATCATGGCCGACGACATCGGATGGTCCAACATCGGCGTCTACAACATGGGCATGATGGCCGGCAGAACGCCCAACCTCGACAAGATGGCCAAAGAGGGCATGATCTTCACCGATTATTATGCCGAGGCAAGCTGCACGGCGGGTCGCGCGGCGTTCATCACCGGTGAGCTTCCCATTCGCACCGGCATGACGACAGTCGGCCAGGCAGGTGCGGATCTCGGACTGCCCTTCGAGGCCATGACCATGGCGACGGCGCTCAAAGCGCAGGGCTACGCCACCGGACAATTCGGGAAGAATCACCTCGGTGATAAGAACCCGTATCTACCCACGGTTCACGGCTTCGACGAATTCTTCGGTTACCTGTATCACCTGGACGCGATGGAAGACCCGTTTCATCCGGCCTATCCCCAGGACTTGTTGAACGTGGTAGGCCCACGAAATATGGTTCGCTCCTGGGCAACCGACACGGATGATCCGACGGTGGACCCGCGCTGGGGCAAGGTTGGCAAGCAGAAGATCCAGGACGAAGGGCCGCTGCCGCCGCATCCGATGGCCGGGATCAAATACAACATGGAGACGGTGGACGAGGCATTTGTCGCCGACTCGATTACGTTCATGAACAAGGCGAAAGCCGCCAACAAGCCATTTTTCCTCTGGCTCAATCCCACGCGCATGCACGTCGTCACGCATCTCTCGCCGAAATACGAAGCGATGCGTAACTCCAAGAACGGCTGGACGGAACAGGAAGCCGGCATGGCTGAGTTGGACGACGAGGTTGGTGCGGTGATGCAGTATCTCAAGGACAACGGTTTGGATGACAACACGATTGTCCTGTTCACCACCGATAACGGCGCCGAGCAATTCACTTGGCCCGACGGTGGACAGACGCCGTTCGCCATGGCCAAGGGGACTGTCATGGAAGGTGGCTTCCGCGTGCCCGCGATACTTCGCTGGCCCGGCCACGTCCCGGCGGATTCCATTCAAAATGGGATCTTCTCAGGCTTGGACTGGTTGCCGACCTTTCTTGATATCGCCGGCAACCCTAACATCAACGACCAGTTGCTGAAGGGCGTAAAAGTCGGCGATCGGACCTACAAGAACCATCTGGACGGTTACGACCAGTTGGACGCGATCACGGGCAAAGGTCCGTCTGTGCGTCACGAGATTTACTATTTCGGCGAAAGCACCCTCGGCGCGGTACGTATCGATGACTTCAAATATCGTTTTATTGACCAGCCCGAAGGCTGGGTGGGTGACAAGACCCATCCCGACATGCCCATCCTGACCAACCTGCGCCTGGATCCATATGAACGAACTGGTTGGGCCGGAGACGGAGCGGCACAAGGGTCGATGCAATACTGGGACTGGTTCAAGTATGAATTCTGGCGTTTCGTGTTCGTTCAACAGCAAGTAGGGAAGCTGGCCCAGACTGCCATCGATTACCCACCGATGCAGAAAGGCGCAAGCTTCAATCTCGATGCACTAAAAGCAGAATTGGCAAAGAAAGCGGCTGAGGCGCAGACAGCAGCCAAAGGTCCAGGCCAGTAAGCGTAGGGCATTCACCGCGGGCGACTCGCAAGGGTCGCCCTTTTTTATGCGCCAGCGTCGACAAGAGAATTCAGCGTTGAACATTAACTGCAGTTAAGTATGGTCTACCTGCCATCTGTCCATACCTTCCCTAAAGGGCAGTAGACGCGTTTTCTTTCCGTTCCTATAGTTCTCATTGAATCCAGATAAGCAGGATTACCACAGCTGTAGAGAACACAGCGGCTTGGTCGCTATTAGCTGCCCTGCTTTTAGTTTGCGTTAAGGAGACAGCGATGAAACGGTCAATTACTAAGTTGTTCGCAGTCCTAATCCTATTCACCAGCGTAGCTTTTGCTGTCGACCCGCTCCCCTCGTGGAACGAAGGGGCAGCGAAACAATCCATCATCACATTCGTGGAGAAGGTGACGACCCCTGGCTCACCGGATTTCGTGCCGCTGCCGGAGCGCATTGCCACATTCGATAACGATGGCACGCTGTGGTGCGAAGAGCCGCTGCCCGTCCAATTGTATTTCGTCATTGACCGGGTGAAAGCGCTGGCGCCGCAGCATCCCGAATGGAAGACGCAGGAGCCGTACGCGTCGTTGCTCAAGGGCGACGCGAAAGGGGTGATGGCCAGCGGTGAACGCGGACTCATGGACCTCATCATGGCCACCCACGCGGGCATGACCACGGTGGAGTTTGAGCAGATCGTGAAGGACTGGATCGCAACGGCGAAAAATCCGCAGACCGGAAAACTCTTTACCGAAATGACCTTCCAGCCGATGCAAGAAGTGCTGGCCTACCTGCGGGCCAACGGCTTCAAGACCTACATCGTCTCAGGCGGAGGCGTCGAGTTCATGCGCGCGTGGTCGCAACAGGTTTACGGCATCCCGCCGGAACAGATTGTCGGCAGCAGTGTGAAGACGAAGTTTGAGATGCAGGACGGCAAGCCGGTGCTGGTGCGCCTGCCGGAACTGAACTTCAATGACAACAATGGCGGAAAAGCAGTCGGTATCAACGAGTTTATCGGCCGCCGCCCGATCATGGCGTTTGGCAATTCCACGGGCGACAAGGAGATGTTGCAGTACACGCAGGGCGGCAGCGGCGCGCGCTTCGAACTGTTGGTGCTACACGACGATTCCGCGCGTGAAACCGCCTACGGCCCGGCCCGTGGTTTGCCCAACGTCCCGCTGGTGCATTTCACGCAGGAACTGGACGACTACGCGAAGCAGAACGGCTGGACAGTCGTCAGCACGAAGAACGATTGGAAGACGATTTACGCGTCACAGCCTGCGGTTACCGCCATCGACATCCTGCTAGAACCGGATGCCACCATGCTGAAGCATGCTGCGGCCAATAACCAGCAGCTGCTCTCGGTCTACCCGAAAGGCTTCGCCCTGGATGCGGCGCACACTCCCCATATCACGCTCATTCAGCGTTTCGTTCGCACCGCAGACCTTGACCAGGTTTACGCCGCTGCCGGCAAGGTTTTCGCCGATGCCAATTTGAAGGCTATCAAGCTGCAGGCTTTCAAGTACTACTACGCCCCGGTGGGAGCTACTGGCGTCGCCGGCATTTGCGCGAAGCCGACACCAGAATTGCTCAAGCTGCAAGCAGACCTGATTGCGGCAGTGGCACCCTACACGGTCGAAACCGGCCCCGTCAGCGCGTTCACCGCACCGATGGATGATGCAGCCAGCAACGCCGCATTCATTCAATACGTTTCGACATTCGTGCCCAAGATGACGGGCGAGCATTTCAACCCGCACGTCAGTATCGGGGTCGCCCCCAAAGACTATCTGGACAAAATGCTGGCCGAAAAGTTTTCGTCGTTTACCTTCTCGCCCGCGGGCGCAGCCGTCTTCCAGCTAGGCCCATACGGTACTGCGGCGAAGAAACTGGCGGAATGGAACTAGGGCTGAGGTAGGTTGCCGGACGAACTTAGGCAAAGCACTTTGGATAACGAGATATAAACGAGGAAATCCCATCATGAAATCAATGCGCCGTAGTTTTTACATTATTCTTGCTGGCCTTCTGTTGGCCTGCGCGGCCTATGGACAGATGCCGGCAGCACCGAACGACGTTGGAGAAGCCACACCTGCGGATGGGCAAGCTGCGGGTTCGAGCCAAACGGCAGGCACGCCGCCCGCCAGCGAAGAGAATACAGCAGCCTTGGCACAAGCGCGCAAAGACGCTCAGAACCCGATTGCCAGTGTGATCAGCCTTCCTTTGCAGGAGAACTGGAATTTCGGCATCGGCGCGGCCGATCGTACCCAGAATGTATTCAATATTCAGCCGGTATTTCCGCTCGGTATCTCAAAAGACTGGAACCTCATCATGCGGTTCGTTACTCCCATCATCTACCAACCGTATGCCGTTCCTGTAGCGCAGCCATCCGGGCCTCCCGTTCTATACCAAACGGGTGCCTACGGCTTGGGAGACATGGAACCGCAGTTCTACTTCTCTCCTAAGAAACACCACACGATAACCTGGGGCGCGGGGCCGATCTTCCTGGTTCCCACTGCTACTTATCATTTGCTGGGCTTTGAAAAATTCGGCCTGGGGCCGACCTTTGTCGCCCTGGCGCAGCCTAAATTCGGAACCATCGGCGTGCTGGTCAACAACATCTGGTCTGTGGCAGGTCATTCGGACCGCCCCAACGTAAACCTGTTCTACCTTCAGCCGTTCCTAAACTACAACTTAAAGCACGCCTGGTATCTCTCCCTACAGACTTCCGGCATTACAGCCAACTGGGCAAACCACGGTGGCCCGAGGTGGACAGTGCCTATCGGCGGCGGTCCCGGGCGCGTCTGGAGAATTGGGCAACAGGCAGTGAACGTTCAGACTTTCTTCTTCGGCAATGTGGTCCACCCACCGAACGCCTCTCCTTGGACATTCAGGATGGCTTTCACCCTCTTGTTCCCGAAGCCTCGATAACCAGGGAGGGAGCCTGCAAAGAATCGCAGGCAGTTCGAGCAGTTGGAGAAGGAGAGGCCGGGAAGTGATTGCGAGAACGGATGGCGGCATCAACATCGACGTGCCGGCGCACGCACCCAATGTTGAAGGCGCCACTCGCGCGGCCTTTCCAGAGCTATTCGGAATGCGGAGAACCGCGCTTGCGCTTGGGCTGATCTTATTCGGCGCGATCGGCGCGATTGGTCAGGAATCCGTTTCACCTCCTGCCGGTGGTACGGACCTTAACCTTCCGCAACCAGAATCGAAAGCAGAGGCGCTCTCCCCGTCGCCGCAGTTGACAGCGACGGATTCCGAAGCAGTCAAGAAGAAAGAGTACACGACACCCGATCTTCCCGATCCCTTAGAGAAGTGGACCAGGTACAGCGGCAAATATTTCACCGTCGGCCTTGGTATGGCCATACTGGTGGACTACGACTCGTTCTCACAAGACGCGAACAGCAAGGAACAGATAGGAATCCAGGACGATCAGTGGGACGCACGTTCGGTGCGTTTCTTCGCTTCCGGAGGTATCGGCCCCAAGTCCTACCGAGTGTCGTATCTGGCTTCCGACGGATTTAATGGCTTTGATGCCCCAGAGAACAAGAAGAACTATTGGGGCTTTACCGACCTGTTCGCAACTTTTCCTGCCGGGAAGTTGGGCGCGCTGACCTACGGCAAACAAAAAGAGTGTTTTGTGTATGAGATGGTCGGCGATGCTGCCTACTTATACCAGGCGGAGCGCAATCTCACGCCATTCTTCACGTCCCGAAACGTCGGTCTTATGCTGGCTAATTCCGTTCTAAAGAAGCGGATGACCTACTCGGCGGGATGGTTCAATGACTGGTGGGTGCAGGGGACGCCTTTCGACACAACCGGGAATCAATTCGCAAGCCGGGTTACCGGTTTGCTCTCCATCAATGAGGACGGCTCCAAGTACTTTCACGTTGCTATGAGCGGGCGTTACGCGGGAGCGACGAACGGGTACGTCCAACTGCGCGGCCGTCCACTCGGGAACGTCGGGAGCTATGTGACCGACACTGGGAAGATTTCGGCGACCGGCCAGACGGACTTCGGACTTGAGGTCCTGTGGAACTACAACTCCTTCTCGATACTTTCCGAATTCGTTCGGGCCTACGTGCATGGAACGCAGTCTCCCAGCCTATCGTTCTACGGTTTCTACGTAGCCGGGTCATGGGTTATCACGGGAGAACACCACCCTTACGATCGCAACGTCGGCTACGCCCGGCGCATCATCCCTCAACACCACTTCGGAGCGGTAGAACTTACTGCCATGTTCGGACGTAATGACCTGGACGACAAGTCGATTCACGGCGGAATCAGTGATAAGGCTTTTTTCGGAGCGAACTGGCTCTTAAATCGCAGGCTGAAACTTGGCGTCGCGGGTGGAGTCGTGACCCTTGATCGTGCCGGCATTACCGGTCACACAACGATCGTTCAGCCGCGAATTCAGTACATCTTCTAGTCATGAAAGGGCGTATGCCGGTATGACACATCAATCAAGAAATCTCCTTGCACTCGTCCTGGTATGCACCACTTCAGTTTGCGGCCTGAGCCAAAATCCTTCGACGGCTGGAAGTAGTCAGCGCCCCAAGCTTGGTTTGGTGTTGCAAGGTGGCGGGGCCCTCGGACTTGCCCACGTCGGTGTCATCACCTGGCTGGAGGAACACCACATTCCTGTGGACTACATCGCGGGCACGAGCATGGGCGGTCTAGTCGGCGGGGTCTATGCCACTGGACACAACGCCGCTGAGATGCGCCAGATCGTCAACGGAATCCCTTGGGATGAGGTGATGGCTGGGACGACCCCTTTCCAGGATCTTTCGTTCCGCCGCAAGCAGGACGCCCGCGACTATCCCAACAGCCTGCAATTTGGAATACACAAAGGCATCGAGTTTCCAGGAGGACTCAACTCCGGCCAGCAAGTCTCACTCGTCCTGGACAAGATTGCGCTACCGTACTCGGAAATCAAGAGTTTCAACGACCTCCCCACACCGTTCGCTTGCGTAGCCACGGACCTCATCAGCGGGAAGGCCAAGGTTTTCCGCGACGGGTCGTTGGCCCTGGCACTGCGGTCCACCATGTCTCTGCCAGGAATCTTCACGCCGGTGCGGGCCAAAGATGCCATCTATGCTGACGGTGGATTGCTTCAAAACCTTCCCGTCGAGGTAGCAAAACAGATGGGAGCCGATCTCACCCTGGCGATTCACCTCGAGGAGGCGCCGGTGTCCCCTGATGCCAACCTCTCCTCGTTCGCGGTTCTCGGACAGTCGATCTCAGTCATGATCTCGGCCAACGAACTGCTGAGCATGGAACAGGCAAACTTGCTCATCTCTGTTCCAGTGCAGAAATGGAACGCACTAAGCTTCGACGACGCCGACGCAATCATCAAGGCCGGATATGATGCCGCGGCTAAGCAGTCCAGAATCTTGTTGACCCTCGCGGTGGACGAACCCACATGGAAGCAATATCTGGCGGATCGCCAGTCGCGTGTCCGTAGCAATCCGGTTCCGACGTTTGTTGCCGTCCAGGGTGTGAAGGCGCATCTTTCGCAGCGGGTCGAAGAGCAAACCGCTGACCTGGTGGGCAAGCCGATCAACTTCGATGAACTGGACCAGGAAATCATGCGGCTCAAGGGAACCGAACGCTATTCGGCGCTGAGCTACCAGTTCGTGGAGCGCGATGGCAAGCAGGGCCTGCTGATAAATACTGAAGAAACTGAGATTGGTCCCCCGGTTGTTCGGCCTCTGATCCTCATCGACGGTTCGAGTCTGAAGAACGTGACCTTCAACATGGGAGCGAGAGTCACGTGGTTCGATATCGGGGGTTTCCGCTCGGAATGGCGCAATGACATCATCCTGTTCTCCGACTACGGGCTAAACTCGGAGTATTACCACCCGTTCAATCCCCTCAGCCACTGGTTCATCGCGCCACGAGCGCTCGCCGACAACACCCCTCTCTACCTTTACGACAACAATCAACTTGTCTCCACCTATCGGCGTAGCAATCTAGGCGGAGGCATTGACGTGGGCTACCAGTTCGGAAGATCTGGCGAACTGCGTATGGGTTACGAAGGTGGGTGGGAAGATTTCGAGCGGCAAGTCGGAAACCCCAACGAGCTGCCATCCTTTTCCGGAGGCTATGGCGCCAGCAAAGTCCAATACAAGCTGGATCGCCTGGATGATCCTGTGATTCCGCGCGCTGGACAAGCCTTCCAGGGCGACTTTTACTGGTTCAACGCCAGTCCGGCCGC
Source organism: uncultured Acidobacteriaceae bacterium (assembly GCA_963846815.1). GTDB lineage: Bacteria > Acidobacteriota > Terriglobia > Terriglobales > Acidobacteriaceae > CAVVDY01. Next base: position 79,145 of record CAWJXG010000001.1, on the reverse strand, counting down.
GCCTAAACCCTATCCCGTGCTCGAAGCGGCAGGGCAAGTTTTCTTTAAGCTGAACGAACCGACCTCGATTTTTCTGAACGGCCGTGCCGGGACGACTTTCAACTATGCCACCGGCATCCCTCAGTTCTCGCTGGGAGGCTCGCGCTGGCTGACGGCATACGGAACCAATGAACTGCTGATGGACAAGTACTTCCTGTTCCAGTTGGGATATCTCCGGCAATTGGCAAAACTCCCACCATTGTTAGGCGGCGGCGTCTATCTCCTGGGAGTCTATGAGGCGTCCCAGGTCTACGGTCCGCCTAGTTCCATGGTGAACAAGGCGTCTGGCTTCCCAACCGATGTTTCGGCAGGGCTGGTCGTCAACACGATTTTCGGGCCGGTAGAGGTGGCATATGCCTACGGTGATACCGGGCATCACAAACTCTTTTTCAGGGTTGGAAGGCTATTCTGAAGAGCGCAAGCTTCCGGCCAAGGAGATTGCTCCAATAGATGGCTTGTCATTGATCTCAAGAAAAAAAAACCAATGATGAATCAGCCGCCAGCTGATCCCCGAGTGGAACAGGCAGAACACCGCACTGACATGGCGAAGTTCCGAACTCAGATTGCGCTTGATCGGACGACCCTCGCCTGGGTTCGGACAACGCTCACCATGGCAACCTTCGGCTTTGGCACGATTGGGTTCTTCCGCTCTATCAGGCAGGCAAATCCCAACTCAGAAAATATCCGCATGCATGAGGGCGCAATTCGGTTCGGAATTGCCCTCGTAGTTCTAGGCATAGTCGCCACAGTGTTGGCGATAGTTTCTCACTGGCTGACGCTGCGAAGGCTTCGTCGCGACGAAATTCCTGTCCTTACCCAGTGGCCTTTGAGCATCACGGTCGCCATGCTGCTGACGGTCCTTGGTTTGGTCTCGTTGTGGTATGTGTTCCCGCGGTGAGGTGGCTATGAAGACACTCGAACCATTCATGGTGCTCAGGACTCTCGTATGCAACGTCGACATAAAGGTAAATTGAATGCTTGGTTAGTGCCTGCACTTTACGCTGTAGCCGCAATCGCGCTTGGATTGACCCTTCCTCGAATTGAAAACCATTTCTTCCCGGGGATCACCTCGACAATCACTGTCGCCCAGGCAACCGCCATTTACTCCGCAATCGCTTCTGGAGTGATCGCGTTAACGGGCATCGTATTTTCGCTTGCCTTCGTCATGATTCAGTTCAGTGCAAGCGCGTACTCACCGCGCCTGGTGCTTTGGATCGCTCGTGACTCGGTCATCTCCCATTCCCTTGGAATCTTCAGCGCTACATCCTTGTACGCGCTCGCTGCGCTCTCAGGAGTAGACCGTAATCACTCGGGCAATGTACCGTTTGTCAGCCTCTGGGTGGTGATCGCTTTACTGCTGGCCAGCATGGCCATGTTCATCAAGCTGATCCAACTCATTGGACTGCTGCAGGTCAACCAAATGTTGATCTTCACGGGCGACCGCGGACGGGAAGTCATAACGACGACTTACCCGTTGCAAGAAGCTCGGGCTGCAAACAAAAAAACGGTTGATCTTCGCCAACTGAGTTGCACGCAGACGCTAACGCATAGTGGAAGGCCGCGCTCGATTCAGGCCGTCGATGTCACCGCCCTGGTGCACTTAGCTGCAGTGTCGAGCGGAGTCATTGAGATGGAGGTGGCCGTTGGCGATACGGTAGTCGAGATGATGCCAGTCGTGCGCGTCTATGGGACGCGGCAGCCGATTGACGAAAAAAAACTGTGGGAAGGGATTACGGTCGGTGACGAACGCACCTTTGAGCAGGATCCGAAGTACGCGATCCGTCTGCTGGTGGACATAGCCATACGAGCCTTATCGCCGGCAATTAACGATCCGACGACCGCCGTGCAAGCCCTCGACCAGATTGAAGACCTGCTGATTCGTCTCGGTCAGCGCGACTTAGAGATTGGAGAGTACCGTGACAACACGGGCGAGTTGAGACTTGTGATTCCATTCCCGGCTTGGGACGACATCGTTCGGCTCGCCCTGGATGAAATTTGCTTCTGCGGCGCCAACAGCGTGCAAGTGATGCGGCGCATGAACGCCCTTATCGCAGATCTTATCCCACGGGTCCCGGGAGTGCGCAGCTCCGTCCTCCGTCACTGGCAAGGAAGAGTGAGCGCGATAATCGCACGCTCGTTCATAGGCGAAGAAGAAAGGATGGAGGCAATGGAAGAAGATCGGCAAGGGCTAGGGGTGCCTCGGCAGAATTCTCCAGACGCTTAGCATTTCATGGCGCGGACAAGACGTCGTCCCGGTTTCCCCGCGCCGATCGAGATTCTTGTCGCCGCTATCCAGAGAGCAGCCAGGGCATGGAATGGCTATCGGGGCTTCGCCTTCACAACCCGTTCGCGTGAGGGTGGCTTTGATCTTGGGTTTGAGGGTTAAGATTGCTCAAGGCATGTGTGATTTTGCTCACAGACCGCTGTGAGGCATGGTGATACGGTGCTAGTTTCCGTATCCGACCCTTAGCAGGAAAAGTGCAATGCCCACCCGAGTCTTTTCTTCGTTCGAGGCTTACTTCGCCTCCAACCGGCACGCTCGTATGCGTGGGATGGTGCTTGGGCGCGAACACAAAAGTCGGGTGATCATCCAATGGGGCAAAACAGGTACCAAGTGGTCGCGAAGGGGACCCCGCAGCCGAACGCCGGGCGGCGGCGTATTGGGTCCTAGTCTTGCGGCTGAAACGAGGGCTCAATACGAGCGCTCTAACCCTCTCTCCGGTCGACGTCAAGAAGGATCTACAACCATCGACCTATTCTGCGTTCCTTGCGCTCGAACCATGAGCCCCCGGAGAACAAAGTCTGAATACGAGCTTCGGAGAAACTGTATGCGCCTACGCGTTCGAGTCTGCCTCATCACTTTCGTAATCGTTCTTTTCTCTCTCTGCGCTTTGTCGCAAGATCAGCCGCCCAAAACCAAGCGTCCGACCATAGGTCTGGTCCTGCAAGGTGGCGGAGCTCTCGGACTTGCCCATGTTGGGGTCATCACGTGGTTGGAAGAACATCACATTCCGGTGGACTATATAGCGGGCACCAGCATGGGTGGCTTGGTGGGTGGAGTCTACGCCACAGGACGCAATGCTGCGGAGCTTCGGCAGGTGGTAAACAGCATTAACTGGGACCAGGTCATGGCTGGACAGACGCCCTTCGACGATCTCTCTTTCCGTAGGAAAGAGGACGCCCGCGACTATCCCAACAGCCTGGAGTTTGGAATACGCAAAGGAGTGCAGTTTCCCGAAGGCTTCAACTCCGGCCAACAGGTATCGCTGATTCTCGACCAAGTGGCAGCGCCCTACTCGGAGATCAAGAGCTTCAACGATCTCCCCATCCCATTCGCCTGTGTGGCTACCGACTTGGTCAGCGGCAAGGCCAAGGTCTTCCGCGACGGGTCATTGTCTCTCGCTCTGCGGTCCACCATGTCCCTCCCCGGCATCTTCACGCCCGTCCGCACGAAAGATGCCATCTATGCTGACGGTGGACTGCTGCAAAACATCCCCGTCGAGGTTGCCAAGCAGATGGGGGCGGATTTCACGCTGGCAATTCACCTGGCGGAGGCGCCACTGGCTCCGAATGCAAGTCTTTCCTCGTTCGCGGTTCTTGGCCAATCAATCTCAGTCATGATTTCGGCCAACGAACTTAAGAGCATGGAAAACGCGGATCTGATGATTTCCGTGCCGTTGCAGAAGTACGGGGCACTGGACTTTGACAAGGCGGACGAGATCATCAAGATCGGATACGACGCTGCTGCTGCGAGAGCCAGGGTCCTCTTGCCCCTTGCCGTGGATGATGCAACCTGGAATAAGTACATCGCCGAACGCAACGCTCGCCGTATCGTCAGTCCTCCCATTCCGACCTTCGTCGCAGTGGATGGCGTGAACGGCCATCTATCGAAGCATGTCGAGGAGCAAATGGCCGACGTCGTGGGTAAGCCCGTTGACTATAAGACGCTGGATTCGGACATTATGCACTTGAAGGGCATGGGGCGCTTTTCCACTCTCAACTATCAATTTGTCGAACGCGGCGGCCAACAAGGGCTCTTAGTAAAAACCGAAGAAAATTCCTACGGGCCACCTATCGTTCGACCCCTTATCCTGGTGGATGGCGCAAGTCTCGCTAACGTCACCTTCAATCTGGGAGCGAGGGTCACCTGGCATGATATCGGAGGATTTCGCTCGGAATGGCGCAACGACGTCATACTGTTCTCCGACTACGGGCTGCGGTCGGAGTATTACCATCCCTTCACTCCCCAGACCCACTGGTTCATTGCACCTCGGGGCATTATCGATAGCAATCCTTTCTATCTCTACCAAAAGAACACACTCGTCTCCGAGTTGCGTAAAGAGACTGGCGGGGGTGGTGTAGATGTGGGCTATCAGTTTGGAAATACCAGCGAGCTACGCGTGGGATACGAAGGCGGCTGGGAGCAATATACCGAGAAAGTCGGCGACCCCAAGGCTTACCCAGCTGTTTCCGGCACTTTTGCGGATGCCAGGGTGCAATACAGATTGGATCGCCTGGACAACCCGGTAATTCCTCGCCAGGGACAGGCTGCCGACGCCACGTTTCTGTGGTCGAATGCCAGTCCGCTGGCGACCCAACAGTTTCCTGTGCTCGAAGTCGGCTCACGCAACTTTTTCCGGATAAGCGAGCCATCCTCAGCATTTCTGAGCGTATTTGGCGGCACAACGTTCAACTACGCCTCCGGACTGCCGCAATTTACTCTCGGTGGTTCACAACGCCTCGTCGCCTACGGCACCGACGAACTGCTGATGGACAAGTACCTCCTGTTCCAGTTGGGCTACATCCGGGAAATGGCGAAGCTACCGCCCCTGCTGGGAAGTGGCGTCTACTTGCTGGCTCTGTACGAAGGCGCGCAGGTTGGTGGACAGCCTTCCTATGTCCTGAACAAGGCCTCCAGCTACCCTACTGATGGAGCGATGGGGATCGTCGTCGACACTATTTTCGGCCCGGTAGAAGCCGCATACGCCTATGGCGACACCGGCCATCGCAAATTCTTCTTCAGGATTGGACGGCTGTTCTGAACAGGCTAGGCCTAATAGTTACGAGGCAAAAGCGGTCGTAACCACTAGCGGTGAACCGAGCTTGCGAAGAACCTTCCTTGCGGGGATAAGGCGGCGCAATGGCGACGCGCCGTCTCTGCAACAAAGCCCTCTGCAAGCTTACTTGCTTGCGTCCACCACCGGAATGTTTGCGGCCAACTGCAAGTTGATCAGCAAATCCAGCGGCGATCGATCTGATACCACATGGCAGTCTTCTTGGCTGAAATCACCTTTTCGAAGGTCGGGACGTACTTCGAACGCACAGCCGTGAACTGCTGGTCGATGGCGGCCGCTCGCTTCATGATATCGTGAGCACCTACTAGGTAAGCTTCGCCGCGAATATAGATCGGGTAAACGCACGAACGGAAGAAGGGCTGACCCAGCTCAAATGGCGTCTTCGCCCAGCATGATGTTCTGTGGTTTCAGGTCACGATGGATTACGCCCTCGGAGTGAGCGGCATCGAGCGCGGCGCAAAGTTGCCGCGCTAGCTTCAGCACGCGGTCCAGCGGCAGCCGTCCCTCGCGCGCCAGCAGGTGGTGCAGGTCTTCGCCATCCACATACGCCATCGAGATAAACTTCACGCCGCCGGCATCGCCAAGATCGTGGATACGAAGAACGTTGCGGTGCCGCTCCGATTTCCGGATTCTCGACAGCTCTTCGTAAAACTGTCTGTTAACTTGTCGCCGCTACGGCAGAAATGCAAGAGGCGAATGTCTGCTCCAGCAGTATCGCGTCGATGCTGCTGGCCTCACCGATCGCTACGATCCGCGTACCCGGTGCGCGTTGGCCCCAGCCATCTTACAACGAGATGTCCACGCGCCTGCCGACGACTTGCAGCACTGCCCTTCGATGGGGCGCGTCGGTACTGTAGATGAAGCCCTTGGCGCGGTAAATCGAACCTGGCAACTTGCGCAGTTTTTCTCGTAGCCTATCGAGCACCAGCGGTTGGTCGGTTTCATAGCTCCAGGTGCTGAACACCTTCGAGTGATCGTGCCCGTGCTGATCGTGACCATGGTGGGTGCCATCACAGGTCGAGTCGGCGCAGCTATGCACACCATCGTGCGAGTCGAATTGTGAGCGCACCGGATCGAAACGCCCGACCCCCAGCAGAATCTCGTACGGCACCTGGCAGTAATTGGTTTCGACGAAGGCGACGGGGACGAAACGCGGGCGGCTCAAGGTGCATTCCTGAAAGAGCTGGGAATGGCTTCGGAGCTAGTGCAATGAGCTGTGGGTTGGATTGTGGGTTGGACTTTTCCGGTCGATTCCCGCTAACCCTAAGAAAAGAAATGGTGGGCGCTATAGGATTCGAACCTATGACTTCCACCGTGTGAATCTGGCAAGAATAGGTATTTCAATAACTTACAAGACCGCGGGAACTGCCTAAGAACACGCTGGTCGCACACGACATCGCATTTTGTTGGTCGGATTGTTGGTTAGAACTCCTGCACCGGTCGGCGGTCCAAAAAGCCCGCGGGTAGGAGTATGACTCATGTTCGCTCCGCTTCCAATTTTCTTAATTAGTCCGTGGTGATAAGTAACGAAGGTGGCAAACCTCCCGACCAAGCTCTTCCAACATGCAGTTGTACTGCCTTTTTTGCGATTAAGTGGCCGGCCCCTCCGGGATGTGTGACTCGCTTAGAAAGAACGCCTAAGTGGGGACTGAATCGAAATCCACCTGGTCTTTCAGTCGGTATGCAATCCGAAATGGAACCGACGTGTGAAACCTGACCTACAATGGTCAATTTTGAACAGTCCCGGGAGGCTGCCTTTAAGATAATTTTGCCGTTGGTGGATGTTCCCCGAATTCCGGCCCATGCTTCTTTAACACCGCTCATAGAACCGACGGGACCGGAGTTCGCTTATGGGGTTGGTTACTCCAAGTCGAGCGACTAAGGAGTCTGGCAATGGTAGCCAAGTGCGCAAACCCCACATGCAATCGCCGATTCCACGACCTAAGTAAAGGCCGGCTGTTCGTACTTCCGCCGCTCAGCGAATACGTTGTACGACTGTCCGACTACTGCTATTGGCTTTGCCCGGAGTGCGATGCGACACATACGATCACACGAGACGGGTCGGAAGTGATTGTGATTGCACGAGAGCGCGGCATCCAAAGCCCGCCCGCGCCCAACGTCGAAGCGAACCGTCGTGAGCAGCCTAACCGGCAGCAACGTATGCAACAAACGGCGTGACCTTCAACGAGTTTCGCTGTACGGCTGAATTCGTGAGGCCATGTAGCGGCTGTTTACGGTGCAGATTCTCATGCATCCGGCGGCGACGGGTACCGCCTGACAAGCCGCCTCACGCTGGCGCCTTGTCCAAAACACCCTAGAACGATCCGTTGTAGGGGCTGCTACGGCAGCAACACCGAAACTACAGCAGTGATTGCGGTCCGGAGCAAAGCATGAGCAACGTTTTTCTTACCGGAAAAGAGACGGACACTATACTTTCGATCGCGCAAGCCCTTGCCGCATGCGATTGCCATTGTGAGCGGGCCAGTGGAGGCGCGGGCGCGATTCGACGTTTGCGCCAACGCTCATTCGACGTTGTGATCACCGATCCGGATACCACTATCGACGAAGGCCTTGCACTGATCGAGGAGGTGCGTGACATCCGGCCCGGCATGAAAGCCATCCTCCTCGCCCCTTCCAGCACGGCAGAGGAGATCATCGCTGCGCTGCGAGCTCGCGTCTTTGTTTGTTTCAGCGCCCCGTTCGACGCCCACGAGATTGCCGCCTTCGCCAGCCGCGCTGCGACCGACTCAGACTGGCGCACGGAAATCGAAGTTCTCTCTGCGCAGCCCGACTGGGTTTCTCTTCGCGCCAACTGTCACATCCTGACCGCCGAACGCGTGGTGACCTTCCTCGGCGAGTTGCAATCGGGATTGCCTGAGGCCATCCGGGACAAACTGATGTTGGCATTCCGCGAGATCTTGCTTAGCGCAATGGGACACGCGGAAGTCTCCGATCGCCACAAGGTAGTAGAGGTATCGGCGGTGCGCACCGAGCGCACCATTGTGTTTTATGTGCGCGATCCCGGAGCAGGCTCCCGCCGCCCGACATTGGCGCTTGCCGCTGCAGCCAGGGTCACGGGCCCAACCGCTATCGTCGAGCAGGCTCCGGAGATGGGGATGCACCCCGGGGGATTCGCTACGCTGCTCGACCGAGGAGTGGTGGATGAGTTGATCTACAGCGAAACGGGCAGTGAAGTCCTGATGATTAAACACACGACGTGAGAAGGGTCGCCTCGGCCTCAATGTTTATCGCCAAGCTCCGTTGAATTGCAGACGCAAGTGGATGTGAGCCTGCACGGAGTCGACGAAAGCAGGTGGTGCCGGGCCCCAAATTCCCTTAGCTCGCACTATTAGCAATTGGCAGCGTACCTGTACGGCTCCTTCGCACCAGGCTTCGCTGATTATCTTTCCGCGCTCCACCTCTGTTGAGCTGGGCATTACATTGACTATTCCGGGTTCACCTTTCACGGTTTCAGCACAATAGTGAGCAACACTGAGCAGATTAGTACGTCCGCAAGTGCGATGCTGCCATAAGCAGAAGAAGTGATGTACTCCAACGCTCTCGGGGTCATGCGGGCGTTTGTCCGTCTTGATGAAACGCGGCCCAGTGCAAACAAATTAGCGGTCGGCGCTCCAACTTGAGTGACTCGGGCAAGCGTTGGTTACTTACAACGTCTTCTATAAAAACGGATTCGAGTGAGACAGGAGTCTGCAAATATGGCTACAACATTTATTCCTCTCCATGACCGCGTTCTGGTGCGGCGTACAGAAGAAGCTGGCACGACTCGGGGCGGAATTATCATCCCGGATTCTGCCAAAGACAAGCCACAGGAAGGTGAAGTTATCTCGGTTGGCAACGGCAGGACCAATGACGAAGGCAAACTTTTCCCGCTCGCGCTCAAAAAAGGCGATCACGTTCTCTTCGGTAAGTACGCGGGCACTGAAATTCAAATCGACGGGAACGACTTCCTCATCATGAAAGAGGAAGAAGTTCTTGGTGTGGTCACGGGTGCGGCGAAGCACGAAACCGTGGGCGTCAGGAAGTAAGTTTCGGAAGTGCAATTCGCGCTTTCGAATACGATCTCGTCGCGCGGTCGCGGCAATGCGACGTTCGACCTTCAATGACGTCCCCTTAGGATGTCCATTCACTAGGTTAGGAGAACGCAGTCATGGCAAAGCAAATTGAACAGGGAGAAGGGTCACGTCAGGCGATCCTCCGCGGCGTCAATATTATGGCGGACGCGGTGAAGGTAACGCTCGGTCCCAAGGGCCGCAACGTGGTGATTGAGAAGAAGTTCGGCTCACCGCTCATCACCAAAGACGGCGTCACGGTAGCCAAAGAAATCGATCTGCAGGATCCTCTCGAGAACATTGGCGCACAGATGGTGCGCGAGGTCGCCTCCAAGACCAGCGACGTAGCCGGCGACGGAACCACCACTGCCACTGTTCTGGCCCAGGCTATTTTCCGGGAAGGCGTCAAGACGGTTGCCGCCGGAGCCAATCCAATGGCTCTCAAACGCGGCATCGAGAGAGCCGTCACCGTCGTTTGCGGCCCCATTGATCCCAAAACCGGTGAGCGTACAAATGGGGAACTCGACAAACTCTCCAAACCTGTGACCGGTGAGATGATCGCCCAGGTCGGCAGCATCTCCGCCAACAACGATGACACGATCGGCCACATTATCGCAGAGGCAATGAAGAAGGTTGGCAAGGATGGCGTCATCACGGTCGAAGAGTCCAAAACGCTCGAGACCCAACTCGAAGTTGTGGAGGGAATGCAGTTCGATCGCGGCTACCTTTCCCCTTATTTCGTTACCGATCCCGAGCGCATGGAAGTCGCCTTCGAAGATGCCTACATCCTAATCAATGAAAAGAAAATCAGTTCCATGAAGGACATTCTTCCCTTGCTGGAGCAGATATCCAAAAGCGGGATGCCCCTGCTGATCATTGCCGAGGACATCGAAGGCGAAGCTCTGGCGACCCTGGTCGTCAACAAGCTGCGTGGCAGCCTGAAGGTTGCCGCGGTGAAGGCGCCGGGATTCGGCGATCGCCGTAAGGCCATGCTGCAGGACATCGCAACTCTTACCGGCGGAAAGGCGATCACGGAAGACCTGGGCATCAAGCTGGAGAATGTGCAGCTCGATGATCTTGGACAGGCCAAGAAGGTCACGATCGATAAGGACAATACCACCATCATCGAAGGCAAAGGCAAGCCTGGCGATGTTGAAAGCCGTGTGAAGGAGATTCGTGGCCAGATCGAGAAGACAACCAGCGACTATGATCGCGAAAAGCTGCAGGAGCGTTTAGCGAAACTGGTTGGTGGGGTCGCCATCATTAAGGTTGGGGCGGCAACAGAAACAGAAATGAAAGAAAAGAAAGCGCGCGTGGAAGACGCCATGCATGCAACCCGAGCAGCCGTCGAAGAAGGCATTGTGCCCGGCGGTGGCGTGGCTTTGGCTCGCTGCATTCCTGCTCTCGACAAGTTGAAACTCGAAGGCGATGAGCAGATCGGGGTGAACATCGTAAAGCGAGCTCTACAGGAGCCGCTGCGCCAGATCGCTGAAAACGCCGGCGAGGAAGGCGCCATTGTCCTCGGCAGGGTCAACGAGTCGAAGGACAATAACTTTGGTTACAACGCGCTCACTGGCAAATACGAAGACTTAGTCAAGGCAGGAGTCCTCGACCCTACCAAGGTCGTGCGCACGGCCTTGACCAACGCCGGATCGATCGCGTCCCTGATGCTCACCACGGAAGCTCTGATTGCAGACCTTCCGGAAGAGAAGCCGGCAACGGCGGCTTCCAGTGGTCGCGGTGGCATGGGTGACATGTACTAAACGCCCGTGCTCGCCAGCTCGTACATGCGATGGCAATTCGAAGCGCAACGCCTCTTCGCCGGCCATGGATTGTCGAGTTCCTGAGCGAATAAATCCGAGGGTTGACGCCACAAACCGCCCGGAACACTTAAGGCGTTTCAATCTTAACTGGCATGCGGGGATTGTATGCCCGGAGTCCTGATAAGTAATGGAGGATGAGGTAATGGGGAAAACTATAGGAATCGATCTCGGCACCACGAACTCGGTAGTTGCGGTAGTCGAGGGTGGTGAACCTAAGATCATTCCGAATGAGGAAGGTGGTCGAACGACGCCATCGGTGGTGGCTTTCACGAAGGCAGGCGAAAGGCTGGTGGGTCAGGTCGCTAAGCGGCAGGCAATTACCAATCCCGAGAACACCATCTTCTCAATTAAGCGCTTCATGGGGCGTCGCTACGATGAGATCAAAGAAGAACTGAAGACGGTGCCCTTCAAAGTGGAACCGGAAGGTGACCATGTCGTTATCTGGGCGGAAGGCAAGCAATATACTCCTCCGGAAATCTCCGCCATGATCCTTCAAAAGCTCAAGAAGTCGGCTGAGGATTACCTGGGCGAGAAGGTCACTGACGCAGTCATTACCGTCCCGGCCTATTTTAACGACGCGCAGCGCCAAGCGACCAAAGACGCAGGCAAGATCGCCGGACTGGACGTTAAGCGAATCATCAACGAGCCCACCGCGGCCGCGCTGGCCTACGGCCTCGACAAGAAAAAGGACGAAACCATCGCCGTCTATGATTTCGGTGGCGGCACCTTCGACATCTCGATCCTTGAGGTCGGCGATGGCCTCATTGAGGTAAAGGCGACCAATGGCGACACGCACCTGGGCGGCGACAACATCGACCAGCACATGGTGGACTGGCTCGTTGACGAGTTCAAGAAAGCCGAGGGCCTTGACCTGCGTGCCAAAGGCAATGAGATGGCTCTCCAACGGCTGCGCGATGCAGCCGAACGCGCCAAGATCGAGCTTTCCACGACGATGGAGACCTCGATTAATCTTCCATTTATCACCGCTGACGCCACCGGGCCAAAGCATCTGGTAAAACAGCTGACGCGCGCCAAGCTGGAATCAATGGTCGAGGAGCTCATTCAGCGATCTGTGCCGCCTTCCAAGCAATGTGTCAAGGACGCAGACGTTGATACCAGCAAGATTGATGAAGTCGTGCTGGTGGGTGGGCAAACTCGAATGCCTCGCATTCAGCGACTCGTGAAGGAACTGTTCGGAAAGGAAGGCAATAAGGGCGTGAATCCGGACGAGGTGGTCGCAGCTGGTGCGGCAATTCAGGGTGGCGTGCTCAAGGGCGAAGTGAAGGAGATGCTCTTACTAGATGTCACTCCGCTAACCCTCTCGATGGAAACTCTAGGTGGCGTGGCTACACCGATGATCCAGCGCAATACGACGATTCCATCACGAAAGACGCAAACCTTCTCGACGGCTGCCGACAACCAGAGCTTAGTCGAGGTTCACGTGTTGCAAGGCGAACGTCCGTTGGCGAATCAGAATCGCACGCTGGGCAAGTTTCAGCTGACCGGCATTCCGCCGGCACCGCGAGGCGTGCCCCAGATTGAAGTCACGTTTGACATAGACGCGAACGGCATCCTCAGTGTGAGCGCAAAGGACCTGGCGACGGGCAAGAACCAGAGCATATCGATCACTTCGTCTTCCGGGCTCAGCAAGGAAGAAGTTGAGCGCATGGCGAGGGAGGCTGAATCGCATGCAGCTGAGGACAAAACACAACGTGAGGCGATTGAGTCCAAGAACCAGCTTGACTCATTGACTTACAGTGTCGGAAAGATGCTGTCTGAGCATGGCGACAAGATCAGCGGCACTGGACGTGGCGAGGTCGAGAATGCCATCGCAGACGCCAAGCGAGCACTGGAATCGAGCGATAAGCGAACCATGGACCAGGCCTGTGAACGACTGACCCAGGCCTCGCATAAGCTGGCCGAGCAGATGTACCAGGCGGCCCAACCTCAGGGTGGTACCGGCGCACATCCCGGCGCCAATGGTAATGGCAATCGGCCTCCGGAAAGCACCGGCCAGGCCAAGCCGAACGACGGGGTAGTTGACGCCGAGTATGTAGACGTGGATGACAGAAAGACGGCCTGAGCGATACTGGCTGGACGGATCGCCAACGCCGTCCAGCCGAAGACCTTTACTCCAGCTGGTTGTTTTGTAGGCCGGCTGCTCGGATGACTAGCCTCTAGCGCAGAGATTCCGAAAGCAGTGTGTACGAGCATCCGCGTTTGTCGCACAGTGCCTTTCGTCATCATCCGCCAAGATACTTTCGTACAAGGAAATGACCTCTCCAAAATGGGGATGCGGGCAGTGAGCGCCTAAGCCCGCCTCCACGCTCTCTGAGGCTGAGCAGCACAAAACTCAGAATGAATTTCTTCTGCGACCTTCAAACAAGTGGCGCTGCTCACTCGAATGATTTCGGCACAATACATACATGTGCTTTGGGTGTCAGACTGTCGTACGAAGTCTAGCTCTGGGGGTTTAGGCTGCTTGACTGCGGACATAGATACCTCCGAGTCATCTGGCGCAGAGTAGCCGATTGTGGGGTACAGACTGTGCGGAAGAGACGATTAACTTGTCTGCGAGGACTCAAGGCCAGACGTTTACAACTAGCTGCTGTTCCCCTCCATCAATGCAGGTTTTACAACACTACCCAGTTATCTTTAGGCGAAACCTAGAACAACTATCTTCCGCCTGCGAAATTCGAAGTCGAGCCCGGTGACGACAAATTCGGATCTCTCACCTTGCCCTTTGCAACCGACTCTTTGAAGCTTCTAGTATCGTGCGTAGATCTGTCGCCAGCTGCCCAATTTTGACCAGCTCGTATTCCCTAAAGTTGATAATTGCTAGAGTGCTTGCTTCCTTGAACACGCGCATTTCCTCGTCCGTAATCGTCGCCATAGCGTAATCCTCTCTCCCGTGCATAAGATTGCAGCTTGTATAGACACATTAAGTGGGAAGGTGCTCTGCACTTTCGAAGTTGACCTTCATGACTCTCATGCTCCGCCAGCACTCGCGAAAGAACCCGGCGAATCGACGACCGAAGCTCTCTGAAGGCAGGATCGGCGAAGCAATCCTGGAATTTCGAGTCGGCAAGGAAGCGAGAGTGACCTCAACTGAAGGCGTAATAGCCTCCTCCGGCGGATTTTGGCAAGTGGTATTGCTCATTGCGAGCCTCTGATAACCGTGCATCTTTAGATATTGCGCATGAGGTGCTCGTGCCGTTACGCTGCTACTGTCTCGGGTGCGTGCAGTGTGCAATACGCGGGATGCGTCGTTTCGATGATGTCCTTAGCCTTTGCTACTTCTGCGGCCGTCCCGTGGGCCACCAACAGGAATTGATCCGTCTGGAGGGCTGTTTCATACTTCACAATGCTGTCCTTAGGAATTCCTATGCTGTACAGGCCGGCTCCCAGAGCACTCAGCCCTCCTACGACTACCGCACCCTCGAGGGCCGCCACGATCCAAGCCACCAGTGGTCCGGCCACTAAGATCGGGCCAAGTCCCGGGATCATGAACAAAGCAGAACCGAAGAGGAGTCCCCAAAAGCCTCCCCAGAATGCACCCATTTTGCCCCAATACTTCATACGGTCGCCGGTATTGTAGTAGCCAATCACCTGCTCATCCGTGTGGTAGCCCTTGCCGACGATCGATAGCTTGTGCATGTCGACGCCGCCACGCTGAAGTTCCTTAACCGCTTCGTTCGCTTCGGCATGTGTCGGATAAACTGCGACAACGGAATTCTCGATAGACATTTTATGGTCCCCTCGGCGATTCGCCTTCGTTCTCGAAACATTGTGCTTAAGCTTCAACTTAAACTATGACAGAGCGCGAGGGGAGGGGGCTGTATCTTATTGAACAGTTACCTTCTGCAGTTGGAGGTGTTCTTTATCGAATTACAACTTTGCCTCCCGATCTTCGTGGTTGATCTCCGCGCCTCGCTCATAACTTCGGAGAAGCTGACCATCCAAGATGCATCTGAATACCGAGTTCCTCCTGCTATCTGCAAGCGAAAAGGCGGAGCCAAAGCCCCGCCCATCCGACCGGCAAACTGTCGCAGCCTTCGAATCTTTCCTCGACAACAATGGCCTCAGGTCAAGGTGGCTCTCAAGCTGATCCGAGACTAGGGGCAGCATTCTTTACCGAGGACAAGCAGACACGGTAATTGGCAGATGCGATCGCAGACGAACCCGGACGAATGACTAGAGATGATGATGACTATGCTGGGAAATTGCTGGTGGTAGTAGCGGATGTCGAGGTCGCCTATCTCAGATCGGGTGCGGCGAATTACATCATCGGAAGCGTGCCGGGACACAAGAAGTTGTTTCTTGCCTTCGCTGGAATCGACGGCGACAAGCGCGTTGGCCCATAGCCGGTCTAGATCGCTGCCGCGTCGGTTCCTGCATTGACCGTGGCCGTGCAAGGAAGCGATTCACAGCTTGGGGATCACGATACGTGTACTATATGCTCTTGTCGGCCGATACGAGCGGGGCCCCAGTTGTGATGACTGAGGAGTATTTCTGCCAACGCACCCAAACGATGCGGATGGTGGCAACGACCGGGATAGAAAGGTACACACCGAGCACACCGCCGAGTTCGCCGCCCATGAGAACCGCCGCGATTGCTGCCAGAGGATGCAACTCTAGCGTCCCGCCCATCACTCGCGGGGATACGACATAATCCTGCACCACCCGCCAACAAGCAAAGAACAGGATCAGCGCCCACAAGTGAGGGTACGCCGTCAGAAACCCAACGAAGACGATCGCTAACGCAGCGACCAACGGTCCCACGACGGGAATGAACTCCATAGCTCCGGCAGCGACTCCCAGTACCAGCGCGTACGGAAACCGCAGAGCCGACAACACCACGCTGTAAGCCACCAGCGATATGCCGGCCAGTATGAGTTGCGCGCGGATGAAATGAGCCAGCATCACGTCAAGATCGGTCATGATCAATCGCAGAAATCGCCGCTGGTTGCCCTCGCCAAACAAGTGCAGCAAGGTTGCTGAGAACTGTCTTCCATCGCGCAAGAAAAAGATGGCAAGGATGGGAATCAGAACGACCCAGACAACACTCTGTAAAGCCTTCGCAACCGCTGTACCTGCCTGACCACTCCAGGCGAGAATCTCGGCCTGATGGGCCGCAATAAACTGCTCGATTTTGAGCTGAGTGTCGTAGTTCCAGCCGTACCGATTGCCAAATTGCCACACGATCTTTCCGGTTGTAACCTTCTCTAGCAATCCGGGCAGCGACTGGCTCAGCAGCCGAGCATCCTCAACCAGCTTCGGTCCAAATAGAATGCCGAGCACGGCAAGAATCGCGCCAATCGCCAAATAGGTTTCCAGGATCGCGAGCCAACGCAAGCCTCTCGCGAGCTTCGACCGTTCGATTCGGTAGACGACAGGTTCTAACAGATAAGCGAAGAGCACCGCGAATAGAATGGCGACGAGGGTGTGGCGCACCCCGTAGAGAAAGGCACCGATGGCGACACAGGCACAAATTGTGCCCAGCACCTTGGCCGTTCGCTGATCGAAGATTGACATTGAACAGTTGGAGCGTACCTAGGCTTCGTCTTCAAAGCCCTTTTTGATCCTCACAGCACTTTAAGAGCCAGCGCTACGGCTATGCTGGCTACTCTCCGGGGCTATCTTGCCCTGAAGACGAAGTCTCAGCGACAGCTCTCACTCGCTTCGATTTCTGGGGTGCTTGGGGGGGGCGATACCACACGGGCCGCTTTACCGGAATGCCGCGCGGGCGGCCATCCCGGGAGGCACCACAAAATATGATTGCCGGCATGCTGCATTTCGGCAGACACGTCGGCAATCACCATCTACTTTGCTTCAGCAGCTTCGTGCTGGCTGGCCTTGCTGACGGCAGCCCTTACGCCTGCGAGAAACGGATCGCTGCCCGCCGGGGCGTGCACACCGCCTGACAATGTTTTACGGAAAGAAACATTCTTGCCGTAGAACGCTATCGTGGAGTCATTGTCCTGCTGGATCTTAGCGCCATCCACGGCGACTCCGACAAATAGACCCTTGGTACGCGAGTAGCTCAAAGCTTCCGTGTTCATCTTCCAGTCGGTACCTGCCGAGGCATGCCTTCCGACGGGACCGGCTGTAGCAGATGCCTCACCGGTGAGCTCAAACTTACTGGAGAGCAGACCTTGCACCCCTTTGTCATTCATGAACAACATGATGAGATCGACTGACTGAGCACCAGCCTGGAAGCCAAAATTGCCTCCACCGATCGAAATGAATGCCGGGGCACTCCAGCCATGGGAGGTGCGGCAGGTAACCACGCCGCGTCCATGCTCGCCGCCGACGATGAATCCGCCTTTCGCCATGTCGGGTACCACGGCGATACACTTGGCGCCATTCAGCACTTCTTCCGGAATGCCTTTGTCGGGCGCAGCCATGATTTCGTTCATCACTTGGCCGGCCGCCTGTACACGCGCCGTGGTGTCTTGCTGCCCCGAACCAGCGAATGCGAAGGTGGACAAAGACATTGTTAAGAAAGCAATTAGGTATGTTTTCATAAAGCACTCCCTTTCATTCCGCGCTATTTTGTGGACGATCTTGTAGATCTGAGGGCCGCCGACCTATCGGTGCCGCTCGGCGATGCATACATCGGACCGCACCTATCATTACTGGTGCACGGATCCAACACCGATCTTATTTCTCAAAGACTTTTTCGATCTGGCCGACCTTTTTCTGCACTTTCCCGGCCCGGTGTTCGGCTTTTCCTTCGGCCTCCAGGTCGGGATTGTTTGTGACCTGGCCTGCCGTTTCTTTGATTTTGCCTTTCACTTCGTGAAAAGTGCCTTTAACCTCATCCTTTGTACTCGTAGTCATAGGTATTCTCCTTACCATTCCGAATCGTCTATCTAAGGAGCGGGTCTTCGGTTAACCCGCTCATAGATCAGCAAGCGGTTAGCCGGACCGGACTCAGAGATTGGATCTTTGCCAATGGTCCGGCGCAGGCTCAAGCTGCCCTGAGGCCGGGATTGGTAGTGACGGTCCACGCGGTACGGGGTTTGATCGCGAGCATCTTCATCTGCGACCAGTCGTATGGGAACTCACGACCACAATCGAGGCAAACAACGTATGTCCCGGTTACGGAGGCCGCAGCAGTGCTGCGCCGCAATTTGCCGCGAACGGTGATGGGGAAGCTGCAACGTTTGTGCCAACAACCGAAGACCCGATCGAAAAGACCCATCAGTCCTTCCTGATTGGACCCGGCAGTTTGAGGACCAGTCATATTAGCCGCGCCCGCGCTGCCAATACCAACCGCCTCCACCAAGCAGGAACACAATCACGACGACAAGCAGAATCGTTTCCAGGCTCATATTGAAGTTCTCCGAATCAAAGTCTGACAGACCGAAGCTTCAGCAGTCTGTTCACAAAAGAACACTGTTCGACTCAACGGTTGCATCAGGAAGTTCTTCAGGACAGAAGCACATTCTTACGGGTCGGCGGAGGCGGCCCATGGTTTCCGGCGATCGCGTGCCAACTACGCCGGTACGGATGTACTCCAACCTCTCGGCCCGATCACCATCCTAGTGAGTCGCTCGTTGAGGAAAGGGCGAGCTTCAATATCGAAAATCTAGAACCTGTCGGTGGCGGTCTCCCGCCCGGCGTGTTCTCGCCCGGATTTTCCCTGATGTTCAATCTTGACCATCTTTTCGAGAAGACCAGAATTATCTTAGAAAGCTTAGAACTGATTCAGCAGTTCGGTAAGACTGGAAGGTGCAATCATGGTCGACGTCATCATCGCTGATCATCAAGAGCTTTTTCGGGTTGGAATGGCGGAGATACTGGCGGTCGCAGATGACATTTGCGTTGTAGGTCAGGCACAATCTCCCGAACAGTTGCTGAGCGTATTGAAAGATCTCACACCTCGCGTTTTAGTTCTGTCGACAAGCTTTCTGGGGGTGTTTTCAAAGATTCAGCCGATGTTGAAGCGGAGTAAGACTGCACTGCTCGTGCTCGCTGAGGAGAACGACCGAGTTGCCTATATGCGTTGGTTGCGAGTACAAGGGATCCTCTATCGTTCGATGGATGGACCCGTCATCGTGGATGTGATGCGCCGAGTTGCACGGGGCGAATTGTTCGTTCAGAAGCGGAGTTCCGACGTTCGAATAGACCGGTCAGACGTTGCCCGAGAGCGCACGGAGTCCAGGAGCCGCATTCCGGTCATTCTTTCCGTCGATGAGGATTCGGCAAATCTTTACGCGCGTTATAAGATTTTGCAAGGTGCAGGATACGGAGTATTAAATGCTACTGATTGTGAGCAGGCGTTGAGCATGTTGGAGGCGTATCCGGTGGACCTTGTCCTGCTCGGTTATGCAATGCACGGCACGGCTGATGAAATCGGCGTCCACAAAATCAAACAAAACATTCCCGTCATCGCGGTTTCAGCGAACCTCGTTACGGATGAGAGTCTCACCAAAGCGGACTGCGTTGTCACAACGGGAGAAGGTCCGGCCCTGCTGTTGAACAAAGTTAGACAGGTACTTGCGCCCCTTTCAAAGGGGCGCGACTTCGGTTACCCGCCCAGGGAACAGCAGATTGCTAGTCGGACCCATAGAGTAATGGCCCAGCGCCGGCTTAAGCTGCCTTGAGAATCTGCGCCCGCGCTGCAAGCACCAAACGCCTCCACCAAGCAAGAATCAGTCACGACGACAAGCAGAATCGTTTCTAGGCTGCATATTGAAGCTCTACGAATGAAAGTCTGACAGGCCGAAGGTTCAGCGGTTCAGCGGTTTGTTCACAAAAGAACACACGCTCTTTCCTTGCCAAAACGAGCTGCGTGCCTCTGTTCAATTTTG
This sequence comes from uncultured Acidobacteriaceae bacterium, assembly GCA_963846815.1. Lineage (GTDB taxonomy): Bacteria > Acidobacteriota > Terriglobia > Terriglobales > Acidobacteriaceae > CAVVDY01. The sequence continues at coordinate 59,319 of CAWJXG010000001.1, read as the reverse complement.
ACCAGTCCGGACTAGGGTCGGAACGAAACAATACTGATTGGCCTTCCGCCGTCTTTCTCAGGCTGCTGCGGCCTATCCGATCGTCGTGGATGAATCGGGAATCTTTGCTAACAACCAACAAAGGAGAACCGTATGTCAAAGACTTGGGAGCACTACCATCACGCAGCCCGTCATCACGAGCGGGCGGCCTACCATTACAAAGAAGCAGCCAAGTACGACCAGGCAGAAGAACACGAAAAGGCTATGCATCACGCATACCTGGCTCACGGGCACACTCAACATGCAATTCAGCACGACATCGAGGCCGCAAAATCGCATGCAGAGCTGTGCGATGGCCTAGCGATTCCTCCGTCTCAAGCGGAGAATAAAAAGATTGTGGCTTAGGCGAGGCCTACTTTTCTGCCCATGCCATGTTGGCAGTGAATAGGGGGCTCGCGGGGTCCTGTGCACGCACGAACGAAGGGTGTCTTAACGGCCCCATCCCATCCCATCCCAGATCGAAATATCTGCCACCGGAAGACGGATCCGCGACGGCGCCGAACGGAAATGCTGGTAAGTGGAGATTCACCTTACACTTCGAAAAGCGTGCAATTTTGAACAGACAGGGTAGACAGACCGGTTTTAGGATATATCGTGTAAAAGTGTAAACGCCCCCTTGGAGGTGTGAAATGAGTGCCAGGGGCATGCCCTCACATAGCACCGGCGGATCAGCCAAGCGTGCTTCATCGCTTGATGCAGCTCGAACTGCAAAATCTCTAAAAGACGCAGCTACAAAGCCTTTACGGCTTCAACCCACTTCGCAGCAACCAAGAAATGGAAACGGCGATTTTGATCCGGAGGCGTTCCTTGCGCAGACTGGCGTCGGACGGACGGTTCTTAGCCTGAAAAAAAACGAAGCGGCCTTCGTCCAAGGGGACCGGGCCGACGCAATTTTTTATGTGCAGAAGGGGCGACTGAGAGTAACGGTCAGTTCCGCAACTGGAAAAGAAGCGACGATCACACTGGTGGGTGCCGGGGAATTTCTGGGCGAGGAGTGCATGGTCTCAGCTCATCCTCTTCGGCTTGCGACCGCGACTGCAATGACCGAATGTGCGGTGCTCCGAATTAGCAAGGCGGAAATGGTCCGCGTTCTTCATCAAGAACACGCGCTGTCGGATGTGTTTGTCTCGTTTCTTCTTTCGCGGAACGCTCGCATCCAGGCGGACTTGGTCGATCAGCTTTTCAACTCCAGCGAAAAGCGGCTGGCGAGGACTCTGCTACTGCTCGCCCAGTTCGGCAAGGAGAGCAAGCCTGAAACGGTTGTCCCTAAGATCAGCCAAGAGATGTTGGCTGAGATGATTGGCACCACCCGATCTCGCGTAAGTTTTTTTATGAATCGCTTTCGTAAACTGGGCTTTATCGAATATAACGGCGAGATTCGGGTTCACAACTCCCTTCTGAATATCTTTCTGCAGGAATAACGTTGCCATTTTTTGGAATAGGCAACTCCTCGACGTGAAAGACCAACGAAGTTCTGCGGTCGGTAGTTATCGGAGAGCCCTGGATGGGAAGGCCAACAACCGCTGTCGAGAGCTTCTGGGACCGACCGTTGCACGAGCTGTTCGAACTGCTTCCGGCAACGCCAGCAGGGCTGACGACCGAAGAGGCGCGACGACGGTTGCGTCTTTACGGCCCAAACAGCTTTGTCCACGAATCTCGCTTTGCCGCGCTGCTGAGCTTTCTTGGTTTCTTCCGTAACCCTCTCGTCGTCATCCTTGTTATTGCCAGTGGCTTATCCCTTGCGCTCGGAGAGCACGTCGGCGGTCTAATCATTCTTGCGATTGTGCTGTTTAGCGTACTCCTGAACTTCCTGATGGAATTCCAGGCCCGACACGCCGTGGAAGAAATTCAAAAGCAGATTGCTCTCACCGCAGCGGTGATAAGGGATGGCAAAGAACAGGAACTGCCGACAGCCGAGTTGGTCCCGGGAGACATTGTCCGTCTCAATGCCGGAGATCTGGTGCCGGCGGACGGGCGCCTATTGGACGTAAGGGACCTGCATGTTCGCGAGTCAGTGCTCACCGGAGAGTCTCTCCCGGTAGAAAAGACCGTGGCTGACCTCCCTAAGGAGAAGCACGGCGTCGCAGACGCGAGCAACAGCGTTTTCCTCGGCACTGCAGTTCAGACAGGGATTGGCACCGCGGTCATCGTCTCTACCGGAAAAGATACCGCCTGTGGTGAGATTGCAAATCGTCTAGCGATGCGGCCACCGGAAACGGAGTTCGGCCGCGGCATACGTCAATTTGGAATGATGCTCACATGGGTGACCATGGCGCTTGTCCTTTTTGTCCTTCTAGTGAACATCATTTTCCACCGTCCGGTGCTCGAGTCATTCCTTTTCTCAGTCGCGCTTGCCGTTGGGATGACACCTGAAATGATGCCCATGATTATTACCGTGACTTTGGCCCAGGGCGCGAGGCGGATGACTAAGAAGAAAGTCCTCGTAAAACAACTTTCGGCGATCGAGGATTTCGGCAGCGTGGATATCCTCTGTACCGACAAGACAGGCACCCTCACCGAAGGGGAGATCGTGCTTGACAGGCACGTGGATTTCCAAGGCAAGGACAACGAGAACGTCCTGCAACTCATTTACCTGAATAGCCACTTCGAAGCGGGGATCAAAAGCCCCCTTGACGATGCCATCTTGAAACACGAAGCGCCGTCCATTGCGGGATATGACAAGGTGGACGAGATCCCATTCGACTTCAACCGCAAGCGCCTTTCAGTCGTGGTGCGACAAGCGGACCAGGACCTTCTCATCACCAAGGGTGAGGCCGAAAGCGTGTTCAACATTTGCGAGACGGTGACTGTCGATGGCGTTCCTCAGCCCTTCGACGATAGCCGGCGGGCAGAGGCAGAAGACACCCTGAAGAAGCTAAGCGCGGATGGATTCCGCGTGCTTGGGGTAGCAACGCTGAAGGTGGAAAAACAAGACGCGTACGCCGTGGCGGCTGAACACGCGATGACCCTGGTCGGGTTTGCCGCATTCCTCGATCCACCGAAGGAGGGAGTGCTTGCCGTCCTGAAGGCACTAAAACAGAATGGTATTTCTGTGGTTGTCATGACGGGGGACAACCAGTATGTGACTCAGAAAATAGCCCACGATGTGGGATTGGATGCCGACAAAATTCTTGTGGGCAACCAGCTCGATACGATGGACGATGCCGCGGTGGCCTACCAGGCGGAGAACGGCGCCATATTTGCCCGTGTGTCCCCCGAACAGAAGAACCGGGTGATCCTCTCTCTTAAAGCCCGCGGGCACGTCGTCGGCTATATGGGAGATGGAATCAACGATGCTCCGTCGCTGCACACCGCGGATGTTGGAATCTCCGTCATGAATGGCGTTAATGTCGCCAAGGACGCGGCCAAGATCATCCTGTTGGAAAAGGACCTCGCGGTCATAAACGAGGGGGTGCTGGAGGGACGGCGCTCCTTTGCCAACATCATGAAATACATCATCATGGGCACGAGCTCGAATTTCGGCAACATGTTTAGCATGGCCGCGGCATCGCTCTTCCTACCCTTCCTGCCAATGCTTCCGAGCCAGATACTGCTGAACAACTTTCTCTATGATGTTTCGCAGGTCAGCATCCCCACCGACAACGTTGACCCGGCCATGGTGCAAAAGCCCAAACGATGGCAGATTGGATTCATCCGCCAGTTCATGGCGATCATCGGTCCTATCAGCTCAATCTATGACTTCCTCACTTTCGGGGTGCTGCTCTGGGCGTTCCATGCTTCCACGAACGAATCGCTTTTTCACACAGGATGGTTCGTAGAGTCCCTGGCTACACAGACGCTCGTGGTATTTGTGATCCGAACAGCAGCCAACCCTCTCAAGAGTCGGCCTAGTCGACCGTTGTTGATTAGCGTGTTGGCCATCGTTACTGTAGCCACTGTGCTCCCGTACACGCCCTTGGGGAAACTGCTGCGGTTTACGCCACTACCCTTATCGTTGCTGGCAGCGATTGCGTTTCTTGCGGTGACCTACCTCTTCGTCGTGCAGGCCGTGAAGGTGTGGTTCTATCGCCGGCACGCACTGCTGTGATGGCGCAGGTTGAAGACGGGCCAGAATCGCTCTTGCTTGCGATTGTCGGCACTCACGCAACAGTCCCGAACAGCCAGCCGACTCCTGCGGTGATCGCCATGGCCAGCGCACCCCAGAACGTGACGCGAATTGCGCCCATCATCACTCTGGCTCCGCCCGCGTGTGCAGCCAACCCTCCTAGAAGCGCGAGGAACAGCAGTGAAGTCCCTGAAACAAGGGGGATCAACCCCGTTTCCGACGCCACAGCAGTAACTAAGAGTGGCAGCACTGCGCCAATGGCGAAGCTACCCGCTGACGCCAATGCCGCCTGAATTGGACGCGCACTGAGAGTCTCGGAGATGCCGAGTTCGTCTCGGGCGTGCGCGCCTAGGGCATCATGTGCCATCAGTTGCTCCGCAACCTGCTTCGCGAGCGAAGGATCAAGCCCACGTTCGACGTAGATCGCCTGAAGTTCCTGGTGCTCACCCTTCTCGTCTGCCTTGAGCTCCGCGCGCTCGAGCTTGAGGTCGGCTTGCTCGGTATCCGCCTGTGAGTGGACGGACACATACTCACCGGCAGCCATCGACATCGCTCCCGCCACGAGGGCGGCGACCCCTGCGACTAATACGCTGCGATGATTGGCGTGCGCGGCGGCGACTCCTAGTACGAGGCTCGAGGTTGAAAGAATGCCGTCATTCGCGCCCAGAACCGCCGCCCGCAACCATCCGATACGTTGTGTGCGATGTCGTTCGACGTTGCTCGCAGGCATCAGGTAGCTTTCTTAATCGGAAAACGCGAACCAGCTGCGGGATTGCTTATGGAGCCCGGGTTAAAAAGGTGCGCTCGCTTCACTGATTTCTTCGGCCAATGAATACGAGCGCGCGTTTCAATCCGCTATTCGTTTCGATTCAGTCGCTTTGGTGAATCGCCTGGAAGCCAAGTACTTGCGACAAGATGGCGTCAAGCATGCTGTAGGAACCATTTTCATAAACGCCATACCGATAGCGGCTGTTATAGCCATCCTGATAGCCTCGACGGAATCCCTGGCGGAAGTAATAGTTGTAGTCGTCTCGCTCAACGTAATAACCGTTGTAGCCGTAGTTCGCGTCTTGATAGCCGTACGAACCCCGGTAATCGGAACGCCAGCCATCTTCGCGGTCTGCCGCTCCGGAGTGAAATCCTTCCTGGTAACCGTAGTTCATCGCCTGGCGAAGCGAGTCCGCGCCATATTGATTCGTCTCGTAGTAGTGGCCGCCACGCTGGTAGCGATAGATCGGAGCTGTGTAGAAGTAAGGATCTCGATCGTAATCGGGGTGCCGGTCATTCTGGAGAAATACCTGCTGCTGCTGCAAGCGTCCCACATACTCTTCCTGAACCTGGTATTGCGCTCTACGCCGTTGTTGCTGCAACTGAGCCGTCTGCTGTTGCAAGACACGCTGCTGCTGATCCAAATGTTCACGGTACTCGGTCAGGCGCTGCTTCTGCTGTGCAACCAGTTGCTGCTGACGCTGTTGTGAGAGACGTTCTCCTTGTTGCTGCTGCTGCTGGGCACGCTGCTGCTGCTGCTTGTTCTGGTCGGCCTGCTGTTGCTGAGCACGCTGTTGCTGCTGCTTGTTCTGGTCGGCCTGCTGCTGCTGGGCACGCTGCTGCTGCTTGTTCTGGTCAGCCTGCTGCTGCTGGGCACGCTGTTGCTGCTGCTTGTTCTGGTCAGCCTGCTGTTGCTGGGCACGCTGCTGCTGCTTGTTCTGGTCGGCCTGCTGTTGCTGGGCACGCTGCTGCTGCTTGTTCTGGTCGGCCTGCTGTTGCTGGGCACGCTGCTGCTGCTTGTTCTGGTCGGCCTGCTGTTGCTGGGCACGCTGCTGCTGCTTGTTCTGGTCGGCCTGCTGTTGCTGGGCACGCTGCTGCTGCTGCTTGTTCTGGTCAGCCTGCTGTTGCTGTTGTTTGGGGTTGGCCTCTGGCTGCTTGCCCTGCTGCTTTTCCGGAGTTGCTTGCGCTTCAGTTTTGTCTTGCTTGTCTTGCTTGGCGCCTTGCGCCTCCTGCGCGGTGTACGCCGGAGCAGCAACTCCGAGAACGCAGAACAGGACTGCTGTGATGACGCCTCCAACGTATTTCATATGTATGTCGCCTCATTCAAAGCCTGAGCTCCGGACGAATGAATTTCTGTATTGTTTTGACCACCTGAAGCCACCGATGGCCCCATGCCGGGCACCGACGCGGCAGCAGTACGGATGAGAAGCCTTTATTCATGCGCAAGGGGCGATTCTCCATCAGCACGGTTCCAAGAACAATCCGATTGATGTTCCTTTTCGGAACGAGCCGGCAGTTCATCGCAAAGATGTTCACTTCTGCTCAGATCTGCCAACGCCTCAACATTAAAAAGGTGTCAGGACACGAAGAAGCTCACCGGTCGTTCAACACGAGCTTTCTGCGAGCCGAGGAGATTATGAAGACCAGCACGAAGGACAAGATCGAGGGGAGCTTCCATGAAGTGAAGGGCGCTTTCAAGGAGCAGGTCGGGAAGGCTACTAATGATCGCGCTTTGAAGGCCGAAGGAAAGTCCGAAAAGAGAGCGGGGAAGGTCCAGCAGCAGTTGGGCCGCGCCAAAGACTCAGTTGCACACTTGAAAGCAACTCTCAAACAAACAAAAGCTACAAGGACTCTTCACAAGTAATCGGCTACCGATTGAGGATTCCAGGGAGTAGAGTGCGCCGCTCCGAAGCAAACGGCCACGACTCTGTTGTCAGGTGCTACAGCCCTCGCGGTTAGGAAACAGAATTAGCGGATGCTGTCCATTTCGGAACGCGGCGTGAAGTGCCAGGGCCTACGACACCTGCAATTCACCTCTTCACTTGGGATTGGTCATTTGGGTGACGTTGGGGGCTTGGGGAGGGGCGGTCTGTGGGCGCGCTCTTTCTCCGGCGGCCCACCGGGCTCTGAAGGTGGTTCAAGGGTCTTCCTGCCATTGGCAGTCGCTGTCCCGGAAGTCCCGGTCCCACCGTCATCGTTCAACACGACGCTCAGCAGTGAGCTGTGAACACGTAAGTGATGCCCATTGTCGTAGTTAACGAAGCCGAGCTTTCTGAATTTGTTCATAAAGAAGCTGACCCGCGAGCGGGTCGTTCCCACCATCTCCGCCAGCGTTTCCTGGCTCAACTTAGGGACTTCTATTTCGGTCACTACTCCTTCTTTGCCAAAATGCGCCATCAACAGGAGGATTCGCGCCAGCCGTTTCTCGCTCGAATTAAAAAGCTGATCCACCAGATCGTCCTGATAACGGATGTTTCTTTTCAGCAGATACTTGACGAAGGTAGCCGACAATTTCGGTTCGCGACTCATGGCCAGCATCATTGCTTTTTTCTTGATGTGCAGCAGGACGCAGTCGGTCATGGCAGTTGCCGACGACATACGTGCCAACTGGCCAGCAAGACCGCCTTCTCCGAAGAAATCGTCTTCGCCCAAGATAGCAAGGGTCGCTTCCTTCCCGCCTTCCGACACAACGCTGAGCTGCACCTTTCCGGCTTGAATGAAAAATAGCCCGTCCGAAGCCTCCCCTTGAGCGAAGATCAAGTGGCTCTTTTGAAAAGACAGCAACCGCCTGCCGCTCCCAATAGTCGTCAGAAACGTGTGGGGGTTGAAATTGCGTTGTGGCATCGAGGTCGTCATTTGCTACACCAGACATTTCCATCGCAGCCAGAATAGAGGTCCTCATTCTCTGCGATCCCAAGGGAAACTGGCTCCTCGGTCTCCGGAGGTTCAGCGGCCCTTACTGCAAACATGAACCCCTATCTTTCCTTGACCTTCTCGGCTAGCTCGCGAAACTCTTTGGCTTGCCGGTGACTTGCCTTCACTTGCAATTGCACAATCTCCCGAGACTTCTCATTTGGCAAGACCGAAACGAGGGCCTCAAACTCGATTGCCGTGTCATGCGCATGCTGAGCTTCCCTCGCGAACAAACTTTCACATTGCCGTACTGCCTCATTGTGATCCATGTTCCCTCTACCAGAAGCGTACATCCTACTGGCACACCATAAGTGAGCACTCTTGCTCAGAAGCAGAACACCGCAAGCCGCTGACGTGGATAGCTGAGACAAGAGACAAAACCATGCCCGCCATGGCTAGCAGATTCATTTGCCAGCACAACGGAAGTCCGGTTACGACGGAGGCTCCATGAAGAACACAACGCTAGCGGCACCCAGACCTGCTCCACGAAGACGTGGGCCAGGTGACTGGATACAAAGCACGACCAGCGATACATTCGCGAAACTGGTCTTGGAAGGAGAGGGACCAATCGCGGTTGAGTTCATGTCCTACGGCTGCGCACACTGCCAGATAATCGAGCCGGTCCTTCAGCAGGTGGCAGCGATGGTGAAGTCGATCGAAAAAGTCTTCAGAGTCAATATTGCTGTCGAACCAGAACTCGCAGAACGGTATGAGATCCAGGGTACGCCGACGTTGATCATGTTTCTGGACGGAACGGAAGTTGGACGAGTCGAGGGGCCGAGTCCAGAAGTTTCGACCTTACTGACTGCGATCAAGCAACCATACGAGTCATGAAAGAGGCAGACCTCTTGGTGACACAGAAGCAAACAAAGTCAATCCTGTTATTCGACGACGAATGTGCCGTCTGCCGCCATATTGCTCGTTGGGTGCAGAAGTTGGCACGGACCAAATCGGGTGAGACGTGCATCCTCGAACGGCCGATCGGCAACGATCCGGAGCTACTTCGCTCGCTCAATCCAGACCTCGATATATGGGACGCCTACGCGACGATTCATGTCGTAATGCCCGATGGCGCGATGAAACTCGGGGGCGAGGCCGTTGCGGAAGTTCTGCGGAACTTACCCGCTACCAAATGGCTCACCGGGGCCTTCGCGATCAGCGTATTTGGTTTCCGGCCCTTCCAAGCGATACTTAACTTTGCCTATACCATCCTGGCAGACGTACGCCCGCTCTTTGGGTGTGAAAGTTGCGGCACCCCAAGATTTTGGGTCAGGCCGATCCACTGGATGATCAAATGGACGAAGGCGATCTTCGGCGACCACTCCAAGCCGACCCCTGCTCCACATTTCACGGCACTCTCGGCGACAAGACGCCCAGCGGTCGAGCGCCTTCCGCAGGCGCCTAATTTGTAAGCTCAGATTCCAACTTGGACTCCTCAGGCGAGCTGGAGTCGCCTGCGTCTGCGATTGGCTTCGCCAGATCAATAATCGCACCGATAAACAGCGCTGCGGAGTTTCACGACGGGGGCAGGCGTGAGCCTTATTGCTCAGACTCGTCAGCCCTGTTTTGCTAGGGTCAAGATTCACATGATTCGCTGGGCTCGTCTGCCGCCCTTGCGTGGGCAAAAAGACATAACCGAGTCGAGACCAAAGAATCGACTGGAAGGCAACCGGAGGAGCTCGGATGAGTAAAGCAATGTTCTTGCTTGCGATGTGGAGTCTAGGCACGCTGTGTATTTTCTGCGGCAGGTGGCGTGAGCAACAGGGAGCGCTGGTTTAGCTTCCGCATTCCTTTTTCACCCTGCGTCCACTTCCCTGGCAACCAGATGTGTGTCCTCAGGAGGCTGCAATGTCCGCTCGTTCGCTATCCGTGAATTTGAAACCTGACGCTCTAATGCGCTACGAGACGAGTCCCCTGGTGTTCCAAAATATCGCGCCGCCGGCCCTCCTAGCCATGCGTAGCCGGCCGGATCCGTTGCGCGTAGCCTTTATTGGAAACCACCTCCCCAGACAGTGTGGAATCGCGACCTTTACGACAGACCTTGTGTGATGCTTTTGAGGCTGCCTACGGAGGAGCTGGGCTTATGGTCGTCGCGATGAATGACCCACAATCGTCATACGGCTATCCGGCACGCGTGCAATTCGAAATAACACAGAACGACCCTTCATCCTACAAAGCAGCCGCTGATTTTCTGAATTCCAGCAATGTTGACCTCGTCTGCTTGCAGCACGAGTACGGGATTTTCGGAGGAAAGGCCGGCGGGCATATCTTGCGCCTACTGCGGCACTTGAAAATGCCCCTGGTGACGACTCTTCATACTGTTCTTCGTGAACCCGACGTCGATCAACTTATCGTGATGCAGGAAATTGCCACACGATCTGATCGTCTCGTTGTCATGAGCGAGCACTCCTCCCGATTCCTACGGAACATATTTGGAGTCTCATGCGACAAGATCGATCTGATTCCCCATGGCATCCCCGATATGGCTTTTGTCGATGCGGCCTCTCACAAAGACTCCCTCACTCGGCAGAAAAGACGACACTGCTCACTTTTGGCTTGTTATCTGCAAACAAAGGATTTGAAAGTGTAATTCGTGCGTTGCCGCGCATTTTGTCCCGGCACAAGAAGGTTGTCTACGTGATCGCTGGGGCCACCCATCCCCATGTCAAACGCCGCGAGGGCGATCGATATCGGATCGAGTTGCAGGCTTTAGCTGAGAGCCTTGGCGTCAAAGAGCACGTTGTCTTCGTCAATCGGTTCGTCAGCCCTCAGGAAATGGCATCGTTAGTTGGTTCGGCTGATCTCTACATTACCCCGTACCGATACGAGGCACAGGCCGTGTCAGGCACGCTCGCGTATGCCATGGGCAAGGGTAAGGCGATCATCTCGACTCCATACTGGTACGCCACCGAAGTCTTGGCGGATGGTCGCGGAGCCCTCGTTCCCTTCGATGACTCGGCCGCCGTTGCCGATACTGTGACTGAACTTCTGGACAACGAGAGCGCCCTCCAGGCGATGCGCAAACGTGCTTACCTCTATGCACGCGATATGGTGTGGGATCAAATATCACAGTCTTACATGCAATCCTTCGTGCGCGCTGGCGCCAGTCACCGGCGACCGGTCCGTGAGGTATTCCCTCTCACAATTTTCGCTCAAAACGGCAGTGGCCGACTCATAGGCGCCTGAGCGTCTCTGCCCCGAGCGAATCAGAATAACGCCGCCCAGCGAACCGCACATCAACTCGCTAGTGCCTCCACAAAAGAGCGTCTCGTCCAGTACCGATCACATTTCTGCAATCGAATTGAGCAGTCTTGCTCAGAAGAATGCCAGCACTACTGCCAAACTAACCTATGTAGTACGAGTGAGGAACAACCTTTATGGCCACGGCTGAAGTGTCCCTGAAACCTGTTAATGATCTCGATGTACAAACCAAAGGAACCATGAAAGCTCTGGTCTATCACGGTCACGGCCAGATCGCGTGGGAGGACAAGCCGCGCCCTGCCATCCAGCATCCGAGTGATGCCATTGTGCGGATTACCACCTCGACGATTTGTGGCACCGATCTTCACATCCTTAAAGGTGATCTTCCGGCGGTTACCGATGGACGCATTTTGGGCCATGAGGGCATTGGGGTCATCGAGCAGGTAGGACCTGGAGTGGCGGAATTTCACGTTGGTGACAAGGTCATCCTCTCATGCGTCACAGCGTGCTTGAAGTGCGACTTCTGCAGAAAAGCCATGTATTCCCACTGCCGCCACGGGGGCTGGATATTGGGCAACACCATTGATGGAACGCAGGCGGAATACGTGCGCATTCCACACGCTGATGGCAGTCTCTATCACTTCCCATCAGGTGAAGATGAAGAAGCCATGGTGATGCTCAGCGATATTCTGCCGACTGGCTTTGAGTGTGGCGTTTTGAACGGACAAGTCGCACCAGGAAAAACAGTTGCCATCGTGGGATCCGGACCCGTTGGGCTCGCGGTTCTGCTGACCGCGCAGCTGTACTCTCCTGACGCGATCTTTATGGTCGATCTGGATGATAAGCGTCTGGCGATAGCCAAACAGTTCGGCGCGACCGCCCTCGTCAACGCCTCCGATGGGCACGCCGCGCATCGCGTAATGGAGATGACGGAAGGCGCGGGCGTCGATGTAGCAATCGAAGCAGTGGGTCAACCTGTGACCTTCGACATCTGCCAGGAGATAGTGGCCGCGGGCGGGCGAATCGCCAACGTCGGCGTCCACGGCAGACCGGTCCAACTGCACATGGAAAAGCTGTGGGATCGCAACATTTCACTCACTACCCGGCTAGTCGACACCAGCACTATCCCCATGCTGCTGAAGATGGTGCTGGCGGGCAAGTTGCAGCCAAAGAAACTGGTGACGCATCGCTTCGCCATGAAAGACGTGATGAAGGCCTACAACACGTTCGGAAACGCAGCCGATGACGGCGCACTCAAGGTGTTGCTGACGAATAGCGAAAGTCACTAATTAAAAGCAACCGTTCGGCCTCAATGGCCGCGACCGTGATAGCCGTCAACATCCCCGAGTGATCGAAAGTCGTGCGATAGGCACACAAGAAAGAGACCCCAATGAGCAAACAAGCATCCGGCAGTGGCACGGCAATCTATCTGGTAGGCGGCGGTATTGCCTCGATGGCGGCGGCGGCTTTCCTGATACGCGATGCGGACGTTCCGGGACACAACATAACAATCTTTGAGGAATCGGCCAAAATCGGCGGCAGCCTTGACGCGGCCGGGTCGGCCGCTGATGGCTACGTCATGCGTGGTGGCCGGATGATTGAGAGCAAGTATCTCTGCACGTTCGATCTGTTCTCCTCAATTCCAACTCTCGATGAGAGCAAGACGGTGACGCAGGAAATTTTCGACTGGAACGAAACGATGAAGACCGCATCGAAGTCGCGCCTGTTCCGAGATGGCCATCGGGTGGACGCTCCCAAGTTTGGTCTAAGCGAAAAACACATTCTGACCATCGAACGCCTGGAGCTTGAGCCAGAGGGGATGCTCGGGCGAAGCAGCATCGCGGACCAATTCGACGCCTCGTTCTTTGAAACGGATTTCTGGTTCATGTGGTGTACGACCTTCGCTTTTCAACCATGGCATAGCGCCGTCGAGTTCAAGCGCTATCTGGGCCGCTTTACCCACATGGTGTCCGGCTTCAACACGCTGGGCGGCATTATGCGAACGGTTTACAACCAGTACGACTCGATGGTGCGACCGCTACAGAAATGGCTGGAAGAGCGCGGCGTCAAGTTTCAGCTGAACACCCGGGTCACCGACCTTGGGCTGCAGCACGATTCTCAGGGCTACACGGTGGATCGCATTCTGTGTAAGCGCGACGACCATGCGGAAGAGATCGCGGTCACTCAGAACGACTTTGTCATGGTCACTTTAGGTTCCATGACCGAGTCCTCGAGTCTGGGCTCGATGGACTCGGCACCAGTCTTGAATGGCAAGTCCATCGGCGGCTCTTGGACCCTTTGGGAGAAGATTGCCGCTGGTCAGCCCCAATTCGGGTGTCCGGCTAATTTCACGGACCACATCGACGAATCGAAGTGGGAGTCTTTCACCACAACTCTTCACGACCCAACCTTCTTCCGGCTGATCGGCGATCTCACCGGCAACGTCCCGGGCGAAGGAGGTCTTATCACATTCCCGGAGTCAAGCTGGCTGGCGTCAATCGTATTGCCGCACCAGCCACACTTCATCGGCCAACCGGCCGACGCGAACGTCTTTTGGGGCTATGGGCTTTTTGTTGATAGACCAGGTGACTTCGTGAAGAAACCCATGTCGGCATGCACTGGCCGGGAGATTATGACGGAGATCCTGGGCCACTTGCGTCTGGAACAACATACAACTGAGATACTGGAAACCTGCAAGTGCATTCCGTGCATGATGCCCTTCATTACCAGCCAGTTTCTGCGTCGATCCAAAGGTGACCGTCCTCAAGTCATCCCGGAGAGTTCAAGAAACCTGGCCTTTATCGGGCAATTCTGCGAACTTCCAGATGATGTAGTGTTCACCGTGGAATATTCGATCCGCTCAGCCCAAACGGCGGTGTACTCATTGCCGGGATTGAATCGAACTCCGCCTGCTGTCTATAAAGGACAGTACGACCTTCGTGTGTTGCTCAAGGCTTTCTTGACGCTACACGACAAGGATGTAGCCGAGACTCCCGCTCTAGTATGATTTGACCGATCTTGTGGGCGCCGGATGAGGGGCTACTCGCGGCAAGCGCTCATGCGGTCAACAGAAGCAACCGAAAGAAATAGCGCGATTCGGGTTCGAATCGCGCTTTCCGAGCCATCAGTCGTTCCTTACCGCAGGCTTCCAGTGGTCACGTTCACATCGTTTCCGATTGACTCGCCGGACACGACCAGCTCAACCCGGCGATTCTCCTGCCGTCCGGCCGAGTTATCGTTCGAGGCGACCGGCAACGTATTGCCAAATCCAGTAGCTGTTATCGACGCCATCGAGACGCCCTGCTGTACGAGGTAGTCGCGCACGGCTCCGGCACGTTCTTCGGAGAGACCCTGATTAAGTTTGTCTGTGCCAACGTTGTCTGTGTACCCTCCAACAGCAATATTGAGTCCGGGATATGAAACTAAGATCCCCGCAACCTTGGAAAGCTTTTCACGGGCACCCGGCTTCAACGTGTATTTGCCAGTGTCAAACAAGACATCCGACATGCTGACAATCAACCCACGCGCGCTGTCGCGCGTTTGCAGGATGGCATTCAATTGCAAAGACAACCGGGCACGCATCGCTGCTTTGTCGTTTTCGGCGACCTGCAGCTGCTGCCGGGCTTGGTTTGCTGCCAGGCGAGCCTGCTCGGTATCGGCCTGCGCCGCAGCCACTTGATTGGCTGAATTGGCTTGGCTGCGTTCCATGTCCGACTTCGCCTTGGCAGCGTCTGACTGGGCAAGTTCCTTCTGCCGGGTTGCGTCGTCAACTGCCTCAGCGGATGCCTGCAGTTGGTTTGACTGATGTTCCGCAATCCGCTTCTTCACGGTGATCTCGCGGGCGTCTTCCGCCGTCTGTACTGTTTCGCGAGACACGGCAATCAGCTGCTTCTTGTCAATGTGATGACTCGTAGCATATCCGTCCGCCTGGTTCATGAGGCTTGCGGCATGCTGGTAGCTGGAGCTGGCGTAGGTCTCTGCTCCAACCGACTGGGCGATGTGCAGCGCATTACGCGCTTCGAAGAATTCCAATGGCAGATTGGCATTCAGAACGACCGGATCGAATTGGTAGCCGGTGGGAACATACCCGCCGCGCTCGAGAAGGTCGTATTTGGTACTCATGGCCTCGATTGTTCCCTTGGTGTCGTCCCGAACGACGTTTTCAAGCACCACAACATTGCTGGGCTGGCGGACGGCATAATATGGCTCCGCCGTAACAATCAGCGCGAATGCCTGCAGGTCCGTGGTGACATCCAGCTTACTGCGGTCGTTGTCGCCTACCAGTACTTCCCCAAGGTTTACAGCACGGCCTTCAGGGCTAATCGCCCACATTACATAGGTAAGATATTCACTGCCGAAGCTCGTTGGTTTCTGCAAGTTGCCGAATTCGACTTCAATTTCGATGTAACCCTTCTTGCTTTCTACTTTGGCCTCGCCGTTGGCCGACGGCATCAGGTCGGTTCCAGCGAAATTCAACTTTGTCGCTCCACCGCGATGGCGATAATTGACCGCTTGCACCGTCCGGCTAACAACGTTCACCCGGAAGGTCGTGATCTTGGTGGTGGTGGTTTGAATGCCGTGGTCGGTTGGCTGGGTGGAAGAGGTGGTTGTCGTTTCGACAACTTGTGTGGCCGGCTGAGTGCCAGAGTTGGATGAGCTCGTCTGTGGCGGGGGCGGCATGGCCAGCGCCGAGATACCCAATATCATGACGCATGGCAGGAACGCTGTCGTTATTTTCACTAGTACTCTCCTTCAAGAATGCTTACAGCTACCATCTTGAAGAGTGCTGGCGCTTAAGACTGAGCATATTTGACCGCTTCAGCCGCCAACTCGTCCGGACCGGCTTACAGGGGTGGCGTCAGCGGTGTCTGAATTGTGGGTGGGCAAATTCAGTTGGCTGTCGCCTACCTCGCCCAACACTTGATAGTCTCGCGGTTCTCCGCGTGGCGCGCAGAATTGAACATCCCTAAGACGTCCCACTGCCATCTCGAAACGGGCATCCTTCATCCGGTGTAACGGTTCATCGCGCAGGACGCTGATCCCGGCCTGAACCGTCAAGCAGAAATGAAGAAGATCACTCGTGTCCGGCATGGCAAAATGCAGGACCTTTCTCTGCAAGCAATCACACCTTTCAAATGGGTGGTCGTTCGCGATTGTTGAGCAAAACTGCACAGCTTCCGCATCTCCTCGGCAAGATACTGTCTGTAGGTGTCCCGATGACATTGGCGGCCGCAATGGCGGCGATCGACCGGATGACTGTTGAGGTGCAACGCACCCGATTTCCGGGAATTCAGAACCTCGAGTGAGACTTCGTCGACAGCGCGTTTCCGCCCATTTTCCCAGCCTCCTTTGGACCAAGACCCGATGGAGATAACAAGAATCAGGAGGCACTCATGGCGAAAGCAGTGGTGGATAAGCCCGAGTCCGAGCTGGAGGCAAAACCGGAGCCGAAGCCTGACTCAACGCCCGTGGCGAAGCCTGAGTCCAAGGACGGCTCGAAGCCCGAGTCGAAGGACGATCTGAAGTCCGTTGCCATGCCGGAACTCCAGAAGAAGTTGGGTTCGTCGCCGGACGGCCTCAGTCAAGCCGAAGCGCAGAAACGGCTGACACAATATGGCCCTAACGAGATCGCGGAAAAGAAAACCAATCCTTTCCTGAAGTTCCTTACCTATTTCTGGGGCCCTATCCCGTGGATGATTGAAGGGGCAGTAATTCTGTCGGGAATAGTCCGGCACTGGCTGGATTTTTTCATCATTCTTGTTCTGCTTGGTTCCAACGCCGTGGTCGGCTTTTGGGAAGAACACCAGGCGGGCAATGCCATCGCTGCCCTGAAAGCCAAGCTGGCGATCAAGGCACGGGTAAAACGTGATGGAAAGTGGGTTACCCCGGCGGCGCGTGAGGTAGTGCCGGGCGACGTCATCCGCTTGCGCCTGGGAGACATCGTTCCGGCGGATGCGCGCCTGCTGGCGGGCGACCCGTTGGAGGTCGATCAGTCGGCGTTGACAGGTGAATCTCTGCCTGCCACGCGCAAACCCGGCGACGCGGTTTTTTCAGGTTCGATTATCCGCCAGGGCGAAATCGACGCGATGGTGTACGCCACCGGTGCGAACACCTACTTTGGCAAGACCGCGCAACTGGTACAGGAGGCTCATACCGTCAGCCATTTCCAGCGTGCCGTGCTGAAGATCGGGGATTACCTGATCATTCTCGCAGTGGCCCTGGTGGCGGTGATTATTAGCGTCGCTCTGTTCCGTGGCGACCCCGTCCTCACTACGTTGCAGTTTGCCCTGGTCCTTCTGGTGGCCGCGATCCCCGTCGCGATGCCAACCGTGCTGTCCGTGACCATGGCGGTCGGCGCACGCCTGCTGGCGAAAAAAGAAGCGATTGTGACCCGGTTGCCGGCGATCGAGGAACTAGCTGGCGTGGACGTGCTGTGCTCGGACAAGACCGGCACCCTGACCCAGAACAAGTTGACGCTGGGAGATCCATTCAGCGTGAACGGTATCCCTGGTGAGCAGGTCATTCTCTGGGCCGCACTTGCTTCGCGTGCGGAAGACAAGGACACAATCGACCTGGCCGTGATCGGGGGCGTGAAGAACGATCAGGCATTGAAGGGCTATCAGGTAGTTCATTTCCAGCCGTTCGACCCCGTCCATAAACGCACGGAAGCGACGGTCAAAGGCGGAGACGGAAAGCAGTTCTTTGTGGCCAAGGGAGCGCCGCAGGTGATTCTGCAGATGTCGACCAACGCCGGTGAGGTAAAGCCCGCCGTAGAGAAGGCCGTCAATGAATTTGCGGGACGCGGCTTCCGTTCCCTGGGCGTGGCTCGGGCCGATCAGGAAGGCCAATGGCAGTTTGCTGGCGTGTTGCCTTTGTTCGATCCGCCACGCGAGCAGGCCAAAGCAACCATCGCGAGCGCCCGGCAGATGGGCGTGAACGTCAAGATGGTCACGGGCGATCAAATGGCCATCGCTCGGGAGACTGCCAAACAACTGGGGATGGGCACGGACATCGTTGATGCCAGCGCATTGGGCGACATGAAGCATCACGAGACAGCCCAGGCGTCGGAGGCCATCGGGAAGGCGGATGGCTTCGCCCAGGTATTTCCCGAACATAAGTTCTACATCGTCGATGTCCTGCAGAAGGCCGGCCACATTGTCGGCATGACCGGCGATGGAGTGAACGATGCTCCCGCGTTGAAAAAAGCCGACTGCGGCATCGCCGTTTCAGGCGCCACAGACGCGGCCCGCGCCGCGGCGTCCATTGTGCTGCTGGCGTCCGGCCTCTCAGTGATCATCGACGCAATCAAGGAGAGCCGCCGCATCTTCCAGCGGATGAACAGCTATGCGATCTATCGCATCGCAGAAACGCTGCGCGTGCTGTTCTTCATGACGCTGTCGATCCTGGTGTTTAACTTCTATCCCCTGACCGCAGTGATGATCGTGATGCTGGCGCTGCTCAATGACGGAGCCATCCTCTCTATCGCCTATGACAACGTTCATTACAAGGACAAGCCCGAGGCCTGGAACATGCGCCTGGTGCTGGGGATTTCCACCGTGCTGGGCGTCATCGGCGTCGTGGCTGCGTTTGGCCTGTTCTATCTTGGCGAGCGCGTATTTCACCTCGACCGCGCGCACATTCAGACGCTGATGTACCTGAAGCTGTCAGTGGCCGGACATCTGACGATTTTCCTGACGCGCACTCGCGGCCCGTTCTGGTCTATACGTCCCGCGCGGGTTCTATGGATTGCGGTGCTGGGCACGCAAACGCTGGCGACTCTGATTGCGGTCTATGGGCTGTTCATGACACCCCTCGGCTGGGGCTGGGCAGCGTTCGTTTGGGGCTACGCCCTGGCGTGGTTCCTCCTCAACGACCGCGTGAAGCTGCTCGCCTATCGAATTTTTGATCCCACCAAAGCTCCGTTGTTAGCCAAGAAGCCGCTCGATCTGACACCGCAAATCGCCGCCCGTGCGTATGAGCTCTACCAGGAACGGGCCAAGGGTCAAAGCCAGCAAGATCAAGACTGGCTTGAGGCCGAGCGGGAGATTGGGAATGGTCAGGCGGAACGTAGGAGGGCTGGGCAAAACTCCTCGTAACCGTTCAAAGGGAAGACTGCGGCTCCCTAATCCAATTCGCAGCGAAAGACAGGTTAATACATGCAAGAAACTACAGCGCTGAGAGTACGACCCAATTCCGCCGCTCCACAGGGGCAGAGCATGTTTTGCGTTCTGAATGCCTTAGTCGGATCTCCTATCATCGCGACCGATGGTGAAACGGGAAGTATTCGCAATTTTCTCTTCGATGATCAGTCATGGAAGATTCGTTATCTAGTGGTGGACGTAGGAAACTGGCTGAAGCGGCAGGACGTCGTGATACCGGTCACCGCGCTTGAACAGCCAGACTGGGTGAACAAAACCTTTCGGGCTCACCTGACTAAGAAGCAAATGGCAGACAGTCCCGACGTTGATGCCGAAAAGCCGGTCTCACGTCAGCAGGAGATTGCCATGGCTGAATACTTTGGGCCGCTCGCCTGTTGGGTCGACAGGGAGTTCGGCCTGTCATCCATACCGACTGGCGCGAGCTACCCGGTACACACCGCCGAGGACCTCCATCTGCGCTGCAGTTCGCACATGCTCGGCGTATCACGTGTGGGCTACGGACGGCGACTTCGGGACCCTTGAAGGCTTTGTCATGGATGAGGCGAGCTGGCACTTAGGCTACCTCGATGTGAAGAGCGGAGACTGGCTCCAGAATCGATCGGTGCTCGTGCCCACTGACTGGGTACAGTCGGTTTCCTGGCCCGACTTCCGCGTCTATCTCGACCACACGAAGGCCGGGATATAGGCGTCAGCTTTTCCATAATTGCCGGAATCCTCGGCCCTGAGGATCCGTCAAAAGGCCAATGAAAGCAGGAACACTCCGTGCAGATACAGATAAACACCGACCACAACATCGCGGGACACGAGGCTCTGGCCTCTCATGTCAGTGGGCTAGTTGAGAACGCCCTAAACCACGTCAGCGACCATATCACGCGAGTGGAGGTTCACCTGAGTGACGAGAACAGCAATAAGGGAGGTGAGAACGAGAAACGCTGCGTGATGGAAGCTCGTCTTGAGGGACGGCAGCCGGTCGCTGTGACTCACCAAGCCACAACTGTGGAGCAAGCTGTCGAAGGCGCTGTGCATAAGTTATCCAGACTAATCGAAAGCACTCTCGGACGACTGCACGATCAGGCCAATCGCCGTACCGATCCCCCGCTGCCTGAACCGATAGATGCGGACCCGTCATGAGCGGTGTCAGGACTGGCCGCGCAGCGGTTTGCTTGAAAGTGCAACCGACTGCGGTTCTCGCCTCCCCGTGTCAGGGTACGTCAGCATCCTATTGCGCCCCGAAGCTCAACTCGCGCAGCGCGTGACAGCGGAAGGAAGAAGATGAAAATTGATTCCAAGGATTTTCGAGTGGGGTCCGGAGAGAAAGTCACCCTCAGCGAATGGCCGACGACGATAAAGCCCATTTGCAAGTCAAAGAAGCAATACCAGAAACTTCTGGAAGAACACGTCGAAGCCTTGAGCTCACTGCAGCAGCTTCATTATGCCTCCAACCGCTATGCGCTGCTGCTGATTTTTCAGGGGATGGACTCTGCCGGTAAGGACGGCGCCATCCGGCACGTCATGTCCGGGGTCAATCCGCAAGGCTGCGAGGTTTTCAGTTTCAAACAGCCGAGTGCTGAAGAGCTGGAACATGATTTTCTCTGGCGTACGAACTGCCGTCTTCCCGAACGCGGTCGGATCGGTATCTTCAATCGTTCTTACTACGAGGAAGTGCTGGTCGTTCGGGTGCATCCCGAGATCCTCCGCAACCAGGGTCTGTCACAAGAATTGCGCGACGAAAAAACCATCTGGGAGGAGCGATATCGCTCCATTGTGGACCTGGAGAGTCACCTTTACCGCAACGGAACCCGGACCGTCAAAATATTCCTCCACCTCTCAATGGAAGAACAGCGAAAGCGCTTTCTGGAGCGTCTTGACGAGCCCGACAAGAACTGGAAATTCAGCCTCTCCGACATTCACGAGAGGAAATACTGGAAAGATTACGTGAAGGCCTACGAGGCTTGCCTGGGCGTGACCAGCACCCATCACGCGCCCTGGTATGTAGTGCCCGCCGACGATAAGGATAATGCCCGCTTGATCGTTTCCCGTATTGTCCTCGATGCGCTGAAGGACCTGAAGATGGCATATCCCAAGGCCACGGAGAAGCGCCGATTGGAGTTGCGGTCGATCCGCAAGCAGCTAACGAAATAGCGTTGAAACTACGACCTCCTACTTGGCTACTGTGTCCAAGAGGAACTGGAAATGTCCGCATGGAATGGACGATGCAGCATCACGGACGGATGCGAACCAATCAGACTTTGTAAGCCTCTGCCGGGCTCCTCAGCGACGGTGGAAGTGGAGAGGATAGTCAGTATGCCCACGGAAGAACACACGATTGCCGTTGATCAGGACGTCAGCACAAAATCACTGGGTCAGAGTCTGGACGAGGCCGGCAAGCCAACTAAATTTATCTTCGACGTAGATTTGTCTACCGCAATCGCAGCAAACGGTCACCCGCATGCGGCAGTCCCGTCTCCCAAGGGTCCGCTTACGCCGGCGATGCTGGACAAGATGAACCGCTATTGGCGGGCCGCGAATTACCTGTGCATCGGCCAGATCTATCTCTTTGAAAACCCCTTGTTGCGTGAGCCGCTGAAAGCTAGTCAGATTAAGCCAAGACTACTCGGACACTGGGGAACTTCACCCGGCCAGAATCTCATCTACATTCACCTGAACCGCCTGATCAAAGAACAAAGCGCAAATATCATTTATATCGCCGGCCCAGGCCATGGTGGTCCTTCGCTCAATGCGATGTCGTATCTGGAAGGCACTTATACCGAAGTACATCCTGAGATCACACCGGACGAAAACGGCCTGCGACTCATGTTCAGGAAGTTTTCGACGCCAGGCGGCGTGCCCAGTCATTGCGGACCGCACGTGCCAAATTCCATGCATGAGGGCGGCGAACTTGGCTACTCCCTGGTTCATGCCTTCGGCGCCGCATTCGACAATCCTGATCTGGTCGTTGCCTGCGTGATCGGTGACGGAGAATCCGAGACTTGTCCGCTGGAAGGTAGCTGGAAGTCGGTGAACTTCCTTAATCCAGTCCGCGATGGCGCGGTCCTTCCGATTCTGCACCTCAACGGCTACAAGATTTCCGGACCGACGGTTCAGGCGCGAACCAGCGACGACGACTTGAGGGCCCTATATATAGGACGCGGCTACGCCCCCCGCTTTGTCGAGGGTGACGATCCCGAAGCCGTGCATCAACTGCTGGCCGGAACGCTGGACGAATGCTATGCCGAGATTCGAGCCATTCAGCAGGAGGCGCGCAAGAGCGGATTCAAGAAACAGCCGATCTGGCCCATGATCGTCCTGCGCACACCCAAGGGATGGACGTGCCCGAAGGAAGTGGATGGAATCCCGATTGAAGGCACCTTCCGTGCGCACCAGGTGCCTCTCGCAACGGTCCGCGAGAACCCCGAACATCTCAAGATCCTTGAAGCCTGGATGAAGAGCTATAAGCCGGAGGAGCTCTTCGACAAGAATGGCGAATTCATCAGCGGAATTGGCGGAGCTTGCGCCTGCAGGTAATCGCCGCATGGGTGGCAACCCTCATGTGAATGGCGGACGACTTCTGACCGCGCTCGATCTGCCGGAGTTCAGCAATTACGCACTCGAGATCCCGGGACCGGGCCAAGTAGTCGCCGAAGCTCCCCGCAAGCTCGGCGATTTTCTTAGAGACATCTTCAAACTGAACCCGACGAACTTTCGACTGTTCTGCCCGGACGAGACCAATTCCAATCGCCTAAATTCCGTCCTCGAAGCAACCAAGCGTTGTTTCATGGCGGAGACGGTTTCGATTGATGACGAACTCAGCCCGGACGGCCGCGTGATGGAAGTATTGAGCGAGCATTGCTGCCAGGGGTGGCTGGAAGGGTATCTGTTGACCGGGCGTCACGGCCTGTGGTCGTCCTACGAGGCCTTCGCGCAAGTCGTGGATTCGATGCTGACACAACATGCCAAATGGCTGGAGCAATGTCGAGACTTTCCCTGGCGCAAACCGCTGGCCTCCTTGAACGTGTTCCTGACAAGTCATGCATGGCGAAATGACCACAATGGCTTCAGCCACCAAGCGACTGGATTTGTCGACAATGCCCTGGCGCGCCGCAGTGAAACCGTCCGCGTGTACTATCCGCCTGACAGCAACTGCCTGCTGAGCGTCTTCGATCACTGCCTGCGCAGCCGCAACTACGTCAACATCGTCACCTGCGGCAAGCAGCCGCAGCTTCAGTGGCTGAACATGGACGAAGCTCTTGAACATTGCTCCCGAGGCGCCTCGATCTGGAAGTTCGCCACGAACGATAATGGTGAAGAACCAGATGTTGTTCTAGCCTGCGCAGGCGATGTCCCCACCATTGAGATATGCGCAGCCTCATGGCTTCTGCAGAAGTATGTTCCTGGCATCAAGGTACGGGTCGTCAATGTAGTGGACCTGAGTGTTCTGATGATGCCGGACGACCATCCGCATGGAATGGACAACATGTCCTTCAATGCCCTCTTCACCAAAGACGCGCCGGTCATCTTCGCCTTCCACAATAACCGATGGCTCATTCACACCATGGTGCATGGGCGTTCCAATGAAGACCGTTTCCATGTACGCGGCTACATGGATCAGGGCACAACGACGACGCCATTTGACATGGTAGTACTCAATAAGATGAGCCGATTTCGACCTTGCAATCGACGCACTGAAATATGTCCCACGGCTCCGTTCTCAAGTTTCCGATGTCATCGACATGTTCAATCGAAAGCTATACGAACATCACGACTATATTCGGCAACATCTGGAAGACATGCCCGAGATCCGTGACTGGGCCTGGACGGCTGATTTCAAGCAGCCGAGCGCTCCGCCACCGCTGGCCAAGGGCCATCCTCGCGGAAGCTTATTCAGCGACAGCTAAATCTACAAAGTGCAGATGAAATGCTGGAAAGAAAGTAGGTTCAAAGATGATGGAACGGAAATTCACTATTGCCGAGATCATGCTTCTCGTCGGAACTCGCGCCGCCTTGGCCGCTGGGATTGGCCTTCTGCTTTCCAATCGGCTCAACCATGACCAACGCAAAGCCGCCGGGTGGGCTCTAGTGTTGGTCGGGGGGCTTACTACGATTCCGCTTGCAATGGATGTACTAAGCAAGAAGAATTCGGGTTAGATCCCTAACAAGGGGAATTGACAACCAGAGCAGGCCGTCCATGCGGACGGCGGCTCCCTGTCGCGCAGAATGTCGCGCAGAACAATGACCTAAAGGCAAGAACACAGGCACTCTGAATTCCCAAGAATCAAGTGAGTTACACTTTTGCCTCTGGCGGGTCGGCTACCCCTCCCGGTGGAAGGGCGTTCGGCAGGTCAAGACGTGCCACGCCAATCCGTTTGTCGGCCATCCCGAAATAAATGTCGAAGCGGTCTGGTGAGCCAAGATCGTCGCGCCGGTCGATGCCGGTGGGGAATACGACGTTGGCGACCGTACCGTGGCGTTCCTGCGGCATCGCCGGCGTCAACACGGGTTCCGCCGAACGGTAAAGAATCGTGAGCGGATGTTCCTTGGAAAATATCATCGCTCCCGCCGAATAACACAGCTGATACCGGTCGGTCTTGGGCTTCCCTATTTCGCTAACCCCGTGGTAGATGATCAGCCAGCCGAACCGGGTTAAGACGGGCGGAGTGCCGCCTCCTATCTTGAGCCGCTCCCAGGGCGAGACCGGAGCCGCTAACCGGTGATGAAAGATAAATTGCCCGGTGCGAAATGGCTTGTCGTCGAGGGACAATCGACAATACGAAATCCAGATGCTTTCCCTGTCGATATCCACATCACGAGTCTCAGCTCTGCAGGCGGTTTCCTCGGGACGAGTCCCTGGGAAGAGCGGACGGTGGAGCATCGCTAATTCCGGTTGCCCGGATGGATCGGGAATGACGACCGGGAATAGGCTGGCATCTTTGTCATCCACATCATCGAATTCGATACCTTGATACGGGCCAAACTTCGCCAGTCCCAGACGATGCCAATGGAAGAGATCTGTCGATATTGCTAAGGCGATCCGTGGGCCTCGGGATGAAAATGCCGTGTAGGTCATGATGTACTGCTTGAGCGGCTCCACAAATGTGATACGCGGATCCTCGCAGCCACCACTACCGTCCGGCCGCCGCTCGTACTCGGCCTCCGGCTCGAGTGCGATGCCGAGCCGCTCGACGCCTGCCGGATCTCCGGCTGCATTGAACTGCACACGCGCAATGCCGATTCGCGAGTAATTCCCTCGAGCAACCAGCCGCGGGAAAAGGTAGAGATTCCCCATCCGGGCCACGAACTGCCGCCGGATTCAGGACCCCTTCGACCTCATGCGGATTGCCCGCCTGCGGCTCCATCAACATTCCCAGACGCTGCAACGTAAACCCACTCATCCATTCTCCTCAATAAGTCGACGCCGGCTGATCAGCAATCTGCTAAGCAAACGATGATCGCTTGTATGACGCGCTTCGTCTCGTCGGGACCCTTGACTGGGATACAGTCCACACCCGCTTGTTCGGCGGGATAGTCGTTCCCTCCTGCGAAACAAAGCATCTCCGATGTAGATCATCTCTTTTAACGAAACGTGGAGGAGGTCTCGCAGCTTTCCGATTCCGTATGCCTTATCAATGCCTGGCTTGGTGACATCAATGGATGTCGAGCCTCCAATTCGGACAGAAAACTCGGGGATGAAAGCGTCAAGAATCGCCTTAATCCTCTTCCGCTTGGTGTAATCGGGATCCCACTTGTCCTTTTCTTCTAAGGGTGCCTGCTGCCCTAATGCCGAAAATGTTATCTGGCTTCCCCGGTCCTCAATTTGCTCTCCCCATAACTTTTCCGGCTTGAAGCCCTCGACTGCGAGTGCCTTCTTTAGAGAACTGATAATCTTCGCTCTTTCGTCCGCGGTGAAATCCTCTTCGTAAAGCTTTTTCCAATCTCCTGAATATTGGTAGAACTTGGTTCCGCAGGTAGGAAGCAGGGATAGGTTCGCCAGGCGTTGATCGTGAGGAAGCTTGGAGACCACCTGCTTTTCAAATTGCGGCCAATCGCCTCCGGAGATCACGGCCACTTTGACGACACCGAGCAGGTCGTGCAGCAGTTCCGCCATTTCGGGATCGAGAGGCGACTTGCTTTCGGCAAGCGTACCGTCCAGATCAAACACAATTAGCTTTTTCACTACCCTCGTCCTCTGAATTGTTGAGGCCTCAATCCGGCAGTGCAATGTCCAACAAGTTCACCGCATTGCTCGGTCGAACGGTGCACTCTCCGATCGCTGCCGGCAAGAGAAATACGTCCCCTTTTGCGAAGGCAAAACGCGCATCGGCATGCTCCAACTCTCCTGCACCCCCGATGCATACCAGCACGCGCGGAAGTCCCGCCACGCCTATGTCGAACGGCGATTGCCCACGCAGGCGCCACAGCCGGAAATATTCACAATCGAACAGCTTCTCGCGTTCTACGGGCGTTGATGACTCCACCACAGGCGTCACCCGACAAACCGGACCCTCGGCAAAGTCGATGCAGGCAATTGCCTTATCCACTTGGAGCACTCGCGGCTGGCCCGTCTTGGCATCAACGTGGTTCCAGTCGATACAAGCGAAACGTCACGTCGCTGTTCTGTTGGATCTCGAACACCACGACATCGCCGCCCAAGGAGTGGACGGTGCCAGCCTTCAGGAATACGGCGTCGCCGGGCTGGGGAGTGAACCATGCCAGCTCGTCAGGCACCGTTCCATCTGAAAGAGCTCGCCGCAAGTTGTCTGGCCGAAGTACCTTGTTTCAGGCCAGCGTATACGCGGCTTCGTGCTCCAGCCTCCAGCACTACCCACGCTTCGGTTTTTGGGGTCTCGCCCGCTGGCAGCAGGTTCGTCATTCGCCTTGGTGGGATGCACCTGGACCGAGAGCATTTCACGAGCGTCGAGGAACTTCAGCAACAATGGAAATCGGCGGAAACGTCCGGCCAGCTGTCCCAGAATTTGTTCCGGAAATTGTTCAGCAATTGACCGAGGCTCGCCCTTTGAGCGGTCCATCGGCAACGAGGCTCGGATGGTCATCGCGGTCGCTGAGCACCCATGCTTCGCCGATAGGACCATCACCGGGCAGCGGTGCGGTGAGCAGGTCGGCCAAACGGCGGCCGCCCCAAAGCCGATACTGATAGATTGGTTCGAATCGCAGGGGGTACAGAAGTTGTTGACTCAAGAGTCTTCTCTTTTGCTCTCACATACCGTTTGCAGGCCCTATCGCCCCGAGCGGTGTCTGTGTGTGATTGCAAGCTCGTGGAACTGTCAGTGAGGCGACGAAAATCATGGGCAGCCGCTTTAGCGGATGCCCATGCCCCTACTTAAACGGTCAGGGAAAAGGAAGACTCCTGTTCGGCTTCGTGCAGCCAATATGGCGGCTGGCCGTAGTGACGGTGGAGCTGATCCTCATATTCACGAGTGATTGAGCCGGATTCCATGTACGCCGGGGCGTTCTTGACGACGTCCCGGGAGAGACCAAGGTAGACTTTCGAATCTGCCCAACTTACTCGTTGGATCCACGACGGTGAAACGAGTACCTTCTTGCCTGGCCACCAGTTCTTGGTTGCTACCTCAAGATAGCGGATAGCCCAGGTTTCATCGTCCATGACGAACCCTTCCACGTGGCCGATCTCACCATCATCTTGCCTCAATGTGATAACCCGTGACGGCTTCGTTACTGCGCAAATGTGAATCCGGGGACTCTCTCTGGCTGCGGCTCGGACGGCCCATCCTTAATGATAGACGCCGGAATCGGCAAGCCCGACGGATACAGCACGGGACCCCACATATTAGGACCGATCCAATAGTAGGAATATCCGTAATAATCCAGGTATGTCGCCTCGTGTTGTCGGGAGACGGGTTGATGGGTGTCAATGCCAGGGCTATTTTTTACCTGTAGTTTTGTCAGCGCCACTTCTAACCGCCAGGCTTGCCAATCCGCGTGGACAATAGAAATGGGTGAGATCAACACTTGGCGGTCTCCAAGCCAACCTCCGGTTTCTACCGTGAGATAGCGGATGGCCCACGCCTGATCGTCGAAGTAGAACTGATTTACAGTTCCGATGTCTCCGTCCGTCGCTCGGATCACCATATCTTTTAAATAAGCAGCATTGGTTAACATTGCCTTTGCCCTCCTATGCAACTCTGCACTGCATTGTTGCCTGTCAACCCCAGGCATGTCAGGTCTGTCTTGCGCGCGGTGCAGTCTGCCCGCGAATCGCTGCACACTGGCTTTTCTGGGAAGGCCTACCAGACGAATAGGCGAGCACCGCCGCCGCGCGAACGGTACCTCCCGGCTTGGAAAGATCTATCGGGACCAGGGGCGACCTTTTCGACGTCCGTTCTGGGGAGGTTAAGTTCCGCGCCGCTAAGTTCTTCGATCTCCACGGCATGGTGGCGGTTCATGATCTCAGCCGCCGCGTCTGCTTGCTCGCCCGAACCGGTTGCGAAAACCATGACTCCGCCATGCCGCACGCCCTGGACGTAAGCTTCTGCGTCCGCTTCGGCGACGCCAAACGCCGTGAGGTCACGAGTCAAGCCCACTTCGAAATCGGTGTGGGGAATGCTCATAACCCCGGTGCCAGCCATCTCCCGTGGCTCGCCTAGAATGCGGACGTCATTCTGATGCAAACCGCTGGCCAGGAGATCGTGAACAACCTCGTCGACTGCGATCGGATTCTCAAACAAACCAACTGCTGTTTTCGGCATATCAGCCTCCGTCCATTTAGTCTGCAGCACTACGTTCGAGCCCGATCGGCAATCTCTGCAGCATTGCCTTTGTTCGGGATGTTGCCGCCGTTCCTCGTTCAGCTTTCGCCCTGGGGGTAGCGCAGGTTCCGTGCGCTGCCGTTGCCGAACGTCACCAATGCGGCCACGAGTCCGTCCTTCGTCGCAGATGTACCGTCTGGTCGCCGGACAAACTGCGCTAATGAGTCATCCATAGATTCGCTTATTGCCTGCCAAAATACTGTGCAGAATGACTCACTGCTGGACTCCGGCAACAAGGACCCCAGTGGCGGCTCCTCTTCTGCCCCCACACCGGTACCAAAGGGAGCGGCCATTTATCTGAACGCGTTCCGCTCAGCCCCCTTTGGCTGCGGATCTAGAATTTTTCCCAACTGAGCAATATTGAACAGACAGCGTAACTGCGTCGTCCTATCGTCACCCGGATGGATTTCATCCCTCAGTTGCGTCCGCATCGGATTCTCCCGTCAATTGTTCAAGGACTGTGAACGTATTCTGACGCGGTCTCAAGGCCAAAATAATTTTCTTGGCAACGACTAAACGGGGTTAGGATAAGCGCCAACTTCTGAGATGCCGAGTTAACAGGTGGCCCGAGTCGCCCATTGCGGCACAGACAAACTCACTGTGGGAGCGTCTCGTAATGAACAGGACTCTCAGGTCGGTTGTGTTGTTGCTTGTAGCTGTCTGTATGTCGGTAGCTGTGTCGAACGCCAGACAGGCGAGGAGTTCACCGCCGCAGGCGTCTGCGGCGCTGCCGGGTCCAGCAGGGGACCAATACGCGCCCAACGAAATCTGCCAGACCTGCCATCAGGAGGTGTGGGACAAGCACTTCTTCAACACACCACATTCTGCCTTGCTGAAGAATGGTGGGCATGGCTGCCAATCGTGTCACGGTCCGGCCCAGGCGCACGTCGATGGCGGCGGCGATATTACCAAGATCGTTCGCTTCGAAACTCTCAGCCCGGCACAAACCGCGGCGATCTGCCTGAAGTGCCATCAGTCCAGCCTGGAAACGCAGAACTTCGCCAAGTCCGAACACCTGGCGAACGGCGTTACCTGCACCAACTGCCACAACCCGCATCAGTCGGCTGACGTGAACTTCCTGCTGGTGAAGAAGCAGACGGACCTGTGTTACGGCTGCCACGTCCAGCAAAAGGCCGAATTCGCCCGGCCCTTCCGGCATCGTGTCGATGTTGGGTTGATCCAGTGCAGCGACTGTCATAACCCTCATGGAGCCCAGACCGGTCATCAGGTGCGCACGGCCGCCGGACAATTCGCGGTCTGCACCAAGTGCCACACCGATACCATGGGCCCGTTCGTCTTTGAGCATGCGCCGGTGAAGACCGAAGAAGGATGCTTGACCTGTCACACCCCGCATGGCTCGACGAACCCGCGGCTCCTGCAAGTCAACAACGTGAATTTTCTCTGCCTGCGCTGTCACACCGTGAACAGCAACGGAGCAGCGCCGGGAGCGCCCTCGTTCCACAACCAGGCCACCAAGTATCAAGCCTGCACGTTGTGTCATACGCAGATTCACGGCTCCAATTTTGATCCCGTGTTCTTCCGCTGAATGGGAGATGGCAATGAAGTGTCCACGGAGATTCGCCGCTACCTGGTTGGGATTGGCGCTGCTCGCGGCCTGCGTGTGCCTCGCCGGCCCTGCCTTTGCTCAGGCCTCCGGGCAATCTCCAACGGCAACGCCCACTACGGTTTCCACCGACTCCGATTCAGGCACCACCGAGGGAAAGCGGATCGGCGATTTCCAGGTGATGCAATCGGTCGAACTCGGCGGCCGCATCTCCGACGTGACCGGCAGCCAGGCGATGTATAACACGCTGGAGAACTACCAAAGCGGCGTCCGCCTTTTGGAGCAGTCGCTCACCATGCAGTCGCTCACCCACGCCGATCTGTTCGATACGCTGACGCTCAACAGTTTCGGATGGGGCGGCGATCCCGAGCAGGCCGCTCGCCTGCGCATCGCCAAATACGGCTGGTACACCTTCAGCGGAACCTACCAGCACGTACAGAATTATTTTGATTACGACCTGTTCGCCAACCCGCTGAATCCTCCGACGCCCGGAACACCGGCCCTGCCGATTCTCAACTCTCCGCACGGGTACTACAACCGGCAGAACCTCTACAATTTCGACCTGATCCTGCTGCCCATGCAGCGGATCTCCTTCCGAGTAGACTATAACCGCAACCGGTTCATCGGCCCGGCATTCAGCACGGTGCATGAGGGCACCGAGGCGCTCACCAACGAGGACACGAATAACACCCAGAACGGCTACCGCTTCGGCGTGGACATTCGGATTACCAAAAAGACCACGCTCAGCTATACGCAGATGTTCCAGTATTATGCCGGCGACACTTCTTATTACCTGAACCCGTTCAACTCCTGGCCGCTGTCTAACGGCGTCCCGGTGAGTCTAGGGGTGTCGTGGTTGAACAGCGGCAGCCCGTGCAGCGCACCGCTGGCGAATGGAATCGCCAATCCCACTTGCAACGGCTACTTCAACTACAGTCTTTTTCAGCAGCTCCACACCATCACCCCCACGGAGCAGTTGAACCTGGTTTCGTCTTCACTTAAATGGCTCGACTTCAACGGGCAATTCCAGTACAGCCACGCGAACATGACTACGCCGTTTGATGAGACGTTCTCTGGCCTGGTCAGCCGCTCCGGCGTGCTGGGCTCCAACACTGCGGGGAGCTACTCCAACGCGACTTGGAATTCCGCCTCAGCCGATGTCTCGGCCATCATCCACATCAGTGACAAGCTGCGCCTGGTTGAAACCTTCCGTTTCCGTAATTTCAGCGTCTCAGGCACATATCTGGATATGGAGGCGAATTACTTCAATGCGCTCTCGCAGGGCTCGACTTCCCTGCTTAATTCAATCGCATCTTTCCCAGGCTCGCTGCTCTTCCACAGTTCGAGTTCTCCCGCCGACATCATCAACGAAATCAATGCCAACCTGCTCGGCCAGAATACGAAGCAGAACGACTTCCAGGTCCAGTATGACGTTGCCCGCTCTTTTGGGGTGCGCGCCGGCTTTGTGTGGGAGAACCAGACCATCCAACCGGGCGACTCCTACACTGCCGCCCTCGGCGACATCTACTATCCGAACCTGCCGAATCGCGGAAACTGCGTGGGTGTTCCGCTGAATCCCGATGGCAGTTGTACCTTCACCGGAGTAATCGCGCCGTTCGGCGGCCCCACCACCGAGATCAATCATTACTCGGGCGTGGTCGGGGCGTGGTATCGCAAGGGCACAGCGCTGCACGCCACTGTCGATTTGCAGTTCGGCGGCGCCGACAACTGGATCTATCGCATCGATCCTACCGGCTCCTTCAACCTCCGGGGAAACGTCGCTTACGCTCCGCGCTCCTGGCTGACTTTCAATGGCAATCTGCAACTGCAGCACGGCAAGAACAGTGACGGCGATATTGCGTTCAACCAGCACAACTACAACGTAATGATCGACGCCACCGTGATGCCGAATACGCATTGGGGACTCGACATCGCCTACAACTTCGACGCCATTCAGCAGAACACGAATGTCTGCTTTGCGGCTACACCGGCTCCCGCAGGCTCGTACACCTGCGTCGGCGATCCTACGCTGCTGGAGACCTACGGTTTCTACGAAACCCACACCCAGTACGGGTATCTCGCGCTGAACCTGACGCCCATCCAGCGGCTGAACATCAAGTTGGGATATAGCATGGTCGACAACCAGGGCAGCACTACAATGCTCAATCCTCTGGAGCCCCTGGGACCGTTAGCCTCTACGTTCCAGTCGCCGCTAGCGGCTGTCGCTTTCTCCGTCCATAAGAACGTGACCTTCAAGGCCGCCTGGAATTACTACCAGTACGGCGAAGACTCCTTTGTTGGACCCACCGCCCCCCGCTACTTCCACGCCAACAACACCACGCTCGGTCTGCAGTACGCTTTCTGATCGCACAGCTCTGCTTGGCCGAATTCGCGGTATGTGACCGTCACATGTGTTCAAGAGTGGCAGACGGGCTGTGGGACGACAACCGCTGCCACGAAGCGCTGATGGCGTGGAAACGACGGGCCCCACCGGGACCCGCAGGAGGGTCACGTACCAATGCACCCGGCCCTCGCGCAATTTCTGCTTAAGCGAACATTGAGAGCGGGTCTCCTCGGGGGAAAGGCCATATGTGGGGCTTCATAGAGCAAGCGCAGCTGATTGTCAGTGATACTGCGGGACACCGTTAGCGCAAGCCCCTCAACTTATGAAGTAGGGTTCACCCCGCCGAGTGATCAAGGAACCAGGAAAGGACAAACACGATGTCAGTGGAACTGAAAGAACTCGATAACGGCAAGCTGCTCGAAGTGT
This sequence comes from uncultured Acidobacteriaceae bacterium, assembly GCA_963846815.1. Classification (GTDB taxonomy): domain Bacteria; phylum Acidobacteriota; class Terriglobia; order Terriglobales; family Acidobacteriaceae; genus CAVVDY01. The sequence goes on along the minus strand of CAWJXG010000001.1, from coordinate 26,057 downwards.
ACCTGACCGGCAAGCTGGTTAAGACAGACTACGAGACGTTCGTGCCAGCGGTGGAGCGGTTGGTCAAACAGCACGGCAAGCTCCTGATGCTTGTGGAATTCAATGACTTTCATGGCTGGACAGGAAGCGCACTATGGGAGGACATCAAGTTCGACGCGAAACACTTCAATGACATCGAACGGTTGGCGATCATAGGCGAGAATAAATGGCAAAAAGGAATCGCGGCATTCTGCCAGCCGTTCACCACGGCGAAAGTCCGCTACTTCGATCACACCGATGCTGCCGAGGCGCGGGACTGGCTTGTTCAACAGTGAGGCAGCGCTGATTGTTGCATGAAGATGTAAAAGCGTTTCGCCCTAGTTTGTGACGACCGCACGGATGAATTGCGAGCGAGCGTTCGTCGCAAATATCCACGGGTAACAGTGAAAGCAGGAACGACCGATAATGAAGAGACCTACAGATGTTCGCAATCCCAAACCAATGGTAAATCTCAGGGAAGTCGAAGGGTTCGATTCCCTGGCGGAACTCGCCTTCGATGTGCATTGGTCTTGGAATCATGCCACCGATGGACTGTGGCGCACGCTCGATCCAGTACTGTGGGACCTCACTCAGAATCCTTGGGTCGTCCTGCAGACGGTCTCGCGGGACCAACTCGAGCGCGTGCTGGCCGATCCCGCCTTCCAAAAGAACGTTGACGACCGTCTGCGATGCAAGCGCCAGGCGGCGGAGAGTCCAGCATGGTTTCAGCAAGAGCATCCGCAAGCTGCGCTGGCCTGCGTCGCCTATTTCAGCATGGAATTCATGTTGAGCGAAGCCCTCCCGATCTATTCGGGAGGGCTTGGCAATGTCGCCGGGGATCAGCTCAAAGCTGCCAGCGATTTGGGAGTGCCGGTAGTGGGCGTAGGGCTGCTCTACCAACAAGGCTATTTTCGCCAGCAAAGCGTAACGCAGCGAATGAGGACGTCATTTCCGTGGCTGCAAGCCGGGTGTCGGTCCGCGTCCTTCGCACGGACGAAGAACGCATGATAGCCAAGACGGTCTGCCGCGTTCTCGGCCTTGGCTAAAGAATTTCGGCAAGCTGAGGCGGGTGGCTTCCGGAAAGCCCTCGAGTGGGTCGAGTAATCAAGGATGCCAGTAACGGAGACGGCCTTCAGGCGTCATCGTGGTGCGGTCTATTAATTTCTTGATTGTCCTCCTGAGACGTTCTTAACGAGCAAGGGAACGAAGATCCCCTTTCCTGGATTGTAGAAACCGCCTTGATACGGCAACGAACCGTGTCGCAGTAGCTGTGTGAGCATCGCCAGAGCTTGATAACCGATGTTCTGATTAATGAACGGCTCCTGCCGGGTAAGGGCTTTGGCGGTACTGCACGAGGGTTGATCATCTTCGCTCTGTTTGGTAGAGACGATCTCCGGGTAGGTCGGTCCATCGCCAAGAAAAGCGTCCTAAGCTTTCCTCAACGAGTGATCTGGATTAACGAACTTGGGGACATTGTCGCGGCTCTCGGAATGGCTGGGCTTTCGGATTATCCGCGCTTTACCCGGTTTTCGTCTACTCACACAATGATTGGGCATTGTGAGCAAGATTAGACAGACCGTGTCAGCCGAAGGTCGTACTCTTTTCCCATAACGGGAATAGACTCTCTGGCAATCGGCCTACCACAAGAACAGAGTCCAATTCCCCTCAATCCATTGCCAGAGATTCTGTACCTGGATCTTGCATCGGAGGCAATGTAATGCAGTCACCATACGGGATGGCACTGGTCGAGGACTGTCTGTCCTGCAAGCTATGTTCCGAGGGATTTTTCTGCCGCTTGCCAAAAGCCGTTATGGAAGCCTTCCAGTTGATCAAGTTCACAATCGGGTATCCAGCGGGCGCAACTCTGTTCGTGGAAGGCCAACAGTGTCGTGGCATTTACATGCTTTGCAGAGGGCGTGTAAAACTGTCGGTCACTTCGAGCGACGGGCACACCATCATATTGAAGATCTCTCAGCCGGGAGAGGTCCTGGGATTGAACGCAGCCATCGCGGAAATTCCTTACGAGACCACTGCGGAAACCGGCCAACCATGCCAGCTGAACTTTGTTAAGCGAGCTGACTTCCTCAAGTTCTTGGCGGAACACGGCGAAGCCTCTCTGCACGCAGCGATACAGGTGGGCACCGACTGCCAGCAGGCGTACCAGCAGCTTCGCTCGTTCACCATGAGTTCGTCGTCTCAGCGAATGGCCCGCCTGATTCTGGAATGGTCGCAGGAGGACTCCGGAGGAGCGACGGCTCACGGAATCAAGGTGGCATTGACCCACGATGAGATCGCGCAAATCATTGGCATGTCGCGGGAGACCGTCACCCGCACTCTTGCGAGTTTTCGCAAGCAGGGCGTTGCCTCACTTCATGGTTCCACGCTGTTGATTCAAAACATGTCTGTCATTCACCGACTGGCCGGAGCATAAGCCGACAAAACCACGCGCCCGCAGGTTTTCGCGGGCAGACAAGGAATGGCCATGAACTCAGCGCCATCAATTCCCGCTGGCAAGCCTCCTCTCATCCTCTGCATTGACGACGCTGAAGTTGCGCTGCGGGTACGAAAAATCCTCCTCAGCTATGAGGGCTACAACGTGATTACCGCTGCCTCGGCCGAGGAGGGCTTGGACCTTTTCAAGCGCTATCCCATCGAGTTAGTTATCGCCGACCACTTTCTAAGTGGCAAGTCGGGCACTGAGATTGCCAAAGAGATGCGAGCATTGAAGCCAAGAGTCCCTATTCTCATCATTTCTGGTGCCTTGGAGAAACCCGATGGCCTTGAATTCACGGATGGGTTCCTGGCGAAAAGTGAGACCCCAGAAATCCTGCTGGATACGATTGCTCACCTATTGTGGCTTCGGAGCTAGTGCAATGAGCTGTGGGTTGGACTTTCCGAGTCGATTCCAGCTAACCGTAACAAAAGAAATGGTGGGCGCCACAGGATTCCGAATGCTGTGGGACATTATCGGAGCGGCAACAGGCGGTGCGGTCACGGCAAAGTTCGTCGGAGCAGACGCCAAAATTGGAGCTCTGACTGGCGCCACACCCCAAATCATCCGTTCGGTAAGAGACGCGCCCAGTTTGTTTCGACGAGGAGCGTTTGACTTAGCTGGGCGCATTCACGATGCTGCAGCCTCGGTCGTCCCCATGAACGACTACTCAGCACTCAAAGAACCTGCCATTTCCAAGTGTTCAATACTGCACAGACAGAAAGAACCTGAAAGCATAGCGTGTCCCTCAACGAAGCGTGGGGCGCGTGGGGCTTACCGCAAGGCTCCGTAAGTGTTCTCGGCCTGTCCCTTTTCCAAACGATAGATCGGCACCGGAGGTGTTCCTCCGAATGAAGGTTCGCCCATAATGGTTTTGTCCTTCTCCGTAGCGCATCCGCTCATCCTGTGCATCGACGACGCTGAGGTGGCATTGCGGGTCAAAAAGTTGCTTCTTGCCAGTGTCGGATACGACGTGCTGACGGCTAACTCAGCCGAGGAGGGATTCGCCCTTTTCAAACAGAATCCCGTCGCGTTAGTAGTCGCTGACCATTTCTTGCGGGGCAAGTCCGGAACAGAAATCGCGAAGGAAATGAAGCAACTGAAGCCCGAAATCCCCATTTTGATTGTCTCGGCTGCTGCGGAGAAACCTGCAGCGCTTGACTTTACGGACGGGTTCCTGGAGAAATGCCAGCCACCCGAGGTCTTGCTTGATACGATCAGTCAGCTTCTGGCTGCATGAAAGCGCTAGACCGGTAAGGCCACCCGGCGAAGGCATTCGGCGGGTACGGCTGTACATAATTTTGCGTGTTCGCGCATAATAAGCTCGTCCGGAGTCTCACATTTCTCAACCCACCTCTTGACCCGCCGAGTGCGGATGATTTGACGGGGAGGGCTGAAGAAACCGACTAACTAGTACGTCGTCCAACCTCCGTCAGTGGCATAGAACGCGCCCGTGAGGTTAGAAGCCTCATCTGATAACAGGAACAGCATCACAGAGACCTGCTCCCAAACCGTTGCGGGGCGGTGAGTGGAGTCGACGTACGCGAGCAACGACTGGGTTTTGATGCCACCCATGCCAAAGCCCCGGTTGTCTTTCATCATGGCCCCGACTGCGAGGGCGGCACGGGCAATCATGGGTGTGTCGGTGGCGGCCATATTCACCGAGTTGCAGCGAATCCCGTAGGGGGCGTAATCGATGGCGACGTTGGCCGTCAGTCCGTTGACTGCATGCTTGCTGGCTACGTAGGCAGGGTTGCCGGCAAGTCCAGTCAGACCCGCGATGGATGACACATTAACGATCGCGCCGCCGCGTTTCTGGGCGACCATCTGGCGCAGTTCAGCGCGCAGAGAGTTGAAGACTCCCGTCGAGTTCGTCGCAAACGTTCTGGCCCAGTATTCATCGCTGGCTTCGTGCACAGGCGCAAACAGCAAGGACTTCTGTTTGGCATAGTCGAACGCATCGCCTGAATACACTCCGTCCATGACTCCGGCGTTGTTGATCGCCAACTCGAAGCCGCCGAACTTGGTGACCGCAAGCTCGACCAAGCGCTCGCAGTCGCTGGGTTTGGCGACATCGCCCACGAGAAAGGCAATCTGTCCGCCTTCCTTTTCGATACTCGCGGCGGTCTGCGCCGCTTCTTTCGGAAGCCAATCGATACCAACAACGTTGGCGCCTTCGCGGGCGGCGCGAATTGCGGCGGCTTGCCCCATGCCACGGGCGAAGCCGGTCACGATGATGGTTCGACCCTGAAAGCGCTTGGGAATGAAATAGTCGGGACTGACCGGCTTGATATCAACCTTGCCGATGCCCTGCGGTTCCTGGGCGCCGGCTTCCGACGTCGCACCGAGGACACTAGCCGCCGGCACAGCCGCGGCAGTCAACAACGCGCCTTTGATCAATGATCTGCGTTCCATAAGACCTCTCTTCGTTTCCGGCAACGATACGGATTCCAGCTCAGATTGCTCTGGACCGGTGCCACTTCAGGAACAGCACCTGTCGCGGACGTAAGGGGACCTGCTCCTCACACCCGTCAGGGGAGATTCACTCCGCCTCCATCGGCGGCAATCGTCTGCCCTGACACATAGCTCGATTCATCACTCAACAACCAAGCCACCAACGGCGCAATGTCTTTATCGGGGTCACCGATTCGACGCAGGGGCACACTCATTTTGGCCTGCTCGTAAAGGTCGGGATTGTCCTTCGCCCAGTGCTCCATGGCTGGAGTCAGAGCGAACGGAAGGACTACGTTGACGCGGATACCGTCTTGCCCCCATTCGTTCACGGCAGTACGACTGATGCCGCGAATGGCCTCTTTCGAAGCAGCGTAGGCCCCATTGCGAGGTTGGCCGAGGATCGCGGCACCCGATCCGAAATTTACGATTGAGCCTCGCGTCGCCTTCAGATGTGGGTAGCACTCCTGCATGAAGAAGAAGGTCGCCCATAGGCCTGTGTTCAGTGCCAATGCCATATCGTCATCGCTGATATCCACCAGCGGCTTGTTCGTACTGGCAGCGGCGACGTTTGCTAAACCATGTAGAGCACCAAAGCTGGCTATCGCCCGGCTGACAACTTCCTCGACCTGTGGGCGCTTCGTTATGTCGGCCGCAACGGCCAAAAGACGGTCTTTGCCGAGTCCGAGAGTTCCGGCGAGATCTTCCAGTGCCTGCTCGCTCAGGTCTGTCGCGCAGATACATGCGCCGTCCGCAGCCAGCCTTCGGCACACGGCTGTCCCGATTCCACCGGCGGCTCCGGTTACGATCAGGTATTTTCCATGAAGATCGCCCATAGTTATTCCCTGGCCGGCAGGCAAAATGCCAGCCCCACGATTTCCAGTACTCCGTCAGGTTAACGATCGGTTACCACTGCTAACAATCGGGGGGACTGGGTATTTGGATGGGGGGGAGACCTGTAACCGCTTTGGATGCTAGGCGCGAGGGTGGGGTTTTGAGTCGGATAGGCGGGACTGGGCTAGCCGCCCACTTGCCCGGAGAGCGCCACAGCTGTATCGGCAAGGACTTCAAGGCTCCACGAGTTTGTTTCGTATCGCGTAGTGCACCAACTCGACAATCGAGTTGACCTCGACCTTCCGCATCACTGCCGACCGATGCGTCTCGACGGTCTTCACGCTTATGAACAGTTTGGTGGCAATTTCCTTGTTGCTATTGCCCTCAGCCAGGAGTTGAACGATTTCACGTTCCCGGGGTGTGAGCGACTCCAGCGGTTGCTGCACGGACTTTGCGGTGTTTTGCAGGAAGCCAGACACCAGCGCCCCGCTTAACGCTGTGCTCACAAATGCTTTGTGACGGCTCAGCGACTGAACCGCATCGATCAACTGGGTCGCGTCGTCTGACTTTACCAGGTAGCCGCGCGCGCCTGCGGTGAGGGCCCTCTGCAACACGTCCTCGCTGTCGTGCATGGTAAATATCAGGACCTCCGTGTCTGGAAGTGCGGCCAGGATCTGACGAGTCGCACCGATGCCGTTCAACTCCGGCATGCTGTAGTCGATCACTACCACGTCCGGTCTGTGCTTCACGGCCAGATTCACGGCTTCACGTCCCGTGGCTGCCTCCGCGCATACTTCCCAGCCCGGTTGGTCTTCCAGCAGACCCCTGATGCCGCTGCGGACAATACCGTGATCGTCTGCGATAAGAATTTTCAGCACACGCACCTCGTAGTAACGATTGGCGTGCCTCGGCAGGGAGCCGTTGGCGCGTCAGACTATGAGCAGCCGTTGGGCCGAGATCCCAACGCGTTTGTGCCCGAGTCTTTTGAGAGTTGTTATGCCAAGGCTACAGAGTCTGTGCTGTGAGGTCAACGAACTGGAATCAAATTTGAACTATTTGTATTTCTAAGCAAAAAGCATGGAGGTAATTGGCGTGACCAGATAACGCGTGCATGGGCACACCATACAAGAAAACCCTGCTGCGAAATACAGTCTCACGCGGATACCATATTTCGTTCATCTGTCCGATTCTGGAGACTGGCAGAACAGGCTTTATCTGAGGGGTAGAAAATGCCACGCCTCAATCAATATCCACGCGCAGTCTTGGTATACGTCACCCTGTTGGCAGTGATGTCTTTGTGGGCGTTTCAAGGTTTCGCACAGCGGTCCACGCGCAAGACGGCGCCAGTCATCGAACCGCCGCGGGTGCAACCGGTTCCAGTGGTTGTGGACGGCAAAACGCTGTTCGACTTGTATGCTCTTTCGTCCTCCGTGCCCCTGGAGGACCGCGCCGCCGCCATCGCCAAGCACGTCATCGCTATTTCGGAACACCAGCGGTCCGAAATTAAAAACGGAATTCATGTAACTGACGAGGACGGTCTGTCGTTCATTCTGTTCGGTGACATGCTGATCATGACAGTCACCGACCACGAGGCCAGGCTCGTCGGCAGGCCGCGAGAGGCACTGGCTGACGAATACGCCGCCATCATTCGAGAGGCGGCTTTGGCCCGGAACGTCGAGTACAGCAAAGCCGCGTTGCGAACCGGTCTGTGGCGGGCCGGCGGCGCCACGCTGCTGTTCATCGCGGTTCTATGGGGTATCCGCGTCGTCAGCCGCAAGATACGCCCTGAGCTCGACCGGATACAGGAGACTGACGCGCAGGTCATCCGGCTGCAGAAAGCCCAGTTGATTTCAGCCGAGAGGCTGCGTTCCATTATGGTTGCGCTGCTGCGGATTGCAGAAGTCACAGCCATCCTCATAAGCCTCTATTTGTATGTTGGATTTCTCCTTGCATCGTTTCCTCACACCAGGGCATACGCCTCGGCACTTCGGGGTGCGCTGCAGTCTCCCCTGATGGTATTGGAGCGGGAACTCGTACTCTACCTGCCCAATCTTCTCCCGATCGCGATGATCGTCGGCTTTATCTATGGGCTAACGAAGATTGCCAAGTTCATCTTCACCCATGTGGGTCTTGGCCACATCGTGATTCCGGGCTTCTATGCGGAGTGGGCGAGCCCGACCTACAAGCTTACGAAAGGCTTGCTGATCGCTTTTGCTCTGATTGCAATCTTTCCATATCTTCCTGGTTCAAAGTCGTACGCGTTTCAAGGCATTGGCATTTTCGTCGGCGCTTTGCTGTCTCTTGGCTCAACCTCCGTGGTGGCGAACGTCGTTTCCGGCTTCGTGTTGACCTACACGAGAGCGTTCAAGATAGGAGATCGCGTGCGCATCGGGGAAGCGTTCGGAGATATTGTCGCCAAGACCACCTTCGTGACCAGGGTTCGAACTCCCAAGAACGTTGAAATTGCTATCCCCAATGCATTGGTTCTCACCGCCCAGGTGGTGAATTACAGCGCTCTCGGCGACGAAAGAAGGTTGACACTGCACACTGAGGTGACGATCGGATATGACACGCCTTGGAGGCAGGTCGAAGCGCTACTCTTACTGGCCGCCGAACGCACCCCCGATGTGTTGCGGGAACCCGCTCCGTATATCCTGCAGACCGGGCTGTCGGACTTTTACGTTAAGTACGAGTTGAATGTCTACGTGGCTGTGCCCCAGCAAATGCCGACGGTCTACGCCAACCTCCACCGGAACATTCAGGATGCCTTCAATGAATATGGCGTGCAGATCATGTCGCCGCACTATATCGCCGATCGCGCGACACCGACGTTTGTGCCCAAGGACCAATGGTTCGAGCCCCCAGCGCCGAATCGGCTGCCGCCGCACACGGGTGAAGATGGCAGCCGCCAACCGTTCTAGCGGCGACGCACAGCGATCGAAGAGATCCGGTTATTCCAGTTCTTGGAGGGATTGTCCCGGGCGGGGATGTTTCGCAGATCGGCGATGTTTCTCGTCAACGGAAGGCGTATACCGCGGAAGTTTCTATCGTTGTAGAAGCTTGCCGTGGCATTGCCGAAGATGCGCACCGAGGAGATCCTGTCATTGAAGCCGCGTGGCAGGGAACTCGCCATTTCTCCGTTGGCCATGCAGAAATAGTTTCCGCCATAGTTCTGCCGCTGAAAGAAGCAAGCTCCGCCACGGGGATAGGCCGGGCGTCCCCACTTAAGCTGATTACCTATGTCCTGTGCGGTGCTCGACAGAGACACGAATACGATCGCGACTAAACAGGCAGTGTTACTTCTCATTCTTCGCTACCTCGAGACGGGTAAGAGACCGTTGACGTCGTTTGCCGGTGGATAATTTTTTGGATGGCCTGCATCCTTTCGGTGCTCAGGTCCTGGTACAGGGTTGTGTCTGGCGCGCGCGCGCCTGCCCTCATGAGCGGGATATCGTCACCTTCGCCAAATGCCATCAGAACAGAAGATTCTTTGGAATACAGCAAGACCTGAATGTCGTTCAGAAACCCGGATGAGATGTTGATCTCTTTCGTCCACCATGCTCGGTCAAGAAAAAGCAGCGGGACCTGGTGCATGAGCTCGAGAGGGAAATTCTCTGTGAGAAAGTCAGCTTGGCATGCATACAGCAACCCTATCCAGAACGACGACCATCTGTAGTCATCTAAATTCAGAGGGTCGACGAGTTGCTCCACACTCGCCTTCTGAGTTTTGCCGATCGAAATACTGACTGCCGTCAGGATACCCAGTGCCTGGGTGGTACAGTGACGCAAGCGAAGCATCGCCTGGCTTGCATCAGCCTCGCCCGGAAACTTCATGGCAACAATTTGGCCCATCGCTCCAGATTTGGGGGGATAGGCGAGCGGTCTCTTCGGAGTTGCGGAGAGAGGCCACCTAGATTGTCCCGTCACCCTTCGCTATAAATGTAGTCAGGGATGTGGCAATGCACTATCCGGAAAGCGCGGTATTTATCTGCAGTTGATCACTGTAGTCGCTAAGGTCTGTGCTCCTGGGAAGGAGGGGTTGCGGCCTGATCTTCAGTTGGCTGAGGAAGCGGCAGCAACCGCCCGGCTCAGAGGCAGGGTAGCTTGAACCGTTGTGCCCCAGGTTCCGCTTTGAACCGAGAGTTCCCCGCCGATTTCACGCATGCGTTCTCGCATGCCTGCCAATCCCACACCGTGGGGTGCGCTTCCACCATTCCCGCCGCTGGTGTCGAACCCGTGGCCTTGATCGCGGATTTCAACCGAGAATTTGTGGTCCTCGTTTCGGATCTGAACGAACGCCACATGACTTCCGGAATGGCGCAGAGCGTTTGAGAGGCTCTCCTGGATCACGCGAAACAAGGCCATTTCCGCCTGCTCGGAGAAGCGAGGCATGCTGTCTGGCATCTCCAGGTCCACTTTCATTTCACTGCGCTTGCTGAATCCTTCAACAAACCATTTCACTGCTGGGATTAGCCCACCACCCTCCAACAGGGGCGGGTGCAAAAGGTAGGACATCGAGCGAATGTTGCGAAGAGCGGTGTCGCTGACGTGCAGTAGCTCCTGTAACTTGTTTCCGGACGCCGTGTCCATGACGCCCGTGGACTTGAGTCGGGTCAGCCCCAGTTTGATGGCAAACACATCCTGGGCAGACCCGTCGTGTAGCTCACGGGCGATCCTTCGCCGCTCTTCCTCCTGGGAATGCAGCAACTGGTGGGCGAGAGTTCTCTGCCACAGATTGAGAGGCTTTCAGTCGCCGCCTGTGAACCAGCAAGGCAAGGATAAGAGCCATCTGCACCAGAAGCACGCTGGCTGAGCGACGATTAACCACCTGTAGCGGGACCAAAGCGAGACTTCACGGAAAAGCACACTACTGCCCGCCGGCAAGGCGGACTCGGTGATGCCCCAGCGTTTCAGTTGGCGGTCATCGAACATCCATTCATGCACGCTGGCGGGAGAAACCTTGACCGATTGAGCCGGCTTGCCGGCGAGAATCTCCAGACCGGCCTTGCCCGCTGCATCGCCCATCTGCTCGAAGTTAATCAAGTAGCCGCCCACAACTCCGTGCCCAAGTTGTGTATCTACAACCGAGTAGATGGGTGCCAGGGACAGAGGCGATAGGAAATCCACCAGCGCCATTGAATTGTAAAGCTTGCCCGCCGCATCAGTTCTCACCGTAAGCATGAGCACGATACTGTCTTTCGGCAAGGCAGCGACGGTCTGACTCATCTGCACACCGTCTGACCCGACAATTCCTGAATCTGCAGCCTGTTTTCAAATGGCGCGAGCTGCTGGCGAAGATTTGTGCGAATCCCCGGTCTTGATTGCTGGTGCCGGTAATCAGCACGAGCCTCTTGGCATCAGGGTTCAAACGCAGGGCGAGTTCGACGGTCTTTGCGGCCTCGTCACCGGACAAAATCGGCACGAATGCCCCGCCGGAACCTCCGCCCGATGAGGGTGGCTGGCCGACATAGATCGTCGGCACGCCAGGCAGCGGTTCGGAAGGAATGTTCCCGAATGCGACCACCAAGTCCACGTGGTCGGGGGTGTATTCTGGGCAATCCAGCTTCGGAAGGCTTCCACGAACTTCGCGTTTTTTCCTGGATCGTTGCCCGGTATCTCGTTGTCGAGAAACTCGCGATAGAAATATGTGGCCTGCGAGCCCTGCTCCATTCGGCTTCTGAACGCTACGTCGAAATTCGAGATGGGAGTGAGACGATCACTCTGGTCGTAGACGATCAGGACTTTGTGCGAGTATTCCTGTTGGGCACGCACCACAACCGGCGTGAAAGAGATTGCCCCCAATAGAAGTGCGAACAAGAAATGCTCAATCGCGAGGTGGCGAGCGGCTTTGAGGATGCGGGTTGCCTTACACCTTGGCCCAAACATGGGATGGAACTGGGAAGAGCCATGGGGCTCCATTCTCTGCTTCGCTGATTCTACACCGGTCACTCTGCCGTCTGCGTGCCGTCCCAACCGATTGTCTTCTGGTGTTTCTCATCACTTGCTCGGCATATCCGAGCGTGGCCTTGCGGATGATGGAGGAGAGCACGGACTCGCGAGGCTGCTTTGGGCTATTGACTCTCGAGCTTTGCTGATTGTATTCCCACACTGTTCTGCCAACATACAGCGTCAGGCGAGGAATTGAGTTTATGCCAACGCCGAAATTGTAGACGGAGTCTTGCCTGTTTTATTCATCGCGACAGCGCCTGCGATACTACCCGCGAGGTTCCACGGGCCCGGGATGCACGGCGAGTAAGCCTTTTCCCATCTTCTTCAAAAACGCATCAAGTTCATTGGCCGTCACGGATGGGATGAATTTTATGTGATCTTTGCTAGCGAGCAAGATGCGACCCTTACTGGTGTCGGGGATCTCGGGGAGAAATACCACGCAGTTACCGCCAGGGTCTTCTTCCACTACGTATCCCGGCCCCCAGTGATCACCCAATTCGACAAGTGCGCTGGTAATCGGCCATAACCATCAGGCCAGGAAGTCGGTTCTTCGCCGGCGAGTACTTCAGGTAAGGATTGATGACCTGTAGTCCATCGCGTCCATTGGGAATGAGTGTTATCGGAGCTTGAATGTATGGGTATTCCGATTGAAATGCATTTATGTAGGCGACACCCACGAACTCGTTGGGTCTAAGCTCTACTTGGACGTTGGCGCCCGCCAGTTTTGTATGCGAATCACTCGACTTCAACTCGTTCGGTTCCAGGTAGAAGCCGGAGAATTCCACTCGCTTGCAAGAGAATTGCAGTATTCCGGTGTTCTTCCAGGCAGACCTCGGTCCGAAAACAGTAGCGCCCCGTTCGAACCCGTTTCCTGACGCAAGACTCAGCAACATGCCGTTACCGACCTTGTACTTCTGGGAGCCGCCCGATAACGCCAGGGTGACGTCGGGAGAAAGCTTTGCAGTCACACCCGCATACGCTGTCTCAAACAGAGCCCGGCCGCTGTCACCGGCATCGAACACATCTTTCCGTGCGTTTCCCGAAGCAATAGCCGATATGCCGCCGGCCAAGGCGACCCTGTCACTCAGTTGCTTCGTGACCGTAAAGCCGGTCCCTAGATAGCCTTCAAACCAGTAGCGATTTGGATCGAAGCCAGATTCCGGAGCGAAAGTCTGGGCGAGATTCCACCAACTGTTCCACTGACCAACTACCTGCAACCCGACTTGCACCCCCAGCTTGATCTTGAAGCCCGAGAGTTCCCATGCCAAAGGGTCCTTCGGTATCGCTTGTGCAGGGACGGTTTGTGGCGCACCAGACTGCTGAGAGGGCGGGCTCTCCGGGATATCTCGCCTATCCTGCGCTTTTGCCGCCGGCACACACAGCAGCCCGCACAACACACACTCACCGACATACACCATCGCAAGGCACATCTCCCACAGAATCCTGTCACATGCTCCAATCCCGCCACTCTGCGCACGAAATAGTCGTGGCGGGAAGAGTAGTTGTCGCTTTCGCCGGATGGGGAACAAATGAAAGATATCTGGAATGTGGGATCGAACCCTATCCGGTGTAGCCAGTGAATTCGGGGCGAAATTCGATGTATGCGGCCCAGGGAATTCGATGTATGGGGCGTGAATCCGCAACTGTGACAGCGCTGTAATTGGCGGCCCAGCACTCAGAACGCTGTCCCCCATCTGCTCTACAGGAAAACCCTCAGCGTTCTTACACCTATTTATAGCGGCCATTCACCGAGTTGACCCGATGGGACCAAGGCTCCCCTTCCGCTAGCCTGTTATGGGGCGTCGTAAGTGTCCCCCAACCGTCTCTGTACCAACCGTCATTTGCTGCAACCCTTACTGAACGCAGGAGGAGCTTCACATGCCCGCAAAGATTGGATCATCTGGATCGATGATTCTCGCAGTTTTGCTCATCATCTTCGGTTTTCTGGCCATCGCAATACCATTCGCCAGCTCGTGGGGGGTGGTCGTGGTCATTGCATGGCTCGTCGTGTTCAGCGGAGGGACGCAGTTCATCCACGCCTTTCAATCCCAGGGGTCGGCCACATTTTCTGGAAGCTTCTTGTGGCGGTTATTTACTTGATCGCCGGTTTCTATTTCCTCGTGCATCCGATACTCGGCGTGGCCGCATTCACCCTGGCGTTGGCCATCTTCCTCGTGCTTGAGGGCGTCACCGACCTGATCGCCTATTCCAGAATCGCAGTCAGGCGGGAATGGGATGGATTCTCTTCGACGGCGTCGTCACGTCAATACTCGGCTTGATGGTGTGGAGACAGTGGCCATCGAGTTCGCTCTGGGTCATCGGGACGCTGGTCGGTATAAGCATGATTTTTACGGGAACAACTCGCTTGATGCTGGGTCTCGCGATCAGGAACACGCCTCAATGGAAGGCGGCTTAGCGATTCTTGACGTAGCCCCAGTCAACGCGAGCAGCACCCGCATGGGCCAGAGTGTCACGGTTACCGGTGCGGACGCCTCCCCCAAGCCTGACATAGGCGTTTGGGGAGCGCTCGCTCGGAGTGGGGGGCAGTCGTCGGCGGCGGATTCTTCGCCACCTTCGGTCTGGCGGTAGTGAGTGCCCGCGGCGGAACCTGGATCAGCTTTCTGTTGGGTGGGCTGGTTGCGCTGCTCACGGTGTATTCGTATGTTCGCCTCACGATCCGCTATCCGGGTCCCGGAGGAACCGTTGATTATGTGCGATTGGGTCTGGGCAACGGCGTAGTGGCCGCTTCCATCAACGTCCTGCTGATCTTGAGCTACGTTGCGGTCATGGCGGTATACGCCCGGGCGCTGGCGGCTTATTCGGTTTCAACGCTGCCCGCCCATGACCGCGGGCTCTGGACGCATATCGTGGGTTCGCTTGCCAATCATTCTCCTCGGGATTATCAACTACGCAGGTGCGGCGTTGATGACGAAGTTCGAAGATGTTTTCAACCTCGGCAAACTGAGCCTGCTCGGCATTTTTATCGCCGCGGGATTTCTGCTGGGCAAACCGGATTGGACCCGATTGGGAACTTCACAGTGGGCTTCGCCCGCCACAATTGTTTCCAGCGGGATGCTCGTCTTTCTTTCTTACGAGGGTTTCGAGTTAATCTCCAACGCCTCTCCGCGGATTCGCAACCCACGTACCACCTTGCCTATTGCGTTTTACGGAAGCGTGTTCACCGCGCTCGCAATCTACATGCTGGCATCTGTGGTGGCGGTTGGGCACATTTCGTTCAGTGCAGCTGAGCAAGCCAGGGACTTCGCTTTGTCCGCCACCGCGTCTCGTTTCCTGGGTCCGATTGGCTTCGGCATGATGGCGTGTGCGGCCGTCTTTGCGTCGGCATCCGCTATCAATGCCGATTTTTTCGGTGCCGAGAAGTTGCCCGTACTGCTTGGGGAGCATTTCGAATTACCCAGTCTCTTCGCCCGCGAGGTACGGGGCAGGTCAGTTGTGAGCATGACGTGTATCGGTGCATTGGCGTTGCTGGCGCTGAATGGCCTCAGTCTTCATGCTCTTTCGGCCGTCACCAGCGGCGGATTTTTGATCGTTTATGCTGCGGTAAATTTTGCGAATTTCAAGCTGGCGAAGCAGACCGGCGCTCAGTCGTGGATATCTGCGCTTGCTGCCATAAGCTGCATCGCCGCCATACTCCTCATGGTCTTGCAGTTTATGAGTACTCCAGACGGTCGAGGGTCCGCCTGGGCCATCATCGCCGTGGTTCTGTTGTCGATCGCAATCGAAGGCTCGTTTCGCGCGTATCGATGGGGAGGACCAAAAGGTGGATTCCCGCGAGGAACTGGGTGAGGATTTGATCGCCCTGGTGCGCGCCTATCTGAAATAGCTGCTCCTCGATCCTGGTAGCTGTGACTAGCAATTCGGGAATGGATCGCAAGAAAGCACAGCCGTTGATTGCAACCGTCAACACCGAGGAAATACATCGTGGAAGAGCCGACAGCTCCAGCATTCGCCCCCACCGATACGAAGGGGATCGCGCATCAGAGAACATCTTCCGATCGCGACGAGGGCGAACTGCGCGCGATGCGCCTGGCGATGCGGCTCTCGTTGATGTTCGGCGTCTTGATGCTGATCGGCAAGTTGGCGGCGTATCTTATGACGGGTTCGGCAGCCATCCTGTCGGATGCTGCGGAGTCTGTGGTTCACGTGGTCGCGGTGGCATTCGCGGCGTTCAGCCTGCGCCTTAGCATGGGACCCTGCAGCCCCCAAATTCCTTTACGGCTTTGAAAGGATCACATTCTTCTCTGCTGGTTTTGAGGGGGCGATGATCGTGTTGGCCGCCATCTTCATCCTGTTCGCGGCTATCGAGGAATGGGTGACCGGGCTGCGACTGGACAATCTTGGATCGGCATATCCTCGTAGTGGCGGCCGGCATCCTCGACGCCGGCTTAGGGTGGTACCTGATTCGCACGGGGACGGCGCACGAACTCGCTCATCCTTGAGGCGAACGGAAAACACGTACTCACGGACAGTTGGACCAATTTTGGCGTGGTGGCCGGGGTTGGGGTTGGTGATCCTGACCGGATGGAAGCCTTTCGATCCGCTCCCTGGCGATTGCGGTGGCGATAAATATCCTCTGGGCAGGCGGTCACTTGGTGTGGCGTTCCGCACTTAGGTCTGCTGGACATTCCGACCCGGAAATAGGACGGAGATCCGCGACAAGCTGGACTCCATCTGCAGCGAGTTGGGGTTGCAGTATCACGGCATGCGCTTCCGTACCACTGGATACCGGCAACTGATTGAAGTACACCTGCTCTTCCCGCACTCCATGGCCGTCGGCGAAGCGCATCGGCAGGCGACACTGTTGGAAGAACGATTGCCGTCCGAACTAGCGTGCCGGCGGAAGTGTTTACCCATCTTGAGTCGGCGGAAGACCATGAGGCCATTCACGCAAAGGAACACTACATCGGAAAACCGGGGTCAGCGAGCGCACCTTATCCCCGTGACGATGTGCTATCAGGGTGACTCCTCCACCGCTTGTGGGAGACGTTGCCGTTTTAAGGTTTGCTCGGACGGTCGGCAACAGAAAGTTACAGCGAAACGGACTCGGATCGGCGAAACCGATCCTGTCCGCTGATACCGACATTCTCCTGATCGATTTTTCTTCGCGCCATCGAATCTGGGGACAATAAGGGGACGATAAGCCCTACCAAATCACCCCTTAGAGCATCAAACTGTGTCCGCCAACACCGTTCAATTTCAATGGTTTACAATGAATGGTTGCGCTGTCACGGTAGAGGCCGCGGGTCCGACTGCCGTCGACCCGCCATTTCCTTCAAGTACCCGGTCGGGGAACGCCATTCAATAGCCTCGGCTGGGGGATCAGCTAACCCTTCCTTTTCCATGCAGTCAATAACTACCATCAGCACATTGGACCGCACCATGGCGATCCCTGTTCGCTGGAAATAGGCTTAATCTCTGTGTCGCTGCTCCCTGCTTAGGGACGGGAGGCCACCGTGAAATCCGCACTCGCCGCGGTTATGTTTCTCATGTTCTCCATTGCCGTTGCTGGTCAGGAAACGTCGGAGTTGGCTACGCCTCCCAACGGGAGCAATGAGCATGCGGAAGTGTCGCAATGGATTGGGCCTGTCAAAATTTCGATCGACTACCACAGTCCAAAAGTTCACAACCCCGCAAACACCGACCGCACCGGACACATCTGGGGAGAGGTGGTTCACTACGGTTTCGTCGATGAGGGATTCGGGCCAACGAAAGGCGCTCCCTGGCGCGCCGGAGCCAACGAGAGCACCTCCATCACCTTCTCCTACGACGTGAAGGTCGAAGGCAAAGACCTGAAAGCTGGAACCTATGCGCTCTTTCTCGACGCAGAAAAGGACGGTCCGTGGCAGTGGATTTTCTCCAGTCACCAGGGATGGGGGAGTTTCCAATATGATCCCAAAGACGATGTTCTGCGCGTACCGGTAACACCGCAGGACGCTCCGTTCACCGAATTCCTGACCTACGGGTTTGACGACCGCCGTCCGGATTCCGCGGTAGCTTACCTTCAGTGGGAAAAGAAACGAATACCCCTCAAGATTGAAGTTCCCAACGTAAATGAGCTGTATGTCGCGAAGATGCGCCAGGACTTGCAGTCATGGGCAGGGTTCAACTATCAGGACTGGCAGACGGCGGCGCAATTCTGTGCTGACAACAAGATCATCTCGAGGAAGCGCTGATCTGGGCCGACAAGGCGATCGACGGTCCGTTCCGCGGAGCGACTATCGGGCACGAGGATTTTTCCACGCTCTCGACCAAAGCCGCCGTGTTGGACGCCCTCGGGCGCGAAGCCGAGGCGGATAGCGTGATGCAGAAAGCACTGCATTTGCCCGGAACCGACGCCTACTCGGTCTATGCGTATGGGATCGGGCTGCTCCGCAACGACAAGAAGGACAAGGCTATGAAGGTATTCGCCTTCAACCGGCAGCAGCATCCGCAAGACAAATTCTGGACATCGTTGGGACTGGCTCGCGGCTACACGGCCTTAGATGATAAGAAGAACGCAATTGCTAATTGGGAAATTGTCTTGCAGAACGTCCCCGCCAACCTGAGCAATAGGACCGCAGCGTACGAGGCCGCGCTGAAGAAGCTGAAAAGTGCCGGTTAAGGAGTGAGGGGAGAATTGGGACGCCATAAGGTTCGTCCCACGAGGACTCTTCGTAGGCTATCCCGAACACCACGGTGTTTAGGGGTGTGCAGAATGAGCGTCATACGTTCGTAGATTTGATAGCTGCTTCGGCCCGACTCACTCTTGGGGGTGTTGAGAAATGAGATGCGTCCGGGCTGGTTTCTTAGTTGCAGCAATTGCAGTCGCACTCGTTGCTTCGCCCACCATAGCCAAACAGGCGGAAGACCAGCGCCCGTCCGGACTTGCTCAGGCCGAGTGGGCAGCTACCGGTGGCCACAACTGGGACCGAATAGCCGCCGTAATCCTAGAGGGGACCATGACAGAGGGTGGCGTGCCCGGTAGATTTGAAAAGACCATCGACCTGCGCACGGGGAACAGCCGCATGCTCCAAGAGACTGGCCCGATGCGGGCAGTGAGCGGCTATGACGGGGTGTCCTGGGGTGCCGCCAACGGTATCGTCAATTCGGTCGACCTGCCTCCTCTGGTGCAAGACGCTCGATCGCAGGCGTTCGTCGATCGTGCGGGTTGGCGAAGCGAGACTGGCTTCACCATTAGCAAGGCTGAACCAAGCAGTCACGCCGCAGTTGTGCATTACGCTCCAGTTGGAGGTAGTGAGGTCGAAGTAACATTCGACCTGACGAACCATCTGGTTAGGCAAGTCGTAGTCCAGACCGACGACGGGCCGCTCACGATCACCTACAGCGACTGGCGTCGCGTTGGGAAGGTAAGCTTTCCATTCCGCAGAGTTGAAACTTCTAACACCGGCGAAACCACCACGTTCGAAGTCAAGCGTGTGCGCCTGCTCAGCAAGCTCCCGCCGAATAGTTTGGCACGGCCTCCGAGATCACCCCATGGCCGGCTCGTCTCTGTCGAGGGAGCACGTATTCCTTTTCGCTACGCGGGATGGCACATCCTCGTTTCCGCACGGGTTAACGACGTGCCTGCGGACGTCGTGTTTGACACGGGGGCGGCCAACTATTTCTCTCCCGCATGGGCCGAGCAGTTTGGCCTGAAGGTCTCGGGTGGACTGAATCTCAGTGGCGTCGGCGAATCGAGCACAACCGGCGGATATGCGCTGGCGAAGAGGATATCTCTAGGATCCGCGGAGTTATCAAACGAGGTAGTCCTCGTGGGTCCCCTACCGTGGGATGCTCGGCCGGGGCAACCGGAGCCCGCTGGTTCCGTGGGCTTCGAATTCCTCGCGGAGTTCCGCACCACGATTGATTATCCGGCTCAGACGATCAGCTTCGCCGAATTCGGGCAGCCCGCCCCGAACGACGCGGGCACCACTGTGCCTTTCTACAGTGACGGGCATTCCATCTACATCGAGGCCGAGGTCGACAGCCATCACGGGCTGTTCCGGCTGGATACGGGAGATGGTGGAACGGTGACGCTCTTTGCCGCATTCGCGAAACGAAACGACCTCTATCAGGAGATAGGAGACGATGTCATATCCGGCGCAGGGATCGGCGGAAAGGTGAGAGCTCGCAAAGTGACTCTGTCGAGTTTCAAGCTGGCGGGAACAGATTTTCGTGAGCTGCCCGCCAACCTAAGCCAGAACAAAGCCGGCTCATTCGCATCACGCACATTAGCTGGCAGTCTCGGCGGAGCCGTCCTACGTTGTTACCGCATCACCTTTGACTATCCCGCGCGTTTTCTGACGTTCCAAGCTGCCCCTGAGCACCTCAGCGATTGCGTTAAGGGACATTGAAAACTGAGGGAGTCGGCGACACGAAGGCTACGCTAAATCATCTCGCGATATAGCCGGTCTTCTGCTCCCGGGCTGCTGGTAATCGAGCGGTTCGGAATGAGAAATGCGGGTGTTTGCGGAGTAGCGCGAGGCCAGCCTGGTTGAGCGGAGAATCACTTGGTCGTGTCGTCGGCAAGTCGTGGAACCGGCTTTCATCGAAATACTACCGGGAAGTCGGCATACAGGTTGTGATCACAAATGCGAGGCAAGGCGTCAAAGGATAACGGTGGCGATGGGCGTCTATCGCTATCTATCTGGTGCAGCCTTCATCGTGAGCGACTAGGAACGATGACCTTGGAGCGGTTGGTTGCCAGCGGAAGAAATGTCATCCAATTTACGAGGTCTCAAACACTGAAATCAAATGTTTGTGGCGAAACCTTTGACTTGAGGGCCAATACATATGGAAGTCTTTCCGCGTTTTGATCTGAACGGACAGGTTGCGCTCGTTACCGGCGCGGCGCGCGGGTTGGGACGCGCCATCTCTTTGGCGCTAGCTGCAACAGGCGCAGACGTAGCGCTTGGCCTGCGCGATGTCTGCGCCGCCGGCGGCTTGCCCGCGGAAATTCGCGCCTTGGGTCGACGTGTCCTACCCCTCCAAATGGACATGACGCACCTCGATCAGATTACTAGCGCGATAGACCATGTAGTACGCGATTTCGGGCGTCTCGATATCTTGGTCAACAACGCAGGCGTGGCTCCGGGCAATCGGGCCGAAGATGTGTCCGAAGCCGACTTCGACTTCACCTTGGCTGTAAATCTCAAGGGGACATTCTTTGCGTGCCAGGCCGCGGGCCGTGTGATGATCCGCCAGAAGAGTGGTCGGATCATCAATATGAGCTCGCAGGCTGGATTCGCTGCTCTCCCTACCGAATCTGTTTATTGCATGACCAAGGCCGGCATCGCGCACCTCACAAAGTGCCTCGCCGTGGAATGGGGCCCGCACAACATTACAGTCAATGCAGTAGCACCCACGTTCATTCATACGCCGGGAACCGAGGCGTGTCTTGCCGATTCCTCATTCCGAGCAGATGTAATCGATCGCATTGCCGCGCTTCATCGAATTGGCGAGCCCATGGAGGTAGCGGGTGCGGTCGTCTTCCTCGCCTCGCCGGCTGCGTCGCTCATCACTGGACACACCTTACTCATCGACGGGGGCTGGACAGCACGATAGTTAATTTCCTTGGGCGCACAATGGCTCGCGGAGTTTACCGGCTTTTCTGCTGCCCGCCGCGCCACTTCTGATGAGAGTGCCTTGGGGCAGCACCACGGAGATGATGACAGTCACAGCAGTAAGAGCCTAGCGACATGGCCACTCGCCCCTGAGGTCGTGCCAAATCAGAACTCACTTGGCCTTCCGCTGGGCGATCCACTTGTCTGTGCGAGCCTCCAGCATATCCAGCGGCAATGATCCCCCGTCGAGAATCTCGTCATGAAACGTCCGGATGTCGAAGCTTCGCGCCCTAACTCTTTCTGGGCGCGCTGCCTCAGTTCGCTGATCTTGAGCTGCCCCAGCTTGTAACTCAGAGCCTGCGCCGGCCAGGCAATGTAGCGGTCGGTTTCCGACTGAATCGTAGGCTCGTCAACAGCGCCAGACTTGCGCATGAATTCCACCACCTGCTCCCGCGTCCATCCTTTTGAATGAATTCCTGTGTCCACCACCAGACGCACCGCACGGAACAGCTCCGACGACAGGCGGCCGTAATCCGAGACCGGGTCCTGGTAGAAACCAACCTCCTTGCCCAGTTGCTCGGCATACAAAGCCCAGCCCTCGCCATAGGCGTTGAAGCCCAATCCATGCAACCGAAACTTCGGCAGCCCCGTGAGCTGCTGGTTTACGGAGTTCTGCATGTGATGCCCAGGCACGCCTTCGTGATACGCCACCGCCTCATCGTCGATCAGTGAGCGCTCGGCAAAGTTGGAGGTGGCGACTACGACGCGCCCAGGCCGTTTGCCGTCAGGTGTGCCGGTGACGTAATGGCGTTGCGGCCGCCGCCTGAAAGGCCGGAATGGCCTCCACTGTGACGGGCGACTTCGGCAGCAGCGTAAACAGTTGTGGCAGCTTCGGCTCCATCTGCGCGATGTACTTGCGGAAGTCATCGAGGATCTGCTCCGAAGAAGTCGGAATGTACTTGGGATTTGTCTTCAGCGAAGCCCGGAATGAACGCCAGGTCGGCGAAGCCCTCTTTCTTGGCAATCGCCGTCATCTCGCGCCTCTATGCGGTCGATCTCGCGCAGCCCGATCTGGTGTATCTCATCCGCACTGAGGTGCGTCGTCGTGCGCGCGTAAATGTAGTTTTCGTAGCGCTTCTGGCCGTCCTGCAACGAAGTGATGGCCAGCGTGGTCCTGCCCTGCGGGGCGTACTCCGTCTTCACGAAGTTGGCAAAATGCTTGTACGCCGGAATGACCTCGTTGTTGACCACCTCGGTGATCTGCTGCGTCAGGCGCTTCTGCTCTTCCGGTGAAATGTTCGCTGGATACTTCTTGGTAGGTAGCAAAAACGGATCGGCATCAATGATGCCCTGGCACTGCACAGGAATCTTCTCCAGCAGGAACCGCACCGGCATGAGTTTGTCCTTCATCCCGGCGCGCAGCACCTCCTCCGTCTGGTTCAGCACGCGCGGAATCTGCTGCAGTCGCGCGATGTAATCCTCGTACTGCTTCACCGTCGTGAACGGCATGGATTCGGCAGATCCGCCAGGCTCGTATGGATGCCGTTCTGCTGGTTGATCGGCATCTCGTATTCTTTGAGGCCGTAGTCGGTAATGCGCTGCTGTAAGACCCGCATCATCAGGTCGTGCGACAGTTGGTCCTGGTCGCTGAGCCCCGTGGTGTCGATGGCCTTAACACGGATCAGGAATTCCTGGTTGGTCTTGTCGCGTTGTGTGATCGCCTCCAGCGAGTACTCGGCGAGCTTGTCGTTGTAGCGATAGTCGCCGAATGCGGTGGCGCGCTCCGGGAAGTTCCTGAGATCAGACTCGTACTGTTCTTCGAAAAGCGCATTCTGCGCGGCAACACGATCGACAACCGGCTTCGGGTTCTGCGCAAACATCAAGCCAGCAAAAGCGAAAAGGCATAAGAGGCTCAGGGCGAGTCGCATAACAAAGAGGCTATCAGAGCAAAGAGGAGAATCGAAGTCCTGACCTCTACCGTGTCGATTTTGAGTTCACACGCGTCTTGATTGAGTGCGCCAAGCTCCGATAGGGTTGTGCTGGAGCTCAGCCCTGGAAATCTACTTGGTTGATGGCACATACGAGTTGTTCCGGCATTACTACGCTCTGCCGTCTGCGCACGATGCGACGGGCCGCGAGGTCGCTGCCGTGCGCGGTGTCCTGACGTCGCTGCTAGCGATGATGAAGGCCGGCGCCACCCACATTGCAGTTGCCACCGACCATGTCATCGAGTCTTTTCGCAATGAACTTTGGCCTGCCTACAAGACCAGTGAAGGAGTCGAACCCGACCTGCTGGCGCAGTTCCCTCTTCTCGAAGAAGTTCTTTCAGCTGCCGGCATAGTGGTCTGGCCCATGGTGGAATTCGAGGCGGACGACGCGCTTGCTGCGGCTGCAGTGGCGGCTGTTCGCGACCCGCGTGTCGAACAGGTGATCATCTGTACCCCGGACAAGGACCTTGCCCAGTGTGTTCAGGGATCACGCATCGTTCAGCTGAACCGTCGTACGCGCGTCGTTGTGGATGAGCCTGGCGTAGTCAAGAAATTTGGCGTGTCGCCGGAGTCGATGCCTGACTATCTGGCGCTGGTGGGTGATACCGCCGACGGCTATCCGGGGCTGCCGGACTGGGGTGCGAAGTCATCGGCTGCGGTTCTGGCCAAGTTTGGGCACCTGGAATCTGTACCTGCGGACTTCCGCGAGTGGAGGGTGAATGTCGCGAGTGCAAGAACCCTCGCCGATACCCTTGTGCGAGAGCGCGATCAGGCAATGCTGTTCCGCAAGCTCGCCACCTTCGCACGGACATTGCCCTTTTCGATGACGTGGAACAATTGCGCTGGAAAGGTCCGACGCCGAGATTCGACAACCTTGCATCTGAATTGGACGCGGCCGTAACCGGGCCCGGCCGAGTCACTCGCCGATGATCTTTACAAGCACTCGCTTCTTCCGTCGTCCATCAAACTCACCGTAAAAGATCTGTTCCCAAGGGCCAAAATCTAGTTGCGACTTTGTGATCGCAACCACTACTTCCCTTCCCATAATTTGCCGTTTCAAGTGCGCATCTGCGTTGTCTTCGCCAGTGCGATTATGCGAATAAGCCGATACGGGCCCATGTGGGGCTAACTTCTCCCCAACCATTTGCCATAGTCCTTATGCAGTCCCCGGCTCATAGTCATTGATGAAAACCGATGCGGTAATGTGCATCGCGTTTACCAATACCAGGCCTTCAGCAACCTCGCTCTCGTGCAAGCACGCGTCCACCTGCGGAGTGATGTTCACGGAACCCGAGGCGAGCGGGAAGTCGAACCACAGCTCTTTCCGGAAACTTTTCATCGCTCTTGTTCCGCCTTCGATCCTTATGATTCGGTAAGTGGGCACTTATCGGACGCGACGTTTCCTTCTGCGTCTTCGACCGCGTTTTGAATGCCTAGCTCATTTCCAGAGAGCGCTCTGTGTCCTCGGTTTAGCCCAAAACGCATAGGTACAGCGTCCGTTACTGTGCATATACCAGCAGGTGAAATGTGCCGGGATCGGGCACGGTCACGGATGCGGGTATCTTTGGTCGGTTCCGGCACTTTTCCGAACTCGGACGTGTCCACGAAGATGCGATAGAGTTCTTTGGATCATACGCCATGGTATTGGCGCCGGACTCCGTCTTCACTTGCCTGCTTCGCTGTACTGGTCGGGCGAGTCCTGGTGAAAAATGTGAACCCAGCCCTCGCGGATGGAAACGAAGATCAGGCCTGTCTTCTGGTCGTACACCTCGGCATCGGGCCCCGCTTATCGGAAACGACTGGATCACCTTACCGTCGTCGGCATTCATCGCTACCATCATCGCCGGTTCTCGGCCAGCGACGAACACCGTCGATGGTCCGATCCATCGCGATAAGTGCTGGCGCTGCAGCAGGCGCAATCGGCCAGCGCGATTTCACTTTCAAGCTGCGGGAATCAATTGCCAAGACCTCACTTTTGTCTTCCAAGTTGTTATAGATGGCCCCTTTCCCGTCGGCACCCAATTCCGGTGCCCCTCCCAGATCGATCGTGCCCACCTGGTTTCCCGTAGACGGGTCAATCGCTGTCGCATTGTGGCTATCGCCGTTCAACGTGCAGACCCGCTTGGACGCCGGGTGGTCGACGATGCGGTCAGCGTCTCCTCAGCTTTGGCCTGCCCCACGACCTTCAATGTGTTGAGATCGAATATGGTCGCCTTCCTTGCCCGCCGTCGCTGATGAAGCCGCGTCCTACCGCAGGTACCGCTGCTAACCGTGGCTCACCTTCAGCCCGGAAATCTTTCCCGCTTCAGCTCCCGTGTCTTCCTTTCGACGAGCACTTCGCTTCCGTGCGTCAGGTATACGCGCCGCGAGTCGGAATCGAAGGTAATGTAATCGAAGTACTCCCGGTCTCCTGGTGCGGCGCCAAATTTATAGGTGTTGGTCGGTAATAGCTGATGATGGCGGCAAAAGCGGTCCCCGAGCATCACAGCGCCGATCACGATACGATTGCCTAAGATCGATTTCATAGGCTCTCCCCGTAAAGAGTAGCGAACAATCCACATGAATGTAGACCGAAGTAGGAAGTTTTAAAAATCGATGCATCTGACCGCATGACGGTGTGAGCACTACGATCAACACGACGTGACGTAAACGTGATGTACGAACCGTCGGAAAGCCGTATTTTGCAGTGCAAAACCAAACGGTCAGTTTCAGCTAAGTGCCTGTAGATCGTTTATTTAGAGTATCTTCTGATGAGTGTGGGTC